>OY970122.1:2277500-3311678 GCA_963705895.1 Candidatus Aminicenantota bacterium | reverse complement strand
GTGATGTACGAGGCGAAGGGGAGCGACCTCACGTTCCCCATGCGGGCGACCTCTGCGGCGAGCGCCGAAGGGACGGACACGTCCGCGATCAGCACGCGGCCCGTCTCTTTCAGGAGATGGGGGAAGATGATCGGGTCGTTGGTGTTGGCCGCCACGGCGATGACGTCACAGCGCTTGAGCGGGCGAAGGTCCACGGCCGTTTCAGGGTCCCCGTAAAATTTCCCCGGTCCAAGCCGGCCGTGAAGGCGTCGAGTTTCGCCTTTCTCCGGTCCATCAGGACGATCCGTTCGAAAAGCCCGTTGGTCTTCAGCATGATCTCCGTGATGATCGCCCCGATGTTGCCGGACGCCCCGACGATCCCAAGGGTCAGCCTCGTGCCTTCCTGACGGAGGCCGCGGATCTCTTCGGTCACCCGGTAGAGTGCGTGGCCGCAGTCAGGGTGTTGCCTGTGACGATACGCGTTCCCTCCGGCTCGACCAGCGCCAAGCCGTTCCGGCTGAGGATCGAGGCGTATCCGCCCAGGCCGATCACCGTTGCGCCGGACCGGGCCGCCAGGTCGACGGCGTCCTGGATCCGCGCCACGATGCGCCGGGTCTGACCCAGCCGGTGGAGGCGCTCGAGCTCTGCGGAGTCCGCCGGCAGGGTGATGAAGCGAAAATGGATCCTCCCTCCGAATATGTTCTTTGCGTAGAGGCTGACCGGCTTCATCTCCAATACGGACTGCAACCGGTTGAACAGGATCCGCAATCCCGTGTCCGAGGCCTGCAGCCAGCTCTTTGTCGATGATCCTGAGCTCTTCGGCTGGCCGGCTGAAATGCGCGATGAACGCCACCCGCGCGGCCTTTTCGCCCGGCTCGTCCTCGCGCGAATGAATGAGACCCGGGCGGGCCTCCCGGCCCTTGTTGTCCTCGAAGGGATCGCCGTCCATCAACGGCAGCAAGAGCTCGTAGGTACGCCGGCCCTCGAGGACGCGGGCGAGGTCCTCGATTCCCGCAGCAACCCTGTCAATCTCCTCGTCGGTGATGTAGGCCGAGGGTTCGATCCTCAATCCGTTCGGCGCGGAAAGCGTGGGCAGAACGCGGATACGGCAGCGCTTGAGGAGGTACGCCGAGAGGACATAGCCCAAGACCTTGCGCGCGGCAAGAGTCCGGAACAGGATGTGGTCGCCCGCCGTGAAATCGTTAAACCGGATCCCCAGCATGAGACCCCGGCCCGTGATTTCGGCGATCGCGGAAGGGAACTTGCGCTGGACCGCGGTCAGCCGCTCGAGGAGCTTGCCGCCCTGGATCCGGGCGCGTTCGGGAATGCGGTCTCGCTTGATGACCGAAAGGGCCGTCAGCGCGGCGTGGGCGGCGAGTCCTCCGTTGGCGAACGTGGAGACGTAGTATTTTCCGAAATCGTTCCGGAAGCGCTTCTTATCGACGAGGACCGCCGAGATCTTCTCGATGTTCCCGCCCAACGCCTTCCCCAACAGATAGTAATCGCCCGCGACCCCCTCGGAGGCCAGGAAGCTTCCCGAGCGGCCCAGGCCGCACTGGATCTCGTCGATGATCAGCGGGAAGTCGTATCGTCCCAGCTGCCGCAGAACGTCAGGATGAACGGTCCGCACGCCCCCTTCTCCGATGATCGGCTCGGCGATCGCGGCGACGACGGTGCCGACGGTCGAATCTTCGATGCCCCAACCGCCGTTGGCGGGGACGATGCTCCGGATCCGGACCTTGGCCCGCTCCAGCAGGCGATCGATCTGGTCCCTCCAGTCGGGAGCCCGGTCGTCGAGGACGGCGCGTCGAAGTCCCGTGATGTTCCCGAACATGCTGCGTTGCTCGTCGTTCCCCAGGAGAGACCGGGGCCCGGACGTATTGCCATGGAAAGCCTCCTTCAGGGTGATCACCTGAAGGGGGACGGTGTCAAGGGCCCGCCTGTTGTCCCGCCAGACCGAGGAAACCGCCCGGCCCGCAGCCTCCCCGAATTGCTGGAATTGCTGCTGTTCCATCTTATCGATCCTGGCCCGCCATTCCAGGGCGGCATGGTGGAGGGCGATCTCCACGGCCTCGGAACCGGAAGAGCCGAACATGACGGTATAGTCCCGTCCCGTCATTTCGCCGACCGCATCGGCGAGTTCCTCGGCGAGGTTGCCGGCGTGTGTTTGGATGCTCCCCTGCGAGGCCAGGGGGACTCCCCCGCTCGCCAGGAACGAGACCACGGCTTCTTTCAGGTCGTCGTTGTCGTGCCCGAGGAGGTTGCTGCCGTACCCGCCCACAAGGTCCAGGACCTCGATCTCCCGTCCGTCCTTGAGCATGAACAGCGAATCCTTCCGGGCCCTATGGTAGGCGACATCCAGCTTCAGGCCGGAAAGCATGCGTCCCACGTAGGGGTTGAGAAACCGGGTGAACGTCTCAGGGGCCTCAAACTCGTTCCCGATCGTCTCGATCCCGGGTCGGTAAGCCTGGGGATCCCTGAGCGTCTCGATGAGCTCGGCGTAATCCGATCCGATCTTGAATTTCGAGACGCCGCCCTTCACGGTCCTGGGGACGGGGCCGTCGACCAAGGCCAAGCGGCGGACGGAGCGATGGCGGAATTCGAACGGCTCCAGGACCCTGAAGAGATGCGTGTTGATCTCGGCGACCAGCCTCGAGAACTTGCGGAGGACCGCGCCGTAGGTGACGACCCCCCCTCCGGGAGAACCGTCCTTGATAAAGATGAGCGCGGCCAGACCGGGGCAGTTCCTGAGCGGGAAATACTCGACGTGAGAGGCCTCCCTGTGGAGCGCCTCGTAGTGCCGGGCGAGGGACGGGAGCGGAATCTTCACGCCGAAACCGTCCTTGAAGAAATCCCCGCCCTCCCGGCCTTCGTAAACGAGCCGCTCACCATTGGACAGCCTGACGTTATCTCCGGAATCGAGAAAGCCTTCGGGTCCGTCGGCGGATGGCGTTTCCCCGAGTATGCGCACAGCGCCGAACGGGGATTTCACATAGAGACGGAAAGAGCCTATGTCCTCCGGCAGCTGCTTGAGCCCCACGGTCACCCCCGGGAGCGGACGCCCCAGCGAGCCGAGATTCTCCTCCGAGGCGTCTTCGAAGAGCAGGGTGCTCAAGACTTGCTGGGTCTCGGTCATGCCGAAAGCGTTATGCAGGGTCAGTCCGAAAGCCGAGGCGATCTCCTTGGCCGTCTGGCCTCCGTTCGGGGCGCCGCTCAGGACGACGGTCTTCAGGCTCGACCTGAGCTCGTCCTTGAGCTCGGGGAAGTTGCGCGCCAATTCCAGGAGCAGCTGGTAGACTGCGGGCCCGCCGGTGATGTGTTCGGGCTTCATTTGGAGCAGGAGGTAGCGGACCGTCTCCGGCTTCTCCGCGAACCATTCCGTAGTGATGAGGCAGACGGGCGATCCCGTCCACAGGGCGTTGAAGAAGGCCCGGATGCCCATCGTGTGGGTCAAGAGGGGCGTGAATCCGCGGCCGCCGAGTTTGCGCGGATCGTAAAAACCGGCTTTCTGCCAGCTCAGACAGCTCCTTATGAACGCCCCCTGCTCGTAGACAGCCAACTTGGACTTGCCCGAAGAACCCGACGTGCTGACCAGCAGAGCTTCCGTCTGCGGGCCTGTCGATGCGATGGCCCCGACGACTTCGGACGCGGCGGCGATCGCGTCCGGATCCGGCACATCCTGATACAGCCAGTCTCGAAGCCGAAAATCCCCCAAGCTGTCATAACAGGGCAAGCCCCGGAGGAGGACGGTCTCCTTCACCACGCGGAGGATGGCTTTTTCTTTCTCGTGGTGGTCCAAATCGCCCATGTCCTGTTCCGGGAGGATGGCCGCCGTGCAGCCACAGAGGTCCAACCATTCCTCGAGCACCGCCGTTTCCATGAACATTGGCAACAGAGTCCTCACGCCGTAGGCTGCCAAGGCGTTGAACAACAGCGCAAGGAAGAGCTCGCTGTTGCCGGGGACGTTTGCCAGGAGAACCGTTGTCCCAGGCCGAATGCCTCTCTTGCGGAATTCGGCGAAGAGCCGGGCCGATATGAAGCGAAGCCGAGGCAAGGAGACCCGGACCAGCCGCGGGCCGTCATGGCTGATGAGTACCTCGCTCCGTTCGTCCCGGTGGGCCAACGGCTGGAAGAGGAGTTGGGCCAGATTTTTAACGTCCCCCTCCTCGAGATCCTGTCCCCCGGACAAGACCCTGTCGAATTGTTCAGGCGATCCCAAGGGGGCGTTCATTTCAGTACTGCTCGTGGCTCCGCGCTGCCATCAGCCGGACAGGGACGTCCGCCGCAAGAATTGCCGCGGAGCAGCTGACATCGTTCTGAGTTCAGGCGCCCCCAGCGGCCCGTCCCCTCCACGTTAATAGGATAGTGCGTTCAAAGAGCCGAGTTGTCAAGAAGTTGTCAACAATCGGTGAAGATGTCCTGAAGAAGCCCGGATCCCCGGAATCATGAAGCCCGGCGCGTGTCGATTCTTCGGTCATTGTGAATTGCCGTCCGAGCGAAGCTTCGCCAATACCACCAGAGTAGTTCAAGGCTTGGCCCTGGCACAAAATGCCCCAAATCGTATCACGCATGCGAGAGCGGTCAGTCTGCATGGCAGAGACGGTCGGGGGAAGACAGGCATGGGCCGCGAGGGGAGTTTTCCGGCTGTGCTCAGATTGTGCTCAGCAGAGACCTAAAAATGGTTAAGATTATGTGAAATGGCGACAGCTCGATAGGCCCCGCAATCTGGACAAAATCGCTTATGCCCTGGGGAATAAGGGAGCGCGCCTGGAGAGATTCGAACTCCCGACCCGCTGCAATCGGACGAAGCCCTACTTTGTCACTTTTGTGTCACCTATTTGCATAGCTCTATGCAAGCCATGCAGACAATACAAACAGTACAATACACCCCGTTTTCTCGTAACTGACTAATTTTTCAGTAAGTTGCTGGTAATGAAGGGCTTTACGGAAAAGCCCTAAAAATCGTCCTGGAGGATTTTGAGTCCCTTGCGTCTGCCAATTCCGCCACCCCGGCAAAAGTGGTATTTGAAATGATTGGCGGCCCGGTGTCCTCACTATAAAAGAATCGCCGGGTTTTCTCATGCCTTGCAAGCATCTCTTGGGACAGGGCGGGAAACGGGATTTTCCTTGCAGGAAAGAAGGACGTCGATTATAGTAGGGAACGTTTCAAAAGAGAGCACGAATGGCCGCCAGAGTCTCTATCATGATTCCCTTTAAAACGGTGGATGCCGAGGTCCGGACGTGTATCTCGGAAATCCTCAAAATGGACTTCGAGGACTTCGAGGTCATCCTCCTCCCCGACGCGCCGATCGAAGAACAATTCCCCAAGTCCAGGGTAATCGCGACCGGGCCCGTGGTCCCGGCTCAAAAGCGAAACCAAGCGATCTTTTCCTCTGAGAGCGAGTTCCTGGCCTCTATCGATTCCGACGCCTATCCGGCCAGGGACTGGCTGAGCAAGGCCCTGCCCCTTTTTGAGGATGAAACGGTTTGCGCCGCGGGCGGGCCCAACCTCATTCCCCCGGCGGCGGGCGTACTGGAAAAGGCCGCCCATGACATCACCTACTCAAGGCTCGGACTGGCCACCGCCTACCATAAAAAAAAGTACAAACCGGGGCTATCCGAAGCCAAGGAGCTGGCCTCCAGCAATCTCATCCTCAGACGAAGCGACGTCCTGAAAACCAAGGGCTACAACACCACCCGGCTGACCGGCGAAGACACCGTGCTCTGTTTTGATCTGACCCGGGCCACCGGCAAGAAGATCATCTATTCACCCCAGGTGAGGGTTTATCACTCCCGCCACAGGCTCTTCGGGCCGCACCTGCGCAAAACCTTTCTCCAGGCCAAGGATAAGGTCAAGGTTCTTTTAAAGCCCTTTGAGCTCAGGAACATCATCTATTTTGTCCCCGCGCTCTTCGTGCTGTTCTTGATCTTCGGCGCCCTGCTGTCCCTGTTCAGCCCCTGGATCTTCCGCGTGTTTGCCGTCTCATTAGCCGTTTATTTTCTTCTCGTTCTTCTGGATTCCCTAAGATCCAGGAGCATCGTCCGAACGCTCCTCTTCCTGGTCGGGCTTCCCTTGACGCATATCGCCTACGGACTGGGCTATATTTGGGGTGTTTGTCGTCAAGAACCGGCTAAAGATACTTGACGAGCCTCGGGTAGAGTCGCGGGTTGAAAAGAATGTTGACGAACTGGAAGCAGGAGTGAGAACAATAGCAGGCCTTGTTCCGGATCTCGTCCCGGATCGCTGACGCCTTTTCGGAAAACCACAGCGCCTTGAAGTCATAATCAAAGTCCTTCAGGTTGCCGAAGGCCTTGTAGAGCTCGCAGGGATAGACGTTGCCCTGGACGTCGACGACGGCGCTCAGCTGTCCGGCGTAACAGGGGATAAGCTGGGTCTTGCGTTTCATCGTTTCATAGCCGAGGTCATGATAGTACAGCTTTGCCGCCCGGAGCACGCCGCTCAAGGGGTTCACCCGGTAGTACGAATGGGACTTCATGATGTCCTTGAAGGTCTCCTTGGCCCGGGCATAGAACTCCAGGTCCGGGGCCGTGACCGCGGAGTCACGGGTGCAGCCTCGGACGAATTCAAAGGTATGGGACTCGACGTTCAGGTTGTTTTTCACGTAGTCGGCGATCTCCCGGATGTGATCCTGATTGAGGGTGGTGATCGTGGTGTTGATGCCGAGGTGGAGGTTCTTGTGCTTCCGCCGCAAGGCGTCGAGACGGCGGTGCGTTTCCAGGAGTTTCTCGAAATTGCCCTTAACTCCGCGGATCCGATCATGCCTCTCTCCCAGGCCGTCGAGGGACAGGGCAATGACGAGGGCCTTGCGGTGGACCCGCAACATTCTCTGCGTCAGGTCGTGAATTCGGTCGGGGAGCAAGGCATTGGTGGGGATGGTCAGGTATTCGGGCTTGTTCCTCTCGAAGATCTCGACGACGCGGTCCAGGTCCTCTCTGAGGAAGGGCTCGCCGCCGGTCAGACTGAACCAGAGCAGGGGGCCCAGGCCCGAGGAAATCCGATCCAACTGCGCAAGCGAAAGCCTCTGCTCTTTGGCGTAGTCGGTTTTTTGCCAATTGAAACAGGTGACGCAGCGGGCATTGCAGGCCGACGTGACCTCCAAGATCAAGTGAAGGGGGAGAGCGTTTTTCTTGAGAACGACCCGACGGGCATGGGATATCATCGACATGAAAGGACTAATCCTGATGGGTCATGGCAGATCACATCTCGAGCTCAAGCCTTTGGCCTCTTCTTGGAGAGGATACGTTACCACAAACCTGCGGCGTTTCTCCACCCTGGGCCGGAAGAGCTTGGCGGAACCGGATGCCCATCCTCCCCACCTCAACCCACGGCCTTGTCCTGGGCCTTTTCGTTAGATCTTCTGGATCCGGCTCGTCTTTCGTTCCCGGGCGATGGCAGCGTCCGGTCCGAAAGAATGACCGCCAAACCCCTTTCTCATCAGGGCCACGGACTTGGGTGCGACTCCATCTCTTTGTCTGGATTTAAAGAGCTCCATGATCGACTGGGAGATAACGGGAATGGGGATCTCCCGGTTGATGGCGTATTGAACCAGCCAATTGACCTCTCCGGTATCCTCCACGTAGCTTTCGATATCATCCAGGGCTTTCGTCTTCAGGCCGTCGGCCATGAGCTCCACCAGCCAACCCCTGATGACCGAGCCGTGTGACCAGACGTGAAAGATCTTTTCCAGGTCGAGCCGGAATTCGCTTCCGGCCAGCAATTCAACGCCGTCTCCAATGGCCTGGAGCATGCCGAACTCGATGCCGTTATGGACCAGCTTGACAAAATGGCCGCTGCCCGGCGGGCCGGTGTGAAGATAACCACCCTCCACGGCCAGTTTCTTCAGGATCGGCTCGGCCAGCCGCACCCCTTCCTCCCGGCCTCCCACCATGAAACAGGCCCCGCGCCGGGCTCCCTCCACCCCGCCGCTCGTGCCGCAGTCCAGAAAATGGATACCTCGCGCCCTGAGATCATTCTCCCGTCTGACGGAATCGAGAAAAAAGGAATTGCCCCCGTCGAGAACCACGTCCCCTTGTTCCAAATGAGTCAGGAGGTTCTGGAGAACGGAGTCCACGGCCGGACCCGCCGGGAGAGAGAGATAGATGACGCGGGGGTGGGTCAAGGCCCGAGCCAGGGAGGCGATGTCCGGGGCGATCTTGAGGCCTTGGGCTTCAAGTTGGGGCTTCGGCTCGAGGTCCAGTCCCACGACCTTGATCTTCTTCTCCATGGCCTGGAGGGCCAGGTTGCCGCCGATCCTGCCCAGGCCGATGATACCCAGCTGCATTGGACTCATGGGCGTACCTCCTTCACATTTTGATCAATATGGCCCTGAGCGGGGCCCCGTCGCAACGCATCTTGAGGGGGAAGGCGCTCCAGAGGTATCGTCCGGGCCTTACAGCCCTCAAGCAGATACCCTCCACGAGAGTCAGGTTGTCGAGCAGAAGGCCGTGGACATTGTTAGCGGTCCCGAACTTATTGACGCTCAAGTAATCGACTCCCAAGGTTTTGATTCTCTTCTGAACCAAATATCGGGCCGCGTCCCAGCTGAGGTGGGCAAAATTTTTCCGGAAGGACCGATATTGCCCCAAGGAGTTTTCTGTTTTCAACAAAATGATTTCGTCCCTTTTCAGCCGAAAAGGCTTGAGATGTTCTCCGCGGATTTCTTGGCCGGCCGCGGTGAGGTCAAGCACCCGGCACTCTCCATAGAAGGCAGCCAGGGGCAGGGACTCCGTGGATGCGCCCCTCCTTTTTACGTGGAGGGGTGCATCGACATGAGTTCCGGCATGGCTGCCGAAAGTCAGGAGAGACTCGTTCGTGGGTCGGAGGGGAAGTGACGAATATCTCTTGAAACGGGGCCTGGGATTGCCGGGATAGACCATCATCCCCTCGTGAATCTTCATAGAAATATCGATGATTTTCATCAGCATCCTCTATAAAATCATCATCTCGGTTCACTCCCTGTTCAAGGACCTTCTGACCATCCTCGTCATAGACATTCCAAGCTTACCGAATGAGTCCCGAGTGAGTCGGTCGAATTCGCGATGAAAATCATAGGATTTTTTGCCCGAGCTGTCCACAAGAAGAACAAAGGCTTCGGGCTTCCGGTTCTGACCCCTTCCGCCGGCTTGAATCCCGAGAGGCAATGCTCTATTCTAGGAAAACAAAATCCTTTTTTTCTTGGGAGGCAACAAATGACGCAACTTACGAGCGTCGGCCTGCTCATTCTGAGGGTTGTCGTTGGCGTAATCTTCTTCGCCCACGGCGCCCAGAAGTTATTCGGCTGGTTCGGGGGCCGGGGCTTCGCGGCCGAGAAGGCCATGATGACCGGCCTCGGTCTGCGGCCGGCATGGCTATTTGCCGCGTTCAACACCCTGGGAGAATTCCTGGGAGGATTGGGCCTGGCCGCGGGCTTTCTGACGCCGTTCGCCGCGGTCGGCGCCATGGGGACCATGATCGTGGCCGTCGCCAAGGTGCATTGGGCCAAGGGGTTTTTCAACTCTGAGGGCGGATTCGAATTTCCGCTGACCCTGGCCGCGGCGGCCTTCGTCATTGGGCTCACCGGACCCGGCGGATACTCGCTCGACGCGGCCCTCCGCCTCCATCTCCCCTGGCCATGGACCTCTATCGTCCTCCTGGCCTTGATGTTGATGGTCGATCTGTTCGCCGTCACCCGGCCCGCGCCGCCCAAGACCCAGACCTAACGCACTTGTCGCCCGCGGCAGGTCAGCGCGGCAACGGCGGGAGGCTCACGAGACTCGGTGTTATCCGCCCGGAGCTGAGCTGCGGCCGTGCGCCGATGTCAATAATCCGACAAGCGGAATCCGAAGAGCGTCCGGAGACAAGAATTCCTCCCCCTCTGGCCGAAAAATCACAGACTCCCGCTCCCCGCGATAATGAGATGATCAATAATAGCCGACGTGCTCCTCAGCCGCCATTAGCGCAACCTGCTCAAAGATATGGGAGGACGGCGGCTTCTCCGCTTCAAACGTCAGCTCGAGATGGTCGATGATCCGGTCCCCGAAAATGTCTCACCGCTCCGCCGGCGGCAGGGCGTTCCAGTTGAGGAGCGCGTTCCAGAGAAACCTGAAGTCCGAGCGGTTCAGATCCCTGTGGATCGGATTGAAGTTGTAAGCGAGGACACGCCCGTGGCCGGCCGGGAGGTCGAGGATCGCGGGCCGTCCTTCGAGATCATCTTCCCCTTTGACGGCGCCGCTGACGAGCATCTTGACTTCGTCTTTCTTTGCCTGATCCTTGGGATCTTTCGGCTTTCCGGCCTCGGCGCCCGTTTCCTCGCGGTCCTCCGTTCTGAGCTTGGTGCCCCATTGGAGAACGACACAGCCTCGTCCCGACACGGCGATATCGTAAACGGGCATCCACGTGCGGAAAACCGATGTGACCTCCGGGTAGCCGTAGGCGAGCGGATGGTCGGGCCGCACGAACTTCACCTTGAGCTCCGAGCCCGGCGTGAAGAACGCGCCCGATTTCCGGTAGACATCCCGGACGAGCCCCCCGTCGAGGGCCAGGGACGAGCCGTTGCCGAGGGTGATGAGCAGCCCTCCGGCGTCGAGATACTTCTCGAGGTTCGCCATGCCGGCCCAGCCAATCCCTCCCGTGATGTCCTCGGACGCATCGGGGACCCCATGACTCGGGAATTCCTTGGTCTTCGTGTACGGCATCGGCCCGTACTTCCTGTCAATCCCCTGGATCTGATCCTGGAGGTCGAGATAGTTGTGTCCGAATATAATGATGTCGAATCGCTCGCGCAGGCGTCCGGCGCGGATATCATCGTCCCTGATGTAAGAATAGGGAATCTTTTCCCGGTCAAGCACGTAGCGAATCCAGCCGACCGACTCGGTATCAGCCCAAGTGTGCCAGACAGCGAGGCGGGGCAGTTTGGACTCATGGCGCGGGACGTCCGGCGCCGTGGACGCGCTATCGAAATCCACGGCCAGCTCGGCGGCGGCCGGTTTCAGCGCATCCGGCAGCCCCTTTTCGCCCGACAGGATCCAGGAGCCGGCCGGATAATCCGCCGTTCCCGACTTGAACGGCTTCTCGGCGATTTCAACTTTGAAGGCCGCCAGGCGGTTCCGGAGCGCCAGAAGCGCCTCCTGGCCGGTGTCCTTAAGCAGAAAGACCGGCCCCACTCCGCTGACCTTCCCCTGGGTTTCGAACCCCGCCGGAATCGGTGTCAGCACAGCGTCCTTGACCTTCGCGTCGTCGATCCGTTTGGCTTCGACACCATAGTGGACGGACAGGGACCAGGAAACGTCATCATACGGCTCATAAGGGGTGTCGGGCGGAAACTCCTGGGGAACGAGCAGGTCTACGGCGTAATTCCGGTACGGCTGGTCGAGCCGCACGACATAGGTCCCGGCGGCGAACTCTCCTTCCTCGACCTTGAAGGCCGCGGACGCCCGTGAAACCTCGATTCCGTGCGTCATGAGAAGCTTGACCATTTCGGCCACGCGACGGCGGTCGCCCTGGTCCTCCGGGATGGCGAAGGCATAGGGGTTTCCCTTCACACCTTTCTGCCAGGAGTTGTAGCCCTTGCGATAGAAATCAAGGAGCATCTCTTTCGCATTCTTGGACACGTAATCGAGAATGGCCAGGCAGCCGCTCTCCATGTAATTCGTGTTGTCGCGGAGCGACCAGCGGAACTTCCGGCCCGGGGGCATCGGACGGTACCATTCCCGGCTCGTGACCGGGCGCCCCACGTACCGTTCTTCGTTCGGCCGGAGGACCCGCTCGACGGTCTCGGCCGTGGCGTTCCCGAACGTCTCGTATCCGCGGCCCATGCTGTTGTGGTTGACGGCGATCGAGTCGATATAGTGGTGCCCCCAGCCGTCGCCGAATCCCCACGTCCAGACCCCGGGCATGCCCATGGAGGTCAGGGCGCCGATCTCGGCAAAGGCCATCTCGAAGAACTCGTCGATAAGGATCGGGTCGAGGTTGATGTTGAAGGGCCCCGTGCCGTTCCATGTCTGCAGGAGGGGGATCGACTCGTGGAGGTCGTGGATGACGGTCGGATGAAAGTCGAAGAACATCCGGCTCACGGCCCGCGACAGCTCCAGGGCTTCCTGGTGCGTGTCGCGGTTGTTGTCATGGAAGACGTAGTGGCCCCAGTAAGGGGGGGAGACCGGCGGCAGGCGTTCGAAATCCGTCTTGCCCTTGAGGTAGCGATAGAACCAGTCCACGGCCTTGTCGCGCCCGTCCGGCTCCGAGACTGGGTTGATCAGGACGATGACTTCGCTCCGAATCTTCCGGATCATCGGCTGGTCTGAAACCGCGAGGCGGTAGGCCAGCTCCATGACCATTTCCGGGCTGCCAGTTTCGGTGGAATGGAGCCCGGCGTTGAAGTAATAAATGGGGCGGGCCGAGGCGATGAGGGCCTCGGCCGCTTCCGGCGAGGTTTTCCGCGGATCGGCGAGCGCGGCGGTCGCCGCTTTGAGTCTGGCGAGGTCGCGGATGCCTTCCTCATCGGCAATCGCCACGAGGAGGATGTCCCTCCCCTCTTCACTCCGGCCAATGACCTGAATGCGGACCCGGGCCGAAGTTTCGGCCAGCTTGCGGAAGTAACCATAGATCTTGGCCGTGCTCGAGAGCTCCCCTTCGGCTCCGACGACATGGCCGAGATATTTGGTCGGAGAAGGCACCGTCTCCGACGCCGGAACGTAGGCGACCCATGGGTTGCCGAAGTGCGCCTCAGTCGTGAACTTGGCGATCGCCTCAACCGAGCCCGGCTCGGGGGTATCGGGGGCATAAGGATTCTTGACTTGGGCGGCTGCGGAAACGATCACTGCGCCGCAGAGAAAAACCAAGGAAAGCCATGGAAGAGTGGTTGTTTTTTTCATGGAGGATAGGAATTTCCTTTTCGCGCGGTGTGGGAAACTGCCATTCCCGTCGCTGAATCGCATATTTTGACCACAAGGGGATAATATCCGCTGCCGTGCGCCGATGTCAATGATCCTGACACGCGGTATCCGAAGAATGTGCAGAGATAGGAATTCCTCCTTCGCGGCCGAATCGTCGATGGACTTCGACCGGGACATGCGGCCGCGGGCTTGGGAAGATCC
The DNA here is from genome assembly GCA_963705895.1 of Candidatus Aminicenantota bacterium. Lineage (GTDB taxonomy): Bacteria > Acidobacteriota > Aminicenantia > Aminicenantales > JAFGAV01 > MFD04408-113. The sequence continues at coordinate 3,298,607 of OY970122.1, read as the reverse complement.
GGGGAAACCGTTATAATAGATAAATCAAGGATGGCCGTCCGAGCGGATCGTCTTTTCTTCAGAAAAAGGCGCGAGGGAACTTCTATCGATTTTTCCGCGGGAGGGCGCGCATGATCGACCTCCGGCCTCTCGGAGAAAGAGGAGCAAAGGCATGACGGATGATGGCAAGCACAAGGGCGGTTCGGCCCCAAGGGCAATTCCTGCGCGGGTCCAGTCAGTCCTTCCCGGGCCGAGCCTGTTCACCGATGAGGACGTCTATCTTTTCAAGGAAGGGAATCATTTCAAGCTCTACGAGAAGCTCGGGGCCCACGTCCTGAGCCTGGACGGCAAGCTCGGCACACTCTTTTCCGTCTGGGCGCCCAACGCCGACAAGGTGTCCGTCATCGGCGATTTCAACCGCTGGGAGCCGGCCCGCCATCCCCTGGCCCCGCGCTGGGACGGGTCGGGCATCTGGGAGGGTTTCATCCCTGGCCTCGGCAAGGGGTCGGCCTACAAATACTTCATCAAGTCCCGGATCGCGGGCCGCACCGCGGAAAAGGGCGACCCGTTCGCCGCGTTCTGGGAAGTCCCGCCCAGGTCGGCCTCGATCATTTGGGACTGGGACTATGATTGGAACGACGCGGAATGGATGGCCGAGCGGAAGAACCGCAACGGATTAGAACGCCCTTTTTCCGTCTATGAGGTCCATCTCGGATCGTGGCGGAGGGTCCCCGAAGAGAACAACCGATATCTCACCTACCGGGAAATCGCTCCCCTCCTGGCGGAATACGTCAAGACCATGGGCTTCACCCACGTCGAGTTCCTGCCGGTCATGGAGCATCCGTTCTACGGGTCCTGGGGCTATCAGACCCTCGGCTATTTCGCCCCGACCAGCCGCTACGGGACCCCTCAGGACTTCATGCACCTCGTGGACGTTCTTCATCAGAACGGCATCGGCGTGATCCTCGACTGGGTGCCCTCGCACTTCGCCACCGACGGCCACGGCTTGAGCCTGTTCGACGGCAGTCACCTCTATGAGCACAAGGACCCCCGGCAGGGATTCCATCCGGATTGGAGGAGTTACATCTTCAACTACGGCCGGAACGAGGTCCGCGAATTCCTGATCAGCAGCGGCCTGTTCTGGCTCGATAAGTATCACGCCGACGGGCTCCGGATCGACGCCGTGGCGTCCTTGCTCTACCTGGACTATTCCCGCAAGGAGGGCGAATGGATCCCCAACGTACACGGCGGCCGGGAGAACCTGGAGGCCCTGTCCTTCATCAAGCGCTTTAACGAGGTCATCTACGGGACCTTTCCCGATACGCAGACGATCGCCGAGGAATCAACGGCCTGGCCCATGGTCACCCGACCCGTCTACGCAGGAGGCTTGGGCTTCGGGATGAAGTGGAAGATGGGCTGGATGAACGACACCCTGCGCTATTTCAGCAAGGACCCGATCTTTCGCAAGTTCAGCCACAACGACCTGACCTTCAGCCTGTGGTACGCCTTCACCGAGAACTTTCTCCTGCCCCTGTCCCACGACGAAGTCACGCACGGCAAAGGATCTCTCGTGGGCAAGATGCCCGGCCCGGAGATGGACAAGTACGCCAACCTCAAGGCTCTCTACGGATTGATGTTCACCCATCCCGGCAAGAAGCTCCTCTTCATGGGCGGGGAGTTCGCCCAGTGGCGGGAGTGGACCCACGAGGAGAGCCTGGAGTGGCATGCCTTGGATTACCAGCCCCACCGGGACGTCCAACGATGGGTCCAGGACCTGAACGCCCTGTACCGGAAAGAGCCCGCCCTGTATGAGCTGGATTTCGATCCGGCCGGTTTTGAATGGGTGGATTTCAACGACGTGGACCGGAGCCTCATCAGCTACCTGCGCCAGAGCGCCACAGCCCGCGACCCCATTTTGGTCGTGGGCAATTTCACCCCGGTCGCTTGGACCGACTACCGCGTCGGCGTCCCGTCGGGCGGAGTGTGGCTGGAGGTCCTCAACAGCGACGCGCACGAATACGGCGGGGGCGGCCGGGGCAACTTCGGCCGGGCCGAAGCCGAGCCCGAGCCGATGCACGGTCGGAGCCACTCCCTGCGTCTGAGCATTCCGCCGCTCTCCGTCCTCATATTCAAGAAGGAGATGAGCAGGGCCGGCCAGGACCCGGGGAAATGACCATGACCCGCTCGCTCTGCATCCACGGGCACTTCTATCAGCCCCCGCGCGAAAACGCCTGGCTCGAGGAGATCGAAGTCCAGGACTCGGCCTATCCTTATCATGACTGGAACGAGCGGATCAGCGCCGAATGCTATGCCCCCAACGCCGCCTCGCGCATCCTGGATGACCAGGACCTCATCGTCGACATCGTCAACAATTACGCCCGAATCAGCTTCGACGTCGGTCCGACGCTCCTGTCGTGGATGGAAAGATTCAGGCCGGACATCTATCAGGCCGTCCTCCAGGCCGACCGGGAGAGCCGAGAGAGGCACCCGGGGCACGGCGGGGCCATGGCCCAGGCCTACAACCACATCATCATGCCCTTGGCCAACAGCCGGGACAAGCGAACCCAGGTCGTGTGGGGAATCCGGGATTTCGAATCGCGCTTCGGCCGGAAACCCGAGGGGTTGTGGCTGCCCGAAACGGCTGTGGACCTGGAGAGCCTGGACATCATGGCCGAGCAGGGGATCCTCTTCACCATCCTCGCGCCCTATCAGGCTTCCCGCGTACGAAAGGTCGGGGCCCGGGATTGGCAGGAGGCCGGACAGGGAAAAATCGACCCAAGGAAACCCTACCTCTGCCGGCTTCCCTCGGGCCGGGCGATCGCCCTGTTCTTCTACGACGGGCCGCTTTCCCACGATGTCGCGTTCGGCGACCTCCTCGGCAACGGCGGGCGATTCGCCCAGCGCCTCATCGGCGCCTTCTCCCAGAATCCGGCAGAGAGCGAGCTCGTCCACATCGCCACGGATGGGGAAACCTACGGTCACCATCACCGCTTCGGCGACATGGCTCTGGCTTTTTGCCTGCACTACCTGGAAGTGAACAAGCTGGCCGACCTGACGGTTTACGGGGATTACCTCGAGCGGCACCCGCCGGTCGATGAAGTCCAGGTCGTCGAGAATTCAGCCTGGAGCTGCGGCCACGGCGTCGAGCGCTGGCGCAGTGACTGCGGCGATAGCTCCGGAACGCATCCGGGTTGGAATCAAAAGTGGCGGACGCCTCTGCGGCAGGCGATGGATTGGCTTCGGGACAAGGCGGCGGCGCTGTTCGAGGACGGTCTGAAGCCCCTGACCCCGGATCCCTGGCGGGTCCGCGACGATTATATCCGGGTCATCCTCGATCGGTCGCCCGGGACGATCGAGGTTTTTTTTCGCGACCATATCAGCCGTCCGTTGTCCGCCGAGGACAAGACGCGCGTCCTCAAGCTGCTCGAGATCCAGCGCCAGGCCTTGCTCATCTTCTCGAGCGACGGCTGGTTCTTCGACGACATCTCCAACATCGAAACCGTCCAGGTGATCCAGCACGCCGCCCGGGCGATGCAGCTCATTCACGACGTCAGCTCGGCGGACCTCGAGTCGGACTTCTTGGGACTGCTGGAAAAGGCCAAGAGCAACCTGCCCGAGCAGGAGAACGGAGCCCGGGTTTATGAGCATCTCGTCAAGCCGGCCGTCGCCAGTTTTCCCCGGCTGGCGGCCCACTACGCTGTTTCATCCCTGTTCAAGGATTCTCCGTCGGAGGTCAGGATCGCCCATTACGAGGCTGAGTCGGAGACATGCACCAAAGAGGCCCTGGGCGGGAGGCGGATGGCCGTGGGCAAGGTCAGGCTCAAATCGGGGATCACCTGGGAGGAACACGTCTTAGTCTATGCCGTGCTCCATCTCGGGGATCAGAACCTGACGGCCGGAGTAAGGGAGTTCGACGGCCAGGGGCGATACGACGGGCTCTGCCGCGGAATGCGTCAGGCGTTCGCCAAGTCCGACATGACCGGCGCCCTCCGTCTGCTCGATCAGGAGTTCGGAACTCACAGCTATTCCCTGTCGCATCTCTTCCGTGACGAGCGGCGCGCCGTCCTCGACGAGATTCTGGGATCAAACTTGCGGGGCCTCGAGACGGTCTTCCGCCAGATCTTCGAGGCCAATATCCCGCTCATGCAAGCCCTGAAGGAGCTCCAACTCCCCCTGCCCGAAGCGCTGGCCACGCCCGCGGAATTCGTCCTCAACGCCGACTTCCGGAGGCTGATGACCCGGGACGAGCTGGACTTCGACAAGCTGGACACGCTCGCGGCGGAATTTGTGTTCTGGTCGTTCAAGCCCGACCCTGTCACGGCGAATTTCATCACCGGCCGGAGAATCGACGACCTCATGGCGCGCTGGGCCGAACGCCCCGACGATCTGGCCGCCTTGAAGTCGGCGGAGAGGGTCTTCGTCGTCCTCAAGCCGCTGACGATGGAGCTCGACCTGCGGAAAAGCCAGAACATCTATTTCTCCCTTGGAAAATCAGCCTGGAGAAAGAGCGCGGAACGAGCGGCCCAGGGAGAAGTGAAAGCCCGGGAGTGGCAGGATCTCGTCGCCGCGGTGGGTCGCCGCCTGCGTTTCAACCCCGACATCTTTCAGCGATAATAGAAAACGCTCCGTCGCGGGCCCCGCCGCCGATCGAACGCGCGTCGACGACCATCATGGCGTCCTCATCCCGGCTTGACAGGCACGGCCAATACACACATGATTTTTCCCTTATCAAGAAAGGAAACCTGAGGATGCGGGGATGTCTGCTTCTAAGCTCATCTTTTTTGCTATCCCAGTTTCCGCTCCCGAGCGAACCACGGAAACTCCCGCCGTGAGAGTGCTCCCTCCCTCTTCTCATTCGCAAGAATCAGTCTTTCGTATCTCGCGGCCGTGCTCCTGCTTTTCGGCTTGATCCGCCCCGCCGCTGGGGCCGAGCCGCCTTTTTCTCTTAGCTCAACACAAACCGGACGGTCACCTTAAAGACCACGCTCAACGGCTTGCCGTTGACGACCATCGGGTCATAGATCCATTGCCGCACGGCGTCCATGGCCGCCTGGTCGAGGAGGGGGATGGATTCGAGCACGCGGACATCCCTCACCCGTCCATACACATCAGTCGTGGCTTCGAGCTTGACCGCGCCGAACACCCGGGCTTGCCGGGCGATCTCCGGATATTCAGGCTCCACCCGCTTGACCAGCCTCGGCGGACGGATCACGGCCACGGGCGGCAAAGAAATCTCTTTGTCCCCCGCAATCTTGTCGATGATCGTTCCGACGAGCGTATCCATGGGGGTTTGGTCCGAGTTGAAGTCCGCGCCCTCGAGGTCGGACCCGCCGAGCGGGGCCGAGAGGGATTCTTCCCTGATCTCGTCGGGAATGTGAACAGGGACGATGAGACGCCCGTCGCTGGAGGCCGTCCGCACGGCAACCGGCTGAACGCGGATGGATCGACCCGCCGGATGCGGCCTGCCCGGGGCCGGCAAGGCGGGATGGGCCAGGGGCGGAACGAGGACGGCGGAAGTCACGTTCCAACGCGGAAGCTTGACGCCCTGAAGCAAAGGCCCGACGATAAGGGCCAGGATGGCTCCGCCATGAATAACCAGGGCCAGGGGCAGGGCGACGGCCTGGGTCCGGTGGTCCTTCCGGGCCGCGACGAAGGATTCCTGGAACATGTGAGCCTCCTTTCGGCCGGCAGGCGGGTTTCCCCGGCCGGGCCGCGGCTCATTCTCGGGGCGAACCCCGTCGGAAAGCCTCCGTTCGCCCGGCTTCGGGTCGCCTTTCTGTCTCCACAAGATAAACAATCAGGCGGCGGAGATTATTCCTGCTCCGAAAGGATTTCCTTTTATGTGATCCCCTTGGTTTCGCAGGAAAGGAGACCGGATGCTCGTAGACGTGCGGGGCATCGCTCCTGCAGTTCACCCTTTTTTCCCTCAGAAGCATTTCCATATCTGCCGCCCAGGAGGGCGAGTCGTGTGGAGGAGAAGGGCTGAGATTGAACCTTTTAAGCGTTTAAGCTAATTTGCATGCTCAAGATGGATGGGGGCGAGGGCGGGGGCCCCCCATCAGTCCGGAGCAGCCCACCGGCAGTCTAAAATGAATCAGGCATGGAGGGCTGATGGGGGAAGCCCGGAGCCGGGGCCCCGTCCATTAAGATAAGAACTGTGGCCTCAGCGACGTTATCCATCCCGAGCCTTTTATCGCAAAATTGGAAATGCTTCCGCCGCTCGCGCGGCCTTGTCTTGGCCCGGGGAAGCCGATATACTTTTTATAGGGAATATCGGCCCCATGCCTTGGAGAAGAATCCTTTCGCTTTGCAATTTGGCCGCCGCTTCGACCGCGCCGCCCGAACGGTGCGGTCTCCTGGAGCTTCGCGGCTTTGGCCACCGCACGCTTTCCAAAAACCGGATTTGAAAGGAGACATCTGATGACAAGCAAACGAGCTCTCGCTCTTCGCGGATGCATCCTCATCGTTCTTCTTTGGGCCGGGCATTCGGCCTTCTCCTTCCAAACCAGCGCCGTCCCCGAAGTCCAGAAAAAGAAGCAGGAGGAGCTCACCATTCGCAACGCCACCAAGCGGACGATCGCCTACGAGATCGCTCCGGCCGTCGGAGGCGGACTAAGGTTCAAAAAGACGATCACCCCCGGGGTCGTTCACCGCTTTCCCGGAGTCATTGACCGGGATATCTTTTTCCTGAGCGGCGACAAAAAGCTCACCTATCGTCTGAACGCCGGCCATCCTTACTCCTTCCGCTACGATGAGAACCAGAACCTGGATCTCTTTCAGGCTTCGCACGGCTGGACCGACGTCGTCGACCTCGCCCCCTTCGTCCCCACGCCTATGCCGGTCGTGGACAGAATGCTGGCCTTGGCCCAAGTGAACAAGAACAGCGTCGTCTTTGACCTCGGCTGCGGAGACGGACGGATCATCATCGCCGCGGCCAAGGAGTACGGGGCCCGCGGGGTCGGGGTCGACCTCGACGCGGAGCTCATCCAGACGGCCCGGGCCAAGGCCAAGATTGAGGGGGTCGAGAACTTGACGGAATTCCGGATGGAGGACGCGACCCGGTCCGATATTCGTGCGGCGACGGTCGTGGCCCTTTACCTTTTGCCGGAATCGAATGAGCTCCTCCGCGATAAGCTCGAGCAGCAGCTCAAGCCCGGCTCGATCGTCGTCAGCCACAACTACCGCATCAAAGGCTGGGAGGCCAGGGAACTCCAGTCCGAGACGGTCAAGACGGAAGACGGCCAGGAGCACCAGATCTTTCTTTACCGGCGTTGAGACGACGGGCCGGCCGGGATCATCAGCCCGGGACCATGATTGTCATCACGAGGAGTTTCTCCCCGGCGAGATGAGTTGGTGATCCCACCGCCCTGACACCGCAGGCGCTAGAAGCGTGTTTTGAGGATCGCGTCGGCCCAGGACTGGGGCAGGGCTTCCAGAAAGGCGGCCGCACGGGCCATGTGACCGACGGAATATCGTCCCCGAGGACTTTTCGCCTTCAGGGCTTTGAAGACAACCTTGGCCACATCCTCGGCCGGCGTTCTTTTAGCGTCGAAACCGGCCATGTCTTTGATCCATTTCCGCAGGGCGTCATCATAAAAAGCCAGCCGGTCGGAAGGCCAACACTTCAGGGATTCTCCCAGTTCCCGGTCGGATTTGGCCACGGCTTCCGTCCTAATCCCGCCGCAGCGGATCATGATGTTCGGGATCTTCTGGGATTTAAGCTCGAGGTCGAGCGTCCGGGCGATGCAATTCACGGCGAAATCACAGGCATGGATGCTGGTCACGTAGGGCGTTGGGATCGTGGCCGGAGTCACGATCCACAAGATCCGCCCTCCCGCCTTGCGCAGCATGGGGAGGAAAGCCTGGACCATGGCCACCGAGCCCAGGACGCGGGCCTCCAGCTCAGTCCGGAATCTTTCGATGTCCATCAATTCCACGGGCGCCACGGAGCCGCCGCCGGCGTTATTGATCAGGGCAAAGAGCCCCGGCAAGCCGCGGCGCTCGAGATCACGGCCGACATCGGATGCCGCGCGGGAGACATCATCCAAACTCGTAAGGTCCAGCGGGCAAACCGGGACGACGTTCGGTTTCATCAGGCCCCGCAGGCTCGCCTCATCTGACTCCTTGCGGACAGTGGCGAATACCATGAAGCCGTTGCTCGCCAGATGCCGGACCAGGGCGCGCCCGATCCCGGATGAACAGCCCGTTACGAGAACGGCACGGCCCTCTTCCTTAGGGAAATTCATGGCAGCCTCCTCCGAATGATAAACCTGACACCCTGACGATTATCATATCAATTCAATAAGATGCCGCTTTTATCGTTTCAGCTGCCGGCGTCTTCAACGAGTGATTGGCGGACCGAGCCGGATGACGGCTGAAGTAATAGGCCGCGACATCGGCGTAGTTGTAGCGGACCTTGGGAAAAAGCAGCTGAACGTGGAACCGGCGGGCGCCCATCGCCTTCCGGATGCCCGCCTCCCCCCCGCTGTAACCCGCGTTGTAAGCCGTGGCGTAAAATCGCAGTTTCTCCAAGTCGTCGGCAAAGGCCACCTTCGCATAGAGCCGATCCATGATCAGCATAAACAGACGCAAGTACTCCGCCTGGCCGTAGAGGTTATCGAGCCGGCGCACGCGCTCGTGGCGCCTGTGTGAGGAATCGCCCAGGTCGTAAGGAGTGATCCCGGCGGCGGTCTTCTCCGCGGCCGAGAAAAGCCGGTCATAATCCCTCTCCAACTGCTCGGCGAAGCTCGGTTTCATCTGGAAGTGCCCAATCGAGAAATTGGCGTACGTCCGGCCGAGCTGGACGTAGAGAACCTTGAGCGCCCGCACCTGGATCTCGTCCTCGAGGACGCGGAAACGGACGACCTCGGGAAAAACGACGGCTTCGGCGATGCACGTCTCAGCGGTGGAAAGGTTCAGGGATTCCGCGATCCAGGGGTTCTGATCCAGGAACTGTTCGGCCTCGGCATATTTCTGGCCGAAGATCGCCGCATAGTCCTCTCCGGCGGCGGGAATGGCCAGCGTCAGCCCGAAAAGGAGAAGAACCCCCCACGGACGCAGGCCCCGGCGTTCGAGATGTCCCGGCCGCGGAAGAAGGACCATATCCGAGTGTTTCGCCCCGACGTCACATAGCCCGCTGGTAGATGACCAGGTCCTTTTTCTTTTCCAGGGTTATCCACTTGAACACGGTCTGCCCGTTCTTGGTGAAGACCAGGATGTCCAGGGGCGAGGGGAATTTCTGCCCGTCGCTGAAAACGATGTCCTCGTAGCTGAACAGCGCGTACTTCTTGCCGTCCGGGCTGGGGTAAAACGAGCACGGGTCGACCCACGGCGTCTTCATCAGGACCACGCCGTTCCGGTAGAGCTGGCCGCCGGTTTCATAGTAAAGGTCGTTGCCGGTCGAGGCGAACCAAAAATCGCCATAACCTTCGCCGAAACCGGTGGCAAACGGCCCGTACTTCTTGCCGTCAATGGTATACAGGAACTTCTTGTCCATGCTGGCCGCCACCTGTTCCGGCGGGAGGGTCTGGTCAAGAGGGTTGGTCGTCCCCTGGCAGAGCACAGCGGCGTTCAAGCCGTTGGGGCTGAACTTGTATTCTTCGGGGATGCCGCCGACCGCGATCTTGCGGCCGTCGGTGCAGCCGAATACGGCGCTGTTCTTATCGTTGGCCGTGAAATAGGCCCGGGCGGCGTCGGGAGTTGCCGTGACCGAGTAAGCCAGAACGAAGGGCCCCAAGGTCTTGTCCTTGAACCGGACGACCTGGCCGCCCTCGACGTCATCCTTGAAGGGGAGCATGTTCTCGGGCGCCGAGCCCGGACTGTAGGTGGCGCAGCTGCGTTTCTCGCCGGACGAACCCTTGCGGCCTTCGTAAGCGGCCTTCATGGCATCGTTCAGATCCGAGAACGGTTTCGACTTCTTCCCGTCTCGGAAGACCGAGAACGGGCCCTTGGGCCCTTTGGTCAGGACCAGGATCACGTCATCAAGGTTCACGACCAACATGCTTTCTTCGGACATGATCTCCTCGCCCGGCTCGAGGCTGTAGATCAGGGTGCGCACGAGGGGCGGCGTCTGGACCTGCGAGGGAGCCGGCGGAACGGCCGCGGCGAACAGAAGAACAAGAAAGGCCCCCATAAGGTTTCGATTCATGCGTTCCTCCTTCAAACGAAAACCGCCTGCGTTCCTCCCAGCGATTTCGCAGGACGATTATAGCACAGGCGGATAGCGGCCTTCATCGGCCCGTCGTCGCCTCCCGGCGGAGCAGGGCGCGGCCAAGAATGCGGGCTCTAGCATTTGGGGGATGCCTTCATCTCAGGGGCCAGGATTCAGGACGTTTTCAAGAAAAACTTGACGACGTTATAGATAAAGAAAAAGGATAAAAAGAAAAGGACGATACCGAGCCAGTAATAAACCTTGCCCAGGGATTTCAGGGGAATGAAATGCTTGATCCGGTACATCACGAAGGATAATGAACCGAGATACCCTCCGAGCCCGATGGCCCCGCCGGCGATGAAGAAGACTTTGAGATCGCCCCTGAAAGGAGTCGCCAGGCCCAAGTGCTTGGCCAGGGAAGCGCCCCAAAGCCAAGTCAGGATCATAATCGGGTTGGTCGCGGCTAAAGAGAATCCGGTCAGGAACGCCCAGCGCTTATTCTTGAGAGAGGATTGTTCCAGGTGGAGATCCTGAGGCCGCCGGCTCATTTTGATCGTCAGGTAAGCAAGAACCCAGAGAACGACGGCGCCCAGGGCACTGAAAGCGACGGTGACCCAGGGAACTTCAAGGAGGGGGCCGATCCCGTAAAGGGCCACGATGCCGTACATGATGTCGGAAGAGACGGAACCGAGGACGACCATCCACGCTGCCCGCAAATGCCCGCAGATCGCCCTCTTGCAGGCCTCGATCTGGGAGCCTCCCACGGGGATGGCGGCCAGAAAGCCCAGGCCGGCGGCAAGAAGAAAAAGATAGAGGCGTCCCATCAAGCGACTTTCAACTCATGGAGTGGTGTCGATCGATGAGAAAGGGATCTCAAAAAAGACCCGACTTGCCCGGTCAAACCCTCGACGTCCACTTCTTCGAAGCAGCGGATCGAGCGGCAGGTCTTGTACAGCTTATTCAGACAGGTGAGATTGCGGCAGGGACTTCCGGCGGCGTAAGCCCACGACGGAGCGTCCTGGTTTGCGGGCAGGTAGCCCGGCTGATGAGAATCATAGCCCGACATGCGGGCGGGCGTTGCGCCGAAAATCCCCAGGACCGCCGTCCGGTTGCGGAACTGAAAGCGGCCGGTGAGAGACCTACGCTTGGCCGCGCCGATATGCAGGGGTCCGGTGTCGGCGGAGATGAACACGTCGCAGAGGTCGATGAAAGCCGCAAAAGCCTGGAGGGGCAGGTCGGCGGGGACGATCTTCACCCGAGCTTGAAGACGCGGGGATAGAGAGGCTTTCAAGCGCAGGCCGATGCCCGGCTGAGTGATCCCTTCGCCCAGGAAGATCGTCGCCCTGAGCCCGGCCAAGGACCTCAGCAGCCTTGACTGGGCTTCGAACGGCACGAGAGTGAATACGGAGGCGGCATCCGGGTTGAACAAGATGGCGTGATCCTCAAGTGACAAACCGCTCTGGATCGCGAACTGCCGGGCCTGGACCACGGCCGCATCGTCAAGGGTCACGGTCACGCCCTGGAACGATTCGTCCCGCACCGGTTCCGCGACCAAGGACGACAGGCCTCGGACAAACTCATAACTTAATGAACTGAAATGGTTGACGGGCGACGTCAGGCTTTCATTCCTGACGATCGTTGGCGCATTGGTCAGAAAATCGAGCACGCCCGGCTCCCCTGGGGAGATGTCTTTGTCCTTGATATAGGGGCAGAAATTGAGCACGAGGTCGTAATGGCGCCCGGCGATCATCGCCCGCAAGGCTTCAAGGTTCGCGGACGTGGGAAACGTGCCGCCCGAGAAGAACGGGATGACCCGCGTGGCTTCGGGATTGCCTTCGATCAAAGGAAAGGCCGTCCTGTTGACCACGTAATCAATGCGGGCCTTGGGGAAAAAGTCGCGAAGGGCAGTGAGGGCCGCCTGGGACATGACCGCATCGCCGATATGAATATCAGGAATGACCAGGAAACGGCGAAAGGACTTCACCCGGCGGATGACCCTTCGGTTGTGGCGGGTGAAAAAAGCGGACAACAAGCTGCTCCCCACGATCGGCCTAAAGATTATATCCAGAAGACGTGCGCCCGCCCGGGGGAAATAGCGGGTGAGCCGGCTGGTCGCGCCGAATAAAAGTTTTTGGAATCGGTCGATCTGACCCGCCCCGCCCGATTGGTCCAGGGACTCCGGAAAAGCATAGCCATTCGTTCCCTTTGATGGGAAGCTGAGCCCTGACTTCGACGACATGGCGCGGCGCATTGAATCTTCCTGCGACAGGATGCATTTGCTCATGATATCCAAACTCACTCCGAGATCGCCCCTTCCCTATCAGGAGAGGTGTTGTTTTTTTATAACTTCTCAGGCTTGTCGTTCGTTCCGATTTTTTATCGGCCTCTCCCTCGCCTCCGGGCTATTTGATGATCTTGCCGGAAGGGTCGATCGTGACGCCCTGCTTTTTGTTGTTATACCAAATCCGAAGTTCGAACATTTTCTCTGTCCCCTTGGTCAGGGCTTCGGCCTTGAGGATCTTACAGCCGGGATAGGCTTTGGTCAGCGCTTGTTGAACGGCGGCGGGCAGGCCTTCGAGTGCCACGGCCTCCTCGATCTCCGCCGTCTTGCCGTCCGCGGTGTACAGCAGGTCACGGTTCAGCTTCCCGTCAACGCTTTCGACTTCATAATAAGTCGCGCCCTTCTCCGTCTCCTTGCTCGTACCTTTGATCACGGCCTTGGGGTAGGCTGTTTTGAAGGCATCCAGGACGGCAGCGGGCAGGATCTTCAGGTCAGGCACTTTGTTCTCGACGGCTTCTTCCTTTTCCTCTTCTTCCTCCTCCTTTGCGGCCTTGACGCGCCATTTCAGGGCCTCGACGACCGTCCCGTCCGGCGCGACCTGGATCTCGCCCCTCTGGGTACCCTTATGAAGTTTTGCTTCAAAAACATATTTAGACGCGGCGAGCTTGACCACCCGACCCTTGTCATCCTCTTTCTTGAGCTCGGCGCGGATCTCGGATTTCTCAAGCTGCTTGATCACGGCCCCGGGAGCGGAGGCCCGAATGGCCTGGGCGGCCGCCTGGGGTATGTCCTTCACCTTGACGATCGTGGCGATGTCCATCACCGTTCCATCCTCGGCGACTTCAATCTCGCCCTGACCCCCTTTGAATTCAATGTCGTAGAGGTTGATCCCTGCCTCTTTTTCAACTTCGGCGGTCTTGATCTCGGCGTTCGGGAAGTCGGCCTTAACGGCCTGGGCAACCGCCGCCGGGAGTTCCACGTTCGTTTTTTTCGGTTGAACTTTGCTCACCTGGCTGGCCCAAACCGGTGCCGCGACCAGCACAACCGCCAGCAAGGCGAAGATGCCAAGCCGAGTCCACTTCAAGTTTTTCATGAGGTCCTCCTTGATATTGAATGATGAAGATAACCTTTTCCCGCGTGTTTCTTTCATGCGGTCCCGCTTACTCTTTGGCCGGGGGAACTCCCGGGAGTATGACCCGGAACGTGCTTCCCCTGTTTTCGATGCTCTCCAGTTCGATGCGGCCGCCGTTGGCCTCCACGGCCCATTCGGCGATGGCCAAACCCAGCCCGGTCCCGCCGGCGTCCTTGGCTCTATCTTTTTCGATCCGATAGAAGCGGTCGAAGATCTTCTCCTGATGTTCGCGGGCGATCCCAGGACCGGAATCCGTCACTTCCACGATAAACCCGCCGGGGTTCTCCTTGAGTTTCACCGCAATCATCCCTTGGGACGGCGTGTACTTCAGCGCGTTGTCAAGTATGTTCACCAGGGCTTGGCGCAGGGTATCGGCATCGATTCTGGCGCGAAGGCCCTTTTGAATGTCCGTGACCAATTGCTGGTCTTTTTCCTCGGCCATGACCCGATAATCCTCGATGACCCTCTCGACCACTCTCGTCAGGTCGCTGTCCTTGAGCTCGAAAGACAAGTGCCCGCCGTCGGCTCGGGTCAGAAGGAGCAGGTTTTCGACCAGCCGGGTCAGGCGCGCCGTTTCTTCGAGCATGCTGCCGATGCGGTCTCGATACTCGCCGGCATCGAGGTCTTCCCGCAGGGCAACCTCCCCAACGCTCTGAATGGCCGTCAGAGGTGTGCGCAGTTCATGCGAGGCATCGGCCGTGAAACGCTGCAGCCGCTCGAAGGCGCTTTGCAGGCGCGACAGGGTCCTGTTGAAGACCAGGGCCAATTGCCCGAACTCATCCTCAGGATTCTGGACGGGCAGGCGTTTCGAGAGATTTTCGGCGGTGATCTTATTGGCCTGCTCGGTCATGGCCGCAACGGGATGGAGGAGGCGGCCCGCCAAGAGGAAGCCTCCTAAGGTGGCGAGGATCAGCGCCACCGGCAGGGCCGACACCAGGATGACAAGAAGGTGCTCCAGCGTTCCCCAGACCGGGCCCTCATTCTCAGCCACGGTCAGGACAAACCCGTTAGCGGTGGTCCCCGTCGTCAGCCGGAATTGCCTCCCCGTTTTCGACCGCACGGTCCGGAATCTCTCAAGCCCCGGCGAGGTGATCATCGGCAAGCCCGCTTTCTGGTAGGGAGAGCTTTGAAAATAGAGGCTTGTCCCGCGGGCCACCAGGAAGAGCTTGGGTGATTCCTCGGGTTCGATCTCGCGCACTTCGTCCGGCTCCTTGGTAACGACCTCGGTCAGCGAGGCCAAGTCCTCGCGCAGCTGGTGGTTCAGTTGATGGAACAGCCGGCCCTTAACGAAAAAATAAATCAAAAAGGAAAAAATGACGACGATCAGGGCCAGGACGAGCGAGTACCACAGGGTCAGGCGGAGGCGGACGCTCACCGGACGGATCCTCATGGGGCTTTCTCGGACATGATGAAGCCGACACCCCGGATGGTGTGCAGAAGCTTCGTGCTGAAGGGCTCGTCGATCTTCTTGCGGAGGCGGGCGATATGGACGTCGATGACGTTGTCGAGGGGGGTCGCCCTCTGCGTCTCTCTCCAAACATCCTTGGCCAGCATCTCACGGGTGACGACTTGCCCCTGGTTGCGGAGGAGGTATTCCAGCAGTTCGAATTCCTTGACGGTCATCGCGATCGGCCTGGCCTGGCGCGCTACGGAGCGGCCGACCAGGTCCATCTCAAGGTCGGCGAGCTTGAGTTTGAGCACCTGACTGCCGGGCCCCCGCCTGAGCAGGGCTCTGATCCTGGCCAGCAATTCAGGAAAAGCAAAAGGCTTGATCAAATAATCATCGGCCCCGGAATCCAAGCCGATGACCCGGTCTTGGACGCTGTCTTTGGCCGTCAGGATCAGCACCGGAGTCTTGTCCTGCCGATGCCGCATCGTGGACAGGATCTCCAACCCGTCCCTCTTAGGCAGCATGAGATCGAGGATGACCAGGTCGAAGTGTTGAGCGTTCAAGAGATAAAAACCCTCTTCCCCGGAAAAGGCCGCTTCCGCGTCGTACTGCTCGGCGGCCAGGCCTTTTTTAAGAGCCAGCGCGACTTTTTTTTCATCCTCGATGATCAATATTTTCAAAGGAATTTCCTTTTTTCTCTACATATAACTATAGCATCCCGATAATCGTTTTATGATTAACTTTGCATTAAGATTTATTAAGGATTGTCGAAGTCGGATGGCGGCAGAGTATAATGATTATCATGAAAAAGAAAAACTTATTCCTAACGGTTCTCTTGGTTCTCGGAATGGTCGGATTCGGCCTGGCTGCCGCCCAGCAGGCCAAGCCCGCCGGCTATCACCAGGTCAAAAAGTTCGTGATCGGCGGAGAGGGCGGCTGGGATTACATGGCCCTTGACGCCTCGACTCGGCTCCTGTACGTAACCCACGGCACCCAGGTCGAGATCGTGAACGTGGACACGGGCGCCAAGCTCGAGCCCATCACCGGCCTCAAGGGCGTTCACGGCTTGGCCTTCGCCCCGGAGAAGGGGCGCGGCTACATCTCGAACGGCCGGGGCAACAGCGTGACGGTCTTCGACCTCAAGACGAACAAGGCCCTGCTCGAGATCCCCATCACCGAGCAGAATCCCGACGCCATCCTGTACGACAAGTTCTCCAACCGTGTCTTCACCTTTAACGGCCGGACGTCCAACGCCACGGCCATCGACGCGGACACGAACAAGCCTGTCGGCACAGTGGACCTCGGCGGCAAGCCGGAATTCGCCCAGACCGACGGCAAGGGCATGATCTTCGTCAACAACGAGGACAAGAGCGAGGTCGTGGCTTTCGACGCCAAGTCCCTCGCAGTCAAGAAGAGGTGGTCGATCGCGCCCGGCGAAGGCCCGAGCGGACTGGCCATCGACCTGAAGAACAAGCGCCTGTTCAGCGTCTGCGACAAGATCCTGGCCGTCTCGGACTATGAGAACGGCAAGCTCGTGACCACAGTCCCCATCGGCAAGGGCCCCGACGCGGTGCGCTTCGACCCCGCCACCGGCCTGATCTTCGCCTCGTGCGGCGAGGGTGTCCTGACCGTGGTCAAGCAGGAATCGGCCGACACGTACGCGGTCCTCGAGACCGTGACCACGGCCCGCGGCGCCCGGACCATGGAACTCGACCCCAAGACGCATGACGTGTTCGTGGTGACCGCCGAGTTCGGCCCAACCCCGGCCCCGACAACGGAACAGCCTCGTCCGCGGCCGCCCGTCCTGCCCGGAACGTTCCAGGTGCTCGTTTACGGAAAATAAAAGGATTCAAGCCTGATCGGCATCGACTTTGATCAGGCCGCAAAATCGCATTCTCTTCATCAGGAGGGCGCCCCGGGCGCCCTCCTGATGGCTTCCTCCCTCGCAAACTCATCCCCCCGAAAATCGAAAGGTTCCTTGAATCGTCGTCTGTCGCCCCGGCTCAGTGCGGCAGGCCGAAGACGAAGTACACCAGGCACAACAGGCCGAGGACGACCGAGCCGGCCTTGAGTTCTTTCCACCGACCTGTAATGAGTTTCAACAAAGGATAAAGCACGAGCCCAGCCGTAAGCCCATTGGCGATGTTGTAGGTGAAGACCATGATCACGATCGTCACGAAGGCCGGGACGAGCTCGGTCATGTCGGCGAAATCGATGTTCTTGATCGAGCCGAGCATCAGCACGCCCACGGCGATGAGGGCCGGGCCGTAGGCATAACGCAGATGCTGAAGGGGCGTCACGAGCGGAATAAAGAAGAGCGAGACGGCGAACAGCCCCGCCGTCGTCACGGCCGCCAGGCCGGTCCGCGCGCCCTCGCGGATGCCCGTGGCTGATTCGATGTAGGCCCCGCTCGTCGACGTCCCGACCAGGGCGCTGAACATGCAGGTCGCGGCGTCCACCATCATCGGCTTTTCGATCTCGGGAAAATTTCCCTTGTCGTCGATCATCCGGCCTGCGGCGCCGACGCCGACCAGCGTCCCGAGCGTGTCCAGGAAACCCATCAGGAACAGGGTCAGCAGGATCGGCAAAAAGCTAAGGCGGAGGACTCCGGCGATATCGAGCTTGAGCGCGATCGGGGCAAGGCTGTATTCCCCCTGGAAAGGAAGGGCGGCGATGGCCTTGGGTGCTTCTCCCAGCCCGGCGATGTATCCCAGGACGGCCGTGACCGCGATGCCAATCAGGATGCCGCCCTTGACCCGCCGGTAGAGCAGGACGCTGATGAGCAGGAAGCCGAAGACCGCGAGCAGGACCGGGACACTGCGCAGGCTGCCGATCTTCATCGGGACATCGGGCGCAGACAGGACCGTGGCCCCCGGCCGAAGGAGCGCGCCCGGCGCCATCCCCGAAGCAGCGCTTGTCACGATCCCGGTCTCGTACAGGCCGATGAAGGATAGGAACAGGCCGATGCCCACGGCGAAGCTGTGCTTCAGGCTCGCCGAAATGGAATTGGCCAGCCAGGTCCGAACGCGGAGGAGAGTGATCAGGATGAAGACGACCCCGCTCACGAACACCGCCCCCAGCCTCAGCTCCCAGCCGATGCCCATGGCCGCCAGGCCGAAGGCGATGAACGCGTTCTCGCCCATGTAGGGCGCCACGGCGATGGGCCGGTTGGCGTAGAGGCCCATGAACAGCGAGCCGAAGGTCGCGGCCAGGATCGTGGCCACGGTGCTCGGGCCCGGGGGGATGCCGGCGAAGCTCAGGATGGCGGGATTGACGACGATGATGTAGGCCATGGTGATGAAGGTCGTTAGGCCGCCCAGAAGCTCGGTCCGGACGTTCGTCCCTCGATCCTTGAGCTTGAACAGTGCGTCGGCCCAGGAAGCGCTCATCGTTTTCCTCCAGCCCCGATTCCTGAATCAATGTATGCGAAGGAATAATCGGCTGTCAACACTCCCCCGAGTTCACGGGACGACGACGAATACAGAACGAGGCTATCCGGGCGGCAGGTGAGCGTTAGCTCCGGATTCCCAGGTGAGTTGATAGGCAACGTACAAAAAAAGGGCTCGCGGGCCATGGATTGTCCCGCCTGCGGATAGAAGGATGAAATGCCGCGGCCTGAGGGTGATGATCGTCCCCAGGTTGAGGCCGGCGACGCCGGACTCGCCCACCGCGGTCGGTGTGTCGGCGAAGACCTCGGCTCCGACCGTGACGGCCGGGGAAAGATCCCTCTGCACCTCCCAGCCGAACCACCAATAGTTTTTGTTGCCGGGGCCGGGGTTGATCCAGTATCCGCCGCCGCCGTAGGTCGTCCAGGGTCCCCAGCTTTTCTGGAGCCAAATGGGGAGGAAGGCCTGAACTTGGCCGACGCCCAAACCTCGACGGCTGTCTCCCGTGGGAAGCTCGACATGGGGAAAAATACCCACTTGCGGCCGGCCGCGCGTCTCCTGAACGAAGCGGAACTTCAGCCCGAGCTCCGTATCGCCCAGCCCATAGCGCAGGCGTCCGCCGCGAGGCGCGTCAAAGCTTAAAGCCGAGATCAGGTGGATCATCAGGTTGGGCGCCAGCCCGTAGTTGAGCTCAAAGTGCGGGGCTGTTCCCGAGAATCCGAAATCGTCCCGGGCCTCCATGGCGGCGATGTAGAATTCCCAATGGTGAAGATCAACCGGCTCCGGATCATCCGTGAAAAACGGCGGCCCGGCGAGCAAAAGCGCCGGGAAAAAGGCCATGACGAACAGCAGGGCAGCCAAAACCAGAAGCCGCAGAGGGCTCAGCCGATCGGGGAGGCCGCCGGGAATGATCGGATGAGACTTGCTGAGAAGGGGGGCCCGCAAACCCTGGATTCGAGATGCAGGCAGATTCCCCGGTCTCCGCCCACCGACGCTCTTCATCACCTTCAGCATGACTCTGTGGGTGTTCAGCCGCCTCGGATGCCGCGCCTTTATCCTGCGGCCCGTCCGGGAAAATGATATATAAAACCCTCCGGCCTGACAAGAGAAGTGCTTGCCGTGCGAAATCCGTGGGGCTATAATTTCGGCAATGAGCCCAGAAGCGTCGCGCTTCGAAAAGGACTTCGTTCCGGGCCTGAGCCCCGGGCAGGACCTCTGCCCCCTGCATCCATCGTTCCGGCCGGCCGCCCTATGGAACAGGCGCTTCAGGGAGGCCGTCCGAACGTCGCCCAAGAGCCTGCCCTTAGTCCTGGCCGTGGAGCGAGGTGACGGCTCCCGATCGACGTTCAAAACCCGACTCCTGCCCCCGGGCCATTCCCGGGCCGATGATAATTTCCTCTACGCCGAGCGGCTGGTCAAGATGCTCCTGTGGGCCAAAGGGGGATACAAGGTCATCGTCGGCGGGCCGAAGGATATCGGCCAGCACATCGCCAGAACCTTCTCTCTCCGCGGCCGTCGGTCCTTCGACGCGGATTTCATGGCCACGGTCTACGATCATCCTTTTCGGGTCGTCGGCACCGACTCGGGCAAAGTCCCGGCGGCCAAAGAACAAAGCATGGCCCTGGGCCGGCACCTCGACGGTTGCCGGATCGGGTTCGACCTAGGAGCCAGCGACCGGAAGGTCAGCGCGGTCCTCAACGGCCGGCCGGTCTTCAGCGAGGAAGTCGTCTGGGACCCGAAGACTCAAACCGATACGCGCTATCATTATCATGAGATCATGTCCGGCCTTCACCGGGCGGCGGCCCGCCTGCCGCGGGTGGATGCCGTCGGCGGCAGCTCGGCCGGAGTGATCATCGACAGTCGCGTCCTGGTCGCTTCCCTTTTTCGCGGAATCCCCAAGGCGCTCTTCAAAAAAACGGTGACCAACATCTTCCTCAGGATGAGGAAGGAGTGGGGCGTGCCCTTCGAAGTGGCCAACGACGGCGAGGTCACGGCCCTGGCCGCGGCCATGTCGCTCGGCATCCATTCGGTGCTGGGCCTGTCCCTGGGTTCGAGTCAGGCGGCGGGCTATGTCACCCGCGAGGGGAAGATCACCAACTGGCTCAACGAGCTGGCCTTCGCCCCGGTGGATTACCATCCCCAAGCTCCCATGGACGAATGGTCCGGAGACAGCGGCTGCGGAGTCCAGTATTTTTCTCAGATAGCCGTGATTCGCCTGGCCGAAAAGGCCGGGATCGAGCTGCCGCCCGCGGCAACACCAGCCGAGAAACTCAAGGCCGTGCAGGACCTTCTGGCCAGGAAGGACGGCCGGGCCCGAAAGGTTTTCCAAACCATGGGCGCCTACGTCGGATACGGGATCGCCCACTACGCCGATTTTTACGACCTGCGCCACGTTCTAATCCTCGGCCGAGTGACCTCGGGAGAGGCGGGCAACATCATCCTCACGACCGCCCAGGAGGTCCTGGTTCGCGATTTCCCGGAACTGGCCAAGAGGGCCGCACTCCACATCCCCGATGAGAAAAGCCGCAGGATCGGGCAGTCCATCGCCGCGGCCAGCCTTCCGGCTCGGCAGAGATAAGGAGAGGACCATGAAGTTCAAAAAGGGCACGGCCGAACTGTTCGTCCCCGACGGGAAGCCCGAGGGCGAAGCCCTGTCCCGGATCACCCACATGGGAGTCGGCGCCCATCAGGACGACCTCGAGATCATGGCCTACGACGGCATCCTCAAGTGCTTCGGCCGGGACAGCGACTGGTTTTGCGGAGTGACCGTCACCAACGGCGCGGGCAGTCCCCGGGACGGGCTGTACGCGAATTTCACCGACGACGATATGCAGAAGATCCGTAGAGTCGAGCAAAGGAAGGCGGCCGTCGTGGGCGAATATGGGGCCATGGCCTTTCTCGATTACACGAGCGCCGAGGTCAAGGACCCGCAGAACGCCGATCCGAGGGAGGACATCAAAGCGCTGTTTCTTCAGGCGAAGCCGTCCGTGGTTTACACCCATAATCTTGCGGACAAGCATGACACTCATGTGTCGGTGGCCCTGAGGACGATCCAGGCTTTGCGAGATCTGCCGAAGAGCGACAGGCCGTCGCGCCTGTTAGGATGTGAGGTCTGGCGGGATTTTGATTGGATGACGGACAGCGACAAGGTCGCCCTTGACGTCTCGGCCCACGAAAATCTGGCCGTGGCTCTGGTGAGCCTATTCGATTCTCAGATCGCGGGCGGCAAGCGGTATGACATCGCCACCATGGGCCGACGGCGGGCCAATGCGACGTACTTCGCCTCGCATGGCGTCGACGAAGCTCAGTATCTTATCTATGCCATGGACCTGACCCCGCTTATCAAAGACCCGACGCGGGATATCGCCGGCTTCATCCAGGACTATGTGGACCGCTTCGCCAAAGAGGTCGCGAACAGGATCAAAAAACACAGCTGAGGGTTTTCCCCGGGCTGTGCGCCCTCTGGGGGCGAGGACTTGATATGAGATGAAATCCTATCCTTTATATTTGAGACCTCCCTACAACTTTGCGCTTTCGGCCGGATTCGTCCTGAGTTTCAGGTCGAACGCGGAAGCGGCCGAGCCCGTGCTCCGGCTGGGCGTCAGGGTCAAGGGGAAACCCGTCGCCGTCGAAATCAGGCCTGCGCCCGGATCGGCGAGCCGGGCAGCGATCTCGAGCAGACCGCCGAGGCCGGCGTCGACGATCCTGCCGATTGCCAGGTGGGTCCTCTCCGACGATCTGGACCTGCGGCCGTTCTATCGTCTCGCCCAAAAGCACAAAGTCCTCGGTCCGCTGACCCGGAAGTTGCGGGGTCTCAAGGCGACGCGTCCAGCGTCTTTGCTCGAAATGTCGACCCTGGTCATCACCGAACAGCAGATCTCTCTGGCCGCGGCCCGCAGTATTCAAGACAGGATCATCCGGCGCTTCGGGGACAAGGTCGAGGGAACCTGGGTCTTCCCGGAGGCGGAGGTACTGGCCAAAGCGTCCCTTCGGGGTCTCGGGCGATGCGGATTATCGGGGCGAAAAGCGGAATATATCCGCGACTTCTCCCGAATGGCACTCAGCGGGGCGCTGGACCTGGACGGGTTGAAAAAGCTGCCCGACGACGAGGTGCGGCGGGTCCTTCTCGGGATCCGGGGCTGGGGGCCGTGGTCCACGGAATATTTTCTCATCCGAGGCCTGGCCCGCCCGGATGCCCTTCCGGCGGACGACCTGGGTATCAGGACGATCGTGGGGAAGTACCTGGGACGCGGCCCTCGCGTGACGGCGGCCCAGGTCGAACATCTGCTCGAACCGCTACGGCCGTTCCGCGGCGTCGCCGCCTTTTATCTCCTCGCCCGCGACATGCTGATGCGGGGATGAATTTTACTGTATTAAAACGAGGTCGGGCCAAATCGACGTATTGGGTTAGCCCTACTCATTCTGTCATTTCTGGTGGGCTTCGACAAGAGCGGCTTCGATGAGCAGGACCAAGGCGCTTCCGTCGATCGTCTGACAGATCTCCTGGACGGCTTTGGTCAGAGCAGCATCAGGCCCGATAAGCGCCCCCTTGACCATGAAAACGTTGTAATCCAGGTCGAGCGCGCCGTGGTACGTGGCCAGGACGCAGCCGATGGAGCTCAGCCCGCACAAGAAGAGGGTATTGCAGCCCCTATCCCTGAGGACCTTGTCCAGGTCGGTCTTCTTGAAACCGTTCGGAAAATTCTTGATTACCTTCGGGTCATCGGGTTTGACGGTTACCGATTCCGGATACTCAAAGTCCTTCGTCCCGGGTTTCGGCCCGTAGGCCGGGTCGGTATGATAGATGCGAATAACAGGAAAACCGTTGTTGCGGAACAGGCCGATGACTTCGTTGATCGCCTCCATTCCGCTTTTCTTGTCCTGGTCCGACATGTAGGGCAAGAAGGCGTTCTGGATGTCGATGACCAGCAAGGCCGGCTTGAGCTTGGTCAGGGGTCTGGCCTCCGGGGTTTGAGCCGCAAGCGCGGCCGAAAAAACCACGAGGATGACGAGTGACGCCGTCAGCGCTCTGTTCATCGGTTTCTCCTTGCTGATATGAAAAGTCCGAATGGGACACCGACCGCGGGAAATTTCCCGCCGGTGATCGGCCCTCTCAGGCTCGACCATTGTTTCATACGAAAACGCGCCCTCAACGTTTGCCATTCAGGACAAAATCGACCGCCATCGCATCGAAAATGTATGCGGCCGAGCCGCCGATGACGTATTCGGTTTCATACCAGTCCCACTCGCAAGCCCGGTACTCGATGAATTTTGGCCTGAGGAACGAAGCGCCGGACACGACCCCGCCAGGGATGTAGGTGACGTCCCCCCGATTGAAGCCGTAGCCGACGGTCGCCGAGTTCAACCCCACCCCGGAAACGTAGGAGTGGTTCGTAGCCGGATGACAGCCGAAGTTGTAGTTGAGCGCGTCGAGGAGGTAATCCTTTTTGAAAATATCCGGATAGTGTTTGATGAAGTAATAAGCCCGGGCGCCGAAATCCAGGATGTCCCAATTGTTCCCCCAGACATCGAATTCAAACGGGACTCCATAGGGGTTCTTGGCGAACTCCGCGGCGAGCGTCTTCTCCATTTCCGCGGCCTTCTTTCGCACGACGGCCTCAAAACCCTTATCGCCCGTCTTGGCTGCGACCCGGGCCAACGTGAACCCGGCTCCGCCGGCGAAGGTCCGGACGGGCATCCGGTCGATCCAGGGCGCCAACTCGATCAGGCGCCGGCGATATACGGCTTCATCCGTCGTCAGAAACAGCTCGGCCGTAGCGGCGAGCTCCCAGGAATGGAACTCGTCCTCGAGCGGCTGATAAGTGACCTCGAAATCGACGCGGGGATGGGTCTGCTCGAAGTCCCAAAGCTCCCGGGCCATTTTCAGGCATTGTGCCGCCAGGGCAGGCTCGAACGCGGCCAAGACGCGCGAAGCGATGGCCGCGGTCTGGGCGAGCTGGTATTGGCCGCCCGTGTTGCGATTGGTGAAGATCCATCGGTCGTCGAATCTTCCCGACCGCCCTTCCCTCTTCTCGAGCGGCTTCAGGGCCGGGTCATACACGAGCCCGTCGGTGATGTTGACCGGGTCGCCGGTCGTGGAGTAGTCCGCCGGGTTGTTTTCGATGACGCCCGCGCAGACGTGGCCCGCCGCCCGATACGCTTCGAGCAGGAACTCGACGCCGTAGGCGACCTGCTCCAGAAGGTCTTCCCGGCCATCCGGTTGGCCCAGTATCACCGACCGCTCGTCCCGCCGGATCGAGGTCACGTCGCGCCGGGCGCCGAATTCCTCCGCGGCCAGGGCGAGCCAGTCGACGGTCGAGCAGATGCTTCCCGTGGGAAGGTCGGCGTCGCCCGCGTCATGCCATCCTCCCCAATCCAGGCCGGGGACGTGCTCGTTGGCCTTGAATCGCGTTTCCGTTTCCGCTTTTTGACGATAGTCGTCGATGTAGACCGTGTTGGGTGGAGCCTGAAGAGCGTCGTCCAGGTGACACGCCCCGTGCCACACCCTGTCGTTCTGCCGGACCGAGACGTGGCACATCTGCACGGGAAAAAAGACGTCGAGAGTCGGATGCCACGTTTCCTCATAAACATCGCGGCGGATGGGGATCGGCCCGACTTCCTGGCTGCCGTACCGGACAAAATAGTAACCGGGAGTCGTGACTTCGGTGAAATCAAAAAGATAATACTCGTAATCAAAGAGGTGCCCCCACCGGACGGGCCTGGCGGTCTTGACGGTTCTTCTCGCGCCGTCGTTCGCGAGCACGGTCAGGGTCACATCCTCGACCGGGGAAGTCCGCGAATCGAGCTCGAGGACGGCCGTCTTGCGCTGATCGGGATGGTAGCCGACCTGTGAAACCTGGACGACCGGCGCCCTTCTCCAAGCCGGGTTGACGTGGGGAGTGAGGGTCATCGTGAACTCCCGCCGGTCGGACCCCCGGGGCAAGGAGGCCATGACCATGAACCCCGCGACCTCAGACATCCCTCGACCGTCGAGGAGAGTCAGCGCGGCGTCCTCCGAGCTCAGGGTGAGGCCGCGTTCGGAATCCTCAGCGGCCACCCGGATCTCGCGGGCAAAGGGCACGAGCATCATCTTGCCCAAATAGCGCTCGTCGAAGGTCCCCGAGAGGCCGTCCGCCGAATATGTTTTGTGCGCGTATTCCTTGGGATAAAGGTCAAGCTTCAGGCCGAAGGTCGCGACCTTGGTCCAATCCACGGGTCGGTCGAGGGCGACTTTGATCAGGATGGACCTGCCGTCCGTGCGGCACTCGATCCGATAGGATAGGCCCACGGACTTGATGGTTTCGGGGACGTACGAAAGTCCCCGGGTCGCGTCGACCAGGCGATCGCCCGTTTGCCGGCCGGAATAATCGATGGGCTGGTTCTGGGCCGTGATGCAGACGATCTCGCCGCCGTCGATGATGCGCCGGCCATGGAGGAAGGCCTCCAGGCCGCCTCGGTTCCCCATGAGATAGGTGTTGTGATAGACGGCGAAAGCAAAGCCCGGAGTCTCGAAGTATCCCTCGGGTTTCATGACGATCTGCCCCGGCCAGAGCGACGTCGCTCCGAGTGTAAGACCCAGGAACAAAGCCAGCTTCCTTTTGGCCGTTGGCATGTAAACCTCCTTCAAAGGATATGACACCGCTCGGCAGGCTAAAGCCCCTCGGCCTCCTTCCATCTCTTCATGAGCCGACGCACGAGGCTCGTCGGAAAGCCGACCACGTTATCATAATCGCCCTCGAGCCTTCGCACCAGCCGGTCTCCCGATTCCTGGATGGCATAGGCCCCGGCCTTATCGAGGTGCTCAATCAAATCCAGGTACTGCTCGATGTCGTCGCGGGTGAGCTCTTTGAACGTGACCCAACTCGTCTCGCAGCCGGAGAGAGTCCGGCGCGGGCGGGAACGATAGAAGACTACGCCCGTCACGACCCGGTGTCTTCGTCCGGAAAGCTCGCTCAGCATCGAGCGTGCTTCCTTCCGCGTTTTCGGCTTGCCGAAAATCCTCGGCCCCAGGCTGACCAGCGTGTCGGCGGCGATGATGAGCGAGTCCGGGTGTTTCTTCCCCACGGCCCGGGCCTTGGCTCCGGCCGCGCGCAGGGTGAAGGCGGCCGGGTCGCTCGTGCGCAACCTCTCCTCATCGATGCCGGCCGGAACCACGCGAAACCGGCGAAAGACCTTTGTCATGAGCGCCCTTCGTCTCGGGGAGGCCGAGGCAAGAATGATGCTCGTTTTTTCCGGGCCTCGTCGGCCCGCCGTCCTTTTTGGGTTGAGGCCGGATCGCTTCAACGGACGCCTCCCGGCCGGCCGCCGTACCAGGTTTCCATGAAAGCCAGCCAGTCGGCTTCGTTCTTGATCATGACGCAGGCCTGCCGGACCTTTCCCGGATGAGGATGCATTCGCGAATAGCGGATCCCGAAATTGCGCATGTAGAGCGCGGCTCGGCGCGGCCCGTACGTTTCGCAGGCCAGACGGTGATGGCGTCCGATGAGCTCGAGCTGTTCCTCGAGCGTAGGCTGATGAGGTTCGCGCCCCACGGCCAGGTCCCGGGCCTGCCGGAACAACCAGGGGTTGCCGATGGCTCCCCGCGCCGCGAGAACGCCGTCGACTCCGGTCTCCTCCAGCATCCTCAGGGCGTCGGCCGGATTCAGGATCTCGCCCGAGCCGATGATCGTCCGGTCGGCGAATTCGGCCTTGACCCGCTTGAGGAAATCCCGGTCGTCCCGACCCATGTATCTCTGGTCCACGCTCCGGCCGTGGACGGCAATGGCGGCCGCGCCCGCTTCGAAAGCGCCGCGGCTGATTTTCCAGAAGGCCTCGCAGGCTTGGTCCTTCTCATGGAACGACCGGCGCAGTTTGAGCGTTACGGGACGATCGGGGACAGCGGCGACGACGGCCCGAACGATATCCAGGGTGAGGTCGGCTTGGGTCAGCAGGAATCCGCCCCGCTTGCGGGCCAGGACTTTCTTGACCGGACAGGCGAAGTTCAGGTCGATGACATCAAACCCCTTATCCCGGAGCAAGACCGCCGCCCGGGCCATGACCTCCGGGTCGTTGCCCATGATCTGGCCGGCCAGGGGATGGTCGGCCGGATCGATCGTCATCAGCCGGCGCTGGAGCTTGCCTTCCAGGACGACTTGCTTGTCGAGCATGACCTCGGTCGCGGCATAGGGCGCGCCGCAGGACCGGCAAATTAAGCGATAGGGCGCATCGCTGTAGCCGGCCAGGGCGGCCAGGACGACCGGAAAATCAACCTCGATCCGTCCGATCCGGAGAGGCTTGAAGGTTCCTGTCACGGCCGCAGTATAACCGCAAAGGCGTGTTTTTTGAATAGCTACGGCTTGCCTTAGGGCTGCCGCTCTTGCCCAAGCCCGCTGGCCTCGGATTCGCATATCTCAAATAATGAAAAAAAACGTTAATCGTCTTCTGGAAATCCGGCTTCATCATTGATTGGCCGGGGTCCACGATTAATCCCTTTTATGTTTATTTTTTTGGATTTTGGCGGAATCAGCTGGCCGTAGTTTTGCGAAGCCGTTATTCATAGGCCCCCCAGGCCGGACAAGCTCCTCGCC
This sequence comes from Candidatus Aminicenantota bacterium, assembly GCA_963705895.1. Lineage (GTDB taxonomy): Bacteria > Acidobacteriota > Aminicenantia > Aminicenantales > JAFGAV01 > MFD04408-113. The sequence goes on along the minus strand of OY970122.1, from coordinate 3,270,723 downwards.
GATGATGGCGAATCTCGCCAGAGGCTGCTCTTAGCTTCAGTTGTTTCTGCAGCTCCTGAGGCTCGGATTTTCTCCGGGAACAGGAGGGAAAATTTAAACCCGAGTCAGACCCGGTTGATGGTCTCACTCCCGGGGTCATGAGCTTAGGGGCGAAGTTCAGCCTCAAGAAGGGATAGAAAAAACTCGCGCCGGCCGAGACGCCCGGGGCGTTCTCCTCGAATTACCGGCAGCGTTGCCAGTCCGATTCGCTGAACATATGGTCGAGCTCTTTCCAGAGATCCTTGACGTTGCAGGTCATGACGATCATGTCCTGCGTGGTGCCCTCCAAATCCTTGACGAAATCAGGGAGGAGGGTTTCCTCGCGGAAGCCGAGCTTATGGAAGATGTGCTGTGCCCCGACTTGGGGCCGCATCATTCGGGCCACGATGGTTTCGACGTTGTTCTGGATGGCGATGAAGTAAAGCTCCCGGATCAGCAGCGTCCCCAGGCCCCGATGCTGAAAGCCGCTAGCGCTGATGACCCGGATATCCCCCTGATGCTTGCTCCATCCTTCGCCGGATAACTCAAGGGCGCCGCTGGCGATGATCTCGCCGTTGAGCAAAGCTATGACCCGGATGTCGTCCCCGGATTCGATCCGTTTCAGCCTCCGGGCGACGACGTTCCGGTTGGTAACGTCGAACTTGAGGTACTTCCGATCTTCCAAAGGCAGCTTCTGGTAAAAGCTCATGAGCCGGTCCAAGTCATACAAGGCCAGACGTCGGATGACGACTTCCGTCCCATCTTTCAGTTTTTCGTTTTTTTCCATGATCGATAATCTCCCTTGAAGCCGCCGCCTGCGTCTCCAAGATGATTTCAATATAGGAAGTGCCACGGAAATTGTCAAGGGAAAGGATGTCTCCCCCGAGGGGCTCATGCCGGAATTTGACAGGGAATAGCCTGGGTGGTATGGTGGAACCTCATTTTGTGGCTGATGAGGACTTTCCGAAATCTCTGGCAACGGTTTCACAGCCTTCCCCTACGGCGAAAACTGATCCTGAGCTTTTTGGGGGTGATTTGCGCCGGCGGCATTCTGTCCCTTATCGTCGGAACACGCCTCGAGCACCGGACCATCATCTCCCTGGCTGAGACCAAGGTCCGGCACGACCTGGCCTCGGCCTGGATGGTCTATAATGAAAAACTGTCCGGCATTCGCGATGTCGTACGCCTGACCGCGGCCCGCGAATTCATCCAGGAATTCTTCCAGGGCCGGAGCCGAGGTCCGGACATGGCCAAGCTGAACGATGTCCGCCGTGAGTACGGCTTGGATCTCCTGACCTTGACTGATGCTTCCGGCCGGGTCCTCTTCAGAGCCCGCCAGCCGGAGGTTAAGGGTGACGACCAGGGAGCCGACCCGATCGTCGCCCGCGCCCTGAGGAAGGACGTCGTGGCCGGAACTCAAATCGTTTCCCGGGCCGAGCTTCTCAAGGAGGGAGCCGACCTCGCCGAGCGGGCTTACCTTATCTTCGTCCCGACGCCCATGGCGGCCGTGCGCACTGGGGACCACGAGGAAAACGGCATGATGCTCAAGGCGGCCGCTCCAGTCACCGACGACCGTGGCCGTCTCCTGGGCGTCCTCTACGGGGGGCTGCTTTTCAACAGGAACTACGATATTGTGGACCGCGTTAAAGACATCATTTACAGGGGGGAAAAGTATAAAGCGCAGGATATCGGCACGGCGACCATCTTCCAGGGCGATCTCAGGATCGCGACCAATGTCCTGAACGACCGGGGCGAACGCGCACTCGGCACACGTGTTTCTCAGGAGATCAACCGGGCCGTCCTCCGGGAAGGCCGGGCTTATGTCGGCCGGGCGTTCGTTGTTTCGCACTGGTACATCACCGCCTACGCGCCCATCAAAGACATCCGGGACCACGTCGTCGGCATGCTCTACGTGGGCATGCTCGAGCGGCCCTACATCGACCTGCGAAACAGGGTCATTGTCACCTTCATCGTGATCGCCGGGTCGGTCACGGTCCTTCTCTTAGCCCTGCTGGCCTTCATCGCCAACAACATTACCCGGCCGCTCCGGGTCCTGGTCGATGCGACGAGCAAGGTGGCCAAGGGCGATCTGAACCATGTCGTCGAAATCGAGACGGAGGACGAGCTCGGGCAGCTGGCGGGGGCCTTCAACCGGATGACAGAGGACCTGCGCCAGGCCAAAGAGAACCTCACCCAATGGGGGCGGATGCTGGAGAAGCGCGTTGAGGAACGCACTCAGGAACTGCGCGAGACGGAGGAAAGCCTTGTCCGTTCCGAAAAGATGGCCTCGCTCGGAAAAATGGCGGCCGGCGTGGCCCACGAGCTCAACAATCCCCTGACTTCGATCTTGATCAACACCCATCTCATGCTCGAACGGTGCGGCTTGGACGACGAGAACGTCGAGGCTTTGACTCTCATGGCCGAGGAGACATCGCGCTGCGCCGAGATCGTCAAGGAGCTTCTCGAGTTCTCCCGCCAGAGACCGGCGCAGTCGGTCCTGACCGATGTCAACCAGGTTGTCGAAAGGACTGTGCAGCTTATGGAAAAGCAAGCTCTGTTACGGAACATCCGGATCGTGAAAAACTTGGAGCGAAGCCTGCCGGATATCTTTCTGGACGCCAACAAGATCCAGCAGGTCTTCTATAACCTGCTCATCAACGCCTGCGAAGCCATGCCCGGGGGCGGGAAGCTGACTGTCACCAGCCGCCTCAATTCTGCAGGGACCGGTGTGGAGATCATCTTCACCGATACCGGTGTCGGGATTCCCAAAGAGAACCTCGACAAACTGTTCGACCCGTTCTTCACGACCAAGAGCTTCGGGACCGGTCTGGGCTTGGCCGTAAGCTACGGGATCGTCCGCCAACGGGGCGGGATGATCGACGTGAAAAGTGAAGTTGGAAACGGGTCGACTTTTGAAGTAGAATTACCCTTCGCGGAGATGGCCGCAGAAAATGTCCTAGAGAGGGGTCCGGATGACTGATAAGAAAAGAATCCTCATCGTCGACGACGAGCTCAACGTCTGCAAGAGCGAACGGCAGGTCCTTCTCTGCCAGGAGTATGAGATCGAAATGGCCCTGAGCGGGGAAGAGGCCCTTCAAAAGGAAGAAGAGAAGAACTACGACCTCATCATCGCCGACCTGATGATGCCGGGCCTTAGCGGCCTGGACCTCCTCAAGTCCTTGAAAGCCAAAAACGCCCAGGCCAAGGTGATCATGGTCACGGGCTATCCGACCCTCAAAACGACTATCCAGGCCATGCAGATCGGCGCTTTCGATTACCTCCCCAAGCCCTTTCTGCCGGCTGAACTGCGGGCCCTCGTCGCGCGGGCCCTGGCCGCCAGCGATCAGAAGGACATACAACAGAAAGACTGAAGTTTCAGCGCCGCCCTTTTCTGCACAAAGCTGAGGTATTTTCGCGGGCGCCTGCGACTTCCGCTCGCAATGCCGGCCGAGTTCCGCTCAGGATCCAACTTTTTTCTGTAAGAACAGCACGAAAGCACGCTCGACGTGGGATTCGAGCCGGTTTGTTATCGCGCTGATGTTCCCGGCGTTTGATATCGTTTGGCGATGGAAAAATCATTCGGATTCCCTGCCTGGACGGATCGCTTTTGTGGAACCGGCTCCGAGTTTTGCCTTGACACATGTATTCAAAGCGTCTATAGTAATATTTCTTAATTTAAAGCAGATTTTTATAGATGTATTTACTGATGAAAGGGTTTCTGGGCGACTCCCCACTCTTTCCTGGTCGCCGTTGGTCCTGCTCGGGTCGCGCCTTCATCCAGACCATGTTCCTCTCCTACTATCAGGAATTATTGTTTGCCCGCAGTCTTAAGGATTTTTTTGGCCCTCATAATCGTTTTTGAGCTGCGGATGACGAGCACGAGTCGGAAAGGATAAGTCATGGCCAAACCAAGATTCGCAATCTACTGGGCAGCCAGCTGCGGAGGTTGTGAGATCGCCTTCCTGGATATCAGGGAGAAAATCCTGGATTTTGACGCGGCCGCTGAACTCATCTTTTGCCCCTGCCTCATGGACACCAAGTATCAGGACGTGGAGGCCATGGCCGACGGGGAGATCGATGTCGCCCTCTTCAACGGCGGCATCCGGAACGAAGAGAATCTTCATCTGGCCAAGCTCCTCCGGCAGAAATCCAAGGTCCTGGTCGCCTTCGGCTCGTGCGCCTACGAAGGTTGTATCCCGGGATTGGCCAACCTAACGACGAGGGAGGAGATCCTCGACTACGTCTATCATCGCTCGCCGTCCGTTGAAGCGGGCAATACCGTCCGTCCCCAAGCCGTCACCGAGACCGCGGCCGGACCGCTGACCCTGCCTGCTCTCTTCGAGTGCCTGCGTCCTCTGGACCAGGTCGTTGACGTCGACTACAAGATGCCGGGCTGCCCGCCGGTGGCTGAGCAGATCTGGGCGGTCTGCGAGGCGATCCTGTCCGGGAACCTTCCCCCCAAAGGCTCCCTGGTCGGGGTCAACCCCAAGACCGTCTGCGATGAATGCCCCCGGACCAAAGAGGAAAAGAGGGTCAAGCACTTCCGCCGCCCTCACCTTGTCAACCCCAAGGATATCGACCCTAAGAAATGCCTGCTGGAGCAGGGCATCATTTGCAACGGGCCGGCCATTCACGCCGGCTGCAAGGCGCTCTGTCCGCAGGTGAACCTGGGCTGCCGGGGCTGCTACGGGCCGGCCGACGGCATCCAGGACGTGGGGGCCAAACTGGCCGGGTCCATCGCTTCGATCATCGACAGTGACGACCCGAACGAGATCGAAGCCGTGGTGAACGAGATCCTTGACCCGGTCGGCACCTTTTACCGGTTCGGCCTGGCCGGCTCGCTCACTGGGAGACGCCTGAAATGAAGACCATCACCATCGATCCCATCACCCGACTCGAAGGGCACGGCAAGATCTCCATCTTTCTGGACGACGCCGGAAATGTCGTCAACGCTTATCTTCAGATTCCCGAACTCAGAGGCTTCGAAAAGTTTTGCGTGGGCCGTCCCGTGGAGGAGATGCCGCGGATCACGACGCGCATCTGCGGCGTCTGCCCCGAAGCCCACATGATGGCCTCGGCCAAGGCGTGCGACGCCCTTTACCACGTCGAGCTCCCTCACACGGCCACGCTCCTGCGGGAACTGCTCTACGTCATTTTCTTCGTCACCGACCATGCCACGCATTTTTATGCTCTGGGCGGCCCCGACTTCGTCATGGGACCCGATGCGCCCAAGGCGCAGCGCAACATCCTGGGCGTCATCCACAAGGTCGGGGTGGAAATCGGCCGGAAGGTTATCAACCTCCGGGGAACCTGCCACGAGATCATCAAGAAGATGGGAGGCAAGGCCGTCCATCCCATCGGCGCCCTGCCCGGCGGCATGAGCAAGGGCATGATCCGCGAGGAGCGGGACGAAATCCTCAAGGCGGGCAAGGACGCTGTGGAATTCGCCAAGTTCAGCATCGGGCTGTTCAACAGCATCGTCCTGGGCAATAAAGGCTACGTCGACCTGATTTTGAGCGACGGCTTCACCCATCGGACATACAACATGGGTTTGGTCGATGAGAAGAACCATGTTAATTTTTACGACGGCCAGGTCCGGGTGACTGGCCCCGACGGCAAGGAACTGGCTAAATTCAAGCCGGCCGATTATCTCGAGCATCTGGTGGAGCATGTTGAGCCGTGGTCCTACTTGAAGTTCCCCGTGCTGCGCAAGGTCGGCTGGAAGGGCCTCGTCGATGGGCCCGAGAGCGGAATTTACAAAGCCACTCCCCTATCGCGCCTGAACGTCTCCGAGGGCATGGCTACGCCCTTGGCCAACGAAGAGCATGACCGGATGTACAAGACCCTGGGGGGAAAGCCGGTCCATCAGACCCTGGCCACACACTGGGCTCGCCTTGTCGAGCTCCTGTACGCGGCCGAGCGTTGGGTCGAGCTGGTCAGCGACCCCGAAGTGACAGGGCCCGAATACCGGGTCGTGCCCGACAGGACGCCGGACGAGGGCGTGGGAGTGGTCGAGGCCCCGCGGGGCACGCTCTACCATCACTACAAGACCGACCCGCGGGGAATCCTCCTGGAGTCCAACCTCATCGTCGGCACGACCAACAACAACGCCGCCATCAACCTCTCGATAAAGAAAGCGGCCATGAGCCTGATCAAGGGCGGACACGTGGACGACGGCATCCTGAATACCGTGGAGATGGCCTTCCGGGCCTATGATCCATGCTTCGGTTGTGCGACGCATGCCCTCGGACAGGCCGCCCTGGACGTGCGGATTTTTAATTCCCGAGGGACCTGTATTCATCATTTGAGGAGATAGTTGAACTCATGAAGATCCTGGTCTTGAACAGCGGCAGTTCCTCCGTCAAATTCCAGCTCATCCGCATGGAGGACGAGAGCCTGCTGGCCAAGGGAATCGTCGAAAAAATCGGTTCGAGCGATGCGATCATCACCTACCAACCTGAGGGCAAAAACAAGATCAGGGAAATTCGCGAGGTGCTGAACCACGGGGTGGCCATCGAGTTGGTCCTGAGCCTGCTTCTGCATCCTCAGCATGGCGTAATAAAGAACAAGAACGAAATCGACGGGATCGGCCACCGGGTGGTCCACGGCGGCGAGGACTTCGCCGAATCCGTCCTAATCACCGATAAGGTGAAGGAGACGATCCGCAAGTGCATCGAGTTTGCTCCCCTGCACAACCCCCACAACCTCAAAGGCGTCGAAGCCTGCGAAAAGCTGATACCTGGCATTCCCCAGGTGGGCGTCTTCGACACGGCCTTTCACCAAACCATCCCGCCCAAGGCCTACGTCTACGCCTTGCCCTACGTTCTTTACAAGAAGCTGGGCATCCGGCGCTACGGGTTTCACGGGACGTCTCACCTCTACGTCGCCCAGCGGGCCGCCGAGACTCTCAAAAAACCGTTAGCCGAAACCAAGTTGATCACCTGTCACCTGGGCAATGGGGCCAGTATTACCGCCATCGACCACGGCCACTCGGTGGACACGAGCATGGGCTTCACCCCGCTGGAGGGGCTGGTCATGGGCACCCGCTGCGGCAGCATCGACCCGGCCCTCGTTCCCTATATCATGGACCGGGAGAAGCTGGGAACCAAGGAAATCGATTCGATCATGAATAAGAACAGCGGCATGCTCGGTTTGACCGAAACCTCAAACGACATGCGTGAGATCGAGCAGGACGCGGCCAGGGGCAGCGAGCGTCATCAGCTGGCCATCGATATCTATTGCCATTACGTGAAGAAATACGTGGGCGCCTTCATGGCCCAACTGGGACGGGTGGACGCCGTCATCTTTACCGGGGGGATTGGCGAGAACTCCCGGCTGGTGCGGCGGCTGTCGCTCGCGGGGATGGAGGAATTCGGCCTGGCCGTCGACGCCCATAAAAACGAGAAGAACGAGCGCGATATCGGCTCCGGCCGGGTAAAAATTCTGGTCGTCCCGACCAACGAAGAGCTGGCCATCGCCCGCGACACCAAACGAATCCTCCAGACGGTTTTGAAGGAGGCTGGGGCCAGGCCTGGGGAAGGCCCCGAGGTCAAGCCCGCTGCGGCTTTCGAGCCCGAGGAGACGGCCAAGCTCGTTCTGCTTTGGGCCAAGAACCCCAAGACTGAGGCGTCCGTCTTGGCCTCCACCCTGAGTCAGGCTCTCGGCCGGACGTTCGGTGCCGAGGCCGTGGCGCGCGAGCTAGCTCGGCTAAGCCTCACCTCGGCTCCGCGACCGGACAAGAAGGCGGCCCCCAAGGCCTGAAAAGGATTGCAGTATGGATAAAATTGACCGGGAAGAGGCCGGTTGGCTGGTGGCTCTGTCGTGGCTAAGCGCTCTCGAGGAAACGGCTCGGGATTTTCACGGGACGCGGCCGCGGGTTTTCAGCGAGCGGGCCTATGAGCATTCGGTTCAGTACTACCTGCACCTTCTGGGCGATGAGTATGGAATGCAGATCAAGAAGTCCGGTTCCGTTCTGTCCGCGGTGGAGAACTACATTCAGATCGGCATCGAGGGCGGACTGTTCCGCGATGCCAGCAATTTCGAGCTGGTCGAAATCAATCCCTTCCATCTGAGCATCATCGTCCACGACTGCGTGTATCTCAAGAGCTGCCAGGCGCTGATCGAGGAAGGATTCTCGGTCCGCGACCTGACCTGCGCCCGGATCGGCTGTTTCCGGGCCGCGGTCAAGGCCTTGGCCAAGTTCGACTGTGATTACCAGGTGACCTCGTTCAACGTCGACGGAGACTGCAAGGGCTATATCGAGAGGGTTTGACTTGGACAAGAAAACGTCGACCCACCTGGAGACGGTCTTCCAGACCATCCAGGACGGGGTGGACATGTCTTCCGTCCGGGCGGCCATCATGGACCTAGGCTACGAAAAAGGCCCGGAGGTGTATTCGGTTTTGGTCCAGGAGCTGAACGACCCCAACCCGGCCATTCAGCATGCGGCTGTCATCTCCCTGGGCCGTCTGGGCCGGCCGGAGGCCATCGAGGAGTTGATCAAACCCAAGGTCTATCGCTCCCCTCACGGCAATATCCGCTGGGCCGCGGTGGCGGCTATCGGCAAGCTGGGCGACTTCCGGGTCATCGACTATCTTCTCAAGGCCGTGGAGGACTCGGAATGGATCGTCCGGACCCAGGCCGTGACCGAGCTGATGGGCAAAGTCCGGGAAGTCATTGCCCGCAAGGATATCCGCCTGGCCAGGATCCTGGTGCACATGATGTGCCTGGAGAACGAGGAGATCATCAACCTGGCCATCGAGGGCTTCCAGGAAATCGGTCCGGAAAGCCTCAACCTGCTGCACGAGGTCCTCAACAATTCCTCGTCGACAATTCGGGCCAACGCCGCCCGGGCCCTTGGCCGGCTGAAATCCCACCTGTCAACGCCCTATCTTCTAGACCTCCTGGAGGATGAAGAAGGACCCGTGCGGGCCAACGCCTCAGAGGCCCTGGGGCTCATCCAGGATAAGATCAGCATCGAGCCCCTGATCCTGCGCATTCAGGACAACATCGAGAAGGTCCAGAACGCGGCCGCGGAGGCCATCGTCCGTTTTGGAAACATGGCCACGGTGCCACTGCTCAACGCCCTGGGCAGGGAGCGGGAAAAATTTTCCCAGCGGGCCCTGATCAAGTGCCTGGGACGGATCGGTGACCCCAAGGCCATGCCCGCCCTGATAAGCAATCTCCGAAGCAGCTATTTTCTCGTCCGCCAATCGGCAGTGGCGGCCCTGGTCCGGTTCGGTCCGCGGGTCACTCCTCTTCTGGTGTCCACGCTTTCCTACAACAGCTCCGACATCGAGCATTTCAAGAAGGATGCCTTGGATAAATACCATCCGGAGCTCCAGCTCCGGGCCATCAAGGCCCTGGGGGGGCTCGAAGACCACCGGGCCGTGGCGCTTCTCAAGGGACTCGTCGAGGAGAGCCTGCCCGATATCCAGGACGCCGCCGGCCAGGCTTTGTCCCAGATCGGTTGCGCCGCCTGGGGCCGGTGCTGCGCCTTGAAGGTCCTGGCCGAGGTCGGCGACACGTCCTTGATTCCTCGGATCGCCCATTCCCTCCAGGATCATTCCGATAACGTCCGGTTCGAGGCCGCAAGGGTCGTCGGCCGTCTGGGCGGCGGGGAGGCCGCCAAACTGCTTCAGCGGATGCTGAAAAAAGACCCCTGCGCTTTCGTTCGAGCCGAGGCCGTTCGTCTCCTGCGGACGATCGGGCCCCAATACTGCGAGGACCTGAGCCCGATCCTGCTCGCCCTCAAGGATCACGCCCGGGATGTGAGGATTCAGGCCGCCGGCCTGCTGGGCAACTGTCAGGACGAAAAGTCCATCCTGCCCCTGCTCAAGACCATGGCCGACCCCCACTGGAGCGTCCGGGAGAGCGCCGAGAACGCTCTGCTCAACTTCGGCCGCCAGATTGTCGCTCCTTTGGTCAACGCCCTGGAGAGCAAGTCCTGGACCATGCGCTTCCGCGCGGCCAGGCTTATTGGGGAAATCGGCGACCCGAAGGGCATTCCTCCGCTCAAAAAAGTCCTCGCCCGCCAAGGCGAACGAAAGGACGTTCGAGAAATCGCTAGGGCTTCTCTTCGAAAGCTGGAGCACATCCAACCGCCCTCATAAATATTTTGGTATTTTTAATTTCAGGAAGGAGAGTGCCAATGCGAGTCAAGCTGAAAGCAGGACCCGAGCGGCAGAAGTTCATCGAGAGGATCGAGGGACTTTCCGGGGAGAATGTCTACGCCTGTTATCAGTGCGGGCGCTGCTCCGCCGGATGTCCGATGGCCTCCGAGATGGACTACCTTCCCAACCAGATCATCCGTCTGGTTCAGATGGGTCTGGAGGACGAAGTCCTGCGCTCTAAAACCCTGTTCCTGTGTGCTTCCTGCTTCACTTGCCAGTCGCGCTGCCCGAAGGGCATCGACATGGCCCGGGTCATGGAGGCCGTCCGCTACGTCCTCGACCCCAAGGGCCGCGACGCTTTCGGACCGAACGAGATTTCGCCCGAGCTGGCCCAGGAGCTGCCCCAGCAAGTCCTGGTCGCAATCTTTCGAAAGTTCAGCAAGTAGGGGATGGCCATGAAAGTCCATTACTACCCCGGTTGCACGCTGAAGGAAAAAGCCGTCGCCCTGGACCTCTCGACCCGGGAGGCAATGAAGCTTCTGGATGTCGAGCTTATCGAACCCGAAGGCTGGACCTGCTGCGGCGCGGAGTACCCTCTCACCGAGGAAAAGATCGTCGGCCTGGCCGCTCCCGCCCGGGTTCTGCGCCAGGTCCACGAGGAAGGCGGGGACGTGGTGATCACGACCTGCTCTTTTTGCTACGCCGTCCTCAAGAGGGTCAATTATGCCCTGCAGACGGACGCTTTAAAGCACAAGCGCATCAACGCCTTTCTCAAGGATGACATCAAGATCGATCCCCTGACCAAGGACAGGACCACGAATTTCGATGATTACAACGGCGAAGTGAAGGTGGTCCATCTTCTGGAGTATCTCCGGGACCGGGTCGGCCCGGGAAAGATCGCTTCCCGCTTAAAGCGGCCCCTCCACGGCCTGAAGGTCGCTCCCTACTACGGATGCCGCCTCCTGAGGCCCCAAAAAGAGCTGGCTCTCGACGAACCGGATAACCCCCATATCTTCGAGGAATTCCTGAAGGCCATGGGCTGCGAGGCCGTGGACTATCCCTTCAAGCAGGAATGCTGCGGGTCCTATCTTTCCGTATCCCTGCCCGAGGCGGCCGCCGAAGCCTCCTACCGGATCCTTCGGGCGGCACGGATGAACGGGGCCCAGGCCATCGCCGTCACCTGCCCCCTGTGCTTCTATAATATGGATAAGCGGCAGGCGAAGATCCGGGAGATGTTCCTGGATTTCCCGGGGCTGCCCGTGCTGTTCTTCTCCCAGATCCTGGCTTGGGCCCTGGGTGTGGACAAGAGCGCTCTCGGATTGGACGATCACGCCGTTCCCGTGGACAGGCTCTTTGAGGATAAGCCCAACGCAGAGGTGATCCTATGACCAAGGCCAAAACCAAGAACGCGGAAAAGCGAATCGGGCTGTTCGTCTGCCATTGCGGCATCAACATCGCCGGCGTCGTGGACGTGGAGAGAGTGGCCGAAGTCATGAAGGCCTATCCCGGCGTGAGCTTTTCCACGAACTACGTTTACATGTGTTCCGACCCCGGCCAGCAAATGATCATCGACACCATTAAAGAGAAAAAGCTGGACAGCATCATCGTCGCCGCCTGTTCGCCCACCCTCCACGAGAGGACGTTCCAGGAGGCGGCCCGGCTAGCCGGTCTGAACCCCTACCAAATCGAGATCGCCAACATCCGCGAGCAGGACAGCTGGGTCCACGAGGACAAGGAGAAGGCGACCCGGAAAGCCATCCGCATCATCAAGGGGCATGTGGAGAAGGCCCTCAGGAATGAGAGCCTCGAGCCCATCAAGGTCGATGTCACCAGGCGGGCCTTGGTCATCGGTGGCGGCATCAGCGGCATCCAGGCCGCCCTGGACATCGCCGAGCACGGCTACGAGGTCCTGCTCGTGGAAAAGGGCCCATCCATCGGGGGCAAGATGATCCAGCTCTCGGAGACGTTCCCGACCCTGGATTGCTCCCAGTGCATCATGACACCCAAGATGGTCGAGGCCTCCCGCCACAAGAAGATCAAGGTTTTGACCTACCACGAGGTGGAATCCGTGTCCGGGTTCGTGGGCAACTTCAAGGTCCGGATCAAGCGCAAGCCGCGCTACGTGGATGAAACCCTGTGCAACCTGTGTGGCGAGTGCGAAAAAGTCTGTCCCCAGGTCGTGCCCGATGAATTCAACATGGGCCTGTCCTTCCGCAAGGCCATCTACATGCCCTTCCCCCAGGCTGTCCCGGGGACCTATACCCTGGACGCGGCCAACTGCCTGGGCCTGTCCCCGGTGCGCTGCGGCAAATGCAAGGACGTCTGCGAGAAGAAGGCCATCGACTACGACATGAGGGAGACGATCATTGAGGAGGAAGTGGGGGCCATCGTCATCGCCACGGGCTACGACCTCTACACCATGCAGGCCCTGGGCGAGTACGGCGGCGAAAAATACGAGGACGTGATCAACGGCCTCGAGTTCGAACGCATCCTGTCCGCCTCCGGTCCGACGGGGGGCGTCATCCGACGGCCCTCGGACGGCAAGGTCCCCAAGTCCATCGTCTTCGTCCAGTGCAGCGGCTCGCGCGACACTGAAAAACATCTGCCCTACTGCTCCAAGATCTGCTGCATGTACACGGCCAAACACGCCATGCTCTACAAGCACCGCGTGCCCGACGGCCAGGCGACGGTGTTCTACATCGACGTCCGGACGGGGGGCAAGTCCTTCGACGAGTTCTACCAGCGGACCGTGGAGGAGGACAAGGTCCTTTACATCCGCGGCAAGGTCTCCAAGATTTTCAAGGAAGGCGATAAGCTCATCGTCTGGGGCGTCGATACCCTGACCGGCAAGAAGGTCGAGGTCGAGGCCGACATGGTGGTCCTGGCCATGGCCATGGTCAAGGCTGACGGCGTGCCGGACCTGCTGAAGAAGCTCAAGATCGCCACCGACATCCACGGCTTCTTGGCCGAGGCCCATCCCAAGCTCCGGCCAGTGGAGAGCCTCAACGCCGGGTTTTTCCTGGCCGGCTGTGCCCTCGGACCTAAGGACATCCCCGAGACCGTGGCCCAGGCCTCGGCCGCCGCGGCCAAGATCGGCGACCTATTCTCCCAGAGCGAGCTCCTCCATGAGCCGATCGTCGTCCCGGTGGATGAGGATAAATGCTCGGGCTGCGGCATCTGCATCAGTATGTGCCCTTACGGCGCCCGCTCCCTAGACAAGGAACGCGGCGTCATCGTGGTCAACGAGGTTCTCTGCGAGGGCTGCGGAGCCTGCGCCGCGGCTTGCCCCTGCGGAGCGGCCCAGCAGAGGAATCAAACCGACGAGCAGATTTTCGCCATGGTCTCGGCCATGCTGAGAGATTAGCCATGTTCGAGCCACAGATCATGTCCTTCCTGTGCAAATGGTGCACCAGCGCCGCGGCCGACCTGGCCGGAACCTCCAGGATGCATTACGCTGAAAACCCGGTCAACATGCGGGTCATGTGCAGCAGCCGGGTGGACCCTCAGCACATTCTGTACGCCTTCCGCGAAGGAGCCGACGGCGTGTTTCTGGGCGGCTGTCATCCCGGCGACTGCCACTACGTGGAGGGCAACTACAAGACCCTGCGGCGCATCACCCTCCTGAAAAAAATGCTGCCCGAGCTGGGCATCGACCCCCGGCGCCTCCGCCTGGAATGGATTTCGGCCGCCGAGGGCAAGAAGTTTGCCCAGGTCATGGACGAATTCACCGAGCAGATCCGGGCTCTGGGTCCGCTCAATTTCAACGAAAGGGCGTTGAAAAGAGAGGAAGCGAAGAATGAGTAAACAGGAAACCAAGACCAAAAAGGCGGCCCCCCGGGCCAAGAAAGAGGAACCGGGTCTGGTGCCCATTTTCATCATGGGCAAGCGCTACGACGTCCCCGAATCCCTGACCATCCAGAAGGCGCTGGAATATGCCGGCTACCTTCTCGTCCGAGGCTGCGGCTGCCGGGGCGGCATCTGCGGCGCCTGCGGCACTGTGTACCGGTTCCCGGATTCGTACCGGATCGAGGTCGGGCTGGCCTGCCAGACCGTTGTCCAGCCGAATATGTACATCGCCCAGATCCCGTTCTTCCCCGGCAACAAGGCCGTCTATGACATCGAAAAGCTGGAGCCGACCGGCGCCACCCTCGGGGCCCTCTATCCCGAGATCTTCAAGTGCGTGGGCTGCGCCACGTGCACCCGGAGCTGCCCCATGGACATCGACGTCCTGGCCTATATTTCAAAGGCCATCCAGGGTGACGTCAAGGCCGTGGCCGAGAATTCGTTCGATTGCGTGATGTGCGGGTTATGCGCGGCCCGCTGCCCGGCCGAAGAGGTCCAGTACAACGTGGCCATCCTCGCCCGCCGCCTCTACGCCCGACATCTTGCGCCCAAGGCCAAGCACGTAGCTAAGGCCTTCCAGGATGTCGAGGCTAAGAAGTTCGATAAGGTCCTCCGCGAGCTCAAGGGCAAGAGCGTTGACGAGCTGAAGAAGATCTACAAGGCCCTGGAGATCGAACCCGACATGGCCGAGGAGTTATGGGTTCCGAAAGACAAGTCCAACCTGTGCGAGGACTGAGGGAACGTTCCTTGAGGAGAGACAACCATGCCGTACACGCCCGAATTGAAGGAATTGATCAGGAAGGTCGAAAAAACCCGTCCGGCGAGAGTTGAGCAAAAACGGGCCGGCAAGGAGTTTCCGGCCATGTCTCTGGCGGAGCGCGAGGCCATCCTCAAGTACCACCCGGACTTCAGGGAAGATGGCCGGACCGAGATCCTGGTCGGACCCAGCAAGGGCTACAGGATCGCTAAGGAATACGTATCCCTGCTCCACGCCAAGAGCCGGGTCAACCCGGACAGCATTGACCTGTCTCACATCGACTATGAAACCGACGTCCTGATCATCGGCGGCGGCGGGGCGGGTGCGTCCGCGGCGCTCCTGGCCGGGCAGAATGGGGCCAAGGTCCTGGTGTCCACCAAGCTCCGTCTGGGGGACGCCAACACGATGATGGCCGAGGGCGGCATCCAGGCCGCGACCAAGGGCGAAAAGGATTCGCCCTACTACCATTACCTGGACGCCATGGGCGGGGGGCATTTCAAGAACGACCCGGACCTCGTCGAAACCCTGGTCGTCGAAGCGCCCAAGGTCATGGCCTGGCTGGAAAAACTGGGGGCTATGTTCTCCAAGTTCGATGACGGCCGGATGAAATCCATGCACGGCGGGGGAACGTCCCGAAAGCGGATGCACTACGCAGGCGATATCACGGGGGCCGAGATCATGCGCACGCTCCGGGACGAAGTCAAGAATCATCCCGACGACATCAAGATCCTGGAGTTCTCCCCGGCTGTGGAGCTCATCCTCAACGATAAAGGGGCCTGCGCCGGGGCCGTGCTCTACAACCTTGAGACCGAGGAATACCTCGTGGTCAAGGCCAAGGCGGTCATCCTGGCTACCGGCGGTTCGGGCCGGCTCCACGTCCAGGGCTTCATGACCACCAACCACTACGGGGCGACGGGCGATGGCCTGGTCCTGGGCTACCGGGCCGGTGTGCCGCTCAAGTTTTTGCATACCGTCCAGTACCATCCCACCGGCGCCGTTTTCCCGGAGCAGGCCGAGGGCCTGCTCATCACCGAGAAGTTCCGGGGTGCCGGGGCCAACGTCCTCAACATCGACGGCGAGCAGTTCGTCTATGAACGGGAGCCGCGGGATGTGGAAGCCGCGGCCTTTATCCGAGAATGCACGGAGCGGGCCAAGGGCGTCCCCACGCCCACCGGCAAGTTCGGGGTCTGGCTCGACTCGCCCATGATCGACATCCTCAAGGGCGAGAGCACGGTCCGCAAGGAGTTCCCGGGCAAGTGGATCCTCTTCCACCGTTACGGCATCGACATCACCAAAGAGCCGATGCTGGTCTTCCCGACTCTTCACTACCAGAACGGCGGCTTGGAGATCAACAGCCGCACGGAGACCTTGCGGCCCGGGCTGTTCGTGGCCGGCGAGGCCACGGGCGGAGTTCACGGCGAAAACCGGCTGATGGGCAATTCCCTCCTGGACGTGGTCGTCTTCGGCCGGATCGCCGGCTGTGCGGCGGCCGAGTACGTCCGGTCGAAATTCAAGGACGGCGCCCTGAGCCTGGATCATGTCCGAGCCTACCACAAGGCCCTGGAGGCGGCTCGCCTGCTTGTGGACGGCCGGGTGGCGCCCATGATCCTGCCCGACTACTCGAACCCCGAGGTCCGGAAGAAGCAGCTGACGACGAAGTACCAAGGAACCCTTCGATAATCCCATGAGCGAGGTCGCCCCATGACCGTCAGGTACAGAGAGAAACCCTTCGGGCTCCCCAAGCCGGAGACGCCCCACGGCGAGATTGTAATCCTTGAGGAACGATGCAAGGGCTGCGCCTTCTGCATTGAATACTGTCCGCACAACGTGCTGGTCCTCTCCAAAAAATTCAACAGCAAGGGCTACCACCCGCCCGAGTTCACGACCACGGAGCTGTGCGTCAACTGCGGTTTCTGCCGGATGATCTGTCCCGAGTTCGCCATCTACACCTATGAGACCAAGACCGGAGAAAAACCATGACCGGAATCCCGGGGAAGGGGGCACTCCCATGAAAGCTGACCCCAAAGGCGTTTTGACCGGCTCCCACTTCATGGACGGCGACTACGCCTGTTGCGAGGGCGCCCTGGCCGCGGGCTGCCGGTTTGTGGCCGGCTATCCGATCACGCCCTCGACCGAGGTCGTGGAACGCTTCGCCCGGCGGGCACCGCTTGTCGAGGGCGCAATCTTCATCCAGATGGAAGACGAGCTGGCTTCGTCCATCGCCATCCAGGGCGCGGTCTGGGCGGGAAAGAAGGCCATGACCGTCACCAGCGGGCCGGGCTTCTCACTGATGATGGAACATATCGGGTTGGCGGCCATGACCGAGGTCCCCTGCGTGTTCGTGGATGTCCAGCGGGGAGGACCGTCCACGGGCCTGCCGACCCTGCCGGGACAGGCGGACATGATGCAGGCCCGCTGGGGCTCGCACGGCGACTATGAGATCATCGCCATCTCGCCCAACTCGCCCCAGGAATGCTTCAACCTGACCGTGGATGCCTTCAACCTGGCAGAGCAATACCGGGTGCCGGTCATGTTCATGATGGATGAGTGCGTCGGACACATGATGGAACGGGTGGTCATCCCCACGGCCGACAAGATCGAAGTCACTCCCCGCCGCTACACGACCCTCCCGCCCGGGCAATACCTGCCCTTCAAACCGAACGAGGATTTGGTTCCGGACATGTTCAAGGCCGGCGACGGCTATCGTCTTCATGTCACCGGCCTGACCCACGACTACCGCGGCTACCCCGACATGTCGCCCCGGGCCCAGGAGGAGCTCGTCCACCGCCTGGTGAATAAGATCCGGCTTAACGCTCCGAAGATTTGGCGCTACGAAGAAATCGGTGTTAAGGATGCGGACGTGGTCGTGGTCTCCTACGGGATCACCTCCCGGGTGGCTGTCGAAGCCATAGCCCTGGCCCGGAAGCAGGGGGTCAAGGTGGGCATGCTGCGACTGATCGTGGTTTGGCCCTTCCCGGAAGACCGGATTCTCGAGCTGGCCGGGCAGGGCAAGGCGTTCGTGGTCGCGGAGATGAATTACGGCCAGATGTTCTACGAGGTGGAACGCTCGGCCCGGGGCAAGGCGCCGGTCCTCCTGGCCGGCCACGGCGGGGGGACGGTCCACAGCATCGATGACGTCGCCAAAAAAATCGTGGAGGCTGCCAAATGTCGGTCGTGAACGAGCTCCAGAAAGCGTCATTGAGTCCCGGCCCGGATTTCCGTCCGGATAAGCACCCCATGGATGATTTTCTGCGGATGGACCGCATGCCCCACATCTGGTGCTCCACCTGCGGCATCGGGGTCAGCGTCAACTGCTTTGCCAAGGCCCTGGAAAAAACCAAGATCCCGCTGGACGACGTGGCCGTGGTCTCGGGTATCGGCTGTTCCGGACGCGTGGCGGGTTATGTCAAGGTGGATTCCTTTCACACCACCCACGGCCGGGCCATCCCCTTCGCCACGGGCCTGAAGCTGGCCAACCCCAAGCTGAAGGTCGTTGTGTTCAGCGGCGACGGGGACATTATCGCCATCGGCGGCAACCACTTCATCAACGCCGCCCGGCGGAACATCGACATCACCGTGATCTGCATCAACAATTTCAACTACGCCATGACCGGCGGGCAGCTGGCCTCCACGACCCCCGAGGGCGCGGTCCTGAGCACGTCGCCCTTCGGCAACTTTGAGAGGCCGTTCAACCTGCCCTTCCTGGCCGAGTCTGTGGGCGCGGTGTACGTCGCCCGCTGGACGTCCTTGCATATCTACAACCAAACCAACTCCATGGTCGAGGCCATGAACAAGCCCGGGTTTTCCTTCGTGGAGATCATCGCCCCCTGCCCGACCATCTTCGAGCGGCAGCAAAGGTTCGGCGACGGCCTGGACCGTCTGCGCTGGTACTGCGACAACAGTGATATCCAGAACGGGGCCAACACCAAGGACGTGGATATCGAGCTTACCAACCGGATCATCGTCGGCAAGTTCGTGGACAAGGACCGGCCGACCTTTCTCGAAAAGATGAACAACCATTACCGTGAGCGCTTTGGCGAGCGTTACAAGGTTTATGAGGGATGACCATGGCCAGAATCGAGGTCAAAATCGGCGGTTTCGGCGGTCAGGGCGTCATCCTGACGGGATACGTCATCGGCAAGGCGGCCGCGATCTTCGACGGCAAGAACTCGACCATGACCCAGGCCTTCGGTCCGGAGGCCCGGGGCAGCGCCTGCAGCTCCCAGGTCATCGTCTCCGACCAGGAAATCCTCTATCCCTACGTCAAGAGGCCCCAGATCATGCTCATAATCAGCCAGGAGGCCTTCACCAAGTTTTCCCCGGAAATCGACCCGCAGGGGATGATGATCATCGAAGAGGAATTGGTCAACCCCCAGGGACTTCCTCCCACGGTCAAGGTGTTGGGCATCCCCGCCACCCGGCTTGCGGAAGAACTGGGAAAGAAAGTGGTCTTGAACATGGTAGTGGCTGGGTTTTTCACGGCCGTGACCAACCTGGTCAGCAAGGATTCCATGCGCAAGGCCATCGAATCGTCCGTGCCCAAAGGAACCGAGGGGCTGAACCTCATGGCTTTTGAAAAAGGTTATGAGTACGGCCTGTCAAAAATCAAGGCCTGAGGCGCATCCGGAACGCGCCGCGGAGGGAGAACCATGCCCGACTATGCTTTTCGACCCCTGTTTCCACCCGTCAAGGATACGACGGACTATGTCCCGCTGGGGAAGGAGTATGTCTCGACCGGCCGCTGTGAGGGCCGAGACATCGTCCGGGTCGCCCCCGAGGGATTGACGGCGCTGGCTGAGAAGGCTTTCACCGACGTTGCCTTCCTCCTGCGGCCTTCGCATCTCCGCCAGCTGGCCGAGATCCTCAAGGACCCCGAGAGCTCGGCCAACGACCGCTATGTCGCCCTGGAGCTCCTGAAGAACGCGGTCATCTCGGCCGATAGAGTGTTCCCCATGTGCCAGGACACGGGTACGGCCATCATCGTCGGCAAGAAAGGGCAACAAGTCGTAACGCCCGGCAACGACGAGGATGCCCTGTCCCGGGGCGTCTATCAGGCTTACAACAAGAATTATTTCCGTTATTCCCAGAACGCGGCCCTGAGCATGTACGACGAGAAAAACACGGGCACGAACCTGCCGGCCCAAGTGGACCTGAGCGCCGAAGAAGGGGACGCTTATAAGTTCTTGTGTATCGCTAAGGGCGGCGGCTCGGCTAACAAGACCTATCTATTCCAGGAGACCAAGGCCGTGCTCAATCCCGTTTCGCTGCTCAAGTTCCTCACCGGCAAGATGAGGGCCATCGGGACGGCGGCATGTCCGCCCTACCATCTGGGCGTAGTCGTGGGCGGCACCTCGGCCGAGCTTGTTTTGAAAACCGTCAAGCTCGCTTCGGCGCGCTACCTCGACGGCCTGCCCACGAAACCCGACCCCGCCGGGCATGCCTTTCGCGACCCAGGGCTCGAGGCCCAGTTGCTGGACGCCTCCCGAAAGCTCGGCCTGGGCGCCCAGTTTGGAGGCAAGTATTTTTGCCTGGACGTGCGGGTTGTTCGCTTCCCTAGGCATGGCGCCTCCTGTCCGATCGGGATGGGCGTGTCCTGCAACGCCGACCGGAACATCACAGCCAAGATCACCCGCGACGGCATTTTCCTGGAGAAGCTTGAAACTGATCCGGTCAAGTACCTGCCCGTTCCGGCGGCGGCGGACGTTCCCGCCGTGACCATCGACCTCAACCGGCCCATGAGCGAAATCCGGGCGACGCTCAGCAAGTATCCTGTGGCGACCCGCTTGTCCCTCAACGGGCCGATCGTCGTGGCCCGGGATATCGCCCACGCCAAGCTTAAGGAGAGGGTAGACAAGGGCGAGGACCTGCCAGCCTATATCAAGGACCATATCATCTATTACGCGGGACCGGCTAAGACTCCGAAAGGCTACGCCTCGGGGTCATTTGGCCCGACCACGGCCGGCCGAATGGACGACTACGTCCCGGTCTTCCAGAAGATGGGCGGATCGATGGTCATGCTGGCCAAGGGCAACCGGTCCAAGGTCGTGACCGATTCCTGCAAGCAGTACGGCGGATTCTACGTGGGTTCGATCGGCGGGCCGGCGGCCCGACTCGGCCGGGATTGCATCACGTCCCAGGAAGTCTTGGCTTACCCCGAGCTGGGCATGGAGGCCATCTTCAAGATCACGGTCAAGGACTTTCCGGCCTTCATCATCGTCGACGACAAAGGCAACGATTTCTACGCCCCCCTCATGGGCTAGGCATCTTTCGCCGCCGTCTATCCGCGAATCATTCATGCCTTGCACGGAGTGGATGGTCTCCGCGAGCTAAGAAAACGGCATCCGTTGCACGGACTTGATGTTCTTGACTTTCGCTTTCCCAGAGTAGACAGTAGCCCTTCATCTTCCCTATTATAAAAAAGTTACCGATATTCAAGGACTAAAAAGAGCGTCCACGACCCTGCTGGGAAGCCTTAAAGAAAAAGCACGCAAAAACCCGCGCCATATCGTCCTGGCTGAGGGCGAAGAGCCGCATATGTCCTTCGGCGTCCGAGCCGATGATGACGATGCGCTTCCCGTCGGGAGACCAACTGGTTCCACCGATCTCGATTCAGCCTTTTGGGAGCGTCCGCCTTGGGCCTGCCAGGTCCACAATGCAGATGTCGCCGGCCGAAGTCATGGTCTCCCGTTTGGCATAAAAACAAAGGCAACCCACGTGCCGTCCGGCGAAATTCGCAGGCTGTTGATCCACCCGGTCCGTGATGTCTCTAAAGGACCTTCCCGACCGGGAACTCGAGCTGCTGCCGGCCCTTGACCGCCCGCTGAGCGATTCGCTGCCTGCTGAAAAAATAGGCGCCTCGTCCTCTTATGCACGAGCCCCGAAAGGCTTCCTTGGCGACGATCTTAGTGTCCTTGAAGGAGGCCGTCGCTCCGGTTATAATAATGCCCTTTTGATGCCCCATTTAAGACGGGGCCCTGTTTTTGGGAGTTATGAGATGAGTAAAAATCTGTACATCGCCACGATGGAGCCCCGCAGCGGCAAATCCCTCGTCCTCCTGGGGGTGATGGAGCTCCTGTCGCACCGGGTTCAAAAGATCGGTATCTTCCGCCCCATTGTCCAGGCGGGCGCGGTCAGGGACAACTACATCGAGCTCGCCCTGGCGAGGTACAAGCTGAAATTTAAGTATGAGGACCTCTACGGCTGCACCCATCAGGAGGCCCGCGCTCTGCTCGCCGGCGGCCACTACGACAGTCTTATGAAGATGCTCGTGGACAAGTACAAGGCCCTCGAGCGCCAGTGCGATTTTGTCGTGTGCGTAGGGACGGATTTTACCGGCGTGGCCACGTCCTTCGAATTCGATTTCAACGCGGACGTCGCCAATCAACTGGGCTGCCCGCTCCTGATCATCGTCAGCGGCAACGGCCGGACGACCGATGACGTAGTGGCTGCCGCCAAGCTGACCCGGGAGGCTTTTCAGGATAAGGGGTGCGTGATCCTAGCCACGTTCGTGAACCGGGTTGACGCCGCCTTCCTGGACAGCGTGGTCCATCAGCTCGAGGAGAAAAAGACCGAGACGGGGCCCCTGTATGTTTTGAAGGAAGAGCCGGCCCTCTGCTACCCGACCGTGGCCGAGATCGCGCTCGCCTTGGACGGCCGGTTCCTCGGCGGAGAGGGCAACGGCTTGGACCGGGAAGTGCCCCAATATAGGGTGGCGGCCATGCAATTGCCGCACGTCCTGGAGCGCATGAGTAGCGGCGACCTGGTCATCACCCCGGGCGACCGGGCGGACGTGATCCTGGGTAGCCTGGTCACGCTGTTCTCTGAGAAAGCGCCCGGCATCGTCGGGCTCATCCTGACCGGGGGATTGATGCCCGAGCCCAAGGTCTTGAGCCTGATCGAGGGCTTAAAAAAACCCAGCTTTCCGATCATGCTCGTGCAGGCCGACACCTTCGACACGGCCATGAAGGCGAACTCCGTTGCATCAGTCATCCGTCCGGGCAACGAGAGGAAGATCGCCCTGGCCCTGGGCATCTTCGAATCCGGCGTCAATGTGGCGGAGCTCGCGGAGAGGATCGCCGTCGTCCGTTCCACGCGCGTGACGCCACTCATGTTCGAGTATGATCTGATCGAGCGGGCCAAATCCAACCGCCAGCATATTGTCCTGCCGGAAGGGGAGGAAGAGCGTATCCTCCGGGCGGCGGAAATCATCCTGCGGCGGAACGTGGCCGAAATCACGCTTCTGGGCAATGTGGATGAGATCCAGAAAAAGATCGCGACGCTGGGGCTCGACCTCAAGCGCGCCCGGATCATCGACCCTGCGCACTCGGAGTGGCTCGAGGAGTTTGCCGATACGTTTTTCGAGCTGCGCCGTCACAAAGGCGTTCCCCGGGACCTGGCCCGCGATATGATGCTAGATGTCAGCTATTTCGGCACGATGATGGTCTATAAAGGATTGGCCAACGGCATGGTCTCGGGTGCCATCCATACAACGCAGCACACCCTTCGCCCGGCTTTTGAGTTCGTCCGCACCAAACCCGGATTCTCCATCATCTCCAGCGTGTTCTTCATGTGCCTGGCCGACCGGGTGCTGGTCTACGGAGATTGCGCGGTCAATCCCAATCCCAATCCCGAACAGCTGGCGGAAATCGCCATCGCTTCGGCCGAGACGGCCCGGGCGTTCGGGATCGAACCGCGGATTGCCATGCTCTCCTATTCCACTGGAGAATCAGGAGTCGGAGAGGATGTCGAGCGGGTCCGGACGGCGACGCAGATTGCCAGGGAGCGCCGACCGGATTTGAAGATCGAGGGGCCGATCCAGTACGACGCCGCGATCGATATCGGCGTTGCCGCGACCAAGTTGCCCAAAAGCGAGGTCGCTGGGCACGCGACGGTCTTCATCTTCCCGGACCTGAACACCGGTAATAACACCTATAAGGCCGTCCAGCGGTCCGCCAACGCCGTGGCCATCGGGCCGGTCTTGCAGGGATTGAACAAGCCGGTCAACGACCTCAGCCGGGGCGCCACCGTGCCCGATATCGTTAACACCGTAGCCATCACCGCCATTCAGGCGCAGTTTGAGGCGAAACAGGAGAGAGTCTCGCCGGAAGAAAAAAAAATGGCATGACCGATTAGGGAATAATCAGGGCTTGACCATTCATGAAAGCAGCCGTTCTGACCGGGGTGCGGACCATCGAGATCCGTGACGTGCCCAAGCCGGAGATCATCGCGGAGGATGATGTCTTGCTGCGGCCGGCCGAAGCCGGACTGTGCGGAAGCGACCTTCATTATTTCGTCACGGACAACGTCGGCGGAGAGCGGGTCGTCTACCCGTGCATCCTCGGGCATGAATGCGCGGCCGTGGTCGAGGCCGTGGGCCGGGCCGTCCGGCGGGTTCGCCCGGGGGATAGGATCGCCGTCGAGCCGGCCATCTCCTGCGGAACGTGCGATCAGTGCTTGCTCGAACGGTTCAACACCTGCCGGAACATCAGGTTCCTCGGCCATCCGGGCGAGAGGGACGGCTGTCTGGCCGAATACATCGTCATGCCCGAGCGCAACTGTCATCCTCTGCCTTCGGGCTTGACCATGACCGAGGGCATGCTGGCCGAGCCGCTATCGATCGCGCTCCACGCCTTCGGGCTGGGCAGCGGCCCGGACCGTTCCCTGGCCGTTCTGGGGGCCGGTCCGATCGGGCTCAGCCTGATCATGATCGCCGAGGCCGGCCGCACTCCGGCGATTTTCGCCACGGATAAGGTCGAGGCCCGCCTTGAGGCGGCTCGCCGGGCCGGCGCTCACTGGGCGGGCAACCCGGACAAAGAAGATATCGTCCGGACGATCCTCAACCGCGAGCCTCTGGGCTTGGGAACGGTTTTTGACTGCAGCGGCGATCCAACGGCCATCGACGAAGCCGTTGAGCTCGTCAAGCCGGGAGGCATGATCGTCCTCCTCGGCATTCCCCTCGTCGAGCGCGTGCCCTTGAAATTCCGAACGCTTCGCCGCAAGGAAATCCGCCTCCAGAATGTCAGGCGCCAGAACAAGTGTCTGGAAAAAGCTCTCAGCCTCATCGCCGACAGGACGATCGACCCGGCCTGGCTGGTCACTCACACCTTCGCCCTCGAGGAGGCCCAAAAGGCCTTCACCACCGCGGCCGACCGAACGGACGGCGTGCTCAAAGCGGCGATAAAATTCGACTAGTCATTCGTCATCTCTCACTCGTCATCGATCACTTGAACTAACTGGTCTGACCACTGCTAGAAGTGGCATCCTTGATACCGTAGTACGCAAATAGAGCTTTTATTGCGGGGCCTATTTCCTTTTCTATTTCTGAGTACACGAGGTTTCGCAATGGAGTCAGCCTCGCTTCTAATGGATATTTCGTATAGCTATTTGTCCCGAAAAAATGAGAGATACTAGTAAATAATGCTCCGAAACTATCATAACTCTCTCCCATGAATTTAACTTTTAGGCTTCTTGGATCGAATTCCAGGTCTTCCTTATTGCACTGGATGACTTCATTGTTCGCGATTGGTTCACTGCTCTTGCATTGATATATCCTTACTGGATGTTCGAATCCTTTATCGAAAACCATAAAACATCTTAAAGGCATCCGAGAGAATAATTTGAAATGGCTCTTTAAAGTAGGGAAATTAAGCTCTACCAATTTGGCATATTCATCAAGAAACAGCCGGTATATTATTAATGCATATCTAGCCAGCGTAGTGTCAGAATATTGACCCCAAATCATCTTTGAATCATGTCCCGAATCTGCATCCGGGATAATGAGCTGAGAAATTTGATTGAACCCTCGCTTTTGAAGCAAATTTAGAGTCTCCGTAAGTGCTCTATCTACATTATCAATGCCAAAATATACTTTATCTGATGCTGAGTCGGCGCTTTCTTTGGCCGCTTTCAATGATCGGTCTGTAATTAGCTTAACGTCTTCCTGAGAAAAAGAATAACTATAAGACACGGTTGACCCTTGCCATTTTTCCCTGATTGTCCCATCTGCGCGCTTTTTTTTGACAAGCTCGTCTGCATAAACCTTATACGCTTTCTCGTAACGCTGGGCATATTCTATCTGTTCAAAACGAATAGGTAGATAGCTCGACATTTTATATTTATCTTTGATGTTGTGGTGTTTTGCTTGATATTTTGTAATAATTGCAGCTAATTTCTCAAATAAGAGATTATTGCTAGAGCTTTCGTCTAATAGTCCGTTTTTGATTATGTCTCGAAGTTGCTCTTCAATTTCACTCTTCAAAACCTCGTGCCTAACGTAAAACTTTCTGAAGCCATTTGACGAACTTGTGAAGTGAAGGGTACAGGCGCCATGAAGATAGCTTAAATTTGAACGCTTGCTGAAGATATCGGTATCGACAGGGATAAACTTTATCTGCTCGTCGTCGTTATGATTTAAGGCACGAAAGCCATAAAATAATAATATTCTCTTTTTTATTGAAAGTTCGCCGATAAAACCTATTTCATCGGCCGTGTGAGGTGAGAAGCTGGCTTTAAAGTTGGGAAAATGAGTCGCCAACACTTCTTTATAAAATATTAGGTACTCATTTGCGTTCGCTCTTATTATTCCATCAATTACTGATTTCTTGTCGTTGCTAGCGAGTACATAATAAAACTTCAAAGCTTCATAATATATCCCATTTTCAGCATTTGCTTTGATGCTCAAATTGAACTCATCAACGGTCATCGAGTTCCACCTAATCACATATTGAGAAAGTAGATAATCTCTAAACTTAGCGAAAGTAAAGCCAATTTTTTCATTAAAATTCTCCGATACTTTCTCCAATATGTTGAATTCAAAAAGGCTAGGCAAGATAGTTACGCTCATACCCAGTCCGAGTTCTCTTCGGATATAATCAACATCAACAAGATCAGAGTCTTTTAATAGGAGAAGTTTTGCTATGGCTTTTAAGGTAATGTCTCCAACTTCCTTTCCTATTTTTTCCAACATCAACTTGTGGTAATGATTGAAAAACTCGAGCGATGTAAAAGTTAGATGACGAATCCCACTTTGCTGCGCGACCTCAAAAAAGACCCGCAAAAGGAATGGAATTCTTTTACATTCTTCAAGGACTTTATCTTCAAATAGTCCGTCGAAATTGTAGAAAGATCTATATTTGTCTACAGCATAATGGAATTCCTGATCATCGAGGGGCTGTAGATAGTGTCCCGCCTTGTTTCCTTGAGTCAAATATAACTCCTCAGAAATGTACGTGGGCGTCCCATTCTGATTAAGGAAACTTCCCCACGCACTCGTTTTGCAGCTCAGGACAACAATTAGATTTATAGAAGATAACCTTTTTACAAAGGCGTTCAATACGTCGAATTTGTTTGGGAGGTCCCATTCGTCTATCGCATCGATAAAAAGTAGTACTTTCTCTTGTGGAAAGAGATCCCGTACTCTTTTAAGAACCTGAATATCTGAAAATTCCGAGCTAAATTCCCAATTGAAATCCTCGGCGATGCATCTCGTAATACTATCAACAAAATCTCTCGCTCTATAGAATAGAACTACAGAGCCTTCTTTAATCAGTTCCAGGGCGGTTCCACACATAGAACAAGTTTTTCCAGTTCCAGAATCACCTAATATTGCGAATACGGATTTGCTTGAACCCATGAACATCGAAAGATCCGTTGCCAGCCCTTTCCTCCGTACATATAACTCCGGAATGAATTTTTTATACCTATCTTCCGGTGAGCCAAGCAAAGTACTCATGCTTTTAGAAACAAAACTCCGGCAGAATATTCCAACGTTTTCTTTGGAATATCCGACGAAGTGCTTTAAAGCTTCATAACGCGCGTCATCTGGAAGGCATATTTCGTACTTTTCCTCAATCCTAAAATCTTGCTGTTTAATCTCCTTTCTCGTCAAAGAGTCATAGATATGAAAAACCTTGCCATTGGTAATAATCGCGAAAGGAGCTACCGGATGAACCAGTTTTGCATAGGAAGTAGCTTGCGCAACTTCCTTATCGTCGATATCAACCAAATCGTTCTTTACTTCGATTATAAAAAGGTTGCTATTGTTTCTTTTCGCTAGAATATCTAGTCTGGAGCCTGCATCTCGGCACTGCTCTTGCGTCTCAATTCTATAAGACCCTGTGCCAAGGACTAGCTTGAAACTGCTTTCGAAATCTATTTCATCTTCCTGAAAACCTAGTGATTTGATGTAATCAAGAACTATCTTGATCTTGACGTTTTCTTCTACATGCAGGTTCATTCTTAAGGGCTCCCCAAGGGATATATAACATATTTTAGGATGATAAATCAGCAGCCATAAAATCTGAACTATTGATTCAGAAGTGTCCTAGAGCTTTCCGCTGACTAATTACTAAGGACCAATGACTAAGGACTAGTGACCAATTGCCGATTGGTATAAGATGGTATGACCCGTTCAGGAGGAGCATCATGAAATCAAAGCGCGCCATCAATATTGGAATCGTCGTCCTCATAACATCGATGCTCGCGGCGCCGCGCGCCCGGGCTGGCCTGATCCGCGATTTCCCTGTCATCCGGCACTACGACCAGCAGCACCTGGGTCAAGTGGCCATGCCCCTGGGCGGGATCGGAACAGGAACGGTCTCGTTCGGCGGACGCGGCGACCTTCGCGACTGGGAAGTGATGAACCGGCCGGCCAAGGGTTTCAACCCGGCCCGCTCCTTCTTCGCCGTCCGGGCCAAGTATCCGGGCGGTCGGTCCTACATGCGCGCTCTTCAGGGGCCTGTCGAGCCCTTCCGCTACAGCGGGGCCTCGGGCGTCGATTCGGCGACCAACCCCGGCTTGCCCTGCTTCCAGGAGTGCAGTTTCGACGCCGGCTATCCGTTCGGACGGGTCAACCTGTCCGACCCCGACATGCCGATCACGGTCCGCGTTCAGGCTTTCAATCCCCTCGTCCCGACCGACCCCGAGGCCAGCGGCCTTCCTCTGGCTGTGCTGACCTTCGAGGTCACGAACCGGGTCAATGCGGATGTGACAGTGACCGTGGTCGGGTCGATCCAGAATTTCATCGGGAACGACGGGACCCTGACCCTGGCCGCCCAAAACAAGAACGTATCCCGCCGCACGGACGCTCTCCAGGGCATCTTTCTCTCATCGGAAGGCGTGGCCAAGGACGCCGAAACGTGGGGCACCATGGCCCTCGCGACGTTCGCCTCAGAGGATGTCTCCTTCAGGACGTCATGGCTCCCCGACCAGTGGGGCACGCCCCTGCTCGATTTCTGGGACGACCTGGCGGACGACGGCCGCCTCGAGAATCGGGCCTCGGAAGACAAAACGCCCATGGCCTCCCTGGCCGCGCGAGCCACTCTCGTCCCCGGCGGAAAGAAGGAATTCACTTTTCTCATCACCTGGCATTTTCCGAACCGCAAGTCCTGGGCCACGCGGCGCGTGGGCAACTATTATGCGACGCGCTTCACGGACGCCTGGGACGCCGCGGAAAAAAGCGTGGCCCGTCTCGACGGCCTGACCGATGACAGCCTGGCCTTTGTCCAGGCCTTCGGCCGGAGCGACCTTCCGGCCGCGGTCAAGGAAGCCGCGCTCTTCAACCTCTCCACCCTTCGAACCCAGACCTGCTTCCGGACGGAGGACGGCCGGTTCTTCGCCTGGGAGGGCTGCGGCGACAAGGACGGCTGCTGCTGGGGCTCCTGCACCCATGTCTGGAACTACGAGCAGGCCACGGCCTTTCTCTTCGGCTCTCTGGCCCTGTCCATGCGGCAGACCGAGTTCGGCGAGGCCACGGATGAGGCGGGGCTGATGAGCTTCCGAGTCAAGCTCCCCCTGGACGAGAAGCCCTGGGGCAGGGCCGCGGCAGACGGCCAGATGGGCTGCATCATGAAGATGTATCGGGATTGGCAGCTCTCGGGGAACGACGCCTTGCTCAAGAAGCTCTGGCCGAAAGTGAGGAAGGCCCTTGAGTTCTGCTGGATCCCCGGCGGCTGGGACGAGAACAAGGACGGGGTCATGGAGGGCTGCCAGCACAACACTATGGACGTAGAATACTACGGCCCGAACCCTCAAATGGGCCTGTGGTACCTGGGCGCCTTGCGCGCGGCCGAGGAGATGGCCCGTCACGTCGGCGACAAGAGCTTCGCCGGGACCTGCCGCAAGCTGTTCCAGAGCGGCAGCGCCTGGATCGACGCCCGCCTCTTTAACGGCCGGTATTACATCCAGAGGATCGTCCCGCCCCTGGACAAGTCCACGATCGCCCCCGGCCTCCTGGTGGGCATGGGTTCGACCAACTGGTTCCTTCCCGACTACCAGCTGGCGAACGGATGTCTCGTCGATCAGCTCGTGGGACAGTACATGGCCCATATCTGCGGGCTGGGCTATCTCGTCAAGGCGGCCAACGTCCGGGCCACACTCCAGAGCATCATGCGCTACAACTTCAAGGGATCACTGGCCGACCATTTCAATTCCTTCCGCAGCTTCGCCCTGAACGACGAGCCGGGCTTGGTCATAGCCGCCTATCCTGACGGCCGGCCGGCCAATCCCTTCCCCTACTTTACCGAGGTCTGGACCGGACTCGAGTACACCGCGGCCGTGGGGATGCTCTACGAGGGACAGGAGGACAACGGCGTTCGCTGCGTGGTCGCAGCAAGGAGTCGCTACGACGGCCTCAAGCGGAACCCGTTCGACGAAGCGGAGTGCGGACACCACTACGCCCGAGCCATGGCCAGCTGGGCGGCCAGCCTGGCCCTGACCGGGTTCCACTATTCGGCCGTCGAGCGGCGTTTGGAATTCGCTCCGCGGGAGGGGAATTTCTTCTGGTCGAACGGTTGGGCCTACGGCACGGTCCGGATCAAGAAGGAAGAGGATAAATATACGGTCGTCCTCACCTCGCTCAAGGGCGACCTCGGGTTCCAAACCTTTGTTCTGACAGGGGCCGGCTCGGTCGCGTCGAAGACTGAGCGGGTGGTCAAGCCCGGCCAGCCCCTGACCTTGGAGATCCGCCCCGCAGCCTGAAGATCGGAGACACAATATTCCTTCAGCCCTTTTTTGAAAAAGGAAAAAGTCGTGTGTCCCGCATTTTCTGAGTGTCAAGTAATCAATACCGCATAACCGATGACGAGTGCCCCGCGATGACGGCTTCCGGCGGCTTTATTGACGGTTTTCCGGCGGAATGATATAAACGGAAAAATAAGAAAGGAAATGACGATGGCGCCGCTCATCCCTTCCCATCCCGTACCGGGGATCGTCCTGGGCCTGTCGCTCGTCGCGGTGTGCGTCCTGGTCCTGCCTTTCATAGTCAAGAAGATCGAAGAGAACCTTGAGCCCTTTTTCCTGATCATGGGCCTCCTGGCCGTGACGGTATCGGGCCTGTGGCATCACGACCTCATCTTCCTGGCGTTGCGCTCGCCGGTAATGATCGGCCGTTTACCCCTGGGCATTTTCCAGGTGGTGCTTGTCGTGGGCCTGCTCGTTCATTATTTCAACGTGGCCTTTACTCGGGTCATCCTCAAGATCGCTCATCGGCTCGGGCCCTTCCTTTTTGTCTTCTCCCTCGTCTTTGTTCTGGGCCTTTTTTCGAGCGTCATCTCCGTCATCGTGACCGCCAGCCTGCTGGCCGAAATCGCCGCCTCCCTGCCTATGCACCGGCACGATCGGATCAAGCTCATCATCGTGGCCTGTTTCGCCATGGGCCTGGGTGCGTGCCTCACCCCTCTGGGCGAGCCGCTGTCCACGATCCTCGTGGCCAAGCTCTCCAGCGCCCCCTTCCACGCCGGGTTCTCCTTCCCCCTGAGGCATTTCGGATGGTACGTGATCCCGGGCGTAGCGGCCATCGCCCTCTTCGGCGGGGTGTGGGTCGGTTCCAAGATAACCCTCAGGACCGAGGGGCATGTCCACGAATACAAGGAAACGGTGCTGTCGGTCGCCCTCCGGGCGGTCAAGGTTTACATTTTCGTGGCCGCCCTGGTCCTTCTCGGCGAGGGCTTCCGGCCGCTCATCGTCTGGTACATCACCAAGGTCCCGGCGCCGGCGCTCTACTGGTTCAACTCGATCTCGGCCGTGCTCGACAACGCCACCCTGACAGCGGTCGAGATCGGACCGGCCATGGCCCTGTCTCAGATCATCGCCATCATCATGGGCCTGTCCATCGCCGGGGGGATGCTCATTCCCGGCAACATTCCGAACATCGTAGCCGCCGGACGGTTGAAGATCCGGATGAAGGAATGGGCCCGGCTGGGAGTGCCGATGGGTCTCGTCATCATGGTCATTTACTTCGTCATCCTGTTCTTGTTTTGAAGATTCGGGGACACACGCCGGCGAAGATGGGCGAAAACGGCTCTCGGCGTGGGACTTGGGCTCGTGCTGAAGGGCCTCGAAGCATTCTCTTTGTCCCCGCGAGGAAACTGGGGATCGGGCAAAGGCCTCTCTCCCACGGAGATTTTTCACGCCTGCCCACTTCGGTTTTTTCGGCGGCTCAGAACTCGCGTCCGCCCTTGATTTGACGGAGACCGGCTGCCGCTCAGACATCTTCGCCGGCCGGCTTCTTCCGAGCCGGCTGCCCTCAAAAACCTCATGGTCAGGCTAAATCTCCTCATGGTCGCTTCACCCTTCGCCCGATCCCTTTGCGAAGCGGCGCCGGACCCGTTCGTCCTTCGCACCTTTCCAAGAACGCCATCCTTGGGTCACCCTTGTTCAAAGGGGAACTGCGGGGGATAAGAAATACTGAAGAGATAAGGGCGTCTTTGGCGAATCCCATCCACGTCTCGCCCTGCGGGGAGGCAAGAATCTGAGCGGCTTTCGGGGAAAAAAGGCGGACTGCAGGAAGGCGAGTTTTGATCCGCCGAAAAAAATGGCCGGGCGAGATTGAATCTCACAGCCGAAGCCACAAGGCGGAGCCGCGAGGAGCAAAGCGATGCGGCGGGAGGCCTTGGCTCGATTCCATCATTCTTTTCGGCTTGCAAACGGAGGTTTTTTGATATATTTTGTTTGTTCCCAAGGTAAGACATGAAGTTTTTTCTACCCAAAGAACCGGCTTTCTATGAGCACTTCAAGGAAATGTCGGTCTGCCTCACGAGCATCACCGACATCTTCCAGGACTTCGCCGCGAACTTCCGCGATTTCGAGGCCTATTCCCAGCGGGCCAAGGACGTGGAGCATCAAGCCGACAGCATCGCCCACCGCATCATCAACCTCCTCAACCAGAGCTTCATCACGCCCTTTGACCGCGAGGACATCTACCGCCTGATCCATGAGCTTGACGACATCATCGACCTCGTCGAGAACGCCATCCACAACATCTTCATCTACGACATGGGTCAAAAGCGGGATTTCATCACCCAGTTCGCTCCGTTGATCAAAGAGGCCACGGTAAGCCTCAACACCCTCATCAAGGAGACGTTCGAGTATCAGAAATACACGGACTCGATCTGGAAGCTCATCTGCAACATCCATGACCTCGAGGACAAGGGCGACCTGGCCTACGAGAAGTCCCTTCGCCGGCTGTTCGCCGAGGAACGAGATCCGGTCCAGGTCATCAAATGGAAGGACGTCCTTGACACGCTCGAGTACATCATGGACGTCTATCAGAAGGTGAGCAACACCATCGAGGGCATGGTCGTCAAGAGCGGCTAGGGATGGCCAGCGCCTTCCTCCCCTTCGTCTTCTTCGTCGTTTTCCTGGCTCTGGCGTTCGATTTCACCAACGGCCTTCACGACGCGGCCAACTCCGTGGCCACCATCGTCTCGACCCGCGTCCTGAGCCCCAAGCAGGCGGTCGTCTGGGCCGCTTTCTTCAACTTCGTCGCCTTCCTGATCTTCGGCACGGCGGTGGCCAGGACCATCGGCAGCGGGCTGATCGACATCAACATCGTGGACACCTTCGTGATCTTCGGAGCCCTTGTCGGGGCCATCGGCTGGAACATCCTGACCTGGTATTGGGGCCTGCCCTCGAGCTCCTCCCACTCCCTCGTGGGGGGATTACTGGGCGCGGCCGTCTCCAAAGCGGGCTTCGGCGTGGTCATTGTCAGCGGCTGGGTTAAGATCGTCATCTTCATCGCCCTGGCGCCCATCCTGGGCATGGTCCTGGGCAATATCCTCATGGTGATCACGACCTGGGTGGTGCACAAGAAGCCCCTGACCAAGATCAACCTCTGGTCGAAGCGGATGCAACTCGTCTCGGCCGCCCTTTACAGCCTGGGCCATGGAGGCAACGACGCCCAGAAGACTATGGGCATCATGGCCAGCCTGCTTTTCTCGGCGAAGATCCTGAAGCAGTTCTACATCCCCCTTTACGTAGTCCTGGCCGCCCATTCGGCCATCGCCCTCGGGACGCTTTCGGGAGGCTGGCGGATTGTCAAGACCATGGGCCAAAAGATCGTCAAGCTCAAGCCTATCGACGGCTTCTGCGCTGAGACGGCCAGCGCCATCAGCATTTTCACCGCCACTCACTTGGGCGTGCCGGTCTCGACGACTCACGTGATCACCGGCGCCGTGACCGGAGTGGGCATGGTCAAGAACGCGGCCGCGGTCAAATGGCAGGTGACCATCCAAATCGTTTGGGCCTGGATCCTGACCATACCCATGTCTGCCTTGTGCGCGGGCCTCGTCTATCAGATCTGCCGACTCTTTCTTAAAAAACCGTGATCGTCCGGGCAAAGCCGACCCTTCGGGTCGGATTGCCGCGTCCGCTTGTGGTGCAGGCCTGTTCATAATGTCAGGCGTCCTTTCCTTGTCATCGCGAGCAAAGCGTGGCGATCTCACCGCTTTTTACATCATTCAAGGAGACCCCCACGCTCCGCTCGGGGCGACCCTTTGGGTCAGATTGCCGCGCTCCCTTCGGTCGCTCGCAATGACAAAGGAAACGGCGGGCGACGGGGGCTTTACAGCACTTCAGGATGGTGCTTAACAAACTCGGCCTTGACCATGTAGATGACGTCCTCGGCGATGTTCGTCGTGTGGTCACAGATCCGCTCGAGGTGGCGCGCGACAAGGACCAGGGCCACGGCCCGCGTCGCCGTCGAGGGATCCTTGCTCAAATAATCATTGATGAGCTCGGACTGGACGAGGTCCCTCATGTGGTCGGCCTCGTCGTCCCGCCGGATGACCCTCCGGGCCAGGTCGGCATCGCGATTGACGAAGGCGTCCACGGCGTCACGAAGCATGATCTGGGCCAGGCCGGCCAGCTTGGGGATGTCGATGAGCGGCTTGAGCTGGGGCGTGTCGGCGATCTCGAGGACTCTCTGGCAGATGTTCACCGCCAGGTCGGCGATCCGCTCCAGGTCGGTGCACATTTTCATGGCCATGGCGATGAAGCGCAGGTCCATGGCCGCCGGCTGGTAGAGGGCGATGAGGTGCAGGCACTTGTCGTCGATCGACACCTCGAGCTCGTTGACCTTGATGTCCTCGCTGATGACCCCTTGGGCTTTGTCCTTGTCGAGCGTTTGGAGGGCGTCGAGAGAGCGCGCGATCGACTCCTCGGTCAGGCCGGACATCCTCAAGATGAGCTTGTGGAGGTCGGTCAATTCCTCGTCAAAATGTCTTTTCATGGTCCTTCTCCTTGCCAGACGCCCGGGCTTCCTTAGCCGAAACGGCCCGTGACGTAATCCTCCGTCCGGGAATCCCGGGGATTGGTGAAAACCTTCCGGGTCTCATCGAACTCGACCAGCTCACCCAGCAAAAAATAGCCGGTCCTGTCGGAAACCCGGGCCGCCTGCTGCATGTTGTGGGTGACGATGACGATCGTGTAGCGCTTCTTGAGCTCGTACATCAGGTCCTCGATGCGGGCCGTGGCCACCGGGTCGAGGGCCGAGCACGGTTCATCCATGAGCACGATCTCGGGCTCGACGGCCACCAGCCGGGCGATGCACAGCCGCTGCTGCTGCTCGCCCGAGAGAAGCAGGGCGCTCGTGTGGAGTTTGTCCTTGATTTCGTTCCAAAGGTGGACGCGCTCCAGGCTTCGCCGGAGCTTCTCCTCGAGCGCGGCCGGGTCCTTGAGGCCGTGAGCCCGCAATCCGTAGATCACGTTAGCGGCGATGCTCAAAGGAAAGGGATTCGGCCGCTGGAAGACCATGCCCACGCGCTGGCGGAGCTCGAGGAGGTCGGTTGCGGAACGATAGATGTCCTGGCCGTCGATCATGACCTGGCCGACGGTCCGGACGCCGTCGATCAGGTCGTTCATCCGGTTGAGCGTACGGAGGAAGGTGCTCTTGCCGCAGCCCGAGGGCCCGATGAGCGCCGTGATCTTGCAGGACTCGATGTTCAGGGTGATGTTCTTGAGCGCCTGGAATTCGCCGTAGAAAAGGCAGAGGTCCCGGACTTCGATGATGTTCATGGCCCTTACCCGAACCTCCCCCGCAGGTAATCATCCGTGCGCTGGTCCGCGGGCGCGGTGAACAGCCGGTCCGTGGGGCCCACCTCGACGAGCTCGCCGTTGAGGAAGAAGGCCGTGCGGTCGGCGACCCGGGCGGCTTGCTTGGTGTTGTTGGTCACGAGGATGATGGTGTAGTCCTTCTTGAGCTGGCGGAGAGTCTCTTCGATCTTCATCGTCGAGATCGGGTCCAGGCCGGAAGTCGGCTCGTCGAGGAGGATGAAGTCCGGCCGCAGGGCCAGGATCCGGGCGATGCACAGCCGCTGCTGCTGGCCGCCCGAGAGCTTCAGGGCGCTCGAATCCAGGCGGTCTTTGACCTCCTCCCAGAGGCTGGTCTTCTCCAGACAATCCCGGACGATCTCGTCCAGGGCCACGGTCTTGCGCGTGCCGGCCAGCCGGGAGCCGAATACGATGTTCTCGAAGACCGACCGGGGCAAAGGCACGGGTGTGGCGAAGACCATGCCCAGTTTGCGCCTCAGCTCGACAACGTTGACCTCGGGGAGATAGATATCCTGACCCTCGATCTCCAGAGTGCCGCTTACCCGTGAGCCGTGGATGAGGTCGTTCAGGCGGTTCAGGGCGCGGAGGAAGGTCGATTTGCCGGCGCTGGCCGGGCCGATGATGCTGAAGATCTCATGGGGAAAGACGTCCAGGGTGATCCCCTTCAGGGTCGTCTCCGGCCCGATATAATGGCAGAAGTCCCTGGCCCTGATGGCCGCCGATGTCATTGGGGGTCCCTCCATGCGCGGCTCACGAGTACTTCCGGATGTATTTGTTCATGAGATAGTAGGTCAGGATGTTGATGAGCAGAATGGCGATGATCAGCACGGCCGCCGTCCCGTAAGCGTTATCCAGGGAGATGCCCTCCCGGGCCAGGATGTAGAAATGGACGGCCATGGTCCGCGACGAGGAGAAGAGCGACGTCGGGAGGCGAAGGGCGCTGCCCGCGGTGAAGATCACCGCCGCCGTCTCGCCGATGGCCCGGCCGATGCTGAGGATGATCCCGGTCACGATCCCCGGCACGGCCGAGGGCAGGACGACACGGGTGACCATCTGCCACTTGGTGCTCCCGAGCGAGAAGCTGACCTCGCGGAAGGAGCCTGGCACGCTGCGGATGGCTTCCTCGCTCGTCCGGATGATGGTCGGCAGGAGCATGAACGACAGGGTCAGGCTGCCGCTCAGGATCGACCAGCCGAATCCCAGCTTGGTCACGAACAGGATGAACCCGAACAAGCCGAAGATAATGGACGGGATCCCGGCCAGGCACTCTGCCCCGAAACGGATGATCCGCGTTACCCTGTTCTCCCAGGTGTACTCGGTGAGGTAGATGGCCGTGCCCACGCCCAGGGGCGTGGCGATGATGATGGCCGCCAGGGTCAGGACGAGGGTCCCGATGATGGTCGAGAAGATCCCTCCCGACCGGCCCATGTCCGCAGGGTTGGAGGCAAGGAACTTCCAGCCCAGGACGGGCAGCCCCTTGCGCAGGATGAAGACGATGATGAACAGCAGGATGAAGAGCGTGATGAGGACGAAGAAGCCCAGGAACACGCTGACGATCTTCTGCTCGCGGCGGGGGTTCACGGCGCCGGCCTCCTCTTGCCCAGCCTCCGCCGTGACGTGACCGTGGCGATGGTGTTGAGGATCATGATGATGATGAACAGGATGACGCCCGTGGCGAATAGGGCCTGGCGGTGCTCGCCGCTGGCATAGCCCATCTCCAGGGCAATGTTAGAGGTCAGGGTGCGCACCGGGTCGAGCGGCGAACCGGGGATGCTGACCGCGTTGCCCGCGACCATGATGACGGCCATGGTCTCGCCGATGGCCCGGCCCATACCCAGGACGATGCTGGCGATGATACCCGAGCGGGCGGCTGGGATCATGACCATGCGGGTCGTCTGCCAGCGCGTCGTCCCCAGGGCGATCGACCCTTCGCGGTAGGAACGCGGGACGGCTTGCAGGGAATCGATGGAGATGCTGATGATCGTAGGCAGGATCATGATGCCCAGGATGATCGAGGCCGCCAGCACCGATAGCCCCGGCCCTCCCAGCGTCGTCCGGATGAAAGGCACCAGGATGACGACCCCGATGAAGCCGTAGACCACGGAGGGAATGCCGGCCAGGAGCTCGATGACGGGCTTCAGGACCCGGCGCAGGCGCGGCGAGGAGAACTCGGTCAGGAATATCGCGCAGGCCAGGCCGAGCGGGACGCCGATGACGAGGGCCCCGAACGTCACGAACAGGGATCCGATGATCATGGGCAGAAGGCCGAAGCTCTTCTCGGTGGGATACCAATCTTGTCCGAGGAGGAACTTGCCCAAGCCGTGCTTGAACATGATCGGCGTGCCCTCTTCGAAGATGAAGACGGTGATGACGACAAGGATGGCCACGGCCGAAAAGGCCAGGACAAGAAGCGCCAGCCGAATCAAGCGGTCGTTGCGTTCGAGCTTGGTCACGGGCGGCTCACCCTCATCAGCGGCCCTCGGAGGCGGCGATCAGTCCTTCTTTCTTGATCAGTCCCTGGCCTTCGGGCGACAGGACGAAGTCGATGAAGTCCTTGACCGGGCCAGAGGCCGGGCCCTTGGTCAGGAAGAGGAACGGCCGGACGAGCCTGTATTGCTTGGTGAGGATATTTTCTTCACTGGCCTTGATGCCGTCCAGGTCCAGGGCCTTGACCCTGTCGCTGACCAGGCCGAGCGAGATGTAGCCTATCGAGAACGGGTCACTGGCCACGATCTCCCTCACCGTGCCGTTGGAATCTTCGACGATGGCGCTACGGGTGATCCTGGTGTTCTTGCCCATGACCAGTTCCTGGAACGCGCCTCGAGTGCCGGAGCCTTCCTCGCGCGTCACGACGTCAATCTCTTTGTCTTGACCCGTGAGACCTTTCCAGTTCCGGATCTCGCCGGCGAAAATGCTCTTCACTTCCTGGAGGGTGAGGCCGCGAAGAGGCAGGCCGGGATGGACGATGATGGCCAGCCCGTCCCGGGCAATGACGATCTCGGTCAGGTCCTTTTCGTCGGGTTTGAGCTCGCGAGAGGACATGCCGATCGCGGCCGCGCCGGATTTGGCTGCCTGGATGCCGGCGCTCGACCCGCCGCCCTGAACGTTCACTGCCAGGCCGGGGTGCTTGCCCATAAAAACCTTGGCCCAGCGGTCGGCAAACGGTTGGATGCTGGTCGATCCGGCGACGACGACCTGCTTGCCCGCCCCGCCGCGTGAGCAGGCCGCCCCTACGAGCAGGAGAAAACTCAGGGCAGAAACCCAACGCTTCATGGCACCAGGATTTTTTATACCAAAAAATGAAGTCAAATTATACCCTTTTGGCGAGAAAAATCATAACCGCCGCATTGAATCCTCTCAAATATCACCGAAGGGGGGTTGTTGAATCATATAAGAATGCATTCCGAACCCCAGTCTGTGGAGGATGACATGGCGAGGATGGACATGCACCTTAAGGGCCGGGGCCTGATATGCTTTTTCGTCTGCTGCGAAGCGGCTGAACACGCTCAAGCCGCGAATTTTCTCCGGAGCCGAAGGGAGACGTTGACTCGGCGGGCGCAGGGCGAAAATCTTCCTATTCGTCAGTGTCGGCTTTTCGGGTCCAATCGAGGGTCGCGAGCCTTCCCGCCGCGGCGACCTTGATAAATTCCTCAACCTTTGCCCGGATGGCGTCGCGAACCTGTCGGCTCTCGGCCAGCTGCTCTTCCCATGACCCGGTAAACGAGGCGGGGTCCGGAAAACTCCAGACAAGTGTCCGCGTGATCCCCGGGAAGGTTGGACAGCGCTGGGCGGCTTTGGCATCACAGACCGCGATGACGTAAGCGAAAAGGGCGCCGCTCTTGTAGAGTTCGAACACGCTCTTGGCAACGTTTCTCGAAATGTCGATTCCGACTTCCTTCATGACCTCGATGGCAAGCGGGTTGAGCGCGCCCGGCTCGAGCCCCGCGCTCGAGGCGGAGAACGTGTCCCCAGCCAGGGCGTTGAGGAACGCTTCGGCTATCTGGCTGCGGGCGCTGTTGTGGACGCAGACAAACAAGACGCGGATTTTGTTCATGCTCGTTTCCATCTCTCTCTCCTTCCGCGGCCTGCGGCTCCGGCGAGGAGCCCAACCGCGCGGGGGGCTTTCCGCCCCTAATTATGATAGGGGAGAATTGTTAAGATTTGATAAAGGCCAAGGTTGCACGGGCTTCTCCCTCACTGACCGACCGCCGTCTCCTCGGGCGTCCTAAAATACCTGCGCTTGAAAAATAAGGCCACGTTGACCAAGCCGATCATGACCGGGACCTCGACGAGCGGCCCGATGACCGCGGCGAACGCCTCGCCCGAGTTGATCCCGAAGACAGCCACGGCCACCGCGATCGCGAGCTCGAAGTTGTTGCTGGCCGCCGTGAAGGAGAGCGTGGCCGCCTTGGGATAGTCCGCCCCCGCCTTGCGGCTGAGGAAGAACGAGACCAGGAACATGACGACAAAGTAGATCAGGAGTGGGATGGCGATGCGCAGGACGTCGAGCGGGATCTTGACGATGTACTCGCCTTTGAGCGAAAACATGACGACGATCGTAAAGAGCAGGGCGATGAGCGTGATGGGGCTGATCCGCGGGATGAACTTCGTTTCGTACCACGTCCGGCCCTTGAGCCGGAGAAGCGCGAACCGGGTAAGCATCCCGGCCAGGAACGGAATGCCGAGGTAGATGAAGACGCTCCCGGCGATCTGGCGGATGGTGACGTTGACGGCGGTCCCCTTGAGGCCGAGCCAGGTCGGGAAGACGGTGATGAAGATATAGGCGTAGACCGAGAAGAACAGGACCTGGAAGATCGAATTGAAGGCGACGAGGCCGGCCGCGTACTCCCTGTCCCCCTGGGCCAGGTCGTTCCAGACAATGACCATGGCGATGCAGCGGGCCAAGCCGATCATGATCAGGCCGTACATGTATTCGGGCTTGTCGCGGAGAAAAAGGACGGCCAGGGCGAACATCAGGAGCGGTCCGATGACCCAGTTCTGGACGAGGGACAAGGCCAGGACCTTGACGTTCTTGAAGACGTCCCCGAGCTCCTCATATTTCACCTTGGCCAGGGGTGGGTACATCATCAGGATGAGGCCGATGGCGATGGGGATGTTCGTCGTCCCCGACTGGAACTTGTTGATAAAGCCGACGACAGCCGGAACGAGGTAACCCAGCCCGACACCGACGGCCATGGCCAGAAATATCCACAGGGTCAGGTAGCGATCGAGGAACTTAAGTCTCGTGTTTCCAGGCGTCATGTGCTTCTCCTTTCTCCCCCGCGCGACCCGTTCATCATTGGACGATGATCTCCGGTTCGATAACGAGTTCGCTCTTGATGGAATTTGCGACGAGGCTGTATTTCCGCGCGGAGTCCAGCGCGCGACGCGCCCGTTGGTTAATGGCCGCGGGCGCTTCACGGCCGGCCCGGACGGTGATTCGGGGTTTTAAAACAACCCGGGTGAATATTTCCGTCCGGTCGAGCTCGATGAGTTTCGTGCCTTCCGCCCGGCAATCATAAGACCCCAGGTCCAGGCGGAACCGTTGGGCCGCCCAGATGAACATCAACATGATGCAGGTGTTGACGGCGCCGACGAAAGCATCCTCCGGCGTCAGGACGCCCGGTTCACCGTGTGAAGCCGGCGGCGCGGAGAAGTCCATCTCGG
The DNA here is from genome assembly GCA_963705895.1 of Candidatus Aminicenantota bacterium. Classification (GTDB taxonomy): domain Bacteria; phylum Acidobacteriota; class Aminicenantia; order Aminicenantales; family JAFGAV01; genus MFD04408-113. The sequence continues at coordinate 3,229,002 of OY970122.1, read as the reverse complement.
GCCCGTTGCCGAGCTTCAGGCTTCCCCGGTGCCCACCCGTCCAACTCACGGAGGTTTCGTAGAGTTCGGTTTTAGCCATCAGCGCCCCTCCCGGCCGCCTTGCGGGTCGTGCCCTTGGGTTTCCTCTTCAAGAGCTGGTCCGTTTCCGCCACGATCTTCTCGGCGACTGAATCGGTCAGCCGCAGCCCGGCCTCATTCAGTTTCCGCGCCGTACCGATCGCCCCGCAGCCCTTTTCCTTCGCGATATCAGTCACGATGATCGATGCGGCCGGTCTCGCGCTGTACTTCTCGGTGGCGAGGGCGGCGCACCGTTTTTCGCATCCGTCAACCGCGATCGTCGGATAATACCGGGCAAAAGCCCGTTCACCCTCTCCGCCCGCTAGAAACAGCGGCAGACAGAGAGTCACGGTGTCATCGGGCCTTAGTGTTTCGATCACTTTGCGGACGGCCCGCCGTGTGACAGTGCCCTCGGCCATTTCTTCCCCGGAGCAGGCGATCAGACCAACTTTCTTTTTCGGCAGGTCAGGCATCGGCGGCCTCCTCGTCGACAAATTTCAGTGCTTCCTCGGCCGCAGCCCGGGCCAGCCGCAGTCCGTCTTCGTTGAGGTCGATCACACCTTCCGGCTTGAGCCCGCGGTGACGCCGGATGACATCGAAGACGGCAATCTTTTGGACTCGGCCGGCCCCGGAGGCCTCAAGCCCCTTGGCGGCGCACTCGAGTTTACAACCGTCAATCGCGACGGCCGCGCTGCCTGCCACTTCTCGGCGTGTTTCAGGGTCGCCCAAAACCAGAAGCCCCAGGGCGGTAATCTTCGTGCATTCGGGCCGGAGGTCCTCGGTCAGGACATAAGCCGCCTCCCGGGCCGCAGCACCAAGGGCTTTCCCTATCCCGCTGCAGGGGACCACGACCACTTTGCGTCTCACCGCGCTACCTCCGCTTCCGCCTGGACCTTGGCCAGGGCTAAGTACTGCGTCGCGGTCTTCAGGGAGGCTTTCGCCGCGGCGACATCCTCAACCTCGATGACGGCCAGCCAACCTTTCCCGTAGGGATCCTGGTTAACAAGCTCGGGAGAGGCCAAAAGGTCGCCGTTGACTTCGACGACCGTCCCACTGACGGGCGACGGTATGCTCAAGTTGACCTTGATCGTCTCGACCACGGCCACCTCGTCTCCTGCCAGGACCGTTGTCCCGGCCTCTTTAACTTCGGCAAAAGCCACGTCCCCATTCCTCTGCTGGGTGAAGTCGGAAAGGCCGATCCGAACTCGTCGTTCCTCGATCTTCACCCAGATTCCCGCATCGCTGTAATAGAGGCCTTCGGGAAAACGGAAGATGAACTTATCGACACGCAGTTCGAGATTCTTTCCGTTCATGCCTTTGCTCCTTTTTCATCAGCTCTGCTTCGATCCGATCCCGGATCGCGTCGCGGCTGCGCCGGAAGCAGGCAAGGATCTCCTCGTCCGTGCCCCGGCAAGCCGCCGTCCTTTCCAACCTTGGCCCGGCAGGCTTTCTTGCAAGGCTCGAAGCGATCGCCCGCGCAGGGTTCCACGTTGATTTCGCCCTTCTCGCTATAGATTCGGCGCCCTTCGCTCATCCGTTGTTCGCTTCCCCCCGAATCTCGGCGGAATAGCGCCTGCGCTGGAAATACAGGGCCGCCTTGACCGGCCCGATCATGGTCGAGTCGTACATATAATATTCCCTCCTTGGGCGGCAGCGCTCCTCAGGTCCAACCTAGGGGTTTCGATCGGTCGTCGCTTGTTCACAGCTTGTGTTCGGCAGCAATGACGAGGCCATTCTTCAGGATGAGTTCCCGCAATTCCTTCAAGAATCCCAGGATGTCCTCATCGGTGGTCGAAACGACGTCAAATTGCATGAAAGATGGGGCTTTCTCTTTAGCTCCCATGACTGTGGGGACTTCGAGTTTCAAATTGACGATGTCGAACGGGCGGCCTTCAAGGAATTTCCATAATTGGACGAGAAACTGTTTTTCTCCGAACTCCCCCGCGATTTGAAGTCGCATCTGCGTTGTGGCCGCAGCCAGTTTTTGTCCGGCATCGGCCCGTGCCTTTCCGATCTCGTCTTTTTCTCTTTTTGTTTTCGCTTCCCGTCGGACCTCCTGAAAAATCTTGTGTTCCCGCTCGGTTTTCCATATCAACTCCCTGCCCGGAAAACTTATCGCTTCGGTAGGGCAGACCATGGCACACGTCGAGCAGCCGACCATACAATTGAAAGGCCGGGCGACATTGGCTTTCCGCTTCTCGTCGTTGAATTCAAAAACCTCCCGGCCGCATGTCACGTAGCAGAGTTCACAGCCGATGCACTTATCGACGTTTATGGTCGGATGCCAGGGAATTTCAGTCCGTGGAAGACCATGCCACAGCTGTTTGCTTAGGTCTTTTGCCATTTCCTCAACCTCCTTGTTTGAACGGTTTGGGGAGTTTTTTCCCTTCCTCTATAACTTAGGCCAGCCGAATACGAAATAGGCGCCAACGAGGATGACGATCACGCCCGCCGCCTTCTGCAGAATGAAGTTTGCCCGGCGGAGTCCCCTCGACTCGATCAGCCGTTTCGCGGCCCCCATGGACGTCCCGGCGACAAGAACCAACGCGGAGTGGCCCAGGGCGTAGACAAGAAGCAGAAGCCCGCCATAGAGAACGTTTCCTTTTTGGGCAACAAAGGCCAGGAGGACGGCCAGAATGGGAACGGCGCAGGGGGTCGAGACAACCCCGAACAGGAGGCCGAGGAGAAAGGCCCCCAGCCTTCCTTCTTTTCTGACATTGAACATCTGAGGGAGGCGGAGCTCGAGCTTAAACACCCCGAGAAGCTGGAGTCCCATGACGAGGCAGACCGCCGCGACGGCATACTTCCAGAAACTCCCGATGTTGCCGAACATCCGGCCCATCAGGGCCGATATAAGGCCCAGGACCGTGAATGTGACAGATAATCCTAGGACGAAAAACAGGGAAAAGACGAGCGACCGCCTCAGGGTCGTGGTCTCCCTGTTTCCGGCGACGACACTCATCAGCAGCGGGATCATGGCTAGGACGCAGGGGTTGGAGGCGGTCGTAACTCCTCCGACGAAAACCGCGATTATGGCCAGCCAGGGGCTTTGCTGGAGGAGCTGAGAAATGTCTCCAAATAAGTGTTCCATCTTTTTATGGGCCTAAAGGATTCCCTTTTCCTTGAGCATTCCTAAAATCTCTTCCTTGGGGAAGAGTCCGACGTGCCGGAATATTTCTTTCCCCTTCTGGTCGATAAATACCTGGGTTGGAATAAGCTGGATCCTGTAATATTCGGCCGGGGTCGCGTTTTTCCAGACGTCGTAGAAAACGACCTGAACCCTGCCGGCGTATTCCTCCGCGATCTCCTTCATGATCGGCTGCATCTTCCGGCAGGGGATGCATCGATCGGCGCCCAGCTCAATAAACGTGACTTTGTATTTGGAAAAGTCAAGATTGACCTCGTTCGTGACAAGGACTTCTCCTGGCGAAGAGCTGCCGGATTTCACGGCTCGGTTAGCGCTCGACGGATGGCCAGAATCCTGACCGCAAGCAAAGTAAATAAAAACTAAAAGAAACAGAATGAGGATCAGACGGACCCTAGGCAGCCTCATATGTTTGACTCCTCTTCAAAATCAAATCGAGAATCCAGCCGATGGCAATGATGCTGGGAATGGTCAAGGCCAATCTCAGGAAGGCAAAGCGGCTTCCGAGGAACTGAATTTCAAAAAGAATCATCGGAATCTTAATTGATGCCCAGGCGCCCAGAAAAATCGCGACATGGAACAGGCTGGCTTTTTTCTTTAGGAGCGAGAGGCCGATGGGAAAGGCGACATAGAGGGGGCCCATGGCCGCTGTCCCCACGAGAAAGGAGAAGAGAATGCCCTTGATCCCTGACTTGCTGCCCATGGCCGCTTCGATGAATTTTTTGGGCACCCAGACCTCGAGAAGCCCCACGAGAATGAGAATCGGCGGCAGCACGGTGAGCATTTCGAGGAGATAGTCTTTGGTTGTGGAAACGACGGAAAAGCCTTTGTCCCGGCTCAAAAGGAAAACGAGGATGTTGCCTAAGACAAGAAGGAGAAGCACTTTGAAGATGGCGCTTTTTTTCATCCGAGAACGGCTCCCATGAGAAGGGCGATGATCAAGGCGAAGAAGAAACTGAGGGTGTTTCGCCAGAGGGCGAACTTCTTCCCATAGTATTTGATTTCCAGGGGCGCGGTCATAACGCCGACCATGACCAGCGTCGTGACAAAAGCCGCGATGGCGCCGACACTTGCCCCTTGCCGAAGCAAAGACCCCGCCAGGGGAAAGGCGATGAAAGCCTGGATGAGGACGACGGAGCCGACCAGAGCCGAAAGGATCATCCCCCGCCAGCCCGCCTCATGCCCCATCATCTTCGCTATGGTTTGGGGCGAAAGAAAGGTCAGGAGGAATCCGATCGCCCAGAGGGTGGCCAGGACGGGGAGGGCCATAGACTGGAAGGATTTCCAGGCGACTTTCAGGGCGGCCAGCGATTTCTCTCTGTCCTTGGAGAAGGAGAGAAGGAGCAGGGCCAGACCCAGCGCCCAGATGACCAAGCTGAAAATCACTTTAGCCTCTGAGCTGGATCGCCAAGACGGCCATTCGTGTCTCAGCTTTCAGGGAGCGGGACTCTTTTTCTTTCGGGACAAAGACCCAGGAAGACTTGGCAATGGTTTCCTTTTCTTCGTCAATGATGATTTCCCCTTGGCCTTCTAAAACGACAAAAATGACGTCATGCTCCATACGGCAGGGCGGGATCTGCTGCCCGGGCTCAAAACCCATGACCTGTGCTTTGACCGGCCCGGAATCGAAAAAGATGCGTTTCGTGTGGGATTCCGGGGAAAATGCAATTAGGTTGTCTAAAAGGTGGGCTTCCATCGTTCTTCCCTTCTTCTGAGTCGAGTTCCTTTTGACTCTTCTTTCACAGTTGAATCTCTTAAAAGCTAGGGCTTCCTTATTTTCGCTCCGGCATGGCCTTATTGATGATGTTTCCCTTTTCTCTTAAAAGTCGTCGGCTTTGAACCGGAATTGAGAGAGCAGCTTGACCTCGAGAATGTCATCGGCCTTGGCGGATATCGCTCAACTTGATTTTTCCTCCTGAACCCACCGTTTAATTTCCACTCCGGAAGGGATTCGGCCGGAGCATTTGACCTTACCGTTGATAACCAGGCCGGGCGTGGCCAAGATTCCGAATTCCATGATTCTTTTTATGTCCGAAACTTTTTGGACGTCGGCTGCGACGCCGAGTTCGGCCAGTACGTTGATCGTCCGCTTTTCCAGGTCCCGGCAGCGGGGACATCCGGGCCCGAGGATCTTGATTTCCATTCTATATCTCCTTGGCCGAGGGGCTCGCCTTATTTTGGCAGGGACGAATGCCACGTTTTAGGCATACCCGCAGATTGTCCCGGTCGGCCTCGACTTCATCCGCCGCCGACGGGTCATTCAGACGGAAAGCCCCCAGGACGAGTCTAAGGCTCTTCTTAGTTTGAGCGGGAATGCCGTAGACCATCCACTGGCCGTCGCGCTTGTCTTCGACGAGGCCGGCGTCGCGGAGAATCCGGAGCTGATGCGATATACGGGATTGGGACATCTTCAGGACGAACAACAGTTCGCAAACGCAAAGATCCCGCTCCAGAAGAAGGAGGATGATTCTCAATCGGGTCGAATCCGACAAGGCGTTAAATATTCTCAGGGCGTTTTTCATTGTTGTAATATGAACATATTTTCATATATAATTATGACCGTGTCAAGGACATTCTATGGCTACGCGGAGAAATCAATTGTCTAAGAGAATATGGCTTGTTCTACTTCTGCCCCTGTGGGCCGCCGTCTTTGCCCTCCTAAAAAGAGCGGCGGACGGGATCGTCCTGCGGTTGATCAAACTCCCGGCCGGCGCGCCGCTGACCGAAGCCCTTCGGTTCTTCCTTTATGAAGTGCCCAAGGTTCTCATGCTGCTGGTGCTCATTGTGTTCGTGGTCGGGATCATCCGCACATTTTTTTCGCCGGAACGAACGCGGCGGGCGCTCGAGGGAAAATCGCTTTTCACCGGGAACGTCCTGGCCGCCGGCCTGGGAATCGTGACCCCCTTTTGCTCCTGCTCGGCTATTCCCCTCTTCCTGGGGTTCGTCGAGAGCGGAATCCCGCTGGGCGTCACCTTCTCCTTCCTGATCTCGGCGCCCATGATCAACGAAGTGGCCCTGGTCCTCCTTTTCGGTCTGTTCGGTTGGAAAACGGCCTTTCTCTATGTTTCGACGGGACTCATCATCGCCATCGCGGCGGGATGGACGATCGGCCGCCTCAAGCTGGAAAGATTCGTCGAACCCTGGGTTTATGAAACCAAGGCTCAGGGCGGAACCATAGAGGAAAGCGGGCAGTCCTGGGCGGTCCGGGTGGCTGCCGGGCTGGAGGCCGTCAGGAGCATCGTGGGACGGGTCTGGCCCTACATCATCGCCGGGATCGGCGTCGGCGCCGCAGTCCATGGCTACGTGCCCGAGAACTTCATGGCCTCGTTCATGGGCAAGTCGGCCTGGTGGTCCGTTCCGCTGGCGGTGCTTATCGGAGTGCCCCTCTATTCAAACGCGGCAGGCATCATCCCCATTATCCAGTCTCTCCTGGAAAAAGGGGCTTCCCTGGGAACAGCCCTAGCCTTCATGATGTCCATCATCGGACTTTCGCTCCCCGAAACCATCATATTAAAGAAGGTGTTAAGGCTCCCCCTCATCCTGATCTTCGTCGGGATCGTCGCCGTCGGGATCATGATCGTCGGGTTTCTGTTCAACCTTGTTTTTTAAGGAGATCGCGGCCGGAGGCGCTTCCCCTGCACGAAAATTGAACAAAAATCGCAATCTGTTAAAATAATGATATGACCCCGGAAAAGAAAAAAGTGCTGTTCGTTTGCACCCACAACTCGGCCCGGTCGCAGATGGCCGAGGCTTTTTTGAATTCGCTCTACGGCGATCGCTACAAGGCTTCAAGCGCGGGAACAGAGCCGGGAAAGATCAATCCGCACGTTGTTACCGTCATGAAGGAAATCGGCCATGACTTATCAAATAACCGGACGAAGAGCGTGGACGTGTTCCTGGGAGAGCAAATCGACCTCGTGGTGACGCTCTGCGACCAGGCTCAGGAGACATGCCCGTTCTTCCCCGGGGCGCGAAAGTATCTTCATGAAAGCTTCGACGACCCCTCATCATGCGTGGGATCGGAAGCCGAGATCCTGGCCTGCGTCCGCCGGATCAGGAACGAGATCCGCGACTGGGTGGCTCAGAGCTTCAAAGCCGTCTGAGGGCAAGACATCGAACCCCGCCTGACCTTCAACCCCCGCGCAACTTGAGCAGAGCATTCCGGGACGCGGCGGGCCACGCCGGATCGAGAAAATCGGCGACCCATGTTTCGCATCGGCCCTTGAGCCCGGGGCCGACGCCGATGAATCCCCAGCCCGCTTCAAGACTCGCCCTCCGGTCCCAATCTCCATTGCCGACGTAGACCGCCCGGCCGGGATCGCCTCCAAGTTGCCGGAGGCATTCGGCCATGATCTCGACGCGAACCAGGGAATGATCGCTCGACGTCAGGGGCAGGCTGTCGAACACGATCCCAGCCCGCTCAAGCTTCATCCGCGCCGTGTGGCCCCAGCCTCCCGTAGCGATGCCGACCAGGAAACCTTGCTCTTTCAGCCGGGCTATCGCCTCTCCGGCCCCCGGCGCGGCCGCGCACACGCCGCCCGCAGTGAGATACCTCTTGATCCTGACGCCGAAAGCTTCCCTGACTTCGGCCACGAGCTCCGGAGAGGGCGCCAATTGGTTCTCCGCAAGGATCTGGTCCAGGATGCCGGCATCCGTGGCATGTTTGTAGTGTCGCCAATCATCCTGTAAGACGACGTTCCCGAGGACATCCCTGACGGCTTCGACAAAGCACTCGACATCAAAGCCGTCGCTGTCGATGAGTGTCCCATCGATATCAAAGACGACCGAGGTCCGTTCGCTACCGTTCATGACTCGTCCTTCTGCGTGTTGAGGTGCGCGCACTCCCCTTCCTTGCTTTTCCGCCGCTCTTCCTCTTCGCCCTGGGAAGGATGATCGCCCCTGTCCTGAAATTCCCCAGCACCTCGGCCTTGCCGCGCAAAAAAAGCTGTCCGACGAGCGCCCCTGAGGCCGCATCCAACTCGTCGGCCGTCGCCTTCGAGCTCAATCCAAGCAATCCCAATCGCCTCAATCCCCCAAGGAGTCCGGCGATATCCCTCTTGGCCCTCGGAATCCCCCAGACATCCTGGGCGCCGCCGGGGTAGATCTCGACGACGCGGATGTGCATCGCTTGGATCATTCTCTCGAGACGCATCCCCCGCACGGTCAACATCCGCATCGGACCCAGGGTGATCGGAAAGAACGGGATGTGCCTCCGCCGCAGCTCCTCATCGCACCCGCGCAGGTGCCTCCCATTCCGGTCGTTGATTGACTTTCGTCCCGGCGGAAGGTGGAGAGGCGCGTCCATGGCGACCAGGGCCGGCCTCGCCTTCCGGCAAAATTCGAGGATCTCTTTGTCCGTGTTGAGGACGCACGTCGCGGCCCGCCTTCCCCGGAGCAGGCAGGCACCCGTCCGCCTCAGGGGAGCCCCGGCCAGGTCGAGCCCCAGGATGAGAGTCGAGAAGGACGGGGAGGCGAGGGAAAATGAAGATCGGGTTATCAAGACTTGTCTTTGCGGAGGACGTGGCCCAGCCACACCCGTGAGAACTTGGCTTTTTGGGGGGCTGCTTCCCGGAATTTCTTGTACTTGCTCCCCCGGGAGATAAGCGTCTCGTGGAGAACCTTGCCCTTGAGGCCCCGCTTGAGCTCGCGCACGACCTTGGCCGCGTCGAAGAAGCTGCAGCTGAACAGGTCGAAGTAAGCCTTCCGGCTGCCGAGGAAGACGTGGAGGCTGATATGGCTCTCGGCGATCATGGTCATTCCCGACAGGACGTCCTCCGCGCCCACCCGGTTTCGAATCACGTAGGGCCGGATGATGGGCGTCATCCCGACCTTCCGCGGCAGGCCGTCGAAGTAGGCGAAGATCGCGTCCATCGTGCCAGGCCCCTCAAAGTCCTCGAAATCGAGGAAGAGGTGCGGTCCGAAATCCTTCTCTGTGTCGATGGCCGGCCGGCTCAGCCGCTCGCCCTCGGTCCTATCGATATAGTTCTCGAGGTTCTTCTCCGAGGGGAAGGCGTCGTCGATGAGGTCATGGAGCTTCTTCCGGTTGACCCCCTTCGGGTCGAGGAGGTCGATGAAAAAAGCGCCCCGGTAGGAGAACGTGTGCAGGGTGAAGTGCCCGCCTTCGAGGAAAACAAAGGAGCTGATGCCGCAGTCCTCGGGGACGATGCCGTTGTAATAGGGAAGGACGAAGGGCGGCATGGTCGGCCGCAGCCCCAACTTGAGCGGCGCCTCCTCCAGGAACTCGTGGATGAAGGGGATGTCGTCCAGCCGCGACCGGTAGCCGTTGTAGGCGTCGAACAGGAAATGTCGCATGGTCTTCTTTTTCTTCATTGTAGTGATTCGGACCCCGCTCCGCAATAGGAATTTTCGCGGCCCGGTGCTAAGATGAGATCGGAGAGGGAGAGGGCAATTTCCTGCGGATCATTCTCTTCACCGGGAAAGGCGGCGTGGGCCAGACGACCCTGGCCGCGGCCACGGTCCTCTCCTGTGCCCGGCGCAGGGCGGGCGGTCATCGAGGCCGGGATCGCCGCTCTCGAAAAAAAGGAGGCGAAGCGAGGGAAACCAAGAACAAAAGGATCAAGGTCCAGTGAGGGAGGGGACGATTCTTCCCCTCGCTCCTTGATTTTCGGCGGGAATTGGGCTGATAATGAGCCCAACTCCCATAAGCACCGAGTGAGTGTAACCATGAAAAACCTGAAAGCGTTCGCCTTGGGCATTCTTCTCGTCGCCGGCCTCACCGCGAGCCTGAGGGCCATCGAAACCGGAGAGGTCAAAGGCCGCGTCCAGGACGAAAACGGGACCGGCTTGCCGGGCGTGGCCATCATCGCCGCCAGCCCCAACCTCCAGGGGGCGCGCGCAGCCTCCTCCGCTAAGGACGGCTCCTTCAACCTGCCCATCCTGCCCGTCGGGACCTACACCCTGACCTTCAGCCTCCAGGGGTTCGGGACGGTCGTCCAGCAGGACGTCGTGATCCGGCTGGGCATGGTGACGACCCTGACCGTGGTCATGAAGTTCTCCGAGATTCAGAAGGAGGTCGTGGTCACGGCCCCGACGCCCTTGATCGATAAGACATCGACCGACACGAGCTACTATGTGACGGCCGCAGACCTGGCTCAGACGCCCGTCCAGAACCGGGATGTCGTGGACATGACCAAGTTCACGCCGGGCGTCACCGGGGTCCGAGTCAACACTCGGAACGGCCAGGCCGTCGAGGGACAGCCGAGCTTCCGGGGCGAGGGCGAGGAGGGCAACACCTGGATCGTGGACGGACTTTCGATCAGCGGCGTCCGGCTCAAGGATTCGGGGATCCGGCTCAACTTCGACGCCATCGACGAGATGCAGATCATCTCCGATTCCTTCAGCCCGGAGTTCGGGTCGGCCTACGGCGGGATCATCAACATGGTCACGAAGAGCGGCGGGAACGAGCTTCACGGTGAAGCCTCCCTTGTCTTCGCCGACAAGAACTTCCAGGCGGCCCCCCTCCCCCAGCTGTCGATCATGCGCGAGCCGGCCTACTTCTCGAAATACAACGCCTACTTGAACGTCGGTGGGCCGATCGTCAAGGATAAGCTGTGGTTCTTCGTTTCGGATAACGTCTATACCAACGCCGAGGAGACCGAGGACGGCCTGCTGGATTATCTGTCCGTGCCCGGCGGCACGCACAGCAGTCAAACGAATCAGCTGTTCGCCAAGCTCACCTACGCCCTCGCGGCCAATCACACCCTGTCCCTAACCTCGATCTTCAACACGTCCTTAGGCCAGAAGGGCGGCACGGGGATCCCCGAGCTCTACGAGACCGAGAAATTCACCGACCTCGCCTTCCGCCTGAACTACAAGGGCCTGCTCAACGCCACGACCTTCATCGAAGCGGGGGTCGGCCTGGTCGCGCGCGACGACCTCAAACAGCCCCTCAGCCGGGACCTCGGACCGGCCCAGTATTTCGTTGCGGACCTGGCCCAGAACATCCACAACACCTACGGCCAGATCACGGACAACGAGGACCGGTTCGACTTCAGCCTCAAGCTGACGAAATATATCGACATCCCCTCCTTCGGGCATCACGAGCTCAGCAGCGGTCTCGAATACTACCGCTTTTCCTCGGACTTCGAGACGCGGTTCACCGGCCAGGACGAGGACCTTTTCCCCGATGACGGGTTCGACATCGGGACGAAGTACTATTTCACCTCCTGGCGCGAGGGCCAGCGCACCCCGACCGTATTCCGCGAATACGGTCGGTTCGACTTCATCAATTCCTCGGCCGGCCTCGGGCTCTTCTTCAAAGACAAGGTCACCTGGGGACGGTTCACGGTCATGGTCGGGTTGAGGTCCCAAACCCAGACCTGCTACGACGACAAGAAGGGCGTGCTCTGGACCTGGGGCTTGGGCGATTTCCTCTCGCCTCGGCTGTCCCTGGCCGTGGACCTGACCGGGGACGGGGCGAACGTGCTCAAGCTCGGATGGGGACGGTTCTCGGACATGATCTCGACCATGCCCCTCGGCTTCTTCAACTCAGTGGCCGGCCTGTCCTTCCGGACCTACGACTGGCAGGGGCCGGCCGATCCGTCCGAGGCCGAGCTCCACGACCCGGCCAACTGGAAGTTCGAGACCGAGCAGAAATCCCAGCCGTTCAGCGTGGCCCCGAACCTCAAGCCCAACTTTCTCAACCGCTGGCTCATCGAGTTCGACCGCCGCCTGGGGCCCGGCTGGGCGATCAAGGCCCGCTACGTCCGGACTGACGCCACGCATCTTCTCGAAGTGCTTCTCGTCTACGACCCGGTGACGAGCTACAACTTCCTCTTCGATAATTACGAGGATAAGCGGAGGAATTATCGCGGCCTGGAGGTCGAGCTCGACGGCAAGATCGGTCAGCGATTCTTCCTCAACGCCTCGTATGCCTTTTCCTCCTCCAAGGGCACGAACCCCGGACAGACCGAGACCGGCGCCTGGTCCCAGTCGGAAGCGGGGACGAACTATATCAGCCTCTTCGGCAAGCACATCTTCATCCCGGCCTTGCCCGGGCTCGAGGATATCAAGGCCTACTATGATTATCAGCTGGGCGGGCTCGGCGGACGGGGGTACGGCGACGAGGGCTGGTACGGCAAGCTTCCCTACGCCGTGGACCATGACCTCAAAGTGAACGCGGTCTACCTCGCCCCCTGGGATGTTACGGTCTCTCTGGCCTTCGAGTACCTGTCCGGGTATTTTTGGCAAAAACTGGGTTACGTGCCCTACTTCGGGGTCTATTTCCGCTTTCCCGAGGGACGGGGAGCGCGCGAAACACCAGCCCATTCCTACCTGGACCTGGGTCTGCAAAAGAGCATCGCCCTTCCCGGGCTGATGACGCTCAGCCTGCGCCTGGATATCCTAAACGTGTTCAACAGCCAGATTCCCATCTCTTACGTCCAGGAGGACATTCCCTCGTTCGGCTCGATCTGGGGACGCCAACAGCCGCGCCTGATGCGGGCCTCGATTCGGTTCTTGTGGTAGGACGAGCGGGCAGGCTGGCGCGAACTTAAGCGGGAAGGCGCCTCAGCGTTTCTTGAGGAGAGTAGCGTTTTTTTCTTTTCTCTTCTTGGCCCAGCCGCGTCTCTCGATCTGTCGGGCGCGGGCGACGGCCAAAGCATCCGGGGGGACATCCTTGGTGATGGTCGAGCCGGCGCCGACATAGGCGCCCCGGCCGACCTTGACCGGTGCCACAAGCTCAGTGCCCGAGCCGATAAAAACCTCGTCGCCGATTGTCGTCGGGTTCTTGCACACGCCGTCGTAATTGCAGGTGATCGTGCCCGCGCCGATGTTGACCGCCCGTCCGACCTTCGCGTCTCCGACATAGGACAGGTGCATGGCCTTCGACCCCTCGCCGAAGACGGAGTTCTTCATCTCGACGAAATCGCCGACCTTGGCCCCGGGCTTGATGACCGTCCTGCCGCGAAGATGACAATAGGGGCCGACCGCGACGCCGTTCCCCAGCCGGCTGTCCTTGATGACCGCGCCGGTCAGGACCTGGACGTCATCCCCGACCTCGGCGTTGACCAGATGGGCCGAGGGATGGACGAGCACGCGGCGGCCGATGCGGGTCGCGCCCTCGATCGTGACCGAGGGATAGATGACCGTGTCCGGTCCGATCGAGACCTCGAGGTCGATCCAGGTCGAGCGGGGGTCGAGGACCGTGACCCCGGACTCGGCCAAGGTTTTGATCTTCCTCAGGCGCAGGGCGTCAGCGGCCTGGGCCAGCTCGAAGCGCGTGTTGACGCCCACGACCTCGGCCGCGTTCCCGGTCTTAACCACCGAGACCTTCTGGCCGCGGCTCGAGAGCAGGGCGACGGCGTCGGTCAAGTAGAACTCGCCCTTGCGGTTAGCGTTCGAGATCTGGGGCAGGACACGGAGCAGGTCGCTCGCCCGGAAGACATAGATGCCGGTGTTCACTTCCCGAATCTTTTTTTCGCGGGGCGAGGCGTCCTTCTCTTCAGCGACCCGGAAGCGGCCCTTGCCTTCCCGCACCAGGCGGCCGAAACCCGAGGGATTTTCCGGCTCGGCGCTGAGAACGGTCAGGGCGTTCCCGCGCCGGCGATGGAGGCCGAGGGCGGGCTTGATGGTCGCGGCCCTGAACAGGGGCAGGTCGGAGTTGATGATGAGGACATCATCCGCGGGGCGGCGGGCCAGGACGGCTTTCGCCGCCAGGACGGCGTCGGCCGTGCCGAGCTGCCGCTTTTGGACCACGCACTCGACCTTGGGATGGGCCGAGGCGCGGGCGACATCGTCCTTCTGATGGCCGACGACGACCACGATCCTGTCCGGCTTGAGCTCGAGCAGGCTATCGATGACAAGCCGGATCATGGGCTTGCCCAGGATGGGGTGGAGGACCTTGTTCGTGGCCGATTTGAAACGGGTCCCCTGTCCGGCAGCCAAGACAAGGGCGCACAGGCCTTTTTTCATGCGAGCTTGACGATGACCTTGAACTTCTTGTCATCCCACACGGGCTGAAAATCGGCTTCGTTCTGGGCCAGGACGGCGTACAGCTTGTCCATGTGGACGGCCTTTTTCAGGTACTCCAGGCACTCCTCGGTCTGGCCCATGACGCAGGCCAGGTCCGCGGACAGGTAGAAGGTCCGGGCGTCCTTGGGTGCGAGCTCGCGGGCCTTCTCCAGGAGCTTGGCCGCGCCCTCATGGTCGCCCTGGTTCATCCGATAAACGCTGTAGTAGAAATAATCCTCCTCGGTCTTGAGGCTGATCCGTTCCTTGGATTTGCCGATGCGCTCCTGGCAGATCTTGACGTAGAGCCTGGCCCGGTCGGCCAGTTCCCTCTCCTGGGGATATTTTTCCAGGAAGGCCAGCAGCTGTTCTTCGGCCCGGTCGCTCTTGCCCTGGTGGAAGTGCTTCATGGCATCGCCGAAGGCGTTCAGGGCTTTCTGGTATTCGTCGCGTCGCTCTTCTTTCACTGCTGAATCTCCATCTTTGACTAGTTTGGGAAGGTGTTTATTCTAGCCCAGAACCCCTGTTTTGACAAGGGTCGAGCTCGATGCCCTGTGCCTTCTAAAACCCGCGCTCGGGAAAGATCGAAAAGAGCTTGTCCTGATAGAACTCAAGCTCCGCGATCTTTTGCATGATCCTCTTGGCTTCCGCCCGCTGACCCGTCTTGGCGTAGCATCGCGTCAACTGCCCGAGAAGTTCAAAGCGCTGTTTGGGATACTTTTCCACCTGGAGGGCCGCCTCGAAGGCGAAGGACGCCCTGCGGAAATCGCCGCGCGCCGCGCCGTCGAGCCCGATCCTCATCAGCCGGGGAGAATCCAGGCCCATCCAGCCCCCCGCCTCGGTCCGCATCGTCTCTTCGAGGAAGGTGCCGAATTCGGGAGAATAGACCTTGAAGACAAGCTCGGGCTTCGATAAAAGCTCGACCTCACGCTTTCCCCGTATTCTGACCGCGACCGGCTCGCCCGGCCGGAGCGCGCCCGTTCCCGCCTCGGTTCGAAGCGGAGCAAGGACTCCCCTGTCCAGCGTGCCCCAATAGACGAACAGACTGCGGCCCGGAAAACACCGGGCCAGGTCGAGGTCAGCCGCCGGCCCTCGATCATTGGCATAGATCACATCGCCGTCGAGAGCGGGCGTATCGTGCATGAACCCCGAGCCCCACGATCCGGTGGGAAATCCGCGGATCGGCGCATAGAGAAACTTGACCACGACCAGAGCTTTGTGGAGCCCGGCCGCGCGAACCGCATTTCCGACACGGGCCGAGGATCCGGCCAGGTTATAGTCGTAGCGGTCGTAGAACCATTCCGTGTCGGACGGCGCGACCCAGCCGGGCCAGGTGATTGCGAAGGCGTAAACGGTGAAGACCAACAGGCATCCGGTCCGGATCTTGGCCCACGTCCGGACCCCGACGCGCCGGAAAGCGGCCCCCAGGAGCCCCGGAGCCTCGTCCAAGCCTCGGGCCGTGAGGAGAATGAGGAGGGGGAAGGCCTCAAAGTACATGCGCGCCCCGAAGGCGATGAAGGCGCCCCAGAAGAAAAAGAAGCCGACGAGCATCGCCAGGAAACCGGACAGGAGGAGCAGGTCGCGGTCCCGTCCCTCCCGCCTCCTGACCCAGGCCCAGACGACGAAGAGGAGAGGCCAGAGTGAAGTCAGCGGCCAGCCGAAGAGATAGCGGTTGATGGACCCCAGGTTCTCGCCGGTCTGCATAAAGGAGTAGAGAGGGGTGAAATCATAGTCGAGCGTCGCCGCCCGGCCGAAGATCACGGAATAGGCCGAGCCGTAGCGGGCGATGTAGCCCGGCTTGAAGGGATCTCCCGTCGTGGCCGCGTTGTAATAAAGATAAAAGCCAACGGCCAGCCCCGTTGTGAGGATGAGGGCCAGGAAGTTCTTCCATCGGACTTTGAACTCCTTGAGCGTCCGAACGGCGAGGACGAGAAAGAAGGCGACTGCCAGGAGCGCGGCGTTGATAGGCCGGATGAGGATCGCGGCGCCCAACCCGAGCCCGGCAGCGAGGCCGTTGCCGATCGTGGGGGCCCGGAGCGACCGGAAGGCGAACAGGACGAAGAGCGCCCCGGCGGCCATGCTGGCCGTATGCGACATCATGCTTGAGGACGTGAGCAGCATCCAGAGCGAAGCCGCGGCCAGGACCGCCGCCAGGACCCCGACCCATCGGGAATAGACCTCGGCGCCGATAAGGAAGATCAAAATGACGGCCAGCCCTCCCAGGAGCGGGTTGACCAGCCAGGGAACGCCCAGAAGAAGGCCCAGGGCCAGGAGGGCCGGAAAACCAGGAGGATAGACGCTGAACCATCGCCCGATATTGACCATATGAGGAAAGTCGAACGAATCGGGCGCACAGGGCACGGGCGCCGAGAAGTGCCCTGTCAGGAAGATCCGAGCCTGGAAGAGATAGGCGATCTCATCGTGAACGTGAGGGACGTGTTCGAAGACGAAATAATTGTAGGCGGCGCAGAAGACGAATACAAAACCGGCAGCGGCCAGGACGGGCCAGGGGATGCGCCGAGGAGTGCCCGCCCGGTCGTTCATGGTATTTCGCCGCCTCGGGTCTTTCCCCTCATGTCGCTCCGGTCGCACTCATTTTCTTCCCTCTGATCCTCAAGCCGCCGACGGCGCGGGCGCGTCAGCAAAAATAGTATTCCGGCCTCAGGAATGAAGTCAAGCGGCGCCGCCGGAGGGTGGAGTAAGGCATTCTCGTCCATCCCCGTCTAGGATAGGGGTTCTTGACACCCCCGCGCACATCGGATATTCTCGCCCTGAAATGAGGCCGGCGCCGAACCGGCACAGGAGTCGGAACATGATCCCGGGCATGACCCGCATCGACGGCCGGCATTCCGCGAACGGAGTGATTCGTGGGTAAGAACGCCGGGGCCGCGAAGCCCGGCTCTCAAACCACGATCCTCCTCCTGGGGGCCATCGTTCTCCTGGGCTCATTCCTGAGGATCTACGGACTTACCCACCAATCCCTGTGGCTCGACGAGGTCATCGGGATCAACATCGCGAGCAAGAGCTTTGGGGAGATCATCCCCGCGCTCAAGAACGACGTTTCCCCCCTGTCCATTATTTGCTGCTTCATCTCTGGATCAAGGCTTTCGGCTCGGGGGAGGTCTCGCTCAGGGCCCTTCCCTGCCTGTTCGGGATCTTGTTCATTCCCGCGATCTTTTTCGTGGGGGCCTCGCTTTTCGGTAGGAAGACCGGCTTGGCGAGCGCCCTCATCGCGGCTCTCGGCGAATTTCACGTCCGGTACAGCCAGGAAGTCCGGATGTATTCCATGCTCATTCTTCTCGGCCTGCTGTCCATCTATTTCCTCTACAAGTCCCTCGCCGAGGACCGGCCGAGATATTGGGTCGGATACGTCCTGTTCACGGTTTTGACCATCTACTCCCACAACTACGGCCTGTTCATCGCCGCCTCAGGGGTCGTGTACGTCATCGTCCAGCGGGCCGCCCGCGGACGGAGCCTGAAGCGATGGACGATCTCCCTGGGCCTCATCGGGTTGCTCTACCTTCCCTGGCTTCCCGTCCTTGTTTTGAAAAACCTGCCCAGTCCGACTTACATAGGCTGGATCCCCAGGTTTCGTCCATTCCATATCCTGGAAACGTTCCGGGTCTTCACCGGATTTGTTTTTCATATCTTTCCGCCGGTCGTCAATAATGGCCTTGTTCTCGCGGGGCTGTTGATGTTTGCGGCTTGCCTGCTGGCCGCGGTGCTGTCCCTGATCAAGGACCGCCAGATCGACGCGTCCCCCGCGGCAAGACAATCCCCGCTCGTCCTGGCGCTTTGTTATCTCGTGGTGACCCTGGCCATTCCGATGACGATCTCCATCGGAAAGCCCATTTTTCTCCCGGAACGGTATTCGATCTCCGCCTGGCCGGCCTTTGTCCTGCTCGCGGGATTCGGCGCATCCAAGATCAAGAGCCGTTGGGTCGCGGTCGCCGGGCTCGCATTTTTCCTTTTCCTGTCGTCGGTGTCGCTGTATTGGTACCACCACGGATGGCTCAAATCGATGGACCGGGACGCGGCCGCTTTCCTTGACGCCAGCGCGACAAAGGATGACGTGCTCGTCTTTTTCCCCGGCGCCATCTCCCTCCCGGTTGATTATTACCTCCGCTCTTCGATTGAACACTTGTCCTATCTCAAAGGCCGGATGCCGGAAGAGATCGCGGCCGAAGCCGCGGCGCACCTCAAGAACTCCCAATCCCGCGTTTTTCTTGTCTCCCAGCCGGACGCGAAATGGTACCCCGGCATCGACCGTCTCCAGGACGCCTTCGGGCAGAGATTCCAAAGAACGGCGGGACTATGGTTCAGGGAAAAATTGATTTCGATCTTCGCTCAGAAGCGAGGGAGACCGCCCAGTTCCTCCACGCCACGGTTTACGACGGCCCGTTCCTGTCGATGATCATTCCCTCGGGCGGCTCGAGTGCCGTTCGGTCTCGGACTTCGGCCCGGCCCGGATGTCGCCCCTCTTGTGCAGAGAAGGCGCGCCCTTCGCTCGACGGGCCGCTATCAAGCCGGTTTGACCTTGCCGACCAGGGCCAGAAACTCCTCCCGAGTCTGGGCCGATTCGCGAAAGGACCCCAGGAGACAAGACGTCACGAGCATCGAGTTCTGCTTCTCAACGCCCCGCATCATCATGCACAGGTGCCGGGCTTCGATCATAACCGCCACACCCGTTGCCTGGAGCGCGTCCTGGACGGTATGGGCGATCTGTTCGGTCAAGCGCTCCTGGATCTGGAGCCTCCGGGCGAACATGTCGACGATGCGGATGATCTTGCTCGCTCCTGGGACCAGGCCCTCCCGGGGGAAGTAGGCCACGTGACACCGGCCGAAGAACGGAAGCAGGTGATGTTCGCAGAGGCTGTAGAGCTCGATATCCTTGAGCAGGATCATGCTGTCGACGGTCTGGGGAAAACAGGCTCGGCCGATGAGTCCCGCGCCGTCCACCCTGTATCCGATGGTCAGCTGATCGAGAGCCTGGGCCACGCGCCGCGGAGTGTCGACAAGGCCCGCCCGGTCGGGGTCTTCCCCGATCGCGATCAAGAGCTCCCTCACCAGGTGTTCAATGCGTTCCATGTCAACGGTCATGGTAGGTCTCCTTGAGAGATCGGGTGAAATCGGCCAGGGGCTGCAGCCCTTTGCGCCGCATGCCTCCGACCACATCCTCGATGGTCAAGGCCGAACCCGGCAGTCGCAGTCCCGGTTCGAGTTCGTAAAGAGGAAAGGCCAGGTAAGTCCGGACGAAGATCTCGGGGTCGGGAAGGGTCAGGTCCGGTGCGTTGACGACCAGCTCATCATAGAGAATGAGGTCGAGGTCGATCGTCCTCGGGGCATACTTGTCCCCGGTTCGCCGGCGGCCGAGTTCGGCCTCGATCGCCCGCAGGACATCAAACTTGAAGTCGCGGGGCGGGATCCGGGTCGCGACCTTGACGATGCCGTTCAGGAACTGGGGTTGGCCGGCCGGGCCTTCGGCCGCGCTCAGGAAGATCGTCGACAGGTCGAGGACGCGCGCCCGGTCGTCCAGGAGGGCGATGGCCTTGGGCAGGTTCCGCTCCGGCTCGATGTTCGACCCGACGGCCACGAGGACGGACATGACTCATCACTCTTCGGGCGGCCGGGTGATCTCCACGCCGACCGTCCGGGCAAAGCGCAGGGCCGAGGGCTTGTCCACGCGCACGCGGACCCGGGCCACTTTCGGCTGGGACAGGCAGACCTGGGCCACCGCTTCGGCCAGGGCTTCGATCAGATGGTAGCGGGAATCCTCCACCAAATGCAGGATAAGCTTCTTCAGATGGCGATAATCGACCGTCTCTTCGAACCGGTCGCCCCGTCCGGCCGAGGAAAGGTCCGTCCAGAGGACGAGGCTGATCAGCACCTCCTGCTTTTCCCGGCGCTCCTCGTCATCGACGCCGATGACGCACCGGGCGGCGAGGTCCTCGATCAAGATGCGATCGGGGGCTGAGTTCTTTGACATGTCGACCTCCATCCACATAGATCACCTGTCCGGTGACATAATCGGCTTCCAGGAGATAGATCACCGCCTGGGCCACGTCGGCCGGCGCGCCGTGACGCGCGAGCGGAACTGATCGGGCCAGGGCCCGGAGGTAGCCCTCATCCTTCCCGGGAGGGGGAAGGATGAGTCCCGGAGCGACGGCGTTGACGGTGAAGGACGGCCCGAGCTCGGCGGCCGTCATCAAAGTCAAGTCGTGAAGCATCTGCTTGCTCAGGATGTAGGCGGCATGCCGGGGGTCGCTCCCGTCGAGCCGCGTGTCAAGGAGGTTGACGATCTTCCCCCGGCCGGCCCGCCGGGCGAAGTCGCGGCTGAGGATGAAGGGCGTCCAGGCGTTGACCCGCACGCAGGTCATGAGTTCGGAAAACTTCATGTCGGCCAGCGTCCCGACGGGAAAGGTCGAGGCGCTGTTGACGAGGATGTCGAGCCGACCCGCCGCCGCCCTGGCGCGCTCGATCAGCGTCTCGGTTTCGTCGGCGCCTTCGAAATTGGCCGGGATCGGCCAGGCCTTGACCTTACGGCTCTCGAGCTTCCGGCACAGACGTTCTGCCTCTCTCTGGGAATGCCGATAATGGACGACGATGTTGACTCCCCGCTCAGCCAGGGCCAGGGAAACTTCGCGGCCGAGACGCCGGGCCGCACCGGTGACGAGGGCCGTCTGGCCCGAGAGGCGGCCGGGAGTCATGGGGCTCCGCTCCCTCCCCGCATCCGGGGATCTTGATCCGTCTCATCGATCTTGGCCGCCAGGAGAAAGTCCCGGGCTGAAAGTCCGCCGACCTTGTGGGTCGACAAGGTCAGGACGACGCGGTTGTAGGAGACGAAGATGTCCGGATGATGGTCTTCGTTCTCGGCCAGGTCGGCCACGCCGTTGACGAAGGCCATGGCCTCCCGGAAACCCTTGAACCGGAATTCCCGCCTGATGTCCTTGTCCCGGAGCGTCCACAGGGGAACGCTTAGGGACAACTTTCGGGCTTCCTCTCTCGCTAGGAGCCGGTAGGGCATTCCCCCCGCCGCGACCTCTTCCCCCTTCGCCTTCACCGCACCCTCCTCGCCGGTCAGCCTATCGCCCCGCGGAGATCCTGGGGCGCGACCCGGCCTTCACGCCGGATCAACTCCCGGGCCGCCTCGACCTTGTCCCAAACGTTGCACATCATCGCCCCCCTGACCCGGCCGTCCCGAAGATAATAGATCACTCCTGTGTCGTTCTCGGTCTTCCAATCGGCAAAGATCTCGAGGTCCGTGCTGACGTCGCCCACGGCTTCGTACCCGAACTCGAACAGGTCGGAGAAAAAATATGGCATGTAGGTATAGGCTTCCCCGGCTCCGGCCATGTTCCGTCCGGCCCATCGTCCCTGGTTCAGGGCATTGTCCCAGTGCTCGACCCGGGTCTTCCGGCCGATGGCGGAATAGGGAAAATTGGCGTTGTCCCCTGCGGCGAAGATGCTCGGGTGCGACGTCCGGAGATGCTCATCAACGACGATCCCGTTGCCGGTCGCAAGGCCCGCCGCTTCGGCCAGCTCGGTTTCGGGTCGGATGCCGACGCCCACGATCACCATGTTCGCCTCGAGCGATCGCCCGCCCGCGGTCCGGACGCGGAAGCCCCCCGCAGCGCGCTCGATCGAGGCCGGGCTTTCGCCGGCGAGGACGGCGATCCCGCGCTCAAGGAAGCGGCGGCCCACGGCTTTTCCCAACGATTCGGGAAAGACGCGATTGCAGAGATAGGGGTCAAGAAAGATCATCGTCACCGAAAGGCCCTGGATGGTCAGGGCCGCGGCGATCTCCGACCCGATGAACCCGCCGCCGATGACGATCGCCGTCCGTCCCGCCTCCGCCTCCGCCCTCAGCCGCAGATAATCGTCGAGGTAACGGTAGTAGCAGACCCCCTCGAGGTCAGCGCCGGGGATGGGTAGCCGCCGGGGAACGCCGCCCGTGGCCAGCAGCAACTTTTCGAATCGGTAGGTCCGCCGGCGGTCGTCGACGATCGTCTGCCGGGCCGCGTCCAGTCCGACGACGCGCGCGCCCAGGATCAGGCTGACTCCGTTCCGGTCGTAGAAATCCCGGTCCTTGACGAAAATCTCTTCGACCTTCTTCTTGCCGAACCAGAGCTTTTTGGAGAGTGGGGGCCGGTCATAGGGCAAATGCTTTTCCTCTCCGACGAGGAGAACGCTCCCTTTTTGGTCCCTCTCGCGGATCCCCTGGGCGGCCGAAGCTCCGGCTAATCCTCCTCCCACCACGATATAGCGAAAAGCCTGTTCCGGCATCGATCCGGCCTCCCCTTTGGCGATCCTTGGCTTGAGCTTGCCGCTTTCACCGGCCGGAGCATAGGTTATCATGCGCAACATGGACGGTCAACGGATCCTGGGGGAGGATGGGGAAGATCGAATGCCGGGGCCCCGGGCCCGGCACCCTAGGGGGCGTCTCGGTTGAAGCGCGGCATGTCCTCCGGGATCTCGAAGGTGATCTCGACGAACCCGGTGTAGCGACCCCGAGCGAACCAGGGCGATTGAAAGACGAGTTTTTTCTTCCCTTTTTTTTGGATGGTGTAGACGTTCGACCGGCCGGCCTTCAGCATGTCCGCGAGCTTGGACCGGGCGGGCTCGGGGTGGCAATCGAGGACGTTCCGGCCGATGAGCGCCAGGCCCCCGTCGTCGGCGAAGACCTCGGCCGCGCGGTCATTCATTTCAAGAATACGGCCGGCGGTGTCGCAAACCGTGATGGCCGCCGGGAATTGCCCGATCCAGCCATGTCGTTTCATATCGTGCTCCTCATCGCCCGAGCGACAGATCCAGGCCGGCCGGGACCGACCGATTCTTCCGACGTCCGGTTGCATCCGCGGACGTCCTCGGCGTCTCGGTCGCGGGACGGTTCCCGGCCGAAGATCGTTCCCGAACCCTATCCGTCCACCCAGACCCAATGATCCGGAGTTTGGAGGAAGGATTGAAGGGCCCGGAGGTGGAGGGCGTGCCCGGCTTTTTCGGCGCGGACGTGGCCGAGGATGGGGGCGCCGGCCACGGCCAGGTCGCCCACGAAGTCAAGGATCTTGTGTCGGACGAATTCGTCCGGGAAGCGCAAGGGCGGGTTGAGGACCTTTTCATCGTCGAGGACGACCGTGTTTTCGAACGAGGCGCCCAGGGCCAGGCCCAGGCTGCGGAGCTTGTCCACGTCCTTCAGAAAACCGAAGGTCCGGGCCGGGGCGACGGCGGAAGCGAAGGATTCCCGGGTGAGGGACAGGCTCAGCTCCTGACGCGCGATCAAAGGATGGGCAAATTCGATCCCGTAGGAAATCCTGAAATCCGGACCGGGCTCGAAGGATACGTAGGCGTCCGTGTCGTTGTCTTGAAAGCGGAAGGGTTTTAGAACCTTGAGCGTTCTTCGTTTCGCGGGAAGGGACGAAACGCCCGCGGCCGAGACGGCCTTGAGGAACGGCGCGGCGCTTCCGTCAAGAATGGGGACTTCCTCGGCATCAAGCTCGACGAGAGCGCTGTCGATATCCGACATGCGGAGCGCGGCCAGCAGATGCTCGATCGTTTGGACAACCGCGTCGCCGGTCCTGACGAAGGTGCAATGCCGGGCGCCGGCCGCCATGGGGTCGAGCTTGATCTCCAGACCGTCGAGGTCAGTGCGGCGAAAAACGAGCTTGCCCGCGGTCGAGGGTTTCAGCCTCAGGTTCACAGGCCGTCCGGAATGGACGCCCCTTCCCGAAAGATCCGCCTCGCGGGCGAGTGTCTGTTTGTTCATGTCCGGCACCGGATCCAGTTTATTCTATCCGGGCCCCAAAGAAAAGCCGCGGCGCGGGGCGCAGCCCGAAAGAGTTGGTTTGTGCTAGAATACCCCCATGAAGCCCAAGCTCGAAGACATACTGGCCAGGGTCGGAAAGGGCGAGCTCAGCCCCGAGGAGGCAGGCGAGGCGCTCAAGCATTTTCCCTATCAGGACCTGGGCTACGCCAAGATTGACCACCACCGGGAACTGCGCAAGGGGTTTCCCGAAGTCGTCTACGGCGGGGGGAAATCCGACGAACAGATCATCGGCATCGCCCGCGAGATCGTGAAAAAAGGCGGCAATCTGCTCGTGACGCGCATCGAGGAAAAGACGTTCAGGAAGCTCAAAAAGACCCTGCCCAAAACCGTCTATAACCGTCAAGCCAAGGCCGCGATCCTCAGGCAAAAAAAGGCTGACCCGGGAAAGGGCCTCATCGTGGTGATGACCGCCGGCACCTCGGATGTCCCCGTGGGCGAAGAGGCGGCCGTGACCTGCGAGATGCTCGGGAACGAGGTGGACCGCGTCTATGACGTGGGTGTCGCCGGCCTCCATCGCCTTTTGGGCGAGTATGACAAGCTTCGCCGGGCCCGGGTGGTCATCGTGGCCGCCGGCATGGAAGGCGCTCTGCCGAGCGTCGTGGCCGGGCTCGTGGCCGTCCCGGTCGTGGCCGTGCCCACGAGCATCGGCTACGGAGCCAGCTTCAAGGGCGTCGCCGCGCTCCTGGCCATGCTCAACTCCTGCCCGGGAGGGATCGGCGTCGTCAACATCGACAACGGCTTCGGCGCCGCCTGTCTAGCCAGCCTTATCAATCATCTTTGACCGATCGCTCGGCCTCTCGGCGCATCCGCCACAGAGCTCCATGGATCCGAGAGGGATTTTATTAATAGAACCACAACGTGCATCCGGGAAACCGCGGGGCTCGACCCCGTGCGGGGGCAAGCCGCGCATCCAAAATCTGGGGTCAAAGACTCAATAAGCAAAGCATTCAAAGCGGAATCTTGTCTAATCGGGCGTGAGGCGCCATCCGTGGTTCCGTTGGGATATCACCACCAGATTAAAGAGCAACTCTATTAATTATTAATAAAATATGGCGTTTTTGATCGGCTTTGCCTTGACAAAGAGGCCCTGGATTCCTATATTATCAAGAAATTCGGCTCGGGAACATAAGCTATTGTAAATAATGGAGATTATTGACCAGATAAGGCAGGTTGCCACTCTCGTCGACGTCGCCTCTCAATATACGTCACTGAAAAAACGCGGGAGTAAATTCGTCGGACTTTGCCCATTTCACGCGGAAAAAACGCCCTCCTTCACGGTCGACCCGGACAAACAGCTCTATCACTGCTTCGGCTGCGGCGTGGGAGGTGACGTTTTCACCCTGGTCATGGAAAAGGAGAACCTGACATTCCCCGAAGCCCTGAAATCGCTCGCTCAGAAATACAACATCCCCCTGCCCCAGCAGAACAGAATCTCCGCCCATGTGCTCAAGCTCGAAGAGAACCTGGCCAAGATCAACGAAGAAACCCTGGCCTTTTTTCAGAGATGCCTAAGGGAGGGACCCGAGGGCCGGAAAGCCCTAGAATATTTGAAGACTCGCATGATCTCGGACGAAACCGTCAAGGCCCTGAAGATCGGCTACGCGCCCAACTCCTGGGATTCGCTGGCCAAGCACTTCGAGGTCAAAGGCGTCGCGGCCGACCTCCTGCTCAAGGCAGGGCTCGTCGTCCCCGGCCAGAAAAGAGCCGGCTTTTATGACCGGTTCCGCGGCCGGCTGATGTTTCCCATCTTCAATCTGACCGGCAAGGTGGTCGCTTTCGGCGGCCGGACCTTGTTCAACGCCGAGCCCAAGTACCTGAATTCTCCCGAGACGCCTCTCTATTCCAAGGGGAAGATTCTCTACGGCCTCAACCTCACCAAGGACGCGGTCCGGGACAAAGGCGAGCTCATCCTGGTCGAGGGCTACACCGACTTCTCCGCCCTGTATCAGGCCGGCGTCGCCAACGTGGCCGCTTCCCTGGGGACGAGTCTGACTCCCGACCAGGTCGCCTTGGCCCAGCGCTTCGCTCCGCGCCTGATCATCAACTACGACGGCGATTCGGCCGGGCTCAATGCGGCCCTGCGGGCTCTGTCGATCTGTTTCGAAAAAGGGGCGACCGCCTCGGTCGTCGTCCTGCCCGAGAAGCTCGACCCGGACGGATTCATGAAAAAATACGGCCCCGAAGCCTACCGCGCTCGGCTGGAGAAAACCGTCCCGGCCCTGCGTTTCCTCATCACCATGCGCAGCCACGGCCGAAACCTCAAGGTCCCCGAGGAAAAGTCGCGTCTGGTGAGCGAGGTCCTGGCCGAGCTGGCCAGGATGCCGGACGCGGTCGTCCGCAGTGAGTACCTGGGCCAGGCGGCCGAAGCCCTGGGCGTCGAGGAGGGACTTCTTCGCCGTCAGCTCGTGCGGCCGTCGGGCGCCGCCGCGAAAAAGGACGACGAGGCGGAATATTTCCTCCCCGCCGAAAAGCGGCTCCTCCAGATCCTGATCGGGCATCCGAACTTCACCTCCGAGGTCTTCGCCGAGGTCAAGGAGAACCACTTTGCCGGTCTCAAAGGCGAGCCCGTTTTTAACCTGATCCATGACTGCTTCCGCCGGGAGCAAGATGTCCTGATCCACGACCTGCGCCAAAGGATCGACCCGGTCCTGGCCAAGTTCCTGACCCGGGCCCTTCTCGAGGCGCCGGCCGATCCGAATCCGTCCGAGGCTCATGACTGCCTGGACGCCCTGTGGAAGATCTCTCTCCAGAACCGGCTGAGGACCCTCCAGTCCGAGATCGTCCAGGCCGAGAAAAGGGGCGACCGGGAGAGGCTGGCCGCGCTCCTCTTCGAAAAGCAGGACCTCGCTCGGCAGATCCAAGCTCTATGAGCAGGAGCCAAGGAACGAAATGAACGACCGCAGCGTTATCGATAGAGGCTTTCGGGCCTCCCAAGGAGAACCCTTTGCCAACTGATGTCAAATCCCATAAGGGCGAGTATCAAGAGCTGATCTCCAAAGGCCGGAAGCAGGGCTATCTGCTCTTCGAGGAGATTGACAAAACGTTCCAGAACGAGATGGATTCCGGCGAGGACTTCAACGAATTCCTGACCTCCATCGACGGCTACGGCATCAAGATCCTGGACGCCAAGCAAAAGGAGCAACCCGCGCCCCGGCGAAAGCCCGACGTCGTCTCCACCCAGGGCCTCGAACGGACCACTGACCCAGTCAAGCTCTACCTGCGCGAAATGGGCAACATCTCCCTCCTCACCCGTGAGGGCGAGATCGCTATCGCCAAGGACATCGAGCGCGGGGAAAAGTCCATCATCAAAGCCCTGTCCAAGACGCGCCTCGTCCTGAACGAGGTCTTGGCCCTGGAGAGCCGCATCAAGGAAAACCCGAACGTCATCCTGGAGATGTTCGACGTCAATGAAGAAGAGATCGCCGAGGGCAGGCTCGATGAGAAGAAGAAGCAGATCCTGGCCAAGATCAAGAGGATCCGCGACCTGAGCGCCAAGCTGGCCAAGATCTCCAACCGCCAGAAATATTTCATCTCCCGGGGCCGGATCATCGTGGTCATGAGCAACCTCATCCGCGAACTCAACATCCGCAGCAACCAGCGGGAGAAGATCATCAGCACCCTGCGGCGCAAGCTGGTCGACATCAACAAGCTCGAGGACGCCCTGGACGAAGCCAGACGGGCCCACGCCCACAGCCGAAGCAAGACCAACCGGGCCGCCCTGGACGTCAAGATCCGGGAGCTCAACAGGACCCTGCGTGTTCAGCAGAAGGAGATCGGCCTCGACGCGCCCAGCCTGCGGAAGATCCTGCGCACGATCCAGGCTGGCAAGAAGGTCTCGGACCAGGCCAAGAAAGAGCTCGTCGCAGCCAACCTCCGCCTGGTCGTGTCCATCGCCAAGAAGTACAGCAACCGCGGCCTCCAGTTCCTGGACCTCATCCAGGAGGGCAACATGGGCTTGATGAAGGCCGTGGATAAGTTCGAGTACCGCCGCGGGTACAAGTTCTCAACATACGCGACCTGGTGGATCCGGCAGGCCATCACCCGCGCCATCGCCGATCAGGCCCGCACCATTCGCATCCCGGTCCACATGATCGAGACCATCAACAAACTCATCCGTGTCTCGCGCAGTCTGGTCCAGGAGATCGGCCGCGAGCCGACGAGCGAAGAGATCGCCCGGAAGATGGACATGCCGGTCAACAAGGTGCGGAAAATCATCAAGATCGCCCAGGAGCCCATCTCTCTCGAGACCCCCATCGGCGAGGAAGAGGACAGCCACCTGGGCGACTTCATCGAGGACAAGGTCATACCCTCGCCTCCGGACACGGTCATCCACATCAACCTCCGGGAGCAGATCGAAGAAGCCCTGAAGTCGCTGACCGAGCGCGAAGCCAAGGTCCTCAAGATGCGCTTCGGCTTGGGTGACGGCAACGAACACACTCTGGAGGAGGTCGGTCAGCAGTTCAAGGTCACCCGCGAGCGCATCCGGCAGATCGAGGCCAAGGCCCTCCGCAAGCTGAAGCATCCCAGCCGCAGCCGCAAGCTCCGGTCCTTCACCAACGGTTTCTGATCCGGCCCGCGAAGGCGGCATATTTATGAATATGACGGTTTAAACCCCAGATCGCTGTTTTCGGCCCGCTCGCACGTATCGAATTCCCCGCTATGAGGACGGATACGATGGCTCAGCGAACGCCCTAGCGCGTATAAGCCAAACTTAACACCATCGTACCGGCAGTCTCCCTTCCCTTTTTCCGTAAGCGGCTGTTTCCGGCATCAATGGGCTCGGGTCGGATGGTTGAGAAACGCGTACGGAGGCTGAGCGGGCGTTGCGAGGAGCGGAGCGACGTGGCAATCTCCCGACAGCCCCATTTAGTTCTTCTTGTTGGCGCCGCGCGGAAATCGGGCACAGACCAAGGAGAGCGAAGACGGAGTCGCAGTGAGACGGCTCACTGAGACGGCGAACGTGTTTCGAGGCCATTCGAACGGAGCCTATATCACCCATTATATGATTCTTCCGGCCTTCCCCGTTAATTGACTTATTCGCCGGGAATTGCTATAAGTGTGAGGGCCTATAGCTCAGCGGTAGAGCCGCCGGCTCATAACCGGTAGGTCCCAGGTTCGAATCCTGGTAGGCCCATTCAACCGGGAGGAAAGATGTGGAGATCGACTTCGAGAGGCTGATACGCCTTCAAGCGCTGGATCTGGAGATCCGCGAGGCGCAGTCGCTTCTCGACAGCATCCCCTCCCAGACCGAAACCATCAACCAGAAGATCACCTCCGGCTCCCAAACTGTGGCTCAGGCCAAGGACAAGCTGGCCGCCAACCAGAAGAATCGCCGGGAGCTCGAATCCGAGGTCAAAGACATCAAAGTCCGCATCACCAAGCACAAGTCCCAGCAGAGCCAGGTCAAGAGTAACAAGGAGTACGGCGCCCTGCTCAAAGAGATCGAGGACGATCAGCACCGTATCGATGATCTCGAGGAGACCATCATCCAGGAAATGCTCCGGGCCGACGACATCGAGTTCGAGATTAAGGCCGCGCTGGACGTGCAGGCCAAAGAGAAAAAGGTGCTGGAATCGGAAAAGGAGGCTCTTTTCCAAAAAAAGGCGGAGGCCGAGACCCGGCTCCAGGCTCTCAACCGGGATAAGGACGCTCTCCTGCCCGAGATCGCGGCCGACCAACTGGCTCTTTACCAAAGGATCATCCGCAAGAAAGGCGGCATCGCCTTATCGCTCATCAAGGGCGACTTCTGCGCCCTGTGCCACATGCGAGTCCGGCCCCAGATGCTCAATGAGCTCCTGGAGAAGGACAAACTCATCATCTGCGAGAATTGCGGCCGGATCCTTTACCGCGTCGCGGACAAAGACCAGGCCGGTCGGCAAAAGGCCGATGCCCCCGAGGGCTGAGGCTTCCTTCCCGCCGTTCAATCCCCGCCGCCCCCCCTTGCCCCCAGGCCCCGATTCCGGAAGTCATTGAAAATTGCCGGGAGTTGTATTAGCATGAAGGTTCAAACAAGGAGGATCCATGAAAAAGATCTGGGTTTTAGTATTCGTAATCGTAGTGCTGGCCGTGGCCTTGTCCGTCTTTGCCGGGACGGCGGAGGACGAGAAGCCTCGACTGGGGGTCCTGCGGTTCACCAATCACACTTCGGCCGGATGGTGGAGCGCCTCCGTGGGCGATGAACTGAGCGACATGCTCGCCTCGGAGCTGAGCAGCACGCGCGCCTTCCAGGTCCTGGAAAGAAAAGAGATTGACGCCGTCATGGGCGAACAGGACCTCGGGCAAACCGGCCGGGTTAGCGCCGCGACCAAGGCCAAGATGGGCCAGATCAAGGGGGCCAAGTATCTCGTGGCCGGAACGGTCTCGGCCTATGAAGAGCAGGTTCACGAAACGGGCGGCGGCATCAGCCTGGGCGGGATCAGCCTCGGCGGCAAGAAGGACAAGACTTACATCGCCGTCGACCTGAAGGTGGTCGATACCGACACCGGCGAGATCGTCGACACCCGGACGATCGAGGCCGAATCCGGCGGGCTGGGCCTCGGCGGCGGAGTCAGCGTCGGCAACTTCTCCATCGCCGGCAGTGATTATAAGAGGACCCCGGCCGGCAAGGCTATCCGGGCCTGCATCATCTACATCTCGGAATATCTCGAATGCTCCCTGGTCAACGGCAAGGACGCTTCCTGCATGAAGAAATGGGACGCCATGGAACAGAAGCGCCGGGAACGGACCAAGGGCGAGATCGACATTAAATAAAAGGACTTTGTAGACCGGCAGGTCATTGCGAGGAGCGAAGCGACGCGGCAATCTCCCCGAAGCCGCCGATATTCGCGGCCTGCCTCGGACAGCGACTTTGTAGACCGGCAGGGCGTTGCGAAAGCCGAGGCCGAAGCCGCGAGCCTCGAATTTAGACGAGGCGTGGCGGGCTCCACGCAGCTATCCGACCTGGAAGGTCGTCCCGAGCGCAGCGTGGGGATCTCGCCGCTCCTTCTTGATGTTGCGCAAATCCAGTCCCGCGGGGAGCGGTGCCGAAGCCGCCGAGAGTTGCGGACTCTTTCTACAGCCTTATTCGGTCCGCCGGCGGCCCGGAAGGACAGCCGGCGGACGTTCTCTTTCTCTTTCCCCGGCCTGTTTGGGTTTCGTTCCTTCATCATTTTATCCAAGACCATTCGAGGGTTCCGCGTTCTGTCCGAATCCCTCCCGCGCGAAGAAATCCGGATGTTATCTCGGGGGTGAAACGTAGCAAGACGCCGCAGACCGGCTAGAACTTGTTTTCCGTGTCTTCCTTGTAGAGGGCGTCGATCAGGTCCCGG
The DNA here is from genome assembly GCA_963705895.1 of Candidatus Aminicenantota bacterium. Classification (GTDB taxonomy): domain Bacteria; phylum Acidobacteriota; class Aminicenantia; order Aminicenantales; family JAFGAV01; genus MFD04408-113. Next base: position 3,197,705 of record OY970122.1, on the reverse strand, counting down.
TACTTCTGCTCGATGATGTTCCGCTTGACCTTGAGGGTCGGGGTGATCTCTTCCTTTTCGATCTCGAAGTCGCGGTCGAGGAGCAAGAACCTTTTGATCTTCTCGTAGGGCGCCAACCCGGGGGTCGCCCGCTCCACCTCGGCCGCCATCAGCTCCTGGATCTCGTCCGTCCTGACCAGGTCGGACGGGCCTTGGTGGACGATCCCCTTCTGGCGGGCCACGACCTCCAGCTTTTCGAAATTGGGGACGATCAGGGCCACGAGGAACCTCCGGCGGTCGCCCACGACCATGGCATTGGAGATATAAGGGCTCGTCTTGAGAGCGTTTTCAATGGGCTGGGGAGCGATGTTCTTCCCTCCGGCCGTGACGATGATGTCCTTTTTCCGGTCGGTGATGACCAGAAAGCCGTCCGCGTCGAAGTGGCCGATATCGCCCGTGTGGAACCATCCTCCGGCGAAGGCCTCTCGGGTCTCGGCTTCCTTCTTGTAGTACCCCTTCATGACGTTCGGCCCCCGGCTGAGGATCTCGCCGTCCGCCGCGATCTGGACCTGGACGCCGGGGATAGGCTTGCCCACGGTGCCGAACCTCAGGTTCTCGAAGGTGTTGGCGGCGATGATCGGCGAGGTCTCGGTCAATCCGTAGCCCTCCATGATGTTCAGGCCCATGGCGTAGAAGAACTCGGCGATATCCTTGGACAGGGGCGCTCCGCCCGAGACGAAGAAGCGGATCCGGCCGCCCGTTTTTTCCACGATCTTGGAAAACACGAGTTTGTTGGCCAGCCGATGGCGGAATCTCAGGGAGCGGCTGGTCGGCTCCTTGGCCAGGGTGAGACGTCCGTATTCGCGGCCGACCTTCAGGGCCCAGAAAAATATGTGACGCTTGACGGCCGAACCGGCCAGGACGGTATCGATCACCTTGGAGTAGAACTTCTCAAAGACACGGGGCACGCTGACCATGATCGTCGGCCGGACCTCGATGAGGTTGTCGGCCACGGTCTCAACGCTCTCGGCGAAGGCGATGGTGCATCCCCTGAAGATATAAGTGAACATTATCATCCGTTCCAGGACGTGGGACAGAGGCAGGAAGGAGAGCACGGTGTCCTCCACGGATAAATAGTGGATCTCCACGGCGGCCTTGACGTTGCTCACAAAATTGCGATGAGTCAGGATGACGCCCTTGGGCACGCCCGTGGTCCCGGAAGTGTAGATGATGGAGGCCACGTCGCCCGGCTGGACGGCCAGAGCCTCCTTATCGAAGATCAGAGGATTTTGGGTAGCCCGTTCCTGGCCCTTGTGGACGACGTCCGAAAAAGCGAAGACGTCCTCGGGCATCTCGGCGGCAAAGGTGATGAAGCGACGAACCTTCTTCAGCCGGGGCTTGATGGCCTCGATCTTCTTCCACTGTTCGGCGTTGGACACGACCACGAAGGCGGCTTCGCAATCCTCGATGATGTAGGCGATCTGATCGGGGACGAGCGAGGTGTAAACCGGAACGGTGACCCCTCCGGCGCACTGAACGGCCATGTCGGCCACGACCCATTCCGGCCTGTTCTCGGAAAGAATGATGAGCCTGTCGCCCGGCTGAAAGCCCAGCTCCTTCAACCCAAGGCAGAAGTGGCGGACCATATCGCCGAATTCCTGGGTGGAGACGGGGACGTAGCGGCCTTCCCTCTTGGACAGCATCAAGGCGTCCTTGGGGAAGGTCTTGATCGTGTTCAGAAACAACTGGGGAAGAGTATCAACCATAACGCCCTCCATCCTCTTCAGCGGGCTCAATTTTAGAATTCGCAGGGAGAATAGTCAAGTTGCTTATCGGGATCGAGCCCGCCGGAACCTCTCCTGTCAGCCGCGGGGCGCGCCCGATCGCGTCGGTCGCCGTCACTCGGACGTCTCTTCGGCCACCTTGACCAGCGACGAGACCCGGTCCTTCTCCTCAAGGTTGATCAGCCGCACGCCCTGAGTGGACCGCCCGGAGGTCCGGACCTCGTGGGCCCGGATGCGGATGACCTTTCCCGCTTCGGTCATGAGCAGGACCTCGCCCTCGCCGATGCCGACCATCCCCAGGGCGAACCCGATCTTGGGGGTGACCTTGATATTGATGATGCCCTTGCCGCCCCGGCTCTGCTTGCGGTACAGCCCGATCTCGGTCTTTTTCCCGTATCCCTTATCGCTGGCGGTGAAGATGAACTTGTCCTCGGGGCCGACCACGATCATGCCGATGACCTGGTCCTTGCCCCTCAGGGACATGGCCCTCACGCCGGCCGCCTGCCGGCCCATGGGCCGAATCTGTTTTTCGCTGAAGCGGATAGCCTTGCCCAGCTTGGTGCCGATGATGATCTCCCGCTTGCCGTCCGTCAGGCTGGTGAACAGGAGCTCGCTCTTGGGCCGGAGGGTCATGGCCTGGATGCCGGCCTTGCGGATGTTCTTGAACTGGTCGAGCCGCGTCTTTTTAATCAGCCCGTCGGAACTGAGCATCAGGACGAATTTGTCCTGGTCGAAATCCTTGATGGCCACGACCGAGCTCACCCCCTCGTCGGCCTGGAAGTGGATCAGGTTGTTGATGGATTTGCCCCGCGCGGCCGGGCCGACGTCGGGGATGTCCAAGGCCTTGAGCCAGTACAGCCGGCCCTTGTTGGTGAAGACAAGGAGGTAGCTGTGCGTGGAGGAGACGAACAGGCTCTCCACCTCGTCCTCCTCTTTCATGCTGATGCCCTTGCGGCCCTTTCCCCCGCGGCCTTGGTAATGGTAGGAGCTGAGCGAGGTCCGCTTGATGTAGCCCGAAGCAGTGTAGACGATGATGACCTCTTCTTCCTTGACCAGGTCCTCGGGCCTGATGTCGGTGATGACGCCTTCCTTGATCTCCGTCCGGCGCTTGTCGCCGTATTCCTGCTTGACCGCCTTGAGCTCGTCGACGATGATGTCCAGAATGAGCTTCTCGTTGGCCAGGATCTTCTTCAACTTAACGATGAGCTCTTTGACCTCGACGTACTCCTTCTGTACCTTCTCCCGCTCGAGGCCGGTCAGGCGCTGGAGCTGCATGTCCAGGATGGCCTGGGCCTGGATCGGACTTAGCCGGAACTTGGTCATGAGGCCGGTCCGGGCCAGGTCTACGGTCCGCGAGGAGCGGATGAGCTTGATGATCTCGTCCAGGTGGTCCAGGGCGATGGTCAGACCCTCCAAGATGTGGGCCCGGGCCTCGGCCCTTTTCAACTCGAAGCGGGTTCGGCGGCGGACGACATCCTGGCGGTGGCTGATGAAATACTTCATCATGTCGATCAGGCTTAGGATCTTGGGCTGCTTGTCGACGATGGCCAGGAGGATGATACCGAAGGACGTCTGGAGGGTGGTGTGCTTGAAGAGGTTGTTCAGGATGATCTCGGGCAGTTCGCCCTTCTTCAGTTCGAAGACCATCCGCATCCCTTCCCGGTCGGATTCGTCGCGCAGGTCGGCGATGCCCTCGATCTTTTTCTCGTTGACGAGCTGGGCGACACTCTCCAGGAGCCGGGCTTTGTTGACCATGAACGGGATCTCGGTGACCACGATCCGGTTGCGCTCGTTCTTGCCGCCCGATTCGATGCGGGTCTTGGCCTGGAGGATGATCGACCCCTTGCCGGTCTCGTAGGCCTCCCGGAGTCCCTTCTGGCCGTACAGAGAACCGCCGGTCGGGAAGTCCGGGCCGGGGATGAATTCCATGATCTTATCCAGCTTGGTGTTGGGGTGCTGGATGAGGTGGATAAGCCCGTCCACGACCTCGCCCAGGTTGTGGGGCGGGATGTTGGTGGCCATGCCCACGGCGATCCCCGAACCGCCGTTGACCAGGAGGTTGGGGAAGCGGGCGGGCAGGACCTCGGGCATGGACAACGACCCGTCATAGTTAGGCACGAAATTGACCGTGTCCTTGTCCAGGTCCTCCATCAGGGCGTCGGCGATCTTCTTCAGCCGGACCTCGGTGTAGCGCATGGCCGCCGGCGGGTCGCCGTCGATTGAGCCGAAGTTGCCCTGGCCGTCCACCAGGACGTAGCGCAGGCTGAAGTCCTGGGCCATCCGGACCAGGGTGTCGTAAACGGCCTGGTCTCCATGGGGATGGTATTTTCCGATGACGTCGCCCACGATGCGGGCCGACTTCTTGTAGGGCTTGTTGTAGGTCGTGCCGGTTTCCTGCATGGCGTACAGGACCCGGCGGTGAACGGGCTTCAGCCCGTCCTTGATGTCGGGGATGGCCCGGCCGATGATGACGCTCATGGCATAATCGAGGTAGGAGCGTTTCATCTCCTCCTCGAGGCTGACCACGGACAGGTCGGCGGCCGCGGGCGGGGCCGGCGTCGCCGGAGCGGACTTGCCGGATTCCGGCGTCTTTGCCTTATCCTTTTCCTTCTCTTTTTCCCTGTCCCTTTCTTTTTCCGCTCCCTTATCCTTGCTCTTGTTCTTGTCCTTGTCCTTATCTTTGCTCTTATCGGCAGGGGTCATCGGTCAGGTCCTTTTCCCAGAGACCATCAGATATCCAGGTTGGTGACCATCATGGCATTCTTCTCGATGAACGATTTGCGGCGCTCCACCTCGTCGCCCATCAGGGTGGTGAACGTCTCGTCGGCGTCGACCGCGTCGTGGATCGAGACCCTGAGGAGGGCCCGGTTGGCGGGGTTCATGGTCGTCTCCCAGAGCTGTGCAGGGGCCATCTCGCCCAGTCCCTTGTACCGCTGGATGGCGACGCCCTTCTTGCCCCGCTCGTGGAGGTAGTCGATGAGCCTGATCTCGTTCTCGATGACCACGACCTCATGGTCGGTCAGCACCTCAAAGGGGGCATGAAAGCTCTCGAGCTCCTTGTAGATCTTGAGCAGGTTCTTGTATTCGGGGGAATCGACCAGGGCCAGGTTGATCGTGCAGCTGATGGACACCCCATTGACCTGGTACTTGATCCCAAGCTCGTAGGCCTCGTATTCCTCGTCCATGGTCAGCTCGGTCTGGAGGCCCTTGCCCTCGATGAGCGACTGGACCCGCTTCATGGACTTCTTGTCCTGCAGGAACTCCAGCCCCTCCACCCCCTCCCGGACGAGGATCTCGACCAGGAACTGGGGGAAGCCCTTCCGCTCCAGGAGCTGGAGGTAGCTCTTTTTTTGCATGATCCGCAGGAAGAGCTTGCGGAACTTCTCTCCCTCGAAGACCTCCTTGCGGCCCTTGACCCGGACCTTGAACTCCTCGGAGATCTTCTTGACCAACCACTTCTCGTAGTCCCGTTCCTCTTTCAGGTACTGGATGTCCTTGCCCCGCGAGATCTTGTACAGCGGCGGCTGGGCGATGTAAAGGTAGCCCAGGTCGATCAGGGGCTTGAGGTGCCGGTAGAAGAAGGTCATGAGCAGGGTTCGGATGTGGGACCCGTCCACGTCGGCGTCGGTCATGATGATGACCTTGTGGTAGCGCAGCTTGTCGAGGCTCCCCTCGGTCTCGCCGATGCTGACCCCCAGGGCGGCGATCATCATCCCGATCTCTTCGTTGTGGAAGATCTTGTCCTGGGCGGCCCGCCAGACGTTGAGGATCTTGCCCTTGAGGGGCAGGATGGCCTGGAAGCGGCGGTCGCGGCCCTGCTTGGCCGAGCCGCCGGCCGAATCGCCCTCGACGATGAAGATCTCGGACAGGACGGGGTCGCGCTCCTGGCAATCGGCCAGTTTCCCGGGGAGCGAGCTCGACTCGAGGATGCCCTTGCGGCGGGCCAGCTCGCGGGCCTTGCGGGCCGCCTCGCGGGCCCGGGCGGCGTCGAGGGCTTTGAGCACGATCCGCTTGGCGTTGGTCGGGTTTTCCTCGAGGTAGGCGGTCAGCTTCTCATTCACCAGGGATTCGACGATGCCCTTGACCTCGGAGTTGCCCAGTTTCGTCTTGGTCTGTCCTTCGAACTGGGGGTCGCGCATCTTGACACTGAGGACGGCGCACAGCCCTTCGCGGCTGTCGTCGCCGGACAGCGACCCGGCCGTCAGGTCCTTGAACAGGTTGTTGGCCAGGGCGTAGTTGTTGAGGCAGCGGGTCAGAGCGGCCTTGAAGCCGATGAGATGAGTCCCGCCCTCGGTGGTGTTGATGTTGTTGACGAAGGTGAAGATCGTTTCGTTGTAGCCGGAGTTGTACTGGAAGGCCAGCTCGATGATGATGTCGTCCTTCTGGCACTCGAAAAAGACGGGACGCGGGTTAAGGGGAGTCTTGTTCTGGTTGAGGTATTGGACGAACTCGATGATGCCGCCCTTGTATTGGAACTCGTGGAACTTGTTCGTCCGCTCGTCGGTGATGGTGATGCGCACCCCGCGGTTGAGGTAGGACAGCTCCCGCAGGCGCTGGGTCAGAACCTCGAAGTTGAACTCGGTCGTCTCGAAGATCTCCTCGTCCGGCCAGAAGGTGACCTTAGTCCCCGTCTTCTTGGTTTTGCCCACCTGCTTGAGGCGGGCGACGGCCATGCCCCGCTCGTAGCTTTGGGTGTAGATCCCGCCGTCGCGTTTGACCTCGAGGTCGAGCCTCCGGGAAAGGGCATTGACGACGGACACGCCCACGCCGTGCAGTCCGCCCGAGACCTTATAGCTCTTGTCGTCGAACTTGCCTCCGGCGTGGAGCATGGTCATGACCACTTCCGCCGCGGACTTCTTCTCTTTCTTGTGCATCTCCACGGGGATGCCCCGGCCGTCGTCGATGACGGTCACGGAATCATCGATATGGATGCTGACGTCGATGTTCTTGCAGTAGCCGGCCAGGGCTTCGTCGATCGAGTTGTCCACGACCTCATAGACAAGATGATGAAGGCCATCGGGCCCGGTCGAGCCGATGTACATGGCCGGCCGTTTGCGGACGGCCTCGAGGCCCTTCAGGACCTTGATGCTCTCGGCGGTGTATCGTGTTTCTTTCCTGGGTTTGGTCTTGCCTTCGGCTTCGGCCTTAGCCGTTGTTTCCTCGAGCTTTTCGACCGGGGGCTGGGCGGCGGCCTCTTTCTTGACCTTCTGTTTCTCATCCGCTTGGGGTGCTTTCGGACGGCCTTGGGAAGCGGCTTTGCGGGCACCCCGGGCCTGCGTTTTAGAGAAGAGAGAGGCCTGTTCAGACGATTTTTGGGTCGGTTTGGCCGGTTTCTTCAGGGTCTTGCCTTTTGCGGTTCTGTCTTTGCTCATGATCGATGTTTCTCTATAAAGACGAGCCGTTCCGGGGCGGGATTCCCACGGCTGGACGGTTTAATTTCCAGTTCGTATTATAGCTAAAAATGCACGGCGAGTAAAGCTAAAATTCCGCATATCTAGGGGAGATAGGCTTGGCAATCCCCCACATATTGAGCTATAATTCGTCTTCAAGGAGGATGAATGGCGACCAACCTCCCCCCTCAATATTTCGAAGTCGAAAAGAAGCTCAAAACGGCTCGGACTTCTCAGGAAAAGATCGAGATCTATGAGGAGCTTCTGGCTATCATCCCCAAGCACAAGGCCTCGGAAAAGCTTCAAGCCCAGCTCAAAACAAAGCTTTCCCAGCTAAAAAGCGCGACGGACAAGAAGTCGGCTGTCGCCCGGCACGCATCGGCCTATCTTATCGAGCGGTCGGGAGCGGGGCAGATCATCGTCGTTGGCCCCCCGAATTCGGGAAAAAGCTCGTTCGTCCAGGCTCTCACCGGGGCCAACCCCGAGGTGGCCGATTATCCATTCACGACCAAGGTCCCGGGCCCGTTCATGATGAAATTCGAAGACATTCGCATCCAACTCATCGATACGCCCCCTGTTTCCGCAGATTTCATGGAAACCGGGCTGGCCGAATCGGTCAAGATCGCCGACGCCGTCATCGTCGTCATCGACGTTATCTCTCCGGACGCGGCCTCGGATCTTGAGAATATCGTTCTAAAGCTCCGGGAGAAGAAGGTCGAGCTCGCCGCGCCGGACAAGGAAGTTCCGGAGGCCGTCCCTCCCTATCATAAGAAGTGCCTCATCGTCGCCAACAAGAGCGACCTGGACCCCGGACAGGATCGGCTATCAGAATTGCGCACTCTGTTCCCGAGCGGATCGGAGATCCTTCCCTTTGCCGCGGCCGGCGGAGACGGGGTTGAAGATCTCAAGCGGCGGATCTTTCGCCTGCTCGACATCATCCGCGTTTACAGCAAGGCGCCGGGCAAGAAGGCGGACAAACAGGAGCCCTTCACTCTCAAGCGAGGGAGCACCGTCCAGGATATGGCCCGGGCCGTGCACAAGGATTTCGCCCAGAACCTCAAGTACGCTCGGCTGTGGCGGGAATCCAGCAGCTCATACCAGGGCAGCATGGTCAACCGCGATCAGGCGCTCGAGGACGAAGACACGGTCGAGCTGCACCTCTAGATCGCGGACTCGCGCCGCGTCCCTCATCTCTGGATCATTCACCATCGGCGGTCCACTATTTGATCGAATCGTTCCGGGCCGCTTTGCGAATGATCGTCAAGTAGTCGGGCGTCGACACCTCGCGGGCGTTCGAGGGGTTCGAGTTGTTGGCGAAAGATTTCTCCGCGAGCTCCTGGTAGGAGCCTTCGGGAACGTTAAGGTTCTTGAACGAGGGGAGCCCGAGCTGGCGGGAGAGGTCCTTGACCCGGCTGATGAGCTTTTGCGCCGTCCGGCGGTCGTCCTCGTCGTCCATCCCCGCCAAACGGGCTAGGTCGGCATACCGCGAGGCCGCCGCAGGGAGGTTGAACTCCATGACGTAAGGGAGAAAAACCGCGTTGGCCACGCCGTGGGGAGTGTCGAACAGCGAACCCAGGGATTCGGCCAGACAATGGACTGCGCCCACGTCCGAATTGCCGAAGGCCAGGCCGGCGACGAGGCTCCCCAGCATCAGCCTCTCCCGAGGTTCCGAGTTGGCCTTGATGTCGGCGTAGGCGCCCGTGATCGAGCTCAGGATGAGCCGCACGGCTTCGCGGGCGAACATGTCGGTGAAGATCGTGGCCGGCTTGACGGTGTAGGCTTCGATCGCATGGGTCAACGCGTCCATTCCCGTCGACGCCACGAGGTGCGGGGGCAGGCTCCGGATGAGGTCCGGGTCGACGACCGCCGCTGCGGGATACATGGCCGGGCCTTTGATGCTCATCTTGAATTTTCGTTCGACATGGGTGATGACCGCGACCCAGGTCACCTCGCTCCCCGTCCCGCATGTGGTGGGCACGGCCAGCACGGGCAGAGGCGTCTCCCCGTATCGGGCCCGGCCTTCGTAGTCCTCGATGCCGCCCGGGTTTCGCCCGAGCAGGGCTACGGCTTTAGCCGCGTCCAAGACGCTCCCGCCTCCGAGCCCGATCACCAGCTTGGGCGCCATCGACCGGGCCAACTCTCCCGCTCGGTTGACGGTCGTGTGCCGGGGGTTGCTTTCGACCTCGTCGAACACCAGGGCCCGGGGAAACTCGGACAGGATCTTGTCCACCAGCCCCGCGGCCGCCAGGCCCTTATCGGTGATAAGCAGGGGCCGGTCATCGCCGCCGGCTCGTTCCGCCTCGGCCTTGATCTGCCGCACCGCGCCCGAGCCGAAAACGATGCGGGTCGGATTGTAAAAATTCATTCCTCAGTTGCTCTTGGTCCGGAAATCGATCTTGTCCGCCTTGACCAGGTTCTCGACGGTCAGGAACAGGAGACGCGAAGCGTCCTCGAGGATCGGCGACTGGATCAAGCTCAGGTTGTCCCGGGTGTTGTGGTAGGTCGGCCCGGACGTTTCGGCCGCGCCGAAGGCGCTGAGGGTGACGCCCGGGACGCCCTTCCACAGGAACCACGTCACGTCTTGACGCGGCCGGGCGATGTTGGCGAAGGGTGAACCGACGATCACCCGGTGGATGTATTTCTGGTCAGCCTGCTCGAAGAACCTGTAGAGGCCCGGAAAGTTCTTCCCGGCCAGGACGTGAAACTTGCTGCCCTCGCCCACGCCCTCCAGATTGATCATGGCCATGGTCTTCTCCAGGGGAAACACCGGATGCTCGGTGTAGAATTGCGATCCCTTGACAGCCTGCTCTTCCGCGCCGAAAAAACAAAACAGGACCGAGCGCCGCGGCTTGACCGCGCACTTGGCCATGGCCTCGGCCTGCCCAAGCATGGCCGCCACGGAGGCCGCGTTGTCATTGGCCCCAGGCATCAACTCCGGGGCGCGGCCGAGATGGTCGAGATGACCGCCCATGATGATGACCTCGTCCTTCAGGGCCGGGTCCGTTCCGCGGATGACCCCGAGGACGCTATATCCGATTCCCTCGGGATGGTGCTCGGTCATATTCTTGAGGGTCATGACCTTGCCTGTGGCAAAGGACTGCGGCACAAGTAACTTATTGATTTTATTGACGATATCGGCGTGGTTGCGACCCGTCCCGGCGAAGATGTCTCCCACGACGACGTCGCCCACATGGCTGTAGATGAAGCCTTCGCGAAAGGAATTGTTGGGGTTGCCGATGGGTCCATAATTATAGATCATGCCCTTGGCTCCCTTGGCCGCGGCCGTTTCGAGCTTGTATTGATGGAAGGAATAGGGACGCCACTTCATGAAGACCTCGGGGTTCGCCTCGGGATCGACCGGGACTTCCCGTTCCATGAGCACGATCTTGCCCTTGACGTCCACTCCCTTGTAGTCGTCATAGCCGAGTTCGGGAGCACTGATGCCGTAGCCGACGTAGATGACCTCGGCCGTGACTTCGCCCGAGCCGGAGGTTCCGCCCGGGATGAACTCATCATCAAAGCGATAATATTTCTTGATCTCCGCCTTGGTCTTGGCTCCGCCGACCGGGATGTGGAGATACGCTTCGCAGCCCTTGAAGACCAGGGTGTAGGGATTGGGAAACGCCTGGAAGTACGTCCCTTTGTCGCCGGCGGGCTCAACGCCCCACTTCTTCAGCAGCGAGGCGACCCAATCCGCACACAGGTTGAACTCGGGCGTGCCCGTCAGCCGGCCTCCGAACTTGTCCGAGGTCAGCTCCCAGACGTAATTGTAGAGCGTCCGGCCGTCGATCGACTGCAAGGCGTCGAGAAGAGCCTGATCTGACGCAACCGACGGCTGTTGCGGCTGCAGGGCCTGACCCGCGGAGACCGAAAAGCCGATAACACAAAGGAAGGAAAATATGAGGGCGCAAGTCTTCTTCCGGCGCATGGCGTTCATCCTCCTTGAAAGAGTAGGTTTCAATGATAGCGCAATGCCGGAAAAAGTAAAGGAATGCGGGATCCGGGCCCGGGTCTGAGGAACGACGTTCAGCGGAGGATCGGCCTCCCCCGCCTGAAATCGAGCCTGAGCCGGCAGGGACGGAGGACGTACCTCCGGCAGGTTCGGACTGAAGTTGATTCATCCGGGGGCTTCTGCTATCTTGAAGTGTCGAAATAGCGAAGTTCCCGAGGAGGCTTCCATGAGAGACTTGATATCCTTCATTGCCATGGGGATGCTGCTCCTGTCCCTGAACGCAACACTCACCGCCAAGCCCGCGGCGAACCCCAGGGTGATCATAACAACGAGCAAGGGCGATATCACCGTCGAGCTCAACCCCGCCAAAGCGCCGATCACGGTCAAGAATTTCCTGGCCTATGTCGATAAGAAATCCTATGACGGAACGATCTTCCACCGGGTCATCCAGGATTTTATGATCCAGGGCGGCGGGCTGACCCCGGATTTTCATGAAAAGGCGACCATGGCCCCCATCAAGAATGAAGCCGGAAACGGACTCAGCAACGCACGGGGCACGATCGCCATGGCCCGGACACCCGAGGTGGACAGCGCGACCAGCCAGTTTTTCATCAACACGGTCGATAATCCGGGGCTGGACCACCAGAACAACACTCTGGACGGCTTCGGTTACTGCGTCTTCGGCAAAGTCGTGGCCGGGCTGGAGGTCGTGGACGCCATCGCCAAGGTCCCTGTGGGGATCAAGCACGGGGCGAAGGACGTGCCCCTGGAGACCGTCACCATCCTGTCCATCCGTAGCATCGTCAGCTAGCACCGGACGTGGTTTTCGCATTTATCCATCTCCTGCTTCTCTTGGGAGTCCTGGGCTGGGCCGTCGTTTCGCTCATTCAAGGGAACCTGACCCGCGGCTTCCTGATCCTGGGCTGTCTGGCCTTCTATTATTTCGTCGCCCTTCATCCCCAGGTGAAACAAGAGATCGCCCGAAAGCGCGGCAAAAAATCCTAAAGGAGTCCTCATGACCCAGCGAATCGTTTTTGCGGTATTCGTGATCTCCGTGTTATTGACAGGATGGGCGGCTTCCGCCCCGGCTCTTGATAAGAACCTGGAGCGGGCCGTCGCCTCCATCAATCCCTGCGACCCGTATCTCTATTGCCGGATCATGGCCTCGCCCGAGTTCGCCGGGCGGCAGACCGGCTCCGAGGGCTACACCCGGGCGGCAAAGTGGGCCGCCGCGAAGTTCAAGGAATGGGGCCTGCGCGCGGGGAGCGCCAAGGAGGGCTATCTCCAAGCCTATTCGTCCCCCTACACGACCGTGGACAAGGCCGAAATGACGCTTCTCCTCCCCGAGGGAGACCCCGCCGGCGACAAAAAACCGGCCTACAAAGAAACCGTCCTCGAGCCGAACAGGGAGTTCATGCCCCTCCTCTATGCCGATAGCGGCCGCAACGAAGCCGGCCTGGTCTTCGCCGGCTGGGGCATCTCCGCTCCCGAACTCGCCTACGACGACTACGCCGGCGTCGACGTCCAGGGCCGGTTCGTCCTCTGCTTTCGCGGGACGCCCGACCCGTCCGAACACCGTTTCGAGGATCATGATCAGCACCGGACGCGCATGGCGACCGCCAAGAAGAAGGGCGCGCTGGGTATCATCTACATCTATCCCGAAGTGAGCGCCAACCCCAACGGCGACTGGATCGCGGGTTTCGCGCCCGGAGAGATCAGCGAGAAAATCGCCGACATGATCCTCAAGGAGAGGGCGACGACCTGCGCCGACCTGACCAAGGCTCTGAGCTCGATCAAGCGTCCCCTATCCTTCCCCCTGAGCTCGAAGCTCCGCTTCGTCGTTCAATCAAGGCATTTTCCCCAGAGCATCGGATACAACATCATCGGGTATGTCGAGGGTTCAGACCCATCCCTGAAAAAAGAGTGCATCATCTACGGCGCGCATTTCGATCACTGCGGCCGGCACATGGGCTTCATCTACCCCGGGGCCAACGACAACGCCAGCGGCAGTGCGGCGGTCATGGCCATGGCCCGGGCTTTCGCCGGGATGAGTCCCAAGCCCAAGCGCTCGGTCGTCTTCGTCCTGTTCGGCGGAGAGGAGATGGGACTCCAGGGTTCGACCTACATGGCCGACCACGTCCCCCCGCAGTTCACCAAGATCGCGGCGATGTTCAACTTCGACATGGTGGGCGAGGGCGACGGGGCCTGGTGCGGCGTCAGCGCCGAGCCGGCCGCCTTCAAGCAGACGATCGAGGAGGCCGACGCGGCCGCCAAGCTCCTCAAAAGCGTGGGTGTAATCCACGGGATCGGAGTTCGCAGTTCGGACTTCGCGCCCTTCTTCCTCAAGGGCATCCCCTCGGCCTCATTCGGCTCCAACGGACCGCACTTGTCCTACCACGAAACGGGTGATACAATCTACCGGATCAACCCCGACATCATGGCCGACGTCGCCAAGCTGGCCGTCCGAGCCGGGTACGCCTGGGCCCAGAGATAAGGCGAGATGTCTCGCGGCTCCCTTCGGGCCCGGCGCAACCAAAGCGCGGGAGAGGGCGTTTTCCGAGAAGAAGGCGGATATCGAGGATGAACAGGAAACGAACACTGCTGGTGCTCCTCCTGTCGCCGCTCCTGGCCCTCATCATCGGGTCGCTGGCCTACCTGACCCATCGCGGCGGGACCGCGCTTCGGACCGACGCGCTCGAGGCCAAGCCCTTGACCCCCCTGACCGCGAGCGCCCGGACCCAAGCCGGGCCGGTCCTCATCGAGCACAAGGAAAAGATCCGCAGGGGCCGAACCCTGGCCGAGATCCTCAAGCGCTTTGATTTCTCGGACGGCGAAATCGAGAAGCTCAAGGATGACGTCAAAGGCGTCTATGACACGGGTCGCATCACCGCGGGGCACGAACTGCGGTTCTACGTCGATTCGTCCCTGCGCACGGAGCGGCTCGAATATGACATCGACGAGGATGGGTACCTGTCCATCCGGCGCCGGGCGAACGGTTTCGCCGCTGAGATCAATCCGTTTCCCTACGAGATCCGGCCGGCCCTGGTCTGGGGCACGATCGAGGACACTGCCATCGCCGCGTTCAACAAGGCGGGCGAAGCGGACTCCCTGGCCATGGATTTCGCCGAGATCTTCGCCTGGGATGTCGATTTCTACCTGGACGCGCGACACGGCGATCAGTTCGCGCTCATCGTCCAGAAGAAATACCTGGGCGATAAGTTCGTGAGCTACGGCGATGTCCTGGCCGCCGAGTACGTCAACGCCGGCAAGCTATTCCGGGCCGTTCGCTATGCGTATCCCGACACGGGCAAGTCCGATTTCTACGATGCCGAAGGCGGCTCGATGCGCAAGGAGTTCATGAAATCGCCCCTTAAGTACAGCCGCATCACCTCACGCTTCACCGCCAGCCGCTTCCACCCGATCCTCAAGATCTATACCTCCCACTACGCCGTGGACTTCGCGGCCGCCGTGGGCACGCCGGTCAAGGCGACGGCCCCGGGGACGATCATCTTCGCCGCCTGGGACGGCGGAGCCGGACGGATGGTCCAGATCCGGCACAAAGGAGGCTACGAGACGATGTACCTGCACCTCAGCGGATTCGCGGAGGGCATCCGTCCCGGCGTCGAGGTCGAGAGCGGCAAGATCATCGGCTATGTCGGCGCAACCGGAGAGGCCACCGGCCCGCACCTCGATTACCGGATCACCTGCCACGGCAGCTACATCAATCCCCTCGGGTATCGCTTCAAGTCGGCCGACCCGGTGCGGAAGGAATACCTGGCTGACTTTCAGAACAAGTCCCGGGTTTTCCTGGAATTGCTGAGTCTGCCCCTGCTGCAGATGCGATGCTTTTTGGCCGCGTCGTAACCCTCGCCCCCTGCCCGTCGGACTCGCCCCAGGCACGATTCAAGACCTATCACAACGGAAAATGGACGCCGATGACGGAGGGTCGCGCCGACCGCGGTGGTGAGGGCCGTTGACAACACCCCGGGCCGGAAATACAATCTTTTTCAGGGCGGAAACTCATGGAGCAAGAAAGCGGCCAAGGCCATCGGCATCCCGTGCCTACCGTCGACATCATCATCGAAGTGATCCGTGATGACGGCCAGCCCGGTGTCGTTCTCATCGAGAGGAAGAACCCGCCCTGCGGCTGGGCCCTCCCCGGCGGTTTTGTCGATTACGGGGAAACACTGGAACAGGCCGCCGTTCGCGAGGCCCTCGAGGAGACCTCGCTCGAAGTCAAGCTTGAGTACCAGCTCCACACCTATTCCGACCCCGGCCGCGATCCCCGCGGACACACGATCTCCACTGTTTTCGTGGCGTCGGCCCAGGGCGAACCGCGAGGCCGGGACGACGCGCTCCGGGCCGCCGTGTTCACGGCCGCGGATATCGTTTCCCCTCTCGCCTTCGACCATCGACGAATCCTGACCGACTACTTCCGGCTCAAGGAATCCGCTTCGGGAAAGCCGTTTTCCGTGCGCAAGTAAGACCCCGGCGAGCCCTGCCGATGAAGGAGAAGATAACGTGAGCCCCAAGCTGAAAAGACCCAAGGACGCACAAGCGAGTCAGTCTCTTAAGGAAGTCCACACCTCTCAGGGCTTTGTGGAAGCTGAAGTGATACGAAGCTACCTCGAAAGCAATGGGATCAGGAGCGTGTTCAAAGGCAGCGGAGCCCAATCGATCCTGCCCCAGACAACGGACGGGATGGGAGCCATCAAGATCTGCGTTCTGGAAGAGGATCTACCCCTGGCCGAGAAATTACTCAAAAAGCTCAAGATCGACGCGCGCGAGGGAAAGTAGTATTTCCCTGCGGACCTCGAAAATAAGCTCTTCCCCTTAAAACCTCAGTATTTCTGCCCCAGTTTGTTAAACCCCTTTATATAAATAAGGAATATTTTAGCTTTTTTTCCTTGACTTTTAATATTTTATCCCCTATATTTTGATTAAAAACGGGACAAATAGGGACGAAATGGGATATCTATTGATCGGAAGCTACCCCGCCAAGCTCGATAAAAGCGGGAGACTCAAGATTCCTGAAAAATTCAGGTCCGCGATCGAGGAAGAATACGGCAAGGAACTTTTCATCACCTCGCTCACGGATGATTCGGTTCACGTCTATCCCCTGCAGGTCTGGACCGCTCTTTCGGGCGTCACCAAAGAAGGCGCCGTCCATTTCCGTCCCGATGTCCGTCACTTCATGCTCAACGTCAATCGCAAGGGCAACGGCGTCGAGATCGACTCCAAGGGCCGCGTCCTGATCAACCAAACCCTGCGCGAGCAGGCCAAGCTCCAGGACGAAGTCGTGGTCATCGGCATGACCAATCACCTTGAGGTCTGGGACAAGGGCCAGCTCGACCAGAAGCTCCAGGGCAAACCCCTGACCGACAGGGATTTTGAAAACATCGCTCGCATCATGTCGCCCGGAAAAGACGAATGAGCGATAAGGGACATGTCCCGGTTCTCCTGAAGGAGGCGCTCGAATTCCTCGACGCTTCCCGTCCCGGGACGTATATCGACGGCACGCTCGGCCTGGCCGGGCACGCCGCGGCCATCCTCCAAGCCAACCCCCGGGCGACACTCATCGGATTCGACGTCGATGAAACCACGCTCGATGCGGCCAAATCCCGGCTGGCGCCCTACGGCAACAGGGTCAGCCTCTACCACGCCGACTATCGCTACATCCCGGACCTCAACCTCGACCTATCCCAGCTTCGGGGGGTTCTTCTTGACCTGGGCTTGTCCTCGTTCCAGCTCGACGATCCCGGGCGCGGGTTCAGTTACAACCTCGACGGTCCGCTGGACATGCGCTTCGACTTTCGCAACAGGATAACCGCGGCCAAGGTCCTGGAAAGATACTCCGAACCCAAGCTGGCCGCCGTCTTCCGCAACCACGGAGAACTCCGTCAGGCCAAGCCACTGGCCCGACGAATCGTCGCCGTCCGTAAGCTCCACGCGATCGAACGCACGGTCGAGCTTCGCCGCCTGGTGGAGGACGTCTGCCGATGGCGGCCGCAGAGGGGCAAGCTTCATCCGGCGGCCAAGGTCTTCCAAGCGCTGCGGATCGAGGTCAACCAGGAGCTCGAGGGCCTGGCCGCGTTCCTGGAGCGATTGGTGGGGATCGCGCCCTCGGCCTGCCGGCTGGTCCTCATTACCTTCCATTCCCTGGAGGACCGGATCGTGAAGAAAACCTTCCATCGGCTGGCGCATCCGGAGGCCGGTCCGGCCGTCCTTAACCTCCTGACGAAGAAACCCGTCGTCCCCGGCGATGAGGAGGTCGAATACAATTCCCGCAGTCACTCGGCCAAGCTCCGGGCCGCGGAGAAGATCTAGATGGTCAGGAAGAAGATCCCCCGGCGACGGCTTGTCCTGGGACTCGTGGTCTTCGGGCTGACCATCCTCATCCTGATCTTCTACCTCCGGCACCTGACCGAGACAGCCCGCCTGGGCCTGGTCCAGCGCGACCTCGAGGTCCGGCTCACCACGCTCCGGGATGAGGTCAAGACTCTGGAAGCAAGAAGAGCCGCACTTCTTTCGCTGGGCCGGGTGGAAAAGGTGGCCCGGGAAGACCTGAAGCTCGTCGACCCTCAGCCGGGACAGGTCATCTATGAGACCACCGTCGAGCCGCACAAATGAAGAGTCCCCTTCGAGAGCCATTCGCCAAGAAGGTCAACGGCCGGGTCCGCATTCTTACGGCATTGCTCCTGGGCTGGGCCGCCCTTCTGGTCGGACGCCTGGTCCAGCTCCAGATCTTCCGGCATGCGGCTTCAGAGGCCGAGGTCATGGAACAGAGCCGCAACACCCAGGTCATCTTCCCCAACCGCGGGACGATTTTCGACCGGAACGGCCAGATCCTGGCCCAGAGCATCCCCGCCCGCTCGCTCTTCCTGACGCCGGTCAAGGGCGAGGGGGTCGAGGCCCAGCGGCGGAAGATCCTGACCCTGACCAAAGCCCTCGACCTGGACGAGTCAGAGGCGCAGGATCTGTGGACCAAAGTCCGAAGGGGCGATCCCTTCATCTATCTCAAACGCAAAGCCTCGCCCGAGACGGCCGCGGCCATCGAGGCCCTCAAGCTTCCGGGCGTTTATTCCCACGCGGATACGATGCGCTTCTATCCCAACGGCAGGCTCGCCGCCCACGTCCTCGGCGGCGTGGGGGTCGATAACAACGGCCAGGCCGGAGTCGAGTACTCGTACAACGAGCCTCTTCAGGGCCGGACGGGAAAGGCCGTCATCCTGAAAGACGCCCGCCGCCGGGAGTACTATTTCGAGACGCTGAAGCCGACCGTTCCCAGCCATGACATCGTCCTCACCATCGACGTCACCCTTCAGTACATCGCCGAGCGGGAGCTGGAAGGGATGGTCCAGGCCACGTTGGCCAATTGGGGCGTCGTCCTCATCAGCCTTCCCGCTACCGGGGAGATCCTGGCCATGGCCAGTTCTCCGACCTACGACCCGAACGCCTTTTCCGCGGCCGGGCCGAACGCCAAGTTCAACCGGGCCATCCAGCTTTCTTACGAGCCCGGGTCGACCTTTAAGGTCGTGACGGCCTCGGCCGCCCTGGCCCATCACTCGGTCGGGATGGGGGATATCTTCGATTGCAGTCGAAAGGACCTTGACATTCCCGGGAAACCGATCCGCGATCACAAGGATTTCGGCTGGCTTAGCTTTCCCCAGGTCGTCATCAACTCCTCGAACAAAGGCATGATCCAGATCGGACAGCGCGTCGGTCCGGAGCCCCTGCGCGAGATGGCCGTCGCCTTCGGCTTCGGCCGGAAGTCCGGGATCGACCTGGCCGGCGAGTCGCCCGGGAGGCTTCAGCCGCTCTCGGCCTGGAGCCGACGCACGATTGCGGCCATGTCCACGGGCTACGAGGTCGCGGCCACGCCCCTTCAGATCTTGCAGGTGATCAACACCCTGGCCAATCGCGGGGTCATGGTTCCGCCCCGGATCGTCCGGCGGGTCGTCGACACGGCCGAGCCTCTGCCGACACAGGGACGGACCGAAGCCCTGCGCGTCCTGCCCCAGGATACCGCGGAGACGCTGACCGGCATCCTGGAGCAGGTCGTTGAGGAGGGCACGGGAGTCGAAGCCCGGCTGGACGGCTATCGGGTCGCGGGCAAAACGGGCACGACCCAAAAGTGGGACGCGGCCCTGAAGGCCTATTCGGAGAGGAAGCACACCGCTTCATTCGCCGGTTTCGTTCCCGCCGACAAGCCGGTCCTGTCGATCGTGGTCATCATCGACGAGCCCAAGGGAACGACATACTACGGCGGGGACGTGGCCGCTCCCGTCTTTCGCGAGATCGCCCGAAGAGCCCTCCGGGAGATGGAGGTCTACCCGCAGCTGCCGCCGGCCAAAGGAGTGATCAGCGCCGCGGTCTTGGACGAGGCCCACCGATGACTCTCAAAGAATTGCTCGCCGGCGTCCCGGTCGTCCGCGTCCACGGCGACGACGGACTGAAAGTGACCGGGCTGGCCTATTCCTCCAAGTCCGTCGAGCCGGGATTCGTCTTTGCCGCCCTGCGGGGCGGATTGCATGACGGCCTGGATTTCGTCGAAGAGGCCCGGCGGGCCGGAGCGGCGGCGGTTCTGGCCGACCGGCCCAAGCCGGCGGACTTCAAGGCCGTCTGGGTCGAGGTGGCCGACGGCCGGGAAGCCCTGGCCCTGTGTGCGGCGAATTTCTACGGCCACCCCTCCAAGGACATGAAGGTCATCGGCATCACGGGCACCAAGGGCAAGACGACCACGACCTATCTCATCGAGGAGATCCTCAAAGCCGCCGGCCAGCGGCCCGGAGTCATCGGCACAATCTCCTACCGCGGCTCGGGGTTCGATGTGCCCGCCGACCGGACGACGCCCGAGGCGCCCGACCTGCAGCGCCTTCTGCGGCAGATGCTGGATCGATCGGCCACCCACTGCCTGATCGAGGTCTCCTCGCATTCCCTGGACCTCAAGCGGGTCTGGGGCATCCGCTTTGACGCCGCCGTTTTCACCAACCTCAGCGGCGAGCACATGGACTATCACACGACCATGGACGAATACTTCGAGGCCAAGAAGAAGTTGTTCTTCCTCAACTCGAAAAACCGAACGGCCGTGGTCAACATCGACGACCCCTGGGGCCAGAAGCTCATCGCCGAGCTGCCCATGGCCACCATCTCTTACGGCCTGGAGCCCGCGGCCATCGTGCGCGCCACTTCCTATGTCTTCGATTATTCGGGAACAACCCTCTCGGTGGACTATCCCGGCGGCAAGGCCACGCTCGTTTCACCCTTGATCGGCAAACACAACGTCTACAATATCCTGGCTGCAGTGGCCGCCTCCCTCGCCCTGAACATTCCCTGGGCGGCCATCCAGCAAGGCATCAAGACCCTTAAGGGCATCCCGGGGCGTCTGGAGAAGGTCGAGAACAGCCAGGGCATCCAGGTGTTCGTCGATTACGCGCACACCGATAACGCGTTGAGGCACCTCCTGGAAACGGCCCGCAGTCTCAAGCCGGCCCGGATCCTCCTGGTCTTCGGCGCGGGGGGCGACAGGGACAAGGCCAAGAGAGAGCGGATGGGCGAGGTCGGCGCGGCTCTGGCCGACGAGGTCATCCTGACCTCGGACAACCCGCGCTCCGAGGACCCGCTGGCCATCATCGGAGAGATCGAAGCCGGAGTGAAGAGAGCGGGCTTCAGCCGCTATACCGTCATTCCCGACCGGAAAGCCGCCATCTTGCGTGTGGTGGACCTGGCCCGCAAGGGCGACATGATCCTGGTGGCGGGCAAGGGGCATGAAACCTACCAGGAGATCAAGGGTCGCAGGTCGCACTTCAGCGACGCCGAGATCCTGAGAGAGGCCCTGGAAGCCAAGGGGAAACAGAACCATGGCTGAGTTTCGTCTGGATGAGCTCGCCGCCCGGATGAAGGGCACTCTCGTCCAGGGAGACCCGGGCCGCCTCGTCAAGGACTTCGGCATCGATTCCCGTTTGACCGTGTCGGGCGAGCTCTTTTTCGCCATTCTCGGTCTCCGCGACGGGCACGATTTCGTGGCCGACGCAAGAGCCCGGGGCGCGGCCGCGGCCGTCGTTTCGCGGACCGAAGGCCTCCCTCCGCTCGGCGCCGGGTTCGGACTGATCAGGGTCGCCGATACGACCGCCGCCCTTCAAGACCTGGCCGCGGGCTTGCTCAAAAAACTCAACCCGCGGGTGGTGGCCATCACCGGCAGCGCGGGCAAGACGACCACCAAGGAATTCACGGCAACACTTCTCGGCCGCAAATTCCGCCTGCTCAAGTCCGAGGGCAACTTCAACAACCACCTCGGGCTGGCCCTGTCCCTGCTCAGGCTGCGAAAGGAGCATCAGGCGGCCGTGCTGGAGATGGCCATGAGCGCGCCGGGCGAGATTCTCCGCCTGACCCGCATCGCGCCCCCGGACGTCGCGGTCATCACCAACGTCAACCCCGTCCACCTAGCCTTCTTCGATGGTCTGGATGCGATCGCCCAGGCCAAGAAAGAGATCCTTGACGGCGCCAAGAAGAGCGCCAAAGCCGTGCTCAACGCCGACGACGTCCTTGTCATGAAGATCGCCCGGGGCTTTCGGGGAGAGAAGATCCTCTTCGGCCTGGCCGCGGCCGGCGACCTCCGGGCCGAGGGGGTCGAATACCAGGGCCTCGACGGGCTGCGCTTCACCTTGAAATACGGAAGCCGCCGGGCCGTCGTCCATCTTCCCTTTCTCACGGAAAGCTACCTCCAAAACTTCTTGGCCGCCTGCGGCGTCGCCTACGCGGTTTCGCTCGGGCTTGAGGAGATCATCGCCCGGGCGGCCGAGCTCAAGCCCTTTGCCCGGAGAGGCGCCGTCCACCGCCTCGACCGGGGCATCGTCCTTGTCGACGATTCCTACAATTCCAACCCGCGCGCTCTGGAAGCGGTCCTCCGCGGCCTGGGCCGCATCCCGGCTCGTCGCCGGGTGGCGGTGCTGGGCGACATGCTGGAGCTCGGGCCCCGCCAGTCCGAGTTTCATGCCCAGGCGGGACGGGACGTCGTGGCGGCGGGCTGGCAGTTCCTCGCGACCGTCGGCCCTCTCAGCCGCGTGACGGCCGAGGCGGCGCGGCAAGCCGGCCTGGACGCCGACCTCTGCTTGAGCTTCGCCGACGCCGAGGAGGCAAGCCTTGGCCTCCCGTCGCGGCTCGAGCCGGGAGACCTGGTCCTGGTCAAGGGTTCGCGAGGCATCCACACGGACACGATCGCGGACAAAATTCTCGAGTTGTTCAAGGAGTCCTGACGTGCTGTATTGGCTGCTGCCCCCGCTCAAGAAGGCTCTGTTCTTCTTCAACGTCTTTCGCTACATCACGGTCCGCACGGCCCTGGCCGGCGTCACCGCCCTGTGCCTCGGCTTGGTGCTCGGCCCGGTCGTCATTCGGCTCCTCCGGAAATACGAGATCGGCCAGGAGATCCGGAAGGAAGGGCCGCAATCCCATCTCAGCAAGAAGGGCACGCCTTCGATGGGAGGCATTCTCATCATCGGCGGCACGCTCGTCACGACCCTGCTCTGGGCAAACCTGACCAACATCTACGTCTGGCTGGCGGTGGGCAGCATGCTGTGCTTCGGGGCGATCGGCTTTTGGGATGATTGGCTGAAGGTCCGGAAGAGGCAATCCAAGGGCCTGTCCGCCCGCCGCAAGCTCATCCCTCAGGTCGTCCTGGCCGGAGCGGTGGGGCTCGGACTCGTCCTCCTCGGTCTCAGCGGCCAGTTCAGCTTGAACCTGAGCCTGCCGTTCCTCAAGCACTGGGTTCCCTATCTCGGCTGGCTTTACCTGCCCTGGATCATGTTCATCCTGGTCTCGTCGTCCAACGCCGTGAACCTGGCGGACGGCTTGGACGGCCTGGCCATCGGTCTGACGCTCATCGCCGCTGCGGCCTTGACGGCATTGTGCTACATCACCGGTAACGCGGTCTGGGCAAAGTACCTGGATATCACTCACGTCAAGTCCGCGGCCGAACTCACGGTCTTCGCCGGGGCCCTGACCGGGTCCTGCCTCGGGTTCCTGTGGTATAACTGCCACCCAGCCCAGGTTTTCATGGGCGACGTCGGCTCGCTCTCGCTCGGCGCGTCCCTGGCCATGATCGCCATCCTCATCAAGCAGGAATTCCTGCTGTTCACCGTGGCCGGCGTTTTCATCCTGGAGGCCTTGTCGGTGCTCATCCAGGTCTCCTATTACAGGATGTCGGGCGGGAAGAGGGTCTTCCTCATGGCGCCCCTCCACCATCATTTCGAGCTCAAGGGTTGGCCGGAGCAGAAGGTCGTGGTCCGCTTCTGGGTCCTGGCCATCATATTCGCCTTGTTCAGCTTGACGACATTGAAGTTGAGATAACATGGAGCTTCAAGGACGGAGAGTGCTCGTCGTCGGCCTGGCCAAGACCGGCGAAGCCCTGTGCCGGTTTCTGCTCGGCCGCGGGGCGCGAGTCACGGTCATCGACAAGCAAACCGAGGACAAGCTCGGCCGCAAGCCCGCCGCCTGGCGAGAGCGGGGCGTCACGGTCGTGACCGGAACCCAGGAGCAGAGATACTTTTTCGACGCCGACCTCGTCATTCCCAGCCCGGGCGTCCCGCCCATCCCCGAGATCGAGACGGCCCGGGCCCGGGGCGTGGCCGTCCTGTCCGAGCTCGAGCTCGCTTCCCGTTTCCTCAAGGGCACGCTGGTCGGCATCACCGGCTCGAACGGAAAGTCCACGACAACGACCCTGGCCCACAAGATCCTGAAGGACGCCGGCCTCAAGGCCGTCCTTGCCGGGAACATCGATAAGCCGCTGATCTCCTTCGCGGCCGCGAGCCGGCCGGACCAGGTCTTTATCACGGAGATCTCAAGCTTTCAACTCAACTATACCGACACGTTCAAGCCGGCCGTTTCGGCTTTTCTCAACATCTCCATCAACCACATCGATTGGCACGGGACGCTCGACCGGTACCTGGAAGCCAAGACGAAGATCCTCCGCAACCAGGACTCGCGGGATGCGGCCATCCTCAACCGTGACGACCCGATCGTCTGGCCCTTGCGGAACAGGGGGCCCTTCACGACCTACGGGTTCAGCCGGCATCGGGCCGTGACCCCGGGCTCCTACATCCGGGAGGGCGCGATCCTTGTGGCGGACGGGCCGAACCGGAGGGCGGAGCTCATGCGGACCTCCGAAATCCCCCTGCCCGGCGCCCACAACTGGGAAAACGTCATGGCCGCGGCTCTCATCGGACACCGGCTGAGCGTCCCGCTGGGCCGCATCCGGAGATCCGTGAAAGAATTCCGCGGCCTCGAGCATAGGCTGGAAAAGGTCCTGACCCTCAAGGGTGTAACGTTCATCAATGATTCGAAGGCGACGACCGTGGACGCTACGATCAAGGCCCTCGAGAGCTTCTCCCGAAAGATCGTGGTCATCCTGGGCGGCAAAGACAAGGGCGCGGATTTCACCCTCCTCCGCAAGCCGATGCGGGGACGCGCCAAGAAGGTCATCCTCATCGGCCAAGCCAAGGACAAGATCCGGGCAGCCCTGGAGGGTTTCGCTCCGCTCGAGGACGCCTCCAGCCTGCGCGAAGCCGTCCGGCTCGGGTTCGAATCGGCCGGCCGGGGCGAGGTCGTCCTGCTGGCGCCGGCCTGTGCCAGCTTTGATATGTTCAAGAATTTCGAGGACAGGGGCCGGGTTTTCAAGCGCGAAGTGCGCCGCCTGGCCGAGAAGAGGAGAGTCTGATATGCCGGTCCCGCAAGAAACCTTCCGCAGCGGCCGGATGGACAAGGCCCTGCTCGCGGCGACCTTCCTCCTCGTCGCGGCCGGAATGTTGATGATCTATTCCTCCTCGTCGTATTCCGCCTCGGATAAATACGGCAGACCCTCCCATTTCGTCGTCCAGCAGATCATCGGCCTGGTCGTTGGAACGCTGCTTCTGGTCTTCCTGTCCAAGATTCCCAGGCCCATCTACAAGACCCCCCAAGCCGTGTTCGGACTGATGTTCGTGGCCTTTCTCCTGCTTGTCGCCTGCTTCGGCATGCCGACGTTCGCCAACACCAACCGCCTGGTCCAGGTCGGGGGCTTCCGCTTCCAGCCCTCGGAGCTGGCCAAGGTCAGCCTGGTCCTCCTCATGGCCTACTTCATCGACAAGAAGCAGGACAAGATCAAGGGCTTTCGGTCGATGCTCCTCCCCCTGGGCGGCCTCCTGGCCACGGTCCTGCTCATCATCAAAGAGCCCGATTACGGAACGGCCGCGCTCGTGGCCGTCATCGGCCTGGCCCTGCTCGTCCTGGGCGGAATGCGGACCAGACTCCTCATCATCCTGGGCCTTGTGGTCCTGTTCATTTTCGGCCTGTACTTGATGACCTCCCGGTATCGCAGCGACCGATTCCTGACTTTTCTCTTCCCGGACCGGGACCCTCAGGGTACGGGGTTCCAGATCCGGCAGTCCAAGCTGGCCGTGGGTCGGGGGGGACTGGTGGGGGTCAGCCTGGGCTACAGCACCCAGAAGCTCTACTTCCTGCCTTGCGCCCACACCGATTTCATCTACGCCATCATCGGTGAGGAATTCGGCCTGCTCGGAACCCTAGGCCTGTTGGGCGTGTTCATCCTCATCCTGTGGCGAGGCATGGTCATCGCCCGTCGGGCCCCGGACGTTTTCAGCCAGATCACGGCCGCCGGGCTGACCCTGATGATCACGGTCCAGGCCCTGATCAATATCTCCGTCGTCCTGGGGCTCGGGCCGGTTAAGGGGATCCCCCTGCCGCTCGTGAGCTACGGACGCTCATCGATCATCTGCACGCTCATGTCGATCGGCATCCTCCTCCATATTTCCCAGCGGAAGGCCTACGAGGGCAATCCATGAGAACCCGGACGGTCATCATCAGCGGCGGCGGAACCGGGGGACATATCTACCCCGCCTTGGCCGTCGGGGCGAGGCTCGGCGAGCGGCGGCCGGACCTGCGCCTGATCTACGTGGGCAGCCGCCGGAGCGTTGAAAGGACCATCATGGGAAGCCGCGGGGTGCCGTTCGTGGCCTTGCCCGTTGAGGGCCTCAAGGGCCGTGGCTGGCGCACCCTGAAGTCGCTCGTCCTCTTGCCTTGGGCCATGGTCCTTTCCCTCGGGCTCCTTCTTCGCACGCGTCCGGGACTGGTCATCGGAGTCGGGGGATACAGCTCCGGCCCGGTCGTGCTCGCGGCCTGGGTCGTTCGGATCCCGGCCCTCATTTTGGAGCAAAATGCCCGGCCGGGTTTTACCAACCGCCTCCTCCGGCCCTTCGCCCGAAAAGCGGTCGTCGCTTTTCCGAGCGCTCTGCCCTATTTTCGCGGCAAGGGCGTCGTGCTGGGGAACCCGGTCCGCGACGAGTTTTCCAAAATCCGGCCCAAGCCGCGAGAAGACCTCTTCAGTCTGCTTGTCTTCGGCGGAAGCCAGGGTTCCCGAATCCTGAACAAGGCCATGGTCGAGACCCTGCCCCTCCTCGCCCCGGACCGGGACCGTCTCGACATCCATCATCAGACGGGGCCTGGAGATTGGGAATGGGTCAAGGAGGCCTATGACCGGGCGGGTTTCGAACGGGCGGTCATCACGCCCTTCATTGAAAGCATGGCCGAAGTCCTGGAGAAGTCCGACCTGTGCCTATGCCGGGCCGGGGCGACGACCATCGCCGAGCTCATCGCCGCCCGCCGGCCGGCCGTCCTCGTCCCCTTCGCCCAGGCCGCGGACAACCATCAGTTCCTCAACGCCCGCGAGCTCGAGCGTCTGGGCGCGGCGGAAGTCATCACCGAGAGCGAGCTCGCGCCGGACGTTCTGGCGGCCCGACTTCGAGGCTTTTTCGAGGACCGCGGCCGGGCCGAACGACTGGCGGCTCGACTCGAGCCTCTGCGGACCGACCGGGCCGCCGACCGGATCGTCGACCTGGGTCTGTCGATGATGAAGGATGGGGACCGAGGCTAGGAGCAGAACATGGTCAGGAAGTTCTTTCTTCGGCTCAAGCAGATCCACATGGTGGGCATCGGCGGGACGGGCATGAACGGCATCGCCGAGGTGCTCCTGAACCTCGGCTACGCCGTCAGCGGCTCCGACCTTCTCGCCACGGACGTCACCAGGAGGCTGGAGCGGCTGGGGGCACGGGTGGCCATCGGCCACGACCCGAAGAACCTGGCCGGGGCCGACGTAGTGGTCATCTCCTCGGCCGTGCGCGATTCGAACCCCGAGGTCATCGAAGCCCGCCGGCTCAAGATCCCGGTCATCCCCCGGGCGGAGATGCTGGCCGAGCTCATGCGGATGAAGCTCGGCGTCGCCATCGCCGGTTCGCACGGCAAGACTTCGACGACATCCATGATCGCCCTGGTCCTCGAGGCGGGCGGGTTCGACCCGACGATCATCGTCGGCGGCCGGCTGAACACCATCGGCTCCCACGCCAAGCTGGGCGGGGGGGATTTCATCGTGGCCGAGGCCGACGAGAGCGACCGGTCCTTCCTGTTCCTGTCGCCCTTCATCGCCGTCCTGACCAACATCGACGAGGAGCACCTGGACCATTATCAGAACGTGGATGAGCTCAAAAAGACCTTCGTCCATTTCGCCAACAAGGTGCCCTTCTACAGCCCGGTCGTGCTGTGCCTGGACAACCCGTCGTTGCAGAGCCTCATCCCCCAGCTCGAACGACGGATCATCACCTACGGCTTCTCGGCCCAGGCGGATTTCTTCGCCCGCGACGAGAAGTTCGAGAACTTCACGAGCGAATCGACGGTCCATCACCAGGGCGCGCCCCTCGGCACTCTGCGCCTGAACGTCCCCGGCAAGCACAATATCGCCAACGCCCTGGCGGCTGTGGCCGTGGGGATGGAGCTCGACATTCCCCAGCCCCGGATCTTTGCCGCCCTGGAGGGTTACACCGGCACGGGCCGCCGCTTTGAGCTGAAAAAGACGGTCAAGGACGTCATGATCATCGAGGACTACGCCCACCACCCGACCGAGATCAAAGCCACCCTGGATGCGGCGAAAACGGGCTGGCCCCGCCGGGTCGTCGCCGTCTTCCAGCCTCATCGCTACACCCGGCTGTCCCTCCTCCTCAAGCACTTCGCCACGGCCTTCAACCAGGCGGATGTCCTCATCCTGACCGAGGTCTATCCGGCCGGCGAGGATCCCCTGCCCGGGGTCAACGGCCTGGCCCTGTTCGATGAGGTCAGCCAGTTCGGCCACAAGGACGTCCATTTCGAGCCCGACCTCGGCAAGATCCCGGCACTCATCGCCGGACTGGTCCAGCCCCAGGACATCATCCTCGTCCTGGGCGCGGGCAACGTCAACCGCATCATCCCCGAGATCATCACCGCCCTGGAGGAGAAAAAATAGCCATGAAAATGGCCCGCCTGACCGCGACCGCCGGCCGGATGTCGGACCTCGCCCAGCCCCTGCAGTTCCAGCGCGGGCGGCCTCGGGTGAAGAGCCGGCCGCGCCGGATCCGTCTGCGGCTGGGTCATCTGCTGGCCATCCTGTTCCTGTTCGCCGCGGTGTTCGTCGGCGTTCAGAGGATGTCCCTCATGGCCTTCAGCTCTGGGGCGTTCGCCCTCAAGACGGTCGAGCTTAGCGGGGCCACGGGCTTGACCCGGGATTCGGTCCAAAGCATCATCGCCCCCCGGATAGGGTTGAGCTTGTTTCTCCTGGATACCGAGCGTCTCCGGGCCGAGGTCGAGGGATTGAGCTGGATCAAAGAAGTCCGGGTCAGGAAGGTCTGGCCCTCGCGCCTCCGGGTCACGGTCCGGGAGCGCGCGGCCATGGCCGTTCTCGACGAGCCGACCCCGACCCTCGTGGACGATGAGGGTGTCCGTCTCGAGCCGGCGGACCCGGCCGCATCCGGCCTGCCCTTGATCCGCTCGGCAGAAGGCTTCGGCGAGGATTATGCGGGAAAGATCGGCCTGGCCCGCGAATGCCTTCGCGGACTGACGGAGGACATGAGGAGGGCCCTGGCCGTGATCGACGTGAGCGTACCCGGACGGGTGGGCCTCGAGCTCCGAAACAACCCCGTCCGTGTCTATCTCAACCCCGACTGGGCCCGCCCCGGGCTGGCCTATTTTGAAAAGAACCTGCTCACCTGGCAGAGCCGTTTCGGCCGGCTGGACTACGTGGACCTGACCGTTCCCGGGCGGGCCTATCTCGGCCCGAGTCGAAGCCCGGAGGGAAGCGCCCCGGCCCGAGCCGGTTCGGACAAGGAGGTGTTGTGATGCCCAAGAGCGAATACGTCGTCGGTCTGGACATCGGAACAAAAAAGGTCGCCGCGGTCATCGGCGAGATCACGGAGGACAAGAAGCTCGATGTCATCGGCATCGGCCAGGCCGAATCGCGGGGCCTCCGCAAGGGAGTCGTGGTCAACCTGGACTCGACCTCGGCGGCCATCAAGAAGGCCCAGGAGGAGGCGGAGCTCATGGCCGGGGTGGAAATCGACGCGGCCTATGTCGGCATCTCCGGGGCCCACATCCGGAGCTTCAACAGCCGAGGGGTCATCGCCGTCTCGGGCAAGGACCGCAAGATCTCGCGGGAGGATATCCGCCGGGTCGTCGAGCAATCCAAGGCGGTCAGCATCCCGCCCGACCGTCAGATCATCCACGTCATCCCCCAGGAGTTCGTGGTCGACGACCAGGACGGCATCCGCGACCCGATGGGGATGAGCGGCATCAAGCTCGAAGTCAACGTCCACATCGTCACGAGCGCCATCACCTCGGTCCAGAACCTGAGGGCCTGCGTCGAGCGGGCCGGGATCCACATCCAGGAGATCGTCCTCAACCAGCTCGCTTCCAGCCTGGCCACCATGACCGCCGACGAGAGGGAGCTGGGCGTGGGGCTGGTCGATATCGGCGCCGGCACGACCGAGGTGGCCATCTACGAACGGGGCAGTCTGTGGTACACGTCCATCATCCCTCTGGGCGGGGACAACTTCACCAACGACATCGCCGTCGGTCTGCGGACGCCCATTCCCGAGGCCGAGAAGATCAAGAAAAAATACGGCTGTATCGCCAGTCCCATCACCGACGACCAGGAGAGCATCGAGGTTCCGGCCGTGGGGCGGGGCCGCAAGCCGCGGGTCCTGTCCAAACAGCTCCTGGCCGATATCATCCAGCCCCGGGCCGAGGAGATCTTCCGGCTGGTGGACAACGACATCAAGCGCACGGGCTTCGACAAATCGCTCAATTCGGGGATCCTGCTCACGGGCGGCACGGCGCTGCTCGACGGGCTGGAAGAGGTGGCGGAGGAGATCTTCGACCTCCCCGTCCGCCGCGGCGACCCGACCGGCGTAGGCGGGCTCATCGACCGGGTGAGCACGCCCGATTTCGCCACCGTGGTCGGCCTGCTCCTTTACGGCTATCAGCAGCGGCAGGAGAAGGGTCAGTCCAAGGACCGCAAGAGGGGGATTTGGACCATCTTCAGAGAGTGGATCAAAGAGGAATAGGAGGCGTCATGAGAGAAGACAGAGGGACCGGAATCCGATTCGCGCTGGCGGAGGACACGTCCGTGGCGAACATCAAGGTCATGGGCATCGGCGGCGGCGGGGGCAACGCCCTCAACCGGATGATCGCCATGGGCATCGAAGGGGTGGAGTGCATCGCCGTCAACACCGACCTCCAGGCTCTCAGCACCAGCCGGGCGCGGACCAAGATTCAGATCGGCGCCAAGCTGACCAAAGGGCTGGGCTCGGGCGGGCGTCCCGAAGTGGGCCGTCAGGCCGCCGAGGAGGACAAGGAAAAGCTTCTGGCAGCCCTCCAGGGCGCGGACATGGTCTTCCTGACCGCGGGCCTGGGCGGCGGGACGGGCACCGGGGCCACTCCGGTGATCGCCAAGCTGGCCTCGGAGCTCGACCTCCTCCTGATATCGGTCGTGACCCTGCCCTTCTCTTTCGAGCTCAAGTATCGCGGCCGTCAGGCCGAGGACGGGCTGAAACAGCTCAAGACCGTGGCCGATACGGTCATCGCCATCCCTAACGACCGCCTCCTCCAGACCGCCTCCGAGGAAACGCTGTCCGAGGATGCCTTCCGCATGGCCGACGATGTCCTGCGCCAAGCCGTCCAGGGCGTGACCGACCTGATCACCAAACCCGGCCTGATCAACCTGGACTTCGCCGACGTACGGACGATCATGAAGAACATGGGCCAGGCCTACCTCGGAACCGGTTTCGCCTCCGGCCATAACCGAGTCGTGGAAGCCGCCCAGCGGGCGATCACCAGTCCTCTTCTGTGCGAGACGTCGATCGAGGGCTCTCAGGGCATGCTTATCAACATCACCGGGGGGAAGGACCTGGGCCTGCTCGAGGTCTCCCGGGCCGTGGACATCGTCAACCGGCTGGCCCATCCCGAGGCCAACGTTATCTTCGGCATGGTCATCGACGACAGCATGAAGGACCAGGCCAAGGTGACGGTCATCGCCACCGGCTTCTGCGGCACCAAGAAGGACAAAGCCGCCCAGGACGTTCTGCCCCGGCACCGCAAGACTCCGGAGCCGTTCCCCATCGAGATCGAGCCGCCCGAGCCTTCTTTCGAGAGCCAGGAGATCGAACGGACCGAGGGACGGGCCGCGGCCCAATCCGCCGAGGAGCCCTACTCCCTCTACGAGACCCCGACCTTCATCCGGAACAAGCACCCCCGGGTGGTTAAGAAATCCGTCTATGATCCCAGCTGACCTCGTCGTCCGGGCCTGCCGCCAGCTCGTGACCTGTGCCGGCCCCCTTCCCAAAAGGAAGGCGGACCTCCGCGACATCGGCCTCCGGGAAGACGCCTGGATCGCCTCGCACCGCGGGCGCATCGTGTTCATCGGGTCCGAGGAGGATTTCAAGCGGCAAGTTCGGACCGACGATGAGGCGGAGATCATGAACGGACGGAACCTGGTCGGCCTGCCGGGGTTCGTGGACAGCCACACTCACCTGCCCTTTGCCGGGAGCCGAGCGGACGAGTTCGTCCTGAGGCTCCAGGGGCTCACCTACCAACAGCTCGCCGAACGAGGCCTGGGCATCCAAACTTCGGTCCGGGCCACACGGGCCGCCTCGGTCGAAGAGCTGAGGCAGCTGGGTCAGGACCGACTAGACCAGATGCTCCTCCACGGAACCACGACCGCCGAAGCCAAGAGCGGCTATGGGCTGAACATCGCGGACGAGGTCAAACAGCTCGAGGTCCTGGCCGAGCTCAACCGGACCCAGCCGGTGGACATCGTGCCCACCCTGATGGCCGCCCACGAGGTTCCGCTGGAATTCAAAGAGCGCCGCGAGGACTACATCTCGCTCATCATTCGCGACCTCATCCCGGAGGTCCGTCGGCGCAAACTGGCCGAGTTCTTCGACGTGTTTTGCGAGAAGGGAGTCTTCTCTCTCGAGGAGACGCGGCGCCTGGTCGCGGCGGCACAAGCGGCCGGGTTCAAGATCAAGATCCACGCCGACGAGTTCGTCCCCCTGGGAGGCGGAGCCTTGGCCGCCGAAGTCGGGGCCGTGTCGGCCGAGCATCTGATCGCGGTCGACGCGGCGGGCATCGCCGCCCTGGCCGCCAGCCGGACGGTCGCGGTCCTCCTCCCCGCGGTATCGTTCTTCCTGATGCTGGACAAAAGGGCCCCGGCGCGCCAGCTCGTCGACGCGGGCGCGATCGTAGCTCTGGCCACGGATTTCAACCCCGGAAGCTCTATGACCGAATCCATGCTGTTCATCCTTCAGCTCGGCGTATTCACCCTGAAGCTCAGCGTCGAGGAAGCCCTGAACGCCTGCACGGTCAATGCCGCCTGTGCCCTTGATCGGCAAGCCTCCGTCGGCAGTTTGGAAGTCGGGAAGGCGATGGACCTCGTGCTGTGCGAAATGCCCGACTACATCTATCTCGCCTACAACCCGGGCATCAACCCCATCCGCCACGTCATCAAGAACGGCCGCGTCGTGGTCCGGGATGGGCATAGAGTAAAATAAGAGTCACTCCTCACGCCCTGTTCATCTCCGGCAATCCCTGGGCTCACGCTTTGAGCGCGTATTTTTTGAAGAGCCGGACGATCCGGAATGCGGGATGGAAGGGGTATAGCGCGGCGGGGAGGGCGAGGGCCTGGTCGTCCTCTTCGTTCGGCGTGGACAGCCTTCCCCACAGGTAGCGGACCCGGTTGCCGAGGCCGTCGACGAGCTTCGCTTCGAGGAAGAAGAACGAGCGGGCTTTCATTAAATAGGATGACGTCTCGAAAAAGCTCGAGCCGACCCGCGCCGTCAAGTCCTCGATGAAGCGGTCGCGTCCGGCGGCCTCGAGGACTTCCCCGGGCAGGTCCGCCTCGAGGAGATCGCGCGCCAGGAGCAAGCCCAAGAGCAGGATTCTCAGTCCACCCTGACGCCGGGCGTCCTCGAGCAGGGCCCGCCAGTCAAGCCCGAATGAGGACGCCGCGGCCTGAGCCACGTCGGAGACCATCTGAAGGATCTGCCAGGAATGGTAGAGACCGTGAAGGCACAGGACGAGCAGGGTATCCGGCCAGGATAATGTCCGCATCGGAACCCCGGCCAGGCTTTCCTCCCTGAGGTTTCGCCACACGGCGCCCCCCGCATGAAATACGGGATGGTAACGCTGGGTCAGCCTCCATTGGAGCTCC
Source organism: Candidatus Aminicenantota bacterium (assembly GCA_963705895.1). GTDB lineage: Bacteria > Acidobacteriota > Aminicenantia > Aminicenantales > JAFGAV01 > MFD04408-113. The sequence continues at coordinate 3,164,045 of OY970122.1, read as the reverse complement.
ACGAGGCCCGGGCCGTTCGGGCGCAGAAAAGTAAAATCCCGCAAAACCCGAACCAGCCTCTTGAGATAGGACGGATCGTTCGGAAGCGCCGGCCCGTAGTCCAGGCTCCGCAGGACAAAGACCGCTTGTTCGATGTCGCGCTCCCGGATGAGGATGTCGAGGTCGGTGAACTGCCTGAGGCCGACGTCGCCGTAGGCGGATTCGGCCAGGACCGGGCCCTTGTAAGGCACGGCGTCCAAGCCGCTCGCCTTCAAAGCTTCGAGCAGGCGAATGAGCTCCTTTTGAAGGGCGAGGTTCCGGGTGAGGTTGCTGAAATAGAGAGTTCGCAGGCGCTCACGCACCTCGGCCGGCACGGCTTCGGGCGCGGCCTGCGAAAGCGCTTTATGAGCCAGGGAAAAAACACGATGCTCGACGGCCAGCCGGGAGAAAAGTTCCCAATCCAAACTCCTTCGAGCCAAGGTCTTGATGCGCTCGCGCCGGGCCTCGGGCACGGGATTGACCGCGCAAAGGCGGAGAAGTTCGGCTTCCGGGGTCATGATTTGCGGCCATGATAGCACGGAACGCCCGGCTTATCCAGGCCCCGCCGGCCGTGACAAAGCATAAAATATCTTCGAAACGCTTGACAATCCGTCAGCTTCTTCTTAACATTAAATCAAATCAGTTCAGCAAAAAGGTGAGGAGGTGCTCCATGAGCAAACGGGAAATCACCAAGATGATCGCCCAGGCCGCGGGCATCACCCTCCAGCAAGCTCAGAAGGCCTACCATGGCATGCTTGACGGGATCAAGGGCGCCATGCAAAAAGGAGAGAGAGTGACTTTTTCGGGATTCGGGAGCTTCGAGATCAAGACCCGTCACGAGAGAAAGGGCCGAAACCCCAAGACGGGTGAAACGATCACGATCCCGGCCAAGCGGCGGATCAAGTTCACGCCCAGCCGGGAGCTGAAAAAATCGCTCCAGAGCCCGTAAGAGCCGCCGGGCCCGATCGATCCTTTTTTGCTTTTTGATTTGTCTCGAACTCCGCCTCTGGGCGGCAGGTCCGAGCCATCGTCGAGGAACATCCCCTTTTGTTCGATTCAAGATAGACTCTCGAATCCGGCGCGACGTTTCCTTGATCGCTCTCCGAGACCGGAGATTTCCAGACTAACAGAGCCCGGCCCCTCAAGGACCCCGGCGGCAGGGCCGAGGAGAGTCAAGGTCCTGCTCCCCTGTTCCTGCGGGTCGTGGACAAAGCCCCGGTTTTTCACTAGAATACGTGCAGGAATAGGGATCTGATGAGACCCTCAACGTTCCAGAAGCCAACGGTCGCGCTGGTTTTTGGAGGCCGGTCGGCGGAGCATGAAGTCTCCCTCATTTCCGCCGCGTCCGTATTCGACAACCTCAAACCCGGAAAATATCGCGTTGTCTCGATCTATATCGATAAGCAGGGACGGTGGCGTCACGTCGATTCGCCCCGCCTGCCGTTATCGAAACTGCGGAAGGGGACTTTCGCCTCCTTCCTCCCCTGGGAGCCCGGACGGGCTCCGGCGGCATCTCTGCGGGCGGATATCTATTTCCCCGTGCTCCATGGTCCCTTCGGCGAGGACGGGACGATCCAAGGCCTGTTCGAGATGGCCGATGTCCCTTATGTCGGAGCCGGGGTGACGGCCTCGGCGGTGGGCATGGATAAGAGCATCATGAAGACGCTTTTCGCCGCGGCCGGTCTGCCCATCGTCCCCCACCTCGTTATCCGGGAGGCCGACTGGCAGCACAAACGGCGGGAGATCATGACCAGAGTCCTCGCCCGGCTTCGCCTTCCGCTGTTCGTCAAGCCGTCCAGCCTGGGCTCGAGCGTGGGCATCACCAAGGTCAAATTTCCCCGAATGCTGGGCCGGGCCTGCGATTTGGCATTCGCCTATGACCAGACCATTCTGGTCGAGCACGGGATCACCGGTCGCGAGCTGGAGTGTTCGGTCCTGGGTCATGAGCGGCCCAAGGCGTCTCTTCCCGGAGAGCTCATCCCCGGCGCCGAGTTCTATAATTACGCCGATAAGTACGTGGACGGCACAACGACCTTCCGCATTCCGGCTTCCCTTCCGGCGCGAACGGTACACGAGGTGCGCCGGCTGGCCGTGGCCGCCTTCGAGGCCATCGACTGTTCCGGGATGGCCCGGGTGGACTTTTTTCTTGAAGCCCGGACGGGGCGGCTGTTCGTCAACGAGATCAACACCATCCCCGGTTTCACCGAGATCAGCATGTATCCCCGCCTGTGGGCCGTGAGCGGCCTGAGCTTCCCCGCCCTGCTGGACGAGCTCATCCGCCTGGGGTTCGAACGCCACAGGACAAGGAAAAAGTGCTTGGAGCGCCGGACCCGATGAGGATCCTGGGCATCGATTACGGCGACCGTCACGTCGGGCTGGCCGTCTCCGACCCTCTCCATTTCACGGCCCAGCCGTTGATGACCTATCTCCTGTCCGGCGAGGAAAAGGACCGGCAGTTCTTCCAGGACCTCGTCCGCAGCCAGGACGTGGGGCTCGTCGTCATCGGCATTCCGGTTCGCATGGACGGAAGTTCGGGCAGCCGGGCCAAGAAGACGCGGGATTTCGGCCAGTGGCTGGAAAGCATCGTGGGCTTGTCCGTCGTTTTTTGGGACGAGCGCCTGACCACGCGCCAGGCCCAGGGCGTGATGAAGGGCCAGAAGGTCCGGCTCAAGGACAAGCAATCCGTGGAGAACCAGATCTCGGCCTCGATTATCCTGGCCGGCTATTTGGAATCCCGGCGGGAACGGGAAGACGGACGTGATCCGTAGGGTCCTGCGGGGAACGCTCGCCCTGCTCGCGGTCGGGGTCCTGTTCGTCGTCGTCTGGTTCTCGGGAGAGTATCGGCTCGAACGGCCCGGGCTTCCTCGCGGCATGCATTTCGAAGTGGAAAAGGGCCAGGGAGTCAGGGGCATCGCCGCGTCCCTCGGAAAGAGCGGCTTGATCCGCAGCCCAATGGCTTTTCGGCTGGCCTATAGGCTTTATTATCCGCACGACAGTCTCAAGGCTGGGGAATACGACTTTCCCAGCCCCGTGACGATGAAAGACATCCTGGAAGCCATGACCAAGGGCAAGGTCTATCTCCATCCCATAACTTTTCGCGAGGGATTGACCGCCCAGGAGATCGCCGAGGAGTTCGACCGGGCGGGTCTCGTCACGCGGACGGATTTCCTCGAGGCGTTCGCCGATAGAGAGCTCATCCTCGGCTGGGATCGGGAGGCGGCCAACGCCGAGGGCTATCTCTTCCCGGAAACCTACAATTTCCCGGCTTACACGCCCGCCCGGGAGATCGTCGGGAGGATGATCGCCCAGTTTGAGATGGTTTTTTCCGATCGGTGGCGTCTCAGAGCCCAGGAGCTGGGAATGACCGTTCGCCAGGTGACGACCCTGGCCTCGCTCATCGAAAAGGAGACGTCGCGGCCGGAAGAGAAGAAGCTCGTAGCCGCGGTCTTCCACAACCGGCTCCGGATGAGAATGAAGCTCGACTGCGACCCGACCATCATCTACGCTTTAAAGCTCGCCGGCGAATACGAGGGGCGTTTGCGCAGCCGTGACCTGAGGCTCGAATCCCCCTACAATACCTACCGCCATCCGGGCCTGCCGCCGGGGCCGATCGCCAATCCCGGCCGCGATTCCCTCGAAGCGGCTCTGTATCCGGCGACCGAAGACTACCTCTATTTCGTATCTCGCAACGACGGCAGCCACCAGTTCAGCCGTACTTTTCGCGAACATCAGAACGCGGTGCTGAAATTTCAAAAGCACTCTTCCGGCCCGCGAGATTGATCCTGCAAGCTGAACCGAGAAGGACGGCGTACGGAAAAGCGTCGTGAAACGCCGCGGGAGCAAAGCCCTTCCCCGAGCCTTCTCTTAAGAACTACGCTTGGTAAGAGCCCAGGCCTAAGGCCGAAGCTAATCGGAAGGGTCATCGCGAGGCCCTCTGGGGCCGTGGCGATCTCACCGCCATCCGATTGAGATGATAGCGGAGTAGCGGTCAACCTGCAGTTCACCCGCCCTTCCCCTGGAAGCATTTTCAAACCAGCTTTTCATGGAAGGCGAGGGGAAGGGATGAAGCGACCATCGAGGGGTTTTAGCCTTGGAGCACCGGCCTTCGAAGGAACCCCTTCTTCACGGGGACGCCACTTGCAGAACGGATGCGTATCATGCAGTCGCCCCTAATTACAGAGGGGCGAATGGGGGTTAAGAAATGGATAAGAATCTGAGAACGCATCCGGGCAAACTTCTTCTTCGGCACGGAGCCTCCTGCAAGATTTGGGAGACTGGGTGCCCTTCCCGAGCCGATAACGCTATACGCAGGCGCCGAGAAGGACGAGGTGCGGAAAGGCGTGAAGAAACCCCGCGGGAGCAAGGCTCTTCCCCGAGCCTTCCTAAATTTATTATCAGGAAATGCTTCCCTTCATATTCTTGCACGGGAAATGCGATTCTGCTATATTCTTTCCCTATGCGGCCCGGCGGCTGAAGTAAAATTGCTTGGCCCCGCTCGTAAATTTCTTTTACAGAACGAGACCCTGCTCAGCGCACGGGAATGGCATAAATATTGCTTTAAACGAGGAAGTCTCCGTCCTGAGACGACCTTGAATCCATGGAGGAATTGATGAACAGCAAAAAGCTTATGCTGGTCGTGGTTCTGGCCGCGTTCATCCTGAGCGCGCTCTCGATTCCGGGACTAGCCAATGCCCAAAAAGAAACCAAGGAACAGGCCAAACCCCAGGAAAAAGAAAAAGTCTACATACCCACGGATGTCAAGGCCGTGATCGAGCAGGGTTTGGCGAATCGGCAGGGCCAGCCGGGCATCCCCCTGACCGTCACCCAGCATATCTTCTTCCCCTACTATCGCGTTCAGAACCTGCTCCACAACGTGTTCCAGGTCCGGGTCAAGAACGCCGACCTGGGCTTCGTCCCGGCCAAGACCGCCGCGGCCGCCGCCGCTCCCAAGGCTGAGGAGAAAAAGCCCGAGGAAAAGAAAGAGACCACTTCGGCCTTCGAGGAGGTCCCGCCCACCGACATGCAGGCTGCGTTCGAACTCTTCCTCCAGTTCCGCGAAGTGGCGAACAACGTCTCGGGCAAGATCGTCAAGGAAGTCTACGTGCCCACCGAGATCGTCATACCGGCGGCCGAATACAAGCCCGACCAGGAGGGCGTTTACTACGTCGGCTACGACCTTCCTCCGGGCAGCTACATCCTCGCCGCGGCCATGAGAAGCCAGGACCAGAAGAAGCTGGGCACGACCTATTTTGAATTCACGACCCCCGATGCGGCCAATCTCGAGGGAAAGCTCGAGACGACGCCCATCCTGGTCACCAAGGACATCGCCCAGCTCCAGGCCCAGGAGACGCGGACCATCCTCCATCAGGATTACTTCACGTACCTCGTCCTGAGGGTCACGCCCAACTCGGCCATGGCCGTTCGGGAAAAGGCGAACCTGGATATCTTGTATTTCGTCCTGGGCGCCAAGGCCAACGACCAGGGAAAATTCGCTCTCGAGACGGGTATGGAAGTCAAGGCGGGCGATAAAGACGTGATCAAGTACGCCTCGACGGTCTACGAATCTCCCTACGTGAGCCTGCCCCTGCCCCTGAAGCAGACGGTCAAGATCACATCCGGCACGACCGAGAAGACGGAAACGAGAGACCTGGCCCCGGGCAAGTACTCGCTCGTGGTCAAGATCACTGACAAGATCGGCGGAGGCACCGTTACCAAAACCATGGATTTTGAGATCATCTAAAATTTAAGCTCAAATCGGAACGGGCCGGCGGGAGAAATCCTGTCGGCCTTTTTTTGCCCGCTAGGGTCATCACGAGGAGGCGTGCACCGTTGTCATCCTGAGTCCCATCGCTCCTGCGATGGGGCGTGAGGATCTCTCTTATGGGAATTACAGAGAGAGATCACCACGCTGAGCCCGCCACGCCCCGCCGGGCGGGTCGGCTTCGCGTTCCGCCTCGGTTCGCGATGACAAGAGAGAAATCACCACCCCGAACATAAAACACTTAGTATAGCTTCTTCGTATTCCGCTACATTTTTAGATGGCCGTAGCGACAGATACTACATCATGCACAAGAGTGCAGTTCCTCGTAATCACACGAGAACTAGCGATACAGAAGACCTAAAGGTATCCCCCTCGCTCGCGGCTTCGGCGTTCCGCCTCGGTTCGCGATGACAAGAAGAGAGAGATCACTACGTCACTGCACAAGAGTGCAGTTCCTCGTGATGACACGGGGGGCTTGTTATCCTGAGGTGACCCGAAGGGTCATCGCGCTCCCGGAGCGCCCGCTATTTCTTCAGATAATCCAGCAGCTGTTTGGCCAGGGCCGCCTTCTCGTGGGCCGGGGCCAGCTCCAGGAATTTCTCCAGGCCGGCAATGGCCTCGGTCTTCTTGTTCAAGCCGATGTTGATCGTCCCGATCTGGTAGTAGGCTTCAGCGTAATCGGCCTTGAGCTCGACGCACTTCTGGAAGGCGGCGAGGGCCGCTTCATTTTCACTCTGGTTGGTCAGGCAGGCGCCGAGGTTGTAGAAGGCGTCCGGGTCGGTCGGGGAGAGCTCGCTGGCCTTCTGGTAGTATTTCTTGGCCGCCTCGAAATTTCCGGCCTTGGCCTGCACCTCGCCGTATTCCTTGTTGGCGCTGTAGCTTTCGGGGTTGAGCTCGACGGCCTTGGCGAAGGCGGCTGCGGCTAAATCTTGGTAATTCAAAGTTGTGACTCTGGCCTGGTTTTGGGAAACGTTCGTAATTAAAATTTCGGAGCCCCACATCTTCTTATAGCAAAGGCCCAGGTTGAAGTAATAGCCCCACTGCGTCCCGGATTTGGCGATGGCCTCCTTGTAGGCGGCCTCGGCCCCGTCGTAATCCTTCTCCTGATAAAGCTTGTTGCCCTTAAGAAAGAGCCTGTCCGACTCGGACACGGTCCGCTCCAGGGCCGCTTCGACTTTTTCGAGCTGAATCTGGAGCTTGGTCGATTCTTCGATGGCCACATGGATCTCTTTGGAGGCCAGCATGAAACCGTCCTTCTTGAAGGAGATGAGGTAGTAGCCGGGCTGAATCCCGATCTGAGTGAACTTGCCCGCGGCGTCCGTGGACACATCGAACTTCACGGCCGAAGTGACCTGGGAAACGATGCTGATCGTAACCTTCTCGAGCGGCGAGCCCGCGCTGTCGGTCACTACGCCCTCGACCTTGCCGGTGATCGAAGCCTGCAGGCCGCAGGCCAGGGCTCCGAAGAGGATCAAGCATAAAGAAAGTCTTTTCATGGGAGCCTATCCTTTCTGTTCGATTTATGCGGGCCTAGTGCTTTTGCTTGGCCAGCTCCTCAAGCTTCCGCACCTCCTCCTGGCCCGGGCTGAGCTCGAGCGATTTCTGGAGAAGCGGGAGGGCTTCGCCGGACCTGTTAAGCCGGATCAGGCATTCGGCGGTCAGGTTGAGAAGGCTGACCTCCGTGACCTGCCGGAGAAGGTCCTTGAGGTAGATGAGGGCCGAAGACCAGTCCTGCAACCCGGCAAAATCCTGGGCCATGACCTTGGCCGCCTCGCGGTCGCGAGTGGACTCATAGACCGGAGTGATCAGGGCCAGAGAATCCTTGAAGGCCTTCAGGCCGTACAGGGTCCTGGCCAGGAGGAGCCGGGTCGTGCCGGTGTCCTTGGAGGCCAGGCTTTTTTCGAGCATATCCTTGGCCCGGACGTAATCGCCCACGGCGAAATACTGGGCACCGAGGATGGACCTCTGGTCGGCGTTGGGGAAAGCCGGCCGCTGCTTCGAGTAGGCCCAGGGAAGCGGCACCCCGGCTTGGGTCAAGAGGATGAAGTGGTCCCGCTGCGAGGCGAGCGTCCGGTCCGCACTGTCCCGCAGCACCACGTCGACTTCGTAGTATCCGGGTTGAAGTGCAGTCAGGGGGATACTCTCGAACTCGATACCCGTGTGCCCGGCCGGCATAACCTCCTCCAGACGCCGACTCGAGCTCCAGACCACGGCGTTGGAGTCGGCCGAGCGGATCTCCGCGAGAACACGGACCGCCGTCGTGTCGGGCACGCCCTGAGCCAGGTTGAACGGCTGAACGTAAAGGCCCATCATCCCTTCCCTGGGGAACTCGTTGCGCGTATCGAACAGGAATTGGGAACCGTCCAGGGCAAAGGCGTTCAGGGAAGGCCGGGCGACGGAGACCGGGGCGGGTTCCTTGGCTCGATACAGAAGGAGCGGGCCGAGCGACAAGGGTCCCGGCTCACGCGGGACGGAGATCCGCGCCTCCTGCGAGGAAAAATCCTTTCCCGTTTTGTTCTTGAGGAGGAAGAGGAGTTTGAAATCCCCGGGGATGACCGGCAGGATATCCTGAAAGGCAAACCGTTGGCGCTCATGCTGCTTGTACTGCGCCGGACTGACCCGCAGCGGAATCTCCTCGGTCTGCTCGAAGACCGTCCGGTCGGCGTCGTCCACCAAACGCAGAACGAGCTCAAAGGACGCTTCGTAGGCGTCGTTGCGCTGGGCGAAGTTGACTCGGCTGGGCTCGAGAGTCCAGTGGATGAAATCGACCCCGCCGCTCCGGAAGACTTTGACCAGAAACGTCGATTCGGTGAAGATGTCGGCGTATTCGGTCTCGACGAAATCCTTATAGTTAAGGTAGTTTCGAGCGTAGGCGTCCGAGAATTCCTTCTCTGGCACCTCGCGCACGGAGGCGACGATCTGGTCCGAAGAGAATGAGCCCGCGCCCATGGGCCGCTCTCCCGGCATGTAGCTCAGGCTGGCTGAGCCCAATTCCGAGTTGATTTTGTGGATGATCTCGTAGGCCGAGGAGCGGGTGATGTTTTGCTCGGTCATGGAGGGAATGACCAGCGTTTCCGGCCCCTCGACGCCCGGGGAGTACAGCCGAAATTCGCCCATGCCCATTGGCTGGTAAAAGATAAGGTAAAAATACGGAGGAAGGCCGTAGCGCTCGTCACCTTTGTAGAACCAAAGCTCGAGCGGCAGAATCTGGGACTCGGTCGTATACATGTGGCGTTCGAGGGGAGGCCCGAGGAGAAGGTAGTAATAGCCCCGCTCGGTCAGGCTTCCCTTCTTGCCCGTCCCGTACCCGAAGTACTGGTCGGCGAATTGGACTCGCTTCATGTATTCCTTGTAGAACTCGTTCTCCGATGTATCGGGCGCCGGGTCGCGCTGTTTCCAGAAGAATTGGATGAACTTGCCGCGCTCCTCATGGGTCGTCAGCTTCAGAAAAACCTCGCGTTCGGTCTTGGTGATGATGGGCGTCACCATGTCGAGCCATTGCTTGTGCTCCGGGAGGAGCGGCATGTTCGGAGCGGCAGCCGCAACTGCGCCCGCAAGAAGCACGACCGACACGGCCAAAGCCAAAAAGGGCTTGAATTTCATTCTGAATCCTCACGAGTTAAACTACCATAATGGAAGTCGCGTTTCAAACGGAGGAAAGGCCGACGCCCGTCATTCGGCACTGGTCATTAGGTCAGGGATCACTCAGGACTTGACACTCGTTGTTCCGGCGGCAGCAATAGGAATGCTGCAAGTCAGACAAAATTCGCCTCGTCCTTGCGTTCTTGCTATCGAATGAACAATGGCGAATGTCCATGAGGATTTTTATTTGTGATTGGCCAATGGCGAGTGATAATCGAGAAAGCTCGATTTGCTTCAAATAAATTCAATATTTTGAATTATTCAACTTTTTGGACGTTTTTTGCTATTTGATGTCAAAGCTTCATTCTTATGTCGTTGATTAAGCGCTATTTGCGTCTTGATCATTGGCATAAAATTTGCAAAATTAATATTAGAATCATTCCTTATTTTTTAAGGAGGTGGCTAGCGAAAAGAATCAATAAAAAAAAGTTTGGAGTTTACAGTTTTGTTTTTATGAAGGGAATGGATGAGGCAAAGGAGGTAAACTTGAAGGCAAGATCAATCCTATGGCTGATCGTGTTTTTGCTCGTGCTCTCTCCCCTGGCCTTCTCCCAGTCCAAAGACACCGGCTCGATCGAGGGCATTGTCATGGACCAGGAAAAGGCTCCGCTCCCGGGAGTCACCGTGACGATTTCGAGTCCGAACCTGATGGGCACTCGGACTTCGGTCACGGACGCAACGGGGGTCTATCGATTCCCCGCACTGCCCCCCGGCACGTACCAGGTTAAGGCGCAGCTCGTGGGCTTCAAGACATTCGTTCAGGAGAACATCCGTGTCCAGACGACCATGCGTCTGGCCGTGGACGTCACCATGATCCAAAGCGCCGTGGAAGAAGAAGTCACGGTTATGGCCCAATCGCCGACCGTCGACGTCAAATCCACGGAAACGGCCTCGGTCACCCTGAGCAATGATATCCTGAGGAATATCCCCTACAACCAGTTCACCGCCAACATCGTCAACCTGGCCCCCGGTGTCAATGAAAACGTGGCCTACGGTGCTGCCCAGGATACGGGAGTTTCCTACGCGATGGACGGCGTCGGCGTGGGTGACCCGGAGGCAGGCTCCGCCTGGGTTTTCGTGGACCATAATATCATCGAAGAGGCCAAGGTCATGGCCCTGGGTCTTCCGGCCGAGTACGGAAATTTCACGGGTGTCATCTTCAACCTCGTGACGAAATCGGGCGGGAACACTTTCTCAGGCCATTTCGAAGCCGACTTCGAGGGCAAGAAGGGGGATTTCCCCAAGAGTCTTTGGCAGGCCGACAACACCCAGGCCTACCTCACCGACTTCCCCGACTATACGGGCCCCCTCACAAAGCTCTTTGACATCAGCGGCCACCTCGGAGGCCCGATCATCAAGGACAAGCTTTGGTTCTACACGGGAGTTCAATACTATCGTTCCCAGGACTGGGTCGTGGGCTTCCCCGAACCCAGGGACTATAAGCAGCCCCGGTGGTTCGGTAAGTTGAGCGCCCAGTTCTCGCCGTCGACGCCCATGACCTTTTCGCTCGAAATCGATACCTATCTCGGCAAAAACCGCGGGTATGGCGCGACACACACGGTGGGGACGACCCTCAATCAGACCTCGCCCGAGGTCGTGGGCAATTTCAGCCTGACTCATATCTTCAGTCCAACGACCTTCCTTGATGTCAAGGCCTCTGGTTTCTGGGGGTATTACTACCTTGAGCCGGCCCAGGGACGCAACGTCAACGCCCATTTCGACAATAATATATATAAATGGGTTGACAACTTTCGCTATTACTACCTCGCCGACCGGGCCCGGGGTCAGCTCAATGCCAGCGTCAGCCATTATGCCGACGATTTCATCCAGGGCAGCCATGATTTCAAGTTCGGCGTGGAAATGGAGTATTCCTGGGCCAGAAGCCGCTACGGCTATTCCGGCGCGAACAATACCTGGTACTCCGACTATCCGCAGTACGCGGGGTATCCCGGTTACGGCCCTCAGGGACAGTATCTGGCCTACCAGTACAAAGGCTATGATGTGAACTCGCGCTATCTCCGGCTGGAAGCCTTTGCCCAGGATTCCTGGCAGATCACCCCTCGCCTGAACATCAACCTCGGCCTGCGGCTCAGCAATAACTGGGGATTCGTCAAGGGAGTGAGCGGCTCGGTCTTTCACACGATGAGGCTTGCGCCCCGTATCGGGTTCACTTTCGATATCCTCGGAGACAAGACGACCATCTTCAAGGCCCATTACGGCCAGTTCACGGAGGGGATGTACACCTCGATCTTCGACAGGCTCAACCCGTCCTCCGCTTTCAACACATGGTATCTCTGGGCATGGGACAACGCCACAAACAAGTTTGACATACCTATAGACTCAGTCCCGCCCCCCTCCTATCAACTCGACCCGAACATCGGTCATCCTTACATGAACCAGTTCACGGCCAGCGTCGAGCGGGAGCTCTTCAAGGATGCGTCCATTACCGTCACGGGCATCTACAGAGAATGGAAGAACTTCCTCTTTCATTACGACAAGGCCACGACCTGGACTCCTCTCCAGTACTACATCCCTGAAATGGGCCAGTCTATCACGGTCTATGAACGGACGTCCGACATCGACAGCCATGATCGCTGGGTTCAAAACAGCCTTCCCGGCCAGAACCCCTACCGGAGGTATTGGGGTATTGAATTCCTGTTCAACAAGCGCTTTTCCAACAGGTGGCAGGTCATGGCCTCGTATGTTTACAGCAAAGCCTATGGCACGATGGACAACAGCTTCGGCCAGGACATCGGAGCGTGGACGGCAAGCGCAGATAATCCCAACAACTGGATCAACGCCGACGGGAACAGCACCTATGACATGACCCACATGCTCAAAGTTCAGGCGACATACCTCATGCCCTTCGGGATCTATTTCAACGCTTATGTGAAGGGTATAACCGGGGATGCCTGGACGACGCTCTTTCGGCCTACGGCTTTCCCGGGAAGGACCACCGTCTTTGCCGAGCAGCGCGGGTCACATCATTATCCGATCGCCTGGGACCTTGACTTGAGGCTGGAGAAGACCTTTATGCTGGCAGAGAAATACCGGCTGGGCCTGATCCTGGACGTCTTCAACGTCTTCAATGCCAACACGATCGACTACTGGGGCACGCAATACGGCTCCGGCTCCGACTGGCTATCGGCGACCGACCCCGACTACACCCCGTCCACCAGCGGCCATCTCCTCTATGATATCGTCAATCCTCGTCAGGCACGAGTCGGCATCCGCTTGATCTTCTAAGCTCCACTTCGCGCAGACGCTCAAGGGCGGCGGGTCGAACCCGCCGCCTTTTTTTTTCACCCCGCAGTGCGGTCGTTTTGACGCGATACCGTCGATACTCACCTTTGCAGGGTGAGGAATTGTTCGGATGCCGAGGCCGACCGTCCGCTCTGTCATCACGAACGCTTATATCAATGCCGAGGCCGAAGCCGCGAGGAGCAAAGCGACGTGGCGGGAGACGACGTGGTGATCTCACCGGCCTTCACCATTCGACATCAACCCAATGGGAGGCGTGGCGGCAATCCGATCCGAAGGGTCGTTGCGAGCCGAGGCCGAAGGCCTACTCTGTCATCACGAGGAGTCCCGGTCTTGCGGGACGACGTGGTGATCTCACCGCGCTATGCCTTTCCATTCTCATCCGCCTCTTCTAGACCCGCCGCGTCACTGATTGTCACATCGCGTTGCTCCTCGCGGCTTCGGATCCTCAGGATGATATGGAGATCCCCACGCCTCTCCCTTAGTGCATCAAGAGGAGGCGGTGCGATCGCCACGTCAGGCTGCAAAGCAGCCTTCCTCGCGATGACAATAATGAAATGGCATGAAAGGCGGTGCGATCGCCCACGTCGAGACCGCCACGCCTCGTCTAAGGTTGATGTCGGAACGTTAAAGGCAGAGAGGTCGCCACGCGGCAAGAGCCGCTCGCGATGACCCTTCGCGTCACTTTTGACATTCCCCGCCCCTCCGTATTATTTTAATTGAATGAAAAAGACGAGGTGGTTCATCCTGGCTGGGGCCGTCGCCCTTGCCCTCATCATCCTTTTTGTCCTCCGGCCGGGAGGACGAAGCTTCGCCCGCCTGCGCAAAGGTCGTGATTTCAACGTCATCCTCATCACTCTCGACACGACCCGGGCCGACAAGATCGGCTGCTACGGGTGTGCCCAAGTCGGGACGCCGACCATCGACGGCTTCGCTGAGCGCGGCTTGCGCTTCGAACGGTGCATAGCCCAGACGCCCCTGACGCTCCCCTCCCACACCTCGATCATGACCGGCACCTTCCCGCCTTTCCACGGCGTCCGGGATAACGGCGGGTTCATCGTCCCCCCGGAGCTCGAGACCATGGCCGAGGTCTTCAAGAAGGACGGCTACCAGACCGCCGCCTTCGTAGCCGCCTATGTCCTCGACTCGCGCTGGGGCCTCAACCAGGGCTTCGATTACTACTTCGACCAGTTCGACCTGAGCAAGTTCGAGAGCATTTCCCTGGGGAACATCCAGCGCCCGGCCAACGAGGTCATGGATGAAGTCCTGCCCTGGCTCGAGAAAAAGAAGTCGGATAAGTTCTTTGCCTGGGTCCACCTCTACGACCCGCACTCGCCCTATGAGCCGCCGCCGCCCTATGATAAAGAATACGCCGACCGTCCCTACCTGGGCGAGATCGCCTTCGCCGACTCACAGATCGCCCGCCTGTGGAATTTCCTCGAGGAGAACAAGCTCACCGATAAAACCTACATCATCTTCGCCGGCGACCACGGGGAAAGCCTGGGCCAGCACAAGGAAGCGCAGCACGGGTTCTTTGTTTATCAGGAAGCGATCCACGTCCCGCTCATCTTCGTCACTCCCTTCGCCAAGCTCCAGGGAAAGGTCTCGGCCCGGCCGGCGAACCTGGCCGACATCCTGCCCACGATCCTGGAGATGTGCGGCCAGCCCTTGCCGGCCGAGGTTCAAGGCCAAAGTCTGACCGGCGAGTTCTTCCATCCCTCTCGGGCCGCGTCCAAGGAGGCGGCCGCGACCCTGACCTATTCCGAGACCTACTACCCGCGCTTCCATTACGGCTGGTCCGACCTCCGGAGCGTCCAGAACGATCGCTACCAGCTCATCATCGCCTCGGACATGGAGCTCTATGACCTCAAGGAGGACCCGGAGGAACTTCACAACCTGATCGATACCGAGCCGGACGTGGTCCGCTCTCTCCGTTCTCAGGCCGACGAGCTCATGGCCCGCTACGGCCGGGGCGGCCTCCAGTCCGACATCCGCAAAGTCGACGAGGAGACGCGGGAGAAGCTGGCCGCCCTGGGTTATCTCGGCTCGTTCATGGATTCCGCCAAGCTCAAGGGTAAGAGGCTGGCCAGCCCCAAGGATAAGATCGGTATCTTCAACGACCTGTCCAAGGCCCGGGAAATGGGCATGAGCGGGGAAGCCGATAAGGCCATCCCCATGATCGAGAGGATCATCCGCCAGGACCCGGACGTCATCGATGCCTACTTCAGCCTGGGCAACATCTATTTCCGGGAGCGCAAGTTCAAGGAAGCCATCGACCAGTTCCGGATCGCCTTGGCCCTGAAGCCCGACGATTCCTTCACCGTCATCAACATCGCCAACTCTTATGTCGGCTTGCGGCAGCCCGACCAGGCCGAAAAATTCGTCCTGGAATTCCTGAAAAAGGGACTCAAGGATTCCCAGCTCTACTTCCTCTTGGGCAACATCAACTACCGTCAGAAAAAGTATGACGCGGCCATTCCCTATTTTCGACAGTGCCTGTCGCTCAACTCCGAATCAGCCTCGGCCGATAACGCCCTGGCCGCGATCTATTACCTCAAGGACGACCTCGACCAGGCCGAGTCCTTCAGCCGCGAGGCGCTCCGCCTCAGCCCCAAGTTGAGCTCGGTCCATTACAACCTGGCCCAGATCATGGAGAAGAAAGGCCGGACGGGCGAGGCCGAGGCCGAGTATAAGACGGAGCTCCGCATCACCCCCTCCCATTTAAAGGCCTGCTTCAACCTGGGCCGCCTTTATCGCCTGGAGGGGAAAATTGATGAAGAGCAGACATACCTCGAAAAGGGAATCAAAATCGCCCCGGAGTTCCCGCTCAATTATTTCTACCTGGCCCGGATCAACCTTAATCGCGACGAGAAGTACCAGGAGGCCATCGCCCTCGTCGAGAAAGGCATCGCCCTCAAGCCCCAAGGAAGCGACCTGGCCCTGGGCTATTTCCTGCTGGCCGACCTCTACAATCGACTGGGTGACCCGGCCAAGTCCGAGGAATACGCCCGCAAGGGCCGCCAGGTTCCGATCACGACGCCCAAACAGGCCGAAGACTAGGGTCTCTCCCGGTTTCGGTCGGTCCCTTCGGGTTCCCGGCTGAACGGCCGACTCGCGCATCCTGGCTCGGCTTGACTTCACTCCAGGCGCATAATAATCTTTAAAACATGAAAAAAAATCTTGGGTTGATCATAGGCGGATGTGTCGCTCTCCTGGCTCTCATCCTGTTTCTCTTTGTCTTCCGCCCCGGGGCCGGGGATTTCAAGGGACTCCGCCAAGGCCGCGATTTCAACGTCATCCTCATCACCCTGGACACGACCCGGGCCGATAGGATCGGCGTCTACGGCTGCGCCCGGGTCAAGACACCCGTCATCGACGGCTACGCCGCGCGCGGCCTGCGCTTCGAGCGATGCATCGCCCAGACTCCCCTGACCCTTCCTTCGCACACGACCATCATGACCGGAACCTTCCCCCCCTTTCACGGCGTCCGGGATAACGGCGGGTTCATCGTCCCGCCCGCGCTCGAGACAATGGCCGAAACCTTCAAGGCCAGCGGCTACCAGACGGCCGCCTTTGTGGCGGCTTACGTTCTCGACTCGCGCTGGGGCCTCAACCAGGGCTTCGACACGTACTATGATCGGTTCGACCTCAGCAAGCTCGAGCGCATCGCCTTGGGCGACATCCGACGGCCGGCCAATGAGGTCATGGACCAGGTCCTTCCCTGGCTGGACCAGAAGAAATCGGGGAAATTCTTTGCCTGGATCCACCTCTATGACCCCCACTCGCCCTATCATCCTCCGCCGCCCTACGATCAGGAATACGCCGACGACCCCTATCTGGGAGAGATCGCCTTCATGGATTCCCAGATCGGCCGCCTCCGGGACTTCCTGGAGGCGAACAAGCTGGCCGGCACGACGTTCGTCGTCATAGCCGGCGATCACGGGGAAAGCCTGGGCCAGCACAAGGAAGCCACGCACGGATTCTTCGTTTACCAGGAAGCGCTCCAGGTGCCCCTTATTCTCGTCACGCCGTTCGGCCGGATCCAGGGTCGGGTCTCCCCCCGGCTGGCCAGATTGGCCGACGTCATGCCCACCGTCCTGGACATGTGCGGCCTGCCTGCGCCGGCCGAGGTCCAGGGCCGAAGCCTGGTCGGAGACTTTTTCAAGCCGTCCCGCGGCGAGGCCTCCCCGGCCTATGCCGAAACGTACTATCCGCGCTTCCACTTCGGCTGGTCCGAGCTCCGGAGCGTCCAGAACGACCGCTACCAGCTCATCGTCGCTCCGGACCTGGAGCTCTACGACCTCGGGCAAGACCCGCAGGAGCTCAACAACCTGGCTTCATCCCGTCCGGACGTCGTGCGCTCGCTCCGGGCGGAGGAAGAGAGACTGGAAGCCGAGTACAGCCGGAATTCCCTCCAGACAGATCTGGGAAAGATGGACGAGGAAGCGCGGGAAAAACTCTCCGCCCTGGGCTACCTGGGTTCGTTCACGGCTTCGCCCAACCTCCAGGGCCAGAAGCTGGCCAGCCCCAAGGACAAGATCGAAGTCTTCAACGATTTGTCCCACGCCCAGGAATTGGGGCAAAGCGGGCGGACCGAGGAAGCCATCTCCCTCGTCAGCGGGATCATCGGCCGGGAGCCGGAGGTCATCGGAGCCTACTTCATCCTGGGCAACCTCTACTATCGCCAGAAAAGGTACACGGAGGCCCTGGCCCAATTCCGGATCGCCCTGGACAAGAAGCCCGACGATACGGCTACGGTCCTTAACATCGCCAACTGTTACCTGGGTCTCGGCCAGCCCCGCGCAGCGGAAAAGTTCATCCTGGATTTTCTCCGCACGGGAGTCGAGGATTCCCAGCTCTATTTCGTCCTGGGGAATATCTATCTCCGTGAGCACAATTTCGAGCAGGCCATCCCCGTTTTCCGGAAGTGCCTGACGGTCAATTCTCAGTCGACCTCGGCTAACATCGCCCTGGCCAGCATCTATTTCATGAAAAACGACCTGACCCAGGCCGAGGCCTGTGCCCGGGAAGCGATCCGCCTCAACCCCCGCCTCGCCGGGGCCCACTACAGCCTGGCTCAAGTCCTGAACAAGAGGGGTCAGGCCGCCGACGCCGAGGAAGAGTACAAGAAGGAGATCGAGGTCACCCCGTCGCATTTCAAAGCCCACCTCAACCTGGCCCTGATCTACCGGGCCCAGGGAAAGACCGACCTCGAGAGCGAATACATGGAGAAGGGACTCAAGCTCGCCCCGGAGTCCGCCTTGAACTATTTCCTCCTGGCCGAGTTCTATTTCGACCAAGGCCGGAACCTGACGGAGGCCGCCGACCTCGTCCGGAAGGGGATCGCCCTGAAACCGCAGCGCCGGGACTTGGCCGCCGCCTATTTTCTCCTGTCCAAGATCTACGGCCGTCTGGGAGATTCGGCCCAGGCCGAGGAATACGCCCGCAAGGGACGCGAGGTCGGGGGTTCGGTGCCGCAAGAGGACTGATACCGTTTCGTCCGAGCAGCCGCCCATGGACAGGGCAAGCCCTGAGTCACGAGCCGCCGAAGGGATCCCCGAAAGCCGGCGTCGTCGGAGATGACCATTCGGGCTGGACCAAGCTCGCCTCGCTCTCCCTTTGGGGATGAGAGGATCGGCACGTGCCCGGTCGACCACCCCGGCCCGCAGAAAAATATCCTGCGACCGATCGCCTCTCCTTGAAAAGAAGACGAGGAAAGCATAAACTGTTCCTCTTCCGAACATGAAATTCGTCGCCGACCTGCACATCCATTCCAAGTTCTCGCGAGCCACATCGCGCGATATGACCTTCGATTCCCTGGCCTGCTGGGGAAAGATCAAGGGCTTGCAAGTCGTGGCCACGGGCGACTTCACCCATCCCGAGTGGTTCTTCCTGACCAAGGAAAAGCTCGAGCCTACGGGCAACGGCTTCCTCCGCCTCAAGGCCAAGCCTCAGCCGCCCGAGGGAGCCCTTCGTGCCTTCGCCTTCAGCCGGGACGACGTCCATTTCATCCTGTCCACCGAAGTCAGCCTCATCTATTCCAAGAAGGGCAAGGTCCGCAAAGTCCACCTCCTCATCCTCGTCCCGGACCTGGCCTCGGCCGAGAAGCTCAACGCCAAGTTGTCCGGGTTGGGAAACCTTCGCTCCGACGGGCGACCGATCTTGGGCCTGGACGCGAAACTCATGGCCAAGATCGTCCTCGACCTCTGCCCGGGCGCGGTCGTCATCCCGGCCCATATCTGGACGCCGTGGTTCTCGCTTTTTGGGGCCAACTCCGGGTTCGACGCCATCGAGGAATGCTTCGAGGAGCTGACCCCCCAGATCTTCGCCCTGGAAACCGGTCTGTCTTCCGACCCGGCTATGAACTGGCGGCTTTCGGCCCTCGACCGATTCGCCCTGGTCTCGAACTCGGACGCCCATTCCCCCTCGCGCCTGGGACGGGAAGCCAACATCTTCGACACGGACTTCAGCTATAAAGGTATCATCTCCGCCCTGCGACAAAGGGACCCGGCCAAGTTCCTGGGCACTATCGAGTTCTTCCCCGAGGAGGGCAAGTATCATTATGACGGCCACCGCAAGTGCGGGGTCGTATTCTCCCCCCAGGAATCCAAGCGCCATAATGACCTCTGCCCGGTTTGCGGTAAAAAGCTGACGATCGGGGTCATGCACCGCGTGGACGACCTGGCCGACCGAGCCTCGGCCGGACCCGAGCCCTTCCGCGTGCCCTACAAGAACCTCATCCCTCTGAACGAGGTCATCGGCGAGGCCATAGGCAGGTCGGCTGAAAGCCAGGGCACCTGGGAGACCTACTTTCGCTTCGTCCAGGAGTTCGGGAGCGAGCACCGCATCCTGACCGACGTTCCCGTGGACGAGCTGAGCCGCCTGGCTCCCGAGCAGGTCGGCCGCGGCGTTGAGCTCATGCGCAAGGGACGGGTCAAGATCGAGCCCGGCCATGACGGATTCTACGGCAAGGTCAGCATCTTCGGGACCGAGCCCGAATCCGATCAATCCGCCGGCCAATTGACGCTGTTTTAATATCCAGGGGCAAATCGACGGCTATCGAGCTCCTCATGCCGACGGCAGCAAGCGTCGGCGACTTAAGCTCAGGAAACAAACAAGCAGCAAGCGTCATGGCGAGCGCGAGGCGAATCGGCGCCGAAGCGCGTGGCCATCTCATCCTGCAGCACGGCGAAGCCATCAATGAGGCCGCAGGTGACCCGAAGGGTCATCGCGAGCGGCTCCGGCCGCGTGGCGACCTCACCGCCATGGCACTTTTCTAATCTGGCGAGCGTGGCCATCTCATCCTGCAGCACGGCGAAGCCGTCATCAAGTCCAAAGCCCTAGGTTCCCGTCATGGTGGCCCGACCCGAAGGGTCGCCCCGAGCGGAGCGTGGGGGTCTCCTTTAATAAGGTCAAAAGCGGTGAGATCGCCACGGCCCTTTCTTTTATTGGACGATGAGGTCCCCACGTCGCAAGGCTCCTCGGGATGACGCTTCGCGTCACCTCGCGATGACAGAGCAAGCGTCATGGCGAGCGCAAGGCGCGTCGGCGCCGAAGCGCGTGGCCATCTCAAACTAGCAGCACGGCGAAGCCGTCAACGAGGCCTCGGCCAAGGACGGCCCTTCCTTGACAGATCCTCTCTCCAAACCTATATTACTAAAGATGAGGTAAATCTTATGGAAATCGAAATGCGGGTCAAGGGTTTGGTGGTCGACCCCCTGTCCAAAATGCCCATCGTCATCCTGGAGGAGGCCGAGAGCGACCGCATCCTGCCCATCTGGATCGGCGTCTTCGAAGCCAACGCCATCGCCCTGACCATGGAGAATATCGCCACGCCCCGGCCGATGACCCACGACCTGATCAAGAACCTTCTTGAGCGGGTCAACATCACGGTGGAAAAGATCGTGGTTAACGACGTCCAGAACAACACCTTCTTTGCCCTGATCCACTGCCGGCATATGGAACAGAAGGTGGTCATCGATTCCCGGCCTTCGGACGCCATCGCCCTGGCCCTCAGGACCAATTCGCCCATCTTCGTCAAGGACGACGTGGTCAAGCTGAGCCACAGCCTGAAGATGGACGAGAACATGGAGAGTTCGGAGAAGATCCTCAAGTGGCTGGAAACGCTCCGCCCCGAGGACTTCGGCAAGTACAAAATGTGACGCGCGTCGCGTCGCGCTCCCGACGGCTTTCCGAATCTGCGGCCCATTCCCTCAACTTCGGCCGGGTGCCGTCCGCCGTCCCGTCTAGGTCCGGAGGGTCAGCATTCCATAGAGACCGGCCAGCCCGAAGATTACGTTGGGCCCCCAGGCCGCCAGGAACACGTTGAGCGACCCGGCGTAGCCGAGACCCTTGAACAGGCCTATCATTCCCCAATAGACCATGGCGATGACGAAGCTCAGGCCGATGCCTACCAGCGTCCCGCGCTTGCCCATGGAAAAGGCGAAGGGAATGCCGAGGAGGGTCATGATCACGCACACGAAGGGGAATGAGATCTTGTAGTGGAGGTCCACCCGGTAGCGGACCGTGTCGAACCCGAGGTCCCGGACCTCCCGGATGTAGGAGCCGAGCTCGCCCAGGCTCATCTGCGAGGGTTCCTTGCCCTTTTTCATGAAGAAATCCCGGCCCTCGTTCAGGACGAGGTTCAGGCTGGAGATCTTCTCGAAGCGAACCGGCGCCCCCTCGGAAAAATCCCAGGACCAGCCTTTTTCCAGATGAAGCGTCTTGTCCTCGAGGTAGGCCCGCTCGGCGAACAACCTTCGCCGCACGCTCCAGGTCGAGGGGTCGACGTCGTAGATGGCCAATCGCCCGAAGGCGCTCCGGCCCGGGTCGAAATGCCCGAAGCTGTAGAAGCGGTCCTTGGTCTTGTTGACCATCCAGCTCTGGCCGAGCGAGCTGTAGCTCCGGGAGGGCAGGTCGAGGATGATGTCCCAAACCCGCTGGGCCCGGATGTTCGCCCCGGGCAGGACGCGCTCCTGAAGATAGAAGAAGAGGAGGCCGACCCCGACGGCCAGAACGGCCACGGGCAGGACGATGCGATACAGGCTGATGCCGCAGGCCTTCATGGCCGTGACCTCGTTGAACTTGGTCATAACCCCCAGGACGAGAAGAGTCGCGGTCAGGGCCGCCACGGGCAGGATGTAATAGATGAACTGCGGACTGCTGAACCAGATGAACTGGGCCAGGAGGCCGACGGGCTTGTTGTGCTCATAGAGAACGTTCAGCCTCTCGAAGAAGGTGACGACCACGGTCAAGGCCATGAGGCCGGCGAAAACGAGCAAGAAGAGACCGATGAACTTGCGCATGATGTAGCGGTCGAGGATGTTGGGAAAGGGAAGCCGGTAGAGAGCCGGGCGTCTGGGCGGAAGAGGAGTCGCCGCCCGGGCCGGCTCGCCCGCCTTTCTTCGCCCCAGCTTCCGTAAGAACAGGAGGAAGGGCGATTCCCGGTTCGTCCGGATGAAGAGATAAACGCTCAGGACGATGAACAGGATGTTCGGCCCCCACATCCCCAGGAAGGGCGAGATCTTCCCGTCCCGGGCGATCTCTTCCCCGGCCGTGATCAGGATGTAGTACACGACGATGATGCCGATGCTGATGGTGAAGCCGCTCGTCCGGCCTCCCTTACGGGTCGTGCTGCCCAGGGGAAGGCCCAGGAAGACGAAGATCAGACAGGCAAAGGGCAGCGCGAATTTCTTATGGATCTCGATCAGGGTCGAGCGCAAGTCCCGAGCCGTGGCCTCGAGGCCCTCCGCTCCGGGCGCGACCGGACCGCCCCCCCGGAGCCGCCGGACCTCTCCGGCGAGGTTCACCCGGTGGTTCAGGAGCTCGCCGATGTCCATCATCCGGACGTTCTTCTCGGCGGGGAGCGCCGCGAACAGGTTCTCGATGGGCATCTCTTCCCAGAGGTTCTTGGAGTAAGTGATGTTGTACTTTTCGGGAGCGCTCTGGGGGAAGGTGTATTCCACTCCGTCGGCGAGCTCGATCACGGCCCGCCGTTTTTCGGGAAACAGCCGCAGGCGGCCGGACTTGGCCAGGACCAGCCGCGGTTCGTCGGGCTTGGAGGTGAAGTACATCAGGATGTTCTTCCAGTCGCCCTGCCGGTCCTCCTCCTGGATGAAGATCATGGTGTTCGGCAGGGAGTCGTTGAACACCCGGGGGCTGATCCGGAACGGCACCTTGCCCATGACCGAGCTGATGTAGGTCTGGACATAGCGATAGTTGGAGCGGGGGGCGAGGTACAGGGACAGGAACGAGGCCAGCAGCCAGCCGCCCACGGAAAAGATGAGCAGGGGCCGCAGGAGCCGGGTGTTGCTCACCCCCAAGGTCTTGAAAGCTACGATCTCGGAGTCCGAGGACAGCCGGCTGAGCCCGGCCAGGATACCCATGAGCACGGCCATGGGCACGGTGAAGGCCAGGATGGCCGGCATGAGAAAGAGGAAAAGGAGGGCCGTGGAGCCGACCGAAACGCCGCGGGTGACGAGCTGCTCGGTCAGGATCAGGATCTGGTTCATGAGCAGGACGAACGTGTAGAGCAGGAGACCGACCAGGAACGGGGGCAGAACCTCCTTCAGGATGTAGCGATCGAAACGCCGGCGCATCGGGCCCACTATAGCACAGAAAATCGGGCAAAAAAAAGGCCCCGGGGCGGGACCCCGGGGCTTGTCGGAAACGTTTTCCGCGCCGTCCGAGACTTAGTACATGTCCGGGGGAGGCGTGGGATACCTGGAGTGCTTATCGTCCTCCGGAATCTCCGAGATCAGACCTTCCGTGGTCAGGAGCAAGCCGGCGATCGAGGCGGCGTTCTGCAGGGCGATTCGCACGACCTTGGTCGGGTCGAGGATGCCCGCTTTGACCATGTCCTCGTACTTCTCATCCAGGGCGTTGAAGCCTATGTCGCCCTTGGCTTCCTTGACCTTCTCGACCACGATCGAGCCTTCAAAGCCGGCGTTGTTCGCGATCTGGCGCAGAGGCTCTTCCACTGTTCGGCGGATGATGTCGATGCCGATCTTGACATCGCCCTCGGCCTTCAGCCCGTCCAGGGCCTTCTGGGTCCGGAGCAGGGCCACGCCGCCGCCGGGCACGATGCCCTCCTCGACGGCCGCCTTGGTGGCGTGCATAGCGTCCTCGACCCGGGCCTTCTTCTCCTTGAGCTCGGTCTCGGTGGCCGCGCCGACCTTGATCAGGGCCACGCCGCCGACCATCTTGGCCAGCCTCTCCTGGAGCTTCTCCCGGTCGTAATCCGAGGTCGTCTCGTCGATCTGGGTCCGGATCTGCTTGATGCGGGCCTGGACGTCGCTCTCCTTGCCCTTGCCCTCGACGATGGTCGTGTTATCCTTGTCGATGACGACCTTCTTGGCCTCGCCCAGCCAGTCAACGCCGACCTTCTCCAGCTTGACGCCGATGTCCTCGGTGATGACCTTGCCCCCGGTCAGGGTGGCGACGTCCTCGAGCATGGCCTTGCGGCGGTCGCCGAACCCGGGCGCCTTGACCGCTGCGCACAGGAACGTGCCCTTGAGCTTGTTGACGACCAGGGTGGCCAGAGCCTCGCCCTCGACTTCTTCGGCCACGACCAGGAGCGGCTTGCCCATCCGGGCCACGTTCTCCAGCAGGGGCAGGAGCTCCTTGAGGTTGGCGATCTTCTTCTCATGCAGAAGGATGAGCGGGCCCTCCAGGACGCATTCCATCCGGTCCGGGTCGGTGATGAAGTAGGGCGACAGGTAGCCGCGGTCGAACTGCATGCCCTCCACGATGTCCATGGTCGTCTCGAGGCCCTTGGCTTCCTCGACGGTGATGACGCCGTCCTTGCCGACCTTGTCCATGGCCTCGGCGATGATCTTGCCGATCGATTCGTCGTTGTTGGCCGAGATGGACCCGACGTGGGAGATCATCTCGCCGGTGACGTCGCGGCTGAGCCTTTTGATTTCCTTGACCACGGTCTCTACGGCCAGGTCGATGCCCTTCTTGAGGAGAATGGGGTTGGCGCCCGAAGTGACATACTTCAGGCCCTGGTTGTAGATGCTCTGGGCCAGGACGGTGGCCGTCGTCGTGCCGTCACCGGCCACGTCCGACGTCTTGGAGGCCACTTCCTTGACCAGCTGAGCGCCCATGTTCTCCAACGGGTCCTTGAGCTCGACTTCCTTGGCCACGCTGACACCGTCCTTGGTGCTCGTGGGCGAGCCGAACTTCTTCTCCAGGACGACGTTCTTGCCCCGCGGGCCGAGGGTGGCCTTGACCAGGTTGCTCAGGGCGTTGACCCCGCGCAGGAGCGCCTGCCGGGCTTCCTCACCGTATGTGATTTGCTTTGCCATTGTTCCTCCTTGGATATGCGGCCATTCAGGAGATCTTAGCCAAGATCTCTTCTTCTTTGACGATCAGGTGTTCCTCACCGTCGACGGTCACTTCCGTGCCGCTGTACTTGCCGATGAGAACCTTGTCCCCTTTCTTGACCTCAAGGGGAATGACCTTGCCCTCGTCCGAGACACGGCCCTTGCCGGCTTCGATGACCAGGGCTTCCTGGGGCTTCTCCTTGGCGGTATCCGGGATGATGATGCCGCCCTTCTTCACCTCTTGTTCTTCCACTCTTTTCAGAAGAACGCGGTCATACAAAGGCATAACCTTCATGCAAGACCTCCTTAAAATAATTAGCAATTAAGACGAGAGAGTGCTAATTTATGATAAAAATAGGCATTTGTCAAGGGGTATCTGGAAATAATTAGCGGTTGAGAGGCAAGCTTGCCAGACTATTTCTTCGGCACTTTAAGCGCCTTCGACCGGCAAAGAAGCGTATTCCGGTGAATCCCGAGGGCCTCGGCCATGCGGGTCTTGTTCCCTTTATATCTCTTGCCCGTGAGTTCGATATAGATCTTCTGAAATTCTTTCAGGGCGTCGTTCAGGCGGATCTCCCTGTCAACCATCTCGCCGATCACCTGCTCCAGCCGTTGATGGATGCTCAGCCGTTCAGCCTTCTTGTCCATGTTTCCCCACCTTTCCCTTGATATCCCTATAAATCGCCTTGAACTTTGCCTTGAGCTCTTGAGGCACGAGCTGAACGATGCTGTTGGTGACGTACAGAGCGTAGGGCGCCATCCAGGATCTGGCCACGACGGGCCGGTCCACGGAAAAGACCAGGAGGGCCAGGACCACCACCCCGCTGATCAAGATGCCCTTGACGAAACCGAACACTCCGCCCAGGGCGTGGTTGAAGAACTTGAAGGGTCCCTTGGCCGCTCGGGACAAAAGCCCGCCGATGAGCCAGCCGATGACGACCACGACGGCAAAGATCAGAAGGAAGGACACGAAGAAGCTCACGTCCTTGTTGCTGATGATCGGGCGGAAGACCGTCGCCAGGTTTTCATAGTATTGGCCAGCCAGGATGAGCCCCAGGATGACCGAGGCCAGGCCGAACGCCTCGCGGATCAGTCCCTTGAACAGGCCGATGATCAGCGCGGCGACGATAATCCCGCACAGGAGAAAATCCAGCCAAGTGAAGTTCATGCCGCCCTCCCGTCGCGCAGGCGATCGACCATCCAGTATTGTCCTTGCCGGATGGCGCCGAAGGAAATATGCGGTTTGATCTTCCCGTGAAAATCCGAGCCGGCCGTCGGCACCAGGCCGAACTCCTCGGCCAGGGCGAGGTAATGGGCCGTCTGCTCCGGGTCGTGGTAAGTCGTGAAGACCTCGAGGCCGCGCAGTCCGGCCCGGGCGAGCACCGCCAGGTCCCCCCGCGTCGTCCTCTGAAAATAGGCCCCGGGATGGGACAGCACCGGCACGCCCTTGGTTTCGCGGACCTGGTCCATGACCTCGAGCAGGTCGAGGCTGCGTTGGGGAACGAAAGCCGGCCGGCCTTCCATGAAAAAATCCTGGTAGAACACGGACGCGGCGGACCGCGGGATCTTGCTCTCCAGGTACGAGGCCAGTCGGGGGATCCTCCGGGCTTCCTCTTTGGCCAGGAGCATCTGAGCGATGCTCACGCCCAGGGGGAGACTGCTTCCGAATTTCTTTTGGACCTCGTCCCAGGTGATGGGGAAACCAAGATCTCCAAGCTTCTCGACGCGTTCCTCGGCCTCGGCCAAGCGTGCCCGGCCGATCTTGTCGATGATCTTGGCCAGAGCCTCGGAGCGGTAATCGACAAAGGGCAGGAGCAGATGGAACTCACGGTCGTCGAAGAGTGTCGTCAGCTCGATGCCGGGGATGACCTCCACGCCCTCCCGCCGGCCGCACTCCACGGCTTCGGGATAGGCGGATACGGTGTCGTGGTCGGCGATAGAGATGGCCCGGAATCCCGCCTCGACGGCCATCCGGACGAGCTCGGCCGGCGTGTAATCGCCGTCACTGCTGTTGCAGGAATGGACGTGGAAATCGACCAATCCGCACATGGGCGTTACAGGCTCGAGTTGCCGGTCAGGAGGCCGTAGATTTCCCGATACCTTCGGCTGGTCTGCTCGATGATGTCCGGGGGCAGCGCCGGGGGCGTGGACTTGCGGTCCCAGCTCGTCCCGAGCAGGTAATCGCGGACGAATTGCTTATCCAGGCTGGGCTGGGATTTTCCGGGGGCGTAGCCGTCGAGCGGCCAGAAGCGGGAGGAATCGGGAGTGAAGATTTCGTCGACCAGCATCAGCTCGTCGTCCTTCAGGCCGAACTCGAACTTGGTGTCGGCGATGATGATCCCCTTGGAGACGGCGTGTAGGGAGGCCTTCTGGTAAAGCTCGATGCTGACCTCGCGGATCTTTTTGGCCAGCTCGGCGCCCACGATCTTCTGCATCTTCTTGAAGGAGATGTTCTCGTCATGCCCGACCTCGGCCTTGGTGGACGGAGTGAAGATCGGTTTCTTCAGGCGGTCGGACTCGAGGAGGCCCTCGGGGAGCTTGATCCCGCAGACCGTGCCCGCCTCGCGGTATTCGTTCCAGCCCGAGCCGGCCAAGTAGCCGCGCACCACGCACTCGATGGGAACGACCTGGGCTTTCTTGGCCAGCATCGACCGCTTGTCGAGAACATCCTTGAACTTGAGCAGCTCGGCAGGGAACTTATCGACCTCGGCCGAGATCATGTGGTTGGGACAGACGAGCGCTGTGTATTCGAACCAGAACTTGGACAGCTGAGTCAGGACCTTGCCCTTGTCGGGGATGAGCGAGGGCAGGATGAAGTCGAAAGCCGAGATCCGGTCCGTGGCCACGACGAGCAGAGAATCCCCCAGATCATAGACGTCGCGAACCTTCCCCTTTTTGAAGAGGATCAAGCCGGGCAAAACGATATCGGAGAATGCTTGACTCATGTTGGGAACCTATACAATAGTGAAATTCAAAATAAAAAGCAACATCAAGAGGCCTCCTCCCTCTTTCTCTCCGAGTCCCGGGGCTGCGTCGATGCCGAGGGCGGGAGACGCCCCAGCCGCCGGCGAGAGTGGGCCGGCGCGGACGATTGCTAAGCCGAGTCCGGCTTCAGGCCGACGAAGGACAACATCCGGCCGGCCGCCTCCTTCTCGCGTCGATATGAAAACATGCTCGGCTGACAATGAGCGCAATCTCCGATGAAATTCATCTGGCCGGGGTCGAGTCCGGCTCGCAGAAGCTGAAACCGATTGGCCCCCTGCAGGTCGAGGAGGTACCTGTCGCGGCGGGACGGGTGCGGCTCAAGATCATCGAGCGGCAAGCGCGCTTCCTCGAAGCGCGACCGCACATCCTCCCCGACTTCATAGCAGTTCTTCTGGATACACGGCCCGAACGCCGCCAGGAGTGAGGACGGGGCCGACCCATAGTGCTCACCGAGCGCCGCCACGGCTTTCTCCGCGAGCCGTCCAACCGTGCCGCGCCAGCCGCAGTGGACGACGGCCACGACGCGCCGCTCGGTATCGGCCAGGAGTATCGGCAGGCAGTCCGCGGTCTTGACCGCGAGGATAAGTCCCGGCCGGTCCGTGGCCAGGCCGTCGCCGATCGGGATCCTGCGCGGGGCGGCCCCGAGGAAGTTGATCCTGTTCGAATGGGTCTGCTTCGTCGTCACTACGGCGAACTTCGGCCAGCGGGACCTCATGTCTTCGACGGTCCAGCCCCTCAGGCCGAACCCATGCAGGAGGAAGGGGACCTGATTCCAGCGGGGGATCGTGATCAGGGTGGCTTCGTCGTCTCGGGCCATTTTGGAGATGATAACGCCGGGGACTACAGATATCAAGCCGATACAGGCCGCTATCCTTATCAATCCGTTTGTTGACTTCAAGCGGCCGGCCCGACTAAAATTTAGGTCATCCATCCCAGGAGAAGATGATGCTCATCGACAAGCCGAATCCTTCATTGGCCTATATCCTGATCTATGCCGGCCTCGCCCTGTTCCTCGTCGCCCTGCCGGTCTTCCTCAAGCATTTTCGAAAGCTCCGGGGCGCGTTGTCGGTCGTCGTCTTCTCCATCTCGTTCGCCGGGGCGGCGGTGTTTCTGGTCTTCCTTTTTTCCGGATTCGACACCGTTTACTCGCTTGATAGCGACACGCTCCATCTCCGCAGCGGATTCCTGACCAAGGGGCAAGTCAAGCTGGACGACATCAAAGATATTCAACCGGTTTCGATGAACTGGCAGGCCCTGGGCTGGGCCCTGAACAGGACCGGATTCTGCAACCGGTTTTCCAACAGTCTGCGCCTTATCACAACTCAAGGCACGATCTATCTGAGCCCCAAGGATCCGGGCGCGCTCGTCGGCGAGATCCGGACGCGGCAAAGAAGGTCGAGCATCCTGCGCAGGAACCTCATCTTTCATTAGGTCGCCCGCGGGACGACGCCAGCCATGGCCCACACCCTGACTCACGAGCGAAACGGCGTTCCTCCCGGGTTCCGCCCAACCGGGCATCAATTTCCTTCGGAGGTGAACCCATCATGGCCCTTTCCCGACGAATCATCGGCCTCGGACTGGCCGCGGTCGGACTGGCCGCGGTCCTGGCCGGCGCGGGCTGCAAGCCCGCCCGCAAGCAGGAATCCTCGGAATCGTCCAGCCTGGTGAAAGTCCCCGACATCCAGGCCCGCCTGGCCAAGTATGCGCCCACGGAGCTTTCTTTCGATGCCGCCCGACTCAGCGACGGGGACCGTCAAGTCCTTCGCAAATTCGTGGAGGCTTCGCGGTTCATCGATGACATCTTCTGGCGTCAATACTATCCCCAGGGCCTGAAGCTCCGGGCGCTTCTCGAGCGATCGGCGGCGCCGGAGGACAAGGACTATCTCAAGTTCCTGCTCATCAACTCCGGCCCCTTCGACCGATTGGACGGCGACAAGCCTTTCATCGGGACCGCAACCCGACCGGTCGGCGGCGGGTTCTACTCGGCCGACCTAACCCGGGAGGAATTCGAGGCCTACATCGCGGCACACCCCGAGGTCAAGGAGACGTTCGAGAGTCCCTACACCGTCATTCGCCGCACGGCCGCCGGGCTCGAAGCCGTCCCTTACAACATTGAATACAAGGAGTTCCTCGAGCCCATGGCCAGGGCTCTCAACGAAGCGGCGGCCCTGGCCTCCAACCCCTCGCTCAAGACCTACCTCGCCAGCCGGGCCGAAGGTTTGTTGGCCAACGACTACTCCCAGAGCGACTGCGACTGGATCGACCTCAAGGACAACCTGCCCGAGATCGTCATCGGGCCGTACGAGGTCTATGACGACGGGCTGGCCGGCATCAAGGCGGCCTACGAGAGCTTTGTCTACGTCAACGACCGGGAGGCGATGAAGACCGTCCGGCACTATCTTGATCTCCTGCCCGAGATGCAGTCCGGCCTGCCCGTGGACAAGAAATACAGGACGGCCGTCGTCCAGGGCCTGGAATCACCGCTGAACATCGTCACCGAGGTGTTCATCGCCGGACAGAACCGGACGGGCGTCCAGACTTCCGCCTTCGTCCTGCCCAACGACGAGAAGGTCCGGGAGAAAAAGGGCTCCAAGAAGGTCTTCCTCAAGAACGTCATGGAGGCCAAGTTCAACAAGAGTCTGATCCCGATCTCGGAGCGCGTGCTTCCGGCCGAGGAAGCCAAGCTCGTCTCTTTCGACGCCTATTTCAACGAGGTCATCCTGCACGAGATCTCCCACGTCTTCGGGGTCAATTACATCCCGCTGCCGGATGGGACTAAGACCACGGTCAACAAGGCCCTCAAGGACCTTTATTCGGCCATCGAAGAGGGCAAGGCCGACATCGTCGGGCTTTATAACGTCCGCCTCCTGATGGCCAAGGGCGGCCTGGACAAAGGACGAAAGAAGGAGATCTACACGACCTACATGGCCGGCCTTTTCCGGGCCATGCGCTTCGGCGTGAAAGAAGCCCACGGCCGAGGGACCCTCGTCCAGTTCAATTTCTTGAAGGAAAAAGGCGCGATCCTTTACGACCAGGCCTCGGACACGTTCAAGGTGGACATGGCCAAGATCGAGGACGCGGTCCGGGATCTGGCCGCCCGGTTCCTGATCGTGGAAGGCGACGGCAGCTATGAAAAAGCCGCCCAGTTCCTGGATCGCTACGGCATACTCGACGCTTTTGCCGAGAACGCCTTAAAGAAGCTGGCCGACATCCCGGTCGACATCGCCCCTGTTTTTCCATTGAATTTCTAATCGGCGGCAGCCTCGTGCAGCCTCGTCAAGAACAGGCGATGACGGGCACGGCCTGCCTGACCGGCGCGAGCATGCCGGTGAGGGAGGGGCTTCATTCTTGACTTTAGCGGCCTATTCGGCTATAAATCTTCCGCCCATAGCGAAGGAGGTGAAAACGCGTGGCTTTTGTCGTAATCGAAGAGGGCGAATCTCTCGAGAGCGCGCTCAAGCGTTTCAAGCGGAAGGTCCAGCAGGAAGCGATCATCAAGGAGATCAAGAAGCATTCCGTGTTTTTCAAGCCTGGCGAGCGCAAGCGGATGAAGGAAGCCCAGGCGCGGAAGCGCATGAGACGCCGGCTCAAGAGAGAGCGTGAGATCGAATACTAGGGCGTTTTTCTCTCCTTTTTCGTTCGGATTCCTCGGCGCGAGAAAAAAAATCATCTTGAGGGAATAATTTGTCCGCATGCTCTGAGGAGGGAACACATCATCGGCATACCGAGCCCGGCCGAAAGCCGGCTTGGTTGAAGATCAAACTGCCGACGAGTCCCCATTTTTTCGGCACGGCGGAAGCCTTGGCCCGGAGAGGCTTGCACACGATCTGCCAAAGCGCCCTGTGCCCGAACCGGTCGGAGTGCTGGTCCGAGAGGACGGCCACCTTCCTCATCCTGGGCGACCGCTGCACCCGGCAGTGTGCGTTCTGCGCCGTGCCCAAGGGCCGCCCTCTGCCGGTCGCTGCGGACGAACCCGATCGAGTGGCCGAAGCCGCCGCGGTCTTCGGCCTGGCCTACGCCGTCGTCACTTCGGTGACCCGGGACGACCTCCCCGACGGCGGGGCGGCGCATTTCGTCGCGGTCATTCTCGCTCTGCGTCGCCGCTTGCCGGGGATCAGGGTCGAAGCGCTCATCCCGGATTTCGGCGGGAACGAAGCATCCTTACGAACCGTCCTCGATGCCGGCCCGGACATCATCAACCATAACCTCGAAGTGCCCGAGGCGATCTATCCCCGGATCGGCAGACCCGCCGAGAATTACCGGCGCTCGCTTCTCGTCCTCGACCGGGCGGCCAAGGCCGGGTTCAGGACCAAGTCCGGCCTGATGCTCGGGCTGGGTGAGAGCGAGGAGAACATCCTCGCGGCCATGACCGACCTGCGGAGCGTCGGCTGCGTCCTCCTGACCCTCGGACAGTATCTCCGTCCCGGACGCGGCCAGGCCGAGGTGGTCCGCTACTATCCCCCGGAGGAATTCGACGCCTGGAAGACCAGGGCTCTGGAGCTGGGCTTCCGGTCCGTGGAAGCCGGGCCGCTCGTCCGGAGTTCCTATCACGCCCAGCTCATGCACGGCGGCCTCGCCGCGGAGGCCCGGTGAGGCGATGCGGTACCTGATCTTCACCGACATCCACGGCAACCTGGAGGCCTTCGAGGCCTTGTCCAAGCTCATTCGACGGAAGAAGATCGATCATTACCTCTACCTGGGCGACCTGGTCGGGTACGGCGCCTCGCCCAACGAAACGATCGACCGGATCCAGAAGTACCAGCCGCTGTCCATCATCCGGGGGAATCACGATAAAGCGGTCTGCGGCCATGACACCCTGGAAAATTTCAACCCCGTGGCCGCGGCGGCCATCGGCTGGTGCCGGAGAGTAATCGCCAAGCCCAACGAGCATTTCCTGTGCAGACTGCCCAAGGGACCGACCCGGGTTGGGGAGAACATCACTATTTGCCATGGGGCGCCCTTCGATGAGGACTACTACATCTTCGGCGAATTCGACGCGGCCGAGGCCTTCGCCTGTCTCGAGACGCGCCTGGGCTTTTTCGGCCACACCCACTTCCCCTTTCTTTATTCCCTGGAGGACCACACGGTGCGGGGCAGCTTCATCCAGGGCAATTTCCGCGAGGTCAAGCTGAAGAAGAACGTTTCCTACCTTATCAACCCCGGTTCGGTGGGGCAGCCGCGAGACCGGAATCCCAAAGCGGCCTGCGCGATCTACGACAGCGCCGCGGAAACGATCAAATTCTACCGCTTCACTTACGATATCGACCTGGCCCAGCGCAAGATCCTCGAAAAGCATCTGCCGCCGGGGCTGGCCGAACGGCTCGCCCTGGGCATCTGAAGAAAATCCGCTGCAGGAACCCCTCGAGTCATTTCATCAACGAAATCGCCGCGACGATATTGTTTCAATTAATAATCAAGATGAAACTCGGTGAGATCGCCTCGGCCTTAAAAAGGCCTCGCGATAACAGAGGCACTATCGGCGGCCTGGCCGAGCGGCTCGCTCTCGGGATCTAGAACCCTGCCGACCCGGCCTCCCTTCCGACTGCCGCTATTTCCCCGTGAGGATCGACTCGGCCACCGTTCCGGGGTTGGCGTAACAGTAAAGACAGGCGTGCGGGCAGGATTGCGCGTAGCTTCCGATATCGATCGACTCGGTACAGCCGCATTCCGGCCGCTGGCTCTTGTCCTTGTTCAGACTCACCGGCAGACGACCCGGATGGAGCTCCTGGAGGAGCGGCCCGTCGATGCAGGACGAGGCCCGAACCCCCGGAACCTCGGTCAGGAAGCTTTGGCTGCAGCTGAGGAGGTTGAGCCGGAACCCGGCCGCGATCCGGACCAGTCCGCGAGCCGCTTCGAGCTTTTCCTCGGGGGGCGGGTCGACGAAATCAAACCCGCGGCGCGCCGCCCGGCGCCGCGCCTTTCCATACCATTGGGCGAAACTAAACCGGATGTCGACGACGCCCTGGGCCGCGGCATGGGCGGCCAGCGTTCCGAAGAACGGCAGGTTCGTCCGGGTCCGGCCATCCTCGTTCCAGAAGACCACGGGGTCGAAGCGGAGCGACACACGGCGGGGATGACCGGCCATTTCCACCAGCCTGCCGACCTGGCTCAGGGCCGTTTCGGGCGGAGGGGCGCCGGGCTCGATCCGCGACCCGCCCAGGCCGGTGATGGTGAAAAGAAAATAGATCTGGTCGTAGCGGCCGAGGAGGGTCCGCACAGAACTCCGGTCGTCCAGGAAAGCAGAAAAATCCTTGGACCACAGGACTATGGTGTGGACGGAACGCGGACGGAGGTCGGTGACGAAGGTCCGGCCCGAGGGACCCAGGACCTCGACGCTCTCCTCGGACACGGCCGCCGCCAGCCATTCCGGGAAGCGGGCCGGGAGGTCGGTCCGGCGCGAGGCGCTGATCACCCTCCGGATTGATTCTTGACAGGTTTCCTTCAACCTCATACTATCTTCCTGTTTAGTGTAGTCCAAGCGCGAGGAAATCGGAATCCATGAGTCTTCTCGAGGCCCGAAACCTGGTCAAGAGCTACGGCTCCAGCCCGGCCGTCAGGGGCGTGGACGTGGGGATGCGCTCGGGCGAGGTGGTGGGTCTTCTCGGCAGGAACGGCGCGGGCAAGACCACGATCTTCCAGATGATCGTCGGCCTGATCAGGCCCGACGGGGGGGTCGTTCTCCTCGACGGCCGCGACATCTCGACCATGCCCACCCACGAGCGCGCCGGTCTGGGGCTGACCTATCTCCCCCAGGAAAATTCCGTGTTCCTCAAGGCCACGGTCGAGGACAACATCAAGATCGCCCTCGAACTCCAGCCCTGGTTCAAGGAGGCCGACCTCGAGGCCGAGACGCTTCGCCTGCTCGAGGACCTGGGTCTCAGCCCGTTGGCCAAACAGCCGGCCTTCAGCTTGTCCGGGGGCGAGCGACGGCGCCTGGAGATCTGCCGGGCCCTGACCCTCAAGCCGAAGTTCCTCCTGCTGGATGAGCCCTTCACCGGCATCGACCCCCTGACCGTCATCGAACTGCAGAGGATCCTCGCCCTGCTCCGCGACCGGTCGATCGGCATCCTGATCTCGGACCACAACGTCCGCGACACATTCCGCATCGTGAGCCGAGCCTATGTCATCGACGAAGGCGAGATCCTGGTCGAGGACGAGCCCCGAGCAATCGTGAGCAACGCCAAGGCGCGGGAACGGTTCTTGGGAAGTGATTTTCGCTGGACCGAGGAGAGCGGGCCGGAAGCGGCTCCTAGGACGATAGGCGATCGCCCAGCGTCTCGCCCAGAAAGTAGAGAAAGAGGAAAAAGTAAGCCACCCCGAGAGTGAGCAGGAAGAGCAGGAGCGGCAAGGGGGCCGCGCCGAAGATCTCCGTCATCGATACAGATAGGATCCGTGTGGCCAGCCAAACGGCCGCGACCCATCCCAGGACGACCAGCAGGATGTCATAGATCTTCGCCTTGAGCTTGGAGCCGCCCCGGACGGAGCGCCGCGCGGTCGGACGCACGGCGACGCGCTCGAATCTCTCCCGGCCGAGCCGATCGGACCAGGAATCGAGCGGAACCCCTTCTTGATCCTCGTCCGCGGGCAGGGTCCTGGCCGCCGACGGCTCTTCATCCCCAAACTCGACCGCGGCTTCGGACCCGGCCTCGACCTCGGCCTCATTGGAAGCCCCGGGCTCCTGCTCGAGCTTGTTGAGGATATCCGTCAGTCCCGCCGAAGGCTCGGCCGGCGGCACAGCGTGCTTGTCATCCTCAAGCTCGGGAATATCGAAATTCTGCAAGGGAATCGGGGGGTCAACGCGCAGACCGGTAGCCCAGGGGGGGACATCGGCCGCGCTCTTCTTGAGCTCGGAGGATTCGGACCGCCTATCCCTGGGAATGCCATGCAGAGTCTCCTGGCGGATGTCCTCGATCTTTTTCTGAACAAGGGCCGTATCGCCCAGGCCGATCTCGCGCTGAGCCTTCTTTTCGGGCGGGGCGGCCGGTTTCTTTTCATCCGTCTCTTTGTCCCGGGAAGACATCATTCGGGCGATTTCCTCGATCTCCTCGGTCGAGGCGGAGAGCGACGACTCATCGCGGATGGGGGAAACGGGTTGAGTGACCGGCGCGGGAGCCTGCGTTTTGGCGGCGGGTTGGGGCTCGGTCTTCTTTCCCGGGAATGCGTCTTCGAACAGCATGTCGGCCGCTGTCCGGCCGGCGCTCGCCTCGGGGGTCGCGGCCTCTCCCATTTCCGGCAGCTCGGAAGTCTTGAATACTCTCTCGGGCGTGAGTTCGAGCTCGCCGGACTTCCTGGACTTCCGGGCCGCTTTCTTCGGCTCCGTCTCGGCGGTCAGGTCTCCGGCCAAGGCACGGGACGAAACCGCTGCGGTCGGGGATACGGCGTCGAGTTCATCGAAAGAGAGGTCTCCATCGATAAGCTCGCCTCCCGTTTTTTCATCGACGTCCAGGATCTTTTCGCCGGGGATGTCTTCTTCAGCTTTCTCATCCTCGGGAAAAAGAAGCTGGGTTCCGCAGTTGTTGCAGAATTGGTCTCGTTCGTCGATTATGGAGCGGCAGTAGGGACACCTTTTGATGGCCATCATTAAATTTATAGGGGAAGAGTGCCCCTTTGTCAAGAAATTCGTTCGCCGCGCCCCGGGTTCAAACCTTCGATGCGATCTCAACGATTTATGACCTGTTAGCCGGATGTCCCGGATTCGAATTTCCGACCCGGCATGTCTTTTTCTTCGAAGATTGGGCTTGAATTTGGGCATGAATTCGGTATCATGGGGCTAGCTCACCCATGAGCTCAATTCAAATATCGCCAAAACGGGAGCAGATGATGAAAAGACGATGGCTGATCTGTCTGGCAGTATGTCTCGCCTTGGGCGCGGCAAGCCTGTCCGCGGCCCCGTCCGAGGAAAAAGCGCCCCCCATCACGGAGGTCAACGCCCAGATCCTCGGGCCCGAACCCATCGGCCCTCTGCCGCCGGTCCTGGTCCCTCCCGGCAACCCCCCTTCGAGCGCGAAGATCTTCCTCGGCAAGATGCTCTACTTCGACCCACGGCTTTCGGCCGACCACACCGTAGCCTGCGCCACTTGCCATGACCCCTCCTTGGGATGGTCCGACGCCGGACCGACGAGCAAGGGTATCCGCGGCCAGTTGGGCGGCCGGCGGGCTCCGCCGGTTTCCAACGCGGCTTACATGCCCCTCCAATTCTGGGACGGACGGGCGCCATCGCTCGAAGAGCAAGCCAAGGGACCCATCCAGAATCCGATCGAGATGGGCAACACCCACGAAGCCATGATCCGGACTGTCGACCATATCCCGGGCTACGTCCAGCTGTTCCGGAGCGTTTACGGCGAGGGGCCGATGACGGTCCAGCAAGTAGCCGACGCCATCGCCGCCTTTGAGCGGACGGTCGTCACCACCGACTCGCGCTTCGACCGCTACATGCGCGGCGACCACCAAGCCCTGACTCCCCTCGAGAAACAGGGCCTGGAGATCTTCAACGGCAAGGGGCACTGCACCTCCTGCCACTGGGGCCCCAACTTCAGCGACGGCCGGTTCCACAACCTGGGTGTGCCGAATAAGGACCCCAAGAACCCCGACCTCGGCCGTCTCGTCATAACCAAGAATCCTCGCGACAAGGGCGCCTTCAAGACGCCCACGGTCCGCGATGCGGCCCTCCGGGCTCCGTACCTCCACGACGGCTCGGAAAAAACACTGGAATCCCTGCTCGAATTCTACAACCGCGGCGGCGGCGACGACCCCAACCTCGACCCGCTGATGGTGCCGCTCGAGTTGACCCCCGGGGAGATCCAGGCCCTGGCGGCCTTCATCAAGAGCCTGACGAGCCTCAACCCCGAAGTGGCGGGCGTCAAGCCCATCCCCGTGAATCAACTGCCCAAATGAGAGGACGGCCATGAAAAAGAGAATGATCCTGAACATCGGCATCGCGGCCGCGCTTCTTGTCTTCAGCAGGAGCCTGTGGGCCATTCCGGCCTTCGCCCGCAAGCACGCCTTCAACTGCAATATGTGCCACGCGGGCTATCCCAAGCTCAACGATTGGGGACAGCGCTTCCGGGATAACGGCTACCAGATCCCAGGCCAGGAAGGACAGGAGAAGACCGTGTTCCAGACGGCCATTCCCCTCGCTTTTCGGACCACGGCCGGCGCCTCGCTCTATTCCAACGCCGAAGGCACGACCACCGGCTTCCATCTCTACGGCCTGGACATGCTGGCCGGGGGCGTCCTGCACAAGAACATCTCCTTCCTATTCATCTATACGCCGCGCATCGACGAGCCGCCGGCTGACTTCACCGGCTCGGGCGCGGGCAACAACCCCGCCCAGCTGGCTGCCCTCGAATCGGCCAATGTGGTTTTCAGCAACCTCGTCCAGGACAAGCTCAACCTGCGCGTCGGCCGTTTCGAGCCGGGTTTCCAGCTGCTCAGCTCAAAGCGCCTCTATTACATCCTCGCGCCTTACGAGGTTTACGGTTTCATGGGAAGTCAGAACGGCTTCGATTTCTCGGCCAACCAGATCGGGATCGAAGCCACGGGCAAGTTCAAGCCCGGACTCAGGTATGCCCTGGGCTATCTCAACGGCAGCGGGGGCGACCCGGACAACAGCACCTATAAGGACGTCTATGTGGCCCTGTCCAAGACGTTCGGCAAGGGCGAGGGCCAGACGGCGGGCCAGCGGGTGGGCCTGTTTGCCTACCTGGGATGGCAGCCGACCGATTTCAGCGGGACTATCGTATCCCCTGTTGGCGACACCAACGGCAAGGAGAACCGAAGCTTCTATCGCCTGGGCGGGGATGCCAGCCTGAATTGGAAGACATTCAACCTTCAAGCCATGGCTTTCACGGGCGTGGACGATAAGGCCTTCAACAGCTACGACCCGCTCAAGGATTATTCCTTTTGGGGTGGCGTCATGCAGCTCGATTGGGCGGGCCTGCCCAACAACAGGCTCGTGGCCTCGGCCATGTACAACTGGGTCCGGCCGCCCGACGAGGACAGCTTCCACAAGCTGGACGCTTTTTCCGCCCTGGTCCGATACTACCTCGGCAGTTGGTCCGCGGTGAACATGGCCCTGCACGCCGAATACACCCATCGCGTGATGGGAGCGGCCGTCTCAGTGAAGGAGGACCTGTTCACTGTTCTGCTGGATTTTGATTTCTAAGGCGGCAGGCTCTCTGCAAGCGCCGGGGGCCGCTTGAGCCTCGAGGCTTGGCGGAAAGAGGCGCTCCTGTGTGCAAGGCGATGGGAACAGAGAGCGACGGCGAGTGTGCTCAGAGCAATAACATCGCTCGGACGGGATAACAGGTTAGGTTCTTGAGCATGCCCAATCATCCGCTCCATGATCGGTTCCGCGTTCGATACTGGCTCAGGTTTCTGCTGTTTTTCGCGGCTTTCTTTGTCCCGGCTTTCCTTGGCCTTCAGGCCGCCGGTTCCGGCCGCTGGGCGACGGCATGGGTGATCATGGCCGTGACGTTCTTCGGGTTTGTTCTGCCCGCTATCCTTTGCCGCCATTGCCCTCATCATGCGCGCAAGGGGCGGTTCATCGTTTGTCCCTCGGCCGTCGGGCCTCCCAAGCTACTCCGCTATTCTTCCAAGCCGGTCAGTCGGCCGGAAAAGGCGCTGTTCATCGCGGGTTTCGCCGGGATCCTCGCCTTCCCCCTTCCTTTTATCCTTGCGTCCGGCCGTTATCTTTGGGCGGCATTAGCCTTGATCGGCGCCGGGCTGTTTTTCTATTCGGAGCAGAGGTTCAGCTGCTCGCGATGCCTGAATTTTTCCTGCGTCCTTAACCGGGTGCCGGCGGATGTTCGGACGGCTTGGGAGCAGGGGCACGAAGCGGAAAATCCTCGGCAATCGTCGGAATGAACCTGGTGCTGACGCCCGATAGGCGTCTGGTTCAAGATCGAAGACAGGCGAGTGTGGTTTTGGATCGGCGCGCATATTGACATCCGGAGAAAAATTGACAAAGCAGCCAAAATACTTTAAAAATTAATTACAGAGTGGGCGATTAACTCAGCGGTAGAGTACTACCTTCACACGGTAGG
Organism: Candidatus Aminicenantota bacterium; assembly: GCA_963705895.1. Lineage (GTDB taxonomy): Bacteria > Acidobacteriota > Aminicenantia > Aminicenantales > JAFGAV01 > MFD04408-113. The sequence goes on along the minus strand of OY970122.1, from coordinate 3,124,008 downwards.
AGTCACAGGTTCAAATCCTGTATCGCCCACCATATCTTTTTTTCAATAACTTTGCCTCCTCTTACGGACCTTCTTTTTTTTCATTGTGGCTAGAATTGTGGCTACTCCCATGTTCAGCCTCCCCTTTTTGCGGCAGGTGATAAATCGGCGCAGATGCGATCCTTAGAACAATCACCATTTTTTCGCGCCTTGACAGTGTTCTTGGCCGGACTTTATAATTTATAACAATGTGGAGGATGGCCGGAATTCCAGCATGCGCCATATCGTTGCCTGCAAGACGAAAAACACCGGGCCACGTTTTCCACCCCGGCATGCCCGGCCCATGTGAGTCGTTGGCGCTACCGAAAGGAGTTTCAAGATGAAATGGAAAGCCGCCGGCATAGTCTTTGGGCTCTTGGCCCTCTTGTTCGCCCAGCTGGAAGCGACGGAACTTTTTCCCTACCTGTATCAACGCTCGGGCTTTGAGTACAGGGGCGCCCTTACGCTGGAAATGGAAAACGCCCTTGGCACTCGCGACTCCGGATATTTCGGCCGAGAGGGCTTCGAAACAGACTTTCGGTTCCGGTATGGTTTGACGGACCGAATCAACATTGAAGGATGGACCGGGCTCAACACACAGGCCGGCAGGTTCCGCAGCCAGGCTTTTGGGCTGGAGGCTGGATTCGGAGTCCTGAGGCAAGGATCACAGCCCGTCAACCTCAGTCTGGCCGCCGGTTTCAAGCGGGATTTCGAGGGCGTTTTCGTCCCTCTGCTCCGTCTGACTCTGAGCCGCACCTGGGGCAACTTCGACCTCACCCTGTCGGGCCTGGGAGAATTTCCTCAGGCGTCCTGGCGAGATGACGCCGATATCATTATCGGGACCGGCGTGTCCTACAAGATCCTTGATTGGTGCCGCCTGGGACTCGAGGCGCTCGGGGAAGACCTGGAAGGCTTCTGGGAAAAAAAGGAAGCTGAGGGGGGCGCCAAGTTTATCGTCGGCCCAACCGCATGGGTCAGGATTACGAAGGGGCTTGAATGCAAGGTCAACGCGGGTTGGGTCCACACCGCAACTACGAACATCCCCGCACGCCCTGATTTGATGGGCGATTCGGCCGGGAGGGACGGATTCTTGGCCCGCGTCGCTCTCTCGGTCTCTCTCTGAGGAATTCAGTCCGCCAAGCACTGGAGCTTGGCCCTGATGGTGAAGGTGCGGATCTCAGACCCAGGAATAATAGTCTGCCCCCGGTTCTTCCAGCCCTGTGCGTTTCTGCGCGGATATATCGGCGAAGAGTCGCGCGACGCGGCTGTCCTCTGAGATTCCTCTTGAATTACTTGAAAATTAGGTTTTTAATAATAGGTCATGCAGGCGGATATTCTTGGGCGTTTCCGCCTTAGAGTAAGCAACGGAAAGGCAATCAAGAAGCAGCGCTATCGCTGATAATAAACAAAGGAGCATGCAGAATGAGAATCAATAGGAATGCGAGTCGGGTTTTGATGATAACTCTCTTGTTGTTTTCTGCGTCCCGGCTCTGTTTCCCGTGCACTTCCATATTGGTGACTAAGGGCGCGTCCGCCGACGGATCGGTTATCATCAGCTATTCCTGCGACGGAGAGTTCCTCCCGCATTTGCGGCTCTTGCCGGCCGCGGATCACGGACCCGGGGAAAAGGTCAAGATCATGGGGTTCGAGGGCCCGCAGGGCGAGATCCCCCAGGTTGCTCACACTTATCGAGTGCTCGACCTCATGAATGAATTCCAGGTGGCCATCGGGGAGACGACCTTTGACGGCCGCCTCGACCTCGTCAACCCGGACGGCCTGCTTCCTTATTGGGAATTGATGGTCATTACTCTGCAGCGGGCTAAGACGGCCCGCGAGGCCATCAAAGTCATGACCGACCTCGTCGACGAATATGGCTACGCCAGCACCGGGGAATCCTTTTCCATCGGCGATAAGGAGGAAGCCTGGATACTGGAGATGATCGGAACGGGGAAGGGGGGACACGGGGCCGTCTGGGTGGCGCAGAAAATCCCGGACGGCATGATCTGCGCCCACGCCAACATGTCCCGCATCGGTGAATTTCCGCTGAACGACCCCGAAAATTGTTTGTATTCGAAAAACGTCATCTCTCTGGCCGTGGACAAAGGCTTTTACAACCCGAAGAGCGGACCGTTTAATTTTTCCCTGGCCTACAACCCTCCCACCAAGGACCAGGTCAGATACTCCGCCCGGCGGGTCTGGAGTATTTTCCGTCGGGCAGCGCTATCGTCGAATCTTTCCCCCGACTTCAGCTCCTCGATCAAGAGCGCCAAGCCCTATCCGCTCTGGATCAAGCCGGACAGCAAGCTTTCCGTTCGGGATGTCATGGCCCTACATCGGGATCATTATGAGGGAACCGTCTTTGACATGACCAAGGATCTCAGCGCCGGGCCTTTTGGGGCCCCGGACCGCTGGCGGCCGATCAACTGGGAGATCGAGGGAAAGATCTATGCCTGGGAGCGCCCGATTTCCACCCAGCAGGTCGGGTTCATTTTCGTCTCCCAGTCAAGGTCCGCCGTCCCGGACTCCGTGGGCGGGGTCTTCTGGTATGGAATGGACAACCCTTATACCAATTTCTTTATTCCGCTCTACACGACCATCACCGAGTTGCCCGAGGCCTACACCAAGGGTTCCATCCAATCCTTCAGCCGGGATTCGGCCTGGTGGACGTTTAATTTTGTGGCCAACTATGCCAACCTGCGCTACAGCGACATGATTGTAGATATTCAGAAAGTCCAGAAGGAAATCGAGGATCTGGAATTCAGCCTTCAAGCGTCCACAGAACAAAGCGCGCTGAGCCTGCTGGGCTCCAATCCGCAGACGATTCCAGCTTTCCTGACGCGGTACTGCGTTTCCAACGCCCAGATGAACCTGGATCGATGGTGGAAGCTGGCCGACTTTCTTATCACCAAATATAACGATGGCTATGTTCAAGACGAAAAAGGCGATCCCCGCGAGGTCGGCTATCCGGCAAAATGGCTAAAAGAGGAACTGAAGAAGAATCCCGAAAAATTCATTCTCAAGGATAAGCGACGTGGGGAAAAAGAACTCTGACAGCCCGCCCGGCGCAGTTCTTGAAAAGGCTTTAGATCAGGTCTTCAGTCAGGTGGCTGTCCCGGGTTTTCTGGCCAATGAATAGGCAAGGGTTCTCCCCGGCAGAGGGAAGCGGCATGTGTTGCTTTGGCCCCCGCTTCAGGAGCCGGGCAATCTCTTCAGGCGTTCGAAGCTACGGAGCTAAGGGCGAACTGGATTTAAGCCTTATCCAATCGCTGAGACAAGAACCTTAAGGCTATCTTTTGCTGGGCGGAAAAAACAGGGGCATGGAGATGAAAATGAGATTGAAAAAGATCTTGCTTGTTCTGTGGCCCGTCCTATCAGTCCTTATCCCCTTGCGACAGGGACTCGCCCAAACGACCGTCAACCCCGACATCAGCTTTATCGGCGATATGAGGCTCACCGGACTTCATGATGCCCCTCCCGACGTGGGGGAGAATAAGATGCTTTTTGATTTTCACGAGCTGGAGATCACCGCCGGAAGTCATCTGAACCCCTACGCTCGCGCTGATGTGACCCTGGGGATCACTCAAAGCGGGATCGACATTGAAGAGGCCTATGCCACGCTTCTCCGCGGACTCCCTTTGAATCTGCAGATCAAAGCCGGCCAATACCGGGTGGATTTCGGGAAACTCAATACTCAACATACACATCAATGGCCTTGGGTCGAAAGGCCTTTGATGTTTAAGCGCTTCTTCGGCGAAGAGGGACTGGATGCCGCCGGGGTGAACATCTCGAGCCTTGTCAGTCTCGGAAGCAGTGCCCTCACGCTTTCCGGGAATATTTTCACCGGCGGTTCCTTATGGGGAAATTCCAACGGCCGGGCTCTCGATAATCTGGCCGAGAGCGTCAGGATCTCGGTTTTCGCGCCTTTGACGAATCACGCCAATCTCGAACTGGGCATTTCCGGACTCACGACGCGGGAAGGCGCCGCGCCGGGCGGCCGGACGACGATGGGGGATTTTGATTTAAAGTATAAATGGCGGCCGGACATGTACCATTCGATCGTTTTCATAGCGGAAGCTATGATCGGTTCCCGGCTTACGTCCGGGGACAGCGAAGCCCTCGAGAAGCCGGCGCGGATCACGGCCACCGGGGTCTTTGCCTCCCTCGACGTTCAGTTCCGACGGCAGTATGATGCGGGCGCCTTTATTGATTATTGTCAAGACCCGACGCCGGAAAAGAGCCCCCAGACCGGTTTCGGCGTTTTTGCCGGCTTCTCTCTCGTCGAAGAAACCTACCGCATCGGCCTTCTCTTGAGACAGGACCAGGGCCCGGCATTCCCCAGGCCTTATCAGACGGTCTGCCTTCAGCTTTTGTGGTCTTTGGGGCCCCACAAACCACACCAATTTTAGGGAGATGGGATCATGAAATATCGATTGGCGATTATTGCTCTTGCAACGGCTATTATGACGATCTACGCCGGTGCTGCGGTTCAGGTCGTGACCTCGACGACGGACCTGAAATCAATCGCTGAATATATCGGCGGCCACCAGATCAACGTAAGGTCCATCACCACGGGGAAAGACAATCCTCATTTCGTCGAAGTCCTCCCCAACTATATGGTGATGGTCTCCAAGGCCTCTCTCTATCTTAAAATCGGTCTGGGGCTTGATTTTTGGGCGGACCCGATCATCGACGGCTCTCGTAACGGCCGGCTGGTGGTCGTGGATTGTTCGGAGGGCGTGGAGGTCCTGGAGAAGCCCTCGGGTAAGGTTGATGCCTCGATGGGCGATGTCCATCCTCAAGGGAATCCGCATTATTGGCTGGATCCTCGGAATGGCCTGATCATGGCCAGGAATATCGAAACGGCATTGGCTCAGGTAGATCCCGGCAACGCCAAGCTCTATGAAGAGAACCTCCAAAAGTTTGAGGCGGAGCTCGGGACGAAGATCGAAACCTGGCAAAAAGCGGCGGAGGCCCTCAAAGGGCTGGAAATCGTTACTTTCCATAATTCCTGGCCCTATTTTTGCAAGTTTCTCGGTATCAAAGTGGTCGGTTTCGTCGAGCCGAAACCGGGGATCGAGCCGACCGCATCCCATATCGCTGAGCTGATCGATCTCATGAAATCCCGCGGAATCCGGATCATCGGAAAGGAACCGTATTATTCCGACAGGGCTCCGAACATGATCGCTGCCAGCACTGGGGCTAAGATCATCGATCTCCCTCCTTCAGTTGAGGGATCGGAAAGAACCGAAACTTATTTTTTGCTTTTCGAAACACTGCTTTCTCGTTTGTCCTCGGCGGCAAGGAGAATTCCATGATCCATATGTTCTCCTATCCCTTCGTCCAAATGGCCCTCTTAGCGGCTCTGATCCTCGCGGGGATCCATTCCTATCTGGGATTTCATGTCGTTAGCCGCGGCGTCATCTTCGTTGATATTTCGATGGCGCAGGCTGCGGCTTTTGGCTCCGTTTTGGGACTCACCTTGGGATGGGCCCAGCATTCTTGGCCTACCTATTTCGTGAGTTTGTTCTTTACGCTGGCCGCAGCGGTCCTCATCTCCGTATCGCGTATTCGCGATAACCGAATCCCCCAGGAAGCTTTTATCGGCATCATATACGCCGGCTTTGCGACATTAGTCATGTTGCTTTTGGCGAAGCACGCCGGTGGATCGGAAGAGCTCGAAGAAGTTCTGGCCGGGTCACTCTTGACGATCCGCATCCACGATCTGATATCCACCGCCCTTCTTTACACTGGGGTCGGAGTATTTCATTGGCTCTTGAGAGCACGTTTTTTTCGTATTTCTCAAGACCGAGCAAGTGCCATCCAAGACGGCTGGAAGGTCGGTTGGTGGGATTTCCTTTTTTACGCATCGTTTGGGCTCGTTGTGACCTCATCGGTGCACGTAGCGGGAGTCATGCTTGTCTTCTCGTTTTTGGTCATTCCGCCCGTCATAGCGCTTCTGTTCACTCGGAAACAGAGCTTGAGGCTCATGTTCGGTTGGTCGGTCGCATTTGCGGGAAGCGTCGCCGGGATCATGATCTCTGTCGGAATGAACCTTCCGACCGGCCCCTCGATCGTCGCGTCCCTGATCGTCTTCCTACTGATTGCCGTGGCGGTCAGGCACTTGATGACTCTATTGACGACGTCACACAAGAAGATCAGTTGAAATGCTCGGCCGATTGGGTATCTGGACGATCTCAAATCGGCAAGGTTTCTCGGGCGCGGCCTCTTTCATCTTCAAAGAACCCGCTGGAGCGAAATAATGTTGCCGCCCTTGGCGACGAAGTTGCTGGCGAAGGTATGCCTGAGATCGTGAAACCGGTGACCTCCGGAGACAGGCTGGCGGACTGAGAGAGAGAACTATTTCGGCATGAAGATCAGGAGAATCCTCATGAAAATCCCGCCAACCAGGATCGCGAAAGCTATTTTGAACACCGTGATGAATCCCGCCTTCTTCCACCCGATTTCCTTCACCAGCGCCGCTATGGTCGCCGCGCACGGAATGTAGAGCATCGTCACGAGCGTGAACACCAGCATCTGGACGGGTGTCATGACAGCGGCAAGGTTGGTCGTGCCGAAAAGTGAGGCCAGCATGATGAGCGTGAGCTCTTTCCTGATTATTCCGAACACGAAGGCTATCCCCGCAACCGCGGGAAGGCCGAGCCACAGCACTGTGACGGGATAAAATGCATGCGACACCGGCGCCAGCATCCCGGTGGCCTTCATCAGGTTGATCACGACCGCGCTCGCTATGATTATGGGAAAAGCGACGAACACGAAATCCTTCATTTTGTACCAGGCCTCCCTGATGGTCGTCCTAAACTGCGGCACGCGCATGTCCGGTATCTCCATGATGAGGCCTACCGACTCGCCAGGAAGGACTCTGAAGGCTATTTTTCCCAGGGAGAATATGAGGAGCAGGTCGATGGCGTAAAGCCCGACGGCCCACCACAGGCTCACGTATTTTGCGACGAGCCCGAGTACGACGGCGGTTACGGCCGCGCACGGGATCATCGAAGTCACGAAAATGGCCAACATGCGCTCCCTCTTCGTTTCCATCACCCTGCACCCGAGGCAGGCGGGGACGTTGCACCCGAATCCCATGATCATCGGTATGAAGGCCTTGCCGTGCAGGCCTATCTTGTGCATGGCGCTGTCCATGAGGAAGGCCATCCTGGCCAGGTATCCCGAATCCTCGAGCAGCCCGAGTATGAGGTAGAACGGGAGTATGTACGGCACGACCACCGTCACCGCGGCGACCATGCCCTCCATGAATCCCATCAGAGTGCTGGCCACCACGCCGCTGCCCGCTATGGAACGGAAGGCCTTGACGAAGTCAAGGAGATATCGTTCCATGAGGCCGGATAGGAAATTGCCGAAGGAAAAAAGCGAAATGAAAACAAGGGCTATGATTCCCACCATGATGGGATAGCCCCATATCCTATGAAGCAGCAGGTCCGCGAACCTCGACGACACGGGCCTGTCGGGGACGGTCGCCTTCTGGACCCTGCGGGCTATATTGCCGACGGCCGCGTATTTTTCGCAGGCCATCGCGGTCGGGCATGAATGGTCATGAATGGTTTCTATGTTTCTCGATATCTTCCTTGCCGCGGCCACAGTCTCCTTGTCCATGCTTCCGGCGACTTCGGCGTCCTCCTCGAGAAGCTTTATGGCTTCCCACCGCGCGGGAAAGCCCTTCAAGGACGCGTCCTTTTTCACCATTTTCTCGATCTTGCCTATGTTCTTTTCTATTTCCTTACCGTAGACGATTTTCACGGGCTTCTTTTTATTCAGGCAGACCTTAATCGTCTCTTCCACCGCCTCGTATATCCCGGTCCCCCTTACCGCAACGGCAGGAACGACCGGAATGCCGAGCGCATTCGAAAGCTCCTCATGATCTATGAATATGCCCTTCTTCTCCGCCATGTCCGTCTGGTTGAGGACGACGACTATGGGAATTTCGAACTCCATCAGCTGGAGCGTGAGAAAAAGATTCCTTTCGAGAACGGAGGCGTCGACGACGTTTATCAGCACGTCTGGCTTCTCTTTGACTATGTACTCCCTCGTCACTACCTCCTCGATGGAATACGTGGAAATGGAATATATGCCGGGGAGGTCAATGACGTCGATCTCGTAACCCTTGAAATAGAACGTCCCCTCCGCCCTCTCGACAGTCTTGCCGGGCCAGTTCCCGATGTGCTGGTGAAGCTTGGTGAGGTAGTTGAATATGACGGACTTGCCGACGTTCGCGTTACCGGCCAGGGCGAACCTCAGCTTCTTGGAAGTCCCGGCCTCGCCTTGCCCGCCGGGGCCCCTGGATTTGGCGGAACCGCCGAATACGCCCGGCTTTTCACAGCCTCCCAAGCAGGAAGGCATTTGACCAGCACTGTTAGTCTTTTTCATCCGAATCCTGGTTATCCGTCCACCTTGAGGTATATCTTTTGTGCCATACCCCTTCCTATGGCCAGCGACGAACCCCTCACCCTTATCTCTACCGGGCCTCCAAGCGGCGCGGTCCTGAACACGCTGATTTTCGCCCCCGGCGTGAGGCCCATGTCCTCGAGCCTCCTTTTTGCCTGCTGGCCGGAATCAATCGAAACGACCTCGCCCTTCTGGCTGGGCTTCATGTCTGCCAGCGAAACCATTCCCTTCCTGTAAACGTGCGTCTCGCCGATTTCCTTCTTGATGGCATTCTCGAGGTCATTCGATACCGTATGCTCCAGCTTGCACGCTTCGTTGTGGACTTTGTTCTTCGAAATACCGATCGCGATAAGGAATCTTTCGATGAGGCGATGCTTCCTGAGGACGGTCTTGCCGATCGCTTTTCCCTTCGCCGTGAGAATCGCGCCTCCGTAAGGCTCGTACCTCAGGTACCCTTTAGCGTCGAGCTTCCTGAGCATTTCGGATACGCTCGGCGCGGAAACCCCCAGCTCGCCGGCGATCGTGGTCGTCGTGGGCCTTCCCCCTTTCTCCGTTATCCTGTATATAGTCTCGAGATACTCCTCGACGTTCTCTGATTCCATGGAATACCCGGTCCCAGATTCTCTTGGATTTTTCCTAACTAATTTCGTGCTCATAGGATATTATTTAGGCATACCTAAATATCTAAATCAAGAAGATATAATATGATTGAGGTCGGGTTAATGAAGAAGCGGAGCCGGTTCCGCAGAGCACGCCTTACGGCGTACGCACAGACATCAGAAATGCACGAGTTCATCCCTTCGCTTGCAGTTAAGTCCGCACGGGCTTTAGCCGGCTTTCAGGGGCTGGGCATTCCCTTTGTCAGGCTTTTAAATGTCTTTTCAATGTAGGAAACAACTTCAGGGTTGGTCCAGATAGCGGTGTGAACCTGGAGAGTATTAGTGTAGGCGTCATAACTCTCGCCCATGTCTTTCTTAGCTTTGTTGATAGTATCCTCTAAGCCCCAGAATTTCCCTTTGTTCTTATCTCCTCCATCGGCAGCACTAGGCACCTTGCCTTCGCCACTTTTTCCTTGTTTTGGAGGCGGTGAAGCATTCCGGGCATTCGCTGCCAATCCGGAAACCTCCCGATTTATATTTGCAGAACCTAACAGGTTTTCCGCACCTTCAGAGACTTTATCTCTTATATCATAAAAGTTGGCCCACTCACCTTTTACCTGGACAGGCTTCGCCAGAGGGAGGCTGAACATTGGAGCCTCAAGACCGCTGGATGAATACTGATTGGGCCCGCCGCGTCCAAGTGGAGATGCCAGCGTTATCCACGAGTCAATTTGCCCACTGAGCTTCGGAATAATTCTCCTGACAACCGATGTGTCCCGCCCGGGACTTGGATTCGTGTTCTTAATGGATATCGAACCACCCTCCATGGCAAGCTTCGTCATTACAGTACCCCAGGAATGGGCAACAAGAATAACCTTCCGATCCTCTCTCCTCGCACGCTCCAAGGCCTCCTTCAATCTCTCTGACACGTAGGAAACCCACTCATCCGAGAATTGCATTTCCAAGGTTGGCTGATGCGGCTTGGCAGGGTCGTATGTAACTTCGACCCAGGCATCACTCCCAGGCTGCAAAGCCTCGGCTGGAATATGCCAGGCATTCTTGAGGCTTTCGGACCAACCCTTGTCGTGATGGCCAACGCCATGAACGACAATTATCAATGGATAATTTTTCTTCTCTTTGCCCAGGCGGTTGAAGATCAGGCTGGCCAATCGTTGACACTCACGCTGGCAGAAGCCTGGAGCTTCAGCCCAGCGGGAGTCCATACTAGGTATCGTATCACGACCTCCATTCAGGTCATGCCACACGGAGACTTCACACCGCGTCCGGATATCTTTCCAAAAAGAAATATAACAAATATACCTCGATCTTGAGGGAGCGGCATAATTCCGGACCATGGCTATCGGCAGTTTGGCATACGGCTCATAGCCTGCCCTCGCCAGCGTCGCCTGCTGGTTGGCAACCACATCTTCAAATGTTCGATCGGAAGAAATGTAAGCCGTGTAATAAAGGCTGCATCGTACCGTATAAATATCCTCAACGTTCTGCCGGCTATGGCCTCCCTGCAGGGGCTTGACCGCCCCCCAGCTTCTCTCGACACGGGCAAACCCGTACGGGCCTTCCGTGCCTTCATTGGCCTGCCAGTTCAGCTTCCACCCGAATCCCGTAGGCAACTCCTGGTCGCTCGGCAATACAGTAACGAGCCTGGCCTTGTAATCTGTTATGCCGTCAGCAGCAATCAGGATAATCGGACCCAGCAAAAAGGCCGCCAGGAAAGCCAGGCAAATACAACTCTGAATCCTGCAAGATTTCATGAGATCGTACCCCCTTGATAGGAAATCGCCTTTTTCGCGGCGCGATAGATAGCCACTCGGGCGCTCTTCTCGCCAGTTATGGGCAACCTCGGGTCGGTTCGCCTCGGCGCGTTTTCACGAGCCTGAAAGCAACGGCGCCATTTGTCGACATACGTCCACGCGTCTATTTCGCGCGCCGTGATTCTCCGTGCTGCTCCTCAACCCTCCACAGCGAGAACCCGTAGCGCTTTTCACTCTTGTTCTGAATGGGACTGACAACGACCAGGCCGCCATTGCGCAGGAATGAGACGGCAAGGTATTCTCCGGCGGGATCTGGGGTCTGGGGATCATCTGGCCATGTCCGGTTTTGCCGCCAACTGTCGGGTCTGAACGGCGGCGACTCGGCCATGCGGGGCGTCGCTCCGCCCTCGCGGACGTCGATCCGGGCCACGTGCGCTTGCCACGTCCCGGTCCAACCTGAAAACCAGGTCGCCGCCAGTTCGCCTTGCCCGCGTGCAACGAGATAGGGAAAGTACGCCACTTCAGGGCATTCCTTAAGCCGCCAAGTCGTCCAGGTCGTACCTTGATCGACGGAGCGCGCCACCCAGATCCCCTTCAGGTTTGTCCAGAACGAATAGAGGGCGCCTCGGACGTCCCAGGCCAGCGGCTCCACCCATCGCGGAACGGGAAAGTAGTCCGGATTCCACTCGCGATAGCCCGGCGCCGTCTGTTTCCGCCAGGTCATGCCCCCGTCGGTGCTCACGACGATGAAGTCGACGCCCTCATCATACTTCGTGCCTGCCGCCGATGTCGGCGTCACCCGCACCGCGACTTCGCCGCTCGGACCGACGGCCAGATGACTCGAGCCGCCCAGCGCGTTGATCCTGGCCCCCTCCGTCCAGCTTAGACCGCCGTCCTGGCTGACGGCGTGGCAGACGCCTCTACCGTCATTCCAGATCACGTGGGCCGTGCCGTCTGGCGCCACCTTGACCCAGGGGCGGTCGTCGAACCGGGTTTTCGAGAGCAACGTCCACTTCCAGGTCATACCGACATCCTTGCTGACGCCGACGCTGATCTGCTTGCCCTCCATCACCTTTTCGTCGAACACCAGCGTCGCGAAATAAAGGGTGCCGTCGCGCGCCACGGCCAGGTCCACGTCGGAATTGCCCGCCGCTCCGTCCGCCTTCGTCCCGACATTGACCCGTGACCAGGTCGTGCCTCCGTCGCGGCTCTTCCAGAGGGTCGCCTCATCCGTCCCCTTCCCGCTCATGAAGGCCGCGCCGTACCCGCTCACGAAAAGCGTGCCGTCGGGATGCTCCACGATCATCGGCTCGCGGGCAACCACATTGAGATGTTCGACGGGAGCGGCCATACTCAGCGTCCACGAGTATGCCGTTTCATGCGCCGCGCGGCCGACGTCGCCGGAGCGGCGGCACCCGGACACAGCGACGAGACACCACACCGTCACGCCCGACCAGACCAGCCATCGAATTTTTCTCGAGTTCATTTGATCGCCTCCCCCTCCGCCGTCCGTAATTTCTAAAAGACCGTTTCCTAGATGCTTCTTCTATTCCTTCCTGTTATTATAAGCAACTCGACTGGGCGCGAATTCCTGGGGTTCAATGCCCGAGTTTGAACATCGAATTGGATAAAATAGACCTTCCATTTTTTCATGGAAGCCGCCCCCACCGGCAAGCTAATGATTATTATGAGTCTTGCCCCAAAAAAGAGCAAGTCGGGATCAGGTCTCTCAACCTTGATTTTGAGAGAGGTTGGGAAGTCTTGAGATTTAGAAATAACCTTAAGCCTGTTTTGGCGATAACGGCAACCTCAAGTCCGGGCCGGCCCGACACTCCCGGTCTACTTCCGGTAGAGGTAGATCGTGTGCTCCACGTCCGAGGAATCCTTGATCGAGGCGGATTCGACAAGCTTCGATTCCCAGCCGACAATCGGATAGTTGTGCGTCACGACCCGCGTCCCGCGCTTGAGAAGGCTCTCGAGCCGGGGCTTGAGCAGGGCGTTGGACTCCGGAAGAAGATAGAGAGTGAGGACTGTCGCCTTGGAGAAATCCGATTTCATCGCGTCCTCGACCCGGAATGTCACCAGACTATCCAGCCGCGTCAGGCGGGCTTCCGCTCTCGCTTCCTGGATCCTTTGGGGGTCGATGTCCACGCCCACCCCCTGGGCACCGTACTTTTGAGCGGCCAGGATCACGATCCGTCCGTCGCCGCAGCCCAGGTCATAGACCAGGTCCGAGGCCGTGACCCGGGCCATGGCCAGCATCTTCTCCGCGACCTCGACCGGCGTGGCCACATAGGGAGCCAGGTCTTGAACGTCCTCCCTCATGTGGGAGCCGATGTAGAGATGGACCCGGTTGTTCTCGTCCGGACGAAAACAGTAGGGAGTTCCGGGGCTCAGAGTCTCCGTCACTTCGACCTTGTCCCGCCAATAAGAAACGACAAGACCCAGCTGTTCGTGAAATTTATCGATGGCGCCGGGCCGGAGCGTCCTCAGGCCGGAAGTCTCCGGCGAAGCCAGGGGATGGACCGTATAGGTCACGGTCTCCCGGGTGAGGTTCCGGACGATGATCTCGTTCTCGTAGCGGACGGGCTCCTCGGAAGATCGTTCAACCGAGGCGGACGTCTGGCTTTCGTCGGCGCTCCGACGGCAGGCCGCGAAACATCCGGCGAGGAGGGCCAGGACGACAAGGGCGAGAGCGATGCGACGTTTCATGATCCCCTCTAGGAACATTATACGCTAAAATGGGTCTCGCCTCCGCACTCCGCGGCTTCCTCAAGCACAGCGGCTCCGCAGGCGGAGAAACCCCGATCATTTCTTATCCGAAGCGCCCGGCTTGGTCAAGCCGACGCCCTCCCTGCACAGCGGACACGCCTCGGGTTCATAAGCCTCGACCTTCAGCGGCAGGAGGCTGCTCACCGGCTCCCCCTCGATCATTACCGAGCCGGCCGTGCGGTCCACGAGGACATAGATACCCTGGATCGAGACTCCTCTTGCCTTCAGCGCGGCGACAACCTCCCGGATCGAGCCGCCCGTGGTGAGGATGTCTTCGACGACGACGGCCCGGGAACCGTCGATCCCCGACCAGCCCGGACGGAAGGTCATTTTTTCTTCGACCCGCTGGGTGAAGGCGAACTTCTTGCCCATCTTGCAGGCGGCTAGGAAGCCGATGGCTATGGCCCCGTAAGCCGGTGAGATCACATAGTCAAAATCAAAGCCCGCCGCATCGATCCTGTCCACGAGGAGGTCGACGATCCTGTCCAGAACCCCCGGCCGTTCGATGAGCCGGATCTTTTCAAAGTACCATTCGGAATGCTTGCCCGAGGTCAGCTTGAAGTGCCCCTGCAGGAGCGCGTTACATTCCTTGAACAAGGCCAGGACTTTTTCGTTCGCGGTCTCGGGCATCGTCTTCCTCCTCAAGATCGATCCGCTCAAGAATCAAGGTCCCCGTCCCGGGGCTCGGAGAGCGGCTCCGGAAATCGTAACTCATGCGCAAGATGTTGTCAAAACGCGGCGCTTTATGGAATTATAATCACAAGGCGTTCCAAAGCCGGGTTGCCCGGGGTCTTCCTTCGATAATACCTCGCGCCCCCGGCCCCGGCCGCCCGCCGCTTAAGAAGCCCGCGCCCGGGTGAGGGGCGATCCCGCCTTCGGCTCCGCGTGTCAGGCGATAAGGAAGGAGAACGATGAAAACGGCCAGCACAAAGCGTCCCTCGAGCCGTCCGGCTCCTCAGGCTGATTTCCGGATCGGGCCCTTCGAGACAAACGTTAAGGATCGCCTGGCTGCCTGGAATGCCTCCAGCTTTGCCCGAAGGTTGTGGGCCAAAGATCCCACCCTTTGGGCATCGGCCTCGACCCCGGAGATCACGAACCGCCTAGGATGGCTCGCCCTGCCCGAGACCATGCGCGGGGACGCGGCCGACATCCGGGCCTTCGCCGCGGAAGTCAAGGACGAGGGGTTCATTCATGCCGTCGTTCTGGGCATGGGGGGCTCGAGCCTCGCCCCGGATGTCTTCCGCAAAACATTCGATCGCGCGCCCGGATTCCCCGAGCTCCGGATCCTTGACAGCACTCACCCCGCAGCCGTGTCGGCGGTCGAGAGGTCCATCGACCTCGAGCGGACGCTTTTTCTCGTGTCGAGCAAATCGGGAACCACGATCGAGCCACTCTCCTTCTATCGCTATTTTTGGGCCAAGCTCCGAGGACGGACCAATTCGCCGGGCCGTCATTTCGCGGCCGTAACCGACCCGGGAACGCCCCTGGCCGTCCTGGGCCGCGAACGGGGTTTCCGCCGCGTGTTCCTGGCGCCGCCCGACGTGGGCGGGCGTTTCTCGGCCTTGACGCCCTTCGGATTGGTGCCGGCCGCCCTGGCCGGGATCGATATCCTTCGGCTTCTCGAGCAGGCCAGGTCCGAAGCAGGGAAAAACAGCGCCCGAATATCCGAGTCAAAGGCCGTCGCTCTGCGCTTGGGCGCCGCACTGGGCGAACTCGGTGCGATCCGCGACAAGCTGACTTTTCTCACGTCCTCGTCTCTGCGCGGTCTTCCGGACTGGCTGGAACAGCTCGTGGCCGAGAGCCTGGGAAAAGACGGCAAGGGCCTGCTTCCCGTGGCGGACGAGCCCGCCGCACCCGCCGCTTCTTACGGCGAGGATCGGATGTTCGCCGTCTTTATCCTGGACGGAGACAAGGATAAGGAGCTCGAGGCCGAACTGGCCGTGCTTGAGCGACGCGGACAGCCGATCATGCGCTGCCGTTTGCGGGATGCCTATGACCTCGGAGGGCAGATGTTCCGCTGGGAGCTGGCAGTCGCCGCGGCGGGAGCGCTTCTCGGCGTCCATCCTTTTAACCAGCCGGACGTCGAGCTCGCCAAGAACCTGGCCCGAAAGGCCATGGCCGCCGGTTCTTCGGCGGCGGACGCTTCGGCCGGCGCCGATTCCGTATCCGCGGGGGAGGCCGCCGGCCTCGGCCGGGCCCTCGAAGGATTGCTCGCTCAATCAAAGCCGGAAGATTATCTGGCCATCCAGGCCTTTCTTAGCCCGGACCCGGAAACGCACCGGGCGCTTCAAGAATTACGGCTGGCCCTTCTCCAAAGAACGCGGTTGGCCACGACCTTGGGTTTTGGGCCGCGCTTCCTCCATTCCACGGGACAATACCACAAGGGCGGCCCCAACCGAGGCCTTTTTCTGCAGTTCGTGGATGAGCCCGAAACGGACCTGGCGGTCCCGGATGCGGATTACACCTTCGGTCGACTCATCGCCAGCCAGGCCCTGGGCGATTATCAGGCTCTGCGCCGGAAGGAGCGCCGCGTCCTCCGCATCAGTCTCAAAGGTGATGTCCGGGGAGGCCTTGAGCGCGTTCGGCTCTCGCTTTTGGAGCGGTGAACCGTGTTCTGGGATCCCGATCGGGTCGCGGCTTCTCCCGATGCTTGACGCGATGTCCCGCAGGCCGTGGCGGTAATTCTCATCGGCCCCAATAAGGAGGATGCGGATCATCACTCCGGAGTTCGTTCTAACCCCGCTTTACGAAAGGATTTGAAAAAGCCCGGGCGAGAGGTTAGAATGAGCCGTTTTAAAGAAGCACGGGCCGACCCGAATCGTTCCCAAGGAAAGAACTGTGCTCAGACGTCTCGGAGGACTCCTGGTCCTGTCCGTGGCGGCCTTCTCCCTTGCCGCAGCCGCGGAACTCCAAGCCGTCCGCGTCCAACAGGGCCCGCGAATCGACGGCCGCCTCGACGACCCCATCTGGCGGTCGGCCGTCCCCTATTCGGACTTCCGCATGGTCGAGCCGCGGCCGAACGAAACGCCGACCGAGAAGACGGAACTGCGGATCCTTTACGACGACTCGAACCTCTACCTCGGCATCCTCTGCTACGACAGCGAGCCGGGCCGGATCTCGGCCAACTCCATGGCCCACGACGCGTCCGGCGGCTCGGAGAGCATGTACGGCATGCATGGCGCCCCGGAAAGTCCGAGCGACGACCTGGTCCGGGTCCTAATCGATCCCTTCCAGGACAAGCGAACGGCCTACATCTTCTTCGTCAACCCCATCTCCGGCCGCGGCGAAGGACTGGCCTACGCCGGGGATTCCAGCCTGAACTGGGACGGCATCTGGGACGCCAAGAGCCGGAGGCTCCCCGAGGGTTGGAGCGCCGAGCTGCGCATCCCGTTCAAGACCATTTCCTTCAAGCCCGGACTCACGAGCTGGGGCATCAACGTCGAAAGGGTCATCGCCCGAAAACAAGAGACCATTCGCCTCTCGGGGACAACGCGCGACAGCAACTTCTACAACCCCATGGAGGCGGCCGGCCTGGCCGGCATCGAGGGCGTCAAGCAGGGCCTGGGCATCACCTTTCGGCCTTACGGCCTGGGAAGTCTGGACCGGAACAGCTCAATGTCCGCGGCCTTCAAAGGCCAATTCGACGGCGGGTTCGACCTGTATAAAAGCTTCACGCCCAACCTGGTCGGCGTCGTCAGCTACAACATGGACTTCGCCGAGACCGAGGCCGACGAGCGCCGCATCAACCTCACCCGCTTCCCCCTGTTCTACCCCGAAAAGCGGATGTTCTTCCTGGAGGGGTCGGAGACCTTCAGCTTCAGCTCGAGCGTCAGCTTCATGCCCTTCTTCAGCCGGCGGGTCGGGCTCTACGAGGGCCAGCAGGTGCCGGTCCTGTTCGGGACCAAGCTCTACGGCAAGGTCGGAAACACGAACCTGTCGGTCCTGGACGTGCAGACCGGGGCCTTCGAGGGGCTGCCGAGCAACAACCTGTTCGCCGCCCGGATGACCCAGAACATCTTCAGCCAGAGCAAGGTCGGGTTCATCCTGACCAACGGCAGTCCGACCGGGGCCAAGAACACCCTCTTCGGCCTGGACTTCAATTATTCAACGTCCAAGTTCCTGGGGAACAAGAACCTCATGCTGGCCACTTGGATGGCCTACAATTGGAACGACCTCGAGGACGGGCGGCACTACGGTTTCGGCTTGAGGGGCGAATACCCCAACGACCTGTGGAATATCCAAACCACTTACGCCTACTACGGCGAATCCCTCGACCCTGGGCTGGGCTACATGATGCGGACCGACATGCAGACCGCCTTCGCCCGGGTTTCCTACCAGCCCCGGCCGACCAAGGGGTTCCTGGCCAAGATGGTCAGGCAGTTCTTCTTCCAGTTCAGCGCCGATTATTACTGGGACCTCGTGGGGAACTTGGAGACGAGCCAGCTTCAGGCCTCGCCCCTCAGCCTGAAGACCAACAGCGGAGAGAGTTTCAACGCCGAGGTCAATAAGAACCGGGACGTCCTGCCCGCGGACTTCGAGGTCGCGCCGGGCGTCGTCCTGCCGGCCGGGCCCTATGATTTTACCAACGTCCAGTTCTCGTTCAACTCGGCCAGCCACCGCGCGGCGGCGCTCGACCTGAGCTACAGCCTTGGGCAATACTATTCCGGTCACTTGAATGAGGCCCAGCTGGGACTGACGGTCAAGTTCAAAGGCTACGTCAGCCTGAACATCAAGGCCGACATTATCCGCGGCCGGATGCCCCAGGGCAATTTCAACGAGAACGTCTATCAGGTCAAGGCCGATTTCTTCCTCTCTCCCGACCTCGGGTTCATGAACTACATCCAATACGACGACGTCTCCCGGCTCCTGGGCTGGAGCGCACGGCTCCGCTGGCAGATCTCCCCGGGCAACGAGATCTTCCTGGTTTACAGCAAGAACTGGGAAAGGCGATGGGACCCGAGAAGCCGGTTTGACCCGATGGAGGAGCGCGGCGTCCTGAAGCTGTCGCTCTCGATCAGGCCCTGACCCGGGCGTGCCGAGCGCCACGGACAACCCCATCCTGGCCTCGATCTATGGAGGGATCATGCTCGGGATCGGGCTGGGGCTGGTTTTCCGGGGCAAAGCCACGACCGGAGGCTCGGACGTCATCGGCATGATCCTCAGCCGGTCCACGGGGGTCTCCGTCGGGTTTGGGATCCTGATCACGGATTTCATCATCATCTCCGCCTCGGGCTTGGCCTTCCGGGACCTCGAGGCGCCGCTCTACGGCTACATCGTCCTCTTCCTCTCGACCCGGGTCATCGACATGGTCCTCGAAGGCTGGAACTACTCCAAGCTGGTCATCATCACTTCGTCCAAGACCGAGGCCATCTCGGACTTCATCCTGAAAGAGCTGAACCGGGGCGGCACAGCCATCAAAGCGCGTTCTCTGTTCCTGAACCGGGAGGGTGAGGTCATCATGACCGTCATCCACCGCAAGCAGCTTCCGGAGCTGAGGCAATTCATCAAGGACACCGACCCGCACGCGTTCGTCGTCATCAACGACACTTACGACGTTCTCGGACGGGGATTCCGGAAGATGGTCGCGGCCTAGCGATCCGGCCGGAAAAGAGAGGTGATATGACTCGACATAAGGAGAGCGCCGCGAAAAATCATCGGGACCATTTCCCGGAATCTCCGGTCCGGATGCCGGTTCTCTTCGTCGGGCACGGAAGCCCCATGAACGCCGTCGAGAACAATGAATTCAGCCGGGCCTGGGCCGAGGCCGGCCGAGGCCTGCCGCGTCCCGAGGCGATCCTGTGCGTATCGGCCCATTGGGAGACACAGGGGGCTCGGGTCACGGCCGCGGACAAGCCGAAAACGATCCATGACTTTTACGGCTTCCCCGAGGAGCTTTACCGCCAAAGCTACGCGGCGCCCGGTTCACCCGGCCTGGCCGCCCTGGTGCGGGAAACGGTGCGGGGGGAAGTCCCGGTCGAACTCGATCAGGAATGGGGGCTGGACCACGGGACATGGTCGGTCCTGAAGCGCATGTTCCCGCGGGCCGACGTCCCGGTCGTCCAGTTGAGCCTCGACCAAGCTCAGGGGCCGGCCTTTCATTATCAGCTGGGCTGCAAGCTCAGGCCGCTCCGAAACCGCGGCGTCCTCATCCTGGGAAGCGGCAACATCGTCCACAACCTGGGAATCATCGACTGGGAAGGCGGAGCCTATGACTGGGCTGAGGAATTCGATGAGAAAGTACGGCAGCTCATCGTCGCCGGAGATCACGATCCTCTCATCGACTATGAACGGCTGGGGCGCCCGGCCCGCCTGGCCGTCCCGACGAACGAACACTATCTCCCCTTGCTTTATGCGCTCGGCCTGCAGGAGCCCGGGGAGACGCCGAGCTTCTTCGCCGAGGGCATAACTCTAGGCTCGATCTCCATGCGATCCTTCAGGCTCGGATAAAGACCGGGTCCGGCGGGCTCAATCGCGGAGGCGGAAAAAAAGACCGAGGGAGAGGAACGCATCCCACCCCCTCGATCCGAAAGGGCTCAAGAGCGAAATCCGATCGGCCGGATCCCCCGCGGCCCGCGCCTCAGATGATGTGATAGTTCAGGCCGACGCTGAAAACGAAATTATCCCGCTTGTATTGCTCGGTGGCCGATCCGATCGGGATGGGGCCCGGCAAAAAGTAGTCGATCGTTTTCTCGTTCTTTTCATAGAAGGTGAACAGCGCCCCTAGGTCGATATCAAATTTGGGGCTGAGGGTCAGGCGTCCGCCGAAACCGATTGTATTGTTGGGCATCTCGTGCCGGAAGTCGCTGTTGAACTCGGGGGTCAGGTTGTACTGGGTGTGGAGGAAGCCCGCGCTCAGGGCGATCATGTCGTTGACCGCGTACTCCAGGCCGGCGCCCAGGTCCCATGTGTTTGAGGAGATCAGGTTCTGGTCGTTGTTCTCCCAGGTCGCCTGCTTGTCGAAGAAATAGTTGAAAGAGGCTGTGAGCAGGAAACGGGGCACGGGCCGGTACTCGGCACCGAAGGAGAGGATGGCCGGGATATCGGCTTCGAACTTATACCCATTGGGGAACATGCCGATATCGTCCGTGGTTGTGTCGTTGGTCAGGTTCAGGATGGTCTTGAACTCGTACTTGATGGCCAGGTTCAAGCCGTCCATCGGGTGGAAGTTGAGGCTCAGGAGAGGGGTCACGGCCGTGTCGTTCTGGGCCGCATCCACGGACTTATCGGCGGCTATCGCCGCGAGCGAGTTGAAGGGCGGTCCGTAGAGGCTGTAAAGGTACGAGAGGAATTGCGAGGCATTGACCAGCCCCGTGCCCATGGGGTTGATCTCGAAGTTGCGGACCGACCCGGTATACGAGTTGTGGGCGACGATGAGCCGCGCCCCGACCGCCGCGTCCAGGAAATCGGCCAGGGCGTAGGCGGCGTTCAGCTGGAATCCCCAGTAGGTCGACTGGCCTTTGAAGGCGATATCGACGGAATAGGCCGTCGTGGGAATTCCCAGGTAGTCCATCAGGGGCAGGAAACTGGCATACTGCTCCTCGAAGGAAGGCAGGCCCTTGGTAAAGTCCGCCGTGCCGCCGCCCGAGTTCGGCCCGAAGCCGAAGGACAGGGCGAACTTGCCCTTCTTATAGACAGCATAGAAGTCCGGAAAGAGGGGCACGTTGACCTTGCCGTCGAACTCTTGACGGTTCAGCAGAAAATAATCATTCAGGACCTTCTTCTGCTGGAAGACGGTCTGGTTGCTGAGGGAGAAGTGCCATCCGTCCTTGAGCTGGACCGTGCCGGCCGGGTTGTAGAAGGCGGCATCGACGTCCGTCGAGGCGTTGCGGGATAGCAGGCGGATGTAGAGCGCGCTCTGGTTCATGTTCGTCACCAGGGTGGCGAATGTCAGCGGAGCGCAGAACAAGATCAAAGCAATTACCACGAGACTCTTTTTCATGGTCCCTCCTTAAGGTAGGATCTTCTTATTAAGATGGGATAACCTGAATTCTATTAATTTTTAGTATTTTTTCAAGCTTTTTTTCGCGAAATGAAAAATGAACGTGAACGGCCAATGATATCGGGGGTGCCCCCCGCCGGACCGCGTCCGCCAGGGGCTCCGGGAACGTCGCTTATCGGCCGGGTGCCGTCTCCAGCTATGGGCGGGGCGACGGGCCGGCCACTGCGCATTTGACAGAAAAGCGGCCCTCCTTTATATAAGAAGGCATGCCCAAAGACGGTTCAAGGCCTTCCTCGATGAGGCGTTTCGCTTTTCTTTGTCTCCCGATCCTTTTCGTTGCCGAGCTCGTCTTGGCAGCCGCGCCGGGACTGGCCGGGGAATCCGGGACGAAGGATTATGGGATTCTTGTTTCTCCCCGCGTCATCGAGTCCGGAGCGACGGTCCGGGTCCTGGCCGTTTCAGAGGGCCCCCTCGATTCCGCTCGAGTCGCGGTCCAGGGACCTTCGGGGAACATCAAGGTCCAGAACGCCCGGAATGGAGGCGGCCCCCCGTTCTGGTGGAGCGTTGAGTTCAAACCCGAAGCCCCGGGCGCCTATGCCGTTTCCTTATCCCGCAAGCGCGAGATCTTTTACCGCCGGGACATCGAGGCGGGGCCGGCCCTAACCTCGAAGAATACGGAAAACGTCCCTTCGACGCCTGGAGCCGAATGGGATCGCGCGACGGAGAATCTCTACTCGGCCTGGGTCGAGTCGCTGTTCTTCGGAGAGGACGAGCGCTCCTCCTGGAAGGCGCTCCATGAGGTCATACGTAACCCGCGCAACAACGTGCTTTACGATCATTTCGGACTGGGCGAGGACGACCCCCGAGCGGGGACCGACGTGATCATGGAGCCCGATTGCGCCGATGCCCCCTATTTCCTGCGGGCCTATTTCGCCTGGAAGATGCGTCTGCCCTTCGGCTATCGGCGATGCTCGCGAGGGTCGCTCGGCCGGTCGCCGCGATGTCCCGATTGGACGAGCACCGCCTTCAACTCCGCGGGCAAGGACGAAGTCCGGTCCTTCAATCGCCTGCTCAACGAGGTCAAGGACGCCATCCATTCCGGGACGGCTCGAACCCTGCTCGAAGACGAGGCCAGCGATTATTATCCCGTGGCCCTGACCCGGGAGAGCCTGAGGCCGGGCCTCGTCTTCGCCGACCCGTATGGTCATACGCTCATCCTGGTCCGGTGGCAGGCCCAGACGCGGGACGCTCCGGGCCGGCTCCTGGCCATGGACGCCCAGCCCGACGGCACCATAGGCTTGAGACGATTTTGGCGCGGGAATTTCCTATTCGAGACGAAAGAAGTGATCGGCAACCCAGGCTTCAAGGCCTTCCGCCCGATCCGCCGGGACGGGGGACATCTCCATCCGCTGACTAACGATGAGATACTCCGCTCCCCGGACTATGGCGGTTTCTCGCTCCAGCAAAAGAACATGGCCGCCCAATCCTTCTACGACATCATGCAGCGCTTAATCAACCCCGAGCCGCTCGACCCGGTGACGGCCTTGGGCGATCTCACCGCCGCCTTTCACGAACAGCTCCTGACCCGGGTCATATCCGTGGCGAACGCCGAGGAGTACATGAGGGCCCATCCGGGCACGATCGTCCCCATGCCGTCCAGCGCGGAGGGCGTCTTCCAGAACCTGGGGCAGTGGGAGGATTACTCGACGCCCAACCGGGACATGCGCCTTCTCATCGCCATGGACGTGCTTCTGGGATTCCCGGATGAGATCGTTCGCTCCCCGCGGTCCTATGTCCTGCCCAAGGGCGATGCGAGCCGCGTTAAAGCGAAGCTCGAGGAGCTTCTTCGGCACTGGGCGCGCGAGACGACCATCACCTACACAAAGTCGGACGGGAAGCCCAAGGTTCTCTCCGTCGAGCAGATCCTTGAACGCGGCCCCGCCCTGGAAGTCGCTTACAATCCCAACGACTGCATCGAGATCCGCTGGGGAGCGCCCGTGGGGACCGCCGAGAGGGCATCCTGCGGCCGACGCGCCCCGGCCTTTCAGAGACAACGGATGGAGTCCCTCCGTCCCTGGTTCCATCGCCGCCTCCGGCCGCCCACCTGAGGAACGGCGCCGTCCAAGATCCTTTCCGCCCTGGTTTCCGTATAGAGAAAGTGGAGGAGGAAGAAAGGACACATGATTTCAAGCCGGGGCCTTCCCTTCACCCTGGAGATCGCCGTTCTCCTGCTCATTTATATCCTCTACGCGCTCGTTTTCTTAAAGTTCAGGGAACCTTCCTCGGCGGCACGAAAAAAAGCGCCCGGGACGATCGTGGGAGCCATCATTCTCCAGAGCCTGAGCTATTCCGTGGCCTGGACGTTCCGGCGCCCTGACCTGGACCCGTGGAGAACGGAAAGACCGGGCCTGGCCGCGGGCGTGGTTCTCCTGTCGATCATCCTGGCTATGGCCGGAGTGGCGCTCACGGCCTGGGCCAAAAAGACCCTGGGCCGTCAGTGGGGGCTGGCCGCCCGGGTTGTTATCGATCATAAGCTCGTGACGGGCGGCCCCTTCCGCTATTCCCGCCATCCTCTTTATCTAGGAATGGCCGGCCTGCTTCTGGCCACAATCCTGGGCCTGAGCTCTCTCTTGGGGGCCGGCTTGGCACTTGGTCTCTTCAGCCTGGGGACGGCGATCCGCGTGGGCGCGGAGGAAAAGCTCCTGCGAGAGGCTTTTGGAGCTGAATTCGAGGACTATCGCCATCGCGTGCCGTGTTTCATCCCCCGGCCGGGCAAAAAGTACTGAGAGGCGTTCCCTCCGAGTTTCCGGGAACGACCCCGCCTCTCAGAGTTTCTCGACCTTTTCTTGATAAATGATGCCGCGTTCCTCGAGTCCTTTGAGGATGAAGTCCACGCATTCCGGACGGCGCCCGATGAACTCCGGGACGATGATGCCTTTCTCCCCGTACATCCCCCGGGCCAGCATCCGGACCACGGTCGTGGCGGTGTAACCGGTCGTCCGGGCCATGGAATGCGTCCGGGTGGCAGAATCGTAGCGGTCAAGAAGCTCGTAGGTGTAGCGCCAGGAGGCGGCGTCTTTGATCCCCTCGACTACGACTCGCATCACGGTCAGGTCCCGGTCGCCCTCTCGCAGTTTCCACTTGGGGAAGAGCAGCCGGGAAGTGACGTCCAGCGGCCGGACCCTGACGCCCGACACCTCGATCTCGTCCGTGCTGAAAAAACCCGTTTCGCGAAGCATCAGGATCTTCTCGATGTGCCCTGGATAGCGAAGGGTCTTTTCCTTCATGAAAGGGGCGTTGATCGTTCGGGCCAGAGTCCGCAGGCCATCCGTGTTGAAAGCTTCGAGAGTCCCGATGCCCGGGAAGTCCAGGAGCTCGGGGTCCGAAAGGGCGGGACGGACGACGACCTTTCCCTGCTCGACATACCGGGCGGGACGGACATACTCCTCGATGACGTCGGCGGGCGAAAAACCCGCTTTGTATTCATACGGCCACTCGCGGACTTCGGGGAGTCCTCCGACATGGATCAGCACGCGCCGCGTCTCATCCAAGATTTGAGAGACATGCCCGGCCAGGATGTTGGACATCCCAGGAGCCACGCCGCAATCCACCACGGCGGTGACTCCCCGTTCCTTGGCCAAGCGGTCGAGCAGGAACGCGTCCTCGGGGAAGAAGGCGATGTCCACCACGGTTTTCTTGGCTTCGATCGCAGCCTGGAGCGTCTGGAACCCCATGAACCCCGGAACCGCGCTGAGGACGAGGTCGTAATCGCCCACGAAGCGCTCGACCCTCTTGGGGTTGGACAGGTCCTGGACGACCGTCTTCAAGGAAGGAATGCCTTTCAGCCGGGCTAGGGCGGCCTGGCTGACGTCGGCCACGGTCACTTCAAATTGAGGCTCCTTGGCCAGGTCGACCGCCATCGGCCCGCCGACTAGCCCCGCGCCCAAAACGATGATTCTCATGGAAACCTCCTGCGTTGAAAAGGAAAAGAGGGCCCGGACATTTCCGGTAACGGAATGCAGGGAGGCCGGAGGATTACAGGCCGCTGAAGCGATTGATGTAGCCGAGGAGGCGACGGGCGCCCGGGCTCGGTTCATAGAAATGGTTCAGGTTGATCGACATGAGAGAATATTCTAGCTGACGGCCCTCAGTCTGTCAAACCCGGCCGCGACAACGGCCCTCCCAGGGCCGTTGCCGCCAACCGGGGAAACAGCGAAACGTATCGTCCCGAAGGGCGTGGCGCCCAAGCCAGGGCCGGGATTGCATTCGAGCGGAATATCCGGTACTTTATGAGCCTCGGGATCCGTTCGGATAGAACATGCGGGCCATGAAAAAGAAAACCGCGCTGAAAATGCCTCACACGCTCGTCCTGATTTACGCCCTCGTCATCGGAGTCTACATCCTGACGCTCGTCGTTCCCTCGGGCCGGTACCAGCGCGTGGAGAAGAAGGTCATGGGCCAGACGAAGCTCATGACCGTGCCCGGCACGTACGCGGAGATTCCCAAGAAGACCCTGGGCCCGCAGTGGCTGCTCATCGCTCCCATCCGCGGCTTCCAGGACGCCAGCCTGATCATCTTCCTCATCCTCGTCTTCGGCGGCACGTTCGGCATCCTGGGCAAAACGGGGGCCATCGAGGCCGGCATCCAGCGCCTGGCGAGATACTTTTCCCGCAACCCGGCTTCGAAGAAGTTTGTCATCCCGGTCTTGATGATCGTCTTTTCCCTGGCCGGGAGCATCTACGGCATGGCCGAGGAGTCCATCCCCTTCGTTCTGATCTTCGTCCCGCTGGCAATTTCGCTCGGCTACGATTCCATCATCGGCGTGGCCATCGTCTTCCTCGGGGCGGCCCTGGGGTTCTCGGCGGCTTTCTTCAACCCTTTCACCGTGGGCATCGCCCAGGGCTTCTCTGACCTGCCGCTTTATTCGGGCTTGGCCTATCGGCTCATCCTGTGGGTCATCGCCACGGCGATCGGCATCGTCTTCGTTATGATCTACGCCCGGAAGATCGGCAAGGACCCGCACCGCAGTCCGGTCTATGAGATCGACCAGGCCAGGGGCTACGCCCCCTCAGCGGAACCCAAAGACGCTCCACCCTGGGGCCTCACCCAGAAGCTCATCCTGCTCATGCTTCTCCTGGCCATCTGCCTCCTCGTATTCGGCATCCTGGCCAAGGGCTGGTACATGGAGGAGATCGCCGCCCTGTTCCTGGGAATCGGCCTCCTCGCGGGGATCATCGCCCGGATGAAGCCGTCCGACATGGCCGCGACCTTCGTCGCCGGGGCCAAGGATTTGCTCGGGGTGACCCTGATCATAGCCGGCGGGCGGGCCATTCTCATTCTTCTCAAGGAAGCGGTCGTCCTCGATTCCGTCCTGCACGCGGCCGCGGGCGCGATCTCCGCAGTGCCGGGGATCATCACCGCCCAGATGATGTTCCTGACGCAGGCGGTCATCAATTTCTTCATCCATTCGGGCACGGCCCAGGCGGCCTTGACCATGCCCCTCATGGCGCCCCTGAGCGACCTCGTCGGCGTCACCCGCCAGACCGCGGTCCTGGCCTTCCAGCTTTGCGAAGTCATCAACCCCATCCTGCCCACCTCGGCCGTGACCATGGGCGTCCTGGGCGTGGCCAAGATCCCCTGGGAAAAATGGGCCCGCTGGTTCCTGCCGCTCATGATCATCCTGGCCGCGTTCAGCCTCCTGGCCCTCATCCCGCCCATCCTCATGCACTGGGGTCCTTTCTGATCCGGGGCCTCTCGCAGTAAAGTCCCGGGAGAATCGTCTTTATTTAAAAAGCTTGACAAATCACCGGAGCGGGCCTATATTGACCGCTTAGTTTTATTTCGACTGGAGAGTCAATAATGGGACTGAGAGAAAGACGCGGACGGGAGGAGCAGGCCCGCCTGGCCACGATCCTGGGCGCGGCAGAGTCGGTCTTCGCCCAAAAGGGCTACTACGAAACACGGATGGACGATATCGCCCTCAAGGCCGAGCTGGCCAAGGGCACTCTCTATTATTATTTCAAGAGCAAGGATGGGATCTACCTCCGCCTCCTGGAGCGCGAGGCGACCAAGGTCCACGAGGAGATCAAAGCCCGCCTGGCCGAAAAAACGACGGTCCGCGATATCCTCACGGAAGTCGTGAGCTTCTCGGTGGAATATTTCAAGGCTAACCTCTCCTTTCTCAAGATCTTTATGCCCTGCATGTGTGGGCTCGTCCAATTCGGCGACATCGAGGGCTTGCGCTTTTCGAAGCGGAATTTCGACCTCCACGGCGAATACATCCGGCAGGCCCTGCGCAAGGCCATTGATCGGGAGGGCCTGACCGTGGACCTCGACGTTCTCCTGAAGTTCCTCAAAACCCTGCAGATGGGCCTGTTCTTCCGACTCCTGGAAGGAAGCCATCAGGAAGCCAAGGAGACCGCCAAATTCTTTCTGCAGATCATCACCCCAACCATGGAGAAGCACCGATGAAAAAAGCGCTGAGCGGAATACTGGTTCTCGTGGTCCTGGCGGCCGCGGGCGCGGCCCGGGCCCAGGACAAGCTGACCCTCAAGCAATGCATCGACCTGGCCCTCAAGAACAATCCGGCCTTGCAGATCGCGGGAGAGTCGGTGACCGGAGCCGAGCTCAAGGTCGATGAAAGCCGGAGCCAGCTCTTCCCCCAATTGAGCCTGGGCGGAAGTTACACCCGGATGACACTGGTCCAGGAATTTGAGATCTCCTTCGCCGGCCAAACCTACTCGGCCAAGTTCGGCGTGCCTAACAACTACGATTTCAAGGCTTCGCTGGCCGAGCCGCTCTTCACCTGGGGCCGCATCCGAAAATCGATCGAGCTCAGCCGGGCCGGAGTCGAGATGGCCAAGACCGGCCTGGACATGACCAAACAGGTCGTGTCCTACCAGGTGGCCCCGATCTTCTACGGCATCCTGTTCTTTAAGGAGGCCATCCAGGTCCTGGAGGACAACATCAAGTCCTTCGATAAGAAAGCGGAGATCATGAACGAGCGCTACATGGCCGGGCTGGCCTCGAGCTTCGACGCCTCGGCCCTCCTGGTCCAGGTCAGCTCCCTCAAGGCCCAAAAGCTGGACTTCGAGAACAACATCCGCAAGCTCATCATCGCCTACAACACCCTGGCCGGCCGGAGCGTGGACACGGCGCTCGACCCGTCGGGCGAGTTCGAGTCCGCCGCCCTGCCGATCAACAAGGAAGAGCTCGAGGCCTCCGCCCTGGCTCAACGGATCGAATTCGAGCAGCTGACGCGTCAGGCCGAAATGACCCAGCTGGGCATCGACATCGCCAGGACCGTAAACAAGCCCAGTCTCGTCCTGGCCCTCAACTACGACTTCCGCAACGGCTACCTGCCCAACATTAACACGATCACTGGCAACTTCATGGCCACCCTCAGCGTGAACGTTCCCCTCTTCGACGGCTTCCGGGCCGGAGCTCAGGTGGCCGAGGGCGAATCCGGTCTGAGGGCCATCCAGCTCCAGCGCCGCGCCCTGGAACAGAACGTGAAAATGGAGATCGAGACCGGCCTGGCCGACCTGACCACCACCGAGCAGAAGCTCGAGATCGAGAAAGTCAAGATCAAGCAGGCCGAGGACGCGCTCAAGATCGCCGAGGACCGCTACCAGAAGGGATTGCTGAGCGCCCAGGACTTCATCGATTCCCAGAACAACCTGGAGGCGGCCAAGCTCGACTATCTCCAGCTTGTTTACAATCGCATCCTCGGCACCTACAGCCTTTACCGCTCCGTCGGCAAAAGAATTTACGAGTGAGACAAAGGGAGTCCTCCATGAAGAAAGTCATCATCATCCTGATCGTCGTCGCCCTCTTGGGTTTCATCGCCTATCGGGCCTACGTCAACTCCGCGGCCAAGAAAAAGGCGGCCAATCAGCCCGTGGTGGAGAAGGTCGTCCCGGTCGAAACCGCCCTGCCCTCGATCCTGGAGATCGCCGACAGGATCCACGCCTCGGCCAACATCCAGGCCGACTCCGAGATCACCCTCTACTCCAAGGTCATGGGCAAGATCATCACGAACCTGGTCAAGATGGGCAGTGTCGTCCAACCCGGCCAGACCGTGGCCGTCGTCAGCCGGGACGAGGTCGGGTTCGAATTCAAGGACTTCCAGGTCAAGAGCGACGTCAAGGGCGTCGTCTCCCGCCTCCTCCTGAACCCCGGCTCCGCGGTCAACCCCGCCGTGCCTTTGATGACTCTGGTGGACATCGACCGGGTCAAAGCCGTGGCGGCCGTGGATGAGAAAAAGATCCGCTTCATCAAGATGGGCCAGACCGCCCGGGTGACCCTGGAGGCCTATCCGGGTGAGGCCTTCCAGGCCCGGGTGACCAACATCAGCCCCGTGGCCAACCCCGTGAACCGGACGATCGACGTCGAAGTCACCCTGCCCAACCCCGGCTACCGGATCAAGCCCGGCATGTACGCCGAAGCCGAATGGGTCGAGAGCAAGCGCTCGGCCCTGGTCGTGCCCCTGACCGCTGTCGTCGAGCGGGCAGGCCAGAAATACGTCTTCCTGGCGGACGGCGGGCAAGCCCGGCTCGACTCCGTGACCGTGGGGGCGGTGGCCGGGGACGTCATCGAGATCCTCTCCGGACTTAACGTCGGCCAGCGGGTAGTGACGACCGGCGCCAGCCAGCTCAACGACAAGGACAAAATCAAGATTATCGACTCCCCGACAGTTCAGAAATAAGGAGCGGCCGCCATGAGAATCGCCGACGTTTCTATCAAGCAGCCCGTCTTCATCACCATGGTCATCATCGCCCTGGTGGTCATCGGCGGCCTGTCCTATTCCCGGCTGGGCGTGGACCTGATGCCGGACATCACCCTGCCGATCGTGGCCGTAACCGTGGCCAACCCGGGCGTTGGACCCGAGGAGATGGAATCCCAGGTCTCCAAGCCCATCGAGGACGTCCTGAGCACCCTTAACGGCCTGGACAAGCTCTATTCGACCTCGGCCGAAGGGATGTCGGTCATCGTCGCCCAGTTCGTCCTGGAGAAAGACGCCCAGATCGCCTCCACCGAGGTGCGGGAGAAGGTCGCGTCCATCCGCAACAGCCTGCCCCGGGAGATCATCGAGCCCATCATCGACAAGTTCGACCCGTCGGCCGCGCCGGTGGTCTCCTTCGGGATCCAGAGCAAGGGCAACAAAATGAGCTTGCCCGAGCTGCGGACGTACATCGAGGACAAGATCCAGCCCCTCATCCAGCAGGTGGACGGCGTGGGCGCGGTGAACATCATCGGCGGTCTGGAGCGCGAGATCCAGGTGGAACTGGACTTGAACAGGATGAACGCCCAGGGCATTTCCATCAGTCAGGTCACCCAGGCTATCCGGGGCGAAAACCTCAACCTGCCCGCCGGCCGGGTGACGGAAAAGTCCCAGGACTTTCTCATCCGGACCAAGGCCGAGTTCCAGAGTCTCCAAGAAATGCTGGACATCCCCGTGGCCACCGTGGCCGGCAACGCCGTTTACCTGAAGGATATCGGCACGGTCAAGGACGGCACCAAGACCAAGCGGACGATCTCCCGTTTGAACGGCCAGGAGGACATCTCCATCGTCGTTCAGAAGCAGTCGGGGACCAACACGGTCAAGGTGGCCGACCAGGTCTATAAAACCCTGGCCCGCATCAAGGCCGCCAGCCCCGACCTCGACATTCGGCCGACCGTCGACACGTCGGTCATGATCAAGAACTCGCGGAACGAGGTCATCAACAGCCTGATCCTGGGGATCATTTTCGCCGGCCTGGTCGTCCTTTTCTCCTTCGGCGACCTGCGCAACACGATCATCACCGTGGCCGGTCTGCCGGTGTGCATCATCGCCGTCTTCGCCGTCATGAGCGCGCTGGGCTATACGGTCAACGTCATCACCCTGATGGCCTTAAGCTTATCGGTCGGGCTGCTGATCGACGACGCCATCGTCGTCCGGGAGAACATCTTTCGTCACATGGATAAGCTGGGCCAGACCCCGCGCCAGGCGGCCAGCGACGGCACGTCAGAAGTGGGCCTGGCGGTCATGGCCACCACCTTGACCATCGTGGCCGTCTTCCTGCCGGTGGCTTTCACCACCGGAATCGCCGGAAAATTCTTCCGCCAGTTCGGCGTGACCGTGGCGGCTGCGGTTCTGATCTCCCTCTTCGAGGCCTTCACCTTCGCCCCCATGCTCTCAGCCTACTTTTTCCGGAAGGCTGAGAAGGGCGGCCGAAAAACCTTGGCCTCGCGCTTCGAGGGCCTCGTCTCCAAGTTCTATGAGAAGCTGGGCAACAACTACCGCCCGATTCTGCGCTGGGCGATCAGCCACCGCAAGACCATGGTCCTCATCACGACCGTTGTCTTCATCCTGAGCGTTTACCTATTCACCCTGGTCGGAACGGGCGGCGTCCCCCACGGTCAGCAGGCCGAATTCAACCTGTCCATCCAAACCGCCTCGGGCAGCTCTCTCGAACAGACCGACCGAATCGTTCAGAGGATCGAAGCCGTCCTCCGCCAGCAGAAAGAGGTCAGGGACCTGGCCACCATCGTCGGCTCAACCGACGGGTCGTCCGACGTGGCCACGGTCAACGTCAAGCTGAACCTGCCCACTAAGCAAGCCGAGGCTTATCGGGACGTCCTCCGGCCCAAATTATCCAGCATCCCCGGAGCGACCATCACCTTCCAGGAAGCCCAGACCATGGGCGGCGCGGCCTTCTCTACGATGCAGCAGCTCCCCATCCAAATCGACCTCAAAGGAACGGACCTCGGCCACCTGACCAAGGCTAGCGACGACGTGGTGAACGCTTTGCAGACCGTGAGCGGCCTGGTCGATATCAACAGCAACAACCGGCCGCCCAAGCCTGAGATCCAGATCCAGATCGACCGCGAGCGTGCCGCCCGACTCGGCGCGGGGACGTATCAAGTGGCGTCTCTCATGCGGTCTCTAATCGACGGCGACCTGGCTTCGAAGTACCGCGAGGGTGAGAAGCTGATCGATATCCGCGTCCGGGCCTCGGAGGACCTCCGCGACAACCTGGACAAGATTCGCCAGGCCTACCTCCCCACGATGCGGGGCGGGTCCATCACTTTGGACCAGGTCGCGGAGCTCAAGATCGTCAACGGGCCGACCCAGATCAGGCGGACCAACCGCACCCGCCGGATCAGCATCTCGGCCAACGTCATCAAGGGCCGGGCCATGAACGAGATTACCAAGAAGGCCGATGCCGCCCTGGCCGGTGTTCGCTTCCCGAGCGACGTCGGTTTTGAATACAGCGGTCAGGTCGAGATGACACGGCAGATGTTCAGCTCCCTGACCCTGGCCTTGTTTTTGGCCATCATCTTCGTTTACATGATCCTGGCTTCCCAGTTCGGGTCCTTCGTCCAGCCGTTCGTCATCATGCTCGCCCTGCCCCTGTCGATCATCGGCGCGGTCCTCGCGCTGTTGATCGCCAACAAGCTCTTCGACATGGTGGCCTTCATCGGGCTGATCATGCTCATGGGCCTCGTCACCAAGAACTCCATCCTGCTCGTGGACTACACCAACACTCTCCGCAAGAGGGGAATGAAGCGAGCTGAGGCTATCGTCGAGGCGGGCTCGACCCGCCTGCGGCCAATCCTCATGACCACCATGGCCATGATCCTGGGCATGATCCCAGTGGCTTTGGGCCTGGGAGCGAGCGCCAGCTTCCGACAGGCCATCGGCTTCACCATCATCGGCGGGCTGATCAGCTCGACGGTCCTGACCCTGGTCGTCGTGCCTGTGGTCTATGTCATCCTGGATAACGTCGCCTCGAAGTTCAGCAAGAAAAAGGAATAGGGCGGACGGCTGAATGATGGCGGCAAAAAAGCAATAGCCCATAGCTGGGGCGTTGAAGTCGCTGCCTTTGTCGTCGATTTATATGAAATTCCTTTTCCCCTGCGCTGGTTGAGCGAACATTTTTGTGCTGATTTTGCTTCGTCCCATTATTGAAAATACTCAGGGCACGTCAAAGGGCGCCGGCCTTTAATCCGGTAAAAGGGTTCCAAGAGCGAAGGACCCCACACGCGAATTCCCGAGGAAAACAGCTCAGCGGATGTAGCCGAGAGTGCGCAGCATCTCCAAGGCTTTTTCGTCCGCCGCCGACTTCTCCTGGATCCGGATCTTCCTGGGCCGCCCGCTTTCATGGGTCGAAATCCAACGGGCCGGATTCCCCCGGAGATAGGCCGGGTCGATGATGCTGGTGAGGAGCCGCCCCTCCATATCCCTGGCCTGGGGCAGACCCAGGAAATAGAGGACGGTCGGCGTGATGTCCAGGATGCTCGCGTCTTTCACTCGGTAGCCGGGCTTGATGCCCGGCCCCTTGGCCAGGAACATCCCTTCCAGGCGATGCATTCCTGACAGCCCTTCGAAGTCGATGATGCTTTTGACCCGCAGCCTGTCGGCTCCGATCATAATCTCGCCCTCGGGGCTGAGTCGAAGGTTGGGCCAGACGACGATCTTGTCCAGGCCTGAAGCCGCGTCTTTGGTCCTCCGAATTTTCCCAAAGACTTTTTGCCCCGATACCGTCCTGAGGTCGACCAAGGTTTTTTGGACTTTTTGCAGGAAATCCGCCGGGGGATAGAGTTCCGGGGTTCGCTGAAGGGGGCTTCCCTTTCGGACGTTCAGCATGAAATCGCGCGACAGGTATCTCGGCCCTAAGTCCTGCGTGGCGTCGAAGACGAGAGTTTTGGTCCAGTCTGCGGCCAGCGAACCCGGCAGGAAGGAGAACCAGCCCAGTTTTTCAAGAAGAAGCCGCAGGTTGAACGTGACCGGGCCGCGAGCCAGGCCCATCCCATGGTCAGAGACGATAAAGACCGCCGCTCTGTCCCGGGCCTCATGGATCAGGTCGCCGATGGCACCATCCATCCGGATGTATTCCTCTTCGATCGTATTGCCCAGCTCGGCGATCTTCTCCGGCGGAAGGCTACCCACGACCCAAGGAACCAGCCAGGATCCCCTGCGGGCCGCATGGTACTTCCAGAGATGGTGCTGCTGGTAGTCCAGGTTCCAGAAGTAGATCAGGGCCAGGTCCGGCTTATCTTCCGCCAGCAGGTGAACCCCGATTCGGGTCAGGGACGATGTGTTGAGCGAGGTGTCCGGAAGAAGAACGTTCTCAATCTCAGCCAGTCTCTGGGGAGGATAAACCCTCATTCCCAAGTCCTTGAAACCGAGGCGGGCCGAAACATAGCAGCCCCGAACCTCCTCCGCCGGCCAGGAACCGTACCAGCTCACGACATCCGTCGTCTTGCCGTTGCGAGAAGCAATATCCCAGAGGCTGTCGACGTTGCGATCGGAGACGGAGATGGGTAAGAGCTCGCCCGTGTCCTTTCGCCTGATTACGAAACCGCGGATGCCGTGCTTCTCCTTGCGCACGCCCGTGGCAATGCTTGTCCATATTACGGGGGACTCGATTCCCAGGGTGGCCCTGAGATCGCCGTAGGTCCCCTCCTTGATCATCCGCTGAATGTTCGGAAGCTTGCCCTGCTGGGCCAGGGGCATCATCACTCCCCAGTTGGCCGCATCGATGCCGATGACGATAACCTGGCTGGGAGGCTGGGCCGGGGCCGCCGATGATGAACGCAAGGGAAAGAGAAAGGCTGAGGCTGAAACCGAGAAGATCAAGGCGATGGCGATCATGCTAATGGTTCTCTTCTGCTTCAGCACAAAATACAGGAAGAACCCCAGAAGCACTGAAACGAGCGCCGAGACGGCCAGCGCGATCACTCCCGAAAGGGACAGGATCGTGGATGACGGATAGAAAAAAAGAGTCTTGCTCCAGGCGACCAGGAAACTCAGGGAAAAGAGAGCCAAAGCTCCGGATATCGAAAAAATAAGGGCTCGGAATAGAGACAGGTCTCTTTTTCTGAACATGCCGGCTAGGACGCCCAAGGCCATCCCGAGAAGGATGAAGAGGAAGACGATTCCCACCGGGGAATGCAGCCCTCTCATGGCGGGGACAGATAGGACCCGGCCGAGCCCATTCATGATCATTTCCAGGAGGTAGGCCCTAAGATGGCCGAACTCGCCGGGCCGCCAAACAGCCAGATACGGATAGGCTGCAATTAACAGTCCGACCATCCCGCCCCCCAGGAGTGAGGCCGGAAGTTTGAGCCGAGAGCTATTGTGTCTGAAATCCATGTTTATTCATCATAGCAAAAAACGCAGGACTCCGCACACGGCTTGCTGAGCGGTTTTTTGCATAGTCGTGACAGAGATGTTTTTTCCCTTTTCTGATGAAAAAAGCCGCTATCCCTTCATGGCGTTGGATGTACGACGGGCTCAAGCCCTTGACTTTGTCTGATATCCGCGCCTATCCTTCCCCCTAGCGGCAAAACGGGAGACTCGTTCGGGGGAATACGCTCTCGAGTTTGTTGGAACTTGCGGCTGAGTCCTTCATGATCACCAGCTTCATTCTCTGGGCCGCCGCCCTGGGCGGAATGGCTGCAACCCTGGCCTGGATCGTAGGCTTGCTTGTTCGCGCCCGCGGTCTTTCGGCCGACCGCGAGTTCGCGGCACTGCGGCGGCCCGGGGACCTCGCAGATTTTCCGTTCGTGACAATCATCGTTCCCGTCAGGAACGAGGAGCACAACATTGCCCCTTGTCTCGAATCACTCCTCGCCCTGGATTATCCCCGGTTCGAAATCCTCGTCGCCGACGATCATTCGACCGACCGCACCCCCGGGATTGTCCGAGAGTTCATCGGCCGGCGCTCATCCCGACCGGAAATCAGGTTTGTTCCCACAGCTGATGATCCGACCGGCGGAGGAGTCGAGTGGGCCTGCGGCAAGTCCCGCACGCTTTGGCATGCGGCACAGCAGGCCCTGGGGGAATGGATCCTGTTCGTAGATGCGGACACTCGGCAAAAACCAGACACTCTGTGGCGGGCTTTGGCCCTCGCCCGAGGCCATACCCTCCGGGCGTTGTCCATGTCCGGCGTGACCGTGAATCGCGGCTTTTGGGGCGAAATCCTCGAGACCTTGGTTTACCCTGCCATCTTTCTCGTCATCCCCTGGCGCCGCGTCAATGACCCCGATGCCCCTAACGCTTGGATGAACGGCCAGTTTATACTCTATGAGCGGGCGGCCTATCTCGCGGTCGAGGGCCATCTGGCGATCGCCGCGGATGTCTCTGACGATCTGGGCCTGGCCTATCACTCGAAAGCGATCCACGTCCGCTTTCTTTTTTTGCCGGTATCGGCCGCGTACGAAGGTTGGGACTATAAGGGTCTCAAGGAGGCTTTTCGCGGCTGGACGCGCCGCATGGCCGTGGGCGGGGCCCATTTCCATCTGAAACGCCGCGTCTATGCCGTGGGGGCGGTCGCTCTTTTCGTTGTCGCCGTGTTGCCGGTTATGGGCGTGTTGGCGGGCCTTTGGGGAACATTCGGGGGACGAATGATTTTCGGAGTGAGCTTCACGGCCTGGGCCCTGGTCCAGCTCGGATTGGTGATTCTTTCTCAGGGTGGCATTCGAGCCGTGATGAAACGATCCGTTTGGCCGGCCCTGCTCGCTCCCGTCGGCGCGGTCCTGGGGATCGGACTCTTGGCCGCGGGATACAGAGCCCGTTACGGAAAAAAGATCATCGAGTTCCGCGGAAGGGCACTGGCCGTTCACGATGAAGCCGACTAGGATCTCCGCACGCCGCCGCGACGACAGCCCGTTTAAGCCGGACCTCGACGCAGTCACACCACGACCTGTGTTCATCATCGCCCTCCATCGTTCCGGCACGACGTTTCTTTACCAGGCGCTCGCCAACGTTTTCCCGGTGGCGATCCTTACCGTTTATCATGTCATCCACTACGACCGGATTCTCCTCCATCATCACCAGGGAACGGCCGCGGTCGCCGGGCGGGAGCTCGACGGCATGTTCCGAGGCCGGGGCATGATCACGCGCGGGATCGACGACGTCGCCCTGTCTCAGGCCATGCCGGAGGAGTACGGCTGGGTGCTGCGAAGCCGCGCCGGTTCATTCCATTTCAAACGAAAAACCGCGCCCCTGCTCGACGAAATATGCCGGAAGCTGCAATTCATCATGCCTTCCGCCGAGGCGGTGCTCCTGAAAAATCCCTGGGACACGGGGCACGCGGCCGAACTTCTGGCCTATTTTTCGGACGCCCGCTTTATTTTTCTGCAGCGGGACCCCGTGGCAATCATGAACTCCCAGTTTCGGGTCGCAAAATATTTCGGCGAAACGACGGATCCGTTCGTGAACCTGCTCTTCGAAGGAATCCTCATTGGACGAACATCCCTGAGACTGCAGCGGGTGCTGAGGAAGGCCGCGGGCGAGTCTTGGCACGGCCGGATTACGCTTCATCATATCCAGCGCGACGTCACCCGGGAGCTGGGACGGCTCGAGTTCTCGTGGAGCGCCGTTCCGCCGCGCCGGCGCCTAGCCGTCGATTATGGAGATCTGGTGAGCGAGCCGGAGGGAGTGCTGAAAAGAGCGGCGGAATTCCTCGGGCTTTCGCCCCGGTCCGATTCGGCCCGCGTGGAGCCGAAACCGCGCGATCCGACCCTCCTCCCCGAAGTCGCCGCCGCCGAAGCGGCTTTCCGTCGTCGCCTGAGGGAGAAGGGGATCGCCCAGCGGCCGCTCGACGAAATCCGGATGCCTTGATCCAGGATCCGGGGATGGTTTTTTCGGACCGCACACCCAAGGTCGTCTGTTGAGGCCCGGACTTCAGACGATCTTTTGTGAGACGAGCGGCGCCTCGAACGCCCGGCATTCCTCGACACGGCAGGAAGGAATGAGCCGGTTCCGATAGACCATCATGTTGATGCAGTCATCGCAGACGTTGGCCTCGCCGTCGATCAGCTCGAGCGGCTGCTCGATGGCGATGGGCTGAATATAGATCCCGTCGAAGACGTGCCAGGGGCGGACGACGAGTGCACGCAGGAACTGGGCGAAGGCTTTCCCGACGGCCGGGTCCAGGACCGCGAACAAGAATACCTTTCGTCCGACCTTCGCTTTTTTCGTGATCGATACGTACCGCCCTTTGGCGAGATGCGTCGCAGCCTGGATGACTTCGAGCGCTCGGGCGCCCAGGGAGCCGTAAAGATACCGGGGCGAACCGACAACGACCGAGACCAGGTATTTGTTCGTTTCCGGGAAGGCGATCCCGTTGAGGTAGCCGCAGGGGGAAATGGCCGGGAACCGCTCCTGGATCCTTTCGAAGATCTCTTCGGCCGTCAGGCTGACCTCGCCGGGGTCCTTGACCAGGTCCCGGACAAGGTCGGGCGTGAGCCTCTTCCCTTTCGCGAAGAGTGCGACATCGTCCCCGACGACCAGCCCGCGGAGCACGATCAGGGTCATGTGGTTGACCATCCGTATGTTTCGGACGGCCCAGCCGACGACATCGGGGACCTCATCAAGGTTGGCCCGGGAGACCGTCACGTTAAAGCCGCACCCGACGCCCCTGACTCCGGCGACCATCTCCGCATAGGATTGCCGCAGCTCGTTGAGCTCGACCTCGTTCCGCCCTTCCCAGCCGGGCCGATTCTGGCTGCTGTCGATATGGAAATTGAACCGGGAGAGACCGGCCCGGGCCAGCTCGCGGACAAGGGGCCGGTCGAGACCCAGGCCGTTCGTCATGAGAAAGGGTTTCATCCCATTCCGAGCCACATACCTCACGACCTCGATGAGATGCGGATAGGTCAAAGGCTCGCCGCCCGAGATCTTCATATCATCGCAGTTCCTCATCGCTCGGCAGACGGCGATGTCGGACAGGACGTCCGGGAGAGGCCGGTGTCCCTCGAGTCTCCGGCGATAGCACAGGGAACAGTTGAGATTGCAGTTGTCGGTGACGTCCACCCACCCCCCGGGATTGTCGGTGATGGACCACGGGAAGCGATACATCCGACTTCGATCGATGCTCATTCCACGCCTCACTTTTTTCCGACAAGACGCCTTGCGTTATTCCGTCAGAGGCTCGGCTGAGACTTACCCCCTCCCGGCTTCGCGCTGTCGGCGAGATCGGAACGTCTCAGCGGGTTTTGCTCAGAGGGACTTTCCGTAGATGCGGAGCCTCTTATACACGGTTCCGCCGAGCTTCTCCATCTCCCCTCTCACCTTGAAGTTATATTCCAGCTCGTGGTGCGTATCGACGAAGCTGAAACCCGCCGCCGCGGCAGAAACCATGGTCGCGCAGCCGAGGACGGCGTCCACCCCCCTGTCTCGGAAATCCTTCCGGATGCCGCCGACCAGGCTGTCGAGCTGTCGCGCCCGGTGTTGAGCGCGGAGGATCCAAAGAATCCCAAGGGGGAACAGCCGCCCCTTGGCTTTGCGGAAGCCCTGGGCGAGGTTCGGCATGGCG
The DNA here is from genome assembly GCA_963705895.1 of Candidatus Aminicenantota bacterium. Lineage (GTDB taxonomy): Bacteria > Acidobacteriota > Aminicenantia > Aminicenantales > JAFGAV01 > MFD04408-113. Next base: position 3,084,182 of record OY970122.1, on the reverse strand, counting down.
ATATTGAAACCCACGATCTCGTCGCCGCTGGCCGCGATCTTGATGAACCTGGGGTCGAGGACGGGAAGAAAGCGCTTGGCGAGGTCCGCCATTTCCGTGTCGTCCAACTGGTGATAACCGTAAAGCTCCTGGAAGCATTCGTTCATCAGCGCCAGGACCGGGCGGATATACCGCTTAAGCTTCTTGCTTTTTTTGAATTCCAGCAGGCGGCAGACATTCCGGCGCATCGCCCTTTCGGCGATCTTCCGGTAGAACTCCGGAACCCCGTGTGTCAGGTCCACGCGGTAAACGACATAATCCATGTCCTTCCCGTACCCGGCCCGTTCCAGGAAGCCGTTGACGCTTTCGAAGTTGCAGTACGACCCGATCGACGGCTCATGCTCGAAGCCCTCGAGGGAGATAGCCCTGGGGATCCTGGTCGGAAAAACCCATGGGCCCGATGACCTTCGACATCCCTTTATCCCTCGCCCAGCGCTCCACGTGCTCCAGGAGAGCGCGAGCGGCATCCTCGTCGTCGCCGTACTCCAGGAACGCGAACCGGGCATTCTTTTCCAGGCGCGCCTCGTTGTAGCGGTGATTGATGATGCCCATGACCCGGCCGACCGGCTTCCCGTCCCGGCGAGCCAGGGCCAGCACCGCGTCCGAAAAGGAAAAGGCCCGATTTTTCGCGGGGCTGAAGTACTTTCGTTCTTCGACGAATAACGGCGGGACCCAGCGGGAATGGTGACGATGGATCTTCGCCGGCAGGCAGATGAACGCCCGAAGGTCCTTGCGGGTCAGCACGTTTTGAATATCGAGGGGCATGGCGCTCATTCCTCCCGAGGCTTTCTTGGGACAGCGACGACGGACATCCCGTACCTCATATATTCTTCCAGGAGGCAGGCGGGGACAAGACGATCCTTCCAGGGAGTCAAGTTCGGACAACCGTCGCAGTGGTCCTGCTCTCCGCTCGGCAGGATGTCGAACGGCTGTTCGACGTTGATCGTCTGGACGTAGAGGCGCCGGGCCAGGATCCCTGGATTTCTAAGGGCTGCGCGGAGATATCGGCCGCAGGCCCGGCGGATTTCGGGATCGAAAAGCCCGAACACGAACATGAGACGGGCCTTCCGGTTAAGGCTCGGCCGGCCGAAGGCGAAATAGCGGCCCGTGAACCAATGATGGCCGTTTTGGAGAAGCTCCATCGTCTTCGGCCCCAGGTTCCCGAAGCATTCTCCGGCGCCGGCGATGAGGCAGGAGAGCCCCAGCTTCAAGGAATCCGGCCGAACGGTCCCCCCGAGAAAGGCGCACAGCCGGAAATCGGGGATGACCTTCCGGATCTCCGCCCGTATGTCCGCGGACATCAGCCTGCGATAAGGGACGGGAGAAAAATACACCGTCTCGCTGACATCGATCTTCCGCTCCCCCGCGTAATAATCGAACCCGGAGTCCGCCTCGACCAGACGGAGCATGGTCAGGGTGTAGGACTGGACCTTGTCGGCGTTCCGGAGGGCCCAGGCCACGATGTCCGGGACGTCGCCCAGCGTATCCGGGAACACGGTGACGTTGTAGCCGCAAATCATTCCCCCTTCCTCGTGAACCATGTCCGCCAGCTCCTGCCGCAGCGTGTTGAGCTCCTTCTCCGTCTTTCCTTTCCAACCGGGCCGCGATTGGTGGCTGTCGATATGGAACGTGAACCCGAACAATCCGGCTTTCTTGAAGTCGGAAAGCAGAACAGGCGTCAGCCCTACGCCGTTCGTCACCAGGACCGGCTTGACCCCCTGGGCCGCGACGATCCGGACGATCTCGACGATTTGGGGATGGGTGAGAGGCTCGCCGCCCGCGATGAACATGCCGTCCGAACGCCTGAGCTTCAGGATGGCTTTCACCTCGCTCTCGATCTGGGCCAGCGGCTTTTCGCTCGTGGGATCGTTGGTCGCGAAGCAGGCGTCGCAGGTGATGTTGCACCGCCGCGTCGGTTCGAGCCAGCTCATGGCGTTGTCGGACGACGTCCATGGCATGCGGAAAAGCGACAGGGGCTTGTCTTGATCCTCCATGATTCTTCCCCCCTCCTAGTCGAGGCTCTAGCCGCGCGTCCTCAACCGGACGGCCCGCCTCCCGGGGTCTTTCCGGCGGCCGGAGGGCCGCCGTAACGGAAGGCCGCCGCGCCATAGTTCCAGCCGGTACCGAAAGCGACCAGCGCGACCAGGTCGCCGGCTCGGAGGCGGCCCTCTTCCTCGGCCTTGGCCAGCGCCAGCTGGACCGCCGGCGCTCCTGTGTTCCCGACGTCCTGAAGGCAAAGATAGACTTTTTCCTTGGGAACCCCCGCAAGCTCCATCCCCTTCTCGATGATCTTGATCCCAGCCTGATGGGGAATGACGATGTCGATGTCATCGATCCTCAGGCCCGTCTCGGCCAGGAGCCCCTGCAGCGCCGCCTGGAATCCCAGCGGGCCGAATTCGGCCACGCGCTTCCGGTCGATGAACAGGGAGCGGTATTCAGGATAGCTGCCGGCCGCATATCCCCGGCCGTCCGTCATGCAGAAGATGCCGATGAACCCGCCGGCGGCCGAAGCCGCGAGGAGGCTCGCCGCAGCCCCGTCGCCGAACGTCATAGCGACGTTCTTGTCGGTGTCCGCGAGAAAAAGGGAATTGCACGCGGCTCCTACGAGGAGGACGTTCTTTTTCAGCCCCGACCGGATGAGTCCGATTGCCATCTGGGCCGAGAGGAGGAACGAGACGCAGCTTCCCGCGATGCCCACGCATTCGCACGCCAAAAGGATCCCGCTTTCCCTTAAGAGATACTGGATGTGCGCCGCAGTATCGTAAAAGACCTTTCGCTGAATATCCCCATCGGGCATGACGGGCGGCGAGTCCGTGTAGAAGATCATGCAGTCGACCTCCGCCGGGTTAAGCCCCGACTTTGTCAGGGCCTCCCGACAGGCCTCGACGGCCAGGCCTGGAAGCGACTCTCCTTTCGCAAGGTATCTCCGGCGTTCGATGCCCGTGAGGCGCCGGATGACTCCCCGGCCGAGGCCCAGCGTATCTTCCAGTTCCTCGCTTGTGACGATCCGGCTCGGCGTTCTGTAAGCGTGGGAGAGAAAAGCGACATTTTGCAAAGGAAAGAGTCCCCCTTTCCCGGCTCGCCCCTGACGTATTGACTAATTCTTGGCGCATTTCATCTTTTATGTCAATGACGTGTCAAAGCACATAAAGTGGAGAGTGCGGACGCGACTCCTATTGTCTTGGCGGGCTTCGGTTCCCAGATAGCCCCTAAAATTGCAGATGGAAAAATAGCACCAAAACCGTATCTCATGCAGACTCCGATATATAATTTCGTGCTTAATTTTAAAAATCGACTATGGGAAACCCTTAAAAGCATCGAGAGGACGAGGGCTCATCTCTTTGTGCTTCGGCGAGGAGGAGAGGAACGATTGACATAAAGCAGAATTGAAGTCATCACCGGCTTCATGCTAAAGTCTATCAAGCCGGAGAGTAAGGCATCTAATGCTTGAGTGGCCAAATATCGGTAAGCCGAAAGGAAGGTGGATTGTGAAAAAATTCAGCCCCTTCGTCGTGGCTATCCTTTTCGCCGCCGTGATGCCCTGGCTGGGCTCGAGCAAAGGCAGGGATATTTCCCGCGGACCCATAGCCTCACCGCGCGGGGAACAGAAATTCGCAGACCTTAACCAGGACCGGGCCTTTTCCCGGCCGGGATGGGACGAACGTTCCGGCGGCCCGCCCAAGACCCTTCCAAAGAAAAACCCAAAATCACCCGCCCCACCCTCGAAACCGGTCAGCAAATTGAAAGGGAAATTCTGGTGGATCCAATTTCATGACAAACAGACATACATCTCGATGGACGGCACTCCCTGCGAGGGCCGTTTTGATATGGAAATCGTGAACAAGAGCGGGACCTTATACGGATCCTACGAAGGCCGCGCGGCCTATTTATCGAGGGGAGTGAAAGATACCGTCCAGGCCAGCATGACAATCGTCTGCCCTGAAGTGAAGATCGAAGTTTCTTATGCCAACCCTGATGACAAGAAGGAGGGCGTGATCCCGCTTGCGCCGCTCACCCCGCCGGGGGCGAAATTCACGGGGAACGAAACGATGACATGCCAGGTTGACGGAACCATCCCTTTTTACTTGGAAAGTGCGGAAACGAGCCTGGTGGGGACAGCCAAGCGGGATCCGATGTTCAATGTCCCGCTGAATTATGATCTGCATACTCCGAAACTGGACGAAAAGCCGACAGGCAATCAAGACATTTTCATCGTGTTCAAGGTGGCGGCCCCCGAGCCGGTCACATTCCACGGGACCTATCGTTTGGTGGAGATGAAATAGCCGGGGCAGCGAAAATACTTCGTCAAAATCCCCCGAATGGCGACCGGCCACAGAAAGTGTGCCGCTGCTAAAAAAGCTAGAACCGCAAAAGCAAGCCAGCCCGGGCGGCAAAGCCGCTGAAGTCAACTTTTATTCCAGGGCGGGGCCAAAGCCACTCCAACCTGTCCCAGCGGGTACGCCCGCCGCTTGCGAGTTGGCATTATCGCCGAATAAAGGTATAATTCCGCGGAATTTTCGATGAGGGTTCTCAGGCGAATGCGACGCGGTTCGAATCTGGCGCTCTGCCTTTTACTCCTGGCCGCCGGCGTTAAGGCTCGGGCCGAGACCATCGATCGGCCGGGCATCATTCTCCGGGCGGAACTGGGCGTGAGCCAGGACGGTCACGGCTACGTCCGGCCCCGGATCAGGTATTCTCTGCCCGTCGCCTCCAGCCGTCTCTTTTTCGAGACGATTTATGAACAGCGCCTCAATGAACGCCTGGAAGGCACGGTGGACTTCTGGCTCAAGGGCGGCTTCCTGGCACCCCTCGGCCGCGGCTTCGACTTTGAGATCAGCGCCAATCACCTGTGCCGTCACTCCCTCTCACGGCCGGGCCCTTTTGTCCTTAGCGTCAACGAAGCTCTGGGCCGGATGTGGTGGTCCGGGCGGGGGGCTCAGGTCGGAGTGGGCGCGGGCCTGTATTTCAACACCTCGCCGTTGATATTCGAGGAACAGAGGCCCAGTCACGGCTTGGCCGTGGCCGACTTCGGTTTTGACGAGATGTTCGGCTCCCCGTTTTCCCTGAACCTGGAATTCAAGCTCGTGGACTTTCAAAGAGTCCTTCCCGACCTCGAACTCAGGGCCCGGCTGGGGTCGGGGATCTTTCTCTTCGTCCGGAACGTCACGACCTACGATTTCCCGAACACCACCAACTTCGGTCTCGGCTTCGGCTCGGACACGCCGGAGAAGACGAATGTGTCGTTCGTCTCCAGCGAGGCCATAGCCCTGCCCGCGGACGAATCGCACAAGCTCATCGTCGACCAGCGGGTCACTCTTGACTTCGCCCGCACGGCCGAACAGAGATTCGTCCTCCAGATCGAAGCCGACGTGCCGGTCCTCAGGGGGGAGGAATTCCTCGGTCTCTTTCGCCCCGAAATGTTGGACTATCCATTCGTCATCCAATACGAACGCCGACTGGGTTCGGGCTCGTATGTCTTCGGCTACGGCGGATATGAAGTCTCCCTCCCGGTGGACGCCCCCCACCGATTCTCCACTGCGCTCGGTCTGGGTCTGGGCCTGAGGAATCAACGAGTCTTTCAAGCCCTGGGCAAGCCATTTCGCTATGAGGTTTCCGCGGGGCTCAACTCTTCGCGGGATTATGACGCCCGGCTGTCCCTCGGCCTCAACTCCGTCAACCTCCAGCCCGATATCGGCCTGGAGGCGTCCGCTCTGTTTAACGCGAAGGCGAGGCAGGCCGGCCTCAAGGCCTTCGCCGAATTCGGGACAGGAACGCGGGTCCGCCTCTTCATCGTCGTGGATTGGATGCGCGATCTCGAGCCGGTGAAGAGCGATCGAACCCGGGTCGGGATCGGGTTCGGCTTCTTCCGGCTGTTCCCCTCCGACTCCTAAGCCCTGATTCGAATCCGATGCCCTAGCGGCCCCGGAAAAGCAGGAATTATGCTTTGCGGCCGTTCATGGTGAAAGCGGGGGCCCCGGCGCCTTCCCAGGCTTATTTTTTTCGAGCCGCAGGAGACAGGGCGTGCACGACCACTTCATACCCTTCACGGATGGGCGGTCCGGAGAACAGGGGCTGGAACTTGACCAGTTGTTCCTGGTAGAAAAGGTTTTCCTCGTTAGCCTGGGCATCCTTTTCGGTCTTCCAGAAGGTGACGGAAATACCCTTGCCCGCCTGGCGATCGATCAGCAAACAGGCGCCCTTGTATCCTTTTTGCTTCTCGGCCGCCGGCACGACGCTCTTCTTGTAGATGCCGATGGCTCCGTCGATATCTTCCAAGTTGACTTGGATGATGGTCATTCGGGCGAACATGGTGACCCCCTTCTCTTGGAAATTCTCCTTCATTGCAGGGCTGCCAGCCTTTTCTTGGCCTCCGGAACCTCGGGCAAGCCCGGGTCGGCCTCCTTCCACAGGTCGAGAAATTTCTTATAGTACTCAACGGCTTTGGCCTTCTGGCCTTGTCGTTCATAGATGCGGCCCAGATGGTAGAAGCTCCGGGCGTAGATATCGCCGAAACGGTAGCGGCCTGAGGTCAAGGCCGTAATCCTCTCGTATTCCCGGCGCGCGTCCTCCAGGTTCCCGGAAAGCTCGTAGGCCTGGGCAAGCCCGTCGATACAAAGGGCATGCATGTCCAATTGCCAGTTATACTCATGAAGCAGACGGCCGCAAGCCCGCTTCGAGTGCTCGATCGCGGCGGCGTGATCTCCCTTCCGAAGCGCGATGGCTCCCGTCAGGTAATCGGCCGCGAGCATATCCCTACTATCCAAGGATGTCCGGCACATTGAGTCCAGGTCCGCTGCGACCTTCCCGGCTTCGCCCAGAGAGTTCTTTTGGCATAAGATCGCTCCCTGCATCAGCAGGCCGAACCTTTGCCAGTTCAGGTTATCCATGGCCAGGCCGGTGTCATACATCCGCCGGCACAGGCTCTCGGCTTCGGACGAGCGGTTCGACCTCCAAAGTGCGTAGGCGGCGACTTGCCGAAAGATGTTGGTAAAATTCCCTTCTTTGACCTTCTCCATGGCCACGACTCCCCGCTCGGCCTGGGACCTTGCCTCCCCGAATTTTCCCTGGAGAAGGGCCAGCTGCGTCATCCCGTAAAGAGAATACATCGGCGCCATGGGATCCTTGAACTCCAGCAGCCGCTGATACACTCCGGCGGCCCGGGCGAGGTCCCCTTGATAAACGAAGAGCGTTCCTCGGCTGAAGGCAATTTGCGCTGCGCCCGGACTCAGGGCCAAGGCCCGGTCGATCTCGGCCAAAGCTTCCGGGAGTTTTCCTGTATAAATAAAATAATCCGAAAGGTCGAGACGAAGAGGCCCGCTGTCGCCGACATCCCGGAAATAGGAATCGATGACGGCCTTGGCCTTTTCCCGCTGGCCCAGGGCTTCATAAGAGGAAGCCGCATAGCTATAGGGAAAATAGGTCTTTTCCCCGCTCCGTATCGCCATCAGGCTGTGTTCGATGACTTTTTCATGCATGTCATATTCGCCATAAATATAAGCCAGCTTGGTCCGGGAGAATGAATCGTCGGGATAGACCTTGAGAAGCCGGTCCAGGGCATCGATGGCTTTCTGGGCGGTTCTTTCGCTTCTATCATAATAATCCGCTTCGAGAATAAGCCGCTCCTTCTCGGAAACGCGGTCGCGGAGGCTCATGGCCTTTTCCATCATACGGTCGCGCTCTGCGTTCATAAGGGAATTGCCGTAGGATACGGCCATGGACCGGTAGGCCATGGCAAACTCTGGGTCGATGGCCACGGCTTGTTTCATTAGTTCGATGCTCTTGGCGTAATCGTTCTTAATATGATACTCGCGGCCTTCGACATAAAGCGCGAAGGCTTCGGGCGAGGACGTCGTGATCTTACCCAGCTCCACATCGACGTCGTCGGCAATCTCAGCCCGCGTGAGCTTCAAATCTTCCTTGACCTTTCGTGTCAGAGAATCAACCATCGAGTAAAAGCTCGCCAGGCCTTGTCCGGCGACAGAGCCTGAACCGATCGTCTCGCCCGTTCCATAGCTCTTGAGCCTGTAGTCGAGTCGGAACGAATCCCCGGCTTTGGTCAAACCGCCGAGCAGGACGTGGTTGACTCCGCCGCGAGCGGCTACGTCCTTGAGCACCCTGGATGAATAGCTTTTAGCCTCAAGCTGGTTCATCTGGCTGAGAACATCGTAGAGTTGATCGCCGCTGAGAACGTTGACGTATTTCGACTGGGACAGGTCCGTGACCAGAAGCTCCGGCAGCGCCTTTCGCCAATGGTCCAGGCCGGGGTCGCCGGTGTTGTTCTCAAAATACATGACGGCCAGGGATGGTTTGCCGGCGGCAACCGCCACCGGGCTTTTATGGGACAAGAGACGAAGCCCGAAAACCGCGGCCGCCACAAGGACGACCACCAGAACGGCGGGAAAAACGAGCTTGCGGGGCTGGAGCTTGACCGTGATTTCCCGCGAGGTCGAGGGCTTGACCGAGGGCAGGACCTTTTCCGTGGTAGGAATGCCCTTCTCGATCTTGCTGAGCTCGGCCTGGATATCTTCGACCTTCTGAAAACGGCGGTCCTTGTTCTTTTCCAGGCAGTGCAAGATCAGCCGGTTCAGGTCCTCGGGGATCTGGCCGTTAAGTTCCTTGGGATTCCGGGGTTGTTCTGTTTTCTGCTTGACAGCGATGCTCAGGAATGTGTCGCCCTCGAACGGCACCCGCCCTGTCATCATCTCGTAGAGTATGATCCCCAGCGAGTAGATATCCGAACGGCTATCCACATCCTGGCCTTCGATCTGCTCCGGTGACATGTATTCCGGCGTGCCGATGACCACTCCGGCCCCGGTCTGGCCTTTGATCTTAAGGGAGCGGGCGATGCCGAAATCCATAATCCGGACATTCCCCTCCCGGTCGATCATGATGTTCTGGGGTTTCAGGTCGCGATGGACGACACCCAAGCGATGAGCTTCGGCCAGGCCCTCGCAGACTTGTTTGGCGATCAGCACCACCTTCCCCGCGCTCATGGGACCCATCATCCGCAGGATGCTCTTCAGGTCCTCGCCCGAGACGTATTCCATGGTGATGTAGTGCGTGCCCTCGACCTCTCCCAGGTCGAACATCCGGCAAACGTGACGGTGGCTGATCTTCCGGGCGAACCGGAGCTCGTTGCTGAAGCGCTCGATGGCCGCTTCGTCCGCGGAGATCTCGGGCTTGAGAAGCTTGAGGGCTACCTTTTCTTTGATCTTTTCGTCATAGACCTTGTACACCCGGCCCATGCCGCCCTTGCCCAGCTCCTCGATGACCTGGTAGCGGCCGGCAAAGGTCGAGCCCGTGGGCAGCTCTTTGAGCACAGTCGTCTGGAAGGTTTCGGTCCCGCGGCCTTTGCCTTGGCCCGGCTGCAGGGGAGCCCCGCATTGGCCGCAGAAGCGCGTGTTGGAGGAGTTTTCAAACTGGCAATAGGGGCATTTCATGATTCCCCCCGTCATCGGATGTCTTCAAAATATAGTTTTTAGAGGAAATAGTCAACCGGAGGCCGAGGCGGAGATTCGAACTCAGCTCGCCCCGCTTAGCCGGAGAACGGAACCTCCAAATTCAAAAAAGGCTTGACTCTCCCCTGAGGGGAGAGATTAATATCATAGGCGAAGCGAAACGATCGCTCCGAAAAGTCCAGACCTCGGGAGGAGGATTCATGAAAAAAGCGATTCTTTTAACTCTGGCCTTGATCGTTGCCCTGGCGGTGGCCTTCGGCCAGGAGGTCAAGATCCAGGACAACACGCCTTTTGCTTATGCTTACCTCGAGGGAGGCGGCCCGTACCAGCAGGTTGGGGCCAAAATCGGCGAGCTGATGCAGGAGGTCATGAAACAGCAGGTTCTGGCCCAGGGGACGCCGTTCGCGCTTTACCTCAACTCCCCGCAAGAGGTCAAGAGCGAGGCGGAGTTGAAGTGGCTGGTGGGCATGCCGATCCCCAAGGACGCGGCGGTCTCGGCCCCGCTGAAAAAGGGCGAGTTCGGCTTTCCCCTTGTCGCCCGCTGTCTGTACAAAGGCCCGTATGAGGCCATCGGGCCGACCTTTGGCCTAGTGATGCAATTCATCGCGACCAACGGCTACCGCCCGGCGGGCCCGATCATGGAACAGTATTGGAACGACCCCATGACCGTCCCGGCGGCCGAGCTATTGACTGAAATCATCGTCCCGGTGGAGAAAAAGTAGGCCCGCGGGCCTGTTCTTTCGATTGGCGCGGCCGGGCCCGGCCCGCGCCTCCGGCAAGGATTCGGGCTCTTCCGCAAATTCCAGCCTCCGAAATTCGGCGTCTGCCCGGAGGAACCGCGCCGGGGGCGATTGACACGGCCGGAGGCTTCCTTTATATTTAGGATTCTTATCATCATGGGACAGACGATTTTTGCGTCCGCGACCGCCGTTTCCCTCCCCCCGAAGTTTTCCCTTGTGTTTTTCATAAAACCCATCGTGTTCGGAGGTCTTTCATGAAACTCAAGAGATTCCTGTTTTCAGGCTTGCTCCTGGCAGCCGCATGTATCCTGCTCAGCGGGACGACCGGAGCGGGTCAGCAAAAGACCGCCTGCGTAACATGCCCGGAAAACGATTTCCCCGAAAACTGCACGGTCATCATGGTCGGCAAGAGCGCCTCGACCGATGGGTCGGTCATAACGACCCACACCTGCGATTGCGGACATTGCGATTGGACCTGGCGTTGTGTCCCTGCGGCCGACCATCCGGCCAGCTCGATGCGAAAGATCTTCCGCGTGGACCAGTTCGGCGATTGGCCTCCGAGCGCCGGGCTCAAATGGGACGTGGTCAAGCAAACGACCGTCCTGGAGATTCCCGAGGTCGCCCACACCCACGCCTATCTCCACGGCGACTTCGGCTACATGAATGACGCCCAGGTGGCCATCGGCGAGTCGACCGTCGGCTGTCGGGAGAAGATGGAGAACTCGACCCCCGCCCCCAAATTCGACATCACCCAGCTGACCCTCCTGGCCATGGAACGGGGCTCGACCGCCCGGGAGGCCATCAAGGTCATGGGCGAGCTGGGCGAGAAATACGGCTACGGTTTCACCGATTCGGGCGAGATGCTGGCCGTGGCCGACCCCAAAGAAGTCTGGGTCTTTGAGATCATGCCCGTCGGCCCGCTGTGGACGCCCAAGAGCGGCAGGCCCGGCGCGGTCTGGTGCGCGGAGCGCGTGCCCGACGACGAGGTCTCGGTCTGCCCCAACGAATCGCGCATCGGCGAGATCGACCTCAAGAATACGGATTACTTCATGGCCTCGCCGAACGTCATCTCCCTGGCCGTCGACATGGGCTTCTATGACCCCAAGTCCGGCCAGCCCTTCAACTGGAAAAAAGCCTACAACCCCACCAACGTCAGCGCGGCCAACACCAACGGCGGCCGGGTCCGGCTGTGGCGTTTCATGGACCTCGTCGCGCCCTCGCAAAAATTCAGCCCCGAAACCCTTAACGAGGACCTGCCCTTCTCAGTCCGGCCGGAAAAGAAGCTCTCGGCTTCTGACGTCATGATGATGACCCGGGACAAGACCGAGGGGACGCCGTACTGGCCCGGCCGCGGCATCCAGGGCGGCCCGTTCAACAACCCGAACTTTCTCCCCTATGGCTTCGAGCTCGAGGGCAAGCGCTACAGCCTGCCTCGGGTCATCAACGTCAACCGGGCCGAGTACGTCACCGTCACTCAGAGCCGCGGCTGGCTGCCTAATCCGATCGGCGGCCTGATCTGGCTGTGCTTCGGCTCGCAGGACACATCTTGTTTCATGCCCCTCTATGCCGGCATGACCAAGATCCCGCACTCCTTCGAGATCGGCGACCACTTCACCTTCAGCCGCGACTCGGCGCGCTGGGCCTTTGATTACGTGGACTTCCATACCCAGGTCGTTTACAGCAAGGCCATCGAGGACGTTCGCCAGGCGCAGAAAACCTGGGAGAAGCCCGTAGTGGACAGGACACCGATCATCGATAAATTCGCCGCCGAGCTTTACCAGAAGGACTCGGCCGCAGCGGTCCAATTCCTGACCGATTATTGCCTGGGCAACGCCCAGCGGGTCATCGACGCCTGGTGGGAGCTGGGCGACCAATTGCTCGTGAAATACAACCATCTTTGGGTCTATAACGTCCAGACGAGAAAGCGGGAACCCTTGATCCTGCCCGAATGGTGGCTCAAGCTCCTGGTCGAATACAACAAGCTCCAGCCGCAGGACCAGACAAAGAAATAACCTGATCGCGGAGGGGGGAAGTCACTGCCTCCCTTTTTCGCGTCCCCTTTTTCCGCCGACCTTTGAGCGGAGGACAGCGCCGGGCGAGGAGTGCGGTCTCCGGCCGTCCGGGACAGTGGCCCGGGCGGGCCGTCGGTGATAGGGAGGCACGGGCCATGAACAAGCCTTACGAAAAAAAGATCCAGACCGTGGCCGATTTCGATGTCTGGTTCGTGGACGGGAAGCACATCCGGGAAAAGATCGACGAAGAATTCACCAACTTTGGCCAGCACTTCCGCTTTCGGTTCATCCCCAGGCACGAATTCTGGATCGACCAGGAGCGAACGCCGGGAGAAGAGCATTTTTTCGTCGACCACCTGCTCCTCGAGAACCGCCTCATGGCCGGGGGAATGCCCTATGACCAGGCCTTGGAAAAAGCCGACAGGAGGGAGCTGAAGGAACGCCGCAAGGTGGACTATATTAAGAAGGGTCTCACGCCCGGCCTGCCCAAAGCCGAGGTTCTGGCCAAAGTTCACAAAGAAATGCTTAAAGGCTACAGCCAGCATCTGAACGTCTGGGTGGCGGACGGCCGGGTCGTCCGCGATATCTTTTTTATCGACTATACCGAAGGCGGTCACGACAAGGTCTATTCCTTCATCCCGGCCCGGGAGGTCTGGCTCGACGACGACCTCGAGCTTAGGGAACGAAAGTTCGTCCTCCTCCACGAGGTCCACGAGCGCTTCCTCATGACCCAGGGTGAAAAATACTTTCAGGCCCACCGCTCCGCCAGCCACATCGAGTACCATTGCCGCCACCACCCTAAGGAATTGGACCGGACTCTGGCCGGGGAGTTGGCCAAGAACAAGGATTGACGGACTTACCGCCGTTCGAGCGAACAGCGGCCGGAGTTGCAATAAGCGCCCGTTCCTTCTAAAATTCTTAAATGCGCTTTTTTAAAGCACCCCATCCGTCTCAGGACAAAGGAGGCCTTATGCATTCATCAAAATCGTCTCACGTCTTGGCCCGGCTTGGCCTGGCCGCTCTCTGCTTCATCTTCATATTCTCGCCCTTGGCCGCGCAGAAGACGGCCGACACGTCCAAGAAGATCCCCGGCTCCGACCCCGAGTTTCGGATCCAGGGCTACGCCCGGCAAGCGGCCATGAGCGCGGCTTCGCCCTTCAAGGACCTGAAGTGGCAATTCCTCGGCCCCAAGAACTACAGCGGCCGGTCGATCAGCATCGCCGCCGTCCGGCCCCGGGGCAAGAGCTACACGATCTATGTCGCCACGGCCTCGGGCGGGCTGTGGAAGACCGACAATGAGGGCACGACCTGGACCCCGATCTTCGACAAAGCCCCGGCGACGACCATCGGCTCGGTGGCAGTCGCCCCCTCCGATTCCAACATCGTTTGGATCGGGACGGGCGAGGGCAATATCTTCCGCAGTTCCCAGGCGGGCATCGGCGTGTTCAAGTCGGCCGACGCGGGCAAGACCTGGACGCCTATGGGCCTGACCGCCACGGCCACCATCCCCCGCCTCGTCATCCATCCCACGAACCCCGACATCGTCTACGCAGCCGCTTCGGGTCGGGAATGGACGGACAACCCCGACCGGGGCGTGTTCAAGACGACGGACGGCGGCAAGACCTGGGATAAGGTCCTCTACATCAACGAGAAGACCGGGGCCATCGACCTGGTCATGGACCCCGCCAACCCCGACACCCTCTACGCCGCGACCTGGCAGCGGATGCGCAAGAAATGGAATGACCCGCGCAACGAAGCCGAGACCGCTTGGAGCGGTATCTACAAGACCACAGACGCCGGGAAGACCTGGAATTCCATCGACAAGGGCCTGCCGGAACCGCGCTTCCGGGGCCGGATCGGGATCGATATCTGCCGGACCAAGCCCAACGTCCTGTATGCCTTTGTGGACAACTACGAGAAGGCCGAAACAGAAAAAGCCGAGGACAGGCCGGACTCCTATGGCCGTCCGTCCTCGGGCCGGATTAAGGGCGCCACGGTCTACAGGTCGGATGACTCCGGCGCGTCCTGGACCCTGGTTTGCCCCGTCACCCCGCAGATGAAGACCTATATGCAGGGCCATTCCGGCACGTACGGCTGGGTCTTCGGCCAGGTGCGGGTCGACCCCAATGACCCCGACATCGTCTACACCATGGGCCTGGGCTTCAACCAGTCACTCGACGGCGGCAAGACCTTCAAGGAGATCGGGGACATGCACGGTGACCATCACGGCCTGTGGATCGACCCCGACAATTCGAACTACCTCATCGACGTCAATGACGGCGGGTTCGTTATCTCCTACGATAAGGGCCTGACCTGGAAGGAATTCCAGAACAACCTGCCCGTCACCCAGTTCTTCAACGTTGCCTGCGATATGGCCTCGCCCTTCCGCGTTTACGGCTCAGTCCAGGACTGGGGCAGTTTCCGCGGAGTCGTCGACCTCAGCCGGGGCCGGGACAAGATCCCCGCCCAGGACTTTGAGAGCGCGCCGGGGGGCGAGGGCTGCAGCCACGCCATCGACCCGACCAACCCCAACATCGTCTATTCGGCCTCGTTCTACGGGCACATTATGCGGACGGATTACTCCTCCGGAGGCATGTGGTTTCGGGCGACAAAGGCCATCTTCCCCACGATCTATGAGAACGAGCCGCCCCTCAGGGGCCAATGGCTGGCGCCCATCATTCTCTCCCCGCAGGACCCCTCGACCGTTTATCTCGGCTTGCAGTATGTCTATCGTTCGACCAACCGGGGCGACACGTGGGAGCGGATCAGCCCGGACCTGACCTACAACACCGCCTCGCAGATGGGAGACATCCCCTACCATACCCTGTTCGCCCTGTCCGAATCCCCCCTCATGCACGGCCTCATCTACGCCGGGACCGATGACGGCCGAGCGTGGGTGACCAAGGATGGCGGCAAAGCCTGGCAGGAGATCGACGCCGGGCTTCCCTTTCAGAAATGGGTCTCCCGCATCCAGGCCTCGGCCTTCAAGATGAGCCGGGTGTACATGACCCAGAACGGCAAGCGGGACGATGACTTCACGCCCTACGTCTGGAAGTCCGAGGACTACGGCAAGACCTGGACGAGCATCGTCGGCAACATTCCCCTGGGCCCGGTCAACGTCATCCGCGAGGACCCGTTCAACAAGGACATCCTCTACGTCGGCACGGACGGCGGGGTGTTCGTCACCAAGGACGGCGGCCAGACGTGGAACGTCCTGGGCGGCAACCTGCCCATGACCTACGTCCACGACCTGGTCATCCATCCCCGGGACAACATCATCGTCGCCGCCACCCACGGCCGCGGTCTGTGGGCCCTCGACGCCGAGCCGGTCAACCAAATGTCTAAGAGGAGAACGTTTTCCTTCGAGGACTGACGGCCAATCGGCTCTTGAGCTTGTGATCGACAAGGCTCTCTCCGCTCGGGGCAGCTCGGGTGGAGGGAGCCTTTTTTTACTTCTTGACCGGACGGCGCTCGAGGTCACGACGTTTTTTTGCGGCCGGATCATCGCCTACGATCGGGCCTATGATCCGGATCGTGTGGGGAAAATCGAGCCGGCCGAGGACGTTCGGATTGGCGCCGACGAACTCCTGGAACACACGCGCCAGGGCCGGATTATCCTGAACCCGCATCGTCGTGTCGTGCTTGGGGTTGTCGTCGTTCTGCCAGAATTCGTTCCACCAGGAAAAGCCCATGACCCGGGGCCAGCGCAGACCGATGAGGTCGGTCAAGGCTCCGCGCGCCCATTCGGACTGACTGCCCAGGGGATTGCCCAGGGTCACGCCGAACTCGGCAAGAATGAGCGGCTTCGTCGGGGCCAGGGCCGTAAGCCGGGGATAGACCGCGTCCATCATCGGCGTGAATTCTTCCCACCAGTCCTCCTGCGGCGTCTGGGCACCGTAGACGCTGACCGCCACCCAGTCGATCACGTCATCGCCGGCATAATAGTTTTCGAGTCGGTTCCAGGCTTCCTGCGGCCAGTCGTCGTTGTTGGCGTGAAACACCCAGAGGATGTTTGAGGCCCCTTCCCCGCGCATGAGGGTGATGATGCGGCGATAGGCATCCCGGAAGCGCTCCGGGCCGTCGGGGACATTCGGGTCTCCGTAGCGGTTCGTCGTGCCCCCGCCATTCCAGACGCCGTTCCAGGGGAACCATTCGCCGTTGACCTCGGTCCCGTATTCGGCGATGAGCGGCGTGCCGAAATCGCGGGCCCCGCGAGCCCAGGCCTTGAAGTCCTGGTCGAATTCACCGCTGAGAATGCGGCTGAGGGTGAACGTGCGATTGGGGCGGTCCTGCTCCGGGCTGTCGCGGAGCATCAGACGTATGTAGGGCACGCTCCCCGCGTCTCGGATCCAGGCCGCCGTTTCCAGGGGGAAGGCGCGGCTGCGGTACCAGTTGTTGGAAAAATAGACCCAGGCCGCGGTCTTGCCCACGGTCTGCTCATAAGATGTCAGGTCCGCCGGAGTGATGTCGTCTTCCTCTCCGGTCTGTCCGCCCGGATAGACCCCATGAAAGATCGTGGGCTGGCGGTATGTTCCTTGGGCCGAAAGCTTGGATCCGACCCCCGTCCCGGCAGCGAGCCCCAGGACAAGCCCCAGCGCCGCGAGGCCGAGGCCGAGCCGGGAGATGCTGATTTTCTGCCGATGAGTATTCATGGATGGCTCTCGCTCCGATGCTCCGACCGGAGACTCTTGTGACGGCCGGTTTCATGATAATCGACAAAAAAGACCCGTGCAAGCTTTTTGGGAAAACCCACCGGTGATGAACAGCCGGGAAAACGGCCCAAGCCCGGCACCGGGCGACAGAAACCATCGGCTTACAATTCTTCTGCGATCTCAGCCTCAGCCTTATCGGCTTTGAATTCGATGCTCTAGAAATTAATCCCGGGTTCCTCAGGGCAGGCTGAAATACCATACGAATTTCAGCATGACCACCGTCTGGTCCAGCCGCCAATTTTGATGGGGGTCGAGAGTCTCCCCGATCTGGTTCAGGACAAAGTAGAGAGAAGCCCCCGGCCGGGGGATCCAAGTCACGCGAAAATTCAAGAGAATCTTGTTCTCATCGTTGTTCCATTGAACGTAGGCCACGCCGAACAGCTGGGGAGATAGTGATAAGCTCATCCGAGTCACGACTTCGTCGATAGCCAAGCCCCCGTCCGGCAGATCGATGACCGTGCGCTGGTAGGAAAGGCTCAGCCCGATATACTTGTTCGGTTTCCACGTTCCCTGGGTGTCCCACTCTGTGCTCGAGCCGCTATAGAATTTCCCCCAGTTGACCCCGGCGCCGAACACGAGCGGCCGCCCGTCGAACGTGTTGAACTGGAACTCCCCCCGGGTGGTCCAGTAGCGTCCGGGCCGAATGACATGACCCTCCCTGATTTCGAAATCCTCGGTCAGGTTCTCGGCGTTGCGCTGGATGTTGAACTCAAAGGACTCCCCGCTCCTGAAAAACGCGGCCAGGGGACGGAATTCCATGTAGACCGACTGCATCTCGTGTGTCACGTCATCGAGATAATAATTGATATCGAGAGGCTTGACCTGGAGTTTCTGGATCCAAGGCAGGAAACCCGGGCGGGGATTGATCCTCCACCTCACGGTATAGAGCTGGTAGCTCGTCCGACTCAGAAAGCCGACTTCCGGGTTGAAATCCCGGCCGACGCGTTCCCAGGAAGCGCTGAGTTCCATAAGGTCGTTGGGGTAGCTGAAAAACATGCGGTGAGCCGTTCCCACGGCCGCGTCCCGGTCGGAAGTATAGGTGGCCGCTACGGCCCCTCCGACCTGGAAATTCTTGTTTCCGAACAGCCTCGAGGTCGAGTACAGCGCGTCCACGCCCCCGGTTCCGTTGAAACGTCCTTGTTGGGCGGCAGCGATGGCGATCAGGCCGATCGAGGATTGTTCCCCGAGGTCATGTCGATAGCGGACGAGGGAGAAATTCGTCGCCGGGGCCAGGTCCGTGTTTTCGGTCTGGATGACCATGAAGCCGAGGGTCGTCCCGCCCATCTTGCCCAGAAAACGGGCGCCGCCGAGAATGGGCGTTTGAACGTCCTCGTGAATCCCGATCCGGCGGCTATAGAACGCCCTAGCCCGTCCCAGGGGAAAATCGAAGAAGTTCTGGGCTTCGAGAAAAAACTGCCGCTTTTCGGGTAGGGAGATGTCAAAGCGGGTCAGGTTGACGATCATCTGATCGGATTCGACTTGGGCGAAGTCCGGATGAAGGGTGAAGTCAAGCTTGACCGTGGGGTTGATCAAATAGTCGAAATCGAGCCCGAGGCTGGCGACCCTCACCGGCGAGACAAGCCGCTCCTTCTCAGCTCCGGCGAGCGCATAAGGTCGAAATTCAAGGACCCTCGTCCGGGCGAGATCCCGCAAACCGGTCAGGGTTCCCGCCCGATTGACTTGAACGAGCAAAGCGTCCCGGGACCAGCCCTGCCAGAGGACTTGCTCGCGTTTGCGGCGGATGTTCCTCTCGAAATTGATCCCCCAGGATTGCCTCTCCGCCGGGCTGAATTTCAAGGTTGAAAAAGGGATCCGGATCTCGGCGAACCAGCCCTTATCCGTCCGGGCGGCGCCGACATACCAGACCCCGTTCCAATCGACGTTCGTTCGCCGGCTGTTGTCCGTGACCAGGGCGTCGTACTGCGCCCCGTTGGGATTGATGATGAAAAGATAGGCGTTCCGCTTATCATCATAAGTGTCCAAGACGACCTCAAAATTATCCTCGTTCCCATATTCAAAGTCCCACTTCATCTTTTGGGCGATGATCTTGTCCGGCTCCCGGTCGAAACACCAGACGCCGATGAAAAGGTCGGACCCGCTGAAGAGGACGGCAACCTCCGTCCTTTCCGTGGCCGGCATGTTTTCATTGAGTTCGCGCTGGCTGAAATTGGAGATATGTGAGGCTTTCGCCCAGTCGGCTTCGTCAAGAATCCCGTCAAGCTTGATCGGTGATTCCGTTCGGAGGGCGGCAATTGAATCCGGCTGACTGTGTTGGGCAAGCAAGGGAAGGGCCAGGGACAGGACCGATACGGACAACAGCTTCATTCGAAACGCGATCATCGATTTTCCGCCGGCGCGACCTCGCCTCCTTCCATCCGGAGGATCGTCTGGGGACAGAAAGAACCCTTCATCCTGTCTCGCCAAGAAGCTGACTATAGCACCCGGACCTTGAGTTGACTACTGAACGTCCCCTGAAGATTTATTAAGGATTGTCATGGTCATATTCCGGACCCACGGATCCCACCTGAGATCGGGACGATCTCGACGCGATTAGGATTCTTCGGCGATGAGCAGGGTCTTGGGGTCGAGGTGGAGGTGAAGGCCCTTGGCCACGGGATAATCGTGGTCCTTGACCAAGTTGAGCCGCACGCTGTCGGCCTCTGCCTTGAGGGTGATAATCACATCCATCCGCGGCAGGAACCCCTGGAGCTCCCGGGGGATGCCCCGTTCGTCGAAAAGCGGCTCGTCGCCCTTGAGCGAAGCGCTGAACCAAACCTCAAGTCCCAGCCGGACGGCGAACTCCCGGAACTTCTCGAGGTCATCCGGTCCCTCGGGGCGGTTGAAATCATAGCCGTCGACGATGATCGTGTCGGCGTTGAAGTTCCCGGTGATGATCATGGCCTCGACGCTCCGCAGGACCTGCTCGGTCCGGACGCCATCCTGCTTAAAGTTCATGATGACTCTCTTCCGGACGATCTCATCGTGAAGGTCGTCGGAAGGCTCGGCGCCTTTTGTCCGGCTGATCTCCCTGAAGATGTCCTCGTACCAGTTGATGATATAATCCACCCGCGTGGCGTAGGAAACATGGATGACGGGCTTGCCCTGGAAGAGCTTGTCCGTAGCGATGTGCACCAGGCAGGCGGTCTTGCCCACGCCCTTGCGGGCGGCGAGCACGCCGATGTTGCCCTTGCCCAGCCCGCCGTGGATGGTTTTCTCCAGGATCCGGAGGGGGCTTCGGGAAATGAGTTCTTGCTTGACCATTGTGCGTCCTTCTCCTCGGCTTACTTGGAGGCGTCCTTCTTCTTTTCTTGATACTCGGTCATGAGCTTCTCGGCGACGGACACCGGAACCCGTGCGTATTTCAGGAATTCCATGGTGAACTCCGCCTTGCCCTGGGTCAGGGAGCGAAGGGTCGTCGAGTACCCGAACATCTCGGCCAGCGGGACTTCGGCGTCCACCCGGGCGAACGTCCCGTCCTCGACCGAGCTGACGATGATCCCCCGCCGCTGGTTGAGGCTGGCGAACACGTTGCCGGCGAACTCGGACGGCCCCTCGACCGAGACCTTCATGACCGGTTCGAGCACCTGGGGCCTGGCCCGCTCATAGGCCTGTCCGAAGGCGCCCTGGGCCGCGGCCTGGAAGGCGTTGTCCGAGGAATCGACGTCGTGGGACTGTCCGTCCTGGAGGGTAATCTTGACCCCGGTGATGGGAAAGCCGATGAGCCGCCCCTTCCGCATCGAGGCCCGGAATCCCTTGTCGCAGGATAGGATGAATTCCCGCGGGATGCGGCCGCCCTTGACCGCGTTGACGAACTCGTAGACGCCCTCGGTGAAGGGCTCCATGAGGCCGATCACCCGGCCGTATTGACCCGCGCCCCCGGTCTGCTTCTTATGGGTGTAATCGAACTCGGCCCGCTGGCTGATGCTCTCGCGGTAGGCCACCTGGGGCGCGCCCGTCTCGACTTCCACCCGGTACTCGCGCTTCATCCGCTCCAAGTAGACGTCGAGGTGCAGCTCGCCCATGCCCTGGATGATGGTCTGGCTTGATTCGGGGTCGACGTGGGTCTTGAAGGTCGGGTCTTCCTTGGTGAAACGATTGAGGGCCTTGGACATATTGTCCGAGGACTTGCGGTCGGTTGGAGTGACGGCCAGGGAGATGACCGGCTCGGGCACGTGGATCGAGGTCAGGGCCAGGCTGGGACCGGCCGAGACGAACGTGTCGCCCGACTGGCAGTCCACCCCGAACAGGGCGACGATGTCGCCGGCCGCCGCCTCCTCGATATCCTCCATGCTGTCGGCGTGCATCCGCACCAGGCGCCCCACCCGGACCTTGTTGCCCGAGCGGGTGTTATGGAGCTCGACGCCCTTGCGCACGCTCCCCTGATAGATGCGGATGTAGGTCAATTGGCCGTAGGGGCCGTCCTCGAGCTTGAAGGCCAGGGCGACGCACTGCGCGGAGGGGTCCGAGGTCAGCTTCGTTCGGGCATCGTTGTCGTCAAGGTTCAGGGCGAAATTCTCCTTCTGCGACGGGTCGGGCAGGTAGCGGACCACCGCGTCGAGCAGGGGCTGGACGCCCTTGTTCTTGTAGGCCGAGCCGATGAAGACGGGTGTGAGCGCCAGGCTGATCGTCCCGCGCCGGACCGCCTCGCGGATCTGGTCCTCGGTCTCACGGTTCTCCAGGACGGCTTCCATGAGCTCATCCGAGAACAGGGACACCGCGTCGAGCATTTCCGTCCGCCGGGCTTCGGCCTCGTCCTTGAGGCTTGCCGGGATGCGCTCGGCCCGGACGATCTCGCCCTCACGGCCGTCGAAATAGAGAGCCTGGCGGGTGACGAGGTCGATGATGCCCTCGAGCTTGTCCTCGAGCCCGATCGGGATCTGCATCAGTACGGCGTTGTGGCCGAGCTTTTCGATGAGCTGGTCCCTGACCTTGAGCGGGTTGGCCCCGACGCGGTCGAGCTTGTTGATGAAGGCGATACGCGGCACGCCATACCGCTTGAGCTGGCGGTCCACGGTGATGGTCTGGGATTGGACCCCGCCCACAGAGCACAGGACGAGGACGGCCCCGTCGAGCACTCGGAGCGACCGCTCGACCTCGATGGTGAAGTCTACGTGGCCGGGCGTGTCGATAATGTTGATGACGTGCTCGCCCCAGGTGACGTTCGTCGCCGCCGAGGCGATGGTGATGCCGCGCTCCCGCTCGAGCTCCATGGAGTCCATGGTGGCTCCCACGCCGTCCTTACCCTTGACCTCGTGGATCTTATGGATCTTATGGCAGTAGAAGAGAATTCGCTCGGTCAGAGTCGTCTTGCCGCTATCGATATGCGCACTGATACCGATGTTCCGCATGCGAGAAATATCGGCTTTCATGTCAAAACAACCTTCCTCCTGGAAAATGGAAGCGGGCCGGGCGGGATTCCGGGACAGGAATCCCGTTTCGAATTGTGCGGGGAATCCTCCAATCCGGGCGGCTCCCATGAGCCAACGAAGGGTGCATTTTATCCGAACCGCGGCGAAAATGCAAGGACGGCGGATGCGGGCCCAGCGGCCAGTTTTGGACCGCGCTTTCCGTTAGGGAGATTCGCCGGTATCCTGCCCGGGGGTCTTGTGCGGAATCTTCTTGTCGCCGGGATACTCCTTGACCCTGAATTTCACCTTGGCCGTGACTTCCTGCCCCCCGGCCCTGGCCGTGTAGGTGACTTCGGCTTCGCCCACTCCAGTGAACATGAGCGTCAGCTCTTTTTTCCCCAGGTCTGGGGTTAGGCTTATCGGTATCGATAGGAGCCCGTCGGTGTTGGCCTTGAACCCCTTGATCGGACCGACGGTTTTCCAGTTGCTGATGGCCCACCTTCCGGCGGCCGTATCCAGGGAGCGGGGGGCCACGAGACCCCTCAGATTGATCTCTACGCCGGGCAGCACCTCTTGATCGATGCCGGAGATATCGTACCATTTATCGCTCGTTTTGCGCTCGATCTGCCCGACAGGGGCGGCATCCAAGTCCCACGTCAGGGAGTAGTGCACATCGTTTTTGCCTCCCGGCTTGGGCTTGGCGGGTTTCTTTTTGAACGAGTCCGGAAGGTCCGAGACCGCGACCGAAAAATTGTTGGACACGCTTTGAGAGGACCAGGATTTGGACCCGGACATCTTGCCGTCCGGGCCGATCTTGAAGAAGATCTGGATTTGGCCGTCGAGGAGGGGATCGGATTGGTCGATCTCCTTGCACTTGTGGGTCTTTGAGTCCAGCACCTTTGACTTCCCCTCGGCCTTCTGGGCGGGCACCAGGACCACGAACTCGTAATAATCGATGAGCGCGGCCATAGCCTCGGGCGGGGGCGCGATCGGCAGATGGGAAGCCCCCTCGGCTAAGCCCGCGTGGTAGTGGATGATAAGGTTCATGGGCGGACCGGCCGAATCGCCGGACACCGAGCCTGTCTTGTACATGCTCCTTTGGGGATTGGGGCACTTGGGCGGATTGTCCGACCGGAAGATACTCCAGTCTTCCTTATAACTATAATTGAAAGTTGGGTTCTCAAGGGCATAGGACAGGAGCGGGGCAAACCGGCCCTTGTCGACTTGTCCTGAGAAATCGCGGTTGAGCTTGAGGGTTCCGGTCATGGACAGGTTCATAGTCCCTGACGTGACCTCTCCCGAATTCTCGTTGCGCTTGTTCCAGTCAACGTGCAGGGTCACCTTGGCCCACAGAGTCTCCTTGGGGCCCTCTTTTTTCTGGAGCGCGAACGCGGACAGGGGCAATAACGCAAACACCAAGACGATACAGATTTTTTTCATTACCTTGCCTCCCCGATCAAAGCTATTATAACCCAACGCGATGCGAAAGGAATCATCGCCGATCTTGACGGCCGGGGCCTCGCCGGCCGTGCTCGACGAAAAGCCGTGAGTACGGGCTCATCGTTTAATCAACAACGAAGGTGTAGGAATACTTGATGAGGATGGCTCGGCCGCTGTAAGCGGGCCGAAGGGGGACGTAGGACATCCTGTTCGTGTTCAAGCCCTCGTTGATGACGAGGTAGAGGTCGTTCCCTTCTTTGGGGTTGTAGCGAAATCTCAAGTTGGCCGTGGCCTGGTCCACGGTGCTATCGTATTGAATAAAGACGGAGGCCGAAAATTTCGTGCTGAGCGTGGCCAGGAGGCGCACTTGGGCGATCCCGGCCGTTAGCGCCTGGTGCCGCTTGGAAAAATCCACACGATCGAACTCATAATAGCCGCTCAGGGTCAGATCTGACGAGATACCCCAGATCGGCCTGACCCCGATCGTAGCCCGCCAGCCGTCGTAGAACGAGCCGGCGTCGACCGTGACCGTAGCGGCCAGAAGGTTGCCGAACGGCGTTTGGAAATAGCCTTTGAACCCGTAGAAACTGTAGTCCCCGGGCGGGACGAAAACCTTATCGAAAAAGGAGATCTCCTCGCGCACGTTTTCCCGATATGCTTTCAGGGCGAATTCGCCGTTCCATCCGGACTTAGCGAGGAAACCCCACCCGGGGCCGACTTCGGCCGATTCCAGAGAATGATCATCGTTGCGAAGATAAGCGTACCCATCGGCGAAAAAATAGTGTTGGTTCAGGGATGATTTCTCCCCCGGAAGCCATCCATAAAGAATCCTGTTTCCGAATTGGATGAAATCCTCGCGCATCTCGAATCCAAGCCCCGGGTCGTAGTCCTTGCCGGAATAGGACAACCCGAGGTTGAAGCCCAATCCTTTCCGCGTCCGCCTTTCCCATCCCAACCGGAAACGGGCCGGGTCGAGCGAGGCGGCGGTGTTGGTTTTTCCGTCCTCGAACGATTGGGCCCAGTTCAACCGAAGGTAATCGTCACCGAATAGGCGGAGCGTCCCGTCCAGGCCGTAAACGGCGTTGTAGGATCCGTCCATGCCCAGGCGGGCGGTGATCATTCCCCCGATATAGGAATAGGGGTTGAGGATCCTCCGCCGGACCCGGACCACGCTGAAATTCTCCGAGGGCACCCCGTCGGTACTGAGGGGAGCGGTCTGCATGTCGAGGAACCCCAGGTCCCAGAGCCCCACACGGCCGGTGAGCCTCGCCCCGCCGTAGATGCGGACGGGTTCTTCATCGGAAATGCCGATCCGACGGCTGTAGAAAAGCTGATTGTAATCGCCGAAATTAAAATCGAAAATGCCGGCACGCTCCAGGAAAAAGAGTCTCTTCTCCGGGAAGAACAGCGAAAAGCGGGTGAGGTTGATCTGGTAATCGTCCGCCTCGACCTGAGCAAAATCCGTGTTGACCGTCAAGTCGAGAGTCAGGTTGCTCGTCAGGCCATACTTCACGTCGAGGCCCGCCTCGGTAGTCGGCTTGTCCTTGTGGATGTAAGCCGTCTCTTCATCGTTGAGGTCATTGGATTGGCCGTAGCCTCCCAGGGCATAGGGAGTGATGTAGAGCGGGTTGCGGCCGCGCACGCCCTCCAGGATGATTTCGTGCGTCTGGGAGGGTTTCCAAAGGCTCATCGTTCCCAGCTTGGGATAGACGGCAGGATAGATGATGCCCTCGGATTTGCGAGGAATGAAACGGAACGTCGTCAAGCCCATCAGGACGCGGCCATTCTTGTCCTGAAAACGCAGGCTCGAGAAGGGGATCCGCATCTCAACGAACCAGCCCTTATCGTTGCGCGCCACGGCCACGTCCCAGAACGTGTTCCAGCTCGCGTTAACGGGCATATCATTGATCGTTCTTGGCTCGGCGTCGTTGGTCACCATGCCATCCCAACGCAGCCCGGAGGGCGTGGTGAAGAAACCAAGTGCGTTCTCCTTGTCGTTGAAGGTATCCAGCAGGATCCCGAACCATTCCGTGTTCGACTCGAAATAATCGCGCTTTTTGGACGGCGATTGGATCTTGTCCGGTTCCCGGTCAAAGAGCCGGCCGGCCGCATACAAATAGTTCTCGTCGTGCCCGATAAGGATCTCGGTTTTTTCCGAGGGGGGATTCCCGGGGTTGGGGATGAACGTGACCATGGGAAAGGGCTTGATGTCCTTCCAGGCGTCCTCGGTGCTTAACCCGTCAAGTGTGATGGGGCCCGTGATCTTGGGGATGAGCCAGGGGTCTTTGGAACCGGAGGAAGGCGCACTCCGGCCTAGGGCGACGCCCGACACGACGAGGAGCGCGGCCGCCGAAAAAAACAGAGTTCGCTTTTCCCGGGTCAAGTCAAAGCCCTCCCACGATTACGAAAATCTTATAACCGAAAGCCCGAATCAAGTCAATTTGCGCGGCCGCCCGCGCCAGCTTCGAGAATTTCAGAGTCCTGGCTTTTCTGCAGGGCTGGGAACTCTACGGACGAGCAATTGCCTCTCCCTTGACTCATGCCGTCTTCGCTTTGATATGGGGATACCCCGTGGGATTGGCCAAGCTCCGAAGAAGGGGACTCGCAGGCCCACGATCCTGGGCCTGGCCTTGGCTGCCTTGGCCCACGGCCTGTTCAATTTTTTCACCGTGTCGCCCAAGTTGAGACTCGGCGCGGCACTGCTCGTCCTTATTATCTGGATCTGGCAGATCAGGAACTTGGAGAAACGGGCGAACGCCGATAAGACATGAAACTCGACGATACCGGCGGACTCATTTATTAAATCTAATAATATCAATAAGATATAGGCATATTCCCGGTTCCCCAAGTTCTTGACTTCAAGTCCGTAACTCCCGAAAAATATTTGTAAGTATTTAATAATAATAATGTTAAATAGGTTTTCGCAGCGAAAAACGGTGCATATAAGTTGACTCGAAAAATGGGTTATGCTATATGCTCTGAGCTTCCCCTCGGCTTATCCGGGGGGAACCTTACGGCTTATAAATTATTGATTTTAAGATAGTTTTCTGAGGAGCGGAACCATTTAACTGAACAAAGCCATGAGACTTCTCATAAACGAATCCGACCTGGGCAAGTTCAAGAAAAGGGCCAGTCGAGGCTACCCCAGAGAGGTCTATGGCGTCCTATTGGGAAAGAAACTCAAGAACAAGACCTTCAAAATTCTAAACGTCGCCATCCCGCCCATCCTCGAGGCCACCTACGATTACGTCATCCCCGACTACGACGAGATCAACCGTATGGTCTCCGCGAGCGGGCTGGAATACATCGGCTCGATCCACTCGCATCCCCAGGCTCCGCCGACCGTGTCCGCGCACGATTACCTCTATTGGGACAAAGACAAGGATGCGGTGGTGGGGATCCTGAGCGTCCGCAAGCGAACCGCTTACAAGGTCACCGAGCTCAAGTTCTGGCGCAAGAATACTGCGCTCCCGGTGAAGTTCAAGACCTTCCGTCCTACGAACAATCATAATCCCAACGGGCACAACGGCAACAGTCGCAATCACGATCACGCGAACAATCACGGCGCGAATCCTAACCGCAACGGTCGATGACGATCTCGACGATCGGTCACTCCACCCGTGACGAGGTCGAATTCCTGGCTCTCCTCCAAGAATTCAGCATCGAACTCCTCGTGGACGTGCGGGCCATCCCCGCCTCGGCGCGCAACCCCCAGTTCAACCGTGAGAACTTGGAGACGCGTCTTCCCCTTTTCGGGGTCGAGTATCAGTGGATGGGGCAGGAATTGGGCGGGTTCCGCAAGAAGTCCGAGGGACTCGGCGAGCACTCGCCCAACGCGGCCTGGAAGAACGCCTCCTTCCGTAACTACGCCGATTACATGCAGAGCGACCGGTTCCAGGAAGCGGCGGCCAGGCTCATGGCCATGGCCCTCGAGAAGCGCACGGCCTTCATGTGCGCCGAGAAGCTCGTCGCCCGCTGCCACCGCCAGCTCATCTCGGATTATCTCGCCTGTCAGGGCTGGGACGTTCAGCACATCATGGAAAAGGGCGTCCTTAAAAAGCATGCCCTCACGCCCATCGGCAAGTGCGACGGCGGCAGACTCACCTACCCCGGCGACCCGAAGCTCCTCTGACGACCCGCGATTACCCCCGGGCCTCCCGGCGGGTCACCTATTTGGAGATGAACCGCTTGAAATTCGCCACGGAGAGGGAGGTCAGGACCGCGGCGATGCCGGCCAAGGTCAGGAGCTTGGGCCAGAAGTACGGGATGCCGTTGCCCTTGAGGAAAATCTCCCGGATGATCTCGATGAGATAGCGGAAGGGGTTTATGTCGGCCAGGACCATGAGCGCTGGGGCTTTGTACCGGATGTTGTCGAGCGGGGTCAGGAACCCCGAGATGAGCATGAACGTCATGAGCGAGAACCAGGTGAAGAACATGGCCTGGATCTGGTTCGTGACGAGGGTGGAGATCATGAGCGCGTAGGACAAGATGGCGGCCAGATAGATCACCGACACGAGCAAAAGGACGGCCAGGCTACCCCGGACCGGGATGCGGAACCAGAGCGCGACCACGCCCACGCCGATAAACATGTCCAGAAGCCCGATCAGGGCGGCCGGCCCGGCCTTGCCGAGATAGATCTCGAGGGGAGTCAGGCGCGACATCAGCAGGGTGTCCATGGTCTGCTGTTCCTTCTCCCGGATGATGGACAGGGAGGTGATGAACATGGTCAGGATGGTGAGCAGGAGGGCGACGATGCCCGGCCCCATGTAGTTGATGCTCCGCAGCCTGGGGTTGAACCGGATGAGGGTCTTGTTGACGATGGGCATCCCTTGCCCCCGGCGGGCCATGTCCGTCAGCAGGTAGTCCTTGACGATGCCGTTGAAATAGCCGGCCGCGATCTGCGAGGTGTTGGCGTCGATCCCGTCCATGAGAATCTGGACCTCGGGGAAGTGAATCGGCGACCGGCCGTGTCCCGCCGGATCGCGAAAAACGATGACCGTCCGGATCCGGCCCCTCTGGAAAACGTCCTCGACGTCCTCCATCTCGGGGCTGACCTTGACCACGCGGAACAGAGAGGAGGCCTGGACGCGCGTGGTGATCTCGGCCGCCGCCCGGCTTTGGGACATGTTCACAATCTCCACGGGGATGTTCCGGATATCGGTCGTGATGACATAGCCCAGGATGACGATCTGAATGACGGGCGCCAGGAACATCAGCGCCAGGAACTCCTTCTGGCGCACGACCTCGATAAGCTCCTTCTTGACGAGATAGAAGAGCCTCATCGGGCCGACCTCCGCAGACGGGAAAAACGCAGGGCGGCCAACCCCAGGAAGACGACACTGAACAGGAGGAGGAACAACGCGTCGCCGGCGAACGCGCCCAGGCCGGCGCCCTTGAGGATGACGCCCCGGATGATCCGGAGAAAATACGTGGCCGGGATGACCCGAGTCACGAGCCTGAGGAATGGGCTGAGCGATTCCACGGGGAAGATGAACCCGGACAGCATGACGGACGGGAGGAGGGTCGTGAGGAGCGCCGCGAGCATGGACACCCTCTGCGTCGAAGCCGTGGTGGAAATGAGGATCCCGAACGACAAACCCGTCAGGACATAGAGCAGGGCGAACAGGGCCAGGATGAGCAAGTTGCCCCGCAGGGGAACCCCGAACCAGAACCGGGAGAAGGCCAGGATGAGTGACCCCGTCACGAGCGCGACCAGGACATAGGGCAGGGTCTTGCCCAGGATGATCTCCCCGGAGCGCAGGGGCGAAATGAACAGCAGGTCGATCGACCCCCGCTCCCGCTCCTTGGAGATCGAGACCGAGGTCAGCATGGCCGAGATCATAAGCAGGAGCACCGCCACCAGGCCCGGCACGAAGAACAGGGCGCTCTTGCTCTCGGGGTTGAAATAGATCTTGGTCCCGACCTTGAGCAGGTCCCTCCCTCCGACAGAATCCAACATGAAGTCCTGGAGGATGAGCTCGTTGTACTGATAGAGGCGGCTGGCGATGTTCGAATCGCTCCCGTCGATCGTGACCCCTATTTCGGCCGGCCGGCCCTGCCGCAAGTTCGAGCTGAAGTCCGGGGGGATGACGATGATCTCCCGGAAGCGGCCGGAGCGCAGGGCGTCCTCCCCCTCGGCGATCGGCCCACGTCCGGACGTCCCGGCCCTCACCTCGCGCAGGTCATAATATTTATTGTTAGCCAGGGCCTTGATCAGCTTGGCCGAGAGCTCGGTCTTCGAAAAATCGATGACCGCCGCGCTGATCTTTTCCACGTCGAAAGAGATCGCGTAGCCGTAGATGAAGATCATGAACACGGGCATGACGAAGACGATGCTCAGACTTCGGGGGTCGCGCAGGATGTGGGCGAATTCCTTGGCGATGACCGCCCTAAGTCGCTTCATGGCCGCGGATGGCCTCCTTGAACAAGTCCTCGACCGAGGCGGCCCGGCGCTCCTTGAGCAGGTCGCGGGGCGCCCCCTCGACGATGATCAGACCGCGATCGATGATGAGGATACGGTCGGCATATTCGGCTTCGTCAAGGTTGTGGGTCGTTACGAGAACGGTCTTGCCGTTTTGCTTCAGCTCGTAGATCCCCTCCCAGAATTGCCTCCGGGTTTCGGGGTCAACGCCCGAGGTGGGTTCGTCCAGGAACAGGATCTCGGGGTCGGCCAGGAGGCTACAGAACAGGGCGATCTTCTGCCGGATCCCGGGCGGGATGTCCCGGACCATCTGCTTCGCCGCCGAACCCGGGAGGGCCTCGGCCAGGGCCGCCTTCTTCGACCGGATGGCCTGCCGGTCAAGGCCGGAGATCCCGCTGAAGAATTCCACGTTTTCCATGGCCGTCAGAAGCGGATAGAGCGAAAACTGCTGGGACATGTAGCCCGTGATCCTCTTGATGGCCTTGAGGTCGCGGCGAGTATCCAGGCCTTTGACCAGGACCTCGCCCGAGGTCGGCGGAAGGAGCCCGAGGATCATGCGGATGGTCGTCGTCTTCCCCGCGCCGTTGGGCCCCAGGAAGACCAGGATCTCCCCCGGATGCACGTCGAAGCTGATCCGGTCCACGGCGGCGAAATCGCCGAAGCGCTTGGTGAGGTTTCGGACGCGGACGGCTTCGGTCATGCCCGGACCTCGCCCCCGCGCTCATAATAGATGTAGATATCCTCGAGCGTCGGCGGCTCCTCTTCGGCCTTGGTGTGGGGGATGAGCCGCCGGATGTCTCGGCCCGGCAGTTCGAGGCAGCGCAGGCTCGCCCCCTGCATGTAAACGTTCTGACGGATGCCCTCCTCATCCGGGAGCCTCTTCCAGGCCTCGAACACCGGCAGGCGCGGCTCAAGCCGAAAGACCCTGGCCGGAAAGGTCTTCTTGAGGCGGGCAATGCTGTCGGAAGTGAGGACCCGGCCCTTTTTCAGGAAAACGATGAAGTCCCCCTTCTCCGCCTCGGCCAGGTAGGGCGTGGCCATGAGGATCGTCCTGCCTTCGGCCTTGAGTCCCTGGATGATGCGGAAGAACTCGATGCGCGACAGCGGGTCGACGCCGGTCGTGGGCTCGTCGAGGAGGATGAGGTCGGGCGAGGCCAGGAGGATCGCGGACAGGGCCAGCTTCTGCTTCATGCCCCCGGACAGCGCTCCAGCCCTCCGCCGCCGAAACGGGCTCATCCCCGTCGTCTCCAGGAGCTTGCTCTTGAGGGCCTCCCGGCGCGGCCGAGGAACGCCATGAATGTCCGCAAAGAAATTCAGGTTCTCCTCGACCGAAAGGTCGAGATAGAGCGAGAACCTCTCCGGCATGTAGCCCGTGATCGACGTCAGGCGTGAAAGGTCGGAGCCGACGTCCTTATCGCCAAGGAAGATCTTCCCCGCGTCCCGCTTGACCAGGCCGACGAGCATCTTGAACAAGGTTGACTTGCCGGCGCCGTCCGCTCCGACAAGGACCGTGATCGACCCGGCCGGCACGCGAAAGGAGACCTCGTCCACGGCGCGAAGCCCGCCGAAGGTCTTGGTCAGGCGTTCGAGACGGATCATGGCCGAAGCATCACTGAGGCCGCGAGCCGAATACGACGGTCACGGGCATCCCGACCTTGAACGTTTCCAGGTTTTGCCCGATGCTGACTTTGACCTCATAGAGAAGGGCCGACCGCTCCTTTTCCGTGAGAATGTACTTGGGAGAGAATTCCGCCTTCCGGCCGAAGAAGGAGATCGTTCCCTCAAACGTCCGGCCCGGCAGGCCGTCTACAAGGATCTCGACCTTATCGTTGAGCTTGAGGGAGGACACTTCCCGCTCCTCAAGAAAGGTCTCGACGTACAGGCTGTCCATGTCCAGGACGTCAGCCAGGGGCGTCCCGGGAAGGAGCATTTCCCCCTGGGAGACGAAGGTTTCGAGGATCCGGCCCCGCACGGGAGAAACGACCCGCAGGTCCTTCAGGGCAAGGTTGAGCCCCTGACGCTTGTTGGCCAGATCTTCGTTCTGAAGGCTCAGGCCCGCCAGGGACCTTTCCAGGTTGTAGAGTGTTGTCTCGGCATCGAGGAGCTTGAGCTGGGTTTTGTCCAGGTCGTCGCCGGCGATGGCCTTGTCCTGTTTCAGGCGCGTCAATCGCTCGACCTGCTTTTTGAGATAGGCGATGTTGGCCCGGGCGTCCTCGGCCTGCTTCCGGAGCTGACTCTCCTGGTTCTGGATCTCGCGGCCCGCGATGTCCACGCCCTGGAGCGAGTTCTGGATCTTGGCCGGGTCCACTTCCCCTAAGAGCTGGCCCCGCGTCACGGCCGCGCCCTCCTCGGCGGTCCAGGAGACAAGCGTTCCTCCCGCCGTAGTCTTGATCGTAGTGACGTTGCCGTCGACCGTGCCCGGGGCCCGGATGGCCTTGTCGGTCTTGGCGCATGAGGCGGCCGCTAGGGCTAAACACAGGAAGGCCAGGAATTTTTTCATGGTTCATCTCCGATCCGGCCGACGACCGTGTTAATCGCCGCCTTAACCAGTTCCTCCTGAAGAGCCAATTGTTTCTTAAGGGAACGGTAGCGCTCGAGGTCGGTCAAGGCTGAAAGGTAGTTCACGTTGGGAATCTGATTTTCGTTGTAGAGGTTTTCTTTAAGTCCGGCGTCCTCTCGAGCCATGTCGATCAGTCTCTCCGCCGAAGCCGCCTGCGTTTCGAGGGACTGCTTGGACTCGTAGAGCTGTTTGAGCGTCTTTTCAGCCTGCTCTCGAATGTCCGCCCTCTCGTCCTCGAGCTGGCGGCGCTGGACGTCGAGAAGAGCCTTGTCCCGGTCGATCCTGTTCAGGTTGAAGAGGGGGATGGTCAGGGACACGCCGGCCAGGCCGTAAACCTTCCACTCTTTCAAAAAAAAGTTGAGGCCCGGCCGAGAGTAGTGCGCTTCCCCGAATGCGGTCAATTGCGGCAGTCGCGCTCCGTCGACGGCCTTCTTGCTGAGGTCGAGGGCGGCGGCCTCGGCCTCGAGCGCTTTGAGGAGCGGATGGCGGGCCTCGAACTCCGCCCAGGCAGCGGCATAGTCGAGGACCGCCACCGAGGCCGCGGGGTCGATATCGTCGGGCGAAATCCCGCACAGCGACTCGAAAGCGATCCTTTCCTTGACGGCCTGCTGGGAGAGGTCCTCGATCGCCATCCGCGTCTCTTCCGCCTTGGCTTGCGTCTCGAGAAGGTCGGACCGTCGGGTCAGCTCCTCGCGGACAAGAGCTTCGACGCGGCTTTGATGAACTTCCAGGTCCCGGAGCAGGATCTCGAGAGAAGTTGTCTTGGCCAGGAGAAGACGATAGGTGAAGTAGGACGTCTTCACCCGTCCGGCGACCTCGACCTTGGCGGCCAGGGTCTTTTCCGACGCGGCGTCCCGGCGAGCCTCGTCCGCCCGAAGGGTGTTGGTCAGGCTGCCCCCCGTCCAGATCGGCTGGACGAGGCCCAGCTTCAGGTCGTAGGCGCTCTTGGAAGCCGACAGCAAAACCTGGTCCTGGGGGATGTGGAAGAGCGACGTGAACGGGAAATTCGCGGCCGTGACCTCGACAGCGTCCGTGGCATAGCGATAGCTTCCGGCAAAGTCCACATGGAAGAGCCGCTGGCGGGCGGCAAAGTCGCGGTCGGCCCGGGCGGCCTCCTCGTCAAGGGCAAGGCTCTTCAGACCGAAGTTCTTCTCCCAGGCGCGGGCCACGGCTTGGTCCAGGGTGGTCGAAGCCGCGAGGCCGGCCGCGGCGGCCAGCAGAATCGGAAGACCGAACTTGATGATGCGTGTTGCGGGCATGATGTCACCCTCCGGAAGCCTATCATCTGAAATAGGTATCTTTCTTCACAAGCTCAACACTATTGTCGTCAAAATCGTCTCGTTTCTCAAGGCGATTGTTGAAATCGAGGCGCGTGCGTCGCAAGGTCAATCTCGACCTTCAGACTCGGAAGGCTTTCCACCAAGATCCAAGATATTCGGGGGGAAAACAGTTCGCCATGCGGCGTTATCCAGCGGAAGTGCGGAAAAAAACCGAGGACTCAAGGAGGACGAGCGCCAGGGCAGTGCCGGCGACGATCCAGAGGGCCGGCGTCTCCAGGCTGAGTTGGAGCATCAGCACCAGCGGAAAGAAGCGGAAGACGGTAAAGGTCGAGATCAGATAGGCTGCGGGAAGTTCAAGGACGAACGGAGACTTTTCTTTCTCAGAGCGGGAGATCAAACCCAGAGTCAAACCCGAGATGATGATGAAAACCCCGGTCGCGATCAAGGCCGCGGTCCTTCCCGCGCGCGGTTCGGAAGCGGTCGCAAAAACAAAGGCCGCGACAATGGCCGCGATAGCCATCCAGGCCGGTCCCCGGAGAGTTCGGCGCGCTTTCGCCGGGCCCGTCCGCGAGGCGTAGGTCGCAACGTCCCCCGCACGGTCGGCATCGTAATCCGTGACCTGATGAAAATGCAGGTTGACCCATTTATCCAGAAAAACGGCCGGGGTCAAGAAGGCAGCAACCTTCCATCCGGCCCCCAGCCAGGCCCAGGGGAGGAAGACATAGGCCAGAACGCAAGCCAGGCTGTAGGCAAGGATCCCGAGCAAGCCGCGTGATTTGAAGCGAAACGGCTTGAGCGAATAGGTCAACCCCAGGAAAGCCGCTCCGGCATAGACCCAGGCCGCTCGAGCCGGCGCCCTAAAGGCGAGGAGGATCGCCGGCCCGAGGCAAAAAAAAAGCCCGCGACGACCGCCCTGAGCCCGGGTGCCAATCGATTGATCCACCTCTGCTTTCCGAATGCCCGGTCGACCCGGCGATCCGCCAGGTCGTTGGCCAGGATACAGGTCGTCAGCCAGCCGACTAAGGTCAGCCAGATCAAGAAAAATACCGGTAGGGCGTTGAGGCGCCGGACGCCTTGTCCGCGCGCGACCATCACCGCCCACGGGAGCAGGATCATGTTGGCTTTGATCAATCCCCGGTTGCCGAAAAAGAACTCCCCGAGGAGATGACGACCCACTGAAGCCGCGGCGGGCCGGTTCATGGCTCGATCTCGGTCGGGGAATCCTGTCGGGCCCGTCGCTGGCGAATCGGGCAGGACAGGTCGTCGGCGTCGATCCGGCCGGTGAGGGCCAGGGCCGCGGCCCGGCACCCGCCGCCGCAGGAATCGATATTCGCGCAATCCCGGCAGAGGCCGTGTTCCCGGGGGCGGCGGAGGAGCCGGCAGACGGCCGAATCCCGGAAGACCGCGGCCAGATCATCCCTGAGCGCGTGACCGATATATGCCTCCGGCCTGTCCATGCAAACACAGGGCGAAAGTTGGCCCTCGGGATTGATGGTCAAACGGTCACGGCCGGCCCGGCAGCCTCGGTTGATGATCTTGAGCACTTTCGACCAGCGCCGGATCACGGGATGATACTCGGCCCAGGGGATGTAGGTTTCAACGAGCCACTGGCGGCGGAGGCCGGCAAAATGTCGAAAAACCGGGTCGAGAAATCCGAGCAGGTCGGCATCTTGGGGATAGGCCCCCTGGACCCGCCGGGTGTGAAGGGGCAGGTGGACGGTCACGGTCGGCCATCCCTCTTCGAGGGCCAGGTTGAGGAGCGCGGGAATGCCTCCCAGGGTCAGGGGGGTCAGGCGGACCGAGATCGTGGTGTGGAACCCGAGCTCCTTCACAAGGCGCAGCTTGTCGATCACGCCGGACACCCGGCCCGCCGGGGAACCATGGAGTCGATCATAGAGCTCGGGGTCCAGCGTATCCAGGCTGACCTGGAAGGACTTGGTCAGGGTTTCATCACGGAGCCTGCTCAGGATGTCCTTATCAAGCAAGCTGCCGTTGGAGGCGATACGAGCGGTGATTCCGTGGCGTCCCAAGCGCGCCAGGATATCGACCAGGTCGCCCCGCATGAACGGCTCTCCCCCGGAGATCAGGACATCCCCGACCCCCGCCGCAGCGATCCTGTCCGCGACCTCGAAGGCCTGCGGCGTGGCAAGCTCATTCGGACCGAACGATCCGGAATCCGTGAAACAGATGGAGCACCGATAGTTGCAGGCGTAGGTCACGTTCCAGAACAGCGTTTTGAGCGGCGACTCATTCATCCAGGCCCGCTCGCTGGTGTGGCCGGCGCTGATCTTGAATTTGATGTCGAGCATGTTATCCCGTAGCCTCGGCAAATGGGTTCTGTCCCTCGCAAGGGACGCCGCACTGGCACAGGGCGCAGCCCAGAGGATAGGACCAGCGCCGCGCGCCGTCAATAGGAAGCCGAAAGCGCATCATAAGATATCTTTTCTGGAGAGAATCGAGGCTCCTCTCACCGACGGCTTTTCTCCGGGCATTGCATTTCCTCTTGTCCAGGCCCTCGGGACTGATGGCCCCGACGGGGCAACGATCAATGCAGCGCCGGCAGGTTTCCCCCGGCTCTCAAGGCAAGCGGCCCGATGTGTGCCGGACGAGCGCGACGAGGGTTCCAGGGCCGAGCCGACGACAAGACTGCCCAGCCGCACATGGGAGCCGTGGGGCGTGACGAGCGAACCGTTAAGACCGAATCGACCCAGACCCGCGGCGAAGGCGACGTGGCGCTCCGACCAGGAGGAGCTGTAGACAAATTCCGAAGAATGAAAGATATCGTAGTCTCCGGTCAGGGTCGGGACGGCCGCGGCGAGGCCCTTGGTCTTAAGGAGCGCGGCGAGCCGACGACCCAATCTCTGAGCCACGGCCTGTCCCTTGTTTCGGGCCAGCGAATAGAGAGGAGAGGGCCACTGACCTCCGCGGTTCGACTCGCGAACCATGGCGCTGAACGGCAGAATCCAGGAAATGACGCTGACCCGCCGAATCCTCGGCCCCTGAGGGAAACGGGAAGCAAGAAAAGCGCGCGGCCGTAAATGCCGGGGTCCAACCGCGCGGGCAAACTCGGCAAAGAGCGGGTCCTCGCCGTCCGCGACACCGACGAGCGGCGGGTCGAAGACGGCGACGCCCGAAAACCCGGCCAGTCGGTTCTCGGGGGCATCGGCCACGAGCCGGGCGATGGTCCTCTCCAGCCAGCCTCTCGTCACCCCAGGCCCGCCGTTCATCTAAGCCCCTGTCCCCGATTTCAAACTGCGGGCCACGCGATTCACATAGCCTTCGAACACGCCGCGGCTCTGAGGGTCGTTCAGAGGGCAGGTTCCATGGGAATGAAAATGGATCCCGGCAGCGAAGCGATTCCAGACCTCGGCGAGAGAGCCCTTCCGGACATCGCCCAGGACAAGCGGCGTGAACGGACAGGGGGTTGCCTTGCCCCGGGCGGTGACATGGATCACAAACTTACGATAAGCACAGCAATTGCTCAGCCGCGAGGGCATTTCCATAAAAACCATTCGAGAGTCCTGGAGCCTCCTGACCGATTCCATCTGTAGGGCCTCAAGGGTCTGGCCGAACTCCCCGCGCAGTCGTCCCGAGGCGATGAGAGGTATCAAATAGACGCTGCGCGCTCCGGCCCGACGGGCGAGAGCGATCGTGGCCCTCAGGTCCGCCACGGTGCTGCGCTTGGTAACAAAGGTTAAAACGACCGAATCCAAACGTGCCGCCCGGAGCAGTCTCAGGCCTTCCAGAACCTTATTCTGAGTGCCCGGGACGCCGCGCATTCGGTCATGGGTTTTGGGGTCGGCGCTGTCGAGCGATACGGCGCACTGCCGGAGCCCGGCTTTCTTCAGGGCGGCCACCCGCTCCCGCCTTAAAAGCAGCCCGTTCGTGTTCAAACGCGTCTGGAAGCCGTTGTCGGCGGCAAAACGGACCAGCTCGGGCAGGTCGGGGCGCAGCAAAGGCTCGCCGCCGTTGAAGATCAGAAAGCAGCATCCGATCGAACGAGCCCCGAGGATGAGGGACTTGAGCTCCTCGGTCGTCAACTCGGGGCGCTTGTCCTTGGGTGACGCTTCGACGCAGCAATGGGCACAGCTGGCCTGGCAGCGCGTCGTGATCTCGAGGCTGAAATAGTAAGGGACGGGCCGGCGCAGGACGGATTTTCGGAACAGGTAGACAAGAAACCGGGACAGGATCAATCCGCTTCTCCGTCCCGGGATCCCGCGCAGCAATCGGAGGATCTGGTTGACCGACGCCTTGATTTCCAGAATCAGGTCTGTTCCCTCGGCCATATCCGCCTCAGGGCCGCCGGATGATCTTTCCCGAATGGGTCCGCTCCAGGTTTTTTAGGGCAATCAACAGCCAGGGCGTGAAGGAATCGGCACCGGCCGCGATCTCCCTTTTTAGGGTATCGACTTCGGCCAACCGGAAATCCGAGATCTCAGACGGGTCAAGACACAGGTTCTCCGGCCTGACGCCTCCCAAGACATAGACATCGCACAACTCGTGTTCCGAACCGGATTTATCGTAGGAGGCCTGGTACTGAAACCTGAACAGGAGGGCCGGCGTTTCGGCCTTGAGGCCGATTTCTTGACGGACCCTGTCCCTGACCGTGGCCGGCC
The DNA here is from genome assembly GCA_963705895.1 of Candidatus Aminicenantota bacterium. Classification (GTDB taxonomy): domain Bacteria; phylum Acidobacteriota; class Aminicenantia; order Aminicenantales; family JAFGAV01; genus MFD04408-113. The sequence continues at coordinate 3,045,556 of OY970122.1, read as the reverse complement.
GATCGCCGTTGTGGAAATAATGACTGGCCACCGTCCCGTCCCAGTATCCCGGCCAGAGGGCCTTGGATGGACTGCGGCGGGCCAGGATGAGGGAATCGTTCTCCGCAAACATCATGACCAGAAAGGCCGCGTGCAGCAGACCCGGGCCTCGGTGGCAGACATCCTTTCTCTCTCTCCCCGCGACCCGACCCTGCTTATCGACAAGGACGAGATAATCCCCGGCGGAGGCGGCTGACGGCGATGGACGTTGTTTCATCAAAAAAAGTGCCCCCCTTTTAGCATAAAAAAGCCGTTTGAGTCAACCGTCCCCGGCCCGCCGACGGCCTTATTCCAAGCACTCGGATATGCGCTCTTTATTCTGATAGACCCATCGATAATATTCTTGGCGGGTCAGGAGCCGGGCCCGGTGGAAGTCACCGGCCCTTCCCCGCTCAAGGAGACGGCCGTGCCCCTGCTGGCCCTGCAGGCGGAGCGCATTCCCGTCTGCCCACAACCCGTTAGGGCAATGCTCTCTGGAGAGCCTCAATCTCCGGCTCGTCCGGCCCGAGCGGCAGAGTCACCTTGCCACGACGGACCGCTGAGCGGCAGGCTGCCATCATGATCTCAAACCCTTTGAGAGCGGTTTCGCCGTTACAGGGATGAACGTTGTTCGGGTCATCCAGCCAGTTGGCGATGTCCTGGACGTAGGGCGGCATGTCATGGTCGTAGTCCATAGCGCCTGGACCGGACATAACGCCCTTTTTGGTAACCGCCCGCCAGCCGCCGCCCTTGCCTTCTTTGCCGGTCAGGACTTCGGCAAAGCCTTCCGTGCCCTGCGCTCCGATGCGGCACTTGTGCCACATGGAATCAACTTCCGGCACATCGGGCGCGCCCGCGCCGCACTCGATGATGCCCCGCACCCCATTAGCAAACTGGACCAAGGCGGCGATGTAATCGGGCGAAGAGTGCACGTCCGCGAACTTTTCCTTGCCCGCGGCCTGTCCCACGACCCACTCGGCGGGAGCATAATCGTTATACCAACTGGCATACTCAATCATGTGGGTCATCATGTGCATCATCCAGCCGACAGAATGTCCGTAGACGGTGTGAACGCGCCCGAGTGCCCCGCTGGCGATGATCTCTTTCACCTTTTGATAGTGGAGGCCGTAGCGATGCTGGTGGCTGACCACTGACTTGACACCGGCACCACGCAACAACTTATACATTTCTAAGGCTTCGTTGGTCGAGGTGGCGATAGGCTTTTCATAGGCGATGAGCTCGACGCCTGCTTCGACCCCCGCCCGGATGAGCGGCAGCCGAACTTGCGGCAGCGTGCAAAAGACAAAAACGTCGGGCTTCGTGTCGGCCAGCAAGCGGGCGGCGTCCGGGTGGCCATAGGGCACTCCGAACTTCAGCTTGGCAGCTTCGAGACGAGTTTCATCGATATCGCACAACCCCACGAGGCGAAAACGCGGATTCTTGAAAAGCGCATCGGCGTGGTGCGTGCCGCGCTTTCCCAGACCCGCTACGGCAACGGTGTAGGTTTTTTTCCCCGTGCTCATGGCTTTTTCTTTACTTGCTCTTCTCCCAGTCGCGGACGACCTGGATAGTGTACTGAATTTCCTCCTCCATCAATTCCGGAAACATCGGCAGCGAAATGCAGGAGGCGGCGTTCTTTTCCGCGTGGGTCAGCGGGCCGGCCAAGCGGGCATCCTTGCCCCAAGGAAAACCACCCTGCTTATGAATCGCGATGGAATAGTGGGTCTTGGCATCCACACCGTTCTTGATCAGGTACTCCAGCATCGGACCCCGATCGGCCGGATTCTTCGTCTCGATGACATAGAGGTGGAACACATGGCGATAACCCGGGCGGACATACGGCAGGTCGAGGCTGGCGCAACCCTTCAGGCCTTGGGTGTACTTGTTCGCGATCGCGATCCGACGGTCGCTCCACTCCTTGATGTGTCTGAGCTTCGCGCTGAGGATGCCGGCGTGCAGGTCGTCCAGGCGGCTGTTGAACCCGAAGCTGTGCACGTCCCGCTTGTTGGAGCCGTGATTCCGAAGCTTGCGCACTCTCTCGTCGATGGACGCAGTGTTGGTCCAGATCGCGCCCCCGTCGCCGAAAGTGCCCAGGTTCTTTTGAATGATGAAACTGACGGTGACGGAGTCCGAAAGCTCACCGATCTTGAAGTCGTCGCCATGGGCGTCAACGGCCTGGGCATTGTCTTCGACTACGAACAGATGGTGTTCGTCGGCAATCTTGCGAATTTCACGCATCGGAGCGCACTGACCGTACAAATGAACCGGCACGATCGCTTTGGTCCGCTTGCTGATCGCTTTTCTGACCGCTTCCGGATCGAGGCACTTGGTTTTCGGGTCGCAGTCCACAAGAACGGCGGTGCAGCCGGCGATCCACATCGCTTCGGCCGTGGCAAAAAAAGTATTGGCGTTGGTAATCAGCTCATCACCTCGGCCCAGGCCAAGAGCCATGAAGCTCAGCCACAGAGCATCGGTGCCGTTGCCGACGCCGATCGCGTACTTGGTTCCGGCGTAGGCAGCCAGCTCCCCCTCAAACTTTTTCAGCATAGGGCCCTGCACAAACTGGCCGCTCTGGATGACTTCCTGCATCTTGGCATCGATTTCGTTCTTGATGTTTTGGTATTGCCTCACATGACCATAAAAGGGGACATTCATCACTCTCTCCTCCGATTTATCTTCGCGGGATGCTCGCTCTTCCTAGGCTCGAATGATCGGTTATCTCCCGAGTGCATAATATATTATCAGCCAATCGGCAATGTCAACGAACCGAAAATCGAAGCCAGAGAGAGTCTGCTAGGCCACGACGACCGTGAGCCCGTCAAAGGCGAGTGTCCCGGCCGACGCAGACCGGACCATTCTGGACGTATGCGCCGAACGCACAGGCGAAATTCAGGATGAGCTCGGGCTTGAGGGTTTCCTCCAGGATGCCGCGCACTCCTGATATCCCGATGACTAAAAGATTTATCAAGAACCCCCTGGCCTTTTTTATCATATCTATTCATCGGGGCTGGTAAAGCGGGTTCAAACTGGGACAGCGCTTCGGGCTTCGACTCAACCCCCCGCCCTCCTGTGCCGGTTTGCGCGGCGGCCGAGAAGGAGCTTCATTCCGCAGCGGCCGCGGAGGGTTTGGCCAGGGCTTTCCACAAAAAGAACACCGGGATGCCGATGACGACGATGGCCAACCCCGGCCAGGTGTAGCCCGGCTTGAAAAGCAGGAGGTCCACGGCAATGGCCGCGGAGATCAACACGTAGAGTGCGGGGACGACAGGATAGCCGAAGGCTTTGTAGGGCCGCTCGGCGTCCGGCTTCTTCTTCCTCAGGATGAAGATGCCGCTCACCGTCAGGCTGAAGAAGATGAGCACCGCGAAGATCACATAGTCCAGGAGCTGGCTGTAGGATCCGGAAAGACAGAGCGCCCCGGCCCAGACGCCCTGGAAGATCAAAGCCGCTCCCGGGACGGACCTCCTATTCAGGTCTCCGGCCTTCTTGAAGAACATGTTGTCGCGAGCCATGGCGTAATACACCCGGGCGCCAGCCAGGATGAGGCCGTTCATGCAGCCGAAGGTGGAAATGATGATCAGGGCGGCCATGATCGCCGAGGCCGGGCCGCCGAAGACGACCGAGGCCGCGGCCGTGCCGACCCGGTCACTGGCGGCGAACTGAATGCCCTGTCCCGCCACGGTCGTCGCCGTCGGGCTCCCGGCCAGGGGCAACGTCAGGATGTAAGCCACGTTGGCCAGAAGATAGAGCAGGCAGACAAGCCCCGTGCCGATGGCCAGGCTCAGGGGGATTGTCTTTTTGGGATTGACCACTTCGCCCGCGGCATAAGTGATGTCGTACCAGGCGTCGCTCGAGAAGAGCGAGCCGACCATGGCCGCGCCGATGGCCGCCAGGACCATGAGCCCACCCAGGGGCAGAACCGAGGCGATGGCGCCCCCGGACATGTGGGTCCAGGAGCCGCTCCAGAAGTGGGCGAAATTGGCTTTGATGGCCGCGCCATTGGCTCCGAGAGTCAGGCCCAGGACGATGAACCCGACCAGGATCCCGATCTTGATCACGGTGAAGAAATTCTGGACGAGCTTGCCGGTGTGGATGCCGCGCAAGTTGACCCAGGTCAGGAAGGCCACGACCGCGATGGCCAGGACCTGGGGGGAGGAGATCCTGAGCCCGGCCACGGTGACGAGGACGTTCTTCTCGCGCAGGCCGGGGATGAGGACGCCGCAGAACTTGGAAAAGGCCACGGCCACGGCGGCGATCGTCCCCGTCTGGATCACGAGGAAGAGCGTCCAGCCGAAAAGGAAGGCGATGAGAGGGGAATAGGCTTCGCGCAAATAGACATAGAGCCCGCCGGCGTGAGGCATCATGCCCGCCAGCTCGCCGTAGCTCAGGGCGCCGATGACGGTCACCAAGCCGGTGATGAGCCAGACCAGGAGGAGGTACCCTGGAGAGCCGACCGTCCGGGCGATATCGGCGCTGACGATGAAGATCCCCGAGCCGATCATCGACCCGATGACGATCATCGAGGCGTCGAACAGGTTCAGGTCGCGCCTGAAATGGCGGCCGGAGACGGGTGTTTGCGGAGCCGGTTCAGGCTTGCCCATATTGACCTCGTCGGACTGAGGGAATGCCGTATCGGCGAAAACAGCGCCGGGTGCCGGCCGGGAAGATCCAGACCGGGCCTGGGAAACAGGAGTCGCCCCCCGCTGTGAACTTCAGACGGGCGGGACCGTTCATGTCAATGGAGATTATGACCAGAACCGAGCCTGAAAACAAGGGCGTGGTGCGGTCTCATCAGATTGTCATCGCGAGTCGCTGTCGCGCCGCGGCGGGACGTCATCCCGAGCCGCAATGCGGCGTGGCGATCATCGTCCCCCTGTCATCGCGGGCCGCATCTCGCCCCGCGGCAATCCGACTCGAAGGGTCATCCCGAGGCGCACAGCGCCGTGGGGATCTCTCCGTCAGGTCGACCGGAAAAAGTCACCAAGCAAATTGTCTTCAGCTGAAAATCGGCGCCGGCGATTCTTTCCCTCAGGTATTTCGCAGGCCTTGGGAAAAGCACCTCCGGCATCAACATGTCTCAGACAGTCCGTTACTTTCCCCAGTCTAGGCGGAAGAGTGGAAACTGTAGACGCGACCCTCTATAATTAGAGGCCATGACATCTCCCCCTCTCGCCTCGGTCATCCTGGCCGCCGGAAAAAGCATACGGATGAGATCCGGTACAAACAAAGTTTTGCTCCCCATCCTGGGCAAGCCCATGATCCGGTATCAGGTCGAGGCCTTGCGCGCGGCTGGCATTCGGAAAATCTTCCTCATCGTGGGGTTCCAGGCGGAGCAACTTCAAGCGGAGATGGGCGCAGAGGTGGATTACATCCTCCAGGCCGAGCAAAAAGGGACGGGTCACGCCCTGCTCCAGGCCCGGGAAAAACTCCTATCCCTCGGCCCCGACCTCGACATCGTGGTCACGGTCGGAGACAATCCTTATCTCACTCCGGAAATTCTTAAAGAACTCATGCGTGTCCACCGGGAGAGCGGGGCGGCGGCCACGATCGTCACCGCCGTTTTCAATTCCCCTCCCCCTTACGGTCGTGTGATTCGCGATGCTCGAGGTCGTCTCCTCAAAGTCGTCGAGGAATTCGACGCCACACCGGAAGAGCGGTTGATCAAGGAAGTCCACGTCTCGATCTACTGTTTTCGGGCGTCCGTCGTCCTTCCCCTCCTCGACGAGATCAGAAACGACAACGCCAAGGGCGAATTCTATCTGACCGATATCATCGGGATCCTGGTCAAGCACGGGCACGGGGTGGAAACGCTCGCGAGCGACGACCCCCGCGTCACGCTGGGCATCAACACGCCCGAGGAATTGGCCGCGGCGGAAAGATATTTCGCGGGGCGTGGCTAGCCGCCAGACACACAAAGAGGGACGATAATCGCCCGCCCCACATCAATACCCCGGACCATAGCGGAACGAAACATCGCTTCTTCCGCAGAGCCGGCCGAACAGGACAAGCTGCGGAAAAGCACCTCTTCACGAAGGATCCATTCTATAAATCAACACCGACTGGCGAAGGCCGCTCGATTGCGGTCAGGCAGCCGAAAACTATTAAAGCTCGATTCCGGTTCCGGCTCTTTTAAGAAGTAGCCTTTTTTATCACGCACTCTCCGGTCTCGCCGATCACCAGGTTCTGCCAATGGGCTTTAAGGCTTTTGGCCGTCAGCTTGCCGGCTACGAATGTCGCGGAAGGCTGGCCGGAATCCGGGTCGATCCCGAGGGTGATGAAAACATCCTTGTTGACCAGGATGGTCCCGGAAAGAGGCAGGACCTTGGTCGTCCCTCCCGAAATGACGGCCGTGAGCGTTCCGTAGAAAAGCCTGCCATCTTGGCCATAGACCTCCATGGTCAGAGTCACGTCAGGATAATCGCCCTCCGGGTTGACCCCCCGGCCCACGCCAGTCCACGTCCCGGTCATGAGGGGTATGCCGGCCTGGGCGGTCATTAGGCCCAATGCAAATATTAGGCCAAAGAAAGTTGCTCGAACTATGCTTCTTTTCATAATGAGCTCCCCCTTAATCAAGCATTAAATATTACTATTTATAAATGTAGGATTTGAGCCGGCGGGTGTCAAGCCGCAGCGGGGCGCAATTTTTGACTGAGATGACGCTTCAAGCATCTGGGCGCGGGGGGCGACCGGCTTCCCTGCCCTTCTTCCCCTGCTTGATGAGATCCGAAATGCCAACGCCAAGGGCGAATTCTATCTGACCGACATCATCGGAATCCTGACCGCGCGTGCGCACAGGATGGAAACGCTCGCGAGCGATGACCCACGCGTCACGCTGGGCATCAACACGCCCGAGGAATTGGCCGAAGCGGAAAGGTATTTCGCTTCGAAAAAGAAAAGGTAAGGCCAGGCCCTCATACCTGTAGACATTCCTCTGGTGTCATCTCCGGTGGACATAATCATGGCACCAAGGCCGCGAACACATGCACCTGATGAATTAGGTTAAGAGCTGTTTGACGAAACTCAAGCCTTTTGATAAGGAGGAGCAAAAGAGAACAGAATCTGGACTTAAGCGGCGCGTTCATACATGCGAGCTCAACTTGACATGATCAGTCTGCTCGCTAGTATTTGCTTCTATTTATGTACCTGATGAGCGAATATATGCAATATATAAACACAATCTCAAAAAAAATAGAAAGGACACGAGTAAAAATAACTACTATACCAGTAGCCCCTGATATCCTCCCCAAATCAAATTGAAAATAGACTCCAAAAGCTAAAGCATAAAGCAATAGGATCCAGGCAAGAATAGATAATATCAACTTCCCCCACTTCTTGCGCAAGATTAATCCAACACCTGCCAAGATTGCAGCGAGGCCAAAGCAGAAGCTGCCAATAAATATCCCTCGAATTGGCAGAAGATGGAGATTTTCATGAGGAAAAGCATAGTATTCCTTCAGGCTAGCGATACAAAAAATCGCACCAACAGCTATGCATATAAATCCAAATCGTGAAAGGCCCGGAAAAACTCCTTTGATCATTCTATTGCTCCAATGAAGACTCACCTTCTAGATCTTGACCTTTCGGGTCACCTCGACTTTTGATTTCAAAGCATCCTATTCCCCGAAGGGCTTGTCGATGGCCGTGCTCTCCATCCCGCCCAAGAACCGTCCGCCGTCCTCGGTGACGACCATGCAGTCTTCGATGCGAATGCCGAACTCTCCGTAGATGTAAATCCCCGGCTCGTTGCTGAAGGTCATGCCCGGCTCGAGCTTGAGAGTGTTGCCCTCAACGAGATACGGATATTCGTGCCCGTCCATCCCGATGCCGTGGCCCAGGCGATGGACGAAGTACTTAAAGCCCGGCCCGTAGCCGGCGTCCTCGATGACCTTTCGCGCCGCCCGGTCCACGTCCTGGCACTCGACCCCCGGCCTGACGGCCTTGAGGGCGGCAAGCTGGGCCCGCTTGACGATGTCCCACACGCGGCGCTGTTTGTCCGTCGGCGGCCCGAAGACGATCGTCCGGGTCACGTCGGCGTCGAAGCCCTGGACGGCACAGCCGCCGTCAACCATGATGACATCGTTGACCCCAGAGATGCGCGGGTTGCGCGAGCCGTGGGGGAAGGCCGTGTTGGTCCCGAACTGCGGACCGGCGCCTCCGAGGACGCCGAGTTTCTCGAACGAGGCGCCGATAGTCCCGGCCAGGTCCTCCTGGGTCATGCCCGGGCGGATCTTGTCGAAGGCATCCTTGTAAGCCGTCTTGGTGACGTCGTTGGCCAGGTCCATGAAGGCGATCTCCTTGGCCGTCTTGACGCATCGGCAGCCCTCGGTCACGGCCGCTCCGTCCACGAGCTCGAGCGTCGGCGCGTCACGTCGCAAGCCGAAGGATTCAAAGCTCCTCAGGTCAGGGGCCAATCCGAGCCGCCCCGTCCCGGCGCCCAGGTCCTTCATGATGCCCCCGATGAGACGGTAAGGGCTCTCGTTCTCCTCCCAGGTTCGGATTTCCTCGCCGGCCGGGACGAGCTCTCCGGCCCTCGCCTTTTCGAAGGCCGGGCAGACCCAGATCGGAGCGCCCTTTGGATTCAGGACGGCGCCAAAGGTCCGCTCGCTCAGCCACCAGCCGACGTTGGCGAAATAGAGAAGGTTCGTCCCCCCTCCCACAAAAAGGCCGTCGAGTCCTTTGTCGGCGATGAGCCGTCGGGCTTTTTCCAGTCGGGACTCGTAATCCGCCGGCGTGAGAGGGACAACGGCCTTCAGCCGTTTTTCGATCACGGCCAGGGTCTCCGGCCCGGCGGGGTTGGCTTGTCCGGCACCGGCCCGACCCTTCAAAAGGCCGGCCGATACCGCGGCCAGACCGGCCTGTTCAAGAAATCTGCGGCGAGAGATCATGGATGCGCTCCTTTCCTACGTCGGGAGAGATCGCGGTCCGGAGCTTCAAGAGAGCGCTCCGGGTTTTAAGGTATTCTTTTAACGATGACGATGGTCATATCGTCGTCCAAGTCCTGAGTCTGGGTAAAGGCGGCCAGCTCGGCCTTCAGGCCCTTGATGATCTCGGCCGCCGGTTGGTCCATGTGGCCGCGGACGTAATCGATGAGCCGCGCCTCTCCGAACTCCTCCCTGACCGGGTTCCGGCTTTCAGTGATTCCGTCGGTGTAGAGGAGGAGCAGGTCCCCGGCCTCGATTCGGACTCCCCGGCACTCGTATTCCGACCCGGGAAACATCCCCAGACAGAGTCCGCAGGCGTCCAGCCTGTCCAGGCGCCCGGAGGCGTTGAGAATGAGCGGCGGATTATGGCCGGCGTTGAGGTAGCGCAGGCCGCCCGTCGCGGGGTCGAGCTCGCCGTAAAAAAAAGTGATGAAGCTGCTGGACCCCGAGCTCCGGCAGACAAAATCGTTAAGCTTGCCGGCCATGTGCTCGATCCGATGCCCGGAGCCGACCTCGGCGTGGAGCGAAGCCCGCAGGGAGGCCATGAGGAGCGAAGCGCTCACGCCCTTGCCTGAGACGTCAGCGATGACCAATCCCAGATGCCCGGGCTCGACTGGGATGTAATCGAAATAGTCCCCGCCCACCTGATGACAGGGGATGTTGATGCCGTGGATGTCGAAGTTCGCGAGGGGCGGGCTCGCCTTCGGCAGGAAATCCCTCTGGATCTGCGCCGCCAGGGCCATCTCCTTCTCCAGGCGCTCCTGCTCCAGGGCCCGCTCGATCAGCCGGGCGTTCTCGATCTTGACCGCGGCCAGGTTGGCCAGCAGGGTCAGCATCTTCAAGTCTTCCTCGCCGAACTCCTCGGACAGCGAGGTCCGGTCGGCGTAGATGATGCCGATGACCTCCCGGTTGTTCCAGAGCGGGGTGCACATGGCCGAATGGATGTTGGACCGGATGATGCTGTCCCGCGACATGAACCGCGGGTCGGTGGCCGCGTCCGAGGTCAGGACCGCTAGCTGGTCCTCGAAGGCCATGTTGACGATGGTCCGGCTGAGGAGGACGCGCTGGTTTTGGAGGTTCTTGTTGTTGACCCGGATGACCTTGGGGATGAGCTGGACGGGATTGCCCTCCTTGAGAAGCAGCACCCCGCGGTCCATGGGCAGGTTCTGACCGATGAGGTCCATGATGTGATCCAGGAGCTCGCCCAGCGGCTTGTGGAGGATGAGGGCCTGACTGACTTCCTTCATGACCTCCAGGAAGCGATGCTCCGACCGGATCTGGGCCAGGTCGGTCTCCTTCACCGAGGCCCGGACCGTGCTCGGGAGATCCTGCGGCTTGAGGATGTCCTGGAGAGGGACGGCCATGCTCAAGCCGGAGGTCGAGTTGGGCGTGTCCAGGATCTCGACATGGGTCAGGATCTCGTAGTCGAAGGAGATGCGGGTCGACCCGACCAGGATCTCGTTGCCGCGGCGAAGCTCGGTCTCTCCCGACACCCGCTTCCCGTCGACGAAAACGCCGTTCTTGCTGGCGTTATCCCGGACGTAGTACCTGTCCCCCGCGGTGACGATGACGGCGTGGCAGCCCGAGCAGAACGGGTCGGGGACGGCCAGGGTGTTGTCCGGCGAGCGGCCGATGCTGATCTCGGGCCGGTCGATGGCGTAGCTGAACGGGTCGCCTTTTTTAGGATAGATATAGAGTTTCGGCATGGGCCCTCGAACGTTTTCGATTGTATCCCCACCCGCGTCGAAATTCAAGCTGAGACGGGCGCCCCGGGCCGGGCCCTAGAGGGCCTTGTCCAAGGCCGGGAGCAATTTCCGACAGCGCCTGACCCGGTCATCGAAGGGCGCATCGTCGATGAGGGGCAGGAGGAACTGATTGAGGTCCTTCTTGAGCATGGTCTCCAGGAGCTCGAGGGAGTACTCGATGCTCTTCTTCGTCCCCGAGCTCAAATTCTGAAAAGCCCGGCGGATGTCCTCCTGGGGATGGACAAGTCCGAGCAAATGAAAGACCTCGCGGATGTTCCGGGTCAAGGCGGATTCGAGCTCGGCCGTGGACGGGCCGCGGCCGGAGCTTCCTCGGCCCCGCTCATCCTCGAAGAGGAGGTCATAGCCTTGCCGAATGAGACGGAGGACGGCCCGGCGAACCACGGCCTCGGGGAATGTCGCCTCGGGGTTCTTGCCCCTCAGCCGGGCCGCGCCAGCGATGACTTCGGACTCCAGGCCGCAGGGCGATCCGAGCGCCGAAGACAGAAGGTCGGCCGCTCTCTGGGTTCCTATCTCGGCCAGGATCCCCGGGATGCTGCGACGCAGGGCGGGATCCTCCTTCGGGTCGCAGAGATAATCTTTGAGACTTCCCGCGATCCGTTCGCCGTAGGCCTCCAGGGTCTTGGCCGCCGCCTGTTGGAGGGCGGGATTGGCCAGATGCCGGACGATGAGCGGAACGAACTCAAGCCTCCTGAGCTTAGCCGCGCTGTCCAGGGCATAGCTGACCACCTCGCTCGAGCCGTCCCGAAGGAGCGGTCTGAGGCTCTTGACCAGGGTCGAGTCGGGGCTCATCAGGCCCAGGGCCTTGGCCGCTTCCATCCGTTCCACCTCGGCCGCGGACCCTAATCCGGCCGCGACCTTGTTCAGGTGCTCGGCCATCATCTGCTGGTAAACATCCAGGGACATGACTTCCTGGATCTCGGCGTTCAGGCTCTCCTCGGCCAGGCTGTCGTCCACTTCGGGGAAGAGCGGCTCGCCGTCCACTCCCAGGAGGGAATCGAGAGAACTGGCCCGGACCTGGCTCGACTTGGAGGCGATGATCTCCCGCAGTTCCGGGCTCAGCCTTTCCTTGCGGATGAGGTCGAACATGTTCATGGCGTAAAGCACGGAGCTCCGCTTCTTGCTCTCCAGGGTATCGAAGACGAGCTTGGTCATATCGACGTCGATCTTATCCGCCACGAGACGCCCCGCCTCCTGCCACTTGAGCTTGAGGTGCCGCTTGACGATCTGGGCATACTCCCGGGTGATGAGGAAGGCGAACGCCGCCCAGACGGCGATGAAAGCCAGAACGATGAAGCTCACCTCCCGGACCGTGCGGTGCAAGACCGAGACGAAAAGGAGGAGGATCAGGGCCACCATGGCGTCGGCCAGCTTGTTTACGAACATGTCGATGAACGCCTTGGCCTTGTACTTGATCTCGGCCGGGACGGGAATGTAGAGGAGCTCCCGAACCGATTGATGGAGAGTGTGGGCCAGGCTCTTGTCCAGGCCCTTGACTCCCACGGCCCAGTAGATGAGTCCCGAGGCCGGCACGATAAAGATCGCGGCCGAACCGAGAAGAAGGACGGCGGGTGTGATGAGCAGAGCCGCCCTCAATCCGAAGCTCCGAACGGCCCGGCTGGCGAGGACGGCATTCAGGATGTAGGAAAAAACGAGCAAGCCCAGGAAAAAGGTGCCGATGAAGGATGTCCGGGCGTCGCGCGCGGGAAAAGCCTTCTCTACGATGGAGTTGAACTGGAAATCGAGAAGCGTCGTGACGGCGATGCCGGCCGCCACGATCCCGCTAAGAAGCCTCAAATAGCGATGCCGGCGGATGAGCCGAAAGCTCTCGGCGTAGCCGGCTTTTTCCGGGGGTTCTCCCCCCGGCATCGCCGACGGGCGCCCTCCGGTTTGAGCCAGATGGGGCTGAAGGCGACGAAGGATAATCAGGCACAGCCCGAGAAACACCGGGCAGGCTAAAAGGAGATTCTCCGTGCCCACGTGCCTGGCCAGGCGCGAGGCCAGGAGCGCGCCCAGGATGCCGCCCAGGAGTCCCCCGCTGACGAAGAACCCGACCAGACGCTTGAACTGACGGGGGTGGAAGATGTCGCTGACGAGAACCCAGAACTGAAAAACGGACGCAACGATGAAGAGGTCCGCCCAGAACCAATACAACAGGGACACCCACGGCGCGTGAAGTCTGAACAGAACCCAAAACAGGGCAAAGGTCAGCATGAAGACCAGGATGCTGAGCGAGACGTAGTGCAGACGCTTCAGGCGATGGAGAAGCCGTGAGTTGAGCGAAACCATGAACCCGATGAGGACGGCCGTGACGAGATAAGCGTAAGGCAGCTTGTCCGCGGAAAGGAAATGGAGGTAGAGCGAGATCTTGACCGGTTTGATGATGTAGGCCGACGACGTAATTAAGAAGAAATAGAAGAACAGCAGGACGACCGGCGCGGATTCCTCGGGACGGATGTCCACGAACTTTCGCAGAATTCGGTCGAGGCGTCTGTCAGCCATGGGACTCCGCTATTCGAGTCGCGCCTCCTTGGCCTCGAGCAGGACCCGGAAGCGATGGACTCTCTCGGCATCGGGCAGGTCCTCGATGATGGGAAAGAGGGCGTCCTTGAGGTCCCGGGGCAGGAGATTGTCGAGAAGCTCGAGAACGTAGGCGACGGAATTCTTGGTCCCCACCTGGAGGTTCTGGTATGCGCGCTGGATGTCTTCGCGGGGGAGAACAAGCCCCAGGAGCAGGAACAGCTCCCGGAGCCGGGCTTCGAGCGGCGCGTGACGCCCGCCCCCCCGTCGTAAGGCGTGACCGAGACTCCGGTCTTGGGACCGGCGAGATAAGCCTGGTAGTAGGAGCGTGTCTCGCGGGCAAGGCTCCTTCGGACGACCTCCCCAGGAAAAACAAGACCCGGGTGGGCGGCGCGCAGGCGGTCCAGGGCGTCGATGACCTCGGCGCTCATCTCGCCCCCTCCCCGATCCAGCTCCGAAAGGAGATAGTCGACGGCGTCCTGCCCGCCGACTGCGGACAGGATCGAGGCGGCCGCCTTCCGGATGCCCGGGTTCCGGCTGCCATCGGCCATCGCGTCGAACAGAGTCCCCGAAATTCTCGGTCCGAAGCGTTCCAGGGCCGCTTGGGCGTCCTCGGCCAGAGCCGGGTCGGACAGCCGCCCGATCAGGAAGGGAACGTCCTCCCGCCGCCCGAGGCGGGCCGCGCTCTCGATCGCATAGCGGGCCACGTCGGCGCGGGAATCCTCAAGGAGATCGTCGATGACCCCCGTGAGCGGCGAGCGGGGGTCGAGCCAGCCCAGGGACTTGGCCACTTCCATCCGCGAGATCACGTCCTCGGGATGGGCCATGACTTTGTCGATGTAGCCTTTCATCACTTCCTGGTAGGCGTCCAGGCGGAAGATCTCCGTGATATCGGTCTTCAGGGACTCCTCCTCATCGGACCGGGCCAGCTCCGGTACCCAGCCGGCCGATTCGGATTCGATGAGGCCGCCGAGTGAGGGGATGCGCGCCTCGTTCCTTTGCGAGGCGAGAAAGGCCCGCACTTCAGGGGTCAGCCGGTCCTCGGCCAGAAGCTCGAAGAGATGCTGGGCATAGAGGACCGGGCTCCGCTCACGGCTTTCCAGCGTGTCAAAAACAAGCTTGGCCGACCCGACGTCCATCCGCTCGGCCACGAGCGTCTCGGCCCGCCCCCACCGGCTCGCGAGCTTGGACCTCAGGAGCTCGATGTAAGCGCGGGAGATCTTCCGGTTGAGGACGATCCACAGTCCGATGAGGACAGCCGCGGCCAGGCTGACCAGAGTGATGGACGGATGGAACGGCAGGAGGAATAGACCGAGGAGGATGACCGCGCCGACGCTCCTGGCAAACCGGTTGAGGAACATGTCGATGAAGATCTTGGCCCGATATTTTCGTTCGGGGGATACGGGGATATAGAGCAGTTCCCGCGAGGACTGATTGATCGAGTAGGACAAGCTCTTGTCGGCCCCCTTGATGCCGACGGCCAGGATGATCCCCGGCAAGAAGGCGATCCCCAGCGAACAGAGCAGGAGGAGCGCCGGGTAAAAGAGGAGGGTCAGCCGCAGACCGTAGCGCTCGATGATGCTGCTCGTGAGGAGGAGTTGCAGAAGGAAGGAGAACACGAGCAGGCCGACGTTGAAGAAGCCGAAGAACGAGAACAGGTTGGTCCTTCCCCCCCGCGACCAGCTTTCAATGATGTTCTTGGACTGCCAATCGACGAAGGTGGAGATGACCCCGGTGATCAGTACCACGGCCGCCAGAAGCCTCAGGTACGAGTCCCCGCGGACTGTGTCAAAACAGGCTTTGAACCCGGCCTTATCGCCGCTCCCCGTTTCCTGGCCCGGAACGTCAGCCCGGCCCCGGGCGCGGTCGAGATACCGGAAGATCGCCCCGACGGGGATGATGCTCGCCGCCAGGACCACGGCCGCCGGCAGGAGGAGCCCCGTTGCGTTCTCGCGACCGGCAAAGAGGGCGGTGAACAACCCTCCCAGGATCCCGCCCAGGATCCCCCCGCTTACAAAGAAGCCGATGAGCCGCTTGGCCTCCCGCGGGTTGAAAACGTCGTTGACCACGATCCAAAACTGAGTGATAAGGACGACAGCATAGGTGTTGGCCCACATCCAGAAGGCCAGGGGGAGCCATTTTCCGCCCGAGGCAAACAACACCCCAAAGAGCAGGCAGGTCAGGACGAAGAAAACGAGCGAGCCCACGATGAGCGCCGACCGGGACAGCCGGGCCTGGATCCTGGAATGCAGGGCGACCACCAGCCCGACGACGAGAGCCGTGGCGTAAGCCCAGGGGAGGTTGCGGGAGCCGAGCTCGTCCAGGAAGCTCGCATCGCGGATGGACTTGATGATGTAGAAGGGAGCGGTAACCAGGAAAAAGTAGGAGAAGAAGGCCAGGGCGATGCCCGCCTCACCCGGCTTGATCCTCAGCACGCGTGAAATGAATCGAGAGGGCCGGTTCATGGCTTCTCGGGCGGCCCGCCCGGCCGGGCCTCAATCCTCAAGAAAGCTCTCGATGGCCGTGTCTTCCTCGTCGAAGATCTCCAGAACCTTGGTCAGCATGGTGATCTGAAAAACGAGGTAGAGCTTCTTGGAGATCCGGGCGATCTTGAGCTTGCCCCCCAGGTTGTGGGTAGAGATGTAGCTGGCCAGGATTTCTCCCACGCCGAAGCTGTCGATGAAGTCCACCTTCTGGAAATTGAGAAGGATGTGCTTGCGGCCGGCCTCGAGCTGGTCCTTGACCAGCTGATGGAGGGTGACGTCGGAGATGTCCGAGCGCTTGATCTCGCCCTCGATGTCGAAAATAATGACCCCGTTCTGCTCGCGTTTCTGTATGTTCATCGGTCGACCCCATTCCGGACGCTGGAACCCTCCTTCCCCTTTCCTCTTCCCAACGGATTTTTTATCAGAAGACAACCCGGCTGTCAAATGCCCGAATGGTCCGCCAGGGCTTTTTTTAGAGTTTTCTCTTGTCTGTGATCCCCCGGGTTTCGCAGAAAAGAAGTCCTGATGCTCATTAGCGCAGGAGTCAACGCTCCTGCAATTCACCCTTCCTCCCCCTCGGAAGCATTTCCATCCCCTTTCCTCGCAGCAAGGCGAGGGGTGGAGGGGCGATAGACGTCTGTGCCCCTGGGAGCGATAGCTTCACCTTTCCCGGGAATCGGGCCGAGGCTGAAGCGAGCATGAAGGAGATTTAGCCGAAACATGAGACTTTTGAGGGCAGTCGGCTCGGAAGAAGCCGACCGGCGAAGATGTCTGAGCGGACGGCGGACTCCGTAAGATCAATGCCGGGAGCGAGTTCTGAGCTGCCGATAAAGATGAAATGGGCCGGCGTGAAAAATCTCCGAGCGAGCGAAGACTTGGACCGATTCCCAATTTCTCCGCGGGGACAAAGCGCGTGTTTCGAGGCCATTCAGCCCGAGCCTTTTATCATAGAATGGAAATGCTTCCGCATTTGTTCCGCCTTGACTTTGGCGGGAGTTGACGGAATACTAAGGCCGCGGCCGGAGAGTCGCCGGAACCGACAGGATGGCACTCAGGATTCCTACCCGATCGAACCGCCGGGCCCGACTTCTGCCCCTTTTTCTCGCCGTCGGCGTGCTCCTGGGGGTATTTCGGCCTTGCCCGGCTGAAAAGACCCCCTGCGTTTTCACCGGCGTCGACAGGATCGTCGCCGTGGGAGACCTCCATGGCGACTACCAGAATTTCATCAAGATCCTTATCGGAACCCATCTCGTCGACCAGGACCTGCACTGGATCGCCGGCCGGACGCATCTCGTCCAGCTCGGGGACGTCCTGGACAGGGGCCCTTCGGCCCGGAGAATCTTCGACCTTCTGATCCGGCTCGAAAAGGAGGCCGCGGAGGCCGGGGGCATGGTCCACGCCCTGATCGGCAACCACGAGGAAATGGCCTTGGCCGGCATCTCCTTCGACTATCCCGGGTTCGTGACGGTCGAGGAGTTCCTTTCCTTCCTGCCGGATACTTATGTCAACGACAAGCAGACGGAGTACCTCCGGAAAAAAATGGCCGGCCTGCCCCCCGCGTCGGAGCCGCCCAGCGTCTCCTTGACCGAGCTCCTGGACTACTGGAAAGGGATCATGACCGACGAAAAGGCCCAGCGCGAATACTTTCGCTCGCTCCGTGAAGAGTACGGCCCCTGGATCCTTAGCCATAACGCCGTCATCAAAATCAACGATACTGTTTTCGTCCACGGCGGGATCAGCGAACCTTATTCCAAGGAGCCGTTGGCGACCATCAACGATGACCTGCGCCAAGAGATAGGTCTGGCCATGCGCGGGGAACAGTTCCGCCCTCGGATCATCTTCACTTCGAACAGCCCCCTGTGGTACCGTGACCTGGCCCTCATGGACGAAAAATCGATGAAGAAGGACGTCGACCGCATCCTGTCCAACCTCCGGGCCGAGCACATGGTCGTCGGACACTCGCCCCACGGGTTCGGCACGCTCAGGACGATGAAACGGTTCGAGGGGAAGATCTGGGTCATCGACACCGGCATCTCGGAGTACTACGGAGGGCACTACAGCGCCCTGATCATAGAGAACCGGAATTTCGTTCAGTGGGGGGTGAAAAGTGCCGCGAACTAAGATTCTCTTGAGTGTGGGGATGGGGATTCTCGTCGCGGCCCTGGCCGGGATTGCGGGAGAACAGGACCCGCAGGCCCGGGCCAAGGACCCGTCCGAAATTCGGGAGCGGGAGGAACACCTTCAGGCGGCGCCCATCATCACCGTGGCCAAAACGGAGGCGACGGGCCGGACGAGCGCCTGGAAGGTGTATCTCAACGGCGGCCGGAGCGCGAGCCGGGCCATTTTCAAGTACGTCAACCGTCAACGGCCCACGCTCCTCCCGAGCAGCTATCGCTATGAGCTGGCCGCTTATGAACTCAGCAAGCTGCTCGGGCTGACCCTCATCCCTCCCACGGTCGAGCGCGAGATCGATGGAATAAAAGGCTCCCTGCAATGCTACTGCGAGGGCGTCATCTCCGAGGCGGCGCGGAGTCGCAAAGGAATCGTCCCATCGGACGTCAGGGTGCTTCAGGATGCGCTATCGGAGGTGGGGATCCTCGAGAACTTGACTTACAACCCGCGCGAGGACGCCTCCGATGTTCTCGTCAACACTTCGGACTGGACGGTGTGGCGGGTGGATTTTTCGGAAGCTTTTTCTCCGGAGACGACCCTCCTCGCCGACAGCCCCTTCTCCCGCTGTTCGAAGGGTCTTTTCCAGAAGCTGAAGACATTGACCGACGAGGAATTCGCCGCGTGTCTCGGGACTTATTTGAACGATGATGAAATCAAGGCCTTCCTGGTCCGGAAGCGCCTGGTCGTGGATAAGCTCGAGAGCCTGATCAAGGAAAAAGGGGAGGCTGCGGTTCTCTTTGTCCGCTGAGGGAGGGGTCCGCTCGCGCGGAGAATACTGATCATCCATTCCTTCGTCACGGCGGGCCCGGGTGATCCGCCGATCATGATCGGCCTTGAGACGGCAGGACAGAGAGAACGAGGAGGGAGAACATGGAAACCGTGAAGGCGCCGGAAGCCGGAGCGTCCGCTCAGGGGTCAGGGAATTGGACCTACCGTCTCTTGAGGATCTTCACCGTCATCTATCCAGGCGAGGCGGCCAAGGCTCTTCTCCTTTTCCTGAACGTTTTTCTCCTGATGTTCGCCTATTACATCATCAAGCCGGTCCGTGATGCGCTCATCCTGACGGGGCAGAGCGCGGAGGTCAAGGCGTACATGGGCGCCGCCCAGGCCCTCCTTCTCATCTTCGTCGTCAAGGCCTTCAGCCGGGTGGCATCGCGCTTCCCGCGCCATATCCTCATCGCCTGGGTGACCCTGTTCTTCATCTCCAACCTCGTCCTGTTCTATTTTGTCGACCTTCTGGGTGCGCCGGTCAGCGTCATGGGGATCATCTTTTTCATCTGGATCGGGATCTACAACCTCCTCGTCCCGGCCCAATTTTGGGGGTTCGCCAACGACCTCTACTCCGAGGACGAAGGAAAGAGGCTCTTCCCCTTGATCGCCTACGGGGCGACGTTGGGCGCATTGGTAGGAAGCATCGTCTCCAAGGGACTTTGGAAGCCCCTGGGCGCCTACAAGATGATGCTCGTGACGGCCGCGTTTCTTGGGGTCTGTATCCTTCTGTCCATCTTCATCCACAAAAGGGAGATCCGAAGGCTCGGCCAAAAGACAGGCGCCGCCGACCCGGAGCTCGAGGCCAGGAAAAAGGCCCAGGAACAGCCCCTCAAGGCGGGGGGAGGCTTCCGCCTCGTCTTCCGAAGCCGGTATCTCCTTTACATCGCCATCGTCATCGCCATCTACAATTTCGTCAACGTGGTCGGGGAATACATCCTGAGCAAGGTCCTGCTGGGCGTGGTCCCAAAGGCCATCCCGGCAGGCGTCGATGCCCAAACGATGGAGCGGATGAAAGAGAGCTATATCGGCCAGTACTATTCAGGCTATCAGTTCCTGACCAATCTGGTAGCCATGATCATCGCCCTTTTTCTTGTCAGCCGCATCTTCCGCTGGGTGGGCGTGGCCGGGGCTTTGTTCATTTTCCCGCTCATGGTCCTGGGCGGCTACGGCCTCATCACGTTGGGCGCGACCCTCATGGTCGTCAAATGGGTCAAGATCGGGGAGAACGGCACGGACTACTCTCTGATGAACGCCACGAAGCACGCCCTGTACCTCATCACCTCCCGGGAAGAAAAATACAAAGCCAAGGCGGCCATCGACACCTTTTTCGTCCGGGGCGGGGATTTTCTGGGCGGGTTGCTCATCTTCGTCGGAACGACGTTCCTGGCTTTCCGGGCCGTGGAGAACTACGCCATCATCAACACCGTCCTCATCCTGGTTTGGATCGCTCTTTGCTTCTTCATCGTACGGGAGTACAAGAAACGGAAAGCCGCCCCTCCCGAGGCCTGAGGCAACGGGTCCTCTTCGGAAGCGGCTTAGGGAGTCTTGCGCAGGTCCTTGACCCTCGCCGCATTGATTTTTATCGAGCAATCAGGCTACGATAGGTCGGTGGGCAGGAGGAGTCCGTGAAAAGATACTGCATTCTTCCGATCGGGGCTCTCATGGCCGCAGGCATGGTTTCTCTGCTGGCGGCCCAGTTCACGCCCCAGGATGCCGCCCAGCGTGAAGCTTGGGAATCGTTCCTGGCGACGGCCGACATCGTCCGGTCCGAGAGCGAGGGAGAGGGCGTGACCCATCCTATCAGGATCTACCTCAAGAAGGGCGAGGTGGAGACCAGGGCCGTCTGGAAGAGCGTGGACGAGACGCTCGTCGACGGGGCGCGCGACAGCTGGCGCTTCGAAATCGCCGCCTATCGCCTGGACAAGCTCCTCGGGCTGGGCATGATCCCGCCCGTGGTCGAGCGCGTCTTCGAGGGCAAGCCGGGTTCCCTGTCCCTCTTCGCCGCGAACAGGTATTCGCTCCTCAAGATCATGGACGAGAACATCCCCATCCCTCCCGAAGCGGCCGACAGGACGAACAAGATGAAGTACCTGACCCGCGCCTTCGATTGCCTCATCGCCAACGACGACCGGACCCAGCAGAACATTCTCTACACTGAAGACTGGCGGACGATCCTCATCGACCATTCTCGGGCTTTCCGCTCCGATAAGGAACATGCCGAGCGGCTCATCTACGGACGGAACGGCTTCAAAACTATCGCCGGGAAGCCGATGCTGTTTCGCCAGCTTCCGCGGACATTCGTCCAAGCCGTCCGCAATCTGGACGCCCGCCGGATCAAAGAAGCCGTCGGACCGTACCTGACCGAGGCCGAGATCCGGGCGACGATTGCCCGACAAAAACTCCTCCTTGTGGAGATCGAGGACATGATCAAGGAGAAGGGAGAGGCCAGCGTCTTGTTCTAATCGCCCCCGGTTCGCCGGGCCGTCGGCGGCTGCAGGGGTGCCCGGGTGCGCTGCTTGTCCGGGCGATGGAGAGATTTGAAAGAAGTGGGAGGAGGAATTATGATCTCGAGAAAATCCGCTATCTTTTTGGGGGGAATCTGTCTGCTGGTCGCGGGGGGGCTGGCCCTGGCCCAGTTCCTGCCCGAGGATTTGGCCGAGAGGGCCAAATGGGAGGAATATCTAAGTACGGCCAAGGTCGTCGGAGAGGTGCAAATGACCGGGCCGGAGGCGGTCACGAACCCCTGGAGACTCAGTCTGGAAAAAGATGGGGTCAAGCGTGACGCTTTGTGGAAGAACGTCACGGGCCGGCCCAAAGGCTACATCGACAGCTGGAAATACGAAGTCGCCGCCTACAGGGTCGACAAACTCCTGGGCCTGGGCATGGTCCCGCCCACCGTGGAACGCGACCACAACGGGGCCGGCTCGCTCCAGCTCTGGGTCGAGTCATGGATGACGCTCAAGAAGAAGATGGACGACAAGGTCAAGATCCCCTCCTACAAGATCGGGTTCTGGAACCGGGCCCTCTATCTTCAGCGCTTCTTCGACAACCTGATCGCCAACGAGGACCGGCACCAAAACAACTACCTGATCACCAAGGACTGGCGGCTGTACCTTATCGACCACTCCCGGAGCTTCCGGACCTCGGGCAAGTTCCTCAAGGAGCTTCTCTACACCGACAAGCGCCGCGAGGGGCCGATGGAAATGCTGGAACTGCCGCGCGTCCTCGTGGACAAGATCAAGACCTGGAACTTCGACGTGGTGCGGCAGGCGGTCGGCGACATGCTGACCGACGATGAGATCAATGCCGTGCTGACCCGGCGCGACCTCGTCCTCAAAGAAATCGACAAGATCTGCTCAAAGAACAAGGAAGAGAACGTTCTCTATTAGGCCCGCCGCCTGAGCTTGATCGGAAGGCGCTTGGAGAGGGTCAGGACATTCTGGCCGTCCTCCCGGCGGTAATCGAAGCCGTCCATCATCGTTTTGGAGAGAAAGATTCCGAAGCCGCCCTTGCGGGCGGCGCGCATGATCTCCTTGAGGTCGGGCCTTTTCATCGTCCGCGGGTCGAAGGGCAGGCCCGAATCCCGGACTTCATAGAACAGCCGGCGCGGTTCCCGCCAGGAATTGAGGATGATCCTCCCTTTTTCCCGGGGATAAGCATAAAGGACGATGTTGATGCAGACCTCGACAAGAGAGAGGTCGATCCGAAAGATGTCCTTCTCCGAGAGAGGCAGTCCGTGGAGCGTCTCTCTGACAAAATCCCTGACCTTGGCCACGCTGGCCAGATCGCCGGAGATGGTCAGAGTCTTCACCGGCGGTTGGGGATGATGAGGAACAGGCTTTCGTTTTATGATCGCCACGACGGCTTCTCTTAGGAAACATCATTTTAACAAAGAGGGCACGGAAGAATCAAATCTTCCGGGCAGGCCGAAACCGGGGGTCTTTTCCGAGGTCGAAGCCGGAAGGCCCGCCGAAAAATTGACTTTTCGCGGGTGTCTTCTATACTTAAGAACATCTCGGGAAGAACCCCAAAGGAGATCCCTCATGAAGGAAAAAGCCGTTTCCGTATTCGCTGTGTTCGTGCTCTCGGCCGCGCTCGTCCTCGGCCTGGCCCCGGCGCTCCCGGCCCAAGCCCAGGAGCCGGAGCTCAAGCCGGCCGTCATCGAACAGCCGATGGCCGATTTCACCCTGCCCCTATATCAGGGTGAAGAGCTCAGCCTGTCGAGCCTCCGGGGCAGGAACGTCGTCATCATCGTGCCCCGCTTCTGGGCCGCCCCCGGCTATTATTGCACGATCTGCGATTATCAATACGTGAACCTCGCCGAGATGAACAAAACGGAGCCGTTCCAGAAAAAGTACAACGCGGAGATCGTATACCTCTTCCCCTTCGGCAAGGAGGATGTGGCCAAGTGGCTGGCCAGCCTGCCCGAACAGATGGACAAGATCAAGGCGGCCAAGAACCCTCCCGATCCGTCCAAGCTCGATGACAAGGGCAAAACCCGGATGGAGCGCTGGAAGAAGCTCTTCCCCAAGGATTTCAGCCTCAAACCGAACGAAGTGCCGATTCCCTTTCCCTTGATGCTCGACCCGGGGCGCAAGATCGCCAAGTCCCTGGGTGTGTTCTCGACGAATTGGGGCGGGGGCGAGGTGGACCAGGGTATCCCGAGCGTGTTCATCATTGACGCCAAAGGCGTGCTGATGTTCAAATACATCGGCCAGAACACGGTCGACAGGCCGAGCCCGGAATACCTGGGAAGAATCCTGGAGATGATCAACTCCGCAAAATAGAAGGGGACGAGACATCCTTGACCCGGATCAGACGGGCGACGTGCATGCTTCGCGCATGAACGTCCGTCTGGGCTGGATGATATCCCGGATGAGCGCTTCAATGTCCATTTTCAGGACATCGCCACGCGATACCCTCCGCGGAAAACGCTCTTCATTAAACTCGAGGACGATTTTTGCGGATTTGCGTCCTCCAATCTCGCTCGATTCTTATTAATGTTCGCCCGACTCATCAAGGGAGGAAAAAAATTATCCTCGCTGCGCCGAAATGAACCGGTTCAGTATCTTTAAGGATTTCTGTCAATTAGAAGGGACGATTCACAGATTTGTGGATATCCCTGTGCAAAAGTCGATAAAATGTCCCATAAGCTTCAGACGTCATTAGGGTTATGGCTTTTTGCACAAATTCAGGTGCAGTGAAAAATCCTGCGAATCGCTGTTGAAAATCCTTCGAGCGGCGACAAGGACATCATCTATCGATAGGGCATCGAGGTTATCCGTGCTGATGACGATCGACCGGCCCGACGGCCGCCAAGCGGCTTCAAATTCCGTCCGGAACACGGCCAAGACCTTCGCCCCGCAGGCTGCGGCCAGGTGGGTGACCCCGGAATCGTTGCCGATGTAGAGTGCGCAATCACCAAGAAGCCCGGCGAGGCTTATAAGGTCGGGACAACCGAGATGCCGCCAGCCCGCAGGAAGTGACCCGATTTCGAGGACATCCTTCAAGTCGGCCTCGGTTTCTCCCGTAATGAGCATGCCCGTCCGGCCTTCGCTGCTCAAGCGGGAGGCGATCGCGAGGAAATTCTGGAACGGCCAACGCTTCTTTCGACTGCCCGCCCCGGGATGGATCACCATGAAACCTGAGCTCGGATCGATCCCGGCGGCCTCGACCAGGTCGCGGCCGGAGCGCCGAACGTCGTTCCCGATCGGGAGAGAGGAGCATTCCTCGAACGATGGGCGGGCGAGTCCCTTCGGCTCGAAGGCCCGGACCATGGCTTCAAAAAAGCCTCGACTGACCGAGAGATGACGTCGAGAGTCATAAGCCAGGATGAGGGCGGGGACGCCGCAGCGGCGCGCGGCGTCCTCAAGAGCATTTCCGCCCGTTCCCTGCATCCAGGCGAGGACAAGATCGAACCCGGCCAGCCAGGAACCGACCTCATCGAATGCCGAAGTCGATGCGTCATAGAGCCGGGAAAACCGGGGTCGGCTTTCGGATTCGATCTCATCGACAAGGCCGGTTCGCAGGAAAAGAGCACCATATTCCTCGCGGCAGACAAGTGTCAGGCGGCAGTCCGGGAAGGCTTGCCTCAGAAAGCGGACGCAAGGCAGGACGGCCAAAAGGTCCCCCAGCCCTCCCAAGCGCACGAGCAGGATGAATTTCGGATCGGCGAGTCGAGTTGTTTCTTCCACGCGCCTCAATTTTATCAGCGCCGGGCCCGGATTCAAAGGTTCCCGACGAGGGGTGACTCAAGGCGGGTCCGAGCCGCGAGATTTCGATTTTTTTGCCGCCAGCCTGGAAGATCCGGCGTTCGCGGAAGAAATTCCCGGGAAATTCGTCAAAATATTGATTTGCTGGCTGAAATGCCCCATTCTATGTCTTTCGGACCTAACATGGACAAGGAGGTATGATCGGATGAAACGTTTCGTATCGGTCCTGTTCCTGCTCCTCGCGTCCTTCTCGCTCGTCCTGGCCGCCCAGGTCACGCTGGACGTCAAGGAGCACGTGCTCTCCAACGGGATGAAGATCCTGATGATCCCCAGACCCGGCGTTCCTCGCGTAGTTTGTCACATCTATTTCAAGGCTGGCTCCATCAACGAGCGGCCGGGCATTACCGGGATCGCCCACATCCACGAACACATGATGTTCAAGGGCACCAAGTCCCTGGGCGTCACGGATTTCGAAAAGGACGCCGCCCTCGACCGGAAGATCGACGAGGTCACGAACAAGATCTACCGGGAGAAGTACTGGAAAGCGGACGGCGGCGACAAGGCCAAGATCGCCCAATGGGCCAAGGAATACGATGAGTTGGCCCAGGCGGAGAAGCCTCTTGTGGTCAAGGACGAGTTGTGGACCTTGTACATGAAGAACGGCGGCACGGCCCTCAACGCCTCGACCGGCAACGAGAACACCGGTTACTACGTCACTCTGCCCTCCAATAAGATCGAGCTGCAAATGCTCCTTGAGTCCGACCGGATGATGAACGCCTATTTCCGCGAGTTCTACTCGGAGAAGGACGTCGTCATGGAGGAGCGCCGCCTGAGCGAGAACAGCCCGGGTTCGCTCTTCAACGAGCAGGTCAATGCCGCCTTTTATGCGGCCTCCCCCTATCATTGGGACGTCATCGGCTGGATGGACGACCTCAAGAGGATTACCAAGGCCGACCTCGTCGAGTTCCACAACAAATACTACATTCCCAATAACTGCGTGGCCATCTACGTCGGCGATTTCGACCCGGCGGCGGTGACGGCCATGGCCGAAAAATACTTCGGCCGCATCCCCAAGGGCCCGGACATCGAACCCATCCGAACGTTCGAGCCGCCTCAATTCAGCGAAAAGCGGCTGTACGGCCAGGGGCCGGCGCCCACGAGTCTGCAGATCATGTTTCACATCCCGGCCGAGGGCCATCCTGACGCGGCCGCTCTGGCCGTGCTGGCCGACGCTCTCGGCTCGGGCGGAGGACGCGGCTTCCGGGGCATGGGCGGCGGGGGCGGCATCGGACGCCTTTACAAGATCCTGGTCAAGGACAAGGAGCTGGCCGTCAGCGCTTCGGCCTTCAGCCGGCCGCAGTGGTACGTCGGCGCCTTCCAGTTCAGCGCCACGCCCCGCATCGATAAGAACGTCCAGCCCGAGGACCTGGAAAAAGAGATCCTGGCCGAGGTGGAAAAGATCAAGAAGGAAGGCCTGACTCCGGACGAGATCCAGAAGGCCAAGAACCGCTCCGAGGCCATGTTCATCCGCGGCCTGGACAGCACCATGGGCCTGGCCTCCCGCGTGGGGCGGGCCGAGCTCAACCGCGGCTGGCACTCCATCCTGGACGACGTAGAGGCTATTAATAAAGTGACTAACGACGACGTGAAGCGCGTGGCCGCCCAGTACTTCGTCAAGAACAACAGCCTGACCGCCATCTTTCGACGGAGCATGGGGCGGTAAGGGAGAATGACACCGATGAAAAAAACACTGACACTCATCCTCGCCGTCGGGTTCCTGGCCGTGACCTTCGGCCTGGGACAGGTCGAGAAGCCCTCCGACCTCAGGTACCCGAACCTCAAGTATGACCCGCCCGACCCCAAGGCCTTCCGCATGGTTTTCGCCAACGGGCTCCGGGGCTACATCCAGGAGGACCACACTCTCCCCCTGGTCAATCTCACGGCCCAGGTCAATTTCGGCAAACTGTACCTCGCCAAGGACAAAGAAGGTCTCGATACGATCCTGGGCGAAACCCTGATCAAGGGGGGAACCAAGACCAAAGACGGGAGCGCCATCGAGGACCGCATCGACTTTCTGGGCGGAACCCTGAACTTCAACGTCGGGGAGCGGACCTCGACCCTGTCTTTGTCGGTCCTAAGCCGGGACCTCAACGAAGGCCTCGCGCTCTTCTTCGATGTCCTCCAGAACCCCGAGTTTCGGGAGAGCGCCCTGAACCTGGCCAAGCGCCGGATGATCGAACAACTCCGCCAGGTGAACGACGCACCCAGCATGGTCCTGGCCCGCGAATACGAGAAACTGCTGTACGGCGACCATCCGCTGACGTGGCAGCCCACGAAGAAGACCTACGAGGGCATCGCCGCCGCGGACCTCAAGGCCGTCCACGCCGAATATTTCTTCCCCAAGAACATCATCCTGGCCGCGGCCGGGGATTTTGACAAGGGCCAGCTCAAGGCCAAGATCGATCGGGTCGCGGCGGGCTGGCCGAACAAAACCCTGAACCTGCCGGCATTTTCAAAGCGGTTCCCCCCGGTCGAGCCGGGCATCTATTTCATCCAGAAGCAGCTCAACCAGGGGTATGTCAGTCTCGGGCATCTCGGTCTGGAAGAATCGAACCCGGACTATTTCGCGGTCCAGGTCATGAACTTCATCCTGGGCGGCGGCAGTTTCTCCTCGCGGATAACGACGAAGGTCCGCTCGAACGAGGGGCTGTCCTACAACCAGGGAAGCCGGTTCATGTACCGCTGGGGTTTCCCGGGCACCTTTTCCGGCTATGTTCAATCAAAATCCTCCACGGTCGGCTACGCCATCTCCCTGATCCTCGACGAGCTCGATCGCATCCGCAAGGAGCCGGTTTCGGACGCCGAGATAGAGACCGCGGTCGACTTTTACCTGGAGAGCTTCTCCGACAACTTTCAGTCTCCCGCGGCGACCATGGCGACCTTCGCCAACCTGGAGATGACCGGCAAGCCCATGGATTACTACAAGACCTACCGGGACAAGATCAAGGTCGTGACCAAGGCCAGGGTCCAGGAAGCGGCTGAGAAATATATCCATCCGGACAAGGCGGCGATCCTCGTCGTGGGTGATTGGGAACCCTGCAACAAGGGCTCGGACAAGTTCCCCTTCCCGCTCGATAAATTCGGGAAGGTCCACCGAGTCAGCCTGATCGACCCCATGACCGGCGAAGAGGTAAAGACCCCCTAGGCCTATCACTGATTCTCCAGAATTCGCAGGCCGTCCGTCCTCCGGGTCGGGCGGCCTTTTTTACCGGCGCCTCTTTGGCAGAGGGAGTGCACTTCTTTCTTTCCTTGGACTCGCGATTTCTTTATAATAGGATCAATTTTCGGACCACAGCCTATGAACGAGCTCATCGCTGTCGTTGAGGATGAACCCGACATCCGGGAACTCGTCGGCCTCCACCTCAAGAAATCCGGGTTCCAGGTCGAAGCCTTCGAGCGGGCCGAGCCCCTTTTCAGATCCCTGGAAAAGAAGCGCCCGGACTTGATCATCCTAGACCTGATGCTGCCCGATATGGACGGCCTCGACGTCTGCCGCCGTCTTAAAAAAAAGAGCGATTGGGCCTCGATCCCCATCATCATCCTGACCGCCAAGAGCACGGAAACGGACAAGGTCCTCGGCCTGGAGCTGGGCGCGGACGATTACCAGACCAAACCTTTCTCGCCCAAGGAACTCGTGGCCCGGGTCCGGGCCGTTCTTCGCCGTCCCATCCGCGCGGCAGAGGGTGCGATCCTTTCAGCCGGCCGAGGGCTGGTTTTGGATACGGTCAAGCATGAGGTGACGGTCAAGGGGCGAAAGATCGAGCTGACGCCGGCCGAATTTAAAATCCTTCAGCTCCTCGCTTCGGGCCAGGGCCGCGTCTTCAGCCGCGACCAAATCCTGGACCATCTATGGGGCCAGGAGAAGATTGTCGTCGACCGGACGATCGACGTCCATGTCCGCAACCTCCGAGAAAAGCTGGGCGAGGCGGCCTCCCTGATTAAGAATATTCGCGGCGTAGGATATAAGCTCGAAGAATGAAACGCTCCATTTTCTTCAAAACATTCGGCAGCTACTTTCTGATCATCGTCCTCCTTGTTTTCCTGATCCTCGTTACCGCCTTCGGATTTATCCGCCGTCGCACTCTCGATAGCCAGGCCGCAAACCAGGAACGCCTGGCCCGGGCCCTGGAGCTGTCCGTCGTGGGCCTGCTCGATCGCGGCGACCTCGCCGGCCTGGAAGGCTATTTCCAGGGATTCCAAAAACAAACCCAGGACCGTTTGACCTTCATTCGGCCGGACGGCACGGTCTTGGCGGATTCCCAGGAGAATCCCGAGCGGATGGAAAACCACCGCTTCCGGCCCGAGATCGTCGAGGCTTTGGACGGAAAAGTCGGCCGTTCCTTGCGCCTCAGCGACACTCTCCGGGCTAAGATGCTGTATGTCGCCCTGCCGGTCTATCGGCAGGGGATGCTCGTCGGCTGTCTGAGGGTCAGCTCATTCGTTCACGACATCGACGCGACTCTCTCGGGCCTCAAAAGAAAGATCACGGAAACGGCCGTGGTCATCACGGCCTTGGCCTTGATCCTGGCCTTTTTCGTTTCACGAAGCTACACCCGACCTATCGGTCGCATGATCGACGCTTCCCGGAAAATCGCCAAAGGGGATTTCAAGGCGAAAGTTTACCTCCGCGGCCGGGACGAGCTCGCTCAGCTCGGGGCGAGTTTGAACGCCATGAGTGACAGGATCGGAGGGCTGTTCACGGAACTCACTTCGCAAAAAGAGGAGATTCGGGGCATCATCGACGCCATGGAAGAAGGCCTCGCGGTCGTCGAACCCGACGAAAAGATCGGACTGGCCAACCCCAGCTTCCGCCGGATCTTTCGCCTGGCCGCCCCCGAGGGCAAGTACTACTGGGAGGCCGTGCGGAATACGAAGTTCAACGCGCTCGTCAAAAAGGCACGGAAGGAAAAGCGGCCGCTCATCGAAAGGATCATACTCGAGGACCGAATCTATCTCGTCCATGCCTCCTACGTCGCCCCCGTCGACCATGCGGTCGTGACGCTCCTCGATATCACGGAGCTGGCCTCGATCGAGCGGGTTAAGAGAGACCTCGTTGCCAATGTTTCACACGAGCTGCAAACGCCGCTGACGGCCATCAAGGGCTATGCCGAGACGCTCGAGGCTGAAGCGAATGAGACGAGCCTCAACTACCTTAGGATCATCCTCCGGAACACGGACCGCCTGATTGCCATCGTTCGGGACCTCCTCCTCCTGTCCGAGCTCGAGGATTTGCAGGAAAAGCCGTCCGCCTTGGTGCTTGAGCCCGTGGACCTCGGAACCCTTATCGAGAATACGATTAAAATCTTTGAACCGCGGGCGAGGGACAAGGGCCTTCGCTTGAGCTTCGAGGCCGCGGGGGCCATCCTTCGGGTCGTGGGAGACCCGTTCAAGCTCGAGCAGATGGTCATCAACCTGATCGATAACGCGCTCAAGTACACGGAAAAAGGGGGCGTTATGGTCAGATTGAAGCCAGGCCAGGGCTTGGCTGTCCTCGAGGTCGAAGACACGGGGGTCGGCATACCGGAGGAGCACCTGCCGAGGATCTTCGAGCGGTTTTACGTCGTGGACAAATCCCGGTCGAGAAGTCTGGGTGGAACGGGCTTGGGATTATCGATCGTCAAACACATCGTCCTGATGCACAGGGGCAAGATCGAGGTGGACAGCCGCCTCGGACTCGGAACGAAATTCACCATCGCCCTGCCGTTATCTTAATCCTCTCCCTGGAGGAATTCCCCCCGGCAGTTTTATCGGTAGTCGCGGGCCTCGGCAGTATCCGTTTGTCTGTCGGACCGGCTTTGACCGGGCCGAATCGTTCCGCCAGACATCAGGAAGGTTTCTTGAGCGCCTGCTCCTCACAGTGATGCTTGATGGTCCTGCCCTGGACATAGTAAATCACGTCCTCGGCGATATTGGTGGCGTGGTCGGCAATCCGCTCGAGGTGCCGCGCAACAAGGATAAGCTCAACAGCCCGGGTGATCGTCGAAGCGTCCTCCATCATGTAGGTCAGCAGTTCACGGAAGACCTGGTCGTTCAACTTGTCCACCTCATCGTCCCTCCGGCAGATCTCCCGGGCCAGGTCCGCGTTCCGTTCGACAAAGGCGGTGATCGAATCCCGGACCATTTTCTGGGCGATGTCGGCCATGCGGGGGATGTCGATGAGAGGCTTGAGCCGGGGCTGGCGGATGAGGTCCAGCGTTCGCTCGGCGATGTTGACCGCCAGGTCGCCCATCCGCTCCAGGTCGCGGCCGATCCGAAGGACCGAGCTGATGAAGCGGAGGTCGAGGGCCAGGGGCTGGTTCAAGGCCAGGAGTTTCAAGCCCATGGTATCGACCTCGACATCGAGCCGGTTGATCTCGTCCTCGCGCGCGAGGACTTCGCGGGGCAGGTCTTCACGCTCCTCCTTGAGCCCCTGGATGGACTGGGCGATGGATTCCTCCACGAGAGAGGCCATCCTCATCAATCTTTCCTTGACTTGCTTCAGTTCTTCGTCAAAATGTCGTTCCACGGCGCCTCCTCGCTCGGGGGTCTATCTCATCCAAACCGCCCGGTGATATAGTCTTCCGTCAGCCGGCTGGCCGGGTTGGTGAAGATCTTGTCGGTCTTATCAAACTCGACGAGCTCGCCCATCATCAGAAAAGCGGTGTAATCCGAGACCCGGGCCGCCTGCTGCATATTGTGAGTGACGATGACCGCGGTATAGCGCTCCTTGAGCCGGAAGATCAGCTCCTCGATCTTGGCCGTGGCGATGGGGTCGATGGCCGAGCAGGGCTCGTCGAACAGGATGACCTCGGGGTTGACGGCCAGGGCCCGGGCGATGCACAGCCGCTGCTGCTGGCCGCCCGAGAGGGAGAAGGCATTATCCCGCAAGCGGTCCTTGACCTCGTCCCAGAGCGCCGCCTGGCGAAGGCTGAGCTCGACGATCTCGGGGAGCTTTTGGCGGTCCTTCAGGCCGTTGATGCGGAGGCCATAGGCCACATTGTCGAAGATCGACTTGGGAAAGGGGTTGGGCTTCTGAAAGACCATGCCCACATTCCGCCTCAGCTGGACCACATCCAACCCCGGCTCGAGGATATTTTGGCCGTCGATCAGGATTTGGCCCTCGGCCCTCGTCCCGGCCAGGACGTCGTTCATACGGTTAAGCGTCCGGATGAACGTCGATTTGCCGCAGCCCGACGGCCCGATGATGGCCGTCACCCTCTTCTCCGGACAGATGATGCTGATGTCTTTCAGGGCTTGCTTGGAGCCGTAGAAGAAATTCAACTCTTGAACGTCGATCTTGGCGACAGGGTCCATGGTCAGTTTCTCCGTTTCCGTCTGAGCCTGGCCCGGATGATGACCGAGGTCAAGTTCATCCCCAGGACGAAGACGATGAGCACCAAAGCCGTGCCGTAAGCCAAAGGCCGGACCTGGAGGATGGCATGATGCTGGGTGGCCAGGATGTAGAGATGGTAGGGCAAGGCCATGAACTGATCGCTCAACGATTTCGGCAGGTAGGGGAGATAGAAAGCGGCGCCGGTGAACATGATCGGGGCGGTTTCGCCCGCGGCCCTGGCCAGGCCGAGGACCGTGCCGGTGAGCATGCCCGGGATGGCGTAGGGCAGGACGTTCGTTCGGATAGACTGCCATTTGGTCGCACCCAGGGCGAGCGAGCCCTCGCGGAAGGAGTTTGGCACGGTCTTGAGCGCTTCCTCGCTGGCCGTTATCGTCCAGGGCAGGGTCAGGAGCCCGAGGGTCAGACCGGCCGAAAGGACGGACGTCCCAAAGTGAAGGATATTCACGAACAGGATCACTCCGAACAATCCATAGACGATCGAGGGCACCCCTGAGAGGTTGCGGATGGCCAGCCGGATGATGCGAGTCAGCCGTGTTTGCTTGGCATATTCGTTGAGGTAAATGGCGGCCGCCATGCCCATGGGCACGGCCAGGACGGCGGTGACGACGGTCACGAGAAAGGTGCCCACGATGGCCGGAAAAATGCCACCCTGAGTCATGCCCCGCCGAGGGGCCGTGGTCAGGAATTCCCAGGAGATTGCGCCGCCGCCCTTGCGTCCGATGTCGTAGAGGAAGAGCAAAAGCACGGCCAGGACAAGGTACAGGCTGAGGCGCAGGAATAAGAACCCGATGAACTGCTCGATCTTCTTCTTCACAGCTCATGCTCCTGGTATTTGTGAAGGACCACATCGGCCGTCAGGTTCACGGCGAAGGTCATCAGGAAGAGCACCAGGCCGATGGCGAAAAGCGCATAGTAGTGGGTCGTATAATAAGGGACCTCACCCAGCTCGATGGCCACGTTGGAGGTCATGGTTCGCACCGACTGGAGCAATCCGTGGGGAAAAGAGCGGGCGTTGCCGGTGGCCATAAGCACAGTCATGGTCTCGCCCACGGCCCGGCCCATGCCCAGCATGACCGCGGCGATGATGCCCGAGAGGGCCGCCGGCAGCTTGACCCGGACGAGGGTCTGCCACCGCGAGCCGCCCAAGGCCAGGGATGCCTCGGCATAGGCTTGAGGCACGGCGTTCAGCGCGTCCTCGGAAATGCTGATGATCGTGGGCAAGGCCATGATGGCGAGCAGGATCGAGCCGTTCAGGGCGTTGAGGCCGTTGCCGATATGAAACACCTTGGCGATCAGGGGACCGAAAAGAACGATCCCCAGGAAGCCCACCACGACCGAGGGGATGCCGGCCAGGATCTCGACTACGGGTTTGACGATCTCGCGAACGCGCCAATGGGCTACGTCGGACAGGTAGGCCGCAACAGCGATGCCGATCGGGACGGCAATGACCATGGCCACGCCCGTGACGAGAAGGGTGCTGACCACCATGGACAGGATGCCGTATTCGGCCTTCACCGGCGAGGTAGGATCCCACTTCGTGCTGCCCAGGAATTCCTTGAGGTGGATGTCGCGAAAGGCGGGAATGGACGTGTAGAGGAGAAGGCCGAAGATCCCGGCGAGGATAATGACGGCCAGGATGCCGTTCGTGAAAAAAAAGGCCTTGACGGCCAATTCCTTCAGCTTGGCAATCTTCCTGCGTTTCCTGACGATTTCCATGCGGTTCTCTCTCGGTCGGCCCAAGATTCCCAAAAAGCGGACAAGGCCTTGGGGCATCGCCCCTTGACCTCATCCCGGGAAAGGCTGGGAACTCGGAGTTATTTCAAATTCTTGTCGTTCTCCGCTTTTTGAGCGGGGCTTATAGTGAAGAAACCTTCCCGCTCGACGATCTTCTGGCCTGCCGGGCCTGTTTCGAACATGACGAACTTGGCCACTTCGGCGCCTGGCTTGCCGTCGGTGAACTGGAACAGAGGCCGCGAGATCGGGTACTTGCCGGAATCGATGTTGGCTTTGTCCAGGGGGGAAAAGGCCGGGGACTTGCCGTCCTTGGAGATGTTCAGGACCTTGAGGCCTTGCCGGATCTTCCCGTTCTGATCATACACGTAGCCGACGCCGACGTAGCCGATGCCGGCTTCGTCCTGGAGAATGCTCTCCACGATCTGGGCGTTGCCGTTCATTTCTTTCATGTCCGTCGAATAGTTCTGCTTGTTGAGCACGTGCTCCTGCAGGAAAACATAGGTTCCGGAATTGGACTGCCGGCCGTAGAGCGAGACGGCTTTATCCGGGCCGTCCACCGCTTTCCAATTCTTGATCTCGCCGCGATAGAGGGCGCCCACCTGGGCCATGGTCAACTGATCCAGGGGATTCTTGGCGTTGACGACGATGCTCAGGCCGTCGATGGCGATGACGAACGCCCGGGGCTTGACACCCTTTTCCCAGGCCTGGGCGAACTCTTTCTGACTGAAGTCGCGGGAAGCGTCGGCGATGTCACAAGTCCGGTTGATCAGGCCCGATACGCCCGTGCCGGACCCGCCGCCCAGGATGGCCAAGGCCGTGCCCGGGTTCTGTCCCATGTACTCCTCGGCCAGGATCTGGACGAGGTTGATCATCGTGTCCGAGCCTTTGACCTGGATCATCTTGTTGGCGGCGAATACTTGGCCGCTCAGCAGGACGAGTCCGAAGATCAGCAAGGCCTTGATAAGGATCAAGAGAGCTTGTCGCATTGTCATTTTAGGATCTCCTTTTTTTCATGCGTGTTCGCTTTGGCTCCCCGTGTTTAGAACGAGAGGAAGAACGTCATTTGGGCCGTGACGTCCGTTTTCTTGGTCGCGTCGGCGTAATCGGTGATCACGATATTGGGCTGAAGCTTCCAGGTGGTGCTGACCGGGGCCCAGTCCATGCCGAGAATGATCAGGTCCTGGTTCTTGGAGGAGATGGTAGAGTTGGGGATGTAGTGGTCGAACCGGGCGAAAGCGTTGAGCTTGTCCACGAGGATCTTATAAACACCCCACACCGAATAGCCGCTGACGTTGAAGTGACTGAGGTCGGTGGTGTTCTTGTTCAAGTCGCTGTTGTAGGCGACATATTCGCCGGCTAGGGTCAGGTTGGGGACCATCTCGAAATAGAGGTCGCCTTTATAGGTCAGAGCCTTGTTGGAGGCGTCCCGCGGTTCATAATCGACGTAGCCCACGAGCGACAATCCGGCCACAGGGATGAACTGGAGGTAGCCCGCGAACTTTTTGAATTTGTCATACTCCGGATGGGAGTAACCTTCGCCGCTGACGATAGACACCCCGTAACGGAGCTCCTTGGTCGCCATGCCCGTGAAGTTAAGGCCGAGGTCAGCGCTGGAGGCACGGATATCGGTTCCGGTGACATCCTTGAAACCGTCCACCAGGGTTTTGGCCACGCTTCGGTAGCCCCACTTGTCCTCGGCGATCTGGAAGGTGATGGTGTTGACCATGCCGATCCTCAGGCTGGAATTCGGCAGGAGACCGCCGTAGTCCAGGTACAGGTGCTTGATGAACGGCCGCAGCTTGTCATCCTTCTTCGTGGCGATCGTCGCCGGCGTTCCGGACAGGGTGGCACTGGTCAGGTTGGCCGTGTTGTCCGCATCGTAGGTGAAGCGGAAACTGAGCAGGTCGCTGATCTTATTCTCATAGCGGAAGTAGGCCCGGCGGAACCTGAATTGGTTGTTGAGCGCCTTGGCCGCGTCCGTGCCGGTCAGGAAACCGTTGTTCGTCAGGTTGAAGGTGTAATCGAAATAGACGGTCGTCGTGAATTTCTGTTGAGCGCCGGCCGTCCCGGCGAACGCCAACAGGGCCAGGGCCATGAGCACCAGCCCGGTGATCTTTTTGAGGTTTTTCACTCCTCTTTCCTCCTTAATGGATTTGCAGTTTCTGGTCGGACCCTTATGACCAGGCGATAAGATAGTCTTTGCCTGTTAAGATTTGATTAAGAAAAAATCAGTTTTTTGTTAAATCTAAAGGGGGGATGAGCGTGCTGTTCCTGGTTTTAGGGGCATCCGGCGCAGCGGGACGGACGGGGTCATGGCCTGAGGGGACTGCTGGGCAAGGTCTTGACGGGAGCCGCCCGCTCTCAAAAGCCTATTTATGGGCTATTCGCTCGAATGCGACTGGGGTCCATTCCTGGGCGCCGAGGTCGGGCGCCAAGCCGGAATACGCGTCGTTGATCCCGGGGATCAAAACGCCCGAATCGATGGCCGGCGAACCCGGCAGAAGCGATAGGTCCAGAAGTTTTGAATTCGCCGGATAACCCGAGAGCCGGGTCGTCCGGAGCAGTGGGTCGCCCCACTTTCCGTTCATTTCCTGTTTGACGGCCGCCCGGAACTCGGGCAGGTCGGCATACCTCGTGTTGTTCAGGGGGTCGCCGTACTCGCAGACCCACTTGTAGGCGATCGTCCGGTCAGTCTGGCGCGTGCTGTACATCAGGTCGTAGTCGAAAACGTTGTTCGAGTGATAGTTGTCCTCGGTGTACATGTCGCCGTTGTACACCCGGCCCCGCGCATAGAAGATATTGTTCAAGTAGACGAAATCCCGCTGAAGGGCCGGCTCGCCCAAGTAGAGGCAATTCGGGTTCCCGCCCTGCGCTCCGGTCCCTCTCGCTTTCTCCATGATCGTGTTGTGATAGAAAAAGACCTTTCGGGTGATACCTTCGACGCCCGTGTTCTGCTTGAGACAGCCCTCGTTGAACCCGTGGATGGTATTCCTTAGGACAAAAAGCGGGCCGGGATAGAAGGGCGCGACACTGATCGCGTTC
This sequence comes from Candidatus Aminicenantota bacterium, assembly GCA_963705895.1. Classification (GTDB taxonomy): domain Bacteria; phylum Acidobacteriota; class Aminicenantia; order Aminicenantales; family JAFGAV01; genus MFD04408-113. The sequence goes on along the minus strand of OY970122.1, from coordinate 3,008,524 downwards.
TGGCACTTGCCGATCCGGTTCCTGAAGATCCGGCCGTTGACCATGTGGCCGTCGGTCTCAATTCCGTCGTCCTTGCAGTCGTAAATGACGTTATCATAGAGGTCCAGGTTCTGGTCCCGCCAGGTATCGAGCACATCGAGGTCGTCGGGTCCGAGGATCGGCGCCTCCCCTTCATCCCCGCAACAATGGATCCCGTCCACGACGCCGCAGATGGTGTTCCCCCGGATCGTCAGGAAGGCCCCCGGCTGGTAAGCGACATAGATCCCAAAATAGGATTGACCCGGGACGTTAACGTTCGACGGCCCCGGCCCCTGATTCTCGTTTACCGCGTTGTGGACGTTGTCCCCGATCCTGCTGTTGATGATCAGGTAGTTCCCGGCATAGGCGGGGGACGCTTCGTCGCCGTGGAGGATGGCGATGTTGGCCGTGTAATCGCCGGGACGGCTGTCGTGAACGTAACATTGCCGCACGACGATATCGTGGCAGCCCCTGATCGTGATCCCATCTCCCTTCGCGTTGTGAACCTCCAGGTTATTGAAGACAAGAAAGCTCGCGCCCTCAACCTGTATACCCCCGTCGCCCGTCCCTTTGATGATGGGCTTGGAGGTGCCCTGCGAAGTGAGCACGATGGGATGGGAAGCCGTGCCGGATACGCTCCCCAAAATGTGCGCCCCGGCGGCATAGGTTCCTGCGGCGAGCCTGATCTCGTCGCCCGGGACGGCATTCTGGAGACCGACGTCGAGCTGTTTCTGTCCGGAGACCTTGACGACTCTGAGGGGCGCGGGCAGGAAGTACTCGGTCTTCGTCGTAACTGATGCCAAGCACGGGTTGACGCCGCCCGTTCCGTCCGGGTCCGAAAGTGTGATCATGAGGTCATACGAGCTCGCCGGGTCGAGCCCAAAAAGGCTCGTGGCCATGTGATTCCCGTCGTACCTGACAAAATCGTGACCTCTCCGATAGGCCGCCTCCCCTATCTTTTTATATTGGATGATCGCCGACTCGTTGAAGTCCATTCCCTCGACTTTGATGATGATCCCGGCCGTCTCGAAATTGCCGTAGGTCTTCACTTCGGATATCCAGGACGGCGCGGCCGCAAGCCACGGAGCCAGGCACAAAACCCCGACGACCCCCGATAGGAACCGTTTTGCTTCCATGTATCCCGCCTATTTGTCCGGCGATAACAATCGCAGGCTGCCCTGCCGGCCTGTATACGCCGTATCGATATGTCTAGTCTTTGATCTTGAGGCCGAGCTCGTCGAGCTGACGCTTGGCGACGGTGGACGGCGCGCCGCTGAAAAGGTCGAGTCCGCTCGTCGTCTTGGGAAAGGGAATGACTTCCCGGATGGACGATTCCCCGGCCAGGACCATGACCAGGCGGTCGAACCCGAAAGCGATCCCGCCGTGCGGAGGCGTGCCGTAGGGCAGGGTCTCAAGGAAGAACCCGAATTTCTCCTCAGTCTCGGCCGGCTCAAGGCCCAGGGCCTGGAAGATCCGCTTCTGGAGGCCGGCGTCATGGATACGGATCGAGCCGCCTCCCAACTCCAGACCGTTCAGCACGAGGTCATAGGCTTTGGCTCGAATCTTGAGGGGCTCACTCTCGAGCCGTGCCTGGTCCTCGTCCAGGGGCGAAGTGAAGGGGTGGTGCATAGCCACGAGCTTGCCTTCCTCCTCGCTCCATTCGAACATCGGAAATTCCGTGACCCAAAGGAACTTGTAGGCTTTTTCAACCGAGGACGCGAGGCCTGCGGCATCCAGACGGATCTCGCCCATGGCTTTCAAAACGCTTTCCCGGGGCGCGGCGGCCATGAGGACCAGGTCAGCGTCCCCGGCCTTGAGCTTGTCCCACAGCATGCGGCTGTCGGCCTCGCTCATCTTGAGCGAGGACTTGAACCCCTCGGCCTTCCTCATCCAGATGAGGCCCGGCAAGCCAAGGCTCCTGGCTTTGTCCGCGAGCTTATCCAGCTGGCCTCGCGACAAGCCTCCCGCGCCGGGCACGACCAGCGCCTTCAGAACGCCCCCGCCGGCCACCGCTTTCTTGATGACCTCGGAGCTCGTCTCCGCCCCGAGCCCGGTCAAGTCCATAATCTCGAAGGGAATTCGGAGGTCGGGCTTATCCGATCCGAAGCGGTCCAGGCAATCGTTATAGCTTAGCCTCGGAAAGGGCGCGCCGGCCTTTATCCCGACGAGCTCGAAAAGGTCTGTGATCAGCCCCTCGACGAGCTCAAACACGTCCTCGCGGACGATGAAGCTCATCTCGATGTCGATCTGGGTGAACTCAAGCTGGCGCTCGGCCCTCACCGCTTCGTCGCGGAAACAGCGCACGATCTGGAAGTACTTATCAAACCCGGCGATCATCAGGGTCTGCTTGAGAAGCTGAGGCGACTGCGGCAGGGCGTAGAACCGGCCTTTGGAAAACCGGCTGGGCACAAGAAAATCGCGGGCTCCTTCGGGCGTGGACTTGGTCAGGAAGGGCGTTTCGATCTCCAGGAAACCCTTGCGGTCAAGATAGTTCCTGACCCGGAGAGCCGCCTCGTGCCGGAGCCTCACGTTGCGCTGCATGGTCGGACGACGCAAGTCCAGGAAACGGTGCTTCAAGCGGAGCTCTTCTGAAGCTTGGACAGGATCGGCCACGACAAAGGGCGGGACTCGCGAAACGTTAAAAACCTGCAGTTCCGCGGCCTCGACTTCGACCTCGCCCGTAAGCATCTGGGGGTTCACGGATCTGGCCTCGCGGGCCCGGACGATGCCCCGAACACCGACTACGTATTCCATGCGAAGCTTCTTGGCTTCGGCCTGAAGGTTCGGCTTGTCCGGCCGGAAGACCACCTGGACGAGGCCTTCCCTATCTCGGAGGTCGAGGAAGACGAGGTTTCCCATGTCCCGCTGTCTCTGGACCCATCCGTCAAGGACGACTTCCGCTCCGATATGCTCCCGACGAAGTTCGCCGCAGTAGTGGGTACGCTTCCCTATCGATGTCATTGGCGTTGTCTTGTCGTTCATGGCGCTCGATCAGCCTCAAGCCTTGATGCGGCCCAACAGCTCCTCCTCCGTGCCCTCGAACTGTTGACCCGTACCCATGTCCTTGAGGCCGTAGCGGCCGCGGCGGATCTCGTCCTCGCCAAGGATCAGGACCCAGGAAGCGGCCAGTTTGGACGCGCGTCCCATCTGCGCCTTAAGGCCCCTGTCCTTGAACTCGAGCAGGCACGGGACTCCGTTCCGCCGGAAGAAACGGGCCAGGGTCATGGCCTTTCTCTTGGATTCGTCGCCCAGGTAGGCTAGGAACAGGAACTTCTCAGGCGCTTGGTCGAGCTTGACCTCGGACAACAGTCTTTCCATGCCCATGGCGAATCCGATGGCGCCGAGGTCCGGCCCCCCGAACTGCTTGACCAGGTTGTCATACCGGCCGCCGCCCAGGACGGCGTTCTGCTGCCCGGCGTGGCCGGTGACGACCTCGAACGTCGTCTTGGTGTAATAATCGATGCCCCGCACGAGCTTGGGCTCGAACCGGTACGGGATCCCGTAGCCGTCAAGATATCCGCGGAAAATCTGGAAATAATCGGCGCACTCAGCACAAAGCTGGTCCGCAATCTTGGGAAAGGCGTCGGCGATCTTCCGGCAGGCCTCGACCTTGCAGTCGAAGATGCGCAGGGGGTTGATGTCGATCTTTTTCCGGCAATCTTCACACAATTCCTGCCGTCGCGCCTCGGCCGCTTCGCGGAGTTTTTTGATATAGGCCGGACGGCATTTCGGACAGCCGACCGAGTTGACTAGAGTCTCGACACCCTTGACCCCCAGCCGGGCCAGCAGGGAATCGGCCATCTCCACGAGCTCGGCGTCCACGGCCGGGTCGCTCTCGCCGAAGACCTCGACATCGGCCTGATGGAACTGGCGATAGCGGCCTTTCTGGGGCTTATCGTAGCGGAACATCGGACCGATAAAGTAGAACCGCAAAGGATCGGGCTGGAGATCAAGCCGATGTTCGATGACGGCCCGCACCACGGAGGGCGTGTACTCGGGCCTGAGCGTCAGGGACCGGCCCCCCTTGTCGGTGAAGGTGTACATCTCCTTGGTGACGATGTCCGTTGTCTCGCCGGTTCCCTTCTCGAACAGCTCGGTCGCCTCGAAAACGGGGGTGCGGATCTCCCGGTAGCCATACATCTCGAAATGGGATCGAAGCAGGGCTTCCACCCGCTGCCAGGTTCGGGCTTCCTCGGGAAGGATGTCCTTCGTCCCCTTGATGGCGGAGACCGCCTTGGGTTCGCGCGTACCTTCACTCACTTTTCGACGTAGACTCCCATTTTACGGATCTTCTGGTAGCGCTCGGCCAAGAGTTCGTCGATCGGTTTCTGCTCAAGCTTCTTGAGGATCGGACTCAAGACCTTGTCCACGTTCTTGAAGGTCTGCTCGGGGTCGATGTGAGCGGCGCCCGGCGGCTCGGGGATGATCTTATCGATGAGGCCGAGCTCGAGGAGGTCGCCGGCCCGGATCTTGAGGTTCTCGGCGGCCTGGGCCACGGCCGACTGATCCTTCCAGAGGATGGCCGCGCAGCCCTCGGGCGAAATGACCGAGTAGAACGAATTCTCGAGCATCATCACCTGGTCGCCGACGCCCACGGCCAGGGCCCCGCCGCTTCCTCCCTCGCCGATGACGACGCACACGATCGGAACCCGGATCACGGAGATCTCCCGCAGGTTGTAGGCGATGGCCTCGGCCTGGCCCCGCTCCTCGGCGCCGACCCCCGGCGCGGCACCCTGGGTGTCGACCAGGGTGATGATCGGACAGCGGAATTTCTCGGCCAGGCGCATGATCCGGAGGGACTTGCGGTAGCCTTCAGGGTTGGGCTGACCGAAGTTTCGGAAGATGCGCTCCTTGGTCGTCCTCCCCTTCTGATGCCCGAGGATGCACACGCTCCGATCCTTGTAGAAGGCGAAGCCGCAGACCAGGGCCGGGTCGTCCCCGAACCTGCGGTCGCCGTGGAGCTCCATGAAATCCGTGGTCAGGGCCTCGATGAAATCCAGGGTGTAGGGCCTTTTCGGGTGGCGGGCGATCTGGACGATCTGCTGGGGGGTCAGGTCTTTGGCGATCTCGACCCACTCCATTTCGATATCGTGCCTGAGCTTCGCGATCTTGCCCTTCTTATCCGGGTCCTCGCTGATGTTGAGATCGTCGATCTGCTGCTTGAGGCCGCCGATGTTCTTTTCGAGAGAATAGAAATCTACGTGCTTTTTCATGATTATCACGATAATTCAGAATGAATTTTCCGCGATTATTCTATAGGTCGGAGCAAAAAATTGTCAAGGAGAAGATGGCCTCCGGCCGGGAATCGGGCCCAGCCGGAAAACAGCCTCGTTTAGAAAAAGACAGCCCTAGAACCGGATGACGAGACCGCCCACGACCCCTACGCCGCTGAAATCGACCGTGGCTTCGCGGATATTCCGCTCATACGCCGAGGGCGTGGGTTCGGTATCGGAGACCATAATGAGCGGGTAGAATTGGGACACGAGCCCCAGCTCTTCCAAATAGTACAGTTTGCCGCTTACTGAGTCGGTGCCGGAAGTGCTGCTTAAAGTCAGGTCTCCGCTGTATCCGCCGAACTTCGCGTACCGACCCCGGGCTTCGATAAAGAGCCCGGCGTTGGGGGAAAGCTCGAACTCGAACCCCAGCCCGCCGTGAAATCCGATCCCGTTCGCGCTGGCCGTATTTTCCCACTGTAGGAAGTCTCCGCCCTCTTCCAGCCTAACGCGGTTCGACATCTTGGCCAGGTAGTAGCCGATCCCCACGTGAAGCGTGGCGCGAACCCCCGTCCCCGTGGGAATCGAAACATAGAGACTGACCTTGAGGGGAACGGCGGTGGCGCTTTGGTCGAGGATGATATTCCCGGAATCGGAGCCCTTGGTAAGAGCAAATGTGCTTTCGGGCGAGGCATGCAGGTATTCCGCCCCGAACGCGAGCCCGACCGTCGGGCTGAACAAGAAGATCAAATCTCCGCCGAAATTGAAGCCAAAGTGAGCCGGCTTGAACGCACCGCTCACGTTATAGCCGCCGGCCGTGAGTCCATCAAGCCAATATCTGGCGAACCCATCGGTTCCCGTGTTGAGATCGCCCCCAATAAGATAATTGTAGCCGCCGAAAAGCTTGAGGTTAAGCTCGGAGCCGAAGGCCGGCCCAGAGGGTCAAACGCAGAGGACCGCAAGAAAAACGAAAGCCACAGCAACCGACGACGTTTTCTTCATTTTCATGGATTTTTCCTCCCTCGAGATAGGCTAAGCCCGTTTCCCGAGGAAGTGAATGATTCGGCCGGGTCAATCCCGTTTTTCAAAGGTCACCTTGAGGTTCTGAGCGGGGATGGACAGGGAAAGGAGGTGGCGTTCGGAGTCCGTTTCCAAGACGATCTCGACCCCGGCCAGGTCCAGGGTCAGCAGACACGGGTTGTCGGCGGCGCGGTCGAGAACCCCGCGGATCTCGACCTGGGGAATCATATAGACCGAGACCTCGGTCTTGTCCTTGAGCCCGCAGCCGTATTTCTTGGCCAGCACAAGGTAGGGCGAAAACAGCGGGTTGGGCAGGATCAGGGCGTCGCGTCGGACATCGGCTTCGCTCGTCGTCTCCTGACCGCCCTGGACGATGGTGTTCAGGACCCGGCCTTCCTGGATGCGGCTCGTGACATCCTGGCTCACCCCGTTGAGCGACCCCCGGAAGGAATACTCGAGCGGGATAAAATCGCGGCTGAGTCGAAGGGTCAGGGACTGGACCTCGAGCCGGAGGGGCTGGGTCATCCGGCCCGAAGCCTCGAGCACGCAGCCCCGGGCATCCTCGCTCCAAGTATAATCCTCATATCCGACCTTTTCCCCCATGAAATAAACGGAGAGGGTCCCCGACTCCGAGGGTGTTTCCTCGGAACGGGCGACGCCGGAGGGTGCAAGTCCGAGTAGGAAAAGACAGGCCAGGCCTAGGGCCGGAAGTCCCGGTCTTTTCATCGTTCGGCCCCTTCCTTGTCGCGGCGCTCCTTGGCCATCCTCTGCCGGACGACCTCGAACAGGAACACGGACGCGGCCGAAGCGACGTTGAGCGAGTTCACCCGGCCCCGCTGAGGGATGGAAAGGATCCGGTCGCATTTTCGGCGAATGAGCGGCCTGAGACCTCTGCCCTCGGACCCAAAAACCAGCCCGATAGCGGTCGTGTAGTCGAATTCATGGAACGCGCCGTCTCCGTCCTTCTCGGCGCCCACCAGCCAGAATCCGCGTTCTTTCAGCAGGTCCATGGATTGGGCCAGGTTCTTGACCCGCGTCACCTTGAGGTGCTCGCTCGCGCCGGCCGACACCGACAGGACGGAATCGGTCAGGGTCGCCGAGCGGCGCTCGGGGAGGATGACGCCGTCCACGCCGGCCGCCTCGGCGCTCCTCATAATAGCCCCCAGGTTCTGCGGGTCCTCGATCTCGTCGAGCAGGACGAGAAAGGGATTGGCCGCCGCCTCGAGGATCTCCTCGAGCGAGGAGAATTCCTTGGCCGAGAGGAGGGCCACGACACCCTGATGATCGCGGTCGAGCTCGTCGAGCTTGTCGCGCGGGACGAAAACCAGGGGGATCTTTTGTTCGCGGGCTTCGACGACAACCTCATGGATCTTGCCGAAGCGCCTGTCCCGGTCGACAAAGATCTTGTTCACCCGCCGGGGCGAGCTTCTGAGCACTTCGAGGAGGGCGTTCAGCCGGCTGACGGTTTCCATGGGATGGTTTGATAGTATTTCAGATGAAGGAAGCGAGTCAACCGCCGCGATTGGAAAGGAAGCATTCCCGATTATTTATTTAATGAAAAGCTCGGCTGAATGGCCTAGAAACACGCACGCGGTCCCGGCGATGAACGCGGGAATCTGTCCAAGGCTTCACTCGCTCGAAGATTTTTCACGCCTGTCCATTTCGGCTTTCTCGGCGGCTCAGAACTCGCTCCCGGCCTTGACCTTACGGAGTCCGCCGTCCGCTCAGACATCTTCGCCGACCGACTTCTTCCGAGCCGGCTTCCCTCAAAAGCCTCACGTCCCGGCTAAATCTCCTCATGCTCGCTCCAGCCTCGGCCCGATTCCCGGGAAAGAAGAAGCGATCGCCGGCTCGAGAGCAGAGGTTTCTCGGCCCAGCAGCGCTCGCCTTTCTGCAGAGAAAATGAACGGGAATGCTTCCGAGGGAAAAGAAAGGTGAACTGCATGAACGATGGCCCGGACCGGTTGAAGCGAGAGTGGGAGGACGGGGCCATCGTGATCCATTTTAAAATGGGCGCCCCGAGCGGAGCAACAACGAACGGCCTTGGCGCAGAGAGGGGCTCCTTTCATCACATTAATAGAAATTCTTGCGATATAAAAAATTCCCTGGATTTTTAGGGGCCGGATGATTATAATGATTCGAAATTCAGCGTCCCCCCGATCGTTCGGCGGGGGAGGAGTTCGTTCGAAGTTGGAGGCTGCCCTCGTCCTGGAAGACGGCAGCGTCTGGCGGGGCCGGGGATTCGGCGGCCGCGGACGCGCCACGGGGGAAGTCGTTTTCAACACGGGGATGGTGGGTTATACCGAATCCCTGACCGATCCCTCCTACCGCGGACAGATCCTCTGTTCGACATATCCCCTCATCGGAAACTACGGCATCTCGCCCGACGATTTTGAGTCCGACGGGCCCCAGGTTCGGGGCTACATCGTCAGCCAGGCGTGCGCCTCGCCCTCCCACGGGACCTCGCCAAGGAGCCTGTCCTCATGGCTCGAGCCGCACGGTATACCCGGGATCGAAGGAATCGACACCCGGGCCCTGACCAAGAGGCTCAGGGTCAAGGGCGTCATGCTCGGCGTCCTCGAGACTTCCGAGTCGAAGATCGACCTCGACGGCCTGGTCGAGGCCGCCCGGGCGATCCCGGACCCGAACCGGACCGACCTCGTCCGGGAAGTCACGGCCCGGGAAACGACGATCTACAACCCTCACTCCGCGGTTTCGATCGTCCTCATCGACTGCGGGGCCAAGGAAAGCATCATCCGGTCCCTCGTTCGAAGAAAAGTCAGGATCGTCCGGCTTCCGGCCGATTCTCCGGCCGAGCGGGTGATGGAGCACAAGCCGGCCGGCATCGTCATCTCCAACGGACCCGGCGACCCCCGGCAGTGCCGCTCAACCATCCTCACCGTGCGGGCCCTTCTCCAGGCGAAGGTCCCGATGTTCGGCATCTGCCTCGGAAACCAGATCCTGGCCCTGGCCGGCGGAGGCAGCACCTACAAGCTCAAGTACGGCCACCGGGGTCAGAACCAGCCCTGCCTCGAGGCGGGCACGGAACGCTGTTACATCACCAGCCAGAACCACGGGTTCGCCGTGGACGACCGGACTCTGCCCGACGGTTGGAAGCCCTGGTTCACGAACGCCAACGACGGCACGAACGAGGGTCTGATCCACCGCAGCGGCCGGGTCCTGGGCGTTCAGTTCCATCCGGAAGCCAACCCCGGTCCGACCGACACGGAATTCCTGTTCGACCGCTTCCTGGACATCGTCTCATGAGCAAGCCGCGGAAGGTCCTTCTCCTCGGCAGCGGGGCGCTGAAGATCGGCGAGGCCGGGGAGTTCGATTATTCCGGAAGCCAGGCCATCAAGGCCCTCAAGGAAGAGGGCATCCGGGTCGTGCTCGTCAACCCCAATATCGCCACGGTCCAAACCTCGGACCACCTGGCCGATCGGGTGTATTTCCTGCCCGTGACTCCGGAATTCGTCGAGCGCGTCATCGCCAAGGAAAGCCCGGACGCCGTCCTCCTCTCATTCGGGGGACAGACGGCGCTGAATTGCGGCCTGGAGCTCTGGGATAAGGGCTTGCTCCAGCGCAAGCGGGTCCGGGTCCTGGGCACGTCGGTCGAGGCCATCCGCGATACCGAGGACCGGAGGCTTTTCAACAAGAGACTCCACGAGATCGGGCTCAAGACCCCTCGAGGCCGGACCGCGCGGACGGTCGAAGAAGGCCTGGCCGCAGCCAAGGCCATCGGCTACCCGGTCATGGTCCGCCTAGCCTTTGCCCTGGGCGGGCGCGGGAGCGGCATCTGTTCCACGGCCGAGGAGCTGCGGCCCACTCTGGCCAAAGCGTTCGCCTTTGCCCGTCAGGTCCTCGTCGAGGAATACCTCGAAGGCTGGAAAGAGGTCGAGTACGAGATCGTCCGGGACAGGGCCGACAACGGCATCGCCGTCTGCAACATGGAGAACTTCGACCCCATGGGCATTCATACGGGGGAGAGCATCGTCATCGCTCCCTCTCAGACCCTGACCGACGCCGAGTACCACCTCCTGCGTGAGATCGGCCTCAAGGCCATCCGGCACCTGGGGCTGGTCGGCGAGGGCAACATCCAGTTCGCCTTGAACCCGACCGACGGGGACTACCGAGTGATCGAGGTCAACGCCCGGCTGTCGCGAAGCTCGGCCCTGGCTTCCAAGGCCACGGGCTACCCCCTGGCTGCGGTCGCGGCCAAGCTGGCCCTGGGCTACACCCTGCCCGAACTGCGCAATTCCATCACCCGGGTGACGTCGGCCTGCTTCGAGCCCGCCCTTGATTACGTCGTGGTCAAAATCCCGCGCTGGGACCTGAAGAAGTTCGCCCGGGTCTCGAAGAAGATCGGCTCGGAGATGAAATCCGTGGGCGAGGTCATGGCCATCGGCCGGACGTTCGAGGAAGCCATCCAGAAGGCCGCTCGCATGCTCCAGGTCGGGATGTACGGCCTCGTCTGCAACAAGAACTATTCCTTCAAGAACCTGGAGAGGGAGCTCAAGCACCCCACCGACGAGCGCCTGTTCGGGATCGCCGAGGCCCTGACCAAGGGCTGGCCGGTCGGCCGGATCGCCGAGCTCACCCGGATCGACCCCTGGTTCCTCCACAAGATCAGGAACATCGTTGAGACTGAGCGGGCCTTGCGGCACCGCCGGCTGGAGAATCTCCCCGTCGAGCTCCTGCGGCAGGCCAAACAGCAGGGTTTTTCCGACAAGCAGGTGGCGATCGCCGTCCGGTCCGAAGAGGGGAAGGTCCGGGAGCGGCGGCGGAGCTTGGGTGTCGTGCCCGTGGTCAAACAGATCGATACCCTGGCGGCCGAATATCCGGCCCAAACGAACTACCTCTACCTCACCTACAACGGGACGGAGGACGACGTCGTCCCCGATCGGGGGGGCCGCAAAGCCATGGTCCTGGGCTCGGGGTCCTACAGCATCGGCTCCTCGGTGGAATTCGACTGGTGCTGCGTCAGCGCTGCCGTCGCCCTGCGCCAGCACGGCTATTCGGTGGTCATGGTCAACTACAACCCCGAGACGGTCTCCACGGACTATGACATCTGCGACCGTCTCTACTTCGACGAGCTCAGCTTCGAGACGGTGCGGGAGATTTATGACAAGGAGGCGCCCGACGGTCTCGTCCTGTCCATGGGCGGTCAGATCCCGAACAACCTGGCCCTCAAGTGCCGTGCGGCAGGGCTGAAGATCTTCGGCACCACCGCGGAGAGCATCGACGCCGCCGAGAACCGGTTCACCTTCTCCAGGCTCCTCGACCGGCTGGGCATCGACCAGCCTCCCTGGAAGGAACTGAGCACGGTCGAGGGAGCGGAGGAGTTCGCCGACCGGATCGGCTATCCGGTCCTGGTCCGGCCGTCCTACGTTCTGAGCGGCTCGGCCATGAGCGTCGTCTTTGACCATCACGACCTGCGGCGCTTCCTGAAGAAGGCTTCGCGGGTGACGCCCGAGTACCCGGTGGTCATCAGCAAGTACATCCTCAACGCCAAGGAGATCGAGCTCGACGCCGTGGCTTCCTCCGGCCGCCTGCTGGCCTCGGTCGTGGTCGAGCACGTGGAGAACGCCGGCGTCCATTCCGGCGACGCGACCATGGTCCTCCCCCCCAGAAGCTCTACATCGAGACCATCCGCAAGATCCGCGACATCGGGGCGAGGATCGCCCGGGCCCTGGACATCAACGGGCCGTTCAACATCCAGTTCATGGCCAAGGACAATGCCATCCAGGTCATCGAGTGCAACCTGCGGGCCTCGCGGTCCTTTCCCTTCGTGTCCAAGGTCAGCCGGGTCAACCTGGTCGAGCTGGCCGTCAAGGCCATGATCGGCCAACCGGCCGCGAACCGGAAAACGACCCTGGACCTGGATTACGTGGGGGTCAAAGCTCCCCAGTTCTCCTTCTCCCGCCTGAAGGGCGCCGACCCCATCCTGGGCGTGGAGATGGCTTCCACGGGCGAGGTGGGCTGTCTCGGCCGGGACGTTCACGAGGCCCTGCTCAAGGCCATCCTCTCGACCGGGTTCGTCCGTCCGGAAAGGAACGTTTTCATCAGCTTGGGCGGAGATACGGCCAAGGTCAGGTTCCTGGAATCCGCCCGGAAGCTGAAGGAGATGGGATACCACCTCTACGCGACCGAGCACACCTCGGCCTTCCTGAAAAAGCGGGGCGTGGACAACGAACGGCTTCACAAGGTCCATGAGCGCCGCAAGCCGAACATCAAGGACTGGATCGCCCAGGGCCGGATCCATCTGCTGATCTCGATCCCCAACCCCGAGGACAAGACCGAGTTCGACTCCTATTATCTCCTGCGGCGCCGGGCCGTCGATTTCTCCGTGCCCCTTCTGACCAACCTGCAGATGGCCGAGCTCGTCGTCCAGGCCATGGCCGCCAAACGGCCCGCGGACCTTGAGATCAAGCACTGGGGAGAATATCGCTGACGCGCAGGGTTTGCGCGCCCCGAAGCCTGAAATAAAAAAGGGGAGCCGCTCCGAAGAGCGGCTCCCCAAATGATCAGATGCGAAACGCGGCGGACCGCAGGCCGGCCTGGCCCCGCGCGCTCAGCAGTCCCTCCGCAGGGAGGGCGAGGCCACGGCTATCTCATCTCCATGAACTTGGCCTGGGTGTATCCGGCGGGAACGGCATAGACTCCCGGGGTAGCCGGCTTCTGGGAGATCTCGACAACCTCGGTCGTGTTGTGCATCTTAGCACCCATGATCTCCATGTTCATCTCGTTCGCGATCCAGTAGCCCTTGACCTTCATCATCTCGGCCACGGAGGCATCATCCAGGCGCAGGGTTCCCTTCATCAGGTTGGTGAACATCTTCGTCTTGAACAGGTTCAGGTCGAAGGGGACATTCTCACTGGCCCAGACGGTGAACTTCATGGGCATCATCATCATGTTGATCGACACGTTGTATAGAGTGCAGGGCCACTGGCCGATGCTCTTGGTCTGGCTTGTGGGCTCGACCGCGACGGTGGCTTTCATCATGCCCATCATGGCCGCGGCTTCCGGGGGGACCAGCTTGGCCATGTCCAGGGGGAGGGTCGTTTCAACGTAGGTCTTGTGTTTGTGGTTGATTATGCAAGCCGTGTTCTTGGCCAGGTCGAAGAGGATGGTCATATCGGGAGTGATGTTGGCGAACTTGTCGCTGCTGAACCACTGCTCGTGGACCTCATCCTTGGCCGGCTGGTTCTGGCCCATGATGGCCACGGCGTCGGAGTGGTATTTGGACTTGATGTAGTAGTCGGCGCGGACCAGGGTCGCGACGGCCAGGAGGATGAAAACTACGGCGAAAAGCTTCTTCATACAAAGCTCCTTTTTTATTAAGCCCGGAGGCGGGCCGAATGAGAGAAGGTGTATTATAATCCAAACTCCCGCGCTCTGCAACACCAACGGGTCCCGCCGGTCAACGCCGCTCGAAGAGGAAGACTCTCAGGTCCATGACATTAGTTCCGGTCGGGCCGGTCCGGATCAGTGTCCCCGTGCCTCGAAAGAACGAGTAGGAATCGCTCCGTTCGAGGAAGGCGACGGGGTCGAGCCCTAATCGTGCGGCACGAGAAGTGACCCGCGGCCCGGCCCAGGCCCCGGCCGCGTCGGTCGGGCCGTCGATGCCGTCCGTGCCGAGGCTGGCGATGAGCCAATCGGGACGCCTCTCCCTGGGACCTCCGGGCGCCGCAGGCCCCGCCTTTTGCATCTCGAGCAAGGCGGCCAGGACGAATTCGCTGTTCCGGCCGCCCCTCCCCCGCCCGCGGACGTTAACCGAGAGTTCCCCTCCGGCTAGGAAGCACACCGGTTGAACTGCATGCCTCTCACGGTCCATCGCCGCCCGCAATCGAGCGGCGTAGCGCCTTGCCGCGTCCCGAGCCTCACCCTGGTCCCAGACGGCGATGATGCGGGCTTGGAGCCCGAGCTCGCGCGCCCGCGACGCCGCCGCAGTCAAGGCGGTCCGGATGTCGCCGATGATGAAGGAGCGAACGTTGCGGAAGATCGCGTTTCCTTTCTTCGGCGTTTCGGCGAGTTCGTGGTCGAGACCTCGTTCGATCGTCGTTCTCACACCGGCTGGCGCCGTCCGCCACAGGCCGTGCTTGATCAGGACTCCCTGCGCGCTCGCATAGGTCGTGCTGTCCCAGTGTGTCGGGCCGGAGCCGATCGTTTCGAGGTCATTATGCCGAACATCGGACAGCACCAAATTCAGCACGGCGGCCGGATAAGCGGCCTGGGCCAGCCGGCCGCCCTTGATCGCCGAGAGATGCTTGCGGACGGCGTTCAACTCGAAGATATCCGCCCCGGCGCGAAGGAGCCGCTCGGTCAGGAGGCGTTTCTCTCCGAGCGTGATCCCTGGGGCGGGCAGGCAAGCCTGGGCCGAGGCGCCCCCCGAAAGCAGGACGATGAACAGGTCGTCCGGCCCTGCCTCCTGCGCCAGGGCCATGATGGCCCTGGCCGCCGTCACACTGGGAATGTCGGGAAGCGGATGCGAGGCGGGCAGTCCCTGAAGTCGCGGATGGATGAGGCGAAGGCCGGGCGGACAAAGAACGATGCCCCGGGTCAAACGTCGGCCCAGCATGTTCGACAGACTTAGAGCCATGGGAACCGCCGCCTTGCCCATGGCCGCCAGAAAAACCCGCCGCCCCTCGTTCAGGGGAAAGGGCCTGCCTCTAACGAAGAGACGATCACCGTCACGGCGAACGCTTCCGGAAACAAGCCGGGCCGGGTCAACCGCGCGAAGGCCGGCCGTCCAAACGGCCCGGGCCCGAGCGGGGAGGGATATGCGGCGCATCAAGTGAGCGTCCTTCAAGCCGAAGGGAGAGGGATTCCCCATCCAACGAAGGCGGGGTCTCTTTCCCTGTTCTTTAAGATACAGGAATGGGGCACGCTTGGAAAGAGCCGAGGTTTATGGCAAAATACAGCCTCTCAGGATGGCCCGAGGCTCGGCTGTCGCGCCCGGGTCGCAGCGCTAAGGAGGTTTGATGCCCGGGAAGAAAAAGCTCCTGTGGTTCCTGTTCAAGCTCCTGTTGAGCGCCGGGCTGATCATCTTCATCCTCAGCACCAAGGCTTCGGTTCACGGCATCCTGAAGGCCCTGGAAAGCGTCAACCCCTGGTGGCTGGCACTGGCCGTCTCGCTCCATATCCCTGGAAACCTCATCAGTGTCTACCGCTGGCAGATCCTGGCCCGAGTCCAGGGGGATCATCATCGCCTGGGTTTCCTCCTTCAATCCTACCTGGTCGGGCAGTTCTTCAACAATTTTCTGCCGACGCGCTTCGGGGGCGATGTGGTGCGCATCTGGGACGGCTCTCGGCAGTCCAAAAACCTGGTCAAATCCTCGGCCATCGTCGTCGTGGACCGCAGCACGGGACTCATCACCCTCTTCCTGTTCGCCATGTTCGCCTCGCTCTTCCGCCTGGAGCTTGCCCGAGAGCTGCCCGTCATTTGGGTCTCACTGCTCGTGGGCATCGGGGGGCTCGCGGCCGTGGCCGTCTTCTTCCTGCCCGTGACCGGCCGGCTGATCGAGAAATTCCCGACCAAGGGCTTCGCGGCCAAGGCCCAGCAGAAGATCTTGTCCTTTCGCCAGGTCCTCGTCAGCTACAAGCATCACAAGGGACCGTTTCTCGCGGCCATGCTCTGGGCGGTCATCCTCCAGGTCAACGTCGTCGTCTACTATTTCCTCATCGGCAAGGCCTTTCATCTCCGCATCCCCCTGTCCAATTATTTCATCTTCATCCCCATCATCCTCCTCATCCAGACAATCCCCATCTCCCTGGGCGGGCTCGGGCCTCGCGAACTCGCCTATGTCTCGATCTTCGGGTCGATGTATTATGGCATCGCGGCCAGCACGGCCGTCTCCTTCTCGCTGGTGGCCGATGTAGCGGTCAGTCTTTTCATCGGGCTCATCGGGGGCATCATCTACGTTTCGCGAAAATAAGGTCATCCCAAGCATGATTCCCAAGGGTGGAGGACGTTGCAGGCCCTGTTTGACGGCGGGCTTCATGGCCGCGCTCATGATGGCCGTTCTCCTCTCGGCCGGGCGGAGCGAAGTCGGCGGACAGCAGAGCGGGGACCTCGATGATCAGCTGACCAAGGTCCGGGCCCAGATTCTCGACCTCAAGTCACGGCTTGAAGCCGAGTCGAAAAAAGAGGCGACAGTCTTGTCCAGCCTGGATCGGATCACACTCAGCAAATCGATCCTCAAGAACGAGCTGGACCTCTACGGCCTGCAGATGGCCAAGGCCGGCCGGGAGCAGGATTCGCTCAAGAAGAGCATCCCGCCTCTGAAGACCCGGCTGAACAAGGAGAAGGAGGCCATCACCGCCACCCTCGTCACGCTCTATAAGTACGGCCGTTTCAGCTACCTCCAGTTCTTCTTCCAATCCCAGGACATCCGCAGCCTGGCCTCGGAGAGCAAGAGCCTGACTCTCCTGGCCCAATACCAGCAGGACGTCATCCGCAGCTATCAAGTCAACCTGGCCAAACTGACGGCGGCCCAGCGCGGTCTGAGCCTGAAAAAGGCGGAGCTGGCTGGGCTGATCGATTCGGCCCGAGTCAAGCGGAAGGAGCTCGAAGCCGAGGAAGCGCAGAACAAGCGGCGAATCGACGAGATCCAGGAGAACAAGACGCTCTACCAGCAGACGCTGAGCGAGCTGAACGAGCGCGCCCAGCAGCTTCAACAGCTCATGGACAAGCTGGCCAAGCAGGAGATCGCCTTCCCCACGCCCTTCGTCCCCCTCTACGAAAAGAAGGGCAAGCTGCCCTGGCCGATCGAGGGCAAGGTCATCACCCGGTTCGGCCTGGAGAAACACCCTCAGTTCAACACGGCCACGAAGAACAACGGGGTCGAGATCGCGCCCGAGTCCAAGGACAGCGTCATTAAATCCGTTCACGGAGGCCGGGTCGTCTATGCCGACTATTTCCAGGGCTACGGGAACCTTCTCATCCTGGACCACGGGCTGAGCTATTACTCGCTCTACGGACATTGCGCGAGCTTCCTGGCTAAGATGGGCGATTGGGTCTCGGAAGGACAACCACTGGCTATCGTCGGCGATGCCGGCTCTCTGAAGGGCACCTGCCTCTACCTGGAGATCCGCTACAAGGCCCAGCCTCTCAATCCCTTGCAATGGCTGGAGCGAAGGTGATAGAATCTCCAATTCTTGAGGAGTATGCGAAAAAAAACTTGGGCCTGGTTATTGGGCGCCGTCCTGGCGGCAGGGGCCTGTTTCTTGCTCCTGGCGGGCCGGACCGCTCCCACGGCTGCGACCCGGGACCTGAGCAGCCGCGGTTTTCAGATCCTGGGTACGGTCATCGAGCTCATCAAGTATGATTATGTCGAGGAGCCGAACCCGGCCAAAACCATGGACGGGGCCTTCCGGGGCCTCGTCGATTCGCTGGATGTTCTCTCCACCTACCTCAACGCGGATGATGCCGCCAAGTACCGACAAGCCCGGATGACGGGCTTCCAAGACATTGGAGCCGTCCTCATCAAAGCCTACGGCGGGTTCCCGCAGGTCGTGGGCCTCATCGAAAGATCGCCGGCGGAGAAGGCCGGATTGAAGGTGGGCGACGCCATCAGCTCGATCGACGGCCGCTCGACCCTGGGCTTCAGCCTGGCGGAGACGCAACTGGCCCTCAAGAGCCGCGGCAGTGAAGCGGTCAAGGTCAAGGTCCTTCGGCAGGCGGAAACCTTGGTGCTCCTGGTGAAGCGGGCCGCGTTCTCGGTCCTTGGTCCCACTTGGTCCCGGGCCGAGGGAACGGCCGGCATTCTCCGCGTCCCGAGACTTAACGCCTCGGCCGTGAACGTGGCCCGAGGGATGTTGACGACAAAAGTGAAGGACTCCGGGAAACCGCTCATCCTGGATATGAGGAACTGTTCCGAGGGGGATGTCGAGCAGGCCGGACGCTTCCTCAATCTTTTCCTCCGGGCGGACCCGGCCGGCCGTTTCCTCATAAAGCAGGGTGCCCAGGAGCCGTTCGCCTGTCCTCAAAAGGCGATGTGGGACAAGATTCCGCTGGTCGTTTGGACGAATCTCGGGACCCAGGGTCCGGCCGAGATCGTGGCCGGCGTCCTTCAGGATCTTCAGCGGGCCAAGGTCGTGGGTCTGCAGACACCCGGCCTGGCGGCCAAGGTTTCGCTCCTGCCCCTTGAGGACGGGAGCGCCCTGCTCCTGACCACGGGGGTCTTTGCCTTAAACTCCGGGAAGAAGATCTGGGAACAGGGCGTCAAACCCGACGCCGCGCTCGAGGGCTGGGACACCGGTCAACAGACCTATCTGAAAAAGACTCTCGACCTGCTCCGTTCTCGATAGTCACATGGGCAATCGCATCGCTCACTGGGGTCCGAAAGATTCTCAGCGCTCCAAGTGGATTCTGATCCTGACGATCGTCGTTCTTATCATCTTCATCCTGAGCCTGGATTACCTCGGCTGGATCAAGGGCATCCGCTCTCCCTTTTTCACGCTCATCCTGGGCAGACACGCGGCGCCTGACTTGACCGAGTTCTACAAGCTTATCACCCATGAGCTCGTCTCCAACGGAGTCAAGAAGCGCGCCATCAGCGGCTTCATGGACCGGGAGAGGGTCTTTCACGTGAAGGTGGAATTGCCGCTGTCGCTCTATGCGCCGATGGCCGGCCCCCTGGAAAACGCGCTCGTCGGCGCCGGGGCCAGGATCCTGAGCCTGGAGGCGTCACGTGAGGAAGACACCGTTTTTTATCTGTGGACGATCCAGGGACAAGGAAAGGAACGGATGGCCCTTCTCTTTGCCTGCGCCCCCCGGGCCAAGGAGAAACCGGGAACGGAACGGCAGGCCGGGCTAAAGCCCGGTCCGCGAGCGGCCGGGCCCAACCTCATAGCCTTGATCATGGACGACATGGGCAACAGCCTCGAGGCGGCCAAGGAAGTCTGCGGCCTGGGTCTTCCGCTCACGGTCTCGGTCCTGCCCTTCAGCCCCCACGGAACGGAAACCGCCCAGCTGGCCCACGAGTGCGGGCTGGAAGTCATCCTTCACCAACCCATGGAATCCCAGGGCAACAATCATACCGAAAAGAACACGCCGGGAATGATCTACGCCTCGATGACCGACGATGAGATCCGGAGGACAACGGAGGATTGCCTGGAGCAGGTGCCCTACATCCGGGGCATGAACAACCACATGGGCTCAAAACTGACCGAGATGGACAAGCCCATGTCTTTGGTCCTGGCGGCCCTCAAAGCCAAGAACCTCTATTTCATCGATAGCCGCACGAGCGGCCGTTCCCTGGCCTGCGACCTGGCCCGAACCATGGGCGTGCCCAGCGGAGCGAGCAGCATGTTCATCGATCCCGCGGACGAGGCCAAGACGCTCAGCGCCGCCGAGATCAAGGCCAACGTCCTAGAGCTCGTACATCTGGCCAAAAGGAACGGTCAGGCGATCGGGATCGGCCACCCTCGGCCGTCGACGCTCAAGGCTTTGGCCGAGTGCCTCTCTCTCGGCAAGGATTCCGGAGTGACGTTCGTCTTCGCTTCGCGCCTGGCCCGGGACTGAAGCCCTCCCTTAGAATCCGACCTTGAGGCCCGCCACAAGCTTGACGTTGGATGTTTTGACCTTGAGCGTCGTGAAATCCTTGGCGAAACTACTGGCCACGAGCTGGGGCAAGGTCATGGTAAACGACGGGTACATTTCGCAGCGGTAGCTCCCCGCGACGGGCGTCCATTTGAAATTGGATTCGCTCCCGATAAAATAGATGCCGCCGACCGTGAAGGCGATATTCGGCGAGAAATTGATATCGAACCCCGCCAAGACATTCCCGCCGAAGGAGTTCAGGGATTCGTCGATCTTGACCGGCACAAGGGCGAAATCTTTGTACTGCACGCCGCTGTAGACGAACCAGAAAGGGAAGCCCGCCTTGGAGTCCGCCTTGAAATTCCCGAGGAAATACGTGAACCCGGCCCCGAGATAGGGATGGAACACAGGGCTGGCTGCGATCCGGTAGACCAGGTCGAGGCTGAGAGGGGTCAGGCCCGCCTCTCCGGTAAGGGGGTAAGTGCCATGGAAACTTCCGGAAGTGTTAT
This sequence comes from Candidatus Aminicenantota bacterium, assembly GCA_963705895.1. Taxonomy (GTDB): domain Bacteria; phylum Acidobacteriota; class Aminicenantia; order Aminicenantales; family JAFGAV01; genus MFD04408-113. The sequence goes on along the minus strand of OY970122.1, from coordinate 2,988,221 downwards.
CCGTCCAGGTCCAATTCATATCGTAGACTGAGTTCCCGGAGAAGCTCTGCTTGAAATTCACATCCGCCCTGAGCTGAAAACCTAACCCATTGGGGAAAAAGTAGCCAAAGGAAAGAGCCAAGCCTTGCAGGCTCTTGAGGGTATGGTTCAGGGTTCCCCGGCCTTCCTCGTGGCTCAGGAAATATTCCACAGCAACATTCCGATCGTAGCTGGTCGTCCTGCTGGCCGGCGTGCCGAAACCCGATCCATAGGCCAGTCCGAACTCGATGCGCCCCCGAGCTTCGGCTGGGGCGAAAGACGGCGGCTTGGGCTGAGCCGCAGGGGAGACCGCGGGTTTAACGGCGGGCTTGACCGGAGGAGCCGTTACCACGACCTCCACGTACATCTCATGAATATAGCCCGTGATCATGACCCCCAGCTTGGACTGGAACTTCACTTCGTACCATTCCCCGTTCTTCGTCGCCTGCTCGAAGACTGTTCCCAGGGGGACGTTCTCCTCCAGGATCTCCGAGTCCATGTTGGGTTTGACGCGAAGAGAGGAGTTTTCCACGATCACCTTGATCTTGGTTCCGGCGCCCTGGCCCAGGACGGGGAGGGTCAAAGCCGCAAAGACCGCGGCCGCCGCGACACACGCCCATGTTTTTTTCATGGTCACGATACGTCCTCCTTGACGGTTCATCGCTTATTCCGGGGAATAGCCGTGATCTCGGAGATCCTCCAGTCGCCGCCGGAGTTGATGAGCGACCAGCGCATCTTTCCTTCGAACAAGATCTGACGAGTGCCCTTGTTCTTGGACATTCCGGTCATGACCTGGGTGAAGGCCGCCTCGGCCTCATAGCGGTCGAATTGGGATTCCTTGGCGCTGACGTCGAGATTGGAACCGCTGATCTGGATGTCATCGTAAGTCGCAGAGATGACCTCCGCCTCTCGATGGATGCGCTGAAAAAGCTCCGGGGTGCACTTGAGGGAATAAAAGGACTTGAGCCCGGTTTGCCTGGAGGCTTGGAGGTATTGATCGAGGATGGCCTTTATTTCGGACGGGGCGGATTTGATCACGGCCGCGCTGATGATCTTCTTGGCGTCCCCGAGCCCCTCGTCCAGGGCCAGGGCGCGCCGGGACTGGACGATGGCCTCGGCATAGTCTCCCGACCGCATGGCCGCCCGGGCCTGCTCCAGCTCTTTCTTGATCGTAGCCTGCAGAGTCTCCTCCTCGAGTTTCTTCTGGGCCGCGTCAAAATAACTCTTGGCTTCCTTGTTCCCCGGGTCAAGGTCAAGGACCGGCTTCAGCTGCTGCACGGCCTGGGCATAGTTCTTTTTCTCGAAGGATCTTTTGCCGGCCTCCAGCATCGGAGCGATGTCCGCAGCTCGCATTCCGGGGACCGGCCCGGAGGGGCTTCCGGTCTTGGTCGCAGGGGCGGCCCCGGACGTCTGGGGTTTGCCTGCGGTGACCTTGGCCTCCGGCTTGGCCGGAACGTTGGTCGCCGCCGTCTGGGCTTGACGAGGCGGGATCGAGGCATCGCCGGTCGGCGGCACGACGGCCGGTCGAGTTCGCGCTTCGATGGTCTTTATCTTCCACCGAATGCCCTCGGCGTCGACTCCTTCCGGAGAGATCTCGATGAACTTGCGGTAGTTGCCCAGGGCCGCGGCGAGATCGTTCCGATGCTCCTCGAGCTGGCCCAGGTGCAGGTAGGGACGGGGGTCCTTGGGGTTGAGCCCGATGAGCCGGCGATACTCGCCGGCGGCCAGGCCCGGGTGGTCCTGGGCCTCAAGGACCGAGCCGACGATCAAGCGCGAATCGAAGTATTGCGACGCGGATTCGGGAATCCGTTCAAGGACCGCCAGGGCGTCCGGGTACTTTTGCTCGTTTCCCAGCCGCCGCCCCCTGTCGAGGAGCGTCTCGGGCCCCTCGGTCGCGGCCGCGGAGACTGCGGGAGCCGCGGCTTGGGGCGGAGTCAGGAGAGGGGAATTTCCGGAACCCCGGGAAAAAAGAAGGATAGCTCCCACGGCGACGGCCCCAACAGCCAGTATCGAAGCCAGGACAATGACCGTGGTTTTCCGGCGCGTCACGGGCCAGGAAACCGGCGGCCGCTTACGGAGGATCGGCTGGGGCGCGGGGAGGGCGATCGTCGGCGCCTCGGAAGAAACGGCCGGGGCGGGCATCTTGAGCTGAGGATAGTTCTGCATGTCGGTGATCATCTCCCGGCAGGTTTGATAACGGTCATCCGGGGATTTGGCCAGGGCCCGGCTGACGATAAAGTCCAGTCCCTCGGGCAAACTCTTATGGAAGCTCCGGACGGGCATCGGCTCTTCGTTGATGATCTTATAGATGACGGTGGTCAGGTTGTCCCCGGGAAAGGGCTTCTGGCCGGTCAGGAGTTCATAGAAGATGCCGCCCAGGGCGAAGATGTCGGCCCGATTGTCCACTCGCCGTCCGGAGATCTGCTCGGGGGACATATAATACGGAGTGCCCATGATCATGTTGGTCTGGGTCATGGTCGAGGTGGAGATCCGGGCGATGCCGAAATCCACGATGCGCGGCCGACCATCACTGCCGATGAGGATGTTGGCCGGCTTGATGTCCCTATGGACCACTCCTTTTTTGTGTGCGCTCTCCAAGCCCTCGGCCACCTGTTCGATGAGGCTCAGGATCTCCTCCAGGCTGAACTTCTGGCTGGCGTGCATGAGCTCATCGAGACTCGACCCGTCCACGTATTCCATGGCGATGTACGACAGCCCCTGGTCCTCGCCCACGTCATAGATGGTGACGATGTTGGGATGGGAGAGATTGCCGGCCGAATGGGCCTCCCGCACGAACCGCTTCTGGGCGATGTCCCGCTCGGGGCCCGTCCCCAGGAGGTCGAAGCGGATGGTCTTGATGGCGACGGTCCGGCCAATGAAGGGATCGATGGCTTTGTAGACGATGCCCATCGCTCCCCGGCCGATCTCACCGACGATCGTATACTTGCCTATCTTCGCTTCGGGCATCCCTCGGGCCTTCTCTCCATCCTTTTATTTACTTGTTTCCGCCCAGAAAATCAACAGGGGCAGGGTTTCCTGCCGAGCCCTGACCAAAGGCCGGATTCCGTGCCGCCCGCGGGAGGCCTGTCGTTGGCCGGGTCCGCCCCCCAGGATCGATCCGGCGTTGTCCTTCGTCCGACTTGTCTTCATCTTCATTTTCCGCGGGCCCGGCCGCGCTCCTTCTTCCCCGAAACCGATCGGATGACCCGGGCGGTGGCCCGAGGACGCCGTCCGCCTGCCGCCGACGGCTCGCCCCAGCGCGCCACCACTGCCGTGATGTTGTCCCGGCTTCCGCCACGTTCGGCAGACCTGAGGAGCCTGCGGCAGATCTTCTCCGGATCGGAGGACCTCATGAAGACCCGCAGGATCTCCCGGTCCGGCATGACGCTGTAAAGACCGTCCGAGCAGAGAAGGAGAAAGTCTCGGTCGGCCAGGTCCACTTTGAAGACGTCGGTCCGGACCTCGGCCTCAAACCCGAGAGAGCGGGTGATCATGTGCCGGAAAGGCGACCGGCTGAGCTCCCACTCCGACATCGCCCGGATCCGCTTTTGCTCCGCCACCCAGGAATGGTCCTGGGTGACCTGAACGATCTCCCCGGCCCGGACGTGATAGGCCCGGCTGTCGCCGACGTTGGCCACAAAGGCGGCACCGCCGAAAACGAGGGCCGCCACGAGGGTCGTGCCCATGCCGGAAAGGTCAACGTCTTCCTCGATCTTGGCCAGGATCTTTCGGTTGGCCTCCCGGAATGCTTCCACGAGAAGCGACCGCCAATCCGGGGCCAAGGGCGCGTCCGCCAAGCGTCCGAGCAGGAAGGCTTTGAGGGCTTCGACGGCCAAGCCGCTGGCCACTCCCCCTCCCGCTTGTCCTCCGACCCCGTCGGCCACGATGAACAGAGCGGCGGGAGCCTCGACCTGCGGCATTCGCGGAGCCAGGTCGAGGCAAAGGTAGTTGTCCTCGTTCGTCGCCCGTTTGGGGCCGATATCGGAGTGTCCGAAATACTCGAAAATACTCATGGACATCGGGGAGAGCGCAGGATCGCCGGGGCTTGCGGCATCCGCGGTTCGGCCGAGAACTGCGGTGTGGCCATTCGCCAACGTTCGAGAAAGGGGAGAATGGTTCGGCCCCTCTTGATCGGAGCCGCAGGAAGCAGGGGGACCGGCTCGCCCAAGCAAGAAAAAGTACGGGTCTCGCCGCCCCGGGAGGGCTTGGCGAAGCGGTCCAGGTCCGAGGCAGGAAGGGACGAAGCCATGGCCGGCAGCAAGGGGGCAAGACAACGCGGAACATGCCGATTCCCCATCAATTCCTCCCCTTGGTCCGATATCCCATGGATGATAGTCTCATAACTTATCCATGTCGAGCGTCTTTGTCAACAAAGAGTGATGCGCTTCGGGCCGATCCTGAAGCCGCGAATCCCCGGGCAAACGGACGGCGCGGACTTCCGAGTCCGAATTGCTTTGGGAGTCGTATTTCGCTATAGTTCTTGATAGCAGAGGAGATTGTCACGATGATGAAAAAAGCTGGAATTCATGTTTCCCTAAAGGTTATGATCCTTGCGGCCGCCTTGGGCCTGACTCTGATAACCTGCATCAAAGCGCCTACAAAAGATCAGGTCAAAGCCATGTTCCAGGTGGTCGACGTGACGACCAAATGGGTCGCCAAAGCCTACACTCCCTGGCCGCCCCGGTTGGTCCTGGTTCCAACCCTGTCCTGTCGCTTCAAGAACACGACCGATAAACCGCTGACGTACATCGATATCAATGCCGCGTTCAAATTCAAGGGCGAGCGCCAGAACCTCGGAGAGAACTTTTGGGCCGCCATCGACCGCAAGGCCGTGATGCCCGGAGAAAAGAGCCAGGAGTTCACCTTCACCAGCCCCTATGGCTATGACGGCAGGAACCTCGCCTCCATCGAGAATCACCCCTGGTGGAAAACGAAGATCGTAGAGGTCAATCTTTTCGCCAGCACCCGCGGCTCCGGTCCGGTCCTGGTGGGAACCTGGACCATGTCTCACGAGATCGATTTCAAAGAGCCGCCGCCGGTCGAACCCAAGAAGGCCGAAGCCGATAAAAAGCCTAAGAAATAGGGCTTCGGGTCGCGGCCCCGAGCTTCAGTTGCTCAGGGGGTCGGGCCGCAAGATCTTGATGTAGTTTGAGGCCTTGATCTTAGCGAAGAACGCTTCAAGCGCCTTGGCTTTCTTTTCCTGGAAAAGCCGCGCCTCCACATCTTTCTTGACTTCCTCGAAGGTCTGCTGACGGCTTTCCGTGCGCGACTCGAGCTTGAGCAGATACCAAGCGTTTCGGGCCTTGAACCAGGGCGAGATCTCTCCCGCCTTGAGCTTGTCCGCCTCCTGGGCCAGGGTCGCTTCGAGTTCGCTCTTCTTGACCATCCCCAAGTCCCCCTGGGATTCCTTGAGCCCGGCCTGGTCATATTCCCCGGCCAGGGCGGAGAAATCCGCGTGGGCGGCGAGCTTGTCGCTGATTTCCTTTCTCTTGACTTCCAGGAGCGGTTCCGTCGTGCCTTCGGAGGGCAGGACGATGGCCCGAAGCTTGAACTCCACGGAGAGGACGAATCGGGAGGCGTTGGCCTTGTAATAGGCCATGGTCGCGTTATCGTCGATGACGATGTGGGTGTCCACTTCGCTGTAGATGATCATCTGCCGGAGGATATCATCCTGGGTTTGTTTGACCCAGGCATCATACTGGAGGCCTTCTCGGGCTAGGGCCAACTTCAAGTCTTCGTCGGATTCGATGTTGTTCTGCTTCTTGATGTTTTCAATGTAGACCTTGAGTTGTTCCCGGACGTCGAGCTGTTTCTCCTTGGCCATCTGGAGCAGGAGAACTTCCGAGATCATCGTGTCCAGGAGGTTCTTTCTCAAAAAGTCGAGCTGCTTGTCCAGCTCCTCGCCCTGGAGCTGGGCCTGAAGCGTCTTGACCAGCAGGTCGTGCCTCTCGCGAAACTGAGAGAGGGTGATGACTTCGTCGTTCACGACGGCCACGATCTCCTCGACCACCTGCTGGGCAGCCAGGGTTGCGGCTCCGGCCAGGAGAAGAACGGCGAGAAAACACATCGTCTTATGTTTCATGAATTATTCCTTTGATAGGCGAAGGACAGATTCTCGGGCGAAGCCGTCCAATCCAGACTCCGCCGGAGCTCATCCAGGTGGGCCGCCACGGCCCTGCCGATCTTCTCATCCAGGAGCTTGGTCCGGATGCCGGGGGCCGCCTGTTCCTCGCTAACAAGCTCCGGCCCAAACCGCTTGTCCAGGTGGAAGATATGAAAACCGTATGAGGACTGGACGATCTGACTGATCTCCCCTTCTTTGAGGGAAAAAATGACTTTCTCGATCTCATAGGGAAGCTGACCCGGACTGAAGGTGCCCATCTCCCCGGACTTGGCCGATTCGGGGCCGATGGACTCCTGCCGGGCCACGCTCCGAAATCCGTCCTCGGGAAGGGACTTGACCCGGGCCAGGACTTCGATGGCCTTCTCCTCGGTCTTGAGCAGGATCTGGCTGACCTTGACCCGCTCGGGCTGGAGGAAATCGCTCTTGTGAGTCGCATAGTATCCCCGGATTTCCTCGTCCGTCACGTCGGCGTCCTTGACCAGGGCATAGGTGTATTTCTCGATCAGGAGCTTCTCGTTCAGACCCTCGAGCTCCGCGGGCGACAGACGCTGGTCTTTCTCCGAGTCCAGCTCCTCCTGGATCTTGCTTTGGTAGCGGCTCTTCTCTTCGTCGGTCAAGAAGATCCCCTGTCGCTGGGCGGCCTCGATGAGAAGCTTGTCCTCGACGAAACGGTCATAAAGCCGGCTCCGCGATTCGACCGTCAGCGTGTCCGGGGAACTGCCCATGATCCTTTTCAGGTAGGCTTCGAAATCGGCGTTAAAATAATAAGAAGTCCCGACGCGGAGGATGGCCGCGCTTTTCATCGTCTCGTCTTTGACCGCGACCTCCGTCCCCGGCGCGGTCTGGCCGGGAGCGGCGCTCTTCTTTCCGCAGGCGGCGACCAGAGCCAGGCAGGCCGCCAGGGCCAGGCCGATCGTTCTTCGGGTCGTAGCGGTCGATGTCAGTCTCTTCATGTGAGCGCTTATTATAGGCTATCCCTATAACTCCTTCAAGACGGCGAGCGTTTCGCCCAGAATACCCTCATCCCCTTCGCGGCGGAGGGGCACGGTCACCACGCCCTGAGGCGTTATGGAGCCCGAATATTTTCTCAAGAGTCGCGCCATTCGAGACAAATCGGCTTGAGTCGAAGGGGAGAATCTCATGACGAGCTTGGAGCCGACCCGGTCGAGGGCCCGGACCTTGAGCTTCTGGGCCAGGTGCTTGATCACGCCGTAGCGGAGGAGGTTCAGAACGCTCGGGGGCGGAGGGCCAAATCGATCCCGAACCTCTTGCTCGATGGGGGCGGCCTCATCCGGATGATCCAGGGACGATATCCTCTTATAGAGGTTCAGCCTGAGGTTGACCTGGGGGAGATACTCCTCGGGGATGCGGATATCGACCTTGAGGTTGATCTCGCTCTTCACTTCCTCCGGGCGCTCCCCCTTCAGGCTCATGATGGCCTGGTCCAGGAGATGCACGAAATAATCGAACCCGACCGCGGCCATGTTTCCGTGCTGCTCGAAACCGAGGAGATTGCCCGCGCCCCGGATCTCAAGATCCTTGGCCGCCAGCCGGAACCCCGAGCCCAGCTCGCTGAACTCCTTGAGGGCCTTGAGCCGCTTGCGCGCCTGGGGCGTCAGTTCGGCGAAGGGCGGCACCAGGAGATAGGCATACGCCTGGCGCGAGGACCGGCCGACTCGCCCTCGGAGCTGGTAGAGCTGGGCCAGGCCGAACATGTCCGCCCGGTCCACGATCAAGGTGTTGACCAGCGGAATGTCGATGCCGTTCTCGATGATCGTGGTCGAAACGAGGACGTTGTACTTCTGCCCGACGAAATCCAGCATCCGCGTTTCCAGGGCCAGGGCGGGCATCTGGCCGTGGATGGTCACGACCTTGGCCGCCGGAACATGCTTGGAGATGACCGCCGCGACGCGGTCGATGTCCTCGATGCGGTTGTGAACGTAATAGACCTGGCCTCCCCGCTTCAGCTCCTGGCGGACGGCCGAGGCGATGAGTTTCAGGCTGTAGGTCGTGACGACGGTGTGCACGGCCAGCCGGTCCCGCGGCGGCGTTTCGATCAGGCTGATGTCCCGAAGGCCGGCCAAAGAGAGGTTCAGCGTCCGGGGAATGGGCGTCGCCGTCAGCGTCAGGACGTCGATGTCGGCCTTGAGGTGTTTGATCTTCTCCTTGTGGTGAACGCCGAAGCGCTGTTCCTCGTCCACGACGAGCAGGCCGAGGTCGTGGAAGGCCACGTCCGGGGACAGGAGACGGTGGGTTCCGATGATGATGTCCGCTCGACCTCGGCCGAGGTCGTCCGTGACCCGCTCCTGCTCGGCCTTGGACTGAAGACGGGTCAAGGCCTCGATGCGCACCGGGAAGAGGGCCATCCGATGGCGGAAGGTCTGGAGGTGCTGGCTGGCCAGGACCGTCGTGGGGCAGAGGACGGCGACCTGTTTTCCGTCCATGACTGACTTGAAGGCGGCCCGCATGGCCACCTCCGTCTTGCCGTAACCCACGTCGCCGCACAGGAGGCGATCCATGGGGGAGGGTGATTCCATGTCCTTCTCGATCTCCTTGATCGACCGGAGCTGGTCATCGGTTTCTTCAAATTCGAAGGTCTTGTCGAACTCGGACATCCAGGGCCCCGAGGGGCTGAAGGCGAACCCGGTCAGGGTCTTGCGCTGGGCATAGAGGTCAAGAAGCTCCCTGGCCAGCTTCTCCACGGCCTTCTTGGCTTTGTCCTTGGTCTTCTCCCAGGACGGAGTGCCGAGCTTGTCCAGGGAAGGGAGCGTCGGCCCCACGGGAGTGTATTTCTGGACAAGGTTCAGGTCCTCGACCGGGACGTAGAGCTTGTCTTCGTCGCGGTAGTGCAGCTCGATGAACTCCCGGGCCTTGTCGTCCACATCCATCCTCAGCAGGCCGGCGAACAGGCCGATGCCGTAATCCGTGTGGACGACGAAGTCGCCCGTCTTCAGGTCCTGGAAATGGGTCAGGAAGGGTTTGGCCGCGGCCAGCCGCGAGGTGACGACGCGCTCCTCGGTCAGGATATCCTTCTCACCGAAGAAGTGGATCTTTTCCTCGGGAAAGCTGAATCCGTGCCCCAGGGGACCGACGAGGATCCCGACGGCCTCGTCCCGGGGCGCGGCTAGGGCTGATGCCAGGCGGACGTGGGGCACCTGGTTTTGATCGAAGAGCACCGCAAACTTCTGGGCCAGGCCGTCACTTCCCAGGTAGATAAAGGACCGGTCAGCGGACCGCTGCAGCTTTTTCAGGTATTGAAGGAAGAAGGGGATCCTGTTGTCGAAGTGCGGCATCGATTGAAAGCCGAAGGTGAAGACGCTGCGGTCGCCGGGCGAGACGAGAGTCCGGAACAGGGTCGCCTCCGTCCGGATCTTGGTCCAGCCCGCGGGCGGAAAAATCTCGTCGGGAGGAAGGCCGTACTTTCGCTTGGACCGAAGCTCATCGTATTCCCGGGCCAGCTCTTCCCGGGATTCCTTCCATTCGGTTTCGACGTCATCGAGGTCATCGACCACGAACATCGCCTCGGGCAGGTAGCGATCGAAGGAAGCGAAGCGCTCGGCCCGGATGAGGGACTCACAGTGAAAGGCCGGGTAGACCTCGCCCTGTTCGAGGAGCGCCTGTTTGGAGGCGACGTCCTCGTAGGCCGAGCCCGACCGTTTCAGGGCCGCCTCGAGGCAAGCGCGGAAAAAATCGGCCGTGCCGGGGAATTCCCGGAGCGAGGGCAGGACAAGCCGGTCCCGCCTTTCCACGGAACGCTGGGAGGACGGGTCGAAGGTCCGGATCGAGACCACGTCTTCGCCGCTGAACTCGATGCGAAAGGGATAGGTCTCCCAGGGCGAGAAGACGTCGACGATCCCGCCCCGGCCGGCGAATTCGCCGTGGGAAGCGACCAGCTCCTCGCGGGCATAGCCGAATTCCGAAAGGCGCCGGAGCAGGCTGTCGCGTTCGTATCCCTGTCCTTTCTCCAACCTCAGGAAGAATGATTCGAGCTCCTCGGGCGCCGGGAAAGGCTTGAGCAGGCCCGGCAGGTTGGTCACGATCAGGGCCGGCCTCTTGGCCTGTAGTTCGTAAAAAAACCTCATCCGCGTCGCGACCGAGTCAAGCGAGGGCGGAATGTCCTCATAGGGGTCGAAGGTGAGGGCCGGGAGAACGGCCACGTCCGCCCGGCCTGAGAGCTCCCTCAGGAAGAACCGGCAGCGGTCGGCGAAATCCGTCAGGCGGGCTGAGAAGGGCCGGACAACGACCATAGGCCGGCCCATTTTTTGAGCCAGGCAGGAAAGAATGTAGGGCTTGGCCGGGTCGGAAACCCCGGACAGAGTCATCCCCTGTCGGCCTTGCTCGAGGGCCTGGGTGAGACGCCTGAACTCGGCCGTCTCGAAGAGGAAATTCAGGCTCATAGGCTTTTTATTATAGACCAAAGGCTGAGAGGTGCCCAAGGCGATGGAAAACGAGTTCAGACCCTTGAATACCTAACCCCGGCCGAATATTGCCGCTCTTGGCTTCAATCTCATAAGACCTCGGCGTCTCGGATGTAGTGGACGCGTTCAAATCCTTGACAGGCCCCTATCCGGGGAATATATTTTTACCACCATTCTATTAAAGGCCGTTTGTGGCAAAATGATCTCTGAGGTCAAGAAGAAGGATTTTCGCGGCAAAAATAAACAGCCCAGTTTGTTGATCTCAGCCGAGTTATGGACTGAGTTTTTTCGCGGCAATCGACTGGCATGCGCGCGCCTGATCACCGCCATTGAAAATTATCCGACGATCGGGCCGGAGGTTCGTGACCATGTGATCCCCCACCTGAACGGCGCCTTTCGCATCGGAATCACCGGACCGCCGGGGGTCGGGAAGAGCACCGTCACCGCGGCCTTGGCCCGCCGGGCCGCCCAACATAATCAGACTGTCGGCATCATCGCCGTCGACCCCTCCAGCCCCTTCACCGGCGGCGCATTCCTGGGAGACCGCGTCCGAATGCAGGATCTAAGCGGCGACGATCATATCTTCATCCGCTCGCTCGCTTCGCGCGGAGGGCACGGCGGCCTGTCTCCCGCGACTCCCCTGGTCGCGGACGTTCTCGACGCCTTCGGTCTGAACCGCATTTTCATCGAGACGGTCGGCGTCGGCCAGGCCGAGTTGGACGTCCTCGGCTGTGTGGACCTTCTCATTCTCGTGCTCCAACCGGGCACGGGCGACGAGATCCAAGCGCTCAAGGCCGGGATTCTGGAAGCGGCGGACATGTTCCTGATCAACAAGGCCGACCTCCCGGGGACAGAAACGCTCCTGGAGTCCCTCCGTTTTATGTTCGAAATCAGCCGCCGGCCGGAGGCCGGAGGTGTCCCACCTATCCTGGCCGCATCGGCCCTCCGCGACGAAGGGCTGGACGATGTCCACAGGGAGATGGAGAACCGAATCCAGGCGCTTCTCACGTCCGGTAAATATCATGAAAAGAGACGCGCGCTCATGGAGAGAGAGATCCGGGACATGATCCAACGGAATTTATGGGACAGGTTTTCGGCCTTGACCAAGGCCGGAGAAGGAATCCCGGCTGCAGCCGAGAGGTTCACCAAGAACCGGAGGTCTCCATACCCTTACATCCGTCGGCTCTGCGCTCAGGTTAAAATCCAACACAGGACAAAAAGGACCGGCCATGAACAACGCCACTAAAAAACACTGGGAAGAACAATACCGAAATTCGGAATTGCGTGACGCTGAGTTTTCCTCGATCTCCGGGCGGCAGCTTCAGCCCCTCTACACTCCGGATGACATCGCCGGCTTCGACTACGAAAGCCGCCTGGGTTTCCCCGGCGAGTACCCTTATGTCCGGGGCATCCATCCCTCGATGTACCGGGGGAAGCTCTGGACCATGCGCCAATTTTCAGGGATGGGCACCGCCGGGCAAACAAACGAGCGGTACCATTTCCTCCTGGCCCGGGGACAGACGGGCCTGTCGGTGGCGTTCGACAACCCGACGCTCTACGGCCGGGATTCTGATCATCCCCTGTCCGCGGGCGAAGTGGGGCGGACGGGCGTGGCCGTTGATACCCTGGCCGACATGGAGCGCCTATTCCGCGACATCCCCCTGGACAAGATCTCGACCTCTATGACCATCAATGCTCCGGCAGCCTGGATCTTCACCATGTTCCTGGCCAACGCTGAGAAAAGAAACATCCCCTTGGCGGCCCTCCGGGGGACCCTCCAGAACGATATCCTCAAGGAGTATATCGCCCAGAAGGAGTGGATCTTCCCGCCCGAACCGCACCTGCGCCTCATCACCGACCTCATGGCCTTCTGCGCGGACCGCGTGCCCCAGTGGAACACTATCTCCATCAGTGGCTACCACATCCGCGAGGCGGGGTCCACGGCGGCCCAAGAACTGGCCTTCACCCTGGCCGACGGGTTCAGCTACGTGGAGCACGCCTTGAGAGCCGGAATGGACATCGACGATTTCGCCCCGCGGCTGTCCTTTTTTTTCAACTCCCACCTGGACTTCTTCGAGGAGATCGCCAAGCTGAGGGCGGCCCGCAGGATTTGGGCCCGGCACATGAAGGAGAAATACAAAGCCAAGAATCCGCGTTCCTGGCTGTGCCGCTTCCATGTCCAGACAGCCGGCTGCAGCCTGACCGCCCAGCAGCCGGAGATCAACATCGTCCGCACCGCCCTGGAGGCCCTGGCCGGCGTTCTGGGGGGCTGCCAGAGCCTTCACACCAATTCCATGGACGAGGCCCTGGCCCTGCCCTCGGAAAAAGCCGTGGAGATCGCCCTGCGCACCCAGCAGATCATCGCCTTTGAGAGCGGCGTGGCCGAGGTCATCGACCCGCTAGGCGGCTCCTACTACATCGAAAAGCTGACTGACGACCTGGAGCGCGAGGCGGAGCACTATTTCCAAAGAATCGAGGAGCTGGGTGGCGTGGTCCCCGCCATTGAGCAGGGGTTTTTCCAGCGCGAGATCACCCGGGCCGCCTACCAGTACCAGCTGGCCCTGTCCCGCAAGAAGAAGATCCTGGTTGGGGTCAACGACTTCATCAACGCCCGGGAAACGGTGGAAATTCCGGTCCTGGAAATCGAGGAATCCGTCGAGACCGACCAGGTCCGGGGCCTGGCGGAGATCAAGAAGCAGCGGGACAACGCGGCCGTCCGGAGCCGGCTGGCCGTCCTGGAGAAGGCCGCCGCCGGAACCGAGAACCTAATCCCCCATCTTCTGGAGGCCTCGCGGGTGTACGCCTCGGTGGGCGAGATCAGCGAGACGCTCACCAGGGTCTTCGGGGAATACCGGGAGCGGCCCTTCTATTGACATCACCACAAGGGGAAGCGAACATGGCCAGCCCACAGATCAAAGTCATCATCGCCAAGCCGGGACTCGACGGACACGACCGGGGCGCCAAGGTGGTCGCCCGGGCCCTGGTCGAGGCCGGGATGGAAGTCGTCTACCTAGGGCTCCAGCAGACCCCCGAATCCATCGTCCGGGCCGCGGTCGAAGAGGATGCCGATGTCATTGGCCTGTCCATCCTGTCGGGCGCTCACCTGGCCCATTTCCGCAGGGTCCGGGAACTCATGGACAAAGCCGGCCTGGGAAACCGCCTCTTGACCGGCGGCGGGATTATCCCCACCAAGGACCAGGAAAAGCTGCGCATCCTGGGGGTTGAAAAGGTGTTCGGACCCGGAGACAACTTACAGGAAATCGTCGATTACATCAAGGGTTGGCACTCATCTCATACTCGTTGATCATGGAATAAAAAAGGAGGCAAGACCGTGAACTTCGAATTTTCTGAGGAACAAAAAATGGTCATCGACGGGGCAAAGAAATTCGCCGAAAAGGAGCTGGCGCCGGTCGCCGAGGAGCTGGATGCCAAGCAGGAATCGAACATCGCCGCGCTCCGAAAGCTGGGTGAGCTCGGCTACCTGGGCATGACCGTTTCGGAGGAATACGGCGGGACAGGCCTGGGCGCCGTGGTCTACGCCGGGGCCATGATCGAGTTCAGCAAGGTGGACGCCGGCACGGCCGTGGGTGTTTCGGTCCAGAACTCCCTGGTCAACGATGCCGTGACGATGTTCGGCTCGGAGGAACAGAAGCGGACGTTCCTGCCCAAGCTGGCCTCCGGCGAATGGTTCGGCTGCTTTTCCCTGACCGAGGCCGGCGCAGGCAGCGACCCGGGGTCCTTGCGGGCCACTGCCGTCCATGACGGGACCGATTTCGTCCTGAACGGCACCAAGAACTTCACGACCAATGGTGCCTTCGCCGACGTGATCATCGCCTTTTTCTGCACCGACAAGACGAAGGGGGCCAAGGGCATCTCGGCCTTTCTCATCATGAAGGACATCCCTGGTTTCGCCGTAGGCAAACATGAGAACAAGCTGGGCATCCGGTCGTCGAGCACGACTGAGCTCGTTTTCACCGACTGCCGGGTCTCGGCCTCCTGTCTTCTGGGTCAGGAAAACCGAGGGTTGAGCATTGCCCTGGCCACGCTGGACTGCGGCCGGATCGGCATCGCGGCCCAGGCCGTGGGCATCGCCGAGGCGGCCCTGGAGGAGGCGGTTCGTTATGCCAAGGAGCGAGTCCAATTCGGCAAGCCGCTGGTGGAGTTGGAAGGTTTACAGTTTATGCTGGCCGATATGGCCGTTGACGTGGAAGTGGCCAAGACCATGGTCTACCGAGCCGCCTGGATGAAGGATTCCGGGGCGAAACGATTTACTAAGGAGTCGGCCATCGCCAAACTGTTCGCCTCGGAGATGTCGCATCGGGTCTGCCACAAAGCCCTGCAGATTCACGGGGGGTACGGCTTCATGAAGGACTACAAGGTGGAGCGACTCTATCGTGACCAACGCATCACCGAGATTTACGAGGGCACGTCCGAGATTCAGCGTCTGGTGATCGCCCGGTCGCTGATCGGCGATTGAAGGAGGCCGACAATGGATTTCCAGATTCTGAAAATGCAGATAAGCGAGGGAGTGGCGGTTATCACCATTTCCCGGCCCGAGGCGCTCAACGCCCTGAACACGCGATTTTTCCAGGAGATGGACAATCTTATTTCTGAGATGAGTTCACGGCGAGAGGTCAAGGTTCTGGTCATCACCGGTGAGGGGAAAGCCTTCGTCGCCGGAGCCGACATCGCCGAGATGGTTCAAAAAACCCAGGACGAGGGCCGAGAATTTTCGAAGCGAGGACAAAAGACATTCCGCAAACTCGAGCTCCTTCCCCAGCCGGTGATTGCGGCCGTGAACGGGTTCGCCCTGGGCGGCGGCTGCGAGCTGGCCCTGGCCTGCGATGTCCGGATCGCGAGTTCGAAGGCCAAGTTCGGACAGCCCGAAGTCAACCTGGGCGTCATCCCGGGGTATGCCGGAACGCAACGGCTTCCGCGGCTCGTCGGGCTGGGAAACGCACTCTATCTTTTGATGTCGGGGGAGATGATCGGCGCCGACGAGGCCCTGCGGATGGGACTCGTCCAAAAGGTCGTCGAGCCCGAGCAGCTCTTGGCCGCGGCAACCGAGCTGGCCAAAACCATCGCCTCCAAGGGCCCCAGGGCCGTTCAGCTCGTCAAGAAAGTTGCTCGTCAGGGCTTCCTGATGGATTTCGAATCGGGCTGCGCCCTGGAATCAGAGACCTTCGGCTCCCTGTTCGAGAACGAAGCCGCCGAGGGGATGCGCGCCTTCCTGGAAAAACGCGCGCCTCGCTGGCCGAGTCAGTCCTAGGACCGACAGGAGAGAGAATGATGAATTACGCCGAGCGTTTCGAGAACGTAGCGGTCCTGGGCGCCGCAGGCAAGATGGGGAGCGGCATCGTCCTGCTCGCGGCCATGGAAATGGCCGACCTGGGCCTGGACGCCGGGCAGCCGCCCAAGGACAGGGTCCTCCACGCTGTGGACATATCCGACCAGATGCTCACGGGGCTGTTGGAGTATCTCCGAACCCAGGTTCATAAAGCGGCAGAGAAAAAAGCCGTCTGGCTGAGGAAAGCTTACGCCAAGCGCGAGGATCTCATAGAAAATGAGGAGGTCATCGGCCAGTACGTGCAGGACGTCATGTCCATCGTCCGGCCCTCCACCCAGGTCGAGGCGTCCTACAACGCCACACTGGTCTTCGAGGCGGTCAACGAGAACCCAGACCTCAAGGTCAACCTCCTGTCGAAAATCAAATCTCACAACTCGCGGGACGTCTGGTTCCTGACCAACACCTCCTCGATTCCCATCTCCGAGTTGAACGATCGAGTGAAACTTGAGGGACGCATCGTCGGCTTCCACTTCTACAATCCGCCGGCTGTGCAGAAGCTGGTGGAGCTGATCCGAGCCGATTCCTCACTCTCCGCGCTGGGGGATTTCTCGGTCGAGCTGGCCAAGAAGCTGCGCAAAACCGTCGTGCCGTCGCGGGATGTGGCCGGGTTCATCGGCAACGGCCACTTCATGAGGGACGGCCTCTATGCCCTGTCGGAGGTCGAAAGCCTGGCCAAGGAGTCCGGTTTCGTGGACGCCGTTTACATGGTGAACAAGGTCAGCCAGGATTTCCTCATCCGGCCCATGGGTATCTTCCAGCTCGTTGACTATGTCGGCCTCGATGTCTGTCAGAGCATCCTGCGCGTTATGAACGACCGCCTTCCCGGCGCCGGGCTCCACAGCCCGCTCATCGACGGGCTGGTCGCAACCGGCGTCCGGGGCGGCCAGTTCGTCGACGGGTCCCAGAAGGACGGATTCCTAAAATACGATAAGGGCCGCCCGGCCGGGGTCTATGACCCGGACCGGAAATCCTATGTCGCCGTCTCGGACATCGCGGCTCGGTGCGACGAGAGGCTGGGCGGGCTGCCGGGCCAGGCCAAACCCTGGAAAAGCGTCATCCAGGACCCCCAGAAGGCGAGCTACCTCGAGGAATACTTCAAGCAGCTCTCTGGGATGAAAACCCTCGGTGCCGACCTGGCCAGGCGCCACGGCCGGAAATCCAAGGACATCGGACTGGGCCTGATCAAGAGCGGCGTTGCGGCCTCGGAGAATGACGTCAATACGGTCCTGCTGACCGGGTTTTATCACGCCTACGGCCCGATCAATCCCTATTTCGATTGAGAGGACATGCCATGACCAAGAAGCGCAAACGGATTTTCATGACTGCGGGATACACGACAGTCTCCATGGGCACGGGGCGGAAGGAATTCAGCCCCAAGAAGCCCCGGCCCGGCCTCGAGGAGCTCATTCGTGAAGCCGGCCAGGGCACACTGAAGCAGATCGGCGGCGGCGAGAGGGTCGACGAGGGAGTAATCGGCAACTTCATGGCGGCCCGGTTCAACAAGCAGGGCCACTTGGCGGCCCTCATCCCCTCCGTGGACCCAAGCCTGCGGTATAAGCCGTGTTGCCGGGTCGAAGGGGCTTGCGGCTCCGGCGGGTTGGCCCTCATGACCGCGCTCAAGTCCGTCCTGGCCGAGACCGCGGACGTCGTCCTGACGATTGGCGTCGAAGTCCAGAACACGGTCAAGGCCGTGTACGGCGCGGATTACCTGGCCGGCGCCGGCTGGTTCCGGGGCGAGCGAAAAAAGGGTCACGCCTTTTTCTTTCCCGCGCTTTTCAGCGACCGGGCGGGCGCCTATTTTGATAAGTATGGCCGCGACAAGACTCGGCGTGCGTTTGCCCGCTGGTACCGGGCCGCCGTCGAAAACGCCCGTCTGTGCGAAACCGCCCAGGAATTCCATAACACCTGTCCGGACCTGGAAGCGCTGGCCCTGACGGAGCCGAACCCGAAGGGCTTTGTCGATCATTTGAATGTCTATGACTGCTCCAAGGTTTCGGACGCGGCGGCCGCGATCGCCGTCGTCTCCGAAGACGGATTGAAACGGACCGGCCTTCCCGAATCCCAGGCCGTGGAAGTCGTCGGCTGGGGCCAGGTCGAAGCCGACCTGACCGTTCCTCCCGAGGACCCGACCTATCTGGAAACGACGGCCCGGGCCGTAACGAAGGCGCTCGATTCGGCGAGGATTGCTCTGAAAGACATCGGAACGGTTGAATGCCATGATTGTTTCACAATCTCGGGGCTGATGTCCGTGGAAGCCGTCGGGTTTGCCGGCCGGGGCGAGGGACCGGATTATATCCTGGCCGGTGAAACCTCCCGGGGGGGAAGCGTGCCCTTCAACACCTGCGGCGGGTTGATCGGCTGGGGGCATCCCACGGGCGGCACGGGCGTGCGGCAGGCCGTTACGGTCTGGCAGCAGCTCACCGGAAAAGCCGGCAACTGGCAGATCGAAATCTCGCCGCAGAGGCCTTACGCTCTCTCCGTGAACATGGGCGGGAACGACAAGACGGTGGTGGCCATCGTCTATCGGCGGGCTTAGCCTTCGCCCGAGATTGGGAGCTTGTCAGCTGCCTTCGAGAGTGAACTCTTGCATATCGAACCAAAAGCCAAGCCCGGACACGGCGTTCATCTCGGCTTGAACGATAGCCTGGTGTCCTTGTTCGATTTCGACAAACCGCTCGAAGAGCTTCTGGCCTTCGGGGGGAAGCTCCCGGACGACTTCGGTGTAGAAACGGCTCGTTTCGACTTCGACGTCGAGAGCTCGCTTGAGGAGCCTCACCTCCGTTTCCTTAGCCTCGGTTAACACCCGGGCCTTGAGCTTTTGAATCCCTTCCTCGATGCTCTTCCGGGAGGGAACGATCGTGCCCAACTCGACGGCCGTCACGTGCCCCGTCTTGTTCCATTCGACCAGCCTGGCCTCGAGGTATTCGACATGCTTCTTTTCCTCCAGGACGAGCGCTTTGAAGACCCGCTTTCCGGTCGGGTCGACGGTCTTGCCCACTGCCTCATCGTAAACCTCTACGACACGGTTTTCGTATTGAAGGGCGGTCTTAATCGCTTCATCGATGGTCATTCTCTTCTCCTTGATGGATTCGCGATTTCCGGCGATCGACGAGATGGCGAAAAAGCAAGGCCTCTCGCAAGCGGCAAACTCAAGCCCGGCGTTTTCCGGGTCCCTGAACAGGCCGGGGGTCGCCGTCTTCACTCACCGATAAGCTCTCGGGCGATGACCAGACGCTGGATCTCGCTCGTCCCCTCGCCGATGGTGCACAGCTTGGCGTCGCGCCAGAATTTTTCCGCAGGGTAGTCTTTGCAGTAGCCGTATCCGCCCATAATCTGCACGGCGTTCTCCGCGGCCCGGACCGCGACCTCGGAGGCGTACAGCTTGGCTTGCGAGGAGATGAGCGTGGTTTTTCGCCCCGCGTCCTTCTCGTCGGCCGCGCGCTCGGTGAGAAGCCTCGCTGCTTGGACCTCCGTGGCCATATCGGCCAGCTTGAAGCGGATTCCCTGGAAGGCGGCGATCGGCCGTCCGAACTGGCATCGCTGCTTGGCGTAGGAGACGGCCGCGTCCATGGCTCCCCGGGCGATTCCCACGGCCAGGGCGGCTATCGAGATCCGGCCGCCGTCGAGCACCTGCATGGCCTGGATGAACCCGTCGCCCTCGCGGCCGAGCAGGGCGCCCTCGCCGACATGGCAGTCCTCCAGGATCAGTGAGGCCGTATCCGAGATCCGCATCCCCACCTTGTCCTCATGTTTGCCGACCGTAACCCCCGGGCTGTTGAGCGGCAGGAAGAAGGCTGATATGCCGCGGTGGTCCTTTCCCGGAGTCGTCCGGGCCATGATCACGGCCGCGCCGCCCGCTCCGGCATGGGTGATGAAATTCTTGGTGCCGTTCAGGATCCATTCCTTTCCCTGTCGGACGGCGGTGGTTTTGGTGGCCCCGGAGTCCGAGCCCGCTTCCGGCTCCGTGAGACCCCACGCGCCGAGGACCTCACCCCGGGCGAGCCGGGGCACCCATTCCTTGCGAATCTCGCCGGAACCGAATATGTAAGCATGATTTGTGCCCAGTGAATTATGGGCGGCGACGGACAGCCCGATGCCTCCCTCGACGGCACCCAGTTCCTCCAGGATCGCGACGTAGTGCCGATAGCTCAGCCCCGCTCCGCCGAACTCCTCGGGGATCAAAATCCCCATCAGCCCCAGTTCGCCGAGCTTGCGGAAAACCTCGACGGGGAAATAGGCCTTGTCGTCCCATTCCCGGACATGGGGAGCGATCTCCGCGCGGGCGAAGTCCCGCACCATCTCCCGGCATTCCTTCACGGATTCCGCATACGTGTCGTCCATTTCCGTGCCCTCCTGGATCGCAGGATCCCTTCCGGTTTCGCCCCTAGGTTTTCGGTCCGAGTTCGATGAGAGTCTTTTCGGAGTCCACGAGCTCTCCGGCCACAACATGGATTTTCTTGACCACGCCGTCCGCGGCCGAACGGATGTCGTTTTCCATCTTCATGGCCTCGACGATCAACAGAGATTGATACTTCTTCACCTCTTCGCCTTCAACGACGTTCAGCTTGATGACTCTTCCCGGCATGGGCGCCTTGATGCAGGTGCCCCCTTCCGGCGTCCTTTCGTCACCGCCGGAATAGCGCCCCGAATCCTGAGCGGGATCCGAGACGCCGTAATAGTGGCCTCCGGCGGAGACGAACCTGCGATCACCCTCGCGGGCGATGTAGACTATCTCCGAGTGCCCTCCCCTGCGCACCAGGAGCTCGCACGGAGAGATTCTCCGGATGTCGACCTCCTGGGTCTGGTCTCCATCTCGGATGATGAATACATCGTCTTTTTTGTCCAAAGTGATGGTCCGCCGGCTTCCGTCCACAACGAATTCAAATTCCATGTGAATCCAGCCCTCCGAGCCTCCAGCGGCCCAGCGATTGCCAAGGAGACAGAGAGTCGCTGCGCTTGGTCTGCGACGCACCGTCCCCGGCCCGCGCGGGCCGGCCCATCTCTTCGAAAGCCGCGGCCGCCAAGGCCAACCGCGTCGCGGCCTCATCTTTGCTGTTCTCTCCCCAGCCTTTAAAATTCTTTTCTAAGAACCCCGTATGCAGCCGTCCGGCCCGGAATTCCGGATGGCGGACGACATCCCGCAAATATTCTATGGTGGTATGGATGCCCAGGATGACGTACTCCTGCAAGGCGACGGCCATCCTCCTGCAGGCCTGATCCCGGCTTTCGGCCCAGACAATGAGCTTAGCCAGAATCGGGTCATAGTAGACCGGCACCTCCCAGCCCGCGAAAATCCCGCTGTCGAGGCGGACTCCGGGACCTTTCGGCTCCTTGAGAAACAGGATTTTGCCCGAGGACGGGAGGAAGCCATGAGCGGCGTCCTCAGCATAGATCCGGCATTCGATGGCATGGCCGCGCTGATGGATGTCTTCCTGCCCGAAGGCCAGTGGCTCTCCCGCGGCGATAAGGATCTGCTGACGGACCAGGTCCACGCCTGTAACGAACTCGGTCACGGGATGCTCCACCTGGAGCCTCGCGTTCACCTCGAGGAAGTAGAAGCGACGCTCTTTGTCCAAGAGAAACTCGACCGTCCCGGCGTTCGTATAGCCCGCCGCAGCCATGACCTTCTTGGCCGTCTCTCCCATTTTCGCCCTCAATTCCAGGTCGAGGGCGGGGGAGGGAGTTTCCTCGATAAGCTTCTGGTGGCGTCTCTGGATCGAGCATTCGCGCTCAAAGAGATGGACCATCCGGCCGTGACAGTCGGCCAGGACCTGGAACTCGACATGCCGCGGTTCCTCGATATACTTTTCAAGATAGACCGATTCGTCTCCGAAGGCGGACTTGGCCTCGCGCCTCCCGGCCTCGACTGCTGGCTCCAGGTCCTTTTCGCTTTGGACAACGCGCATCCCCTTGCCGCCGCCGCCCGCCGAGGCTTTGACGATCACCGGATAGCCGAGCCGACGAGCTTCCTTCTTAAACTCCGACACGGTCTGGGGAATGGACATCATCCCGGGAATGATCGGCACCCCCGCCGCTTCCATGGTCTGACGGGCCCGGACCTTGTCGCCTACAAGCGCCAGGGCCCGTGAGTTCGGCCCGATGAAGACCAATCCCTCGTTCTCGCATCGCCGGGCGAAGTCGGAGTTCTCGGCCAGAAACCCGTAACCCGGGTGGATGGCTTCGGCGCCGGTCTGCCTGGCGGCTTGAATGATCCGGTCCATGTGGAGATAACTGTCCGCTGCCGGGGCCGGACCGAGGAGGACGGCTTCGTCGGCCAGTTGGACGTGCAGGCTTGTCAGGTCCGACTCGGAATAGACGGCGACCGGGACGATCCCCATCTCGCGACAAGCCCGGATGACGCGGACCGCGATCTCACCCCTGTTGGCGACTAGGATCTTCTGGAACATCGACCTCTCTTTGGGCACCTGCAATCTCTCTAATCCTTGACCCATTTCGGTTTTCGTTTCTCAAGGAAAGCGGCCATGCCTTCCTGCCCCTCCGGGCTTGTCCTCAGCCCGGCGATCATCTCGGCCGTGAAGCGCTGAGCCTCCTTGAAGCTCATGCCCGGAACGCGCCCCAGCAGCTCTTTGGCCTTGGCCATGGCTTCAGGCCCCGACGTCAGGAGGCGGCCGATGAGCTCCTCGATCCGGCTGTCCAGTTCCGCGGGCTTGGCCACGATGTGAACCAGTCCGATGTCCCGGCCTCGCTTGGCATCGAAACGCTCGCCCGTCAGGAAATACTGGCGGCACCACCCCTCTCCCATCTTCCGCAGGACATAGGGCGCGATGCAGGCGGGTACCAGACCGATCTTCACCTCGCTCAGGCCGAACTTGGCCTCGGACGAAGCCACGACGATATCGCACGCGGCGACGAATCCTGCGCCGCCGCCGATGGCCGCGCCGTTGACGCGGGCGACGGTCGGCTTGGGCAGGTTATAAAGCTCGTAAAGGAATCCGGCCAGGTCCAGGGATTCCTGAAGGTTTTGTTCGTAGGAAAAACGTATGATTTCGCGCATCCAGTTCAGGTCGGCGCCGGCGCAAAAGGAAGCCCCTTGTCCCGAGAGGATAACGACGCGCGCCGACGTGTCGGTCCTGATGATCCGGAGAGCGTCCCGCAACTCGCGAATCATCAGCGCGTTGAAGGCGTTGTGCACCTCGGGCCGGTTCAGCCAAAGGCCGACTGTCTGTCCTTCCCGCGACACTCGGATCGTTGCGTAGGACTTGTCCCTCATATCCTTCCCCTGGTGCGGCTCCCGGTCACATTCTGAAGATTCCAACCTTGTAGTCCGGAATGGGCGCGTTCAGGCTCATGGCGATTCCCAGGGCCAGGGCCGAGCGCGTCTCCAAGGGGTCGAGGATGCCGTCGTCCCAGAGCCTGGCTGTGCTATAGCAGGGGCTGGCTTCCTCTTCGTATTTTTCCAGGATGGGCTTGATCATGGCCTTCTTCTCTTCTTCCGTCATTTGTCGGCCCTGCTCCTGGAGCCGCTTGACCTTGACCGTGACCAGGACGCCGGCTGCCTGCTCGCCGCCCATGACGCTGATCCGGGCGTTGGGCCACATCCAGAGGAGGCGCGGCTGGTAGGCCCGGCCGCACATGGCATAGTTTCCGGCGCCGTAGGAACCGCCGACGATCACGGTCAGCTTGGGCACGTCGGCATTGGCCACGGCGTGGACGAGCTTGGCCCCGTCCTTGGCGATTCCGTGGTGTTCGTACTGTTTGCCCACGATAAACCCGGTGATGTTCTGGAGGAAAATGAGCGGCACCTTGCGCATGCTGCACAGGGTGATGAAATGCGCTCCCTTGAGCGAGCTCTCCGAAAAGAGGACGCCGTTGTTGGCCAGGATGCCGACCGGATAGCCCATGATACGGGCGAAACCGCACACGAGCGTCTGGGCGTAAAGTTCCTTGAACTCCTGGAAGCGGCTGCCGTCCACGAGGCGGGCGATGACCTCCTTGATGTCGAAGTGCCGGCGAAGGTCGCGAGGAATAATCCCGTAGATCTCCCGGGGATCGTAGTAGGGGTCTTCGGGATCGGCCCTGCCAAGCTCGAAGCGCCGCGGAGGGTCGAGGGTTTCGACGATGTTGCGGGCGATCTCCAGGGCGTGTTCGTCGTTTTGAGCGTAATAGTCCGAGACGCCGGAGATCCGGCAGTGGACGTCGGCCCCGCCCAGATCTTCGTCCGTGACCTCTTCGCCCGTGGCCGCCTTGACCAGAGGGGGGCCGCCGATGAAGATGGTGCCCTGGCGCCTGACGATGACCGTCTCGTCGCTCATGGCCGGAACGTAGGCCCCCCCGGCCGTGCACGAACCCATGACGATCGAGATTTGGGGAATGCCCATGGCGGACAGTCGCGCCTGATTGTAGAAGATTCGGCCGAAGTGCTCCTTATCGGGAAACGTCCCGGCTTGATGCGGCAGGAAAATCCCGCCCGAATCGACGAGGTAGATGCAGGGCAGCCGGTTTTCCATGGCCACTTCCTGAGCGCGAATGTGCTTCTTGATGGTCATGGGGAAATAGGTCCCGCCCTTGACCGTGGCGTCGTTGGCCACGACCAGCACCTCGCGGCCGTGGACGACGCCGACGCCCGTGACCATTCCCGCCCCGGGCGCCTCGTTGTCGTACATATTCCAGGCGGCCAGGGGACTCAGTTCCAGGAAGGGTGTGTTGCGGTCGAAGAGTCTGTCCAGGCGCTCCCGGACGAGGAGCTTCTTCCGGGATTTGTGAAGTTCACGGGCCTTGGGCGGCCCTCCCTCCTGGACTTTAGCCAAGAGGGCCTTGTGCTCGGCCACCTGCCGGCTGAGATGTTCGAAATTCTGCTTATAGTCCGGGTTCTGGGTGTCGACCTTGGATTCGATCCTAAACATGATTCATTCCGGGACGAACTTATAACCGTAATGAATAATTCCCGCCGCGCCGTCCTCGTGAATCTTGCGGAATTCGAGCTTGACCCGCAGTCCCACTCTTAGCTGTGAAAAATCGCAGTCCACAACCTGGGCTGTCAAGTGGGCGCCGTCGTCCAGCTCGGCGATGCCGACCGCGTAGGGGGACTGGTCCTCGAAACCCTCGGGCGCGACCCGGATTATAGTATAGGTGACAAGCTTTCCTGTGCCGGCCAGTTTCGTTTTTTCGAATTCCTGCTTTCCGCATTGCGGACAAACCAGCCGGGGTGGGAACAGGATCAGGCTGCAGCCTTTGCATTTTTCCGCCTCCAGCCTGTAGCGCTGGGGGATTTCACGCCAGTATCGTGAGGGTGTAGGCATCGGGCTCTCCTTTCAATCCGCCTCAAAAATATGGACGAGGGCGCTGCCGCCCGTGCCCCCCATGTTCTGGGTGAGGCCCCGCTTGGCGTTTTTAATTTGACGCGGGCCGGCTTCGCCGCGAAGCTGCTTGACGACTTCCACGGCTTGGGCGATGCCCGTTGCTCCAACCGGATGGCCTTTGGACTTGAGCCCGCCGCTGGGGTTGACGGGGTGCTTTCCCCGAAGTCCGGTCACCCCCTCCTCGACCGCCTTTCCGCCCTGACCAGGGGCCGCAAGCCCCAGGGCTTCGGTAATCATGATCTCGGCGATGGTGAAGCAGTCATGGACTTCGAACAGATCCATGTCTTCGATCTTCCGGCCGGCCATAGCCAGGGCCTTGCCCGCCGCGACGCGGGTCGATTCGAGCCGGGTGATATCTTTCCGGGAACTGAGAGAGATCGTATCCGTGGCCTGGCCGCTGCCCGTGATTCGCACTACGGGTTTCTTCATTTTCTTGGCCATGTCCAGCGGACACAGGACAACGGCTGCGGCTCCGTCGGTGATGGGTGAACAATCCAAAATTCGCAGGGGGTCGGCCACCAGCACAGATTGGTTCACCATTTCGATCGTAACCTTGGATGGGAACTGGGCCAACGGGTTTTTCGAGCCGTTGTCATGGTTTTTAACGGCGACCATCGACAACTGGTCCCGGGTGGTTCCGTATCGATGCATGTGGGCCACGGCCATCATGGCGTACAGTCCGGGGAACGTCAGCCCATGGTAACCTTCATACTCCTGGTCGGCCGCTGTCCCCAGGGCGTAGGTTGCCTCGCAGCCCGTCACATCGGTCATCTTCTCTACACCTCCGACAAGGACCACGTCGCTGATCCCGGACGCGACCTCTATAAAGCCCTGGCGGAGGGCCAGCCCTCCCGAGCAGCAGGCCGACTCCACCCGCGTGGCCGGGATGGGGTTCCGGCCCAGGTAATCGGACAGAAGGGAGGCCAGGTGCTCCTGGCCGATGAACAGGCCCGAGGACATGCAGCCGACGACCATGGAATCGATCTTGTCCAGGCCGGCGTCCTGGATGGCCAGCAGAGCGGATTCGACGAAGATCGTCCGGAGCGGCTTGTCCCACAGCTCGCCCCATTTGGTCATACCGACACCGATGACAGCGACATCTCTCATGGTTGCCCCCTAGCTCGCCTTCCGGATCTTGCGGCGGTACTTGGCGTACACCCCGTACTCAAGGTAGACCTTGTCCCGTTCGAGAAGGTCGCGCGTCCGGGGGGCCAGGCCCCGAACCTCGTCGATCCGGTCCGTGACGCGAAAAACGAAACCGTCGCTTCCCGCTCCAGAGCCGTAGGAAACCAGCATGATCATCTGGCCGGGCTTGGCGATATCCAAAGTGGCCGTCAACCCGAGGGGAGATGACCCTGAATAGGTATTGCCCAGTTTGGGCACCAGCCACCCGGGCTCGATCTGCTTCCTCTCGAAGCCCAGGATTTCCCCGGCACGGAGCGGAAACTTGCCGTTGGGCTGATGGAAGATGACGTAGTCGAAATCGGACGGCTTCATCTTGGCCTTGGCCAACAACCCCTGGGCGGCGCCCACGACGTGTTTAAAATAGGCCGGGTCTCCGGTAAACCGGCCGCCGTGCTGCGGATAATATTGATACTCGCGCCGCCAAAAGTCCGGGGTATCGGTCGTGTACGAATACGTCTCCAGGGCCTCGGCCACGAGCCGGTCCTTGCCGAAGATGAAGGCCGCCGCGCCAGCCGCAGCCGAGTATTCGAGCGCGTCGCCGGGCGCCCCTTGAGATGTGTCGGCCCCTACGGCCAAGCCATACTTGACCGCGCCCGCCTGGACCAGGCTTAATGCGATGAACATGCCCTCCGTCCCGGCTTTGCAGGCGAATTCAAGGTCCGCGGTGTGCACGTCGGGCGTGGCGCCAAGGGCCTCCGCCAACACGGTCCCGCTCGGCTTCACGGCGTAGGGATGAGATTCCGACCCGATATAAACAGCTCCGATCTCCCGCGGATCGATGCCGGCCCTTCTTAGGGCATTCTTCGAGGCTTCCACGGACATGGTGATCGTATCCTGGTCCGGGGAGGGTACGGATTTTTCCTCGAGCAGCAGCCCCTTTTTATAGCTCGGGGCGTCCGCTCCCCAAACCTTGGCAATCTCCTCGACTTTGATTCGATTCCGGGGAATGTAGGCTCCATAGCCGATGATTCCGGACATGGACGGGACCTCCTTCCAGGCAGACTTAGGCCTCAGCTTTGGGGACGGGTGAAAACCAGGGAAAGGATCGCTTGGCCAGTTTCAAGATTATTTATCCTTCCATATCTTCGGCGCGAAGTCAAGATGCGGAATTGATTTAGGGAGGAAGCTGATCTAGAATAGGCCCCATCGAAGGAGGATTCGCATGCCAGGAAAAGTGATCGACCTTCACTCGGCCGCGGCCCTGATTCCAGACGGCGCCACGATCTCCTTCGGAGGTTTCACTACCCAGCGTCATCCCATGGCCTTTGTCTATGAACTCATCCGTCAGAAAAAGAAAGACCTCTACCTGTTCGGACATTCGCCGGGAGGGGATTGGGATATCCTGATCGGGGCCGGAGCCGTCAAGAGGGTGGAACTTGCCTACGAGGCCGATGAGGCCTTCAACACCGTGGGCCCGCGCTGGCGGATGGCCGTGGAGAGCGGGCGGATCGAGTGGGAGGATTACAGCAATTTCACGATGGTCGCCCGATTCACGGCCGGGGCCATGGGCATCCCGTTCATGCCGGTTCGCAGCCTGCTGGGGAGCGACCTTCTGGAACAGGAGGCCTTGGGCCCGGCACGGAGGAGGACCGATCCGCACACGGCCTCCAAAAAACTCCATGTGATGGCCTCTCCTTTTGAGCCTGGAGAGCAGGTGGTTCTCGTGCCGGCCATCCACACTGACTTCGCCGTCCTCCATGTCCAGAAGGCGACCGAGAAAGGCACCTTGCGGATCGAGGGACAGACCTTCGCCGACGTCCAGCAGGCCCTCTGCGCGAGGACGGTCATCGTGACCGCGGAAGAGATCGTCGACGAAGACTCCCTGCGCCGTGAGCCCGAGCGAAATCCAATCCCGCATTTCGCTGTGACCCATGTTTGTCTCGTGCCCTATGGAGCTCACCCTTACGCCGTCTATAACTATTATGATTATGACCCTTTGCAATTGAAGGAATACCATGAGGGGGCACGGGACGATGACGGGTTCCAGCGCTATCTAGAAAGGTACGTTCTGGGCGTCCGGGACCATGAGGCCTACTTAAAGGCCGTGGGCGGTCAGGCTCGTCTCGATGCTCTTAGGGCCGCGCCCGGCTTCGGCTACAGCCCCGACCTCAAGCGGAGGTGACCAGAGCCATGACGACTTCTGATTACACCTTAACCGAGCTGATGGCCGTGGCTGCTGCTCGCGAGATCGGAGACGGCGAGGTGGTTTTCGCCGGCACCGGCCTGCCCATGCTGGGAGTCATGCTCGCCCAGCGGACTCACGCCCCGCGGTGTATCATCGTCTTTGAGGCGGGGACGGTGGACAGTCAATTGGCCCATCTGCCCATGTCGGTCGGCGACCCTCGGGTGATGCGCGGAGCCGCCAGCGCAGCCGGGCTGATGGAGGTCTTCACTTATGTCCTCCAGGCGGGACGCGTGGATATCGGCTTCCTGAGCGGAGCCCAGGTGGACCGTTTCGGCAACATCAACAGCACCTCGATCGGTCCGAATCCCCGGAGGCCCTCGGTGCGCTTCTCGGGGAGCGGCGGAGCCTGTGACATCGCCTGCCTGGCCAGGCGGACGATCATTATCGCCAAGCATGAAAAGCGCCGCTTCCCGGAAAAAGTCGACTACATCACGAGCCCGGGCTGGCTGGAGGGCGGGACGACCCGGCGAAAATCGGGCCTCCCCTGGGGCGGGCCAAACACGGTCGTCACCACTATGGGCGTAATGCGCTTCCGTGCGGATTCCAAGGAGATCTACTTGGCCAGCTATCATCCGGGCCTCAAGGCCCGATCGGTCGCCGAGGCGACCGGCTTCGCCCTGGATATCAAAGAGGCCGTGGAAACGATCCCTCCAACCGAGGAAGAACTCCGAATTCTCCGGGAGGAGGTCGATCCGGAGAAGATTTTCTTAAGATAATAATGGATGTCTGTCGAGCCGCCCGGCGCGGCCCGGCCCCAGCGGCGGGAGGGGCTGCCGCCCGACGGGGATCCAACATCAGCGGCAGGAATGATACGGCCGAACCGAGCATGATTCGAAACGACGGGGACCGGGGCAAGCAAAAGGGTGGGCGCCGCCCCGATAGTGAGGGCTTCAAGTTCAAAGTCCGAAACTATCGGATGTCCGACTTGGCCAATGTGCTTGTCCTCGTCCGCGAATTCGAATCCGAGCTCGCTCGAAAATTCCCGGAAGTCCGAATCCAATCAGGCCTCCGCAACTACAGGACCCGCTATCTGAAGCCGGGGACACGGTACGAGACGTTCGTCGCCGAAGCCGGAGGCCGGATCATCGGCTACATGATCGGCCGTCCCTCACTGGGCTCCCCTGAAGTCGACAACATGTACGACGTCCTATCCGGGTCGCCCCTCTGGAAACCGCCGGAGTACTACCTGCAGATCACCTTTGTTTCCGAGGCGTTCCGGAACAAGGGGGTCTCGAAGGCGCTCCACCGGAAGGCGATCGAACACGCCCGCCGCAAGGGCTATAAAGAGATCTACGCCTGCATCGCCAAGTGGAACCTGCCCGAGCTGGCGGTGATCGAATCCTGCTCCTTCGTCAGGCTGGATTTGGGGAGCCGCTACCGCCTGTCCCTTAAGCTCTGAGGATGAGCGCCGCGCCCCGGGCTTAGTCCTCGAGCTTGATCGGGCCTTCGTACATCGTGACGCCCAGCGGCTTCCGACCCAGGCTCGCACCGAGGGGTTTGGTAAACATCGGGTCGTCGAAAATGCTCTTGAGATACTCATCCCGATATTTGGGATGAGCGATGCTGGCGATGGCCAGGGCTTTTTCACCGGCGGTCAGGCCGCGCAGGTCGGCGATCCCGTATTCATCAACGATGACGACGCCGTCATAGGCCGAGGCCGTCAAGCTGACTCCCGAGGGATGGACCTTGGCGATTTTCGATTGGCCGTCGTCGGTGATGCTCTTAAAGGCGATGATGGGGACGCCGTAGGCGGGATCGTTAAGGGCGCGGACAAAATCCGGCTGGCCGCCGACGCCGCTGTAATAGCGGTGGGCGTCGATGTAGTCGGCCCAGACATTGCCGAACAGGTCGACACCCATGGACGTGTTGATGGAGATAAAAGGGCTGTTGCGCCGGACGACTTCCGCGGCGTTGGTGATGGCGCAGGGTGTCATCTGGATTCCTGCTCGCATATGGACGAACTCATACAGCTCCGTGGAGCCCATGATGAGGGAGGTCGCGCTGTAGCCCATGTGCTGCTTCTTATGCCGGTTGGTCACGATGCCCGACCTTTGCAGGCGCATCAGACCGTCGC
Organism: Candidatus Aminicenantota bacterium; assembly: GCA_963705895.1. GTDB lineage: Bacteria > Acidobacteriota > Aminicenantia > Aminicenantales > JAFGAV01 > MFD04408-113. Next base: position 2,957,550 of record OY970122.1, on the reverse strand, counting down.
CGTAGAGCTCGGTTTGGATGCCGAGGTCTTTGTAGTTCGACTCATGGATCGTCCCGACAACCGCATCCGGGATCTGTCCGATTCCCACCTGCAGAGTGGCTCCATCGCAGATGAAATATTGAGTGATGAGTTCCCCGATCCGGTGCTCGGCCTTGGGCAAGTTGGAAAAATCGGGACTGGGGAAATCGTAACAGCTCTTGACGTCATCGTCGTCGATCAGGTAATCGATGGACTGGGCGTCGACAATGCTTTGTCCCTGGGTGAAGGGCATGCTGAAATCGACCTCGGCCATCACCACGCGGGCCTGATCGACGGCCGTGTGGATGGCCTCCACGGACAACCCCAGACTGTACTCGCCGGTGATCTCGTGCGGCCGCACCTTAAAAAGAGCGACATCGGGCTGATACGGCCGGCCGTGGCCGATCAGGCTGTCCAGGTTGGCAAGGGTGCACGGCAAGTAGAAGGCGCGCCCCTCGTTGGCCGCCTTTCGGACTTGGCCCGCAGAGAAGATCGAATAGGTCATGACGCGGTCCTGAAGCCCTTCCTCAACGTACGGGACGGGGCCCTGAAGAAGGAGATGGACCATCCTGATGTAGGGAAGCTTGGGGCTGCGCGCTTTCAGGGCGGCGGTCAGCGATTCCAGGGAGGCCGTGGGCACCGCCGCATTGGAGCCGACATAGCAGGTGATGGTGTCCCGCCCCTTGAACTCACGGGCCAGGATGTCGGCGATTTGGTCGAGCTTGATGACCGAGGGCTTATGAATCATGATCGGACTCCTTTGAAGATATGACCGACGAAGAATTATGGCATTCCCAAGATACAAAATTTCTCCGTTGCGGGCAACCCCAAACACATGGGCCCGGGGGATGGGTCCCGGGCGCGCTCGGGTCATGGCCCGCCGGCGGGTTACCCGGCCCCAATCGGGGATGGGCTGACGCCGGACTTTGATCCTCGAAGTCCAGGACAACGAATCCTTGTTGGAGTGCCCCCGGTGTGGTAACTTGATATTGAGATGTTTTCTGGAATTCCCTGCCGCCGGCGGTTACGGAAGAGGCCAGCGTTCGCCCGATGACTTTCGGAAAATTCAGAGTCTCCGCCCCCAATCTCGGCTTTTACCGCCTGGACGGAGGGGCGATGTTCGGGACGGTCCCCAAGAATATCTGGTCCGGTCTGATCTCCCCCGATGCAGAAAATTGTATTTCTCTTGCTACCCGGGCCCTCTTCGTCGACACCGGCGAGAGACGATTCTTGGTGGACGCGGGCTCGGGGGACAAGTGGTCCGAAAAACTTCGGCGGATCTACGCCATCCGTCATTTCTCTCCGAAAGAAACAGGTATCGACCCCGAGACCGTTACGGACATCGTCCTCTCTCATCTTCACTTCGACCATGGCGGGGGGATATCCAGGTACCGGCCCGGGAGTGCCGCCGATCTCGAACTCTGCTATCCGCAGGCCCGGGTCTTTCTCCAAGAGGACAACTACCAAACCGCCCGCAACCCCAATCCCCGCGAGAGGGCCAGCTACCTGAGCGAGAATGTGCGGGTTCTCGAGCAGGCTTCCCTCGAGCTCACTCACGGATCGCAGGAAATCTACCCTGGCCTCTGGGTTCACGGCAATAACGGACATACGAGGGGTCAGCAATGGCTAGAAGTCAAGAACGGCGCGGAATCCATTGCCTTCCCCTCGGACTTGATACCCACCTCTCATCATCTCCCCCTCCCTTTCTTGATGGGCTATGACATGTCGGCCGAGACGCTTCTCCGGGAGAAAGAGGATTTCCTGCGCCGCGCGGTCGCCGGGCGCTGGATCGTTGTTTTTTGTCATGACCCCCATATCCCCGCGGGCCGGGTGAAGATGGACGAGCACGGCCGTTTTGCCCTCGATGAAGCGCTTGTCTTATAGGCCGCCTCACCACGGCTTCCCCGAAAACGATTCTTCCCCACTCGAATAAGCCTAAAGATATTGCCCGCCGCCGGGCCTTGCGGGAGAGGCAACGCCAAGCCGGTCCCCGCCTTTTTCCACGTCGCCCGGGACGAGGGTCTGGGCCAACTGACTGCGAAACCGGAAGTTGAGAGGTTCGAGGGAAGGGTGAAAACCCTGGAAAAAAAATCAGGCAAGAGGAAGCAGGAGAGACCAGCGGCCTGAGATCGTCCGGCGGATCCTGGCGATCCGTCCGTCAAGGACCAGGGTGAATTCTTCGGTCGTTCTGCCGGAAGCCTTGTCCATGACCCGCCGCCTGCCTAGGACCTCGTCGACGTTCATATCCTTGCCTTGGCAATGGACGCGGCGGGGAGTTTCTTCGGCCTTTGACCCGGCATAGAATTCGACGCGGCACGAAACACGACGGACTCCTCTCGCCAGCCGCACGGTTTCCTCGTCCCTTTTATTTTTTCACGAGCGGATCGAACAGGTAGTCGATAACCAGCGAGGACATGACCCGCACGCCCAGCGGGATGCTGTCCTCGTCGGCCCTAAAAGTCGGGGAATGCACAGCGGTCTTGTCCAGGTCCTTGGGCACGGCCCCTAAAAGGAGCATGACAGAGGGGACTTCCTGGGCGAAGAAGCCGAAATCCTCGCCGCCCATCTCCGGCGGGTCTTCTTTGAGGAACTGATTTCCCCCGAGAACGCGGGCCACGGTGGGCAGGATCCGTTTCATGAGGGCCGGGTCGTTGTAGAGCGATACCGTCCCAAAATGGTAGTCGAGGTCATAGGCGGCTTGGGCCGCCTGGCAAATCCCGGCAATGACCCGCTCGATCTTCTGCCTAAGGACCTTCCTCTGTTCTTCGCCGTAGCTTCGGACCGTGGCATCGAGCACGGCCTTATCGGGAATTATGTTCGAGGCCGACCCGGCATGGAAAGAACCCACGGTGATGACGGTCTTGTCGTAAACGTTGATCTCCCGCGCAATCATGCCCTGCAAGGCGATCACGACCTGGGCCCCGACCATGATGGGGTCCACGCACAGGAAGGGTTCGGAACCGTGGCATCCCTCGGACTTGATCGTCAGCCGGAACCCATCGCAGTTGGCCGTGGCAAATCCGGGCACATAGGTGATGACCCCGGCCTTGACCTCATCATTGACGTGGAAGGCGAACATAACATCGGGTCGGATGTCTTTGAAGACCCCATCCTTCAGCATCCGCTGGGCGCCGTCGCTCACCTCTTCGTCCGGCTGCGCAACGAAGAGCACGGTCCCCGGCAGGTCTCGGCGCAGCCGGGACAGGACCTCGGCCACCCCCAGCATGACCGTGGTATGGATGTCGTGGCCGCAAGCATGCATGACGCCGCAGGCCCGGCCGTCGACTTCGTCCTTGACCCGGGAGGCAAAGTCGAGGTTCGTCTCCTCGGTGATCGGCAGGGCGTCCATTTCGGCCCGGATGCCGACCACGGGTCCGGGCTTCCCCCCTCGAAGAATGCCGAGCACGCCCGTTCCGCCGATCCCGGTCCGGACCTCGAGCCCCAGCTTGGCAAGATAGCCGGCAACAAGGGCCGCGGTGCGGACTTCCTTGGTCGAGAGCTCGGGATGGGCATGAATGTCCCGTCGAACATCGATCAGCGACGGGGTGATGCTCCGGACGATGTCCGGAATCCTTTTCTCCAGGGCTTGAGACGCCGCCGAACCGGAGGCCCGCATCGTGATCGTGAGCGAAAGGACGGCCATGATCAGGATCGGAATCTTCTTGTTCATCCAGTTCCTTATAGCGGAGGGGATGAGGAAAGTCAACGTCGGGGGGAAGTCCCGTTCCCACGGGCCCGGGGAAAAAACCGGCCCCCTTGACATTGATTAGACGCGGAACGCGCTCTATAATGGTTTCATCTCTTCGACCAAAAAAGACAAGGAGTTCGCCATGTCGGGAAAGTCCTCTTCTCGGTCATGGGGCGTGGTCATCCTTCTCGGGGCGGCCTGGGGATTGGCTGAAGCCGGGCTGGGGCTTGGACTCAAGAGCTGCGCCTCCCTCGCTTCGGGCTCGATCATGACGGCCGCGGCGCTGTTTTTCGTGAGCGCCGCCTGGACGCGTTCGGGGGGAATGGCCGTCTTGCCCGTTCTGGTTCTCGTCACCTGCTTGTTCAAGCTGTTCGACGCCCGCCTGCTTTCGCTCTCCATTCGCAGCGGCGCGGTGGCCAACCCGCTCTTCGCCTTCGTCACCGAAGGCCTGGCCTTTGCCCTCGTCTTCTCCCTGGCCCGGACGGCCTGGAAATCCCGGGCCCTCGGACGGTCACTCCTGGGCGGGGCTTCGGCCCTGCTGGCCGTGGCCGCCTTTCCCCTGGTGAAGTTCTGCACGGGCATCCCCGCCTGTGTCGTTCCTGGGACGCACACGCCTCTGGCCTGGCATTACGCAGCCTGGGCCATCGGCCTGTCTCTGGTCACCGTCCCGCTCGGTGCCTGGGCGGGCGAGCGGCTCGGCTTCAAGCGGACGGGGGCCTATTACCTGATCATCCCGGCCGCCGTCGCGGTCTGTCTGGCCCTGCTCGCCCTGATCCGTCTCGCCTGACCGTCGGAGGTGATCATAAAAACGGCTTTATCAAAGAAAGGCAAAACGTCCGCCCTGGATCATCTTCGGCCGCTTCCTTTCCTTTCCTGCCCGGCGCCCGAGCCGGAACGGCGGTCCGGGTCCGGACGAGTATTTTGCCGCCTGCTGTGATAATCTTCCCTTTGAAAGAGAGGCCCAACATCCCATGACCAAGAGACTCCTCGCGGCGATCCTCATCCTGGCCGCGGCGGTTCCGGTCCTATCGGCCGCTTCCGCCGCACGATCCGAGAACAGGTTCTTCGATACGGTCGGACCCGAACACAGCGGCGTGCGGCTGGTCGTTTTTCATCCGACAGCGAATCGAGTCAGGGATATCGCGGCCCTCCGCGCGGAGAAGCTCATCGACCTCGCGGACCTGACGGTCATCGGCGTCTACCATCAAAAGGAATCCTTCGATATCGAGGCGGCCAAAGCCTTGGTCCGGGACGAGCACCTGGATTGGTTCAAGTTCCATGAGATCCCGGCCTCTCTCGAGACCAAGGATGTCTTTCGGGCGAACGTCCTCAGCCCGGAGATAGAGCGGATCTTCCGGGCATCGGACGGGATGATCTTCACCGGCGGTCCGGATATTCCCCCCGAGATGTACGGGAGCCCAACAAGCCTCCTGACGACGATCGTAGACCCGGCCCGCCACGAATTCGAGCTGTCCGTCCTCTATCAACTGCTGGGCGGTTACCAGGATGAGAAATTCGAGCCCCTCCTCGGCTCGCGGCCCGACTATCCCATCCTGGCCATCTGCCTGGGCGCCCAAAGCCTGAACGTGGCCGCGGGCGGGACGCTCATCCAGGACATCTGGAACGAGGTCTACGGCAAGATGTTCATCGAGGATATCCTTCTTCTGGGGCTGCCCGACTGGCACGATAACCCCTACGCGAAGCTCTATCCGACGTCCGATCTTCCGGCCGGGACGCTTCATCCGATAGCTCCGCTGGACAAGGGCAAGCTCGCCCGGGAGCTGGGGCTGGCCCCCGACGCCCAGCCATATGTCCTGAGCTCCCATCATCAGGCCGTGGCCAAGCTGGGCAAGAACCTTCGGGTCGAGGCCACCTCGCTCGACGGCAAGATCGTTGAGGCCATGAGCCACGACCGATTCCCGAACGTCCTGGCCGTCCAGTTCCATCCCGAGAACATGAACCTCTGGGATGCGTCCCGTCCCTATCGCCTTTCTCCCCAGGAAACCTCGCCCTTGACCTGGAAAGGTTTTTTGGAAGCCCATCCGCCGAGCCTCGAATTCCACAAGAAGTTGTGGGCCTGGTTCACTGCCCGATTGGCGGGCAGGCACTGAAGCCTTCATTTATCCGTTGACGCAGGCAGTAAGTTATCCTATATTATTTATAGGATTTTGATTTTTTGGGAAAGGAGCCGACCATGTCGAGATACTTGGTTCCTCGGGTCAGCCACTGCAAGAGCGGCTGCCGACGTGCATCCTGAGCACGATGTAAAACTGCTCTCTTGAAGGAAGCTCACGCGTCCCAGTCCTGAACTGGGACGCCGTGAGCTTTTTTTTGCGATTTTTGACCCCCGGGCAGGACCATGCTAGAATTCGCACAGAGGAGAGGAGGGTGAATCCTTGGTCATCGATTTTCATTCCCACACGTTTTCGAGCGACGGGCTCTTGCTCCCCGCCGAAGCGGCGCGTCAGGCGGAGGTCCGCGGTTACCGGGCCCTGGGACTCACCGACCACGCGGATTTCTCGAACATCGAGCGGCTCATCGAGGAAACGGGCCGCGTTTGCCGCCGACTCAACGCGATAAGCGGCCTCATCCTTTTGTCCGGGGTCGAGATCACCCATGTCCCGCCCGAGCTCATCCCCGAGCTCATCGACCTCGCCCGCAGAGCGGGGGCGCGGCCGGTCATCGTGCACGGGGAAACCGTCGTCGAGCCGGTCCGGCCCGGCACCAACCGGGCCGCGATCGAAGGGGGAGCGGATATCTTGGCGCATCCCGGCCTTGTCTCGGACGAGGACTGCCGTCTGGCCGGGAAAAAGGGGATCTTTTTTGAGCTCTCGGCGCGGAAGGGCCATTGCCTGACCAACGGCCACGTGGCACGCAAGGCACATGAGTTTGGGATTCCCTTGGTCGTCAACAGCGACGCCCATTCCGGCGAGGATCTTCTCTTCCCCGACGGATGGAAGAGCGTCGGCCTGGGGGCCGGGCTGACCGAAGCGGAATGGCTCTGCATTGAGGAAAACAGCCGTGTGCTTCTCGAGCGATTGACTCGAAAATGAAACCCGATCTTGCCCGGCGGAGGAGACGGATGGTCCTAGGCCTCCTCGCGGCATCCCTGGTTCTCGGTCTCGGCCTTTGGAGTCGAGCTCAATTGACCGACGATGATATCGCCCGCCGGCCGTTTTGGGAAAAGTTCCTGAAAGAGGCCAAGATCATCGACGCCGAGAACGTCGGGGAGGGTGTGACCCATCCCAAGAGACTGCGCCTAAAAAAGGGCCAAGTCGAAGCGTTCGGCCTTTGGAAGCGGCCGTCCGCGGCCGGGTCCGGCCGTTTTGATAAATGGGAGCATGAGATCGCCGCCTATCGCCTGGATAGGATCCTGGGGCTCAACATGGTCCCCCCCGTCGTCGAGCGCTCCTACCACGGCTACGCGGGATCGCTCCAGCTCTGGGTGGACCTGTCCTACAGCGAGCTCAAGCTCGCCAAGGAGAATATCGTCCCGCCGGCCGGCATCCAGGACGCGCGCGACAAGGCCCGTTCGTTGCAGAGAGCGTTCGACAGTCTCATCGCCAATTCCGACCGGACGCTTCAAAACATGCGTTACACAGAAGACTGGCGCCTGGTTCTCATCGATCACAGCCAGTCCTTCCGCGACCTGCCGCCTTACACCGGCCGACTCCTCTATCCCGTGGGCGATGACCTCGGCACTCCCGGAATCGGCCGGCTCCCGCGCCGATTCGTCGCAGGGATGCGGGCTTTGACCCACGCCGGCATTCGGGCGGCCGTGGAGGATTATCTGACCAGCTCCGAGATCGATGAGCTGCTCGTGCGGCGGGACCTGCTGCTCCGGGGGATCGAGTCCCTCGTCACGGCCCGGGGCGAAGACCGCGTCTTGTACTAGGCTCGGAGCTCTTTCGCGCTTGACATCTGGAATCACGGCAAGTAGATTGGATGGAACTATGAAGCTGGAATTCAAAGGTTCGGAACGGATGATCCTTCGTTCGTTCGTCGGCAAGGTCGCCGGTTTCGCTCTGGCTTTGCTCGCGGGCGTCTCTTTATCCTGTCATCCGGGAACTCCCAACAAGATCCTTTTCCTCGGGATCGACGCCCTCGATTGGGAGATGATCGACACCCTGCGCGATCAGGGCCTGCTGCCCAACATCGACCGCCTGATCAAGACAGGCTGCTCGGCCAAGATCGAAACCAATGAATGGGGAGCGGGAAGCGCTCTGTACTGGACCGACATCGCCACCGGCCAGTTCTCCAAAAAGCACGGGATCAACGACTTCGTTTATACAGACCCCCAGACCGGGAAGATGACCCCCAACACGAGCAACCGCAGGAAAACCAAGGCCTTTTGGAATATCTTTTCGGAGAAGGGGGTCTCGGTGGGCGTGGTAGGCTGGTATATCACCTGGCCGGTGGAGAACGTCAGGGGGTTCATGGTGTCCTCCTACTTTACCTATAAAGATGTCCAGCCCACGATCAGGGGCATGTATTATGCCCAAGAGCCGGACATGATCTACCCCCGAGCCCTTGCCGACGAAACTAAGGACTACGTGCATAAGGGAGAAACCCAGTACCAACAGAGGATTCGCAAGATCATCCCCCTCGAGGCTCCGACGACAAGCCAGCCGACCGTCACCAAGGCGGAGTGGGCCATCATGTCCGACTCTATTTATCTCGAGGTCGGACGGCACCTCTACGAGAAGATGAAACCGGAGGTCTTCGCCGTCTACTTGGGCAGCATCGATACGGTCGGGCATATGTTCACCCATAAGAACCGCAAGCGGAAGGCCAAGGCTCCCGGGAAATTCGCCGACGTGCAGAAGAACTGCTACCTGGCCATGGATGAGATGATCGCGCCTATCGTCTCCTCCATCGATGATAAGACCTTTGTTTTTCTCGTCTCCGACCACGGCCTGATGAGGGGCAAGCACCAGAAGAACGGCGTTTTCGTCCTGTCCGGGCCGGGGGTCAAGCGCGGCGTCCGGCTCGAGAAACCCGTCGCCTTGATCGACATTTGCCCCACGATGCTTTACCTCATGGGCCTGCCCGTGGCCGAGGACATGGACGGCCGGGTATGCCTGGAGGCCATGACTCCCGAGCACGTCGCGGCCCACCGGATCCAAACGATCGCCTCCTACGGCCCGAGGAGGGACTCGTCAGACAAGCCGATCGAGACGAATTTCGATGAGTCCATTATCAAAAGGCTGAAGACCCTCGGCTACCTGAAATAAGCCCGAATAGCGGAACAGCCTCCTTCTCTGTCTCGATTGACTTCTCCTGGGATTTGATAATATTATTCATATTTCATGAAGCGCGGATCGAATAAAGGAGGGGCGATGTCGAGCAAAAGAATCCTGGTTTTTTTTATCGGTCTGATATGTCTCGCCTTCCTGGCGGTATCCTGCCGGGTCGGAGGGCAGCGCAGGATCTTGTACATCGGCATCGACGGCCTCGACTGGGAGTTGGTCGACACCCTTAGAGGGCAGGGCCTTCTGCCCAACTTCGACCGGCTGATCAAGGGCGCCTGCTCGGCCAAGATCGAGACCAATGAATGGGGGAAGGGAAGCGCGCTCTATTGGACCGACGTGGCCACGGGCCAGTTCTCGTCAAAGCACGGGATCAACGGCTTCGTCATCATCGAGCCCCAGACCCAAAAGATGATCCCCAACACGAGCAACCGCCGCAGGACCAAGGCCTTCTGGAACATCCTCTCCGAGAAGGACATCTCCGTGGGAATCGTGGGATGGTACATCACCTGGCCCGTGGAAGCGGTCAAGGGATTCATGGTCTCCTCCTATTTGGGCGTCCGGGGCCCGGGTCTCCAGCCGATCTGGAAGGGGTCGTTCTACAGCGATGTTCCGCAGATGGTCTATCCGCCCTCGCTCGAAGACGAGACCAAGAAGGCGAGCCTGGAGGGAGAAAAAAAGTATCGACAAAGTTCCGAAAAGATAATCCCCCAATCGAAGTTCACCAAGGTTCCGCCTGTCGTCACCCAGACGGATTGGGCTTTTATGACGGATGCGATCTACAGCGAGATCGGAATTCGCCTTTACCGATCCCAAAAGCCCCGGGTTTTCGCTATCTACTTGAGCGGCGTCGATGTCGTCGGCCATCGCTTTACGGGCAAGAAATCCAAAAAAAGGCTGGCCGTCATAGCCGTAGCGGGAGACGTCCAGAGGAACTACTACCTGGCCATGGACGAGATGATCAAGCCTTTCCTGGATGCGGCCGGCGCCGATACGACCATCATCATCTCCTCCGACCATGGCCTGATGAGGGGCGAACACACGAAGAACGGAGTGTTCATCATCTCCGGCCAGGGGATCAAGCGCGGCGTCCGGCTCGAGAAACCCGTCGCCTTGGTCGACATTTGCCCCACGCTGCTTTACCTCGTGGGCCTGCCCGTGGCCGAGGATATGGACGGCCGGGTGTGCCTGGAGGCCATGACTCCCAAGTTCGTTGCGGCCCACCGGATCCAAACGATCGCCTCCTACGGTCCGAGGAAGGACTCCTCGGACAAGCCGATCGAAACACATTTTGACCAAGCGATCATCAAACGGCTGAAGAGCCTCGGCTACCTGAAATAGCCGGCGCTCACTCCCATGTCATTTCGGCACTGAGCTTCGCCCCCGTTCAGCCCGTGCCCGGCTCCCCCTTTTTATCTTTCAGCCTGCCGATGCAGCAAGGGAAGCTTCTTCCGCCCGGGTGTTCGCTCGGGGGCGGCGGCGCGAGCCCTGTTCAAACTCAACCTCATTCTTCCTATTCCCGGAGTCTGAACCTCAGGAAGACACGAAGCCGGAGCGCGATTCGGCGTTGTATCCCTGAATGAGAGGGCCGTCAGCGGCCCGACAGCGTACCGGCCGGGTCCATCCTGGCGGCGCGGCGGGCCGGGGAAAACGCGCCGGCCAGGCAAAAGCAGACGGCCAGGACGAGCCCGCTCGCGAAGAGCCAGGCCGGATAGCTGAAAAACTTCCGGGGCTTGAACGGAAAGTCAGGAAGCAGGCGGACGGCCAGGACGTTTACCCCCAGGCACAACACCACGCCCAGGATGAGGCCCGCCAGCCCCCCGGCGGCACCCACCAGCCCCGCCTCCCCTAGGATCAGGGAGCGGATGTCGCGCCGCGACGCCCCCAGGGCCCTCATCAGCCCGATCTCGCGTTTTCGTTCATAGATGATCATGAAGAATGTGTGGGCGATGTTGACCGCGGCCACGGCCACCATGGCCAGGCTGAGGAGGCTGAAGCCAAGCGTCACCAGCGTCACGGCGAAAGCCACGCTCTCGGCCATGCGCTTCTGGCTCATGTCGATGTCGAGGCCCAGTCCGCGCACCGCCTCCTGGACAGGAGTCAGCTTGTCCGAGGCGGGCACCTCGAGCACGGCCATATCGTAAGCATGGGCCGCGGCTTCCCCGGCAAATTGCCGGTTCAGGCGCCGGACCGTGTCGAGCGGCATGGTCACCCCCCCGAGAAGAGCATAGGCGCTCGTGCCGACGATCTTGACCGCAGACTCGACCTTGGGGCCGGTCATGTCCCGGGTGATGTAGGAATCGTTCAGCGTCAAGGGCAAGCGGGGGATGTAGGGGATGAGGATTTCGCTGATCGGCGGCAGGGAACGTGACTTGGCGAAGCTCGAGTTGTAGATTTCGACGAGCCTCTTGGAGAGCAGAACGGGAATCGGCTGGCCGGGCGGTTGATCGGCGAATGGGCCGAATACGGCGTCGCCCTTCACCAGGCGGGGGTCGATGCCGTCGGCCATGATCTCCATCCAGACCTGGAGTTTCTTGACCGCCAAAACCATGTCCGGCGTAACGCCCGGCATCCTGGTCAGGCGAATCAAATCCTCACTCGGAATCCGGATGCCGAGGAGGGTCATCGTCGCCGGCACGGTCAGCTTCATCCGGGGGTAGACCGCGGTCACCCCGGGAATTCCAGCCAGCCGGTCCAGGGTGTCGTCGTCAATCTTCCGTCCGCGCATCCAGGATTCGAACTGCGCCGCCGCGGGCACGACCTGAATGCGTCCGGCCTCCACGGGAAAGATCTCCCGGGAAACGACTCGCTTGATCCCTCCGCCCAGGGCGATAAAAAAGATGAAACTCGAGATACCGGCCACGATCCCGATCCCGGAAAAAACGAAATTGGCCCGGTTCCGTCCGATGTTCTGGAGAATGAGCCGGCGCAGGCTGCGGGGCTTCATCGGACGCTGTCCTCCACGATCCGGCCGTCCTCGAGACGGACGGCCCGCTGGGCCAGACGGAAAAGCTGGTCCTCGTGAGTCACGGCCACGATGGTCAGCCCGTCTTCGCGGTTGAGGGATTGGAAAAGGTCGATGACCTGCGCCCCGGTCCGCGTGTCCAGGTTGCCCGTGGGCTCGTCGGCCAGGATCAGGCGCGGCCGGTTGAAGAGGGCCCGGGCGATGGCCACCCTCTGCTTCTGGCCCCCGGACAGCTGCCCCGGCCGTTGATGAAGCTTATCACCCAATCCCACCCGGACCAGGGCTTCCTCGGCGCGCTCCGCGATCCGGCGGACGTCCGCATCGGAAAAGAACGCAGCCAGGCCGACGTTCTGGAGGGCATCCAGGTGGTCGAGCAGATGAAAATGCTGAAAGACAAAACCGACCGTCCGGTTGCGGAAACGGCTGAGCTCCCTGTCAGTCCTATCTCTGAGGTTCAGGCCGGCCACCTCAGCCGTCCCGGAATACTCGGTGTCCAGGCCGCCGATGATATTGAGCAGCGTCGTCTTGCCCGAGCCGGAAGTGCCCACGACCTTGACGAAGGCCCCGTCAGGGACCTCGATGCTCACCTCCCGCAGGGCGTGGGTGGCTTGCTCTCCCCAGCCGTATTGCCTCGAGACGTTCACTAAACGGATCATGACCTTATAATCAATCATCATACTTTTTTAGAATCCGGGAAACAAGACTCGAAGGACTTTCGAACAGCTTTGGCCGCCCTTTCCTCGTGATGCAATAGCGCAGGGGATGGAGGAAGTCATCATTCCTCGCTTCCTAAGGACCGACGTGAAAACAAACGACCTTCGGCCCGCGGCGGGGATAAGGCTGCAAGACGAATATTCAAGCCGGCCCTGAACCCGCTCGATGCAACGGCCATCGGGCTGGGGGCGATCATCGCGGGCGGAATCTATGTCGTCACCGGGATCGTGGCCGGCTTGGCCGGGCCAGCCCTGGTCCTGTCGATCCTCATCGCCGCCAACATCGTCATTCTTGTTTATATCGTCTCCTCGGGCGGCCTTGTGGCTACGGCCAGCGTGCTTCTGACCTCCATCCTCGGCGTGTCACGTATGTCCTTCGCCATGGCCCAACCCAGGGAGCTGCCGCATGTCCTGGCTACGGTTCATCCCAAGCACGACACACCGACGCTTGTCGTGTTATTCAGGGGGGGATTGATTGCCGTGGCAGCGGTGCTCATGCCGCTCTTGGGAGTAGTGGCAATCAGTGCTTTTGCTCCCCTTATCTGTTATGCACTTGCCAACGGTTCGGCGCTTCGGCTTGGCCTGAAGGCAGTCCCCCATCCCAAGGCGGTGCCCGCCGCGGGCCTGGCAATATGTCTGGCGCTTCTGGTTTTCATCCCCTGGCGATCGATTACGGTGGGAGTCATCGGCCTCCTTCTCGGCGGCCTCCTCTATTTGGGCAGGAGAAAGATCAAGACGGCTTTCTGACCCATGCGTTCTCCCTTCCGACATAGAGGCTGAGGAGAGGCGATTATGCCCCAAAACATATGTGCAACTCTATGGATGCCCCCAACAAAGAGGGACACGAGTTCGGTGCTTACGAAGGGTTTTCTCTGGCTTGTGATGCCTCTGATAATAAAGGGTTTGAAGGCGGAGCGGGGGCTAACTGTGCACTTACTGTGCACTCGGCCGGCCCTAGCACGGAAGCAAGCAGCATGACCGCTTGCCGGGTTTCCTCAAATTTGACCCCAAGATATCGTTCCGTGGTCAGGACCGATTTATGGCTAAGCAGTCGCTGAATCTTAATCAGGCTGACGCCCCGATTGTGAAGCATGGTAGCAAGCGTCCGCCGAATGTCCTGGAAGCGATAGCCTTTGTCATCCAGCTTGGAGCGTTCCAGCGCCCGCCTGAACGCCGTTTTAATGCTGCCTAGCCTTTCTCTCCCGTTTTGGGGTTCGTAAAAATATAGGCGGACTTGCCGGCAACTCGCTTCATGTGCGATAGCAATTCGCTGACCATCGGGAGCGTGGGGATCTCAATTGAATCGCCGGTCTTTTGCATGAATAGGGTTATGATGCCGTGGTCCAGGTCAACGTCAGTCCACTTGAGCCCAAGGATATCGCCCCCGGAAGCCCTGTCCCGAAGGCCGGCAAGAGGGTTGGCCGCAATCGAGGCGCCGGCGCGGTTATGAGTTGCTGGATCCCCGCCTCGGAGATAACAAATGAGATGGGGCATAACATGATTTATTCGCTTGACAAAACAACAAAAGCTTTTTATGTTATGGGAAGGGGGGTCATAATAAAAATATCTAAATCTCGAATGAGGTGTGGACGTTTTTATGGCCGCCAAAGGAGAAAGGAGAGGATACCATGAACAAAAGAGGATGGGCAATCGTTTTGGCGACGATTGCGGTCGTGGTCGTGGCGGGTTATTTTCTGCCGCAGGCGGCCCTTGCCGCCGAGCGGACGCTAAATTCGGACAAGAGCAACCAAGTTGCCGTAGGCACGGTCGTCGCGCAATTGGCCTCCGCAGATATGGCGCGGTCGCCGGCAAAAGGGATACAAAAAACGATTAATATCCCCGCGGCCGCGTTTACGTGGGATGGCGGCGCTACCGGCTTTTTCAATTTTTTCGTATATGGCGGTATTACCGGCAGTGATGCCTATTTTCCCTGCCTTTGTGCCCCCGTCATTTTCCCGAAAGGTGCAAAGACTATCGTTAAAGTGGAATGGATCATAACGGACTTCATGGGATCTTCAGCGTGGTGCAGAATGTTCGATAAGTATTTCCCTGTTGATTATAGTTACAAGATAGTAGACTTTTGGTCAAGCAACTATGGTTCCCTCATAATGGATTACATCACGACTCCTTCAGACACGACCATCTATCCGAAGGATACTTGGTATCTCACGGCCTGCCTCTATACGGGAGCAAAGTTTTATGGAGCCGTAGTCACTTACAAGTAAATCGGCGCAGGTTCTAAAAGCTTTCGGGGCGGACCTCCCCTTCTGAATGGGGGGTCTGCATTTTGATAACAATACGCTGTCGTCCTGTCCCCGAGGACGGGTGCCGCAAGCCCATCATCTCTAAAAATCAGACAATCGCTTTTCCTACAGTCTTCAACACATCCTGGACGAAATATTCCTGGATTCCCTCGGACACAAGAATAAATCCGAATGATGTTTGGCATGTCACGTTTTATGGCGACGAGGGGGCTTATTTAAAAGCGGTCATAATAACCCACCAATACGCCGAGGCAAGTTTCAAGAGATTTTCGGTCGGGCCTTCCCCTTCGGATAGGGGCAATTGCTTTCAGGCGGAGAGGTTTTCTCTATCCTGCAAATTTAGCCTCTTCTTCGAGGTCGGAACATATCATCTCATGCTTTTTGGGCGTTGACGGATATAAATTCTCCCCGCATTCATATAAACAATCTATGGGATGGGTCGACCGGCTGTTTTCTTGCCATCATGTCATTGTTGTCTTGACAATTATTCCCTGACAGATTAAGGCCATACGGTTTTTCAAAACAGGCATTCCACCATAAAAAATACGCCACAACTCCCCACAAAAAAACTGTTATAAGCATCGGCCTGGTTCTAAGGTATATTATGGGAAGAAAGGAGAAAGAAATGGTGCGCAAGCTGACCACGATCTTCATGGCCGTGCTCCCTGCGGCCGTGCTGCTTTTAGCTCAAACGGCCCCGACCTCTGCCCCGGCTCCTAATACGGATAAGCAGGGGATCATCAAGACCGCTCTCGATTACGGCGAAGGATTCTACACGGGGGACGCAGCCCGCATGGAACGGTCTCTTCACCCCGACCTGAATAAGGTCGCTCCGTTCCTGTTCATCAGGACCGGCAAAATCGTCCTCAACTATTCATCCTTCTCGGAGATGGTTGAGAATTGCCGAATCGAGATCGGTCGTCCCGACGAGAGTGAGCGTAAGCTCAAGGTCACTGTCCTTGAAGTCAAGGACGACATGGCCTGCGTCAAGCTGACTTCGGCCTTGTTCGATGATTATCTGAACATGGTCAACTTCGATGGGCAGTGGAAGATCGTCAATGTGCTTTGGACCTACGGCCCGGACTCGATGAACCGCATGGCGCCGCCCGAATTCGACCTCGAAAAGGAACGGGATGTGATCAAGGCCACAGCCCGTGATTATTACGAAGGCCGGTTTGGCGGGGACGTCGCTCGTCTGGAGAAAGCCGTTCATCCGGAGGTCAGGCCGGCCCAGGTTTTCCGCATTCCACAGACGGGCAAGACCATTATCTTAAGGACAGGGCCGGGCCAGCTGGCTGAAATGACCCAGGACAAACAAGGTCTTCCTCCCGACGATCAACGCAAGTACGAGGTTCGTGTGCTCGACGTGATGGACGGTCTGGCCTTTGTGGCGGGGGATGCGCCTTCAAGCACCAGTTATTTTCAGCTGGCTTTTTTTGACGATCAGTGGAAAGTGGTCAACATCCTGTTCAAGGCCTGGCGCCTCCGCCCGAATCGGTGACCGACCGGGAGCTCCGAGCCGTCGGCTTTTGACTTCGTCTCAAAGAACCGTACTGCCTGAGTGATTCAGATTCTTGCAGTTTTTTTGGTCCCCGGGCTGGGTCCGGGGATGGCGGTTCAGGATCTTGTCTAATCCTTGCGGCCGCCGCAAAATGACTTTAATATGCCGGTTCAGGCTCGGTGAGGGAGGGTGGTCGGTCGGATGTGCGGCGGACAAGCATCGCCAGGACCTCCCGGGCGAAGACCTCCGTCAACCGTGAGTCGTCGATATGGGGGGAAGATACCCGCTCCGTCTGCCCCGCCCCCATTCGCCTCCCGCAGCCACTCGCCCGATTCCTCAAGCCCCTTGGGCTAGCAAGACCGGCAAAATCCCCTGGTGCGGCCGGCGCCATCGAGTCGAATTGCGGGCCGATGGCGGCATTCACAAGACAAACCTTTTTGCCATTGATGTAGGCTGCTTTTGTATAAAGAACCCACATGTGCGGCCAAAGCAGGTCGCTCCAATTGTCCCAGGCGCCTTCCCCTATGAAGCAAACGTTGTCCACCTAGCCGTCGCCCTCATCGTCCAAGTTCAAACCCGGGGGGGATTTGAGAGCGGACCGCGTCGACCGCATTTTTCAGGAGGGTTTGCGCCCGGTTCGTCGCCTCCCCGCTGGTTTGGTATTTGAACCCTCGACCTACTGGTTACAAACAAACCTTCCGCATCCTGTCGATGATGCCGGTCGTCGAGCTTCCCTTGAGCGTGGGGATGATGATGACCTTGCCCCCGGCGGCTTCGACCTCGGACCGGCCGACGACCGTTTCCGGCGTCCAGTCCCCTCCCTTGACCAGGACATCTGGCAGGAGAGCGGCGATGATCTTTTGGGGGGTATCCTCGCCGAACCATGTCACATAATCGACATCGCCGATGGCCGACAAGACCTCAAGCCGCTCGGCCAGCGGAAAAATGGGACGCGCCGGACCTTTGAGCCTTCGGATCGAAGCGTCCTCGTTCAGGGCCACGATGAGGACGTCGCCCCGCGCCTTGGCCTCGCGAAAGAGCCTGATGTGGCCGGCGTGAAGAAGGTCGAAACAGCCGTTGGTGAAGACGACCTTTTTTCCTTGGGCCCTCAGCGTGCGGCGGACCTTGAGAAGTCGGGCCAGGGAATAAATCTTCCTGTTTCCGATCTTCTTCTTTGCCACGTCTTCCCTCGAGCGGGCCATGATACTTTCGATCAACGTTTCCTGGGGGGCTTGATCCCGATCCTGGACGAGAACTTCCAGGCATGGTCCAGCCGGGCGATGCCCACGTCCTTGTGCAGAGAGGCCACCAGGAAGGAATACAGGTTCCGGAGATAGTCGTAGGGTGTCCCGTCCACCTTGTGCACGGCGATGTCCAGATAATACGTCCCGTTGATCAGGTTCAGCTTCTTGATCCGGCAGACCACCTTGCCCGCGCCCTCCACCCGGACCGGCCGGAATTCCTCGAGGTGGGTGTTCGTTCCGTAGCAGGAGGTGCCCTGGGAGTTGAAGACGCCGATGCCGAAGACGAAATCCTTCTGCGGCTTAGGGGCCTTGACCTCCATCTCGATGAGCATTCCCTCCTCGGGCGAAAAGACATGCTTCGGCCGGCCGGCCGTGTCCTTGAGCACCACCCGGGTGATCTCGACCTCGCGCTTGCCCCAGCGGGCCTCGCGGCGGCCTTCGCCGACCGGGATATTATCGATGTCCACGTCCTCCTGGCGCTTGCGGAACTCACCCTCTTTCTTGGCGGCGATATCCTGGAGGTAGAGGTCGATGACCCGCTTGGCTTCGCCCAGAGCCTGGATCCGGCCGTTCTTGAGCCAGACCACGCGGTCGCAGATCTTTTCCACCGTGGCCAGGTCGTGACTGACGAAGAGGATCGTCTTCTTCCGGCGCCGGAAGTCGTCGATCCGGTCCAGGCACTTGGGAACGAACGAGGCGTCGCCCACGGCCAGGACCTCGTCGATGAGCAGGACGTCGGGGTTGACGTTGATGGCCACCGAGAAACCCAGCCGCATGTACATGCCCGAGGAATAGGTCTTGACCGGCGCGTCGATGAAGTCCTCGAGCTCGGCGAAACGGACGATCTCGTCGAACTTATCGCTGATCTCCTTCTTGGATAACCCGAGCATGATGCCGTTGATGAAGACGTTTTCCCGGCCGGAGATCTCGGGGTGAAAGCCCGCCCCAAGCTCGATCAGGGCCGAGACCTTGCCCTGGACCTTAACCGCGCCCGAGCTGGGTTTGGAGATGCCCGACACGACCTTGAGGAGGGTGCTCTTGCCCGATCCGTTCTCGCCGATGAGGCCGAAGGTCTTGCCCTTCTCGACCCGGAGGCTGACGTTGTCCAAGGCCGTGACCAGCTCCTCGGGGCGGATCGACCGGAACAGGTCGCCCTTGACCAGGGCGCTCTTGAAAGTCTGGAAGCGGTGCTTGGCCGAGTACTTCTGATAGACCCGGGTGACGTGGTCGACGTCGATCGCGTAAGAGGGAGCCATGGTCAGACTTCCTCCGGGAAGGAGTCGCGCAATTTGTCGAAGACGTACATCCCGGCCGCCAGGAGGAGGACCGCCGCGACGAGGGTGATGCCCAGCCGCTTCCAGTGGATGAGCTCTCCGTAGAAGAGGCAGGAGTGGTAGCCGCTGATGACATGGGTCATGGGATTGAGGTTGAGAAGCGTCCGGATCACGGGCGCGTCCTTGACCAGCCGCAGGGTGTAGACGATCGGAGTGGCGAAGAACCAGAAGGTCAGCAGGTTGCTCAGGATGTCCTTGATGTCCCGGAAGTGGACCGTCAGCGCCGCGAGCAGGAATCCGAACCCCAGGGAGAAGATGAACTGGACGAGAATGATCAGGGGAAGCTGGAGGATGGCGGGAGAGAACCCCGGCGCCCCCGGCACGGCCAGGGCGATGATGACCTTGGCCGCGAGGAGGATGGGCAGGCCGTAAAGGAAGTTGATGAAGTTCGAGGTGACGACGACCGTGGGCAGGACCTCGGCCGGGAAAAGGACCTTCTTGATCAGGTTGCCCTGGATCATGAGGATGTTGGCCGACTCGATCGACGACGAAGCGAACCAGGTCCAGGGCAGGACGCCGCAGAAAAGGTACAGGGCGTAGATGATCGGGTTGTTGTTGAAGGCCGGGTCGCGCGGCTTGATGATGAACCCGAAGACGACCGTGTAGACCGTCATGAGGAGAAGGGGGTTGACGAAGGACCACAGAAAGCCCAGCACCGTCCCCCGGTACCGGGCCTTGAGTTCGCGGCCGACCAGGTTTTGGATGAGGACCCGGCACTTGATGAGTTGGCTCAGGTTGTCGATGATCTTAGGCATGGAACTGTCCGGCAAAGATTCGGCGCGCCTCATCGGTGTATCCTCCCCCGTCCTCAAAAAGAACGAGCGGCGGCGCGGTCTCGACCGTCGAGGCCCGGAACTCGCATCGAGCCAAGAAAAGGTTGGCCGGCTCGCTCCGGCGAGGATGGACCCGGCGCAGCCAGGCCACGCCCAGCCCCGCCGCCTCGGCCGCCAGACAAAAATCCTTGTTCCGCTTTTCGGGATAGACGAAAAAGGCCCGTCCATCCTCCTTGAGGAGTCCGGCGGCGGCGCGCATGACCTCCAGTATATCGCATTTTATTTCGTGTTTCGCAACAGATTTTTCCGCGGACAGGCTGAGAAAGCCTTGCCGCTTTTTGATGTAGGGCGGGTTCGAGAAGACGACGTCGAACCGCTCCGGCGGCCGGAACTCCCTGAGGTCGGCCCGAACGATGGTGATCCGGGACTCGAGGCCGTTGAGGCGGACGTTCCGTTCGGCCAGGTCGGCCAGCCCATCCTGGATCTCGAGAGCGGTGATGCGCCGAAAGGGTTTGACGCTCAAGAGAAGAGAGACGATGCCGCAGCCGGTCCCCAGCTCGCAGAGATCGTCCCCGGCCCGCGTTTCAACGGCCGCGGCCAGGAGGGGCGCATCGACGGAAAAACGATACCCTTTCCTTTTTTGCCGGACCAGAATCCGGCCGTGGAAAAAGGTGTCGAGGGTCTCGTCCTCAGACGGAGACGGGTGCGTCCTCTTCATCACTCAGCTCGGTGAAGGCCAGGACCGCGTCCGGACCGACCTCGGCGTAGCCGCCGCTGACGTTGAATCTTCCCTCGTGCGTCTCGCTCCGGAACGACAAGGGCCCGCGGCCCAGGGCCAGGATCATCGGCCGGTGCCCGGGCAAGATGCCCACCGCGCCGTCTAGGGAGGGGAGGGAGACCTCAAGGACGTCGGCCTGGATCAGAAGCTCGCGGGGAGCGATGACCCTCAGGGATAGGCGTCCGGACGGGGCGGCACTCATGCCGACTTCAGCTCCTCGGCCCTCTGGACGACCTCGTCGATACTGCCGGCCATGTAGAACGCCTGCTCGGGCTTGTCATCGTGTTTCCCCTCGATGATCTGTCCGAAGCCTTTGATCGTCTCCTCGATCGTAACGTATGTCCCGGCCCGGCCGGTGAACTCCTCGGCCACGTGGAACGGCTGGGAGAGGAAGCGCTGGATCTTGCGGGCGCGGGCCACGACCAGCTTGTCCTCGTCGGACAGCTCCTCGATGCCCAGGATGGTGATGATGTCCTGCAGGTCCTTGTAGCGCTGGAGGATCTCCTTGACCCTGCGGGCCACGCGATAGTGCTCCTCGCCGATGACCCGCGGGTCGAGGATGCGGGAGAAGGAATTCAGGGGGTCCACGGCGGGGTAGATGCCCATCTGGGTCAGGGCCCGGTCGAGGTTGGTCGAAGCGTCGAGGTGGGAGAAGGTCGTGGCCGGTGCCGGGTCGGTAAAGTCATCGGCCGGAACATAGATGGCCTGGACGGACGTGATCGACCCCTTCTTGGTCGAGGTGATGCGCTCTTCGAGCTCGCCCAGCTCCGTGGCCAGGTTGGGCTGATAGCCGACCGCCGAGGGCATCCGGCCCAGGAGGGCCGAGACCTCGGACCCGGCCTGGGTGAAACGGAAGATGTTATCGATGAAGAGCAGAAGGTCCTGGTTCATTTCGTCGCGGAAGTACTCGGCCACCGACAACGCCGACAGGCCGACCCGGAGTCGGGCGCCGGGCGGTTCGGTCATCTGGCCGTAAACGAGAGCGGTCTTGCTGATGACGCCCGAGCTCTTCATTTCCAGCCAGAGGTCGTTGCCCTCGCGGGTCCGCTCGCCCACGCCGGCGAAAACCGAGTAGCCGCCGTGCTTCATGGCCACGTTATGGATGAGCTCCTGGATGATGACGGTCTTGCCCACTCCCGCCCCGCCGAAGAGGCCGATCTTGCCGCCCTTGAGGAAGGGTTGGATGAGGTCGATGACCTTGATGCCGGTCTCGAACATCTCCATCCTGGTGCTCTGCTGGTCGAGGGTCGGCGGCACACGGTGGATGGGATAGCGCACCTTGGCCGCGATGGGCCCCAGATGGTCCACCGGATCGCCGATGACGTTCATCACCCGGCCGAGGGTGGCCTCGCCCACCGGGACGGTGATCGGGCCCTCAAGGTCTACGGCCTTCATCCCCCGGGCCAGGCCTTCGGTGGGGTGCATGGACACGCACCGCACCCGGTCCTCGCCCAGATGCTGTTCGGCTTCGACGATGATGTCGATGGGCGTGGGGGTTTCGAAACCCTCGCTCGTGATGCGAATGGCGTTATAGATCTTGGGCAGGAACTTGTCGCGGAATTCGACGTCCACGACCGGTCCGATGACCTGGACTACCCGGCCTGTATGATCGTCGTTCTTGGCGTTGGTCATGATTTTCTCCGTAGACTATTTGGACAGCGCTTCGACCGCGGTCATGATCTCCAACAGCTCCTTGGTAATGGACGCCTGGCGAACCTTGTTCAGGTACAGGACCAGCCGGCCGATGAGGTCCTCGGCGTTCTGAGTGGCGTTGTCCATGGCCATCATCCGGGCGGCCTGCTCGGCGGCCTGGGATTCGAAGAAACAATGATAAAGCTGGTGCTCGACGAACATGGGCAGAAGGGACCGGAGAAGGACATCGGCCTCGGGTTCCCAGCCTTGCGGCGGACCGGCCGCCTTATCCTTGTTCGGACGCACCGGCAGGAGACGGACGATTGTCACCCTCGGGGAGAGAATGGACTTGAATTCGTTATAGGCCACGTAGACGGCGTCGGTGCGATAGTACGCGAAGCGCCGCATCAGCCCTCGAGCGATCTCCTTCAGGGCGGTCAGCGGGATCTTGTCCACTTTCTCCGATAGAGCTAGGTCGACGGGGAAGGGTTGTCGTTTGAAATGGGCGACCGCCTTCTTTCCGATGAGCGTCAGCCGAACTTCGGACGCCTGCGACTTATCCTTAAAGAACTTCTGGGCGGCGGCCAGAAGGTTCGAATTGAACGCGCCGCACAGGCCCTTGTCCGAGGTCAAGACGACCCCCAGGATCTTCTTCTCCGGGCGCACTTCGAGCAGGGGATGCGATCGAGGGTCCAGTCCGCCGGCCACCCGAGACATGAATTCGGGGTAGAGATGCCACCAGGGCCGGCTCTCCAAGACCAGCCGCTGGGCCTTCTTGAACTTGGCCGTTGAGACGGTCTTCATGGCCTTGGTGATCTGCTGGGTGTTGCGCACGCTTTTAATGCGGCGCCGGAGGTCGATCAGGGCGGGCATGGGGTTCCTCGGCTTAAGCCTCGCTCTCCTTGAACACCCGGCTGAATTCCTTGAGGGCCTGGGCGATGGCCTCGTCCAGGGTGCTGTCGATGGCCTTCTTCTCGGCGATCTGGCGGAGAAGCTCGGCCCGCTCTCGCTCGAAATACTGATACAGCTTCTTCTCGTAGGCTTGGATCTGGTCGACCCGGAACTCGTCCAGGAAGCCGCGGTTCCCGGCGTAGATGATGAGGACCTGTTTTTCCACGGCCAGGGGCAGATACTGGTCCTGCTTGAGGATCTCGGTCAGGCGGCTGCCGCGATCGAGCTGGGCCTGGCTGATCTTGTCGAGCTCCGTGCCGAACTGGGCAAAGGTCAGGAGTTCCCGGTACTGCTGGAGGTCTCCCCGGAGCTTGCCGGCCACCTGCTTCATGGCCTTGATCTGGGCGTGGCCGCCCACGCGCGAGACCGAGATCCCGACGTTGATGGCCGGCCGGACTCCGGAGTTGAACAGCTCGGGTTCGAGGTAGATCTGGCCGTCGGTGATGGAGATGACGTTGGTCGGGATGTAGCCCGAGACGTCGCCGGCCTGTGTTTCGATGATGGGCAGGGCCGTCAGCGACCCGCCTCCGAGCTCATCGTTGAGCTTGGCCGCCCGCTCGAGCAAGCGGGAGTGAAGGTAGAAGACGTCGCCCGGGTAGGCTTCCCGGCCCGGCGGTCGCCGGAGGAGGAGCGAGATCTCCCGGTAGGCGGCGGCGTGCTTGGACAGGTCGTCGTAGATGACCAAGGCGTGACGTCCGTTGTCCCGGAAGTATTCCCCCACGGCGCAGCCGCAGTAGGGCGCCAGGTAAAGGAGCGGCGACGGGTCGCTGGCCGAAGAGGCCACGACGATGGTGTAAGCCATGGCCCCGGAGTCCTCTAAGGTTTTGATGAACTGGGCGACGGTCGAGTTCTTCTGCCCGATGGCCACGTAGACGCAGACGACATCGGCGCTCTTCTGGTTGATGATGGTGTCGAGGATGATGGCCGACTTGCCCGTCTGGCGGTCGCCGATGATGAGCTCGCGCTGGCCCCGGCCGATGGGGATCATGGCGTCAATGGCCTTGATGCCGGTCTGCAAGGGCTCGCGCACGGGCAGACGGTCCACGACGCCGGGGGCCTGGCGCTCGATGTTCACGTAGATGTCGGTCTTGACCGGCCCCTTATCATCCAGGGGCTGGCCCAGGGGGTTGACCACTCGTCCGATCAAGGCCGGGCCCGAGGGAACGCGCATGATGCGGTGCGTGCGCTTGACGATGTCGCCTTCCTTGACCAGCTGGCCCTCCCCGAGGAGGACGGCGCCCACGCTATCTTCCTCCAAGTTCAGGGCCAGTCCGAAGACGCCCCGGGGAAACTCGAGGAGCTCGTTATACATCACCCGCTCCAGGCCATGGAGCTGGGCGATTCCGTCCCCCACCGAGATCACGGCCCCGACTTCCTTGATGTCGACCTTGGCCTCGTAACCCTCGACCTGCTGTTGGATGATCCTGCTGATTTCGTCGGCCTTGATGTGTTGCATGGGCCTTTATCCTTCGGTGATGATTTCCATGAGCTTTTCCGCCCGGCCTTTGATCGAAATGTCATAGACCTGGTGGTTCACGGTTACCGTCAGGCCGCCGACGAGCGTCGGGTCGATGGCGCAAGTCAGGGACACCGGCCGGCCCTCGAGCTGCTCCAGCCGCTCGGTCAGGCGTCGGCGCTGGGCGTCGCTCAGGGGCACGGCCGAGGCGACCCGGGCCGTGAGCACGCCGCGGCTCTCGTTCCAAAGCTCGGGCAGGATCTCGACGATCTCCGGCAAAAGCTCCAGCCGGCCCTTGTCCAGGAGGAGGAGCAAGAAGCGCGTCGTCTTGGGGTTGAGCGCCGCCCGGGACAAGATGTCCCTCAGGGCCCGGGCCTTTTTGGACTTGACCACGAAAGGGCTGGCCAGAAAGTCCTCGAGCGCTCCGGGTGTGAAAAAAAGCCCGGACATGTCCTTGATTTCCCCGAGGACGGCCTGGAACTCCGCTTCGCCGCGGAGGGCGTCAATGAGTCCGTGGCCGTAGCGCTGGACGAGAATCTCTTTTTTCATGGACCTCAGCCAATTTTTCGATGGACGCGTCAACGAGCCGACTTTGGGCGTCGGGCGTGAGCTTGGCGCGCACGCGGTCAAGGGCCAGGGCCAGGGCTTTGTCCGCGGCGTACTCCTTGAGCTGGCGGACCCCTGCCCTCACCTGGGCTTCGATCTCCTGCTCGGAGAACTCCTGGAGCCGAGCGGCTTCCCGGCGCGCCGCCTGCATGATGCGGTCCATCTCCGTCCGGCCGTCGGTCTCAGCCTTCGTCTCCATGGCCTCGACCTCGGACTCGAGAGTTCCCGTCCGGTCCTCGATCGAGCGCAGTTTGGCCTGGGCCTGGAGGGCCGTCTCCTCGGCGCTTTTCAGGCCGGACCGAACGAGCGCGACGCGATCCGCCAGGAATTTGCCGAGGGGCTTGCGAAGGACGTAGCCCAGCGTGCCGAAAAGGAGGACGAAATTGATGACCTTGCCCAGGAAATCAGCGGAGGAGGAGTGCCGGGCCGGGCCTTTCTCCGCGGCCTGGACGAACCCAGACGCCATGAAAATAATCAGAACCGCGAGAAGGGCCAACGCGCGCTTGGGGAGCCTCAAGAGACCAGCCTTTCCTCGATCTTTCGAGCGAGGGATTCCACTTGAGAGTCCATGTCCCGCTTGAGGCCCTGCAGTTCGCTCCGGAGGTCCTCCTTGGCTTTTTCCACGTTGCGCCGGTACTCGGCGCCAAGGTCCTCCAAGAGCTTGGCCTTTTCCTTCAGGGCTTCGGCGCTCAGGGACTCCCGCGTCCGGTCCGCTTGTGACCGGGCTTCCCGAAGGGATTGTTCCAGGCGCTCCAGAGTTCGATCATATTCTTCGAGAGACCGGCGGGCCGTGCCTTGATTCCGGTCGAGCTCGCCCCGACGCACATCACGGATCCTCTTCATGGGATTGAAAAACACCTTATTCAGCACGAAGACGAGGATCCAGATGATGACGAAAACGACAAGAAAGGTCGCATCAATGTTCAGCATGTTTTCAACCCGGATATTCTGATCGGGTCAAGTTCGAAGGAAAATTTTGTCATTTTTCCTAAGAAAAAGCAAGCCGGGCGGCGGTCTCTTCCGTCCCTTTGTTGACAAAATAAACCCGCGCTGTTAAATTTCGTTCCGGAAAGGAAGAGTTCATGAGAAAACTTCTACTGACGACGAGCCTGTGCCTGGCGTGTTCCCTCACGGCCTTTCCCGGCAGCTTTTGGCTGAAGGCTGGAGGCGGTGTCGCCACGATCAATGGAGGCGACTATAACCGAAGCGTGCCGGGCTCGAACGACCTGTTCCGCGTCCTCTATACGAACGTCAGCGGAGTTCTGGCCAAGCTCGACCGGGCCCTAGAACTCCAATTCGAAGCCGGTTATGACATCACGCGCCGTTTCAGCGTGGGAATCGGCGTCGGGTATCTCTCGACGAGCGAAAAGAGCACCATCGAATATGATTGGAGGATCCCCGCGGCGACATTCCATGACACTCTCACCGTCCACCCGCGGTTCTCCGCGGTCCCCGTGACCCTCAACCTTCATTATTTTTTTCCGCTGGGTCCGGTCAGGCTGAACCTCGGCGCCGGCGCCGGCGTTTATCTCTGCCACTTCAGCTATGAGAATCTTTATAGCTCCACGCAGTTCGACTGGAACTTCGATTCCCTTTTCACGGCCGACAAGGCCGTCCTCGGATTCCAAGGCGGATTGGGAGTGGAAGTCTCGCTCGGCCGTCGACTGGCGGTCGTCCTCGACGTGCGGGGCCGATACGCACGGGCAAACAACATCAAGGGCGACGGAAATGTCAGCGGGTCATTTTTCGGATCGCCCTATTCCGTGAGCGTGCCGGGCCAGTACTTATGGTACTACGAGTTTGTCGCGGGCGAAAAATCCTACCCCCAGACATCATTCCAGGCCTATGAGCCCAAGAATCCGGATATCTCGAACGCCCGCCGGGGCCATTTTGATTTCACGGGGGTGGCCGCCACGCTCGGGTTCAAGGTCAATCTTTAAAGAAGGCTCGCCCTCCAGGGACACGACAGTCATTCGTTCTCTTTCATCTCAGCAGAGTTCCGTCCGCAGTTGAATAATCGCCTGGTTCATTGGGGCAAAGAGGCGGGCGCTCAGCTCCGAGGCCAATAAAGGTCAGGGTCTTCCGGCCTAGAACCCGGCCACGAGGCGAAGCGGAAAAATCCATCCCCTAAGAATATCCCAGAGGGCGGCCAGGGTCAGTGCCCTGGCGGCATTGATCCGGCCATAGCCCAGATAATCGTCGCGGCCGGGGAGCGTCGCCGCGTTGACGTCGTCGGCGGACCAGCGGATGATGTCCATGACTTCCCGATTGTGCAGGTCGGGACGGAAAGAAATGATGAGGGCGGCCAGGCCGGAGACATACGCCGTGGCCTGGGATGTCCCGTATTGGTAAACATACCCCGGGAAGCCCGGATGCCCGCGCTGCCAGAGACCGATGGGCCAGGTGCTGAGAATGTCGATTCCCGGCGCGCCCACATCCACTTCCGGCCCGAAATTCGAGCCGAACAGTCCGTTCGTCGATTCCAGGCTGACGCGCCCGTCGTTCTGGTCGGTGGCCGCGACGGCGATGACATAGGGCTCGTAGGCGGCGGGATACCAGACCCCGGCGGTTCCGTTGTTGCCCGCCGCGGCGACGAGGACCACGTCCCGGTCATAGGCGAACTTGATGGCCGACTCCAGGGTTTGATTGACGACGACATCGCGGCCGCCCAAGCTCATGTTGATGACGCGCGCCCCGTGCGACGCGACATAGATGATGCCGTTGGCCACCCAAGAAGTCTGGCCGACGGCGTTTCGGTTGAAGACCTTGGCCGGAAGTATCCGGACGTTCCAGTTGACGCCCGAGATCCCGAGGCCGTTGTTCGCCTCTCCGGCGATGATGCCGGACACGTGCGTTCCATGGCCATGATCGTCCTGGGCCGATTGGTCATTGTTCGGAAAGTCGATTCCCGGGGATTCGATGCGGTTGATGAGTTCGGGATGCGTCAGGTCTACGCCGGTGTCGACGACGCCGACGAGCGTCGCCGAACTGCCCTGGAAGATGTCCCAGGCCTCACAGGCCTTGATGTCCGCTCCGGACGTGCCGCTCGGAAGATGGAAGTCCGGGGGGGCGATGGCCTGGCCGGTGTTTCGGAGCGCCCACTGATAGCTGAACATGGGATCATCCGGAACCGTGGAAGCCAGGTGCAGGCAATAATCGGGTTCCGCATACTCCACGCGCGGGTCACGGCGCAGGGCGTCGAGGCTGGCCGCGAGCCCGCCCCCGCCGGGGAGCTTCAGCCGGTGGACGCCGATGCCCGGGATCACTTCGAGGTCCTGGCTCCGCAGGAGGCGCATGAGACCGCGGACCTCGGACAAGCTGGCCGCGGGCTCGAATTTTACCAGGATCTCGCCCTCGACGCAGGGCGCGCCCCGGTAGGAAGTGATGACCGGCGATTCCATGGCGGAGCCGAAGAAGAGCGAGCCGGCAGCCATGATGAGCGCGGCGAATAGGCAGGCGCTCACGATGAGCTTCGGGACGGACGACCGGAATGGACTCGCGGAAATGAGGGACTGTCGTTTCTCTTTCGATGGCGGTCGCGGAGCGGATGGTGTCATTACGATTCTCTATCGACCCAGGCGTGCGAACATTACATTATGAAAATCGGCTTGTCAAGCGGCCCCGATCGCGTCGGGAGCGGATCCTGGGAACGCATCGGGTCAGAACTCCCTCG
This sequence comes from Candidatus Aminicenantota bacterium, assembly GCA_963705895.1. Classification (GTDB taxonomy): domain Bacteria; phylum Acidobacteriota; class Aminicenantia; order Aminicenantales; family JAFGAV01; genus MFD04408-113. The sequence goes on along the minus strand of OY970122.1, from coordinate 2,928,705 downwards.
CCGCCGCGAGCTTCTGCTTCTTGACTTCGCCGACGAGGAACAGTGAGCCCGCCACGAGGACGCTTCCGCCGGCCGCCCAGGCCGCCGCTCGGGCCTGGGTCAGGGCTCTGCGAAAATCGGCCTCGAGAGAGATCCTTCTCCGAAACCCGCCGGACTTGCGGAGGATCTCCTCGGGCGCGGCCGCCCGATGAAAAGGGATCGTAGTCAGGATGATCTTTCGGGCTTGGGGAAAAAGCAGGCGGACGATAGGCCGAAAATCCTTATCGCGCATCACGGCAAAGACCAAATGGACCGGCTTGGGCATAAAATCCCGGACGTAGGCGGCCAGGACCCCCGCTCCTTCCTCGTTGTGCGCGCCGTCAAGAATGACCAGGGGGGAGCGGCCGAAGACCTCGAGCCGGCCGGGCCAGGAGGCTTGCTCGATGCCTTGGATGATCTTTCGACGCTCGAGTTTGCGCCAGGTCCGGTCGAGCACCGAAGCTGCGGCCAGAGCCGTGGCCGCATTGCGGCCCTGGTGCAGGCCCGCCAGTCGGGGTTTGAAGCGAAACGTTTCTCCGGCGTGGACGAACGTGAACCGGAAGCCCGATCCGATTCTCTCCGACCGGATTCGGTTCGGGGGGTCAAAAACTCCGACGAACTCCGCCCCGGCCTCCCGGGCCTTCCTGCGGATCACCCGCTCGGCCGTTCCGTCATTCACTCCGCAGACGACGGGGATACCGGGCTTGATGATGCCCGCTTTCTCCGCCGCAATCTTGGCCAGGGTCCCGCCCAGGAATTTCTGATGGTCAAGCCCGATCGAAGTGATGACCGAAACGAGCGGACGGACGACGTTCGTGGCGTCAAGCCGTCCGCCCATCCCCACTTCCAGGACCGCCGCGTCCACGCGTTTTTCCTGGAAATAGAGAAAGGCCATAGCCGTCAAGTGCTCGAAATAGGTCAGGGGCGCGGCCAGCTTCCCATCGCGAAGGAGCCGGTCGCAGGATCTCTTGACTCGGGCGAGAAGGCGGCAAAAATCCCGGGAGGCGATCGGCCGGTGACCCAGGCGGATCCTCTCCTCGACGGAGACGAGGTGGGGCGAAGTGTAAAGCCCGATCCGGAGGCCGTGGCGGGCAAGGACCTCGGTCAGCATGGCGCAGACCGATCCCTTGCCGTTGGTCCCGGCGACATGAATGGAGGGGAATGAATCCTGCGGCCGACCCAGATCATCCAGCACGGCCCCGATGTTGTCCAGGCCGAACTTGATGCCGTAAACCTCAACCCGCTCCAGGTAGGAGCGGCACTCCCGGGGGTTCATGCGGCCGGAGGCCGGTTAAGGAACAGCCGGAGCGCCCGGATGAGATACCGGCGAAGCACCTTGCGCTCCACGACGTCATCGACCATGCCGTGTTTGAGGAGGAACTCCGAGCGCTGAAAGCCCTTGGGCAGCTTTTCTTTGATCGTCTGCTCGATGACCCGCGGGCCGGCGAAACCGATGAGAGCGTTCGGCTCGGCCACGTTGATGTCCCCCAGCATGGCAAAGCTGGCCGTGGTGCCGCCGGTGGTGGGGTCGGTCAGGACCGAGATATAGGGGATGCCGTCCCGGTCGAGCTTGGCCAGAGCGGCGCTCGTCTTGAGGAGCTGCATGAGCGACAGGACGCCCTCCTGCATCCGCGCCCCGCCCGAGCAGGAGACGATGAGCAGGGGTTTCTTTTCCTGATGGGCCCGCTCGATGGCCCGAGTGATCTTCTCCCCCACGACCGAGCCCATGCTCCCCCCCATGAAAGTGAAGTCCATGGAGCAGATGATGACCTCGATCCCGCCCATGTTGCCCGTGGCGTTGATCACGGCCTCGACCAGCCCGGTCTTCTTCTGGCTGTCCTCAAGCCGCTGGGAGTACTTGATGCTGTCCACGAAATTCAAGCGGTCCACGGGAAAGATGTTCTCATCGATGAGCTGGTAATGGCCGTCATCCAACAGGGCGGCCAGCCGGTCGAGCCCCGACAGCCGGAAGTGAAAGTTGCACGCGGGGCAGACCGAGATGTTTTCGACGATGTCCTGGACATAGAGGATCTTCCCGCAGTGATTGCATCTCGTCCACAAAGCCGAATCAGCCATTTTCGACCTTCTTCCTTTGCTCAATGATATTTCAGGGCAGCCGCATGCTACCCTCATTCTTCGGCAAAAGTCAAACCCGAAACCGCCGGACCCCGTGGCCCGGGCCGGTCCGGAACACAAACCGCTTAGCTTTTGCTGGCCTTGGGCGGGTTTTCCAGCTTACGATGTAAAAATTCGGCCACCGATTCCGGGCTGGGAAGGTCCACCCAGATCTCGGACTCCTCCTTGAGGAGGTTGAGGGCGGAATTGATGAGTTTTTCCTTGTCGAACGGCTTTTCAAAATAATCAGCCGCCCCGAAACTGGCCAGGGCTTCGCGCCGATACTGGGGCCCGCGATAAACGCCGGTGACGATGATCACGGGAATGCGGCCCTTGGTCTCATGGGTGATCTTCTCGGTCAGCTGGAACCCGTCGAGCTTGGGCAGGATGGCTTCCACGATGACGAGGTCGGGATTTTCCTCTTTGAACTTTTCATAGGCTTCAGCGCCGTCCGAAGCCTTGATGATCTGGAATTTATAGGGCTTGAAAAGCTGGACCATAGCCTCCAGACTTTGGGGGTTGAAATCAACGATCAGGATCTTTTTGACGGCCATTGTCCCTGCGCCTTCGATTTTAAGCGAATATCGCGCAGGATGTCAATCATGCTCCTTGACACAGGACCCGAATTTTGCAACTATTTTCTGTAGGGGAAAGTGAATCCGCTCTTGACGACGTGGAGAACCGTGCTCCCCTTGATCCACAGGGAGGGGAAAAAATGATCAACAAAAGGAAGATCGGCCTGGCTTTGATCCTAGGGGTCGTCCTCGCCGCCCCGCTTTTTTCGGCGCATTTCAGGCTGCTCCATTCGTTTGCCGGCGCTTCATTGGACGGGTCATATCCTTGTGACTCGCTCATTTTGGACGGTTCCACCCTTTGCGGCATGACCGCGAAAGGCGGAGGGAGCTCTATGGGCGCAATATTCCGGGTCAATACGGACGGCACGGGATTCCGCCTGCTCCATTCGTTCGCCGGGGGCTCCTCCGACGGAAAAACTCCCCTCGGATCACTCGTCCTCAGAGGCTCGACCCTGTACGGGATGACTTGCCTTGGCGGCAGTTCCGACGCCGGGACGATATTCAAGATCAACACGGACGGCACGGGATTCGGGCTCCTCCACTCCTTCTCCGGAGTCTCCGGCGAAGGAAGATACCCTTTCGGTTCTCTGATCGTGAGCGGAGCGACTTTATACGGCATGACGTCCGACTCGGGCGCCAACAGCGACGGCACGGTATTTAAGATCGATACGAACGGCACCGGATTCTTAGTACTTCATTCATTCGCCGGCGCCCCGGCCGACGGGGAAAAGCCGTACGGATCGCTCGTCCTCTGTGGCTCGACCATGTACGGAATGACTTACTTCGGCGGCGGTTCCGACGGCGGAACGATCTTCAAGATCAACACGGACGGCACCGGATTCCGCGTGCTTCATTCGTTCGCCGGCGCCCCGTCCGATGGATCCCGCCCCTTGGGCGCCCTGGTTTCGAGCAGCTCTGCCTTGTATGGAATGACGTTTATGGGAGGCGCGAGCGACAATGGGACGATATTTAAGATCAATACAAACGGCACGGGATTCAGCCTACTTTATTCTTTTGCCGGCGGCTTCCATGGAAATCTGCCGAAGGGTTCACTGATATTCAACGGTTCTACGTTGTACGGAATGACCAGCTCCGGCGGCGCCCATCTTTGCGGGACGATATTCAAGATCAATGCGGACGGAACGGGATCCGTTTATCTTCATTCGTTTGACAGCTACGACGAAGCGGATGGGGATACCCCGATGGGGTCGCTGGTGTCCGGCGGAGCCATGCTCTATGGAATGACAAACCTAGGAGGGGCGCAGGGTGTCGGCACGATCTTTTCCTTCAATCCACCGGCGGCGAATATCGATGTCTCCAAATCCAGCGATAACCTCGCGCCCGTGCAGGACGATGAGTTCAATTTCACCATCACCGCCACGAACAAGGGCCCGGATGCAGCCACAGGCCTCAAGGTCACCGACCGGCTTCCAGCGCGCCTGAGCTATGTCTCGTCGTCCGCGTCCCAGGGGACTTATAAGCCGGGCAGCGGGGTCTGGAGTATCGGCTCCCTGGCCAAAGGCGCCGCGGCGACCCTAACGATCACGGTCAGGGCGGTCAGCACGGGAAAAGCAAAGAATACGGCCAGCGTGAGCGCCCTGAACGAGTTGGACCTGGTTGCGTCCAACAATTCGGCGTCCGTGACGGTCATCATCGCGCCGAATCCTGCGGCTTCGGCGGCGATGAAGCCGGCCCTGAAGCTCCCAAGAACTCCCGCCTGAGCCTCAGATCCGGAAGTTCGGAAAAAATCGGGGGCGAGTCCGCAACGGCCTTGTGCTCGTCGTAAACGATCGCTCTCGCCGGGTTGAGTCTTTTCGCCTTCCGGACTTTGTGCTATATTGGCCAAAATGAACAAAAAGAACGGTTTGGGATTATCCGTCGTCATCCCCGTTTTTAACGAGGCCGAGAACCTGGAGCCCCTTTATAAGGAGCTGGCCGCCGAGCTTCCCAAGCTCAAGCACTCCTATGAGATCCTCTATATCGATGACGGCTCCCAGGACGGCTCCTTTGATGTCCTGAAAAGGATCCAGATGCGGGATAAGAGGGTCAAGGTCATCCGCCTTCGCAAGAACTTCGGCCAGACCGCGGCCTTGTCCGCAGGGTTCGATTACTCTCGGGGCGAGGTCATTATCACCCTGGACGCAGACCTCCAGAACGACCCGGCCGACTTCGCCATGCTTCTGGCCAAGCTCGACGAAGGGTATGATATCGTCGCCGGCTGGCGAAGGAGGCGCTTCGACAGGTTTCTGACCCGGCGCCTGCCTTCGATCCTGGCCAACCGGCTGATCTCGCGCATCACCGGGGTTCGCCTTCATGACTACGGCTGCACGCTCAAGGCCTTCCGCCACGAGGTGGTCAAAAGCATCAAGCTCTACGGCGAGCTTCACCGCTTCATCCCGGCCATCGCCAGCAACATCGGCGTGACCATTGCCGAGGTGTCGGTCAACCATCGGCCGCGCATCCACGGCAAGTCCAAGTACACCATCTTCCGCGCGGTGCGTGTCGTCCTGGACATCCTCACCGTGAAATTTCTCCTGAGCTACTCCACCAAGCCTCTCCAGATCTTCGGCCTGTGCGGCCTGATCAGCGGCGGGCTGGGCAGCATCCTGCTCCTCATCCTGGGCTACCAGCGCCTGATCCTGAAGATCAGCATGGCCAACCGGCCCCTGCTTCTCCTGAGCATCCTCCTGACCATCCTGGGCATCCAGTTCATCACCCTGGGCCTTCTGGCCGAGATCATGGTCCGGGCCTACCATGAGGCCGCGGGCAAGACGACCTACTTCGTCCGGGAGGTCCTGGAAGCTCGGCCCGGCAAAGAGAACCCCTCCCCTGCTCGATGAACATCCTGATGCTGGCTCCGGAGCCGTTTTTCCAGCCCCGGGGCACGCCCATCAGCATCTATTTTCGCCTCAAAGCCCTGTCCGAGCTTGGACACCGCGTGACTCTCGTCACGTATCCGCTCGGTGAGGACCGGAGCTTCCCCGGGTTGCGCATCGCCCGGATCCCTCGGCCGCCGGGAGTAAGAGCGATCAAGATCGGGCCATCGCTCATGAAACTGCCCCTGGATATCCTCCTCTTTTTGAAGGCCGGCCGCGAGCTTCTCAGGGATCGCTATGACCTCATCTTTTCCCATGAGGAAGCGGGTTTCCTGGGCACGGTCCTGGGCAGGCTTTGGCGCATACCCCATCTCTATGACATGCATTCCAGCCTGCCCCAACAACTCGACAACTTCAACTTCTCGCGATCGGCGATCCTCAGGGGCCTTTTTATCCTCATAGAGGATTTCGTCCTGCGGCGTTCGGGTTCGGTCATCGTCATCTGCCGCGACCTCGAGCGCCTCGTCCAGGCCAAAGGCTTCGGAAGCAAAGCCGTGTTTCTTGAGAATTTCCTGGATTTCGAACCTCCCGCAGGAGGGGCCCGGGACGTCGACGGCATCCGCAAGGCGCTTGCCCCGCGCGGCGAGAAGATTGTTCTGTACGCAGGCAACTTCCAGCCCTATCAGGGAATATCGCTTCTCCTCGAAGGCCTGGCCCGGGTGAAGGGCAAAGCCGTCCTGGCTCTCGTGGGAGTGACGGAGACCGATGAAAAAGACCTTCGGCGGCAGTGCGAGGCCCTGGGCATCGCCGGCCGGGTGGTTTTCGTCAGCCGGGTCGCCCCGGACATCGTTCCGCTCTACATCGCCGCGGCGGACGTTCTCGTCTCGCCCCGCCTGTCCGGGACGAACACGCCCCTCAAGATCTATTCCTTCCTGAGGTCGGGCAAGCCTCTCGTGGCCACGAACCTCTGGACTCACACCCAGGTCGTGAACGAGGAGATCGCCGTTCTCGTCGAACCCACGGCCGAAAGCATGGCCGAGGGATTGTCTTTCGCCCTGTTCGAACGGGGGGCGCAGAAGAAGGCCAAGGCCGCCAAGGCCAAGGCTGATAAAGAGTACACCGACTCCGCTTATCTGGCCAAGATCGGCGAAGCGCTGGCCAAGGCCGTCCCAAGAAAAGACGATCGGTTCCGCTAGGGAGGGATTGCATGCGCGCTTTCATCACCGGCGCCTCGGGCTTTATCGGGACGCACCTTCTGAACGAACTCCTGCGCCGGGGCTGGGAAGTCCGGGTCATCATCCACAAGCATCCGCTGCCCCCGGCCCCGGGGCTCGAAGCCGTGAGCGGGGACCTGTCCGATCGGGCCGGTCTTCAGAAATCTTTGAAAAAAACCGACGTCGTCTTCCACCTGGCCTCGGCCCTCGGCTCGTCGCTCATCTCCAACGGAGAATTCCAGGCGACGAACGCCGGCGGGACGCAATCCGTCCTGAAAGCGGCCTCGGAGGCCCGGGTGCGGACCGTCATTCATTTCAGCTCGGCCGGGGTCCTGGGCCACGTGCCCGGGATGCGCCCCGTGAACGAATCCTATCCTCCCCATCCCCTTGACGCCTATGACCGGAGCAAGCTCGAGGGGGAACGAATCGCCCTGGATTTCGGCCGCCGGGGGCTCGACGTAAGGATCATCCGGCCCGGCTGGGTCTACGGCCCGGGCGACAGACGCACCCTCAAGCTCATCCGCGCCGTGGCCCGCAAAAGGATCCTCATGGTCTCACAGGGCGACGCCCTCCAGTCGCCGGTTTACATCGACGACCTGATCAAGGGAACCCTGCGCTGTCTCGAAAAAGGACGCAGGGCCGAGGTCTACAACCTGGCCGGGCCGGAGATCCTGGCCATAAAAGACATGATTCGATTGATCGCCGAAGCCGCGGGCGTGAAGCCTCCGCGCCTCCGACTCCCCCTCGGTCCGGCCGCGGCCGCCGCTTCGATCCTGGACAAGACCTTCCGCCTCTTCAAGAAAGAAGCTCCGCTCACCCCTTCGCGCCTGGCCTTTTTCATCCGCTCCAAACCCATGGACATCCGCAAGGCCGTCCGGGAGCTCGGCTATTCTCCTCGGGTCGACTTCGCCCAGGGCATGGCCCAGACGGTCGCTTGGTACAGGGACAAGGGCTGGCTCTAGGAGCCGCCGATGAAGGTCAAGCTCCACACGCAGATCCTAATCGCCCTGGCCCTGGGAATCCTTCTCGGCCTTGTCCTCGGCCCAAAGGCCCGGTTCGTCGAGCCCGTGGGCACGATCTTCCTGAGACTCATCCTGATGATCGTCGTCCCCCTGGTGCTGATCTCCTTGATGCTGGGCACGGCCGGCCTGGGCGATGTCCGCAAGCTGGGGCGCATCGGTCTCAAGACCATCCTTTATTTCGTGATGACAACGGTCGCGGCCATCGCTCTGGGTCTGGCACTCGTCAACCTGCTCAAGCCGGGCCGGAGCGTCAGCCCCGGCGTCAAGCAGGAGCTTCTCAAAGACTACGAGGCCGGCGCCCAGGACCGGCTGCGGAACCTGGAAGCCAAACCCAAGGCGACCGACATTCTGGTCAACATCGTTCCGGCCAATCCCTTCAAGGCCCTGGCCGAGGGCGACATGCTCCAGGTCATTTTTCTGGCCCTGATCTTCGGCGTGGCCCTGGCACTCATCCCCCCTGAGCGGGCCGGGCCCGTGCTTCGCCTCCTCGAGGGAGCGAACGACGTCATCCTCCGCGTGATTCACATCGTCATGTCCATCGCCCCGCTCGGCGTCCTGGCTTTGGTGGCCTCGGCCATCGGGCAGTTCGGAGCGTCGGTCCTCCTCAGCTTGCTGCGGTACGCTCTCGTCGTCTTGGCCGGGCTTGTCCTGTACGCCGTCGTCCTCACGAGCCTCATCCTCATCGTCCTGGCCAAGGTCGATCCCCGTCGCTTTTTTCGCGCGACCAAGGACGCGATCCTCATCGCCTTCAGCACTTCGAGCTCGAGCGCTACGCTGCCCGTGGCCATGGAGCGCGTGGAGGGCCTGGGCGTGACCCGCGAGTATTCGAGCTTCGTCCTTCCCCTGGGGACGACGATCAAGGCGGGGACAGCCCTCTACCAGGGAGTGGCGGCGGTGTTCATCGCCCAAATCTTCGGCATCCCCCTGAGCCTGGGCGATCAGGCCGTCATCCTGGTCATGACCACCCTGGCCACCATCGGCGCGGCCGGCGTGCCGTCCGCGGCCATCGTTACTCTGGCCCTGATCATGAAGCAGGTCGGCATTCCGCTCGAGGGGATCGCCCTCATTCTCGGCATCGACCGGCTCCTCGACATGTGCCGAACGACGGCCAACATCATCGGCAGCATGGCCGGAGCGGTCGTTATCCAGGCTTCGGAACAGAGAATGCGGAAGACGACGGACTAGGGGCGGACCCGGTTCGGATCCTTTTCGTTACGGCGGTCCCGGATCCTGCGGGCGGGGCTCCCCACGGCGATCGAATACTCGGGCAGGGGCTTGGTCACGACCGAACCCGCGCCCACGACGCTCCCCTTGCCGATCGTCACGCCGTCGAGGACGGCCACCCCGGCGCCCAGCCAGCAATCGTCGTCGATCTTGATCCCGCCCTTGGAAAAGGAGGGCTGGAACATGATCGGCACGTCGGGCTCGTCGAAGCTATGGTTCCCGCCGGCCACGAGGTAGCAGTTCCCGGCCAGGAAGCAATGCTTGCCCAGGCTGACCTCGGTCTCGGACAGGATCATGCAGTTGGCCGAGACATTGCAGTAATCATCAAGGCGGATGGACCCTTCCTTACAGCTCAGGGTGGTGTTTCGGCCAATGTAGGCGTTCCGGCCGATGCTGATGCCCTCGTTCGAATCGCCCTTGGCATCCAGGACGGCGTAGTCGTCGATCACGGTCTGGTCCCCGATCCGGATCTTGTGCGGATGTCTGAGGGTGATGTTCTGACCGAAGACGACGTCCCGGCCGACGCGGCCCAGGAGACTCGGATAAAAGATTCGGCGCAGGACCAGCCCTAGTGCGCCGGGCACCCAGGACACGAAAAGGTTGATGAGCTCGAACTTCAGGAGCCCCAGGCGGCTCTTTCGTCCCAGGAAAAGGAGAGAATACTTGGACAGGAGCGAGACGTTCTTGTCCAGAAGCTTCTTTTGAGTGCTGGCCCGGAACGACTCTTCGGTCATGGTCCCTCCGCAAGACGGGTGATATCGCAGAAATCCAGGAGCAGGTCCGCCCGGCCGGAATAGAGCCCTTTCAGGACGAGACGGCTTTCGGTGGGCAGGGTGAAATCGACCGTGAAATCCTGAAGCCGGTCGGCGGCCGCGAACAGGCTCGGCCCGATCGCGAGAGAGCGCAATTTCGCTCCTTTGTCCGTGAGCAGGTTCAAAACAAGGGCTGTCTCGGTCGAGTGAGTCACGGGGGCGGCCGCTCTCCAGGTCATACGGTAGCGCCCGGCGGGCCAGGCCGGCCCGAGGTCGTAAGAAAAGAGGGCGCGTTGCCGCTGCCCGCGATGCAGGGCGAGGCCGCATTCTCTCGACAGGCCTTCCCGGTAGACGATCCCGGCCCGGCGCACGGGCAGCCATTCGGCTTCGAGGGTGGGACGGACCGCGGTCAGCCGCGGCGGGCTTTCATTCCAGAGGTAGACACCGGACTGGCCGTCCTTGCCGCGGAACACCAGCTTATCGGAGTTCGCCTGAACGAAGTCCCGAATGGCGTCGCTGATGTGATCGCGGCGGAGGAGCGAATTCGAGGCGATGAGCCAAACCCTCCGGCCGGGGTTGTCCTTGATGACCCGTTCCAGGTCGGGCAGGTTGTTGAGCCAGCGCGCGCCGACATAGAAATCGCGCCAGCCCGTCGGCGTCTTTTCCCAGGCGTCCCACGTGCCCGGCCCTCCGGTCCAGAGCCAGTAATCCGCCCGGCCGGCATAGATGTACCCGAACACGACGTGGATGGCGATGACGATATCGTCCGCTTTGAGAAAATGCCGGACGTACAACCCCGGGTTCTCGTGATCTTCCTGCTCCGGACGGCCCGAGCGGTAGATGATGTCGGTGGCTACGGGGTCCTTGTATTGCCTCTGAACGATGGCCGAGACACGTCCCCAGCCGATGTTTTCCGTGAAGCCCAGGAGCAGGGCGGCGAACAGGACGAGGACGACGGCGTTCCGCGCTTTGTCCCTCAGCCCGCGGAAGAGTGGGGCGAGGAAAAGGTCGGTCAGCCCTCGGCTCAGGTAGAACAGGCTGGCACAGAACAGGAGGAGGAAGAGTCCATAGAGCTCATAGAGGTAACGGGGCTGAAGGTGCGTCCGGAAGAACCCGAGGAAGAGAAGGGGGAAGAGCAGACAAAGGTTGAGAAAGCTCCAGCCGTCGAGGTCCGATCCCCCCGCCTCGGAGGCGTCCCTCCGGCCGGCCAGGCGCATCCCCAGGCAAAAGAACGCGCCGGCGAGGACGAGAAGGCTCATGGCCGGAAAGCTCCGGAACAGCTCCATGAAATAGGCCAGAGAAAATCCAGAGAAATAATACTTGATCATGCCCTTCAGGCCGGTATCCGTCTTAACGTAGACATAGCCCACTTTCCAGAAAAAGAACTCCTGGACCTGGATGAGGCCGTAGAACGCCGTGACCAGGCCCAAGCTGAGGAGAACGTCCTTTTTCAAGAAGCGCTTCAGCCCGCGGACAAAAAGAAATGCCGGGAAGACGAACCAAACGGCCATGCCCAGCTGATGGACAAGGGGCGTGATCAGGATGAAGACCACGGCCCAGGTTTTGCTCCGCCGGCTCCCCTCAAAAAAGCCCTTATAGAAAAGAAGGAGTGAGACCAGGACGAACAGCAGAAGGGGCGCAAAGTACAGGGCCGCCCGGCCGTCCTCGGCCACCCAGGGCGACAGGGCGAAGAGAAGGCAGGCCGCCAACCCGACCCAGCGGTTGAAGAGCTTTCGGGCCAAGGCGTAGAGCACAGGAATACAGCCCGCCGCGGCCAGGACGCTGAGGATCCGCAGGCTGAAAGCGTTCAGGCCGAACAGGGCCGAGAAAAGCGATAGGGCATAGGTATACAGGATCGCTTTCCAGTAGATATGTCCCGAGGGAAAGAGAGGATAGCCGTGCTCCAGGATCCCTTTGGCGGCGAGATAATGAAAACACTCGTCCATCCACATCGAGAGAGAGGCGAGGTTCTGAACGAGGACGACGAAAAGGGCGGCGGCGAGCAGGGCCACAAACATCCAGCTCATCCCGTCGGCGGAGGCGAGGAGGCGGACGAGGGACCCCTCGGCGGGCGACCGCGGTCCCTGGCGACCTTCAGTCAATTTTCTCCTCGGGGACGGGCCGATGGAAGAGGAGCTCCTCGGCGTTATAGATCTTGATCCTGTGCGATGCGAAATAAACGCGGGACAGGACCTCGGCCAGGAGGCCGGTCATGACGAGCTGGAGGCCGACCACCATCAGGAAGACGCTCAACAGCAGGTTGCCCAGGTTCTCCCTGATCTGCCAGCCGAAGAAATAGAAACCGATGGTGATGACCAGGGCGATAGTGAAGCCGATCCCGCCCAGGATGAACCCGATCATGCCGAAGAGCTGGAGGGGGCGGTCGACGAAGCTGATCATGAACTTGACCGTCAAAAGGTCGAACATGACCCGCCGCACGCGGGACAGACCATACTTGGACTTGCCCCGCAGTCGGACGATGTTCGAGATGGGAACCTCGGCGATCCTGACGCCCTGCCGGCTGATCAGGGCGGGGATAAAGCGGTGCAGTTCCCCGTACAGGCGGAGGTTCTTCAGGGCCGAGCGGCGGTAGGCCTTGAAGGTCGTCCCGAAATCATGGAGATCGACCCCGGAAAGGAACTTCATCATCCGGTTGGCCACCCAGGAGGGAAACTTGCGCAAGAGCGGATTGTCCACTCTCTTCTTGCGCCAGCCGCTGACGATATCGTATCCGGCGTCGATCTTGTCCAGGAAGACGGGGATCTCGGCCGGGTCGTGCTGGAGGTCGCCGTCCATGGAGATGACGATCTCGCCGGCCGCATAGTCGAACCCGGCTTGGAGCCCGGCCGTCTGGCCGAAATTCTTCTTCATCCGGATGACCTGGACGCGCCGGTCCTTTTTATAGATCTTCAAGAGGAGGTCGGGAGTCCGGTCGGTGCTGCCGTCGTCAACGAAGATGAGTTCATAGGTCCGCTTCAGCCTGGACAGCACGCGAGTCAAACGCTCGTAGAGCTCCTCGACATTTTCCTCTTCATTGTAAAAAGGGACGATGACCGAGATTTCCGTGCTCTTCATGGTGTCATTCCTCATGGCCCTCACAGATCGCTGAAATTGATAGGCCGAACATCCAGGTCTCGGACAGCCTCTTTCAAAATCGGGTCGAGGAGAGCCTCGAGCTCCTGCTCCCGGCGGGCGTTGACGGAGGAACGGCCGATGATCGGCTCCGGTTCGGGGAAGGCCGCCCGCATAAAGCCAGGATGAATCCTCGTCTCCGCGGAGCCGTCCGATTCCCGGGATGGGATGGCCTTCAAGGCCTCGGCCGTCATCCGGCCGTTCCTAGATATACCATAAAATCGGTCGGCAATCACCACGCCGGCACGCCGGACGGGTCCTTTCATTCGTGTTCCGGGCGGAACGCCGTCCCCGCGGGCAAGAATGGGGCCCTCCTTGACGGATGATCTAAACCGTAAATCATCGGCGTTGATATTGACTCCATTCATCGGCGTTTCCGGCCGCCCGGGTCGAGCGGAAGACCCAAAACGAGGCTATTATTCTGAAAGAAGGCCGCAAAATCAAGGAATCCGCCCTCGGGCGGGGACGACGGGTGGCCTTTTGGGATAAAAAGTCATAAAATGCTCCGGGATAAATCATGTGCGGCATCTGCGGCATCGTCGGGTTTGACGGCCTGACCCCGGAGATCCGGGAGACGGTCCGGGCCATGTGCTCGGCCATCGTTCACCGGGGGCCGGACGACGAGGGCTATTATTGCGACGATCGCGTCGCGCTGGGCATGCGGCGGCTGAGCATCATCGACCTCGCCACCGGCCATCAGCCAATCGCCAACGAAGACGGGACGATCTGGACCGTTTTCAACGGCGAGATCTACAATTTCCCCGTCCTGAGAGAAGAGCTTCAGGCCAAAGGCCACACCTTCACCACCAGGTCCGATACGGAGGTCATCGTCCATCTCTATGAGGAACACGGGCCGGACTTCGTCCGCAAGCTGAACGGCATGTTCGCCATCGCCCTCTGGGACAAGGGGCGCCGCCGGTTCATGCTGATCAGGGACCGTTTAGGGATCAAGCCCCTGCACTATTTCATCAAGGACCGGAAGCTCTATTTCGCCTCGGAGATCAAAGCCCTGCTCGCGGCCGGTTGTCCCCGCGATATCGACCCCGAAGCCCTTTCGCAATATTTCAGCTTCGAATACATCCCCGCGCCGCGGACGGTGTTCAAGCCGATCATCAAGATCCTTCCGGGCCACCATCTGACCCTCGCCGACGGCCGCCTCGAAACCGGTCGCTACTGGGATGTCCGTTTCCGGGGCCGGGAAGTTCCGGAGCGGAGCGACGAGGATTATGCCGATGAGATCCGTCGCCGGCTCAAGGAGTCGGTCCGGATGCGTCTCATCAGCGACGTCCCGCTCGGGGTCTTCCTGAGCGGGGGCATCGATTCGAGCGCGGTCACCGCCCTCATGAGCGAAACGGCGAGCGGCCGCATCCAGACCTACTCCATCGGCTTCCGGGAGAAAAGCTTCAACGAGCTCGACTATGCCCGGACCGTCGCCGAGCGCTTCGGGACCGACCACACCGAGTTTGTCGTCGAATCCCGGCAGGTCAAGGATCTGGTGCCGGTCCTGATGCCCTTCCTGGACGAACCCCTGGCCGACGCCTCGGTCATCCCGACCTTCATCATCTCCAAGCTCGCCCGCAAGCACGTGACCGTAGCCCTGGCGGGAGACGGCGGCGACGAGCTCTTCGCGGGCTACGACACCTACAAGGCCGCCAGGCTGGCCGCGCTTTACCGCAAGGTGCCCCGTCTCGTCAGACGCGGCATCATCGGGCCCATGGTCCGGCGACTGCCCGCCTCGGCCAAAAGGCTGAGCTTCGAGTTCAAGGCCAAGAAATTCGCGGCCGGGGCCGAGTATCCGCCCGAGATCTCCAACGTCATTTGGTGGGGCGCCTACGCTCCCGACGAAAAACGCCGCCTGTTTTCACCGGATTTTCAGGCGACGCTCGACCTGGACCCGTTCGCGCCGGTCGCGTTCCATCGCGACCAGGGGCCGGGACCTGAGGCCGATGCGCTGGACCGCCTGGCCTACCTGGACCTGAAGCTCTATCTCCAGGACGATCTGCTGGTCAAGGTCGACCGGATGAGCATGGCCAATTCCTTGGAGATCCGGGTCCCGTTCCTGGACTATACCTTTGTCGAGTTCGCGGCGACCATTCCCAGCCGTCTCAAGCTTAAGGGGATGACCTCGAAATACATCCTGAAAAAAGCGCTCCGGGACCTTTTGCCGGCCTCGGTCCTAAGCCGGAAGAAGATCGGCTTCGACATCCCCCTCGGGCCGTGGATCCGGGACGAACTCTGGGATTTTGCCAATGACGTCCTCTCTCCGGCCGGGCTGGCCCGGCACGGTTTTTTTAACGGGGCCTACGTTCAAAAACTGCTGGCGGAGCACAAGGCCGGGGCCCATAACCACCGTCAGCTCCTCTGGCCGCTCATCATCTTTCAGTTCTGGCATCAACACTACGCAGGCTGAGCATGATCGCCAAAAAGGACATCTTCGCGGTCTTTCGAGGGCAAGGCCTGGCGGTCAACCTCTACCTCAGGATCAAACTCAGGATCTGCCCGGTCCGCGAGATCGAGACCTACCTTCCGAATGACGGTCCGGTCGTGGACTTGGGTTGCGGGAGCGGGCTCATGGCCGCCCTGTTCATGCTGGGCTCGGACCGGAGGCGGGTCGTGGGCTTCGACCTCGACCCCAAGAAGGTCGAGGCCGCCCGACGGCTCCAGGCGCGCTGGCCGACACTCGCCTTTCACGAAGCGGACCTGACCGCGCTCCGCCTTCCCGCGGCCCGGGCCGTGACCATCGTCGACGTCCTCTATCTCATCCACTACGCCCAGCAGGAGGAGATCCTCAAGAGATGCGGAGAAGCCCTGCCCGCCGGAGGCGTCCTCCTCCTCAAGGACATGGCCACGCGTCCCCGATGGAAGTATCTCTGGAACTTGTTCCAGGAGACCCTGGCGGTTAAGGTCATCGGCTTTACTCTGGGCAGCAAGTTCTATTTCCGCTCCGAGGAGGATTACCGGCGAACCCTCGAGCAGCTGGGGTTCGAGGTGAGCGTCATCAGGCTGGACAAGGGCTATTGGTATCCTCATCTGCTTTTCGCCTGCCGGAAAAAATGATCCGGCTCGTTCTCCGGCGGCCGAGACAAGGGCCGGGCCCGCTTTGGTCGATTTCCTCCGGGCCCAGTGTTGTCTTTCCGCATGAGTTATGGCATAAATAGAAACTCCCATTGATACAACGGATAGGGAAAGGAATTGGTCAAAACAGATTGCCGGCACTACCGCGGGGATAAGCCCTGCCGCTACGGATATCCCTGCGACAAATGCGGCCGCTATGACCGCATCGTCTCGCGCGTCCTCGTCCTCAAGTGCCGGGCCCAGGGCGACGTGCTGCGAACTACGGCCCTTCTGCCCGGGATCAAGCGCAAGTACCCTGGAAGCTTCCTGACCTGGCTTGTCGACCCGGAGAGCCTGGAGCTTGTTCAGGGCATTCCTTGCATTGACCGCATCCTGACCCTGAGCCTCGAGGGCGTCCTCCCCCTGGCTGCCGAGCGATTCGACGCTCTTATCTGCCTGGACAAGGAGTTGGCCATCATCGCTTTCGCCTCGTCGGTCCGCGCCGCCCGAAAGTTCGGGTTCGGTTCGGACGAGAGCGGAAGGCTCATCGCCCTCAACCCGGCCGCGGATTACGCTTGGCGCCTGGGGATGGATGACGAGCTGAAGTTCAGAGTCAACGCCAGGACCTATCAGGAGATCGCCGCCGAAGCCGCCGAAGTGGATTACCGGCGCGATGAATACATCTACGTCCTCCCCGAGGGCGCAGGGGACAAGGCCGGGAAGTTTCTCCGGAAGCATCGCCTGCCCAAGGGACGTCTCAACATCGGGCTCAACACCGGCGCCGGTTCGAAGTTCGAGACCAAGCAGTGGCCGGCCGAGAATTTTCTGCGTCTCATCAGGCTTCTGGCCCGGACGCGCAAGGCCAACATCTTCCTCATGGGAGGCCCGCGGGAGCGCGCGTTAAACGCCGGCCTTGAAAGGCGCGCCGCGGGCCAGGCCCATGACACCGGCACCGACAATTCGCTCAGCGAGTTCGGCGGGTTCCTGTCGCTCATGGACATCGTCGTCTGTTCCGACACCCTGGCCATGCACATGGCCATCGGCCTGAAGAAGAAGGTCATCGCCCTATTCGGACCGACCTCGCCCCGAGAGATCGACCTCTACGACCGGGGTGAAAGGCTCTGGGCCGAGGCGGCCTGCGCTCCCTGTTTCAAGCAGACCTGTGATGACGGCTCCTGTATGCGGGATATCACGGCCGAGGCCGTCTTCGCGGCCGTGCGGCGGCAGGCCGGGGGGAAGCTGTGAAGCTCCCTTCGACGCGGGCCCAGGGCCTGGTCGTGGTCATGATCCCGACCTACAACGAAAAGGACAACATCCGTGAGGTCGTGGACGGAGTCCTGAACGTGCGCCTGCGCTACGACCTCAAGGTGCTCGTCGTAGACGACAACTCGCCCGACAGGACTTGGGAGGTCGTCCAGAAGATGGCCCGCCAGGATGAGCGGGTCCAGCTTCTTCTCCGCAAGAAGCGGCGCGGCCGGGGCGCCGCGGGCATCGACGGCTTTCGCCAGGCCCTGACCATGGGCGCCGACTTCGTCGTAGAGATGGACGGGGACCTGTCGCATCAGCCCTGCTACATCACTCAGCTCGTGGATGCCTGCCACATCTATGATCTCGTCCTGGGTTCGCGCTTCGTCCGCGGGGGGAAGGACGCCAACCGTTCCCTCCTCCGGAAGTTCATCACCCTTCTCGTCCGGAATTTCATCCGCTCGCGGTTCGGGATGTCCGTCCGCGACGCGTCCTCGGGGTATCGCTGTTTCCGGCGCAAGGTGCTCGAGGCCGTCGACCTGGACGACCTCATCTCGGTTGGGCCTTCCCTGGTCCTCGAGATCCTCTACAAAACCCATCTCCTGGGGTTCTCGATCGGCGAAATCCCCATCACCTTCCTCGACCGGGAGAAGGGCAGGACCAAGCTGAATTTTCTGACTCTGGTCGAAACGCTGGTCATGGTCATCAAGTTCAAGCGCTACTACGCCGGACTGCGCCGGGCCCGGACCTCCCAGGCCTGAGCCCCGGCCGAGGACGTTATGAAAAGATCGCGGCGGCACGCCCTGGGCCAGCATTTCCTCACCCAGCCCGGACTCTTGCGCAAGATCGTCCGCGTCATCGACCCCCGTCCCGACGAGGTCATTCTCGAGATCGGGCCGGGACGGGGCGGCTTGACGGCGCTTCTGGACGCCGAAGCCGGCAGGGTCATCGGCGTGGAGAAGGACGCCCGGCTCATCCCGGGGCTTCATGAGCTCGGCCTCCAGCGAACCGCGATCGTTCATGCGGACATTTTGGCGACGGATTGGGCAGGCCTCCTCCGCGAGCACGCAGGGACCTATTCCAGGGCGAAGCTCGTCGGAAACATTCCTTATGTCATCTCTTCTCCCCTCCTGGCCAGGGTTCTTGGCTCGCCCCGGCTCTTTCTTCGCTCGGTCTTCCTCGTTCAGAAGGAGTTTGCCCTGCGGCTGGCCGCCGGGCCGGGGTCCAAGGCCTTCGCGCCGTTGTCCATCCTCGTCCAGCGGTTCTTTTCGGTCGAGCGTCAATTCCCCGTATCGCCGGGAGCCTTCACCCCTCCGCCGCGGGTTGAGTCCGAGGTCATCTCCCTCGCTCCGCGCCCGTCGCCCGAATGGCCTGTGGACGATGAACCGCTCCTGGCCGCCTTCCTGAAGGCGTCTTTTGGCCAGAGGCGAAAGACCCTGGCCAATAACCTCGAGAGCCGGGGCCTCGACCGGGAGGCGGTTCTCTCCAGCCTGAGCGGGTGCGGGCTGGGGCCCAAGGTCAGGGCCGAGGATGTCGCGCCCGGTCAGTTCGTGGACCTCTTCAACCGTCTGCGGGCCGGCCTTCCCCTCGGACGCGTCCTCCGCCAAACCGCTCCCCGCCGGGGAGAGCGATAGACAAGCCGCGAATTTGCGGTTACAATGAATTCCTTTTTGAGGACGGTCTCGGCCGCGAAATGAACACCAAGCACTATTATCGGCGTCTCCTTCAAATCTTCTGGAGCTACAAGCGCCGGAAAACCCGCTTGTCCTACATGCCCGTGCGTCTGTGGATCGAGCCCACGAGTCACTGCAACTTAGCCTGCGTCATGTGTCCCAACAAGGACCTGCCCCGGGACAAGAAGGGCTACATGGACCTGGGGCTCTTCCGCAAGATCGTGGACGAAGCCAAAGGGTGGGCCTTCGACATCCACCTCATGCACCGCGGTGAATCCCTGCTCCATCCGGATTTCTTCCAGATGGTGGACTACGCCCACCGGGCCGGGCTCGTGACCCGTTTCCACACCAACGGCACTCTGCTCGACGAAGACAAGACCCGCCGGCTCCTCGCCTCGGGGCTGGACCAGTTCGCCTTCTCCTTCGACGGGTTCGATAAGGAAAGCTATGAGAAGATCCGGGTCAAAGGCAGCTTCGACCGGACCGTGGCCAACATCGTCCGCTTTCTGGAAATCAAGAAGGAGCTCGGGGCAAAGAAGCCCCACACCGTCCTGGAGCTCATCTATTTTCCGGACGTCTTTGAGAAGGCGGGGAAACAGGGCCGGCGGGAGTTCCTGGCCCGGTTCAAGGGACTGCCCCTGGACGAGGTCAAGGTCAAGAAGGCCCATAACTGGGCCGGCGACTCGGGGCGTCCCGCGCGCCGCAGGCATTATTCGCCGTGCACGTTCCTCTGGCACGCCCTGGTCATCTTCTGGGACGGGTCGGTTTTGCCCTGCCCCCAGGATTTTTTCGGGGGCCTCGAGCTCGGGAACGTCAAGGATTCATCCCTGGCCGAGATCTGGAACGGGGAACGGATGACGGCCCTGCGACAAAAGATCCTGGTCCGCGACTTCGAGGGCCTGACGACATGCGCCGCGTGCGACCGGCCCTGGAGACCCCAGATCATGGGTGTTCCCACGGAATACCTCGGCCGGTTCTTGTTCAAACGCATGAACTGAGCACTGTCGCGCAGGGTCCGCTTCCTCCTCTATTTCCGATCTAGGCACAGTCCGCTTGCGCCGCTTTAGAAGAGCGGTGGGACGCGCCGGTGATGCCCCAGGGGACCAACCGGGGAATTGCCTTGGCCGGGCTTTTTGGGCTATCCTAGCTCAAGTCCCAATGTTCGATAGTCATCTCCACGTCGAGCGGCTCGGCCGGTTGTGCTTGGTCGTGCTCCTAATCCTGACAGCCGGACGATTGGCGGCGGCCGCCCAGGAACCGTCTCCGGCCGTCCTGACCGAGATCAGGAGCACCTCCCTCGCCGCTGAAATGGACTTCGAGATTCTCGTCACCGGGAACTTCCAATTCTCCCTCATGGAGCTCACGACCCCTCCTCGCTTGGTGCTTGATCTGTACCCGGTCGAAAAGAAAGTATCGATGAGCCAGGTCCCCGTCGGAGTCTTTGGAGTGGTAGGGTTTCGCGTCTCGCAGTATCAGCCGCGCACGACGCGGGTCGTGTTCGACCTCATGGAAGGCAAGGCCCTCTACAGGGTCAAGCAGACCGCCGAAGGACTGCGGGTCGTTTTTTCAAAGCCGGAAAGCCCCAGCATCCCGGTCGCGCCAGAGCCGCCGCCGAAGCCGGGAGCACAGCCTCCCGCCTCGTCAATTCCGTCCGCCACCATCTTGCCCTCGACTCTCTTCGGGGTGTCGGCCCTCACCTATCGGCTCACCGATGAGCGGTTCATGGAGATCTTCGGCAGCCGAACGGGATGGTCGCTGGGTCTGGAGTGGCTCCAGGTCTTCGCCCCCCGGAGCCGAATAAGGCCCGCCCTCGGAATCGATTATTCGCGGCAAAGCAAAACGGGATTTTCGACGATCAGCAGGACCCCGACGGCGCTCGCCCTCGATCCGATTACGGTCTGGGGGTACGTTCTGCTCGAAGGGCGGCCGGTGGTGCCCTACCTTGGCGCGGGCGTCTCCTTCTATTATTACAAGGAAACGAGCGCCCTTCACAATAGCGAAGGCCGGGCGACCGGCTATTCGTTTCAGGCGGGGATGTTCGTCCACCTTGGACGGGTCGATTTCCTGAAGCTCAAGCTTTTCGGCCGATGGACCAAGGCCTCGGTCCTGGTGAATGAAATCTCTTCGGAACTCGGGGGGATCGCTGCCGGCCTGACGGTCCTCGTCGGGTTTAACGTTCTTTAGGCTTTCGGACGCTGGGCCGGGCAGTCCCGTCCTTCAGAGACTTCCCCGAGGATTCGCTCGATCCGGAGGTCGCCAGGCTGCTCGGGTGCCCCTCGGTGTCCACAGCAATCACGCCATAGTTGTATTGATACTGGCTCTCGACGCTCTTGTCCAGGTACTCGAGAGGGAGGCTGGCACTAATGCTCTTGATGATGTTCCAGGTGTCGTTCTCCCCGCCGTTTTCCTGCCGGTAAACGTTGTAATGGTCCACTTTAATCGAGTTGGCGTCGTTTTCGGAGTTCGCTTCCCAGGTGATCTTCGCTACCCATCGCTTCTCAAAAAGGCTCTCGTCAACATTGTAATGCCAGTCAACGTTCTTCGGAGGAAAGACGCCCTTGATCGTGATCGACTTGATCTTGGAGTCGGTGGCGCCGCTGTTGTCCTTGACCGTCAGCCTGATGCTGTAGGTCCCCTGATTCAAGTAGGTATGGAAAAGATGCGCTCCGGACCCCTGACCGCCGTCGCCGAACTGCCAGCTCCAATCCACAACCTTGCCGTCCGGGTCAGAGGACATCCCCCCGTCGAACTCGACTTCCTGGGGCGCCCAACCGCTGCTCGGAGAAAAATTGAATTCGGCGGTCGGCGGCTTGTTCACGGGCGGAGGGGGAGGCGGGGGCGGAGGGGGAGGCGGCGGAGCGCTCCCCAACAGATAATAATAGATCTCGCGGTTGCTGTCGTAAACGAAATGGACCTTTCCGCTGGAATCGGCTTCGACGTCGCCGTAGGTGCAGCCCCCTGAATCGGCGACGGAATGCTCGCCCGTCCACGAGCCGGAAAGCTTGAAGTTGTAGCGGATCGCCTGGCCGTTGCCCCATCCGCCGCATTGCCATTGAGCGTAGATGTTCGTGCTCTGGATGCTCATCGACGGATAGTGCAGGCCCGCCGTAGCGGAGAGGCTCGTGGGCGAAGCAAAGCCCGAACCCGACTTGACGCAATACTGGGCCGTCCGGACGCCCTCCGCCTGCTCATCCAGGTAGATGACGTAGGCGACGTCCGCAGAGCTGACCTTGACGCACGGATAGACCTGGGCGTACGCACCGTTATAAACCATGACCGAAGACGTCCAGCCCGCGTTCAGGGTCGCATCCCGCTTGGACCAAAAGATCCGGTAGTCGTTCGCCGTCTTCTGCATCCACACCGCGTAGACCTGGCTGCTCCCCACCGCGATGTGCGGGTTCTTGGCGGCGCCGCTGCCGGTATTGACCTGCTTGGTGGCTTCCCAATTACCGTTGATCCGGGCCCGGGACCAGGTCTTCCAGGCCGCACACCAGGTCGTGAAGATATCCCCGCCGCCGTTGACGGACAGGATGGGACAGCTCAAGCCCGATCCCGAGTAAACGTTAAAGATCGAGCCCCAGCTGCCGCCGCTCAGGATCCGGAGTTTGACCGAATTGAACTCGGCCCAGATGACGTAGATATTGTCCGCGTCGTCGTGATCGATATCCGCCTCGCGGAAGTTGTTTTTGATATTGGTGCAGCACTTCTCGGACTGGCTGATGTTCTGGGGAGTGGACCAGCTTCCGCTGGAGTGGCTGAGCTTGGAATAGAAGATATCGCCCGACGTGTCCGAATACTTTTCCAGCCAGACGGCGTACACGTTGCCGGAGGAATCCGCGGTGACCCGCGGCCCCCAGGAGTCGGTATCGGGCGAGTGCGAAATATTGGTTCCCGCCCGAACGCCCAGGACGAGAAGACCAAACAGCAGACTGAAAATTAACCCTCGGGCTATCCGGCGCCGACGCCATGGATTCATGTCAGACCCCCAGGCTTATTGGAATATCGCTATATCTCCTTCGAACTCAACCGTGGACACGGTGGAAATGCCGAACTGCGTCTTTTGGGTCATCGGGGAATCTTCGCCCGCTGAGAAAACGAAATCATAGGAAAGCGTATCCTTGCCGACCTCGATCACGAACTGCCAGGCTCCGTCGGCCACCTTCTTGTAGATCTTGTAGCCCCCGATGTAATCGTCGTTGTTATCGGGGTTCTTGGACCAGCTCAAGGAATACGTCGCGCTCGGCGAGCCGGACATGATCCCCGAGTAGCTGATCGTGAGTGCCAGGTTGGTCGGCGGGTAGAAATGCTTGACGGCAACGGGATAGCGAGTGGTGATAAAGGCTTCTTTAAATCCTTCCGTATAGGAATCATAGGAAAAGGCGATGTTCCCGTAGGCCTCGCTGGCAACGCCGGGCAGCTTCGGCCAGCCGCCGGAATTGGGCAGGAAGCCCATGGCCTTCCAATCGCCCGACTCATTAGTGAAATACTGGATCCCCAGGCCATGATCTCCCTGGCCGAACTGAGTGGCGATAAACAGCAGGCCCTGGCTATCGACGATCACTCGCGGATAGTGGAAGGCGGTCGGCCCGAAAAGCACCTTGTTGGAGCGCGGGGCGTCGGTCATTTTGGTCAGATTGATATAGTTCGCCCCTTCCTTAGCCCCGCTCATGAAGGACGCGTAGGGAATGTTGTCGATGCCGGGGCTGATGAACGGCACAAACTGATCTAAATTTGTCTTGACAATAAGGTCTCCATTCGACCAAGGAGTGTCCTTGGTTCGCGTCTTGAAGGCGACCTTATAGCCGGGCGACTTGAGGGCATAGACGACCCAGATCTTGCCGTCGGAGGTGGCGCAAATGCCGCCTTCCTTGGACGGGACACCGGGGGTGTTGAGCTGGACGAGGCCCTCCCAGCTTCCGTTGATCTTGGCCCGGCTGGAAGACTTGTATCCCCCGTAAGAATACGTAAAGACGTTGCCGTCCGGATCAACGGTAATTTTGGGTTTGCTCAGGCCCGCATTTGCCCAGGGAGTGTCGGCGACCAATTCTGGATCGCCCCATACCTTGGCGACGGGGTCATAGATCGTCACATAGGTCGCGTTCCCTTGAATCCAAATGACCGCGATCACGCCCTTGGGATTCATGGCGATGAAAGGGTAGTAACAGGTGTGCTCCCCCGGGTTGCTGATCGACTTGGGTTCGCTGATGGTCGTGCCGTCATACGTCGCATACATGATAAACGACTTTGTCGAAGATAACCATTCAGCCCAAACGATATGGAGGATCCCGTCGTTGCCAAAGGCCACCTCCGGCCAACGGGAGTTCCCCGTAGGCGTGTTGGAAACGTTGATGGCGCGGTTGAACTGGCCGAAAGCCGCCAGGCCGACGGCCGCGAGCATGACAAGCAGGCAAACAATCCGTTTCATTCTCTCGTTCTCCTGTTGAATTGGATATTGCGGAGTCATTATGCTTGCCCTCTCGATAAAAGTCAATTCCCTCTTTTTGTCAATTCGCTTCTCTATATTTGGTCGGGAATCAGAACCTTTTATTGGACTAACCCCATGCCTAACAATAAACCAATGACAAAAATCGGCAAAGGCTGGCAAACAATCGGGAAATAAGTGATTCGAGACCGTGCTGGATCGTCAAATCGCCGGGAAATGCGCAATTCCCTTTCCCGCTTGATTTTTTGGGGCCATGATCATTAAAATAGCCCTCGTTCGCCCAAGAGGAAAGCACAAGGAATGTCACCGGGGAGAAGGATGAACGACGGGAGGTCGCCTCGCTCACTCGGCCGGGTCCGAGCCGTCGCATTTCTCCTCATAGTCTTCGGGTTTCTTGTCCCCTTGTCCAATAGGGGTGAGGCCCAGGACAAGTCCGTTTCCCTGGCCTTCGTCTCCCCTCGCCGCCTGGCGATAATCGGCCACCATCCTGACAATCGATTGGTCATCAGCCGCCCCGGGGACGCGACTCAGGGTCCTTTAGATCAGGTCGTGGGTTTCCCCTATCCGGTCCAGCCGTCCAATCCGCTCATAAAAAAGGACAGGATGGGCCGGCTTTATTTAGTCTGGGAAGAATCCGGCCCCCGCCAAAGCTCGGTGGGGTTCGGCCCTGTTGCCGAGTCCGGTTTTGTCCAACCGGCGTCGGTCCGTCTTCCCCCTGGATGGAATCGTCTTCCCGACCTGTGCTTCGACCTCGGCAACGGCTCCTGGCTGACGTGGGTCAATGACCGGGTCAACCGACAGACGCTCTGCGTCCGGCAGTCGGCGACGGGGAGAACGTGGAACCTGGCCAGCGCCAGAGCCATGCTGAGGCCGCGGATCATGTGCGACGCGCTGGGCCGCCTCTGGCTTTTTTGGGGCGAAACGAACCGCGAGAGCTTTCGCATCCTGTTTCGAGTCTTCGATGGAGGGAAATGGTCGCCGGCCCTGACCGCCTGCGATGCCGGGCCGCTGGCCATTGAATCCTTCGCCGCAGCGGTGGATGACGCCGGCGCCGCCTGGGTTACCTGGTCGCAATTCGCCGGTCAAAGCTATGGCGTCTACGTCCGGCAGAAGAAAGGGACGGCCTGGTCGCCCCCCGTCCTGCTCTCGACGGACTCTCGGGCGCAGAACATCAGCCCATCCATCGACCTGGCCGCGGGCCTCGGTCCCGTCGTGTCCTGGGTCCGATCGTCGGGGAAAGAAAGCGTCCTGTGCCTGAGGGTTTCGTCCTCCGGAGGCTGGAGCCGGGAAACCGTCGTCCCGGGTGTCGAGGTCCTGCAAGCGATCCCGCAACTCGCGGTCGAGGACGGCAATCTCGGAATCGCCTGGATTTCGGGCGGACGACCGACCGGGCGCGTCGTGCCTCTCGCGCGGCTGGCTGTTCCGACGTCATCCCAGCCCCCGCAGATCCCGGGCTTCGATTGGCTCTGGGAGATGCTGGCCCGGTTGTTCCCGACCATGATCAACAACCCGGAACTCAGTGAGGAATCCTACATCGGCTACGGCGACTCCATCACCCTGGGCGTGATCAACGGCGAATACCATCCCGAGCTGGGCTATGTGCCTCGCCTCGAAGCCTTGCTCACCGAGAACTTCGGCCCGTCCGAGGTCATCAACGAAGGCGTCGGAAGCCAGATCACCGCCAACGGGCTGGCCCGCCTGGATGAGGTCCTGGCCAAGGACCTGGCCCGCTATCTGCTCATCCTCGAAGGGACCAACGATACCGTGACTCTTATCTATAATCCCGACGTCACCGGCTTCAACCTCGAGCAGATGATCAGCCGCTCCAGGAACTTCGGGTCATTCCCTGCCATGGGCACGCTCTTGCCCCGCTTCGATGCCGCAGCCCGGCCGGAACGGATCACCGAGGTCAACGACCGGATCCGGGAGCTCACCCAGCTCAGGGCCGTGCCCCTCGTCGATTTCTACACGCTGTTCAACGACTACCCGGCCGAGGACGGGGGGGTTCTGTCCCTGATGAGCGATGACCTCCTGCATCCGAACGAGAAGGGCTATCAGTTCATGGCCGAGAAGTGGTTTGCGACCATCAGCGACTTTCCCTTCCCTCCGACCGATGTGCAAATCCGGCGCGAATATGATAAAATATTTTTTTATCAAACCGCGGGCAACATGTTGACCTGGGAAGACAACGCGAAGATCCTTGACAAGACCAAGATCCAGGGGTATCGGCTGTATCGAAAGCTGAGCGCGGCCGGGGATGACACGTACATCCTGATCGCGACGGTCGAAGGCGACCTCGAGTATTTTGATTCGACCATAACCCCCGGGAAGGAATACACTTACGTGATTTCGACGATCACGACCCAGGGCGTGGAAGGCCCTTGTTCTGTGCCCGTCAAACTTTAGGAAATTGGAGGTACTATGAAGAACGCAGCGAAAGCCCTGGCCGCACTGGCCTGCTTCAGCCTGCTCCTGGGGGGCGCGACCTCGGCCGCCCTCGCCCAAGAGACCGGCACCGGTTCCACGATCAAGGAGATCACCTACGAGAAGGTTGACGACCAACTCCAGGTTTTTATCAAGATAGATGGTCCTTTCACCTTCGAAACGCTCG
Organism: Candidatus Aminicenantota bacterium; assembly: GCA_963705895.1. Classification (GTDB taxonomy): domain Bacteria; phylum Acidobacteriota; class Aminicenantia; order Aminicenantales; family JAFGAV01; genus MFD04408-113. Next base: position 2,901,811 of record OY970122.1, on the reverse strand, counting down.
AGGTTCAAGCGCCCCACCGGATGGTTCTCGATTTCAAGGGGGTCGGCCAGATCCAAGCCCAGCCGGTGATCGAGATCAACGCCGCGGGCGTGGTCAGCGTTCGCACCGGCCAGTTCCAGCCCGACGTGGCCCGGGTGGTCTTTGACATGGCTGATAAGGCGCCCTCGCACAGCCTGACCCAAACGGAAAACGGACTCAAGGTCGTCTTCTGGCTGGAAGAGGCTCAGCCCCAGCCCGAGGCCAAGCCGGCCGAGGTCAAACCCGAGCCGACCCCGCCGGTCGAGGCGAAGCCCGTAGAGGCCAAGCCCGAGGCTCAGCCGGCTGAGGTTAAGCCCGTGGAGGCCAAGCCAGCTGAGGTTAAGCCCGTAGAGAGCAAGCCCGTCGCGGAGACCCCAGCGGTCCGGCCCGTCGAGGGAAATCGCGATTTCTTCGTCCGCCTGGCCGGAGGAGCCGCTTTGGCCGGCGTGCCCGATACGATCCACACCGGGGACATCACCCTTTATGGCGAGCATGGCAGTATCGCCCAGACCTACAGCCTTAAGACCGGCTGGCTGGCCGATATCGCCGTCGGAAAGTACATCACCCGCTCGATCCGGGTCGGCCTCGGGGCGAGCTTCGGCTCGGCGGATACCACCGCGACGATCATCGGCACGTTCCCCCATCCGTTCATCATGAATCAGCCCCGCACCGTGAACTTCGCCGCCCAAGAGTTGAAAAACAACCTCATGAACATCTATGTCTTCGGCATGTTCACCATCGTCCGGGCGGAAAAATTCGAGCTGTCCCTGGGACCGATGCTGGGCTACGGCAAGTCGGATTATCAGATCCTGCAGGATTTTAGCTTCACCGATGTTTCGCCCTTTGCCAGCGAAAATGTAACGATCACGTCTCAGACCTTTGTCAAGGATTCAATCTCCACGCCGACCGCGGGCGCCTGGTTAGAGGGTCAATACCAGCTCGGCAGCCATCTCTTCCTGAACCTCGACGTCCGTCTTCTGTACTTCGACGCCAAGGTCGAGGCCCTGGGCAAGCGGGCCAACCTGTCGTCCATCGGCCTATTGCTCGGTTTTCAGTATAACTTCTAAGCCCGTTCGGCGGGGGAGAAACCCGCCTGAAGCGATGACGACAGCCCGGCCGGAGTCAGGCCTCGAGCCCGGCTCCGGCCTTTTTTTGCCGCGGTCGTGATTTTGTCAGGGCTCCGGATTTGTGCTATCCTGGGATCGGCCAAGGAGCGCCCATGAGACAGCGTCTGTATTCGAGGAAGCTGGGAGCGGTCGTCCTTCTGACCTTGGGACTGGGCCTGAGCCTCGCCGCGCCGGCGTGGGCCACGGTCGGCCGGCAGGGGACGATAGAGTTTTTCCTGGGCCGCTACAACATCAGCGAGCCCCGCTTCAAGGACATCTACCCGACGGGGGGAACGATGCCAGGCCTGGTCCTATCCTCCACGATCATCGGAAACGTGGACCTCTACCTCGAGGTCAAGGAGATGAACAAGGTCGGCAAGCTGACGTTCTCCGGCGACAAGACGACCCTCATCCTCGTTCCCCTCTCTCTCGGCCTGCGCTATGTCCAGCCCCTGGGGTTCATCCAGCCGTACCTCGGAGTCGGCCTCGACACCTACCTCTTCTACGAGACCAACCCGATCGGGACGGTCTTCAATTACGTTCACGGGAGTCACATCCTGGGCGGGGCTTACATCCAGTTTCACAAGAGCGTGCCTATTCTCCTGAACTTCCGTCTGAAGTACACGTCAGCCGACGTCACCATCAACGACACCCAGATCAAGCTGGGCGGCTTGGAATACGGCGCCGGCCTCGTCCTGGCCTTTTAGCGATACGCTCAGGCCCGCGGCAGCGGGCAAGCCTCCTCATTCTTTCGGAGCAATCCTATCTCAGCGATCCTTCATCTCTCTGCTCAAGGGGAGGATGGATTGCCCCCCCGACTCAGCTTTCAAGGGAAAAACACCCGCAGAACTTCGCGGGGCTTTCCAATCGGCAAGGATGGGGCCGGGCTTTCCCGCCGTGGAGGGCTTTCCGGTCCAGACCCCTTTGAGCCGCGCCCGGCGGTGATCGAGGCGGCCGTCGCGGCCGCGCTCTCAGCGAAAGAACATAGAAAGCGCCTGATCGACGAGGAACCAAAGGTCCCTGGGGCGACGGACGCTGCGCAATAGCTTTCCGAGATAGCGAGGCCGCAGGTAAAAAGAACGGACCGCGCGCTGGCGCAGAGCCCAGATCTCTTCCCGCGTGAGAGACCCGCCGGCAAAGACCGGGAACTCGGTGCTGTCAAAGGCAAGGAGACCTTCCGGCAGCCAGCCGGCCTCGACAGCCTCCCGACGCAGGACGGAGCCGACATCGGGCGTCGGGATGGTGAACGAGGCGAAGTCCGGGTCAAGTTCCTTGGCGAAACGGATCGTCTCCAAGGCGGTTTCCCTCGTCTCCCCGGGCAGGCCGATGATGAAATACGCCAGGGAGCGGACGCGGTGCCGGCGGCACAGGTCGAAAGCCGCCCGAATCTTGCGGCGCGTGACGCCTTTGGCATAGCGCTCCAGCAAGGCGTCATTGCCGCTTTCAACGCCGATCATGAGAGAATGACAGCCGGCTCCGGCCATGGCCGAGATCATGTCCTCATCCAAAGAGGCCGCATGCCCGTTGGCATACCAGGAAAAATCCAGGCGGGCTTCCGTCATCTTTCGGCACAGCTCGATTACCCGACGGCTGGAAACAGTGAAGGTCGGGTCGTTGAACATGATCTCCCGGATGCCCAGCCGCTTCAGGAAGCGGAGTTCGTCGATCACGTTATCCACGCTCCGGCTGCGGTAGGGAATCGAGCCAGCCACGCAAAACCGGCAGGTGTAAGGACAGCCGAGAGAGGTCACGACCAGGGCCATGGGCCGGCGGCGCGCCAGAGGGCTTCGATTGCGGTCATGCGGAAAAAGCTCATGCCGGGGAACGGGGATCGAAAAGCCCTGAACCGGTCGCGGACCGGCCGGGGGGAGGGAAAGCCCCGAGACGGTGCGGCGGGCCATGGCCGTGTAATCACGATCGACGCCCTGAACAAGGTCGACGACTTCCGGGCTGGCCAGATCCAGGATGGCGGCGTCGAGCCAAGGGGCCATCTCGAAGAAGCGGCGGGCTTCAAACAAGAAAACCGAGCCCGACCCGATCAGCCGGGCGGGAAGGGCGGCCCGCACCTTCTCCAGGAACAGCCGATCATGCTCCCACGTGGCGGTTCCCGTGGTGAAGATGATGGCCTCGGGCGCGAAGGCCGCGATGCGGCGCAGGCTTTCCTCCTCCGATATCTTGGCCGCGATGGCGTCTAGGACCTGAAGCTCGAAATCCCGCAGCCAGCCGCTGAGCATGATCAGGTCGGAGGGCGGCCAGTAATAGTTGGCCTTGGACGAATAGCTTGTGTAGTAATCGTGGAGGTAGACCTTGTCCCCGGGGCAATGGAGGAGGAGGATGCGCCGGGCCATGACCTCACCAGCGCGAGAGCATCATTTTGGACAGGATATCGCCCAGCTTGTTCTTGCGCTTGGGCGAAACAGCCTGTTCCTGACAGACCTCGGCGCAGCAGAAGCAGCGGATGCAGGCTGAGCGGTCGATGACCATGCGTTCGTCCTTTTCGGAGATGGCCTGCATGGGGCACGTCTGCAGACAGACCCGGCAGCGCGTGCACGCCCCGGCGTCGATGACCGGGACGGTCTCGGTCAGCTTGAGGATGAGGCGATAAAGGTAGGGATTGATCACGGCCGTGCTCGGCTTGATAAAATCGGCGACCCGGGCCGAGTCCAAGCTTTCGCCCGCGATTTCGATGTTCGTCATGTCGCCGACGCCCAGGCCGGCTTCATGACAGAGGCGGGTCGTGGTGACGCGCAGGGACGGTACGCCGATGACCTCCGCCGCCACCGCATCGGCCGCGATCGGGTCGACGCTGGCGATAACGAGGCCGACCGCCCGCGGCCGGCCGCCCGACGGGCCGTTGCCCTCCATGCCCTCCACGGCGTCAAAGATCGCCAGGCCGGGCCGGATCGAACCGAAGATATCCCGAATGATCGTGAAAAACTCCATGGGCCGGGGAGCCCGCCGATGGAACTCGGCCTTGATCTGTCCGGGCACGCAGCCGTAAAGATTCTTCACGGCGCCGGTGATGATGTTGGCATAGGTATGCGTTTTCAGCTTGGGCAGGCTGACCACCAGGTCCGCGTCGCGGACCGCCCGGGCAATGGGGACGCTTTCGGCAAAGCGATTGTTCAACTTGGCGATGACCACCCCGTCGAGGTCGAAATTGATGAGTCGGACTCCGGTTTCCTCGGCGACCTTGTCCAGGCCGGATGCGTTCAAAGCCCGCTTGGTCAGGGTCAGGCCAGCCTGGCTCCCGGCCGAGCTCTCCCCCACCCAAACCTCGGCTCCGGCGCCTTTGAAAACGTCGACGACGGCCCTTACGAACTCGGGGTGCGTGTTGGCCGCAAACCCGTAAGGCTTGGGCATCATCACGTTGGGTTTGAGGAGAACTTTCTGGCCCGGGCGAACAAGACGGGACGGGCCGCCCAGATGATCCAGGGCCCGGGCCACGGCCTCATGCAAGGAGGCGGAGTCATAGGAACCGCAGCGAACGAGGCTCACGCGGCTCGGCAGCTGGGAAGCGCGGGCGGTCATGTCGTGTCTCTCGGCTTATTGTAAGAGATTTCGCAGGCCAAGGCAACGCCGGGCGCAAACCATCCGAGCGGGGTCGGCCGGAAACGGAGACTCCCGTCTCGTTTTAAGAAGACAGAGTCACGGAGACGACCCGGCCGCCGGCGGGACGTCGATTGACGCCGGAGAATATCTTGGATAGACTGGAGCGGATCATGATCCGGCAAGAAAAAACCTTGGCGGCGGTCCTCATCCTGGGCCTAATCATCCTCGGGCTTCTCGTTCGGCTTCTCGGCATCGGCTGGGGCCTTCCCTTTTTTTATCACGTTGATGAAAAGGGCTTCGGCCGGTTCACCATCGGCTATTTCAGCGGCGACCTCGACCCGCATTTCTTCTTGGTTCCTTCGCTCTACACCTACCTGACCGCTTCGGTTTGGGCCGGGTACTATCTCGGCGGCAAGGTCGCGGGACGGTTCACCGATCCGGCGGCGTTCATCAAAGCCTATCGCCAGGACCCCACGGTCTTCGTCATCCTGGGGCGCATCCTCTCCACTCTCCTGGGGGTGGGGACGATCCTCCTCGTCTTCGCTATCGGACGCAAGATGTACGGCACCCGGGCCGGGGCACTGGCCGCCCTGATGCTCGTCTTCTCCCTGGAGCACGTCAAGCAGTCGCACTACTTCGTCCCCGACGTGGCCATGGTCTTTTTTCTGATGCTGTCTTTCTTCTTCATCTGGTCGATCTACACCACGGGCCGGCCGCGTTTCTACATCCTGGCCGGCCTGTTTGCCGGGTTGGCCTACGCCACGAAGTATGGCGGCCAGTACATGGCCCTGCCTCTGCTTTTTGCCCATTTTTTCAGGTCCGCGGAGGAGAAGGAACCCCTGGTGCGGAGTCTTTTCAGCCCGAAGCTCCTGGGCGCTCTGGCGGCCTTCGTCGGCGGCTTTCTGGCCGGCTGCCCCTACGCCCTCCTGGATTCCCATAAGTTCATCAAGGACTTCCGCTGGCAGACCAAGCACCTTTTCGCCGTCGGACACTACGGGTCCTCGACCACGGAACCCGCCTGGTTGTTCTATCTTCGATACGGTTTCCGGGAGAACGTCGGGCGCTTGGCCCAATTCCTGGTTCCAGGCGGCATCATCTACGGCCTGTTCAAGCACCGCAAAAAGGATATCCTTCTGCTCTCGATTCCCTTGACGATGTTCGTCATCACCGGAGCCATGAAATCCTACGCCACCCGCTACCTTCTCCCGCTGGCAGCGTTCTTCATCCTTCTGGCGGCCCTGTTCCTGGACAAGCTCCTGGACGGAACGGCGGCCGTTCTGGGCAAGATCAAGAACGGCGCGTTCGCGTCGGCCATGACCAAGCCCGTTCAGGTCGTCCTAGCCCTGGCCTTTCTCCTGCCCTCGATCGGACAGGTCGCGCGATATGATGATTCCGTGACCCGAACCGATACACGGACCAAGGCCAAGGATTGGGTCGAGGCCAACATCCCCAAGCGCGAGCGCATCGCCACCGAGATGTACGGTCCGCCCCTCGACCCGGCCGATTACAGATTCGCCTACCGCAACGCTCTGGGCACGATCACCCTCGACTGGCTGGCCCAACGCCAGGCCAAGTACGTGATCATCAGCGACATCATGTACAAGCGGTTCCTCGAGGCCCCCCAGGAATTCCCGAAGGAGTCCGCGTTCTACAGGTCCCTCGACAAAAATGCCTATCTCCTCAGAACCTTCGCTCCCCGCTGGGATGATGACCTGGTCGATTTGCACAACCCCACGATCAAAGTCTATCGCTTGAGCCTCGCCCCCAACGCTTCGTTCCCGGGCGCGTTCCGCCGATTCCGGCAATCGGTGCGCATCTCGCCCGCGGCCTCGGGGCGATGGGCGATCCGGACGGAGGTCGCGGGCTCGGGACCGTTGCCTTCGGACGAGAAACCGGGTCGGGTCTACCTCCGTCTTGTCACGTCCGCGGGCCGAGAGATCTGGAGGAGCACGGTCGGGGACGAGCCTCTTCCGGCCGGCCGAGATTTCCGACTCGCCGCGAACTTGTCCTGTCCGGCGCCGACCGTGCCCGCTTCTCTCTCTATCGGGTACGAATCCACGTTGTCGCCGGGATTGCGGTCCGAAAAGATCGCGCCCTCGCTCGACAAGGAGATGCTCCTGGCCGGGCCTCTCGCGCCCGAAAAAGTGAGCGCAGGCGGTCTCGAGAGCGAATTCTTTTACGCTCAGGTATCTGATGCGCGGGGAGACCGCTATTTCCAGAGCGCGACCTTCACCCGCGGCGAGTCAGGATGGAGGCTGGCGGCCACGGTCTTCGGCGGCCGCCTTCGCGGCGGATCGAGTGCAGTCGTCAACCCGTTCGTGAAGATCACGGACGAGGCGGGGCGCGAGGTCTGCCGTCTTGTGATCTTCTCCGGCAAGGTGGGCGGCCTTGATGCTCCGAAAAAGCCTCCGGCCGCCGCTGAAACGCGGATCGCCGCGCTTCCGGAGAACTTCAGGGTCTATTTCGGGTGCGATTCCTTCGTCGATCAAAGCTCGATTCCCGGAGCCGGACGCTCGGAGGAATTTGAGGTCTGTCCCGTCTCGCGCCGCGAATAAAGCCCTGGGCGATCAGCCGTTTCTCTGAAATTCCCCTTTTGTTTCCTCCTAAGAAAGCTCTCAGGCCAGGAAATAGAGAGAATGGAATGAATGTGCTATAATTGCCGCAATGAAGGCTAAAAAAGGGCGAAAAACGGGACTCCCGCCTCAACAAAAGCCCGCGGCCGCCCCGGCGAAAAGGCCAAAAAACAAAGCCGGAAAAAAGCATGCCCCCTACACTGAGATCATCGGGGTCCTCCTCATCTTTCTGGCCGTGATCGGGCTTCTCAGCCTCGTCGGGTTCAACGCCAATGACCCAACCCTGGCTTCGTCCTCGGCGCAGGATGGGAGCGGCCGAAACTATGCCGGACGCGTCGGCACTTCCCTCGCCTGGGCCCTGCTCGAAGCCTTTGGGCTCATGGCCTTCACCGTTCCTCTGTTCCTGGGCTACATCGGGGTGCTGACTTTCATCCCCACGCAAAGGAAGAGGATCCTGATAAAGATCCTCCTGGCGACGCTCTTCCTGCTCCTCGTCCTCTCCCTGCTTTCGCTTCTTTTTCCGAGAATATCCTGGCGCGGAGCCGTCGTTCCGGCCGGAGGAGGACTGGGCGCGGGACTGGCCCGGTTCCTCGCTCGATACCTGGGCACGGCCGGGTCGTTGGTCTTTCTTCTGGTGGGCTTGCTTCTTTTCGCCGTTCTGACGACCCGCCTGACGTTCGGTCACTTCGGCCGCTTCTTCAGCCGGGTCTTCGGCTTCGCCGGTCAGAGCGTCCGGATCAAGATCGATGACGCAAAGCAGGAAAGGGATATGAGGAAGGCCGCGGAGGACGAATCGCCCGAAGAAGAGGCCCCCGAGCCCCGGCTTAAGGGCGAGCCGAAGCCCGCCGAGGCCCAGGACTTTCGACGGGTCAAGACCGTGCCCCTCGTCATCCGCAAGACGAAGGCCCTTGAGCCCGAACAGCTTCGCCTCCCGGACGTGGATAAAAAGACCGGCTATCAATTCCCGCCCTTGACCATTCTCGACCCCGGCAAGCCGTCGGAGAGGATCGATAAGGACGAGCTCATGGAGAAGAAGCGCCGGATCGAAGAGAAGCTCCGTGAGTTTCGCGTGGACGGAGAGGTCCGGGAATGCCATCCCGGGCCCGTCATCACCACTTACGAATTCTATCCCGACCCGGGGATCAAGGTCAGCCAGGTGGCCAGCCGCGACGAAGACCTGTCCCTGGCCCTGGGCGCGGAATCGGTCCGGATCCAGCGGATCCCGGGCAAGACGTCCCTGGGCATCGAGATCCCGAACAACAAGCGGGAGCTCATCAGCCTCCGGGACATCCTCGAGTCGGACAAGTTCATCAACTCGCCCTCGAAGCTGACCCTGGCCCTGGGCAAGACGGTCCATGACGAGGTCTACGTCACCGACCTGGCCATCATGCCCCACCTGCTCATCGCCGGAGCGACGGGCAGCGGCAAGAGCGTGGCCCTCAACGCCATCATCACCAGCATCCTCTACAAGGCCACGCCCGACGAAGTGAAGTTCATCCTGATCGACCCCAAGCGTCTCGAATTCGCCCTGTACGACGGCATCCCCCACCTGATGAGCCCGGTCATCACCGACGCGCGCAAGGCCGGAGCCGTGCTCATGGACGCCATCCGCAAGATGGAAGACCGCTACCACATGCTCCACCAGGTCAAGGTCCGGACGATCGAGCAGTACAACCAGCAGATGAAGCTCCTCCTCAAGGAGCACAAGGGGCGGCTGTCTGAGGAGGACGCGGCCCGGCTCAAGCCCCTGCCCTACATCGTCATCATCATCGACGAGCTGGCCGAGCTGATGATGGTCGGCGCCCAGGACGCGGAATACTGCATCACCCGGCTGGCCCAGCTGGCCCGGGCCGTGGGCATTCATCTGGTCATGGCCACCCAGCGGCCGTCGATCGACGTCATCACCGGCACGATCAAGAACAACTTTTCGAGCCGGATCGCCTTCCGGGTGCCGTCCAAGATCGACTCCCGCATCATCCTCGACGCGTCCGGCGCGGAGAAGCTCCTGGGGCTGGGCGACATGCTCTTCATCCCGCCCAACTTCCCGCGACTGACCCGTCTCCACAGCGCCTTCATCTCCATCCCCGAGGTGCGGCGCCTGACCAAGTTCGTCAAGGAGCAGGGCGTGCCGGATTACGACGAGAAGATCGTCAGCGTCCTCAGGAGCACGGCCGAGCACTTCGACGGCGACTTGGGCGAAAAGGACGAGCTCTACGAAAGGTGTGTCGAGCTCATCCTTAACTCCGGCCAGGCCTCGGTCTCGTACCTCCAGCGGCGGATGAAGCTCGGCTACGCCCGCGCGGCACGGATCATCGACCAGATGGAGCAGGAGGGCATCGTGGGAGGCTCGGAGGGCAGCAAGCCGCGCGAGATCCTGGTCGACCCGAAATCATACTTGCGCAAGAAGGACGGCGTCTAGGTGCGATCCCGCCGCAAGCTCCGTCGGGCCCTCGACGACGAAACCCTTCAAAGGGTCCTGGAAGAGTGTTCCCGGCGCAAGGCGGCAGGAACCTCGTCGGCTCTTCACTCGCCCCGCTAAGAATCCGACGGACTCGAAAGGCCGCGGCCGCGGTGCATTTCAGCTGTTTCTCTATCAACAATTTTCGGCATTGGGGAAGGCTCTTTCCAAGAAACGAGAATATTGAAGGGGAAAGGATCTTGCGTTCTTTTCGAGTCCCGCGCGGCGACCGGAGAATTTCCGGCCGGATGTGATCAGTGCCCGGTCGTCAATGGTTCATCAACCGGATGTGCAACACGGGCGAGGTCTGGAGCTTCACGCGTTTCCAATAGGCGTCGGAGATGACGAGGAACGCATCGACGACGTCCGGGTCGAAAGTGGTCCCCTTGCCGGCGCGGATCTCGTTCCTGGCCCGGGCAAAGCCGCTTTGCGGCCGATAGGGACGGTCCGAAGTGATGGCGTCAAGCGTATCGGCCAGGGCCAGGATGCGTGCCGCCAGGGGGACTCTCTCCCCCTCCAGACCGAACGGATAGCCCCGGCCATCGAAACGCTCATGGTGGTACAGAATGACCTGGGCCGCGTTCTTCGAGACTCCCAGCCCGCGGACGAGCGCGTAGCCGCTCAGGGGATGATCCTTCATGATCTCGCGTTCCAGGGTCGTCAAGGGGCCGGCCTTGCAGAGAATGGAGCGGGGAATTCCGGCTTTGCCGATATCATGGAGGTGGGCCCCCCGCTCCAATTCTCGCAAGAAAAACTCATCCGTCAAGCCAAGGGTATGGGCCAGAAGGAGGGCGTATCGGGCGACCACCCTGGCGTGACCTGGAAAATCTTCTTCCAAACGTGCCGCCCGGCTCAGCGTCCAGACGACGTCATAATCGCGGCGGCTCTCGGCGAGGCCGACAACGGGAAGATGAGCGGCCCCGCCGAGGCCGAAGTTATCCTCATCCAAGCTTAGCCCGGAAGCTGGGATTCCTGAGCGAAAAAGGTAGAACGCCGAGCGGCTGCCGTCCGGCTCCCGCAGGACCATGGCCTTGGGGAACGCCTTACGGCTTTCTCCGGCCGGCAAAACGCTGCGGTTTTTGGCCGGCACGACTGCGGAAGCGTTTCGGTACTTCATGGGCAAAGATTTAGTCGCTAATGACAAGGGAAAATTGAAGTCCGCCTGATATTTTTTTTGCCCCGGAGGAAACCTCTCTTGCCAGCCCCTGGGCGACCGATTATAATCTTTTCATGCCTCGGCTTTCCGGCGACCTTGAAAAGACCATTCTGGACTACAGGAATATCGTGTCTTTCCGCGTCCGGAAGGCCCTGGGAAGCCAGACCCCGGACTGGGAAGACGTGGTCAATGAGATCATGGCCCAGGTCCTGGAAAAGGTGCGGCGCAGGGAATTCCGGGGGGAGTCGTCCATCGGGACGTTCATCTACATCGTCACGTCCCGGCGCATCGTCGATCATATTCGCGATAAAAACAAGGTCTTGCGGCATGCTCCCGACCTCGTCCGCGACCCGGACCCGGACGAATCCCTGGAGCAAAAAGAGCGGGCGGAACTGCTGGCCAAACTGATCAAGGAACTCAAGCCGAAATACCGAGACGTCCTTCATCTCTATTATTATAAGGATATGTCCCGGGACGAGGTGGGCCGTCAATTGGGAATCACTGCCAACCAAGTGAGCGAACGCCTGCACTACGCTCAGAAGCTCCTGCGGAGGAAATTGGAGCCATGATTTTTTGCATTTTTGCCGGCTTGACTCGACTAACATAGTGAAAGATACGGGGAACCATAATGAAGACCTGCTTTGCCGACGAAGAAATCGACGCTTATCTCCTCAAGAGACTGTCCGAAGAGGAAGCCCGGACGTTCGAAGAGCACTATTTCAATTGCCCGCGCTGTTTTCGGGAAGTCTCTGCACGGGATGAGCTTGTCCGGGTGATCAAGAGCCGAGGGCCGGAGATCTTCAGCAAGCCATCGCCCGCGGCCGTCCCCAAGCCTTCCCGGACGGGTCGCGTCCTCGACTTCTTCACTCCGCGCCAGTGGGCCTTCGTTTCTTTGACCGTGATCGCCCTGATGGTGATCATCTTCGCCGGCCTCCCCCGCTCGCGACCGGCGCCCCCGCATTTCGTCCTGGACGGAGAGGATATCCTTCGCGGAGAATCGCTGACTCTGATCTCGCCCGTGATCGGCATCAAGGGCATGCCCACCTCCTTCAAATGGAGATCCTTCGAGGGCGCGGGCGAGTACAAGGTCTATCTCTACGACGGGGCGACGCCCATCTGGACGTCCGTGACCAAGGATACCCGGATGATCATCCCCGAGGACATCAAGGCCAAGCTGACCTCGGGGCAGAGATACTCCTGGCAGGTCAAGGCGTTTTCTCCGGAAGGACGGCTGATCTCCATTTCGAGCCGGGTCCACTTCGAGATCAACCCCGCCTCGAAGTAGAGGTCCGTCCTCTCCCCCGATCCGCGGTCATTCCTCCGAGACTTTTTCGTCCTCGGTGTACATCCGGCCGCGGCTTTCCTGCTCGAAAGCCAGACAGCACATCAGCCGTCCGCACAACCCCGAGATCTTGGTGGGGTTGATGACGATCGACTGCTTGCGGGCCTTCTGGATCGTGACCGGCTCAAAGGTTTTCATGAAGCTGAAACAGCACAGCGCCCGGCCGCAGACCCCCAGGCCGCCGATGAGCTTGGCCTCGTCCCGGACGCCGACCTGGCGCATCTCGATCCGCATCTTGAGCTCCTTGGCCAGGTCCTTGACGAGTTGCCGGAAATCGATGCGGCCGTCGGCCGTGTAATAGAAGATCCCCTTCTTCTCGTTGAAGAAATAGCGCACCGCGGACAGCTTCATCGGCAGGCGGTGAGCCTTGATCCTCTGCAGGCACAATTGATAGGCCTTTTTTTCATTGTTCCGAAGCCAGTTATACTTCCGCAGGTCCTCGTCGGTCGCCTTGCGGATGATCCGGGGCGCGTCCTTCTCTGATTTAGCGTGGCGGCAGGACTCGCTCACTTCATCGATGAGGACGGCCATGTCGCCGCCGTATTCCGACTCCACGAGGTAGATATCGCCCCGGGTAAGGGTTTCCGTCCCCTTTATGGCCCGGACGATCTTGCCCGTGCGTTCCGAGATCAAACAAACAAGCTCGCTCATAACCTACTTATTATACTCGAATAAAAAGTGCTGACAAGGAGGCCAACATTCTGGCTTCGCTCGAGCCCGGCCAGGACCGCGTCCACTTGCCTCAAAAAGTGGAGCAACCGGTCGAGCGAAAAGGTCTCGCTTTCCTTCCGGAGCCGGTCTTCGTAATCCGGGTTGAGGAGCTGTCGGGTGTCGCCCCCTTCCTTGAGGAGGAGGAGGTCGCGTCCGAAGGTCGAAAAGATCTCGAGGACGCCGGGCAGTTCCTTCTCGGCATCCTTTCGCTTGAGAAAGCCGTAGTTCTCGAGAAAGGTCATGGACTTTTCCCTTCGCAGAAGGCCCCGAAACAGTTCCCAGGCGGCCTGGCGGCGCTCGCTCGTTTCGTCCCAATCCGTGTCCAAGGCCTGCTCCAGGTTCCCCCGGCTGAGAAGGGACACGATCCTGGCCTTGTCCTCGTCCAGGCCCTTGTTCCGCAGGGCCTTCTCAATATCGGCCTGGGAGATCGGCACGAAATTCAGGATCCGGCAGCGGGACTTGATGGTGGGCAAAACAAGCTCCGCGTTGGTGGTGATAAGGATGATGTAGGTGAAAGGCGGCGGCTCCTCAAGGATCTTCAGGACGGAGTTGGCCGCATCCTCGCTCATTTTCTCCGCCTCATCGACGATGAACACCCTCCGGCCGCCGAGCATGGGCCGCACGTAGGCCAGCTTCTTGAAATCGCGCATGAACTCGATCTTGAGCACGTCCTTGTCCGAGGAGTAAACCATGAAATCGGGGTATCGGTTCTCGTCCGGGTCGAGGTGCATCGCCCGGCAAACGGAACACGTCTCACAGGCGTCGTCCTGCTTCTTCTCGCACATCAGGGCCTTGGCCAGGGTCAAAGCCACAGCGCGCATGCCCACGCCCTCGGGGCCGCAGAAGAGCAGGGAGTTCGGCAGGCGCTGTTTCTGGAGCGACTTCTGCAGGATGTGCTTGATGCGCTCGTTGCCGACGATGTCTTTAAAGGCCATGGCCGTCCTTAATTGAAGACCTTTATCCCGGCGAGGGCCCGCTTCAGGTACCGGCCGGTGAACGACCGATCTTCACGGGACACTTCCTCGGGCGTGCCGTGGGCCACGACACGGCCCCCATTCTCCCCGCCCTCCGGGCCTAAGTCAATGACGTGATCGCATTGCTTGATGACGTCCAGGTTGTGCTCGATGACGATGACCGTGTTGCCCCGGTCCACGAGCTCGGCTAGGACCTCGAGGAGCTTGCGGCAATCATCGAAATGAAGCCCGGTCGTGGGCTCGTCGAGAAGGTAGAGCGTCCGGCCGGTGCTCTTCTTGCCCAGCTCCCTGGAGAGCTTGATCCGCTGGGCCTCGCCTCCCGACACGGTCGGCGCCGGCTGACCGAGCCGGATGTAGCCCAATCCGACCCGGCGCAGAACGGCCAGCCGCCGCTTGAGGATCGGATGGGCCTTGAGGTCCTCATAAGCCTCGTCCACGGTCATGGCCAGGAAGTCGGCGATATTTTTCCCTTTGTAATGGACGGCCAAAGTCTCCTTGTTGTATCGCCGGCCGCCGCATCGGTCGCAGGTGACGAAGACGTCCGGGAGGAAATGCATCTCGATGCGCTTGAGGCCCGCGCCCTCGCACTCCTCGCAGCGGCCGCCCTTGAGGTTGAAGCTGAACCGGCCGGCGGCGTAGCCGCGCATCCGGGCCTCGGGAGTGCCGGCGAACAGCTCCCGGAGGGAGGAGAAGACCCCGGTGTAGGTCGCGGGGTTCGAGCGCGGGGTGCGGCCGATGGGCTTCTGGTCGATGGCCACGACCTTGTCGATCTGCTCCACCCCGTCGACGCTCTGGTGAAGGCCGACCTTCTGACCGGCCTTATAGAAAACGTTGAGCAAGTGACGGAAGAGGATATCGTCGATGAGAGTGCTCTTGCCCGAACCCGAGACCCCGGTCACGGCGGTCATGACGCCGAGCGGGATCCGGACGTCGATGTTTTTAAGATTGTGCTCCCGGGCCTTGAGGATCGTCAGCCAGCCCGCGGGCGAGCGCCGCGTCCCGGGGATGGGAATGGCCTTGTCGCCCCGCAAGTATTGGGCCGTCAGGGAATCGGGCGAGCGCAGGATCTCCTCGAGCGTTCCTTCGGCCACCTTGAACCCGCCGGATTCGCCCGCGCCCGGCCCTAGGTCGAGGATATGGTCGGCGGCGCGGATGGTCTGCTCGTCATGCTCTACGATGACCACAGAATTGCCTTCGTCGCGGATCCGGCGGAGAAGAGCGATGAGCCGGCCATTATCGCGCTGATGGAGGCCGATCGTGGGCTCGTCGAGCACATAGAGCACGCCCCGTAACTTGGCCCCCACCTGGGCCGCGAGCCGCACACGCTGGCCCTCCCCGCCTGAAAGCGAGGCGACCGTGCGGCTGAGCTGGAGGTAGGACATTCCCAGCTCATTCAGGACCTTCAGCCGGTCGAGCGTTTCCTTGACTATCCGCGATGCCACACGCTCGCGGTGAGAAGAAAATTCGGTCGTCTCGAGGGCCTCGGCGAGATGGTTGAGCGGCAGGTCGGTCAGTTCGTGGATGTTCTTCCC
The DNA here is from genome assembly GCA_963705895.1 of Candidatus Aminicenantota bacterium. Taxonomy (GTDB): domain Bacteria; phylum Acidobacteriota; class Aminicenantia; order Aminicenantales; family JAFGAV01; genus MFD04408-113. Next base: position 2,886,389 of record OY970122.1, on the reverse strand, counting down.
GCCGACCGTTACGGCCAGGCTTTCGGGCTTCAACCGCGCGCCGCGGCATTGAGGGCAGACCTCATCCGTCAGCTCCACCTCGTCCCATTCGTTAACGACCGTCTTATATCCGAGGCCGTGACATGCCGGGCACGCCCCGTAGGGGGTGTTGAAGGAAAACGTCCGCGGCTCAAGCTCGGGCAGGCTCACGTGGCAGGTCGGGCACAAGCCTTTGAGCGAGAACAAGACTTCCTCGCCGTTCGGACGAAGGACGAGAAGCTCGTCTCCGGCGAGGGACAGGGACCGGTCCACGGCCTCCTTGAGGCGCGAGGCGGCCGCGGCCGAAACCGTGAATTCGTCGACGAGCGCATCAACGGAATGGGTTTTGGTCTTTTCGAGACTGATCCGCTCCTCGAGCTCGCGCAGGACGCCGTTGACCCGGACGCGGAGGAAGCCTTTCTTGCGGAGGCGGTCGAATAGCTTCTGGTATTCGCCCTTGCGGCCCTTGATCATGGGCGCCAGGATCATGATCTTCTCTCCGGAGAATGTCCCCGAGATCCGGCGCAGGATCTCGTCCGCCGTCTGGGAGCTCACCTCGCGGCCGCACCGCGGGCAATGTGGGACGCCGACCCGGGCGTAGAGAAGGCGGAGGAGATCATAGATCTCTGTCACCGTGCCGACGGTCGAGCGCGGGTTGGAGGAGATCGTCTTCTGCTCGATCGAGATCGAGGGAGAGATCCCCTCGATCGATTCGACGTCCGGCTTCTCCATCTGGTCGATGTACATCCGGGCGTAGGCCGACAGGCATTCGATGTAGCGCCGCTGGCCCTCGGCGTAGAGCGTGTCGAAGGCGAGCGACGACTTCCCGGAGCCGCTCGGGCCGGTGACTACGATCAGCTTGTTGCGCGGAAGGGTGACGTCGATGTGCTTGAGGTTGTGCTGGGCCGCCTTCTTGACCCGGATCTCTTGGAGCATGGGGTCTTATTATAGCAGATTCGACCCCAGCGGCCCCGCCCTCAAAATGGCGACTGATAGGCTTTTCCGCTATTTTCCTACGGGGATTCACTCCATGCCCGGAAATCGGCAAAAAGCATCGCCAGCACAAATTAATCTGCTATATTTCTTCAAACTTATCCACCGTCACATCGGTGACAACATCACCGGTGTGCTTGATCTTCGACGATTCCAGAACCATGAGCCAGGTCTCCTCGTCGGCGAAGGGCTTGTGTTTTTTGCCTTTGGGAATGACGGCCAGTTCTCCGGGCCTGATCTCGACGGTTCCCTCATCCAGTTCGATGCTGAACTTGCCCCTGATGACATAGAACAGCTCATCTTCGTCCTTGTGGTCGTGCCAGACGAATTCGCCCTTGGCCTTGACGATCTTCACGTCATAGTCATCCACGCGTCCGATGATTTTCGGGCTCCATAAATCGTCAAATCGCTTGAACTTTTCCTCAAGGTTAATAACTTTGATCATATCTTCCCGCCTTCTTCTATATCCTAGGCTCATCGGCCCGCCGCGGCCGCCTGCCCCGTCTGCCTGGCCATGCTCCGGGATAGACGCAAGAACAAGGGCCTCGAAGATATCAATATCAGGGAAATCGCCCAGCCCGTCGGGGAATGCCTCCGGAGCTTCGGCAAAAATCAAGCATAGGCGTCTTTTCGGTGCTTGATCCGGTAAATGTAAATCCGCTTTGATGCGTCGTCGATTCTATAGAGAATGCGATATTCCCCGGTTCGGATGCGATACCCGTCCTCGTCGGTTAGCTTAAGAGAGCCTGGCGGGCGCGCGTCCTTCGACAGGGCGCGGATCTTCTTTAGAATGCGCGCAAAGACCGGGGCTTCCAGCTTATCGAGGTCCTTTTGCGCCGGGGCAAGGAGGAAAAGTTCATACACGGCGTTTCTTGACGTACCTGTCAAGGGTGACGGCTTTATCCTCCAGCCCGCGCAGGTTCTTCAGGTCGACAAGGTCCTCTTTGATCTCCTCGCGGGCGAGCTGCTCGAGGACGGCTTTCTCGACAAAAAAGCCGTACTTCAAACCTCTCTCCCGGCAAAACCGCTTGACCCGCTCCGCCACGGCATAGTTGACCTTCACGGCCAGAATGGCTTTCTCTTCTTTCATGGCTTTTCCATGATAGGTCGAAAACATAACTTTGTCAATATTTAGTTAATTTAAGTTATACGCTAATAACCCTGCCCCGGCTCCGTTAGATCCTAGGGCCCCTTCTTCGAATCCGGCCCGGTTGACCTCTCGTGAATGATGGGCTAGGATAGAAAAGCCGCCGGGGCCGTCATGAAGCGCGAAGAAAGCCTGGTCAAATCCCTTGACCATCTCCAAGAGATCGGATTCAAGAACGAATCCATCTGCGCCGTCAAGCACATCCCCGCCCAGGAAGGGCGGTATCGCGATTATCCCGACGATATCCACTCGACCCTGCTCGAGGCCCTCAAGCAAAAAGGCTACCAGCGGCTTTACACCCACCAGCACGATTCCTGGAAGGCCCTCCAAGACGGGAAAAATATCGTCGTCGTCACACCCACGGCTTCAGGCAAGACCCTCTGCTACAACCTGCCCGTCCTCGACTCTCTCCTCAAGAACCCCTCGAACCGGGCCATCTACCTCTTCCCCACCAAGGCCCTCTCCCAGGACCAGAAGTCCGAGCTCGACGAGATCATGGAGCTCCTGCCCGAGGAGATCCGCGTTTTCACCTACGACGGCGACACGCCCCAGGACGCGCGCAAAGCCATCCGGGCCCGGGGCCACATCGTCATCACCAACCCGGACATGCTCCACGCCGGGATCCTGCCCCACCACACGAAGTGGGTCAAGCTCTTCGAGAACCTGAGGTACATCGTCATCGACGAGCTGCATAACTACCGGGGCATTTTCGGCAGTCATCTGGCCAACGTCCTGCGCCGGCTCAAGCGCATCGCCAAATTCTACGGGGCCGACCCGCAGTTCATCCTGTGCACGGCCACGATCGCCAACCCGGTGGACATGGCCGAGCGGACGATCGAGGCGCCCGTGACGCTCATCGATGACAACGGCGCCCCGCGCGGCGAGAAGTACTTCGTCTTCTACAACCCGCCCATCGTCAACCGCTACCTGGGCATTCGCCGCTCCTACGTCAACGAATCGCGGCAGGTGGCCGACATTTTCCTCAAGAACGGCCTGCAGACCATCGTCTTCGCCCGCAGCCGCCTCCTGACTGAAGTCCTCCTGACCTACATCAAGCAGGACATAGAGCGCGGGGTCAAGGACGAGGGTCTCATCCGCGGCTACCGGGGCGGCTACCTGCCCCTGCGGCGGCGCGAGATCGAGAAAGGGCTCCGCGAGGGCAAGATCCTGGGCGTCGTGTCGACGAACGCCCTCGAGCTCGGGATCGACATCGGGAGCCTGGACGTGGCGGTGCTGGCCGGCTACCCGGGCACGATCGCCAGCACTTGGCAGAGGGCCGGCCGGGCCGGCCGCAAGACAGGCCGCTCGGCGGCGGTTTTCGTCGCCTCGTCGGCGCCGCTCGACCAGTTCATCGTCACCCATCCCAATTACTTTTTTTCGATGACCCCCGAGCAGGCCTTGATCAATCCCGACAACCTGTCGATCCTCGTCAGCCACGTCGAGTGCGCGGCCTTCGAACTGCCCTTCATGGACGGCGAGAAATTCGGCCGGGCCGAGGTGGGCGAGGTCCTGAAGTTCCTGGAGGAAGGGCAGATCGTCCACCACACCAAGGGCAAGTGGTACTACACATCGGAGGCCTACCCGGCGGACGCCATCAGTCTCCGGAGCATCAGCTCGGATAACTTCGTGGTCGTGGATACGACCGACAAGACCCAGGTCATCGCCGAGGTCGATTTCACCTCGGCCCTGACGACCCTCCACCCCAAGGCCATCTACCTCCGCGAGGGCGAGCAGTACAACGTCGAGGAGCTCGATTTCAAGGAACGCAAGGCCTACGTTAGGAAGACGGACGTGGATTATTACACGGACGCCATCGACTACACCAAGATCAAGATCCTGGAGGCCTTCGACACAAAAAAGGTCGGACGGGCCCGCGTCGCGCACGGCGAGGTGCACGTCGCAACCCAGGTCGTCGGCTTCAAAAAGATCAAGTTCGGCACCCAGGAGAACGTGGGCGCCGGGGACCTCCAGCTTCCGCAGAACGAGATGCACACCACGGCCTTTTGGCTGACCATCCCCACCTCGGTGCTCCAGGGCCTGGCCTTCACCTCCGAGCAGAAGATCAACGGCCTGTTCGGCCTGGCCTACCTGCTCCACAACGTCTCGCCCCTGTTCATGATGTGCGACCTTCACGACGTGGGCGTGTCCGTGGGCGACAACTCCACGGGCGAATCGCTCCCGCCGCGGAACATGCCCAAGAAGATGATGCCCGTCGTCGAGGAGCAGGCGGAGATCAGGGAGCAGGATTTCGAGCCCAACATCTTCATTTACGACAACTACCCCGGCGGGATCGGCCTCAGCCCGGGGCTGTTCAGCCTCGAGGCGACGCTTCTCGAGCACTGTCTCGAGACGATCCGCGCCTGCCCCTGCAGTGACGGCTGTCCGTCGTGCGTCGGCCCGACGAAAGAGAGCGGCGAGCAGGCCAAGCGGGTCGCGGTGGGAATATTGAAAAAATTGTTACAATGATCCACTATTTCCATTCCAATAGTTCTAATTGATTTCCCTATGGCCGGATAGCTTGATTATATTAAAGATAAGCTATTAAAATAGTGTACGCGCAGCAGGGATGGGGCGCCACATGATAACCAAAATTACCATAAGGAACTTTAAAAAATTGGGAGAGGCCAGCATTGACCTCGGCGATCATATTGTATTTGCCGGCCCAAACAACTCGGGAAAGACTACGGCTATTCAAGCGCTGGCTGTATGGCGCTCCGCACTTACAAAATGGCTGGAAAAGAGAGATAAGGCAAAAAGCAAGGCGACATTGAGGACCGGGGTAGCAATTTCGCGACCAGATTTAATAGCGCTTCCGTTGCGGGACATGAAATTTCTCTGGCACAATTGTGAAGTACTTGAAGCAGAAAACAAGAAAATCCGAGTGGCAATTATTGTTGAAGGCATCGATAGATGTCAGAAATGGCAATTCGGCATGGAGTTAGAATATGCCGGGCCAGAACAACTCTATTGCCGCCCGTTGCGGGTTAGTCCCGATAGCGAAGAGCGGATGTCTGTCCCAAATGAGGCAAAAAATATAACAATTGTCCATCTCCCGCCTCTAGCTGGATTACAGCGTACAGAAGACAAGGTTAATGACAGAAGTCTAAAAACACGGATTAGTGAAGGGCGAGCCGGGGATATTCTTCGCAACATGCTATTGAACGTATCTGAAAAGAATGCGGAAGACTGGAAAAGACTCAAGGATCATATCCTCCGTCTCTTCCAAGTAGAATTATTAGCTCCAGTCTTTCTTCCCACAGGGGAAATTGTGGTCGAATATTTTAATGGCCCCCCAGCCAGGAATGGACATAATCCGAATCCAAGATTGGATCTTGGCATGGGCGGAAGCGGCTTTCATCAAGTCCTTCTGCTCCTGGCTTTTTTATATGATCAAGCTGGATCGGTGCTTATGTTTGATGAACCGGATGCTCATCTAGAAATTATTCGGCAAAGGGATGTATATTCACTTCTTCGCCGGCTTGCCCAGGAACGGAATGCCCAGCTAATTGTTTCAACACACTCAGAGGTAATCCTTGATGAAACCCCAACTGCGAATATTTGCGCGTTCCTCGGAGAACATCCCCGACCTTTGGCGACATCGCAACAGGCGACCCAGTTTCGAAAATCTTTAGTTAAAATTCCAAGTTCGGACTATCTCCAAGCAAAAGAAAGAAGTGGCGTTCTCTATGTAGAGGATTATACGGATGTTGATATTTTAAGAGAGTGGGCAAAAATCGCCGATCACCCTGCCAAAAAGTTCCTCGAATCTCCTTTCGTAAATTATGTGGGAAATAGCCCTACCAGGGCTCGCGATCATTTCTATGGAATACGAGCAGCTAATGTTTCATTGAAAGGGATCCTCCTAATAGACCAGACCGAAACCGAACTAGTACCATCTGAAAGCCTAATCGAAATGATGTGGCACCGAAGAGAAATAGAAAACTACCTTCTAATACCTGATGCAATCATGCGTTTTTGTGAAAAGGAAATTAGGAAAAACTGTGCTGCTCCAGAGGGCGACGGTTCAAATTTGTTCGAAAAACTGGTCCCTCAGGAAATAAATAAAGCACAAATATTGCTTAAAAAACGATTATTAGAAGAAACATGGGCAAATCCTATCGAAGATACTCCATTCCTAATCGGAACAAAAGCAAGCGAGGTGGTATTGGAGCCTTTTTTTAGGGATTTTTATAAAAGTATTGGCAAATACAATACAATGCCAAAAAATAACTTGTTTTTGATCGCGACAGGAATGAAGCGTTCAGAATTACATCCTGAAATACTGGAAAAACTTGACAAAATAGGAAGTCTTTTTTAACTAATTCCTATTCTATGGCCAAGAACTAATTCTTATTACAAAGACGCATTTCCTTATAGCTCGCCCCTAAAAGCCCTATAGAGAATTGACGGAAAAAGAAGATCGAGCGCGGCTGAGCTTTCAGCTTGAACGTTCTTCAGCTCATCCACAATAGCCTGCAAACTATTTAACTCGGCCACGATTCGGCGCTGCTCAGCAATTGGGGGGACGGGGATGGTCATTTCGCGAATCTCACGCAAGACAAGATGGCGAATCATGTCGCCGCGAGATTTTGCCACAATTCGCTCCTGCAGGTAGGGCGCACGGATAACCCAGGTCAAATATTCTCCATCAAGCTTATCGCGGTTGGGCTTAATAAGAGCCACCGAGACGAAAAAACTGAAGGGGCGATCTGTATCCACGAAACAAGGAATTCCAATTGTTCCATCTTTGCTAATTAGCACGTCTCCGCGCTCAGCCTTTGCGCGCCGCTGATATTGAGCATGATCCTCAGGAGTGATAAACTTGTGGTCTCGAAAGATGATTCTGCCCGAAGTAATGTTCAGAACTGTGATGAAAGGCACGCCATCTGGTACATAGGCTGGGGTAGCATGTGGACCGTCAGCGATATCGGTGGCTAAATCGCCAATCCTTGCCCACGGCGTTTTTCCCAATCGGCCAACTACCCCTTTATGGTAATCGCCGAAGAGATGACCTAAGTACGCCTTTGTTAGCGCCTCGGCTTCATCGGCGGCTTGGTCGCGGAGGGTGCGGGCCCCATGGATTTGGGCGGCCAGCTCCTCAATCCGTATAACTATCCGCTGCTGTTCCGCCAGGGGCGGAAGGGCGATTTCCAGAGCGAGAAAGAAATTCTCTTTGAACCGATTCCGCGTAAGTGGCGTGCTACCGGAGCAATCTTCATCTACCCGCGCAATCACGCTCGGCAATCGGAACCAGTATTTCAGAAACTCGACATCAACTTTCCCAGGCACTGGCAGAAAGATCGGGAACTCGCTCGAGACGTAGCAGCCATCCAAATCCTCGCTTATAACGCCGAAGGCTCCTCGACACGCAAATAAACGGCTGTAAATGAAGTCGCCTGCTGCTACGCGGGAGAGCTTGGCGGCAGAGATCTGTGTGCCCATCACCGTTTCCCGCAAGAAAGGACCATGTCCATCGAGTCGAACTCCAAGAAGACGATACTCTTTAGCCGGATCTACGGTTTCCTCTTGTGCCGCCGGATTAAGAAGATCAGCGAGCCTTGCATTTTGCCACTGTTTGCTCATGTTTTCGTCTTCTTGAGAATCTTGCCGATGTTGTCTATGCTTTCTATGATGAGTTGTTCCTTTTGCAGGATGCTGGCGACGAGTTGGTCGGGCGGCAGGTGTGCGATGTCTTCCTTGGCACGCGGGTTCTTCCGGTCGAGATTGCAGTTGTTAGCAAGCAGTTCAGCACCGGAAACCTTCCACGCCTGCTCGTTCTCTTCTCGATGTTTCCACCAGGCGATAAGCGGGGCGAACTCCTCAAACTGGAGGGGCTGGGTCTTGGTGTAGTTCTTGCGGCCTTCGGGCAGCGGATGCTTGTAGTACCAGACGCCCTGCGTCGGACTGGAGCGGTCGAAGAACAGGACATTGGTCGGGATGTTGGTATAGGGCGAGAAGACACCGTTTGGGAGGCGGACGATGGTATGGAGGTTGAACTCCTTGAGAAGTTCCTCCTTGATGCGAGCGCAAACACCGTCGCCAAATAATGTTCCATTAGGTACAATGACTGCAGCTCGGGCGGCTTTCCCAGCGCGGCCAATCTGCCTTCGGAGTTTCCGCATAATGAGCTGAAGAAAGAGCAGTGCTGTTTCGGAAGTTTGCCGATCGTCAGGGAAATTGGCTTGGATGCCTTTCTCTTCTTCACCGCCGAAAGGTGGGTTCGTCATGATAACGTCAACTCTATCTTTCTCACCAATCTCAGTGATCTTAAAACGCAAGGCATTACCGGAGTCAATATTCGGGGAATCAAGTCCGTGGAGAAGCAAGTTCATTTGGCATAACAAGTAAGGCAATGGCTTGGGTTCAAAACCAAAGAGCGAGAATTTCTGAGCCAGTTTTCTATCTTCTACTGTTTTAACCTGCGCACTGAGATATTTAAATGCCTCGACAAGAAATCCCCCGGTGCCGCTGGCGGGGTCAAGTACTGTCTCGCCCAGACGCGGATCCGTAACTTCAACCATGAAACGAATCACGGGGCGGGGCGTATAAAACTCGCCTGAATCGCCCGCAGCATCGCGCATCTCGCGGAGCATCGATTCGTAGAGAGCCCCCAGCGTATGAAGTTCATCGCTTGAAGTAAAATGGATGCCGGAGACCTTGTTTATGACGTCGCGCAGGAGGTAGCCGCTTTTCATCCGGTTATCCACTCCGCGGAACACAGTGGCAATAACATCGCGGCGATCATCACCGTTGGAGCTTGTGAGGCTTCGGAGATAGGCAAATAGGCCAGGGCCACGCTTGCTGTCGGGGCGCATGCATTCATCCTGGTTGATGAACGCCAGCAGTTCATCGCCGGTGACACCGTCGGCGCGCGCCGCCCAGTCGCGCCAGCGGTAGGGCGGCTCAATAGCCGGACGGAACTTATGCCCAGAGAGCACGGCCTCCTGCTGGCGCTGGATCTCCAGGTCATCAAGAAACTTCAGAAACATTATCCAAGTAAGCATAGGGAGTCGGTCCAGGTCTCCGTTTAGACCCTTATCCTTGCGCATGATGTCACGCGCGGATTTGATTAGACTGCCTAGGGATTGGGTGGTAGTGAGAGTAACGGAATTCGCTACCGGGGACTTACGCGGCATAGAGGCACCTTTGCAATTCGGCCACGGCTAAACGAAGCCGGTCTGCACCACCGAACAAGCGGATGATATCGCCGATTTGGCCATGGGAAGAAAGAGGGGGAACCTTGAGAACATCGGGTAGAACGAACTGCGCATCGCCGTGGTCGGCATATTTTTCAAGCAATTCATCAAGAATTTGCCGCGCTTCCGGTCCATACTGGTCGAAGAAGTCCTTGCGTGTCTCGCGAAGTTTTTGGGCGCGCTCGCGCCGCGTGCGCAAGGGGGCATTGAAAGCGAGGTGGCAAAGCAAGTCGAATGGGTCGGCCTCCGGCTGTTGCGTGGCGTCGGCCAGGTCGTCAAAACTGATTCCGCGCTCCTCAAGCTTACTAATTATTTCGGAACGCTTCTCGGGATCGGCCCATTGCGCATGTAACTCGGGAGCCGTAGGGCAGAGCGTTCGGATCTTTTCGGCGGCATAATCAGTAAAACGCACGACGCGGAGTTGCTTGCCGTCCGGGTCGAGTTCATAAACCAGGTGGGCGGCAATCTCTACATGCCCGCCATCAAAATAATACTTGCGGCGTTCCTCGGCGGGCGGCTCAATGATGTTAGGCGCTGTTTCGCCGGGATAATCCTGTTCCTTCTTTTCTTCAACCTTTTCAGTGCTGCCATCAGTTTGCATTTCTTCTTCAGTAATCTTGGTTGGTTCGCCATCGAAGGCAGGGTCTGCAAAAAGTCTTGTAGCCGAACCGGTATAGTCGATGATATTGAACCAAAGCTTCCCATAATCGTCGCGGACGCGAGTGCCTCGGCCAATAATCTGCTTGAATTCGCACATGGAGCCGATGACGCGAGCTAAAACGATATTTTTGCAGGTTGGCGCATCCACACCAGTGGTAAGAAGCTGGGAGGTCGTCAGGATGGTCGGCGTTTTGGTTTCTACGTCCTGAAACCGGCTAAGGTGCCCGCGGCCCATATCTCCTTCATCGGCCGTAACACGGCAGACATAATCGGGATGAAGGATGACGAGGTCATTGTTAAAATTTGACAAGGCCGTACGCATTTCGCTCGCATGCTCTTGATCGACGCAGAAAACTATAGTTTTGGCAAAACGGTCATTCTTCTTCATAAACTCAGTTAAATTATGAGCAATGGCTCGCGTTCGGGCCCGGAGGGCTACGACGCGCTCAAAATCCTTAGTCTGATATTCGTCGTCGGGAATCGGCCTTCCGTAGCGGTCCAGTTCACCCTTGCTTGGACGCCAGCCGGCGGCATCCCATTCGGTGATAACGCGATGAACTCGATATGGCGCGAGGAAACCATCCTCAATCCCCTGGCGGAGGCTGTATTCGTAGATCGGGTTCCCGAAATAAAGATAGGTATCGCGGGTTTCATCTCGGAGGGGCGTGGCAGTCATGCCAAGCTGAACGGCCGGTTTAAAATAATCAAGGATGACGCGCCAGGAGCTGTCATCGCGGGCACTGCCGCGATGACATTCATCCACGATAACAAGGTCGAAGAAACCCGGCGCAAATGATTTGAAGAGACCTTTACGCCGTTCGTCCTCAGCCAAAGCCTGATAAATAGCAAAATAGATTTCTCGGCTTAGGACGACCTCGCCGGATTCAATTTTCTTGCGGGCATCTCCGAAGCCCGCAAAGATGCCATCTTTAGGTTGGTCAATAAGGATGTTACGGTCGGATAGGTAAAGGATCTTCGGACGACGATGCTCTCCGGTCCGATTCCAGCGCGCGTTCCGAAGTTTGAAACAAATCTGAAAGGCGACGGCTGTCTTACCCGTTCCCGTGGCCATGGTAATCAGCAAACGCGGCGTACCCCTGAGGATGGCTTCTACGGCCCGGTTCACTGCGATCTGCTGGTAATATCGTTCGCCCTTGCCGACCTCGTGGTTAAACGGGGTTAAGAGCCGCTCCGCAGTCTGCTGGTCTGGGATATTGTTCCCGGCGCGGAATCTATTCCATAGATCTTCGGGTGACGGGTAGGCCGAGAGCGTGCTCTCCAAGCCCGTATAATAATCAAACTCGATAATCTCCCGCCCATTTGTTGCATACGCAAACTTTAGTCCGAGCATTTCTGCATAGTATTTGGCCTGCTGAACCCCATCAGATGCACATTTGTAAGCGGCCTTGGCTTCGACTAGCGCCAGAGGAAAGTCGCGAGTGTACCGCAAAAGATAGTCCACGCGTTTCGGAGGCTGACGGATAAAACCCTTGCCCACGGGAACGATTCGACCATCTGTAATTGAGCGTTGTTCCGCGATTGAATGGGGTTCAGTATCCCAGCCAGCAACCTGAAGAAGGGGGATTACAAACTTGCGGCAGGTATCGGCTTCGTTAGGCATGGAAAATTCCAGATATTTCCCCAATTGCTTCGCAAAAGATGCTCACATGGTCAAATATATATCCTTTGCCCCAGAGGGAAGTCAAGAAAATGGACAATATGTCTAATCTGGCTTCATAAGTTCTAGCCGCTATTTATTTTTATGTGAACGAGTTTATGATATATATTTCTACATAAAGTGAATGGCTGCAAATAAGCGATCCTGGGATATTTTCAATAGTTGGGCTTTTAATTTTAAAGAGGAAGCTAATCTCCCAAAAAAAGATTGGGCTGATTTTGAAATTCTAACTCAATTTCTAAATAAGTATTATTTGGTTGAGGAAAAGGCAATAATTAGCCTATTAGAAGAATACGATAAAAAACTGCTCGATCTTGGGGGCGACCCTTCATATTCAAATTGGAATAAATTCCGACCCCTTAGATTGGATAGAGAAGAGGATTGGTCTGATTGGCTGATCCATCTCGTCGCCAAGTCCGAGACCGGGTATTTTTGTTATAAGCTTTTGCGCATAGATCATTTCACAGAGGGCGATTATGCTTTGCCGCTAAGATATGATCGCGAAATTCCGCACGAAGGATTCCGCGCCGATATTGTTATTGAATGGCAGAATAAGAATTTGACGCATATCGAGGTCAAGATAGGCGATCAGAATTTTGCTAAAACCCCAGGCACAGCAGAAAGAATGAGGAAAAAGTATGGAGCAGATCTAAAGAGTTGGTCTAATTTCATCTTATTGTTGAGCTACCAGATGGCCCCGTGGCAAGAAACTAGCAAAACATTCGATTTGGACATACAGCCTATTACATGGGAAGATGTGGCAATTTCAATAAGAAAAAGCCTTCAATTTTCCAACGAAAAAATCCAATGGAAAGTGTGGGCTTGCTCATTCTTAGGGGCTGCAGAACAAAAGCTATTAGGATTTCCTTCTATTGATAGAAAGAAAAAGAAAATACAAGATAGCTTTGTGATCGATACAATGAAAAGAATATTGATTGAGGGGGCTAAAAATGAATAACGAACTAAGCACATTTTTATCAGAAGGAATGAAAAAATATAAAAACGCTGCAAAAATAATGGCAGAATTCTATAAGAATATTAAATCACTACTCCAAGATATCTTAAAAAATAGAAGGGACTGGGGAACCTTCAAGCCTACCGACGTCTCCAAGGTGCGGAGCACAAAATACTGGGATGATTATCCACTGATAAATGCACAAATAGCTGGGGAAGTTGGAGGCAAGCCGATCATGATTGAGATAGCCGCTAATTGGTATTCTTCGGAAATCGATTATCCGATTTATTCAGTAGGTTTTTACGGAAGCGACTATTTGAACGATAAATTGCAGGCCTACAAGAAACATAACAAAGTAGAACTAAATAACAATAGCGATAAATTATTGTTCTATCCCAATCCTGATGATTTTAATCTCGAAAGAGATTTCAATCTGCTTCTTGACGAATTTGTTAATACCTTCTCTAAGTAGGCATCCTGTCCTTCTAGTTTTAGGATACCCAAGCTTCCACCGACGGCCTTTGACGCCCTGAAGGGAAAAAGCTTAGTATAGGAAGTCCCTCGGACGAAACAGCGCCGTCGCGCGGCTCGTCCTGGGCGCTGATACTTTGTGAGGCAGGAAGCGTGGACCGGGTTTCAGTCACCATCATCGGCGGGGGCGTCATCGGTTGCGCCATCGCCCAGGAGCTGTCCAAGACTGCGGTCCGCGACATCCTTCTCATCGAAAGAAACCCGAAGATCGAAGGGGACAATCAATCCTCCCGGAATTCGGGCGTCATTCACGCCGGCATCTATTACTCCCGGACTACGGAACCGCTCAAGGCCAGGTTCTGCGTCGAGGGCAACCGTTTGCTTTACGAGTTTTGCGAGGAGTTCGGCGTGCCGCACCGGAGGACCGGAAAACTCGTCGTGGCCGTCGATGACCTCGAGGCAGAATACCTGGACGAAGTGCGGACGGACGCCGCGGACAATGGCGTGCGGGGCTTCCGGGTGCTGGACGGCCGCCAAGTCACAGAACTGGAGCCCTCGGTGAGGGGGAGCAAGGCCCTCTACTTTCCGACCACGGGCCTCGTTGAGCCCACCGAACTCGTCAGCACGCTCCATCACCAGGCGCAAGGTCGCGGCGTCATTTTCCTGCCGGGAAACCGGGTGGTGCATATCGCTCCCCAAAAAAGCGGCTTCGAGGTCGTGACCCAAAGCAAAGACGGAACCGAGACCTTCGCCACCGAGCTGTTGGTCAACGCGGCGGGGCTTTATTCCGACGAGATCTCGCGGCTCGTCAATCCCGACAGCCCTTATCAAATCCTGCCCATCCGCGGGGAATGGGCCAAATTCACCAAGGATTGCCGTCCGGAGCTCTCCCTGAGCGAGATGAGCGTTTATCCGGCCCCCTACGGCGCCGACAACATGACGGGGGAACGGGTCAGGATGCCCTACGCCGAGTACAGGCGGTTTCTGGAGCAAGGCCGGGTCACCAAGTCGGTCGGCATTCATCTCTCGCCGACCTTCGATCGGACCGGGGGCGAATATGTCATCGGCCGCACGGTCATCGTCGGCCCGACCTACGTGGTCGGCGTCGACAAGGAGGATTATTCCGCGAAGCACCCCGAACCCTATTATCTTGACAAGGTCCGGAGTTTTTTCCCCGGCCTCCGGACGGAAGACCTGGAACTCCATCAGACCGGAATACGAGCCAAGCTCAAGGGATGTTCCGATTTTGTGATCGAGCGGGATGTGAAGCATCCGAACTGCATCAACCTGGCCGGCATCGACTCCCCGGGCTTGACGGCCTCGCTGGCCATAGCCCGTTATGTCAGAGACATGATCCGCGACTGACCGGAATCCGGAACACCCCTTTTAGCCGGGCCCTCGGGGTTGATCACGCGCGACAGGCGGCGACGAAGACTTCGAAAAGCCGACGGGAGGGGGGGTGGCTCGCGACCAGATCCTCCGGATGCCACTGGACCGCCACAAAGAACGGATGCTCGGGAAGCTCCATCCCTTCAACGACGCCGTCGGGCGCGCGGGCCGCTATCCTAAACGGTCCGACCTGCCCCGCGGTTCTTCCTTCGCGCACAGCCTGGTGATGACGGCTGTTGACTTGGAACGACGGCAATCCGCATAACCCGGCCAACCGACTGTCCAGGACAAGATCCACGCCGTGCGCCAGCGCGTCCTTGGGCTCCGAGATTAGATGGTTTACGCCCGGCCGCTCGCTCGAAAGATCCTGATAAAGCGCGGCCCCGGCCGCTACCGCGGCGACCTGGAGTCCCCGACAGATGGCCAGGGTCGGGATGGAATGCTTGATCAACATCCGGGCGATCGCCAATTGGCCTTCGTCCAGTTCGCGATCCGTGGGCCCCAGCTTCGGCAGAGGCTCTTGGCCATAGAGCTTCGGCTGGATATCGGTCCCTCCCGGCAACAGGACTCCCCCATACAATCTTAAAAAAACCTTCAGGAATTTTTCACTCTTTATCATTTCCGGCGTCGGCCAATCGCGCACAGGATCCCCGCCGGCAAGCCGGACCGCGTCCTTGTAAGGTTTGAGATAGCTGTCCCGCGTGTCCGGTCCGACGATGAGGATCCGAGCGGTCACGACAGTCCCCTCCGCCCGCCGAACGTCCGCGCCTCTCCATTCCCTCCCGAAGAACCCGCCCTTTTTCTCTTGGAAACGAACCAGGCTACGGCCAGGACCATGATCGCCCAGCCGAGAAACCGGACGCCGTCGGCGATGTCTTTGTCGGACCTCAAAAGGTGGAGCCGGGAGAGGATCGTGTTCCAGTCGTGCTCGCCTCCCCCGACCAGCGGCAAGAGCATGGCCCGCGCGTCGGCGATATAGACCGAGGCGTAGAGGCAGTTTTCACCGAACCAGAAGGCCCCTAAGGCCGCTCCCGCCGTCTCTCCCCGCAGGGCAAAATAGATCGCAAAGCAAACGGGCATGATGAGCTGCATCAGGGTCCCGCCCCAAAGACCCAGCGTGGGGCCGAAGATCCCGAAGATGAGATGCCCCGCCTCATGGATAGGCAGATTGACATAATCGAGGATGAGGAACCCGCTCGTGTTCGTCAGGGCGTGAACCCAGAACAGCACCGCCGCCGCGAGGCCGGTCCACAGCGCTGCTTTCGAAACGGGTTTCCAGGTTACGCTCATCATGTTCTCCGCCTTATTCCCGGCATGTATGAGTTACTCCAAAACGCAGAGCTTTTCAACCGGAGGGATGTCCGTCTCTGTAAAGCCCATCACCGCGGCTGGTATAATGCGGCCATGAACTTCAACCAACCCGTCGTCTTAGGCCGGACCGGTCTCAAGGTCGGCCGGCTGGGTATCGCCTCCGGACTCTGGGCCCCTGCCCCGGCCATCGAGGAAGCCTTCGAGCGCGGCTGCAACTACTTCACCTGGGGGACGTTCATCCGAGGCCGTTCGCCCCACATGCGGGAGGCCATCCGCAACATCGTGGCCAAAGGACAGCGGCAGCGCCTGGTCCTGTCCATGTTCAGCTACGCCCATCAGCCTTTCCTGACCGAGCATTTCCTCGCCCGGGGTTTAAAAAGCGTCAAGCTGGATCAGGCCGAGATCCTTATCCTGGGCTTCTACTCCCGCCGTCCTTCGCGGCGGATGATCGACCGCGCCCTGCGGCTGAAGGACAAAGGGTTGGTCCGATTCATCGGCTTGTCCGGCCATAACCGCAAGCTCTTCCCCAAGCTGGCCGAGGCGAGGGATTTCGATGTGTTCCACATCCGCTACAACGCCGCCCACCGCGGCGCGGAAACCGAAGCGTTCCCGTTCCTAAAAGGCGAGAAGCGCCCAGGCGTCGCGACCTTCACCGCCACGAAATGGGGGAGGCTCCTCAACCCGAAGAAAATGCCGCCGGGCGAAGTGGCGCCGACGGCCGTCGACTGCTACCGCTTCGTCCTCTCCCATCCTTCGGTCGACGTCTGCATGTCCGGACCCAAGACCCTCGACCAGATGAGGGAGAACTTCAAGACCCTCGACCTCGGTCCGCTCGGCGAAGACGAACTGGCCCGGATGCGCCGCATCGGCGATTTCATCCGCGGGGTCAAACCGGCGCCTCAAGCAAGCTGACGGGAAATACTCGGCTTTGATCGGCGGGGCAGCCGCGGTGATCAAAACCCGCGGCCGAACAGGCCCCCGAATGTCTCTCCAAGCTCCATGTATTTCCGGATGGCCGCCTGGAGAGGATCAGGGCGATCATACCGGAGGGTTGTCGGAGGCCGCATTTCTGTGCTATAGGATAGGTCTTAAAATTTCAGGATAGTGAGCGTGGGCATGAAAACTCAAGGACGCATCCTTCTCCCGGTTCTTATCGTTCTTCTCCTTGCCGGTCCGATCAACCTCGTCTCCGCGCCGGCGGCCAAGACCGCCGGAAGTGTCCTGCCGGCTTTTCCCGTCATCCCCAAACCTCTCTCGTTCAAGGTCGAGCCCGGCCGGTTCTCGCTCAGCTCAGAATCGCGAATCCTGGTGGACGACACCGAGGAGTGCATGCATCTCGGCGAATACCTGTCCCAGGTCATTCGGCAGGCGACTCGCCTGATCCTGCCCATCTCTCTCAGGGCGAGCGAAGGCACGTCCTCTCCCACCGTTCTTGTCCTCACCACGGACAAGGCCGACCGGGCTCTCGGCCCCGAGGGTTACGAGCTGACGATCGGCTCCCGCGAGGCCCGAGTCCGGGCGTCCGCCGGTCCGGGACTGTTCTACGGCATCCAGACCCTGCACCAGCTCTTGCCGCCCGCTTCGGAGACCGTTCCTGCAGCCGACGTCCCGGCGCCGGTCAGCCTGCCCTGTGTCCGGGTCCAGGACCGGCCCCGCTTCGGCTGGAGAGGGCTTCTCCTCGACTGCGGCCGTCATTTCATGTCCAGGGACTTCGTCAAGCGGTACATCGACCTCCTGGCCTTGTACAAGATGAACCGGCTCCACTGGCATCTCACCGAGGATCAGGGCTGGAGGATCGAGATCAAGAAATATCCCAACTTCACGGCCAAAGGCGCCTGGCGCAGGACCGAGGACGGCGTCGTCTATGGCGGGTTCTATACCCAGGACGACATCCGGGAGGTCGTGGCCTACGCCCAAAGGCGCTACGTGACGGTCATCCCCGAGATCGAGATGCCCGGGCATTCGGTGGCCGCCCTGGCCGCTTATCCCGAGCTGTCCTGCACCGGCGGGCCGTTTGAAGTGCAGAACTACTGGGGCGTCCACCCCGACGTCTATTGCGCCGGAAACGAGAGAACGTTCGAGGTCCTGGAAGACGTCCTGTCCGAAGTCGCGGACCTTTTCCCGGCTCCCTACATCCATATCGGCGGCGACGAATGCCCCAAGGACCGCTGGAAGGCCTGTCCCAAGTGCCAGGCCCGGATCAAGGCCGAGGGCCTGAAGAACGAAGACGGGCTCCAGAGCTACTTCATCAAACGCATTGAGAAGTTCCTCCAGACCAAGAACCGCCGCCTGATCGGCTGGGACGAGATCCTGGAAGGGGGACTGCCTCCCCAGGCTACGGTCCAAAGCTGGCGCGGGTTCGAGGGCGCGGTGGCCGCGGCCAGGTCCGGCCACGACACCATAGTCTCGCCGACCAAGTACGCCTACTTCGACTACGACCTTGAGACGACCGACCTGCGCAAAGTCTTTGACTTTGAGCCGGTTCCCAAAGGCCTGACCACAGCCCAGCAGCATCACATTCTGGGCGGGGAATGCAACATGTGGTCGGAGTCCGCACCCCAGGAGACGATCGACGGCAAGCTCTTCCCCCGCATCCTGGCCATGGCCGAGCGGCTTTGGTCCCCGGAAAAGGACCGGAATTTCGCCGAGTTCGAGCGGCGAGCCTGGGAGCAGAGCGACCGCTTGCAGCGGGCCGGGGTCGAGGTCGGGGACGAATGTCACGCCCTGAACCTCATTCCGACCTTTAGGCCGGAAACAAAGAAGGTCACGGTCGCGCTCCGCCCTGCTGAGGAAGGCTTGATTCTGCGCGTCACGACCGACGGGACTCCCCCCACGCTGAACTCGCCCCGCTATGATTCACCGCTGACCATCCTCAACACTTGCCGGGTGCTGGCCCGGGCGTTCAAAGGCGACCGGCCCTACGGGGATCTCGTCGCCCAACCGTTTGCCCTCCATCAGGCCCTGGGCAAGCCCGTGCGTCGGTTCACGGTCTACAACCCGCGACGCGCGGCCGGCGGCGACATGGCTTTGACCGACGGGATCCGGGGCAATGCCCTGCTCGACGAGGCCACATGGCAAGGCTACCTGGGCCAGGACGTGGACCTCATCGTCGACATGGGCGAGATCAAGCCCATCGGGATGATCGCCGTCGGGTTTCTCCAGGACTCGAGCCATGACGTGTTCATGCCCTCGGTCGTGGACTTCGCCGTTTCGGACGACGGCACGAATTTCCGTCCGGCGGGCAGGGCCGTCAACACGGTGGCCAAGGACAACCCCGACCTCATGATCAAGGATTTCAGCGCCCGGCCCATGGCGGTTCAGGGGCGTTTCGTCCGGATCACGGCCCACAATATCGGCGTCTGCCCGCCCCCGCATCCGGACCTCGGCGAGAAAACCTGGCTTTTCACGGACGAGATCATCATCAATTAGATCCTTTTAGCCGAGTCGGGACCCGACCTGTTCAGGGTCCGGGTTTGTTCCCATCTCCACGGCTTTCCGGCCTTCGAATATTTCGAGCTCCTTCACGAAAAGGGCGAATCCCCTTCTTCCGGACGTCAGCCGCGGCCGTTCCGGCCGCTTCACTCCCCGCCGCAGGGCGCCTCGCGGCCGGGCTCCCCGTGTTCCGCCCCAAGCCGCTGTCATTGACTTCGCCAGGAGGCTATGCTATTTTTTCGAATCAGTCATGAACTTATTAAATCTCATCTTCAGCGCAAGCCTCATCGTTCAGATCATCCTCCTCGTTCTCCTGTTCTTCTCGGTCGTGTCCTGGGCGATCATTTTCTTCAAGCGGCGCACCCTAAAAGCCGCAACCCTCCAGTCCCAGAAGTTCCTGGCCGTCTTCGACAAGAGCCGGAACCTGGCCGAGATGAACGACGCGGCCAAGCGCTATAAGCTCAGCCCCCTGTCCGGTATCTTCCAGGCCGGCTATCGGGAGCTGTCGTACCTGGCCAAGTCCAACCCCCGCATCACGCTCACCCCGGCCAACCTGGACAGCCTCAACCGGGCCCTGACCAAGGCCTCCAACAACGAGGTTTCCCGTCTCGAGCGCATGATGAACTTCCTGGCCACGACGGGCAGCGTCACGCCCTTCATCGGCCTCCTGGGCACGGTTCTGGGCATCATGAATTCCTTCACCAAGATCGGCGTCCAGCACTCGGCCAGCCTGGTCACGGTCGCGCCCGGCATCGCCGAGGCCCTGGTCACCACGGCCGTGGGCCTGTTCGCCGCCATCCCGGCCGTCATCGCCTATAATTACTTCCTCCACGCCCTCAAGGACCAGATCGGCGATATGGAGGACTTCTCCCTGGAGTTCCTGGGGATCATCGAAAAACTCTATGGCGCTTAAGATTCAGCCTCTCACCCGGGGCCGCAGAAAAGAGATCGGCACGTCCCTGTCCGAGATCAACGTCACGCCCTTTGTCGACGTCATGCTGGTCCTGCTCATCATCTTCATGGTCACGGCGCCCATGATGCAGTCCGGCATCGGGGTCAACCTGCCTCAGGCCGAAACGGAAACCGCCCCGGCCGACGAGGGCCTCGTCCTGACCATCACCAAGGATCAGTACATCCACATCAGCGAGTCGGTCATCAACATTCAGCTCCTGGAGCGAAGGCTGAGGGAGTACTTCGCCAACAAGACCAAGAAGGTCGTCTTCGTCCAGGCCGACAAGGACCTGGATTACGGGTTCTTCATCGACACTTTGGACATCGTCAAGAAGGTGGGCGTGGAAACGGTCGGCCTGGTGACCGAGCCCAAAGGAGTCCCGGTCAAAAAGAAGGGCTCGTAGCATGCCCGCCGTCGTCCGAAAAAACGGGGCCTTCCGACGGGCCATCCTTGTCTCCGCAATCTTCCACATCACCTTGTTCACGGTGATCGCCCTGGCCCCGTCGATCCCCCTGAGGTCGAAAGCGGGCCTGATCCATTATATTCCCCTCAACCTGGGCGGCCTCGCGGGAGGCGGGCCGTCCGGAAGCGGAGGCTCATTGAAGTCTCCGACCCCCGCGCCCCTACCCCCGCCGGCCGAAGGCAAGAAGCCCTCCCTGCGAGACTTGACCGTTCCCCAGAACATCAAGCCCGAAGGTCCGGCGTCCAAGTTGCGCCATCCCGTGGAGAAGCCCAACAAGGAGTCCAAGCCGAAGAAGGAAAAGGCTGCCTCGATCAGCGAACCGCCGGCCTTCAGCAGGACCAACCCGGCCGGCTCCGCGGGGTCGTCGGGCGGCTCGGGCGTGCGCATCGGCTTGGGCGGGCCCGGAGGCGGCTCGGGCTATGACTCCCAAGTCGGCTTGTCCAATTTCCCCTACACCTATTATCTGCAGGCCATCACCGACCGGATCTCGGCCAACTGGTTCACCTCGCTCGTCGACCCCGGCGTCCGGGGCGACTTCCAGACCGTGGTCTATTTCAAGATCACGCGCAGCGGACAAACCACGGATATCAGCGTCAAGGAATCGAGCGGCGTCGAATCCCTGGACCTGTCCGCCCTGCGGGCCGTCCAGCGCTCGACGCCCTTTCCTCCCCTGCCATCCGATTACGACCAGGATTATCTGGGCATCTTTCTCATCTTCGAGCACAGCAAATGAAACACACCGGACTCCTCTTTTTCGCCCTGTTCCTCGCGGCCCCGGCCGGCCCCCTCCTCGGCCAGGAGGACGTGGTCCTCAAGATCACCGAGGGCGTCCCGGCCATCTCCTTCGCCCTGCCCGACTTCGTCCTCCGCTCCGACTCCCCGGCCGTCAAGGCGGCGGCCGCGGAGCTGCATCAGGTCATGCTCGACGACCTCCGCTACAGCCGCGTCTTCCAGCTCCTGCCCCAGAGCTACTACGGGTACATCAAGCCCATCATCCCCGACCAGATCGTCTTCAAGGACTGGGCCTCGATCCAGGCGGTCATTCTGTTCTCGGGAGAGGTCTCGGAGGGTGAGGAAGGGAACATCCTCTTCGACGGCAAGCTGTTCGACGTCAAGTCCGAGCGCCTGATCAAGGGCAAGCGCTTCCAGGCCAATAAGGGTCTCCTCCGGCTCATAGCCCACAAGATGTCGGACGAAATCATGAAGGTCTACGGAGAGAAACCGATCTTCACCTCGAAGATCGTGTTCATCTCCGACCGCGACGGAAATGACGAGCTGTACATGATGGACTACGACGGAGCCAACGCGACCCGGCTGACCTTCAACAAGGTCCGGGATTACATGCCTGCCTGGGCGGCCGACGGCCGGCATATCGCCTACACCTCCTACAAGAACATGGCCGCGGGGCTCTACCTCCTGGACCTGGACCAGGGCCGGTTCCAGGCCGTCTCCACCCGGGGCACGAACTTCGCCCCCAGCTTCTCCCCCGACGGCAAGAAACTGGCCTTCTGCTCCACGATGGACGGCAACTCCGAGATCTACCTGGCCAACAGCGACGGCAAGAACGTCCACCGCCTGACCTTCAACAGCGCCATCGATACCGCCCCTTCCTGGTCGCCCACCAACCGGGAGATCGCCTTTACCTCGGACCGGAGCGGGACGCCTCAGATCTACATCATGGACGCCGAAGGGACCAACGTCCGCCGGGTCAGCTTCGGCGGGAACTACTTCGACAAGCCGGCCTGGAGCCCGACGGGCGACCGGATCGTATGCGCCTCGCGCGTCGAGAACATCTTCGACCTGTACGTCCTGAACCTCCGGACCAAGGCCTTCACCAAGCTCACCGAGAGCAACGCCCGGAACGAATCGCCCAGCTGGTCTCCCGACGGCCGCCACATCGTCTTCGCCTCCAACCTCAAGGGCGGAACCCAGGTCTTCGCCATCGATATCGACGGCACGAACCTGCGGCAGCTGACCTTCACGGCGACCAACAAGCTTCCGGACTGGTCGCGTTAGCGGCCGGGGGCGGGCGTTGACAGGCCCGCCGTTTGCCTGTATAAAAGGGAAAGGCGCATCACCACGGCCCGAAGATGCAGAAACCCGAAGGAAGCGCATCAGGAACGAAGGAGGTCCTATGAAAAAAACCGTCATCCTCGTGATGGTCGTCATCCTGGCTTTCGCCTTTACCGCCTCGTGCAAGAAGAAAGTCCAGACCGTGCCGACCCCGCCCCAAGCCCAAGAACAACCGACGCCGGCCAAGGTCGACGAATCGGCCAGGATCACTCCGCCCGCGCTGTCCGAGGAAGAACTGTTCATGTCCAAGTCTCTGGACCAGATCAACCAGGAAAAGCCGCTGGCCCTCATCTATTTTGACTTCGATAGATATGACATCCGGGCCGATGCCAAGCCCGCCGTCGAGCAGGACGCGGCCTGGCTCAAGACGTTCAGGACAGCCAAGATCCTGATCGAGGGCCACGCCGACGAGCGCGGCACCGAGGACTACAACCTGGCCCTGGGCGAAAAGAGGGCCAAGAGCGTCATGGACTATTTGGCCTCGATGGGCATCGCCCCCGACCGGATGAAGATCATCTCCTACGGCAAGAGCCAGCCGGCCGATCCCGGTCACGACGAAGCCGCCTGGCAGAGGAACCGTCGGGCCCAGTTCCTGGTCATCGAAAAGTAGTCTTTAGAGACCCGCCCTCATGCGAAAACCGGTTTTGGGGCTGCTCCTCCTGCTCGCGGGCGGGACCGCGGCCTCGACCGCCGCCGTGGACCAGAAGAAAGCCTACGAGCTGATCTATCAGGACGTCCAGCTCATCAAACAGCAGATGATCAGGTTCGAGGCGAAGCTCGACAAGGCAGTCGAAGAAATCCTCCTCGTAAAGGACCAGCTCAAAGACGTGCAATCCCAGATCAGGCTGGGCCAGGCCGACCAAGCGGGCCTCAAGGAAGACGTCAACAAGATCCCGTCCCAGACCCAGGCGCTCCTGGACAAGCTCGAGCAGGTCACCCTGGCGGTCAATCGCCTGACCGAGGATTTTGTGGCCTTGAGGGCGCAGTTGACCCCGCCCCCCGCTGAGACTCCGAAGGCGAAGTCCGCGGCCAAGAAGGCCGAGCCCAAGAAGGAGGAGACGCGGGAGGAGCCGCCGTCCGCCGCCCGCCCGATCAACCCCAACCTGTCGCCCAAGGAGGTCTTCGACATGGCCTATGCCGATTACACCAAGGGCAGCTACGAGCTGGCCATGGACGGCTTCAAGATCTACCGCCAGCAGTTCTTCGACAGTCCCCTGGCCGACGACGCCCTGTACTGGATCGGCGAGTGCTACTTCAGCCTGAGGAAATACAGCGAGGCCATCGGGGAGTTCAACACGCTTATCTTCAACTATCCCCAGGGCAACAACATCCCGGCCGCCTACCTGAAAAAGGGGATGAGCTACGCGGAGCTGGGGAAAAAGGATGAGGCCATCTCGGTCTTCAAGCTCCTCATCAACAAATATCCGAACGACGAGGAGGCGAAGATCGCTCAGCAAAAAATCAAGGAGTTGACTTCGGGCGATGAGAGACGTTAACAGTCTGAACAGGGTTTTGCTCATTGGGAACCTGGGCCAAAAGCCGGAAGTGCGCTACCTCCAGGAGGGTCGGGCCATTGCCCGCTTCAGCCTGGCGACCAAGGAGCGCTTCACCAAGCCCAATTCCAGCCAGTCCGAGGACCGCACCGAGTGGCACCGCATCGTCGCTTGGGGCAAGCTGGCCGAATTCTGCGAAAAGTACCTGACCCAGGGCAAGCAAGTCTACGTCGAGGGACGGCTGCGCACAAGGCCATGGAAAGATAAGCAGGGGGTCAACCACAAGACGACCGAGATCGAGGCCCAATCCATCGTTTTCCTTGGCCGTCGCGAGGGGGCCGCCCCGGAAGAAGAGAGCTTCCGGACCGGAACCGCCGCGGTCCCGGATTTCCCGGCTGAGGAAGGCCCGGACCTTCCCGCCGAGGGCGGCGACGAAGAGGTCCCTTTTTAACCACGGGTCGGGACCCGTTCTTTTAAACATAAGCTGACAATCCCCACGAGGGCCGGAGAGGGGGGCGGACCAGCCATAGCGCCGGGACGAGGCCTTGCTTGCTTTTTGCCCTTGGATGCATGGGGGCTCTAAAGGCAAGTCCGGTCCCATTCGTTCGAGGGAGGAATAAGGGCCATGTCGAAATCATGTCCTGATGAAAAAGAATACAGGTCCCGCATCGTCGAGGACGTTCGGCCCTGGGGTAAGTTCCGGTCCTTTCCGCTCGAACAGGTGGGAAGCGTCAAGATCATCACCGTTTCACCGGGCGCTCGGCTGTCGCTCCAATACCACCGCCGGCGCTGTGAGTTCTGGGTCGTCCTCGACCCCGGCTTGGAGGTTACAATCGGCGAGCGGGTCTGGCAGCCCGCGGTGAATGAGGAGATCTTCGTCCCGATCGAGGCGCCCCATCGCCTTCGCTGTGTGGGCGCTCGCGCCGGCCGGGTGATGGAGCTCTGGCTGGGCGAATCCGCCGAAGACGACATCGTCCGGATCGAAGACGCCTACGGCCGGAAGTGAGCCGGTCCGTTCCCGCGGAGACGCGTTCTTTCGGGAAAAGGCGTTCGTCCCGCCGCGCCTACGTCTGGCCCGTGAGGAAGGCGCGGGGATGCTTGGTCAGGACCTTCTCGATGATGTATTCCTCGACTTCCTGGGCCGTTTTCATGTGGATCGCTTCCCGGACGATCTTTCGTACGGTCCGAAATTCGACGGCTCGCAGGGCCTTCTTGACGCGGGGGATGAAGATGGGGTTCATGCTGAACTTTTTCAGCCCGAACCCGAGCAGGATCAGGGCCGAGAGCGGGTCGGCGGCCATCTCGCCGCACACGGTCACGTCCTTGCCCGCGCGCTGGGCGGCTTCAATCGTGAACTTGATCAGCCGCAGGGCCGAGGGATGGAGCGGCTTGTAGAGGTGCGACACGAACTCGTTCGAGCGGTCCACGGCCAGGTAGTACTGGACTAGGTCGTTGGTTCCGATGCTGATGTAATCGACCTCCCGGATGAGGACATCGGTCATGGCCGCTGCGGCCGGGACCTCGATCATCACCCCCAGAGGGATGTGCTCATCGATCTTGACCTTTTCCGCCCGCAGCTCTTCCCGGACCTCCTCGAATATGAACTTGACCTCGCCGATCTCCTCGGCTTCGGTGACCATGGGGATGAGCATCCGGACATTCTTCAGGCTGGAGGCCCGGAGGATGGCCCTCATCTGGGTCCGGAACTCGTCCCGGTTCTTGAGTGAGAGCCGGATGGCCCGCAGACCGAGGGCCGGGTTGGGTTCCTTCTCGATCTTGAGCTGGGGAAAATTCTTCTCCCCGCCGATGTCCACGGTTCGGATATAAACGGGCAGGGGGTAGGCGGCTTTGGCCACCCGGGAATAGATCTGGTAGTGGTCGTCCTCGCTGGGCAGGGACGCGCTCTGGAGGTAGATGAACTCCGACCGGAACAGGCCGATGCCCTCGGCCCCCAGGGACAGAGCTTGGCCGACCTCCTCGGGGAGCTCGATATTGGCCAGGGGCGTGAAACGCACGCCGTCGAGCGTGACTGCGCTCAGCTTGGCCGTTTTGCGCAGTTCGCGGCGGATTGCGTCGTACCGCTCCTTCTTGCCGAGGAACTCCTTGCGGATGGCGGGCGGCGGGTTGATGATGACCTCGCCGTCCGTGCCGTCGACGATGATCGTGGTCCCGGTCTGGACTTGCTCCGTGACGTTGTGCAGGCCGACGACGGCCGGGATGTTCAGGGAGCGGGCCAGGATGGCCGCGTGGGACGTCGTCCCGCCGGTGTTGAGGGCCACGGCCAGGATCTTGCCGCTGCTCAGCTGCAGGGCGGCCTCGGACGGCAGGAGCTCCGAGGCCACAAGGATCCGGGCCGTCTGTTTCTCCTCTTTGACCTCGGGCTTCTGTTCAAGGTTCCGATAAACCTTGGTCAGGACATCGGAGATATCGTAGCGCCGCTCCCGGAAGTATTCGTCCTTAAGGGATTCAAAGATCTTTTGGTATTGGGAGTTGACCTGGGATAGGGCCCATTCGGCCTTGCTCGTCTTCTCGCGGATGATGCTCTCCAGCTTGACCCGGAGCGCCTCATCGTCCAGGATGAGGAGGTGGGCGTCGAAGATGAACGCATGATCGGCCCCGATCTTGGCTTTGACCTCGCTCTTGAGCTGCTGCAGCTCCCGGCGGGTCTGGTCCACGGCCCGTCCCAGGCGGGCCAGCTCCTTGTCCACCTGGGAGCCAAGGATCCTCTCCCTGTAGGAGGTGAAAACGACCCCCTCGGCCAGCCAGACCTCACCCTCGGCGATGCCGGGCGAAGCGGCGATCCCTTTCAGCCGGGTGAATTCCATGTTCATCACTCGGATTCGTCGAAGCGGTTGTCGATGAGCGTCTGCAAGGCCTGGAAGGCATCCTTCTCGTCGCGGCCGGAGATCTTGAGGACGAGGGTCGAGCCCTTGGTGGCCGCCAGGGTCAGGATGCCCAGGATGCTCTTGCCGTCGATCTCGTCGCCGTCCTTGACAATCTTGACGTGAGAGCTGAACCGGTTGGCCAGGTTGACGAACTTGACCGCGGCCCGGGCGTGGAGCCCCAGCTTGTTCTTGATCAGGACCTCCTTCTCGATCATCGACGGCGCCGTCTACTGCTTGGAGTTGAGGAGAGCGCTGGCCAGATGGATGTTCTTCTTGCCCTGTTCCATCGCCTTCTTGGCCACTTCCTTGAGGTTGTTGCTGCGCTGGAGGGAGACGAACTTGATGAGCATGGGCAGGTTGACTCCGGTGATAATCTCCACCTGGCCGTCCCGGAGAAAGCTGAAGCTCAGGTTGGAAGGCGTGCCGCCGAACATATCGGTGAAAATGACCACCCCGTTCTTCTGGTCCACGCGCTTCAGGCTCTGGTTGATCTTCCTCTTGGATTCCTCGACGTCGTCATACCAGCCGATGGAGATGGCCTCGATGTTGGGCGCCTCGCCCAGAATGATGGTCAGGGCGTTAAGCAGCTCTTCGCCGAGTTTCCCGTGGGAGACGATAACAGCGCCGATCATTCATCCATCCGGAGCCGGGCCGCGTTCCCCTCGGGGTTGACGCCGGCCGGGCTATTTTCTCAGATCCCTGTGCGATATCTTTATATCATATTTCCGTTTTCCGAGGTAGGACCCCAGAGCCTCAGCGATGACCACCGACCGGTGCCGGCCGCCCGTGCAGCCCACGGCGATGCGGACGTTGGCCTTGCCCTCTTCGACGAAACGCGGCATGAGGAAATCCAGGAAACCAAAGAGCTTCGCCAGAAAACGCTCGGTTATGTCGGCCTTGAGGACGAAATCCCTGACGGGCCGGCTCAAACCAGTCAGGTTCTTGAGCCGATCGCTGTAGAAGGGGTTGGGAAGAAAGCGCGTGTCCAGGACAAGGTCGGAATCCAGCGGCAGGCCGTGCTTGTAGCCGAAGCTCGTGATGAGGACCTGAAGCCGCGGGCGGCCGCGCCGGACGAACTTCCGAGCCAGGAGGGCCTTGAGCTCGGAGTGGCTCATGGCCGACGTGTCGATGACCTCGTCGGCCATGGCCTTGATCCCGGCCAGCTGACGCCGCTCGAGCCGCACGCCGTCCAGGATCGACCGCTTCGCGCTCAGGGGGTGCGGACGCCGGCTTTCGCTGAACCTTTTGACCAGGGTCGCGTCCGACGATTCGAGGAACAGGACCCAGGGCTTTATCCGGCGATCGATGGATTTCAGCACCCGGGGGAAGACCGTCAGAAAACCGTGTTCCCGGATGTCGACCACCAGGGCGATCTTCTCGATCTCCATCTCCCGGCGCCGCCAGAGGTCGACCAAGCTGGGGATGAGCTTGGCCGGCAAATTGTCGATGCAGTAGTAGCCGAGGTCCTCGAGCGCCCGGCTGACCACGGTTTTGCCCGATCCGGAGAGCCCGGTGATGATCAGAAAGCGGTTATCTTTTTTCACGGGGAATGACCTCCCGGCGGCTGCGCCGGCTCAGGGTCCGCTCGAGATTCCGAACGACCTCCTCGGAGGCGTGATAGCCTTTTTGGCGCAGGCGATGGACTTTGCAGGCCACCTCGATGAGGGTGGCGATGTTGCGGCCCGGCGCGACGGGGATGTTCAGCTTGGGGATCCGAACGCCGAGCAGGACATGGTCCTTGGGGAACTTGAGGCCCAGCCGGTCCGAGGGACCCCGGCCCGGCCACTTGTGGAGGGTGATGACGAGGTCGATGGGCGACTCGAGCAAAACCGATCGGGCCCCGAAGATCTCCTTGATGTTGATGATGCCCAGGCCCCGGATCTCCATGAAATGACGGGTCAGCGCCGGCGACCGGCCCAGGATACGTCCTCCCGAGGCGCGCCGCGCTTCGACGACATCGTCGGAGACGAAGCGATAGCCTCGGCTGATGAGCTCCAGGGCGCTCTCGCTCTTGCCGACGCCGCTATCGCCGTTGATGAGGACTCCCAGCCCGGAGATGCACATGAGCCCTCCCGAGACAAGAGCCTTGTTCGACCGCCGCGAGGCGGGCGGTTCCGAAGCGCGGATGATGAGCGACCGGCTCATGCTCCCACCTCTGTTCCTAGGGCCTGATGACAGGGGGCCGCTCGGCCGCCGAGGAAAGGAACGAGCCGGACCGCCTCCTCTTCGCAAGCCCGCGGGCGCGCCGGGAACATCCCTCGAGGCCCGTTCCCCGATCGCCGCTTGTAGAGATTCACTCCGCAGCCCTGTGTCCGATCAGCCTTCCGGCTCCACCAGCCCGTAGTGGCCGTCCTTTCGGCGATAGAGAACGGCCCACCGCTCGGACCCGAGCTTGCGAAAGACGAGAACATCCTTTTTGGCCTCGTCGAGCAAAAGGGCCGCTTCCTCGACCGTCATGGGCTTGGACGAGACGTCACTGCCGGGGATGATCCGCCTTCCCGACTCGGGGGCGGTCAGGGGCGGGACCTCGACCGAGACCTCGCGGCTCGGCCGCCGCTTTTTCTCCCGGAACTTGTCCTTGTCCTTCTTCAGCTTTTTCCCCAGGTTGTCGAAGGCCAGGCTCAAGGCCCTCATGAGCTCTGGATCCTCGTCCTGGACGACCAGTCCCGAGCCCTTGGCTTTGATGTGGATCTCCACCAAGTGCCGCTTGCGGGCCGTGGTGAAGATCAGGTCGACTTCGAGCACACGCCGCATCAGCTTGTCGAGCGATTTCAGCCGCTGGTCGCAGTACTGTTTGACCTCGGGGGTCAAGGGCGTCTGCCGGGCCGTGTAGTGCACGATCATAGGGTCCCCTCCATCAAAGACTTCCGCTTGCGGATATGGGAAGGCGCTATTTTCAGCTGTTTTCGATACTTGGCTACCGTTCGCCGGGCGATGTGGAAGTTCTGCCTGCCCAGGATGTCCTCGATCTCCATATCGCTCAAGGGATTATCCCTGTCCTCCCCGTCGACCAGCTTTTTGATCCTATCCTTGACCAGCAGGGAAGAGACCTCCTCCCCGAACTCGCCGGCCAGGGACTTATGGAAGAAGTACTTCAGGGGAAAAACTCCCTCGGGCGACTGGAGGTACTTGTTGGCCACGACCCGTCCGACCGTTGACTCGTGGACGCCAATCTCCTGGGCGATCTCGATCAGGGTCAGGGGCTTGATGTGTTCCAGGCCCTTCTCGAAAAAATCCTTCTGCTTGTCGACGATGTATCGCGCGACCTTGTAGATCGTCTGGTCGCGCTGGTCGAGGCTGCGAAGGAACCAGAGGGCCTTCTTCATCTTGTCCTTCAGATAGCGATAGGCCTCGGGGTTGTCCTTCATGGCCGAGTGGATGAGCCTCCGGTAGTAGGAGTTGAGTCTAAGCCGGGGCAGGCCCGCATTGTTCAGGGAAATCCGGAGCTCGTTCTCTTCCCTGACGACGATGATATCCGGGACGACGTAGGACGTCCGGTCCTGGGCGTACTTGCGTCCCGGCGTCGGGTCGAGCCCCTTGATGATGTCGATGTGGTCCCTGATCGAAGACAGGGGAATATTCAGGACCTTGGCTAGCTGGGAATAATCGGACTTCTCGAGGAGCGGCAGGTGCTCGTTGACAATGGCCCGGGTGATGGGATCCTTGATCCGCAAATAATCCATCTGGGCCAGGAGGGCCTCCTTCAGGTTGAGACTGCCGGCCCCGACGGGGTCGAAAAGCATGATTTCCTCGCGGATATCCTCCACGGCCAGGGGCTCGACTCCGGCCTGGCGGGCGATCTCCTCAACGGGGAGGGTCAGGTAGCCGTCCTCGTTGATATTGCCGATGATGAGCTGACTGATCTCCTTATCCTTTTCCTCAAAAAAGGTCAGGTCCGCCTGCCAGTTCAGGTGATCCCAGAGCGAAGGGCTCCGCGACAGGAAATTCTCGAGAGCCGGGGCATCCTTGATCTCGGGAGAAAAGGAATGGAAACCTTCGTCGAAGTACTCCTGGAAAAGGGATTCGAAACCCGGCTCGGCCTCGACGTCGAGCTCCGGCTCCGGGGGCGGGGCCTCCTCCTCGGCTTCGGGGACCTCCGGGCTCAGCCGGTCCGGTTCCTCGTTCGATTCGGTCGGGGTCTCGACCGCCGGTTCCTCTTTCTTCTCCGCCTCCTCCTCCTCGATCTCGAGCATCGGGTTTTGGGACAGCTCCTCGTCGATGACGTCGATCAGCTCGAGGTTGGTCAGGGGCAGGAGCTTAATGGCCTGCTGGAGGGCCGGGGCGAGGATCAGCCTTTGGAGCTGCCTCTGGTCCAGCCGCTGCTTGAGAGTCATCGTCGTCCGCCTCGTTCCTTACTCCCGGGTCTCATTGGAGCGAGAAGTCCTCCCCCAGATAGCTTCTCCGGCACTCTTGCGAGGCGACGATCTCCGCGGGCGTCCCTTCGGCCAGGATCGTTCCCCGATCGATGATATAGGCGCGGTCGGTGATCTTGAGCGTCTCCCGAACGCTGTGGTCGGTGATGACGAGTCCCAAACCGGAAGCCTTGAGGCTGCGGATGATGCGCTGAAGGTCCTGGATGGCCAAAGGGTCGATGCCGGTGAAGGGCTCGTCGAGGAGCATGAACCGCGGCTGGGTCATCATGGCCCGGGCGATCTCCAGGCGGCGCCGCTCGCCGCCGGACAGGGTCACAGCCTTGGATTTGGCCACCTTCTCCAGGCCGAATTCCTTCAAGGTTTGGGGAAGGAGACCGTGGGCTTGGGTCGCGGACTCCGGTCGCGTCTCCATGATAGCCAGGAGGTTTTCCTCAACGGTCAGCTTTCGGAACGCCGACGCTTCCTGGGGCAGCAGGCAGATGCCCTTTTGGGCTCTCAGGTACATCGGAAGGGTCGTGATGTCCTCTCCGTCGAGCTCGATCCGGCCGCCGTCCTGGGGGATAAGGCCAAGGATGAGGGCAAAGGTCGTCGTCTTCCCCGCCCCGTTCGGTCCCAGCAGTCCGATGATCTCGCCGCTCCGGATCTCGACCGAAACTCCGTCCACGACCTTCTTTTGGTGATAGCTTTTTTCAAGGTTCAACGCTCGGAGATGGGATGTCATTGTTCAGGACTTAATCTTGGTGACAGAACGATTCTGTTTAGTGTTTTCTACGGTGATGGTATCATCGGCCAAATGAAATGTCAATTTGTCCCCCCGTGTCTCCCCCTTGTCTTTCTCGGTCACGACCGGGTGCCCGGAGAGGAGGATCAGCCGATCGTCGACGAGGTAGAGCGCTTCTTCGCCTGTGCCCACCCGGTTGGGCTGTGTGATCACGACCTTGGCCACGGCCGTGATCCGTTCCGGGTCCTTGTTCTCCTTGGATAAGAGGACGCGGATGTTCTCGGCGGTCAAGCCGAAGGTGCCTGTTTTCATCCCCGCCTCATTCTCATAGAAGGCCATGTTCCGGTCCGGGTCGTAATGCATCTTCTGGCTGCTGATCTCCACGATCTCTTCCTTGGGTTTATCCTTGGGCGTATGGGGAAAGCGCGATCGGACCGCTCCGGTGCAGGTCGTTTCGCCCGTGGCCTCCACAAGAAGGACGTCCTCGGCGAAAAGCTCGCTCTTTTGCTGCCACATCTTGACCCCGCCAAAGAAGCGGTAGCTCTTGGTCTCGGCCGCGTACTTCATCCAATGCGAGGTGATGAAGACGGGCTTGTCCGCCGTGAAGAGACCGACGGGCTTTTTATCCGCGCTGGCCTGGAAGACAGCCTTGACCGCAGCCGCCTGCATATCGTCGTTCTTGACGTTGATGCCCAGAACATCGGTTTCGATGGTGCTGCCGCGGAAGTCGGACGTCACCCGTTTTCCTGTCTTGGGTTTGATCTGGAGAACGTCGGACCTCCAGGCCAGGAGCAGAGAATCTCCCTGGGCGGTCTGAGTCTCTCCGCTGGGTTGGACCTTCTTCATCCGGACGTTCGTCGCCGCCCGAAATTCTCTCAGGCTTCCGTCCGCCTCGAAGATGAAGTCGATCGAGCCCCCCTCGAAATGGGATTCTCCCTTGGTCGAAGAGTGAAAGGTGATCGCGGCGTTCCCGGAAGACTCGTAGGAATGAAGGAGCGACGTATTCAGATAAGCCCTCAGCTTGATCGCGTCGGCCCGGATGTCCTGGTCTTCCCCCAGGGTGAGCATGGGGTTGGAGGGCGGCTTTTCGGAAGGGGTCGCTTTCGAGTTCTGCGCCGAGTCCTTGAATTCCTTCTCAAGATGGGCCCTGACTTTGCCATTGAAGTGGAGGATGTTAAGCTTGTCCGTGTCGGGAAAAGCCTCGAACTCGACGCTGTCCGCCGACCCCCGGCTCTTCCCGTGGAAGAACGTCACTCCGCCCTCAAGCCGTCCCTGGCGCGTGAGCCGGTTGTAATAAAGGGTCGGGCTCAGGACGACCAGGGGGACGGGCGAACGGTCCGAGACTTTTGTTTCGAGCCGGACCTCGGCCCGAAGCCAAACCTCCTCGGTCTTCAGGGAATACATCATCCCCCGAGCCGTGCCCTTGATTTTGGGTGAGGAAATGGCGATGGCGTTATCGGTCGAGAAGGCGTCCTTCTCCCGGTCATAGTCGAGCGTGCCCGTCTCGAAGGTCGCTTCGTCGAGGGAGACGGAGACATGGCCGACCAGCTTGAAACGCGTCTTCTCCGCATCATGAATGATCTCGTCGCAGATGGCCAGGATCTTGCGCCCGCCCAGGCGGCCGAAATCCGCGACCTGGACATGCCCCACCAAGTGGTACTGGTCGTCCCGGCCGACGAACCCCCGGTCCGCCTGGAATTCGATCTTTTGCTTGCCGCCCCGGTATTCCAGATAACGGACGTGCTCCCGTTCGTCGATCTTCTGCGCGGACACGGTTTTTTCCGGGACGATGGGCTGAGAGACCGGCTTCCTGCCCCTGGCGAAAAGGATGACCAAGAAGGCCGCAAGCACGACGATAAAAGCTACGGCTACGCCCCGGCGGAGAGAGCGGGTCCGGAGCGCCTTGGCGCCGGAGCGGTCTGATGATCTCATGACCGAATGTCCTCGAGGCAAAGATACGGACGCGTCTGGCCGAGATAAGTCGAGAATTGGAGGGAATAGGCCAGGCTGAGCTTCTCTCCGGCGGTCACGGAATCAGCCCAGCCGCCCTTGTCCCATCCGATCGCCTCGATCGTGCGGCCGCCCTTCCGGATGAGGAATTTGCAGTGGCGGCCCTGCAGTTTCTGGGGAGCAGAGGCCACTTGGGCCGCCTCGGTCATGAACACGGGTGTCGGATTTCCCACGCCGAACGGCTCGAGCAGGGCATAGCCGCTGAGGAACTCGTCGGTGATCTCGTCCGGGTCGAGCGTCGTGTCGATTCGCACTTTTCGCTTCAGGTCCTCCTCGGACAACTGCCCCTCGGCATACCTGTTGACGTCATCCCTGAAGGAGGGCATCTTCTCCCGGACGAGAGAACAGCCGACGGCCAACCGATGGCCTCCGTAGTTCAGAAAGTTGGCCCGGCAGGCGTCCAGGCACTCGATCAGGGAGAACTCACGGATGCTCCGCCCCGACCCATGGGCCAGCCCGTCCTCGTAGGAGAAGAGAATGACCGGCCGATGGAAGGCTTCCTTGAGCCGGGAGGCCACGATCCCGACGATTCCCCTGTGCCACTCCTCGGAACCCAGGACGAGGATCTTGTACTTTTTGTCCAGGTCTTCGTCCTGGATCTTCTCCAGGGCCTGGTTGCAGATCTTTTCTTCGGCATTTTGGCGGCGGGAGTTCAATTCGTCCAGGTGCCGGACGATGTCTCGGGCTTCGACGGCCGAGCCGGCCAGGAACAGCCGGACGGCCAGGTCCGCGCTCTCCATGCGGCCGGCCGCGTTCAGCCGGGGACCGACTCGGAAAGCGACATCCCCCTCGCTGACACGCTGACCCTTCAAGCCGCATACTTCGAGAAGGCTCTTGAGCCCGGGATTGACCACATTTTCCAGGCCCTTCAACCCGTACTTGACGAAGAGCCGATTTTCGCCCCGCAGTTCGGCGACGTCCGCGATCGTGCCCACGGAAACGAGCTTCAGATAGTGGCCAAGCTTCGTTCTTTGATCGTGATCGGCCAAGAGCCCTTCAAGAAGCTTGAAGACGACGCCCACCCCGGCCAGGTTCTTGTCCGGGTAGCCGGAGTCTGCGAGGACGGGGTTAAGGATGGCCGCCGCCCTCGGAAGCTCGGGGCCGGGAAGGTGGTGGTCGGTGATGACCACGTCGACGCCCATCTCCCTCGCCTTTTCGACGAAATCATCGGCCTTGATCCCGCAATCAACGCTGACGACCAGCCCGGCCTTTTTTTGACGGACGACCTCGACGTGCTCGGCCTTGAGACCGTAGCCGTCCCTGAGTCTGTCCGGAATGAAATAGTCCACGTCCGCCCCCAGGTCCCGGAAGGCCTTGAGGAGCATGACCACGGACAGGACTCCGTCCACGTCATAATCGCCGAAGACAAGGATCTTTTCCCGGTGATCGATGGCCCGCTTGATCCTCTGGACGGCGGCGGTCATGCCGGAGAGCAGGAAGGGATCGCGCAAATCTTCGATCGTTCCGTGGAGAAAGCGATGGCCTTCCCGGGGGTCGCTGATGCCGCGGTTGCACAGGACCCGGGCCAGGGGCAGGGGTAGACCCAGCTCTCGGCCCAGGGCCTCGGCGTCTGGCCGGGGCTCGGGAATGAGCCAAATTCGTCCGTTCATTTTTTTCAATGTAGCACACTCCTGGCCAATCCTCAACCCGCGCGGCGAGCGTTGACAAGCTGCATGAACGAAAAATATAATCTTTTCATCGTGTTAGGAAACCTCAGGGAAAAGCTTTATCGGACGAGACAAGTCCTCCGGCAAAAGTTCGACGAGCTTCTGCGCAGTGACAAAAGCCGGGCGGAATTCCTCGAAGACCTTGAAGAAACCCTGATCCTGGCCGATGTCAGCTTGGGCACGGCCGAAAAGATCATCGCCCGCATCAAGGAAAAAGGGGGAAAAGCCGACGGCTTTGCCGCCCTCCAAACCCTGCTCAAGGAGGAGCTCATCTCGATCCTCTCTCAATACGACCCGGCCCTTCGCCTCGACAGTCCGCCCTCGGTCGTGCTCCTGGTCGGAGTCAACGGCGGCGGAAAGACCACCTCCCTGGCCAAACTCGCCCACAGGCTCAGAGCCGAGGGCCGGACAGTGATGATGGCCGCGGCGGACACGTTTCGGGCGGCAGCGCAGGAACAGCTTTCGCTCTGGGGGAGAAAGCTGGCCGTCCCCGTCGTCCGGGGCCAATACGGCGCCGACCCGGCGTCCGTGGTCTTCGACGCGGTCCAGTCCCTCAAGGCTCAACGCCTCCAGGTCCTTCTCGTCGATACGGCGGGCCGCATTCACACCAACACCAACCTCATGAACGAGCTCGAGAAGATCCGCCGCATCGTCGCCCGCGAGATCCCCGGCGCGCCCCAGGAGATTCTCCTTGTCTTAGACGCCAGCATCGGTCAAAATGCTCTCATCCAAGCCAAAGAGTTCCTTAAGTTTTCGGGGATCTCGGGGATCTTTCTCACAAAGCTGGACGGAACGGCCAGGGGCGGCACCGTCCTCAGCATCGTGGACGAACTCGGTCTGCCCATAAAGTTCCTGGGGACGGGCGAAACCGAGAAAGATCTCGAGGTTTTTTCCGCGGTCGAATTCGTCGAGGCGCTTATGTCATGAACATCGAGGACTATGGTTACATGCGGATGGCCTATGGCCTGGCGCGGAAAGCCGTCGGCCGGGTCAGTCCCAATCCATATGTCGGCGCGGTCATCGTCCGCAGGGGCGCAATCGTCGGGACCGGATATCACGACGGCCCCGGACGACCGCACGCCGAGGTCGTCGCCCTGCGCCAGGCCGGAGGGCGCGCCCAGGGCGCCACGTTGTACGTCACCCTGGAGCCCTGCGTGCACTGGGGTCGGACGCCTCCCTGCGTTGATAGCCTCCTCGCGGCGGGCCTCCGCCGGGTGGTCATCTCCGAGCTGGACCCGAATCCGCTCGTCCTGAAAAGAGGCGCGGCCCGGCTGAGGCGGGAGGGCCTTACGGTAGAATGGGGTCTCCTCGCCGAAGAAAACCGCCGTCTCAATGAGGCCTACATCAAGTACATCACCCGAAGGACCCCCTTCGTCACGGTCAAGGCCGCAGTCTCGCTCGACGGCCGGATGGCCACTCGGACGCGGGAATCCCAATGGATCTCGTCGGCCGCGGCGCGCGAATACGCTCATTTCCTGCGCGGGGAGTGCGACTCCCTGATGGTCGGGATCAATACCGTTCTCCGGGACGACCCCCAGCTGACGATCCGCCGCCCCCGCGGAAATGATAAGCCCTTGACCCGGGTCGTGGTCGATTCCAGCCTTCGCTTTCCCCCTCGGGCCAGGCTCATCTCAACGCAAGCGAGGGGCAAGGTCATTGTCTTTACGAGAGACGATGCCTCGCGCCGAAAGGCCAAAATCCTCGAAAAGAAGGGGATCACGGTTGTCCGCGTTCCGGGCAAGGCCGGGCGGCTCGACCTGGGCGCTGTTCTGGCTTGGCTGGGTTCGAACGAGATTTCGAGCGTCCTCATCGAGGGCGGGAGCACTCTGACTTCGACCGTGCTCGAGGAGCGCTTGGCCGATAAGGTCCTCTTGACCATCGCCCCAAAGCTTATCGGCGGCAGAGGCGCCCCGGCGTTCGTCGCCGGCCGAGGGACGGCGCGCCTGTCGGAAGCGATGGCGCTCAAGTCCGTCCGCTCCTTCGCTCTGGGGCCTGATATCATCGTGGAAGGATACTTTTAATGTTCACCGGAATCATAGCTCACGTCGGGCGGTTCGCAGGGTTTCGGCGCGGCAGGCAAGAGTTGGGCGTCGAGGCCCCGGGCATTGAAGGAAAGGTCAATCCGGGCGACAGCGTGTCCGTCGACGGGGTCTGTCTGACCGCCATCGGCCGGGAAGGTGTGACCTTCTTCTTCAACATCAGCCGCGAGACTCTATCCAAGACCACCCTGTCCGGGCTCAAGCCCCGGGCTCCGATCAATCTTGAGCTCCCCGTGACGCCCTCGACCTTACTCGGCGGGCACCTCGTGTCGGGGCATGTGGATTTCACGGGCCGGGTCCTCAAGGTCATCGAGCGCAAGCCCGGGAAACGGCTGGCCGTCTCATTCCCGCGCGAATTCAGGCGTTATTTCGTTTCCAAGGGGTCCGTTGCGCTCAACGGGGTCAGCCTGACCGTCGCCCAGATCGGAACATCCTTTTTCGAGGTCGAGCTCATCCCTGCCACTTTGCAGGGGTCCAACCTTGGAAGCCTGCGGCCCGGCGCTTCGGTCAACGTCGAATGTGACATGATCGGGAAATACGTGTATAATGCCTTTTTGAAAGAAGATCGATAGAAAAGCGCGCCTGTCGCCGCACAGGATGTCAGGCCGATAGAAGGTTGGATCATGACGACTTCCCAGGGACCCGCCGCCTCCGTGGAACAGGCCATCCAGGCCGTCCGCGAAGGCCGGATGATCATCATCGTCGACGATGAAGACCGCGAGAACGAGGGCGACCTGATGATCGCCGCGGAAAAGGTCACGCCGGACACGATCAACTTCATGTCCAAGCACGGCCGGGGGCTCATCTGCCTGCCCCTGACCCGCCAGCGCCTCATTGAGCTTCAACTTCCGTTGATGGTGACCGACAACACGGCCCGCTTCGAAACGGCCTTCACGGTTTCGATCGACGCCAAATCGGGCGTCAGCACGGGCATTTCGGCCTATGACCGGGCGGCCACGATCAAAGCGGCCATCGATCCGCAGACGGTCCCCTCCGACCTGGCCCGGCCCGGCCACATCTTCCCTCTCCAGGCCCGCGAGGGCGGCGTCCTGGCTCGAACCGGACAAACGGAGGCGGCCGTGGACATCGCCCGTTTGGCCGGCCTCTATCCCGCCGGAGTCATCTGCGAGATCATGAACGAAGACGGGACCATGGCCCGGATGCCGCAGCTCATCGCTTTCGGAGTCGAGTTCGATATCCCCATCCTGACCGTGGCCGACCTGATTCAGTACCGGATGAAGAACGAGCGGCTCGTTCAGAAGATCGACGAAGCCGACCTGCCCACCGAGTACGGGCATTTCCGCATCGCCGTCTTCGAAGACACCATCCACCATGACAACCACGTCGCCCTCATCAAGGGCGAGATCGAAGCGGACCAGCCCATCCTTGTCCGGGCTCACTCCCAGTGCATGACCGGGGACACCTTCGGATCCCTGCGCTGTGATTGCGGAGACCAGCTCCATCAGGCCATGACCATGGTCGAGAAGGAAGGGCGAGGAGTCATCCTCTACATCTTGAACCACGAAGGCCGAGGCATCGGCTTGACCAACAAGATCAAGGCCTACGCCATCCAGGACCAGGGGGCGGACACGGTCGAGGCCAACCAGCAGTTGGGGTTCCTGGCCGACCAAAGGAACTACGGCATCGGGGCTCAGATCCTGGTCAGCCTCGGTGTGCGGAAGATTCGGCTCTTAACCAACAACCCCCGCAAGTTCTTCGGCCTGGCCGGCTACGGCCTGGAAATCGTGGAGCGCGTGCCGATCGAGATCCCTCCCTCATGCAACAATCGGCGCTACCTCAAGGCCAAGAAAGATAAGCTGGGCCACCTTCTCGATATGGTCTGACGTGCCGCCCCCCCGGCCGGCCTAAGGGCGGTCGTCTTTCCGCGAATCCAGGATGAACGTCACCGGGCCGTCGTTGACCAGCCGGACCCTCATGGATGCCCGAAAGATACCGATTTCCACGTGAAACCCCATACCGCGCAGGCTCTCAACGAATCCCAAGAACAGAGACTCGGCCTGGACCGGTTCTTCGGCTGCGTCAAAGCTCGGCCGGCGGCCCTTTCGGACGGAGCCGGCCAGGGTGAACTGTGAAACGGCCAGGATTGCTCCCGTGACGGCATCCAGGGCGAGGTTCATCCTGCCCTGAGAGTCGGGGAAGATCCTGAGCTCCGCGGCCTTTCGAGCGAGGGCCCGGGCGTCATCCGGAGTATCTCCCTTTTCGACGCCGACGAGAAGGCACAATCCGCGGCCGATCGATGCTGCGACCTTTCCCTCGACCTCGACCGACGCCTCGCTGACCCGCTGCAGGACAATGATCACCGCCGTCTCCTTGTCATCCTGGACTCAAGCCTCGGACTTCTTCCGCAGGAGGAGGCTGAGCAGGGGACGAAAATCCTTCTTGTTGAACAGAAACTGGCAGGAAAAATAAAAGAGAAGCCCAAGGCCGATGGCCGCGAAAAGAAGCCCGGCTTGCGAAGCCCGGCCCCGTTCGGTGAAGCGGACCAGCCGCATGAACAGCCACAGTCCGGCCCCCATGAGAGAAGCAAAGCTCAGGCAGGCGGCCAACGACCGGAAGTAATCCCGTTTCTCCACGGCGCCGATCTTGCGCTCGATGAGAATGAAGTAAGAGGAGAAATTCACGACCTGCGAGAGCGCCAGGGCCAGGGCGATGCCGCTGACTTTCATCCGGCCGATGAGGAGCAGGTTGAAACTCACGAAGCTGGCCACGGATAAGAAAGAGATGAGGACCGGCGTCCTCATGTCCTTGAGGGAGAAGAAAGCCGGAGCGAGGACCTTGACCCCGGAAAGGAAAGGCAGTCCCAGGGCGAAAAAGAAGAGACAGGAGGCGCTCATGGCCGTTGATTCGGCGCCGAACCTCCCCCGCTCGAACAGAACGCGGATGATGGGCCGGCTGAGAGCCAGCAAGCCGGCCGCGGCCGGGATAGTGATGAGGTTGATAAGCTTCAGCGAAAACACGAGCGTCTTTTTCATGCTGGGGATATCACCCGAAGCCGCCTGGTCGGAGTAGGCCGGCAGGAGGGCTACGGACAGGGCGATGGAAAAGATCCCCAGGGTCAGCTCCTCGACCCGGGAACCGAAATACAGGGCCGACACGCTTCCCTTGGCCAGTGTGGCGGCGAAGAATCGACTGATGGCGAAATTGAACTGGTAGAGGCCGAGCCCCAGCGCGCCGGGTATCATGAGACGCCCCACCTGGCGAACGGCCGGATGGGAGAAGGACAGCCCGAATCGGAATCGCACACCCATTTTTCGCAAAAGAGGGACCTGGATCACGAATTGGAGGATGCCCCCCAGGACCACCCCGAAGGCAAAGACATAGGCCGGCTCGGAGCTCTTGCGGGCGAAAACGAGGGCCAGGATGATGACCGTCAGGTTCAGGACGACCGGAGTGAGCGCCGGCAGGAAGAACCGATAGAAAGAATTGAGGATGGCGCCGGCCAGGGCGGCCAGGCTGGCGAAGAGCAGGTAGGGAAACATGATCCGGGTCAGGGAGGTGGTCAACTCGATCTTGCCCGGAACCTGGCGAAAACCGCCCGCCACGACGTTGACCAGGCCGGGAGTGAACACGACCCCCAGGACCACGATCACGATCAGGACCAGGGCCAGGTCAAAAAAGAAGATATCCGCGAACCGCAGCGTCTCGACGCGCGACTTGGCCCTTTTCTCGTGGACGAAAACCGGGAGGAAGGAGGCT
The DNA here is from genome assembly GCA_963705895.1 of Candidatus Aminicenantota bacterium. Taxonomy (GTDB): domain Bacteria; phylum Acidobacteriota; class Aminicenantia; order Aminicenantales; family JAFGAV01; genus MFD04408-113. Next base: position 2,844,746 of record OY970122.1, on the reverse strand, counting down.
GTCATGGACCCTTCGGCGGTCAGACGCCGGATCAAGTTGGGCAAGGCCACGGCCAGGGCGAAGGCATCCATGCCCCTTCCCGTCCCGAGGAAATAGGCTTGGATGAAGTCCCGGGCGTAACCCAGGAGCCGGCTGACAAGAGTGGGCAGGGAGATGGATAGGGCGGAGCGGACGAGCTTCCGGTTGTGGCGATGAGCGTCATCCATGGAATATCACCGGCCCCCGCGGGCCCGGAGCCGGGTCGAGGGAGCGTTGACTTTCGAGTTCGGATATTTTATCATAAGGCGCTCAACAAGGAGAACTCAATGGCCATTCATAACTCAGCCATACGACAACGGCGCCGCAGTATCCGCCGGGCGGCCGTCAATAAGAAGAATAGGTCCGGACTGCGTACGGAAGTCCGGAAGGTCCGCGACCTCATCCACGCTCAGAGCGGCGATGAGGCCCGGAAGAATCTGGCGGAGCTTCAATCCGCAATCGACAAGACCGTCAAGAAGGGCACGATCCACAAGAACAAGGGCAACCGCTTGAAGTCCCGGCTCAGCCGGCAAGCCGCCCGGGTCAGCGCCGCGCCGGCCGCGAAGTAGTCCCGCCCGACCGGCGCCGCCGGAAATACTCCACGATAAACGTCTCGATCTCCGTCCGGGGTGCCGCGTCCGAGTTTTTTATCCGGAAATCGATCCGTCCCAAGGACTCGAGACACTCGTTAAGCTCTTTCGGGGACAGGCCCTGCACGCTCGAAAAGAACTCGTTCAACCGGTCAAAGTACCAGCTTCCGCCCCCCTTGCCGACCCGAGGACGCACGTCCTTAAAGACCGCGCTCTTGTCCCGGCCGGCCCGGAGACCTTCCTGGGCGACGAGAATATCCCGGAAGAAGCCATGGAGAATGCCCAGGATCTGTTCGGGGGCTTTCCCTTCCGCGAAATAATTAGCCAGGACGGCCAGGGCGCGATGAAGGTCGTCGGTCTCGAGGGCGCTGCCGAGCTCCCACCCTTCCCGCTCCTTGGTCGAGCCCTCGACCGCGTCCACATCCTCCTCGTCGATGGATCGCTTGTCGCCGACGTAGATAGCCAGCTTATCGAGTTCCTGATCCAGCAGCTGGAGGTCGTTGCCGATGAGTTCGGCCAGCCGGGACTTGGCTTCATGGGTCATGGCCTTGCCCGCGACGCTCAGTTTTCGATCGACCCAGCTCGAGAGGCCGGCCCCCTTGAGCGGCTTCAATTCCCGGGCCTCGACCACTGATTCCGGAAATGAAGTGAAGAACTTAACGATGCGCCGGGACGGGTTGGCCCGGCCGGGAAGGATCACGACCAGGACCGTCCGGCCGGCCGGTGAGCTCAGGTAATCCCGGACCAGGCTCTCATCCCGCTCGGAGAAAAGCTCCTTCTTCTGCCGTTCGCCCTCTTCCTTCTTCTCCGACAAGGGCAGTCCGAGAGAGATCAGCCGCCATGGAGATAGGGGAAACGGGGCGGTCCGGGCCAGGTCGATGACCTCCGGCCAGCTCGTATCCTCGAAATGAAATCGTTCCAGGTTGAAATCCTGGGCGTCGGGCGGGACGAGGAGCTCACGAAGCTGGCCCAGGAACTCTTGGGCGAGGAACGTTTCCTCGCCGTAGAGGAAATAACAGGGGGCGACGTCTTTTTCCTCGAGAGCCTTGTTGAGCAGAAAAAAACGCAAGCCTCAGAATCCTTCCAGGATGGTGATGACGAGCTGGCGGGCGAACTTTTCCGCGATGCGGTCCAGGGCGTCCGACTCCACGGACTCGAAATCGCTTCCGGGAGGAACCTCGTAGTCTTCCTGGTAGACGTAGGCCGGGTTGGAAAAGATGGTTTTTCGGCTGACGTTGTCACGGAGGGTGATCTTGGCCACGACCAGGATGTTGAACCGGTCGGCCTGGCTCGTCCCCGGAGTGAAGGCGATGGGCGTCACGTTGAACACTTGAATCTCACCCGAGAGAATGGCGTCCGTCTGACGATTGTCCGTGACGATCTCCACTTTTCCCCGGGCGACCATCTCGTCGATGACGGCCTGGGTCAACTTCAGGTCGATCTGGTAGCGGGTGGTCAGGTTCTTGAACATGGGGATTGACAAGGTTTTGATGTGCTTGGGGAGGAACCCGCCCGTTCCCTGCAGTCGATATCCGCATCCGATTAAGGCCAAAACCAGGCCGGCCAGGACGAGACCGAGACAAAGAGATCGCCGTGTCAGCAATGAATTCCTCATGAGATCACGATGTTCACCAGCCGATTCCTCACGCAAATGACGTCCTTGACCGGCCGCGCGCCGATGACGGCCTGGACGCGGGGGAGCTGCAGGGCCAGCTTCTCAAGCCGCCCCACGGGAGTGTCCAGGGGGACGTCGAACCGCTCCCTGACCTTGCCGTTGACCTGGACGACGATCGTTATCGTCTCTTCTTGAGCTAGGGCCGGGTCGTATGCAGGCCAGGCGGTCCGGAAGAGCGGGCTCGCCTGCCCCAGGGACTGCCACATTTCCTCGCCGATGTGCGGGGCAAAGGGCGCCAGAAGCTGAACGAGTGTTTCCAGGGTCTGCTTGAATATGCGGCGGCCTTCCGGCCCGGCGAGCAGCCTGTCCTTTTCATGCTTGAGCAGGTTCGCCAACTCCCCGACGGCGCTGATGGCCGTGTTGAGATGATAGCGCCGGCCGATGTCGTCCTCGACTTTTCTAATGGTCTGGTGAAGTTTCTTGCGCACGACGGCGACGGCAGGGTCGACGCTTCCGGCCGGGGAAGATGGCCCGCCGTCCGTGGGCGTCGCCGGACCGGTCCACAGCGAGCGGTTCTCCTGGTAGAGCTGCCAAACGCGGCGCAGGAATCGGAAACTGCCCTCGATGCCGTCCTCGTTCCAGGCGAATTCCTTTTCGGGGGGCGAGGCGAAGAGGATGAACAGCCGGAGCGCATCCGCTCCGTAGCGGCCGATCATCTCGTCCGGATCAACGACATTGCCTCGCGATTTTGACATGGCGGCCCCGTCCTTGGTCACCATGCCCTGGGCCAGATAGTGGGGGAATGGCTCGCTCACCCCGGTCAGGCCCAAGTCGCGCAAAACTTTGGTGAAGAACCGGGCGTAGATCAAGTGCAGGATCGCGTGCTCCACGCCGCCGATGTAGAGATCGACGGGAAGCCAGTAATCCGCGTCGCTCCGCTCGAAGGGAAGCGTCTCGTCCTTTGGCGATGCGTAGCGGAAGTAATACCAGGACGAGTCAAAGAACGTGTCCATGGTATCGGTTTCGCGGCGGGCTTTGCCCCCGCACTTGGGGCAGGTCGTGTTGACGAAGCTCTCGGATTTCTCCAGGGGCGAACCCTCGATCCCGGTGAAGGCGACGTCCATCGGGATCTCCACGGGCAGTTTCTCGTAGGGCACGGGGACGGTGCCGCACGTTTCGCAGTAGATGATAGGGATGGGCGTCCCCCAGTAGCGCTGACGTGAGATCCCCCAATCGCGGAGCCGGTAAACCACGCTCGCCTGGCCGAAACCCTTGGTCTCAGCAAAGGCGTTCATGGCCGGGATGGCCTCGGCGCTGGGCAATCCGGAAAAGGGCCCGGAGTTGACGAGCATGCCGTAAGGCTCGAAGGCTTGCTCTTCGGCGGACGCGGCCGCTTCGTCCATGGGGGAGATCACGGTCCGGATGGGCAGGCCGTACTTCAGGGCGAACTCGTAGTCCCGCTGGTCATGGGCCGGAACGGCCATGATGGCTCCGGTTCCGTATTCGATCAGGACATAGTTGGCCAGAAAAATGGGGATCTCTTCGCCCGAATAGGGATTGACGGCGCGACGTCCGGTGTCCATGCCTTCCTTTTCGGCCTCGATCGGGCCTCGGCGGGCGTGCACGTCCCGGACGGCGCGCTCGACCCAGCCCTCGAGCTCGGTGCGGCGGGGCGAATCGGCGATGAGCTGGGGAACGAGCGGGTGCTCGGGAGAGAGGACGAGGAACGTCGCCCCATAGATCGTGTCCACGCGGGTGGTGAAGACCTCGATCCGGGCCGCGCTTCCCGCCAGAGTGAAGTGGAGCCGGGTGCCCTCGCTTTTACCGATCCAGTTCTTCTGCATCAGCAGAACGTGTTCGGGCCATTTGACGAGCTGGTCGTGACCGGAGAGAAGTTCCTCGGCGTAGTCTGTGATCTTGAGGAACCAGTGCTCGGTTTTTTTCTGCTCGACGCTCGAATCGCAACGCCAACAGGTCCCGTTCTGGGCTTGTTCATTGGCCAGGACGGTCCGGCACTGGGGGCACCAATTGACCCAGCTCTTCTGGCGAAAAGCCAGGCCTCGCTCGTACATCTTGAGGAAGATCCACTGGTTCCAGCGGTAGTAGTCGGGCAGGCAGGTCGTCACTTCGCGCGACCAGTCATAGGCCAGGCCCAACCGCTTGAGCTGGGATTTCATGTGAGCGATATTGTCCAGGGTCCAGGTCCGAGGAGGGATGCCGTGCTCGATGGCGGCGTTCTCCGCGGGAAGCCCCAGCGCGTCCCAACCGATCGGGTGAAGGACGTTGAAGCCCTTCATGGTCAGGTAGCGGGAGACGACGTCGCCGATCGCATAGTTGCGCACATGACCCATATGGATGCGGCCGGAGGGATAGGGGAACATTTCCAGGCAGTAGAATTTCTTCCGGCCTGGGTCGGCGTCAACCCGGGAGGTCCTTTGCTCTTCCCAGATCTTCTGCCACTTCAGCTCGATCTGCTGAAAATTGTAGGTTTCCTCCATGGCCTTTCGAACCTTTTTGTTGGAATGGGCTCGGTGCTGATTCGTCGCTTTTCGCCGAAATCCTATTCATCTTATGGTGAATAGGCCGATAAAGTCAAATTCCCGCAAAAGAATGACCCTCCTCATGAGAATATTCCGTTTCCCAGGCTCGGTTTTGAGTAAAATAGGGATTTGTCAAGAGTTTATTCCACCGCCCCTCGGAAACTTCAATGAAGAGCTTGGAGAAGGATAAAGGACCCGGCCGGATGGCCCGGAATCCTATTTGCGGCTTGGCCGTCGTCATTCCGATTTTGACCGCGCTCGCCGTTCAGGCCTTCGGCCAAGGGACCCTCAAAGATGACCAGGGATACGTTTTCCCCGTCGGCCCTCCTCCCCAGCGCATCGTTTCCCTGGCGCCGAACATCACCGAGATTCTTTTTGACCTCGGCTTGGGGGCGAAGGTCGTGGGGGTCACGCGCTATTGCGATCATCCGCCCGAGGCCCTGGCCAAGCCCAAGATCGGGGGGATGATCGACCCCGACCTGGAAAAGATCAGGGCGCTCAGCCCCGACCTCATCATCGCCTTTCGCGGCAATCCTCTGCCCGCCATTCAAAGGATGCGCGACCTCAGACTTCCGGTCTTCGTCCTGGAGGAGGGTGAGACCCTCGAGTCCCTGTTCCCCTTCCTTGAGAAGATCGGAGGCGTGACCCAAAGGCAAAACGCGGCATCCTCACTTATCCAGCGGCTTAAGTCCGAATACGACCGGGTCGAAAAGGCCCTCCGGCACGCTCGGACGAGGCCTCGCCTGTTCCTGGCCATCCAGGGACTGGGATTCTGGACAAGCGGCCAGGCGAGCTACCTGACCGATCTCGTCGAGAAGGCCGGCGGCGCGAGCATCGCCGGACGGATCACGAAACGATGGGTGGAATTCAGTCGGGAGCAGCTCCTCCAGGCGGAGCCCGAAGTCTTTGTCCTTCTCGTCAAGTCCGACGGGGATTTCGAGGCAGCCCAAAAATGGCTGACGGGCCAGGCTTCCCTTCAAAGTCTTCCCGCGATCCGAAACCGCCGGATCTTCTCCCTGGACGAGAACGAGACTTCGCGCTACGGGCCGAGGCTTTTTTCGGTTTTGGCCGATTTTGCCCGCCGTCTCCATCCTGAGTGTTTTGGCCGCCGGGATTCGGCCGCAGGCGAAGCGGAACGCCAAAAAGAAGCGCCCCCGTCTCCGTGATAGCGCGAGCCGCTTCAGAGATCGTCTCCATTATTCAGCCTCCCATCGAGGTGCGCATTCATAAAAATCCCCTCGTGAGCGATGGCTTTGCCGATTCCGTTCCCCATCGCGGAAGGCGAACATGTTCCGAGGCCATTCAGCCCTTGGCTCAAATAAGGATCAGAAACGCTTGTCCCCCAAAACAATGAATTGACAAAGCCCGCCTTTTGTTCTATCTATAGAAATCATGGCTCTTACCTTGAATCAATTCCTTTTTCTTGTTTTAACTATCGCCGTGGTCGTCGCCGTGGTTTTTCTCATCATGCTCCTGGTCCAATTGCGCCGTACGGCCGCGGAAGCCCAAAAGGCTCTGGCCGAGTTTCGCGAAGCCGCCAAAAACCTCCAGGTCCTGGAGGTTTCCGTCCAGCAGAGACTCGACGACGTGGGCCGGATCATCGATGCTTCCAAGAAGGCGGCCCAGACCGTTTCGCAGGCCGCCCAATTCGTCGGCAGCGGAGCCTTAAAGCCTGCCGCCAAGTTCTGGCCCGTAATCGTCCCCATCGTCGGATTCATTCTGCGACGGTGGAAAAGCCGAAAGGAGGGAAAAGATGTCGGAAAATAAGGGCTCGAGCGCCTTCGAAGTCACCGTCTCCTTCATCATCGGAGCTGCCGCCGGATTCGTCCTGGGAATCCTGTTCGCCCCGGCCGCCGGAAAGGAAACGCGAAAGAAGATCGGCGAGGAAATGGCCAAGACGGGGGAAAAGGCGAAAGAACTCGCCAAAGAGGCCGAAAAAGGAATCAAGGTCGTCAAGGAAAAGACCCAGGAGGGCATTACCGCCATCCGGGACTACATCGATAAGAAAAAAGAAAAGCAATAGGATCGCGGCGCGATCCGCGGCGGCAAGACTTGCCGCACTCTTTTGAACCGGCTCGAGTAAGGATCAGTCCAGGCGTTGGGCTGGAAAGAGCGAACGCTTGACTCCGGGCCGGGCCCCGACGAATGAAGGACGGAACCATGAAAAAAACCGCAATCGCCAAAGTCGCGGCGCGCGAGATCCTGGATTCCCGCGGCAACCCCACCGTCAGCACCCGAGTGACGCTGCAGTCGGGCATCGTGGCCAAGTCGTCGGTTCCCTCCGGGGCCTCGACCGGGTCGCACGAGGCGCTCGAGCTCCGGGACGGAGACGTCTCGCGCTATTTGGGCAAGGGCGTCCTCAAAGCCGTGGCCAACGTCAACGAGATCATCGGGCCCAAGGTCGTCGGCCGAGACTGCCTGGCCCAGGACGAGCTCGACCGATTTCTTATCGAGCTCGACGGCACGCCCTCCAAGCAGAAACTCGGAGCCAACGCTATTCTATCGGTTTCGATGGCCGCCGCCTGGGCCGCGGCACGATCCCAGGGGCTCCCCCTTTACGCCTACCTGGGGAAAAAGGGCTCCGGGCTTCTGCCCGTGCCCATGATCAACATCATCAACGGCGGCTCACACGCCGACAACACCGTGGACATCCAGGAATTCATGATCGCTCCGGCGGGAGCCCCCACGTTCGCCGAGGCCATCCGCTTTGCGGCCGAGACTTTTCATAACCTGAAGAAGATCCTCGGAAAAAAGGGCTACAGCACAGCCGTGGGCGACGAGGGCGGTTTCGCTCCGAACCTCAAATCGAACGAAGAAGCCCTGGACGTGATCATGGAGAGCATCGTCAAGGCGGGATACAAGCCCGGCAAGGATATCTATCTCGCCCTGGACGTGGCCGCCTCCGAGCTTTCTGAGGACGGCCGATATGCCTTCAAGAAGTCGGGCGGGGCCAAGAAAACCTCCGCGGAAATGATCGCCTACTACGAGCAGCTCGTCTCCAGGTTCCCCATCGCCTTCCTCGAGGACGGATTGGCCGAGGACGATTGGGAGGGCTGGGCAGCCCTGACGCGGGCCCTGGGAAAGAAGATCCAGCTCGTCGGCGACGATATCTTCGTCACCAACCCGGACCGCTTGAAAAAAGGGATCGCCGAAGGCGTGGCCAATTCCATCCTGGTCAAGCTGAATCAGATCGGAACCCTGACCGAGACCATCGAAACCGTGAACTACGCCCAGGCGCAGGGCTACTCCGCCGTCATCTCCCATCGCTCGGGGGAAACCGAGGACACGTTCATCGCCGACCTCAGCGTGGCCCTCGGCACGGGCCAGATCAAAACCGGTTCGGTGAGCCGAAGCGAGCGCGTGGCCAAGTATAACCGGCTGATGGAGATCGAGCTCGAGCTTCAAAAGAAGGGCAGGTTTGCCGGGCCCTCGGCCTTCAAGAAGTTTCTTCCCTGACCCGGCCCGGGTTTCGACTCGCCCCTATCCCTCCGACGCAGGCATTCCGGATGCCGCAAGCAGCGGCGGCAAGCAACCGAGAATTTCCTCCTGAGACGGCCGTCCCTTTCTATTGAGCCGGACGATCGACCCCGCCGTCACAGCTTTCTGTCTCGGCGCCCAGGCGCCCTCCGTCTCTCACGGAATTCCTGAAGCATCATGATCCATCCCCTTCTTTGGCCCGCGATCGCCTGGGCCGCAGGAATAGGGACGGCCAAGGAGACCGGGTTCTCGGCGGGCCAAGCCTTGGTGATGGCCGGAGCTTGCCTGGCGGCCGGCTGGCTCTTGTTCTTTATTGCGAAGGACAAGACCTCGTTCGGCTTTCTCATCGCCGCCTCGTTCTTCTTGGGAGCGGCCGTGCTGTCCGTCCGCGAGGCGGCCTATGATTCCAACCCTCTTCACCTCGTCAACGCCGGGGGCTATTTGGATTTTGTCGGCCGTCTCTACAAGTCTCCCTCCCGCGGTATCGACAGTGATCATTATTTTCTGAGTGTGGAGGAGTTGGAGACGGCGAAGGGAAAGGACGAATGCTCGGGAAATCTTCGTCTGACCGTGCCCCATTCCTCGACCTTTCCCCGGTGCGAACGCCTGCTGAACGGCGACAGGGTCCGGATGACCGCCCGGATCATCGCTCCGGCCGAATACAGGAACTTCGGACCGCCCCGGCTGGCCGATTCTCTTAAAAGCCGGAATCTGCACAACCTGGCCTTCTCCAAGAGCTCCCTTTTTCTGCAAGGACCGCGGCCGAGACAAGGGCTGTCCATCACCCGGGCGGCGTCGGGCTTGCGGCAATCCCTTCAGGACAAGGTCGAGGAGTACTTCGCCGACCCCAAGGGGGGCGGCGTGTCGCAGCCCGGCGCGCTCCTCGAGGCCCTGCTCCTCGGCGAGCGGGGGCGCATGGACGACGAAGTGACGCTCGGTTTCCAGGAATCCGGGTTGCTTCATCTCATCGCCATATCCGGGGCCCACATCGGGATGATCTCGGTCCTTCTCCTGGGCCTGTTTCGAGGGCTGGGGATCGCCCCCCGCCCCTCCGCTCTTCTCCTCCTCGGCAGCCTTGTTTTTTATTCTGTGCTCGTCGAAGGAACGCCCTCCGTTCTCAGAGCCGCGATCATGGCCGTCTCGCTCCTCGCCGGCCGTCTTCTCTGGCGGGAATCCGATATTCTCAACGCCCTGGCCTTGAGCATACTCGTCCTGCTCATTCTCAACCCTTTCAGCCTTTTCGACCCGGGGTTTCAACTGACCTATGCCGCCACGCTGTCGATCGTCCTCTTCCAGCCGCGAATCATGAAGCACCTGCCGCGCCTCCCGTTGAGGATCGGTCAGATGCTGGCCATGTCCCTGGCGGCTCAAGCGGGAGTCATGCCCATCATTGCCGGGTCCTTCAACCGGGTGGCCGCGGCGCCCCTGCTCCTGAACCTCGCGGCGGTTCCCCTCGTGGCCGCGATCATGGCCATGGGTTATATCTTCTTTCCTTTGGCCTTCCTTTCGGGTCTCTTGGCCCGAATCATGGCCTTCGCCTTGAAGTTCTCTCTCATGCTTCTCCTCGGCGTCTCGAGGCTGGCCGAAGTCTCAGCCCTTCTTTCATTTCGGGTGGCAAACCCGTCCGGGCCGGTCGTCCTGGGATATTATGTCTTCCTGCTCGCGCTTCTCCTCCCGCATCGGTTCCGCCTGCAGACTCCGGCGCTTCTGGCGGGCTATTCCCTCTTTGTCGCGCTTATGATCTTTCCGCCTTTGACCTCGCCCGTCCGCGGACTCAAGCTGACGTTTCTCGACGTGGGCCAGGGGGATTCGATCCTCATCGAGTTCCCGGGTCGGGCAAAAATGCTTGTCGATGCGGGCGGGTCACCCACCGACTCGTTCGACACCGGGGAGAGGGTCGTTTCGCCCGTCCTTTGGCGCAAGGGTGTGACCCGGCTCGCGGTCATCGCCGCCACGCACGACCACCCCGATCACATCGGGGGACTTGCCGCCGTGGCCAGGAACTTCAAGCCCGTCGAACTCTGGCAAACTCCTTGCGGCGAGCGTGGAGAGCTGCGCCGGAGGATATTTGCCGCCCTTCCTTCGAGCACGACGTGTCGAAACGCGAGTCGCGGCTTTTCCCGGACGATAGCCGGAGTTCGCCTGGATGTGCTCCACCCCAGCACCGCGTCGCCTCTCGCTCGAACCGAGGTCAACGATCGCTCGCTCGTTCTGAGACTGTGGTACGGGCGGACATCCTTTCTGCTGACGGGCGATATCGGGTTCAACGCGGAGGGAGAGATCATCCGATCGGGTCTTCCCCTGCGGTGCGGCGTGTTGAAGGCCGGGCATCACGGCAGTGATTCATCGAGCGGGCCGGAGTTTCTCCGCGAGGCCTGCCCTCGCATCGTGGTCATCACCGTCGGGCCGGGCAACGCCTACGGCTTCCCAAGAGAGGAGGCCTTGAAGCGATTCCACGCGGTCGGATCCTTCGTTTATCGGACGGACAGGGACGGCGCCGTGGAAATCTCTTCGGATGGCCGAAGCTACGCCGTGCGAACGGCACGGGAGTCCGACCGGGTTCGAATCTATCGATGAGGTGCCGGTTTGGGACCGGAAGTCTGCGCCTTCTCCAGCTTGTTCAACTGGTCCACGGTCAGGGGCGCGCAGTAGCCGGCATAGTTGATCAAAGGCTCGGCGGGGTTGCCGATGGGGACCCAGCGGCCATTCTCATAGTTCATAAAATCGAAATTCCACTTCTGGCCTTCGCGCACGGGGATGATCCCGGTGACGTTCTGGAGTTTGCCGTCGATAAAAACCACGGGCTTGAAGGTGCTCTTTTTCATGGCCTGGAGGAGGGGGGTGTGATGACAGGCCTCGCAGTCCCGGCCCTGCTTCATCACCGAATGCGGAAAGGACGGGGCAAATGTGATCATGGTCTTGTTCTGATAGACAAAGGTATGGATATCGCCCAGGGTCACCTGTCCTCGGCGGTTGATCAGAAACAAGAGGTTGTTGAGGGGCAAGGAAACGCTTTTCCCTTCCTTGACCCGGGTGTCGAAGTGGCAGTTGATGCACGAGGGCAGGTCGCGGACATGGCAGGCACTGCAATCGAGCTTGTCCCCATGGACCTTGGAGCTCGGGCAGCCGGACAGGTCGACGTGACACTTGGGGCAGCCCACATCCATGGCTCCCGGCTGCTGGAAGGAATCGTAGGCCGTGCCGTCGCCATGGATCTCCCGAGCGGTGTGGCAATCGAGACATTTCATCCCGCTGCGAAAATGGACGTCGCCGGCCGGGTCATCGGGGTTTTTCTGGTACGCGGTCAGGCTGTCCATGCCGTGGCAGCCCTCGCAGACTTTCTGGTCCTGGGCCGAGGCCGTCGAATAAGCCGGCTTCCCGTCGACAAGCTTGACGTGGCAGGCGTCGCATGTCCGGACATGGCACCGGGCACAGGGCAGTTCCTCGAAGGGAATTCCGGTGATTCTTTCGAGCCCGCCCTGTTCCTTGTCATACCAGTGGGCCAGCCCTTTGCTGGTGTAGTGGAGACTGTTCTCATAGAAATTCTTATCCGCGGATTTCCTTTGATCCTGGGACGCGGCGAAGATCCCCAGGCCGAGAATGATGAAGGCGGCGGCGATGAGAGCGGTTCGTATCATGGATCAAGACCTCTCGCTTCGGTTCCCAGTTGGGTACAAGTTTATCCGCATCGCCGGCTCAAATCAATATAAAGGAGGGCAGAAGGAAGCATATCCAACTTTTATGATAGGAGGCTCGGGATGAATGGTCTCGAAACACCATCTCTGTCTGGGCGATGAACGTGGGAATCGGACCCAGGCTTCCCGCCACGTCGCTTTGCTCCTCGCGGCTCCGCCTTTCGGCTTCGGCTGGGAGATTCAATCTCGCCCGGCCATTTTTTTTCGACGGATCAAAACTCGCCTTCCCGCAGTCCACCTTTTTCTCCCCCGAAAAGCAGCTCAGACCCATGCGTTGCCCCAGGGCGAGAGGTGGAGGGGATTCGCCAAAGACGCCTTTATCTCTTCAGTATTTCTTATCCCCCGTAATCCCCCTTCGAATAAGGGTGACCTAAGGATGGCGTCTTTGGAAAGGCACGAAGGACGAGCGGGCGTTGCGAGGAGCTCTGCGACGTGGCAATCTCATGATGTCAAGGATAAGGCCGGATTGACATTTAAACACGCGATATAACACGTGAGGAGAGCGAGGACTGAGTCGGAGCGATTTGGCTCGCTGGGACAAAGAGCGTGTTTCGAAGTCCTTCAGCTCGAGCCCTTATCCAAAGCCTTGAGCAACTTTCGCCTATCTTCGCCGGTCGGCTTCTTCCGAGCCGGCTGCCCTCAAAACCCTAATGGCCCGGCTAAATCTCCTTCATGCTCGCTCCAGCCTCGGCCCGATTCCCGGGAAAGAGGCCTTAATATGGGCTTCTCAACCATTCCCCCTCGCCTTTCTGTGGGAATAAGGATGGAAATGCTTCCAGGGGGGGAAAGTGGGCGACTTTGGCGCTCCCGTCGCCAACGCTCACTAGGAGGACGACCGCAGGGGGAGAGCCCTATGCTGTTTTGCCTTTAAATGCAAGCTGATTTATCAATTTTTTAGGCCCCGGGCCGACTTAATTCCAGGGTACGAAAAGTGAAAAGATCGGTAAAATATGGGATTGACAAAAAAAAATCGGAGCCCTATATTTAAATAGAAGAAAAAAAATGAGATACATAAAAATCCTGGCGGTGTTTTTGCTTCCCATCTTCCTTATTTCCTGGCTATGGTCCCAGGACCTGAACGAAGCGGCCAAAAAGGAAAAAGAAAGACGGGAAGCGGTGAAATCCAAGAAGGTGGTCGTCATTACCAACGCCGACCTTCAGACGATCAAAAAGAAGGCCGCTGTGGGCGGGGACAGCTCGGAGCAGAAGACTGACACCGAATCCGGCCAACCCGAAGGCGGAGCCGCCGCGAACCCGCAAGGGGCCGGACAAGCCGCCGACGAGGCGGAATCCGCCGGAGCCGGGGAGCAGGAGGCCCTGCCTACAAATGAGGCCTTGCCTACCAAGCTTGACGATTCCCAGAAACTCCAGCTCGAATCCAATTACGCGAAGGCCAAGGAATACGCGGACCTGCTCGAGACAAAGATCAACGGCCTGTGGCAGACTTTTTACGCCCAGGACGACATGACGCCCAAGGATCAGATCCAGCAGGAGATCAGTGATACCTTCGACAAGTACCAGAAGGCGCGTATGGATGAAGCCGCGGCCAAGGACGCTCTGGACAACTACCTGAGCACGATCAAGTAGGACTGACCTTTACCGTTTTCCGCCCGCCCCTCGGGAGAGGAGTCTGCCCGGGGCCGGGCGGCCCCGCCGTCTTAGCGGAAATAGAGGAAGGAGACCATCACTCCCAATTCACGGTTATCCTTGGACCCGGCATAGACCTTGGATGGAACAAAGGTCTTGTCCGTGGTGATGACAAGGTCGAAGTCATCCTTGGTGCCGAGCATATCCTTCTTGATGTTATAGGATTTGTCGAACAGCCCGTCCGGGGCCGCGAACTCGTCCAGGACCTGGCCGTTGACCTTGAAAATGACCTTCTGGTTCTTGACCGCATCCGTGTTCAGGCCGCCCCGGATGACGAGCAGGCCGTCTCGGTGGGGGTTGTCCACGATGCAGCGGCCTTCCTTGGAGGTCCAGCGCCACTGTTTCAGGGCCCCCGTGGCGCTCGATTCCTGGTCGAACCAGCCGCTCTCGTAGATGATCTCGGGGGTGTCCGGAGGCGGGGGCATGATGGTCAGCTTCTCGTTCATGATCTCGGCCTTGGATTTTCCGGTCCGGTCAAAGGGAGAGTAGATGCCCACGACCAGCTTGAGGGATTCCTGCCCCTTGAATTGCGGGTCGAACTCATCGATGAACGACGGAATGAAAATGCGCCGGGTGTACGTGTATTCCTTGCCGGCCTCCCACTGATTGAGGGGGACGGTCGGAATGTGGTCATCCTGAAAGAGCATGTTGGTCTTGTTCCAGAAGTGAACAAAGACATAGTAATCCCTGTCGATCTTCTTGAAGTCCGAGGTCGTCTTCCACCTGTAGGTCATGTCGGTGATGAGGTTGTCGGACAGAGGCTTGGTGGAGAAACTGACTTCGAGCTGGATGCCTTTGGCGCTCGTCTTCCTCTGGCAGTGCAGGTTGAACCCTATCAGGAAGGCCAGCGCGACGACCATGATGACTTTCTTTTTCATCGAATGTTTACCTCCAAGGATGACGGCCTATTATAGGGAAAAAGGCCTGCCAGAGTAAAGCGAAATCGCAGCCGGCCGGGCATTTCCCGGTCTCGAACCGAGCCCCGGTCCGGCGGAACCCTCGCAGACGGCCGCGCTTCTCAGTGTCTCCTTCATTGAAAGGAGCTGCCGATTTGTGTATATTGGGCCACGGATGAATGTTTTTCTCTATCCCTATTCTTGGGTTTCGCGGGGCGTGAGCCGGGTCAGGAACAGGTTGTACCGCGGAGGGATCTTCTCTGCAAAAAGATCCGGACTTCGGGTCGTCTCGATCGGCAACATCAGCCTGGGCGGAACAGGAAAGACGCCTTTGGTCCTAGAACTCGTGCGAGTCCTCCAGGCCGAAGGCCTGAAGACGGCCGTCGTGACCCGGGGCTATAAGGGCCGCTGGGAGAAGCGCGGAGGCATGCTGACCGACGGCGACAAATTCTATGGCGGCTGGGAGGAGAGTGGGGACGAGCCGTTCATGATCGCCCGGAACGCGCCCGGAGTGGGAGTCTTCGTCGGGGGAAACAGGCTCCGGTCCTGCCGCCTGGCCAAGGTGAAAGGGTTCGGAGCGGTCGTGCTCGACGACGGCTTCCAGCACCGCAAGCTTCACCGGGACCTGGATATCGTCCTGTTCAACCCCAAGGAGAAGGTCCTGCGCGAGCCCCTGGCCGCGATGGCCCGGGCCCAGATCATCCTCGTCCCCGAGGAAGACGCCGCCTTCCAGCGGGGGAACCTCTCCCGGTGCTTTCCCCGTGCGCACATCTACACTTACGCCGTCGTTCCCACGGGGCTGGTCAGAGTCGGCGGCAAGCCGGGCTCTTCCTCATTCGCTGATTTCCGGCACGTTCCATTTCTGGCCTTTTGCGGGATTGCCCAACCCCAGCGCTTCTTTGACCTTGCCGAGCGCCAGCGCCTCGAGCTGGCCGCCCGCCTCTCGTTCCCCGACCATCATCCCTATCCCGAAGCGACGCTCAGGAAGATCGGCAAGAAATGCGCCCAGGTCAAGCCCCAGGCCGTGTTGACGACCGAAAAGGACGCGATCAAGCTGGTCCGACGGACCGCGTTTCTCAAGGACATTCCACTCTATTATTTGAAGATCGGCCTGACCGTCGAGCAGGGGTTCTTCGACCAGGTCCGAAAGTCGCTCTACGGCAGGGAGCGCCGCCACCCGTGAACCGCCTCCGGGAAGCCGCCGAGTTCCTCGTCTTCCAGGTTCTGTCCGCGGTCTTGTTCGTGACGCCCCGACGAGCGTGTCTCGGCCTGGGTCGCGTCCTGGGACTGCTCTTCTTCCATCTCGACGCCCGGCACCGGCGCATCGCCCTGGCCAACCTCGAGACCGCTTTCGGTTTGGAGATGCCGGAGCGGCGCCGGTACGCCATCGCTCGGGATTCCTTCGTCCATTTCTGCCGGGTCCTGGCCGATATCCTCAAGCTCGCCTCCTGGCCCGTCCCGAAGATCGAAGGGCTCCTTGATATCGAGGGGCAAGAGAACCTGGATCAGGCCCTGGCTCAAGGCCGGGGCGTTCTTGTCTTTACCGGCCACTTCGGCAACTGGGAGATGCTGCCCATCCCTCTGGCCCGGTCTGCGCCCCTGTGGGCCGTCACCCGGTTCCTGGACAACCGTCTGCTCGAACGGCGCCTGGCCGGCCTCAGGTCTCGGCTCGGAGCCCGCATCATCTATAAGGACCGCGCGGCCCGGCAGGTTCTGAAGGTCCTGGGCCAGGGCCAGATCGTCATCATCCTCATCGACCAGAATGTCCTCCGCATCCAGGCCGTGTTCGTTGATTTCTTCGGCAAGGCGGCGGGCACGACTCCGGCCCTGGCGGCCTTTCACCTCCGGACCGGAGCACCGGTCGTCCCGGCCTTCTGCTCATTCGGGAAGGGCGGACGCTACCGGGTTAAGATCTTCCCGGCCCTGGACCTGTCGCCCGAAGAACAGCGTGAGCAGGATGTGTTGAAAATCACTGGAACATGCACTAAGATGATTGAGTCCCAGATCAGGCAATTCCCGGAAGGCTGGTTCTGGTTCCATGAACGATGGAAGTCCCGGCCGGCCGGGGAGAACTGAACAGCCGAGGAGATCCATGAGAGCCCACGACCGCGCTTCCGATGCCCTGCGGCCCCTGAAGATCCAGACGGATTATCTGGACTTTGCCGAGAGTTCGGCCTATATCGAAACGGGCAAAACGAAGGTCCTCGTGGCGGCCACGGTCGAGGAAAAGGTTCCGCCTTTTATCAAGAACAGCGGCTCGGGCTGGATCACGAGCGAGTATTCCATGCTCCCCCGGTCCACGGAAAGACGAAACGTGCGCGAGGGTGTCCAGGGGCGCATCTCGGGCCGGACCCATGAGATCCAGCGCTTGATCGGACGCTCGCTCCGGGCCGTGACCGACCTTCCGGCGCTCGGGGAACGGACGATCATCCTCGACTGCGACGTCATCCAGGCCGACGGCGGCACGCGCTCGGCCTCTATCACCGCCTCCTGCGTGGCCCTGGCCCTCTGCCTCAAGCGGCTGATGGACGCTGGCATCATCGACCGCATGCCCCTCGGTCATCTCATCGGGGCGGTGAGCGTGGGCATCGTCCGGGGCGAGTACCTCCTCGATCTGGACTATGCCGAGGATTCGTCGGCCGAAGTGGACATGAACGTCGTCCAGAGCGACCGGGGCCAGCTCGTCGAAGTTCAGGTCTCCGCGGAAAAGAGCCCCTTTTCCCGCAAGGCGCTCAGCGCTCTCATGCAGTTGGCCGACAAAGGCATCTCCGAGATCGTCGAGGTCGAGCGGGACATCCTCATCAAGAAAAGTCGTCTGTTCATGGCCTACAGCTAGCCTGGATTATTCATGAGTCGAGACAGCTGCAGATGCGAGGCGCGGAGGGTGAAGCTGTACTCGGTGTACTGCGAACCCTCCGGAACGAAGCAGGTGCGGCAGGATTGGCTCACCCAAAGGGTAAAAACGCCGATACCGCTTGGGCGACAATCCGGCGACCAAAAAAGGCGTGCTGAATCCCTAAAAACATATGCCCGTGAACATATGATAAGATTGAAACTCTGGCATTTTTATGAATAGTCCAGGCTGAGGGGGGAAGGATGGAACGCGTTCTGGTCACGGGCGGTGCGGGATTCCTGGGAAGTCACCTCTGCGAGCATTACCTCGGCGACGGCGCGGACGTGGTCTGCCTGGACAACTTCTTCTCCGGGTCCAAGGATAACATCCGCCATCTGGCTGGCCATCCCTATTTTGAGCTCATCCGTCACGACGTCATCCACCCGTTCTTTGTCGAAGTGGACGAGGTCTACCACCTGGCCTGCCCCGCCTCGCCCATTCATTACCAGTACAACCCGATCAAGACGGTCAAGACCAACGTCATGGGCACGATCAACATGCTCGGGCTGGCCAAGCGGACCAAGGCCCGGATCCTGCTGGCGTCGACCTCCGAGGTCTACGGCGACGCCCAGGTTCACCCCCAGCCCGAGTCCTATTGGGGCAACGTCAACCCCATCGGCATCCGCAGCTGCTACGATGAAGGTAAGCGCGTGGCCGAGACTCTGATGTTCGATTACCATCGGCAGAACCGGGTCGACGCCCGGATCGTCCGCATCTTCAACACCTACGGGCCGCGCATGGCCGTGGATGACGGCCGCGTCGTCAGCAACTTCATCGTCCAGGCCCTGCGGGGCGAGCCCCTGACCGTTTATGGCGACGGGTCTCAAACCCGCTCGTTCTGCTATGTCTCCGACCTCATTCGGGGCCTGGTGGCCATGATGAACGTCCCGGACTTCACCGGACCGGTCAACCTGGGCAACCCCGTCGAGTTCACCATCGGGGAGCTGGCCGAGATCGTCCGGCGATTGACGAGGAGCAAGTCCCGGATCATCTCCAAGCCCCTGCCCCAGGATGATCCGGTCCGGCGCTGCCCTGATATCTCCCTGGCCAAAACCAAGCTCGACTGGGAGCCGCGGGTCGGCCTGGAGGAAGGCCTGGCCCGGACGATCGAATACTTCGAACACAAGCTGGGACTCGTCAGGACCTGAAAGGGCGCCCCATGAAAGTCTCCATCATCGTCCCCGTTTATAACGAGAGGGCGACCATCCTCGAGATCCTGCGGCGGGTTCGGGCGGTCAAGCTCGGCATCGCCAAGGAGGTCATTGTCGTCGACGACTTCTCACAGGACGGGACCCGCGACATCCTGCGCCGGCTCAAACAGCCGAGCGTCAAGGTCGTCTTCCACGATCGCAATCGGGGCAAGGGCGCGGCCCTGCGCACGGGGTTCGAGCACGCCGCGGGAGACATCGTCCTCGTCCAGGATGCCGACCTGGAATACAACCCTCAGGAATATTCGGCCCTGCTCGCGCCTCTTCTCGACGGGCGGGCCGACGTCGTCTACGGGTCCCGTTTTCTGGGCGGCCCCCACCGCGTGCTCTTCTTCTGGCATTATGTCGGCAACAAGCTCCTGACCACTTTCTCCAACATGGCCTCCAACCTGAACCTGACCGACATGGAAACATGCTATAAGGTTTTCCGGAAGGATATCCTGAAAAGGATTCGCCTCAGATCGGAGCGGTTCGGGTTCGAGCCGGAGATCACCATCAAGCTGGCCAAGCTTGGCTGCCGCATCTACGAGGTTCCCATCTCCTACGCCGGCCGCGACTACAGCGAGGGCAAGAAGATCGGTTGGAAGGACGGCGTGGCGGCTGTTTTTCATATTCTCCGCTATAAATATTTTGATTGATCCCCGGCGACAGTCCGTCTCGCCGCCCCGTTCCGGGAGGATTTTGAAGCTTCCCGTCCGCCCGAATTACGTTCATTATGAACGAGTTATCTCTCCCACGCCGTCAGGACATTCTTGACAAGGCGATTTTCTCACTATAAACTTGGGTTTTCATTCAGGGTTAAACCCGTCTCGTTATCAATGAACGGCATTCATCAGGAGCGCTTCCCGACCCGCGGAGGAGCCTCAAGGAGGACATCATGAATCTTGCTCCCACGATCATTCTCATCGGAATCATCGTCGTCGTCGCCGGCCTTGTCGTTCTTCTCATGGCCGTCCAGTATAAGAAAGTCGGGCCCAACGAGGCTCTGATCATCTCCGGCGGACGGAAGCATTCCGTCATCACCCCCGACGGGACCAAAAAGAAAATCGGCTATCGCTTCCGTCTCGGCGGAGGGACGTTCGTCCTGCCCTTTATCGAGACCGTGGACCGCCTGCCCATGGACGTCATCACCCTCAACATCAAGACCCCGGAGGTCCTGACCCACGGCGGCGTGCCCATCATGGCCGAGGCCACGGCCCAAGTGAAGGTCAATTCCGCCCCGACCGCCATCCACCTGGCCGCCGAGCAGTTCCTGGGGCTGGGCCGGGACGGCATCCGCGATGTGGCGAGCAACGTGGTCGAGGGCAAGGTGCGGGAAGTCATCGGGACGATGACCGTGGAGCAGATCTACCGCGGCCGTCAAGATTTCTCCCGCAAGGTGGGCGAAGCCATCCAGGACGACTTCCTCAAAATGGGCCTGGCCATGCTGTCCTTCGCCCTCAAGGACATCAGCGATGCCCAGGGATATATCGATGCCCTCAGCCGTCCCCAGATCGCGGCGGCCAAGCGTGACGCGGTCATCGCCCAGGCCGAGACCGAGAAGGAATCAGTCATCAAATCGTCACAGGCCCGCCGCGAATCCGAAGTGGCCCGCCTCCAGGCCGAGGCTCAGATCGCCAAGGCCAGCTGGGACAACGAGGCTAAGAAGGCTGAATCCCAGGTCTTGGTCAATCAAAGAAAGGCCCAGGCCGATTTCTCCTACGAGCTCGAGCGCTTTCGCCTCTCCCAGGAGATCAAAAAGGAGGAGGCCAAGGTCAAGCTCATTGAGAAGGAAGAGGCTATCCGAATCGAGACGGCCGAGATCGCCCGCAAGGAAAAAGAGCTGGAGTCGAACGTCCTCAAGCCGGCCGACGCCCGGAAATATCAGATCAAGGCCGAGGCCGAAGCCGAGGAGTTCCGCATCCAAGCCGAGGCCCGTGGCAAGGCCGAAGCAATGAAGCTCGAGGGGCAGGCCGACGCGGAGCGGATCAGGCAGAAGGGACTGGCCGAAGCCGAGGCCATGGGCAAGAAGGCCCAAGCCTGGGACAAGTACAACCAGGCCGCGATCTTCGAGACCTACATGAAGGTCCTCCCGGACCTGGCCAGGGCCGTTTCTGAACCGCTGTCCAAAGTGGACAAGATCGTCGTCGTCGGCGGCGACAAGGGCCTGGGAACGACCCGGATCACGGGTCAGGTCGCGGAGATCCTAGCTCAGATGCCCGATATCGTCCAGTCGCTGGCCGGGGTCGACCTCAAGAAATTCCTCAAGGATAAGCTCTCGCCCGCTCCCGAAGATAAAGAGAAGAAATAACCGGCCTCCGGCCCGGATGGCCCAGGCTCACAGAGGCTTACCATGACTTCAGATACCGTCAGCAAAATCGGCACGTCCCCGACCCTGAAAATCTCGTCCAAGGCCAAGGCCATGAAGGCCGAGGGCATCGACGTCATCGACCTCAGCGTGGGAGAGCCGGACTTCGCCACTCCGGATAACGTCAAGGCCGCCGGCATCAAGGCCATCGAGCAGAACTTCACCAAGTACACCGAGAACGAGGGCATCCCGGCTCTGAGGAAGGCCGTCGTCCAGCGGATGAAGGAGGACTACGGACTGACCTACACGCCGGCCGAGGTCATCGTCTCGGCGGGGGCCAAGAGCTCGCTCTTCCACTTGATCATGGCCCTGGTCAATGAGGGTGAAGAGGTCATCATCCCCGCGCCCTACTGGGTGACCTACCCCGAAGCGGTCAACCTCGTTCGAGGCAAACCGGTCATCGTCTCGACCAGGGAGGAGAACGGCTTTCTCCTCCAGCCCGAGGAGCTCAAGGCGGCCATCTCGCCCGCGACCAAGGCCCTTATCCTGAACAACCCCTGCAACCCTACCGGAGCGGCCTACACCAGGAAACAGCTCGAGGCCCTGGCCGAGATCATCCGCGGCGAGGACATGTACGTCATCTCCGACGAGATCTACTCCAAGCTCGTCTACGACGATTTCTCTTATACGAGCTTCGCCGCGCTGGGCGAGGACATCAAGAAAAAGACGATCATCGTCAACGGGGTGTCGAAATCCTATTCCATGACGGGCTGGCGGATCGGCTACGCGGTGGGTCCGGCGGACATCATCAGCGGCATGGGCAAGATCCAGAGCCACACCACGTCCAACCCGACCTCGATCTCCCAGAAGGCCAGCGTCGAAGCCCTGTCCGGGTCCCAGCACGACGTGTCGCGGATGGCGGCCGAATTCCAGCGCCGCCGCAACTACGTCCTCCAGAGACTCCAGGGCGTTCCCGGGCTGTCATGTTTCAAGCCCCAGGGCGCCTTCTACGTATTCCCGAACGTGTCGGGCTTCTACGGCAAGGAATGCGGCGGCATGCGCCTCCGCAATTCCTACGGCATGGCCTACTACCTTCTCAAGGAAGCCCGGGTGGCGATCGTTCCCGGTGACGCCTTCGGCCACGACGATTACATCCGTTTGTCTTACGCCACCTCCATGGCCAACTTGGAGAAGGGGCTGGACCGCATCGTCCAGGCCCTGCGCGAGCTCAAGCCTGCTCCCAAAGCCAAGGCGGTCCTGCTGAGCAACATCGCGACCCGCGTCAGAAAATCCGTGCCGGTGGAAGCCGGCCTGTCCCCCAAGATGCGGGACGCTCTCGTGGCGGAGATGGACGGCCGCCTGGGCTACGCCAACACGTTCGAGTGGAACGCCAACATCAACGGCGTGGTCATTCAGCTCCGGACGAACGTCCCTCACCTGAACGATTTCTGGATGGAGAACTGGTACCCGGCTCAGCTCGACCCGGACTTCCAGCCTCACGGCATCCTCTATGCGGTGGACGGCATCCCCGGACGCGAACCCCGGGCCTTCTACAACCTCGAAACGCACACCGGCGTTCTAGTCAACACCGACAGCTACGCCCCGGTCCGAAGCCTGGCCCTGGGCATGGTCATGGACATCTCCGAGACCATGCTTGGAACGCACGCCGTGCGGGGCATGTCGGCCGAGACGAACGGCGAGGCGCTGACGCTCGTCGGTCCTCCCGGGACCAAGAAGACCGAGCTCTTCTTCGACCTCATCAAGGGCAGGGACTTCCGAGTACACTCGAGCGAGCTGGCCTTCATCCGCCAGGCCGGGAACGCGGCCCTGGCCGACTGCCCCGAGCGCAAGCTCTTCCTCCCGACTAATACGGTGGAGCTCCTCCCGGCCCTGGCGCTGCTGTTCGACTCGAGCAAGTGCGAGAACGTTGTCGGCCACAAGGAGAGCTGTCAGGACGCCGCCTGCCAGCGCCAGGACGACTGCCGGCTCGACCGCGGTTCCGCCTACTGCTACAAGGCCTCCAAGGAAGCCCATGCTCTGCTCGACCCGAACTGGCTGGCCGGGCCGGCGGGGTTCGCCCGGCGGGCCGCTTTGCGGTGGGTCTTCCTCCTGCGCAACGATTCGGTCTCGCCGGTCGTAGTCAGGCTCGAGCCCGAAGAGGCTCTGCGCCTGCTCGCCGCCGGGGAAACGCCCGGGCTCAGCCGAAGCCTGACCTCGAAAGCCCAGCCCTTCTTCAACCCCCACTTGCTTGGGACAACGCCCGACCGGCTCGAGGTTCACAAGAACTTCTTCCGGAAATTGCTCCAAAGCGCAGCCTGTTACTTGTTTAACAGCGGGGCCGGCACGGCTGAGGACCTGAAAAAAACGATCAGGGGAAAATAGCCGGAGAAGGCTTCACGGACAGGATCCCCCAGGGACCGAGCGCCGGGAAGGCTCATCTCCCCTTCGATAAAACGACCGTTCGCGCCGATTCAACAGATCCTGAGAAGCAGGGCCAAGGATTGGGGCGCGGCCGGGGCGCGGAACACTCCCTTCCTATTGAAAAGCCTCCTCCACGAGGGCCGCGATCCGGTGGAGGATGAAGAGATGGACCTCCTGAATGCGTGGGGTCGAGGCGGAATCCACGTCGAGGACATGGTCGCCGAGCGTCACTAGCGGACCGCCGCGTCCGGTCAGCGCGACCGTGATCATCCCCTTCGTCCGCGCAGCCTTCAGCCCTTCAATGACGTTGGCCGATTTCCCGCTCGTGGACAAGCCCAGGACCACGTCCCCGGCTTGGCCCAGGGCTTCGACTTGTCGGCTGAAGACTCGATCGAAAGCGAGGTCATTGCCGATCGAGGTCAGGGCCGAGGTGTCGGTTGTCAAGGCGATAGCGGGCAGGGCCGGACCGAGCCGGTGGAACTTATTGACGAGCTCCGCGGCGAAATGCTGCGATTCGGCCGCACTGCCGCCGTTCCCGAAAATGAGAACCTTATGGCCGGACTTCAGGGCCGCAACGAGAACATCCGTGACGCGGGTCAGGACCACACTCCGGTCTTTGAGAAAGTTCTCCAGAATCTCGGTCAGCTCTCGGGCTTCTTGTCGGATATCCATGACGCGCTCTCCTTATCCTCGAGACCGGAGGCGATGGCGTTCCGCACCGCTTCGCTCAGGCTCGGCAGGTTGTCGATTCCCAGTCCACCAACGGGGATCGGAGGATGGAAGGTGATTTGGACCGCTCCCTTCCGGATGAAGAAGCTCCCCCGGGGCATGAGAGGAAATGTGCCGCAGATGGTCACGGGAATCACGGGCGCCCCGGTCCTCACCGCCAGAAAGAACCCGCCCCGCTTAAGCGGCTGGAGGCGACCGTCGCGGCTCCGCGTTCCCTCGGGAAAAACGATAAAGGAATAGCCCTTGCGAGCCATAAGCTCCGCAGCCCGGTCGAGGCTCCTTCGGCCGCCCTTGAGCCCTTTACGGTCCACGGGAATGAAGCCCGCGAAGCGCATGCCCAGGCCGACGATCGGGATGCGGAAAACCTCTTTTTTTAGGATGACCCGCGCCAGCCCGGGAACGGCCCAGAATAGAAGCGGGCCGTCAAGGAAGCTTTGGTGGTTGGACATGAAAATGTACTGAGTGCGCGGCTTGACCCAAGCTCGACCGGAAATCATAACCTTGAGACCCGCGATCTTTCCGGCCAGAGTAACAAACCCTTTGCCCGCGGCTAGGATCGGTGCGCTATACTGGAGTAGGAAACAAAGGACGAGGACCGGCGTCAGGATGAGGACACAAAGCACGGCGACAAGTCCTACAAGAAGGGTGCGGGCTTTCACTGGGGAGATTATATCATAAGAAAACCGGGCGCCGTCGGGCCTGCGGGGGGAGGGAGAGTCACGGAAGATCGCCGCGCGGGAGGCGGATGGGGCCCGATTATGATCTCAGGCCGGCGTGGCGGGGAGCCCTGATCCAGTTACCGTTCCAGATGATCAGGTCCTTGTTGAAATCTTCCATTTTTTGGATGATATAAAAACTGTTGTCGGGATTCGAGGGGTCGAAGGTGTACCCTTCGTCCAGGCCGTCGCGGCCGAAGGACTGGATCACGAAATCGTCCCGTCCCAACTCGGAGGCATCGATACCGAAGTGCCCCGCGCAGTCCAGGCCGGTCCAAACCTGGAAAGGAGTCCCCCAGCGATCCCTGCTGGATACGGCTTGGATATGGAAAGGTGCCAAGTCCGAATACATTGGGCTATCGGGCTGCAGGCTTCCACCCGGGCTTGGCGGGGCGCCGCCCATGTCGGTTGTGTACGAGATAACGGCCTTGGAGATGTTGCCGATATCGACCATGGTGCTCTTCTGCTTCGTTTTCTGCATCGCACCCTGGAAGACGGGGATGAGGATTCCGGCCAGAACGCCGATGATGCCAACCACGATCAACAGTTCGACGAGGGTGAAGCCTCGGCGGCTCTTATTCTTGGATCCGCAGACTCTCATCTTCGAGCCTCTCGGCAAGATCGGGGAACTCGCCTCTCACTGAGGCGGAAAAAGGGGACGGCCTCCTCGGCCGTCCCCTTTGAGACGCCAGAAAAACTCGATGCGCTAGATCAGGTGGTGGTGCCGCCGCCCGAACGAGTCTGAGGCGCATGGACCCAGTTGCCGTCGAACATGATCAGGTCGAGGTTGAAATCAGCCATCGCCGTGACCGTGTACATGGCCGCCTCGGGCGTGGTGGGATTGAAGTCGATGCCGTCAGAGATGCCGTCGCGGCCGTAGGAGCAGACAACGAAATCATCCAAGCCGGAGATATCGCACCCGCGGTAGCCGCCGCCCGTGCCGCTGGCAGCCTGACCGGAGAAGATATCAAACGGAGTGCCCCACTGGTCGTTCGTCGGGCAGACCTTGACATAGAACGGGGAAAGAGCAAGCTGGAACGTGGAGCCAGAAGTGATGGGACCCGTGTAGTCAGGGGCGCGGCCGTTGTCCGTCACGTAGTCGGCCAGGGCCGTGGAGATGGTCGTGATGTCCTTCATGGTGGCCTTCTGCTTCGCCTTCTGCATGGCAGTCAAAGCATTGGGGATGAGCAGGGCGGCAAGGATACCGATGATGGCAACGACGATCAGCAGCTCGATCAGGGTGAATCCCTTCTCTCGCTTAATCATGAAAACCTCCTCTCCTTGCCTGAAGTCTCCTGCCTCAGCAAGGATGCTCATTAAAATTTTATTGATTGCTTTGCAATCAACGTATACTTTAGCAAGATTCGTGCCAATTCGTAATATATAGATAATACATAAGTTACAAAAATAATCCCTTTCAAAAATTGATAAATAACGCTATTTTTTGGTCCCAAGTGACAAATCGTGCCCTTGTTCATGCTGTTCTCGACGGTTCGCTGTCCGCCGCTTCCTGCTCCTGCTTGGCGTCCTTGATGTTCTTCAGCTCATGCTTATCGATCAGGTAGCGCAGGGACCGATAGCTGAGGCCCAGGATCGAGGCAGTCTTTTTCAGGTTGCCGCCCGAAACGCGCCGCGCTTCCTGGATGTATTTCTTGGTGATATCGGCGATGTGGGTCTCCAGGTTGAAATTCGGCTTGAGCCCGAACGACTCGGCGGCCTGCCGGCGAGGGGAAACAATCTCCACCGGCAGACAGGAGGCGGTGATCGTTTCCCGGTCCTCGATGGCCACGATACGCTCGATGACGTTCTCCAGCTCCCGCACGTTGCCCGGCCAAGGATAGCTCTCAAAAAGGCCAATGACGTCCGGGGTTATCCTCTTCATCTTCTTGTTCATCAGCTGGCAGTATTTCTGCAGAAACTGGGTGGTCAGGATGGGTATGTCCTCGATCTTCTTCCGCAAGGGCGGCATCTCGAAGGAGATCACGTTGAGCCGGTAGAAAAGCTCCTCGCGGAACTTGCCCTCGTCGATCCTCTTCTTCAGGTCCTGGTTGGTGGCGGCGATGATCCGGACATCGACCGCGATCTCCTCGTTGCCGCCCACCCGCCTGATCTTGCGCTCCTGGAGAGCCCGGAAGAGCTTGACCTGCGTCAGGAGCGACATCTCGGCGACCTCGTCCAGGAAAAGCGTCCCGTTCTGGGACGCCTCGAACACGCCCTTCTTGTCGCTGATGGCGCCGGTGAAGGACCCCCTGACGTGGCCGAACAGCTCGCTCTCCAGAAGGCTCTCGGGCAGGGCGGCGCAGTTGATGGAGACGTAGGTCTGGTCGCGCCGTCGGCTGAGGGAATGGATCGACCGCGCGGCGAGCTCCTTGCCCGTCCCACTCTCACCCAGGATGAGCACCGTCGAATCGGTCCCGGCGATCTTCTCGATGAGGTTATAAACCTCCCGCATCATCTTGCTCTTGCCGACGAGCGGCCCGAAGCTGTTCCGCTCCTCGAGCTCCTTCTTGAGCTGGACGTTCTCCTGCTTCAGGCGGCGTTTTTCCAGGGCGTTGGCCGCGATGATCTTCAGCTCGTCGACGTCGAACGGTTTCATGACATAATCGAAAGCTCCGGCCTTGAGCGCCTCCACGGCCTGCTTGATCGTCCCGTAGGCGGTGATCATGACCACCGGGATCTCGGGCCGGTTCTTGTTCATGAATTCGAGGACCTCCATGCCGTTCGCCCGCGGCATCCGGATATCGCTGAGCAGAAGGTCGAACTCCTGCTCCTTCAGGAATCCCAGGATGTCCGTCGAATCCGGCCAGGTCTTGACCTGGTAGCCTTCCTTGCGGAAGACGACCGTCAGCAGGTCGACGATGCTCTTTTCGTCGTCGAGGATGAGGATGGTATCCATGTTCGTCCCCTAGGCCGCTGTCCGGGCCTCGGTTTTGGTCTCGCTCCAGCGCTTGTCGGGCAAGGGCAGGACGATGACGATCTCCGTGCCCCGGCCAAGCTCGGACTTGAGGGAGATCGTCCCTTGGTAATCATCAACGATGCGGCGCACAACGGCCATGCCCAGGCCCCGGCCGCTCTCGAAGCCGGAATAGAACGGTTCGAAGATCCGCTCCTTCGTTTCCTCGCTCATGCCCACGCCCGTATCGGCGAAAACCATGCGGACGGCGTTCCGCTTGAGCCGCTCCAGGTCCATCCGGAGAAGGCCTCCCCGGGGCATGGCCTGGATGGCGTTCTTGATCAGGTTCCAGAAGAGCTGTTTGAAATGATGGGCATTGCCCAGGTAGGAGAGGCGCGCGTCCGCGTAGTTTCCCGTCAGGACGATGGCGCCGTTGAGCTCCCCGCTCTGGTGGAGCATGACCACGGTCTCCTTCATGATCTCCCCCAGGTCGATGGGGAGGAGCGCGATCCGGGGAGGGCCGGCCAGGTCGAGGAACTGGTCGATCGACTGCGAGATCCGCTCGGACTCGCGGAGGACGATTTCCATCAACTTATGGTGTTCGGCCGACAGTTCGAGGTCATTCTTCAGCACCTGGACCGAGCCGGCGATAGCCGCCAGGGGGTTGCGGATCTCGTGGGCGATCTGGGACGACACCCGGCCCGCCAGGGCCTGCCGCTCCTGGGCCTGGAGCTCGCGTCGGGCTCGCTCGAGCTGTTCCCGTGTCTGACGGAGATTCTTGGACAGGGCCGTGATCAGGAAGGCGATGGCGAAGAACAGGCACCAGGAGACGACGAGCGAGAACAGGACGAACCCAAAGGACATACTCTTAAACTGGCCGGGCCGGAAGTAGGGAATGATGCGATAGAACAGACCCTCGACGAGCAGCCCGAAGAGAATGGCCGAGGTCGAGGCGGTCAAATACACGCCCCGCACGGTCAGGACGATGCTCGAACCCAGGATGGGCAGGACGTAGACGAACGACAAAGGGCCGGAGATGCCTCCGGAGATGTAGACGAGAACGGTCACCATGGCCAGGTCGAGGGCCACCTGGAGATGCGCCTGGCCGCTCAGGTGTTTTCCCCAATAATAGAGGACAAGATAGATGATGCTCAGGATGAACGCGGCCAGGGTGAGGATGTAGAACTTGTCCAGGGGGAGAAAGATCGAGGTCGCTTCCTGGATGGCCACGGCCGCGACGAGCAGCGAGGAGAAGACGATCAGCCTCAGGGCGATCAGCTGCAGGAGTCCTCGCTTCTCGTTGATCATGGATCAGAACTGCTGCATCAGGTTGAAGATGGGGAGGTACATGCTGACGACGATCGTGCCCACCAGCCCGCCGACGAAGATGAGGAGGATGGGCTCCATGATCGACAGCAAGGAGGTCACGGTCGTGTTGACCTCTTCGTCATAGAAGTCGGCCAGCTTGGACAGCATCTCGTCCAGCGTGCCGGTGGCCTCTCCGACGCTCACCATCTGGGTCAGGAGGAAGGGGAATCGACCGCTTTCCTTGAAGGAATCGGACAGGGTGCGTCCTTCCGAGACCTGCCGTCGGACGTCGACCACCGTCTCCTCCATGATGATATTGCCCGAGGTGGTGGAGGTGATCTTCAGGCTCTCCAGCATGGCCACGCCGCCCGACAGGAGGGTGCTCAGGGTCCGGGTCATGCGGGAGATGGCCACCTTGGTCAGGAGGCTGCCAAAGAGCGGGATTCGGAGCAAGAGCCTGTCAACGATGTGCCGCCCGGCATCCGTCCGGCGAAAATATCGGAACCCGACGACGAGGAGGACGATCCCCAGGAAGATGAAGAGGATGTTGCCCGCCACGAAATGGCTCAGGCCCAGGACCGCCGCCGTTAAGGCGGGAAGCTTGGCCCCCATCTCCTGGAAGATGCCGGCGAAAACCGGGATGACCTTCCACATCATGAAGATCACGACCAAGACGGAAAAGCACAGGATGGCCACGGGATAGATCATGGCCTGCCGGACCTGAGACCTCAGCTTGATGATCTTCTCCTCGTACTCGGCGATGCGGCGGAGCATGATGTCGAGCGACCCGCTCTGCTCGCCCGAGCCGATGAGGTTGGAGTAAAGGTCGTCGAACACCCGGGGGAACTTGCGCATGGCCTGGTTGAGGCTCGCCCCAGCCTCGACGTCCTCCCGGACGGAGGTGATGACCTGCTTGAAGTATTTGTTCTTAGTCTGCTCCACGAGGATGTTCAGACTCTGGATCAGGGGCAGTTCGGCGTCGATCAAGACCGACAGCTGCCGGCTGAAAACGGTCAGTTCCTTGAGCCGGACCTTCTCCCGGTTCAGCAAGGGAATCCGCAATCTGGGCGCCCGGACCGCGACCTTGATGACCTGGATCTGCTCCCTCTGGAGCAATCGATTGAGTTCTTCGACGGAGCTGGCCACGCGTTCGCCGCCGACGATCTCGCCCAATCTGTTTTTACCCGACCAAGTGAATACTGCCATGGTTCGTCCTCTCTTTTCCTTCGGTCAAGCCTATTTACGCGGAATATTGGTCGGCATCGAGGACCGTCCCCGGATGCCTTCCCGGCGCTGGACGATGTCAGTCAACTCCTCGGGGAATGACGTCACCCCCAGCGCGGTTTCAAAACTGATGAGCCCCTTGAAGTAGAGCTCCGATAGCGACTGGTTGAAGGTCTGCATCCCGAACTTCTCCTGGCCGAGCTGCATCGAGGAGTAGATCTGATGGACCTTGTTTTCGCGGATGAGGTTCCGGATGGCGGGGTTGGGGATAAGGATCTCCATGGCCAGGACGCGGCCCCGGCCGTCGGCCCGCGGCAAGAGGGCTTGGGTCAGGATGGCCTCCAGGGTCATGGACAGCATGACCCGAACTTGGGTCTGGTACTGCGCGGGGAAGATGTCGATGATGCGGGAGATCGACTCCGAGGTCGAATTCGTGTGCAGGGTGGAGAAGGTCAAATGCCCGGTTTCCGCCACGCGCAGGGTGGCCTCGACCGTCTCCTGGTCGCGCATCTCTCCCACCAAGACGACGTCCGGGTCTTCGCGCAGGACCGAGCGCAGGGCGTTGGCGTAGGACAGCGTATCCTGGAACAGCTCGCGCTGGTTGACCACAGCCTTCTTGGGACTGAAGAAGTACTCGATGGGGTCCTCGATGGTCACGATGTGGACCCCGCGCTCGTTGTTGATGTGGTCGATCATGCAGGCCAGGGAGGTCGACTTGCCGCAACCCGTGGGGCCCGTGACCAGGATCAGACCCCGGGGCAGGGAGCACAGCTGCGCCACACGGGCCGGGATGCCCAGTTGACTGAAACTCCACATCGTGGGCAGGAAGCGCCTGAAGGCTCCGGCCACCGCGCCCTTCTGCATGAAGACGTTAGCTCGGAACCGTCCCAGGTCCTTGATCCCGAAAGAAAAATCGAGCTCGAGCTTTTCCTCGAACAGCTTCTTTTGTTTATCGGTCAGGATGCTGTAGATCAAGGCCTTGGTGTCGGACGCGGTCAGGACCTCATGCTCGATCGACCGAAGCGAGCCGTTGACCCGGATCTTGGGAGGGATGTGGGTTGTGATGTGCAGGTCGCTGGCGTCCTGCTCGACCGTGATTTTCAAAAGGTCATGGATGCTAACGTTCATAGAGGACTCCTCTCGAGTTTACTCGTCTCGCATGGTTTCGCGCACGACTTCATCGATCGACGTCAGGCCGGCCTTGATCTTGGCCAGGCCGCTCTTGCGCAGGGTGAACAGGCCCTGCTCCGCAGCCTTCTTCTTGATCTCGCTGGATTGGGAACGGCGAAGGATCATGTCCCGGAGATCCTGGTTGATTTCCATCATCTCGAACAGGCCGACCCGGCCCCGATAGCCGGTGTTGTTGCACAGGCTGCAGCCCTTGCCCCTCATGGGCTTCGCGGTCTCCGCGTCCTCCGGGGAAAATCCCAGCTCGACCAGAGCCTGGGGAGGGACGTTCTGGGGCTCGCCGCATTTCTTGCAGACGCGGCGGACGAGCCGTTGGGCTATAACGAGGAGGAGCGAGTCCGCGATCAGGAAGCGCTCGGCCCCCATGTTGTCCAGACGCATGATCGTGCTGGCCGCGTCATTGGTATGGATCGTGGACAGGACGAGATGGCCGGTCAGGGCGGCCTTGATGGCGATGTCCACCGTGGCCGAGTCGCGCATTTCGCCCACGAGCATGACGTCCGGGTCCTGCCGCAGGAAGGCCCGCAGGACGGTCGGAAAGTCGAGGGAGATCTCTTCCTTGATGGCCACCTGGTTGATCCCGGGGAAATAGAATTCCACGGGGTCTTCGGCAGTCAGGATGTTCTTCTCGAGAGAGTTCAGGTTGGAGATGGCGGAGTAGAGAGTGTTCGTCTTGCCGCTTCCGGTCGGGCCCGTGACCAGGATGATGCCCCAGGGCTTGACGATGTTGCGTTTCATGACCTCCAAGGATTCCGGCTCAAACCCGAGGAGGGTCATGTCAAGCTTCAGCATCTCCCGGTCAAGGATTCGGCTGACGATCTTCTCGCCGAAAATGGTGGGCATGGTGGAGATACGCATGTCCACATCCTTGCGGCCGCCCTTCTCCAGCTTGACCCGCATCTTGATCCGGCCGTCCTGGGGCAGGCGTTTCTCGGCGATGTCCAGGTTGGACAGGATCTTGACCCGGGAGACCACCGGGTTCTTGTACTTCATGGGCAAGTTCATCATCTCGTAGAGCGTACCGTCGATGCGAAGCCGGACGCGGAAGGACGTTTCGTAGGGCTCAAAGTGGACGTCGCTGGCGCCCTTCTTGATGGCTTCGATGAAGATCTTGTTGACCAGGGTGATGATGGGCGCTTCATCGGCCGCGGATGTGGCTTCCTCGACGTCGTAATCGTCCTTGACATCCTCGACGATGCTGACCTTGCCGTCGTCCGCAAGCTCCAAGTCTTCGACGATCTCCTTGGCCCTCATCTCGTGGCTCTCCCCGTAGTGCTGAGAGATCCCCTTGAGGAGGGCCGTCTCGGAGGCGATCACGGGCTGGATGTTCAGGCCGGTCCGGAAGCGGATATCTTCGATGACATCCAGGTCCGTGGGGTCGACCATGGCCAGGGTCAAGAACGACCGGATGCGATGGATGGGCAGAACCATGCATTTTTTGGCCGTCTCGACCTGGATGAGGTTGACGACTTCGGGATAGACCTCGAACTGTTCGAGGTCGATGTAGGGATAGCCGAGAAGCCGGCTCAAGGCCTGGGCCATGTCTTCGCCGGACATGAAGCCCAGGGAAATAAAAGCGGTGCTCAGGGTGACTTCGTGTTTCTTCTGAAATTCGAGCGCGGACTTGAGCTGCTCAGCCGTCAAGACTTTTTCCCTGACCATTAGCTCACCAAGGTTTGAACCCATGATCTACAGCCCCCTACGATGATTTTTCTTAACAATAATTGTCATCGTTTATTACGCCTGTCCACATAGACGAATTTTGTCCGGAGATTTTCTCCCCGGATGGAACCCGCTCATAATGGCAAAAATCGTCGCTCGGGACAATCACCGCCGGAGGGGAATTAAAAGGTGATTTTTTCATCATCTTTCTCACCCAAAGGGGTGATATGAAATCCGGGGGCTAGCCCTCCAAAATCGGGAATAGCAGGGTCCAATCACTGCCCTGACACAATTTGTCAACGCGAAAAAGCACCCCAGGAGGCGGAAACTTCGGAAGTGCCGAATCTCGGCAAAAAATCAGTAGACCGGCCGAGGACAATTCTTATAATAGATAGTTAGATGGAGGCGATGGTGTCGCGACAAAATCTGCTTTTTCTTGCCTGTGCTACCCTTATTTTGGCCGCCCCAGCCCCGGCTGACGAAATTCGAAACGGGATAGGGACGTGGGATGCTGAAGCGTTCGGCAATCACAGAGCCGTGGTCCGCGTGCAGACCCAAGCGGACGCCGTCCGGGCGTACATACCCTGGCGGCGGAGGGACCTTAACCCCGAAAAAAAGGAGATTATAGCGGTCGATGCGGCCACGGGGGCGGTCCTCAAGAATGTCGTCCGGATCGGGGTCAACAGGGAATTCGGCGACATCGTCTTTCAGCCGGCGACCGTGCCGGGTGATTATTACATTTATTATCTGATATTCCAGCCGAAAGGCCGGCCGAACTATCCGAACGTCCTCTATCCTGAGCCCGTCGCGACGGCGGATGCGGCCTGGATCAGCCGAAACAAGCTGAACACGCCGGGGCCGGATCAGCCCGATCTCAGCTCCTTCCCTGAAGCCAAGCTTGTGGAAATACAGTCCATCGATGAATTCAACAGCTTTTTCCCGATGGAAACGATCGCCACCCGGGAGGAAACACAGCGCCTCAAGTCCGCCCATCCCGGCGCCTCCTTCCTTCTCTTTCCCGAGGACAGGCGATTTCCCATCCGCATGACGGACGACCTCCCGGCGCGTTGGGTTGAGCGGGAACCGGGCGGCGTCTTCAAAGCCGAGGTCCGGCGCGGAGAATTCTTTGTATTTCAACTCGGGGTTTGGGCGTGCGGGGAGGATATCCAGGACCTATCCCTATCCTTCACCGGCCTCAAGGAGAGGGACGGCGACGCCGTGATATCGGCCGAGGCTTTTCGATGCATCAATCTTGGCGGCACAAGCTGGGACGGGAAGAGATTCGTGAAGCCCTGCCCTGTCGCCCGGGGAAAAGTCCAGGCCCTGTGGTGCGGAGTCCAAGTCCCGCCGGACTGCCGCCCCGGAATCTTCGACGGCGCGGTCACCGTCACGCCTCAGGGCGAGAGCGGTTCATGCATCAGGCTCGTCCTCCACATTGAACCGGAAGTTGTCGAGGACGCCGGAGATTCGGAGCCGTGGCGGCAATCCCGGCTCCGCTGGCTCGATTCCCTGATCGCTTTCGATGACGGCCTCGTGCCGCCGTTCACACCCGTTTCGGTCAGCGGCCGAAAGCTCGGCATCCTGGGACGGGCCCTGACGATCAGCGGACTTCTTGGATTGCCCGAAAGCCTGCGGAGCTATTTCGCCTCCGACGTCACCCGCGTCGTTGACCGGGGCCGGGAAATCCTCTCCGGGCCGATGGGCTTCATCATCGAGCGGGAGGATGGGACGATTGTCCCCTGGCGCGAGGACGGCGTCGCCGTAACAGACAAGAAGCCCGGGATCGCCAGATGGCAAGCCAGAAGCACGGCCGAGGGATGGTCGGCGGAGAGCGAGGCCAAAATTGAGTTCGACGGTTTTGTCGAGTTTCGGGTCAAACTTACGGCGCTCGCGGACCAGCGTCTCAAAGATATCAGCCTTCGCGTCCCGATCCGCCGCGACGCGGCCCGGTACATGATGGGCCTGGGTTTCAAGGGAGGCTTGCGGCCCGCCCGTTTTCATTGGATGTGGGACCCACGCAACAACCAGGACGCTCTGTGGATCGGAGACGTCAACGCCGGGTTTCAGTGTTCCCTCCGCGGGGAGAACTACTCGCGTCCCCTTAATACGAACTTCTACCTGTCCAAGCCTCTGCTCATGCCTTCCGCCTGGTATAACGGAGGCCGCGGCGGCGTCCTTGTCGAAGACCAGCCTGACGGAACGGTGCTTTTTACGGCCTACAGCGGCCCCCGCGATGTGAAGAAGGGCGAAACGCTTTGGTTCGATTTCAACTTGCTTCTGACTCCCTTCAAGCCGCTCGACACCCGGGGTCAGTTCACGACGCGTTACTTCCACGCGTTCAAGCCCGCGGCCGAGGTCGCGGCGACCGGGGCAAATACGATCAACGTCCATCACGCCACGGCGATCAACCCCTACCTCAATTATCCGTTCCTGCGGCCCGAGGCCATGAAAAAATACATCGACGACGCGCACGCCCGCAGGCTCAAGGTCAAGATCTATTACACGATCCGGGAACTGTCCAACCGCGCGGCTGAGCTCTTCGGGCTCAGAAGTCTCGGTCCTGAGATCTTTTCCAAGGGGCCGGGCGGCGGCTTCTCCTGGCTCCAGGAGCACCTCGTCTCGGATTATATCGCCGCCTGGTTCGTGCCCGAGCTCAAGGACGCGGCCATCATCAACAGCGGCATGTCCCGCTGGCATAATTATTATCTCGAGGGTCTCGACTGGCTCTGCCGGAAGGTCGGGATCGACGGCCTCTATCTCGACGACGTAGCCTTCGACCGCACGACGATGAAGCGCGCCCGCAAGATTCTCGACCGCCGGCGGCCGGGGGCGCTCATCGACCTCCATTCCGCGAACCAGTACAACCCGAGGGACGGCTTCGCGTCGAGCGCCAACCTCTATCTCGAGCATTTCCCCTATCTTGACCGACTCTGGTTCGGCGAGTACTTCGACTACGATTCCGCCCCGGATTATTGGCTGGTCGAGATCTCGGGCATCCCCTTCGGCCTCATGGGCGAGATGCTCGAGGGCGGGGGCAACGCCTGGCGAGGCATGGTCTACGGCATGACGAACCGCCTGCCGTGGTCGGGCGACAATCCCGCGCGGCTGTGGAAGGTTTGGGACGAGTTCGGCATAGCAGACTCGAAAATGATCGGGTACTGGGCGGATTCGTGCCCCATCAAAACCGGCAATGAGAGGGTGCGGGCCACCGCCTACATCAAGCCGGGCCGGACCATGGTTGCTCTTGCGAGCTGGGCCCGGGAGCGGACCGAGGTCATTCCGCTCATGGACTGGAAAGCGCTGGGCCTCGACCCGAACACGGCGGTCCTGCGGGCGCCCGCGATCCCGAATTTCCAGGCGGCCGCGGTCTTCGAGCCGGGGCAGGCCATTCCGGTCGAACCCGGCAAGGGATGGCTTCTCATTATCGGACCCGGGAAAAAGCCCTGAAACATGGAACGCTTTCCGCCGGGCCTTCCAGCCCCGAAAATTGACGTTTTTCGGGAATTTTGATAAATTGAAGTCTGCGTTTTATCTGCGAGAATGGGATTGCCGAAAGCCCCGGCGGGCTTTGGAGTTCACTCCCCGAGCGAAGGCGAAGGGCATCCCCGGCAATAATCATGGAGAGGTGTCCGAGTGGTTTAAGGAGCACGCTTGGAAAGCGTGTGTGCGTCTAACGGCGTACCGTGGGTTCGAATCCCACCCTCTCCGCCACGGAATCATTGTCGACGAGCAAAGGAGCAATAATATGGAAACGCGTGATTACATCCGTATCGAGGATCAATACGGAGCCCACAACTACCACCCTCTCGACGTCGTCATCGATAAAGCCAAGGGCATCTGGGTTTGGGACGTCGACGGGAAAAAATACCTGGACTGCCTGAGCGCTTACTCGGCCGTCAACCAGGGGCACTGTCACCCCCGCATCGTTAAGATCATGCAAACCCAGGCCAAACGCCTGACCCTGACCTCGCGCGCCTTCCGCAATGACCAGTGGCCTCTTCTGGCCAAGGAGCTGTGCGAGCTCAGCGGTTACGAGATGGTCCTGCCCATGAACTCCGGCGCTGAAGCCGTGGAGACAGCCCTCAAGCTCGCCCGCAAGTGGGGCTATCAGAAGAAGGGCATCGTTCCGGACAAGGCTGAGATCATCTCCTGCTCGAACAACTTCCATGGTCGGACGATCGCCATCGTCAGCTTCTCGACCGAGCCTCTCTACCGGAAGGACTTCGGACCGTTCACTCCGGGATTTCCCGTCATCCCTTACGGGGACATCGCCGCCCTCGAGGCGGCCATCAACCCCAACACCGCGGCCTTCCTGATCGAGCCCATCCAGGCCGAAGCGGGAATCCTGATCCCCCCCGAGGGCTACCTCAAACGGGCCCGGGAGATCTGCGCCAAGAACAACGTCCTGTTCATCGCCGACGAGATCCAGACCGGCTTGGGACGCACCGGAAAGTTGCTGGCCTGCGAGCACGAGAACGTCAAGCCCGACGTGACCATCGTCGGCAAATCTCTCGGCGGCGGCTGTTACGCGATCTCGGCCGTGTTATCCACGCGGGAGATCATGGGCGTATTCAAGCCCGGCGAGCACGGTTCGACGTTCGGCGGCAACCCGCTGGCCTGCGCCGTGGCCCGGGAGGCCCTGAAAGTGACCGCCGAGGAGAAACTGGTCGAGAACGCGGCGGCCATGGGCCGATACTTTCTGGAAAAGCTCAAGGCCGTCCGCAGCCGGCACATCAAGGAAGTCCGGGGCAAGGGACTCCTCATCGGCGTCGAGCTCAAGCCCGAGGCCGGCGGCGCCCGCCGGTTCTGCGAGGCCCTGAAGGATGAGGGCCTGCTCTGCAAAGAAACGCACGACAACGTCATTCGCTTCGCGCCGCCTCTCAACATTAGGGAAAAAGATGTCAATTGGGCCCTGAAGCGGATCAAAAAAGTCTTCAGAAATCTCAAAGACGCTTGATTCGGATCGCGGGCCATCGGGCGCCCGCAGATTTCCTGGCGGTCGGCCCATTTTGGCTGGTTCTATGGGGGTACGCATGTCAATCCATCTCATACGTGTCACCCGCAGAGGACACTTCCCCGCCAATTCTTCGAATTCCTTTAGGAATTTTCAAAGAAATCACTGGCATGGAAGTTGCATTATTGATATTGGTATGAGTATTGGAGATGATATTAGGATGGCAAGAAGATTGCCGGGAAGAACCCAAGGAGGACTTTCATGAAAAAGCTTTTGGGATTGGGTCTTTTAGTTTTAGGGCTTCTTGTCTTTTCGAGCTGCATCATGTACTCGCCGTCTGGAGAACCCGGAGGGTACGGCGGCACTTATGATCAACCCCAGGGCACCTCTAATGAACCCTCGACTACTTACGGTCCGAACTACGGTTACGGCCGCAACATGGATATCTCCTATTTCTATGACTACCTCTCGGACTACGGCACCTGGATCACCTACCCCGGCTACGGATATGTCTGGGTTCCCTATGAGGCGAGCCGCTCCTGGCACCCGTTCTTCCATGGGCGCTGGGTCTGGACCGAATACGGATGGACTTGGGTTTCCTATTATCGTTGGGGCTGGATCACGTCCCACTACGGCCGCTGGGACTGGGAGCCCGGTCTAGGCTGGTTCTGGGTCCCGGACACGGTTTGGGGTCCGGCCTGGGTGAGCTGGCGCTACGCCGACGATTGTATCGGCTGGGCGCCGCTGCCCCCTCGCTACCGCTACTCCCGGGGCTACGGCCTTTCCCTAACCTCCATCGACCTCTCGGATGACTACTGGATCTTCGTCGACGGCCCTCACTTCTCCAACCCCTATGTGGAGCGGTACGTCGTCCCCCGCTATCGGAACGGCGAGTTCATCCGTAGGACCGTTTTCAAAGCCCAGCTCAATGAGCGCTCCGGGCGCATCATCAACGACGGCCTGAGCCTCGACAACGCGGAGAGAATCACGCGTGAGCGCTTCACCACGTACCAGTTGCGGGATGCGGACCGGCCGGGGCTGACCACGATCAATTCCAACCAGGTCACCATCTACCGTCCCGACATCGCTCCCCGGGAAACGGCCCAGCCTAAGAGATTCGTGTCCAAGGACGAGGCCGCGCGCCAGGGAACGCTGATACCTTCGGGCGGGATCAACACTTCCGATCAGACGATTCAGCTCCAGGAAAGGCACAAGGTGGAGCTCCAGAACCTGGAGCGGGGCCAGCAGCAGGAGATCCTGCAAACCCAGAAGCAGTACGACCAGGATTTGGCCCGCACGCGCTCTTCCGCTGAAAAGGTCCGCCTGCAAAAGGACCGCGATCAGGCTCTTACCGAATTAAAGTCGCACCACGCGGTTGAAAAATCCAGCCTCAAAAAAATGCAGCAGGACGAGATCAGGGGGGCCAGCACCAAGCGCGCCACTGTCGAAAAGCACTAGCCTCTGCGCCCGGTGAAAGAGGCCAGCGCCGTCGAGCCGATGATGATCGCTCCGCCGGCCAGGGTTCTCGGCGCCGGGACTTCGCCCAGGAAGAGAAGGGCCAGCGCCGCGCCGTAGGCGGGCTCGAGCGAGCTGATGATGCTCGCAGTGCGGGCGCTGACGCCCGTCATCCCCCGGATGAACAACGTATGCGCGAGCGCGGTGCAGACAAATCCCAGGACCGCCAGAAGCAGGAGGTCCCGACCGGAGAGCGAAGGCCGCAGGACGAAGACGAACGGCAGAAGAAACAGCCCGGCGAAGGCGTCCTCAACAAAAGCGATATGTAGCGCGGGATGCCGCGCGGTCAGTTTCCGGTTGAGCACGGTCAGGACGGAAAACATCAGGCCTGAAAGAACGCCCCAGCATACCCCCTGAAAGACGGCATTCCCCGGTTCGAAGTGGGGGACGATGAGCACGACGCCGGCCAGACACCCCAGGGAAAGAAGGAACGGGCGCCCTTCCCAGCGCTCCTTGTTAATGAGAGGCTCGAGGAACGAGGTGAAGAGGGGGAAAGTGGAATAGGACAGGAGCCCGACCGCAACCGACGAAACCTGGATCGCGCGAAAGAAGGCGGCCCAGTGAAGGGCCAGGATAAGCCCCAAGAGCACGAAGACGGGAATGTCGCTCCGAAGCCGCACCCGGGAAGCCCGCTTCCTTCGACCGAGAAGAACGACCGCGCCCAGCAGCGCGCTGGCGAAGACCACGCGGCCGAGGACGATGAGGATCGGGGAGAGAATGAGCCACTTGCCGAAGAGGCCAGCCAGGCCGAAGAGGAACACCGCCGCGTGAATCTCGGCTAAGTTTCTCTTGATCGCCATGCCCGCAGTCCTCGGCAGTTGCTCATCGGAATTTCGGTCGGCAAACATCTATCATAAACCAGATTCCTCCCCCAGGCGACGAATTTCATCTCCGTCCGGAAGACCTTGGCCCGATTCCGCGTCCCTTTTTCTGACGGCCAGTGCGCTTCGAGACCAATGAACCGAGGCATTATTCCGGATCATGAGCTGCTTCCTTTTGCCACATTTCTTTTGATATCGCCCGGAAAAGGTGCTAAGATGTCTTCTAATTTAAAGAAGGAAAGCAAGACTTTCCTCACAAATAACACTAGATAAAGCGAACGTGGCATACCAAATTCTCGCTCGGAAGTACAGGCCCTCGACCTTCGACGAGATGGTCGGCCAGAAGGCCGTCGTCCAGACGTTGAAGAACGCCGTCCAGAGCCGACGGATCGCCCAGGCCTATCTCTTCTCGGGAATGCGCGGCGTGGGCAAGACCTCGGCCGCCCGCATCTTGGCCAAGGCCCTCAATTGCGTCAACGGGCCGACGGCCGCGCCCTGCAACGTCTGCGACCAATGCCTGTCCATTGGCGAAGACCGGGACATCGACGTCATCGAGATCGACGGCGCCTCAAACCGCGGCATCGAGGATATCCGTCAGCTTCGGGAGGTCGTCCGCTACAAGCCTCTCCATGACCGCTTCAAGGTCATCATCATCGATGAGGTCCACCAGGTCACGGGCCCGGCGTTCAACGCCCTTCTCAAGACGCTGGAGGAGCCTCCGCCCCAGACCGTCTTCATCTTCGCCACAACCGAATTCCAAAAGGTGCCGGCCACGATCGTTTCCCGCTGTCAGCATTTCGAGTTCAAGAGGATCAGCCACAAGGACATCACCAACCATCTCCTGAAGATCGCCCAGAAGGAAGGCATCCAGATCTCGAACGCCGGACTGACCCTCCTGGCCGAATCGGCCGAGGGGAGCCTGCGCGACGCCGAGAGCCTTCTTGACCAGGCCGTGGCCTTCAGCGGGACGACCGTGCCGGACGAGGACCTCAAGGAGATCCTGGGGACGATCAACAGGAACATCCTCTTCAGTTTCAGTTCCGCCGTGCTCGATCAAAAGCCCGAAGACATCTTCGCCTTTGTCGAGCAGGTCATCGACAGCGGCTATGACCTGCGCTCCTTCGCCAAGGAGCTCATCCAGCACTTCCGCAACCTCCTCCTGGTGAAGTCCGTGGCCAAGCCCGACGACCTCCTGGGTTTGGGGCCGGAGGACGTCTCCCGCTTGAGGCGTGAAGCCGAGCGCGCTTCGGCCGAGGATCTTCTTCGGTATCTCGTGGCTCTCCAGGCCGGCGAGCCGGCCATCCGCTATTCTTCCCATCCTCGGATCACGATCGAGGCGCTTCTTGTGAAGCTCTGCCACTACCGGAATCTGACTCCGATCCAGGACCTCCTCGAAGCCATGGGAAATCTTGGTCCCGAGGGGATGTCCCCGGAACCCGGCCCGATCCGCCCGCCCTCGTCCGGGGCCAAGAGTGTTTCGGGCCAACCCGGGCTGAAGCCCCCGGTAGCAGCCGCCGCCCAGCCCGTCATCCGCCCCGATCCTGCCGCCCCGCCTCCGGCCGCGCGTCTCGAGACCCTGAAGACGCTCATGCCCAAGGTCTTGACCTATCTCCAGAGGGACCGGAGCTCCTTGGCGGCCATCCTGGCCCAAGCCTCGTCCTGGAAGGTCGAAGACGAGCCCCTGGACATCAAGTTCAATCATGACCAGGGCTTCTCCGTCAGCAATCCTCTGACCCTGCGTCTCTTCTTCCCCCCGGGGAAAGAGGAACTGCTCGAGGTCGTGGACAAGGAGATCAAGCTCATCGAGAAAGCGGCCAGCGAGGCGGCCGGCCAGAAAGTGCACGTCAAGGCTTCCGCGGAGGCGGCGGCCGGACCCCGTTCCCGCACGAGCGAGCTTGATTCCGCGCTCAAGGACCCGGGCGTCCAGCATTTCATGGACACTTTTCGGGCCCGGATCGTCTCCACCGAGCGCTTGAAGAAGGCTGGCGGCGAGGACTAGAAAGGACGACGAACATGAAGGGAATCGGCGATATCCAGAAGATGGTCAAGCAGGCTCAGGAGATGCAGGATAGGATACAGAAGGAAATGGCCGAGATGCGGGTCGAAGGGTCGAGTGGCGGCGGGATGGTGACCCTCGTCCTCGACGGGAACAAGACCCCCGTCTTCCTGCGGATCGACCCGG
The DNA here is from genome assembly GCA_963705895.1 of Candidatus Aminicenantota bacterium. GTDB lineage: Bacteria > Acidobacteriota > Aminicenantia > Aminicenantales > JAFGAV01 > MFD04408-113. Next base: position 2,802,267 of record OY970122.1, on the reverse strand, counting down.
AAGTCGTTAACAGGGACGATGTGGACATGCTCCAGGACCTCATCCTGGCCGCCTTCAACGACGCCGGGGCCAAGGTCGGCGAGGCCCTGTCCCAGAAGCTGGGGGCCCTGGGCGCCGGCTTCAAGATCCCGGGGTTGTTCTGATGTTCGAGTACGCCCAGCCGCTCAGCCGGCTCATCGAGGAACTGCGCAAGATTCCCGGGATCGGGGCCAAGTCGGCCCAGCGCATCGCCTTCTACCTTCTTGGACTGCCCTCCGAGGACGCGGACAACCTGGCCGAGGCCATCACCCAGGCCCGGCGCACGATCTTCTATTGCTCGGAGTGCAATAACATCACTCATGTCGACCCATGCGAGATCTGCCAGGACCGGAGCCGGAGCGATTCCGCCCTGTGCGTCGTCGAAGAGCCCTATAACATCTCCTCCATCGAGAAGACGGGATCCTTTCACGGCCGGTACTTCGTCCTGCTGGGGACCCTGGCCCCGCTCAAGGGCAAGGGGCCGGACCAGCTCGGCCTGGACAAGCTCCTCAAGCGGATCAAGGCCGGGCATTTCCAGGAGATCATCCTGGCCACGAATCCCACGGTCGAGGGCGAAGCCACGGCCGTCTACCTGGCCAGGATGCTCAAAGAATTCAATTTGAAGCTGACCCGGCTGGCCATGGGACTGCCGGTCGGGTCGGAGATCGATTTCGCCGACCAGGTGACCATGAAGAAGGCCCTGGAGGGGAGGACCGAGGTTAAGGACTAGGCGCCGGCGGCCCTCAAGGTCGCGCTCGACGCCCGGACCATGAAAAATAAGGACGCTCGACCAAGCGCAACGTTACGAGAGGAATCTTGAATGAACACCAAAAAGCAGTTCGAACCCATCGAAGGGAACACGGCCGCCACGCACGTGGCCTATGCCTATAGCGAAGTGGCCGCCATCTACCCCATCACCCCGTCCTCGACCATGGGCGAGCTGGCGGACGAGTGGGCGGCCCAGGGCCGGAAGAACATCTGGAACCAGGTCTTGGATGTGATCGAGATGCAGTCCGAGGGCGGCGCTTCGGGCGCGGTCCACGGCTGTCTGTCGGCCGGCGCCCTGACCACGACCTTCACCGCCTCCCAGGGCCTGATGCTCATGCTGCCCAACATGCACAAGATCGCGGGCGAGATGCTCCCCACGGTCTTCCACGTCTCGGCCCGGTCGCTGGCCTGCCAGTCGCTGTCCATTTTCGGCGACCACTCCGACGTCATGTCCGCCCGGAACACCGGCTTCGCCCTGCTCTGCTCGGGCTCGGTCCAGGAGGTCATGGACCTGGCCGCGGTAGCCCACCTGGCCACTCTGAAGTCTCAAGTGCCCTTCCTCCACTTTTTCGACGGCTTCCGGACCTCGGCCGAGATCCAGAAGGTCGAGATGATCCCCTACGAAACACTGGCCGAGCTCATCGAGCCGGAGTTCATCCAGGACTTCCGCTCGCGCGCCCTCAACCCGGAGAAGCCGATGATGAAGGTCGGCCAGCAGAATCCCGACGTCTATTTCCAAGGCCGCGAGACGGTCAACAAGTTCTATCGGGTGACGCCGGCCATCGTTCAGGAATACATGAATAAGTTCGCGGCTAAGGTCGGCCGTCCCTATCATTTGTTCGACTATGTCGGCGCTCCCGACGCCGAAAAGGTCGTCATCATCATGGGCTCGGGCGCCGAGACCGCCGAGGAAACGATCAACCATCTCAACTCGCGCGGAGCCAGGCTGGGCCTGGTCAAGGTTCGCCTCTACCGTCCCTTCGACGCGGCGGCCCTCAACGCGGCCCTGCCCAAGACGGTTAAAACGGTTGCCGTCCTCGACCGAACGAAGGAGCCCGGGTCGCTCGGCGAACCGCTCTATCTCGACGTGGCCGTGGCCCTCTCGGGCCGTCCGGCCAAGGTCATCGGCGGACGTTACGGCTTGTCGTCCAAGGAATTCACGCCGGAGATGGTCAAGGCCGTCTACGACCACCTCGGCGGCAAGGCCACGCACGGCTTCACCGTCGGCATCGAGGACGACGTCACCGGCACGTCGCTGGCCCTGGGGCCCTCGATCGATACCGAGCGGCCCGGCACGGTCCGCTGCAAGTTCTGGGGCTACGGCTCGGACGGGACGGTCGGGGCCAACAAGAACTCGATCAAAATTATCGGCGACAACACCGATCAGTTCGTCCAGGGCTATTTCCAGTACGACTCGAAGAAATCGGGCGGCGTCACCATCTCCCACCTCCGTTTCGGCAAGGAGAAGATCCAGTCCCAGTACCTGCTGAAGAAAGTCGACTTCGTCGCCCTGCACAAGCCCTCCTACATCGGCCGCTATGACATCCTCGAGGGCCTCCGCGAGGGCGGCATCTTTCTGCTCAACTCCAACTGGAAGGCAAGCGAGGTCTTCGAGAACCTCACCCCGGACATGCAGAAGACGATCATCGACAAGAAGATCAAGGTCTACACCATCGACGCCCTGAAGATCGCCGAGGCCTGCGGCCTGGGCAACCGGATCAACTCCATCATGCAGGCCTGTTTCTTCAAGATCTCCGGAGTCCTGCCCGAGGCCGAAGCCATCGACCTCATCAAGGCGGCCATCAAGAAGAGCTTCCTCAAGAAGGGCATGGAAGTCGTCGAGATGAACTGGAACTCGGTGGCCAAGGCCTCGGCCAGCCTGGAGCAGGTCCCGATCCCGGCCAAGATCACCAAGTCCGCGCCGCTGCCCAAGCTCGTGCCCGACAACGCCGACGACTTCACCCGGAGCGTCATCCTGCCCATTATGCACTTCAAGGGCGACTCCATCCCGGTCTCGAAGATGCCCTACGACGGCCGGGTGCCGACCGGCACGGCCAGCCTCGAGAAGCGGGGGATCGCTCCCGAGGTTCCCCAGTGGCTGCCCGAGCACTGCATCCAATGCAACCAGTGCGCGCTCGTCTGCCCGCACGCCACGATCCGTCCCAAGCAGGTCCTGCCCGCGGACATGAAGGGCGCCCCCAAGAGTTTCATCACCCTCAAGTCCACGGCCAAGAACGACAAGGATCTCCAGTATCGGCTCCAGATCTACGTCGAGGACTGCGTCGGCTGTGAGAACTGCGTGGAAGTCTGCCCCACCAAGGTCAAGGCCCTGAAGATGGTCCCCATCGAGGAGGCCCGGGCTGCGGGCGAGGTCGAGAACGAGAAGTTCTTCGAGGCCCTGACCTATGACAACCTGGACGGCCAAAAGACGGATACCCTGCGCGGCAGTCAGCTCCTCCAACCCCTGTTCGAGTTCCACGGGGCCTGCGCCGGATGCGGCGAAACACCCTACATCAAGCTGGCCAGCCAGCTCTTCGGCGACCGGATGCTCATCGCCAACGCCACGGGCTGCTCCTCGATCTACGGCGGCACCTTCCCCACCATGCCCTACGCGAAGAACGCCGCCGGCCAGGGACCGGCCTGGGCCAATTCTCTCTTTGAGGACAACGCCGAATACGGCTTCGGCTTCCGGCTGGCCGTGGATTCGAACCGACGCCAGCTCCTGGCCAACGTCGACGCGGCCCTCCAGTCCGGGACCGCGCCCGCTCTCATGGACGCCCTGAAAAATATGAAAGAGATGTGGGCTCAGACCGGCGACGCGGCCCAGGCGGCGGCCAAAGCCGTGAGGGATGCCCTGCCCGCCGCCCTGGCCAAGGGCGGCGCGGCCAAGCCGGCCTTGGAAAAGATCCGGCAGCTTCAGGATTACCTGGTCGAACGCAGCGTGTGGTGCATCGGCGGCGACGGCTGGGCTTACGACATCGGCTACGGCGGACTCGACCACGTCCTGGCCATGAACCGCAACGTCAACATGCTCGTCCTCGACACCGAGGTCTATTCCAACACCGGCGGTCAGGCCTCAAAAGCGACGCCCACCGGCTCCGTGGCCAAGTTCGCCGCCTCGGGGAAAAAGACGACCAAGAAGGACCTGGGCAAGATGGCCATGAGCTACGGCTACGTTTACGTGGCCTCGGTGGCCATGGGGGCCAACATGAACCACTGCCTCAAGGCCTTCCTCGAGGCCGAGTCCTATCCGGGACCGTCGCTCATCATCGCCTACTCGCCCTGCATCAATCATGGTATCGACATGTCCAAGAGCCAGGCCGAGGAAAAGCTGGCCGTGGATACCGGCTACTGGACCCTTTATCGCTTCAACCCGCTCCTGGCCAAAGAAGGCAAAAACCCGTTCCAGCTCGACTCCAAAGAACCCACGCTGACCTATGACACCTTCCTCAAGAACGAGATCCGCTACAAGACCCTGGCCCAGCAGTACCCCGACATCGCCAAGGTCCTCTTCGCCCAGGCCGCCGCGGAAGCCAAGCTCCGCTTCGAAAGCTATAAAAAAATGGCGTAAAAATAGGAGCCGAATTCGGCAGAGTGTGAATGAGGGAGGCTATCATGCAGTTTGTCGACGAATTGTCAGTGCATTTTTTGCGGGTGGTGGAAGCGGCGGCCATCCAGGCGGCCAAGACCATGGGCCAGGGCGATCGAAAATTCTCCGACCACAAAGCCGTGGAGGCGATGCGCAAGGAGATGGACCAGATCGAAATGGACGGGACCATCGTCATCGGCGAGGGTGAGCGCGACGAGGCGCCCATGCTCTTCATCGGGGAGAAAGTCGGGAAAAAAGGGAACGGCGAGCGCCAGTTCCCCAAGGTGGATATCGCCGTCGACCCCCTGGAGGGGACCAACCTCTGCGCCACGGGCACCGAGAACGCTATCTCCGTCCTGGCCGCATCCGAAGAAGGCGGCCTGCTCAACGCTCCCGACATCTACATGAACAAGATCATCGTCGGGCCCTCGAACAGGGGCAATATCGATATCAACGCCTCGGTCGCGGACAATTTGAAGGCCATCGCCCGCGGCCTCAGCCGTGACGTCGAGGACCTGGTCGTCATCGTACTCAATCGGGAACGCCACAACGCGCTCATCGCCGACATCCGCAAGGCCGGAGCCCGGATCAAGCTCATCGGCGACGGCGACCTGAGCGCCGGCATCTCCTCGGCCATGCGCGGCACTGGAGTGCACGCCGTCATGGGCATCGGCGGCGCGCCCGAGGGCGTCCTGACCGCAGCGGCCTGCCGCTGTCTGAACGGCGACATGCAGGCCAAGCTCTTCCCCTTCAAGAAAGGGGACGACGAGCGCATGAAGGGGATGGGCATCCAAGGCGGATTCGACCGCGTCTACGGCGTGGACGACCTGGCCCCGGGCAAGAACATCGTCTTTGCCGCGACGGGCGTCACGAGCGGCAGCCTTCTGAAAGGCATACGTTTCTTCGGCGGCGGCTACCGGGCCAACTCGGTCATCATGACCTGCACTCTCCTCGGCAAAACTGTAAAATTCATCGAGGACATCTCCCTCGAACCCCTGACCGTGACCCCGATCAGCATGTACTAAGGCAAGTCGCGCCGCTTGGGGAATCTCGGGGGAGGCCCGGCCGGCGGGAATTCCGGAAAGACCCCTGCGCCCGTCGCGCCGTCCCTGGTCTTTACCGGCTCGGACCCCGTTCACTCGAACGGGCTCATCACGGGCCCAGCGACGATTTCTCGATCACGATGCTCAGCCCGGAATCCGTTTTGAGGATCCGGTGGGACGGGATCTGCGTCTGGCCGTCCAGGACGACCCGGGCCGTTTCCTTCTGAAACATGAAGCTCCGCACGGCCTTGACACCCTGTCGACCGACCTCGATCCGTTCCGGTGCCCGCGAGCCGGCGATGCCGAAGAGCTCGACGACGACGCTTCGTTCCTTGGTCAGAACGAAGGTCCGATAATTCGTCGCCCCCGAAAGGTCGATCTTCACTTCAAGGCCGGCCGGCGAGTCGTCCACCCGGATGCCCATGAGATAGACGAGGGCCGCGGTTTCGGCCTCCCGTTGGAGATTCTGCCAAACAGCCCTATCCGAGTCCGAAATGGGCGCTCCGCTCGCCAGATAATCGAAAAGGCTGGGTCGGTAAACGGCAACGGTTTCTTTGGCCGCGGCCTTGTCCTCGTCCTGAAACTGGCTCATGGCCAGGTAGAACGCCGCCTCGGCCCGGATGCCTGGCTCGATCGGCAGGCTCGAAGGGAGTTTGAAGACCTTGCCCAGGGTGTCCGCGGCCTTGCCGTAATCCTTTTCAGAATAATGGAGCCTCCCCAGGTCCAGATAAGCCTTGGCTTCATAGGGATTGCTCTTGATCAGGCTTTTCAGGGCCTCTTTGGCCGCGGGCCGGTCGTTCTTCTGGAGATAAAGGTCATAAAGTCCATAATAGAGAGAGACGTTCTTCGGGTTCTTCTTGATCTCTTTCTGGAGGGCGGAAGGGTCGGAGGCTGAGACAGCGCCTCCGGCTGTAACATTCGGCGCCGATGGCGGTGATCCCGCCGCATGCGCCTGAGTCGAGAACGCGCCAAGGATGCTCAGGAACGAATTCTTGTCTTTCTCGGCGAGGTCCGTCGAGAGGACGGCTTCCGGCGCGAAGCGAGCCAGGAAATCCCGGCAGGCTTTTTCGAGCTGGGGCATCCTTTTCAGGCTGTTGTAAGTGAGGATGAGGCAGGCCTCGGCTTCGGCGTAGTCCTTATCACCGGCCGGAGCATCTTTTTTGAGAACGAGGGCCTTCTCCAAGTGATTCCCGGCGCCTTTGAAATCCTTCTGGGCAAAGTCCATTTTGCCCAGCAGAAAGTGACCGGTGGGATCAGCCGGGACATTGTCCGCGACCTTCTCGAGCGCCCGCCGGGCCCCCTTCAGATCCTTTTGCTGCATCTTGTATTCATAAAGATCAAGATAAGCCTGGGCATTCTTGGGCTGTGCCTTGATCTTGGCCTCCAGGGTCTTCGTCATGTCGGCGGGAGGCACGGCTTTGGCCCCTGGGGTCGCGGCCGGGGAGGGACGTAGAGTGTCGGTCCGCGCTGGCGCGGCGGCTTGGCTCACGGGCACGTCAAGCTTATAGAAAGCCGCGAGTTCGACCAAATGGAGGCGGTCCGGCTCCTCCAGGGCCAAGCCGGAGAGGTTGTTCAAGCCGACAAGGTCGATGAGCTTAACAAGCGACTCCCTGGCCCGCATGTCGTCCTTCAGGTTGAAATAGGACAAGCTCAGGTAGCCCAGGGCCTTGCCCAGCTGAGGCTGATCCTGACTCAAGCCAAAACAGGCGATATCAAGAGCCTTGGCTGCTTCTTCGAACTTTTGGCCGCGATAATAGCGCTCGCCATCGTTCAGGAGTTTCAGGTAGAAGGGGTCGGGCTGACCGGAGGCGGTCTGGGCCGAGACGAAAGCCGGAGACGCAAGCCCGATCACGAGTAGGACGGCCAATAAAACGAGCCCGAATTGTCGGCACTGATTTCTGATCATGATTTTATAAAGCCCCTCCAATTCCCTTGATGTTTAATGTTATCGCAACTCTCGACCAAGGTCAATGTTTCGGCCGCGGCTCGCCCTCTCGAGGAATCTTCCGCGGCCTGGGATTTCCCGGCAACGGGAGCAATGGCCGGAACCCGGCGCGGTCACAGGCCTTTGATGACATCGAGCAGGCGGTCGATATCCCGCCCGTTGTTGAAAATGTTGACGGAGACCCTGACGAGGCCCGCCCGGAGCGAGACGAAGACTCTTGCCTCTTCGAGCTTCTTCAAGCAAAGGCTATTCCGGTTCCCGAGCGTAAAGGAAACGATCGCCGAACGCTCGGCCTCGCTTTCGACCGGGGAAACGACATCGACCCCGAGCGACCTCAGTCCTTTCGTCAGGTCATCGGTGAGCTGCCCGAGCCGGACCCGGATGCTTTCGTACCCGATGGATTCCATATAGTCCAAAGCCGTGTCGAGGGCCAGCAGAGGGTTGAGGTTGAACGTCCCGAGCTCGTAGCGATGGGCCGAGCCGAGGAGCCGGAAGGGGGTGTTCTTGCCGATATGAATGCCCTCGCCTTCTTCGGAGGCAACCGACAACCAGCCGGCCAGCGGCGAGCGAAAGCATCGGCGAAAACCCGCCGAGGTGAAGAACAGCGACCCCACGTGGCCGGTCATGCCCCACTTGTGGAGCGATGCAGCGAGGGCGTCGATGTGCATGGCCTCGACATCGACCGGATAAAAAGGCAAGGCCTGGGTGGCGTTGACGATGAGCAAGATCCTTCGCCGGGTGAGCTCCCGGCCCAGGGAGAGCAGGTCCTGCCGGAATCCGGTGGCGTACTGGACATATGAGGTGATGACGGCCAGCGTATCGTTGTCCGTGAGGTCGAGGACGGCCTCGACGGGATAACGGAAGGACGCGGGCTGGACGTACCGCATCGGGATCCCGAGATGTTCGAAAGCCACGGTCGAGGCCGGGAACTCATCCTGCATGGAAACAACATTGAACGGGGCCCTGGCCGACTCCTTGAACGACAACCCGAGAATGGCCATGGCGGTCGAGGTGTTGGGGGCGAAAGCGACATCGTCGGGCCCGGCGTTAAGCATCCGGGCCAGGCGGGCGCAAAGGGCCTTGTAGCGCTCCATTTCCTCGGGCCAATGAACGTCGCCCTCCCGATACAGCTTCTCATAGTTGGCGGCGACGGCCTCGAAAACGGGCTTCGGCGGCGGGGACATGGCCGCGCTCATGAAATATGCGCACGTCTCTGTTACGGGAAAATCCCGGCGAATCCTATCCCAGTCGATCATGGGAGTTATTATACAGCATTCAGGGAGACGCCGCTCCGCGCCAAACCCTTGCTTTCAATGACTCCGGACCCGAACTGCCATCTCCGCGACGAGCGCGGCCCGCAGCCTTCCCTTTTCTTTCCCGGAGCCGATTTGACAAATTTGGCCAATCCATATATTTTCTCGGAGTGAAATCCCTGGAGGATGCGATAGGATCAAGAAGAACGGGGCCACGGATGTCATGAAGCGAAGATCATTCGAGTCAACGATGAAACCCGCAAGCCTCATCCTGATTTCCGCTTTCTGCCTCATCGTCTCATCCTGTGAGTTTAAGACCGAGAGACGCATCACCAAGGTGCCGGCTTCCGTGCCCGTCGCGGCGAGCCTCGACCGCGCCGAGGAAGAGACCCCGGTCGCCGCCGCAGCGGCGCGGGCCAGGACACTCACCGACACCGCCAGGTTTTTCGCGGGCCTGGCCGTGGACCCCTCCAGTGAATTCTACGACCTGACTCAGACGGACGCCTGGAAGTGCTTCGCCCCCAAAATGGGCGCCCTGTGGGCCGCGTTCAGCGGGTCCCAGACCCGGATGAAAATATGGGCTCAAAGTGAGCTCGCTCCCGTCCATGATCCCTCCACCCCGCTTTTTTATCCGTTCAGCGGTCCGGACATCATCTTCCCCGAGATCTTCTTCCCCTGTTCCGTTCAGGCCATCCTCGTCGGTCTGGAGCCCGCCGGTGCGGTCCCGAGGCGCGACGCGCTTTCCCCCCAGAAGCTGGACGAGATTCTCTCTCTTTACATGATCTCCATTGAGGACATCCTTCGCTTGAGTTTCTACCGTACGCGAGTCATGGACTCGGAACTGGCCAGCCCGATGCTCAAGGGCGTCGTCCCGATCTTGATGGTCTCCCTAGCCCGATTGGGCATGGAGATCGAAGGCCTCGAGCTCGGGAACCTGGACGAGAACGGGGAGTTCATCCCGGAGGCCGAGGATTCCCCGGCCAGGAAATCGGCGGTTCGAATCCATTACCGCACGGCCGGCGAGGCCCTGGCCAAGACGCTCATCTATTTCTCCTGCGACCTCTCGAACGCGGGGCTCAAAAAAAGGCCGGCCCTCGAAGCTTACCTTCAAAGCAACGCGCCCCGCTGTTTCACCTTTCTTAAGTCGGCGAGCTATTTGTGCCATGAACGCAATTTCTCGGTCATCCGAAAAACGATCCTGGCCCGGTCCTATGCGGTCCTGGAGGACGATTCCGGGCTTGCCTATGCTTCGTTCGATAAGAACACGTGGAACATCTCGCTTTACGGCCGATATGACGGGCCCATCGAACTCTTCAAGGACAGCTTTGAACAGGACCTCTTTGACGCCATGAAGAAGTCCGCCAAGCGGCTGAATTTCAGGTTCGGCTACTCGCGCGCATCCTGTCTTCTGTTGGCGGCCAAAAAACCGCTCTAAGGCGCAACTTCGAACAATCCTCAGCCGCAAAATTCCGGGGGGCTGTTTTGATCGAACATCCGCTCCGCCCGCACGCCGGGCGTCCCGCCGGAGAGGGCGGAGGGATGATGGCGCGCCTGGAGAGACTCGAACTCCCGACCCGCTGCTTAGAAGGCAGCTGCTCTATCCACCTGAGCTACAGGCGCGCGCGGATGGTCGTGGAAATCAGCGGGGCCGGCCTGGGTCCGCCAGGGATTTATCGGGGAGGACGGATTTGAACCGTCGACCTCCTGCTCCCAAGGCAGGCGCGCTAACCAGGCTGCGCCACTCCCCGTAACCTCTTGCGTTGTCCGGGGATGTCCCCGGCGCGATAAGCGTGTTCATCTTAGCAGAGCGATTTGGGGCTGTCAATTTGACGGCCGGCGCAGGCCTTTGGCGATCTCCCCGCGCCCGATCGAGAGAAGAACCGGGCGGCCATGCGGGCAGAGAGCGTGCTGGGGCAGACTGAAAAGCTCTTCGACAAGGTACTCCATCTGGGCCTGGGACAGGGGCTCGCCGGCCTTGATCGCGGTCTTACAGGCCAGGGTGGCCAGGATCTTGTCCTGGCATCCGGCGAGTTTCTCCTCCTTGATCTCGGCCAGGAGCGTCAGAAAAACCTGTTGGGCCTCCTCATCCTTGAGAATGTCGGGGAATTCCTTGAGGGCATATGTCCGGCCGCCCGCTTCCTCGACTCTGAACCCGCTCTGGGCGAGGATGTCGCTGTTTTCCTCGAGGCTCAAGACCTCGGAAGGGGATAGGTCGAAGAGGATGGGGATGAGGGCCAGCCGCCGCGGCCAATCCCGCCCCCGGCCCATTTCTCGATATCGTTCGTAGAGGACTTTTTCGTGGGCGTTGTGCTGATCGATGACAAACAGCCCCTCATCCGAAACGGCGACGATGTAGACGTTAAGATATTGTCCCAGGACCCGGCGCCCGCCGTTGCCGATGGACGGCTTCTCTCGTTCCCCGCTCCGTTGCGGCCCGGCCGAGTCCGGCGTCGGTCCGAACGGGTCGCCGAAAAGATGCACTCCCGCGGACTCTTCGACTCCGGCCGGCGTCTTTTCCGGGCCTTGGGGGAAGCTGAACGATACCGGCTTGATTGTGCCTTGGTCCAGGACGGCCTTTTCGACGGCGCGCAGGACGAGCCGGAACACCGCCTGAGGATCTCGAAAACGGACTTCGGCCTTGGCCGGATGAACGTTGACATCCACTTCACCGTAGGGATGGGTCAGAAACAGAAAGGCCTCGGCAAAAAGGTTCTTTTCAAGAAGAGGCCGGAACGCCTGGTTGAGTGCCGATTGAAGGACCCGGTCCTTGACGGACCGGCGATTGACGCAAAAAAACTGCTGGGACTTGTCCCGGCGGCCGGCCGGGGGCCGCGAAGCGAACCCGTGAATGCGGCTTTGGCCCTGGTCGTCGTCGACTTCCATGAGCCGATCAACGAGAGCCTTGCCGTAGACCTGAAACAGCCGTTCCTTGAGGGTCCTGACCTTGGGCCAGTTGAAGACCTCCCGCGGGCCATGACGCAGGGAGAAAGCAACCTCGGGGTAGACGCAGGCCATCATCGTCAGGAACTTGGTCGCCTGGCTGAGCTCGGAAGCTTCGGACCTGAGAAATTTCAGGCGGGCCGGCAAGTTGAAGAAAAGGTCGCGGACCTCGACGGTCGTGCCGCGGGCCAGGGCGATATCCCTGACGGCGACCAGCCGCTCGGCCTCGCGCTCGACCTCGACGCCCGACTCCCCTCCTTCCGAGGTCTTGAGGGTCAGCCTGGACACGGCCGAGACGCTGGCCAGGGCCTCACCGCGAAACCCCAGTGTCGCGATCCGCTCCAGGTCGCTGGCCTCGCGAATCTTGCTCGTCGAATGACGCTCGAAGGCGAGCAAGGCGTCGTCACGGCCGAGGCCGCAGCCGTCGTCCTGAACGCGAATGAGGCTTTTCCCGCCCGCCGCTAGCTCTACGCGGATGGCGGATGCGCCCGCATCCAAAGAATTCTCGACAAGCTCCTTGACCACGGAATGGGGCCGCTCGATGACTTCGCCCGCGGCGATCTTCTGAGAGACTTCCGTCGGGAGGAGGGCGATCTTGGACACGGCCGGCTATTCTCCGAGGGAGCCGTAGGCCAGCCGGTCGTCGACCCTGTCGAGAGTCACGCTCACAGCCTTCCCTTCGGAGTGGCCGCGACTCGGGGCAAGAACCTTGATGTAATTGGATGTCAGAAGCTCAAGGCGGTCCCCGGCCTTGCGGATGACGATGGCCTCGAGCCTCCGGCCGATAAACGAGCGGCGGAAGGCCCGGCTCTTCTCGAGCGACAGGCCCCGTAGGTCCGTCGTCCGGCTTCGGATCAGGGCGGGGTTGACCCGTTCCCAGGACGAGGCCGGCGTGCCTGGCCGGGGCGAGTAGGAGAAGACGTGAAAATAATTCAGGGGAGACTCGGCCAGGAAATCGCGCACGGCGCGGAAATCACTCTCGCTCTCTCCCGGAAAACCGGTGATGATGTCCGCCCCCAATCCCGCCTGGGGTGACCGGCCGCGCAGGTCCTTGAGGATGTCCCGATACTCGCCCGCACGGCTCTTGCGTCCCATGCGGGCCAGGACGACGTCCGAACCGTGCTGGAGCGAGAGATGAAAATGGGGACGGATGAGGGCCGAGCCGGTCAGGAATCGGACGAGCTCCGGGTCGAGTGTCCGCGGGTCGAGCGAGCTCAGGCGCAGGCGGAGCGCGCCGGCGAGCCCCTCCAAGTCGCGGAGGAGGACTAGAAGGCTCGTCTGAGGCTCGAGGTCTCGGCCGTAGGAGCTCAGGTGGATCCCGGTCAGGACGACCTCCCGGAAGCCCTGGGCGGCAAGCGCTTCCAACCGCCGAAGCGCCGCGGCCCGGGGAATGCTCCGACTGCGGCCTCTGACGCTGGGGATGATGCAGAAGGTACACCGGCAATCGCAACCGTCCTGGACCTTGAGCAGGGCGCGCGCCCGGAACCGGCCGGGAGACAAGTCCGCCGCGCCTTGGGCCAGACCCGAGACCAGGGATGCCAGGCGCCCCTTTTCTCCGTTGGACAAGAGGGTGATGTTCGGCAGGCCCTCGAGCTCCGCCCGGGCCCGTTCTACCAGGCAGCCGGTGACGAGGACCCGGGCTCCGGGATTCTCTCGGTTCACCCGGGCCAGGAACTTGCGCACGTCGCGGTCGGCCCGGCTGGTTACGGTGCAGGTGTTAACGACGATGACATCACTGCGGGCCGGGTCGCGTTCGAGCCGGAGTCCGGCTCGCTGGAATTCCTCGGCCCACTCGAACGCCTCGGCTTGGTTGACCCGACAGCCGAAATTCTGGAGGGAAAAAGAGGTCATAAGCCCTGCTTCAGCTTGCGGGAAGCGTCCTCCACCTGGGAAGTCATCCTCTTTTTATAATCTTTGAGCTTGTTCAGAAGAGACTTATCCTTGAGGCTCAGGATCTGGACGGCAAGCAGGGCGGCGTTGGCCCCTCCCGTCTTGCCCAGCCCCATGCCCGCCACGGGAACGCCCTTGGGCATCTGGACGGTCGAGAGGAGGGCGTCCAAGCCGCCAAGCCCGCCGCTCTCAACGGGAACGCCGATGACCGGCCGAATGGTATGGGCCGCCACGACGCCCGCCAGGTGGGCGGCCTTGCCCGCCACGGCGATGAAAACGTCCGCGCCGTCATCCTCCGCTTGGCGCACAAGCTTGACCGTCCGTTCAGGCGAGCGATGGGCCGAGGTGACTTCCAGGGCATGGGTCACGCCGAAGTCCCGCAGGATGTCCAGGGCGTCCTTGATGATGTCATAATCCGAATCGCTGCCGATGAACACCGCGACTTGCATCAGACTTCCTCCCCTTGAGAGCCAATATCCTTGCGGAACTGCATGCCCTCGTAACTGATGTCCTGGATGGTTTCATAGATCTTGTTCATGGTGGCGGCCAGGGTCGGCTCCGAGGCGCACACGCCCAGAACCCTTCCGCCGTTCGTGACGAGCTTCCCTCCCTTGAGGGTCGTCCCTGCATGAAATATGGTTATGCCGTGCCTTTTCTCCGCCTTTTCTAGTCCGAGGATGAGCTTGCCCGTTTCGTACTTGTCCGGGTACCCCCCCGAGGCCAGGATGACGCAGGCCGAGGGCTTGGGGCTCCACTTGGCCTCCCGGGCCAGAACATTGTCCTCGATCGTGTCCATCATGATATCGACCAGGTCGGTTTCGAGGCGGATTATCTGGGGCTGGGTCTCCGGGTCGCCGAAGCGGCAGTTAAACTCGAGAACCCTCGGTCCTTTCTCGGTCAACATCAGCCCGAAATACAGGGCGCCCCGGAACTTGCGCCGTTCCTCGAGCATGCGCGTCACCACGGGAAAGACGATGCTTTCCATGATCTCCGAGTATAGCTTCTGGTTGATGAAGGGCGAGGGCGAGATGGCGCCCATGCCGCCCGTGTTCGGTCCCTGGTCGCCGTCCAGGGCGGCCTTGTGGTCCATGGTCGTGGCCAGGGGCATGACCTTGGCCCCGTCGGTGATCACGATGAAAGACATCTCCTTCCCGGTAAGGAATTCTTCGATGATAATCTTGTTCCCCGAGGGCCCGAACTCCTTCTTGACCATGATCAGGTCGACCGCCGCCCTAGCCTTTTCCTCGGTATGACAGATGATGACCCCCTTGCCCGCCGCCAGCCCGTCGGCCTTGATCACGAGCGGATAGGAGAACTCGCCGGACCTCAGGATTTCCAGGGCCTTATCGGCCGTGGGCGCGACCCGATAGCGCCCGGTGGGGATCTTGTGGCGGTCCATGAACTGTTTGGCGAAGATCTTGCTCTCCTCGAGCTCGGCCGCCTTGCGGGTCGGGCCGAAGATCTTCAGCCCCTTCTTTTCGAATTCATCCACGATGCCCAGGGTCAGGGGGAGTTCAGGTCCGACCACGGTCAGGCCGACGCTCCGCTCGGCGGCAAAGTCCGCCAGGGCCTTGATGTTGTCGGCCGGGATGGCCACGTTCTCGGCCAGGCGCGCGGTTCCGGCGTTGCCGGGGGCGCAGTAGATCTGCTCGATGTGCGGACTCTTGGAGATCTTCCAGGCCAGTGCATGCTCCCGGCCTCCGGACCCGACGATGAGAGCTTTCATACCTTATTCCTTGAAGCGGATTTGGGAGAGACCATTTTGACAGAATCGCCCGGTTCCCGTCAACTGAGCGCCGGACGGTTTCCGACCCGCCCTTCAGGCCTTTTTCTGAAGGTTCTCGGCCAAACGGTCGAGGAAACCGGGCAGGGAAAAAGCGGACTTGATCACACGGGCCGCAAGAGGCAGGGCTTCGGCGCCGGGCAGGCAGTACTTCATCTCCAAAAAATTCCTGCGAAAGGCTTTGATCTCGTCCCGGACGTTCTTGTTCCTGAGAACGACGTCGGCAATGTAGCCGGCCAGCGTGTCAAAATCCTTTTCTTTGAGGCCGAAGCGCGTCATCTCCTGAACGCCCATCCGGATCCCGCTCGAATCCAGGAAGGTCTCGTCGCCGGGCAGGGCCTGATAGTTGGTCAGGATGTTGTTGTCCTCGAGCCGCCGGGCGATGACCATCCCCGGTCCGGACAGCTTGACCCGGATAAGGACCTGATGCGTTTCGGTAAACCCCTCGCGCGCATCCCCTTCCACGACCAGGCCCTTGTCCTTCAGGGCCCGGGCGAAGGCCTTGGCGTTCGACCGGACCAGATCCTGGTATTCGGCCTTGAAGGCGTTCATCTCGTAGGTGGCGAGGAGCAAGCCCAGGAGCGTTCCCAAATGATGGTTGCTCGTCGACCCGGGAAACGCCCGGCCCTTGATATCCAGCCACAGGTTGCGGCGCGGCGAGCCAGCCTGAAAATTCCCGGCGATGAGGCCCCGCTGGGGTCCGAAGAACGTCTTATGGGTGCTGCCGGTGACGATGTCCGCGCCCTCGGCCAAGGGGTCCTGAAAGGCGCCGTATAGACCCAGGACGTGGGCCATATCGTACATGATGACCGGCTTGTCCGGCCAGGACTTGACCTGCTCGGCCACGAACGACACGGGCTCCTTCGAGATGAACATGCTCTTGCCGAAGATGATGAGCTCAGGCCTGTGGAGGTCGAGAAGCTCGGCCAGTTTTTCGAGGTCCGGCTTGTAGGGGTTGTCCTTGAGCACCGGGAAGTTGACCACGGCTTCCTTGCCCGTCAGGGGGTCCTCCTCGACGCAGTTGAACAGGGCGCCCATGGGCTGGGAGCTGAGGTGGCCGCCGTTATTGAGCTCGTTGTTCATCACCAGCCGGATCCGCCGCGAAGGCCGGCCTTTGGTCCGGCCGCGGTTGACGAACTTGACCATGCCCTTGAACACCACTTCGTTGGCCATCTGCCCGGAGATCGTCCGGAGCTCGACGTCGGTGCAGCCAAAGTATTGGCCCAGCTCCTTCTGGGCCTCGAGTTCAACGTCCCGGATGAAGTCCGTGCCTTGATAGAAATAGACCTCTTCGCCCTTCATCGCCCGGTGCTCGGCGTAGCGGCCGGACGGGTCGGAGATCTCGAACATCTTGACCAGGAGGGACGGCGTGGATTCCGAAGGAATGAGGTTGACGCATTCCTGCTGACGCCAAATATTGTTCCGCTCCACCTTGCCGGACAGAGCTTGGATCTTTTCGGATAGTGTCGGCATCAAAGTCTCCTTTCGTCAGGGCCTGAAGTTCCTGTCCTCCAGGGCCAGAATGGTCCCCACCCGGAGGCTGTGCCGGCCGCCCTCGAACTCAGTGGTCAGCCAGGTTCGGACGATGGCCCGGGCCGTCTCGGGGGTCAGGACGCGGCCGCCCAGGGTCAGGCAGTTGGCATTGTTGTGCTTGCGGCTGACCGAGGCGGTGTAAGTATCCCAGCATGAGGTGGCGCGGACGCCCTTGAACTTGTTAGCGACAATGGCCATTCCCAGGCCCGTTCCGCAGAAAAGAACTGCCCGGTCGCAATCGCCGGAGAGAAGGGCCTCACAGGCTTTGATCGCGAAGTCAACGTAGTTGACGGATTCCTCGGAATCGGAGCCAAAATCCTCGAAGTCCTGGCCCATCTCCTTGAGGAGCGCGACCACGTCCTGCTTGAGACGAAAACCCGCCTGGTCTGAGGCTAAAGCGATCTTCATCCGACACCTCCTCGGCCTTGACGTCGTGGGATTCATTATATCAAGAAATTTCGCGGCAAAAAACGTTCTCGGCCGGGATTCGGGGAGGATGGAGGCCTGTCCGGCCTCGTTCAGGGCGTTTTGGCCTCGGCCAGGAGTTGGGCCGCCGCGGGCATGACGGCTATGGCTTTGATGACCACCGAATCGGAAAGCCGGTAGACCCGCTGGCCTTCCTGAAGGCCCCACAGTGCGCTGGCCAGCTCCCGCTCCAACTCGCGCTTGATCTCGGGAGTCGCCTCGACGAACGCTTTCGGGCCGAAGGCGATCTTGTTCGTCCGGAGATAGTCGCGGTAATCGTACAGGATGCGGTCATTGACCACGATCGATCGGGCCAGGATGATCGCCTCCGGGCCGGCGCTGTCGGGGGCCTCCCCGGGGAGGACGAAATGCTTGGAGAGCGGCGTCTGATGCGAAGCGAACTTGCGGGCGTAGCCGAAGAACGTGCCCTTGGCGAAGAGCTCGATGGTCAGGGGCTTGTTCGTCGTCTTGACCTCGAAATCCGGCGTGATCCCGCCCTGGCCGAGAACCTTCCGGCCTTTAAGCGTGTAGCGGACTTCGCGGTCGGCCGGGACCTTGTCCCGGGTTATCAAGTAATCCTCGATGTTCGTGTAATCGCGCTGAATGGACCGGCCGCTGGGCGTGTAATACTTGGCCGTGGTCAGGGCCACGGCCACGTCGGGCCCCAGGGGGTAAACCGTCTGAACGAGGCCCTTGCCGAAAGAATCCTCTCCGACGACATAACCGCGGTCGTTGTCCATGATGGCCCCGGCGACGATCTCCGAGGCGCTGGCACTGCCCGGGTTGATGAGCACGACGAGCGGCAGCCGCTCGTACTGGTCGCCCCGGACGGCCCGGAATTCCCGGTTGTAGTTCTTGTTGCGGCCGCGCATGGAGACGATCATCGCCCCCGGCGGGAGAAAATCGTCGGCCACCTCGACCGAGGGAAAGAGGGGGCCGCCGCCGTTCAGCCGCAGGTCAAGGATCAGGCCTTTCAGGCCCTCCCTGCGGAGCTGTTTCAGCTTGTCCTCAAGCTCTTTGGGAGTCGTCTCCGAGAAATTACGGATGAAAACATAGCCGATGCCGTCGTTCAGCATGAAGGCGTAGGGAACGCTGAAGAGCGGAATCTCTTCGCGGGTGATGGTCAGGTCAATGAGCTTGTCCATGCCCTCCCGGAGGATGGTCACTCGGACCTTGGTCCCCTTGACGCCCCGGAGCTTCTGCATGGCCTCGAAGCTGGTCATGGGCTTGGTGCTTTCCCCGTTGATGGAGCTGATGATATCGCCGGCCTGGATCCCGAGCCGAAAGGCCGGGCTGCCCTCGATCGGAGAGATGACGACCAACCGGTCCTCCTGTTTCTGGATCTGGGTCCCGATCCCGGAATAGAGGCCGACCTGGTCTTCTCGCAGGCGGGGGTAATTCTCGGGGTCGAGAAAATAGGAATGCGGGTCGAGGGTCAGGAGCATTCCCCGGATCGAGGAGAAGGCCAGCTTCTGAGTGTCAACGTCCTGATAATAATTTTCGTCGATCAGGGAGACCATGGAATTCAGCTTTTCCAGGGATTGGTTCCAGACATCCTCGTTCCAGGCGAACTGATAGAGCAGGGCCAGGGCGGCCGCCGACAGGACGGGCAGGACGAACCTTTTTATGGACATGGCAAAAGAAGAGTAATTTTAGCAGACTCCCGGTGTTAAGTAAATGCGGAGGGCTGGAGCGGGAATGAGATTTCCCGGCTGTTTCTGACGATTATCGTATGATCGGGCGTTTTTCGTCGTGTTGACTTGGAGAGGGAGAGAGTCTATATTGAAAAGGTTCATAGAGGGAAGCAAAGACGTGTTCGGCAGTATAGGTCTCCCGGAGCTGATCATCATCTTCGTCATCGCCCTGCTTGTCTTCGGGCCCAAGAAGCTTCCCGAGGTGGGAAAAACCGTGGGCAAGGCCATCCGCGATTTCAAGAAATCCACGGAAGACATCAAAGAGAAGTTCGAGGACGAGATCAGGGCCGAGGAATTCCAGAGCCTCAAAGACGAGCTCAAGAAGGATATCAAAGAGGATGAGGAAGGGAAGAAAATCTCCGGATGAGATGACCTTCCTTGAGCACCTGGAGGACCTCCGCAAGAGGCTCTTCAACGCGATCATCGCTCTGCTCATCGCCGTCATCCCCTGTTGGGTCTACAGCCAGGAAATTTACAGGATCCTGGCCCGGCCGGTCACCCAATTCCTGCCCGAGGGCACGAAGCTCGCCTTCACCTCGCTGACCGCGCCCTTCACTCTGTACATGAAGGTCGCCTTTCTTTCGGCGGCCATCGTCACCTCGCCCTTCATCTTCTACCAGATCTGGAAATTCATCGCCCCGGGCCTGTACCAGAAGGAAAGGAAGTATGTCATCCCCTTCGTTCTCGCCACGACGCTGTTTTTCCTGGGCGGGGCTTGTTTCGGCTATTTTATCGCCTTCCCCTTCGCCTGCCGGTTCTTCCTCAAGCTGGGCTCGGACTTTCAGCCGGTCATCACCGTGGACACGTTCTTCAGCCTGACGATCAAGCTCCTGCTCGGCATCGGCCTGGTTTTCGAGATGCCAACCCTCATCTTCTTCCTGGCCCGGATGGGCATCGTCACCGCCCGGTGGATGCTCAAGAACTTCAAGTACGCCATCCTCCTGATCTTCATCATCGCCGCCATCATCACCCCCACTCCGGACATGGTCAACCAGAGCATCCTGGCCGTGCCCATGATCGGCCTCTATTCGCTCAGCATCCTGATCGCGGCCATCTTCGGAAAGAAAAAGAAGCCCGCCGATAAGAGTCCTGCCGAACCCGCCGGCTGAAGAAGGATCCGCGCCATGACCACGCCCGCCCGACTGATCGGATTGACCGGAACGAACGGAGGGGGCAAGGGCGAGGCCGCGGAGTTCTTTAAGAAGCACGGCTACGCCTACCATAGCCTGTCGGACATCCTCCGCGAAGAGTTGACCCGCCGGGGGGAAGCCATCACCCGGGACAATCTCATTAAGACCGGCAACGCCCTCCGCGGCCGCTACGGGGCCGATATTCTGGCCCGCCGGGTCATGAGGCGCGTCCGGGGCAAGTCCGTCATCGACAGCATCCGTCATCCCCAGGAGATCGCGTTCTTGAAAAAGCGCAAAGGATTCCTGCTCCTGGCCGTAGACGCGCCCGCGGCCGTCAGGTTCGAACGCGTCAGGCGCCGGGGCCGCGACGAATCGGCCGCGACCCTGGAGGCGTTCATCCGCAAGGAGCAGGAGGAGATGACCGACCGGCCCGAGGGCCAGCAGCTCCATCGCTGTCTCGAGCTCGCCGACCGGACCGTCGTCAACGATTCGACCCGGGATGCCTTTCACCGCCAGCTGGAGGAATTCCTATGACCTCTTCCGTTCCCAAACGCGTCTCCAAGGATGAATACTATCTCGGCATCGCCCGGGAGGTCGCTCAGCGCAGTACTTGCTACCGCCGGGCCATCGGTGCCCTGATCGTCCGGGATGATCAGATCGTCTCCACGGGCTATGCCGGTGCGCCGCGCAAGACCAAGGATTGCTTCGAGCATCAGAGCTGCCTCCGGAACATGCTCAACATCCCTCACGGCTCACGCTACGAGCTGTGCCGCAGCGTTCACGCCGAGCAGAACGCCATCATCAACGCCGCCCGGGCCGGGGTCAGCCTCCGCGGAGGAGACATGTTCATCTACGGCAGCGATCCGCAAACGAAACAGGTGGTCAACGCCCTCCCCTGCTTCATCTGCAAGAAGATGCTCATCAACGCCGGCTTGAACCGGGTCGTTTGCTCCGCGGCCGAAGGAGGGTTCGAGGTCTTCACCGTGGAGCAGTGGATCAAGGATTGGCAGGTCGGGGACATCATCGATGACAAGCATCAGTACGGCCAATGAGTCTCCCTGCCCTCGGCGGCGTCAGCCCTCTTCCCGGAGAGCGCGAGGGCTTCTGGCGGTCGTTGCCCTGCTGTTCCTGGCCGCGGGCCTCGGTCCGGTCCCGGGTCCGGCCCAGGAGCCGCCCCCGACGCCCGCCGAGGATAACCTCCTGAAACTCCTCGGCATTCCCGCCTCGGAAGAATCGGTCGACTACGTCATGAACAAGACGCAGTTCCAGCTCCACACTCTTCTTACCGAACAGCGCCATGCCCGGACCATGACCCTCAGCGAGAAGGTCCAAAAGGATGCGGCCGGAGGGCTGGAGCTTCTCTTCAGCGTCGACGAGGACGTGGCTGCCAAGCTCGGAGGCCTCGCCGCGGAGCCCCGAACGCTGGAGGGACTGTCCGCTCAGGTTTCCGCCGCTCTTCTTGAAAAGCGCAAGGTTTACATCTACGGCTGCGGGGCAACCGGACGCCTGGCCAAGCAGATGGAGAGCGCTTTCTGGCGTCCGTTCTGGAGGCGGGTCAAAGCCGACCCTCGGGCTTGGGCCAAGGTCCGGGACTTCGTGGGAGCCGATGTCGAGGACCGCCTCATCGGGGAGATGACCGGCGGGGACCGGGCGCTCATCAGCTCTCTCGAGGGGTTCGAGGACCTTCCGCTCATCGGCCGCCTCCAGCTCTCCGACCGGAAGGTCGAGCGGGGCGACCTCGTCATCTGCATCACCGAAGGCGGCGAGACATCGTCCGTCATCGGAACGATCCGGACCGCCCTCGACCAATGGAAGCAGGGCCCGGAGTTCCGGCCCCAGGACAGCCGCCGGCGGCTCTACTTCGTCTATAACAACCCGGATGAGAGGCTGCTCCCGTTCGAGCGCAGCCGCGAGGTCCTGGAGGAGCCGGGCATCACCAAAATCAACCTGACGACCGGTCCCCAGGCCATCACCGGCTCGACCCGCATGCAAGCCGCGACGATCGAAACCTTTGTCATAGGCCATGTCCTCCAGGATGCGCTGGAGCGCGTCCTCGGACAGCGCTTGTCCAAGAAGGAGATGTCGAGTCTCGGGCTCGGAACGGGCCGCGGGCTCGCCGACCGGCTGAGGGATTTCTCGGGCATCCTCAAGTCGGTCCGGGAAGCGGTGCCCGCCCTGGCCCGGGTCACGGAGCTTGAAGCTGAGACCTACAATCAAGGTCATTTCTCGACCTATTTCGCCGCGAGGGGGCTCATCACGGTTTTCATCGACAGCACCGAAAGGAGCCCGACCTTTCGCCTCTTTCCCCTGGACACCGTCCGGGAGCCGCGTCGACGCTGCTGGATCCAGGTCTGGACGCCGGCTCAGGGTCCCAAGGAGGCCTGGCTGGCCTTCCTGGGCCGGCCGTTCCGGGGGCTTGCTCCGTCCCTCTACCAGAAGCCGTTCGAGGAAAATATCGAGGATGCCTACCTCCGGACGGCTGCGCTCGAAAGCTTGAAAAAGGCCGGCGACGACCAGCAGGCACTCTATGATTTTTCCTTCTCCGAAGCCGGTATCACAAAGCGGGGGCCGCAGAGGGGGGACCTCGGAGTGGCCGTCGCCCTCGACGAAGACGAGAATTCGCTCAACGGCGACGCGTCCCCCTATCGAAAGTTCATCGCCCTGTTCCGCAGGAAGGCCTGCCGGACGGTCTTTATCGCCGTCGGCCGCGGCCGGAACAATAAACCCTCGGCGGAGATCGAGCGTTTCCTCCGCGACTCGGCCCGCGGGCCGAACCCTCCCCTCGTTGTGAGCGTTCGGGTTCCCGGGGTCGACGACGCCTTCGGGCTCAATTCGAACATCGCCTTGAAGATCATGCTCAACGCCCATTCTACGGCGGTCATGGCCCGCCTGGGCCGGGTCATCGGCAACACCATGACCAACGTCAGCCCGAGCAACCTCAAGCTCATCGGCCGGGCGACCTATCTCATCCAATCCCACGTGAACGACGCGTTGTCCCGCCCGTCGTGGGTCCAGCGTTTCGGCCTCCGCCGGCCGGTGACCTACGGTGAGGCCAACGCCGTGCTTTTCGAATCGATCCGCTTCCTCAAGGACAAGGCCTGGGAAACGGGACAGACGGCGGAGGTCTCCCTGTCCATCATCAGGATTCTGGAATCCCTTAAGGACAAGCGCGGGCTGACGGCCGAAGAGGCCTTGAGTGTCCTCGGGAAGAAGGGCTTGGGCCGTTTCCTATCCGAGGTGACCGGAACCGAGCCGACCCCTCATCGGACGTAGGGTTCGGGACCAAACCCCGGCGGGCCGCAAGCGGGAAGAGGTTCAGACGGCCGGGCTGGTCATGTTGACGCAAGCCGGAGCGTGGGCCGGAGCTCGCTTGCGTGCCTTGTCCTTGACCTGGGGGTAAACGTACATTTCGCCGGCGTAGTTCCGCATGACCACTTCCCGGTCATTGATGGACTGGACGTAGTTCGGCAGGAGCGGGATCTTGCCGCCGCCGCCGGGCGAATCGATGACGTAATAGGGCACGGCCAGGCCCGAGGTCCAGCCGCGCAGAGCGTCCATGACCTCCAGCCCCTTGTTGACCGTGGTCCGCAGGTGCTCCGTCCCGCGGACATAATCGGCCTGATAGATATAGTACGGCCGCGTGCGCACGGCCAGAAGCTTCTGCATCAGCCGCCGCATCGTCTCGGGGTCGTCGTTGACGCCCTTGAGGAGCACGGTCTGGTTGCCCAGGGGGATGCCAGCATCGGCCAGGAGGCCCAGGGCCTTGGCCGCCTCGGGCGTGATCTCGTCCGGATGGTTGAAGTGGACGTTGATGTAGAGCGGGTGATACTTCTTGAACATGGCCGCCAGCTTGGGCGTGACCCGCTGAGGCAGGAAGCAGGGGACGCGCGTCCCAATGCGCAGGATCTCAAGATGGGGAATGGCCCGCAGGGAGCTGAGGATGTACTCCAGCTTGAAATCGCCCAGCATGAGCGGGTCGCCGCCGGAAATGATGACATCCCGCACTTCGCTGTGGTCACGGATGTAACGGATGCCGTCCTCGATGTAGCGGGGGTTGATCTTATCGGGCTGGCCGACCTTGCGTTTCCGGGTGCAGAAGCGGCAGTACGAGGCGCAGCAATGGGACACCAGGAACAGGAGCCGGTCGGGGTAACGATGGATGATGCTCGGAACGGGCGAATCCTCGTCCTCGCCGAGGGGGTCCAAGGCTCCGGTCGTGTCCTTGATCTCGGCCACGTCGGGCACGATCTGACGCCAGAGAGGGTCCTTTTTATGCTTGATCAGGCCGGCATAGTAGGGCGTGATCTGGGCCCGAAAGAACTCGTCCACTTTGCGGACCTCGTTCACGTCCAGGTCAAAAAAATCAGCGATCTCCTCCGGGGATTTCAGGCTGTCCTTCATGATTTGCTGCCATTCTTCCATTGTCGTCCCCAAAGCTCCTTTACCCGAAATATTTGGCGTAGATGATCCGATCGTCACCCGGTTTGTAATAATCCCGGATGCGGGCCGCTTCGCGATAATCCTGCTTCAGGTAGAATTGGCGAGTCGACTCGTAGTCGGTCTGAGAGGCCGTCTCGATCAGGATCAGCCGCCCCTTCTCCCGGCGCACATGGTCTTCGAGCCAGCGCACCAGGACTTTGCCCAGCCCCTGGCCTTGAGCTTCTCGGGCCACTGCGATCCAGTACAGGTCGTAGGTGCCCTGGGTCATGGGCGTGGGTCCCCAGGACATCCAGCCGGCTACCCGGCCGGACGCGTCCTCGATCACCAGCTCGCTATAGTCCTTCTGCTCGGGCTGGTCAAAAACGATATCGATCTGCTCCTCGGCCACGGCGATCTCCTCCGGGGTGAACATCTCCGTCTCGCGCAGAATGTCCAGGACTGCGGGCTTATCGGACTTTTTCATAGGCCGAACCATGGCTGTTGCTTCTCCGCAGGGCGTTCTCAATCATCCGGCCCCAGAAGGCCGGATAATCCAATCCGGCGGCGGTCAGGGCCCGCACGTAGCCCGCGTTGAGGCTGATGTCGGGGTTGGGGTTGACCTCCAGGATGAGGATGTCTCCGTCCGTGTTCATCCGAAAGTCGACCCGGGCGTAGTCCCGGCAGCCCATGACCTGGAAAGCCTTTACGGCGCACTCCTGGAGACGCGCCCGGACGGTTTCCGCGATGGTGGCCGGGCAGACCGGCGGGGTCTTCAAGTAGAGCTCGTGGTCCTCGAACCACTTGGCCTCATAGCTGACGATGTGGGGCATGCCGGGGGGCATGGCCGAAAAATCGATCTCCGAGACCGGCAGGGCTTCGACTTTCTCGCCGGCCATGACGGCCACGTTGAACTCGCGGCCTTCGATATACTCTTCGACCAGGGCCGGTTGATCGTAGGTCTCGAAGATCTTCTGAACACGTTCCCGCAAGGCTTTTTTCTCGCGAACGACCGAGTTGGGATAGACCCCCACGCTGGCGTCCTCGGCGTTGGGTTTGACGATGAGGGGGAACCGCAGGTTGATGGCCTGGTCGGCCGAGGTCACCACGCAGGCCTTGGCCGTGGGCAAGTCGTGCGAGCTCAAGATGGACTTGGCCTGGAACTTGTCCTGGCAAACGGCCAGGGCTCGGGCCGTGTTCCCGGTGAAAGCGATCTCGAGGAGCTCGTAGGCGGCGGCCACGTTGGCTTCGAGCCGCGGGCTGTTGCAGAAGCTCTCGCAGAGGTTGATGATAACCTGAGGCTTGACCTCCTGGATCCGCCGCAGGAAACCCATGAAGCTTTCCTTAAGCGGGATAAGGACTGCCGGGTAGTCCGCGGAAAGAACGGCCTCATAGGCCCCCTGGGCCATCTCTTCGACCGTCTCCTCCGAAACCTTCTCGCTGCGATGCCGAACGACGGGCAGGTCCTGGTTATAGGCGACGCCTATCAGCGGTTTACCGTTGCTGTTCATTCACTCGACTCGTGCCGTTGAGCCCATACCGCTTGACGGCTTCATCCACCACACGATGGATGAGTCCCGAATAGGAATAGCCCGCCGTCCTGGCCGCCTTGGGCAGACAGGAATTCTCCTCGGGGTTGGGCAGAACGCCCGGCAGAGGGTTGACCTCGAGGACGTTGGGCTGGCCGGATTCGTCCAGCCGGATATCGACCCGGCACCAATCGCGGATGCGCAGGACGTCGCAAGTGTCGTTCACCACGGTCTTGATGCGGGCGGCGAGGTCCGGGGGGATGTCGGCCGGGCACTTGAAGATCTCCAGCGGATTGTCCGGCGTGTCCCAGATCCACTTGGCCTCGTAGGAATAAATCGGCCTCGCCCCGGAGGGCAGGAGGCTGTGATCGATTTCGACGATGGGCAGGATCTCCCGGTCGGGGGCGTTGCCCAAAACGCCGACCGTGAACTCCCGTCCCGGGAGAAACCGTTCGATGATGGCCGGCTGACGGTAGCGACCGACGACTTCAGCCACTCGTTCCCAGAGCTGCAGCGGGTTGTCCACCAGGGAGCTGTCCTTGATCCCCTTGCTGGAGCCTTCGTACAGCGGCTTGACGATGGCCGGAAGGTCGACGTTCCAGGGAATCTCGGTGGGGTCGTCCACGGTCCAGAAGGCGGGGTTGGGAATGCCGTGATAGGACAGGATTTCCTTGGCCCGGGACTTGTCCAGGCAGACGGCCAGGGCGAGAGGGTCGGAGCCGGTGTACGGAATTCCCAGGATTTCGCACAGCGTCGGGATGTGCGATTCGCGGTTGGGGCCTTCCAGGCGTTCGGCGATGTTGAAAACGAGGTCGGGGCGAACGCGGCGAAGGCGGTCGAAGGCCTGTTCGTCGGATTCGATGGGAAAAACGAGAAACTTCTCTTCGAGAGCCTCGCGGATTGCTTGGATCGTTTCGTCTGAATCGCATTCCGCGAGCAGATCAGGTGGAGGGTCGTCCTCCTCCTCGCGGACATCATCGGTGCGCTGAGACAGGAATGATGCCGACATCCCCGCCTTGGAACTGAACACGAGCGCGATCTTCATTTTGTCCTTGTTCTCTTCCTAAAAAATTAGGTCATCCCCTCATCGCTGCTGAGTTGATGATGACTTTTTCATCGTTCTCACTGTTTCTAATTTAAAATTATGTTCTTTTTTCATAGTTTGTCAATACCTTTTTTAAAAAAATACACATTTTTTAGGGGGCGGTCGAAGCAAGGCCCCCAACCCGTTGTGTCGGGCAGTGACCCCTCGACCTCTTCAATGGAACTCGGAGGAACACTCTCTCGCATTCCGTCGTCCCGACACGTACATCATGACTTCGCGAGGGCGAGAGCGCTCCGCGATCCGACCCTGGTCCATCACCCGCGCACGATGCGTGTCGCGATGACAATCGCCCTGTCGATGAACAATACTGCGGAGTTCAGCAGACAAAGAAGATGCGCAGGGCCGCGCCAAAGCGCGATAAATCTCGCCATGACATTCATCGTAAAAATATTTCAACTCGTCGTCCGGTCGTTCTGGAAATCGCAGCGACCCGCTCGGCCTTGGTCGCTGATCTTCGTCGGGCCGTCGGGGTCAGGGAAGGAAATCCGCATGGAGATAGAAGGCCCGCGCGTCCGGCCGACGCCGCGCGCATTCGACCTCAAGCTTGCGCCGATCCGGAGAGCTCTCGCTCGGGCGGGTGTGAAACTCAAGAAAACCTCCCGCCTCAAAAATCCGCCGGAGCCGTACCGTGGAGCCTGCGTCCTCAAGATGGAGGATGAAGCCCGCTCCCGATTTTCGCCCGGCGCGCAGGATGTCCGTGACCAGAAACTCCGCCTTCTCCGATTCGAGCTCTTGGGCAAGCCAATGAATCCATCCGCCCTCGGCGGCCAGGTTTTCGAGATACGGCTCGAGACGCCCGAAATGATAATAGACAAGCCGGCCGTGCCCGTGCCGGCAGGCCTCGGCCAGCGCCAGGAGTTCGTCGGCGGGCCGTGTCCGCTCCCTGTTCGAGAGATGGATGTCGACGCCGGTGCGGCCGAGCTCGAGGACGGTCCCCCGGATCGCGGACGCCTTGAGGTCCTCGGAAAGAGGGCCGTGTATATAATAAAAGGTAGGAGAGCCGCTCTTCCGGCCGGACAGGGCCACGGGAATAAGTTCGTTCGGGTCGGGCCGGGCCTCATCGGAGGTATAGATCTCGGCGCCGGCTCCACTCAGCCGGCACAGGGACACGATATCGTTCCGGCCCGAATCGACCACGCGGAACCGCCCGCCGCGGCGGCGGCTGAGCCGGGCGGCATCGACGAGCCAGGGGAATTCGAATTGATCGTCCCGGACCGTAAGAACCGCAGACGACGACGCCCGGCTGATCAGGTCGAAGTCGCGCTCCGTGGGCTCTTCGTTCATCACGTTTCTCGTGTCCTCGATTCGATACTATGCCAGCCGGAGTTCCGTTAGTCAAGCGGGCCCGAAGGGTCACGGCCAGGGGCCTTGATCCCGCAGCGATCCCAACTCCCGCCGAGAAATGGCTTATCGCCTTGAAAAAGTCAGCCCGTTCCTCTATCATCGGCGAGGAAGTGCTTCATGACCAAATCCGTCGTTCTCTTTTCGGGCGGACTGGATTCATCGACAGCCCTGGCTTGGGCCAGGAGCCGTTATGACAAGGTCTTTCCCTTGACCATCGACTACGGTCAGCGCCATCGGCTCGAGATCCGGATGGCCTCCCGGCAAGCGCGGCGGATGCGACTTCCCCACGTTCTCCTCAAGGTCGACCTGCGGCCCATGGGCGGCTCGGCCCTCACGGACCGGTCCATTCCCGTTCCTCGCGTCCGGAGCCGAGGCGATCTCGGGACGCTCACGCCTCCGACCTACGTTCCCTTCCGCAATGGGATCCTGATCGGCCTGGCCGCGGCCTGGGCCGAGCCGCGCGGCATCCGAGATATCATCACGGGATTCAACACACTCGATTCGCCGAATTATCCCGACACGCGTCCGGATTTCGTGACGGCCATGGAGGCGGCGCTCAACGCCGGGACCACGGCCGCTTTCAACCGGAACACCTGGCAGGTCCTGGCCCCGTTCATCGACCTCAAAAAATCAGAGATCATCCGCATCGGCCTGGCCCTGGGCGCCGATTACGCGCACTCCGTATCCTGCTACTCGGGCCGCGAGGCTCCCTGCCGGAGGTGCTCCGCGTGCCTCCTTCGCGAGACGGCCTGGGAGGACGTGGGCCTGCCCGACCCTTTGCTCGTCCGGCTGAAAAAGGAGAAGAAGCTATGAGCTGGACCCTTAGAGTGCGCGATAAGTTCCAGGCGGCCCACTTTCTCAGAGGGTACAAGGGTAAGTGCGAGAAGATCCACGGCCACACGTTCCAGGTCGAAGTCCGGGTCGAAGGACGAGAGCTCGACGGGTCCGGCATCAGCATCGATTTCACCGAGATCAAGAACCGCCTGGCTTCGATCCTGCCCGACCACACCATGCTCAATGACGTCTTCAACTTCAACCCCTCGGCCGAGAACCTGGCCCGCCATTTTTATGCACAGCTCAAGGAATTCTACCCGGTCAAGGAAGTCACGGTCTGGGAATCCGAGGATGCCGCCGCAACCTACACTGAAGATCGTTGAGATCTTTCCCTCGGTCCAGGGAGAGGGCCTCCGGCTCGGAGAGCCGACGATCTTCGTCCGGCTGGCGGGCTGCAACCTGCGCTGTTCGTTCTGCGACACCGCGTACGCCCGGCAGGGCGGGAAAGAGTTTTCGCCGGCGCGGGTGGTCGCGGACGCGGTCAAGATCCGACGCCGATTTCCTTGCCGCTGGGTGTGCCTGACCGGGGGCGAGCCGCTTCTCCAGAACGTGTCCGGCCTTGTCCGCGGCCTGAAACGCAGAGGATTCTCGGTCCAGGTCGAAACGAACGGGACCATTCGGCCTTCGGTCGCCGCCGACTGGTATTCCGTCTCGCCCAAACCCCCGGACTATGATGCCGCTCCGGGCTTCCGAAAAAGGGCCGCCGAGGTCAAGTTGATCGTCACCCGCGGGCTCTCATTTCAACTCGTAAAAAAGGTCCGCCACGCATTCCCCGCGCGAACGCCGCTCCTGCTCCAGCCGCAGTCCAACCTGTCCTGGAGCGTTCGCCAGGGATGGGATCTTTTACGGGTGTGCCTGGCCGCCGGCCTGCCCAACATCCGGCTGACCGTGCAAGCCCACAAGATTCTAAGCCTTCCCTGAGTCCGGGCAGAGGGCCGCCGCTCTTGTCGGCCGCCCCGGAAGGGGATTGACCTATTTCTTATACGACGCGATCCCTTTTAGCACATACGCTTCCCAGAATTGGCGATAGTGCGCGGCCGATTCCGCCAGGGCCTCGATCTCAGCGTCGCTGAGCTTGCGCACCACGCGGGCCGGGGAACCCAGGATGAGAGAGCCTTCGGGATAGGTTTTGCCCTGAGGAACGAGCGACCCCGCCCCGAGGAGCGAGCGCGGGGGAATGACGGCGCCATCGAGCACGATCGACCCCATGCCGATGAGCGTTCCGTCCCCGACCGTGCAGGCATGGAGCACCACCCGGTGGCCGACCGTGACGTTGGCCCCGACGACGGCCGGCTTGTCCGTTTCCACATGGATCACGCACCCGTCCTGGATGTTCGAGTTTCGGCCGATCGTGATCGCTTCCAGGTCCGCCCGGAGGACGCTGTTGTACCAGACGCTGGCCCCTTCCCCGAGAGTCACCGCGCCGATAAGACAAGCGCCTTCCGCTACGAACGACTCCGGATGGATCACGGCTTTTATTCCGCTGAAGTCCCAGGTCATGCGCCCTCCTTCATCCTATTCCGGGACGTGCGAGACGACCTTGGTCCTGGTGAA
The DNA here is from genome assembly GCA_963705895.1 of Candidatus Aminicenantota bacterium. Taxonomy (GTDB): domain Bacteria; phylum Acidobacteriota; class Aminicenantia; order Aminicenantales; family JAFGAV01; genus MFD04408-113. The sequence goes on along the minus strand of OY970122.1, from coordinate 2,771,434 downwards.
GAACCGGTCGCCCGTCCGGGTCAAATACACTCCGGCCAGGATAACGACCGCGCCCAGGATCTGGCCGGCCTTGATTCGCTCGCCGATGAGCACAGCGGCGAAGATGATGGCCAGCACAGGAGTGAAATTATTATAGACCGCCGTCTTGGCGTTGCCCACGGCCTTGATGGACGTATACCAGAACACGTAGCCCAGAACGATGGCGAAAAAGCCCGAGTAGGCCATGGACAGCCAGGAGGACGCCGGGACACCGGGCCACTCCACTCGCTTGAGCTCGGGAATGGCATAGAGGAGGTAGACGATCGCGCCCGCGGCTAGCGTCAAGGTCGAAAACTTCAGGGGCGACATGCGCTCGAGCAGGGGTTTGGAGAAGACCGTGTAGCACGCCCAAAAGATATTGCCCACGAGGACCATCAAATCCCCCCGCAGGCTCGCTCCCGAAAAGTGAAAGCCCCCCGCCTGTTGAGAGATCACGAGATAAAGCCCGAGGAAGGAGATGCCGATGCCCACCCATCCCGACCAGGAAATGCGCTCGATCCTCAGGGCGGAGCTCATCAGGGCGATGAAAATGGGCGAGGTGGCCAGGATGAGGGACGTGTTCGAGGCGCTGGTGAGGCTGATGCCCTTGATGAAGAGGACCTGGTAGAAAAAATTCCCCAGGACGCCCAGGACGATGACGACCAGGAGATCCCTTCCGCCGACCCGCAAGGATTCCCGGCGAGCGAGGAGAAAACAGAAGAGGAGCAGGGCCGAGCCGGACAAGCGCAAGCTGTTAAAGGCCTGGGGGGAGAGGCCGGCCAGGGCGACCTTGATCACGGTCAAGTTGAGCCCCCAGAAGACGACGGCCAGGAGCATCATCACGTCGGTCGAGCCCAATTTCCTGGTAGCGTTCATGCTTCGTTGCCTGTCGCGTCGCTCGCGTTGGGGAAAAAGTCACGGACGGCCCTGAGGAATCCGGCGAAAGGGCGGCGGGCCTGCAGCTTAGCGGCGGCCTCCTTTGGGGCGCGGATATCGGGCTTCGACGATCGCCCGAATCCCTCCGCGGGAGTTGAACTCGCCTCGGACCGCGGTCCGAACCGGCCGGGCTGCCTTGACGACGTCCTCCAGGATCCGGTTGACGGCGTTTTCATAAAAGATGCCCAGGTTCCGATAGGCGAGGATGTATTCTTTGAGAGACTTCAGCTCAAGACAAGAGCGGAGCGGTTCATAAATGATGGTGATCGTCCCGAAGTCCGGCAGGCCCGTCTTGGGGCAGACCGAAGTAAATTCCGGGATCTCGACCTTGATCTCATAGTGAGGAAACATGTTGGGAAAGACGGCGATTCCCGGCAACCGAGCCGAAAGGCCGGCCCGGGCCTCGCGCGCCCCGTAGCCGCCAGTTTTCTTTTCTTTAAGCGTATTGTTCACGATAGTGAAGTATATAACATATCAATTCATGGGGCAATTCATAAGCGTTGCCCCAATAATCACCTACAGAAAGGTGATGCAAGCATTGCTTTAGTTTGTCCTTTGTTTTTCCTTCTTTGCTATTTACCCGGCCTGTTATCCCAACATATTCCGCCTATCGATATTTCCGCGGCGTTGACGCTTTGCTTTGCGGAGAGATATACTTCATGAAGCTCAGCAGATGGAGATAGACTCTTGAACCATAGCGAAATCGTCAGCTTTATCTGGGGAGTCGCCGACCTTATCCGCGACACGTTCAAGAGGGGCAAGTATCAAGACGTTATCCTGCCCCTCACCGTCCTTCGCCGCCTCGACTGCGTCCTGGCACCGACCAAGCCGCGAGTCCTCGAAACTCAAGCCAAGCTTAAGGGCAAGAAGCTTGAGAACCTCGAGCCCCAGCTCGAGAAAGCCGCCGGCTTTGCCTTCTACAATACATCCCGCTATGACTTCGATAAGCTCCTAGCCGATGCGCCCCATCTCGCTGCAAATCTGCGCAACTACATTGCCGGCTTTAGCGTGAACATGCGCGAGGTCCTCGAGAAATTCGACTTTGACAACACGATCTCCAAGCTCAACGAGGCCGGTTTGCTGTTCCAGGTGCTCGAGCGCTTCAAGAATATCGACCTCCATCCCGACAAAGTCGACAACACCACGATGGGCACTATTTTCGAGGAGCTCATCCGGAAGTTCAACGAAGCCTTGAACGAGAACCCGGGCGAGCACTTCACGCCGCGCGACGTCGTCCATCTCATGGCCAGCCTCCTGCTAGCCGGCGACGAAGACGGCATCCGCCGAAAGGGTGAAGGCGCGGTCATCAGTGTCTACGATCCCTGCTGTGGCTCAGGCGGAATGCTCCTCATCACCAAGGAACACGTCCAGGCGGGGGTTCGCAAGAACGGCGAAATCATCCGGCCCCCCGTTAACCCGGAAGCGGACATCCATCTGTTCGGTCAAGAAGTCAACCCGGAGACCTGGGCAGTGTCAAAATCCGACCTTTTCATCAAAGAGCCAACCGGCCGTGACGCCAAGAATATCGCTTTCGGGAGCACGCTTTCGAACGACCGGCACGCCGGCAGAACCTTTGATTACCTGATCGCCAATCCCCCCTATGGTAAAGACTGGAAGCGAGACGAAGAAGCCGTCACCGTCGAGCACGAGCGCGGGCCGGCGGGCCGCTTCGGCCCCGGCCTGCCCCGCATCAGCGACGGACAGCTCCTCTTCCTCCTCCACATGATCGCTCACATGAAGGAACCCAAGGATGGAGGAGCACGCCTGGCGATCATCATGAATGGCTCGCCCCTTTTCTCAGGAGATGCCGGGAGCGGAGAAAGCGAAATCCGTCGCTTTGTCCTTGAAAACGACCTGCTCGAAGCGCTGATCGCGGTTCCGGAACAGCTCTTCTACAACACCGGAATCGCCACCTATATCTGGGTAATCACCAACCACAAAGCCCCGAAACGCAAAGGCAAAGTCCAGCTCATCGATGCGACTTCTTTCTGGGTGTCCATGCGGAAGAGCCTTGGCGACAAACGACGCGAGATCCCCCCGGAGAAGGCTGAGGAGATCCTCAAACTTCTCGGTGCCTTCAAAGAGGGTGAGTTCGTCAGGATTTATCCGACGATGCATTTCGGGTTCCGCAAGGTCACGGTCGAGCGGCCACTACGCCTCAATTTCCAGGCGAGCCCGGAGCGGATCGCACGCCTCGAGAATGAACGGGCGTTCCAGAATCTGGCGCTATCAAAAAAGAAGGCCGCGGCCGGGACAAAAGAACAAGCGGAAGGGCGGGCCTTTCAGGTGGCAACCCGAAGCCTCCTGCGTGCTCTGCCGGGCACGCTTTTCAAAGACAGCGAGGAATTTCTTGGCGCCCTCGAATCTGCGGCGAAGAAAGCCGGGCTCAAGCTTCCGGCGCCGATCGTCAAAGCGATTCTTGCCGCTCTGTCGGAGCGGGACGAAACCGCCGCAATCTGCCGCGATAACGACGGGAATCCGGAGCCCGACCCCGAGCTTCGCGATACGGAAAGCGTTCCGCTCGTCGACGGCCCCGATCCCGTCGACTCCCAGGGCATCCCGGCGAGCGTGCGCGCGTTTTTTGAGCGCGAGGTCAAGCCCCATGTCTCGGACGCCTGGATAGATACGAACAGGCGCGACGCCAAGGACGGACTGGTCGGCCTCATCGGCTATGAAATCAACTTCAACCGCTATTTCTACAAATATATTGCTCCCCGCCCGCTCGAGGAAATCGAGGCGGATATCCGGGCCATCGAGAAGGATATCATTCAAATGTTGGGTGAAATTACGGGATCGAAACCCGACCCTTAGTGTTAGATTGAGGGGATTGCGCTATGAAGCAAAATATGTTCCATGAATATCCGCCCGCAATAAATCGCAATGTCCTTGTTGTCGTGCCGACGGAGGGCTTCCTGGATTGGGCAAAGAAAAACCCGGATGATGATGAGGCTTTGACTTTAGAAGAACTGGTTGCCGATTCGACCGCGTATTTGATACCGGAACAAGATGCGAACGCGGAGCGCTGGCTAAAGCGGAATTTCAAAACGATATTTGAAATTGAGCTCGACGGCTGGTGCGCCGATCCGTCTCTCTGGCCCAAAGACCGTTCAATGAAAACATTCAATAAGTTCTTTCGTGTCTATTATTGCTCCTCTGTTTTAGATATGGGTGACGGACCGATCGACAGGGAACACATCTGACATGGGCAGAGAGCAAAATACGCTGGGAATCAAACGTCGCCGATTCCGTCCGTATCCGGAATATAAGTATTCCGGCGTCGAGTGGCTGGGCAAAATTCCAGCGCACTGGGATACGATGCCTATTCGTTCGTTAGCAAGACCCGGATATAAAACATTTGTAGATGGTGATTGGATAGAATCCCCGTTTATTCGGGCTGAGGGAATCCGTCTGATCCAAACGGGAAACGTCGGTATCGGAGTGTATAAGGAACAGGGATTTCGATATATTGACGAGGAAACTTTTCACTCGTTTCATTGCACAGAGGTATTTCCGCGAGATTTGCTGATTTGCCGCCTCGCGGACCCTGTCGGGCGTGCTTGCCAAGCACCGGATTTAGATCACAGAATGATTACATCCGTTGATGTCTGCATACTTAAGACGGCTGATGATATTGATGCTCCCTACGTTGTGTACACACTGTCTGGGGAAGGATACTTATCGTGGCTCGGTGCGATATGCCGTGGTGGTACTAGAGACCGGGTTAGCCGATCTATGTTGGGTTCGATCCCTATTCAGAAGCCACCGCTTCGGGAGCAACGGGCGATTTCAACGTTTCTCGACCGCGAGACTGCGAGGATTGATGCCCTCATCGAGAAGAAGGAGCGGTTGATAGAACTGCTTCAGGAGAAGCGCGCGGCTCTCATCACCCAAGCCGTCACCAGAGGCCTCGACCCAGCTGTCCCGATGAAGGACTCCGGCGTCGAATGGATAGGTGAGATTCCGGAACATTGGCAGGCACGTCGCATCGCAATGGTAGCAGCCAAAATTACAAACGGCTACGTCGGACCTACTCGCGACATATTTGTGAATGAAGGGATTCGCTACTTACAATCGCTTCATATTAAGAATGGGTTGATCGATTTTGAAAGGCACCCATATTTCGTAACAGCAGATTGGAGTCATGAACACGAGAAATCGATTCTTGCCGAAGGAGATATTCTCGTCGTTCAAACAGGCGGAATCGGTCAAGTGGCCGTGGTACCGAAGGAGTTTATTGGATGTAATTGTCACGCTTTGATAATCATTAGGCTGAAGCGTGGCCTTGGCGTCGGTGCTTGGATAGCGCGTTCTTTAGAGAGCGATTACGGTCAACAAGCTTTGGGATGGTCTCAGACTGGTGCTCTCCATCCCCATCTCGAGTGCGGATTTGTAAGGGAGATCAGAATCGCCCTGCCTCCGCCCGACGAACAGACACGAATTCTAAAGGATTTGGAGAACCTTCTCGCGAAACATGATGCTCTTTCAGCAAAGATTCAGGAAGCGATCGCCCGCCTCAAGGAATACCGCACCGCCCTCATTTCCGCCCTAGTAACCGGGAAGGTCGAAATGCCGGAACTTGCCTAATTCGAGAGAATATTGAGTCTGCCAGATTAGCTGTTATCATCATCGATTTTAACAAATGGCTTCTGCGTCGCCGATATCCACAGTTATATGGGGATTGGCGTATTCAATCTGCTTTCTAGATCACTATTTATCAGCGTCTTTTTTCCGTTTTCGTGACGTCAGGCGTCCCAACTGCTGTTTCAGGTACCTTGCTTTACCCACTGCCTTTTTTGTCTTTCTCCGTTCAGCGATAACTTCTTCTCCTGTTTTTTTGAGATCCTCTCTCGTCTTAGTAAGGAGTTCTTTCATGCCTGCGATAATCTCGTCTTTAACCTTGTCAGTGGCAGCGAGTTTATTTATGCCTTCCGCTTCGAGCACCTTTTGATACGCCTCCTGTACGGCGGGCCTGTTAACAATATCAGCAAACATGTGCCGCAAAGATTCAATGTTTTCCACGTCTTGGTCGACACGCGACTTCAGCATCTGGGAAATAACCTCGGCTTCAAGTTGATCTGCGACTTGCTGGATATCCCGCGACAAGAGAACTTCCCTGAAAGTATTGATCGGCAACGGATCAGGCGATGCATTTGAAATAATCTCTAGCCATGTAGCAGGCTTCATATAGCATGGGAATTCATAGATGCCGCTTTCGTCAGCAACAAGAGCTGCGCTAACTTCATAAACGAACTCATCAAAAGTTACGAACCAGTATTGCTTCTTGTCAGCCTCTCTTTTTTGGCGCAACTCGTATATGATCGCCATCTGCCGAGCTTCATTAGTTCGCAGTAGGTACTGACGCTCCCATTCTGCCCGCGGCTTTCCTTCAAAACCCTCAGGGGGACGCGCAACCTGGCGTCTTTTTTGAAGAAGTCTTTGAGCGATATCTTCGATACGACCGAGCTGCTCGACCGAGAAGCTCTGCTCAGACTGGACAACTACTCCGAGCTCGTTTCCCAGGTAATTCTCCAATTTTGTTTGGCCCGATGGGGAATAGAATTGATTCATGAAATTGTCCCAAGATAATCCGGCTGTCCGCGCTTTTGCTAGAAGATAACCTTCGAAGATATCGCTTTTCCGTTGGATTGCCTCGAATAAACGACTCGCACGGAGAATATCCCCGTTTGCCGCATAGAAAGTTTTGTTTGCCGAGCTTAAAGCTTGATCAACTTCTTTAAACATTGCTGGCGAAAGTCGCATCTCCACTCCCATTTTCCTACCGAAACGAAGAATCTGTGCGCACATCGTCGACCCACCGCCAGCGTTCACCATTGCGCGCAATACAATATGGGAATCGAGATAGATACAGTAATTGCGTAGATGGGCGGCCTTATATTCTATCGCGTTGGGATCCATTCCTAGAACACTCAGCGCCCAGTATGCCTTGCGCAGTCTGTTAAGCCATGTAAATACGCTTTCGTCTTCGCTCTGTAAGACGGAGACGATAGCGGATTGCCATGCACCGATTCTTTCCTGAGGCAGGTCAGGGGCATTCGATAATGCGTCTGCAACTACCCTGTTGATTTCGTCGGCGTTATAAGGGAACGGACTCGAGCCACAACCGAATTCTTGATCCGCCATATCCACCGCCGTGTCATACACAACTTGGGCGATGATATCCGCCACAATTCGCTGATATGTTCTCAGATCGATGTTTCCGAGTAGTTCTCGATGCTGATCATGCAAGCGAGTGAACAATCGATTTTCAGCCTCGATCCAATCGGCCCGTTCTTTAGTGGTTTTATCTTTCTCGGAAGGTGCAAGCACGAACTTGTTTTCGTTAATAGGGCGTATTATTCCTTTTTTCATTAGTAAAGTTAGACCCGTGGCAAGCTCAACGCGAGTCGAGGAACAATCGGATCGGATAATTGTCATGGCTTTGCTGATTATCGAATTTTGGTCGGCGGCGCCCTGCAAAGCCCTGACCGCCTCCAATAATACTACCTCGACAACTCTCGTTTTTGTTGCGCTTGCAGCATCCGAGACAAGTACTCCTGCAAGTAGTCGGAGAGACCGCTCTTCATCTGGCTGTCTGCGTTTAGGCCGTTCAGCACGCCATTGCAGCACCTTGGGATTACGAGATCCGCGGTAATAGTACTGTAATAACGAGTCTTCAAGTTTCTTAACAAGCTCGATAAACGATGTATACCGCGCATATGTAGTAGCCTTGCTAACTTCTTCGATGAAGCGCGTCATATCAGAATCTCTCTCGCCCGGCTGTTTGACGAACGCAAACACGGGTATTTGTTTTTCTATAGCCCGCCGGAATTCCTTTTTCACGGCCTCTCTGAATGTCGTACCCAGCAAAAGCACAAAAAGATCTGAATCATCTATGTGCTTGCTGTAGTGCGCCTCGGTTTCTTCGGGCGACGCGTAATCCTCAATGCGCCAGAGTACGAAAGCTGCCGCCAGCGGCTGCTTTTCAAAAATAGCGGGCAACCCCTCACGTTCAGCGATAAACTCATTATGAAATTGTGCTGAGCTTAAAAAGGCTTTCAGTTTGGGTTCCATTTGGCCACCTATCTTGGATGTTATAAATCTTTGTGCGGTTGCCCAATCTAGAGTTTCATCGATTCTTAGACATATGGGTAACCTTTTTGAAACGGCATTTCACAGTAGGACGACATTTCTTTATATGGTTTCATCAAAAAACCCTCAAGCTGCACATTAATCTTAAGATTATCTATGCTTAATAACAAGCAATGCACTTAGCAGTTTCAATATAAAATTCATTAGAGTAAGCTGGATGCCGACCATTATCCTGTTGGCGCGGGGGCTATTGTTTCGCTTGGGATGCTTGTTCAACACCATGAAAATCCAATTGGCAGCAGTCGATTCTCATGGCAGGTTGTGATTTATATCCAGCTGTGCAATTTTTATATTTATGTCTCAAATCGTAAATATAAGATAAGCCGATATCCCTTAATAAGGACTACGATAACTAAAATTTCTTTATACAAAGGGGCTTCCCGGCTTGAAATACTAGTTCTTAATTGTTACAATTAGTCGGCACATATTAATAAGTGCCGACATTTAGTAACATCGGGGCAGCGATCTATGAATCAAGAGGATAAAATCCTGGAACTCCTGAAAGCGAGCACTTTTCTGCGCTCACGTGACCTGAAGAAGCACGGCCTATTCCGGACAGCACTCATGCGTCTGGTCAAGAGAGGAAAGGTTATCCGGATAGAGCGAGGCCTCTACATGAGACTCGGAGGCGCGGAAACGGAGCATATCAGCCTCCTGGAAGTCGCTAAGAAGGTCCCCGGTGGAGTGATCTGCCTCCTATCGGCGCTATCCTTTCATGTCATCGGGACCCAGAATCCTCATCAGGTATGGATCGCGATAGATAGGAAATCCGCAAAACCCAGAGTTAGCAACACGCGCGTGAGAATCGTCCGGTTTTCGGCTGCGTCCCTTCAATATGGCGTGGAGAAACATGCAATGCTGGGAATGACACTCAAGGTTACCGACCCGGCAAAAACGGTGGCCGACTGTTTCAAATACCGGAATAAGGTCGGCCTTGACGTGGCTATCGAAGCGCTGCGAGAGGGGCTCCGCGACCGGCGATTCACAGCAGATGAGTTTTACCGCGCTGCCCTGGTTTGCCGGGTCTGGAACGTCGTCAAGCCCTATGCTGAGGCCATGGTGTGAAGCACGACCTCACGAATCTCGCCGCTTCCGTCAATCAACGCCTGCTGAATCTCCGTGATTCAAGGAAAGAGGACTTTCAGCTCATTCTTAACCGCTTCGGGCTGGAGAGGTTTCTCTATCGCATATCGAAAAGTCCGTTCGCCAAACAGCTGATTCTCAAAGGAGCGTTCTCTTTCGAGGTCTGGGGGGAACGATCCTATAGACCGACCCGCGACGCGGATTTCCTCGGCCTCTTCGCGCCGGCGCCGGATGAGATTCGACGCGTTTATGCGCAAATATGCCGGCAAGAGGTCGAACCGGACGGGCTCATTTTTGATCCGGACTCGGTGACGGTGGCCGTCATACGAGAGCAGAATATGTTCGGCGGCCACCGCGTCCGTCTAATGGCCTCCCTGCAGAGAATTCGGATCCACCTGCAATTCGACATCTGTGTCGGAGATCAAATCAGGCCGAAGCCGAGGATGGCAGATTTCCCAACGATTCTGCCTTTCCCTGCCCCGCGTATCTTAGTTTACCCGAAGGAGTTGACGATTGCGGATAAATTCCATTCCATGTGCAAATTGGGAATGTTGAACAGCCGAGTCAAGGACTATTATGATATCTACCAACTTTCTCGCCTCTTCCCTTTCAGGGGAATCGCGCTGAAAAATGGGATCGCCTTGGTATTTAAACAGGAGAAATCAAGTATTCCTTCGGGAGTTCCGGAGGCCCTGACAGATACATTCGGTCAAATTCGTGAGAAGCGGACCCTCTGGCAACGATTCCTGGTTAGGATCGAAAAAGGATCCCTCGATTTAACATTCGATCAAGTGATTGAATCCATTAGAGAATTCATCCTTCCCCCGGCCAAATCTGCCGCGGATAAGAAGCGGTTTGACCTCTATTGGCCGCCCGGCGGGCCGTGGCGACCACAGGAGAAACACCATGACGGTTGAGGTCTCCGAGCGAAGCTTTGAAAAGACGATCGAGTGCGGGCTGTTGCACCATGGGCCGGACGCCTGTGCCGGGGAGGCACCCGGGGTCCGCGAAGAGCCCGCTCCTTATGGCGAGTTCCCGGCCGGGGGCTATCGCAAGCATCCGCCCGAAGACTATGACCCGTCGCTCTTTCTTCTTCCGCGCGACGTCATCGATTTCGTCCTGGCCACCCAGCCTAGGGAATGGGAAAAGCTCAAACAACACTACGGGGCCGCGATCAAGGAACAATTCCTCAAGCGGCTCTCCCGAGAAATCGAGCGGCGCGGAACCCTCGACGTCCTCCGCAACGGTTTCAAGGATTCGGGCTGTAAGTTCCAGATGTGCTTCTTCCGGCCGTCGAGCGGGCTTAACGAAGCGCTCCAACGGCTCCATGCGGCGAATCTTTTTGCAGTCGTCCGCCAGCTCCGCTACAGCGAAAAAAGCGCCCAGAGCCTCGACCTGGCGCTTTTCCTGAACGGTATCCCGGTCTTTACCGCCGAACTCAAGAATCCGCTCACCGGGCAGACGATCGAAGACGCCATCCGGCAATACAAGACCAACCGCGACCCGCGCGAGCCGCTCTTCGCCTACGGCCGGTGCCTGGCCCATTTCGCCGTGGACCCGGACCTCGTCTATGTGACGACCCAGCTCGCCGGACCGAAGACGCGTTTCCTGCCGTTCAACCAGGGGAAATTCGGCGGCGCGGGGAATCCTCCCATCCCGCCGACGCAGAAGGGTTACCCGACGGCTTATCTCTGGGAGAAAATCTGGGCCCGCGACAGCGTCCTCGACCTCGTCCGCCAGTTCATCCACGAAATCGAGGAGGAGGATGAGAAAGGGCGGAAAACGGGGCGGAAGACCGTTATTTTCCCTCGCTACCAGCAGCTCGACGCTGTGCGCCGCCTCGTCTCCCATGCCCGGCAGAACGGGGCCGGCCAGCGATATCTCGTCCAGCATTCAGCCGGAAGCGGCAAGAGCTTCACCATCGCCTGGCTGGCCCACCGGCTGGCGACTCTCCATGACCTTCAGGATAAGCGCGTTTTCGACTCAATTGTCGTCGTCACTGACCGGCGCATCCTCGACCGCCAGCTCCAGACAACCATGCGCCAATTCGAGCAGACGCTGGGCGTCGTCGAGAACATCGATACGACCTCGCGTCAGCTCAAGGAGGCCCTCGAATCCGGAAAAACTATCATCGTGACCACGCTCCAGAAGTTTCCGGTCATCGTCGGCGAAATCGGCGATCTCCCCGGACATCGCTTCGCCGTGATCGTGGACGAGGCCCACTCCTCCCAATCTGGCGAGAGCACGAAGAGCCTCAAGGCGGTGCTGGCGGCCGGGAGCCTCGAAGAGGCTGAGCGCGAAGAGGCCGCGGCGGAAACCCCCGAAGAGGAGCTCGAGGCGACGATCCTGGCCGAGATGGAAAAGCGGGGCCGCCTGCCTAACCTTTCGCTTTTCGCCTTCACGGCGACACCCAAGGCTAAAACGCTGGAGCTTTTCGGGACGAAGCGCGATGACGGCAAATTCGCGCCGTTCCATCTCTACAGCATGCGGCAGGCGATCGAGGAGGGCTTCATCCTCGACGTCCTCGACAACTACACGACTTACAAGGCCTACTGGCGCCTTCTCAAGAAAATCGAGGACGACCCCCGCTACGACAAGAGCAAGGCCCAATACCTGCTCAAGTTGTTCGTCGAGCTCCACCCGCACGCCATCGGGGAGAAAGTGCGGATCATGGTCGAGCACTTCGTCGCCCAGGTTTCCAATGAGATTGGCGGCAAGGCCAAGGCTATGATCGTGACCCGATCCCGTCTGCATGCCGTCCGTTTCAAGCTGGCTTTAGACCGCTATCTCAAGGAGAAAGGCCATCCCTTCAAAGCCCTGATCGCCTTCTCCGGGACGGTCGCGGACGGCGGCCAATCGTACACGGAATCGGGGATGAACGGCTTCTCGGAGAAGCAGACGGCCAAAATCTTCGAGCGGTCCGAATATCGGTTCCTTATCTGCGCCAACAAGTTCCAGACCGGATTCGACCAGCCTCTCCTCCATACGATGTACGTGGATAAAAAGCTCGGCGGAGTGAACGCGGTCCAGACGCTATCACGGCTCAACCGGATCCATCTGGAGAAGCGAGGGACCATGGTCCTCGATTTCGCCAATGAGGCAGACGCCATCCGGGCCGCGTTTGAACCGTATTACGAGACAACGCTCTTGTCGGAAGCGACCGACCCGAACCTGCTTTACGAAATCCAGACCCGGCTCATGGGCTTCCCGGTCTTCACCGAAGCGGACGTCGAGCGGTTTGCCAAGGTCTATTTCGACAAAAAAGCGACTCAAGACCAGCTCTATGCTGTCCTCGCTCCCGTGACGACGCAATTCGCGGGACTCCCGGCCGACGAACAGCACGATTTTCGCGGCCAGTTGACTGATTACGTTCGCCTCTATGCCTTCCTGGCCCAGGTCTTGACCTTCACCGACACCGAGCTCGAAAAGCTCTATGTCTTTGCCCGTCATCTGCGGCGCCTGATCCCCGGCGACCCGGATACCCTGCCGCGCGAGGTCCAGCAGAATATCGACATGGAATCGTACCGTATCCGGCAGACGGGGAGCGGCAAGATCACGCCCGAGCGGAAAGGCGGCCAGCTTGCCCCTGTCATGACAAAGGATCAGCGCGGCGGAGAGGAGGAGCTGCTTGAGCCGCTCTCCCAGATCATCGCCGAGCTGAATGAACGGTTCGGACTGAACCTCGGCCCGGAACACAGGGTGACTCTGGGACAAATCCTGCAGAAGCTCAACGAGGACGCAGCCCTCGACGCGAGCGCCAGGGTCAACACCCGCGAAAACATCCGCCTGACGTTCGACCACAAGGTCGAGGACGTGATCCAGGAGATCGTGGACTCGAACTTCGACCTGTACAAACGGATCACCGATGACCGAGCCTTCGGGGCGGCTTTGCGGGACTTTCTTTTCGACCATTACCTGCGGGCCCACAGGCAGGCCGAGGAGCTGATCAAGCAGGGAGAGTCGAAGACCCTGGAGTTCAAGTCCACCCTGCGCTGGAACCTCCGGGAAGACAAGAAAGACGATAAACTCATCACCCACTCCGTGCTGAAAACGATCGCCGGGTTCCTCAACACGGACGGCGGAGACCTCCTGATCGGAGTGGCTGATGACGGCACGGTGACGGGCATCGCGCCGGACCGGTTCGAAAACGACGATGAATTCATGAGACATCTCGCCCAAGTCGTCCGGAACGGCCTCGGCGACCGGGCCAGCACATGCATTGACCCGAAAACCCAGATCGTCCAGGGGAAGACGGTATGCCTTGTGAGTTGTCAGCGGAGCCCAGAGCCGGTCTTCCTAAAATGGAAAGGACCCGAGGAGGCTGCAGGCGGAGAATTCTACGTGAGGAGCGGTCCGGGAAGCGTGAAGCTAAGTCCCGAGAGCGCCGCAAAATATATCGAGACCAGGTTTCACGCTGCCCGGACCGGCTCCGGAGAAGCAAAAAAATAGGGCCAAAAGGCGGCCGACGCGCCTCACCCGTTCGGCTTGACAGGAGTCGGACAGCGCGTATATTCTTTCATCAGAAGAAAATATGTCAAAAGTCATCGCCGTATTTCCCAACGGCCAAGAGATCACGGGGGAAGCGCTCTTTTTTAACCCCCAAAAACCGTCCTTCCCCATCCAGTTCAGGAACGCCCAAGGACAGCTCATCACCCAGGAGGTCTCCCTGGGGAACGTCAAGAAGATCATTTTCCTCAAAAAAGAGCCCGGGACCGGCTCCCCGATCCATTCGGAGAAGATCGAGGAGTCCCATTACGCGAGCTCCACGTCCTTCAAGTTATCCGTCGAATTCCTGGACGGAGAGATCCTTCTCGGGACGACGATCAAGTACTCGCCCCAGGAAAAGGGCTTTTTCATCATGCCCCTGAATCCGGCCGATATCAGCGAAAGGGTCTACATCAACTCCTCGGCGGTCAAAAGCGTTCAAAAAGTCCGACTCCTGGGCAAGATCCTGACCGAGAAACGTCTGGTCAACGAGGGCGCTCTAGCCCAGGCCTTATATCATCAGGAAAACATCAGGTCCAAGAAGATCGGAACGATCATGGTCGAAGAGAGGATGATCAACGACGGGCAGCTGCGCGAATCCCTGGAAAAGCAAAAAGAACATAAAAAGATGCTGGGGGCGATCCTGGTCGAGGCGGGATATGTCACCCCCGAGCAGCTGGACAAGGCCCTGGCCATCCAAAAGGCCAATCAGAAAAAGAAGCTGGGCCAAATCCTGGTCGAGCTGAAATACGTCGCCCCGAACGACATCTGCATCGCCCTGGCCTCGCAGTTGAATTGTCCCTGGGTTGACCTGTCGACTTTGACCCTCAAGGATGAGGACGTGAACCTGCTTCCCGAAGAGGCGGTCCGGGCCGTGGAATCGATTCCCATAGGCACGGAGGGCGACGGCACGATCATCGTCGCCACTTCGGACCCCAACATCTCCTTCATCAACCAGGAGATCGCCAAGTACACGCCCAAAAAAATCCATTGGGTCATCGCCTATGACGGATATCTCGATTCAGCCCTCCGGCATTACTTCCCCAAGAAGGACTAGCTCATTCCTGCGGCGTCGTATCGGATACGAAGCAAGATGATGTCCTTGCCCCTCAATCATCTTGACCAACCCCTCGAGCTCCCGAAGCGGATGGACAAGCCCGATGCGGAGCTCATCGCAACCCGACTGCGCGGGCAAAAGCCTAATTACAAACCGGACACCGGACGGGGTCGGATGGTATAATACTGAGCCTTTAGGGCTGGAAAAGCATCGATATGAGCGGAAAGAAAAAGGTTCGCCGGCAGGCGGATGCCGAAGAGGAAGAGGGGCGCGCCAGACTGCGGGAGCACTACTCGGAAAAGGCCGTGGACCACATGCTCAACCCGAGGAACATGAGCCGCATCATCCATCCCGACGGATATGCCCGGGCGACGACCGAGAATGGAGAAACCGTCGAGTTCTTCTTGAGGCTCGACCATGAGACCTTGGCCGAATGCGCGTTCCAGACGACCGCCTGCGCCGCCACTCTGGCCTGCGCCAGCGCGGCCGCGGAACTGGCTCAGAACAAGCTTCTGAGCGAGGCCTTGGCCGTCGTCACCGCCGAACGCATCCTCGCCGAGCTCGACGGCTTGCCCGAGGGCAACATCCACTGCAGCCGCCAGGTCGCCGCGGCCTTCCGTCAGGCGGTGGCCGATGCCGTGAGCCAAAAAGCCGAACCTTGGAAAAAACTCTACCGCAAAACGTGAGGAAAGCCTCGTGAGGACATCGCCATGAAGGAATGCCGCGTTGAACGAAACCTCAAGACATGCAACTGCTCCTACGAGCCCTGCAGCCGAAAGGGCGTCTGCTGCGAATGCCTGCAATACCACTGGAGCATGAAGGAACTGCCCGCCTGCCTCTTCCCGGACAAGGTCGAGCGGACCCATGACCGCTCCCTGCGGCGGTTCCTCAGCCTTCACCAGGATAAGGCTTAAGATGGCTCGCACGTCTCGAACCGCGGCCTCCACGATCTACGGCCCCGTCCCCTCGCGAAGGCTGGGCTTTTCCTTGGGCATCGACCTCCTCCCGGGCAAGGTCTGCTCCTTTGACTGCGTCTATTGCCAGCTTGGAAAAGGCGGAAAGAAAACGGCCGCGCGCAAAGTCTACGTTCCCGAGCGGCGGGTCCTGGCCGATATCAAAAAAGCCCTGGCCAAGGAACAGCGGATCGACCACATCACCTTCTCCGGCTCGGGAGAGCCGACTCTTCACTCGGGGCTCGGGCGGCTCATCCGGGAAATCAAAAAGATGACGAAAATCCCCGTGGCCGTCCTGACCAACGCCTCGCTCTTCAGCCTCAGGGAAGTCCGCGACGAACTCCGCGCCGCGGACGTGGTCGTCCCCTCCCTCGACGCCGCCCTGCCGCCCGTGTGGCGGCGGGTCAACCGACCCCTCCCTTCGCTCGACCTGGACGGGATCGTGGCCGGCCTGGAGGCCTTCCGCAAAGCCTACAAGGGACAGATCTGGCTCGAAGTCATGCTGGTCAAGGGCGTCAACGATGGGCCGGGGAACATCGAGGCCCTGCGCAAGGCCATCGGCCGCATCAAGCCCAACAAGGTGCAGCTCAACACGGTGATCCGGCCGCCCGCCGAGAAGTCCGCCAAACCCTTGAACCCGGAGGAGCTCGAGGCCATCCGCCTTCGGCTGGGAGGGAAAGCCGAAGTTGTGGTCGATTTCCGGAAAACCACACAGACCGCGGCCCTCCGCCGGCTCAAGGAAGTCCTCTACGGTCTCATCCGCCGCAGACCCGTGACCGTGGACGACATGACCGCCTCTCTTGGAGAAAGCCGGGAGGCGGTCTGCCGGCAGCTGGATGCCCTCGTCCGGGAAAACAAGATCACGGCCTCTTCCCTGAAGGGCCGCGTCTATTACGAGATGACAAAGGGATGAAAGAGGGCCGGCACGCCGAGCATCACGTTGCGCTCAGGATTTCGGTTTCAATGATGATGCAAGAGCCTTGATGGCCCTCCTCCTCTTGGTGTTCCTTTTTCGAGGTTTATATTCATAAATAAGAGCACGATGGCCCCGGACACGCCGACTTAATTAGGCCAGGTTGGGACCATCGTACCTGCAGTTCGCCCGCTCTCCCTCGGGAGCATTTCCATCCTTTCTCCCGCCAGAAAGGCGAGGAGTGGATGGCCGGGAAACCTTTGCGCTCGAGCCGTCAATCGATTCTACTTTCTGAGGAATCGGGCCGAGGCTGGAGCGAGCATTAAGGAGATTTAGCCGGCACATGAGGCTCTTGAGGGCAGCCGGCTCGGAAGAAGCCGACCGGCGAAGATGGGCGAAAGCTGCTCAGGTTAATGGATAAGGGCTCGAGCTGAAGGACTTCGAAACACGCTCTTTGTCCCAGCGAGCCAAATCGCTCCGACTCAGTCCTCGCTCTCCTCGCCGCAGCGGCTCGGAACCGTGCCCGCTCGTCCTTCGTACGGGTTTCTCAGCCCTCCACCTCTCGCCCCAGGGAAAGGCAAGGGCCTAAGCTACTTTCGGGGGAAAAGAAAGGTGGACTGCACGAAAGCGAGTTCTAAGCAGCCGAAAAAGCGGTCTCACTTGAGACCGTTGCGAGACGGATTTGGCCGTGGCAGCCTCAATCACCATTTTTAATATGTAAGGGCGAGATTGAATCTCCTAGCCGAAGCCGAAAGGCGGAGCCGCGAGGAGCAAAGCGACGTGGCGGGAAGCCTTGGCTCGATTTCCACTTTCCTCGCGAAGACAAAGTGTATGTTTCGAGGCCGTCCATCCCGAGCCTTTTATCACGCAATTTGAAATGCTTCCCCTCCTTGTTTCCTCTTTTCATTTTTTTCGTTTTGTGGTAACAATATTTCTTAAAATTAAAGGAAAGCGGTTTCCGAAAACCCGACTCGGTAAACAAGGAGCGTTCGCCTTCTTCATCTTAAGGGCCTCGGCGGTCTCATCCCCGGCCGAAGACGTTTATGCATTTTTCCGCGTTTCCAGCAAATAAAGGAGTCGTCATGTTTGAGAACACCAACTTTCCAAAGGCCAAAAAATACTGGTACATGGGGAAGTTCTATGACTGGCCGACCCCCACGACGCATCCCATGAGCCATGCCCTCCACTACGGAACATCGGTTTTCGAGGGTATCCGGGCCTATCCCACGGACAAGGGTCCGGCGGTCTTCCGCCTGCCCGAGCACATCGACCGGTTCCTGTATTCGGCCGGCGTGGCTAGGATGAAGGTCCCTTACTCCAAGGACCAGATCATCGAGGCCATCAAGCTGACCATGCGCGAAAACGAGATGCAGTCCGCCTACATCCGTCCCCTGCTCTTTTACTCCTACGGCAACATGGGGCTCGTGCCCAAGTTCTCACCGGTCGAGCTCCTCGTCGCCGTCTGGGAATGGGCGGCCTACCTCGGCGAAAAAGCGGACAAGGGCGTCTCGGTCTGCATCGTCCCCTGGCGGCGCATTCACCACAGCCAACTCGACATGAAGGCCAAGCTGGGAGGCATGTACATCCTGTCCACGATCGGCGGCTTGATGGCCCGGGAGAAGAATTGCGACGAGGCCGTTTTCCTCAACATCGAAGGCAACGTGGCCGAGGGGCCGGGAGAGAACCTGTTCGTGGTCAAGAGGGGCGTGGTCAAGACCAACGATCGCTCCGAGTCCATCCTGGAGGGCCTCACCCGGGCCAGTCTCCTTGAGATCGCCCGGGACCTCGGGCTGAAGACGGCCGTCGGACCCATCACCCGCAAGGAATTCTTCGACGCCGACGAGTCGTTCTTTTCGGGTACGGCCGTCGAAACCACGCCGGTGGTCGATATCCTGGACTGCTCCAACCCCAAGGCGGAACCGAAGACGCACACCATCGGCGACGGCCGGATCGGGCCCATCACCAAACAGCTGACCCAGGCCTATCAGGATTCCGTGCGGGGTAAGATCGCCCGCTACCTGAAGTGGCTGACTTATGTCCAGGGCTGACCCGGGAGGACCGTTCTTCGCCGTCCGGACCGCGGCGGCCCGCTCTTTCGGCCAGACGATCCGGAGAGTAACCTTCACCCAAGGAGGCCAAGGAATGCTGAAAACGTTTGCCGGAGCTCTCATCCTGACGCTTGTCTTTTTCCAGCCGCTCAAAGCCCAGGCGCCGAGCGCCAACATCTTCCCCTTCGATTATAGGATCGATGTGCTCGACAACGGGCTCAAGGTGGTGACCATACCCCTCAGCAACCCGAACATCATCTCCTACTACATCATCGTTCGGTCGGGTTCACGCAACGAGGTCGAGCCCGGCAGGTCCGGCTTCGCCCACTTCTTCGAGCACATGATGTTCAAGGGAACCCCGACCGTTCCCCGGCCCGTCTACGATGATTACCTGACCCGCCTGGGAGCAGGGACAAACGGCTACACGACGGACGACTACACCTGTTACTTCGTCGTGTTCGCCGGGCGGAACAACCTCAAGGAAGTCGTCAAGACCGAGGCCGACCGGTTCATCAACCTCACCTACGACGAAAAAACGATCAAGACCGAAGCGCCGGTGATTGAAGGCGAGTACAACACCGCCGTTTCCGACCCGGACGAGAAGATCTTCGAGGTCCTGCGCGACACGGCCTTCGAGAAGCACTCCTACAAGCACACGACCATCGGCTACCTCAAAGACATCCAGGACATGCCCAACCAGTACGACTACAGCCTGCTCTACAAGAAGCGGTTCTACGCCCCGGACAACTGCATCCTCCTCGTCGCCGGCGATTTCGACCGCGGCCAGCTCCTGGACCTCGTGAAAAAGTATTATGGGCCCTGGAAAAGGTCCGACTACGCTCTCCAGACCCCGACCGAGCCGCCGCAGGCCAAGGCCAAAAGAATCCCTATCGCCTGGCCGAGCAAGACTCTGCCCCGGCTGACCCTGGCCTATCACGGTCCGGCCTATTCCGACGAAAAGATCGACAAGGCCGCCCTGGACCTCCTGGCCATGATGGCCTTCGCCCCCTCCTCGGCGCTTTATCAGAGATTGGTCATCGAAGAGCAGAAGTGCACGGCCCTCCTGGCCAATTTCGAGGATCACCGCGACCCCTACCTCCTTGTCGTCAGCGCCGTTCTCAAGAAGGACGAGGACCTGGCCTACGTCGAGGAGCAGATCACGAAGGAGCTCGACCGCCTCAAAGCCGAGCTTCTCCCGGCGGACAAGCTGGCCGAGGTCAAATCCAACATCAAGTACTCCTTCGCCGGCGGCCTTGACACGACCGACGGCGTGGCCGGCAACCTGGCCTTCTATATCAACCTGAGGACCGACCCCGGCACGGTCAACAAGCTCTTTCAGCTTTACGATCGGGTCACGCCCGAGGATATCCGAGCCATGGCCCAAAAATATTTCATCCCGACGAACAGCACCGTCGTCACCCTGACGGGAGGTTCCAAATGAAACGGCAAAGGCAAACGACCATGATCATCCTCCTGGCCTTGGGATTGGCCCTGATCGCCGGGGCCTGCGCGAAAAAACAGAGCCCGGGAGCGCTCACCACCGAGCTTTTGCCCGTGCCGGGCAACCCGCTCATCAACCTGCGCGTCGTGCTCCGGGTGGGTTCGGCCAACGACCCTATCGGCAAAGAAGGCCTGTGCGCCCTGACCCTGAGCCTGCTGGCCGAGGGCGGGACCAAGGACCTGACCATCAAGCAGATCACCGAGAAATTCTTCCCCCTGGCGGCCGAAATGCGGCTGAGCGTGGACAAGGAGATGTCCGTCTTTTCCGGGACGATCCACAAGGACAACCTGGACAAGTACTATTCCCTGTTCCGGAAGATGCTTCTCAACCCGGGTTTCCGCAAGGAGGATTTCGTCCGGCTCAAGACCGATCAGCTGAACTATCTGGAAAAGACCCTGGTCAACGATCAGGACGAGCAGCTGGGCAAGGAACTGCTCAACCTGTCCCTGTATGAGGGTTTGCCGTACGGCCATAACGACGCGGGAACGGTCGAATCCCTGCAGGCTCTGACCCTTGACGACGTGAAGGATTTCTACGCCCGAGAGTTCCTCCAGGGCAACCTCATCCTGGGGTTGGCCGGGGGCTATCCCGAGGACTTCGTCGAAAAGTTCAAGGCGGATTTCGCAAAACTTCCTGAGGGCCTGACGCCCAAGCTGGCCCTCCCCGCGCCCAAGCCTCCTCAGGGCCTGGAGTTAGTCCTGGTCGAGAAGCAGACCCCGGCCACGGCCATCTCCATGGGCTTTCCCGTATCCCTCACCCGGGCCGACAAGGATTTCTTCGCCCTGTGGGTCGCCGGAGCGCACTTCGGGGAGCACCGCCAGCACCTGTCCCTCCTCTTCCAGGTCATCCGGGAGCTGCGCGGCCAGAACTACGGCGATTACGCCTACATTGAACACTTCGAGCAGGGTCGGGACAAGTTCCCGGCCGTGAACTACGACCGGCAGCAGCAGTACTTCTCAATCTGGATCCGCCCGGTGGTCAATAAGAACCGTCACTTCGTCATCCGCCAGGCTCTTCGCGAGCTTCGCAAGCTCGTCGAGGAAGGGATCCCCGAGGCGCGCTTCGAGCTGGTCAAGAACTACCTGACGAACTACACCAAGCTCTACGCCCAGACCTTGGGCGAGCGTTTGGGCTGGCAGATCGATTCGCACTACTACGGCTACGACGATTTCCTGGCCGAGCTCGAGAAGCGCCTGCCCTCGATCACCCGGGAAGAGGTCAACGCCGCTATCAAGAAGTATCTCAACTGGGAGAACGTCCGGGTCGTGGTCATCACCCAGGACGCCCAGGCCCTCAAGGACGAGCTCGTTTCGAACGCTCCGTCGCCCATCACCTACGCCAACCCCAACATGCCCAAGAGCATCCTGGATGAGGACCTGATCATCCAGGCCTACTCTCTCGACGTCAAGCCGGAGAACGTCCGGATCGCCCCGGCCGCGAGCTTCTTCCGGAAGCGCGGAGGTCCGCGCGGATAGAAGCCACTCGTTATGGACGATTGGACGGCAAAGGAGAGGGCTCTTTTCAGACGGCTCTCCTCTCCCTTCAAGCTTCAGCTCTATTTGAACCGGCTGGAGTACGATGCGGAGCCCGGGACACGCTCACCGCGCTGGGTCATTCGCGAGGGGAAGGCCAACTGCTTCGAGGGCGCTCTCCTGGCCGCGGCGATCTTGACCCGGCACGGCCATCCGCCCCTCCTCGTCGACATGAGGACCGCCAACGACGACGACCATGTCATCGCCGTGTTCAAGTCCGCGGGATGCTTCGGCGCGGTCGCGAAATCAAACTTCACCACGCTCCGCTTTCGAGAGCCCGTCTATCGCTCGGTCCGCGAGCTCGTCATGTCCTATTTTGATTTCTATTTCAACATCCTGGGCGACAAGAGCCTCAGGGGATACTCGCGGCCGATGAGCCTGAAGCGTTTTGACAAGGACGATTGGATGACGACCGACGCGGACATCTCCCGCATCGGCGACGCCCTGGATGGATTGAAGCATTATCCCGTCCTGAGCCCGCGCCAGGTCCGACACCTGGAGCCTATCGATAAGGACGTGTTTCGGGCCGGGATGCTCGTTGCCAAAAAGGAAGGGTTGTTCCAGGCCAAGAAGAGCTAGGCCTTTTCTTCGGCGAGCTTCTCGGCTTCTTCCGCGAGGAGGCGCCAGGCTTCCCGCACGTGTCGCTCCTGGGTCGTCCTCTGGCCGACGACCAGCCGCAGAGTGAACTTCCCCCGCAAGGAGGTGTGGGTCAAGTAGACTTTGCCCGAGGCGTTGATCCTGTCCAGGAGCCGCCTGTTGAAGGCGTTGAGCGCTTCCTCGGAACGGCCGTCATTCCAGCGAAAGCAGACCAGGCTGAAATTCACCGGCGCCAGGAGCTCGAACCGTTCGTGAGCCCTCACCCAGCCCTCGAAGAGCCGGGCCAGCCTCAAGTGCTCCCGGACCATGGCTTGGAGGCCTTCGACCCCATACGATCGGATGACGAACCAGAGCTTCAGGGCGCGGAAACGCCGACCGAGCTGAATGCCCCAGTCGCGGTAATTGCGGACTATAGCGTCGGCGCCAGTCTTGAGATACTCGGGATGGATCTCGAAGGTGCGAACGAGTTGCGCGGGGTCGCGGACGAAATAGGCCGAGCAGTCGAAGTTGGTCAGCATCCACTTGTGAGGGTTAAAGACGAACGAATCCAGGAACTCGGCGCCCTGGAGCATCGCCCGTTGTTCGGGAAGGAGCGCGGCCGTTCCGGCGTAGGCGGCGTCGACGTGGAGCCACAATTCCTGCCGGCGGCAGATCGGGCCGATCTCGGCCAGGGGGTCGACCGCTGCCGATGAGGTCGAGCCGAGCGTGGCCACAACGCAGGCCGGCCGATATCCGCTCCGCTTGTCGGCGAGGATCGCTTCTTCAAGCCGGCCCGGGAGCATGGCCAGGGCCTCGTCGGTCGGGATCGAGACGAGGTTTTCCCGTCCGAAGCCGGCGATCTTGACTCCCTTCTCGATGCTCGAATGCGTTTCGCTCGAAGCATAAACGCGGAGCTGCTCGCGGAGTCCGATCTCGTTCGATTGGAAATTCGTCGCCCGTTCCCTCGCGGAGAGCAGGGCGCACAGCGTCGCCGTCGAAGCCGTATCCTGGATGACGCCCTGGAGGCCGGTTGGAAGCCCGAGCATCTTCCTCAGCCATTCGAGCACGACTTCCTCGAGCTCGGCCGCGGCCGGCGACGTTTGCCAGACCATGCTCTGCACACCCAGCCCCGCGGTCAGGAACTCGGCCAGCACCGAAGCCGGGCTGTTGTTGGCCGGGAAATAGGCGAACCAACCCGGGTGCTGCCAGTGGGTGATGCCGGGCATGATGATCCGCTCGAAGTCCTTGAAAACCGTGCCCATGGATTCCGGCTTGAGCGGAGGATCGGGCGGGAGCGCGGTCCGGACCTCGCCGGGCTTGACCCGGGACATCACCGGATATTTTTCGATGTTCTTCATGTAGTCCGTCAGCCAATCAACAAGCTCGTGCCCCCAGCGCCGAAAGGTCTCGTTGTCCATTTTTTTCTCCTTCGGATTCGACCCTTATTTTGCGCTTTTCGAGCTTCGTTTTCCATAAAACCGGGGTGATCTCGGCAAAAAGGACGGAAAAAAGGCCTCGCAGAGGGGGTTTGCGATCGCGATCCTAGCGCAAGCCGCTTAAATAGTGCACCGAAACGCTGATTCAGCTCCATTTTTTTGATAAATAAAAAAAAATAAAAAATCGCTTGCGAGCTGGAATTGAGGTGTGATATAATATTAATAATTTAAAGGGAGCCAAAGAAAATCCAAAATTCTCCGAAAAATGGATTTTTTGCCTCAATTTTCTCATCTAACCATTGACTTCCCGTCAGGACTAATTCTCCGAACCCCAATCCTCCCCGGCGCCCCGGCATTTCGAGCCCATCTCACCAGGGAGCATTACCAGCTGCCCTGCGGGCGAGAACTCGTTGTGGGCAAGGCCCCAATTTCGTCCTTCCGGAACCTATCGCCCGCTGCAACTTTTTCATATAGATCGGCGTATATACGAGTGAGATGAAAAAGCCGAGCGAAACGAGAAGAAAGAGCATAAAATCGAACCTCCTTTTCTCTCTCCTTCGTTATGAAGGTTTCCTATACATCCCCCTTATCCTTCAACCCATTCCCTTTGACAGGCTGCCCCTTCTTCGCTCAAGAAGGGGCAGCCCATCGAAATTCTAGAGCCGCTCTTTATCTCGGCCGAGGGCGTTCGGCCGGGCCCGCAAAAAATCCCTTGTTCTTATAGGCCGCTGGACCGCTCCCTATTCAACCCAGCGCGCCGGAAGCCGGGACCGGGGTGGTACTCCGCAAGCCTGAGACCGATCGCACAGCGTTGCCTTGTTCGGCACATCCTCCGCGACGATTGACAGAACGACCCGCATGAAATATAGTGAATGTGGCAGCGCTTGACGTTCTTTGACATATGAAGTTCGAGCTTTGAGCGAAGGGAAGTCCGTTCCAAGCGGACACAGCCCCCGCTACTGTGATCGGGGACGAATCCCGGCGAGCGCCACTCTCCGCCAAGCGGAGGGGAAGGCCCGGGAGGAGGATGATCCGAAAGTCAGGAGACCTGCCTCAAGCTCCAAAACCCGGCTTCGGGCGGAAGTCAGGGGGATTTTTTTTTGGCCGGGATCGCGCCCGGCCGGCGATCGTGAGCAAAGACCCGCCCGGGTCCACTCGCCCCTACAGCCCTGATTTCCCCGGCGTCCCAACGTCAAGCGTTTTGGTCTTTTTTTACGGCGGGGGCAACCCAATAAGGAGTATCGGATGAAACGAACGATCGCGCTCCTCTTCGTCGCGTTGTGCCTCGCCGCGGTCCCGGCCCTGTCTTTCCCCGACAGCGACCAGGACCTCAAACCCCAGGCCTCGGACCTCAAGTATGATGTCGTTGTCACCGCCACCCGGGTCGAGACGCCCGGCCGGGAAGTGGCCAGCTCGGTCCTGGTCCTGACCAGGGCCGACCTTGAAAAAACCCGGAAGGTCTTTGTACTCGAAGCCCTCCAGGAACTGGCTGGGTTGAGCATCCAGGAGAACGGGCCGCTGGGTTCCGCGGCGACGGTCATGCTGCGGGGGGCCAATTCCGAGCACACCCTGGTCCTGATGGACGGCGTCGAGCTCAACGACCCGGTTTCGCCCTCGCGCTCCTTCGATTTCGGACACATGCTCCTCCAGAACATCGAGCGGATCGAGGTCATCCTCGGCCCGCAGAGCCCACTTTATGGGTCGGACGCATTAGGCGGGGTCATCAACATCATCACCCGCCGGGGCGACGGCCGACCGCGCCTGTCTCTTTCCGCCTTGGGAGGTTCCTACGGCACGGGCTCCGGCAATATCGGCTTCCAGGGAAGCCGGGGTGGGTTGAATTTCTCGATCGACACGTCCTATCTCTTCTCATCCGGATTCTCGGCCGCCGGCGAATCTTATCGCGGCAACACGGAGAGGGACGGCTACCGCAATCTCTCCCTGTCGGGCCGGGTGGGCTATGCGCTTCGCGAGAATCTCGACTTCGACCTGATCGTCCGGAACACATCGGCCCGGACCGACCTTGACAGCTTCGGCGGCGACTTCGGCGACGACCCGAACAGCCGCCAGGATTACGACCTGTTTTCCGTTCGCGGGCAGGTCCGTTCTCTGCTTCTCAAGAACCGCTGGGAGCAGAGGCTCGCCCTGTCCTACGTTTCGCATCACCGCGCCTACGACAATCCGGTTGATCAGCTCCATCCTTTTGACTCGGAACACGGGACGTACGACAGCCGCCAGGCGACGCTCGACTGGCAGAATACGATCTACGCCCACGAGACAAACATCATCATTGCGGGGATCGAGGCCCAGCATGAGGACGGCCGGTCGGACTATCTCTCGGAGGGGATCTGGGGGCCATCCGAAAGCATCTTTCCCCGGAAGAGCGCCGGAACCCTGGGCTTCTATCTCCAGGACCAGGTTCGGCTGGGCGGACGCTTCTTCGCCACGGTCGGGGGGCGGCTCGACAGCCATAGCCAGTTCGGCAGCGCGTTCACTTACCGGATCGCGCCGGCCTATGTCATCGGTGCCTTCGGAACAAAGCTTAAGATGACCCTGGGGACGGGCTTCAAATCGCCGTCTCTCTACCAGCTTTACGCTCCGGGCACGATGTGGGGGCCGATCGGCAACGCGGACCTCAAGCCAGAAACGTCCACCGGATGGGACGCCGGGCTGGAGCAACCGTTCCTCAGGGGGAAGATCATCGTCGGGGCGACCTACTTCCACAACGACTTCCGGAATCTCGTCCAGTTCGACTATGCCCGCGGCTACACCAACATCGGCCGCGCGGAATCCAAGGGTCTGGAAGTCTACGCCTCCGCCGAACCCGCGGTCGATGTCTCGATCCAGGCCGGCTTCACCCGCACTTCGGCCCGCGACCTGACCACGGGTCTCGACCTTCTCCGCCGCCCCAAAGACAAGTTCACGGCCCGGCTGTCTTCGCCGCTTCCGAAGGATTTTCACCTAGTGGTATCTCTCGTAGCCGTCGGGCCGCGGGATGACATGGCGTTCGTGGGCTATGCGGCGGTCAGGACCCGGCTCAAGGGCTACACCCTGTTCAACGCCGTGCTGTCCCGCGACATATTTTCCCGCGGACAGGTCTTCCTGCGCTTGGATAACATCCTCGACCAGAAGTACGAAACGATCTACGGCTACGGCATGCCGCGTTTCTCCGCTTACGGAGGAATCCGATTTCTTATATAATGGACGCGGTTAAGGAGCATTCATGGAGCGGCTGTCAAAAGAAGAACTCATCGCGCTCGTGCAATCCGTGTTTCCCTTCTTCCCCGAGGACCAAAGTCTGGCCGTCCTCGTGGACATCCCCCGCCGGGCCGCCTCGGACAACGATGACTGGAAGAAGCGGCGCCAGCTGGCCGAAGAATGGGTCGGACTGCTCAATGAAGGGGCCGATGTCATCCCGCTCGAGAATATCTCTCTCGTCGCCTACCCCGACATCGGCTCGGACAACGCGGACCTGCCGCCCAGCGTCTTCGTCATGAGCGGACCCCTGCCCGAGACCGCGGACGGGCTTTCAACCTGGGGCCGCGAGATCCCCTGGACCACGCTCTTTGAGAACACCCAGCTCTTTCTGGCCCCCACGGAGTTCTCCACGACCGCGCCTCTCAAGAAAGCGGCGGCCCAATTCGGCTTTCGGGCGGCCACCATGCCCGGCTTTTCGGAGAAGATGATCCCGGCCTTGAAGCTCGACTACGGCGAGATCAACCGCCGCGTGAACATCCTCAAGGAGAAGCTCGACCGGGCCGACGCCGCCGACCTCCATTTTCGCGTGGACGGCGCCCTGGAGTACTCGCTCCACTTCGACCTCCGCTTCTCCCGGGCTCACACGAGCAGCGGACGCTTTCCGGAGAAGGGAACGGCCGGCAACCTTCCCAGCGGTGAGACCTACATCGTGCCCTTTGAAGGCCGGCCGGACGAGCGCAGTCAGACCAAAGGCACCCTGCCCGTGGAGATCAAGGGCGAAGTGCTGCTGTTCATGGTCATGGACAACAGGGCGGTCGCCGTGGACAGCGAGGGCCCTGCCGGGCGAGTCGAGGCCGAACGCCTCGGCCGCTCGCCCGCTTACGGGAACATGGCCGAGCTCGGTTTCGGGGTGCTCAACGATTTCGGCTTGCGGCCCATCGGGGAGATACTGCTCGACGAGAAGCTGGGCGTGCACGTGGCCTTCGGCCGGAGCGATCATTTCGGGGGCAAGGTCGGACCGAAGGACTTTCTGACGCCCGAGGACGTCGTCCACATCGACCGCATCTATCTTCAGGCCACTCAACCGCGAATCGTGCTGGATTCCGTCGTCCTCGTCCACGAGAAGAACCTTAAAGAAAAGATCTTCGAAAAGGGGAAGTATCTCGTTTTTTAGGGCTCCGGTGCCGCAAGGCGGACGGGGGCGCCGCCGACACGGCCGCGCACGGGTTCAACCAGCCAAATGAGTCACAAGAATCCGCACCCCTATGGCCAGGAGGACCGCTCCGCCCAGGAGCTCCGCCCAGCGGCCGAGGAAGCGGCCGATCCTCGGCCCCACCCTGACTCCAACGATCCCGACCGCGAACGATACGACGCCGATGACCGCGGCCGGATACCAGAGCGAGGCGCGGAGAGCCGCCAGGCTCAGGCCGACGGCCAGGGCGTCGATGCTCGTGGCCAGGGCCAGGGTGATTAGGGCCAGGCCCTTGCTCGGATCGGCCTTGTCCACATGCGGAGGCCGGAAGGATTCGTACCCCATCCGGACCCCGACGAAAAGGAGCAATCCAAACGCCACCCAGTGGTCGATCCCTTTGATGACCTTGATAAGGTTTTCGCCGGCGAACGAGCCGATGAGTGTCATGCCCGCCTGGAAGAGGCCGAAAGCCGAGGCGAGCCGCAGCATCGCTCCCGCCAGGACATGCTTCTGAGAGAGTCCGATGGCCAGCGAAACAGCCAGAACGTCCATGGCCAGGGCCAAGGCGATGGCGAGAATGTAGGGAAAGCTCACCCGAGGAACTCCAGGGCAAGGCGCGTCACGAGGAGCGCGGCCGGCGCGAGCGCCTTCTCGTCGATGTCGAAAGCCGGGTGATGGTGAGGATAAGATTGGCCGTCACCCGCCCCGAAGAAAACGAAAGCGCCGGGGACCTTCTGAAGAAAATAGGCGAAATCTTCGCCTCCCATGACGGGGTCGGTGGGCATTATCCGGTCGGGGCCCAGGATCTCGCGGGCCACGCCCAAAGCGAAGTCAGTCAGGACCGGGTCGTTGACAACGGCCGGGTAGCCGACAGCGTAATCGAGCGCCGCCTCCGCTCCGAAGGCCCGCGCCGTCGTCTCGACGAGTGCCCTGAGACGGCCCTCGATCAGGGCCTGGATCGCCGGGTCAAAGGTCCGGACAGTCCCTTTGAGGGTCACCGTCGTAGGAATGATGTTATTGATCGTGCCGCCCTGGATCGTCCCGAACGAGACAACGGCGGGTTTGAGCGGATCGACGTTCCGGCTGACGATGCTTTGGCTCGAGACGACGATCTCGGAGGCGACCAGGATCGTGTCCGTGGCAAGGTGGGGCATGGAGCCGTGCCCACCGCGGCCTTTGACCGTGACCGTGAAATTGTCGGCCTGGGCCATCATCGGTCCCTTGGCGGCGGCGACCGTGCCCGTGGGCATCCCCTGCCATAAATGAAGGCCAAAGATAGCATCCACTCCGTTAAGCGCCCCGTCCTCGACCATGCGGATGGCTCCCCCGGGCGGCAGTTCCTCGGCCGGCTGGAAGAGGAAGACGACTCGGCCCGAAAGCTCCTTTTTATGGGCCGTCAAGATCTTGGCCGCAGCCATGAGGACAGCCATGTGGCCGTCGTGTCCGCAGGCGTGGGTCGCGCCCTTGTTCAGGGATATGTATTCTTTGTCCCCTTCCTCGACAAGCGGTAGAGCGTCCATGTCCGCGCGCAGAGCCACGGATCTTCCCCCGGGCTTTCCTTCGAGCACGGCTCTAAGCCCGAGCCCGCCGCAGGCAGTGACCGGCAATCCCAGGCTTTCCAGGTATCTTTTGATGACCTCCGAGGTCCGCTTTTCCTCGAAAGCGACTTCCGGGTGGCTATGAAAATCCCTGCGCCATGCGACGATTTGAGGGTTCAGCGATTCGATCTCTCTCCTGATATTTTCGAACATGTTCTCCTCCCTCATCCGGGTCAAGCCTCGGCGGCGCCCTCGGCCGAGACAGGGCCCCGGCTTGTCAAGATGCTAACAATGAGCGTTAGCGTTGCGTTCACGGTCAACCCCACAAAACCCGCGTTCAAACCGAGGAACGGATCCTGATGCGCGGCGATGAGAGCTACGACCACGGCCACGCCGGCCGCGAGCCCCGCCCACACGCCTTGCTTCGTCACGCGCTTCCAGAAGAGGCCGAGCACGACACCCGGGAAGAACTGGCTGACGCCGTCATAGCCGAAGATCAGGAGCCTGACGAGCTCGTTCGGGAAAAAGAGAGTCAGGACCAGGGCCGTGACCATCACCGTTAGGACCATGACGCGCGACAGCCGCATGATCCGGTTCTCGCTCGCTCGGGGATTGAATCCCGCCTGGTAAATGTTCTTGGAGATGAGCGTCGCCGCAAAAAGAACAAGGATGGCCGAGGGGACCATGGCCGTCACCGCGCCGGCGGCGCCGACAAAGCCCATGAACCACGACGGATAGGTCTTGTTCACGAGGGACAGGAACGATGTGTCGGCGTTGGCCAGCCCGGGGATAACGAGCAGGGCCGTGAACCCGACGAAGAAAATGAGAAGGGTGGGAATCTGGTACAGGGGCATGATGATGGCGTTGCGCTTGATGGTCTCGGCGCTCTTGGCCGAGAAGGCCGAGCCGAACATATGGGGCCACATGTAAAAGCCGAGGCCGGTCATGAGACAGGTGGACATGACCCACAGGACGTCCATGTGCGCCGTCGCTCCGGGGAAAACGAGGTGCGTCGGGAACTCGAGGCTCACGGCGCGGAGCATCTTTCCGATCCCGCCGAAATAGATCGTGGGCACGCCGATGCCCACCACGCCGACCGCGATGAGCATCATGATGTCCTTGACCACAGCCACCCAGGCCGCGCCCCTGATGCCGCTCGTCAGGACGAAAACACAGGTCAGGACAAAGGACAGGATGATGGCCAGGGGAGCGCTGATGGCCCCGCGGCTCGCGACGTTGACGATGAACCCCAACCCGGCCAGCTGCAGCTCGAGGTAGGGGACGATGCACACGACGCCGATCAAGGCCACGAACACGCCCAGGGCCCTGGAGCCGTAGCGATGGATGAAGTAATCCGGCTGGGTATGGAGGCCGTGCTTCTTGCCGACGCGCCACAGGACGGGCAGGATGAAAAAGGAGAGCGTGTAGGCCAGCGTGCCGTAAACGAGGATGTAGAAGGCGGGCGCGCCCTTGGAATAGGCCCAGCCGCTCGCCCCAAGAAAAGTGAACGTGGTGTAAACCTCGCCGGCCATGAGCAGCCAGATGAGGACGACTCCGAAGCGCCGGCCGCCCACGGTCCAGTTTTCGAGGTTCATGGGGACGCGTCGGCCGGCAAAGACGCCCAGGAGCGAAGAGAAGAGGATGGTCCCGAAGATGATGACAAGGGCAGGATTCATCGGCCGTCCTTATCATCGGGAGGGTTGTATTTCTTTTCGAGCCAATAGGCCAGGAACAGGATGAGCGGCGTCAGGGCGACCCAAGCCACGATCCAGAACAGAAGGAAGGGCAGGCCGAGGACGACCGGCTCCCGCCGATTGACGAGGGGCAGGGCGAAAACGAGCGTCAGAAACGGGATGGAGGCCAGAAGCAAGGCCAGCTTCGTCCCCTTGCGCGTTGGGGTCTTTCTTTCGCTTTCCACGGCAAGCCGTCCCCTCGCCTCTCAGGATTCGTCGGGCGGGTCGACTTCACCCTGTTTAAGCGCCTCTCGAGCCAGGTCGAGAGATTCTTCGGGAACAGAGATGCGCACCCTGGCCAGTCCGTCGATCATGATCCCGAACAAATGACCCGCCGATTCACTTTCCACGCGGCACGGGATGTTGAAGGATTCAAGTTTCGACTGAATAACTTCCGCCTCGATAGGGCTTTCGGTCTCAACCAAGAGAACCAGCCGGTCAATTTTACGCTCGTGCATTCCGAGAGGTATTTTAGCCGAATGATAGAGCGATTGGTAGTCTGGGCGGCAGTAAAACCCCTGACCCTAAGCGGAGTCTATTCTGAAATCGCCATTTGGGTCTAAAATACGGTCAGGATGAAGCCGATCGCCGCTAAGAGCCAGACTCCGCGAGACTCCAGATACTATGCGGAGAAGTTGAGCGCCCAAAAACTCAGAGAGGTCTATGACCTGGCGCCGGCGAGAATCCAGCGTTATCTAAAAGCCGAAATTGATTTCGTTCTGGGAAAGATCCCGCCGGACGCCCGGGTGCTCGATTTGGGCTGCGGGTACGGAAGGGCAATGCCCAGCCTGATGGGGAAAGCCGCCTTCGTCGTCGGGATCGACAATTCCCTGCAAAGCCTTTTATATGCCAGTGAGCTTCTCGTCGGCAAGACAGGGTTCGCACTCGGGGCCATGGACGCGGCTCGGTTGGGTTTCACGCCAGAATCCTTCGACGCCGTCGTCTGCATCCAGAACGGGATCTCGGCCTTCAAAGTGCCGCCGCGGTCGCTCATAGAGGAATCCCTCCGCGTGACCCGGCGAGGGGGCATCATTCTGTTTTCCACTTACGCCGATGCGTTCTGGGAGCACCGCCTGGAGTGGTTCCGCCTTCAGGTCGCACACGAGCTGGTCGGCGAGATTGATGAAGAACGAACGCGACGAGGAGAAATCGTCTGCCGGGACGGATTTTGCGCGACGACGTTCACTCCAGAAGATTTTCGCAGGCTGACACTCGGCCTCCCGGCCGAGATAACCATCGAGGAAGTGGACGGCTCCAGCCTGTTCTGCTTAGTCCGGCCTCATTGATCCGGCCGGAGGTCTATCCGGGGTCGTTCGGCTCTTCTCCCCCGGATCGGGAAAGCAGCGATTGAAATCCGGCCTTCTCGATGCCTAAAGCCGGCCAAGATTATTTTTTTGCCACCGGCTCGGTCGCAGGCGTCGGACGGCCCACGTTCAGGTTCCGGTAATTCAGGGCGGCGTTGAACAGCAGGAAAAAGCTGCCCAGCGTTTCTTGCCTCCACATGGGGTTGATGGCAAACAGAACGACGTGGCCCTTGCCCACCGGAATATCAACGACCGCGGGCTTGGCGGCCAACTCTTCGCCCCCTTCCATGAACCCGGAGACCAGGAGCTTGTCGGCCGCATCGAAGCGCATGACGACCCGGATCGTTTTCAGGTCGGGGGGCATATAAAGATCGATCAGGTCCTTGTACTCCGCGGGAACGCCCGAGCCCAGACCCGCTCCCCCGCTCGCCTTGAACGTCCGGCCCTGGATGACATCCGGGTCCTTGAGCCCGCCGCGCCCCGAGGGCCGGCCCGGGATCCCGCCGCCGGACAGCAATTCCGCAAGGTCGACGCCGGTCACGGCTTTCATCCCTGTCTCGAAGACCGGCCCGCCGTTGAAGTAGACGCCCAGGTTTCGCTCATAACCATAGCCGATCGGGCTGAGGACGTCGGTGATGTTGGCGCTGAGCACCGAGCCGATGACCTTGAGCTTCTCGGGCCGGGTGACTGCCACGCTCTCAACCATCCCGTAGTCGATGGGCAATTCGCTGCTCGAGGTGATGGGCACGAACAGTCCTCCTCTCTCGATGAAGTCCTTGAGGTGCAGGATGCCCTTGAGCTCGAGCCCGCCCCGGATGTCGTCGCGCGAGTCCGGACCGCCCAGGTTTGGATACCTCTCGCTCTTCTTCCACGGGATCGGTGTCTGGCCTCCGACGCCGTTCACGATGCGCTGGGCCTTGCCGAAGAGCTCGGCCGGCGGAAAGATGATGACGTCATACTTCGCCCTCAGGTCGACCGCGTCCCGGACGTCCTGGAGGCAGATGTAGGAATAGGGCACGTCGAGCTTGTCGAGGGCCAGGCGGAACCAACCTTCGTCCTGGGTCGAGATCCAGGAGTGGAGGATGGCGATGCGCGGCGCGTCGAGGTCATGGGTCTTGACCTTGGGCATCTCGGGCAATCCGTAAGCGGTCAGGCCGAGCGCGGCGCAGGCCGCCTTGAGGCGCGTCACGAGGTCGGCCGGGTTGCCCTGCTTGGGGATGATGAACGTCCCGGTGTTGAGCTTGACCGCGCCTTGGCTGAAGCCGTCCTCGGCCGCCAACATCTTGATATCCTTGAGCCGGTAGCGGAAAGTCATGAGCTCCGGTTCGGCGGCATGGTTCACGGCGAAGGCGACAGCTTTCTCTTCGCCGGCGACCTTCCCCGAAACCGCCGTGTCGGCCGTGAGCAGGGTCATGGCCGCGTCGAGGACCTTGACGTCCGTAACACGGACGGTCTTCACGTTGTGCAGGGCGCCCAGCGTCCAGCCGGTGTCGTCATACGGTCGGGGGTCCTTAGGGTTGTAGTACTGAGTGTCGAGGAGCATGTCGGCGCAGCGGCTGTAAGGCTGGTCCATGCGGACGATGAAGCTCCCGGTGGGGTAGGTGTCCTTTCCGACCGTGAAATCGGCCTTGGCCGTGTAGATCTCGACCCCGTTCTTGCGCAGAAGGTTGACCAGCCGGGCAACGGCCAGCGGGCGCTTGCCGTCGGCCGGGATCACATAGGCCGCCGGGCCCTCGGTCCGCGCCTTGGCCACCGACCGCTTGCTCTTGAGGTAGAAGTTGTCCAGGAACTTCGCCGGGTTCTCCGCGACGTGCTTGAAAGTGATGAGCAGGGCGCTCTGCTGGAGGTTGATGTTGTTGCGGAAGGACCACTTGACCGACTCCAGGGGCGGGTTCGGCCGGAACCAGGCCCGCTTGGACTCCGTCCCCACGTTCCGGACCATCGTGTCCGCGCCCGTCCCGCCGAAGGTTTCGTAGAAGCGGCCGGTCGAATTATGAAAATGGGCCACGTAAAAGGCGTAGTTCGCCGCCCAGCCGTCGAAGAAGCCGTGCGACCAGACTCCGGGAACGCCGCGCCGGGTCATCTCGGCGATCTCATTCTCCGCGAACTCTTCCCATTCGTTGATCGTGATGGGGTCGAGCCAGGCGTTGTAGGGTCCGGTGCCGGTCATGGTGTAGAGATAGGGCACGGACTCGTGGAGGTCGTGCATGACGACCGGGTGCCAGTCGAAGTAAGCCTTAACCAGGTTCTCGGTCAACTTGAGCCCCATCCCGATGGCGTCACGGTTATTATCGTGGTAGACGTACTTGCCCCAATAGGCCAGGGGCATGGTCTTCTTATCCTTGTTGTCCTTCTTATAAATATAGGCGTCCACGGCCCGGTCCCAGCCGTCCACTTCGAGGATGGGCGTCATCAGGACGATCATGTTCTTGCGGATGGCGTCGAACATCGCGCTGTCCTCAACGGCCAGCCGATAGGCGAGTTCCATCATCATCTCGGGCGCGCCGCACTCCTGGGAATGGAGGCCGCCGGTGATCCAGTAGATGGGCAAGCCTTCGGCTTCGAGTCGGGCCGCATCCTCGTCCTTGAGGCCGCGGGGGTCGGCCAGCCGCGACATGATGTCCTTGAGGCGGGCCAGGCGTCCCAGGTTGGACTCCGAGGAGACGGCCACGGCGATCATCTCCCGGCCTTCGTCCGTCGGGCCTATGGAAAAGACCTGGACGCGCTGAGAAGCCGCCGCCAGGGTGCGCATGTATTTATAGATCTCGGCCGAGTGGTCGAGAATGTCCGCCGCGCCAGCAATATGGCCCAGGACCTTGAGGGGCGAGGGCACGGTCCCGGACGCGGGCAAGTGATCGACGAGCTCGGTCAGGAAGAACTTCTCCGTGGTTAGCTCCTGGATCTTGACCGTGTACTCCTTGTCGACGGATTGGATCGAGGGCTGGGCGGCCGCAAGCCCCCCTGCCAATCCCAAAATGAGCAGGCCGGCGAAGGCCGACGGGCGGAAAATGTTGCGATGCATTCCTTTCCTCCTCGAACGAACGTCCGGTTCCGATGATACGGATTATACCACAGAGATTCTTCAGGACTTCCGATGACCGGGTAAAAAGGGCCGGGGAAGGGAGCGAGTCCGCGGCCGTCGGGCGAAGAGGCTTCCCGGGAAGAAGCGGGCGGGCCTAGGGAGTTTTGTTGCGCTTCTGATCGTACATCATCCCATCCGCCGCTCCGAGAAGCTCATCGATGGTCAGAAAGGGGCTGATGGGCAGGCAGACCGTGCCGACGCTGAGGGAGAGACGGCAGGACTCCTTCCGCTGATCGTTACAGGCTTCCATCTGCAGGCGCAACCGCTCCGTCAGAGTAGCCAGCGGGATCTCCTGGGCCAGGATTCCCAGGACGGCGAATTCATCCCCGCCGATCCGGGCCACGAGGTCGGTCTCACGAAAGGTCCGGCGGAGCACACCGGCGACTTCTTTCAGGACCTTATCCCCTTCGGGATGTCCCAGGGTGTCGTTGATCCATTTCATCTTGTCCAGGTCGGCGTAGATCAGGAATACCTGGGTTCCGGTCCGGCGCCCCATTTTCAACAGCTCGCGGCCGAACGTCTGAAATCCCCGCCGGTTATAGAGCCCGGTCAGCTCATCGGTCACGGACAGGAGCTTCAGCTCCTTGAGCATGTGCTGTCGTTCGATGGCGTAGCGGATCGAACGGGCCAGCAGGTTGCCGTCCACCCGTCCCTTGAGGAGATAATCCTGGGCCCCGGACTGGACGGCGTTGATCCCCACGGTCTCGTCGGTCAAGCCGGTCAGGACGATCACCGGAAACTCGGGGAAGGACTGATGAACCTGATCGAACGTTTCCAAGCCGCGGCTGTCGGGCAGGGACAGGTCGAGGAGGACGACATGGATGTCGTCGGACTCAGTCAGACGAGTAACCGCCTCGCTCAGCGTGCCCGCCTGCTCCAGCAAGAAATCCGTGTGCGGGATCTCGCTCAGCATTTCGCGGATGAGCCGGGCGTCCCCAGGGTTGTCCTCGACGAGGAGGAGCTTGACAGGCTTGGCATTCATTCGTCCGCCCCTATTCCGCTGGAAGCTTGACTATGGTGAACCAGAAATCCTCGATCTTCTTGACGACGGAGATGAACTGGTCCATATCGATGGGCTTGGTGATGTAACAGTTGGCATGAAGGTCGTAGGTCCGGATGATATCCTCCTCGGATTTGGATGTGGTCAGGATCACGACCGGGATTCGGCGAAGCTGGGGATCGGACTTGATCTGGCCCAACACCTCACGGCCGTCCATCTTGGGCAGGTTCAGGTCGAGCAGGATGAGGTCCGGGCGGGACTCCCCGGCGTAGGGGCCTTGCCTCTGGAGGTACTGGAGAGCCGCAACTCCATCCGTCACGCTCCGGACCTTGTTTTTCATCTTGCATTCTTTGAGGGCCTCCTGGGTCAGGCGCACGTCCCCCGGATTGTCCTCGACCAGCAGGATTTCAACCGGTTTGCCCATGGTGCTGTCGGTCATCCTTTTTTTCCTTTCTCATCCGGGCCGGCCGAGTTCGGAATGGTGAAGAAGAACGTCGACCCCTCCCCCGGCTGCGACTCCACCCAGATCCGGCCGCCGTGGCGCTCGACGATCCTCTTGCAGATGGCCAGGCCGATCCCGGTTCCCCGATACTCGCTTTCCCGGTGGAGCCGCTCGAATATTTCAAAGATGCGCTCCTGATAGCGCGATTCGATGCCGATACCGTTGTCCCGAACCGAAAACAGCCAGGCCCCGTCCTGGAGCGCGGCCGAGACATGGACCCGCGGCGCATTCTTGTCCTGAAACTTGATGGCGTTGCCGATGAGGTTCTGGAAGAGCTGGGTCAGCTGGGTCTCGTCGGCGGTAAGCGTGGGCAGAGGGTCGCGGGTGATCGTCGCCTTCTTTTCAGCGACGATGAGCTTGAGGTTGGTCAAAGCCCTGTCCAGGGCGGCCCCGGAATCAGTCGGGGCAACGGCCTTGCCCCGCATGCCGACCCGCGAGTAGGCCAGGAGGTCATTGATCATGTTCTGCATCCGGGAGGCGCCGTCCGCGGCGAAATTGATGAAGTCGTCGGCGTCCTGATCCAGCCGTCCCTTGTACCGCCGGGCCAGGAGCTGGACATAGCTCCCGACCATGCGCATCGGTTCCTGGAGGTCGTGCGAGGCGATGTAGGCGAATTGTTCGAGTTCCTTATTGGACCGGGCCAGGTCATCGGTCATCCCCTTGAGCATCCGTTCCACGCGCCGCCTCTGGGTCAACTCCTCCTGCGCTTCTTCATAGAGCCGGGCGTTGTCGATGGCCGAGGCCAGCTGGCTGCTGAGCGTTTCCATTGCGGCCACGTCGGTGTCGTCGAACGCGGCCAGCTCGATGCTTTGGATGTCCAGGACGCCGATGATCTTGTCCCCGCTCCGGATGGGAACGGTGAGCTCGGATCTCGTGAATTCATCCGCCAAACGGACGAAATAGGGGTCGCGACTCACGTCGGCCGCGACAAGAGAACGCCCCAGGGAGGCCGAGGTCCCGATCATGCCCCTTCCGAGCTCGACGACAAGGTCATTGGGGATGATATTCTTGTAGCCGCCCGCCAGGGCTTGGAGCTTCAGCCGGTTCTGGGACTCGTCGAGAAGGAAGAGGAGCACGGCGAAGTAATGGAAGGTCTCGGAAACGGCGTCGACGATCTCCTGGAGAAGAGGGCCGATCTGGAGCTGGCTGCTGACCCGCTGACCGACGCGATTGATGAAGGCGGCCTGGGTGGCTCGCTTGCCGATGGCCGCTTCGGCCCGTTTGCGGTCCGAGATATCCCGGTAGATGGCGAAATGGCCCATGGCCCGTCCTTGGACTTGAATGGGCGCGCCTATGCCCTCGACGTCAACGAGGCTTCCATCCTTGCGAACCCGCCGTGATTCGAACGAGATGGGGCGGCCCTTGTCCAGATCTTGGGTATAATTCACAGCCTCGTCCAGGGCGCCGGGCGCCGCCACAATGCTGTCAAGGTTCCGGTTCAGGACTTCTTCACTCTCCCAGCCGAACATTTTTGTGAACTCGGAATTGACGCGAGTGATACGATGCTCCCGGTTGACGACAACGATCGCCTCGGGTGCGTTATCGATGAGCAGGTCGAGGTGGAGCTTTTCCTCCCGGAGCGCCTCTTCAGCCCAATGCCGGTCGGCGGCCTCGCCTTCAAGCTTGCGGTTGATGGACTTGAGCTCGGTGGTGCGCTCCTCGACCTTGAGCGCGAGCTGCCGTTTCTGCTTCTGCAAATTCCGGGTGTGATTGCCGACGGCACCCGCCAGGCTTCCGAGGACGAGGACACCGGCCAGCAGCTGAAACCAGAGCCTCCTCCAGAAGGGTGGAGTGACGATGACCGCGACCGAAACCCCTTCATCATTCCACCGGCCGTCGTTGTTCGAAGCCTTGACCCGAAAAACGAAACGACCCGGGGGGAGGTTGGTGTAAGTCGCGTCGTGGCGGTTGCCGGCCCAATTCCATTGCTTATCGAGGCCCTCGAGCATATAGGCATACTGGTTATTTTCCGGAGCGGCAAAGTGCAGGGCGGCAAAGGAAAAGGTGATCATCTTGTCTTTGTAAGAAAGGAAGACCGTCTTGGCCGAGACAATGGACTCGGAGAGGACCGTCCGCCCCTCGGGGTTCGGTCCGATCGGGGCGGGCCTGCCGAAGATCTGCAGGCCGGTCAGGGCCACCGGCGGGCGAACCAGGTTGTCCCGGATCCGGCCGGGAAAAAAGGCATTCACGCCGTTGACCCCGCCGAAGAACATCTCCCCGCTCGGGCTCTTAAAGCGTGAATTGCCGTTGAATTCCAGACTCTGCAGGCCATCGCTCAGCGTAAAAGTTTTAGTTTTTGCCGTTCGCGGGTCGAATCGCGACAACCCTCGGTTATGGCTGATCCACAGAAAACCCGCATCGTCCTCGAGGATGGCATAGAACATCTCATTGGGCAGACCCTCATTCTCCCCATAAACGACGAACCTTTTGCGGGCGCGATTTTCCGGATCCAGGCGGCAGAGCCCACCCCCCCGAGTCCCGACCCAGAGAGTGCCCCGGTGGTCTTCCAGAATCGAGAGGATGTTGACGTCGCTGAGGCTGAAATGGTCATAGGGGTCATGCCGAAAATGTTCGAACCGGCCCGTGGCGATGTCGAGCCTGTCCAGGCCTCCCCCCCAGGTCCCCACCCACAGAGAACCGGCCCGGTCTTCGTAAAGAGTATAGACCCGGTTCTCGCTGATGCTGGAAGGGTCATGGGGATCATGCCGGTAGTGGCGGAAACTCCGGGTGGCCCTGTCGAACCGGTCCAGTCCCCCGCCCAGGGTCGCCACCCATAGAGAGCCGTCCCGGGTCACATGAAGAAAGCGGATATTATCCCAGCTCAAGCTCCCCGGATCGTTGGGGTCATGCCGAAAACGGGTGAACGACTTCCGGGGGGGATCGAGCCGGTTGAGACCGCCGCCGTCCGTTCCAACCCAGACGAAGCCGGAAGGATCAATGGCCAAGGCACGGACCGCGTTGGAACTGAGGGTGTCCGGGCGGCGCGGGTCGTTTTCGAAATTGGCCCGGATTCCCGCCTTGCGGTTGGTAAGATGAAGGCCGGCCTGAGTCCCCAGCCACAAGTTGCCCTGACCATCCTCCAGGATGGCCCGGACGTAGTTGCGGGCACTAGTGCTGGGAGTGCTCGATTTATCGCGCAGAATCCTGAACGGAGTGGAGACGAGATCCAGGCGAGCAAGGCCGCCGCCAGTTCCAACCCATAGCCCGCCCGAGTCGTCGAGCGCTAGAGATTGAACATAGTTGTCGCTCAGGCTGTTTGTTTCGAGAGGATCGTTTTTGAAATGGACGAAGCCCATGGTCTTCCGCTCGAGCCTGTCGAGCCCGAATCTCGTCCCGATCCAAAGCCGACCGGCCGGATCTTTGAGCAAAG
This sequence comes from Candidatus Aminicenantota bacterium, assembly GCA_963705895.1. Classification (GTDB taxonomy): domain Bacteria; phylum Acidobacteriota; class Aminicenantia; order Aminicenantales; family JAFGAV01; genus MFD04408-113. The sequence goes on along the minus strand of OY970122.1, from coordinate 2,730,828 downwards.
CATGGACTTGATTGAAGGCCAGGCTGGCGGGTTGATCCGGGTTGCTGCGGAACCATTCGGTTCGGCCGGAGCGTGGGTCGAGCCTCGCCAGGCCCTCATCCGTGCCCACCCAGAAGGTTCCGTCGCCGTCATCGATGACGTTGCGCACGGTCGTTCCCGGCAGGAAACGGTCGAAGTGCCCCGTTCCCCGGTTGAGCCGATCGACCCCGCCCCCTTCCGTTCCCACCCAGACAAAGCCTTGCGAATCTTCATAGAGAGCCAAAATGGAATCTTGACTCAAACTGGCAGGGTCCTGGGGCACATTCCGAAAATGGGCGAAGGATTCCGAGCCGGGATCGAAGCGGTCGAGTCCCTTCGAGGTTCCCACCCAGATATCGCCGTTCCGGGACGCAAGGAGCGCGGTGACGTTGTCCTCGACGAGACTGCGGGGATTGGAGGGATCGCTACTAAATCGGCGGAACCGTTCCGCCAAGGGATCATAGCGGTTGAGGCCGCTGTCGGTCCCGGCCCAGAGATACCCCTGAGAATCCTCGGCCAGGGCCGTGACATACGCATTGCTTATGGACGAGGGATCATCCTGACGCGGCCTAAAAACCAAAAACTCGTTGCCGTCAAACCGGTTCAGCCCATCCTGCGTGGCAAACCACATGAATCCGCGTTTGTCCTGGAGGATGGACAGCACCGTGAGTTGAGAAAGCCCGTCCTCGAAGGAATAGCGCCGAAACCTCAGGTTTTCTTGGGCAGCCGAGGGCAGGAAAAGACCTAGGGTCAGGATCAAGAACGGGATGCGGCGCAAAAAATGGCTCATTCTTGAGCCTTCGGTCGAACTCATGCGATCTCTTTTGTTCGGGCTGACGGGTCTTTCGGATACACCCCAGCCCATTTTAATAATAGTCGTTCTGCCCGCCGGCCATCAATCGCCCCTAAGGGTGAATTCCGAGGTGAGAAAACAGGCCTATTCGCTCACTGCAAAGGGTGAGGAGCGGAAAATGGGCTTTCACGGCGCGGATTCTTGTCGCGGCGGGACCCGGCCGCCGCCGGGCGTCGCCCCCGAATCGGGCCGTGGTCCGCCGCCGGGCGATAGCCAAACAGGAAAGCCGAAGGTATAATGATTTTTCGGCGGAAAGCGCATGAACGAAACCATCAAGCTCCGCGGCGTCAGGGTTCATAACCTGAAGGGCATCGACCTCGACCTGCCGCTCAACACCTTCATCGTCGTGACCGGCGTCAGCGGCTCGGGCAAGTCGTCTCTGGCCTTCGATACGCTCTACGCCGAGGGTCAACGCCGATATCTCGAATCCCTGTCCTCCTACGCCCGCCAGTTCCTGGAGCGGATGGACAAGCCAGACGCGGAGGTCATCGAGGGCATCCCGCCGGCCATCGCCATCCAGCAAAAGGCCGCGACCAAAAACCCGCGCTCGACGGTGGCCACCGTGACGGAGATCTATGATTATCTGCGGGTTTTCTTCGCCCGGGTGGGAACGGTCCACTGTCAAAAGTGCGGACGGCCCGTCCGGCGCGACACCGTGGAATCGATCGTCGAGACCCTGCTCAAGCTCCCCGCCGGCCTCAAGATCTTCATCACCTTCGCTTGGCCCGAGGACAAGGGCCCGGCCTGGCTCAAGAAGCATGGTTTTTTTCGTGTGCTCCAGGGAACGGACATCAAGAACCTGGACGAAGTCAAGCCGGGCCGAAAGACCGAAGCCCTGGACATCCTGGTGGACAAGCTGACCGTAGACCCGGAGGAGCAGGACAGGCTGGCCGATTCGGCCGAGCTCGGGCTCAAGAACGGCCAGGGCCGGATCAAGGTCACGACCGAGTCCGGCGAGACCTACCTCTTTTCAGAGAAGATCGAGTGCAAAGCTTGCAAGGTCGATTACGAGGAGCCCTATCCGAACCTGTTCTCCTTCAACAGTCCCCAGGGGGCGTGCCCGGAATGCCACGGGTTCGGCGACCTGGCCTCGATCGACGAAGACAAGGTCGTGCCGGACAAGAGCCTCTCGCTCGAGCGGGGCGCGGTCGAGCCCTGGACCAAGCCCGTCTCGAGGGGGATGATGCGCGAGCTTCTGCGCGAATCCAAGAGGCGCGGCATTCCGACCGACGTCCCCTTCAAGAACCTCAAGAAGGAATGGCAGAGATGGGTCTTCGAAGGCGATCAGGGTTATACCGGCGTCAAGGGTTTCTTTGATTGGCTGCAGACCAAGAAATACAAGCTCCAGGTCCGCGTGTTCCTCAGCCGCTACCGCAAGTTTATCCCCTGCCCTGTCTGCGAAAAAACGCGGCTCAACCCTCAGGCTCTGAGCGTCAAGGTGGGGGGCAAGAACATCGGCCAGGTCGCGCGCCTAACGGTCAAGGAAGCCCGGGAGTTTCTGGATGGATTGCGGCTCACCGCGTTCGAACGGAGAGTGGCCGACAAGCTCGTCCAGGAGATCCAGAACCGGCTGAAGTTCCTCCTCGAAGTGGGGCTGGACTACATCACTCTCGACCGCATGACCTTCACCCTCAGCGGGGGCGAGGCTCAGAGGATCAACCTGGCCGCGGCCCTGAGCTCGTCCCTGGTCGGCACGCTCTTCGTGCTCGATGAGCCGAGCATCGGTTTGCACGCCCGGGATAACGCCCGCCTGGTGGAGATCCTGCGGTCTCTCAGAGACGTGGGCAATACCGTGATCGTGGTCGAGCACGACCCCGACATCATCAAAGCCTCGGAATACCTGGTGGACCTCGGACCCCGGGCCGGAGAACACGGCGGCCGGGTTCTGTTCGACGGCGGGATGTCCGCCTTCCTCGCCAGCAAGAATTCCTTGACGGCGCAGTACATCCGGGGAGAGAAGCGGGTCCCGGGCCCGGACCAGCGCCGAACGCCGCAGGGATTCATCGAAGTCGAGGACGCCCACAAACACAACCTGAAGCACATCAACGTCCGCCTCCCGCTTAACGTTCTGACCTGCGTCACGGGCGTCAGCGGCTCGGGAAAGAGCACCCTCCTGTACGACATTCTGTACCAGGGCTGGAACGGCGAGGCGAGGAACGGCTTCAAGCGGATCAAGGGCCGGGAGCGAGTGGACAAACTGATCATGGTCGACCAGTCTCCGCTCAGCGCCTCGTCGCGGTCCATCCCCGCCACCTACACCAAGGCCATGGACGACATTCGAACCCTGTTCAGCCGGGCCCGGGAAGCCAAGGCCATGGGGTTCAAGCCGGGCGATTTCTCGTTCAACACCCCGGGCGGCCGCTGCGAACAATGCAAGGGCGAAGGTCAGCAGGTCGTGGAAATGCAGTTCTTGTCCGACGTGGTGCTGACCTGCGAGGCCTGCCGGGGCCGGCGCTTCAGGGACGAGGTGCTCGAGGTCAAGTATAAGGGGAAGAACATCTACGAGGTCCTGCAAATGAGCGTCGATGAGGCGTGCTCATTCTTCGCCGACTCGCCGCGCATCGTCAAGAAGATCCGACCCCTGCAGAAGGTCGGGCTCGGCTACCTGCAGCTGGGCCAGCCGACCACGACCCTGAGCGGCGGTGAGCTCCAGCGGATCAAACTAGCCTTTCACCTGGTCCATGAGCGGAACAAGCACATCCTCTATCTGTTCGACGAGCCGACGATCGGGCTTCACCTGGACGACATTTCGACCCTGCTCGAAGCCTTTCAACGACTGGTGAACGAGGGGCACACGGTCTGCGTCATCGAGCACAACATGGACGTCATCAAGTGCGCGGACTATGTCATCGACCTGGGCCCTGAGGGCGGCGAGAGAGGGGGTCGGGTCGTGGCCTCCGGCACTCCTGAAGAGATCGTCCGGGCCAAGGGGTCGATAACCGGCAAGTTCCTGAAGAGTTATCTCTGAAGCGATATCGGCCTGAGAGGCATGTCTCCTTGGAGCCTGAAAAGGACCCACGCCGTCGACGATTTTTGGACGAGGCACGGCGGATCATCGATTCTGAAGCGGCGGACAGGGTCCGATTCGGTGCACCGGCCGCTCCCCGGACCCGCGACATGCCCGAGCGGACTGCCGACCCGCATTTGTCACCCTTCGGGTTTTTCTTTATAATGGTTGGAAGGGGAGGTCAACAATGAAATCTCATGTACTTATGACGGCTTTTGTTTGCATCTTCGTTGTCGGCGCCGCATGTCCGGCTTCGGCCCAGGAGCAGCAAATCACGCCTTCGGCGAATCCGGCTCCGAGCATCAGTATCGACGAAGCGGTCATGTGCACGGGGGTCGTGGACCGGGTTCCTCAAGGAGTCCCTCAGACTGTTGCACCAGCGGAGGGCCAGGCGGCGGCCCCGGCCGCGGAGTTTCCTGCCGGCACAGTTTGTTGCTTCTGCAGACTCTCGGGAACCGCGCCGGCGACGATCAAGCATGCTTGGTATTTCGGAGAAAAACTGATCACCACCATCGATCTCGCCGTCGACGGCTCGCCCTGGCGGACGTGGAGCAACAAAACGATTCCCCCGGAAATGATCGGCAAGTGGAAGGTCGAGATACAGGACGCCGCCGGCACCGTGCTCAAAACGCTGGAATTCGAAGTTAAATAAAAGAACCTGACTGCGGAACCGTCGACTTCAAGGGGAGCCGAAAAATGTCGTCGAGCTCTCCGCCCGTCGTCTTTCAGGAAATGATCCCTGAGCTCTCCGCTCGGAAGAGCCGGGTCAGGATGAGCACCCCAAAGATAAGGTAAGCCGCGCCCAATACGATGAGCGCTCTCGACAACCCGACGGCATCGACCAGTTTTCCAAAAAGCGGGGATAAAACGATAAAGGCCACGCTGGCGCACATCGAGGCCACGGACAGCACCGTGGCCCGGATCTCGGACGTCGTCAGCCGGTTGAATGCGTCCATGAACACCGGCCAGCCGAACCCCCAAAGAAAAGCCGAAGTCACGATCAAGGCGACCATGGGCCGGGCGGGCACCATCCCCAAAGCGACGAACACGACCCCGATGAGGAGGAGAATCCCAAAGGAGGTCCTTTCCCCGAGTCGATGAGCCAGGCCATGGGCCCGAAACGCGCCCAACGCGCTCGCCAGCTGAAACACCGCGAACAGCCCGCCGACCACGGCCACGCTGATGTGAAGGGAGCGGAAATAGAGGAAGTAGGCCCAGACGCCGATGACGCTCGCGCTTTGGACGAGGGCCGCCATGAGCATCAATCCCCGCAGACGGGAGTGCCTGAAGCACCGTGCGGAAATGCGGACGATATCCAGGAAGGGATTCCTGGCCAGCCGTTTCTTCCGCGCGGGCTCGATCAGGGCCAAGGCGATGGGCAGCATAAAGCTGTAGGTCGCGATGTTCACGTAGAAAGGCAGGCGCAGGGACTGCATCGCCAGCAGCCCTCCCGCGACCGCCGCGGCCGCCGTGCCGACCCGGGTGAAAAGGAACGAGCGCCCCTCGAATTTCCGATAATCCGATTCGCTGCCAAGCTCCGCCAGTGTATCGTACATCAGGGCCGAATCACAGCCGGATCGCATGCTGTTGGCCACCGCCAACGAGACCTCGGCTAAGACGAATGTGACGAAGGAGCCGGTGAAAGCGTAAAGAGCGATGCCCAGCGGGAAAAAAGCGGAGCCGAGGACGAGGGTTTTCTTCCGGCCGATGACGTCGCCCAAGTACCCCGAGGGAATCTCGAACAGAAGGACGGCCGCGTGGTAAGCGGCCTGGACGGTGAAAATCTGGGTAGCGTTCAGCCGGTTAAAGACATAATAGGGAATGAGCACGGGGACGATGAGAAAAAACTCGCTGAGAAATTTGAAAGCATAGAGCCGGGGCGGGTTGGCCCGGAGGCGAGCGGTCTCTGATTCGGCTGCGCTCATGGGTTGATATATTACTCAAAATAGTGAACAAAAATAAAGAAATGCGTATAATCATTTTTTGATCGAAGGAGAGACTCGCCGTGAACGATGACGTCGAATATCGATTTCAAGAACTGACCAAGTACCGGCGGGGGGAACTGCCCTCGGGCCCTCTCTCCCCGGCCCGAAGGCCTGAACCCTTCAAGCGCTACCCATCGGCCGTCCGGCTGGCCCTGCCCAAGCCCGAGGAAGCGGCTCAGCCTTCGCTCTGGCACGCGCTCCGTACCCGGCGCTCCATCAGAGACTACGCGCCGATACCTATGACCCCGGCGGAGTTGTCGCTCCTGCTTTGGGCGGGCCAAGGTGTGACACGCCTCGCTCAGGGGTTCGCTCTCCGGACGGCGCCATCGGCGGGCGCGCTCTATCCCATCGAGACCTACCTGAGCGCTCAGAACATCGAGGGCGTTCCGCCCGGCCTCTATCACTACGGCATCCTCGGCCGCGACCTGGAGCTGTTGAAGTCCGGGGACCAGGGTGAAAGCGTGGCCGCGGCGGCCCTCGACCAAGGCTTCATCTCCTCGGCCGCGGCGGTCCTTATCTGGACCGCGGTCTTTGCCCGATCAACAGGAAAATATCGCGCCCGGGCCTTTCGCTACATCTATCTCGACGCCGGCCACATCGCCCAAAACGTGGCCTTGGCGGCCGCGGCCCTCGGACTCGGGACCTGTCAGATCGCCGCCCTCTACGACGAAGAGGTCAACGCCATCCTCGGGATTGACGGGCAAGCCGAGAGTGTCGTATACATGACCTCAGCGGGCCAGCCAAGGTCAAAGACATGAAAAAGTAAGCCGAAAAGCTCCCGAGGGTGCAACGCTTGGCGCGTCCGGCCCTGCCGCCGGTCCCCAAGAGGACCGGGGAACGGGACCTCAAGGAGGATCCGGCATGAAGAGGAATCCCATCCGCAGCCGCGAACTCATCGCATTCCTCCTGGCTTTGACCTGGCCGTGCGGCCAGGCCCGGCCGTGCACGATCGCCGTCGTCTCGGGCAAGGCCACGCCCGACGGCCGGCCCATCATCTGGAAGAACAGGGACTCGGACACCCAAAACAACAAAGTCCTTTGCTTCACCGGCGGAAGATATCCGTTCCTCGGCCTGGTCAACACCAACAACACCCAGGAGGGAGTCACGGCGGGCGTCAACGCCGCCGGGTTCGTCATCATGAATTCCGCGGCCCCCGACCTTTTCGAGACCCCGACGAGCGGCGAGGAGAATACCCTCTTCATGAGCCGAGCCCTGGCCGAGTGCGCTACGGTCCTGGATTTTGAGAGACTTCTCGAGCGAACCAACGACCGCAGGGATACGGCGGCCAACTTCGGCGTTATGGACGCTGACGGAAATGCCTGCCTGTTCGAAACCGGCAGCTCAGCTTTCGTCAAGTTCGACGCGGCCGATCCGCGTGTCGCGCCGCAGGGGTATATCCTCCGCACCAACTTCACCTTGACCGCGACCAATAGGACCGGAGGAGGCTATAATCGCTTCGACCGTGTCGCTCACCTGTTTCAGGCCGCCCGCGCCGAGAACAGATTGACCTGCCGGTTCATCCTTCAGGAGGCGGCGCGCGACCTGGTCAATGACAAGATCTCTTCCTACCCTCTGGACGGCCCGATCAGGGGCACGCGGACCGACCCTCTCTATGTTCATACCAATGATACCCTCAACCGCTATATCACCAGCTTCGCTGCGGTGTTTCATGGAGTCGGAAAAAGGGACAAGGTCTACCTGACGATGATGTGGGTCATACTCGGCCAGCCCGTGACGTCATTGGCCGTGCCGGTTTGGCCGGCCGCCCCGGCTGTTCCCCTGGCCCTCACCGGAGAAGCGACCGCGCCGCTTGACGATATTGCTCAAGCGATCAGGCGCTATCTTTACCCGGACCAAAGGCCCAACATGAATCAGTATCTGAATGTCACCAGGCTGCGGACATACCACGGCGACGGAGTCCTGGCCCAGACGGCCAAGATCGAGAATGAGCTTCTGGGCCGCGTCGCGAAAGAGGACGCGAAATGGGACAGACAAAAGCCATCCCTTCGAGAGATGATGAAATTCGAGGGCGAGCTGGCCTCCTGGGCTTATGAGAGCTTCAGGTCCGCTTTTGCCGGGCTGACGGTCGCCGGCTCGCCTCGGGAGTAACGGTCCCCGGCCCGGCGACCCCGACCGAAACGATCGAGTTCAGGGCTTCGGGCACGGTCCAATCGAGGTCGCGCACGCGTCCTTCGCCGACCATGACCAGGAAACCCGCGGTCGGATTGGGCGCCGTGGGGACGAAGACCCTCAACAGCTTCCGCTTCACCTTTCCCGGCTCGAGCACCTCGCCGGTCACGAACCCCACGGACCAGACCCCGCGTTGGAACGGCTCGAGCATGACCACGCGCTTGAAGGCCCCGTGCTCGGGCAGGGCGAGGGACGAGGATACTTGCTTGCCGAGGTGATAGATCGTTTTTACGACCGGGATGTGCTCGGTCACTTTCTCGACCAGGGACAGCGCTTTCCGGCCGAGCCAGTTGGCGGAGATGAGTCCCAAAAGATAAAGAACGACGACGACCAGGATGATCCCCAGGCCGGGGACATGAAATCCCAGCATCTTCTCGATCCCGACCGTGAGCCGCGTTTGCGCGGCGAGATAGATGAAGCGAACGACGTAGTAGCAGAGGATGAAGGGAACGGCGGCCAGGAAGCCGCGCCCGATCTGCCGGCGCAGATGACGAAGGGGCGCGTTCACGAGTCAGGTCTTGTCGGGGGTCGGAGACCCAATCGGTTCGGTCTTTTTGGTCTTGGGCTTCCGCGCGGAGAGACAGACGGCCAGCCCGAAGAGGAACCCAAGGAAAAAGAGCAGGGGGACCACGATCACAACGGGCATTGTGAAGCTCCAGAAATAGACCCGGAACCGAACCTCCTGGTTGTTCTGGACGATGATGATCGCGAACAAGACCAGGAAGATCAAGAGCAGGATGACCTTAGTTCTCATGCGTTCCTCCCGAATGACGTTACATCCATTTCTTTCTTCTGAAGAAGACGACCATGATCGCGGCCACGCCGATCATGATCCCCAGAACCATGAAATAGCCCCAGCGCCAGCCGAGCTCGGGCATGAACTTGAAATTCATGCCGTAGATGCCGACGATGAACGTCAGGGGAATGAAGATCGTGGCGATGATGGTCAGAACCTTCATGACCTCGTTCATCCGGTTGCTGACGCTCGACATGTAGATGTCCAGCATCCCCGACAGCATGTCCCGATAGGTATCGATCGTGTCCATGGCCTGAACGGTGTGATCGTAGATATCCTTGAGAAAGACGGCCGTGGTCGGCCTGAAGAGCTTGCTCTCAACCCGGTACAGGCCGTTGATGACCTCGCGCAGGGGCCAGATCGACTTGCGCATGAAGATCATCTCCTGCTTCAACCCGTGGATATGATGTATCGTAGCCGGCACGGGCTTGGCCAGGAGCTCGTCCTCCAGGTTTTCGATCTCCTCGCCCTGCTTTTCCAGGGCCAGAAAATAGCCGTCGACGACCGCGTCCAGGAGGGAATAGGCGAGGTAGTCGGTCCCCATCTTGCGGATGCGTCCCTTGCCATGGCGGATCCTGTTGCGGACCGGGTCGAATACATCTCCCACATCTTCCTGGAAGGAAATGACGAAGTTCTTGCCCACGATCAGGCTCGTCTGTTCGAACCGGTCCTCTCCGTTCCTGCGGTCCGGTCGGGCCTGGCGGATCACGAGAAAGATGTAGCTCCCAAAATCCTCCATCTTGGGCCGCTGGGTGGTGTCCATGATATCTTCCAGGACGAGGGGATGGATGCGAAAGTGCTCGCCGATCTTCCGGATGATGTCGGCCTCATGCACTCCGTCGATGTTGATCCAGGTCACCGAGGCGGTGTCGCGAAAAGGGAAGGCTTCCTCGACCTTCTTGACTTCTTTCTCCAGGAATCTCTTCGGGGAATAGTCGATGACGGTGATCCTCGTTTTTTCCATTTTCCTTTGGCCGACATGAATAAGGGTGCCGGGGGAAAGCCCGGCTGTCTTGGTCTGTTTCCTAAAAATCCTGGTCATCGGCGCTTATCTCCTTCCTGGCGCGTCTGGGGGCCTGTCGGGATCGCCCGGCAGGCTTCGTCGACGCGCCGGATATAGCGGGCCATGTCGTATTTTCGTTCGAGTCCCGAGGCCTTCATGGAGCGGACCTTGCCGAAGGCCGGCTGTTCCGGCCAGGGACGGTCGTGCTTGCCGAAACACCAGGCTACGCCCGCGAACCCGTTGGGGTCCCGGCCGTCGAGCTCGAAGGTATTGTTCAGGTGGAGGGCTCTGCGGAAAGCCTCCTCGGGCGATTCGGCCCGGAGGACCATCCCTATGCCTCGCCCCTCGAGGCTCCGCCGCACTTCAGCCAGCCCCTCCAGCATGAACGCGTAGTGCCTCAGGTTCGCTTCCGGGTAGTGAGCCGTCAAACCGAAATAGACGAGCACCCGCAGGCCGCGGGCGTTGGCCTGCTCCACGGCGTATTCCAGAGCGTGGTTGGTGTCTTCGCGCTGGGAGGCTTGCATCCGGTAGAGAACATAGGCACCCCGAGAGGCCGTTCCCCCTCCAAGATGCTTGATGCGCTCCTTCTGGATCATGGCCCGGCCGGCGCTGCAGGATGAGTGGACGGAGTCGATCTATTTGAGCCGGGCCTCGACTGCCGCCCAGTCGATATTCTTGATGAAGGCGTCGATATAATCCGCCCGCTTCAGCCCATAATCGATCATGAAGGCATGCTCGAAAACGTCCATGATAAGGATGGGCGCGCAGCCGGCCGGATGGCCGCCGTCATGTTCGTTGATCCAGAAATTGATGAGCTTGCCCGCTGCCGAATCCTGGTAGAGCGCGACCCAGCCGATGCCGCGCATCGCGCCCGCGGCCCTGAAGTCCTTCTCCCAGAGCTCGATGCTGCCGAAATCCTCGGCGAGCTTCTTGCTCAGCTTGCCGCCGGCGCCGAGGGGCGTCTTGCCGCCCAGGTTCTCAAAATAGAGCTCATGGAGCCGCATGCCGTTGAACTCCCAGCCGAGGCGGCGCTTGAGCTCGGCGAACTCGGGTGCTCCGGTCTTCCCATCCTTGAGCATCCCGGACAGGGTATCCAGGAGCTTGTTGGTGTTGGTCACGTAGCCCTGATAAAGAGTGAAGTGGTTCTTCAGCAGGGTTTCGCTGAAGCCGGACATGCCGATAAGCTTGGCATAATCTTTGGCCGTGTAGGGCATGGTTGATTCCTCCTTATCGTGCGGGAATTCCGCAGAGAATGATGGATGGGTCAAGCCGACCGCAGCTCCCATGCCGACCACCCTAAGAAAATCCCTGCGGTTGAGCATAAAGACACTCACCAATTATTCTAGCACAATTAACAAAAAAACGAACAAAGCGTCTTGCGTGGAAATACGGCCGCTGTCAGATGTTAAGGCGCCAGATCGAAAAGTTCAAGACGGAAGCGAACGTGACCCATAAGAGGTAAGGCACGAGCAGTCCTCCGGCCGCGCGTGAAAGGCCGAAAAAGCTGACGAGCGTCAGGAGGATGAAAACCCACAGGAGAACGATCACGACGAACCCGAGTCCCAGGTGATGTCCGCCGAAAAAGACCCAGGACCAGAGCACGTTCAGGGCCAGCTGAATGAGAAAAAGAATGATGCCCGTCTTGACTCCGCGCGTCCCAAGCCCCAGCCTCCAGACGAGGAACAGGGCGATCCCCATGAGCAGGTAGAGCGTGATCCACACAGGGCCGAAGATCCCGTTAGGCAGGTTGAAGGCCGGCTTGGCCAGCCCCTTGTACCAGCCGGGGATCGACGGCATCGTGGCCAAGGATCCCAGCAACCCGGCGGCCTGGCACAGGACAATGGACGCGATGAGTTTAACGATGTTTCCGGAGCTCATTGCCGTCCCTATTTCTCTTTATCGCGAGAGCGCTCGGCCCTTTCGGCCTTTTCCAGTTTCTCGGGCTTCTCGAGCTTTTCAGGTTTCTCCGTCTTGGCCGATCGCGTTTCCTCCGCATCCGGAGCTTGAAGGCCGAGCTTCTGCCGGATCACGCTCTCGAGCTCATCGGCCAGGGCCCCGTTTTCCTTCAGGAGCTTCTTGACGTTGTCCCGTCCCTGGCCGAGCCTCTCGCCTTTGTAGGAGTACCAGGTCCCGCTTTTTTCGATGATCCCGCCGTCTATCCCACAGTCGACGATATCCCCTTCGCGGGAGATCCCATGGCCGAAGATGATATCGAACATCGCCTCGCGGAATGGCGGAGCGAGCTTATTCTTCACGATCTTGACCTTGACCCGGTTCCCGACGACCGCCTCGCCTTCTTTGAGAGTGGCGATGCGCCGGATATCGATGCGCATCGAAGAATAGAATTTGAGGGCCCGCCCTCCGGTCGTCGTCTCGGGATTGCCGATGAACATCCCGATCTTCTCCCGGATCTGGTTGACGAAGATGAAGCAGGTCTTGGACCGGCTGACGATGGCCGTCAACTTGCGCAGGGCCTGGGACATGAGCCGCGCCTGGAGGCCCATGTGGGAATCCCCCATCTCGCCCTCAAGCTCGGCCTTGGGCACGAGGGCCGCCACGGAATCCACGACGACGACATCCACGGCCCCGCTCCGAACCAGCACCTCGGCGATCTCCAGGCCCTGCTCGCCGTAATCCGGCTGAGAGATGAGCAGGTTATCGACATCGACACCCAGGCTGGCGGCATAGGGGGGATCCAGGGCGTGCTCGGCGTCGATGAAAGCGGCCTGCCCCCCGCGTTTCTGCGCTTCGGCGATGACATGCAGGGCCAGGGTCGACTTCCCGGTGGCCTCGGGGCCAAAGACCTCGACCACCCGGCCGCGCGGAAAACCGCCAATCCCCAGGCTAAAATCAAAGGCGATGGAGCCGGTGGGAATCACGCCCACCTTGATGGCCGCCTCTTTCTGGCCAAGCTTCATGACCGAACCTTTTCCGAACTGCTTTTCGATCTGGGATACGGCCGCTTCGATGGCTCGGGCCCGCGCTCCGCCTTTAAGTTCCGTGTCTTCGTCTTTCATCCTCATCTCCTTGACATCGCTCGTTCCCCGCGTTCCGCATGCGGTCAGAGCGTTTCCAGGGTCATGGCCAGGGCGTCGCCCCCCGCCAGGCACAAGGAGGCCAGCCCCCTTTTCAGCCCCGCTTGGCGCAGGCCGTTGAGGAGCGCGACTACGAGCCGGGCGCCCGAAGCCCCCGCGGGATCGCCCAGGGCCAGGGCGCCGCCATGGACATTCACCCGCTCGGCATCCAGCTTGAGGGTTTTGATCACAGCCGCCGGTTCGACGGCGAAGTTCTCATGAATCTCGAACAGGTCTACGTCGCTCAACTTCCAGCCCGAATCCGCCGCGGCCCTCTCCATGGCCATCGGCGTCGCCGCCAGAGCAGAAGCCGGGTCGAGACTCGCCGCGGCTGTCACCAGGACTCGGGCCAAGGGTTTGAGGCCTTTGGCCTTCACCGCTTCGTCCGAAGCCAGGATGAGCGCGACCGCCCCGTCACTGAAAGAAGACGCGCTAGCGGCCGTGACCGTCCCATCCTTCTTGAAGGCCGCAGGGTATTGGGCCAGCTTTTCCCGCGTCATGTCCGTCCGCGGCCCCTCGTCGGTCTCGAACTGAAGCGTTCCTCCCTCGGCCAAGGGGACTTCGACCCGCACGATCTCATCTCGAAAGTATCCGTCCTTGATGGCCCGCGAGGCCAGGCGGTGGCTTCGAAGGACATAATCGTCCTGCGCGGAACGTGAGATGCCGAATTTATCGGCCGCGAACTCTGCCGCCCCTCCCATGGGGACATCTCCAAAGGCGCACCACAATCCGTCCGCGGCCAGACCGTCTCTGAGGACGAGGTCGCCAAACGTCCCGCCCTCCCTCACGGCGGCCAGCAAGTGCGGAACCCGGCTCATGTTTTCCATCCCCCCGGCTGCGATGATGGCATGATCCTCGCTTCGAATGGCCTGGGCAGCCAAGGCAACGGCCTTGAGGCCGGACCCCGCGCCTTGGCTGACAATGAACCCGCCGGCCGTCAGGGGGAGTTCGGCCTTCCGGGCCGCCTGCTTGACGGGAGCGGGTCCGAGCCCGGCCGGGAAGGCGTTGCCCAGGATGATCTCCTCGACTTCGGCCCCGGCGACTCCGGCCCTGTTAACCGCCTGCTCAAGGACGGCTGCCGCGAGGTCGGGAGCGGGCACGGACTTCAGGCTTCCCAGAAACCGGCCTATGGGCGTCCGGCAGGCGCTCAGGATGTAGACTTCCCTATCTTCGCACATGATCGATGGCTTTCGGCATAGAATCAATACCGAACTGATTCATTTTTATCACAAACCCTAAAAGAAAAAAAGTGGGGCGGCGTGCCAAGCAAAACCGGCCCTTTCCTCACCATCCGTCGGCAGGCGGACTTCAGCCGCGAATCAGGAGATCCCAAAGATCTCGCCCCTATCCGTGACGTCGATCCGCTCAGCCGCCGGGACCATGGGAAGCCCAGGCATGGTCATGATGTCCCCGCAATGGACGACGACAAACCCCGCCCCCGAGGAGACCGCGGCGTCGGTTACGATTAGAGTGAAGTCGCGCGGCCGGCCGAGGCTGAGGGGGTCGGCCGACAGGGAATATTGGGTCTTGGCGATGCAGACGGGGAGCCCGCCGAAACCATCCACTTCGAGCTTCTCGATCTTCCGCCTTGTCTTGCCCTCCATGGCCACTGACGCGGCGCCGTAGATCTTCTTGGCCACGGTCTCGACCTTGACCTGAAGAGACGCGTCGAGGGGATAAAGAAATTCAAAGCGGCTCGGCCCGGCCGGACCCGGGATCTGTCTTAGAACTTCGCCGGCGAGGTCCGTCCCGCCGGCTCCGCCGCGGGAAAAAACATCGCTCGGAGCAAAGGGAGCCTTTTCCTTGACGCAGAGCGCCCGCAGGACGTCGGCTTCGGCGGCCGTATCCGAGGGAAATTTGTTCAGGGCCACGACAAGAGGAAGACCGAACAGCCGGACGTTCTCCATGTGCTTCTGGAGATTGGCGAAACCCTTTTCAACGGCGCCGACATTCTCCTTGGCCAGGTCCTCAAGCTTCACCCCTCCATGATACTTGAGCGCGCGAAGCGTAGCCACGACGACGCAGGCCGCGGGCGGCGGGATCTCTCCACTCCGCAGGACGATGTCGAAGAACTTCTCCGCGCCCAGGTCGGAGGCGAACCCGGTCTCGGTTATGACATAATCCGCCAATCGCAGGGCCAGGCGCGACGCGATAAAAGAGCTCGTCCCATGGGCGATGTTGGCGAAGGGCCCTCCATGGACGAAGGCGGGAGTTCCCTCCAGTGTCTGGACCAGATTGGGCGCGAGGGCATCCTTGAGCAGGGCGGCCATGGCCCCCTGCGCCTTGAGTTCCCGGGCAAAAATGGGTTTGCCCGAGGGCGAGTAACCGACCATGATCCGCCCCAGTCTGTCCTTGAGGTCGGGAAGGTCCCGCGCCAGGCAAAATATGGCCATGACCTCGGAGGCCGCGGTGATGTCGAACCCGGTCTCGCGGGCGATGCCGCGCAGAGGCTCGCCGATGCCGATCACGATGTCCCGAAGCACGCGGTCGTCCATGTCCAGGGCCCGCTTCCAGGTGATCATCCGGCTGTCGAGAAGGCCGCACGACCCGTCGAAATGAAGCCGATTATCGACCATGGCGGCCAGGAGGTTGTGCGCGGCGGTGATGGCGTGGATGTCGCCGGTGAAATGGAGGTTGATCTCGTCCGAGGGAACGACCCGAGCCGCGCCCCCGCCGGTGGCCCCCCCCTTGAGCCCAAAAACGGGACCGAGGGAGGGTTCCCGCAGAGCGACGACCGCGTTGTGGCCGAGCCGGGCGAGGGCATCGGCCAGGCCGATGGCGGTGGTCGTCTTTCCCTCTCCGGAGGGAGTAGGGGTCATGGCCGTGACCATGATGAGCCGGCCCCGCCGGTCCGGCGATACATCCACTTTCTCGGGCAGGACCTTGGCTTTATCCGATCCGTACATGATCAGCGCCTCGGGTTTTATTCCAAGGCGCGACGCGATTTCCTGAATGGGCTTGGGCATGATTCCTCCGCCTGATGAGTCTATCGCGAACTCCGAGTGGGCGCAATCGAAGTGGGGAAGCATTTCCAATTTTGTAATAAAAGGCTCGGGCCAAGCGCCTCCTGCCTTTAAACTCTTTCTTAATGAACGGGGCCCCGTTCATTTATAAAAAGATTAACTGCCAAAATCATAAAAACCCGGGCCTTTTTTCACATCATTGGAAATGCTTCCGTCATGCTTTGCGATTGAGCTCCTGGAACAGGAAATCGAAGTCCTCGATCAGGCCGTGATCGGCGAAGCTGAAGTACCGGTCGTCGCCGATGATGATGTGGTCGAGGACGTTGAGCTGCATGATCCGGGCGGCCAGGACCAGGTCCTTGGTGATGCGCTTGTCGCTGGCCGAAGGCTCGGGGTCGCCGGAGGGATGGTTGTGGACGAAGATGAGCGACGAGGCGTCGTAGCGAAGCGCATCCTTCACGATCTCCCGGGGGTAGACCGCGCTCGAGTCCACGGTGCCCTCGAAGAGGGTCTTCTCTTCGATGATCCGGTTCTTGGCGTCCAGGAACAGGACCTTGAACTTCTCCCGCTTGACGTCGCGCAGGCTGAGGTAGAGATAATCAAAAACCTCCTTCGAGGAACGGCAATAGGGTTTGCTGAGCATTTTGTCCCGCAGGAAGCGGCCGGAAACGTCCCGGACGAGCTTGAGCCCGAAAATGTTGTGGGGGCCCAGCCCTTTGATCTTCAAGAGCTCGCGGCTGTCGGCCTCGAGGACCGCCCGCAGGGTCTTGTATTCGCGGAGAAGGCGTCGGGCCGCCTCCCGGCAGTCGCGGCGCGGGGTGCCGAGCGTGAGCAGGATCTCCAGGATCTCGTAGTCGAGAAAACCGTCCAGCCCCCCCTTGAGGAACTTCTCGCGCAGTCTTTTCCTGTGACCGGCAGTATCGGCGGCCGGATCCTTCGCGTTTTGGGGTCCCTGTTCCATGGTCGACACTACTATGACGACCGAGGCCGGAAAAAGTCGCATAAACCCTGGGCGAGGATCCTGGGAACCCTGAATTGCGGTGATGCCCCGGGCCCTAGAGATACTTCTTCTTGCCGGTCTTGCCCAGGATGCCGATGACGTCCTTGACCTTCTGGTCGCGGTCCTTGCGGCAGATGAGCAAGGCGTCGCCCGAGTTGACGACGATGAGGTCGCGCACGCCGATGAGCGCCGTGAGCTTCCCCGGGTTATAGACGAGCGAGCCTTCCGATTCGAGGCTCAGCACCTCGCCCCGGGAAACATTGCCCTGCGCGTCTCTCATCCATACGTCGAGCAGGGACGACCAGGCGCCGACGTCCGACCAGCCGAACCGGCCGGGGCAGACGAGGACTCCGGAGGCTTTCTCCATTAGGGCATAGTCGATGGACGTGGCGGGGATGGCTTTGAAGACCCGGTTGAGCTTGGCCTTGTCCCCTTTTTTCAGGGCGTCGAGGGTCTTCAGCCAGTGGGGATGGAATTCCGGGGCATGGGCCTCGAGCGCGGCGGCGAACACCCGGGGCGTCCAGACGAACATCCCGGAATTCCAAAAGTAGTCGCCGCTGGCCAGGAAAGCGTGGGCCTGAGCTAATTCCGGCTTTTCCTTGAACTCCAGGACTTCAAAAAAATCAAAACCGCCGCGGCGAGAAGCGGCCTCGCCCGAAACATGGATATAGCCGTAACCCGTGGAGGGAAAGGAAGGAAGCATGCCGAAAGTAACAAGCCTTTTATCCCGCACGGCGGCCTGGGCGCCGGCTCTGAGCTGCCTCAGAAACAAGGCGGAATCCGTGACGGTGTGGTCGGACGGCAGGACCAGGACCGCGGCCTCGGGGTCCTGAAGGTAGACGTGGGCCGTGGCCAGTATGAGGCTGGGCGCCGTGTTCCGTCCCGCGGGCTCCACCAGCAAATTGCGCTTGGGAACCTTGGGCAAGAAGGCATGGATCGTGCGCGTTTGCACGGCGTTGGCGATGGTGCGGATGCCGGTCCAGGGGACGAGGGGCAGAAGCCGCTCGGCGGTCTCTTCAAGCATGCTTCGCGGACTCGTGATCGGCAGGAATTGCTTTGGCTTGCGGAGGCGGCTCAAGGGCCAGAAGCGGGTGCCGACCCCTCCGGCCATGATGACGACTTGGATGTTCTCCATCAGGGTCTGGCCGGCTCGAGGTGTTGGATCGCTCGTTCGACGACCTTCTTGACCTCCCGCTGGATCTCGTCCAGGTGCGCTTCCGTGTCAGCCTCATAGCGCATGACCAGGACGGCCTGGGTGTTCGAGGCCCGGACCAGGGCCCAGCCGTGGGGGAAGGTCGCCCGCACGCCGTCGATATCGACGATGGGGTACTTCTTGACCAGGTCGTCCCGGACCGTGTCCACGATCTTGAACTTGACCTGCTCCGAGGCATAGACCCGGATCTCGGGGGTGGAGAACATCCGGGGCAGGTCGGCCAGAAGCTCGGACATCTTTTTCGGCGTGCGGGACAGGATCTCGAGCACGCGGCACGAGGCGTAGATGGCGTCGTCGAAGCCGAAGAACCTGTCGGCGAAGAAGATGTGGCCGCTCATCTCACCGGCCAGGAGGGCATGTTCCTCTTTGATCTTCTTCTTGATGAGCGAATGGCCCGTCTTCCACATGATGGCCCGGCCTCCGAGCCGCCGAATCTCATCGTAAAGGAGCTTTGTCGACTTGACCTCGGAGATGATGGCCGCGCCCGGATGCGAGGGCAGGATGTCGCGACTGAAGAGGATCATGAGCATGTCCCCCCAGATGATCCTTCCTTTGTCGTCGACGACACCGATGCGGTCCGCGTCGCCGTCGTAGGCGATGCCCGCGTCGGCCTTGGTCTCCAGGACCTTGGCCACGAGGTCCTTCATGGCTTCGGGAAGCGTGGGGTCCGGATGGTGATTGGGGAACCGGCCGTCCATCTCGCAATAGAGGGGGATGACCTCCGCGCCCAGCCGTTCGATGATGGGCACGGCCACGACGCCTCCCGTGCCGTTGCCGGCGTCGACCACCACCCTCAACGTTCTTTCGAGCTTCAGGTTCTTGAGGCAGTAGGCCGCGTATTCCGGGAGGATGTCGTAGGAGCTCCGCGAGCCCGGGACGTCCTCTATGAAATCCCCCTTGTCCACGACCTCCCAGACGTCCTGGATGGTCTGGCCGTAGAGCGTATCCAGCCCGATCATCATCTTGAAACCGTTGTAGTCGGGGGGGTTGTGCGAGCCGGTGATCATGACGCCCGCTTCCCTTTTTTTATAATACATCGTGAAGTACAGGAGCGGCGTGGGGACGACTCCCAGGTCGACGACGCCGCAGCCCGTCGAGCACAGGCCCCGGCTGAGCGCTTCGGCAAAGGAGGGAGAGCTCAATCGACAGTCGCGTCCCAGGGCGACGTCCTTCTTGCCCTGCCGCCGAAAATAGGTGCCCATGCCCTTGCCCAGGATCTCGACGGTCTCGGGCGTCAGGTCCTTGCCGACCAGCCCTCGGATATCGTATTCACGGAAGATTGTGGGGTCCATTCTCGTCCTGTCCTCCCTTTATGACCTTGCAGGATGCCGGATCAGGCGCTCCTGCCGGGACGGTTCTTCTGCAGTGACTCGAGGCTCGCCCCCAGGCCCTTGGCCTCAAGGATGAACTCGATGAATTCGCGCACCGCTCCCCTGCCGCCGGCCAGGGTACAGACATAGTGGGCCGCCTGCCGGACGAGGGGATGGGCGTCCGCAACGGCCCCTGCCAGGCCGACGCTCCGCAGGACCTCCAGGTCGCCAAGGTCGTCGCCGATGAAGGCCGCTTCTTCGGGCTTGAGACCGCGGCGAGCCAGGATATCATCGAGGACGCGTTTTTTATCGACAACTCCCTGATGGACTTCGTCCAGCCGCAGCCTCTCAGCCCTGAGGGCCACGGACCGCGAAGTCTTGCCGGTGATGACCCCGGCCTGCAGGCCCGCCGCCGCGGCCAGCAGGAGTCCCTGTCCGTCCCGGACGTGATAGGACCGAACCTCTTCGCCGCTTTCGGGAAGAATGACGAGCGAGCCGTCCGTCAGGGTTCCATCCACATCCATGAGGATGATTCGCACGGCCCGGGCGCGCGCTCGAGCGTCCATTAAAACATCTCCGTCCGCCACAGGTCGTGGAGATGGATGATGCCCTCCACCCGGCCGTCTTCGCCCTTGACGACCAGGGAGGTGATCTTTTTCGCCTCGAGAAGGTTGAGGGCCTTGGTGGCCAGCTCCTCCTTGGAAATGACCATCGGGTTGCGGGTCATGCCGTCGGCCGCGGACTTTCGCAGGGTTTCATCGCCGTATCTTTGAAGCATGCGCCTGAGGTCGCCGTCGGTGATCACTCCCACCAGGCGATCGTCGTCGTCAACGACACAGGTCATACCCAGCTTCTTGCGGGTGACGACCTCCACGACCTGGGCCATGGAGGCGCTGGCTCTGACCACGGGCACGTCCTCCCCGGTATGCATCAGGCTCTCCACCCGCATGAGCCTTTTTCCCAGGTGCCCCTTGGGATGGAACATCACAAAGTCCTTCTCGTTGAACCCTTTCTTTTTCATCAGGGCGATGGCCAGGGCATCGCCCAGGGCCAGGGCCGCGGCGGTGCTTGCCGAGGGAACGACGCCGGCCGGTTCGGCCTCGCGTTCGACGGACGCGTCGAGGACGATGTCACTGTGGCGCGCGACCTTGGAGTGGGGGTTGCCGGTGATCGTGATCAGGCGGATCCCGATCCGCTTCATGAAGTCCAGGAGGTCGACGATCTCGCGTGTCTCGCCGCTGTAGGTAATGGCCACAATGACGTCATCCTTGAGGATCATCCCCAGGTCGCCGTGGCCGGCATCGGCCGGGTGAATGTAGATAGCCGGCGTTCCGCAGCTGGCCAAGGTCGCGGCCACTTTTCGCCCGATGAGCCCCGATTTGCCCATGCCGGTGATGATGATCCGGGATTTCGTATGAAAGAGCAGGTCGACGGCCTGGGCGAAGCTTTGGTCAAGCTTGGGAATGAGGGCGCCCACGGCCCGGGATTCGATCTCCAGGACCTCCTGACCGACCTTGATGATGTCCTCTTTGGTCATGCCCCTTTTCCTTCCATGGCCCCGCGAATCCGAACCAGCGTGGACCACAGCGGCTCGAGCGCGTCGAGCTTCAGCGAGTTGGCGGCGTCAGACAGGGCCAGGGGCGGGTTGTCGTGGACTTCAAGGAAGACGCCGTCGACGCCGGCGCCGACCCCGGCTTGGGCCAGGGTGGGGATGAACTCCGCATCGCCGCCCGAGGAGGCGCCCTGGCCGCCGGGCTTCTGGACGCTGTGGGTCGCGTCGAGGATCACGGGATAGCCCCAGGCCTTCATGATGGGAATCGAGCGCATGTCGACGACAAGGTTGTTGTAGCCGAACGAAGTCCCCCGTTCGGTGAGGATGATCTTCTCGTTGCCGCGGCTGAGGGCTTTTTCCACCGCGTGATGCATATCCTGGGGGGCTAGGAACTGCCCTTTCTTGAGGTTGAGGGGTTTGCCCGTGCCGGCCACCTCGAGGATGAGGTCGGTCTGGCGGCAAAGGAAGGCCGGGATCTGGATCACGTCCAGGACGTCGGCCGCCTTGGACACCTGGGTCACGTCGTGCACGTCGGAAAGGACCGGGATGCCCAGCTCGGTCTTGATCATCTTGAGGATCTCCAGGCCTTTCTTGAGTCCCGGGCCGCGAAAGGAGGAAAGCGAGGATCGGTTGGCTTTGTCGTAGGATGCCTTGAAGATAAAGGGGATGCGCAGCCGATCGGCCGTGCTTTTGAGCGACCGGGCGATCAAAAGCGCGTGCTCCGCGCTCTCGATGACGCATGGGCCGGCGACCAGAAACAGGGGATTCGACCCGCCGACCTTGACCCTAGGACCTACGGCGATTTCTTTTGAGACGATGGGCATAGCTCGCTCCGATGAAATCTCGGAAAAGCGGGTGAGGGTTCAGGGGCTTGGACTGGAACTCGGGGTGAAACTGGCAGCCCAGGAACCACGGATGGTCGGACACCTCGATGATCTCCACCAGGTCGTGCTCGGGATTCTTGCCGGAAAAGATGAGCCCGGCAAAAGCCAGGACTTTCTCGTATTCGGGGTTGAATTCGTAGCGGTGGCGATGGCGCTCCATAATACTAGTTTTCCGATAGGCTTTATAGGCTAACGTCCCCGGCTCGACCTGGCAGGCGTATTCGCCCAGCCGCATCGTCCCGCCCATATCATGGACGCCCTTGAGCTCCCGCCATAAGAACAGAATCTTGTGGGACGTCTTGGCATCGAACTCGGTGCTGTTGGCCCCCTTGAGCTTGGCAACGCTGCGGGCATATTCGATGGCCGCGCATTGCATGCCAAGGCAGATGCCGAAGTAAGGGATCTTCTTCTCCCGGGCGTACCCGGCCGCGCGAATCTTGCCTTCGATCCCCCTGATGCCGAAACCGCCCGGCACGAGAATCCCGTCCACACTGCCCAAGATCTTTGCCGGCTCGTTCGTCTCCAGGTTCTCGGCCTCGATCCAGGACAACTTCACGTTGAGCTTGTGCGGCAGACCGCCGTGTATCAGCGCATGCTTGAGGCTGATGTAGGAGTCCTGAAGCCCGGCGTATTTGCCGACGATGCCGATGTGAACTTCGTCGTGCGGATGCTCCATCGTCTTGATGAGCGTCTTCCATCGGGACAGCCGCCGCTTGTTTGGGCGCAGGTGCAGCTGCTTCAGGATGATCTCGTCGAGATTCTCCCGGGCAAAGATGAGAGGGATCTCATAAATGTTATTGACATCCTTGGCGGTGATGACCGCCTCGATGGGAACGTTGGTGAAAAGAGAGAGCTTTTGCTTTAGGTCCGGAGTCAGGAATCGGTCCATGCGGCAAAGGAGGATGTCGGGTTGTATCCCGATCGCCCGGAGTTCCTTGACGCTATGCTGGGTCGGCTTCGTCTTGAGCTCGCCGGAGGTCGGTATGAAGGGCACGAGAGTGAGGTGGACGAACAGCGTGTTCTCCGGGCCGAGGCTCAGCCGCATCTGCCGGATGGCTTCCAGGAAGGGCAGGCTTTCGATGTCGCCCACCGTCCCGCCGATCTCAACGATGACGATGTCGTTTTCCTTGCTCAAGGAGAGTATGGCGTTCTTGATCTCGTCGGTCACGTGAGGGATGACCTGGACGGTCTTGCCCAGATACTCGCCCTTGCGTTCCTTGCGGATAATCGATTCATAGACCTTGCCCGCGGTCCAGTTATTGGCCTTGGTGGTAATGGCGGACGTGAACCGTTCGTAGTGGCCGAGGTCGAGGTCGGTTTCGGCGCCGTCGCTCGTCACGAAGACCTCGCCGTGCTGGAAGGGGCTCATCGTTCCGGGGTCGACATTGAGATACGGGTCGAGCTTTTGGAGCGTGATGCGCAAGCCGTGGCTTTCCATGAGCATGCCGATGGCCGACGCGGCGATCCCCTTGCCCAGCGCTGATATGACTCCGCCCGTAACGAAGATGAATTTACTCATGGTGGCTCTTTTTCAGGAATTCTTCCACTTTGATTATATCCTCGGGAGTATCCACACTCAAGGCGGAATAGGGAACCTCGATCATCTTGATCCGGAACCCGGCTTCCAGGATGCGGAGCTGCTCGAGCCGCTCCGCGGCCTCGAGACGCGAGGAGCCCATGCGGATAAGCTCCCGAAGGAATTCCCTCTTGTAGCCGTAGACGCCGAGATGAAGATGATAGTAATCCCGGGCCCCGTGTGGAATCGGTGAGCGGGAAAAATAGAGGGCATAGCTCCGATCATCGACCACGACTTTGACTTCGTTCGGGTCCTCGATCGCGCCGAGGTCCGTGCGGCGGGTCATGAGACTGGCCATGGGGATGGAATCATCCTGGAGGACCTCCACGAGGGCGTCGATCATGCGGCCCTCGATAAGAGGCTCGTCCCCCTGGATGTTGATGATGATGGGCGAGTCGATCCTGTCGGCGACTTCCGCCACGCGGTCGGTTCCCGAGGAATGGTCCGGGGATGTCATGAACACTTCGGCGCCGAATCCCGCGGCCGCTTGCAGGATCCGCTTATCATCCGTGGCCACGATGAACCGGCTGAGGAGCGCGGCCTTCTTGATGCCTTCGTAAACCCATTGAATCATGGGCTTGCCCTGGATCGGAGCCAGGGCTTTGCCGGGAAAGCGGGTCGATTGGTATCGAACCGGAATGATCCCCGCGGCCTTTTTCAAATCGCGCTCCCGTCAATCCTTCAATTCAGACCCGTGACCTGTCGGCCGCCCGGTGGTATGGCAGGTCACCTCCAGGTAGGCTCCCTCCTCGACCTGAAGCTGCGGAGCGTTGATCGTCCCGGTCACGCGCCCATGCTCGTGGATCTCGACTTTGTCCGAAGCCTGGATGTTGCCCTTGAACTCCCCGTTGATGATGAGGTAACCGATCTTGATTTCGGCCTCGACGCTCCCCGTATCGCCGATGATGAGCATCGAGTCCGAATCGATCTTGCCCTTGAAGTTCCCGTCGATCCGAAAGGATCCCTTGAAGCTCAGATCACCGGAGAACAAAGTGTCTTGATCAAAGAACCCGGTCATCTTGCCTTCACTCACATCATGCTTCCGCTCTTTGTCCTTGTCTTTCATCTCCTCACTCCTTTGATATGGTCATAAAGCTTATTGAGCTCTTCCAATGAAAAGTAGAAGATCTTTATCACGCCCTTATTCTTGTTTCCGGCCAGAACGACCCTTGTGCCAAGGGCCTTGATCAGATCCTCCTCCACGGCCTCAAGGTTGGCGTCCGCCGGACGGTGAACCCGCGGCGGGCGTCGCCTCTTCAGCTTCTGAATCAGGTGTTCGACATCCCGGACCGAAAGTTGTTTGTCCGAGATCTGACGGGCAACCGTGATCTGGAGCTCCGGGCTTTCCAGGCCGAGAAGAGCCCGGGCGTGCCCCATGGAGATCTTGTCTGCAATGATCCTATCCTGGACTTCAACGGGGAGCTTAAGCAGCCGCAGATAGTTCGTCACCGAGGACCTATCCTTCCCGACTTTGTCCGCCAGGTCCTGTTGGGACAGATCCAGCTCATTGACGAGGCGCTGATAGGCGTTCGCGATCTCCACGGGATTCAGCTCTTCTCGCTGAAGATTCTCGATGAGCGAAACCTCGAGTTCCTGTTCTTTGGGGATGTTCCGGATAATGGCTGGTATTCTTTTCAAGCCCGCCCTCTGGGCGGCTCTCCATCGGCGTTCTCCGACGATGATCCTGTAGCGGCCTCCATCGGGCACGACCACGATCGGCTGAAGAATGCCGGATGTCTTGATGGATTGGGCTAGCTCGCCGATCGAAGCGTCATCAAATTTTACCCGGGGTTGGGCAGCATTGGGCTTGACCAGCTCGATATCCAGGTCCGAATAGCGTTCCCCCTTGAGAATTCCGTATTCCTCAGGGATGAAGGCCCTGATCCCTTTACCCAACGCTTGCTTTGTCATTCGTCAATATCTCCTCGGCCAGGTTCAGATAGGCCTCCGCTCCTTTTGATCTTATATCATAGAGGATGATGGGTTTCCCAAAACTCGGCGCTTCGGCCAGCTTGACAGTGCGAGGGATGACCGTTTTATAAACAGCGTCCCCGAGATTGGCCCGGACCTCATCAGCCACCTGCTTCGACAGGTTTGTGCGGTCGTCAAACATGGTCAGAAGAAAGCCTTCGATGGCCAAACGAGGGTTAAAGAACGACCGGACTTCATCAAGAGTCAGAAGGAGGTCGGGAATTCCTTCCATGCAGAGAAATTCGCATTGGACCGGGACGAGTATGGAATCCGCGGCCGAAAGGGCATTGATCGTCAGGAAACCGAGAGAGGGGGGGCAATCGATAAGAATAAAGCTGAAATTGCGCCGAATCGATTCCAGCGCATCCTTCAATTTTTTTTCGCGATTCTCCAGGGGATAGAGCTCGGCTTCGATTCCGGCCAGCTCGGGCGAACAGGGGCAGAGATAGAGATTGTCGAGCTCCGTGCCCTGGATGCATTCCATCATCCCGACTCCATCCATCATGGCTTGATAAGCCCCGAGTTTAGCGTTTCTTTTGGCTCGCCCGAGTCCAGCTGTGGCCATGCCTTGGGGGTCAAAATCAATGATCAGGACCCTCTGTCGCTTCAGGGCCAGCGCGGCGGAAAGGCTGATGGATGTTGTTGTCTTGCCGACTCCGCCTTTCTGGTTGGCCACCGCGATGATCTTATTCATGGTTTCGATGTTTCACGTGGAACACTCGCGATTTTGCGCCGTTTTTTCTGCATATTCAAGAAAATATAAAGATTCATGACCGCCGCGGGCGTCATTCCCGGGATTTTTTTGGCTTCACCTATGGTTGACGGCCTGATAGCCTGCATTTTCTCTATTGCCTCTCGGGTCAAACCGGCGACCCGCCCGAAATTTGTTTCTTGCGGAATCCTGAAACCGTTAATCCTTCGAATCTGGCGTATTTCTCGCTCCTGCTGTCTGATATACCCTTCATACTTCACTTCGGATTCAATGTGCCGAGTTTCCTCATCGCTTAAAACCACTGGAATTTTCCCATATTCTAGCACATCTTTCAGGGTTGTTTTCGGCTTTTTCAAAAGCTCTCTTAGGGACACTTTATCGCCGTCTGCTTTGGCATATTTCTGAACATCCAGGGCTGACAAGACCCGCGCGATCTTTTCACGTTTTTGCTCGAAATCAGAGTATTCCCCGTCTGATATCAGCCCAAATTTATGCCCGTAAGGCGTAAGTCTTTTATCGGCATTATCGATTCTCAAAAGAAGACGATGCTCGGCCCTTGAAGTGAAGAGCCGATAAGGTTCTTCAACTCCCCTCGAAATGAGGTCATCAATAAGGACTCCAATATAAGCCTCGTCCCGACCAAGGATGAAGGGCCCTTTTTTAAGGGTTTTCAGCGCGGCGTTGATGCCGGCCATGAGCCCTTGGGCGGCCGCTTCTTCATAGCCTGATGTCCCGTTGATCTGCCCGGCCAGAAAAAGCCCTTCAATGGAGCATGTTTCGAGGGATGGCTTGAGTTGCGTCGGCGCGACCGCATCGTATTCGATCCCGTAGGCCGGCCGGAGAATCTTGGCCCTATCGAGCCCCCGGATCGTCTTGAGGATATTTTTCTGAACGTCAACGGGCAAGCTTGACGATAGTCCATTGACATAGATTTCCGTGGTCTCGAGCCCCTCGGGCTCTAAAAAGAACTGATGCCGGCTGTGGTGCGGGAACTTGACGACCTTGTCCTCGATCGAGGGACAGTACCTCGGTCCGATTCCGGTGATCTTGCCGCTGTAGAGGGGCGATTGGGAGAGATTCTCCCTTATGACACGATGGGTTTTAGCATTGGTGTAGCCGCTCATGCATACGACCCTGTTCTCGAGGCGGCGTTTCGTTCTAAAGGAAAAGGGGACGGGGATTTCATCGCCCGGCTGAGGTGTGAAACAACTCCAATCGATCGTGTTCTTATCCAAACGCATGGGCGTCCCTGTTTTCAGCCTTATGGTCTTGAACCCCTTCCTTTTCAGGTCGGCGCCGAGCTCCAAAGATGGAGGTTCGTTCGCCCGTCCAGCCGGATAGCTCGAAAGACCTATGTGGATCAAGCCATTGAGGAATGTTCCCGGCGTCACAATAACGGCTTTGGCCTTAATGATATGACCGTCAACCGTGACAACGCCTCGCGCACGGCCGTTCAGAACCAGGATTTCCGCCGCGATCCCCTGAAAAACGGCCAGGCGAGGCATCTGCTCAAGCCTCTTTTTCATCATAAGGCGATAGAGCGATTTATCACATTGGGCCCGGGGCGCCTGGACGGCTCCGCCCCGGCTCTGATTGAGCAGTCGAAATTGTATTCCCGTCTCGTCGGCCATGAGGCCCATCAGCCCTCCCAGGGCATCGATTTCCCTGACGAGATGGCCTTTGGCCAAGCCGCCGATCGCCGGGTTGCAGGACATCTGAGCGATCGTTTCAAGGTGGATCGTCAGCAGGCATGTCTCAAGGCCCATCCGGCTCGAGGCCCAGGCCGCTTCGCAGCCGGCATGCCCGGCGCCCACGACGATCACGTCAAATTTTTCCATTCAAGATCTCGAGGCCTACTTTCCTATGCAGAAGCGGTCGAAGATACTGCGGAGTACCTCCTCGGTCTGTATCTCTCCCGTCAACTGGCCGAGCAAGGGGATGATCTTTCGGACTTCTTCGGCGCAGAACTCCTCTCCATATTCTTCGCCGCTCAATCGAAGCCCCGCTTGGAGACAATCCTTGATCCGCTCCAAAATAACCTTTTGACGCGAATGAAGGATTATCTCATCCCATTTTTTTCGATCCGGAGAAAAGTGTGTCTTGATGGTCTTCCGAAGTTCATCGATGTTCGCGCCCTTGAGGGCCGAGACCGCTACGTGCGGCATTTTCCCCGTTGCGGCTATGATCTTCGCTTTATCGATCCTGCCCGGAAGGTCGGATTTATTGAAGATGACCAGCCCTTTTTGCCCGGCGTGATCGCGGATGAGAGCCAGGTCGGGCCGCGTTTCTTTCTTTGAGGCATCAACGACAAAGAGGATGCCATCGGCCCGTTGGGCGATCGCCTTGCCCCTTTTAACGCCTTCCTTCTCTATGGGATGCGCCGTTTGTCCCAACCCGGCCATGTCGATAAGGTTGAACGTCGCGCCGCCGATCCGAACTCGCTCTTCCAGATAATCGCGAGTCGTCCCCGGATAGGGCGTTACGATGGCCCTGTCCTTTCCGGACAGTGCGTTGAACAGCGTCGACTTGCCGACATTCGGCCTGCCGACGATGGCCAGCGTGAAGCCCTCGGTCATGAACCTGCCGGCATCGTGGCTTGCAACCAGCTCGCTGACAAAATCAAGCGCTTCCCTTAGGGACTCCTCGATGGTCCCTCCTAAAGCTTCCCCTTCCTCGTCCGGAAACTCTAACCGGGACTCAATATCGGCCAGGAGCGTCACGATCTTGCCTCGAAAAGCAAGAAGGCTAGAGGACAGTCCTCCTTCGAGCTGGCGATACGAGACCTTGGCTTGCCAAAGGGATTCGGAGCTGATCAAGGATTGCACGGCCTCGGCCTGCAGAATGTCAATTCTCCCCCGCAGAACGGCCCTTCGGGTGAACTCTCCGGGGTGCGCCCGCCTTGCGCCGGCAGCGACCCCAAGCCTGATCGCTTCGTCAAGGACGGCAGGGCTCCCGTGACAGCTCAGTTCTACGATATCCTCGCGGGTGTAGGAATGGGGTGCCTTAAAATAGGTCAGAAAAGCCTCGTCAAACTTATCTCCGTCCTGGCCGATGAGGTCGCCGAGGACGGCCTGGAGAGGAATAAACCGCGAAATTGCCTTGCGGGGCTTGAAGATCCGGCGGGCGACTCCAAGCGCCTGAGGACCGCTCAAGCGAACGATACCGATTCCGCCCACGCCGGACGGCGTGGATACGGCGATGATCGTATCGTCAAATTCCTTGCGCGGCATGGTATCCGGACTTTCATTTTAGAAAATCGAAGAGGATTAGTAAACACAAGGCCTGAATCGAGCGCACGAGGGTATGACCCCTTCCAATCGCCCCCCGCATTCCTGCAAGAAGTGACGCCCTTGCCCGGGCTCGGCGGAGCGATCCGCCCCATCACAAAAGAAAAAGGCGCCGGACAACTCGCCGCGGGTGTTACCGAAGATTGTCCTTGGGGACAGGAAATATCTTGACGCGTTTCAAGAAGCCGTCGCCGATGCTCTCGCTCGTGACGCCTTGGATCTGGTTGATGGTCATGTGGATGATCCGCCGCTCGTACGGGTTCATGGGCTCAAGGATCTCTTGTTTCCCGGATTCGGCCACGTCCCGGCCGACCTGATGGGCGAAATCCTTGAGTTTGCGTTCTTTCCTCTTGCGGAAGAACTCGCAATCGACTTGGACTTTGTTCGTCGAGATCTTGTTCAGGACGTGCTGCAAAGCGAGGAGCAGGGAGCCGTCCTTCCACAGGAGAAGCTGCTTGTCTTCCCCGTCGAAGATCACGTACAGAAATTCGTCCTTCCTCTTGACCTGGAAGCTGAGATCCAGGGGATAGACCTTCATGAGCTCCTCGAGGAATCTTTGGACGGGCGTTTCCTCCAGGGGTTCCTTGGGCCAGGCTCGGATGACGATCTCCTTGCTCTTGAGGCCGAACAGCTTTGTTTTTTCCGTGACGATCTCGTAGTTCAGCTCCGGACGGTTCAGCTTGAGGACGTGCTCGGCCAGGCTGACCGCCTCTTCGAGGTTCTTGCCCTTGAATTCCTGCCGCGAGTCGGTTTTTTCGTCGATCTTCATTGGACTCTCTTCTTATTGAGCATCATACGATTCATAATGTACTGCTGGCCGATCTGGAGGACGTTGCTTGTCAGCCAGTAAAGGACCAGCCCGCTCTGAAAGTTCATGAAAAAGATGGTCATGACGACGGGCATGATGAGCATCATCCGCGCCTGGCTGGGGTCGCCGGCCGTGGGCGTCATCTTCTGGCTGATGAACTGCGTGGCCCCCATGAGGATGGGCGTGATGTAGGTCGGGTCCTTCACGGATAGATCCTTGATCCAGAAGACGAACGGGCTGTGCCGAAATTCCACGGCCACAACGAGCATCCGGAACAATCCCCAAAAAACCGGGATCTGGATGAGCATGGGCAGACAGCCGCCGGCAGGGTTGATCCCGTGCTCCTTGTAGAGCTTCATCATTTCTTCGTTCATGGCCCGCCGCTGGGCGATATCGCGCTTGGCGTTCTTGTACTTACTGCGGAGCGCCTTGAGCTTGGGCTGGATCTCCTGCATCTTGGCCATGGATTTGGTGCTTGAATACGTTAAGGGGAAGAAGATGACCTTGATGATGAACGTCAGGACGATGATGGCGAAGCCCCAGTTGGGGATGTATTGGTGGATCCAGCGGATCAAGATCAGCAGGACTTCGGCGATGCTGCCGAAGAATCCGAAGTTGATGAGGGCCTTGGTGTGAGGCCCGAGAGATTTAAGTAGCGCATAATCCTTGGGCCCGATGAAGACCCGGCTGGGAAGGCTGGCCTCCAGATAGTATTGGGGCGCCGCGTTTTCCTTTGTCTCTTGAACGAACACGGCCGTGCCGTTCGGGCTGGCGTTGATGAACAGCGATGAGAAGTAGTTGTTCTCGAACGCGCTCCACTCCACGAAGTTGAACGAATTTTGCTGGGGAGAGTATTTCCGTTGATCGACCCGGAAGGCTTTGCCCGAGGCGAAGACGGCCAGCCCGATCCCTGAGGCAAAACGTTTCTTCAGTTCCTCGACCGTGGGGGGGAGTCCCAGGCCGGGGCCCCACAGCACCAGGGGGTCGATCTTTTTCCCGTCCTTCCAAACGCTGATCGATACGCCGAAATCATACCGGCCCCCTTGGAACGTGAAAAGCTTCTCGACCCGTGTTCCCCGGCCGTCCGAGTATTCAAAACGGATATCGCGGCTTTGGCCGTCCGGGACCTTCAGTGAGGTTATGGGCGCGGTGAAAAGGACGTTGTTGATCCGGCCGGCGAATTCCGGGTCTTCAGCGGCCAGGCTGAAGGGGAATCGATTGCCGTCCACGGGGCCAGGGAAAACAAGCTCCAGCGGATCTCCCGAGTCATCCTTGTAGCGCTCAAGCTTCCAGCTCCGCAGAACGGCGCCATTATTGCTCCAAACAGCCTTGTAGAGGGATGTTTCCAAGACGACGGATTGTTCTCTTTGAGCGGAAACAGCCGGTTCGGCCGCGCCGGGCTTGGACGAAACGGCCGCCTTTGTCGTCGCGGATACTTCGGCCGCGGGCTTTTCAGGAGCGGTCGGGGCCTGGGCGGCGGGCAGGGGCACGGCGGGTTGGGAAGTTTGTGCGGGCACCGGGACCTTGGCGTTCCTTTGTTCGGGGGGCTGTTTAAAGAACACGGCCTGGAATAAAAGCAGGACGACGAACGACAGCACGATGGCGAGAATGAGTCTTTTTTCCATTTGCGTTCCTTAGGGGACCGGGTCAAGGCCGCCGCGGTGCAGCGGATGACAGCGAACAAGTCGCCGCAGTCCCAGGGTCGTTCCCTTTAGGGGACCGTACTTTTCCACGGCTTGCCGCGCATAGGCCGAGCAGGTCGGCGTGAAGCGGCATTGACCTCCGAATATCGGAGAGAGGATCAGGCGGTAGCCGTCGATGAGGAACAGAACGATCGCTTTCATTTCAACTTTTCCGTGGCGCCAGAAAGTCCAGGGCCTGGATGTATTTCGACTTGAGCTCCGGCCCGTTCAGACTTATGATCTCGGGTCTGGCGATGATCAGCAAATCCAAAGCCTCCTTGAGCAATCCTTTATTTCTTCGGAACGAGTCCCGCAGCCGCCGCTTGACCCTGTTTCGCTCGACGGCGTTCCCAACCTTCTTACTGACAACGACCGCCATCCGGGAATGGTCTAGAGCGTTGGGAAGATAAACAAAATTGAAATAACGCCCTCGATAACGGCAGCCATTTTTATAAAGAAACGAAAAATCGCTTTTTTTCCTGATCCTCTCCTCAGGAGGGAGTCTTTGGTCCATCAAACGGCAAGTCTTTTGCGTCCTTTTTGCCGGCGCCGCTTTATGACTTTTTGACCGTCTTTGGTCTTCATCCGAACGAGGAATCCGTGATTCCTTTTTCTTTTTCTAACGTTGGGCCGAAAAGTGGGCTTCATGGCGCGTCTGATCCTTTAGGCCCAATATGTTAATCGAGCCGGGTTCCCCTGTCAAGATAAAATCGACCGCGGATCATGGCGGATCGAGAAGTGAAGCCCGAGTCAAGCGATCCTCCGAACTCATCGGGCCCCGCCTTCCCGGACGGGGCGGAGTCGGGCTAACTTAAAGATTAGGTTAAGGTTGACGAAACCAGCTCAAACTCCTATAATAGGGTTTCATGGATTCATTCAAGATCGGGGATAAGGTCATTTATCCCACGCAGGGACTCGGTATCATCGAGGATATCCAGGTCCAGTCCTACTACGGGGAAACGTTCAAGATCTATCATCTCCGGATCATCTCCAACAATACTTTGATCATGGTTCCCTCGAGCAACACTCAGGAGATCGGGATTCGCAAGCCCAACTGCGAAAAAGCCGTCAAACAGCTCCTCGACCTCATGCGCAAGACGGATTTCGACATTCAGACGAACTGGAAGGGTCGCTACAAGGAACATCTCAACCTGATGAAATCGGGTTCCCTCCAGGACATGGTGGCCGTCCTTAAGAGCCTTTATTATTTAAGCCTGTCCAAGCCGCTCAGTTTTCGCGAGAAAAAGATGATGGAAAAAGCCAAGGAGCTCGTCGTTTCCGAGATGGCCTTGGCTTGCTCGCTCTCGCCCACGGAGATCGAGGAGAAGATCGCCCAGGCCCTTTCGCTCTGCTTCAAGAACCATAATCACAAATCCGTGACGGAATTCTGATTTAGCCGCCATGCTGTTACCGGCCGTCCTCCTCTTCGCATTTTTCCTGCTCCTTAGCGCGTTCTTTTCCTCGGCCGAAACGGCCTTCGTGGCGGTCAACCCCCTGAGCCTGGAGACGCTCGAGAAGCGAGGTTCACGACGGGCGTCGATCATCAAGCGCCTGCAGACCCGGATGGAGCGCCTTCTGGCGGCGATCCTCATCGGCAACACCCTCGTCAACGTTTTCGCCGCATCGGTTTCGACCTTCGTTTTCGTGACCCTGGTCCCCAACGAGCGCACGGCCGTGCTTGTTTCGACGATCTTCACGACCCTCATGCTTCTGTTCATTTCCGAGATCAACCCCAAGGTCTACGCCGCTTCCCATCCCCTGAGCCTGGCTCTCCTTTTCGCTTATCCCATCCGATTAATCGTGACGATCCTCTATCCGTTCATTCAGGTCTTCAACTTCGTTTCCCGCCTGGTCTTCCGATCGGGCCGGGGCAGGGGCATCGAAGTCAATCGCGTCCTGACCGAGGAAGAGACCCGGGTGCTGTTCGAGTCGGGAGTCAAGGGCTTGTCCAAGCTGCGGAAGAAAATGATCAGCGAGATCCTCGACATTGGACTTCGGCCCATCAAACAGATCATGGTCCCCAGGCCGCTTGTCAAGGCCGTGGATATCGACGCCTCGCTTACTCAGGTCTTGGAGTTCGTCCGGTCCGAGGGTTACTCGCGCTTCCCAGTCTTTCGCGGGCGGCTGGACAACATCGAAGGCCTGGTTCACAGCAAGGATATTATTCCCTATGTTCTTGATAATAAAGCATTTAAAGTCCAGTCGGTGCTGCGCAAACCCTTATTCGTCCCGGAATCCGCCTCCCTCGAAAAAGTCCTGCTCCAAATGCAGGAAAACGCGGTCCACATGGCCTTCGTCGTGGATGAGTTCGGAAACATGGAAGGCATCGTGACTCTCGAGGACATCCTGGAGGAGATCGTGGGCGATATTCGTGATGAGCACGACCAGGAAATCGAGACCTGGCAGACGACGCTCGGGGAGAACACTTTCCTTCTCAAGGGGCAGGCCCCGATCAAGGATATCAATGAACGCCTGGGCCTGGATCTTCCGGAAAAATCGGAATACGCCACCCTGGCCGGTTTCATCCTCTCCCGCTTGGGGCGGATCCCCAAGGAGAAGGATGTCCTGACCTATGGCGGGCACGCCTTCACCATCGAGAAAATGAACAAGCGGCATATCAGTCTGGTCCGGGTCCAGCGAGGCCCGAAGACGGATTAAAGCCCCCATGAAAGTCGTCACCACGAACAAGCCCGTCTACTTCAATTACGAGATCGTGGATAGTTTCGAGGCCGGGATCGCTCTCCAGGGGAGCGAGGTCAAATCCGTCCGGGATGGACGCATCAGCCTCAAGGAGAGTTATGGCGAGATCCGCAACGGCGAAGCCTTCCTGGTCAACTGCAATATCAGCCCCTACGAAGCGGCCAACATCTTCAACCATGACCCGAAACGGCTTCGGAAGCTTCTTCTCCATAAGCAGGAGATCAAGCGTCTCACGGGAAAGATCAGGGAAAAGGGCTTGACCCTCGTGCCCACCAAAGTGCTGATCAACGACAAGGGCCGGATCAAAGTGGAGATCGCCCTGGCCAAGGGCAAAAAGACCTATCAAAAAAGGGAAGCCATCAAGGAACGGGATAGGGATCGCGAGCTGCGGGCGGAGATGAAGAAACGCCTACGCTAGCTCTGCGGCCAGCCGGACGGCGTGAATGAAGCTTCCCGGATCGGCCGTCCTGCGGGGGGCGATGTCGTAGGCCGTTCCGTGGTCGGGTGATGTCCGGATAAAAGGCAGCCCCAGGGTCAAGTTCACTCCGGTCTCGAAAGCTTCGAGCTTGAAGGGGATCAAGCCTTGGTCGTGGTAGAGAGCCACGACCACGACCTCGGGCCGGCCCAAGGCCCGGCGAAAAACAGTGTCGGGCGCGCACGGCCCTTCGATGTCCATACCGAACGATCGGGCCCGGCCGACCGCCGCCTCGATCTCCCGCTCTTCGTCTCCCATGAGACCGCCCTCTCCCGCATGAGGGTTGAGCCCGGCCACCAGGAATCGGAAACGTCGCGGCGTGAATCGATCCAAGGATCGAGACAGAATCCGGAAGAAATCCTCTAGAATGTCGGCTTTGACCCGGTCCGCCGCTTCCCGGAGCGAGATGTGGTGGCTGAGAAGAGCGACCTTGAGCGGCTCCGACCAGAAAGCCATGATCGCCCCGGGGTAGGATCGGGTCAGGTACTCCGTGTGGCCGCGCCACTCAACGCCGGCCATGCTCCAGGCTTGCTTGGATATGGGCGCCGTCACGATGGCGCCGAGTTTCATGTCTCGGGCCGCGTCCACGGCCTTTTCAAAATAGGCAAATGAAGCGCGACCGCTTTCGGCCGACGGCATCCCTTTGACCGGAACCGCGTGAGGAAGTTCGTGATCGTTCAGATGGAGCCCCGCCTTTCGTGGTTCTTCTCCCGGAGGGCAGGGCTCGAGGACCAGCTTCAGGCCGAGCGCTTTCTGTTCCTCAGCGAGGACGCGTCCGGAGCCGAAGATGATATAGACGGCCTCCGGTATCTGGCGGGGTTGGGAAAAGGCCTTGACGATGATCTCCGGCCCGATCCCGGCCGGGTCTCCGAGGGTTATCCCTATCCTAGGGATTTCCGTCATCCTTTTTCTCAAGATCGGTTTCCGCCGCTTCCTTGCCTTCGTCCAGTTTATAGATGTATTTGATCCGACCCTTGAAAACCAGCAGGTTGGGGGCGTTTTCGCGGTTCAACTTGATGCAGTTCCGATCGTACCACTCGATCGAACCTTCCAAGACTTCCCCGTCGGCCATGACCACGGCCACCAGGGTCCTCTTGTTCATCTGCTTCAAATAATAGTAGTTCTCGGCGAAGGTATCGGTGGGCGGATGAAGCCTTTTCTTGTTCGGATCGTTCTTCATCTTGTCTTTTATCTCGGAGAGATTGGGCCGGATGAGTTTTCGATTCATGGCAATAGCTCCCTCTTCCCCAAGGGGTTTGTTGGAATGATATTTTGGAATTATTTTATCACCTTCACCGGCTCATGGCAACAACTCAGCCCACTTAGGGCCTTGACCTCAAGTACGGTTTCAAGGCATTGAACCAGCCGCGAGCCATGGCCCAGTATCCCTCGCGCGATGGATGGACGTCCGGGAGAAGCTCGGACGCCTTCATAAAAAACGAGAAGTGGTCGACGAGCGGGAGCCCCAGCTCATCGGCGATTCGCCGCAGGGTAGGATTAATCTCCTCGCGGACTCGGCGGGAGGATTCCGGGGAAAAAGGGAAGGCCACACCCTCGGGGACAGGGGGGATGGTCGCCAGAAGGATGATCGGTGGTTTGTTCTCTCTCGTTCGAAAAGCCCGAAAGTGACCGATGAGGACCCTCATGTTCCGCTCAAAAACCGGCGTGGGAGTCCGGTCGCCGTCGCACCTGACATCGTTCGTCCCGAGCTCGAGAAGGACGAAGTCCGGTCGAATGGAGGACAACCGGCTCTCCTCGGATATCAAAAAGCGCAAATACTCGCCCGAGGTGTTTCCGCCACGGCCATAATTGAGGACCCGGGCCAGGATGCCCTGCCGCTTCATGACCTTCTGAAGGAGGATGGGGTAACCCTGTTCGGTGATGCTGTCCCCGGCGCAAAGAATGACTGGAGGTCGGACGGGCTTGGCGCAGGACAAGCTCGCGAGAATCAGAGCGGCAAGGGCCCCGCGTGTGATGACCACTCCGATCTTCCCGACTTCCATCATCCGACTCTCCGCGGCCCCGAGCCGCATGCCTTGTTTCGCAGCGGGCCGGGGCACCATTCATGAGCCCGCCGGGCCTAAGGCATCGGCGGCTTAAAAAACCGTATCCGTCGGCTCCCGTCTATTTCTTCAGCCACTGGGTGATCTCGATCTTCTTGTTCTCGAGGCTAAGACCTTCGACGGTCTCTAGATTGGCCAGGGACAGGTTATAATCGATGATGGCCTTGATCTCAAGGCCTTGCTGGGTGGCCAGGTCCCGCTGATACTGAAGAACGACATAGTTGGTGGATAACCCGACCCGCAGTCGTTCTTGCTCGGCTTCGAGCTTTTTCTGGGCCAGTTCGCGCGATATCTTGTAGGCCTGGACTCTCTGGTAGTTGGACTGAACGGCCAGCACCGCGTTGCTGACGTCCAGGAGGAGCTGCTGCTCTGCGTCCTTGAGCTTGAGCCGGGACTGGTCGAGGCTGACCTGGGCTTCAGCGGCCTGGGCCCTGGAAAAGACGTTGCTCAGCGGGAGAGTTAGAGTCAGGCCCACGGACCAGTTGTCATACTTGAGGGCGAAGGTATCCTTGAATGCCGCGCTGGAGCCGCCCGGGATCGAGCCGATGACGATGCCCGTCAGGGGGTCGTTGTTCAGGTAGATGAGCTGGGTTCCCGATACCCCGGGGCTCCAGTACTGAGCGTTAAGGCTCAGGTCGGGCAGGAGCTGATTCCGGGCGACGGTCAGGTTGAATTCTTGGTTCGTGACGTTCACTCTCGAAGCGGCCAAGTCGGGTCGGTGGTCCATGGCCGCGCGCAGCGATTCGTCGAAGCTGACCTCGCGGGCTTCGCTCGTGGGAACGCTCGAGGGAACGAGGGTCATGCTTTGCGCTCCCGGGATCTCCGCCTCGAGGTTCGTGACCCTCCGAACCGCATCCTCGCTCGTCTTGACCAGGGCCTCTCCGCCCAGGATGTCGGCTTGGCGCGCGGCCACTTCGGCTTCGGCGCTCAGGACTTCCAGGGGGGCCATGGTCCCGATCTCGACCGACCTCTTGTTCTTTTCCAGGAGCTCCTGAGCCAGGGCCAGGGACTGCTGCTGAACCTTGAGGTTCTCTATGGCGTAAACCAGGTTCCAGTAAGCCTGCTCGACCTCGTAGATCTTGTCCTGGACGAACTTGGTGAACTGGAGGTCGGTGATATCGCGGTTGTTTTTGGCAATGATGATGTCCCGTCGGCCGATCGTCGGGCCGAAATTTTTCAGGAGGGGCTGGGACACGTTGAAGGTCAGGCTCGTGCCGTAGCGGGGGTTGATCGTTTGGAAGTTCGAGTTCGAATCGAGATTATAAGCCGTCAGGGAGGCATAGACGCTTCCGCCCAGGGGAAGGTTCTCATTCAACTGGGCCGAATAATCGCCCCTTTTCTGGGTGTTCGTGCCCTGGGCGGTGAGGAATGAATATGAGGCGCTGGCCGTGTCGGCCTTTTGCCAGCTCAATGATAAGCTGGGAATGAAGTATTCCCCGGCCGCCTGGATGGCCAGTTCCGACTGCTCGGGGTTCAGAACCTCGACGGCCAGGGCCAGGTTATTCTTCAGGGCCTTGAGAATGCTCTCTTCAAGGGACAGGGACAGGGCTTTTCGCTCCTGGGACGGCTGGGTTGGCTCGACCGCTTGCGGCTGGGCTGCCAGGAGGGTCGTGAGGCACAGCCCAAAGACCGCTGTCATAAGCAGGGCGCGTTTGGTCATGATCGTTCTCCTTGGAATACCATCTCTGCGCTAAAAGAAATTCTCCTCGTGTTCCCCTTCGAAATCGGGCCCTTACTCGTAGCGGAGCGCCTCGATCGGGTCCAGCTTGGACGCCTTGCGGGCCGGGTAGAACCCGAAGACGATGCCCACCGTGGCCGAGAACAGGAAGGCCAGGATGATGGAGGTCGAGGAAACGACCGTCCTCCAGCCGCCCACCTTGGACATGATCTGCGAGGCGCCGATCCCCAGGAAGATCCCCAGCAGGCCTCCGATGACGCTCAGAACCACGGCCTCTGTCAGGAATTGAAGAAGGATGTCCTTCTCCCGGGCGCCGACCGACATCCGGATGCCGATCTCCCGGATGCGCTCGGTCACGGAAACCAGCATGATGTTCATGATGCCGATGCCGCCCACCAGGAGTGAGACCAGGGCGATGCCGCCCAGGAGGTTGGTCAGGATCTGGGTCGATGCGGCCGCGCTCTCGGCGATGTCGGACATGTTGCGCACTTCGAAATCATCGTCCGCTCCGGGCGCGATCTTGTGCCGGACCCGCATCAGCTCCTCGATTTGCTTCTGCGCGTCCGAGGTTTCGGTCGAGGACACGGCGGAGACGTCGATCGAGTAGATATTGTCGATCCCCAGGAGCTTTTTCTGGACGGTGGTGTAGGGGGCGACGATCATATCGTCCCGGTTGAAGAACCCGCCCGATTCGCCCATGGATTTCAGGACGCCCAGCACCCGAAAGGGCATCTTGTTGATGCGGATGACCTGGCCGATGGGGTCGTCGAGCTCGAACAGGTTCTTCTTGACTTCGCTGCCCAGGACGCACACCTTCGCCGCGGACTTGACCTGCCCTTCGTCGAAAAACTGGCCGGCGGTCAGCTCCCAATTCCGGATGAGCGGGTACTTATCGCTGCCGCCCTGAATGGACGTGTTCCAGTTCTTGTTGCCGAACACGACCTGGGCCCGGCTCGAGACCGAGGGGGAGACATACTTGACGGCGTCGCAGTTCGCCAGAATGGCCTCCGCGTCGTCCGGCTTCAGGTCGGTGAACGTCCCCGACCCGCCGCGCACCCCTTGGTAGTTGTGGCTTCCGGCGCGGACGAAGAGCAGGTTGGTGCCCATGGAGTTGAAGCGGGCCTCGACTGCAAGCTTGGCCCCCTGGCCGATGCTGACCATGGCGATGACCGCGCCCACGCCGATGATGATGCCCAGGGCCGTCAGGAAGGACCGCATCTTGTTGCGGCTCAGGGCCCGGAGCGAAACTTTGCCGATCCTGAGGATGTTCATGATTTTTCTTCCTTTACGATATGCCCATCCTTAAGATGGATAAACCGTTCAGCCTGGGAAGCCACGTCGGGGTCGTGAGTGACGAGGATGACGGTGATGTTCTGTTCCTTGTTGAGCTTGGCAAAGATCTTCATGATGTCTTCCCCGGTCCGCGAGTCCAGGTTTCCGGTCGGCTCGTCGGCCAGAAGGATCGCCGGCCTGTTGACCAGGGCCCGGGCGATGGCCACCCGCTGCTGCTCGCCGCCCGACAGTTGATTGGTCCGATGGAGCTCGCGGCCCGCCAGACCGACCAGGGCCAGGGCCTTAAGGGCCATCTCCAGATGGTCCTTGTGGGGAACGTCCAGGGAATAGAGCAGGGGCAGCTCCGTGTTCTCCAGGGCCGTGGTCCGGGAGAGGAGGTTGAAGCTTTGAAAAACGAAACCGATCTTCTTGTTCCGGACCTGGGCCAGGCTATTCTTATCGAGCTTGGAGACCTCCTCTCCGTCCAGGATATACTGGCCCTCGGTCGGTCTGTCGAGACAGCCGAGGATGTTCATCAGGGTGGATTTCCCCGAGCCCGAAGGCCCCATGATGGCCACCATTTCTCCCTCACGAATGTTCTGGTTGATGTGCTCCAGGGCGTGGACATCCGTCTCGCCGACGGTGTATGTTCGGCTGATATTCTCCAGTTTGATGATAGTCTTGTCTCGCATGGTCATTCTCTCAAGAGCGCCCTCGCTCCTTACCGGCCCGTGAGCATCCGGATCGGGCTGGGAGGACCAAACGGATTATTGGTTCCGTTCGTGCCAGTGATGACCTTCTCGCCTTCCTTGAGATCACCCCAAACGACCTGGGTGGAGCTGTTGTCGGTGACTCCGAGCCTCAAGAAAATGGGCTTGAGCTGGCCTTTCTCATCCAGGACCCAGACCCGGGCCATCTGCCGGTTGCGGCTGCCCTGCCTAACTCCGGACCCGTTCTGGGATCCGGCAGGGGTGGTGGAAACGGCCGCAGGCTTGCTGCCGTTCGCGCCGGACGCGCTGTGCTGAGCGCTCGCCTGTCCCTGGCCGTTGCCCAGTTTCGCTCCGGGCGCCTGCGGAGTGGTGCCGCCCATCTTGGCCTTCATGGACTCATAGGCGCTTTTCATGATGGCCTGCATCTGTGCGTCCGTGACGTTCGGCGTGAAGCGCAGGGCGGCGTTGGGCACCTTGAGGGCGTCCTTGGCCTGGCCGGTCACGATCGAAGCCGTGGCCGTCAGTCCCGGCCGGAGTTTGAGCTCCGGGTTGGCCACGGTCACGATGGCCGTATAAGTCACGACGTTGGACGTGACCGTCGGGGAGTACCGGACCTGCGTCACTTCGCCCAGGAACGTTTCGTTCGGGTAGGCGTCCACCGAGAAGCGGACCGACTGGCCTTCCTTGACCCTGCCGATATCGGCTTCATCGATGCTGGTTTCGACCTGCATCTTGGTCAGGTCGTTGGCCACCTGAAACAGGACCGGGGCGGTGAACTGGGAAGCCACGGTCTGACCGACGTTGATCTTCCGGGCGATGACGACGCCGTCGATGGGGGACTTGATGACGGTATAGTTCAGGTCGACCTTGCTCGAATCGACCTGGGACTTGGCCTGGTCCACTTTGGCGTCGGCCGACTTGACGTCGGACTTGGCGTTGAGGTAGTCCATCTCGGCCGCGTCCTTCTCCTCGAAGGAGATCAGGTTCTTCTCGAACAGGGACAGGGCCCGGTCATATTTCCGCTTGGAGTTCTCCTCCGTGGTCTTGGCCCGGTCAAGGGCCGCCACGGCGGTCTTAAGGTTGGCCTCGTTCTGCTTCAGCCGCTGGATGTACGTATCCTGCTCGAGCTCGGCCACGACCTGGCCGGCCTTGACGTGCGAGTTGAAGTCAACGTAAATCTTGGAGATCCGGCCGGAAACCTGCGTCCCGACGTCGATCAGGTCGACGGGGTTGAGCGTCCCCGAGGCCACCACCAGGGCTTCGATATCACCCCGGCTCACGGTGTCCATCTTATACTCGGATTGAACCGCCTGGCTCTTGTGAAAGACGGTGAGCCAGAGGATGATGACGACAATGACAACAAGGGCCATGCCGCCGAAGAGGAACTTCTTGTTCTTCATGGTCACGCTCCTTGGTTCTTCTATTTCGGAGAATCTCGATCATCTTTTCGCCGGGCATCGTTTTCTCTCTGCTGTTCGGCGACATGCTCTTGAATCATGGCCTCGAATTTCTTTCTCTGCTCGAGAGTCAAGACGCTATCGATCTCGTTCTTGATCCCGTCCCGGATCTGGTCGAGGCACTGATGCATATTCGTCCTCAGCTCTTTGAACCGGGACTCGCTCTGCCGGAAGATCTCCTTGATCTTGTCCTGCTGGTCCGGAGTCAGGCCCAGGTCGCGGGCCATCTGCTCGATCGAGGGCGGGCCGCCCCGTCGGCCCTGATCATGCCGGCCGGACAGGAGATGCCGATCGAGGAAGACCCCGCTCACGGCGCCCGCCGCGAAAATGACGACAATGGCCAGGACCATCCAAAATACGCCCTTGTTCTTCATGGCGTCATCTCCTTTCCGGAAAGCCCGTTTCGTTCGAGGCGAAGATCAGCATCAGGCCCTTATCCTCCAGCCGCTTTTGATCCAGGATGGTCCGAGCTTCGACCAGCGGATTCGTGTTCCGGAGGAGCAATTCCTCGGAGGCGCTGATATTCGAGGGCGACGAGGACCTGAAGAGGAGGGACGCGCTCCCGATGAGCAGAGCCAGGGCTATCGCGGCCGGGATGGCCTTGAGGGCCCATTTCTCGTATTGAGGCTCGCGAGCCGCCGCCTCCCGCTCCTCGATTCTCGCCCGGAGTCGTTCCCAGGAAAAGGCCGCCGGCCCGCGGCTTTCGACGGGATGCAGGCTTCGGAACAGGCTTCGGTATTCCTCGTCCGCCCGACGGCATCGGGGGCATAGGCGGAGATGGGCGTCGAGCGAGTCCCGCTCCGGGCCGGCCAGGGCAGAGTCCTTGGCCCGCAGCATCAACTTTTCCGCGTCACGGCATTTCATGAGGCCCTCCTTCCCTTCTCGAGGAAAGCATTCACGCGCTTCCGGAGCAGTTGTCTGGCCCGGAACAGCCGAGAATCCACGGTTCCCTGGGATATCTTGAGCGTCCGCGAGACCTCGTCGTAAGACATCCCCTGGATATCCCTGAGGGTGATGATGATCCTGTGCTTGGGCGGAAGGTCCTCGAGGCAGGCCCTGACCACCGCCCGCCGCCGTTCGTGGTCCCGGGCGTCCTGCTCCGCCTCCGAAGACTGTGAGGAATCCGTCCGGTCTTCGGGAACGATGGACAGGGACAGTTCCCGGGGTTTCTTCCGCAGGTGATCCTTGATATGGTTCACGCCGATCCGGTACAGCCAGGTGCCGAATCCCGATTGGCCCCGGAACTTGGGCAAGGCGAAATAAGCCTTGATGAGGATTTCCTGGGCCAGGTCATCCGCCACGGCCTCGTTTCGGGTGAACTGGAAGGCTAGGTTGTGCACTTTTTTCTCATACATCTTGACCAGGAGGCCAAAAGAGTCCTTGTCTCCCTGCTGGGAGAGCCGGATAAGCTCTTTCTCGTCCATCTTCGTTCAAGGCCTTTTGCCTCCCGACATCATTAGACGGGGGCTGAGGGAAATTCTTCCGTTGCCGTTCTTAACATTTTACCATCCCCAAAGGTTGCAGAGAAGGATTCGCCGCCCGGCACGGTCAGGCAAAAAAGATCCCTTGATGATGCTGGAAAAAGTGAAGAAACCCGGGGGCTAGGCCTTTTTTCGGGTGGCCGTCCAAGTCCCGGTCGTGGAATCGCTGATTTTTATCTCTCCGGACATCGTATCCCCCTCGACCCTTCCTTTATAGCTGAAGGTCATGCTGACGCGAAAGGACGACCGGGTGATCGACCATTCGATATCGACGCCTTTTATCGTCCCCTGGCCCTTGCCTACTCCGCTTTGCGGATTGGTCATGGTCACCGTGAGCTTTTCTCCGTCCTGGACAAAGTTGACATCGGAAGTCCGCACCCCCCGGGTGGTTGCGACCTTAATCGTCCAGTCGCCGC
Organism: Candidatus Aminicenantota bacterium; assembly: GCA_963705895.1. Classification (GTDB taxonomy): domain Bacteria; phylum Acidobacteriota; class Aminicenantia; order Aminicenantales; family JAFGAV01; genus MFD04408-113. The sequence goes on along the minus strand of OY970122.1, from coordinate 2,686,692 downwards.
TGACGTTGGCGGTTTCGACGGACTGGGCCCAGCCCAGGGCGGCGGCCCAACAGAGGATCATCAACCCCGGAAAAGCCTTTTTCATGATAATCTCCTGCATCAATTCCTGCAGTTAAGATACAACATTTTGACGATCATGAAAACAAGACCTTCCTCTTTTCTCCGCTCCTCGGGCATGAGGGAGCGCGACGAAATCCCGCCCAAAGAGGCTCATCGGGTCTTCCCCTGGCCCCGGTCCGCTTTGGCTCTTTCATAATCTGCCGGCGTATCGATGTCCTCAAGGAGAGCCGCGTCCGGAACCTCGATTTCGAGAACGTCCTCGGGATGGTTTCCAAGAAGCTGGCGCAGGCCGACGGCCGGATCCAGCCCGTAGATCTCCTCCCTGTATCTCATGCGTACGAGAAGGGGATGGCCCCGTTTTCCGTCATGGACGGGCACGACGATTCCCTTGGTCGTGGATTCTCCCGCCCGCAAGGTCAGGCGGATGGCCGTTTCGGAGAGCGTCGGCTGGTCGGCCAGAAAAACAAGGGCCGCCGAAGCATCGGGAGGCAGGGCCCGCAGGCCGCATTGGACCGAGGACAACATCCCGCGATGAAAATCTGGATTTTCGGCAAACTCTACCGGGCGGCCTTTCAGGGCTTCCCTGACCCTGTCCGACTGGGCGCCCAGGACGACCAATATCCGTGGCACCCCGGCGTCCGTGACGGTGCGAACCACGGCCTCGATGATCGTCGTGCCGGCGAAGGGCAGGAAGAGCTTGGGCACTCCCATCCTCCGCGATTCGCCCGCGGCGAGGATCACGGCCCGAACCATGGTTCCCTCCGGGCCGGGCCGCCGTTGGACGTCCGGCGCGACAACACGAGTTCGGCGGCGATGCTGATCGCGATCTCCTCGACGGTCTGGGCATGGATCGTCAAGCCGATGGGCGCTGCCACTCGATCGAATTCCTCGGCCGTGGCCCATCGATTCTTCAAAAAGTATTGGCGCATGAGGGCGATCTTTCGGCGGCTGCCGATCATGCCGATATAGGCGGCCGGCTTCCGAATGCAGGCCCGCAGGGCTTCGGCGTCGCGGCTATGACCCCGGGTGACGATGACGATAAAGGGCCTGCGTCCCCGGCTCAGCCGGGATAGGGCCGGGGCGATGCTCCCGACCACGATCCGATCGGCATCGGGAAGTCTCCGGGCGCTGGCGTATTCCGGCCTGTCGTCCACCACGGCGACTTCAAAGTCGAGCCGCGCGGCAACGCGGCAGAGCGCCTGTCCGATGTGCCCGGCCCCGGCGATGATCAGCCGCGGCCGCGGCTCATAGAGCTCGGCGTACAAGCACACTCCCTGTTTGACCGCAAGGGCCCTCGGCCGGTCGAGGACGCCCTTGATCTCGGGAGCGAAGAGGCGAAGCTCGGACCGGCGCGTTGCGGAGTCGATCTTCTCCTCGGCGATCCAGCGCCGGGAGATGATAAGGCCCGAACCGGCTCCCCGATGGAAGAATACGGCCAACACGCCTCGTTTCCCGCCGGCGAGCGCGGCTTCCATGCTTCGAAAAACGGCTTGATGCTTCTCCGGAGCGGCATCAAGAAGGACCGATACCGTTCCGCCGCAAACCGCTTCATCGGCCGAGTCGAGGTCCCCGCCAAGGTCGAGCCGAACCAGCTCGGACTCCTTCTTCTTGAGCGCAGTCAGGGATCGTCTCTCGGCCCAAGCCTCGAGCGCCCCTCCGCCGAGCGTCCCTTGCACCAAGCCCCGCTTCGTAAAAAGGGCGGACGCTCCGGCGACCTGCGGCGCCGAGCCGATCACCCGGACGATCGTGGCCAGGACCATGGGTGAGCCTGCCCTCAAGTGTTGGAGAAGCTCGCCATACGTGCTTTTCATTTCGAGCGCACCGTCCGCCGTCCGAGACCGGACCGCAGATGAGAAGATTCCCTCATGCCTTTTTCGCCTTTTCTCCGTTCCCCGCCGTTCCGAGCAAGAATCTTTGGGAACTGTGATGCACGGAAAACCTCAAGACGCCCCCACGGAGAAGGGGATGATTTTTGAGAATAAGGGCAATCCGGCCGTAAGTCAACATCCTGGCCAAGGCTGCCTGCGAACTCTGCGGCGCGGAGCGTGGACAAAAAACCTCGTCCGTTCGTTGCGGAAGATGACGGGAGGAATTTCGGGTGAAACCTTTTGGGATCATCCTTCGTAATTAGAGATGGAAGATAAAATGATCGAGCCTATCGATAAAGGAGGAAAGGTCATGAAACTTAGAGTGAAAGTGGTCATTCTGATCGTCGCCGCGCTCATCACCTTCATCGGCTTCAACACGATGGTCACGGCCTCGTCCGTGGACAAAATGGTCATTGTGGGCCATCAAGCGGGCTATCGCATCATCGCCAACGTCGTGTCTGCGCCCGATTCAGCCGCCAAAGTCCTGCACAAGGGCTGAGCCCATGGTGAGAATGAAACCGCAGATTTCGATCTTCACGATTTCTCGCTAGGGGCCGCGTTTTCCCAAAAGGAGCGAAATGCGGCCCCCTTTTTTTGCCCGAATAACCGGACCCGATGTCATACCCCCCAAGTACGGCGCACGGGACGGCGGATATCCCTATGGGGATGAGAAGAACGGTTCGACCGCGCCCATCTCCTCTCGGAGAATGTGCCGCTCTTTAGAAGGGGTGAAAAGCGAAGAACAGCGGATCTATTTTCTGAGCAGGGCCACGGCCCAACAGATGATGGCCCGGCCCTCACCGACGTCCCCCAGCCCTTCGTTGGTTTTGGCCTTTATCCCGATATCCTCTTCATCGATACGCAGGATGCCGGCCAGGGACTTCTTTATTTTATTAATATGGGGGCTGAGCTTGGGCCGCTCGGCGACGATGACGGCGTCGACGTTCACGAGGACCAGCCTCTTCTTCTTGAGGCGCGCGACAACGTCAGCCAGAAGCCCCGTGCTTCGAACGCCCTTGAATTTGGGGTCCGTGTCGGGAAAAAGTCGGCCGATATCACCCTGGCCCATGGCGCCCAGCAGGGCATCGATAAGGGCATGGATGAGGCAATCTCCGTCCGAGTGACCGAGCGAGCCCCGGCCGGAAGGAACCTCGACCCCGCCCAGGACGAGCTTTCGCCCCCGGACAAGACGATGGATGTCATAGCCGATACCGACCTTATATTTCTCCAAGGAACGCCTCCGCCGTTTTAAGGTCCAAGGGTGTTGTGACCTTGATGTTCCGCCGATCGCCCTTGACGAGCGTCACGGGCCGGCCCAATCGTTCAACCAGCGTCGCCTCGTCGGTGCCGCGGAAATCGTCGCGCCGGGCGTTTTCCAGCGCCTCTTTCATTACCGTATACGAAAAACCCTGGGGCGTCTGGACCCGCACCAGGTCGTTGCGGTCCAGGGTTCGGCGAATGCGGGACCCCGCGACCTCCTTGATCGTATCCTCCAGGGCCAGCCCGGGCACGGCGGCGCCGGTTTCCGCCGCGGTCTCGATCACCCGGGCGATGAGTTCCGCGCTGACGAGCGGCCGCACTCCATCATGAACGAGGACGATATCCACGCCTTGAGTCGCGATTCGGGCAAACCCGTTTCGGACGGAATCCTGCCGCGCGCGGCCGCCTTCGACCACGGCCCGGACCTTGGGGAAAGCCCGGCCGAGACCCTCCCGCATGTCCGCCGCGGGCAGAACCAGGATGATGTCCGAGACCTGGGGATGAGCGTCGAACGCCTCGAGGCACCATTCGACGAGAGGCCTGCCCTGCAGGGAGGCGAACTGCTTGGCTGAGCCGAAGCGCTTGCCCTTCCCGGCGGCGACGATGATCACGGCGACGCGGGGCATGTTCAGCTCGGATTGTAGCGGCCGAAGATCATTTTCCCGACCGTGGTCTGAAGGACCGAGGTCACGGTCACGTCGATGTTCTGGCCGATCATCTTCCGCGAGTTGTCCACGACGACCATGGTTCCGTCGTCCAGGTAGGCGACCCCCTGGTCTTTTTCCTTGCCCTCCTTCAGAATGAAGACTCGCATGGCCTCACCCGGGAGCACGACCGGCTTGAGAGCGTTGGCCAGCTCGTTGATGTTTAGGACGGCGATCCCCTGGAGCCGGGCGATCTTGTTCAGGTTGAGGTCATTGGTCACGATTTTGGCTTCCATCCTTCTGGCCATCTCGATGAGCTTCGAATCCACGTCGGGCACCTCGGGAAAATCCATATCGGAGATCACGACCGTCACCCGGGATGATTTCCGCAGACGGTCCAGGACATCCAAACCTCTCCGGCCCCTCTGCCGCTTGAGGATGTCCGAGGAATCGGCCACGAGCTGAAGCTCCTTGAGGATGAACTGGGGCACGACCAGGGCCCCCTCCATGAAGAACGTATCGCCCAGGTCGGCGATCCGGCCGTCGATGATGACGCTCGTGTCGAGGAGCTTCACGCTGCGGGGCTCGCCTTTTTCCTGAAAGAAACGGGCCAAGTCGGCAGGGTTGAGCCATTCGGGCTTTTTCAAGCCCAGCACCAGCCCGAGGTAGGTCGTCGCCGTCAAAAGGAATACGCGGAGGAACATGTCCGCCGCCCGGCCGCCGGAGATTGAATGATAGACGGCGCCCAGGAACCAGCCGACGAAGACGCCGATGAGCCCGCCGATCGAGGCGGTCCAGATAACCCTGAAAGGCGCTTTGCGAATCCGTGTTTCGAGGACCATGACCATTACGGTCAGGGCCCCGGCGGTCGCGGCGCTCGCCGCGGCCGGCAATCCGAAAAAGGGGAAGACGTATCCGGCGGCCGTCAGGGCGGCCAGGACCAGAAGCCGAAAAAGCGAGAGAACCATGGTTGCCTCTTAAAAAAGCGCCTTAAGCGCTTGCTGGACGTTTTCGACGCCCAGGAGTTGAATGCCGCCCGGTTTTTCCTTCTCCAGGGCCGCCGCGTTGCCCTGGGGCAGGATGACGGTCTCGAAGCCCAGGGACTGGGCTTCTTTGATGCGGGCCAGGGGCAGGCCCACGGATCGGATCTCGCCGCTCAAGCCCACTTCGCCGAAGACCGCGACGTCGCGGGGAATGGCCTTGTTCTTGAGCCCGGAGACCACGGCGGCGACGACGCCCAGGTCCGCGGCGGGTTCCTCGATCTGGAGGCCCCCGGCCACGTTAACATAGACGTCCTGTCCGCCGAAATGGAACCCGAGCCGCTTTTCCACAAGGGCCAGGAGCATGGCCGTGCGAAAGTGGTCGAGACCCAGGGTCATCCGCCTTGGGTTGCCGGCGAAGAGCGTGTCCGAGACCAGGGATTGGATCTCGACCAGGAAAGGTCGGGAGCCCTTGATCGTGCTGACAACGACACTTCCCGGCTCGTCGGCCGGACGCTCCCGGAGGAAAAAGGCGGAAGGGTTGGAGATGGCCTGGAGCCCGGTCGAGTTCATCTCGAAGACCGCCAGCTCGGACACGGGGCCGAACCGGTTCTTTAAGGCCCGCAGGACCCGATGGCTGTGGTCCCGCTCACCCTCGAAGAGGAGGACGACGTCGACGATGTGCTCCAGGGATTTCGGGCCGGCCAGCGACCCCTCCTTGGTGATGTGCCCGATGAGAAAGGACGAGACCCGGTTCCTCTTGGCGAAGCGAAAGACCTGGTTGGCGACTTCCCGGACCTGGCTGATCGTGCCGGGGCTCGAACTGAGCTTGGAGGAATAAACGGTCTGAACCGAATCCAGGATGAAGACCCGCGGGGCGAGGCGCTCGGCCTGGGCCAGGATCCTTTCGAGGTTGGTCTCGGCCAGGAGATAGAGCGCGCCCTGGCCCATGCCGATCCGATCGCCCCGGATCTTGATCTGTTCCAGCGATTCCTCGCCGGACACATAGAGAACCTTCTCGCCCCCCGCGGCGAAATCCCGGGAAACCTGAAGGAGAAGGGTGGACTTGCCGATCCCCGGTTCGCCGCCGATGAGGACGAGCGATCCCAGGACCACGCCCCCGCCCAGGACTTCGTTGAATTCCTTGATGGAGATGGTCAACCGCTGATTTCCCGCTTCCTTGATGTCCTTGAACAGCTGAGGCTCGGACAGGGGAAAGGCCAGTTCCGTGGAGGCGGACGGTTTCTCCTCGACTTCCTCGACGAACGACTCCCACTCTCCGCATTGGGGGCACCGTCCCAGCCACTTGGGCGAGCGTGCCCCGCAGTTCTGGCAGATGAAGACGGACTTATCTTTCATTGGAGTCCCACCCCCAGCCCCAAAAAGAGCTCTCTCCGCTTCTTGGAGATCACATCGTCAAGGCCCAGGATCAGGAAAAAGCTCTTTAGGGTGAAGAACCGCGAGGTCAACCGCAGGCGAGGCTGCGGTTGACGGTTGAAATCGTATCCCTCGAGACTGAGCTCCAGCCGGTCCCGGAGAGCGTAGTAATCAAGGCCCAGCCCGAAATCCGACTCGATGACCCCGACCCGCGGGGCGAAGGAGCCCCAGCGCTTGCCTAACTCGAGCGAATACGTGAACCGCTCCTGGAACGGGTCGCGGACGATCTGGCTCAAGAGAAACGGGCCGGAGGCCAGCCTGAGGCCGAAGGTCAGGGCGCCCTTCCACAGCTCGCTCGTGGGGTAATAGACCGCCCGGGCGTCTCCGCCGACCCGAAGCCCGGAGAGCGGTTTGACCGCGGACCGGACGTTATCAATGGTCTCCCTGGCTTCGTTGTAGAGGTCGGGCTCGGCGATGAGCCGGCCGAGACTGCCCTCGCCCTTGTCCAGCTTTTGGACGAGGCGGCTCAGCCGCTGGGCGGTGTCGTTCATCTGATCCAGCACCGCTTTCACCTTCTCCATGTTCTCTTTGACCGCTTCCCGATTGTTGTTGACCAAATCGGTCAGGGACTGGGCCGAAGAGCTGAAGCTGTCGGCCACGCGCTTCACGTCCCGGTCGAAATCCTGGAAGGCTTGCCTTGCGCTTTGAACGCCTTCGGCCAGGCCGGTCCGGTTGTTCTTAACGAATTCGTCAAGGGATCGGCTTGTCTGGGCCAGGCTGTCCAGCACCTGGCTGAAGCGGACGGCGTTCTCCTCTCCCAGAAACCTCTGGACTTTGCCGCTGACGCCCTTGACCTCGTCGCCGATCGACAGGATGAGCAAGCCCAGCTGATCGAAGCTGACCGAGGCCAGGGAATTGATCGACTCTCCCGGCTTAACAACGGACGCGTCCGGGCCGGGCAGGATCTCAACATACTTTTCCCCGAGCAGGCCCAGGGTTGAGAGCGTCGCCTTGGAGGCGACGGGAACCTTGGCCCAGGGTTCAAGGGCCATCTCCACGATCGGGCGATGTCCCTCCAGGCGGATCGACTTGACATATCCGATAGAAACGCCGGCCAGGCGCACCGTAGCCCTTTTGTCCAGGCCCGCGACCGTCTCGAAGGAGGCGTAGATCGAATACCCGGAGCGCCGGAGAAAGCGGCCGAGGTCGCCGACGATGAAGATGCCGGCGGCGATGATCAGGAGGGTCCCCGCCAGAAAGATGCCGATTCTTGCGTTCTGTGTCATGAGCTCCCCTCCGACTAGTAGTTCGTGATCGGCCCCTCCGAACGTCCATGGATGAACTGCTGAACGACGGGGTTTCGGGACTTTCGAATTTCGTCGGGCGTGCCCTCCTCGATGATGCGTCCCTGGTAGAGCATGGCGATCCGGTCGGCCACCTTGTAGGCGCTGACCATGTCGTGAGTGATGAGGACCGAGGTCACGTGCAGGTCCTGCTTTAACTGGTTGATCAGGCCGTTGATCGCGTCGGCCCGGATGGGGTCGATGCCCGTGGAGGGTTCGTCATAGAGAATAATCTCGGGGTTGTAGGCGATGGCCCGGGCCAGGCCCACGCGTTTCTTCATGCCGCCGCTGAGTTCGTAGGGCATCAATTGCTCGACGCCTCGCAGGCCAACCTTGGCCAGACTCTCCTCGACGATCCGGGCATGGAGCTCCGCCGGGCAACCCAGCTGACGCTCCAGCCCGAACTTGATGTTATCATAGACGTTCATCGAATCGAACAGGGCCGCGCCCTGGAAGAGCATCCCGATTCTCCGGGTCACCTTCTGAAGTTCGTCATCCCGCAGCCGCGTGATCTCCAATCCATCCAGGAAGATCTGTCCCCGGTCGGGCTTAATCAGGCCCATGATGTGCTTGAGCAGGATGCTCTTCCCGACCCCGCTCTGGCCAATGACGACCATGGTCTGTCCCGTTTCCACGCGCAGGTCGACCCCCCGCAGAACTTGGTTCGGACCGAAGGCCTTGTGAACGTCGACGAGGCGGATCATTGGCTCAAACTCGCGGGCAGGGCTTTGCTCAGGAAGAAATTCAGGATGAGGATGGCGATGCTGGCGATGACCACCGTCCGAGTCGTGGCTCGTCCGACCCCTTCGGCCCCACCCTCGGTCTTGAGCCCCTGCCAGCAGCCGACCAGGGCAATGACCCCCCCGAAAATGGCCGCCTTGATCAGGCCGCTGACGACGTCCCAAAGCTCAAGGTAAAGGAGGGTGTTGCGGACATAGACGATCCGGTTGACGCCCATCAGGACGACATTATAAAAAAAGCCGAAAGCGATGCCGATGATATCGCCGTAGAGGGTCAGGCAGGGCAGCATCAGGATCGAAGCCGCCATCCGGGGGACGACCAGGAACTTGTTGGGGTCGGCCCCCAGGGAAAAGAGCGCATCAATCTGCTCGGTGATCTTCATGGTGCCGATCTCGGCGGCCATGGCCGAACCCACCCGGCCGGCGACCATCAGCCCGACCAGGATGGGGATGAGCTCCTTGGTCAGGCCGAGGGAGATGATGGGCCCGCCGTAGGCCTCCGAGCCCTGGCCGATGTAGCGGTGAAAGCCGATGTAGGTCTGCAGGCCGAAGACCAGCCCCCCGAAGGCCGCCGTCAGCGACACAACGGGAAAGGTCCGCACCCCGATCTCTTCGAGCTCGTTCAGGAAATTCTTCTTCTCCCAGGGCCGGCGAAACATGTTGCCCAGGGTCTTGGCCGCCAGGAGGCCCACCTCGCCCACCTGTTCCAGGAAGGCGGTCATGAGGGGACGGCCGGACCTGAGGGCCATGTTACTCCTCGGCGTGAGCGTGCTCTCGGTTGGCGAACAGGGCGAACTTATTGAAAAAGACGAGCCGGGCCTTGTCGGTTGGGCCGTTCCTTTGCTTGGCCACATCGACTTCGGCCTCGCCGTGGAGGCTGGCCCTTTTTTCCTCGTCGTCCTTGACGTAGACTTCAGGCCGGTAGATGAAAATGACCACGTCCGCGTCCTGCTCGATAGCCCCGGACTCACGGAGGTCGGATAGGATGGGCCGCTGTTCGTTTCCTCTCTTCTCCGGGGCCCGGCTGAGCTGGGAGACGCCCACGACCGGGATCTGCAGCTCTTTGGCCAGCTCCTTCATCGACCGGGAGATGTAGGACATTTCCTGGTTCCTGTTCTCGAACCGCTGGCTGGTGCGCATGAGCTGCATGTAGTCCACGAACAGGATGTCGAGGTTGCCCTCCATCCTGAGCCGGCGGGCCTTGGCCTTCATTTCGAGAACCGTGAGTCCCGCCGTCTCATCCAGATAGACCCTGGCCCGGGCCAGGGCTTCGGCGCTCAACTTGATCTTTCCCATATCGCGTTCGCTGATCAGGCCTTTGCGGATGTTCTGCAGGTCGACCCTGGCGTCGGCGCACAGCATCCGGATGGCGAGCTGTTCCAGGGACATCTCCATGGAGAAGAAGCCCGCGGCGCTTTCGGTGTGAAGGCCGACGTATTCGACCACGTTCAGGCAGAGGGACGTCTTGCCCATGGAGGGACGGGCGGCCACGACGATGAACTCCCCCTTATGAAAGCCAGAGGTGATCTCGTCCAGGTCCTTGAACCCCGAGGGCACGCCGGTGATGAATTCGCGGCGCTTGGCCATGGCCTCCAGGGATTCGAGGGTGGAAGGGAGAAGACGGCCCATGGATACGAAGCCCGTCTTCGTCCTTTGCTCGGCCACGTCGATGATGGCACTCTGGGCCTCGTCCAGAATGGCATCGGGCTCCTCCTGCTGTTCATAGCTCGAGGTCATGATCTTCATGGATGAGGCGATAAGCCGGCGCAGGAGCGACTTCTCCTTGACCACCTGGGCGTGGTAGCCGACACTGATGCTCCGGGGAACGCCGTCCATGAGCGAGGCCAGGTACGAGGCCCCACCCACGCTCTCGAGCTGCCCGTCCCGCTGGAGGGTCTCGGCCACGGACAGCAGGTCGACGGGCAATCCCTTGTCGATCAGGACGATGATCTTTTCCAGGATTCGGCGGTGAGCGTCCTTGTAGAAATCCTCCGGGCTGATGACGGATAGGACGACGCTCAGATTCTGGACGTTGACCAGAATCCCGCCCAGGATCGACCGTTCCGCCTCCAGGCTGTGGGGCGGAGTCTTTTGAAGAAAGGTGAGATCCAGTTCCACTGTTCCCCCTCTCGGAGGAAGAGCGGCGCGCCGCGGCTCACCGTCACGGGCGCCCGGCCGCTATTCCCCCTTCGTCGCCTCGATTTCCGGAGATGTCTTCGTGCCCTCTGGCGCTTCGCCCTCTTCGCGGACCACTTCCACCTTGATCTCGGCCTTGTCCTCATGGAAGACCTTGACGACCACGGTATAGCGGCCCAGCCGTTTGATGGGCTCGTCGAAGACGATCTTCTTCTTATCGACCTCGAACCCCAGCTTGTCCAGCCCGTCCTTGATATCGGTCAGGCTGACCGAGCCGAAGATCATGTCCTTCTCCCCGGCCTTCCGGATGAACCGCAGGGTGACCGCGTTGAGCTTCTGGATCAGGTCCTGGTAGGACAGCCGGTCCTTCTCCAAGCGCTTCTTCAGGGCCTGGCGCTCGATCTCGACCATCTTCACGTTGGAGGCCGTCACGGCCGCGGCCAGTTTCTTGGGGATCAGGTAGTTGCGTCCGAAGCCCGGGGCAACGTTGATGATGTCGCCCCGCTTGCCGACGTTTTCCACATCCTGTTTCAAAATAACCTTCATGGTTTCTCCCCTTGTCCGGCCGTCATCAATCTTCCACGTAGTTCAACAGGGCCATCAGCCGCGCCCTCTTGATGGCGATGGCCAGCTTGCGCTGGTGGAAGGAGCACGTGCCGGTGATCCGCCGCGGGGAGATCTTGCCCCTGTCCGGAATGTACTTGCGCAGGATGTCCACGTTCTTATAGTCGATGTCCTTGATGTTGCGCTGGCAGAAGCGGCAGAACTTCCTCTTGGGCGAAAAATACTTGCGGAACGACGGCCGGTCGCCGCGCTCCTCGCGTCCGGGTCCTCGACTTCCTCGATTATCCATGGGATTCTCCCGTCGATGGCGTTTCGGTGCCCGCGGCTTTTTCCTCCTGGGCTTCCGGGGCCGGGGCTTCGGCCTTGCTGGCCGCCCGCCGGGCTTTCTTCTTGTTCCGGACGTTCTCCCGCTGGTCCTTGACCAGGGTCAGGTGCCTCAGCACGGTTTCCAGGTTGTGGAAGCGCCGGCCGAGCTCATGGGGCACGTCCGCCCCGCTCTCATAGGTAAAAAAGACGTAGCTGGCTTCGTTGAATCTCTTGATGGGGTAAGCCAGCTTCCTCTTGCCCCACTTTTCCTGTTTGACCATGCGGCCCTTTTTCTGGCTGACGATGTCAGCCATCTGCGCGATGAGGCCGTCCGCCTCTTCCTCGGACAGGTTGGGCGCGATCAGGAAACCCGTCTCGTAAAGTCTCATGGAGACCTCCTTATGGTTTAGCAGCTCCTCCTCCTCTGAGAAGGAGCAAGGAGTAATTGTCCCTTTCCGTCTATCGTATCAATTATATCGGTTCATGGCCTGGGCGATGTCGCCGGCCAGGATCAGCTCCAGGGCACTCCGGGCGCGGGCCAGGCTCTCCTCGAGCAAGGGTTTCTCCTCCGGTTCGAACGGGGCCAGGACGAAGTCGGCCGCGTCCCGGCCTTCGGGCAGGGGCCCGATGCCGATGCGGATGCGGGGGAAACGGGACGACTCCGTTTCCTCGGCGATCGACTGCAGGCCCTTGTGGCTCCCGGGGCTTCCCGCGGCCCGGATCCGGATCTCGCCCAGGGGAATATCCAGGTCGTCGTATACGAGCACCACGTGCTCGGGCTCGATCCGCGTTTCCCTCAGGAGGTCCCGAACCGAGCCGCCGCTGCGATTCATATAGGTCTGGGGCAGGACAAGCCAGAGGGTCTGGCCTTCGTGCTCGACCTGGGCGGTCTTAGCCTGGAAACGCCTTTTTTTCAAGCGCACATCCCATTCCTTGGCCAGCCGCCGGACTAACGCGGAACCCGCGTTGTGGCGCGTGCCGGAATATTCGCGGCCGGGATTGCCCAGCCCCACCACGGCCCACAATTATTTCTCCTTCTTCTCCCTGGCCTTCTCGCCCTTCTCGCCCTTCTCGGCTTTCTCGGCTTTCTCGCCCTTCTCGCCCTTTGCCGGCTCCTCTTCGGCGGCGGCCCGTTCCTTCTTGATGACTTCGGGCTCCTTGGCCTCCTCGGCGGCCGCGGCGACTTCCTCGCCTTCCTTCTTCTCCTCGACCTTCTCTTCGTGAGGAACCTGGATAAGGACCACGACGGCGTGCGGGTCGGTGATGATCTTCACCCCCGGAGAAACAACGACCTCCGAGACCTTGATGGACTGGTGGAGGTGCAGGCCCGAGATCTCGATCTGGATCTTTTCCGGGATGTCCTTGGGCAAGCATTCGATCTCGAGTTCGCGGGTGATGAAGTCGACGAAACCGCCCTCGGTTTTGACTCCCACGGCCTCGCCCAGGTACTCCATCGGAACGGAGACCCGGATGGCTTTGTCCATGGAGATCTGGATGAGGTCCACGTGGAGAAGCTCGTCCGAGACGGGGTCGATCTGGAGGGACTTGATCATCACGTCCCGGAGCTCGCTGTCGACGCCGACCTTGAACAGCGTGTTCTCCCCCGTGTCGGACTTCAGGATCCGAATGATGTCTTTCTTATCCACGGAAAGGGCCACGGTTTCCAGGCCCTGCCCGTAGAGGACCGCCGGCACGTTTCCCGTCTGGCGAATCCGGAAGGACGCGTTCTTGCCGAAGGCGTCTCGTTTTTGCGCTTTGATCGTTAGGTTCATGGCCGCTTTCCTCCTTATTCAAATAGCGAGCTCACGGACAGCCCTTCGTTGATCCGTCGGATGGCCTCCCCGAAGAGCTCGGCGACCGACAGGACTACGATCTTCGAGCAGGCGCGGCTCTTGTCCGTGAGGGGAATGGTATTGGAAACGATGACCGATTCCAGGGGCGATCGGGTGATCCGTTCGACGGCCTGGCCCGAGAGCACGGGATGAGTGCAGGCGGCCAGGACCCGCTTGGCCCCGCGCTTCACCAGGGCCTCGGCGCTGCGGACCAGGGTCCCGGCCGTATCGGCCATGTCATCGATTAGGATGCAATCCTCGCCCTTGACCTCGCCGATGACGTGCAGGACCTGGGCCACGTTGACCGTGGGCCGGCGCTTATCGATGATGGCCAGCTTGGCCTCCAGGCGCTTTCCGTAAAACCGGGCCCGCTGGACGCCGCCGGCGTCGGGCGAGACCACGGTCAGGTCGCGGAGGCCCAGGGAGCGGATGTGCTTGATCAGGACCGGGCCGGCCATCAGGTTGTCCACGGGGATGGAGAAGAAGCCCTGGATCTGCGGCGAGTGAAGGTCCATGGTCAGGACCCTGTCGGCGCCTGAGGCTTCGAGCAGGTCGGCCACCAGCCTGGCCGAGATCGGCACGCGCGGTTTGTCCTTCCAGTCCTGCCGCGCGTAGCAATAGTAGGGCATGACCACGGTGATCCGGCCGGCCGAAGCCCTCCGGAAGGCGTCGATCATGACGAACAGCTCAATGAGGTGGAAGTTGGCGTCAAAAGAGCCGGTCTGGATGATGAACACGTCCTCTCCCCGGACGTTTTCGTCAATGTAGAAATGGATCTCCCCGTCGCTGAAGCGTTCCAGGACGCAGCGGCCCAAGTCGATCTTCAGATAGCGCGCGATCTCCTGGGCCAGGGCCGGGTTTGAAGAGCCGGTGAAGACTTTCATGACCACTTCCTCTGTTCGATCAACCTCAATTTTTTCATAACTGGGGCGGGAGGATTCGAACCTCCGGATGGCGGATCCAAAGTCCGCTGCCTTACCGCTTGGCTACACCCCAACAGACAAACCCTTGCCATACTCATCGCGAGATAGAGTCTCGACGAGAACGGATGGATGTCGCTTTTGGGCTTCGGTCCATCCCTGCTCCGCCTCCTCCCGGCTTCCGAAAAGCCCGTACACGGCGGAACCGGAGCCGGCGACCTGAGACAATGCGGCTCCCCGGCTTTGGAAAAAACGCTTAATATCTTTGAGTTGAGGATATAAGCGAAAAACCGTTCGTTCTAAGCGGTTTTCCAGGGAGCCGATCTCCCGGCTCCGGAGAAACCGGCTAATTCTACTGACTTTATCCGCTGAAGTCAAGGACGGACGATGCCGGCCGTAGACCTCAGCTGTCAGGCTCACGATGGGCGGGAGGACAACGACTCCGAATAGGCGGGGAAGGTCGGGGAGCGGAGAGATCCGCTCGCCGCGGCCCTCGCCCAGGCATAGCCCACCATGGAGAAAATAGGCGACGTCCGACCCGAGCTGTTCAGCCAGGCCGTGGAGCTCGCTCCGGGACAGCCCGAGCCCCCACAACCGATCCAGGGCGAGAAGGGTGACCGCGGCATTCGAGCTTCCTCCGCCGAGGCCCGAGCCGGCCGGTATCCGCTTCGTCACGCGCACGCGGACGCCGGCCTTCGCTCCGGTCCGTTCGCGGATGAGAACGGCCGCCCGATGGATGAGGTTGCGCTCATCCCAGGGGAGAGAGGGGTCGTCCCCCTCGAGGGTCAGGACACCCGGCTCCGCTGGATCGAATTCGAGCCGGTCGTGAAGGTCGATGGACTGAAAGAGCGACCGGATCTCGTGATATCCGTCGGGACGCCGGCCGAGGACCTCCAATCCCAGGTTGATCTTAGCGAACGATTTCATCTTCATGGTTCAGGAGATCTTCCATCTCGGGCCATGTCATGGCCGCATAATCGTTCAGGAACCCCAACCGGAAGACGCTCTCCCGGGGAGCGGCGTTGAACTTCACCTCGAAGATCTTGAGCCGGCCCGAGCTCCGTCCGCCGGCGAAGACCACCGTGTGCGGAAGAGAAGTTCCCACGAAAAAATCCTTTACCTCGAACGAGACGTCCTGTCGCTCCGCGGAGACCACTCGGTTCCTGGAATCCCGGGTCAGGGTCCAGGAGGACGCGGCCTTCGGGTCCGAACCGGTTTCTTGTCCCCAGCGTCCGGCCAGAAGCTCGGCCATGTCCTCGGGGCTGAATTCGAACCCGAGGAATTTTTCGAGCACTTCGCCGCGGCCGCCCCGCCAGTAGGCCTTGCGGGACACGGCCACGAAGTACGATTCATCCTCCTTGCAAATGAGGGTGATGATCGGACGTCCCAGGGCATCGAAGACATCGATCCGCGCCCGGTCGGGAAGCCGGAGGGAGAAGGAGACCTTGGATTTGCCGGCGGCACTCGGGCCGGTGAGGTTGAGCGAGGCGTAGCCCTCGACGCTCTCGAGGCGGGAGGCAGGACCCAGGCTGGGCGAGACGGAGCGACAGCCGGCTCCCCAGGTCAACGCAACAAAGAGCGCCAGGGCGAGCCCCGGGACGAACGACGAGCGCGCCCCGAGCGTCGGGACGTCGAAAAGGAAACGCCGTTTCATGATCCGGGTGCGGTCGCTTTGATGATCCCTTGCTTCGCCTCGCGGCGGGGACACCGGCCCGGCCGCCGCGGGCGGCCTATTCATCCAAATGGAAACCGTAGTCCTCGGCGGCCTTGCCGGGCTTTTTGGTCTCCCCGGGGGCCTCGGGCCGGCCCGGGGTTCCGGGAGCCGCGGCCCGCCCGCCGTGCCTGCTGTCCCGTGACTTGCTGCGCCGCATCAGAGGATAGAGCGGCGAGGTCACCCGCTTTCCGAAGCAGGAGAGCCTGGGGTTGATGATGAGCAGAATGATGAACGCGGCAAAGATAACGATGAGTCCGTAAAAGCCGATGTTCATATTCGCTCTCCAGGTTCATTATAGGATCCCCGTTCCGTGACGTCAATCGGCAGGAACGCGTCGGGAGGCCGAGCCCGTACTTCGAGGCGGTGATAGAGATTGGCGGAAGCGAAAACGGGCGAGCTAAAACTCGACAGGGATCCCGTCGGTATCTTCGCGTTGAAATTTAGGGATTCTTTCTTTTTCCTTCTCCTTGCCCAGGTGAAACCCTACAAAAAAAGCGGCAGTGATGGCGGCTACGGCAAGGAGAGATTTAAAAAAGTCCTTCATGGTTACCTTCCAGGGGATATTTTCTTCAAAATCAGGTTAAAAGTCAAATTTTAGCTTGAAGAACGGCCCCCGCCCACAATTGATTTTTTCGGATCGTCTGGTTATGATAAAAAATAAAGGAATTGGTGAAAGGGGTCTTCCCATGAACACACACTCATGCCTCATCATCATTGTTTGCCTGATCGGCGTCGCGTCCGCGTCGCTGCCGGCCACGGCCGAGGTCCGGAAGCCCGCCTGGTCCGGTCAATTCTACGAGAGCGACCCCGCTCGCCTGGCTGCCCAGGTCGATGAGTTCCTCAAGTCCGGGTCCCGGCCGACGTCCGGAGAAACACCTCTGGCCTTGATAGCGCCCCATGCCGGCTATCCCTATTCCGGCCGCGTCGCGGGCAAGGCCTACGCGGCCGCGGCGGGAGCGGACTATGAAACCGTGATCATCATCGCCCCGTCACATCATGTCGCTTTCGAAGGCTGTTCCGTCGACGAGGTCGACGGCCTGGAAACGCCGCTGGGCGTGGCGGCCATCGATAAGGATGTCGTCAAGCTGATCCTCAAGGAATCCCGGTTCAGCTATGTTTCCGAAGCCCATGCCCAGGAGCATGCCGTTGAGGTCCAGGTCCCGTTCATCCAAAGGGCCCTGCCCCGGGCCAAGATCGTCCCGATCATCATGGGAACCCAGGACAAGGACACCGCCGAGCGCCTGGCGCGGATCCTGGTTCAAATCTCCAAGTCCAAAAAGATCCTGGTCGTCGCCTCGACCGACATGTCTCATTTTCTTTCAAAAAAAGAGGCCAACGTCCTCGACGCCTCGACCATCAACCTTGTCAAGAGCCTGACGACCGGGGCGCTCCTGCGCAAGGTCGAACGGCAGGAGAACATCATGTGCGGCGGGGGCGGCGTAGCGGCGGCGATGCTCTATGCCGAGCAGAGGGGGCCGGTCCGTGTCGACATCCTCCAGTATGCGGATTCTTCGGACGCCGGCACGCCGGAATCCCGAGTCGTCGGCTACTTCGCCGCGGCCCTATATGCCCGGCAGGGAGCCGAACCGGCATTTTCGCTATCGCCCGAGGAGAAGCGTGAGCTCGCCCGCCTCGCCCGCCGGGCCGTCGAGGAGGCGGTCGCTTCGAACAGCGTCCTCGAGTACCATACGATCAACGAGAATCTCCTCGTGCCCAAGGGGGTTTTCGTGACGCTGACCAAGAAAGGGGTCCTCCGGGGGTGCATCGGCTTCATCGAGCCGATCTACCCTCTCGCCCAAGCCGTCATCCAGACCGCCTATTACGCCGCCCTAGAGGACCGGCGTTTCGACCCGGTCTCGGCCGCCGAGCTCAAGGACCTCGAGATCGAGATCTCGGTTCTGTCGCCTCTTACGCGCTGCACGGACATCGGCCAGATCAAGGTCGGGAAGCACGGCCTGGTGATCTCCAGGGGAGGGCAGAAGGGCCTGCTCCTGCCCCAGGTCGCCGTGGAAAACGGCTGGACGCGCGATGAATTCCTTGAGGAGGCGTGTCTCAAAGCCGGTCTCGGCCCCGACGCCTGGAAGAAGGGCGCTGAAATCTACACTTTTGAGGCGGTGATCTTCCGATGATACCCGGCTACTATCCCTTCGTCGATTATGGGTTAACGTTCATCGTCATTGTCCTCGGCATCTTCGCCTTCTTGCAGGCCGAGGGCAACATGAAGCTCGTCATCGTCCTCATCCTGGTCGCTCTTTTTCTTTTGCCCGCTCTCGGTCACGCCTCGGCCGTGCGCTGGATCTCATGGGGGGGTAAGATCGTCTTCGGCCTTTGGTGCTACATCTATTTGAAAAGCAAAGGATTCTGGAGCTTCGGGCGATAGCCGGCCGGGCAGCGTCCTCCTCCGGGAGATGCACCGCCGAAGACGATGATGATGTCCCGGACGTTTCCCTTGTGATATAATTTCAAAGCTTGAAGGACTCACATGCCTATTTATGAATACGAATGCGAAGATTGCGGCGCCAGGCTCGAGATCATTCAGAAGGCCAGCGAGCCGCTCAAGAAAAAATGTCCCAAGTGCGGGGGCAAGCTTAAGAAAAAAATCTCCGCCGCGGCCATTCAGTTTAAGGGCGCGGGCTGGTACATCACGGACTATGCGAAAAGGAGCGAGCCCAAGCCCGAAAGTCCCAAACCCAAAGAGGGCAAACCCTCTCCCGCGAAGAAGGACGGAGATGCCCCCTCGTCCGGCAAGGACTAGACGCGCAAGCCTTGATGAAGATCGCCGTTCGGGTTCCCAACTGGATCGGGGATGCCGTTCTTTCCCTGCCCGCTCTCGCCGCGCTCAAAGCGGGCCGGTCCGAGGCCGAGATCTGGGTCGTCGCCCAGGAATGGGTCAAGGACCTGTTCACTTCCGGAACGCCGGCCGACGGTGTCGTTACCCTGTCGGGCGGCACTTCCCTCGGAGGACTGCGCTCAGCGGCACGGCGGATCCGGCAGGAGGGTTTTGACGCCGGACTTCTTTTGACCAACTCCTTCGGCTCGGCGCTTGTCTTTGCCCTGGCGAGGATTCCGAAGCGCTGGGGTTACAAGAGGGACAGCCGGGGTTTTCTCCTGACTCAAAGCGTGCCCTTTGATGGAGCCGCCGCGCCGGTCCACCAGGCGGAATATTATCTGCGCCTGATCCGCGGGTTGGGAATCAAAACTCCCCCGACGCCGATGCGCTTGGCCCTCGCCCCCGGGGAAAAAGAAGCCGCGCGAAAGCTCCTGGATTCGCTCGGCTTAAAGCGCGATAAAAAGAAACCTCTCGTCATCCTTAACCCCGGCGCTTCGTACGGACCGGCCAAGCGATGGCCCGTCGAAAGGTTCGCCGGCCTGGCGTCCCGGCTTCAAGCCGCAAGGTCCGCTCGGATCGTGATCACCGGATCCCCGGAGGAGGCCGAGCTCGCCGACCGTCTGGCGTCATCCATGTCCCGCCAGCCGGTCATTCTTTCAGGCCGAACGTCCCTTCGCGGCCTGCTGGGGATCCTGAGCTGCGCGGAGCTTTTCATCACGAACGACTCGGGGCCGATGCATATGGCCAACGCCTTGCGGATTCCCGTGGTCGGCCTGTTCGGTCCGACCGACCCGGCGGTGACCAGGCCCTACCAGCCCCCCTTCACAGTCCTCTGGAAAGGCGCGGCCTGCTGGCCCTGCCTGTATCGCTCCTGCCCTTACGGTCATCAATGCATGACCGCGATCGAGCCGGAGGAGGTTCTGGAAGCGTCCCTCTCATACCTGCGATGAAGAACAGGGCGGTTTTTCTCGACCGGGACGGCACCCTCAACAGGGACGTCGGTTATCCCCATCATTTTGGGCAGATCGAATTCTATTCGTTCAGCCTTCGAGCCGTTCGCGATATACGTCGCCTGGGATTCCTGCCCGTGGTCATTACGAATCAATCCGGGATAGGCCGGGGCTTGATCTCCGAGCCGGCCCTGCATGAACTCCACGCGCGGCTCGGAGCCGCGATGGAACGCCGCGGGGCGGGACTGGCCGGCATCTATTATTGTCCCCACTACGTTCACTCGGCCGACCCCAGGTACCGCCGGGACTGCGCCTGCCGCAAACCCAAGTCAGGCCTGGGACGGAGGGCTGCCCGCGACCTCAACCTCGACTTGAAGACATCCTACATGATCGGGGACAAGGTCGAGGACATCCTCTTCGGGCAGGCTATCGGGGCTACGCCCATCCTCGTCTTGACCGGGTTCGGGAAAAGATCTCTGGCCCGGCTCAAGCGATCCCGGCCTGGGCCCGCCTACGTGGCCCAGAACCTGGAGGCCGCCGTTCGCTGGATCATCCGGCGCGAGCGGCGCCCCGAGACATCCCCGCGCCGATCCGACTGAAGAAACGGCGATGATTCGATTCAACGATATTCTGGACAAAGTCGCTCCGGCCTACAGCGACCGCGGAATCATCCTTCTCAAGAAGGCCTATGTCTTCGCCGCGTCCGCTCACAAGGGCCATCTCCGCCGCTCGGGCGAGCTCTACCTCAGCCATCCCCTCGAAGTGGCCAACATGCTGGCCGACATGCGGATGGATTATAAGGTCCTCGTGGCCGGCCTCCTCCACGACGTGCTCGAGGACACGGAAGTGACGCCTGTCGAACTCCGCAAGGCCTTCGGTCAGGAGGTTCTGGACCTGGTGGAGGGAGTGACCAAGATCAGCCGCGTCCAGGAAGCCTCGAGCGAGGACCGTCAAGCGGAAACGATCCAGAAGATCATCCTGGCCATGACCGACGACCTGCGGGTCATTTTCATCAAGCTGGCCGACCGGGTTCACAACCTCAAGACCCTGAGCTTCCTGAACGAGAACCAGCAGCGGCGGATCGCCAAGGAAACTCTCGAAGTCTACGCGCCCATCGCCGGCCGGCTGGGCATGGGTCGGGTCAAGGCCGAGCTCGAGGACATGGCCTTCCGCTACGTGGCCCCGGAGGAATATTTTCGCGTTTCGGCCCTGGTCGACCCCCAGAGAAAAAAGGCCGAGGCCGAGCTGACCAAGCTCAAGACTGCGCTCCAGTCTCTCATGGATGAGAACGGGATTCCGGCCGACATCGTCTTCCGGGTCAAGCGGCTGTACAGCATCTCGGACAAGATGAAGCGCCAGGGCGTCGCCTTCGACCAGGTCTACGATTTCCTCGCCCTCCGGCTCATCACCGATACGGCCAAGAACTGCTACTCGGCCTTGTACCTGATCCATCAGAAATGGACCCACATCCCCCAGCGATTCCGGGATTTCATCGCCATGCCCAAGTCCAACCTCTACCAGGCCCTGCACACGACGATCATCACCGAGGGCCAGCAGACCTTCGAGATCCAAATTCGAACCCGGGAGATGCACAACCTGGCCGAGAACGGCATCGCCGCCCACTGGAAGTACAAGGAGAGGGATTCGCAGGCCATAATCCGCGAGGACCGGCGCCTGCAGTGGCTGCGGGACCTGGTCGAGCTCTACGAGGAACAGAAAAGTCCCCGCGAGTTCCTGCGGAACCTCAAGACGAACCTGACCGTCGAGGAGATGAACGTCTTCACGCCCAAAGGCCGGGTGGTCTCGCTTCCGGCGGGGGCCTCGGTCCTCGACTTCGCCTTCAAGGTCCACAGCGAGATCGGCCTCCACTGCGACGGAGCCCGGGTCAACAGCAGGCCCGTCCCTCTCAAGACCATCCTCCGCTCGGGGGATATCGTCGAGATCATGACCGCGCCCGATAAGCATCCCCAGCGCAGCTGGCTGAACATCGCCTTCACGTCCACGGCCCGTCATCACATCCGGCATTGGCTCAACCTCAAGAGCCGAAGCAAGTATCGGGCCCTGGGCAAGAAGCTCTGGGACCGCAAGTCCCGTCTCCAGGGGTTGTCAGCGGACTACCGCCGGGAGGATTTTCTCCTGCGGTTTCTGCCTCGGGTGGTGCCCCACGCGATCAAAACCTTGGATGACTTCTATGCTCTTGTGGGTCAGGGACAAGTCATCATCGACAAGAGATTCATGGAACGGCTCCTGGCCGGGGAGGGCGGTGCGGGGACAAAATTCCCGGTCGAACTCCCCGCCGAAGGATTGTCGATCGAGCGCGGGGAAGCCGCCTCGGCGCTCGTCAGCTTGGCCAAATGTTGCGCCCCCATCCGGGGCGAACCCATCATCGGCTACATCACAACGGGCAAGGGGATCACGGTTCACGCCCAGCGCTGTCCGCTCATCACCAAGGAGATCCTGGACAGCCGGCGGATGGTGGACGTAACCTGGGACACCCTTCCGGAGGAGACCTATACCGGCCGGGTCGTCATTCGGGCGGAGGATTCGCCCGGCCTCCTGGCCGAAGCGGCGGCGGCCGTGGCCGAACTGGGCGGGAACATCTCCCGGGCCGAGGTCAAGACCTCAGCGGATAAAAAGGCTCAGATCGAGTTCAGCCTTATCATCCGGGACATCAAGCATCTGGAGGACATACGGACCCGCCTGCTTAAGATCCCGGGAATTTCTTCGGTGGAAAGAAACTAAAAAGGCCCTAAAGAACCTTTACAACTTTTCCCGACCTGAGACAGCGCGTGCAGACCCAGATCATTTTCACGCCCTCCGTGGTCTGAGCTTTGACGTGCTGAAGGTTGGGCTTCCATTTCTTCGGAGTGGCCTTATTGGAATGACTGCGGTCGTGCCCGAAAACGGGCCCTTTGTGGCATACTTCACACATTTTCGGCATTTGTCTCTCTCTTTGGAGCGTTTCTTATACCATAAAACGGCCGGCTGCGCAACTTCAGGGCTTGGCGAAATTCCTCCTCATCTTGAAGGCTTCCAGGGTATTCTTCATCAACATGGCGATGGTCAAGGGGCCTACGCCGCCGGGAGAGGGGGTCAGCCAGCCAGCCTTGTCGATCGCCCCGGGCTGGACGTCCCCCACCCAGGTATAGCCCTTGTCGTCGATCTCCTTGAGCCGCTTGGCGTCTTCCCCGAAAAGGCGGCGAATGAGCGTCTTGTCCGAAACCGCGTTGCTGCCGACGTCGATGACCACCGCGCCTCCCTTGATGAATTCGGGCCCGACGAATCCGGGCTTGCCCATGGCGGCCACCAGGATGTCGGCCCCGGCCGCCACGCCGGCCAGGTCCTTGGTCTTGGAATGGCAGGTCGTTACGGTGGCGTTTTCGTTGACAAGCATGGCCGCCAGCGGCTTGCCGACGATCAAGCTCCGCCCGATAACGACCGCGTCCTTGCCCTCGATCGTCGTGCCCGTGGACTTGATGAGCTCGAGACAGCCCAGCGGCGTGCAGGCGCGCAGGCAGGGCTGATTCTGGAGGAGGAGACCCAGGCTTTGGGGGTGGATCCCGTCCACGTCCTTGGCCGGGTCGATCCAGGAGATCACTTCGTGCGAGACGAACCCTTTGGGCAAAGGAAGCTGAACAAGGATGGCGTCCACGGCATCGTCGGCGTTAAGCTCATCGATCAGTGTCTTGAGCCGGTCCTGCGGGGCATCGGCCGCCAGGGTCAGGATCCGGCCGTTGACCCCCAGGCTGAGGCAGGCCTTCTCCTTCATCCGCACGTAACTCTGGGAGGCGGGATTGTCCCCGACCAGGACCGCGGTCAAACCCGGGACTTTCCCCATCTTGAGACGAAAGAAATCCACTTCGTCCTTGACGCCGGCCCTGATCTTGTCCGCCACCGGTTTGCCTTCAAGCCATTCGCCCATGGAGCCTCCTCGCCGAGTCAATCGGCGACATTATACCCGGCCTCGCTGGGGATGACAATCGAAGGACTCGAACCGAGAGCGGAAAGTCCGCGGGAATTGGCATGAAGTTTGCCTGTTTTCTTGACGCTCATAGAGAATCGCGCTAAGTTAGGGTCGAAAAAATGTCGATCAGAGCTCATGGGCTAGGAGCGTTGGCCGCGGCAGGTTTCATCCTGGCCGCGGGTTGCGTCGCATCAAAGCCCCCGAATCAAATGAACATCGGCCTGTGGGCCTCGCGTCAGGGTCTTTGGAACGAGGCTATCTTCCGCTGGCAGCTCGTTCTGACCAGGGAGCCGAATTCCGCGGCCGCCCACAACAACTTGGCCGTTGCCTACGAAGTCAGAAGCCAATGGGACGATGCCCGGCGGGAGTACGAGGCCGCCCTGAAGATCGAGCCCCGGAATTCCCGGATCAGATCCAACTACGACCAGTTCAAAAAGAACATGGAGAAGCCCGGCGATAAGAAGCCCGAGCCCGAGAAAAAGCAGCGCGATGAGAAAAAGCCCTGATTCCTTTCCCCTTTATCTGCTTCTGGGTGTCGTGCTGTCGGCCGCCGCCTGCGGCTCCCTTTACACGGACAAGGTCATGCTGGAGCTCCCGAGTCCGGCCGCGGTCAACCTGAACCAAACGGAGGCCATCTTCCTGACGGCCTTTTGGCAGACAAAAGAGTTCCCGGGCGTGGATCTGAACAAGGAGTTCCGGGCCTATTGGGTGGGAGAGCTCGCGGCACGCTTCAAGGGGCCGATCACGACGCCCCCGGTCGAATTCGGTCGGGAAAACCTGTTCCAGGACACGGCCTACTGGAAGGGGCTGTCCGGCGGCCTAGCGAAGTCCTTCATCCTGACCGGGCGGATGGACATCAGCCAGGAGACGCGCAAGGCCCTCATCGAAACCGAGACCGGCAGCATCCAAGAGCCCTTCGTTAAAAGGAAAGGATGGGAAGTCCGTCAATCCTTCACCCTCGAGGCCAGGATCTTCCTCATCGACGGCGGCACGGGGGGCGTCATCCTGGACAGGGAATACAAGGAGCAGGTGAGCTACCCCGACGTCAAACAGCCCCCGCTCTTCGCCCTGTATGAGCTCCTCCAGAAGCTCAAGCTCAAGTTCTTCCGGGACGCCTTCGGCGCTCCGCGCATCCAGCTGCGATACCTCTTGAATCAATGATGAGAAAAAGCCCATGAAGCCGTTCCCGATCGCGCTGTCGCTCGTCCTTCTTCTCTCCCTGGCGGCCGGACTGCTCGGCCAGAATGTCTATTTTCCCTACTACGGCAAGAACCGCGTCCTCTACGAGAAGTTCCCCTGGAAGCACTACACGACCGAGCACTTCGAGCTCTACTACTACGTCGATAATCCGTCCGTGCTCAAGAACCTGGCCTCGGTCTGCGAAAGCGCCTACAAACTGGTCAGCCAGGAAATGAAGCATGAGCTGAGCCGTCCCGTGCCCATCCTGTATTACACGACATTCACGGACTTCGAGCTGTCCAACGTCTTCGACATCTCGGAAGGGGTCATGGGCGTCTCCGAGCCCGTCCTCCAGAGAATCGGGATCCACGGCGACATGGCTTTGGATGAGCTCCAGGCCTTGGTGAATCACGAGTTGACCCACATCTTTGAATTCGACCTGTTGTGGGGCAATCAAATCATCTCCCTGTACGCCCAGTCCCAGCCTCCGCTGTGGGCGTTCGAGGGACTCTCCGAGCTGAACACCAGCGAATGGTCGACCTGGTCGACCCTCATCCTCCGCGACGCGGTGTTTAACGACCGGATCCCGGAGTTCAGCGAGTCGGGCGAACTCATCTCCCGCTATCCTCTTCCCCGTGAGCCGGCCTATGATTTCGGTCACGCCCTCTACGAATTCCTCAAGGAAAAGTACGGGCCCAGCGCCGTCCAGGACCTGTGGCAGGCGTTCAAGGCCTCATCTCGCTTGTCCAAGAGGGATCCCCTTAAAAGGGCCTTCGACCTCAAGACCAAGGATCTTTCGTTCGAATTCAAGAAATACCTCCGCGAGAGAGTCAAGCCGTTCATGTCCAAGGAAAACCCCGAGGACTACAGCTTCGCCCTCGGGCCCGAATTTCCCATCAACTCCTACTTCTTCGCGTTCTCCCATGCTCTGAGCCCCTCGGGCGACATCGTGGCCACCATCACCTACAATGCCCGCGACTCCAAGATGGACATCATCCTGGTTTCGTCCAAGGACGGGACCATACTCAAGAATATCACCAAGGGCTACACCACGAGCTACCAATATATTAAATATGATATCGACCCCTCCCAGGGAAAGCTCCTGGTCTGGTCTCCGGACGGGAATGACCTGGCTTTCTTCGCCCGCGACGGGAGGCGTTACTCCCTGTTCATTATTAACGCCTTCAGCGGCAAGACGATTAAGAAGCTCAGGCTCGACGTGGACCAGCCCGCCTCGCCCAGCTTCACCCCGGACGGAAAACAGATCCTGTTCACGGCCTATCATCAGGGCGTGCACGATATCTATCGGTTGGACGTCTCCTCTGGGGCCGTGGAAAACCTGACCAAGGATGATCTTTACGAGAAGGCCCCGGCCGTCTCTCCGGACGGAAAAACCGTGGCCTACTCCGTTCGCCAAGGCCGCGAGGACAAGCTTTTCCTGTCCCCGATCGACAACTTCCAGAAAAAAAGCCAGCTGGTCTACGCTCCGGGCAGCGCCATCGCCCCCCAGTTCGCCCCCGACGGCAAGACCATCTATTTTTCCGGCGACGGCAAGGGTGCCTTCAACATCTACGCCTTGGACCTCGAATCCGGAAGGATCACCCGCTTTTCGGATGTCCGGACGGGTAACTTTTTCCCCCAGCCGATGCCCCGCTCGCAGGGGGAAATCATCTTTTCCTCGTTCAACAAGGGCTCCTTCCAGCTCTTCCGGGCCAACATGAAGGGCGTCCCGGAAGAAGCTTCGCCCCCGGGCCAGGCCTCCGAGGCCGGCCCTCCGCGCCCCTTCGAGCCCATCGTGACCGTCGATATCTCCCCGGACAAGGTCGGGGTCAGCAAAGGACTCGGCAAGCTGTACATCACGTCCGCGCCGCCGATCGATGCCATCGTCACGACCGACGGGTCGATCTTCGGCGGGTCCTCCTTGTCTTTCTCCGACATCATGGGCAATCACAGTTTCAACATTCTCGCCTATCAAGTGCGGGCATTTCGCTCTTACTATTTGTCATACGCCAACCTGTCCCGAAGGCTGCAGTTCGGCGTATCCGCGTTTCAGTACACCCTCTTCTATTATCCCGACTACTACTACTACAGCCCATCATTCTACCAATTGGCGAACTATCGGGACGCCATCGCCACGCGCCAGGTGACCGGGCTCAATGCTCAAGCCTATTATCCCCTGGATCGCTATTATCGCTTCGAGGCTAGCCTCGGATACTACAACTTCGAGGAAGATTACCTCGACCCGGCCCTGATGCGGGCGTTCCTGGCCGGGGGGTCGACCGGTTTCGTCAACGGGTCCATGGTTCAGGCCGTGCTGTCCTTTGTCGGAGAAACGACCGCCTTCAAGGAATACGGGCCGATCTCAGGCCACACCTTCAGCCTGTCCCTGTCCCAGGGCATTCCTCTTCTCAAGACATACATTCGGAACACGACGCTGGAAGGGGACGCCCGCGTTTACCTGAATTTCGGCTATGATTTCCTGGTCGCTCTCCGGGTCAAGGGATTCGCCAGCTTCGGCCGAAACCCCTTCCTCTTTTTCTTCGGCGGCGATAATGAGGTCCGCTCGGCCGATTATTACAGCCTGGTGGGTTCCCAGGCCTGGTTTGCGACGGCAGAACTGAGGTTTCCGCTGGTCCGGGGGATCTCGACCATCATCGGCAATCTCGGGCCGGTTCGCGGGGTCATCTTCATCGATATCGCCCGGGCCAAGCTCGGGAGCGGCCCGGCCAAGTTCTACAATTTCCTGGACCCTTACGGGATCAGCTATGAAGCTTATGATGCCCTGGGCTCGATCGGCTACGGGTTCCAGATGTTTTTCTTGGGATTGCCCATCCATCTGGAATTCGTCAAGCGGCTCTACGTGCCGGACATGGGAAAGCCCTGGGATGTCAAGATCACGGGCGACTTCCAGACTCGCTTCTGGATCGGGTTCGACTTCTAGCCGCCGTCCCGGCCATGAGGCCGCCTTTGACCGTCCCGCTCCGCGGTCAAGCCCGCTCCGGTCGCGAATAAAAAATCAATAAAAATCTCTTGAATTCGCCCGGGCCGAATGCTATTATGGTCAAGTTTTCCGGCCTTCTTCAGCCCACTTGATATTTTTCCACAGTTGTGGAAATATCTGTGGAAATCTCGGCCGTCATCATGGATAAAAAAGACAAGACCAACGCCTGGACAAAGATCCTTCAGGCCGTCCAGAAGAAGATCGACGCCAATACGTTCGAGACCTGGTTCGAGCCGACGTCCTACATCGGCCAGGAAAAGGATATCCTCTACATCAAGGTCCCCAATTCCTACTTCCGCGATTGGCTGTCCTTTCATTATTCGGCCTTGATCAGCGACAGCGCCAAGGAGCTTTTTAACCAGAGCTTTGAGATCAAGTACATCTTCGACGACGCCTCGTTCGCCTTCATGCGCCGCTCGCCCGAAGAGCGCAAGGCCATGCACGGACTGCTTCTCAACCCCAACCTGAACCCCAATTACACCTTCGAGAACTTCGTGATCGGCTCATGCAATCAGTTCGCCCATGCCGCGACCCTGGCCGTGGTCAAGAATCCGGCTAAATCCTACAACCCTCTTTACATCTACGGCGGTTCGGGCCTGGGGAAGACCCACCTCATGAACGCCCTGGGCCACGCCCTCCTGGAGAATAACCAGTGCCTGAAGATCCTCTATATCACCACCGAAAAGTTCATGAACGACCTGGTCAACCATCTCCAATACGGAAAGATCCTCGACTTTCGGGAAAAATACCGGAGCGTTGATGTCCTCCTGATGGACGACATCCATTACATCTCGGGCAAGGAGCGGACCAAGGAGGAGTTTTTCCACACCTTCAACCACCTCTATGACAACCAGAAGCAGATCGTCATCTCCAGCGACTGCCCGCCCAAGGAGATCCTGAACCTCGAGGAGCGCTTCAGCTCCCGGTTCGAGTGGGGCCTCATCGCTGACCTCAAGCCGCCCGACATCGAGACCCGCATCGCCATCCTCAAGAAAAAGGCCGAGATGGAGCAGGTGACGCTCCCCGAGACCGTGGCCCTGTTCATCGCCGACAAGGTTCATTCCAACGTCCGTGAGCTCGAGGGATACCTTCGCCGCGTCGTGGCCTACGCTTCCCTCAAGGGCGAAAAGATCGACATCGACCTGGCCAAAGAAGCCCTGAAGAGCCTCCTTGACTCGACGGCCAACATCGTCACTGTGGAAAAGATCCAGAAATTTATTTGCCACAAGTTCTCGATCAAGCTTTCTCAGCTCAAATCCAAGAACAATTCGCCCAAGATCGCCTTTCCCCGCCAGGTCGCGATGTATCTTTCCAAAGAGCTGACCAAGGTTTCCCTGCCTGAAATCGGCAAGAAATTCGGTGGAAAACACCATACAACTGTCATCCACAGCATTCGCAAAGTGGAAAAGATGCGCAAGAAGGATGCGGAATTCAACAAGGAAATAAACAGCATCATTACTATGATCAAGTAGGGGAATCAAAGGCTTAGAAAGGATATGCACATTTTGTTTGCTTTTCTTATTCTTATTATTTAATCTAGGTTTATTAAAAGACTTAATAAGAATAAAGAGTGTTGAGGGAAGGTGGAAAAATGAAATTCTCGATTTCCAAAGATAGTATTCTTGATGAGCTTCAGCTTCTGCAGGGGATCGTTGAAAAGCGCAACACCATGCCCATCCTGGCCAACATCCTGGTCGAGGTGACCGCCAAGGAGGTCATTCTGACAGGAACGGACCTGGAAGTTGGGTTGATCACGCGCTTTCCGGCGGCCATCGAGGAACCGGGCGGTCTGACCGTTTCGGGCAAGAAGATATTCGAGATCGTAAAATCCCTTCCCGAGGGAAAGGAGGTCTCCTTTAAGGAAAAAAAGGACCAGCTTATGGAGATTACCGCGGGAGAGAGTGAATTCAAGGTCCTTTGCCAGCCCAAGGATGATTTTCCTCAGGTCCCCGAGCCGAAATTCGAGAAGGACATCAGTCTGCCGTTTGGCAAGCTAAAAGAGATGATCGACCTTGTCTATTATGCCATCGCCCAGGAACAGCGCTACTATCTTAACGGCGCGCTCATGATCCTCAAGGGAAAGTCCCTTGAGCTTGTCAGCACCGACGGGCATCGCTTATCTCACACGCAGACGACCCTGGATAAGCTTAAGCTCGACAAAGAGATTCGGGTCATCGTGGCCAAAAAAACCCTGGGCGAACTCAGGAAGGCCGATGATGAAACGGTCGCTTTTGATGACGACGAGAACAACCTCTTTTTCAAGGTCAAGAACAGAATCCTTATCTCGCGCATCATCGAAAGCAAGTTCCCAAACTTTGATTCCGTGATACCCAAGGATAACCCTCACATCGTCGTCATCCCGCGGGTCGAGTTCGCCGACGCCATCCGGCGCGTGGCACTCCTGTCCACGGAACGCTCGCGCGGGATAAAGCTTTTCATCGAAAAAAAGAGGATTCGGCTGTTCTCCTCGAACCCCGAGATCGGAGAAGCGCGGGACAAGCTGGATGTGGACTATAGCGGCGCGGACATTGAGATCGGGTTCAACGCGCAGTACCTGTTGGATTTCTTGACCGCTATCGGATCGGAAAGGGTTCGCCTGGAGCTCAAGGACGAAAACAGCGCAGCGATTATTCGGCCCGAGACGGACGGCGACGTCAAGAGCCTGTACGTCATCATGCCGATGAAGATCTAGCTTGCGGTCGGGGCCGGCGGGGATGTTCCGCGTTGCGAATTGCCCCGTCCAGGGCAAGGCAAACCAGGCAAAAACTCATCATTTTCCGCCATTTTGACAACCCCCGACCGCTATGGTATAAATTCCAAAGGATAGAAGCGGTCTTTTATTTTCCCCTCTATCGATACAGCACCCGGCGCGGTCCCGACGGGAGCTTCATCCCGCGGCCGGCCAGGGCCCGATAATGCAGGAGGTCGAGAACAATGCTGTCCGGAGCGTATACCCTGATCATGACCCCGTTCGATAAGAACATGAACCTCGACGAGGGCGGTCTCCGGAGTCTCGTCCGCCACCAGGTCGAGAGCGGCATTCACGGCATCGCCCCGCTGGGCGTGACGGGAGAGAGCCCCCTCCTCAACGAGAAGGAGATCGCCCGGGTGGTGGAGATCATCATGGAAGAGGCGGGAGGCAAGTGCCGCGTCGCCCCCGACACGTGTTCTTGCAGCCTCGACCTGACCATCCAGAGGGCCAAGCTCTATGCCTCGCTGGGCTGCGACTACGCGGTCGTGTTCGCTCCCTTCCTGGTCAAGCCCACTTCGGCTGGCGTGATCGATTTTTACGAGCGGGTGGCCGGAGAATCCCCCATCCCAGTCATCATCCACAACGCGCCCGAGCGCGTGGGCGTCACCGTCGAGCCCAAGATGTATGCCCGGCTGATGGCCCACCCGAATATTATCGGCACCAAGGACGGCATGAAAGAGCTCGACCATTTGGCCAAGGTCCTGTACTTGACCCGGGGAAGGGATTTCGCGGTGCTGACCGGCAAGGATACGACGGCCTATCCCCTGATGTCGTTCGGTGGTCAGGGTGTTTTCACCGTGTCGGGGAATATCATCCCCGAAGTCATGCGCGACTTGGTGAACCTCAGCCTCAAAGGGGAGTGGAACAAGGCCCGCGCCCTTCACTATGACTACTACGAGATCTTCGAAGCCCTGAGATGGGAAACGAACCCCATGGCCGTCAAAGAGGCCCTGAATCTGATGGGCCTTCCGGGAGGCGGCCTGCGGCCGCCCCTGACACGGCTCAGCGAGCCGAATCGAGAGCGCCTGGGGAAGCTCCTCAAGGACAAGGGGCTGATTTGAAAGAGATCCTCCTCCAGGCTCCGGCCACGATCGCCAATTTCGGGCCCGGGTTCGATATCTTCGCCCTGGCGCTCGACCGTCCGTTCAACCGCTTTCGTATCCGCCTGAACGACTCCGGCCGGATCGCGGTCCGCATCACCGGCGAAGAGGAGGGAATTCCGACCGCGCCCGAAAACAACACGGCCGGGCTGGCCGCCATCCATTTTCTCCAAAAAATATCCGCCAAGGCCGGCGTCGAGATCGAGATCATCAAGCACATGCGTTCGGGCTCGGGCTTGGGGTCTTCAGCGGCATCGGCCGCGGCGAGCGCCTTCGGGTTGAATAGGCTGTTCGGCGACCCGCTCCGGGAATGCGAGCTCGTCGATATCGCCAGCCGGGCGGAGGTCGCCTCGGGGGGAACGCCGCATGCCGACAACGTCGCCGCCTGTCTATGCGGCGGGTTCGTGCTCATCACCTCCTACCGGCCCCTGGGTTTCATCAAGATCCCGGTGCCGGACATTCCCCTTGTCGTCGGCGTCATCCGCAAACCCCAGCAGACGACGCGACGCCTGATCCCGGCCCAATTCGCCCTGCCGGAGGTGAAAGAGCAGATGTCCTCCTGCGCCCGGCTCATCCAGGCCCTCGTGGCGAATGACTTGCGAGCTTTTGGCGAAGCCGTCAACGTGGATTACATCTCGGAGCCGGTTCGCTCGAGCTTCATTCCCGGATACCAGGAATTCAAGAAGAAAGCGCTCGCGGCCGGGGCTTACGGCTGCAACGTCAGCGGCGGAGGCTCATCGGTCTTCGCCGTGGCCGACCCGGCCCACACCGGTGCCCTGGCCGCGGTGATGGAAGAGGTCCTCTGCCGGGACAATAGCGATTGCCGAGTCCTCGTCACCAGGGCCGGCAACGCAGGAGTGATCGAGGTCGATGAACTATAGACAAATTGCCGATCTCATAAGGAAAAGCCGGAAGAGAACGCCGTCCAAGGCCTGGATTCGCGGCTCGTTCCGGGAGGAAGATTTCAAAGGCCAGGAGTTTTCGGCCTTTGGCCAGGGGCGGTTCTGGGTCCTCATCGGCGATTATCCGGCCATCGAGCGGTGGATGAAGGACCATCGAGGCCGTCTGAACTGTGTCCACGTGGAGATCGGGGCCCGCTACTCGGCTCTTCCTCTGCTCGATTTGAGAAAGGTCCGGGCCCGGGTCGAACCCGGGGCCGTCATCCGCCAGGGTGCGCGGATCGGCAAGGACGCGGTGATCATGATGGGCGCGGTCATCAACATCGGGGCGGTCGTCGGCGAGCGGACCATGATCGACATGAACGCGGTCCTCGGGGCCCGGGCGGTCGTCGGACGCAACTGCCACATCGGCGCCGGGGCGGTCATCGCCGGCGTCCTGGAGCCGCCGAGCCTCAAGCCCGTGGTCATCGCCGATAACGTTCTCGTCGGGGCCAACGCGGTTGTCCTGGAAGGCGTTCGAGTCGGCCGCGGCAGCGTGGTGGCGGCGGGCGCCGTGGTGATCAAGAGCGTTCCTCCCGGCGCTGTCGTGGCCGGGGTTCCGGCCAAGGTCATCAAGCGGGTCGCGGACATCGGCCAAAAGGACAAAGTCTCCATCCTGAGCGCCCTGCGCGGGATGGAGTGAACGATTCCCGGCCGGGCAAGCGCCGGGAAGAACGAGGATGCACGGGTGACGGACCGACGCGATGATTCCTCGGGCCTCTTCTCTCTGGCCCGGGAGCTTGTTTCCATTCCCTCGGTCACGGGGGACGAAGGCGGCCTGGCCGATTTCCTAACGGAGCGGCTTTCCCGATCAGGACTTACGGTCACGGAACAGACCGTGGCCGGCCGCCGGCGAAACATCCTAGCCCTTGGCGGTCCATCGCCCCGGGTCCTTTTCTGCACCCACCAGGATACGGTCCCGCCCCTTCTCCCCTCAAGTGAAGACGGGGAATTCCTCTATGGACGAGGCGCCTGCGACGCCAAGGGGATCATGGCCGTCATGATCCAGGCCCTCGTCGGCTTGGAACCCGAATGGCGCGCCTCCTGCGGTCTGCTTTTTCTGGTCGGGGAAGAAACGGACAGCGCCGGAGCCGAAAAAGCTAACGACCTGTCTGTCCGGCCGGACTTCATCATCGTCGGCGAACCCACGGAGAACAAGCTCGGCCTCGGGCACAAGGGGTTCATCGTCGTCCGCGTTCGGGCCCGGGGGAAGGCGGCCCACTCCGGCTATCCGCACCTGGGCGAGTCGGCCGTGCTGAAATTGATCGATGTCCTTCAGCGCTTGCGCGGACTCGAGTTCGGCGAGGACCGGATCATGGGCCGCTCGACCCTCAACATCGGCCGGGTGCAAGGCGGCCTGGCGGCCAACATCGTCCCGGACAGCGCCTGGGCGGAGATCTCCGTCCGGAGCACCCTCCCCAGCCGGGACATCCTGGATAAGATCCGGACCGCGGCGGCGGAAGAAGCCGAAGTCGAAGCCTTGACCGCGTCCGAACCGCAGACGCTATTCACCCTCCCCGGGTTTGATACCGTCGTTCTTTCTTACAGCACGGACATCCCGTCCCTGAGGGTCTTCGGCAGGCCGCTCCTTATCGGCCCGGGCTCGATCCATGACGCGCACACGGACCGGGAAAAGATCTCCAAGTCCGAGATGCGGGAGGCCCTGGGCATCTATCAGCGGATCGCCCAGCGGCTTCTTTCCGAAGATGTCGACGAAGGGCGGCGATGACGACATTCCCGAGCGGCCGAATGAACGGCATTGAAAAGACCCTCATCCGGCAGGTCAACGACCGGGCGGACGCCTCGTGCATCAACCTCGGCTTGGGCGAGCTCGTTTTTCCCACTCCGGCGGCGATCCTGGAGCGGCTCCGTCGCGATATCGGATCATGGCTCCTGGGCTACACGGCCAACGCGGGCCTTCCCGAGCTTCGAGAGCTCATCGCCGCGCGGACCGGCCCCGGCCTCACGGCCGAGAACGTGTGCGTCACGATCGGCGCCGAAGAATCTTTATTCGCCCTGCTCATGATCCTCGTCAATCCGGGTGACGAGGTCCTTGTTCCGGACCCCGGCTTCCCGGCCTATCCGAGCATCGTCCGGATGGCGGGGGGGACGCCCGTTGCGTACACCCTGTCCCCCGGGGACCATTTCACCCTCAGGGCCGAGGAAGTGGCTCGACGAATCACGGCCAAGTCGCGGCTCCTCATCCTCAACTCTCCTCATAACCCCACCGGCGCCGTCGCGTCGGACGGCGACCTCCGAGGCCTGGCGGAGCTTTGCGAACGACAGGGGCTGACGGTCATTTCCGATGAGGTCTACAGGGAGCTCGCCTTCGAAGAGCGGGCCGAATCCTTATCTCGCTATTATCAGCGGGCAGTCGTTGTCAACAGCCTGTCCAAGACCTATTCCATGACCGGCTGGAGACTCGGCTGGTGTGTCGGTTCGCTGGAACTTATCCGGCTCGTCGTCACCTTCAACCAGCTGGCCATATCCTGCCCGCCCGCGGTCTGCCAACGCGCGGCCATCCTGGCCTTGCAGGGGATCGCCGACGAGGAAAAGGACCGGAACATCCTGGAGCTCAGGCGGCGACGGGACCTGGCCGTCCGGTGTCTCGAAGAATCCACCGACCTGCCCTTCGATCGGCCGCAGGGAGCGTTCTATATCTACGCCGATATCTCTTCGAAGCTCTTGCCTTCCCGAACGTCGATGGATGTCGCCCTGGAGCTCATTGACAAGGAAAAGGTCGTGACGATTCCCGGCTTGGCCTTCGGCCGGGAGACGGCCGGCTTTCTCCGGCTGTCATTTGCGGCGAAGCCCGAGGATATTCAGGAAGGGATTCGACGGATCGGCCGCTTCTTCGGACGAGGCTGAGTCCCCGGACCGCCCCCCTGGGGGTGATCGTGCCGCCCCGGGCGGCCGCCCCGTGCCGCGGATGAGGATGGGGAAGGAAGGACCGGGCCTGGGAACATGGTCATGAGTCCCGGCAGGGGTCGGCGGATTATAAAAAAGCGTTGATTTATTCCGCGGGCTGGGGTAAATTTCCCGCGGATGAGGACGGAGAAGAGGGCGAAGGACATGAGCATAAGCATCCGAAGCGTCGAAGGCAAGAGAGACCTTAAAACCTTTATCTATCTCCCAGAAAAGATCCATGCTCAGCATAAAACGTGGGCCCCGCCCATCTACATGGACGAGTGGGCCTATTTCAACCCCAAGAAGAACCGCGCCTATTCCTATTCGGACACCATTCTCCTCCTGGCCTTCCGCGACGACCGGCCCGTGGGCCGCATCATGGGCATCATCAACCACCGCTACAATGAACAGCGCCGGGAGAAGACCGCCCGGTTCGCCTACCTGGAGGCCTATGAAGACGCTGAAGTCGTCAACGCCCTCCTGGGCCGGATCGAGGATTGGGCCCGGCAAAAGGGCATGACCCGCATCATCGGCCCCTACGGGTTTTCCGACCAGGACCCCGAGGCCTGGCAGATCGAGGGTTTCGAGAATCCGGCCACCATCGCCACCTATCACAATTTCCCCTACTTGCCCAAAATGGTCGAGGCGCGCGGCTACACGAAAGATATTGATTACTTCGTCTATAAGATTGCCATGCCCAAGGAGATCCCGGCCCTCTACCTGAAGGTCACCGAGC
This sequence comes from Candidatus Aminicenantota bacterium, assembly GCA_963705895.1. GTDB lineage: Bacteria > Acidobacteriota > Aminicenantia > Aminicenantales > JAFGAV01 > MFD04408-113. The sequence continues at coordinate 2,650,591 of OY970122.1, read as the reverse complement.
GCATCCAGAAGAAGGGAAATTTCCGCGTCCTGGAATTCAAGAAGAGGAAAGAGATCAAACCCTGGATCAGACCCGTCCTGAGCCTGATGAACGAAACCTACACGGCGAGTAATATCTATGGCTACGCCCCCCTGGACGATTCCGAGCAGGACGCCCTGGCCAAGCGCTACCTGCCCGTCCTCGACCCGAGGTTCGTCAAGGTGGTTCTCCGGGACAATGAGGTCTGCGCCTTTATCGTGGGCATGCCCGACCTCATTCCCGGCATCCGCAAGGCCAAGGGCCATCTTTTCCCCTTTGGAATCCTTAAGATCCTGCACGAGGTCAAGAAAACCAAACAGCTCGACCTCCTCTTGGGGGCCATCAAGGAGAAGTATCGCGGCTTTGGGTTGGACGCTTTAATGGGAGCCCGAATGCTCGCTTCCGGCATTGAGGCCGGCTTCGAGTTCATGGATACCCACCACGAGATGGAAGCCAACGTCGCCGTCCGCTCCGAGATGGAACGGGTTGGCGGCAGGATCTATAAGAAGTTCCGGGTCTTCCAGAAGAAACTCTAGCCGGCCGCGCGGCGTCGTTACTCGACGCGCTCTGAACCGCCGGGGGGAGTCCGCCCCCGAATCGTTGCGCGGACAAATTGACAACGGAGCCAAGGCTTTGTATCATAGCCTCGAAAGACCCAAACCCGAGAGGTTTACTAGTGTTTAAACAGCGCTTCTCTCCCGCAAAGGAAAGGACTTTATGAAAAAGATAGACTCCATTTTCTTGGCCGTTCTCTTGATCTTCATCTTGGTCTCGGCCGGCGCCGCCCAGCCATCCCAGGGCCCCGACTGGAAAGACCTCAAGGGCCCGGGGAAGAAGAACTGGATCGACGATTCGGTGTATTTCGTCTTTAAGCCCAGCGAAAAACCCAAGATCGGCACGTTCATCCTGAAGGTCACGGTCTTCCAGAAGTCCGGGACGAAGGATAAGTCCTTTACCATTAAAGGTCAGTTCAGCATGCCCTCGATGGCCGGCGCCCATGATTCGGGCCTGAAGACGCTGACCCTGAACAACGCCGGCAACTACCTCCTTCCCCTGGACATCGGCATGCCCGGTGATTGGGAGCTCAAGCTGACCTTCCTCAAAGCCGACAAGATCGTCTTTCGAGGCCGGGCCAAATTCCATGTCTAGAGTGGGCCGGCTCCTCGGCCTCCTCATCCTCGCTTTGACCGGACAGGCCCTTGCCTCGAGCTCCCTTTTTTATGCCGAGGCCATGGCCGTCGCCGGCTATTCGGCGGCCGCGCACAAGGCCATTTTTTATTCCCGAATGCAAGACGAATGCATGCAGAAGCCGAGCCTGGGGTTCGATTATGTCCTTCGCCTGTCCAAGAAAACCGGGGATTTCGCTTTGGTCGCGATCCAGGGCCGCGCGGCGCTCGACGTGGAAGGGCCCGGCCGGATCGAGCTCCAGCTCTTTAACGCCTACGTCAAGTTCAAGACTCGGGCGGCGGACATTTGGGTCGGCCACGCCCGGCCCGAACTGGGACTTTCCGCGGTCCTCGACAGCCACGCAGCTCTGCTTCAGCCCCTGAACATGAACGGCTTCGGCTTTGACCGGGACTGGGGCTTCGGGCTTAAAAAGGACCTCGCCTGGGGCGGCGTGGGATTCGCCCTGACCGCGGGTTCGGGCATGCCCCTGCTGTTCAAGGGGAATTACCTGTTTTCCGCGAGAATCTCCCAGGGAGTCCTTGAACGGGACAATCTCACGATCGGAATCTCCGCGGCCGCGGGGCGCGTGCTCGACATGATGGGGTATAGGCTTATCTCTCCGGACCCGAAGTCCCTGGCCGTAGCAGGTCTGGATGTCTCCTGGTTTTGGAACAATCTCGAGAACCGCTTCGACATCATGGCCGGAGAAAAGGATCGGAAAGGGGCCTGGGCCGTTCTCTGGAGGTCAGGGATCGAGCTCATGCCCGAAGGGCGCCTGAAGGCGGAAGTCCAGCCGGTTTTCTGGAAGATCGGTCCGGAGTCGTTCTTCAGGTTCGGCGCGGGGATCTCATTTCTGGCCGCGGCCGATATCACCTTGCGGGCGATGTATGAACACGACGGTGAGACAAAGGACGACCGGATCGTGCTTCAATTCTATTATTATAGGAGAGTGCTCATTCTGTGAGAGCCGAGAAGATGCTCGTCAAAAGGTCCCTTGTTTTTTGCCTCCTTTGTGCAGCCGGGGCGCTGCGCCTGTTTTCCGCCGTGGGTTGCGACCTTAATGAGCCGGACCGGGATGTGAAACGGCTGTTCCCGGAATCCACGGGCTATAATACGGAGTACGTCTCCATCGCCCAGAAGGGCGGGACGTCCCTTCTCCGGCAGATCGAGGCCAGGCTCGGCGACGCGTTCAAAGGGCTGTACGAGACCGCGGACGTTCCCTACACCATGTACCGGATCTTTCGCGGGTCGGAGCTCATCGGCTTCATCCACGGGGTGAACCAGAAAGGCCGCTATGGCGGCATCCAGGTCTTTCTGGCGCTCGACACCCGGGGCGTCATTCGGGGTTTTTATTTTCAGAAGCTGACCTCCCGGAGCGCGAAGGACCTCCGCAGTCCGGAATTCGCCCGGCAGTTCGTCGGGCTCAGCCTGAAGGATTTCTACGAATACGACCCGGTGGCCTGCCGGGCCCCGGCCTCGAACCCCGTCTCCCGCATCAAGAATCCCGCGCCAGAAGCCGAGGATGATTTTCGGGCCTCATTGAGAGCTGTCAAAAAGAATCTCATCCTGGCGGACGAATTCCTCCTGGAGAACAGGTTCTTGCCCTTCTCGAGACCCAGGAGCTGAGGTCAGGCACCGGCCCCGCGGCCGATCCAAGGAGATGATCATGATTTCGATCACGCAAGTCGCTTATAAGAACCTCCTCCGCAAAAAGACGCGGAGCATCCTCACCATCGTCGGCATCGCCCTTTCGGCCTGGGTCCTGGTCAGCCTCCTGGGCTTCAACCGTGGCTACGAGAGCGCCTTGAACAAGGACATCGATAATATGGGCTTCCAGGTCTTGGTGGCGGCCAAGGGCTGCCCCTACGAAGCCGCAACGCTCATGCTCAAGGGGGGCACCGGTCTGCGCTATATGAAACAATCCGTGATCCAGGACATTCTCAAGCATCCCGAGGTGGAGAGGGTCACGCCGATGCTTATGGCCGTCGTCTTTGACCCGAACAAGGGCGAGAGCGGCGGCCTCAACGCCTACCTGGGGGTCGACCCGGCGACCTTCCCCGGCATGAAGACATTCCTGAAATTCAAGCAGGGCGGATGGTTCACCAGCCCCGAGGCCCGCGAAGCCGTCATCGGCTACGAGGCCGCCGAGCTCGAACAGAGGGAAGTGGGCGATACGCTCCTCATCCCGGACAAGAACGTCGAGCTCAAGGTCGTGGGCATCCTGGCCCGTTCCGGAACCCAGGACGACGGGACGGTCTTCGTGCCCATCAACGCCCTGCAGGAGATCTTTGATAAGAAGGGCGAGCTGACGGGCGCGGGGATCAAGGTCCGCAAGGAAGCCGACATCGCGGCCCTCGAGCAGAAGCTTTACGACCTGCCCGATGTCCAGGTCGTCTCCCTGGCCCAGGTCAAGCAGACCATCATGAGCCTGGTCTCCACGGCCAAGGTCATGGTCCTGTCCATCGCCCTGATCGCTATCCTCATCGCCATGGTGGGGGTCATCAACACCATCCTCATGTCGGTGTTCGAGCGCTTCCAGGAGATCGGCATCCTGAAGAGCATGGGGGCCATGCCCTCGGACGTCTTCCGGATGATCTGGGTGGAGACGGTGATCCTCTGTATCCTGGGCGGCGGCCTGGGCATCGGGCTCGGCCTGGCGATGTCTCGATTGACGGACTTCCTCATCCGCCGCCTCCTGCCCTACACGCCCACGGGCAGTCTCATCCAGATCGATGGCCGGCTGACCCTGATCACCGTGGCGGCCATCATCGTCCTCGGCCTGCTCAGCGGACTTTATCCGGCCTGGCGCGCCTCGAGGGTCCGCCCCCTCGAATCCATCCGCTCCGAAGGAGAATGACATGGTTACCGACGATGTTGTGCTCCAAGCGGAAGGATTGACCAAGGTCTATCGGCGAGGCAGCGAAGAAGTCATCGCCCTGAACGGGGTCTCCCTCGCGGTCCGACGGGGCGAGTTCCTGGCCTTTGTCGGCCCATCGGGCTCGGGCAAGACGACGCTCATCAACCTCTTGGGCTGTCTGGATAATCCCACGTCCGGGACATTGAGGGTGGGAGGGGAAACCGTTTTCGGACCGGGGACGAGACTTTCCGAATCGCGGCTGACCCGGATCCGACGCGAAGTCTTCGGCTATGTCTTCCAAAGATTCTACCTCGTTCCCACGCTGACCGTGGCCGAGAACGTCATGCTGCCCTTTGCCTTCTACCGCAAGCCGGGTCATTTTCACGACCCGGCCGATATCCTGAAGTTTCTCGGCCTGGAAAAGCGACGGAACCACCGGCCCGGCGAGCTGTCCGGGGGCGAAATGCAGAGAGTGGCCATCGCCCGGGCCTTGATGAACAACCCCGAGATCATCCTGGCCGACGAGCCCACCGGCAACCTCGATTCCGCGCGGAGCTGGGAGATCGGCCAGACATTGAAAAACCTGAATGAAAAGAGCGGGCTGACGATCTTGCTTGTCACCCACAATCCGGAGTTGGCCGGCGTCGCCCGGCGCGTGATCGAACTCAGGGACGGACGGCTGATATCCGGTGCCGCCGCGGCCAGGGGCCGAGCGCGCCGCTCGAGGATTCGCCGCTCCGATCGAACCTGAATCCGCCCGGATCCCGGGGACGGAGGCGAGACGGGGGGCCTACTTCGCTTCGTCCCAGTTGTCGCCCCAGGCTAGATGGACCTTGAGGGGGACCGACAGGGGATGGACGGACTCCATGTGCTCGAGCGCCAGCCGCTCCATCGCCGCTCTTTCTTCCTCCGGGACCTCGAAGACGAGCTCGTCGTGGACCTGAAGGATCAGCCGGCTCCTGAGCCCCCGCTTTTTCATTTCCCGCCACACGTGGACCATGGCCAGCTTCATCAGGTCGGCGGCGGTTCCCTGAATGGGCGTGTTTAGGGCGATGCGGCGGCCCGCCTGCTGGATGTTCTTGTCGGCGAGCCGGAGCTCGGGCACGGGACGCTGGCGGCCGAAGAGCGTCTCGGAATAACCCCTGTCCCTCGCTTCCTGAACCTTGGCCTCGAGGAATTCCTTGACCTTGGGGAACCGCTCATAATAGCGGTCGATGAAATCCTGGGCCTCAGCGTTCGAGGCCTGGAGTTCTCGGGCCAGGGAAAAGGCCGACGCGCCGTAAATGATGCTGAAGTTGATGATCTTGGCCCGACGGCGCTGGTCCTCGGCCGGCACGAAGAGCGAATCGCCGAAGACTCGCCGGGCAGTTTCGGCGTGGATATCCCGGTCCTGCTTGAAGATCTCGACGAGGGCCGGGTCGCCGGACAGATGGGCCAGCACCCGGAGCTCGATCTGGGAGTAATCGGCCGAGAGGAACCGGAATCCCTTGGCCGGAACAAAGGCTTGGCGGAATCGCTTGCCCATCTCGCCCCGGACCGGGATGTTTTGCAGGTTGGGATCGCTCGAGGACAGCCGCCCCGTCGACGCGACCGTTTGATTGTAGGAGGTATGGATGCGCCCCGTGGCCGGATTGATCAGAAGGGGCAAGGCGTCGGCGTAGCCGGATTTCAGCTTGGCGAGCTGGCGGTATTCAAGGGCGTATTGAGCCATGGGCGAGATCGGCGCGAGGTCCTGCAGAGTTTCGATTGAGGTCGAGAAGCCCTTGGTGACCTTCGTCCGGCGGCCGGTCGGGAGCTGCATCTTTTCGAAGAGGATATGGGCCAGCTGCTGGGGGGAGTTGATGTTGAATTCGACTCCGGCCTGCTCGTAGATCTGCTTCTCGAGGCGGGAGAGCTCTCGTTTAAGCTCGGCCGAGAGGGCCTTGAGGGCTCGGGCATCTACTCGCACGCCGTGATACTCCATGTCGGCCAGGACCGGGATCATCGGCTGCTCGATTTCCCGGTAGAGCTTATCGAGCTTCTTTTCCTGAACCCTGGGCCAGAGAAGAAGGCTCAGCTTGAGGGCCAGGTCCGCGTCCTGGCAGGCGTACGGCGCGGCCTTTCCCACCTCCACGGCGTTCATCGTGATCTCGCTCTTCCCCTTGCCGACGAGGTCATGATAATCGGTGACCTGTTCGTGGAGATAGACGAGGGCCAGCTTGCCGAGGTTGTGCTTGCCCCAGTTGGGCTCGAGGAGATAGGACAGGATGAGCGTGTCATGGTCGATGCCCTCGAGCTCCGCGCCCTCGACGCGCAGAACGACGGCGTCGTATTTGATGTTCTGCCCGGTTTTCTTTACCGCGGGGTCGGCCAGGACGTCCTTCAGCATCGCCAGCGCCTTTGCCTTGGCGATCTGGCGGGGCGCTCCCTCATAATCATGTCCGAGCGGAAGATAATAGCCCCGGCCGGGTTCCAGGGCGAAGGACAGGCCCACCAGTCTGGCTTGCGCCGGAAACGGACTCGTCGTTTCCGTATCCAGGGCGACGGCCTTTTCCTTTTTGATGCGGCCGACGAGGTCCCGCAGCTCCGATTCCTCGAGGATCGTCCGGCACTCGCGCTCGCCCCTTTTCGGCTCGGGCGCGTATTCGGCCAGGAGCGAGGAGAACTCGAGCTCTTCGAAGAGAGAGCGAAGCCCCTCGACGTCCGGTTCCGAAAGGACGAAATCCTCGAGCTTGAAATCGAGCTTCAACCCGGATTCGACCGTGACCAGCTGACGGCTCATGTCCAGGATTTCCCGGTTCTTCTCGATGGCGTCCCTGACTCGGGGATTCTTGATGCGGCTCGTGTGCCGGAGGATGTTGTCGAGAGAGCCGAACTCCTCGATCAGGCTTTTCGACGTCTTCTCGCCGACGCCGGGCACGCCCGGGACGTTATCCGAGGGGTCTCCCCACAGGCTCAGGACGTCCACGACCTGCTCGGGCTTGACCCCGAAGACGTCCTTGACCGCCTGGGTGTCGAGATAGACCTCCTTGGCCGGGTTGAACACGACAGTCATCTTGTCCACGACCTGAAGAAGGTCCTTGTCTGTGGTCACGATCACCGAGGGAATGCTCTTGGCCGCGGCCTGCCGGGCCAGACTGGCCAGGACGTCATCCGCCTCATAGTCCGCGTACTCGAAGAGAGGAATGCGAAAGGCCTGGATGACCTTTTTCAGGACGGGCACCTGAGCGATGAGGTCCTCGGGCATGGGTTTGCGCTGAGCCTTGTAGGCCTTGAACATCTTGTGCCGGATCGTCGGCTTGCCCGTGTCGAAGACGATGCCGAGATAGTGCGGTTTCTCCTGTTCGAGGATCTTCCGCAGAGTGAGGATGAATCCGTAGATGGCGTTCGTGGGGAAGCCCTTGGAGTTCGTCAGCTGTTTGATGGCGTAGTAGGAGCGATACAGGAGCGAATTCCCATCGATGAGGAAGATCCGCTTGTCCGCCATAGGATACTATCTCTTTGGACGCGAGGTTTTTTCGAACCCGGCGGCCGCCGGCGCCGCCCGGGGAAAAGACATGCTCGGAACCGCCCCTATTTCTCGCTCTGGGTTAGGAAATGGTCGAATTTTCCTCCGGAAATATCCAGGAGAATGGTCTCGTGCAGGTTGTGCATGATCTCCGCGACCTTTTGCTTGAAATCCGGCAGGCCAAGATAGGACGTGTAGACGGTTTTTCGCGTGGTAAGGAGCTTTCCCGACCGATAAATGAGGGATTCGACGTAGCCCGCCCTGTGGCCCATATCCTGGGTTTGAACGTAATAGGTCAGTCCCTTATGCTGGATCTGAGCACTGAGCCCACTCATGACGTATTTATTATACTCCTTATAAGGCTCCTGGCAAGACGCTCGGGCTCAGGGGTGGGCCGCTTTCGTCCCCGATGTATCCTGTTGAGTTAAAGCCGGGGCCCGAATTCATCGAAATACGGCTCATTCCCGCCCCGCAACGGGGTGTCCCGGACCGGCGTTGTTGACATCAAGGGCTAAAATGGTATAATAAATTGATTTTTTCGGAGAAAACAATGCTTGTTGATATAGAAAGACTGCCCAAAGAGGGTCTGACTCTCAGCAAGGACTTCGAGTTTCTGAGCGAGGACCTGGTGGAGGAGAGCGCTGTCTTCCTCCAGCCCGCCCACGCCGATGTCGTGATAAAAAAGGTGGGCGATGAGATCTCGATCAAGGGTCGAATCACCGCTTGCCTGAGCTTTGTCTGCAGCCGATGCCTGTCCCCCTATCAGTTTCCGGTGGATTCCGCCTTCGACCTTGTCTTCCTTCTCGAGGAGCTCGAAGAAGCGAAGGACGAGCTCGATGAAGACGACATCGACCAGAGCATCTATTATGGCGGCAGCGTCGACCTGGCCGAAGTCATCCTGGAGCAGTTGAACCTCACTTTTCCCGTCAAGCCGCTCTGTTCGGCGGACTGCGAAGGCCTGTGCGCGGTCTGCGGGCAGATCCGGCAGGCCGGACAATGCGGCTGTCAAGTCAATGAGCCCGACGTCCCCGGCGACCGGCCCAAACCTCTAGTAAAGAGATAATCGCCATGCCTAACCCGAAACGACGCCATTCCCATTCCCGCAAAGGCAAGAGGAGAGCCCATGACGGGCTCGCCCTGCCCACGTTTTCGCTCTGTTCCAACTGCGGAACTCCCAAGCTTCCTCACCGCGCCTGTCCCGACTGCGGCTTCTACAAGGGCCGCCAGGTGATCAGCGAGGCCGAGGAATAACCCGAGGAAACCCGATGCCGTCAGCCGTCACAGCCATGGGCGGGGACTATGACCCCCTTACGAGCGTCCGGGGAGCGCGCGCCTAGCATGCTTTTTCAGGGCAAGGTCTCGCTCGTCACGGGCGCGTCCCAGGGGATCGGAGAAACGATCGCCCTGGGCCTGGCGGCCGAAGGCGCGACGGTCCTTCTCGTCGACGTTCAGCGGGAGAAGCTCGAAGCCGTCAGCCAGAGGATCCGGAGCGCGAACGGGAAAGCCGATGTCTACACGGCCGACGTCTCTCGCCTGGACCAGGTCACGGAAACAGTGGAGGCCGCGCTCAAGACGCACGGCCGGATCGACCACCTCGTCAACAACGCCGGCATCACCCGGGATAATCTGCTCCTGCGGATGAAAGAGGAAGAATGGGACGCAGTCCTGGCCGTCAACCTCAAGGGTGTCTTCAATTTCACCAGGGCCGTCCTGCGCTCCATGGTTCAGAATCGGCAGGGCCGGATCGTGAACGTCGCCTCGGTGGTGGGGCTGATGGGCAACGCCGGCCAGGCCAATTATGCTGCCTCCAAGGCCGGGGTCATCGGCTTCAGCAAGTCCGTTGCCCGGGAAGTGGCCGGCCGGGGGATCACGGTCAACTGCGTCGCCCCCGGCTACATCAGCACGGCCATGACCGACAGTCTGGCCCCTGAAGTCAAGCAGGCTTTCCTAGAGATCATCCCCATGAAACGGTTCGGAAGTCCCGAGGACGTGGCCCAGGCCGTCAAGTTCTTTCTTTCGGACGGAGCGACCTACATAACGGGTCAAGTCCTCAGCATCAACGGCGGCATGTACACGTAACCGTCAGGATAGGGGTCGGATGATCCCCCGCGAACTATTTTTCAGGAATGAGGAGGATAAGATGCAAAGAGACGAATTGTTCAAGAAAATGAAGGGTATCATTGCCGACAAACTGAGCATCAACGAAGACCAGATCACCGAGACGGCATCGTTCATCGACGACCTGGGCGCGGATTCCCTGGACACCGTGGAACTGGTCATGGCCCTCGAGGACGAGTTCGGCCTCGACATCCCGGATGAAGATGCGGAAAAGCTGACCACTGTCGGCAAGGCCATGGATTACGTCCAAACCCACGCCAAATAGCTTTTTTCCCCAATCAGCCTGAACAGATCATCATGAGTGTCGGCTTGCGCTCAAAAGCCCCTCGGCCGGAACGGCGGGTCGTTCTCACGGGAATCGGCCTGGTCACGCCTCTGGGCGTCGGCCGGGCCGTCAACTGGGAGCGTCTGCTGGCGGGCCGGAGCGGCATCGGTCCCATCACCCGGTTCGATGCCGCCCGGTACAGCACCCGGATCGCCGGGGAGTGCCGCGAGTTCGACCCGCTGGCGTTCATCGACAAGAAAGAGATTCGCAAGATGGACCGCTTCATCCAGTACGCGCTGGCCGCGGCCCAGCTGGCCGTGGAGGACGCGGCCATTCCCTTGGAGCTTCTGGCCAGTGATCGCTGCGGGGTGTACGTCGGCTCGGGCATCGGGGGGATCGGCTCGATCGAGGAGTGGCACAGCGTCTTGCTGGAAAAGGGCCCGGACCGGGTCTCGCCGTTCTTCCTGATCGCCACCATCATCAACGAAGCCGCCGGTCAGATCTCCATCCGCTTCCGGTCCAAAGGGCCGAACATGGCCTCGGTCACGGCCTGCGCCTCGAGCACGCACGCGATCGGCGACGCCTTTCGCATCATCGCCCGGAGCGACGCGGACATCATGATCGTCGGAGGGGCTGAAGCCCCCATCACCCCCCTGGGGACCGCAGGATTCATCGCGATGAAAGCCCTGTCCGCGCGCAACGATGAGCCGGAGCGGGCTTCGCGTCCGTTCGACGCCCAGCGGGATGGGTTCGTCATGGCCGAGGGCGCGGGCATCGTTATCCTGGAAGAGATGGAGGCGGCCCTGCGGCGCAAGGCGACGATCTACGCCGAGGTCGTGGGCTACGGCATGACCGGGGACGCTTATCATGTCACCGCCCCCGCCCTGGACGGCGACGGCGCGGCCCGGGTCATGCGGGCGGCCCTCGACGATGCGGGTGTCGCGCCGACGGCGGTCGACTACATCAACGCTCACGGGACTTCCACGCCGTTCAACGACAAGGTCGAGACCATGGCCATCAAAGCCGTCTTCGGCGAGCACGCTTACAAGATCGGGATCAATTCCACGAAATCAATGACCGGCCACCTGCTGGGCGCCACGGGCGCCGTCGAGGCGGCCTACACCGCCCTTTGCTTGAACCACCAGATCATGCCGCCGACCATCAATTACGAAAACCCCGACCCTGAGTGCGACCTGGACTATGTCCCGAACAAGGCCCGCCCGGCCGAGGTCGAATACGGCCTGAGCAATTCTTTCGGCTTCGGCGGGACGAACGCTTCGCTTTTGCTAAAAAGATTCGTGGAATAGCCTGAGCGAATCTCTCAGGTTTAGGCCGCCGGCGGTATCGGGGAGTGCGCGGCTTCCGGGAGGAGCCGCGCGGCCATCTTATGACCCACCGAGGGGAGGTTGAAATGAACGTTTTCGTATTCGTCAAGCGCGTGCCGGACACAGAGTCCAAGATCCGGATCGACCGCGAGAAAAAATGTGTCGAGGAGCAGGGCCTGAATTTCGTCCTGAGCCCCTACGATGAATACGCCGTCGAGGAGGCCCTGCGCCTGCGCGAGGCCCAGGCGGGTAAGGTCACTGTTTTTTCCGTGGGAGGGGACGCGACCCTGGTCGTCCTCCGGAAGTGCCTGGCCATGGGAGCGGACGAAGCCGTGCTCATCAAGGACGCGGCGGGAGAGACCTATGACGGTCTGCGCACGGCCCGGATCATCGCCGCGACGATCAAGACGAAGTTCGCTCAATTCGACCTTCTCCTGTTCGGGAAACAATCCGTCGGAGCGGACAACGCCCAGGTGCCGTCCATGGTCGCCGAGCTTTTGGGTTTGCCCCAGGCCAACGTCGTGACCAAGCTCTCCATCGAGCCCCGGAAGGGAACGGCCCTGCGCGAGATCGAAGGCGGCGAGGAGAAGCTCGAGTTCTCCCTGCCGGCCGTCGTCAGCGCCCAGAAAGGCCTGAACGAACCGCGTTACGAAACGCTCAAGGGAATCATGGCCGCCAAGAAAAAAGAGATCCCCGTCGTTGACGCGACAAGCCTCGGCTTAAAACCCGAGGAGATGGCGGTCGGGATCGAGATCACGAACCTCGATATGCCCGCGCCGCGCAAAGCCGGGCGAATCGTCCCCGGCTCTCCCCAGGAGGCGGCCAAGGAATTGGTCTCTCTCCTGCGGAACGAAGCGAAGGTCATCTGAGGAAGGAGACGGTCATGATCCTGGTTTATATTGAGATACGTCAAGGCAAGATCAGAAAATCCTCCCTCGAGGCCCTGTCCGAAGCCAAGCGGAGGGCCGGCGAGCTCGGCATTGAAGTCGCGGCCGTCGCGGCCGGGTCCGGACTCGAGGCGCCGGGCAAGGAGATCGCCTCCTTCGGCGGCTCCAAGGTCTACATCCTCGAGAATCCGGCGCTCGAAGCCTACTCGGCGGAGAGCCACGCTCAGGCGCTGGCATCCCTCGTCGACGAGCTCAAACCCGAGGCGGTATTCTTCTCGGCAACTGCACTGGGAAGGGACGTGGCTCCCAGGCTTGCGGCGCGTCTGGGAGTGAGTCTGGCCTCGGATGTCACGCGCCTGGTCGTGAAAGATAAGAAGCTCGAATTCACGAGGCCCATCTTCGCCGGCAAAGCGCTCCTTTCATTCACGCTGAAAACCGCGCCTCAGATCGCGACGCTGAGGCCCAACGTCTTCCCCCTGGAACAGGCCGGAGGCGCGGCCGGGGAAGTCATCAAGAAAGAGGCGGCGATCGATGGCGCCGCGATCAAAGGCCGCGTCGTCGCGGTGCTTGCAGAAAAAGGCGGCGAGCTGGATGTCACCGAGGCCGACATCATCGTCTCGGGCGGACGCGGCATGAAGGCGCCGGAGAATTTCGACCTGTTGAGACAGCTCACGGCGATCATCCCGCGCTCCGCGGTCGGTGCATCGCGTTCCGCCGTTGATTCCGGCTGGATCGGGCACGGGCACCAGGTCGGACAGACGGGCAAGACTGTATCTCCTAATCTTTACATGGCCTTCGGCATTTCGGGCGCTATCCAGCATCTGGCAGGCATGTCCTCGTCCAAGGTCATCGCAGCCGTGAACAAGGACCCCGAAGCGCCAATCTTCAAGGTCGCGGACTACGGCATTGTCGGTGACTTGTTCGAGGTCATCCCCGCGCTCAAGGATGAGCTGAAGAAGATACTGGAATAACCAAAGGCCCGGGATTTCTCACCGGCGTAAACCGGGGCGCTTGGACAGACTTTCGTCCGTTGATAAGGTGGACATATTACGAATGTGAGCCGTGCGGGTTTTTTATTACGGCTAATATTTGATCGATGATCTTACAAAGATCATCGCCATACACGCACTCCCAGGAAAGGCTTCGGGAGTTGGTCCGAGTACGACAACGGATTTCGTAGGATGTTGTATCCAATATGATGGCGGACGAAGGGATGAGAGGTGTTTTTATCACTTCCAGCTTTCTAATCAGAACCCCCAATGCTGGGCAGCTGTCAGTATCCATGTTGCGTTCTCGAATCCTGATCCTACTCAAAATCTCATCGAAGCTTGCTCCTTGATTTTCCTGGCGAAGGAAGTCATCCCAAATGCTAATCGATCGCCCTTCAGGTTGAGCCAATGAGAATTCCCCTCTACCATTCCATCGCTTTTCTATCCGCAAGCGGGATTCAGCTCCCCAGGAAGGCATGATGCGAATGATTAAGCGCCATGCGATATCTTGACCCAGCTCGATATCGCCGTCTAGCGGAAGGAGAGTATCCAGTGCCTTTAGATAGTCTTTGTACTTCCAGGTTGTGGCCTCTTTCTTGGCTTGATGATGGGGGCCGACGCTCTGGACGCCCCCACGTCCCAGATTTACGATGATAAGCAGACTCACGAGCGTTGGGATCGCTGCCCGCTTAATATAATATTTCCCCTTATTGTGTCGCCCATTCCAGTTTTCCATTGTCCCCCCTCCATTGGAAATCCGAAAGCTATTCATATTCCCCAGGGCCATTATGCCCTTGAGCTAGCTATAGTCCAATCATCAGCAGTATTCAATACGGCGAGTTCGTGGTTTTGTTAACATCCAGCAGCAGGCGGTTCTGCTCGGAGCGCTGTTCGCCGACGCTCGTGCAGTAGATCGCCGGGTCGTCCACGACCGGGCACTTGTTCTCGCAGATCCCGCAGCCGATGCACAGGTCGAGGTCGATGACCGGCGCCTTCTGGGTCGCGATCGATCCGTCGGGAAGCCTGGTCTCGACCATGACGAACTTGATGGCCTTGGGCGACGTCGGGCAATGCTCCTCGCAGACGATGCACGGCCGTCCGAGCGCGTAGGGGATGCACCGGTTCTTGTTGACCCAGGCCGAGCCGATCTTGACCTTGACCTTGTCCTCGATCCGGAGCTCCTTGAGCGCGCCCGTGGGGCAGACCTGGGTGCAGAGCGAACAGTAGTATTCGCAATAGCCGATCCTCGGCACGAGCACCGGCGTCCAAAGCGCTTCGGGACCGCCCTCGCTGAGCGCCGGCTGCAAGGCGTTGTTCGGGCAGGCCTTCATGCACTCCCCGCACTTGATGCACCTTTCGAGGAAGCGCTTTTCGGGCAAGGCTCCCGGCGGCCGGATGAGCTTGTCCCCGGCGCGTTGCGACGACGGCGTCAGCCGGAACAGGGGCAGTGCGGCCAAAGCTCCTATCGAGGCCAGGATGGCCTGCCGTCTCTTCAGGCTGACGTAGGGCTCTTTACGCGCGACGGCTCCTGCCGGAAACGTGATGGCCGCCGTGGGACACACCGCGCCGCAGGTCATGCAGTACACGCACTCGGGCTTCTTCCAATCCTCGTCGGGATAGGGCGAGGCCTGCGTCTCGCACTGGATATTGCACAGGTTGCACTTGATGCACTTATGGGTGTCCACCTTGGGCTTGACGATGTTCCCTATCGAGAGAAACCCGAGCAGGGCGCCCAGGGGACACACGTACCGGCACCAGTACCGCTCGCGCCACATGTTGAGGAGGATCGCTCCCAGGAAGATGAGGCCTATCAGGAATCCCTGCTTGAAAACGGCGTTCAGGGTCAGGTTGGCGATGAACTGGGTCAGCGGGTCGCCGATGAAGCCGAGCTTGACCTTATAGAGAAGCCCGACGAAGGCGGTCGTTCCCACTGTCGCCGAGGGGAAGACCGCGACCGCGAACGAGCGGTAGAGGAAAGAGAACGGATCGATATAGCCGAAGAGGTTAAGGCCGAAAACGGCCGCCACCAGCCCGAAGATCAGGATGTAATACTTGACTGCCAGCGGCTTGGCGGAGACGACCTTCGGCCGCAGAAACTTCGCCTTCTTGAAGATGAACGAAAAGAACTGATGGACCGCGCCCAGCGGGCAGAACCAGCCGCAGAAGACGCGGCCGAGGAGGACCGTCACGAGGATCGTCACCAGGGCCAGGAGCGAGTGCAGGAAGAGCGTCTTGCCGGCGACGAGGATGGCGAAGGTGATGAGCGGGTCGAAATGGAATAGGCCTTCGACCGGCCCGATATAATCCTTGCCGGCGTAGTGGGTGACAGTGAAGAGATAGATGAACAGGCCCAGGAAGAGGACCTGGGCGGCGATCCGGGCCAGCTGAAGGGCGCGATACTTCTTAGACCGTTCTTTTTTCAATTCGGAGCTTCTCCAGGTCGATTCGGCCGAGACCCTTGTCCGCGGCGATTCTCAGGAAGGGCAGGTCCCCGGGCGGGATGTCGAAGAACGTGGCGCCCATGGCGTCGACGGCCACGATGTCCCGCCCCGCCACGATCGTTTTCATGAGTTTCGTGTCCGACGGCCGTCCGCCCTGCGGCCCGTTGCGCACGAGCATCCGGTAAGCATCGAGAACGTTGAGTGTCGGCTTGAAGAATCTCGCGAGGTCGACCAGGGCCTGGTCGAGCTTCTGATGGATTTGATTGCGCGGGCCGCCGATCGCGCCCATGAGGTTCTTCATGCCCAGGGTCACGCGGCTCAGGCTGTGGTGCTTGGCGATGGGTGCGTTGATGAGCTTGTCGGCCTCGAGGAAGTCCGAGTATACCTCCCAATCCTTGAGCCACTCGCCCTTGATCGGGACCTTTTTCAGGTGCTGGTCGTTGGGAAAAGGCGCGCTA
The DNA here is from genome assembly GCA_963705895.1 of Candidatus Aminicenantota bacterium. GTDB lineage: Bacteria > Acidobacteriota > Aminicenantia > Aminicenantales > JAFGAV01 > MFD04408-113. Next base: position 2,634,579 of record OY970122.1, on the reverse strand, counting down.
GCCCCGGCGGCCTCGGCCGCGTCCCTTATCCCGGAACGAATGTAGCACCGCTTGGCTTCGTTCGTGGGGTTGTCGAGGACGGTGACCTTCTTGGCCCCGGCGTCGCGGCACATCTCGATGAGCCCCACGACCACCTCGGGGTTGGTGCAGGCCGCGAGCTCGGGCGTCCGGTCCCAACCGATGTTGGGCTTGATGATGACCACGTCGCCCCGGCCGATGAACTTACCCATGCCGCCCAGGGCTTCGACAGCCGCCTTGGTGATGGCCTTGGGCGAATCACCCAGGCCGAGCCCGAGGTCGGGCATGCCGGCTGTCGCCGCCGCCGCCTTTGCCCCGGACTGCATTTCCGCCAGGAGCGACGGAGCCAAGCCCAGGGCCGCGCCGCCCAGGGCGATATTCCAACAGAAATCGCGTCGTCTCATATCAGCGCTTTCCTTTCCCCAGGGATTCCCGATAGGCCAGGATCCCGCGGGCAATGGCCTCGGCGATGCGCCGGCGATAGAGATCATCCTTCAGCCGGGCCTCGTCGGCGGAGTTGCTGAGATGCGAGACCTCGACCAGCACCGACGGCATGTCGCTGCCGATGAGCACCCAGAACGGGCCGCCCTTGGCCCCCAGGTCCTTGATCCCGCCGTAGAACCCGGACAGGTATTGGACGAGGCTCTTCTGGATCCTTTCGGCCAGGGCCCGCGACTCGGGGATCTTGCTGTTCAGGGCGATCTTCTTCAGGATGTCCATCATCTCGCCCAGGCGTTTGGTCGTCGTGGCGTTCTCCATGGCCGCGGTTTCGTTGACCGCCTGGTCAGGGCTGAAGTTCAGGTAGAACGTCTCGATGCCCGCTCGCGCTTTGTTGAAGCTGGCGTTGGCGTGGATCGAGACGAAAAGGTCGGCCTTGATGTTATTGGCCGGGATGCAACGGTTCTCGACCTTGATGAAGATGTCCGTTTCGCGAGTCATGATCACTTCGAGCCCGGCCTCGGTCAGGAGCTTCTGCAGTTTCAGGGCGATGTCGAGGACGATATCCTTCTCCTTGAGGCCGGCCAGGCCCAGGCATCCGGGGTCGGTCCCTCCGTGCCCGGGGTCGATGACCACCTTCCTCACGTCGAGCGCGAGCTGACGGGCCAGACTGTAGCCCGAGGCCGTCGGGTCGGGAGGCCGGGGAGCCGTCGTCTCTCCGGGTTTTGTCGCGGGGAGGGACTGAGCCGGCGCGTCGTCCGCGCCCTTGGGATAGATGTCGAGCACGATTCGGAACGGGTCCGGAAGATAGTAGACCCTGTAGCTCTTGATCCGGTCGAAGCTCAGGTCCACGACCAGCCGGACCGTGATCGTGTCGCGCTGGGCGATCCGGACCTGGCTGAGGTAACCGCAGTTCGGGGTGATGACCTCGCCCTGAAGGATCGGGTTGAGCTTGGCCTGGTAGATGTTGATGAAGATCCGGTCCGGGGAGTGGAGCTCATCGTAGGTGTACTCGCGCAGGCCGCCGATGTCGACGACGATGCGGGTGAAGTTCGGATGGGTGTACTGCCGCAGGTCATAGACTTCCATCCGGGTGTCGATCGACGCTGAGAGTCGTGCGGAGGGGGAGAGCATGATCAGGAAGAGAAAGACGAGGAACCCGGCGGCGAGAGCGACGTGCCTGGCGATTCTCCTCAACTCAACCTTCCGCTGAACGGCCGGGCCGGGGTCCTCGAACCGGCCCTCGGGATAGGGGTCACGGTCTTCCTCTTTCAGGCACCGAACTTCATGAGCTTGCCGGCATGGGCCAGCATCAGGGACATGGCCTGGAGCGCCGGGAAGCGGCCGAGGCTTCCCCGGCTTCCGCATTCCCTCTCGCTGAATCGGGCGACGTCGTCGGGCAGGGCCGTTTTGGCCACGAGCAGGAACGGGTTCGGATGCCAGGAATGGGCTTTAAGCAGGGCCGGGGTGCTGTGATCCGACGTGACGACGAGGACGTCAGGCTTGAGGGCCGTGAGCTGGGGGACAAAGGCGTCGAACTCCTCGATGGCGTTGACCTTGGCCTCATAATTGCCGTCCTCGCCGGCCGCGTCCGTTCGCTTGAAGTGAATGTAAAAAAAATCGAAATCGTTGTAACGCGCTTCGAAAGCTCGGAAGAGTTCCTTGGTCTCAGGGCCGACCTTCAGGACGTCCATGCCGGCCAGCTTGGCCAGACCCTTGTACATGGGGTAGTTGGCAACGGCCGCGGGCTTGATCTTGTAGAGCTCGGTCATGGTGGGGATGGTCGGATGCTTGGAGAAGCCGCGCATGAGCACGGTGTTGGCCGACGGCTCGTCCTTGAGCAGGGCGGTCACGTCGGCGATGAACCCGTTCACAATGTTGGCGGCGAGCTTGGCTTCGGCCGCGAGGGGCTTGACCGGGACGGCAGGCTTGCCTTCCTTTTGGGGGTCGGCGTCGGTCAGGCCGTCGGCCAGGTTCGGGCCGCTCAGCTTGAACACGAAACGGTGCTCCTTGCCGGGGGTGAGGCTGACCTTGTAGCCCGGCCGCTCCGGAAGGCCGGCGTTGACCCTCGCGCACAAGCGCTCGCATTCGCTCGTGGCGATCCGGCCCGCGCGGCGGTCCGTGATCAGGTCGGCCTTGATCGTGGCGAAATTTCCGCGGGCGACGAGGTCCTGTGGGCCGACGTCGACTCCCGAGCCCAGGGCTTCGAGGATGCCCCGGCCGAGCTGGTAGCGGAGCGGGTCGTAGCCGAAAAGCGCCAGGTGGGCCGGGCCGCTTCCAGGGGTGATGCCGGGATAGACCGGGTGAGTCAGTCCGCAGGCCGCCTCGCGGGCCAGGGCGTCCAGGTTCGGATGACGGGCGGCCTCGAGCTCGGTCTTGCCTTTGACGGGCAACCCTCCCAGCCCATCCAGAACCGTCAGAACGATCTTTGAAGGCGTGACTTGCGTGAGTTCCCTGGCCAGGTCTTCCCAATTCATGGCAAGCCTAATATAGGGGAACGAATGAATGAAGTCAATTTGCGACCCATCCGGCGGTCGGCCTTCTATTTTTTACGCTGAAAGCGGCGGCGAAGGCGAGGGGGCGTGGGGTTCTTCTCTGTGTTTCTTCGGTTTCCGCGGCGATCAGGGATTTGATCACCTTGGGGTATTGCAGCCGGCGGGAGGGCCTGGCGGGCATCCGGCAGTTCGACCGCCGGGGTCGAGCGCGGCGAGAATCTCCAGCTTAAGATGCAGTGATACGCCCCAACTCACGCGGCCTGGGGCGTGGAGTTCGGCGGACTGCCGATGAGGAACAGGCGACCCTTCACTCGGGCCGCTCTATTTTTCCTTCTTGCTCTTCCGTTTGATATCCATGGAGTGGGCGCGCTTGTAGGTCTGGATATCCTTGAAGCGGCCCTTGGAATCACGGACGGCATAAAGCTTCGTTCCTGTACTGCTCCGATGGGTTGTTCTTCTGAACGGCATGGAATTTCTCCTTTTGTCTTAAGAATAGGTTTTAGCAGGCCGGCTGTCAAATGATTTGGGCTGCCGGAGGCCGGAGGATTCAGCGGCGGACATCCTTGTCCGTTTCCGCAAATTTTCTCAGGGAGCCGGAAGCCGGCGCTCGCGGTGACCGGTGGAAAGGGAAGCTCCGCCTCTTTTTCAGGGGCGATGAACGCGTTTCCCAGCCCCGTTTGGATTGCGACCCATGAGGGATATTCTCGATAAAAGTGGAAACTCCGGGCGCGCCATCCTATACTTATGAACATGGAACTTCGAGGGAAAACAATTCTTCTTACAGGCGCTTCGAGCGGGATCGGACTTGAGCTCAGCAAGCTTCTGGCCAAGGAGAAAGTGAAACTGGCCCTCCTGGCCCGAAGAGAAAACATCCTTAAGAAGCTGGCCGCTGAGCTCAAGACGAGCGGCAGCGCCATCCTTCCCATAAAATGCGATGTTTCGAGAACGGATGAGGTCAGACGGGCCTGCCGCAAAGTCGAATCGCGGTTCGGAGACGTAGATATCGCCATCCTCAATTCCGGTCTCAGCCATCGCGCCGGCGTTGAGAACTATGATGTTGCCGCCGCTAAAAAAATATTCGAGGTGAACGTCTTCGGCCTGCTCGATTTTATCGGCGAGCTTTTGCCCGGTTTCCGGCGAAGAAAAGGAGGGGTCATCGTCGGCGTATCCAGCTTGTCGGATTGTCGCGGTTTTCCGAAGAGCGGGTTCTACGGCGCCAGCAAAACGGCCGTGACCGTTCTTCTGGAAAGCCTCAGGGTCGAAGCGAAGGAATACAACATCAAGGTCATCACCGTGAAGCCGGGGTTCGTGAAGACACCCATGACGGACGATAGCACATATCCGATGCCGTTCCTGATGTCGGCAGAAAAAGCCGCGCGAATCATCGTTAGGGGCATAAAGAAGGGAAAGAAAACGATCGCGTTTCCCCTGCCCACGGTCCTGGGCTCAAAACTGTTCAAAGTGATGCCCGACAGCCTGTATGAATTGATCGCGGGCAGGATCAATAACTGAGAAACACGACCGGCCGGCCGCGTCTTCATTAACCGGGCGGGATTTTGCCTCGTGCGGCGGCCGGCGGCCCAAGCCGGCAATGGGAAGGCGGCTTCCGCTCCTTGCCCCTTGACACATATGCATAAAAAGAGCATATATATGCATATGAGAACAACGCTGAACATCGATGACGATCTCATGAAAAAGGCCTCCCAACTGGCCGGGATCAAGGAGAAGACCGCGCTCGTCCGGCGGGGACTCGAAGCCCTGATCACTCTCGAGAGCAGCCGGCGCCTGGCCCGGCTGGGGGGGACCGAGAAAAGGCTTCGCCCGATACCGAGGAGGCGGCCGGCCGCCTGAGTCGCATGGTCCTCGTCGATACTTCGGTTTGGGTCGATCATTTTCGGTCGGGAGCCCCGCGCCTGGAGGAGCTCCTCGAGAGCGGAGACGTCCTCCTCCATCCTTTCATCATCGGCGAGCTTGCGTGCGGCCGGAAGGCCAAGAGATCCGAAATCCTCGATCTGCTTCAGGCGCTCCCCCGGGTTCAAGCCGCCACACACGATGAGGCCCTCTTTCTCATCGAGGAGCGGAAACTCATGGGCCGCGGGCTGGGCTACGTCGATATCCATCTGCTGGCTTCCGCTCTGCTGAGCTCCTGCGCGATCTGGACGACCGACGCCCCCTTGCGCCAAGCGTGCGAAGACTTGGGAATCAACACCCACTGAAAGCGCCGGGGACCCTGACTCCGACCCCTGGCCGTATCGGGTGGAGCTTGGGGTGGGGGAGCTTAGGGTCGGACCGAGAGGTCTTCTTTGGAATCAATAGTTGAGGTTCGATTCGCAAATCGTCAAATAAAAATGAGAACCGCTGCCAGCAGGACAATTGCTGCATCCGGCCGCGAACTCGTTTTGCGGCCCCGTTCAATGAATTTAGGAGGCCGTCTCGTTGTCCGATTCCCTCATACGCTCCGCTCTTGCCCGGCCCTCGTGAACAGGACTTCCAGCACGACTTCATATCGGCCGTCGGAATCGGGATGCTCCATGGTCAGGATTATTTGACCGCTTTCCTGTCCGGAGAAAGTCTGGACGAGCAATGTGTCGTGCCAATTCATGCGGAGGGTGTGGTCATTCACGAAATTGCATGTCGCCGTTAGGAAATTCCCCGAATCTTCGAACCACCAATACCGATAGATTTTGGCCTTGTCATCCCAGGCGAAAATGGCGTGAGCCTCGGCCCGCCCGGTGTTCCCGGTCGCCGCATAGTCAAAATAAACATACCTATCATTCATCGCTCTTCTGATGGTTCCCTTCCCGCGGGCCGCACTCTCTGTGCTGAAAGAACTCTTGGGGATTCTGTATTCCAGGTCCCAATCTCCCAATAAAAAGTCGAATTTGTCCATCATGCCGAGTCGATTATTCATAGTTGCCTCCTCCCCGTGAACGCAAGGCGATAAGCCGGGATCAGCCGCCGATCACGACAGTCCAGGGACGCACGCTCCAGCTCGTGATGAGGCCGGCCTTGACGTAGGGGTCGTTCCGGGCGAAACGCTCGACCAGGGAGGTGTCAGGGGCGCGAAACACCAGGATTGCGGAGTCAGGAGGGTCGGCCAACGCCCCGCCCATGACCAGTTCGCCCCGGGCGTGCGCGGCATTGGCATAGGCCAGGTGTTCGTCGCGATAGGGCGCGCGTCGCTCGACGTAGTTTTCAACGGTCTTATAAATAAGAAGGTAATAAGCGGCCATGTCCGTATTATATCTCAGTGCGGCTGCGATGATGAATCATCCGCGCCCGTCAAGCGAATCCCCTCCGGGCCGGAAGCTGGATCTTTCAGACGACTCCAAGGCGGGGTCGCATGTTCGATCCCTTCCTTAGAAACGAAAAAGGATGCCCGCCACGGCGCTCAAACCGCTGAGGTCCAGGATGGCTTTTCTGGGGTTCAGCTGCCATGGCTCGCTGGGCAGGGTCTCATTGACGGAGATATAGGGGAAGGGCTTGAAGGTCCAAAGGTCCGTCCAATAATAAAGAGTTCCTTTTTTCTGCTCTTCGTAGCCGAAGCTGTTTCGATAGGCGTGGGTCCCGGTGAGGTCGTTGATCTTGGCCAGCCGGGCCTGTCCTTCCAGGATGAAGGACATTTGCGAGGACAGGCGGATCTCCAGCCCGATTCCCCCGTGGAATCCGAATCCCTGACCCGTGGCCTTATCCTCCCTTTCGTTCCACCACCAGGCGGGGTATTCGTCCCGGATCAGCGACGAGATGGAGGCGAAATAGTATTCGGGGCCGGCGTTCAGGGAGAGGTTAAGGGAACGGCCGATCGGCATGAAGACAAATAGACTGACCCTGATCGGGACGACGCTCACCGCCGGCTCGAAGGTCCAAATCTCGTTGTGGAGGGTCGGGTTTGGCGCGGTAAGCCTGAGTTCGGTGGTTCTTGAGGCGCGGAGAAAGCCGGAGCCGAGCCCTATCCCGAAATTGGGGGAGAACTGAAAGATGAGATCGCCGCCCAGGTCATACCCATAGCGGATATTTCCGTAGCCGCCCCCGGCCGAATAGCCGGATGCCATATCGAGGTAGATGATGGAATCACTGAGGCCCTTCAGGCCGGAGTCTAGGTCCCCGATCGCGGGAAATCCCAGGCCGCCGAAGAGCCGGACCACCATGTGGGGCTTGAATCCCTCCTCCAGGCCGTAGGCCGTCCCGAAGAGGGATAGCATAACGGCCAAAGAGATTGCGATCCGCATTCCCGAAATCATCATCTTGCGCATGACAGCCTCTCTTTCACCCAAGTTAAGATAACCTATACCAGAATCAGCTCACCCGGTCAAAAAGCCGAATGGGATCGTAAGAAGAGGATCGCGTCAGCACTTTCTGCTTTGCCGCCTTAGCCGGAGAGAAAACGCATTCCGCTTGTCGCGCTCAGCAGGGGGAAATTCGGAATATATTGGCAGGCCGACCCTGAAGCCAGGGCTGATACCCATAATCAAATGAGAACGGATTTCGCTTGGAATATGAACTGAGAGAGCGCCGTCAACTAAAAGAACAGGCTTGATAGATAGAGAGTTGAAATTGCTGAAGCGACCCCCTCTCCTCTTTAGCGCAAAACGGCCGATACAATCGCTCCGGCAAGAACGATCCACACGACGTTGACCTTGCGAACGAGAGCGGCGAAAGAAATCAGGGCCAGGAGGATCAAGGGCCATCTCCAGGTCACGGCTTGGCCGAAGCGGATCGTCACGGAAGCGAGTAGCCCAACGAACGACAGGACAAGGGCCTCGCTAATCCCCCTGAAGATCGGAGAAGAATGAAACCTCCGGAACCATGGCTCGGCCAGCAACACGACGAAAATCGAAGGGAGGAAGATGCCCACGGTTCCCACCAGGGCGCCGCTTATCCCGGCCATCTGGTAGCCGACGAACGTAGCGGTGATAACGATCGGTCCAGGCGTGACCTGACCCAGGGCGATTCCATCCATGAAAACGCGAGGGGGAAGCCATCCGTGGATGCTTACAATCTCCCGATAGAGGAGTGGAACCGAAGCGAATCCTCCGCCAAAGGCGAAGATGTCCACTTTCATCATAATAAGGCCGAGTATCGCCAGGCGGGCATTGTACACGAGGAGAGCCAATGTCATTCCGCCGGCGAGGATGAGGATAATAACCGCCGGCCAAATGCCCCGCCCGGCGGCCTCTCGACTTTGCTCCGGCTGCGATAGACCCTCCTGGGGCCTAAAAAGAACGGCCCCCGCCAGCGCGGCTCCGGGAATGAGGAGAAACGGGCTGACCCCGAGTCCAAAGGCCGCCGCACAGATCGCGGCGATGGCCGCCTGGCGAAAGCCCTTGATTGATGTTCGACCGAATGTCCAGGTCGCGTAGGCAACAAGTGCCACCACCAGGGCCCGCAAACCGGACAGGACCGAGGTCACAGTTCCTACACCGGCCACGCGATGGTAGACGACGGACAAGGCGAGCATCATCAAGAAGGACGGCAGGCCGAACCCCGCAAAGGCTGCGATGGCGCCTGCCCACCGACGCGCACGCAGCCCGACATAGGCCGCGCATTGCATGGCGGTCGCGCCGGGCAAGGCCTGACAAAGAGCAACGCCCTGCCGGAAGTCTTCTTCGGATAGCCAGCTTCTTTCCGAAACGGCAAGACGCCCGATGTAGGCGATCATTCCCGGGCCGCCGAAGGAAACGGCCCCCAATCTCAGGAAGGCCAGAAAGAGTCGCGGCAGGCTTGGAACATTCAAGGGGGAAGAGCTACTCCTTGCGGATAAGACGAAACGTTACGGCGCCGTGAGGACAGGTGACGTCAAAATATTCAAGATTCTCCAGATCCTTTTGGTCAGTTACGGACATGGCCAGTCTCATGGAATTCATGGCGGCGAAGGCCTGGCAACAGATGCCTTTGGAGCCCGGAGTTCGGGCGTCGAGGAGATAGACTTCCCCTTGTTCCGTCTTGGCCAAACCCGGACATATTTTCGTGTCGGTGCGGACGTTCAGGCCTTCACACTGGATTTGATGCGGAGTCATCGCTTTCCTGCTTTCTTTGTCTTGCCGCCCGGCGTCTTGCCCCGGCATTCTTTCAAGAGGACGGGCGGGCAGTTAAGGCTCCCGTCCGCGGCCTTTTTGGGCTTGACCCATACGCCGAAGACCTCGGCCATAGCCCGGCCGTACCGTTCCAGGTTCTCGGAGGATATTTCGTAGTGCATCCAGTTTCCGCGCTTCTTGCCTCTGACCAGGCCGGCCTCCTTGAGGATACGGAGGTGTTGGGAGACCGCCGACTGGGTCATGCCCAGCCTCTTGGCGACGGCGTTGACGCACTGGGGGTGTTCCTTGAGAAGCCGGATGACCTTGAGCCGGGACTCTGAGGAGAGCGCTTTGAACACCTTAATATGATCTTGCATTTGGCCTCCTTTCAGACGATGCGGAGACATATTAATAATTTAGCATTATCTAATATACTAATATATCCGCGATTTGTCAAGTGGATAATTTGAGATCTTTGGTTGGGAGCCTGGGGTCGGACCGAGAGCTGTTCTTTGAAATCAATAAGTTGGATCCGATTAGCTGTTTTTTTAGGCAGTGCAATCAGCTGAATCCTTTTTAATCAATTGCTATGGCCAGCCAAGCCACGCCGACCCTATCGCCATCCCCGCCATACCTTGACTTTTCACTATTTATTTTCTATAAATCACTCAAGGGAAAATATAAGGTCAGGTTTCCCTGTTCGGTGCTGAGGAGGGTTGCCCTATCACCCGGGGAGCAAAATTCCCTAGACTATCCCCAGGGAGGGTGGGTGATACAATGCAGATATTGGTTCCGGGATGGCCGCCCCAATTCATTCATTCCCGGTTTAGCCTGCCAGGCTAGCCATCCGTCTCAGATTGGGCGACTGATCGGACCGATCACGGGGGGCAATTCATCAAATGCATGATATCGGTCTCGCAGAGCACGATTTTGAGGGCGGTGCGATAGGCTAATCTTTCAGAAATCAAAAAAAGGGGGTCCCAATTGGAAAAAGAGATTCGAAGATCGCCGGTTCTTGCCTGCGGAGTTCTGGCGGTGTTGGCCTTCGGCCTCCCGGCGCTCATAACCGGTTGCGGTTCCGGTAAAAAGTGGATGGAGGTCCAATCATTCAGCGAGGGAGACAAGACAATATCCGCGGGAAAGCGCTTTCGGATGGAGCCGGTCAAGGAGGGCAAGGCTCTGGTCAAAAATACCGGCATGGAATTCGAAGTGAAGTTCTCCTGCACCCGCCTGGAAGGGACAGAGGAAGTCTCCTACCGAACCGCAAGTCATTACCAGTCCAAGGTCTCCCGGAAAGGAGGAATCGGCGTCACTCAAACAGTCGCGGATCAAAAGGTGATGAATTGGCCGGAGGGTGTCAAGGTGCAGGAGGTCAAAATCATGTTGCCCTTCTTTCCGTGGGAGATCACTTCGGACAAAGAAGGAGATCTCTATTTTTATATGACAGACGCCAAGGACGGGACTGTTGTAAGCAACATCATCCTCATCAGGACCCAGATCAAGGTAGCGGCGGACTAGATATCCTGTCGAACAAGAAGGATTATCCAGTCTATGGAAAGTCTTAAGCGTCATTAAAAAGAATGTAAGAATCATCGCCAGGGGAGGGACCATGATCAAATTAAGAGGAATGTTTTATTTGTTGCTGATTGTCTTATTTGCTTTGCAAGCATGCGGTTCTCCCGAAAGGACGGGCAATATCAGTGGCCGTCTGGTTTATGGAAGCTTTGGAGAGGAAAATCCGCATGAAGTTATGCAGAATGTCAGGATTGTACTCTGCCACGTGGATAAGGGATTGCCAAAAGGACCGGTCGTAGCCGATATGAACGAAAACAATTATGAAAGAATAGGGGTAATCAGAGCAAACCCGACGGCAGAGACGGATTCGGACGGCAATTTCGCGCTCAATAGAGTGCCGGTTGGTTCTTATCTAGTCCTCATAGATTTATTGCCGATGGCCCCAAGACCACAAGGTGATAATTGGGATGGCATTATCTTGACAAAAGCAGACATCGACGATGCATTTAAGGGGATCCCCCCTTCAGGGAAGCCTGATTTCTGGATGGAGGGCGGCCTTGTATCAGGCAAGGGGGACTGGAATTCAAAGGACGGATTTGTGCTGACCACCGGCATGGTCGGCTGCAAGAGGTTGGGATTCTTTTTTTCAGTGCGTGATCAGAGACCCTACCCTATCGTTAATGTCCGGCCCGATTCGACTGTTGAAATCGTGCTGACAAGTCACATTAAGCCCGGTAGCGTAAAATGGTAGACCTGCATGCTTGACGACCGAATAGGGAGGCTATGAGGACTGTTAGAATTATAGACGGTCAGGGGAGTGGTCCCAGAGATCGTATTGGCTGAGTTATCCTTGCGCCAAAAACCGACGGCCTTTTGCCCTTAGAATGGCTTTTGTTGGCCTCAAAAAGGCCGCCCGTTTTCCTTCTAAGTAATTAATAATAAATTCACAGGCTCGGTACGACCCGAATCAATTAGAATACATAACGGAACCGTTTTCTGACGCCCGGAGTTCTTAAGGATATCGCTCCGCTTGAAATCCCAGAGAAGGAGAATCGTCATGAGAAAATCGGCGAGCGCGCTTTGCGTTTTGATCATCCTGTCTTTCTTTTCATCCGCTTTCGGCCAGCCCGGGGCCAAGATGGAAAGCAAGATCAGAATCGACCCCGCTCTTTTTATCTACCTTAAAGAATGCCGGAACATCATGACGGCGATCGGGGATAAGATCTGGAAGAACTGGGATTTTTCTAAAACTCCGATTCTCTTCTATCGGCCCCATGTCCAGGACATCCTGATCGGCTATCCGCATCAGCCCGCGGGGTTCCAGGTCTTGACCGGCTTCAACCCGCTCAAGGGAGAGACCGTCTATTTTCGGGACGGCGCGACCTTCATCGACTACGACGGACAGAACACGGTCACGGATATCGACGGGGTCAAGACCCTGGTTGTGGCCGATACCTTTTCCAATCAGAGGAATCAGATTGAGGGAGTTCTTCTGGGACGGGATAAGGACTTTGCCCAAAAATGGCTCGAGAAGTGGAATTTTCTCCCTAGTAATCCCTATGACCAGATGTCCATGATCCTCCATGAAGGCTTTCATGCTTTTCAGGCGGCTCAAGCCCCGGACAAGGAGCCGAATGAATTGCCGGCTATCGACTATCCTGTTCTCGACGTTCTCAACAATTCCTATTGGAGCCTGGAGGCGTCCATTATCCAGGATGCCCTGACCAGTGAAGACCACGAAACGAGGGTTCGGAAGATCAAGGAATTGACGGCCGTCCGGGCCGAGCGCAGGGCCGCCCTGAAGAAAGAATTCATCGAATACGAGGACCTCACCGAATATCTCGAAGGGCTGGCCAAGTACGTTGAATACGAGTTTCTGATCAAGGCTCAGGGGTTGGAACCGGACCCGCAACTCTTTTTCCTCAACGGGTTTCACGGCTACGGCGAGAAATTGAAAGAGGACCTGGCCGATCATTTTAAGCAGATGAAGGACATCATCTCGGCGAGCGTCGTCGCGACCGGGAACAAGTTCGGGGTCGGTCCCCTCAGGTTCAGGCTGTATTCGAGCGGCGCCGCTCTGGCCCTGCTCTTGGACGAGGTCGACCCGGACTGGAAAGCCGACATCTTCAAGGAGGGAATCTTTCTCTTCGATAAGCTGAAAAAAGCAGCTGCCATAGGTGAAGAAGAAAGGCTCCGGCTCCTCGCTCAAGCCAAAAGTGAATATGGTTTCGAATCCATTCGAAAAGAAAAAGAGCTCTTCGAGACCGAAGGCAAGAAGGTGCTGAACGAGAAGCTCAGGAGCATCCTGGAGACACACGATACCCTTGTGGTCCTCGATTACTCGGAGCTGGGAAAGCTGGCGGGGATGTCCTTTACTCCGTTCGGTGTGATCAAGATCTCCGAGAACCAGACGATTTATGACATGGTGCCGCTTTTGGTGCGGTTCAGCAATAAAGCCGAGTTCAAATTCACCCGAGTGATCCCCGTTCTGGTGGACAAGGCCAGCAAGGAAATGAAATTCGTTGTGAAAACGGAACCTTCAAAATTCGCGGAACAAAAGGGCGATGAAATCAAGGTCGATGAATTCGTTCTGAAAGGCTGCCGGTTTGTGACAACGACCGCCGGGAACAAGGTGTCCATAAAACTGCTTAAGTAGTTTCAGAAAAGACGGGGTTAAGTCTCCGCTTTCCACTTTTTCGCTTTAGCTAGTGAGAAGGTGACATTCCGCTAGTCGCGCCTAGCAGGGGGAGATTCGAAATGCTTTGGCAGGACGGCCAATCGGTCCGTGCAAATGCACAAAGGCCAATGAGAACGGAATTCGCTTGGAATACAAACTAAGAAAGCTCCGTCAACCAAAAGAATAGGCTCGATAGAAAACGAGTGGAGAGTGCAGACGGGACCCCAAATGCTGTTCTTGAGTCAGCGCTTCACCGGGGACGGCGGACCCTCGGGGATAAAAGGCTTATAGACCACGCCCTTCGTATTCTCCCGGAATTCGGCCTTGATGGCCTCGAGGGTCTTGGCGTCCTCGAACAGGTCCACCATCGTCGCCGCTAGAGCCTTGGCCGCGTAGACGAGGCCCTTGTGGCCGATCGACATTCCTCCGCAGGCGACGACCGGCCAGGCGTGCCAGGGAGCGTCCACGGGCGCCGTTGTGGCGTTCATGCTCAGCGTGGGAACGATCCAGCTCACGTCGCCGACGTCGGTCGAGCCGCCTTCCGGGTCCGCCTTGGGCGCTCTCCACGGCTGGACCGAGCCGTCGAGGCCCTTCGGCTCGATACCCGTCGCCTGCTGGATTTTTTTAGCGAATTCCTGCTCTTCGGGCGTAAAGGCGATCGGACCAAGCCAAGTGAGGTTCTGGAACATCACCTTTTCTCCGGTCAGGTTGACCAGAGTCTCCCAGTCTCCCGCGTCCACCGTGATCTTCGATTCGACTTCGGCCATCAGGGCCGCGCCTTCGGTGATCCGCCGCGCCCTGTCCAGGAGCTGCTCGACCCCCGTGCCCTTGGAATCGCGGAGCCAGCACCAGAGTCGCGCATAGGCGGGCACGACATTGGGCACGTCGCCGCCGTTGAGAATCGTGTAGTGCATGCGGACGGTCGGCTTGACGAATTCCCGCATGCGGTTCAAGCCCGTGGTGAAGAACTCAAGGGCGGCCACGGCGCTGCGTCCGTTCCAGGGATCGGCCGCCGCATGTGCGGCCTTGCCCTTGAACTCGACGATGAAGTCGACGATCGCCTGCGAGCCGTCGACCGAAACCCGCGTCTTTTCGTCGGGGTGCCAGGCCAGGCAGACGTCGAGGTCCTTGAACAGACCCGCCCGGATCATGTACACCTTGCCGCCGACGGCCTCTTCGGCGGGCGTCCCGTAGAACCGGATCGTCCCCTTGAGTTTGCCCGCGGCCATCAGGTCCTTGATAGCTAGGGCGGCTCCGAGGGCCGCCGTGCCCAGGAGGTTGTGCCCGCAGCCGTGACCGGGCGCACCGGGCTCCAGGGCTTCTTTCTCCGGCTGAGCTTTTTGCGAGAGGCCCGGCAAGGCGTCATATTCCCCCAGGACGCCGATGATCGGGCGGCCCTCCCCGTAGCTCGCCACAAAGGCGGTGGGCATGCCGGCCACGCCGCGTTCGACGGTAAAGCCCTGTTTTTCGGCATAATCCGCGAGCAGTTTCGATGAGCGCGTTTCGAGCAGGGCGGTTTCGGCGAACGACCAAACCTGGTCGCTCAGGCCGATGATTTCGGCTTTGTGTTTTTCGATGGAGGCCACGGCTTCGTCTTTCTTCTTGACCGAGGCGCCGAACACGAACTGAGAAATGATCAACAGGCCGGCGAGTGGAATCGCGGCGCTGCGAAGACGGATGTTCATGACTATCCTCACTTTCGTTTTCATATTAGCATAAAGGGAAGCCACAGAGAAAAGCGCCTAAAACATGGCCGCGCCTGGGCGCCAGGGACAGACCGTCCACGCTCTCAGGCACTCATGAGAGCAATGAGTCTATTGGCCTGATTTTGCACTGCCATTGCCGAAAAGAAGGCCGCCATAAGTTCTGATTATTAAAAAATAAAGGAATTATCTTGGATCGCCCCCAAGGAAGTGCAAAGGAAGCGTAGAGGTGAGAGTTGAGATTTGGCAAAGTGCGACAAATGATATGTGGCCTAACAGGCAAATTTTTGTTTGACACGCGGGAAGAGGCCTGTTCTAATAAAAATAGTTTTCTTTGTCAAGAGGAGGGGTCTTTATGATTAAAAGAAAATCTCTGTTCGTGCCGGGCCGCAGACGTTTTTTCAGAAATATTTTGCCCGCGGGAACATTGTTCTGCCTTGGAGGCAGCAGATTGTTGGCCATGCCCTTCGATCAGGAGAAGCAAGATCCCGCCGAAAAAAAACACAAGTTTCTGGAAGACTCGGGAATGTCTTTCCAGGAACTGTTTAATTTCGCTTATCGCGATCATATCGAGGTGATGCAGTTTCTGTCCAAAGAGATCGGCAAGGACAAGCTCATGGAAATGTTGAAGCGAGACGGCGATGAATGGGCTCGGCAAGATGCCGAGAAGGAACTCAAAAAGCTTCCGGCGAACGACTTTGCCACCTTTCGTGCCGAGACCCGAAAGAAGCCTGACCGTTTTTGGGATCATGTCATAACGGCGGCCATAGTCGAGGACACGGACCGGGCGATCGGGCAAAAAGTGACGGAGTGTCTTTGGGCAAAAACCCACCGCGAAGCCAAGGCGGCGGATCTCGGCTATATTTTATGTTGTTACCCGGATATCCCTTGGGCCCGGGCCTACAACCCAAAATTGGAACTGGTTCGCACCAAGACTTTGATGCAAGGGGATGATTACTGCAACTTCCGCTGGGTCTGGGAAGGATGATGGGTCAAGGTTCTTGCCGTCCCGAAGCACTATAAAAATAAGCACGACGCGGACCGCATAGTGATTCGGTGGCCCAGGTCAGTACAGATACTTTTTAAAGAACTCGACGATTTTTGTATAGCCGACGACCTTGTTCTTGAATTTGGAGACGTCGTGCCCTTCATCCTCAAAAACCAGGATCTCCGCAGGGATTCCTTTGGCTTTCAAGGTCTCGTATACCTCGGTGGATTCAGCCAGGAGCACCCTCGGGTCGTTCTTGCCCTGAATGACAAGCAGCGGGCACTTGATGTTCTGGACATACGTCTTCGGCGAGCGCTCGATGAGGAAATCCTTGTCTTTTTCCGGGTGGCCTAACTCCAAATATGTCAAGGCGCGCCAAGATTCGGGCAGCCTGTTGATAAAGGCGATGAGCTCATACGGGCCGAACATGTCGCAGCCCGCCTTCCACAGGTCGGGATAGCGCGAAATCAGGGTCAAAGTCATGAACCCGCCGTACGACCTGCCCATCACTGCCCGGCGACTGGAATCGAGGCGGGAGTCTTTTTCGAGCATCCTCACCCCGGCCACCTGGTCGAGGACATCCTTCCCTCCCCAATCGCGGTCGACTTGCTTCGTATACTTCAGGCCGTAGCCCGTGCTGCCCCTCACGTTGGGGACGAAGACGGCAAATCCGTTCAAGGTCAAGTATTGAATAAGGGGCATGGAGAACCAGGTGAAGTCCGGCCTTTCCTGGCCTTGCGGGCCGCCATGGACATAGACGACGATCGGCCGGGGGCCCTGATACCCGAGCTCCGGGGAAGAAAGATAGAGCCGGGCCGAAACCCGAAGCCCGTCGAAGGAGACGAAGCTCGCATCTTCCCCCGCCGAGAGATACTTCTGCTCGATGCCCAGGATATGCTCTTGGGAAAGGCGGCGCGGCGCCTGGCCATCTGAACCCGCGGCCCAAAGATAAAGCTGCGAAGGAGAATCGGCCTTGGAGTGCGAAAGGACGTAGGAGATGCCCGGCGCTTTTCCCTTCGTTTCCCGCGAATGTTCAAAGCCCATCAAGACGCCCTGGTCCAAAGGGGGAAGTCCGCACAGGACCCGGCCGACTTCCAACCGGCGCTCCCCGTTCGTCTCTTCGTACCGGCATTCATAAAGCCAGGAACAGCCGTCGATATTGTACTCGAGGAGAAAGAGGTTGCCCTCGACCGGAGTCAGGTCAACAAGCTCTCCCTGGCCCTTATGCTTCAGCCCCGATACGGGAACCGCGGCGACCGTATCCGGATGGTCAAGGGACAGATAGCCGACGCTTCCCTCATCGCGATACCAGCATGTTCGAAAAAGAATCCCCTTCCCGTCCGGGGTGAAGTTGCACGTTCCGCAGGCCAGGAGCTTCGCCTCCTGTCCTTTTGTCCTATTCTCCAGCGGGACCCCGAAGAAGAGCTTCCTTTCGGCCGCCCCTTCGCGCCAGATGTAGAGCACGATGTCGCCCGAGGTATAGGAATCGCTAAGGATGACCGTCTTATGATCCGGGCTGACTCCTAGGACGAAGTTCCCGTAGAGGCTTTTCCCCAGAGAACTGATTTCCAGGCTGGCCAGGTCGACTCTCAGGGTCTCGTACCCCGAGTTCTTGCGGTCGTCGCGCAAGAAATAGGCGATGTTCTTTTCCGGGTCGCAATAGATGCCGTTGAGCTGTTCCCCCTTGAATCGGTCTCCAAAGAGGGGTTTGGGGATCCCTCCCTCAATGGGGATAAAACACGGCTGGTAGTTCTCGTTGCCTTCTTCATCAATCATGACCAGGATCTTCCCGAGCGTCGGAAAGACCCAATAATTCAAACCTTCCATGAGCTGAGGCCGGGTCAGGGCCAGCCCGGCGGGAAGCAGGGGCTGAGGCAGGCTGCCCGTCTCGTCCATGGAATAGAGGCTCAGCACGCCGCTCATATCGCTCAGGAAATAGACCTTTCCCCCGGCGATATGCGGCGACACGAGCATCCTTGCGGATAGGAGGGATTGAATGGGAAAGGGACTACTTGCGCGCTTGTCGCTCGCGGCGCTCATCCCCTCGCACAAAATCACAATGGTCAAGAAAAGGATTCTTTTTCTCATTTCTTCCCTCCTTGGCCTGTTAGTGGTTTATGAAGGCGTACCTCATGGCACCGCATATCTTTTTCCCCAATTCGGAATCCATTTTTTCTGCAAAAAGAGGGAAAAGGATCTCTGTCACTTTTTGATACGGCTGGGCGGTCACTGGAGTTTGACCAGGCTGATCGTGTAGGTCAGGAAATCACCGAGCTTGCGGTTCACCACGAGTCCGCTCTGCAAGGGCAGGACTTCCCCATTGAGGTTATAAACGAGCTCGCCCGAACCGAACTCCTGCTTGTAGGGGACCTTCTTCATCGAGGATTTTAAGGGTTGGCAGAACACACAGGCGCTGGTGTGCTTTGCGTGAGAGGTATAGCTGCCTGAGGCCCAAGTCAACTCGATTTTTTTCCCCTCGATCGTGCCCTGGAAATTATTGCCCATCATGGCCGGGATTCCCTCCACCCCGGCGCACTCTTTCACCGAGCACTGGAACAGGTCCAGGGGAAGGCCGATGAAGGACGGCACGATCTCAGCCTGCGTCACTTTTCCTTCCTTGAACGTGCACTCGTCCTTGATCTTGCGAACGATGAACTCCCCCGCCAGGCTGACATCGAAGTCCGCGCGCACGGCCGCTTTCAGGCTTTTTCCGGTCGGGTCGCTGAAGACATAATCCGGTTTGGACGTGTCCTTCTCGTGGGCTTTGACGGTGACCCTCCAACGTTCTTCCTTAACGGGGACGAAAGCGATCTTGACCGTTGCCGTCCCCTCGAGCGAATAGGCAGGGCCGTGCATGAATGACGGCTCGGTCGCCTTGATCGTCAAGACCTTGGTCAGCATTCCTGTCCGCAAGCCTTCAAAAATTTCCTCAGGCGTCCAGTCGCTTTTCAAGATGAGGTCATGGAGGTGATTGCTATTCACGCCCGCCCCGTTGAGTTCAAGCTGGTATTGGTTCTTTTCCCAAAAATCGCTGTTAACCAGCCGAACCCCCGGTCCCTTGGGCGGATAGCCTGCCTTAACATTCATGATCGAGGACCAGATCCGTCCCGATGTGCTTCCCCCTTCCCAACCGACATGAAATGAAGCGTGCTGGCCGTTTTTATCAGCGGGGCTCACCTCGAAGTGCAAGGCGTCAAGCACGATGACTTTCGGCTTGCAGTTCTGGTAGTAATCCATGCAAACGACGGCTTGGCCATCCAGGTCTCCAAGCTCGGCTTTGGCCCGGCCCGGACAAGGCTCCCCGCACGGCTCGGGGCCATAGATGTCGTATTTCCAGAGCTCCTTCTTCTTCAGCTTGTCGAACCAGCCGTAGTGAAGCATGAGATAGGCCGGATATTCTTCATTGAGATCAAAAGTGATCCAGTCCCTCCCGTATTGATGGACAATGCTGTCCGTCAATTTCCAGGTCAGGAAGATGGTCAGCGGGTAGCACTGGATGTAGGCCGGGTCCTTAGCGCCGGCCGCCTTTTTATATTCGGCGGATTCCATGATGGACCTTTTCATCTGCTTGACCTTGTAGCAGGGGTCGTCGGACTTATTGGCCTCCGAAAAATCCTGGCCCAGGAGCGAGGCCTCCAGCCCGAAAACAATCACCAGGCTTAGGAGGCCGGCAGCCCAAAGCCGGCCGCTCGGAATTCTCCACCCCAGCCTGCCCGCACGGAAGTGTTTCATTTATGGCCCTCCCTCTTTCGTCCAAGCCGAGAGCGCAGATCGTGAGGCTCAATTGCTCGCCGGCATGGCATCTGGATGGAATTATAGCAGGAACCGCATCTCAATTTCCGGGATAAAAACAGCAACTCTGCGCCCAATGGTGCCGGGTATCTTTTTCCCGAATTCTGAATCCATTTTTTTGCAAAAAGAGGGAAATGGATCTCTGTCACTTTTTGATATCAATTGAAAGGCTCCGGCTCCTCGCTCAAGCCAAAAGCGAATACGGTTTCGAATCCATTCGAAAAGAAAAGGAGCTATTCGCGACCGAGGGCAAAAAGGTGCTGAACGAGAAGCTCAGGAGCATCCTGGAGACGCACGATACCCTGGTCGTGCTCGATTACTCGGACCTGGGAAAGCTGGCGGGGATGTCCTTTACTCCGTTCGGTGTGATCAAGATCTCCGAGAACCAGACGATTTATGACATGGTGCCGCTTTTGGTGCGGTTCAGCAATAAAGCCGAGTTCAAATTCACCCGGGTGATCCCCGTTTTGGTGGATAAGGCCAGCAAGGAAATGAAATTCGTCGTGAAAACGGAACCTTCATAATTCGCGGAACAAAAAGGCAATGAGATCAAGGTCGATGAATTCGTTTTGACAGGCTGCCGGTTTGTGACGACGACCGCCGGGAACAAGGTGTCCATCAAGCTGCTTAAATAGTTTCAGAAAAGCGAACGTGGAATCTGGCCGGTTTGCCGAGGTCGGGGTCGGACCGCGGGCTATAATTTGGAATCAATAAATTAAGTTCAATCATTTGGCTCTTTGCCTCCAAAATGCGGTATTTTTGGAGCAAAAAACACATTGATTTTCTTTGTCTATGCCTTGGACAAATGCAAATTCTTGCTTTTTTGGCCCTGAATTGCCCTTAAATCGGCCAAAAAGGCTGCCGATTTTCCTTCTAAGTAGCTAATGGTAAATTCACGAGTTCGGTCCGACCCCGATTATCACCCCGATTATCCCTTACTTCCCAATCTACGACGCGCTCGTTTTCGACCCTCGCCTGGAGTCTTTACGGCGAGATGAACGCTTCAAGCCAATCCTCGAGAAGTCCCGCAAGGATTTCGAGAAGATAATGCGGGTGGTGGCGCGGGTCCGTTCCCGTGGAGAGCTTCCGCACTACCTCGACGCCCCCTTCGCCGGCCTGCTCAAGAAGCTCCAAATCAAATTGTAGATCGAAATATTAAGGTTCTGATACCGCGCTCTGAAAGCTACGTCGCTCCAAGTGGTCTCGCACATGGTTGAGGCTCCAGGCCAGCTGCATATTTGGATGCAAATAGGTGCCATATGGGGAGAGGCAGCGGACCGCCCTGAAGAGACGGTTATTATCTTGCTTAACGTTGGAATCAAGGACGTTATTCTGATAAGGTTAGAATAGAGAAAACGGATGAAGATTTTACTAATATCCCCTTCGGTTGAGTCGACCAAGAAGACCAACAAGCAAATGATGATGCCGCAGCTGGCATTGATCATCCTCCAGGGCCTAACACCAAAAGAGCACCAGGTTACCACGGTCGATGAAGAAGCTGAAGACATCGATCTCGATCATGAATGCGATCTTGTCGGAATCAGTTTCATGACGTCCAATGCTTCCCGTGCCTATTGGCTTGCCCAGGAGTTCAAGAAAAGAGGAAAAACGGTTGTCCTGGGTGGTGTGCATCCGACTTTACTTCCTGATGAGGCATTGCCATTTGGCGATTCCGTCGTGATTGGAGAAGCAGAAGGAGTTTGGGCCGAATTGCTCGAAGATTATAAAAACGGCCGTTTAAAGAAAATATATCATAATCCACGGCCTGACCTTTCGAGATATGTGCCCAAAGATTTCAGCAAAATCACCAAGCGCAGGCTTTTTAATCTGGTGCCTATTATGACTGCCCGCGGTTGTCCCTATCATTGTGATTTCTGCTGCGTCACGGATCTTTTCGGCAAAGAGATCCGCCATGTCCCTGTTGATAATATTGTGAGAGATATCAAAGAGTCGGGCAGAAAAAACTTTATGTTTCTTGACGACAATATTATCGGACATCCCGGGTATGCCAAGGATCTCTTCGCCGCTTTAAAACCACTCAAGATTTCGTGGGTCGGGCAGTCCTCGATTTCCCTTCTTGTCAACGACGATGAGCTTTTGAAGCTGGCTGCGGAAAGCGGCTGTAAAGGCCTTTTTATCGGCCTCGAGAGTGTCAAGGAGGCTCAGATGAACTCCTTGCGGAAGTCTTTCAAATCTCTTGCAGGATTGGAAAATGCCCTGAAAAAAATGCACAAAGCCGGAATATTTGTCCATGCCTCAATGATCTTCGGTTTTGACGAGGACACAAAAGAAGTCTTTGATGATACTGTAAAATTCCTTATAAAGAACAAGGTCCACACTGTTTCCTTTAATGTTCTTACGCCGTACCCGGGGACAAAGACTTTGCAGAAAATGAAGGAGGAGGGCCGGTTGCTCACCGACGACTGGAAATACTACAACCACAGCACCGTGGTCTATCAACCCAAAAACATGTCTCCCTATGAATTGATGGTCGGAAAAATAAGATCAAGGAAGAAGTTCTACAGTGCATGGTCAATTCTTAGGCGGCTTCCGGGGAACTTCCACCATCCCCTGATCTACCTGGCAATGAACTGGGGCCATATCAAAGCCGTCAAGGCGGAAGGGAAGAGGTTGGCTGTAGCTAAGAAGGAACTTTATGATAAACCCAGATGAAGTTCGTCGCCTTCATCGCGGATTATCAGGCGATGGATAGGATCATTGATCATCTGATGTGGTCTGACCCAAACTCGGCTTGACACGTGCTGTCAAGCGAAGTTCAATAATCTCATCAAAATCAAGGAGGGGAAGATGAAGCGCATTGCTATTGCAGTCAGCGTTGTAGTCTTGGCCCTCGCCGTCCAGGCGCAAACCCCGACACAGACAAAGAGCGGGGGTGTGGAACAAAAGCTGATGAGGTTGGAGAACGAGTGGGCCGACGCCTGGGTTAAGAGCGACGTCGCATTCTTTGACCGGATTATGGCAGATGACTATACATGGACGTCCCCCTGGGGCTGGGTTATGACCAAGGCCGACGACCTTACACTCATAAAGTCTGGGAAGGACGTGATTGCGTCCTGGGTGCTCGCTGACATGAAGGTTCGCGTTTACGGAGACGCGGCGGTGGTCACCGGCCGCGACACGATCAAAGAAACGTATAAAGGCAAGGATATCAGTAGCCAGAATCGATGGACGCATACCTGGATCAAGCGTGCCGGTCAGTGGCAATGCGTAGCCGGGCACAGTTCGGAGATAGCCCAGAAATAGGCATCGGCGAACGAGCATAATTTGACACTCGCTGTCTGGTCAAGTATTGGTCATACCATCTGATGCTTCCCTTTGTTGCCGAGAAGCCTCCGCCCTCCCATGTCTTCGAGCAGGTCGCGCTCGCGGAGGGCGCTGGGGTCTGACCGAATTTTCGATTCGGCTATCCGCTCTGAAAATACTTTTGGGCGGCCGCCTGCAATTCCAGGCCTTTGGTCGAAAGCGTCTTGAGCTTGTCGAATATCATCCGCATCTTGATATTGGCCAGCTTGCGCTGGCCCGAGGCCTGGGAGATAAAATGGTCCTTGAGATAAAGAGCTATTTCCTCTGGACCTATCATCGTCTTAAGGAAATCATCCTGGGCCAACTCTTCTTGGAGTTCGTTAACGCTCAGGCCGCGAACGATGATCTTGTTCTCCATTAAGAGCTGGGCGCGCTGCTTCTCGACTTCCTGAGCCGAGTAGGGCGGGATGGGCCCCAGGAGCTGCTTGGCCTTTTTGAGAGTCTCGTCGAATAAGCCCTGCCCTTCCCTGAGATAGTTGCGGGCCTGGTAATATTCTTGCGACTTGGGCGGGAGCTTCTTCTGCAAATAATCGTCGAAGGTTCGGATGGCCTTCTTGAGAAGCTCGTAACTCCTCGCGGCATGAAGAAAAATATCGCGCTCGGTGACTGCCATAGGAATACCCCTCCTCATTTTCAGACTAGCACACGGCCGGCCGAAATGTCAAAAGAAGATATGGACCGAAGGCCCGAACCCAGATAAAAGAAATTCCTGATAACCTAAAAGAAAGGGCAAGCGTTGCGATTGAGAAGGAGGCTATCGCTTTTCCTATTTAGACGCTCCGGAGAAGGACGTGATCGTGAATGTCAGGTCGCCGGTCCATTCGTCCGCAGTATAGCCAGTGAACTTGAACGGCGCATAGTTCGTAACGGGAAGATAAAGCGGCCCGATCGTCGGCAGCTTCCAGGTAAAAGGAGGCTGGGGAACTACAATGCTGCCACAGGTGACCGGATAAGAAGTCACTCTGACCTCAAAATTATTTGTTGTAGCCATCAGAAAATGATCGGTCCCCTTGAACAGGCTTTCCTGCTCTTTCGTGAGGGCTTTACCTTTGAGGTCTGTCTTGAGGATTTCTCTGACATTTGGTGCGCGGAGTATCACTGAAACAGGGTTCAGCAAATCCGCTTGGACCGTTCCGCTCGCCTTGTGAAGACAGCGTCCGCCCGGTACTCCGTCATTCTTGTTCCATCCGGACATGCCATAGGTGAGGGATCCCGAGCTTTCAGTTACCACATCTTCTTTTCCCTTAAAATTTATGTTGCCGTGTATCGTCGCCACATAGTTGGTCAGGCCGGGCTTGCTTGCGGTCAGGTGACCAGAAACCTCTATGACACCATTGAAACTCTTGAACAAGTATTTGAGCTTGCCTTTGGCTGGTTTGACAGATCCTTTTTGCGAGGGACTGCCGTGGCCAAGGCCCAAACTCGCGGGCGATGGAGAACGGAAAGAGGCACCCCATGAAAACAATCCCAGCAACAGAACCGAAAAAGCGATTCTTTTGAACATCGTCCCCCCAAGGTGCGATTTGTCTTTATCCGGTTTACAGAGCCTTTTTATCTCCCCGCAAAAATTATAACGAATCCGCAAATGCCTGTAAACCTTTCGTTCGGTCATAACCAGCGTTTGCTGCCATTTTCGTCATCGAAGCCTCGATGATGCGCTCCGGAAGTCGCCGGAGCAGGTTTGTCCCGGGAAAAAAGGGGCGACCCTTGGGACCTAATTAGTTTAGCTATAACTAGGCCGATCAATATCCAGAAAATTGCCCTTGCGAGGGCCTTTTTAACCCAAAAACCCCACTCGTAAGAGACTAATAAATATTAAGTCACGGTTAGAGTCCCTCTTTCAGGGCTGAAAAATCTGTTCTAAGGCATATCTATCATGCCAAGCGATGAGCAACATCCGCTTAATCTAGAACTTATCTTGGGCCGCCCCCATCCGGCCCTAACTTCTCATGGTGCTCCTTTCCGGAAGAATTATGCCGGATTTGCGATCGCTGATTTGTTTATGCTCGCGGGCTATTGCCCCGTGAGGCTGCCGGTGTCTCCCCGGCCCTGGATGACATCAACGATTCTCCGGCACAGAAGAGGAGCGACTTTTCTGGAGAAGACCACATTCGGATGGGCGTCGCCTCCGCCCGCCGAGTATTTTTTCTGCAGATACAAACCACCCTCGCTTTCGAGCGCGTAGAAATCCCAGAGATAGATATTATCCCCTTTTTCGTCCCAAACGGTTTTCACCCAGCGGACGAATTCGCGGGCCCTCTTGGCCTGGCCCTCGTCGATATTGCCCTCGAGCTCCAAGGCCAGGGTCCAAACGATGAAACGGACATTGGGGAATTCCTTCATTTTCTTCTTGAGGGCGTCGTACTGGAGCTTATAATTTTCAAGCGATTTGACGTCCGAGCCAACGGAGGGGTTCCCGGTGTCCTCTTCGAGGGCGCTTCCGGGAAAGCAATGCTTCCAGATGAGAACACTGCAGTCTTGCGTCAATTTTTCCAGGGTCGGCTGGCCTTTATAGCCCTTGCCGCTGTTTTTAATCCAGAGCAGCCAATAATCGTAGGGGTAGTTGGCCCACTCATAGGGGTCATCGGGAAATGTCCTTTCCCGGATCCCATAATTTACGCTGTTTTTTGTATTGTACTGATTGAACCATTCTTCGATGCCGCCGTTCCAGATATTTTCTCCGGTGCTGTGGTGGAGAAAAAGGATCTTTGCGGGTTTGGCCGGCGGTTGCTGACCCTGTGCCGATAGGTTCAGAGAAGAGAATAATAAAATGGCCAACGCG
Source organism: Candidatus Aminicenantota bacterium (assembly GCA_963705895.1). Taxonomy (GTDB): domain Bacteria; phylum Acidobacteriota; class Aminicenantia; order Aminicenantales; family JAFGAV01; genus MFD04408-113. Next base: position 2,608,833 of record OY970122.1, on the reverse strand, counting down.
AAAACTATGTTTTTTTTCATTATCATGTTTCCCTTTCAGATCGTAGTTTACTACAATAAATAGGGGACATAGCACCAATTTCACTGATTTCTCCGACCTATAAAAAGGCAGAGTGGTATTGGAGAAATTAAGGGTGACAGACAGCCTTTTGCCCTTTTTTGAGCTTCTGGGAAAATAGTGAAAAGGATGTCTGTCAGAAATTTCTTTGAATCACGATCACCAAGTCGCCCCGCTAACTTATTCCCGAGGGCTCGCGAGGACGTCGTCCCTGACATAGACGACGCCCGTCTGCTTGAGGAGGCTTCGGAATTCGTCCTCGGCGAGGTCGCTTTTAATCTCGGCCTCGACGTGCTTGCCGAAGTAGAGCTTCTTGTTGATTCCCTCGATAAGACTCGTGACCCTGAGATAAAGGCTGGCGGGGGGCTTGTCGGCCACGACGGTCACCTTGTCCTCCCGGATGATGACGGCCTTGACCTCGGGAGACTTGGAGATCTTCTGGGCGAAGCCGTTGAGCATCCGCCTTTTCTTGTTCCGGATCGAACGGTAGATGAGCAGGACGATCACCGCCGGGGCGATCAGGGACCCCCAGTTCACCCGGACGATGAGCAGGACTACGGCCAGGATGACGGCCGCGGCCAGGATCAGTAGTCCCTTGTTTCCGTAGGGGATCGATGACTTGAGCCGTTCCGTCCATTCCCTGAACCGCCCGCCCTGAGCCGGCGAGTATCCGGACCCCGTTTCGAGGTCCTCCTTCAGCCGCTTGAGGTCGGCGGCCAGGACGCGCGCGTCCGGGTAGCGGTCTTCCGGTCTCTTGCGCAGGCAGCGGGTAACGATCCTCTGGACCTGGGGGGGAGGTTCCGGCGCACGATCGTCACCGGTTTGGCCTCCTCGTAGGCGATGGCGTGCATGGTGTCGATCGGCGTATCGCCTTTGAACGGCAGCTCGCCCGTCACCATCTCGTACAAGACGATTCCGAGAGAAAAAATGTCGCTCCGCGGATCCAGCTTCTGACCCCGGGCCTGCTCCGGGCTCATGTAGCTCGTCGTGCCCATGACGACTCCCGGGACGGTCGGACCGTGGGGCGTGGTCAGCGTCCGCTCGGAGGCGCCGGCGGCTGCGGCGGGCTCCCCGGCCGGCTCGAGCAGCTTGGCAAGCCCGAAGTCGAGGAGTTTAGCGTGTCCGTCCCGCGTCACCATGATGTTGTCGGACTTGATGTCCCGGTGGATGATGTTCGATTCGTGGGCTTTGGCCAGGCCTTCTGCCACCTGGAAGGCGATCTCGACCGAGCCCATGAGATCGAGCTCGCCGTCGGCGATGAGCCGGCTGACCGTCTTGCCGTCGACGTACTCCATGGCGATGAAGATGCTGCCGTCGGCCTCGTCGATGTCGTAGACCTGGGCGATGGCCGGATGAGTGAGGGCCGCGGCGGACTGGGCCTCCCGCAGGAACCGGGTCCGCCGATCCGGGTCGGAGACCAGGCTGGGCGTCAGCATTTTCAGGGCCACCGGCCGCTGGAGACGGACGTCCAGGGCGCGGTAGACGACGCCCATTCCGCCCTTGCCGAGAAGGGCCTCGATCTTGTAGTGCTTGAGGGTCTGGCCGATCATGGAGTTCTCGGGAGGCAAGGGGGCGTCCATTTTTTTCAATAAATATCACACGACCCCTTCCGGGTCAATTGCCGCGCGACGGCCTTTCGTCTGGCGGGATTTATTTCTAGGTAATTATTAAATGGTGCCAGTCATCCTTTTGCCCTTTTTGAGCTTCTGGGAATATGGTGAAAAGGATGTCTGTCACCAATTTCTCCCGTGTTTATGGTGTTCCGAGGCACAGGGAGAGAAGGATGTTCGATACCTATTTTTACAAGTATCATCGGGCTGCCCCGACTAACTGTTTAGGGGAGGAAAAACAATGAAATATCCGAGGTTCGATTCTGCTCGTCAGAAGGCCCAATTTGCCAAGTCCGTGAAGCAATTTCAAGATATCATCAAGCAGAGGCAGATGCTCGTAAAGTCTCGCTTTGATTTTCAGGAAACTTGCTCAAAGGAACTCAGCAAGCGTTTTCCTCAGCCAACAGAAAAAGAGCCGCTTCCAAGGGCTGTCCGTGCGGCTCTCGGAAAGTTCCATGCCGAGGCGAAGAAGGCCCGGGGAGGGATTCCCGCGAAGGGACGTCCGACGGCCGTCGTAGCGGCCCCGATGGATATTACGAGTCTCATCAATGCAATGAGCGGATCGTATATCATGCCGCATCCGGTCACATTCGATATCGCCGAGGCCAGCTTCTGGCAAACCCCTTCTCCTGCCGGCTGGACGGATGCAGGCCAACTGGGAAACGAGAAGTCAGGATACTGCGACGTAGGGGATGCGGCGCTCGATGGTCCAACAGTCTTTGCCTGGAACTGGACCGCCTTTGGCTTTTTCTCCTATTTTTCGCTGAGGGGGATCGGCAAGCCTCAAACCATCGAGATTTCCACGAGCTATACGATGAATTATGCTTGGCTGGAAGCACTCTCGTTTGGAAGCCAATCCTGGGGCGAAGTGATCGGCATGTCCTACCTCGACGTGGCCGTAGAAGACTCTGCCAGCTCGGATTCATGCGAGCTGGTCCACGGGATTTCTCCTCGGGGGAACTACCACGATGGTGATATCGGAGTTTGGAACCCCTGTCCCTACGCCGAGGATCGCGGTCACGCCGTCGCGTTTACGACCGCCTTTTCACGTAATACGGAGCATGTCGTTTCCATCTTTGAAACAATAGGTTTTTATGCCATAAGGCATCATCGCAATGATCGATGCGACGCCGTGGCCAATGTGGGTTGCGCTTTTAATCCCGTGAGGGTCAGAATATCCAGCATAATTTAGCGGCGGGATATCGGGCTAAGCAAGAGTTCGGCGTTCTGTCCAGATAGCCGTTCTCAATATTCTTCTGTAAGGTGGTTTGGCAGGAAGACATGATGATGGTCAAGAGCAAGAAATCGCGTCCCATGAGTCCGGCACAGGTCCGGAAGATCAAACCCATTCCGGCGTCACGCGTTCGACCGGCGGACCTGACGTCCCGCGTCGCTTCGACCTATCTCAGTTTTGCGCCAGGGACGAAGCTCGAGACGAGCACTCGCCTCGAGCACATTCGTGATGTGCGGGGCCAAAGCATCTGGCGTCTCGATGTTGATACCCGGGGAACCGCAGTGCCGGCCGACCTGGCGCGTCCCCGGGTCGAGCGTCGAGCCCTCAACTCAAAAATCATCGCCGGTCTCAGGGGGCCTCTCGAAATCGCACCCCACGTGCCGTCCTTTATGGGGCTTCATCCGGAGCCGAAGCGCTTCCGTCTCTCCCCTCGAGCGGTCCTGCGCCGGCGCGACGGACGCAAGGTTAACCCGCTCTATGTGTTCCCGCCCGACGGGCGATATTCCTACCATGATCACCATTATCCCTGGTGCTGCTTCGGACGGATCGAATGCGGCACGCACATCGGCTCTGGCGTCCTGATCGGGCCAAGGCATGTCCTGACCGCGAGCCACATTTTGGACTGGAATGCCCCTTGGGCGGTCTTCAAGGCGAACTTTCACGGCAGCCACCAGCACGGGATCGCGAACACGTGGTGCGTCTGGTACTACGAGAAGATCGGCCCGGGCGGCGGCTCGATCGACCGCGACTACGTCGTCTGCGTTCTCGACCAGGTCCTCGGGACAGCGGACAAATTCGGCTGCCTGGGGGCTAAAACCTATGTCGATGATTATGATGACGAGCCTTATTGGCGCAGTCTCGGGTACGAAGAAGACTTCGCGTCCGCCACGCTTCCGTCCTACCAGTCCGGCATCAGTCTGGAAGAGATCGATGGGGGCAACGCCAAGGCCATGAGCACGAGGGACGGCGACTTCACCCACGGCCACAGCGGCGGACCCGTCTTCGCCTGGTGGGATGGCCTGCCCTATGTTATCGGTGTCGCCAGCGCGGAGGCGGAGGATAACGACGGCCTGCTGAATATCGTCTCCGGCGGCGTGGCCATGGTCCGCCTCATCAAGGATGCCCGCGAACAAACGCCCTAGCACAGATGAACACACGCCGATAGATGAAGCCGGGGTTCCTTTCTAGGCTGAACATAAGGGGGAGCGTGGCCGAGGGCCGATCGGGATGGGTTGATCGGCAGACGGTCGAGCACAGTTGGTGCCTGCCATCCCATTTCCCAGCTCTCTGCGCTTTGAAAATGGGAAAATGGATCTCTGGCACTATTTTCTTATGCAGGCCTTCTGCCACCTGGAAGGCGATCTCGACCGAGCCCATGAGATCGAGCTCGCCGTCGGCGATGAGCCGGCTGACCGTCTTGCCGTCGACGTACTCCATGGCGATGAAGATGCCGCCGTCGGCCTCGTCGATGTCGTAGACCTGGGCGATGGCCGGATGGGTGAGGGCCGCGGCGGACTGGGCCTCCCGCAGGAACCGGGTCCGGCGGTCCGGGTCGGAGACCAGGCTGGGCGTCAGCATTTTCAGGGCCACCGGCCGCTGGAGACGGACGTCCAAGGCGCGGTAGACGACGCCCATTCCGCCCTTGCCGAGAAGGGCCTCGATCTTGTAGTGCTTGAGGGTCTGGCCGATCATGGAGTTTGCGGGGGGCAAGGGGGCGTCCATTTTTTTCAATAAATATCACACGGCCCCTTCCGGGTCAACCGCTTTGGACGCCTCAATAAATGCCTGGATGATTTATTTTCAAGATGCAGCCCAAGCCCGGCCCCGATTTCCGATACTTGTCTTTCTTTTCTATTTTTCCGGGATTTTCCAGACGATATCCTTGAAGGGAACGATTCGATAAGCGATGGGTCGAGTGGACTTTTCGAATTCGGCCCTGAAGCCTTCGCTGATAGCGTCGCACGCCCGGGTTACCTGGTCGATGTAATCTTTGACGAGGATGAATTCCTTCGGGTTGGTTGCGGCCGTGCTCGGGTGCTCGGGAAGCCCTTCGTAGACATAAACCCTGCCGCCGCGGAAATCGTATTCCTCGATCTTGTCCGTGACGTCCCGACGCTCGTAGCCACCCTCCCTCTTATCGACCTTGAGGAAGTCCACCTCGGTCAGCAGATAGAGGATGGCATTCATCCGGCCGTTCTTCTCAGGATAGACGTTCAAGTTTACCATCCCGCTGAAAGGAACCGCCTTGCCGTCACTTAGGAAAGAGGCGCTGATCTTGGAAACTTCGGGGGTGCTTGCCTGTGGGTCGTTGAGTGGACGACGCAACGCCCAGCCCCTGATATAGCCCATCAAATGAACCTGGTCAGTTTGCCCCTCGAATTTGTGCCCAAGGGTTTGTTCCAAGTCTTGCTTGGACATCAACGTTCCGTAAGCGACCAGGCCCGCCATGCCCGGCTTGATTTCAATGGTTTTCTTCATGTCTTTCGCCAGCAGGGATACTGAAGAGATCAGCATGGTCATAAGGGACACGGTCAGGCAAAGCAGAGGGCTAATTGAAGGACCATACTTTCTCATATCCTAATTATAAGGGATTTGCTCCGCCATTACTCAAGGGTGGCCTGGGGACGGGCCAAGCCAGGCTATTCGATAGACAAAGGATGCGCTAGATAATGTTTGATTTTAATTTGGCTTGCGGACCCGTTTTCGATCTCAAATCACGACTCAAAGCAAAATAAAAATGGTGCCAGACATCCTTTTGCCCTTTTTTGAGCTTCTGGGAAAATGGTGAATAGAATGTCTGTCACCAATTTCTTCAACGATCAAACCGGCCCTTCCATCGTTCCCGCGCAGTGCCACAGAAGCAAGTACGCGGCCGCATCAAATGCAATAGGCAAGGACCAGTGTTCGTCTTGGATGATGGGCAGAGGCCTATTCCCAAAGGAGTTCCGATCACCTCTCCCATAATCCTTTGATTGACAGTGCCCGGGCCCATGCGTAGAATTGACATTCTAAGGTTGCCGAAAGACAGAGATAAGGGCAATTGGCCTGTCTTTATGGGTCAAATCCACTCAGGTTCTTTATGAGTGGTCATTTCGTAAACCCGTGATTCTCGACGCCGTATATACCTTGAAGGAGAGAGCCCATGGATTCAAAGCAACGGACGGCCGGTCCTGATATCTCCGGGCTCCGGATCGATGAGAGCGCCCGGGAGTCTCGAGGAAGCCGGCGTTCCCTGCGGACGGGCCTTATCATAGCCTTCGCTCTCGTGGTCGTCGTCGCGGCTCTCCTGGCCTTTGGCGGCCGGAAGCCGACCGTCGAGGTTGCGGCGGCCCGGCCCGCCGGCGAGGCCGGCCAGACCACTCTCCTCAACGCCAGCGGCTACGTCACCCCGCGGCGGAGGGCGACGATCGCGGCCAAGATCACGGCCCGGGTCCTCGATGTCCTGGTCGATGAGGGCGTAATCGTCAAAGAGGGCCAGGTCCTGGCCCGGCTCGACGCTTCGGACGCCCAGCGGCGACTGGAAGCTACCCAGACGAGTCGCGACGCCACGGCGGCGCTCATCGCCAACCTCGAGGTCAACTTGGCCAACGCCGAGCGGGAGCTCCGTCGCCAGGAGGCGCTGGTCAAGGTCGGCTTCGCTGCCGTCGAGGCCCGTGATACGGCCCAGACGACCGCCGACAGCCTGCGGGCCCAAATCGAAGCCGGCCGGGCCCAGGTCCGGGCCGCGGAGGCTCAGATCAACGTCGCCCGCCAGGACGTCGATAACTGCACGGTCCGGGCCCCCTTCGCCGGGGTCGTCGTGTCTAAGGACGCCCAGGTCGGAGAAATGGTCTCACCCATCTCCGCGGGCGGGGGGTTCACCCGGACGGGCATCGCCACGATCGTGGACATGGCCTCGCTCGAGATCGAGGTCGACGTCAACGAGTCCTATATCGCCCGGGTGATGCCGGGTCAGAAGGTCGAGGCCATCCTCGACGCCTATCCGAATTGGCGCATCCCCTCCAAGGTGCGGACCGTCATCCCGACCGCCGACCGCCAGAAGGCCACGGTCAAGGTCCGCATCTCGTTCGACAAGCTTGACCCGCGTATCCTGCCCGACATGGGAGTGAAAGTGGCCTTCCTGGCCGACGAGACAAGCGCCGGAACCAAGACCGCCGTGCCCCGGGCCCTCGTGCCCCAGTCGGCCATTCGCGACGAGAGCGGCAAGAAGATCGTCTTTGTCGTCCGCGACGGCCGGGTCGAGCGGCGGGCCGTGACGGTGGGAGAGCGTCGCGGGGACGACATGGAGATCATGGCCGGGATCAGCGAGGGCGACAGGGTCGTCACCAGCGGCCCCGAGGGTTTGCGCGACGGACAACGGGTGAAGACGAAGTAAGCCGGCGCCGACCCGCCGACGGAATCAAGGAGTCACACATGGTCAGGATCAACGGATCTACGAACGGGAACAGCCTGATCCGGGCGCGGAATCTGGGCAAGACATACGTGCGCGGCAGCGAGGAGCTGCGCGTGCTTCAGGGGCTCGACCTCGACGTCGAGAAAGGGGACTTCGTGGCCTTCATGGGCCCGTCTGGGTCGGGCAAGACCACCCTTCTCAACCTCCTCGGCGGTCTTGACGTGCCGAGCGAGGGCAGCATCTCCGTGGCGGGGGAAGAGATCACCTCCCTGTCCGCCCACCGTCTCACGGCCTGGCGGGCCCGCCACGTCGGCTTCGTCTTCCAGATGTACAACCTCATCCCGGTGCTGACCGCCTTCCAGAACGTCGAACTGCCCCTCCTCCTGACCAAGCTCTCGAAGAACGAACGGCGACGGCACGTCGAGACGGCGCTGGCCCTGGTCGGCCTGGCCGGCCGGTCACGCCACTACCCCCGCCAGATGTCCGGAGGCGAGGAGCAGCGGGTGGCCATCGCCCGGGCCCTTGTCACCGACCCCACCTTCCTCCTCTGCGACGAGCCTACGGGCGACCTCGACCGCAAGAACGCGGACGAGATCATGGACCTCATCGGCCGCCTCGTCCGCGAACACGGCAAGACGGTCCTGATAGTGACCCACGACCCGCGGGCGGCCGAGCGGGCCCAGGCCGTTCTTCACCTGGACAAGGGAACCCTCGTAGAGAAGACGGGGAAGCCGGCATGAAATACCTTTTCCTCATCCTGGCCAACCTCAAGCGGAAGAAGGTCCGGACCGCCTTGACCATCGGCTCGTTCGCCGTGGCCCTCTTTCTCTTCGGTCTGCTCGTCTCGGTCCGGAGCGCCTTCAACCAGGGGGTCGAGGTCGCGGGCGCCGACCGGCTCATCGTCATCAACAAGGTGTCGCTCATTCAGCCCCTGCCCATTTCCTACCGGGAGGGGATCCGCCAGATCCCGGGGGTCAAGGCGGTGACCTTCGCCACCTGGTTCGGGGGTATCTATCAGGATGAAAAGAACTTCTTCCCCCAGTATGTCGTCGAGCCCGAGAACTGGCGCTCGATGTACCCGGAGTACGTGATCCCCGACGCCGCATGGGACGCCTTCCTCAAGGACCGCCAGGCCTGCATCGCCGGCGAGGCGACGGCCAAGCGCTTCGGCTGGAAGATCGGCGACCGGATCCCGATCAAGGGCACCTATCTTCCCGGCCTCTGGGAGTTCGACCTGGTGGGGATCTACAAGGGAACTCGACCGGACGACGACACGACCCAGTTCTGGCTCCGCCGCGACTACTTCGAGGAAAAGGCCGCCGCCTACTGGAAGGGATTGGTGGGCTGGTACGTGGTCAAGGTCGCGAACCCGGATGACGCGGTTAAGGTCGTGGCGGCCATCGACGACCGCTTCGCCAACTCCCCCTGGGAGACTAAGACCGAGACCGAGAAGGCCTTCGCCGCCTCCTTCGTCAAGCAGATCGGCAACATCGAGTTCCTCATCCTGACCATCGGCAGTGTCGTCTTCTTCACCTTGCTCCTCGTCACGGGGAACACCATGGCCATCGCCGTCCGGGAGCGCACCGGGGAGCTGGCCGTGCTCAAGACCGTCGGCTTCCGGGATAGTCTTGTCCTGTGGATCATCCTGGGTGAGTCGCTGCTGATCGCCCTCATCGGCGGCACGCTGGGGATCGTCGCGGCCAAGCTCGTGGCCCCCGGCCTGTCGTCCGTCCTGCCCGGCATGCATGTCTACCTGCCGGCGGCGAGCCTGGCCGCCGGGCTCGTCCTGGCCTTCCTCATCGGGGCCCTGGCCGGCGTCCTGCCGGCCGTGTCGGCCATGCGGCTCAGGGTCGTCGACGCGTTGCGGAGAGTTTAACCATGGCCATTCCACTGATCTATAACGTGCGCAGCGTCCGGCAGAGATGGACCTCGACCATCGTGGCCGTGCTCGGTATCGCCGGCACGGTCGGGGTGTTCGTGGGCATGCTGTCCATGGCCCGCGGCTTCAAGGCCACCCTCGTGGCTTCGGGGTCGCCCGACAACGCCATCGTCCTGAGGGCCGGCCCCACGGCCGAGATGTATAGCATCCTCACCACCGACCAGGTTCGGATCATTGAGAATGCTCCCGGTGTCGCCCGGGCCGAGGACGGCCCGCTCGTGAGCCCCGAGGTCGTCGTCGTCGCCGCCTTCCCGCTCAGGAAAACGGGGACCGATGCCAACGTCCAGGTCCGGGGCGCTTCCCCCCGGGTGCTCGAGGTCCGGGACAAGGTGAAGATCACCCAGGGACGCATGTTCAGGGCCGGCCTGGACGAGCTCGTCGTCGGGCGAAACGTGGCCGGCGCTTACGTGGGTCTCGACCTCGACCAAACGGTGAAATTCGGGGGCGGGACGTGGACCGTGGTCGGCCTGTTCGACGCCGGCGGGAGCGCGTTCGATTCGGAGCTCTGGTGCGACGCGAATGTCCTCAACGAGGTCTACAAGCGCCCCCAGAACATCTTTCAATCCCTGACCGTCCATCTCACCTCGCCAGCGGCTTTCGCCGGGTTCAAGGATGCGCTCGTTTCCGACCCCCGCCTCACCGTCCAGACCGAGCGTGAGCGGACCTACTACGAGCGGAACTCCCAAGCGCTGACGAACATGATCACGATCCTGGGGACGCTCGTGGCCTTCATCATGGGCATCGGCGCGGTCTTCGGCGCGCTCAACACGATGTACTCGGCCGTGTCCGAGAGGACCAGGGAGATCGCCACCATGCGGGCCCTGGGCTTCGGGGGTGGGAGTGTCGTCGCGTCCTTCGTCTTCGAGTCGCTCTTCATCTCCGGGCTGGGGGGGCTCCTTGGCTGCGCGGCCGTCCTGCCCATCAGCGGCTGGACCACGGGGACCCTCAATTTTCAAACCTTCTCCCATATCGCTTTCGCCCTCCGGATCACGCCGGACCTGCTGGTCGTGGGGATCGTGTTTGCGCTGTTGATGGGTTTCATCGGCGGACTGCCGCCGGCGATCCGCGCCGTGCGCCGTCCGGTGGCCGCGGCCCTCCGCGAGCTTTGAGACGGATTTTAAGGCTGGGCGGTCGTTTCGAGAACGATTAGAAAATAGTAGTGCCAAACACCCTTTTATCCTTTTTTGAGCTTCGGGGAAAATGGTGAATAGGATATCTGTCACCAATTTTTGTATGCGGTTTGTAATTCATCTTTTCCTCTGCTATAGTACGAGCCAAGAGCTGATTTCGGGCGGAAAGGGACTCAAGCAAGAGTCAGTTACCGCTCCGCGGACTACGCCAACGTCGCAGGGCGGGAAGTATGCCTAAGGTGAAGATTATAATCTTTACTGTCAGTTGCCCTAGCCGTTTGGGAGCAAACTGATTTAAGGGGCCGATTCGCTGTCTGGGTCAGCACCTACAGCTTAGTGAACGAATTAAATAGCTTCTGAACCCCTGTCGAGGGGCGTTAGGCAATATTAGCGAAGGAGGCATTGAAAATGGTAAAAAGAATTGCTCGCTGGTTTGTCATTTTCCATGGAATTGCGGCGTTCTTATGCTCATTTGCCTGCCTGCATGAAGAGACGCCTGTTCCTCCACCTGTTAAGCAAGTTGCCTGCGGTATTCATCTGCCTGAAGACCAATATGCCCATATAGGCGCACCAACCGAATGGTGGTGGTACATCGGCACACTGAAAAGTGAAAATGGCCGCATCTTTGGCTTTGAGATCAATGCCTCCGATGTGGCTATAGTGAAACCCCAATTCTCGTTCGCCTTCACGCAGATCGAAATCAGCGACGTAGCCAATCAGGTCAACTATCAAAAGGTTAATCCCATTGTGCCACAGCCCGAAAACTGGGCGGAATCAGACCCGAAAAAGCCTTGGTATGCCAGGCTGTCCGGTCCCTCTCAAAAGCCAGAAGACGGCATGGTTTCCATGCACTCTGTTCTGGGCGATATAACAACTATGAGTGTGGCGGCTGCCTTCATAGACAGTGTTACGTCCACACGGTGCCGGCTTGATCTACAAATGCACCAAAAAGGCGAGCCGTTGCTGGTCTGGGGAACCGGCTGTCATGAGGTCGACCCCAAAGGCGAAACACCGCTGACCAAAAACAACTATTACTATTCCTTTACCAAACTGGATGCGGTGGGTGATATCGAAATAGGAAATGAAAAAATCGCAGTCAAGGGACTCACCTGGATGGACCACGAATACGGTGCCTTCCCATCAGGCTCTCCTACCGCACCGTTGGTATGGATGCTGCAGGATATGCAATTGAGCAACGGGGTGCATATTTCCAATTATACGGAGTTTGGCATCAAGCCCGAGGAGGGCAAAGCCATAAAGTCTTATGCCACTTTATTGTGGCCGGACGGTAGGAGCACATTCATCGAAAGCGTCACCACTCCCTACCAGCCAATTTATAAGAGCAAAAAAGGCATCACCTATTTTATGAAGTTTGAAGTCGATATAAACATCCCGGACGTTAAGGCGTCGTTAATGATCGAGAGCCTGTTGCCCAATCAATTATTTATCGATGAAAAGGGCACCGCGGATGTATATGAGGGCGTGGCCTCTTGCAAAGGCGGATTTAATGGGAAGGATGTTTCAGGCACGACTTGGATCGAAGAAAATCTAGGATTGAAGGCGGACTGAATTCCATAATCGACGGTATTACAGCGGTTCTTGATTCGCTCACTCGCAGGCAATCAGCCCTGACTAAGCCTACTTGAGTGCTGCCAGGCCGCTTGATTCCAGCTCTGCCGGCCAGTCAATTACCAGTTTGGCTCACATTTCTTTAACTTCGCAAGAATACCAGTAGCCTAGTGGCATTATTCACTACAAAACCCCGGGCATCATTGTTGACTCGGGGTTGAGCTATTTGTATTCGGCCTATGCCTCTCTTTTTGCCAGCCAAAATGTGAATCCAAAATGCCCTGGGATGCGGCCAACGATTGCATAGAAATTGGAACTAGGCCAAATAATATATTAATAAGCTCGCTATTTCTCCTTTCAAAACGACTAAATTAATAAGGGCGTATAGAGAATTATACCCTCAGTTAGAATTGGGACTTATATCACTTAGACAAATATCCTCATCGAAGTGGGGTGTTGCGTTTTTCGAGACATAGGTCCTTTTTTGGAGGGGAGAATGAACTTCACAGAGAAGGGCATGACTTTTGAGCGCCTCGATGACCATCGCCGGAGAGCGCTGAAACTGGATTTTGACCCTGATTCCAGTCGTCTTATTATCGTCAGCGACGCTCACAAATGGGATAGGAGCGACGTGGATCTTTTCAACGCCGTTGAGTCAATCTATCTCAAAGCATTGGATTTTTATAATAGCCAACAGTTCACATTAGTTTTGCTGGGTGATATCGAAGAGGGAGCGGGAGATACCCTTGGCGACGTATTGAATAATTATCCTGAAAGTTTTTCGGCAGAGAGGAGATTTTTACCGAGTCGCTACATACGTATCTACGGCAACCATGATCACGATTGGAAGAATGATGATGTCCGCCGGCTATTGGACGTTATCATGGGTTCCAAGGTGGACGTATGGCCGGCATTGTTGCTGGGCGACAAGATCATGGTTGTGCACGGTCACGAAGGGGATTTCTTTTCCGACGAGTTGCATGGACTCATCCAGTTCATCCTTCGCGCATTTAAAAAAATATTTGAACGGCTATTCAGCAAAAGCCGCAACGCAGCAGAAAATAGCCGGATTCGAAACCGTCGAGCTAAGCTGCTCTACAAATGGGGCAAGCGGCATGGAATGGCTATAATCGCCGGGCATACGCACTTTGCTTTTTATGAGTCTATTTCTCTTACTCGCCTTAGCTATAAAGTAATCCAGCATCTCGAAAAACTGCTTAAGGCTGCCCCCCAATCAAATCTCGACGATCGCAGGCGGGATGATTTAAGCCGTAACAAGCAATTTTTGATGGCGCACGACCGTTTCTGGAAAAGGAACCAAAGCCTTCCAAAAGGGTCCCTCCCTCTTTATTTCAATACCGGCTGCTGCAAATACGATGATGGGCTCACGGGTATTGAGATCGCGGAGGGAAAGCTTTCGCTGGTAAAGTGGACTTCGACTGCCGGTGGCGCTCCCACGCGGGAGGCCCTTGCCAGTCGTAGAATCTCTGAAATATTGGCAGGAATTAGCAGAGATGGAAAGCAGAGATGGGGACGGGCCAAGCCGGGCTGTTCGAAAAATAAAGGATGCGCTAGATAATGTTTGCTTTTTATTTGGCTTGCGAACTCGTTTTCGATCTCAAATTGCGATTCAAGGCAAAACCAAAAATCCGCAATTCCGGTTTCCAAAATAAGCCGGATCTCAGCCTATCCTGAGCGCGAAGCCATCCGAGCCTTGCGACGAAACGTTCCCGCGATGTGCTTTTGAACCATCAAAACGCAGCTCCAAGGCCGTCTTGAACGCCAATTTCGGAGCCAACCCTATTATCTTCAACAATTATCTTGGGCCGTCCGGATTCTAGGTCAGAAGGCTCGGGCTTGTCGGCGGTGGTGGGCATTGACTTTGTCCGATAGCGAAGCTATATTTGCGTCGATGTAGGGATTGATTTATTGTCTTTAGCGGCAGGCTACCATTTCCCGCAAAAATGAGTTTGGCCGCCCCTAGAAAACATGGAAACTTAACCAAAATGAAAGTATTCTTTGATACAATGATCTATCTTCATTACAAGAGTCTTGATCAACTGAACTTTGACGAACTTTTTGGCACGCCCTCCCTTACCGTCCTCATGCCACGGATAACCCTTCGCGAGTTAGACCTGCAAAAGAATACGCATCGGTCCAGCCACATTCAGGAAAGAGCGCGGAAGATGCTGCAAATGATAGAACGGTGGGTGGAAGGGAAAGAAATACGCCCTGGCGTTTCCCTTGAATTTTTGCCTTCGATGCCTACTGTCGATTATGCAAAACTTGGCCTAAATCCCAATTGGGGTGATGATATTTTGATAGCAACAATTCTTCAATACCAGATAGATCATCCCGGGGAGTCAATTGTCTTTGTTACCCAAGATTCATGCCCACGCATGACTGGATTTCACCTTGGCATATCCATTCGTGAGATGCCAGCTGAACACGTACTTCCCTTCGAGCCAGATCCTCTGGAACTTGAGAACCGCAAGTTGGCCAAAATGGTCGAGAAGCTTCAAAATGCGCTTCCGAGACTCACCGTATGCTTTGCCGGCTCTGAAGAACCAGAGCACCACGCAAGGTTTATCCTCCCTTCCCCTCCGGCGTCTATGAAAGATGAGATTGCCCGCAAGGTCGAGGAACTAAAGGCAAAGCTACCCAAGCAACACCCACTAAAGGCAATGCTACCAACATCGAAGTCGCCGGTTTCGATAATGCAATCGCAGCTCGCGGTGCTGAGTTATATTGAGCCGATTCCCCCTGAGGAATATGAAAGGTATAACCGGGGCGTCGATGCTTATCTCAGCAAGTACGAGCAATACATGCGAAAGACATGGGAATTGCAGTCGGCCACCCGGCGGTGCATTAGTTTCGAGATAGAGATCCGCAACTCCGGGACCGCGCCTGCTGAGGACGTTGATGTTCTCCTGCACTTTCCAAACGGTTTCCGCATGTTTACTGGGGATGATCTTCCAAGCATTCCAGATGAACCACGTCCCCCGAGCAAACCGAGAACCAGAATGCAAATGATAGCTGATAGCATTAGCGTAATCCCGAGCCTTAATCTTCTCCGGCCGTCTTTGCCTGAATTCAAAATGACGAGTTCATTCAGAATTGAGCGAACTGGGAGCTATGATGTTAAAGACCATTTCTCGAGGATAAAGCATGGTGCAAGTGCTGTTCTGCCCAAAATGTTCTTAATATTCGATTCATACGAATTAGCGACTTCTTTCAGTTGCAGCTATATCGTCCGTCCGGCAAATCTCCCGGAGCCTATTAGCGGAGAATTGCATTTTGTCATAGGGAAGGAAGATGCCAACAAAACCGCGGGCAATGATAAACAACAAAAGCCGTCAGAAATAGATTAGTCTTGGAAGGGCCAAATTAAGTTGTTAAGATTAATTGTAATTGACGAAAGAAATGCATCCTTTGAAGCCGAGAACGCAGTTTTTGGCGCCCTAAAATAAAGTCTCCCATACTATTCAGATCATAAGATTGCAGGCTTGTTGCTTTTGAGCCCGAAAGCCAAGGCAGACGAAAAAACGCTGTATTTTCCTCTATAATTAATATTATTTTAAAAAGCCAGATTGGCCCGTCCCCAACTTTCTGAAGACCCGCCGCGGTGTCCGCCCCCGAATCTATCGAGATGATAGACTACAGAGGCAAGAGAGGAGGTAATGATCCTATTTTAAGATCTTGAGCTCATGCTTGAAATGGTTCAACTGGAATCATAAGATAAAGGCACGGGGAAGGGTTCACATGAGCAAAACGTTCGACCAGGGCAAGGACGAGATCGCCAAGCTGAGCCGCTACTTCGCCGCCAACCGCCAGGCCTTCCTCGCCCCCGGCGTCAAAGAAGCTCACGTTCGCCAGTCTCTGATCGATCCCCTCTTCGAGGCCCTAGGGTGGGATGTTCGCAACACAAACATGATCGCGCCCCAGTATCGCGAAGTCGTTCCCGAAGACAGCCTCGACGTTGAAGGCCACCAGAAAGCGCCCGATTACACTTTCCGAGTCGGCTCCCAGCCCAAATTTTATGCTGAAGCCAAGAAGTGCGGAGTCAACATCAACGCCGACCCCGGCCCGGCCTACCAACTCCGCCGCTACGGCTGGAGCGCCAAGGTCGTCCTGTCCATCCTGACCGACTTCGAAGAGTTGGGCGTCTATGACTGCAGTCCCCGGCCTCGCATCGGCGATAAGGCCTCCTATTCACGTATTCAATATTTCCGTTCCGAGGAATATCCCGACCGCTGGCGTGAGATGTGGGATGTATTCTCCCGCGAGGCTGTCTGGTCCGGCCTCTTCGACCAATACGCCGCCTCTAAGCGCAAGCGCGGCACATCGGAAGTGGACGCCGAGTTCTTAAAGGAAATCGAGGGTTGGCGCGACGCCCTGGCCCGAAACATCGCCATCCGCAACGCCAACCTCTCTCTGGACGACTTGAACGCGGCCGTTCAATTGACGATCGACCGCATCGTATTTCTCCGCATGGCGGAGGACCGCGGCATCGAGCCTTACGAGCAGCTGCTGAAGCTCACGGGGCGGCCCGACATCTATGCCCGCTTCATGCGTGACCTGTGCCGCAAGGCCGACGAGAAGTACAACTCGGGCTTGTTTCATTTCGAGAAGGAAACCGACATCCCTGAGGCGCCCGATAAAATCACCCCGACACTCGGCATCGACGACAAGGTGCTCAAGCCGATCCTTCAGGGCCTTTATTTTGAATACGGCTCGCCGTATCACTTCGGCGTCATGCCAGTCGAGATCCTTGGCACGGTCTATGAGCGATTCCTGGGTAAGGTCATTCGGTTGACCGAAGGTCATCAGGCCAAGATCGAGGAAAAGCCCGAAGTACGCAAAGCCGGCGGCGTCTATTACACGCCGTCCTACATTGTGGATTATATCGTCAAGAATACGGTCGGGAAAAAGATCGAGGGCAAGAGCCCGGCCCAGCTCGCGGGAGGAAAGAGCTCGCCGCCGTTCCGGGTCCTCGATATGGCCTGTGGGAGCGGTTCGTTCCTTCTGGGGGCATATCAGTGTCTACTCGACCATAGCCTGTCTTGGTATTTGGATAATAAGCCGGAAACACACAAAAAGGCCGTATTCAAGGACCCGCGCAGCGGAATCTGGCGAATGACGATCGAGGAAAAGAAGCGCATTCTGATCACCCATATTTTCGGCGTAGACATCGACCCACAGGCGGTAGAAGTCTCGAAGCTGTCTCTTCTGCTCAAGGTTCTTGAGGGCGAAACCGATCAGAGTTTCGGGAAGCAGATGGAAATATTCCAGGTGCGCGCCCTGCCCAACCTGGCGGAAAACATCAAATGCGGCAATTCGCTGATCGGCCCGGATTACTTCACGGGCAAGCTGATCCCGGACCCTGAGGAATTAAAGCGCGTAAATGCCTTCGATTGGAATCAAGCCTTCCCCGAGGCCATGAAAGCCGGCGGCTTCGACTGTGTCATCGGCAATCCGCCGTATGTCAGACAAGAATTGCTTGGAACCCAAAAAGAATATTTTCAAAAAAACTATGTGACCTATGACGGGGTTGCGGACCTCTATACATATTTCATTGAAAAGGGCGTATCGCTTCTCAAATCAGATGGCCTTTTTTCTTATATCGTTGCGAATAAATGGTTGCGCGCAAACTATGGCCAGTCTCTCCGAGTTTGGCTAAAAGCGCAGGAGCTAGAAGAAATAACCGATTTTGGGGACCTGCCCGTTTTTAAAGGCGCAACAACCTATCCATGCATTATTAGAATTCGAAAGTCTGGGGCTTCTCAGAAAGGAGTTGCTCCTTCAATAACAGCTGCTTTGGTGCGGTCACTCGATTTTCGCGACCTAGGCGAATACGTCCGGGCTAACTCCTATTCCATAAAAAGGGGGGGACTAGATGAAAAGGGCTGGTCTCTTGCTGAAACTTCAAGCCGAAAATTGTTAGAAAAGGTCGGCTCGGTAGGCCAACCCCTATCAGAGTACGTAAACGAAAAAATATACAGAGGAATTTTGACCGGCCTAAACGAAGCTTTCGTTATCAACCGAAAAACCAGGGATCGCCTGATTCGAGAGGATCGAAAAAGCTCAGAGATAATCAAGCCATTCCTAGCCGGTCGGGACATAAAACGCTATGTACGACCGCAAAGCGATAGGTTTTTGATTTTTACTAGGAGGGGAACAAAAATAGCGGACTACCACGCGATCGAGGCATATCTCCTGCCTTTCAAGAATCAATTATTGCCGAGGCCAAAAGATTGGAAAGGCAAGGAATGGCATGGAAGGAAGCCAGGAGCTTATCAATGGTACGAGATCCAGGATACGATTGATTATTATGAAGAGTTTGAAAAGCCAAAACTAATTTACCCAAATATCTGCAAGAAACCTGAATTCACCCTAGATGACAATGCTCTTTATACAAACCAAAAGTGCTTTATCATCCCGGGAGGTGACAAATATCTATTGGGAATTTTGAATAGCAGCCTCTCTTTCTTTCTCTTTAAGGCGATTCTTCCGAAACTAAGGGGAGGTTTTTTTGAACCGAGTTATATTTACTTCAAGAATTTTTCTATACATAAAATAGAGAGTTCTAGTAGCACTGAAAATGAAAAGCGAGACCGCATGATTAATCTCGTTGATTCAATGCTCGCGTTGCACAAGCAGCTCGCCGAAGCCAAATCCGCCGCTCAAAAAGAAATCATCAAGCGCCAGATTGATTCAACGGATAAAGAAATTGACGGGCTGGTATATAAACTCTACGGCCTGACTATGGATGAGAAAAAGATCGTTGAGGGGGAAACCAAATAATGGGATCGCGACGGCCTTAAACCGGGGCGTAAATGCTCTAGGTAATAGGTTATTGAATCGCCAATAATCAAATCGGGGGGTGCAGAATTTACCCCATAATGGGGGAATCAGGAATATTGGCATCAAAAATAAGATATTTACTTGACAGAGCCCTAGGTATTGTATATCATTATTTCGATATACAATATTAAGTATGTTCGGAGTTGCAGTTGGCAGCGCCGCTTGATCTTTTAATCTTATAGCCTGATTGGTCTTTATTAGCTTCCTTTCTCCTATTGGTATTTACTCCAATAGCCAAAGCGAATTTTATATGGGGCTTGGCGGCAAAGCTGCGGTGTTCATCGTCGAAGCCCATTTTGTTTAGATCAAGGGCGGATGTTGTTAGTGTAAGCCGATACTGCCCGAAATAGATATTCGTCCCGATAGACTGGACACGGCCTATTGTCTGAGCGAGGAGATGAAATATCTATAACTAAGGCTAAAGTTCATTTTCCCGCTAAAATCAACTCATTATCATCCCGATAACGATAACGGGCAAATTTTTTTTAGAAAGGAGGTGAATAAGATGAATGGGAAAAAATCCCAATCCAATCGGGCTACCAAGCCGCCGCTCCAGCGCATGATTGATACGATTCAAGCAGTCCGCAGAGAGCGGGGCAAGAAGGCCCGCGGAGATTTCCTCTTGCGCCAAGCACAGCGTTTCCTTCGTTCCAATGACGTCAGCACCGCCAGGGCGTATCTCGAGATGTTCCAAATAGCAGCGCCAAAAATAACAGCCGAACATCGGGCTGTTTTGAGCATCCTTTTAACCAAATCCCTTGTTCGACAAAAACTGAAAATCCCTGATTCGGTTCTCAATTTGTTGAATTTTATTTCGGGACTTTTAAAGCTGGTGAGTGTGGGTAGAAATCTCCTGAGTTGCAGATTCATCGGAAATCCAATTCCGATAAAGATATAGATGATAAATTTTCCCAGTTTGACTATCGATGAACTTTCTTCTACTTTGGCGATTGCACCCAAATCTCTTTCTACCTTAGCCAGAGATACGGGGTTTCTATATAGAAAAGCGATCATTCCCAAGAATAGACATAAAGTTCGAGTCCTTGAAATTCCCGAAGAGGGATTAAAAACCTTACAGAGGGAACTACTCCACAAGATCCTTGATAGAATTCCTACACATCCATCGTTATACGGTGGACCCGCGAGCTCAACAAAAAAAGCAGTCCAAATGCATATCAATAAGCCTTTGGTTATTGCATTGGATATTAAAGATTTTTTCCCTAGCATAAAAAAATATCGCGTCATAAGAGCTATCGAAAACATAGGAATAGAAGCAGGGGTTTCAAAACTCCTGGCTGATTTAATCACCTATCATAACCATGTTCCGCAGGGCGCGCCGACGAGCGCCTGTATTGGCAGGATCGTATTAAACAATTTTGCATTCGAACTTGACCAAATGTTAAAGGGCATTAGTCCGATAGCGGCTTTTTCAATTTACGTAGATGATATTATTATTAGTGGCCCGGAAGGCCTAAAAAGAATTATCCCAATTATGGCGAAAATGTTGGGACGATACGGGTTCAAGATCAACAGAGAAAAAATGGAAATAATGCGAAAGAACAACGAACAGGTATCCTTGAATATCCGCCTAAATAAAAGGATTGAAGCAACCTCTAAGTTTCTGGCGGAAATTGATGAGCTAGAAAAACGACTGCCACCCTGGAGTCCCAAACTCTCAGGAAAAAAATCCTATGTCAGGTATCTCCGGAAGCCCATGAATTAATCTATTTTGACTAGCTTGCTAGGGCACGAGCTCTCAGAATAATCAAATCACCAATTGACGGCGGAATTTACAAGGCAAATGTATAGCATCAGCGACGGCTTTCGGCAACAAAATCAATGTCTCCGTTTCTATAATATCTCAAAAGGTTCTAAGCAGGTCTGGCCGATCGATTTTTCGCCACGAATCAGTGTTCAGGCACCCAGGCTGGCGCTCATGGCCAGACTCCAGCGCGCCCGCACCCTCGCCGACGCGCTATAGCAATTCGGCGGTACAGAACCAAACGATAGAATTCTTATTTTCGATAAAGCGGAAATGGTGTCGGGATTCAGTAGCCCAAAACACAGCCGCCCTGCCCTGGCCGGTCCCGCCGAGAATTGAATTATAGCCATTCAATCCGCAGCGTAGGTTCGAGTTTATGGAATTCCGGGTCGCCCGTCACAAGAACCGCACCGACCTCGATCGCCGTGGCGGCTGCGAAGCAATCCGCGAACGCCAGGGTATGTCCGGCTTTGAGCCGGGCCGCGGCAATGACCCCTTTCAAGGGGCTTTCGATGACGGTGATCGGCAGGCTGGGCAGGATGACGTTTAGGAAATGGGCGGCGGCCCGGTCGCCCCTCTCGCGGGCAAGGATGTAGAAAACCTCCCCGATATTGACGGCGTTCATAAGTACGGGCTCTGCGTCTGAGGCCAGCAGCTCTTTGACTCTGCCGCTCCCCCTGTCCTCCATGAGATAGGAGAGGAGCGCGTAGGAATCAAGCACCCTTTTTTGCTTCACGCCGGGAATCCTTCCGTCGTTCCTCAAGCAGAGCTTTGGTAAGGGAAGAGCCGTTCTTGAACAGGCCGCAAAAAGACTCGGCCGGATTATTAGGGAGAGGCCAGACCTCGATATGGTCGCCGGCAGCCTCAACGGCAACACGCATCCCCGGTTTGAGGCCTACCTTCTCACGCTCGGACTTAGGGATGACGACCTGGCCTTTGGCTGATGTCAGAACCGTGGGCATGGTTGAACTCCATTTTATTTGGTTGAACTCATCTTTCATTAGTATAACCATGCCGAATAGAGTTGTCAATGACTTCCGTCGCAGTATTTCGCCCTCGCAATTTGGAACGCACCAGCCTGCTAAATACAAGACGCGGGCGGAGTGGAGAATTCTCAATCAATCCGCACAGAAAATATTGGGCGATACGGGACTCGATCACCGAATTTCAAATTAGATATGTTATCCTTTTATCAACGCTTTTCTTTGGCCTTTTCCCAGAACATCCTGGGGGAGACAATGTTCATCGGCCCGCATTCTGTGCGGGCGAGAAGCTTCTTATCTCCGGTGACAAATAGATCAGCCTTTCCGTTAATAGCCGCAGAGACTAACGCCCTATCCGCGGAATTGGGGATGGGAATGTCCGCGAGCGGGACAGGCACCGCCAAATCGGAACCGTCTCGAAGCAGAGCGAGAACGTCCTGAATAACTTTAGAAGGAACGCCGATCTTGCGCATTAGCACAAACTTGACCTCATCGAGCAGTTTCTCGGAAATGACAAGTTGATGCCGCACAAGAACTTCGCGGAGCACGTCCGCGCACATTCCCCGGGTCGCCATCGCGCTGACGATGACGTTCGAATCAAGAAAAACCCTCATTTGAGCTTGGAAAAGATATCCTCATCCGTGAGGTAGCCCCGGGCTTCGGCGAAGGGCATGATCCACTTTCTCATTTCCTCAAAAGTCTCGAGCCGGATCTGGCGGCGGAGGGCTTCGCGCGCAATTTCGCTCCGGTTCTTTCCTGTCCTTCGACTGGCCTTGGATAAAAGCTCTTCGAGCTCTTTATCCAAGCGGATGGTCAATGTTGCTGTTTTCATGTAATACATTGTAAGACAATTATCCCCTATTGTCAATTACTACAATGCCAAAGAGTTTTTCTTGATATATGACGCCTTAGAAAACTCTGAATTCTCAGCCAACAATTCGGTTAACAATTCGGTGACACAGATCTAATCTAAATCACCGAAATTCGAAATTCGGTAAATTAGATGTGTGTCACCGTTTTAACCGTTTTAGCGCATATTTCTCCTCAAAATAATAAGCTATTGACTTTATATCTTAATAATTTAAACTAAAGGTGCCCATTAATGGGTACCTATAGTTCTAAAATATGAATAAAGACTATATTTCAAAATTGCTCCGTTCCAAGAATACTGTCTTCACTTTCAAGGATATTTCCTTGATCTGGGAAGAAACCGATAAAAACCTGGCCAAGAAAAGGGTTTATCGCTATATCAGAGCGGGTAAGCTCTACCCTATTCGTCGGGGTATTTACGCCAAGGACAAGGACTACGACAGGTTGGAGCTGGCGACAAATATTTTCACTCCCAGCTATGTCAGCCTGGAAACGGTTTTGGCCCAAGAGGGCGTTGTCTTCCAGCACTATGATCAAATCTTTGTCGTAAGCTACCTGACCCGCGAGATCATCTGTGACGGCCAAACCTATGTTTTTCGAAGGATGAGAAGTTTGATCCTGGCCAACGTTCTTGGTATTGAACAAAAAGGAAATCGCAGCGTGGCGACATTGGAGCGGGCGTTTCTCGATACGCTCTACCTGAACAAAGACTACCACTTTGATAATCTGGCGCCTCTCGATCCCAATCAAATTCTTGAATTACTTCCCCTTTACCGAAATAAGGCTATGGCCGCTAGACTCAGGTCCTATCGCTGCCGAAGATGCGGACATCCGTTCATCGAGCACACCCGGATGGAAGTCGTCCGGAAGCCCGGAGTCGCTCAGTCAAACCCTGTTCATGGGTGTAATGCCAGGAACTGCGACTGCCTCGATTTCGAGGGTTCATGAGAACAATGCTCGACCGCGACGTCCATCGGTCGATCCTGCTCCAGGTATTGAAAGCAATCTACACGGATACTTCCCTCGGCCCTCTTTTGGGCTTTAAGGGAGGAACGGCGGCTCATTTCTTCTATGGCCTCCCGCGCTTTTCGGTTGACCTGGATTTCGACCTTCTCCATGAGGCCCAGGAGGATATCGTATTCTCAAAAATGGATGACATCCTGAAGGAATTCGGAACAATCAAGGAAAAGCACAAAAAGCTGCATACACTCTTTTTCGTGCTGTCCTACGATGATCGGGCTCAGAACATCAAAGTGGAGGTCAACCGAAGGAGCTTCGGTTCTCGCTACGAACTGAAGCAATATTTGGGTATATCGATGCTGGTCATGGTTAAGGAGGATATGTTGGCCCATAAGCTAGCGGCCATGATCGAGCGAGGAAAGACTGCCAATCGGGATATCTTCGATATCTGGTATTTTTTAAAAAGCAACTGGCCGGTCAACAGGGATATCGTCGAAACGCGAACCAAAATGGCTTTCAAGGAATATCTGAAGAAATGTGTCAGATTCATAGAGTCCGCAAGTCAACGCGGCATTCTCCACGGAATGGGAGAACTCTTGGACGAAAAACAGAAGGCCTGGGCCAGGACCAACTTGATAAAAGATGCCGCTTTTTTATTGAAAGTGCGCTTGGCGCAGGAGAAATGATCTGGTCTGAACACTACGAGACTTGACAGGCGTTAGATACCCCATTAAATCCATTGTCCAAATTCTTCTGCCTCGCCAGGTCGAGACCAGCCTTGAACGTATCCATCGGCGTCCGACCTTGGCATTTCTTGCCCAGCGAGAGCTTTGGGGCGTGTTTACACTTTGCACTTTTTCGCCTTTGCCAGAGAGAAGGTAGAATTCCTCTCGTCGCGCCTAGCTGGGGGAAATTCGGAATGTTTTAGCAGGCCGGCCAATCAACCCGTGCAAATAGCTATAGGCCGATGAGAACGGATTTCGCTTGGAATATTAACTTAGAAAGCGCCGTCAACCAAAAGAACAGGCTTGATAGAAAAAAGGTGGCAAGCGTAGACGCGACCCCTTTTGGCAGTTTTTATAATTCTAAGGTCCAAAAAGAGGACTATTATAGAAACTCTATCGATTTATTATTAATGATTTGTGTAGGCCCGACCCCAGAGCGGATTTATTAGCGGACCTTTCGTCTCTTCCACTTGGATGACATCTTAGTCTGGACCCTGAACGCTCCCCAAGCGCAGAATATCTCCGATAACACCCTCGCTCAGAGCATCTAGAAATCCTTTTGGATACAACTTCAAGTTGCTGCCAATTGGCCTGAAATACCTTTTGTATCTTTTGCCAAGGTCATTTGTGTCGCAGGCCCGAGGATCAATTACATGAACAACAGGTGAGTTTTCCCAATAGATCGCTGCACTTTGAAAAAGTGATCTGATGAATCCATCAGTCTCGGGGAAACTATAGCCGATGAACAAAATAATTGTTGCATCTTTTATGGCGTCAAAGGCGCCTTTCCAAATCATCTTCTGCTATTCAGCTCGCTGCACCTTTGCATAGGTGGGCGGGATGATTGCAGGCGAAAGCGAAGCATTTTCTTTTTTTATTTTCCAGATTGAATCCAACATAAAAATCGCAGGTCTCGGGGTTTGTGTTTTAGTAATCTTGGAGCCGCCAATTGAATCACCGCTTATGGCAACGTCATCGAAAAGACAAAGGCTCTCATTATCGGAAAAATAATTAATGCTACCATGTACCTTGCTAACCTGCAGAGCATTTTTATCCGCACTCAGATACTTTTCTCTATCGGAACCTAACAAAGAGATTACCTTATAAGCACAATTTGGATATGAACATCTTATGCCATTTGTGTAGGCAGAATATTCAAGAACCAGGTTATAATTGGTTGTAATGACCGCAAAATGCTCTGGTCCGATTTGCTTTATTATCTCAACGAATGCTTTGAACGCATCCAACTTTTCCTTATTATCAACCAGAGGGCATCGATGGTAGATTTTCCAGAGCCACAACTTGATACTTTTTATTAAGATATCTATTCGGAAGGTTTCATCACCAAATCCAATTTCATCTTGCCCAATTTCTTTTAAAGCTTCAGCCGCACAGAACACATTTTCCACATTTCCGATATCAAACTCAAAATAGCTTTCGGCCCTTAATAAGAATTGTTGAAATCTTTGAAATATTATTCCTGCTCTGAGTAGGACTGGATATGACCTTTTTGCGGAACTGTTTTTTCCCTGCAGGGCTATTAATTCCCTTTTGGAATACTCTCCGAATCTGGCCATAATGGGCAAGTCTGCCTCGGCAGAAAAACCAGCTCCAAGAAATAATATAATTTTTTTCATTTGGATGGTCCACCTCACTCATCATCAGCGGGCAACAAGAGCGAGCAAATCCCCTTTTTTTAAGATTATACTATTAATTCCAAATATTTGTATTCAGTAGCCGGGTTATGACGAATCGTCCGTTAGCTAAAGGGCAGTTTTACTTCAAGCCTGCTTTTTTAGGTTGGATACCCCTTATTTGCCTTGCGGAGGGCAATTCCAGGACGATATGAATTTGCGCATGCGTCCCATTAGTCCAGCTAATGCCCGAGCGCCTTTCCAGGTCAATAAGCGGATTAGCTTGCATTCGCCTGATAATTCCCCGAGGCGCGCTTCACGCCCTGGGAGAGTGATTCTAAGCTTTAAAAAGGCATTGAAACTTGCGATAAATTTCTTTATTTAAAATAAAAATGATGGCCCCTCCCGAGGAACGAGCCTTCCTTCCCCGTTGGGAATGGTCACGACTCCGCGTCGCCCCTCGTTTTTTACGGCCTCTGCACTCAAAATTGGGGATATGAAATGGACTCAATTGATACCGGGTCTGACAACGAGGATGCATGCTCTTCAAATGGTGTTGACATCTTAATATTCTCATTTTATATTTTGGAATAAGCGTTTGGGGAATACCAGTACCAAGCGCCAATGCTACGTAAGAATGTCTCTTAAAAATAAAGGGAAGGAAACAGAAAGGTGTTCTTAGAGCCAATGTTTCCGGCTATTTTCGGCTCCGACAACGGATTATCTTAAGCATGGGAGACCTATAAAATGATTAAAGCATATCTTGCACATAGCAGCGAAGACAAGAAGACTTATGTCGACCTCGTTGCCCGAAAGCTTGGCGAAGCGTATTGCATCTATGACAAATATTCATTTGAAGCTGGAATGGGGCCGATCGAGGAAATACTTAAAGGACTAGATAAATCTCAGATTTTCGTAGTTTTTATCTCTGAATCAGCGCTTCAGTCGAAATGGGTTCAATTTGAGCTATTAGAAGCCCATAAAAAGCTTAATGAAGGATTATTAAGCCGCATTTTTCCAATAATAATCGACAAGAATATCCTACATTCTGATCGCCGGATTCCCACTTGGATGCAGGATCAATACAACCTAAAATATGTGAGTCGCCCAACATTTGCTGCTAGACGTATTCGGCAGCGACAGGTGGAACTTTCATGGGCACGACATCCAAGACTGGCAGCAAGAGAAGCTCTTTTCGTAGGGCGGAATAACTTACTGGGGTTCCTTGAAGAGCGGTTTGATGACTTCTCGAAGCCCGTCCCAAACTGTATCGTTGCAAGTGGACTCCCTCGCGTGGGAAGATCATCCCTTATGCGTCATGGCCTCGTCAAAGCCAACGTAGTCAGCAAGTCTTATGAATTTCCTTCGATTGTGCTACATCGAGGAGAGAGTATCGAAGATCTACTCTTAAAACTTTATGATCTTAGCTTCTCCGGGCGCCCGTACCCCAAAAACCTGATGGCTTTCTCGATTGAAGACAGAATTAATATTGTCATAGGGATCGTTCGTGATATTCAACAAGCCAGAGAAACCATCCTCATCCACGATGATGGCTGCTTAGTTAGCTATACGCGCAACCTTCCACCATGGTTCGACCGCATCTGCCAAGAGACAAGCGGTGATCAAATTACTTTCTTGTTGTCATCGAGATATCGTTTGTTGCCGGAAAGTATCCGATATAAGGATTACCTTTATGCTATTGAAGTACCTGAACTATCCTATCCAGAACGATGTGGCTTTCTTAAGAGGCTACTTGACCTCGAAGGTCTTACACTTAACAAGGACGATTTCCTATTCTTTGCAAATCTTCAGTATGGTCTTCCTGATCAAGTGAAATTCACTTGCGACCTAATTCAGGACCTTGGCGTTGCGAAATCAAAAAGCCAGTCATACCAAATTACTGATTTCAACTCTGACCGTGCCTCTATTGCTATAAAGAAGTACCTCGATTCAAAAAAGATATTGGACTTCTTATATTTGCTCTCAGAGTTTGAATTCATCAGTTTCTCATTTCTCTACTCGCTAGTGCCACAAGAGGAATACCAAACATTTATTGACGAGTTTATAGCTTCAGCCGTGTGTGACTATATCGGGGTAGAAAAAGAGTTCATCCGTTTGAATGATACAATCCGTGATTTCGTCAGGAGGAATCATATGGAGATTCCCAATCAGTTCAAGAAAGGCCTCCAGAATCACCTCGATAGTTTCTTGGCGAATGGGGCTCTGGAGGACCGCGATATCTCGGACATAAGCTATTCGATCAGGCAAGCGATAATGACCCGAAGAACCATGCCTGAGGAGTACCTCGTTCCTTCCCACTTCCTTAAGAGCATGCGGGAACTTTACCAGAGAAGAGGACACCTTGACCGGGTTATCAATCTAGCGGATATGCTTTTATCAAAGCCTCATCGGCTCGAGCCGACTGTGGCCGATGATATTCGGTACTACCTCTGCTTGTCTCTTGCCCGCAAGAGAGACAAGCGCTTTCTTAATGAAGTCCAAGCTATACCACAACCAGAGCACGATTTCCTCCTTGGATTCTACTATCGTCTCCAAGGCAAAGCCGAGGCCGCAATTGAAAGGTTGACCCGGTGTCTCGAAGAGCCGTCGGTATCTGCCCGGGCCAAACGTGAACTCGTACAGGCATATTTATTTGTAGAAGACTACGAAAATGCGGCATTCATTGCTCAAAAGAACTATGAAGAGAACAGGAAGAACTTTTATCACGTGCAGGCTTACTTTGAATCCTTGATTAATTCTGGCCGACTACGGGAGCACAGAGATCTCTTGGTCCGGCTTATTGAAGAACTCGAGTCTTTCGACTCCGAGATCGCGAAAGAGATGTCTCAGATTGCAAGGGCTGAATTCGCTGCGAAGTGCAATGGAGATTACGAGGCTGCACAAATAAGTTTAAGAAAGACTATGGCAAACTTTCCAGAATCACATTATCCTGTGATGGCCAGTGCCTATCTCGCTGCTCGTCATGGAGACCTTGATACTTTACGATCGAGCTACCAAAGACTAGAGGAAATGTCATCCGAAAGGACATTTTCTGAAAACTCGATGGTTCGATTGAAAGCGTATATTTTTTGCCTTTCAGGCGAGCTTTCAAAAGCAATCTATTATGCTTCCGATAAGCTAAAAGGCTGCCCTCAACACTCGATAGATACCTTCATCGCTCGTCTGCAACAGATAGCAGATGATCATGCATGACCTTCAGGGTGTTCTTTTCCAACCTTCACCCTGGAGGCCGAGCTTATCATTCGCATTTATCGCGAATTATGACCTAGGCCGTGATCGCGGGGATGGCCCGGGATTTCTTGCCTTATATCAATGTGACGATATGATTTTGATCCAATTAAGAGTTCTTAGATACTTACTTTTGGAAACAAAAGAATTTTTATAGAGTGAACGCCGACTAGTGAATTGCCTGGCTACAATCCTTGAATAGCAGGCGGCAACTCGCTCATCAAGGTATAGAAGTAATGGGGTCCTTTTTTCCCCGTTTATGATGAAATCTCTAAACCTGATAATCATTTCCCGTGGCTGAAAAAGGTTGATATATATTCTCCAATATTTTGGTGCGTTTCTCGTTAGGCGGACCGGTTGTGCCCGTCCTGCTGGAGTGCTAAAATCTGAATATGCAGAAGGTCATCGTTCTCGATTTCGGGTCGCAGTATACCCAGCTCATCGCTCGGAAGATCCGTGAGCTAGGGGTTTACTCCGAAATCCGGCCCTTCAATGCGTCGCTGGCGCGAATCAGAGCCGAGAAACCATCGGCTATCGTCCTTTCCGGCGGGCCGCAGAGCGTCTATGATAAAGGCGCCCCGCTTCCCTCGCCCGCCATTTTCCACCTCGGCGTGCCTATTCTCGGCATCTGCTACGGCCTTCAGATCATGGGCTCTCTCCTCGGTGGGAAGGTCGTTCCCTCGAAACAGCGCGAATACGGGTTCGCCAACCTCAAAGTCCTAAAGCGCACCGGCCTGCTCTCCGGTATAAAGGACCGCGGCCAGGTGTGGATGAGCCACGGCGACAAGCTCGAGTGCGTCCCGCCCGGGTTTATCATCACCGGCAATACTCCCAACGCCAAGGTCGCGGCCACGGAAAACCTCAGCCGCCGATTCTACGGTGTTCAGTTTCACCCGGAAGTTGTTCACACCCGCGAGGGCAAAAAGATCCTGGCAAATTTCCTGTTCAAGCTCGCTGGCCTAAAACCCGAATGGAGCATGACCTCGTTCATCCGCCGCAAAACCGACGAAATCCGCGCTCGGGTCGGCGATAAAAAAGTCATCTGCGGCCTCTCCGGTGGCGTGGATTCGCTCGTTACGGCCCTTATCGTCCACAAAGCCGTGGGCAAGAACCTGACCTGCGTTTTTGTCGACAACGGCCTCCTCCGCAAAGAGGAATTCAAACGCCTGATGGACCGGTTCCGCCACAAGCTAGCCCTGAACGTCGTCGGCGTCGATGCATCGGAGCGCTTTCTCCGCGGCCTGAAAGGCGTCACTTCGCCCGAGCGCAAGCGCAAGATCATCGGCCGCGAGTTCATCACGATCTTCGACGAGGCCGCCCGCAAGATTGGCCGCGTGGATTTCCTGGCCCAGGGAACGATCTACCCCGACGTCATCGAGAGCAACCCGGTCAAGGGGCCGAGCTCGACCATCAAATCGCACCACAACGTCGGAGGCCTGCCCAAAGGATTGCGCTTCAAGCTTATCGAGCCGCTCCGCGAGCTGTTCAAGGACGAGGTGCGCCGCCTGGCCCTGGAGCTCGGCGCCGACCGCGAGTTCGTCCTCCAGCATCCCTTCCCCGGGCCCGGCCTGGCCGTGCGCATGCTCGGTGAAGTCACGCGAGAAAGCCTGAACATCCTCCGCGAGGCCGATGATATCGTTATCCAGGAAGTCAAGCGCGCCGGGATCTACACCAAGCTCTGGCAGGCCTTCGCCGTGCTCCTTCCCGTGCGCTCCGTGGGCGTTATGGGCGACCAGCGCACCTACCAGCAGGTCATCGTCGTCCGCCTCGTCCAGAGCACGGACGGGATGACGGCCAATTGGTACCCGGCGACACCCGCCCTGCTGGCCAGGATTTCGACGCGCATCGTCAACGAAGTGCAAGGCGTCAACCGGGTGGTGTATGATATTACAACCAAGCCTCCCGGGACGATAGAATGGGAGTAGGCGGCGGCAAAGGCGCACGGATAAAATGAGAAGGCAGTGAGATCACCACGTCGTCTCTCAAGAGCGAGACTCCTCGTGATGACAGAGAAAAAAAGCGCCTCGTGGCGCTCCGCGACGACACTTTGGGTCACTTAAGATAGATCATGGAACACGTGTTCATTCATCTGCATAACCACTCCGAGTACAGCGTCCTCGACGGCGCGCTCAGGATCGAGGACCTCGTCTCGGCCGCGGTCGAGCACAACATGCCGGCCGTAGCCCTGACCGACCACGGCAACATCTTCGGCGCGGTCCAGTTCTTCAAGAAGGCCCGGGAGAAGGGCATAAAGCCCATCCTCGGCTGTGAGATGTACGTCGCTCCCGGGAGCCGCTTCGACAAAAAGCCTGGCGGAAGCGAGAATCACCACTTCCATCTCGTCCTCCTCGTCAAGAACGAGACCGGCTACCGGAACCTATGTCATCTCATTACGCAAGCTTATCTCGAGGGCTTCTATTACAAGCCCCGAATCGATAAGGAGCTTTTGGCCAAGCACGGCGAAGGCCTGATTGCCCTGTCGAGCTGTCTTCAGGGCGAGGTCAATGTCATGCTCAGCCGCCGTCTCGACGACGCGGCGCGCGAGGCCGCCCTCGAATACGCCGGGTTCTTCGCGCCGGGGCACTTCTACCTCGAGCTTCAGGACCACGGCCTGCCCGAGCAGAAGGCGGTCAACCCCAAGCTCATCAGCCTCGCCCGCGAGACCGGCCTCCCGCTCGTGGCCACGAACGACGTTCACTACTTGCGCAAGGAGCACGCCGAAAGCCACGATGTTCTGCTCTGCATCCAGACGAACAAGAAGCTGAGCGACCCGGACCGCATCCGCTTCAGCTCCCAGGAATTCTATTTCAAGTCCGGCGAGGAAATGGCTGCCCTCTTTCCCGAAGCCCCGGATGCCATCGAGAATTCGTTCCACATCGCCGCCCAGTGCGACTTCCAGTTCCCCTCCCATAAATATTTCCTGCCGCAGTTCAAACTGCCCGAGGGAGCGACCCTCGAGGACTATTTCGAGAAGACGGCCAAGGACGGGTTCGCCAAGCTGCGCGAAGCTCTCGACCGGAAAAAGGAAGCGGGCGCGCTCAGCCACCCCATCGCGGAATACGAGAAACGCCTCGAGCGGGAGATCGAGCTCATCAAGGAGATGGGTTTCGAGGGCTACTTCCTCATCGTCTGGGACCTCATCCGTTCCGCCCGGTCCATGGGCATCCCGGTTGGGCCGGGGCGCGGCTCGGCCGCCGGCAGTCTCCTGGCCTACTGCCTCGAGATCACGGAGATCGACCCCCTGGAGTACGACCTTCTCTTCGAGCGGTTCCTCAACCCCCAGCGCATCTCGCTCCCCGACATCGATATCGATTTCTGCGGACGCCGCCGGGCCGAAGTCATCAAATACGTGACCGACAAGTACGGCCAGGAGAACGTCTGCCAGATCATCACCTTCGGGACCATGGCCGCCCGAGCCGCGATCCGCGATGTCGGCCGCGTCCTCGAAGTGCCCCTGCCCGAGGTGGACATGGTGGCCAAGCTCATCCCCCTCGGTCCGGACCAGAGCCTCGAGAACGCTTTGAAGAATGTCCCGCAGCTGCGGGAGCTTCGCGAGAAGAACGCCAAGATCGCCCATCTCCTGGCCGTAGCCCAGACGCTCGAGGGCCAGGTGCGGCACCCCTCGATCCATGCCGCCGGGATCGTCATCACGCCCAAGCCGCTCGTCGAGTTCCTCCCCCTCTACCAGTCGGCCAAGGGAGAGATCACGACCCAGTTCCCGATGGGCGACATCGAAGCCATCGGCCTGCTGAAGATGGACCTTCTCGGCTTGCGCAACCTGACCGTGATCGAGGATGCCCTGGACCTCATCCGCAAGGGGCTGGGCCAGACCGTGGACATCAAGAACGTTCCCCTCGACGACCGCGCCACCTTCGACCTCTTCCAGGCGGGCAACACCGACGGCGTGTTCCAGTTCGAAAGCCGGGGCATGAAGGACCTCCTGCGCCGGTTCAAACCCGAGGTTTTCCGCGACCTCATCGCCCTCAACGCCCTGTACCGGCCCGGGCCGCTCGGCAGCGGCATGACCGACGACTTCATCAAGCGCAAGAACCACCCCGAGCAGGTGACCTACGACTTCCCCGAGCTCGAGCCCGTCCTGCGCGAGACGCGGGGGATCATCGTCTACCAGGAACAGGTCATGCGCATCGCCACGGAGCTGGCCGGGTTTTCCATGGCCGAGGCCGACATCCTCCGCAAGGCCATGGGCAAAAAAGACACGGCCATGATGAAGGACCAGAAACAGCACTTCCTCCAGGGCGCGAAAAAGAAGGGCATCAACCCGGCCAAGGCCAACAAGATGTTCGAGCAGATCCACCATTTCGCCGGCTACGGCTTCAACAAGTCGCACAGCGCGGCCTACGCCTACCTGGCCTTCCAGACGGCCTATCTCAAGGCCCACTATCCCGAACAGTTCATGGCCGCCCTCCTGACCTCGGAAGCCGAGCGCGGGGCGACGGACCAGGTGGTGAAATACATCAACGAGTGCAAGGAGATGGGCCTCAAGGTCCTGCCCCCGGACATCAACGACAGCGAACTCAACTTCTCGGTCCACGGCAGCTCGATCCGGTTCGGCCTGGCCGCGATCAAGAACGTGGGCGAGGGGGCGGCCGAGGCTCTGATCAAGGAGCGCGAGCGAAAGGGAACGTTCCGGACGCTCTTCGACCTCGTGGCCGGCGCCGACTCGCGGGTCATCAACCGCAAGGTCCTGGAGAACCTGATCAAGGCCGGGGCCTTCGACTCCCTGGGCTGGCCGCGCTCGCAGTGCTTCCACATGATCGACCCGCTCATCGACTATGCCCACGAGGGCACCAAAGCGCGCGCCTCGCGCCAGACTTCCCTCTTCGGCGGCGAGGAAGCGGCCCCGCCTCCCGTGCCCGAGGAGATTATGGCCATGAGCGAGTGGAACGAGGCCCTCTTCCTGTCCTACGAGAAGGACGCCCTGGGCTTTTACATCACCGGCCATCCCCTGACCCAGTTCGGCCCGGAGCTCGAACGCCTGATCTCCCACACGATCAGCGAGCTCGACGAGGAGAAGGACTTCAACCGGGACGTCAGCCTGGCCGGGATCATCACCAACCTTAAACCGATCAAGACCCGCAAAGAGGAGCGGATGGCCACTTTCAGCCTCGAAGACCTGACCGGCGGGATCGAGGTCGTGGCCTTCCCCGAGGCCTTCAGCAAGAATTATGAGTCCATACGTCAGGACGCGCCGGTTTGGATCAAGGGCCGGTTTATGGGCGAGGGCGACAACCGCCGCATCATGCTCGTCCAGATCATGCCCCTGGCCGACGCGCTCCGGGCCCAGATCAAGCGCATCGTCATCCGAGTCGTCCTGCCCGGCCTGGACACGTCGACGATCGTGGAGCTCAAGGCGCGGCTGGACAGGCATCCCGGCGAATGTCCGGTCTATTTCGAGCTCGTGACGCCCCAGTCCTACAAGGTCGAGGCCCAATCGGCTGAGGTCCAGTCTGTGGCGTATTCCGAGGCCCTGACCAAGGACATCCAGGAGCTTTTGGGCGAGGATTCCGTCCGGATCGAGTATTAGCCCCTTTACTGATGGGTACTGATGGGGACACAATACCCTGTCCCTCTTTGAGTTACAGTTCTGACTTGCGGGAAGCTCAACATAAAGGGATAGAACATATAGGGACAGAGTATTGTGTCCCCCAATTGCACTTGGTTTGATCCCCAATCCCTAATAGAACAACGTCATCACGATTCGACCCGAATTGTCATCGCGAGGCCCGGCAGGGCCGTGGCGATCTCCTTGCTCTCGTTTTTATCGCGGGGCGGCAACGAACAGACGATTTCTCTCCATTCGATTGTCATCACGAGCGAAGCGTGGTGATCTCACCGTGCATGGCTTTTATTGTCATCACGAGCGAAGCGTGGTGATCTCACCGTGCATGGCTTTTATTGTCATCACGAGCGAAGCGTGGTGATCTCACCGTACATGGCTTTTATTGTCATCACGAGCGAAGCGTGGTGATCTCACCGCACTAATATTTTCTGCGAAAATGTTTGTTTCCGAACTAAAATTGGGATAATTCGGTGAGATTGCTTCGTCACCCTGCGGGGCAGGATTCCTCGCAATGACGGGCGGAGAGGGATCACCACGTCGAGACCGCCACGCCGCGTCTTAGGATCGCGGCAAGGGCGCGTGGATAGAAGAGGAAGGCGGTGAGATCACCACGTCGAGACCGCCACGCCGCGTTTTAGGTTGATGTCGGAACGTAAGGGCGGTGAGGTCGTCACGCGGCAAGAGCCGCTCGCGATGACCCTTCGGGTCAGCTTCGGCCTCCGGCCTCGCCTCGTGATGACAGAGAAAAGGGATCCTCACGTCGCTGACCGCCGCGTCGCTTCGCCGGAGCGAAACTCCTCGCAATGATAGCGAAGAGAGATCGTCATGGCGAGACCGCCACGCCGCGTCTTAGGTTGATGTCGGAACGTAAGGGCGGTGAGGTCGCCACGCGGAGTCCGCCACGCCGCGTTTTAGATCGCGGCTCGCGGCTTCGGCCTTTGGCCTCGGCTGGCGATGACCCTTCGGGTCAGCTTCGGCCTTTGGCCTCGGTTTGACCGCTATCCTATTTTAAATTAATATCTATAGCATCATGCCTTACAAATTGATTGTTGCCGACGCGAGCCCGTCCATCCAAAAGGCGATCCAGTTGGCCTTTTCCGCCTCGGATTGGGCGATCGTGCCTTATGACAACGGACTCGAGCTGACAAAAATGATCTTCGAGGCCCATCCCGACGCGCTTCTCGTCAGCCTGACCCTGCCCGGGATGGATGGGTACACGGTCGGCCGTTTCGTCCGAAAACAAGAGGAATTTCGCGATACGGTCCTGGTTTTCCTGAAAGGGGCCTTCGAAACTTTCGACCCCCAGCGGGCCGAGGGCGTCGACTATGACGATATCGCAACCAAGCCCTTCGATTCCGCCCAATTGGCCGTCCGCATGAAGAACCTCATCGACGCCAAGGGCGAGCATTCCGGGTTCCCGGAGTCGCCCATCCCGGCCGAGGCCGTCAAGTCACAGCCGACCCCCTCCGCGCCGACGCCCGCGGTGGCTCCCTCAACAAGTGCGCCCGCCGCCCCCGCCGCGGACTCCGGCTCCAGCTTAAGCATCCCCCCCGGCATATCTACGGAAGACCTTGAACGCCGGCTCCAGGAATGGCTCCGCAATGAGCTCGGGGGAATGGAGCGCGAGGTCGAGAAGCGCGTCCGGACTCAGATTTCCATCGAACTCAAGAAATGGTTCGCCGAGCACTACATCGCATTGCCCTCCAAGGGGAAGTAGAACATGAGTTCCAAGCCCGTCCTGGACAAGAGCTATGACCCGAAGCCGGTTGAAAAGAAGTGGGGAAAGTTCTGGCTCGAGGAAAAACTGTTCCAAGCAGAAGCCCCGAGCCAGCGGCCGAAGTTTTCGATGGCCCTCCCTCCGCCCAACGTCACCGGCTCTCTTCACATGGGCCACGCCCTGTGCTTCACCCTGCCCGATATCATCGTCCGCTGGAAACGGATGCAGGGCTACAACACCCTGTGGCTGCCCGGGACCGACCACGCCAGCATCGCCGTTCATAACGTAATCGAAAAGATGCTGGCCGAGAAAAAGCTCACCCGGGAGAAGGTCGGCCGCGAGGAATTCCTGAAGATCGCCTGGGAGTGGAAGGCCAAGTACGGCGGGATCATCACCTCCCAGCTCAAGAAGCTCGGCGCCTCGCTCGACTGGTCGCGGGAGCGGTTCACCATGGACGAGGGCTTGAGCCGGGCTGTGCGCAAGGTCTTCGTCGACCTCCACAAGGAAGGCCTGATCTACCGCGACTATTACCTCGTCAACCACTGCCCCCACTGCATGACCGTTCTGTCCGACATCGAGATAGAGCACCGGGAGCACCAGGCCAAGCTCTATTACATCGCCTATCCCATCGTCGGTTCGAAGGAGCGCGTCGTCGTGGCCACGACGCGGCCGGAAACCATGCTAGGCGATACGGCCGTGGCCGTTCATCCCGATGACAAGCGCTATGCCAAGCTCTACGGCAAGAAGGCTGCCCTGCCCCTCACCGACCGGGCCATCCCCATCATCGCCGACGAGACGGTCGAGCAGGACTTCGGCACGGGCGCGGTCAAGGTCACGCCCGCCCATGACCCCACGGACTTCGAGCTCGGCCGGAAGCACAAGCTCGAGCAGATCATCGTCATCGACGGCGCGGGCCGGATGACCGAAGCCGCCGGCGCGGAGTTCAAGGGCCTGGACCGGTTCGCCGCCCGGGAGAAGGTCGTCCTCCGCCTCAAGGAGCAGGGGTTCCTGGTCAAGGAAGAGGACTACGAGCACGCTGTCGGCCACTGCTATCGGTGCAAGACGGTCATCGAGCCGCACCTCTCTTGGCAGTGGTTCGTCAAGATCGCCCCGCTGGCTAGGGATGCCATCCGCGTCGTCGAATCGGGCGAGATCGAGTTCATCCCGGCCAACTGGACCAAGACCTATTACGAATGGATGTACAACATCCATGACTGGTGCATCTCGCGGCAGTTGTGGTGGGGCCACCGCATCCCGGCCTGGTATTGCCGGGACTGCGGCGAGATCATCGTCGCCATGGACGTACCAAGGCTCTGCCCCCGCTGCGGCGGCGCGTCGCTCAAGCAGGATGAGGATGTCCTCGACACCTGGTTCAGCTCCGGCCTCTGGCCGTTCAGCACCCTGGGCTGGCCCGAACAGACGCTCGATTTCAAGACGTTCTACCCCACGGATCTCATGTCCACCGGGTTCGATATCATCTTCTTCTGGGTTGCCCGGATGATCATGCTCGGCCTCAAGTTCACGGGCAAGGTCCCTTTCCGGCACGTGTTCATCAACGGCCTCGTTCGCGACATGAAGCGCCGCAAGATGAGTAAATCCGAGGGCAACATCATTGACCCTCTGGAGATGATCGACAAATACGGCACGGACGCCCTGCGCTTCACCCTGGCCGCCCTGGCCATCCCCGGCATGGACTTGTCCCTGTCCGAGGAGCGGATGGCCGGCTACCGGGCCTTCGCCAACAAGATCTGGAACGCCTCGCGGTTCGTGCTCATGAGCATCGGCGATGAGGCTCCCCAGGCCGGCGGCGAGCTCACTCTGGCCGACCGCTGGATCCGAAGCCGCCTGGCCAAGGTCACGAGCGAGCTCAACGCCTCGCTTGAAGGATACCGGTTCTACGAGGCGGCGGACAGGATCTATCACTTTCTTTGGGACGAGTTCTGCGATTGGTACATCGAGCTGGCCAAGCCCGCGCTCAAGTCCGGGAACACGGCCACCCGAGCGGTCCTGGCCGAGACTCTCGACAGCACCCTTCGGCTCCTCAATCCCTTCATGCCGTTCATCACCGAGGAGATCTGGCAGCATCTCCCCGGCGCCGGAAAGTCGCTCGTCACGGCAGAGTTCCCCAAGGCTCGGCCCGAGTGGGACGACCCTGCGGCTGAAACGGAGATGAGGGAGCTCCAGGATATCGTCATCGAGACCCGGACGCTCCGGACCGAGAACAAGATCCCTCCCCAGACCAAGCTCGCCCTCGGGCTCAAGCCGCATGACGGCGCCGACCCGGGGCTCATCGAGCGCAACAGGGCTTCGGTCCTGTCCCTGGCCAACCTGTCCGAGCTCTCGATCATGAAGGATTTTTCGGACGGCCGGAAATGGCTCAAGGGCGTGGCCGGGGCCTGGGAGGTCGGGATCCCGCTCGAAGCCGCCATCGACATGGACCAGGAGAGGCAGCGCCTGGAAAAGGAGCTGGCCAAGCTCGAGACCGAGATCGGAAAGGTCGCCGACCGGCTGGGCAAGGCGGACTTCATCAGCCGCGCGCCCCGGGAGGTCGTCGAAGAGGCCAAGGTCAAGCTCAGCGACCTGGAAAAGAAGCGGGACAAGACCCGGGAGCACCTGTCGAATATTCGGACTCTGATATAATCCGCTATAATCCGCTCGCTCAGGCCGCCCGCCCGGAGAATCATGACCATCGGCAAGATCGTCCACAAGCTCGAGACGTGCGCGTCCACGAACGACGCGGCCCGGGAGTTTGCCCGGGACGGGTTCGAGGAGGGGATGGTGGTTCTCGCCGAATCGCAGCAAGCGGGCCGCGGGACGCGGGGGCGGACCTGGTTCTCTCCCCTCGGGAAAGGCCTCTACCTGTCCGTGATCCTCAGGCCCGACAAGCGTTCGGCCGCCCTCATCCCTCTTGTCGCCGGCTTGGCGGTCCGGGACGCGATCCGCAATGCCGCCGGCCTCGAGACCGGGCTCAAGTGGCCCAATGACGTCATTCATGACGGACGGAAGATCGGCGGCGTGCTGTGCGAGAGCAGTTGGTCGGGACAGCATCTCAACTTCGTCATCCTCGGGATCGGCTTGAACGTCGGGCACGCGCTCGAGGATTTTTCCCCGGAGCTTCGCGCTTCGGCGACATCGATCCGTCTGGCCGCGGGCGCCGCGCCCGACAAGGAATCCCTGGTGGTGCATCTTTATGAGGCGCTCAACCGCTGGTATGATGGGATGAGAGCCGGCCGGAGCGGCGAGCTTCTCCGGGCGGCGGAGGAAGCCTTGGATTTGCGGCCGGGATTGCCGGTCACGCTCGAGACCGAGAGCGGTCCCGCCTCGGGCGCCTTTCGCCGACTGCGGACAGACGGCCGGATCGTCCTCGACGGAGCGGCCGGGCGGCGCGATTTCACGCCGTCCGAGGTTCTCGCCATCACGACCGGCTAAGGAGACGACCATGCTTTTGGCCATGGACATCGGCAACACGACCGTCGGGATCGGTGTTTTCAAGGACAAGACCCTCGTCCGGGACTGGAGGATCCGCTCCGACCCGGAAAAGACGAGCGATGAATACAGCGTCATTCTCCTCAACCTTCTCGGCCAGGCCGGCCTCGCCGCGGCCGACATCAAAGAGGTCATCATCTCGAGCGTCGTCCCGCCCCTGACCCCCATCTTCCAAAGCCTGACCCAGACGCTCTTCGGGGCGAAAGCCGTCGTCGTCGGGCCGGGCCTCAAGACCGGCGTGCCGATCCTGTATGAGAACCCGCTCGAGGTCGGCGCGGACCGGGTCGTGGCGGCCGCGGCGGCCATCGACAAGTTCGGCGGGCCGTGCATCGTCGTCGATTTCGGGACGGCCACGACCTTCGACGCGATCTCGGCCAAGGGCGAATACCTGGGCGGGGCCATCGCTCCCGGCATCCAGATCTCGGCCGAAGCCCTGGCCGCGCGCACGGCCAAACTGCCCCGCATCGAGATCATCCCCCCGCGCCGGGCCATCGGGCGGACGACAGTGGCCAGCATGCAATCCGGGATCTATTTCGGCTACGTGGGCCTGGTGAACAACATCATCGACGAGATCAAGAAGGAGCTCAGCCTCAACCCCGGAAGCAAGGTCAAGGTCGTGGCCACGGGCGGTTTTGCCGGCGAGATCGCGGACAAGATCCCGGCCATCGACCACGTCGAGCCCCAGCTCGTGCTCCAAGGCCTGAGGCTTCTCTTCGAGAGGAGCCAGTCCTCCTGAGTTTGAGCCGCGTCCCGCGGAAGAGCGAACCCATGCCTCTGGAAGAAAAGGAACGAAGCCGATATTACCAGGGGATCGCCGCGGCATTTTTCAAGCAGAGGGGCGGTCCGTTCCTGCTCTCGCCCAAGGACCTGGCGACGATCGCCTCCTGGGAAGCGCTCGACATTCCCCTGGAGACCGTCCGCGAGGGCATCGACAAAGCCTTCGAGTATCATCGAACTATGGCCCCGGTGCGGCGGAACATCCGGACCCTGTCCGCCTGCGGGCCCCAGGTGCTCAAGGCTTTCGAGCGCGGCCGCGAGCGGGCCGTGGGCCGATCGGTCAAGGTCGCGACGCGCCGGGAGAAAAAGGAGCGGATCGCCGCGGAGGCGCGCCGCTTTCTGGACGAGGTGCCCCTTCCCGTATCCTTTCTTAAGGAGTCTTTCGAACGGGCGCTCGAGCTTGCGGGTCAAGACAAGCCGGACGAAGACGCCCTGGAGAGGCTCGAGGCCCGGGTCGAGCAGTTGCTCGTAGAGCGCGCTCCGGCCGAGGATCGGCAAGAGGTCCGGCGGGCTGCGGCCCGAGAGTTTCCGACTCTGACGGGCTCGGAGTCGGCCGAGGTCTTCCGGATCAAACTGCTTAAGAGCTTGAGGAACAAGTACATGATCCCCTATATCACCTTTCCTTTTTATTAAGACCATGACTCCGACGACCGAGGACCGTGTCACACGCCTGCTCCGGGGCAAAGTCCAGGGGCTGAGCTTCCAGAAGATCGCCCACGAATTGCATGTTCCAACCAAGGAGCGAAAAGCCCTGCAAAAGACCCTGCAGGTCATGGCCCGGCGCGGGCTCGTCATCCGGAGCCGGAGCAAGTTCACCCTGGCCGCCACGACCTGTGTCTTTCGCGGGAAGTTCGACGCCACGCTCCAGGGTTATGGTTTTGTCGTCTGCGAGGACCGGCCCGGCGACGACATCTTCGTTCCCGCCCGTTACACGGCCGGGGCCATGGAAGGAGATACCGTCGAAGTTCTGCTCAACGAAAAGAGCCGCAGGGAAAAGCCCGAAGGCCGGATCACCCGCATCATCAAGAAGGGACGGGACGTCATCCTCGGGCTGTGCGTCGAACGGGGCGGGCTCCCCTACCTCATGCCCCTCGACGCCCCGGCCGGAGAGGAGATCAGCCTGGCGGCCGGCGACATCCGATCCTTCCAGCCCGGCCGGATCGTGGCCGTCGAGCGCGACACGTGGCGAGTCGTCGAAATCCTGGGCCGTCCCGAGGACCCCGGCGTCGACACCCGGGTCGCCATCCAGAAGTACGGCCTGCGCTCGAAGTTCTCTCCCGAGACCGAAGCCGGGGCGGCCCCTCTCTCCGAAGAGACGATCGAACGCGAGACGGGCGAGAGGACCGATTACCGCGACTGGACGACCGTGACCATCGACGGCGAGAAGGCCCAGGATTTCGACGACGCGGTGTCGATCCGGCGCCTGTTCTCCGGAAACTACCTGCTCGGCGTCCACATCGCGGACGTGTCCCATTACGTGCGGCCCGAGACCGCCCTTGACCGGGAGGCGTACCTGCGCGGGACGAGCGTCTATTTCCCGGACCTGACCCTGCCCATGCTGCCCGAGAAGCTGTCGAACGACCTGTGCAGTCTGCGGCCGCGGCGGGACCGGCTGGCCGTGTCCGTGGTCATGGAGATCGACGGCCGGGGCGAGGTCGTGCGCACGGAGTTCCATCCCTCCGTCATCCGCACGGCCGACCGGCTGACCTACACCTCGGTCTTCAAGGTCTTCAACGGAGACGCGGACGAACGCCGGCGGCTGGCGCCCCTCATCCCGGACCTCGAGCTCATGCGCGAGCTGGCTGGAATCCTGCGGGCCAGGCGTCTAGCGGGCGGGAGCCTCGATTTCGACCTGACCGAGCCCGAGCTCGTCTACAGCGAAGGCACCCTGCAATCGGTCCAGGCGTTCGAGACCAACGAGGCCCACAAGCTCATCGAGGACTTCATGATCTCGGCCAACGTGGCCGTGGCCGCCTTCATCCAGGCCAAGGGCGCGGCCTCCATGTATCGCATCCATCCCGCGCCGGCCCAGGCCGACCTGGATGAACTGCGCGAGATCCTTCTGCACTTCGGGATCTTCCTGCCCAAGCCGAGCAAGGTGACCTCCAAGGATCTGCAGAAGGTGCTGGA
The DNA here is from genome assembly GCA_963705895.1 of Candidatus Aminicenantota bacterium. Classification (GTDB taxonomy): domain Bacteria; phylum Acidobacteriota; class Aminicenantia; order Aminicenantales; family JAFGAV01; genus MFD04408-113. The sequence goes on along the minus strand of OY970122.1, from coordinate 2,566,163 downwards.
CGAGGCGGCCGGGCGGCCCGAGGAGAAATTCGTCAACATCCGGCTCCTGCGGGCCCTGCGGCTGGCCACCTATTCCGAGGAGAACCTGGGCCACTACGGGCTTGGCGAGAAGAACTACACCCACTTCACTTCTCCCATCCGGCGCTACCCGGACCTCGTCGTCCACCGCGCGCTCAAGGGCGTCCTGTCCAAGGCGCACCACAAGCTGCCCCACCTCGCGGAATGGGCCCTTCACTGTTCCGAACAGGAGCGGAAGGCCGACGCCGCGGAGAAGGACCTCGTCGAATGGCGGATCTATCGCCTGCTCAAGACCAAGCTGGGCGAGGAATTCATGGGAACGGTCGTGGACATCACCAAGGCTGGCCTGCTCGTCGAGATCGACGACTATTTCGTGGACGGGATGCTGGCCTTCGCCGATATGGGCGGGGATTATTTCGTCGCCCGATCACGGGGCGTGCTTGTCGGAAAACGAACGGGCCGGTCCTTCGAGCTCGGGGACCGGGTGCGGGTCCAGCTCGCGGCCGTGGACCCGTTCCTGCGGCGGATGAGCCTGGTCTGGGTATCGGACAGGGAGAGATGAGGCCATGAGGAAAAAAACAGAGGAAACGCCGGACAAGCTGATGCAGTTGCTCAAGAGCAAGGACCTCCAGGGCCTCCGGGAGGGCGAGATCAAGCGCGTCCTGAAGCTCAGCGCCGAAGAGGCCGGGGAACGAGCCCAGGCCCTCGAATCGGAAGGTCAGGCCGTCATCCTGAGCTTCGCCCCGCTCTATCTCCTGTCCAAGGAGAGCCTCCAGTTCCTCGAGGGAAAGGTCCTGAAGTACATCGAGCAGTACAACGCCAAGCACCCGAACGAGCTGGGAGTGAACGCGGCCAAGTTGGAGAAGCGATATGACGTCCCGAAGAAGGTCATGAACCTGGCCCTGAAGGGCTTGACCCGCGAGGGGAAGATCCGGGAGACGGGGGGAACGTTCTCCTCGGCGTCGTTCGAGCCGCTCCTGACCGAGGCCGAGGGCAAGCTCCTGGCCGAGCTTGAGCAGATCTCACTCCGAGGCGAGCTCGATGCCGGTGCGATCAAGGAAGTCGAGGCGCGCCTGCACGTCTCGCCCTCGAGGATGGAGAAGCTCCTAGCTCTGCTCGTCGAGCGGAAGAGCGTCGTCCAGGGCAAGGACGACTTCTACGTCAACTCCGTCTGGCTCGATGAGCTTGTGGCCAAGCTCCGGGCGCGCGAGTCCAAGGAACTCTCGGTTTTGGACTTCAAACAAATGACCGGCCTCAGCCGCAAGTACGCCATCCCTCTTCTCGAGCTCCTGGACGAGATGAAGGTGACGCGCCGCCAGGGGTCGATCCGGGAGATTTTGCCGTTTATCCCATGATCAAAACGAAGAGAAGCCTCGGGCTGGGGCCGGCTAACTGGGATTCTAATTATTTTTGAGCCCGGGCGCGCCGCTCATCGCCCGGTAGAGTATCTCCATGTCGGCGGCGATGCCCGGCTGGCGGCGTTCGAGGAAGCGGATGAGCTTGTCCCCGCCGCGATAGAAGGTGACGCGGTTGAAGGGCGGGCTTTCGCCTCCCGTGTTTTCAGGCAGGCCGACGAGCGCGCGCATGCGGTTCTCAAGGTATCTCGCCAGGCCTTCCTTCCATTCCTGCCAGGTGAGGTATTCCCATTCCTCCGGGGAGAGCGACTTTTTCAGCGCCGCCGTTAAGGAGTCGGCCGCAGCGGCGTCATTCCCGTCCCATGCTTTGAAGAGCGCGGCGTAGGTTTCGGCGAATGTGGCGTTCGTGTAGGGGAACGGGTACTGAAGCTCCCACATGTAGTCCTTGTTCTTCATCGCCGTGCGGTAGATCGATAGCCCCTCTTTGAGCTTCAGGTCGCAGCCCTCCCATTGGGCGCAGTGCACGAATTCATGAAAGATAAAGATGGAACCATCCGGCCGGTCGAACACTTCGCCCGTCACGACGCAGGCCATGCGGTTGTCCCAAAAACCGAGCGGCATGGCCGCCCGAACTCCGATGGGCATGTTGAAGGTGTCGGGTGCCGTCCGAACGAGGCGATAGACCTTTTCCCCGGCCGCAGGCTCGAAGATGTAAAACGTTTTATCCTCGACGATGGCTACGGGATAGACTTTTTGGAGAGCTAGATGGAGCGGTGCGAAGAGGGATTGAAGCTTGAAGATATTCTGAAGCGGCAGCGAATATTTCTCCTCGATCGGGCTTTTCGCGGATTGCCCCCCAGCCGGCATAAAAGCCTGCACCAAAAAGGCCAAGGCTAGGAACAGCATGATTTTCTTCATGAACGTTTTCTCCATCCGAGAGTCTTCTTCATCATGCAAGGTAACACAAAAATCCTATCATTCGTTTCAGGCTGCGGCCCAATGCGCGTATCGAATCCTGGCCCGAGAAGTGATTTTTTAGGGTCGGAGTCCGCCTGAGGAGAACAACTCAAGCATCGGACGGGCCGGCCGCATTCATCAAGCTTCCTGTCATCGATCCCTGATGCCTTTCGGTTTCACGAACAGCGCGGACATGCTCCCCCGGATCGCGGGGTTCGATTCTCGACGAAAGCCCGCCTCTTCGGCCGCGGCCAGTGTCTGGGCAAAATCGGCTTGGGAGACGTGATGTTTCGGCTCGGAGACGAGCAATCGGCCCCCTTGCTTGAGGGCCATAAAGAGTTCCGCAAGGAAACTTGCGGTCTCCTCGACCTCATGGAGCATGGCCATGGCGAAGACGAAATCGACGGAGGCTCGGAGGTCCTCGAGACTCATATGATCGGGCCGAGCCAGCCGCGTCTCAATGCGGTCTTCAAGGCCGGCCCTCCGCGCCCTCCGGCGAAGTGATTCCAGCATGCGCGACTGGAGGTCCACGGCGATGACGCGGCCGTTCGGACCCACGAGCCGCGCTATTTCGAGCGTGAAGAATCCCATGCCCGGTCCCGGCTCAAGGACAGTCATACCTCCGGAAACAAACGGGCTTACGATGGCGCGAGGGTTCTGCGAGAGGCGACGAATCGGCGACGCGAGGAAATATCCGAACCACCAGGGGCAGATGAACTTAGCCATAATATTTTGAGAGCAATTATACCACGCAGACGCGTCTTTTGGTCGGATTCCGAAAAGCAAGCTCGCGCCGCCGGGGACGCGCGTCCCCTCGGCCGAGGAGCTCAAACCCGGACGCAACGGGGATTCGCCTCCGATCGTTTAGTTTATAATGCCTAGGGCAAGCTCCTGCCCAGCTGAGGGAGGAACACGGCTTGCTTCCATATCCGCCAAGGAGAGTATCATGAGACAACGTGCCCTGTTGACGGTCGCCTCCGTCCTGGCGCTTTCTTTTTCTGTTTTGTCGCAGAACGCCGTATTTCCGTGGCCGGACACCCCTGCCGGACGAATCGCGGCCCGATACTTCAAAGCGTTCAAATCCGGGAGCGACGCTGAGATGACGGCATTCATCAAAGAATCAGTCAGCCCGGCCTCCCTGGCCCAGCGGCCCCTTGAGGCGCGGCTGGCGATAACCCGCAACATGCGGGCGGAAATGGGGGATATCGAGCCTCAAAGGGTCATCGCTTCAGAGAATGAGCGGCTCGTGATCCTGGTCAGGACGGGGAAAGGGGCCCTGGTCGAGTTCTCGTTCCTCCTCGACCCCTCGGCTCCCGGCAAGCTGAGCGGGATCCTGGTCAGAGAGGGGGAAGCCCCGGGACCGGAAAGCGCGGTCCCCGTCCCGCCGAGCGTGAAGGACCTCCCCCGGGCTCTCGATGACTACCTGAGAAAAGAAACGGCCGCCGGCGCGTTTTCCGGAGTCGTTCTGGTCGCGCGAGGCGAGACGACGCTTTTCCACGAGGCCTATGGCCTGGCCGAGCGTTCCTTTTCCATGCCGGTTCGAAAGGACACCAAGTTCAACCTGGGGTCGATCAATAAGTTCTTCACCAAGATCGCCGTGGCCAAGCTCGTCGAGCAGGGCGAGCTCTCTCTCGACGATAAGCTGGCACGCTTCCTACCGGACTATCCCAACGCGGAGGCCGCGGCCAAAGTCACGGTCCGGATGCTCGTCGACCACACTTCGGGCATCGGAGATATCTTCGGCGACGCGTTCGAAGCCACAGCCAAAGACAGGCTGCGAACGAATCAGGATTACCTGCGCCTCTTCGCCGCGAACCCGCTCCTTTTCGAACCCGGGACTTCCCAGCGCTACTCGAACGGCGGGTACGTCGTCTTGGGGGCCATCATCGAAAAGGTCACGGGAAAAAGCTATTATGATTTTGTCCGGGAGATGATCTATGCCCCGGCCGGAATGATCGACACGGGCTCCTACGAGGCGGACGCCTCCACGCCCAACCTGGCCGAGGGTTATACGGCCGGCGGCGAAGATCGCCTCCCGCCCGGCCAGGTCCTTCGGAACAACATCTACAGCCGGCCGGCCCGGGGGAGCGCGGCGGGCGGAGGCTATTCCACAGCCGAGGATCTGCTGCGTTTTGTCAGGGCTTTGAGGGCGGGCCGGCTTCTCGGTCCGGCCGGAACGGCCTGGGTCTTCGGCGGACCAGAGCCGGGGACGGATAAAACCGGGACGTCCAAGGGCGCGAGTCTGTCCCCGCTGGGCATCGCAGGCGGCGCCCCGGGCATCAACGCGGACCTCGAGCTTAGCGGAGATGACGTTATCATCGTTCTATCCAATCTCGACCCGCCTGCGGCACGCCGCGTGGGCTCCCTTATCGCCCATTGGCTCGAGGCGCTCGGGCCGGGCGCTCGTTAGGGTCGGCCCCGCCCGCTCACGGGCCTGGGCGCGAGCCTCCGCTTGGGCGGAGCCCTGGGTTTGTTTGCTGAGCTGGGCGTCGGCTATCAAGGGATTATTCACCTGGGACTTAGGGCAAAGCTTTAGAGCCGGGGGCCCACCGCCCGAAGACGATAGCTCCGCTTCAAGCCTTAAGATCTTGCCCGGGGCTCGAACGATCTAAAACCCCGTTCTTCCGCCCGGCGGCAGGACCGTCCGCGGCCCAAGGGACCGGCCTCGTGAGCCCATCGTCCGGGGACGTAAAAGCATTTTCTTTTTTCCACAAATGATGTAACCTAAGGGCCGCAAGGAGGTAACTATTAACATGAAGAAACACGTTTCCTGGAAGTGGGCGTTGGTCGGCATCGTGATCGTTGGCCTGTCCCTGACCGTCGCCTGCGGCAAGAAGAACGCCGCCGAGCAGGCCATGGAAATAGCCAAGACGGTGTCGCAGGGCATGGCGCCCAGCTCGGTTCAGAATGACTACACCAAGTCATACCTGACCGAGGAAAAGATGCAGAAATTCATCGAATCCCTGAAGGAAGAGATCAACCCCTTTGACGTCATCTTCAAGGGCGGGCAGGGCGGCAACCTGATGGACCTCAAGGATAAGCTCGAGCAGTACAACGCCTACGCGAAAAAGTACGGTTTCGCCGACTACGCCGATTACATGGCCGTCTGGGGCCGGATCACCGTTGGCCAACTCGAGATGGCGGCTGAAGATATGAAAAAGGGCGGCGTCGAGATGATGCAGAACTCGATCAAGTCGGCTGAGGAAAACCTGAAGAAGCCCGACCTGTCGCCCGAGATGAAGTCGATGTACGAGGAGCAGTTGAAGAGCAGCCAGAAATCCCTGGAGGACATGCAGAAACCCGACACGTCCGGGAAGCAGCTGAATGCGGATGATATGGCTCTCATCCTTAAGTACAAGGCTCAGATCGAAGAGGCCACGAAGAAGTTCAAGACAGCCAAGTAGAACGATTACTGAGCAAACTATCACCGGCGATCCCGGATGAGCGGACGGCGCTCGGCCGGATGGCCGATGGGAAAGGGATCCGCCGCTCCCTCGATCGAGAACGGCGGCGGGTCCCTTTTCTTTACTGCTCGAAAGATGGGGCGGGCGGCTGCGGCCGCCGGCCGGTCCATGACGGCCGGCCGAGGACGGACGGCCCCGGATCATTTTCGAGGGGGCGATTCCCAGTATCCGATGGAGGGAACCGAAGATGGGACTCACAGAAGAATTGAGAAGATCCTACCGGCCGGCCGTGGTCGTGGCCGCGGCCATCTTGGGGAGCCTGGCGGTGTATATCGTTCTGGCCCTTTTGCTCCAGGCCAGCCGGCCGTTTCACCGGTTCCTGTTGAGCGGGACGACGATTCCCATCGTCCGATTGGTTTTTTACGGTTTGGCCATCCTCCAGGTCATCATCATCCGTTTGATGCGGGGGTTGTTCTATCGTCCGGCGCCCGGGCTTGACGGCCGCGCCCTGGGTCGTCGCCTGATGCTCGTCTCGATCTTCACCTCCGTCTTCAGCGAAGTCCCGGCCCTGCTCGGGTTCGTGCTTTTTCTGCTGGCGGGTCTGAATTGGGACCTTTATGTGCTCGTTTTCGTATCCCTGGTCCTGGTCTTCATGTTCTTCCCCCGTCTTCGTTATTGGGAGGATTGGGCTGCCGAGCAACAGAGCATCCCTCCCGCCGGTGTCGGGACCTGAATCCCCGGGAACAGCAGACTCCGGCTCAAAGCGCAAGAACTTCGGTGAGGGGGGGCGTCTATCTCCGGGGGAAGATGAGGGGGAAATCCCCCATCAGTCGCGGCCGGCATCGCGAAGAAAGGGCGAAGCTCGGCCCCTATTTATCCTTGTCGGGCTCGTCTTTTTTTTCGTCCGGTTTCTTCTTGAGGGCGAACTTGAGCTTTTCGCCGAAGAGACCGCCGAAAGCCGGCTGTTCGGCCGTGGCCTCTTTGGCGGCTTCCTTCGGTTCCTTCTCTTTTTCCTTGGGCTCGGTCGCCCGGGCGGGCGCGGCTTCGGCTCTGGCCGCCGCTTCTTCGGCCTCGATCCGTTCATTCTCGGCCTTGACGGCGTCCAGGGCTTCGATCTCCGATTCCTCGAGCTCGATCTTTTCCTCGATGACCCGTCGCTCGCTCTTGCGGGCCTTGGGCAGCTTTTCGCCCTCGGCCTTGGGCTTCTTTTTCTTGGCCGGCTTCTCTTTCTTGGCGGCTTCTTTCTCTTTGGCCGGTCTGGGCTTGGCCGTCTCGACTTCGATCTCCAGGCGGGCTTGGGCCGCGGCCACGGCCTCGGGACTCGCGGGCCGGGGCTCGAGGCTGATGATCTCCCGGGGCGCTTCCGGGATCTCGACTTCAGGCATCCGCTTCCGGTATTCCTCTTCGGTCATGCCGATGGGCAGCTCTTCGCCCTCCATCTCCTCTCCCGCCTCGCGCGCCGGGCGGGCTTCCGGAGCCGCGCCGAAGGCGGCCGCGGCCCGGGTCGGGAGCTTGATCTCCTGAGGCTCTTCGTAGAAGAAGATCCCTTTCTTCTTTTCCGAGGTCGTGAACTTCGAGCTCGAACGGAGCGTCTTTTCCACGTCCTCCTGATAGGTGTGCTGGAGGAGGTCGACGAGCTGGAAGGCCCTCTGGAAATGGAGCGAGTAATTGCTCGATTCCGAGCTAAAGCTCTTATAGACCAGGATGAGAAGTTCGAGCAGGTTCTTACCCTGGCGCTGGTCGTAGAGGCCCAGGATGTGCTTCACCAAGTCCCGTTCGAGGAACAGGATCTTGTTGGGCTCGGCCAGGGTAAAGACCTCCTCGCCGGTATCGTTGAACATGTCCTTGTCGGGGTCGTAGGTGATCTTGGGAATGGCCAGCTTCTTCTTGGATTTTTTCACCCAGAATTGGATACGGGTTTTGCTCTTCTTCTCCAAGGTCAGGCTGGACAGGGTCAGGCTGGCCCCCTGAGGAATGTTGTGCGCGGCGTAGTACTCGCCCAGGCCGAGAAAATAGGACTGCTTGGGGAAGAAATAGACCGGGTAGTCCTTGCCCTCTTCGGTCTCGGTGAAGATGTATTCCAGGGAGTGGGAGAGTTCCTTGCCCAGGGCGCGAGGGACCTTGATGCCGCCCGATACGACCTCCCGCCAGGTCAGGTAGACCTTGAGCGGGAAGGCGGCACTTGTGGTCGGCGCGGACGCCGGCTGCTCTTCGGCTCCCTCGGGGAGTTTCGCCAGGGGGGCGGCCAGAGCCAGGCCGTTGGGCATGGCGTTCAGGATCTTCTTCAGATGCCATTTTCCCCATTCCTCGGGGAAGACAAAGACAAAGTCCTTTTTGTGCTTCTTGTCCAGGGTGGCATTCAAACTCAGGCAATGCAGGTCGAAATGATCGCTCGAGGGCTCGAAGCCGAACAGCTTTTTGACCAGAGTCTCCGTCGCCGCCGACTGACCGGTCTCGGCAATCATGGCCTCGGCTTCCTTGACCTTTTCGTCAGGGATATCGACCCTGTTTTGAGTCAGCTGATAATGATCGCTCCAGGAGAAAAACGCGGCCGATTTGGCCAGGGCGGTCCTCAGGTTGCGCTCGAGCGTCTTGAAGTCCCTGTCCATGAGGGGCAATTCGGAAAGGCGAGGGTCCTGGGACCGGTCGAGGACCTGAGGCTTCAGGCCTTTCCCGTCCTGGTTGGAGGGCAGGAGGACCTGGGTCCTGGTCTTCTTCATGTAATCGATGTATTTGCGGAAGGTTCCGCCGCCCGGATAGTCGACCTCCAGCATCTCGACCTGGTAGAGGTTGTAGTAGCTCTTGTGGACGACGGTCAGGACCACCGCGCCCTGGAAATGCTCCACGCTCTTGCTGCTGACGGTCAGAGGCTCGTCGTATTCCTTGAAGATCGAGTCCCCGACTTCATAGACGCAGGCCGGGTCATAGACCTTGATGTCCTGACTTCGCTGGGAGGCCGTTTTCTGGAAGGCCAGCTTTTCGGTCATCTGTCCCAGGTGCGTGGGTTTCGGGGATTGGCTGAGCTCCTGCTCTAGATAGCGGACGTCCTCGTCCGTCACCTGGGTAAGCTTGAGGTCGGTTTCCATGTCAGTCTGTTCTCTGAATTATTCTTTTTTTCCCATCAATGATAGCATAATCGCTTTTTGGGCATGAAGCCGGTTTTCAGCCTGGTCAAAGACGATGGAATGGGGAGAGTCGATGATCTCATCGGTGACCTCTTCGCCCCGGTGGGCCGGCAGGCAGTGCATGAAGGCCGCGTCCGGCTTGGCCTCAGCCATAAGGGCCTTGTTGACCTGGAAGGGGGCGAAGATCTTGGCCCTCTTCTCCTTTTCCCCCTCCTGTCCCATGGACGCCCAAACGTCGGTGTAAACGGCGTCGGCGTCGCGGACGGCCGCGTAGGGGTCGTGGGTCAGCTCGAAGGAGTACCCGGTCTCACGGCCGTCCTCCTGGGCCTTGCGGATGATCTCCGGATTGGGCTCATAGCCCTCGGGCACGGCCACGGCCATGGTGATCCCGGCCCGGGCCGCGGCGAACATCAGGCTGTGGCAGACGTTGTTGCCGTCGCCCACGTAGGTCAGCTTCCGGAGCTCGGGTTTCGCTTCCCGCAGGGTGAAGAAATCGGCCATGCCCTGGCAGGGATGGGACAGGTCGGTCAGGGCGTTGATGACGGGGATCCGGGTGGCCGCGGCCAAGTCGATGACGTTCTGATGGCCGAAGGTCCGGATCATGATCCCGTCCACCCAGCGCTCCAGGTTCTTGCCGACGTCGCGGACGGTCTCCCGCTTGCCCACCTGGATGTCGCTCGGGCCGAGGTAGATCGCCTCCCCGCCGAGCTGGAGCATGCCCGCCTCGAACGTCACTCGAGTGCGCAGGGACGGCTTTTCGAAGATCATGGCCAGGATCTTGCCCTGGAGCTTGGTCTTGTACTTCTTCGGGCTCTTCTTGACGTCCTGGGTCAGGTCCATCAGCTTGTTGTATTCATAGATCGACAGGTCGTGAATGGATAAGAAATCTTTGGTCACGCGTCTTTCTCCTACGCCTCGGCCCTGATCCGCGTTCCGGAGCGGTTGAGAAGGGCGGCCTTGAGATGACTGGCCGAAGTGATCATCACTTCGGTGCCGCCGGCCTCGATGAATTCGATGGCGGCCATGATCTTGGGGCCCATCGACCCCGCCGGAAACTGTCCCTGGGCCAGGAACTCTCGGGCCTGAGCGATGGTCATGATGTCTAGCGGCTTCTGGTCCGGCTTGCCGTAATTCGCGTAAACACGGTCGGTTCCGGTCAGGATGATGAACAGGTCGACCTTGACCTCCCGGGCGATGAGGCTGGCGGCGTAATCCTTGTCGATGACCGCCTCGACGCCCTCGAACAGGCCCCGGCCGTTGATGATGACCGGGATACCGCCCCCGCCGGCCGCGATCACCACCCGGCCCGCCATGACCAGGTCGCGGATGACCCACTTGGGCACGACGTCGATGGGCTTGGGCGAGGGCACGACCCGGCGGTAGCCGCGGCCGGCGTCCTCGACGATGGTCCACTTCTTTTCCCGGCCGAGCTCCTTCGCTCGGAACTTGGTGTAGAACGGGCCGACGGGCTTGGTCGGCGTCTGGAAGGCCGGGTCGTCCTTATCCACGATCACCTGGGTGATGACCGTGATGGCCTCCTTATCGATGGAGTGCTTGCGGAGCTCGTTGATGATCGCCCGCTCCAGCATGTAGCCCATGCTGCCCTCGGTCATCGCGTCGCAGACCTCCAGGGAGTAGGGAGGGATCTTGGTCACCGATTCCTCCATCTGGATGAGCAGATTGCCCACCTGGGGGCCGTTGCCGTGGACGATGATCAGCTCGTAGCCCTTCCGGACGATGTGGGCCATGAGCTCGGCCGCCTTCTGGGCGTTGCGCATCTGCTCGTCCTGCAGACCCCGCTGGTTGTCCGGCAGGAGGGCGTTGCCGCCGAAGGCGATCAGGGCGATCTTTTGTTTCATCAGGACCTTATCAGAACTTCTTCAAAACCTCGGCCAGGTCGGGCTTGCCGATCTCTTCCAGCTCATAGCCCACCACCAGGAGTTTCTTATCGGTTTTGATCAGGCGGCTGAGGTCGATGGGCGTGGCGCTGATCACGAGATCGCACTTGACCTTGTTGATGGTCTCGTTGAGCTCTTTCGTCTGCTTGTCGCCGTAGCCCATGGCCGGCAGGACCTTGTCCAGGTGGCTGTACTTCCTGAAGGTGTCCTTGATGCTGCCCACGGCGTAGGGCCGCGGGTCGACGATCTCCTTGGCCCCGAATTTCTCGGCGGCCACGATGCCGGCCCCGTAGCGCATCTCACCATGAGTCAGTGTCGGTCCGTCCTCGATGACCAGGACCCGCTTGCCGCGGATCTGGTCGCCGTCCGGAACGATGATCTTGGAGTTGGCCTTGATGATTATGGCCTTGGGGTTGTAGGTCTTGATGTTGGCCAGGACCTGGTCCACCATCTCCCTCTTGGCCGTGTCCATCTTGTTGATGACGATGACGTCCGCGCGGCGGAAATTGGTTTCGCCGGGATGGTAGAGCAGCTCGTGACCGGCCCGGTGCGGGTCGGCGACCACGATTTCCAGGTCGGACTTGTAGAAGGAAAAGTCGTTGTTGCCGCCGTCCCAGAGGATGACGTCGGCTTCCTTCTCCGCCTCGGCCAGGATGGCGCCGTAATCCACGCCGGCGTAGACGACGATGCCCTCCTTGATGTGGGGCTCGTATTCCTCGCGCTCTTCGATGGTGCACTTGAACTTTTTCAGGTCCTCGTAGGTCGCGAAGCGCTCGACCTTCTGCTCGACGAGATTGCCGTAGGGCATGGGATGACGGATGACGACCACCTTCCGGCCCTTTTTCTTGAGGATGAGGGCGGCCTTGCGGCTGGTCTGGCTCTTACCCGAGCCGGTGCGGACGGCGCAGACCGACAGGACGGGCTTCTTGCTCGGGATCATGGTGTCCCGGGGCCCGAGCAGGACGAAGTTGGCGCCCGCGGCCATGACCTCGGACGCCCGATTCATGAGCGTCACGTGCTTGACATCGCTGTAGGCGAAGACCACGTCGTCCACGTTGAGCTTCTTGATGAGGGGGGTCAGCTCGGCTTCCGAGTAGATCGGGATTCCCTTGGGATAGAGCTTGCCGGCCAGCTCGGCGGGATACTTCCGGCCCTCGATATCGGGGATCTGGGTCGCTGTGAAGGCGACGACCCGGTAATTCTCATTGTCCCGGAAATAGACGTTGAAATTATGGAAATCGCGACCGGCCGCGCCCATGATGAGAACGTTTTTCATGAACACTTCTCCTTCTCTAAATCATTGGAATAATTCACTTTACGAGAGAGACGCCCGTAAATGAAGCCCCAAGTATAATATAGGAGCGCCGATTATGCAATCACAGAGTGGGGATCGGAAGCATTTCCTATTTTGTGATAAAAGGCTCCAGTTTTGCGACTTTAGCGGTTAAACCTTTGCTTAATGAACGGGGCCCCGCTTCGGGTTTCCCCCATCACATCTGCAGCAAAGGCGTCAACCTATGCCTCCCCCATAATTACAGAGGGGGGGCGGAGGGGTTAAGAAATAGAACAATATCAAAGACGCCTTTGGTCCTTGCCATAAAAGAGAGGCTGCGACGGAGTCTTTGCCCGGATGCGTTTTAAGACTCCTATCGATTTCTTAACTCCCATTCGCCCCTATGTATTCAGGGGCGACTGCATGATACGCATCCGCACTGTAGGTTTGGCCCGGACCCATGAGGTGAGAGACGGGGAGCGCGGGCCATCATGATTTTTATTAATAATAAGCCCCTATGAGCATCAGGGCTCTTTTTCTTCGAAACCGAGGGAATCACATAAAAGGGAATGCTTACGTGCGGCTCGGGCTATCGCCCCGCTCGCCCCCTGCGGCCGGCACCGGCCCTGCCGGGAATCCCCTTTTTCCCCGCGTCGGGGCGCGGGCGAGGCGTTGGAGGAAAGGCCGGCCTCGATTTTTGCTGCCAGGACGGTTTCTGCCGCCGCATAAACCCCCGGGGCATGAACGCTCTCCTCTCCGTATCAGTCCAAGGACACGATCTCCGCTTCTCCCGAAGCGGGGTCGAACAGGGCGATCGTGCTCTTCCCATACAGCCAGCCGCCGACCTCCCCAGGGTTGATGAGGATCGATCTCCCCTTGCGGCTGATCTCGGCCGTATGGGTATGGCCGCAAATGATGACATCATAGGTTTGGGCGGCTCTGTCCTCATCGACCCGAACGGGAACATGCGTTAATAAAACGCGCTTTCCCTCCCAGTCGAAAACAAGGGGGGCGGGCCCGATCTCCCCAAAGGCCTCGATCGTCGTTCTCAGCCCTTTCTTTTCACCGTCACAATTGCCGAACACGGCCTTGACCGGACATCCTGCGGCTTCGAGCTCCCTGGCCGCGAAGGGCGCGACGATGTCTCCGGCATGGACGAGAAGCCGGCAGCCTCGGCTCTTGAATAGGACCATCGCTCGCCGGATATTAAAAAGATTGTCATGCGAATCCGAGAGAATTCCGATCATGGTCGAGACTCCAATCATTTCATTCGACTGGGCGCGATCCTCTTGATGGACCCGGGTGCTTTTCCCCAGGCCGAAAAGTGGGCGCTGCCCAGGATCCGCTCGTACAGGCGTTCATGCCGCAGGGCGACTTCATCCCATCCGATGGCGCGGGCCGAGCGCGCCTTGGCTCCCCGTCCGAGTCGCGCCGCGAGGGACGGATGCTCGATGAGGCGGATGAGGCTTCGGGTCAGGTCCTCACGCTCGTCCGATCGAAAGAGAAGGCCGTCCCGGCCCGACTGGATGGCTTCCCGGTGAGAGGCGATATCGCTGGCCAGGCAACATAACCCGCGGCTCTGAGCTTCGAGCAGGACGATCGGGGATCCCTCGAGCGACGAGGGCAGGACGAACAGGCGGGCATTGGCCAGGAGTTCCGCTTTCTCGGCGCCGGTGACGTATCCCGTGAAGATGATGTCCGGCGCCCGCCCGGCGTGTTCATGGAGAGCACGCACGACATCATCCGTGGCGCTCGACCCGCCGGCCAAAACGAGCTTCAGGCCTCGAAACTCGGGCCTGCGCCTTTTCGCCTCGCGGAAAGCCTCGACGAGCCAATCCACGCGCTTCTCGGGTGAGAGGCGGCCCATGAACAGGATGAAATCCTTGCCGCGAAGGCCGTGCTTCGTCCGAATGACGGACGGAGGGGCCGGCTCGGGAATGACCCGGCCGTGGGGAATGAGTGACGTCTCCCGCCCGTATTTTTCTTTGAAATACCTCTGGAGTTCCGAGGAGACGACGACGGTCGCGTAGGGCGCGCGGGCCGAGATGAATTCGCCGGACCTGAGCATGAACCGAGCCGGCGGTCCCCATTTTTCCGATTCCCAGTCGAGGCGGTGCACCGTGACGACGACCTTTTTCCCAAAAAGCCCCGGCAGGAACGAGAAAAAGCCCGGGCCGATGGCGTGGTAATGAATGATGTCCGCGTCCGATACGGCGGCGTGAAGCGTGGCCAGCAAACTGTGGACCGAGGCGTCGCCGTGCTTGGTTCTGATCGTCGGCAGGCGAATGAGCCGCGCTCCCGCGTGCGAGACGAGGCCGGCGGGCGTGTACCAGGGCCTGACGTAGACCGCGACATCGTGGCCCCGTCGGGCGAGGGCCCCGGCCAGGTGCTCAACGTGATATTCCACGCCGCCGAACGTGGCCGGGATCCCCTTTTGTCCGATGAAGCGGATCTTCATCCGGGCCTTCTCCGCCGCCCGAGTTTCCTCTTGAGCACCCACAGCGCCGGGCGGACGATGTGTTTTTTCATGGCCGGTCCGGCCGTGCCGATCATCCAGCAGTTCTTCGGACAGCGGGCGACTTGTTCCCTGACGCTTCGGGCCCGGTCCGAGTTCCAGATCTTGTCGAACGACGTTTCGTTGAGGTTCCCGAAACTTGCAAACCAAACGTTTTTCTCCATCCCGTTGCAGGGCAGGATCTCACCCCGGGGGTCGAGGAAGAACGTATCCCTGCCCGCGCCGCAGGGCAGGGGTCGCGGTCCGCCCCGCGCGTAGTTCGCCAGGCCGGCGTTGAAATAGGCCCGGAACCAGGTCTTGGGCTGGAACCCTTTCAGGAGTTCCGCGCTCAGAGCCTCGAAACAGGAGGCCGCCTGCTCGCCGCGGGTCAAGGCGTTGTCTTCTTTGTGGAAATAGAAGGAATTGTGGACGGCGGCCGTAGCGAACTCGAGCCCCAGGTTCTCGGCCAGACGGTAGAGGTCCAGCATGTCCCGGAAGTTCTCGTCCGAAATCGTGATGGCCAGGCCGATATCCTTGAGGCCCATTTTCTTCAGGGCGAGAAGGGTCCCCAGCCCGCGGTCGAATCCGCCCTCGATTCCCCGCAGGAAGTCGTTGAGCTCGGCTAAACCCTCGAGGCTGACCCGGATCCCGACCGAGCGGTCGCGCACGGCGAGGGCCAGGATCTTTTCCGTAAGCAGGCCGTTCGTCGAGATCACGATGCGGCGGGCCTTCTTTCTTAGCACGCGGACGATGTCTCCGATATCCTCGCGCAGGAACGGCTCGCCGCCGGTGATGTTGCAGAACGATAGGGCGGGAAGCTTTTCCAGGAGGTCAGGGGCGAACTCGTCCTCGGGCCGGGTGGGATACTTCCAGGTATGGCACATCCGGCATCGGCTCTGACAGCGATACGTGGCGATGACCGCGGCTTCCATGATCAGGCATCCGCTCCCAGGACCCTATCATACGCGTTCATGAGCCCGCGGTAATAGACCTCGGCGTCGTTCGTCGCCTCGACGTACCGGCGCGCTTCGCGGCCCATCCTCGCGGCCACGGCCGGCGCGGCCAGGAGGTCTGCCATCCGGCGGCCGAGCTCTGAAGCGCTGCCCGGGGTGACCGTCCATCCCGTGCGGCCGTCGACGACAAGCTCGGGAAGACCGCCGATCCGGGAAGCGATGACCGGCCGGGCCAGGGCGAAGGATTCCAGGACGGTGTAGGGATTGTTCTCATACCAAAGAGAGGGTACCACGACCCCGCGGGCTTGCCGGATCTCGGGGACGAGGTCGGACGGAGAGAGATGGCCGCGAAACGTGATCCGGTCGAGGGACTCGTGCCGACAGCGCTCGCGGAGCTCGTCCTCGAGCGGGCCGCGGCCTATGATCGAACAGCGTATCCCGGTTTTCGCCAGGGCCGAGATCAGGGTATGGAGTCCCTTCTCCTGGGAAAGGCGGCCGAAATAGACGACACGTTCCTCGCCGGGCCCGGCGCCCGGGTCGTATCGTTCGAGGTCGAGCCCATTCGGCAGGACGATCGTTTTGGCGCGGAAGCCCATCTCGGCGACCTTTTCCCTGAGAAACCGGCTCGGGCTGAGATAAAGATCGACGAGCCGCTGCGTTTTCAGGATATCCTGGTGGAGGTACATCTCGATCATGTTGACGAGGCTCTTGGGGAATGATCCCTTGGTGCAGCGCCGGAAAAAGCAGTGATAATAGTGCCCATCGCGGCACTTCTCGCAAAGCCGGCCCCGGCCGAACAGGTTGTAGGCCGGGCAGACGACCTTGTAATCGTGGAGGGTCATGACCACCGGGATGCCGTGGTGGCGGAGCGCGTGCAGGATCGAGGGAGAAAGCTGGTGGTGGATGTTGTGAAGGTGGGCGATGTCTGGCCGCTCCTCGCGGAGGAGTGCGGACAGTCGGCGCCGGGCCTCGAAGGAGTAGATGACCCGGCCCGCTGCCTTGAAGCTCCGGAGCGGACCGGCCGAGCTCTCAAAGTCCACGGCCGAGACGAAGTGCCGGCTTTCCGGCGATTCGATGTTGTCGGGGTGGGCCATCGAGAAGGCGATCGGATGATGGCCGTGGCGTTTCAAAACGTCGGCCGTCAGAAAGAACGCGGCTTCGGAACCCCCGCGGGGATGGAAGAACTTGTTGATGAGAAGGACTTTCACCTTGACCCTATCGTCCGAGCGGCGTCAGGGCGCGGCTCAGTTTGTCCTCGATCTCTCCCCTGATCCGGACCGTCTCGGCCCGGATCTGCTTCCGGATCGTGTCGGGTTCGGCCAGGATCTTCTCCGCGGCCGCCGCGAGATAGGTCGCCTGAAGACATTCGATCTCGAACGAATACTCCTCGAGGCCCAGGAGCCTCATCGTGCTCGTGCTCTTGGGTTGATAGGCGATTGCCAGGGCCGGGATTCCCAGGCCGAAGGCGAGGATTGCGGAATGAAGCCTCGTGGCCAGGACAAGGTCGGCCCGGGCCAAAGCGGACCTGGCGCAATCGAGGCAGGCCTCATCGCGACCCTCCACGCGGCGGACGACAGCCTGGGGAATATTCCGCCGGAGCCCGGCTTCCAAAGTGCGGGAGATGGGCCTGTCATCCTCGAAGCGGCCCGGCCCGCGCGATTGGGAATAAATGAGGATCGACCCCCCATGGTCCAGGGCCATGCGTTCACAGAAATGCTCGACCTCCTCCAGATACCGCTCCAGGCGCTCTTTGCGCTTGGCCCGGCCACCCGTTCCGGGAAAATCCCAGTGCCTCACGGTCACGGCCACGACCGGATGGGGGAGCGGGTCGCCGGCGATGTCCGCCGAACCGCGAGAGGACGGTCCCTCAAGGAGAAAGGCCATGTCGGGGCAGACCTCCACTTTGTCCCGCGCCGCGCCGCTGTGCAGGATTCCGTTCAGATACTCGGCCGACCGCTCCTCTCGGGCGAATATTTTCACGATGGAATCCGCTTCCAAGGTTCGACGGAGCATCCGTTCGTGAATGGGACCAAACAGGGGGCCGAAGGATTGGGGAAAGAGGATGACGGGCTTATTCCTCCGGGATGCCATCCGCAGATGCATGATATTCTGCATCAACATCGGGCCGGGGATTCCGCGCCGGTTAGACCAGAAATAACCGCCTCCGCTGGCCACGACCAGGTCGGCTTCTTTGATGGCTTCCCGCAGCTCGAGCCGGGCGCCTCGACGGGCCAGGTCCCTGGCCGAGTTTGAGATTTTCGACCGGAAGCCTTGGTAAACGCTGGGCGCGGGAAAGATCGGGGCGAAGACATCGACCTTCTCCGAAGCGTAGACCTTCCGGTCGAGCTCGGGCGTCCGGGACGTCAGAGCGATATCGACCGGACCGTAGAATTTGCGCAGGAAACGGATCTGGGACAGCACAATGGCCGCATCGCCCGCGTTCAACGTCGAATGAGTGTTTACGAATAGGACCTTCTTAGTCACGGCCGGTCAGCGTTCCTTTTCAGGCATGCGGGAAATAACCGGCCGCATCTTACCCGAGGGGACCGGCACGCTCGTTCCGGTTAAGAAACGGACGTAGCGGACGGCATCGTACCCCAGTTCGAAACGGTTGAACGTGTTGGGCAGGCAATGAGGGCAGACCCTCTCGAGCAAATCGTGTTTGCGGTAGAGTTGATTTGAGGGCCGGAAATAGACCTCGGAGGCCGGCTCTTTTCGGCAGTCTCCGACCTGGCCGCTCTGCTTGCAGTAATAAAGTTGTCCCCGGGCGCCAAGGATAGCCCCGCCCAGGGAGTAGTGGCAGGACAAGGATCGACAGGCGTCATGTTCGAGCATGTCGGCCAGAACCTGATAGCGCAAGGCGTGATGGTTGCGGGGGGACCTCTCCGCCGCTCGGGCCCTTAAGAATTCGATGACCCGGTCGCGACGGCCGCCCTCGACCTCGACGGTCCGACGCCGGCCCTGGTTATAGAATCGCCCCCGGACTTCGCCCAGGGTATAATTGACCGGCAACGCGCGCTCCCGACACCATCGATGAAGATCCTCGAGGCGGTCGGCGTTGGCCTGGGTGATGACGCAGTTGACTCCCAAATAGAATGGAAGCGAAGCCTGAAGTTCCTTGAGCCGCTCCAGGGTCTCGACCACGCGGGGGAAGGCGTTCCGGGTCCCGACCATTTCGTCATGAATCCGCCCGGGCCCATGGAGGGAGATGCTGACCGAAAAATCTATCCCCTTTGTTTGACAGGTCCGGGCGATCGAGCGGACGTTGGCCGCGGTCTTTGCCGGGGGGAGTCCGTTCGTATTGAGCGATAGGGCGCGCAGCCTCGGAAACCTGCGGGACAGCATGTCCGCGATCTCGGGCAGGTCCCGCCTGAGGTTGGGCTCGCCGCCGTTGATGTTGATGAATTCGAGCCCGGCAAAGAGCGGGTCGGACAGAACCCGGTCGAATTCAGCCAGGGTGAGTTCCGGTCCCGAGTCGCGATGTTTCCAGATCCCGCACATCGTGCAGCGCAGGTTGCATCTGTACGTGACGTAGAGACACAGGGCCAAGGGCTTCGGACGGGCGGGCCAAGGCCTCAGGTAATGGAACCGGGCGAAATCCCCGACCAACCTCAAGGGAAGGGCGATGGACCTGAAACCGGACCATCGTCCCCGTCGGGCGGGTCTTTTCTCAGTCAGGGCCATAGCTCTTAATCAAAAATCGTCTCGGCCGCGGCCCTCTTGTGGAAGAGTTTTGCCCTGAAACCTCCCTTTTCCAGGACGTCGACAACGCAGAGGATGCCCTTGGGAGCAGGAAGGCCGTGGGTTTCTTTCTCCCTTTCGCGCCTGACAAAAAGACGTCGGCCATTTTTCCCTAACCCTCGATTGGCATTTCCTAAGTAATTTTATCTAAATCCCTAGCAGGGTCAAATGATAACTGCCCGATGCTCGCCGGGAACCCGCCTTGATCGAGCGTGTCGCCTTTGAAATGGCTTGAAATTGCCCAAAGAACCTTGTCCTAGCTTCTCTGTTCTGCGGCTACTAGCCCCAAGGGAGGCAACAAGAGGCATATTTGCCCTTTTTTCTTGACACATATCGGCCAATTTCATTAATATAATGAGGCTTACAAGGCAGTCCTAGGCGCGTAGCTCAGTGGTAGAGCGCTTCCTTGACGCGGAAGAGGCCGTGGGTTCGATACCCTCCGCGCCTACCAATGACGTGAATGGACGACTCGCCCGGCCGTGGGCCGGCGGGTTCTCATGTGAGTTCCGTCGCGGAAAGACGGACAATATTTGGCGCGGGACTTATTGTGTTGAGAACGGTAGGCTTCTTTTGAAGAAATGAAGGGAACTCCCTTTTTTAAGACCCTGCCCTGAGCCTGAAGGCTCATCCAACCCGTCCGGCTGGTTCCAGGGGATGGTTTTGAGAATCGGAAGCGATCGAGGCGGACGATGACAAAGGATGCGGACGAGAAGCACGAGGCCGACAGCCTGGATATCTTGAGGCACAGCGCTTCGCACCTCATGGCCCAGGCGGTCCTGGATCTCTATCCCGGCACCCAGGTCGGGATCGGTCCGGCCGTCGAGAACGGCTTCTACTACGATTTCCTGCGGACCGAACCGTTCAGCCTCCAGGACCTCGAAGCCATCGAGGCCAGGATGCGGGATATCTCCAAGGCCGACCTGCCCATCGTCAGGGTCGTCATGCCCAAGGCCAAGGCCGTCGCCCTCTTTCGCGAAAAGGGCCAGAGCCTCAAGGTCCAACTCATCGAAGAGAAGGGCGGCGACGAAGTGACCTGCTATGAGCAGGACGGCTTCATCGATTTTTGCCTGGGGCCGCACGTGGCCTCGACGGGCCGGATCAAGCATTTCAAGCTTCTGTCGGTCTCGGGCGCCTACTGGAAGGGCGACGAAAAGGGGCAGCAGCTCCAGCGCATCTACGGGACGGTCTTCCCGACCGGGAAGGAGCTCGATGATTATCTGATCCTGCTCGAGGAAGCCAAGAAGCGAGACCACCGGAAGCTGGGCGCGGAGCTCGACCTCTACTCCACTTCAGAGGAGCTCGGGGCCGGGCTCATCCTCTGGCACCCCATGGGCGGCCGGATCAGGTCCGTCATCGAACAGCACTGGAGAGAACGCCACTGGGCGGGCGGATACGACGTTCTCTACACGCCCCATATCGGACGCGAGAGACTCTGGCAGATCTCCGGCCATCTGGATTACTACAAGGATTCGATGTACTCGCCCCTCGAGATCGACCAGCAGAACTATTACCTCAAGCCCATGAACTGCCCGTTCCACATCCAGGTGTATAAGTCGCGGCTCCGCTCCTATCGGGACCTGCCCCTGCGCTGGGCGGAGTTGGGGACCGTTTATCGCTATGAGAGGTCGGGGGTGCTCCACGGCCTGCTCCGCGTCCGGGGCTTCACCCAGGACGACGCTCATCTGATCTGCACCCCGGAGCAGATGGAGGCCGAGATCCTGCGCGTCCTCGACTTTTCGATCTCGATCCTGAAAGACTTCGGGTTCACCGATTATAAGATCGAGCTGTCCGTGCGCGATCCGAAGAACACGGCCAAGTACGCCGGCGCGGACGAGATGTGGCTTCAAGCCGAGGACTCCCTGGTCAAGGCCCTGGCCGCCCGCAACCTGCCCCACGGGAGGATGGAAGGAGAGGCCGTTTTCTACGGGCCCAAGATCGACATCAAGATCAAGGACGCCCTGGGCCGGCTGTGGCAGTGCACGACCATCCAGTTCGACTTCAACAACCCGGAGCGGTTCGACATGACCTACGTCGGCGAGGACGGACGGGAACATCGGCCGTTCATGATCCACCGCGCCCTTCTCGGGTCGCTGGAGAGGTTCTTCGGCATTCTCATCGAGCACTACGCGGGGAATTTTCCCCTGTGGCTGGCCCCGGTCCAGGCCATCCTTCTGCCCATCGCCGACCGCCATCATGATTATGCCGACTCCCTGGACCGCCAATTCAGGGACATGGGACTGCGCTCGGCCGTGGACAACAGCCGGGAGAAGATCGGGTACAAGATCCGGGAGGCCGAGAAGAAGAAGATCCCTCTCATCCTCGTCCTGGGCGATAAGGAGATGGCCGACGGCACCGCCTCCCTGAGGGTCCACACCCAGGGCGACAAGGGGCCGGTCCGCGTCCCGGAACTGCTTGAAAAAGTCGTGAAACTCATAAAGAATAAATCTTTGGAACTCAGCCTTTAGAGGAGGACAAGCATTCGAAGACAACCTTTCCACCCGGTCGCCAAGGTCAAGCCCCATCGGATCAACGACATGATTCACGCCAAAGAGATTCGCGTCATCGACGACGAAAAGAAACAGCTGGGGGTCATGACCCCGGCCGACGCTCTGGCCCTGGCCCGACAGAGGGGCCTGGACCTGGTGGAAATCGCGCCGGCGGCCGTCCCGCCGGTTTGCCGGGTCATGGATTACGGGAAGTTCCTCTATGAGCTCCACAAGAAGGATCACGAGGCCAGGAAGCACCAGAAGCAGATCCACGTCAAGGAGATCAAGTTCCGACCGAAGATCAGCATCCACGACTTCAACTTCAAGATGAAGCATGTTCTGAGGTTCTTGGATGAAGGCGACAAGGTCAAGATCACGATCATGCTCAGGGGCCGGGAGCGTTCGCGGCCGGAGCTCGGCTTCCAGGTCCTGCAGCGGGTCCTGGAGAGCACCAAGGCCTGCGGACGCCAGGATGGAGAGACACGCAAGCAGGACTGGGCTGTCTCGGCGCTGCTCGTTCCAGTGAAAACAGGAGGAAGAGATGCCAAAGCTAAAATCGCACCGGGGAGCCCACAAGAGGTTTCAGGTCACGGCCAAGAAAAAAGTGATGCACAGTAAGGCTTACAAGAGCCATATCCTGACCACCAAGTCCTCCAAAAGGAAGAGACTCCTGGGCAAGAAGGCCGTGCTCAGCAAGGCCGACCGCAAGGCGGTCAAGTCCATGCTGCCCCATGAATTCTAAGGCGGCGGCCGCCCCGACTGCAGACGCGGATATTTCGATAAGGAGACACCGATGCCGAGAGTGAGACGAGGATTCAAGAAGAAGGAACGGCGCGTCGAGATCCTGAAGCTGGCCAAGGGCCAGTTCGGCGCCAAGAGCCATAACTACCGCACGGCCAAGGAAGCCGTCGAGAAAAGCCTTCTGTATGCCTATCGCGACAGGCGCCAGCGCAAGCGCGACTTTCGCGGCCTGTGGATCATCCGTATCCGGGCCGGGGCCATCGCCAACGGCCTGTCCTACAGCCGATTCATGCAGGGGCTCCACCGCCTGAACGTGGAACTCGACCGCAAGATCCTGGCCGACCTGGCCGTCAAGGCCCCCCAGGCTTTCGCCCAAATCGCGCAACAGGCGAAAGATGCCGTCGTCCACTAAGAGCACGCTCCGGGACGATGTCGAGCGCTCCCAAAGAGAGTTCGAGGAATCCCGGACCGCCGTCACGGACGAGAAATCCGTCCGGGAGCTGAGGAACCGGTACCTCAGCCGGAAGAAGGGAGTCGTCACCCTTCTTTTGGAGCGACTGGGTTCGCTCCCGGCCGACGAGCGGCGCGAAGCCGGACAGCTCATCAACCAGCTCAAGAAACACGTCGAGGAAACGCTCGAGATCCTGGACAAGCGGGCGAAGACGGCCGGACGGCCCTCCGTCGAAGGGCCCGACCTGACCCTGCCCGGCCGCCGGTATCAGCAGGGCGTGCCCCATCCTGTCGTCCTCGTCCAGAAACAGATCGAGCAGATCTTCGTCGGGATGGGTTTTTCGATCGAGCAAGGCCCGGAGATCGAGACGGATTACTACAACTTCGAGGCCTTGAACTTCCCGCCGCTTCACCCGGCGCGCGACGACTGGGACACGCTCTACATCAACGACAAGCTCCTCCTCAGGACGCACACCTCACCCGTCCAGATCCGGGTCATGGAGCGCCAGAAGCCGCCCATCCGGATGATCAACCCCGGACGCGTCTTCCGCAAGGAGACTTCGGACGCCACCCACCTGCCGATGTTCTACCAGGTCGAGGGCCTGGTCGTCGACGAAGGGGTCACCTTCGCCCACCTCAAGGGCACGCTCGAATACTTTTTGAAGAGGCTCTTGGGAGAGAAGCTCAAGATCCGGTTTCGTCCGAGCTTCTTTCCTTTCACCGAACCCTCGGCCGAGGTCGATGTCGAGTGCGTGATCTGCCGCGGCAAGGACCCGGACTGCCGGACCTGCGGAGGCAGCGGCTGGAAGGAGATCCTGGGGGCGGGCATGGTTCATCCCCAGGTCTTCAAGAACGTCAACATCGACCCGGAAAGGTACACCGGCTGGGCATTCGGCATGGGCATCGAGCGGCTGGCCCTTTTCGCTTACAACATTCCCGATATGCGCTTTTTCTATGAGAACGACCTGAGGTTCACGAGACAGTTCTACCGAAAATGAAGATCAGCCTGGATTGGATCAAGGATTACGTCGACCTCGGCCTTCCTCTGCCCCAGCTCATGGCCAAACTGAGCATGATCGGCCTGGTCGTGGACAGCTGGGAAGAGAAGGACGGCGACACGGTCCTGGACGTGGAAACGTATGCCAACCGCCCGGATACGCTGGGCCATCGCGGCGTGGCCCGCGAGGCCGCTGCGGCCCTGGGGCTTCCGCTCAAGGAAGCGGCGCCGTCCTACGCGGAACTCGAGCAAAGGACGGCGGACCTGGCCGATGTCGAGGTCCTGGATGAGGACCTTTGTCCGCGGTACTGCGGCTTGCTGGTCAAGGGCGTCAAGGTCGGGCCGTCAACAGAGGGCCTGCGCAAGAGGATCGAGGCCATGGGCCTGAAGTCCATCAACAACATCGTGGACGTCACCAATTTCGTGCTGTTCGCCCTGGCCCAGCCGATCCACGCCTTTGATTTCGCCAAGGTCGCCGGCTCCCGGATTGTCGTCCGCAAAGCCAAGAAGGGCGAACGCCTGCGCACCCTGGACGGCGTCGACCGCGAGCTCGGGCCGGACATGCTCGTCATCGCCGACGAGGAAAAGCCCATCGCCCTGGCCGGGATCATCGGGGGCGAGTACTCGGGGATCACCGATTCCACCGAGGACGTGTTCATCGAGAGCGCCAATTTCGACCCGATATCGATCCGCAAAACGGCCAAGGCCCTGGGCATCCAGACCGATGCCTCCTACCGATTCGAGCGAGGAGCCGACATCTCCTGCGCCCCTGAGGCGGCCCGCCTGACCGCCGGACTCCTGGTTCCTTTCGGCGGTCGGGTCAGCCGGGACCTTATCGACATCTATCACAAGCCGAGGAAAAAGAAGGAGATCCTTCTCCGTCACCAACGGGTATCCGAACTCTTGGGCGTGGACATCGACGAGGAGTTCATCCTCAAGACCTTGGCCAACCTCGGCTTTGAGCCGGGACCGCGGCAAGGGCAGGGCTGGCTGGTCAAGGTTCCCTTCTTTCGCGTCGATATCGAGCGCGAGACCGACATCATCGAGGAGATTGCCCGATTTTACGGCTATGACCGCATCCCCTCGACCCTTGCTCCGTTGAAGATCATTGAGCGCTTTTCCGAGTCCGAGGACAGGACGGACAGGGTCCGGCAGGTTCTTCTGGGTCAGGGCTTCGACGAAGTCCTTAACCAGGCCTTCTCCGACCCCGAAAAGGAAGCCGTTTTAGCTCCCCGCCGGAAACCCGTCGAGATCCGCAACCCGGTGTCCTCCAAAGCTTCGGTCTTGCGGACGACTCTCCTCGGGGGGCTTCTGGAAAGCATCGCCTGGAATCTTAACCGCGGCCAGGACGGGGTCCACATCTTTGAGCTGGGGAACGCCTACTTCTGGGATGAAGAGGAAAAGGCAGAGCCCCTCATGCTGGGCTTGGCCTCCACGGGCTTCCTGGGCTCTCCCCATTGGCAGGCGAAAAGACAGGAAACGGATTTTTTCTCGATCAAGGGGGCTTGTGAAGCCTTGATGGCCGACCTCCGCTACGAGCCGTTCTCTTTTCAGCTCAAGGAGAACCCGGTTTTTACCAAGGGATCCGCCCTCGCTCTCATTTACAAGGGCGTCAAGATCGGCTGTCTGGGTTCGGTGAAAAAGGACATCCTTGAGGCTTTTTCGCTAAAAAAACCTGTCTTCGCCGCGGAGCTGAACATGGACGCGCTCCTGGCCAAACAGCCCAAGGCCTTCCAGTATGTTCCTGTCCCCCGCTTCCCGAGCGTGGGCCGGGACATGTCCTTCCTGGTGAAGCGAGACGTGACCTACGAGGCCGTCAAGGATGAGATCGAGCGCATGTCCCTGCCCTACCTCGAGAGCTTTGAGCTCGTGGACCGGTTCAGCGGCCCGTCCTTGCCCGGGAATCACATCAGCTTGACCCTTCATTTCGTTTTCCGGCACCCGGGATCGACTCTCCTGGCCGAGGACGTGGACAAGCTTCAGCAGCAGATCTTGGCTAACCTGAAAGCCGCTTTCGGCATCCAATTGAGGCAGGAGGGGGAAATTGACAAGTGAACTGGAAAGAATTAAAATACTTGAGGGAAAAATCTCGCAAGTCATTGATTTTATTAAAAAAATGACCGCCGAGAACGACCGGCTCAAGGACCAGGTCAAAGAGCTTAAAAGCGACCGGAAGGAACTTGAGGAGGCGGCGCGCAAATCGGGAAGGCTCGAAGAAACGATTAAAAAGTACGAAGAGGAGAGGGAAGCATTCAAGGGGAGGATCGAGGCGATCATCAAGGAAATCGACCAGCTCGGACTATGACTGACAAGATCGTCGAAATCGAGATTTACGGACAAAAATACCGGATCAAAGTCAAAGGAGATGAAGACGAGAAGTACATCGGCCGGCTGACGTCCTTCGTGGACCAGAAGATGCGCGAGATCGGAGAGAAGTCCCATTCCGTGGACCTCTTCAAGATCGCGGTCCTGGCGGCGCTCAACATCGCCGACGAGTATTACCTGAGCCGCCGTCAGCTGGAACAGCTGAATGACATCATCGGCCAGATGGAAAGTGAGATAGAAAGTCTGGAGGCACAGCTCACTCAACATGACAGCGCTTATTCGAAACGTGAAAAGGTTAGCTCATAGAACAAGTTCCTGGAGCGGCGAGTCCGTCCCCTCCGCGGGACTGCAGCCGGGCGAGGCCGGACCGAAGGGCCCGAACTCGGGGGGATGCTTTTTCCCCAGGGCCGGCGGACCGCGGCGGGCCTCTCGTTCACGCGACCTGAGCTCCAGGGAGGTTACGTCCCGAACACGCGTGTCATAATCCCTCCCGGCTTTCATCTCCTTCCCGCTATTGAAGAAGGAGGTGACCGAAGTGAACGCAGTCCTCGTAGTCAGTATTATCTGTTTTGCCCTGGCCGCCGTGATGCTAGGCGCATTCCTGCTCAAGAAAAAGGCGGGTTCCAAGCTCGTCGCGGAGGCCAAACGGGACGCCCAGGGCGTCCTGGACAACGCCCGCCAGGAATCCGATAAGATCACCCGGGAAGCGACCCTGGCCGCCAAGGAAAGGGCCCTGAGCCAGGAAGCCGAATTCGAACGCCAGACGCGGGAGC
The DNA here is from genome assembly GCA_963705895.1 of Candidatus Aminicenantota bacterium. Taxonomy (GTDB): domain Bacteria; phylum Acidobacteriota; class Aminicenantia; order Aminicenantales; family JAFGAV01; genus MFD04408-113. Next base: position 2,539,173 of record OY970122.1, on the reverse strand, counting down.
GGCAGAGGAAGATCAGCGACACCGAGCGCCGCCTGGTCAACCGTGAAGAAAGCACCGAGCGAAGGTTCCAGGTCCTCGAGCGCAAGGAGCGCGATTTCTCCGGGAAGGAGAAGAAGATCTACCAGCGCGAGAAGGAGCTCGACGTTCAGGAAGAGAAGGTCAAGGAGCTGATCAAGAAAGGGACCGAGGAGCTGGAGCGTGTTTCCGGGATGAACCAGGAAGAGGCCAAGGCCTACCTCATCCGCAAGATGGAGGACGAGGCCAAGCTTGAGGCCGTCCAGACCCTCCGCCGCATCGAGGAGGAGACCAAGAGCAAGAGCCTGGTCATGGCCAAGGATATCATCAGCCAGGCCATCCAGCGCTCGGCGGCCGAGCACGTGGTCGAGACCACCGTTTCGGTCGTGGACCTGCCCTCGGAGGACATGAAGGGCCGGATCATCGGCCGCGAGGGACGCAACATCCGGGCCCTGGAAATGGCCACGGGCGTTGACATCATCGTTGACGATACGCCCGAGGCGGTCATCCTCTCCAGCTTCGACCCCATCCGCCGCGAGATGGCCCGGCTGGCCATCCAGAGGCTGGTCACCGACGGCCGTATCCATCCCGCCCGCATCGAGGAGATTGTCGAGACGGTCAAGGTCGAGCTCGAGGAAAAGATCAAGCAAGAGGGCGAATCGGTCGTTCTCGAGCTGCGCGTCCAGAACATCCACCCCGAGCTGGTCAGGCTCATGGGCCGGCTCAAGTACCGCACGAGCTACGGCCAGAACGTTCTCCAGCACTCCAAGGAAGTGGCCTATCTGGCCGCGCTCATGGCCCGTGAGCTCAAGTGCGACGTCAACGTCGCCCTGCGGGCCGGCCTTCTGCACGACATCGGCAAGGCCGTGGACAAGGAGGTCGAAGGCACGCACACCGAGCTGAGCGTCGAGCTCACCCGAAAATACGGGGAGACCGAGGCCGTGGTCCAGGCCATCGCCAGTCACCACCGCGACGTGGATTTCCCCTCGGTCGAGGCCGTCCTCGTCCAGGCCGCCGACACGCTTTCGGCGGCGCGGCCCGGCGCCCGCCGCGAACTGCTCGAGACCTACATCAAGCGGCTGGAGAAGCTGGAAGGCATCGCCAACGGGTTCGAGGGCGTGTCCAAGTCCTTCGCCCTCCAGGCCGGCCGCGAGATCCGGATCATTGTCGAAAGCCAGAAGATCTCCGACGACCGGGCGGCGGTCATCGCCAAGGAGATCGCTCAGAAGATCAAGGATGAGCTGGATTATCCCGGGATCATCAAGATCACCGTCATCCGGGAGATGAGAGCGGTGGAATATGCCCGGTAGGATCTCGATCCTGTTCCTGGCCGATATCATCGGCCGGCCGGGGCGGACCGCGCTTAAAAGATTCCTGCCCGGCCTCATCCAGAAGCACGACCCGTCGCTCGTCGTGGCCAACGCCGAGAACGCCGCCGGGGGCCTGGGCCTGACCGAGGAGATCGGCCGCGACCTCCTCGGCCTGGTGGACGTCTTGACCTCGGGGAACCATATCTGGGACAAGAGGGAATCCTGGGATTACCTCGACCGCGAGCCGCGGCTCCTGCGGCCGGCCAACTATCCGCCCGGTGCCCCGGGCCGGGGCGACGTCATCCGGACCGACCGGAAGGGCAACAAGGTCGCGGTCATCAACCTCCAGGGCCGCGTTTTCATGGATCCCATCGATTGCCCCTTCCGGACCGCCGACACCCAGCTCGAACGGATCCGGTCCGAGACGCCCGTCATCCTGGTGGATTTCCACGCCGAGGCCACGTCTGAGAAGCAGGCCCTGGGCTGGTACCTCGACGGCCGGGTGACGGCCGTCCTGGGCACACACACGCACGTTCCCACGGCCGATGACCGCATCCTTCCGGCCGGGACGGCCTATGTTTCCGACGTGGGCATGGTCGGGAGCCAAAACTCCGTGATCGGCATGAAGCGGGAACAGGCCCTCGAAAAGTTCCTGACCTCCCTGCCCCAGAGATTTGAACCCGCCCGGGGCGCCCTCATCCTCTGCGCCGCCGTGGTCGAGGCGGACCCCGCCACGGGACGGGCCCTGTCGGTGACCCGTGAGATCATCAAAGGAGATGACGCGGATGAATGATGGCGTCCTTCGTCCGGACAAGGTTTACACCGTCTCCCAGATCACCCAGCTCGTGAAGCTCACTCTGGAAGACGCCTTCCCCCGGCTTTGGGTGGAAGGCGAGGTCTCGAACTTCCATCGCCATCCGTCCGGCCACGTGTACTTCACCCTCAAGGATGACAAGTCTCAGCTTCGGGCGGTCCTGTTTCGGAGCGACGCTTCGCTCATCAAGTTCGAGCTCAAGGACGGCCTCCAGATCCTCTGCCGCGGCCGCCTGAATATCTATGAGCCTCGGGGCGAGTACCAGCTCGTCGCGGACAAGGCCGAGCCCAAGGGTAAGGGCGCCCTCCAGCTGGCCTTCGAACAGCTTAAGGACAAGCTCAAGGCCGAGGGCCTTTTCGACCCGAAGTTCAAGAAAAAACTTCCGCTCCTGCCCAAGACGATCGGGCTGGTGACGTCCCCCAGCGGGGCGGCCGTTCATGACATCCTGCGGACGCTCGACCGCCGGTTCGCGCCTCTGCGGATCCTCCTCTATCCGGTCAAGGTCCAGGGCGCCGGCGCGGCCGAGGAGATCGTCGAAGCCATCGATTACTTCGGCGCCAGGAAGGACGTCGATGTCCTCATCGTCGGGCGAGGCGGCGGGTCGATCGAGGACCTGTGGGCCTTCAACGAGGAGAAGGTGGCCCGGGCCATCTTCCGCTGTCCCCTGCCCGTCATCTCGGCCGTGGGTCATGAGGTCGATTTCACCATCGCCGATTTCGTGGCCGATGTCCGGGCGGCCACGCCCACCGCGGCCGCGGAACTCGTCATCGACACCGAGGAATCGTTCCGGGAACGGATCGACGAGCTCGAGCGGCGGGTCGTCCAAACCCTCCGGCTCCTCGTCCGGGAGCGGAGGAACCTCGTGGACCGCCTCACTCATCACCGGATCTTCCAGAACTTCCGGATCCTCCTCCTTAACCTCGAACAGCGGCTGGACGAGCTCGACATGCGCGCGCGCAATGTCCTCCGCGATGACCTTAATCGTTTTTCGGGCTGGATGTCCCGGGTCGCGCTGGCCGAGGAAAAGATGCAAAACAGTCTGCGGCGGCGGATCCAGGACGGCCGCGGAGAGTGGCGGAGGCTGGCGGCCAAGCTCGACGCCCTCAGCCCCCTCAACGTCCTGCGCCAGGGCTACACGCTTTGCTGGAAGGACGGCGGGGCGCGCCTCGTGCGTGACATCGCCGAGGTGGAGCCCGGCCAGGACATGAGCGTCTCGTTCTACAAGGGCGAATTCGCCTGCCGGGTCAAGGCCGTCGACCGCGACCGGCCCATCCAATCCAAAGTCGTTAAGGAGTGATGATGGCCAAGACAACCAAACCGGACAGATCGGAGCATCCAAGCTTTGAAAAAGCCCTGGCCGAACTCGACCAGATCGTGAACAAGCTCGAAAAGGGAGGGCTGTCGCTGAACGAGTCCCTGGCCCTGTTCGAGGCGGGGGTCAAGTCGGCCCGATTCCTGCGCGAGGAGCTCGACCGCGCGGAAAAGAAGGTCGAGATCCTCCTGAAGGACGACAAAGGCGGGATGAAGCGCAAGCCTTTCAAGCTCGGCAAGGAGGCCTCATCCGACGAAGAAGGCGATGAGGCCAAGGTCAAGAACGAGAGCGACGATGACGACGACGAAGAAGATGAAGATACCGATTCCTCCGACAAGGAAGGCGGTGACCTTCCTTTTTAGGGACGCATGAACGCCGAGCAGACTCTCGCCGCCCAGCGCCAGGCCGTCGAGCGGGGACTGGCCTCGATCCTGAGCCGCGGGGATTCGCATCTTTTTCGCGTCTTGCGTGACTCCGTTCTCTCCGGGGGCAAGCGATTCCGGCCGCTTCTCCTCTTGTCCTCGGGCGAGAGCTTCCGCGTCGACCGGTCCCTCCTCCTTCCCTTTGCCTGCGCCGTCGAATTCATCCATAATTATTCCCTGATCCATGACGACTTGCCGTCCATGGATAATGATGACCTGCGGCGGGGGCGGCCCTCGTGTCATAAAGCCTTCGGCGAGGACATCGCCCTCCTGGCGGGCGACGGACTTTTGACCCTGGCCTTCCAGGTCATGGCTGAAGCGCCTCTCCCGGCCGAGTCCGAGGTCCGGCGGGCGGCCGTGATCCGGGAGATCGGCTTCCGGGCCGGCATCGAAGGGATGATCGAGGGACAGTACCAGGACATCCGGCTGACTCCCGAGGGACTGAATGAGGATTCTTACCGGGAACTTATCCTGATGAAGACCGGGGGTCTGATCATCGCTTCAGTCAAGGCGGGGGGACTTCTGGCCGGGGCCGGGCCCGTGGAATTGCGAGCCCTGGCCGACTATGGGACGAACGTCGGCCTGGCCTTCCAGGTCAGGGACGATATCCTCGACGCCGCGTCCGAGCGGACCAAGCCCGCGCAGTATCGGCCGAACAGCGTGGCGCTGTTCGGGGAAGACGGCGCTCTGCGCCGGCTCCGTGAGCACGTGGATACGGCCCTGGCTTCGCTCGAGCGGGCTTCGATCAGGTCCGAGGAGCTTGGGGCCTTGGCCGCGATGCTCATGACCTTGAAAGAAGATAACGGCTGATGATGAAATACCTTGACGTCGTCGACACTCCGGCCGACTTGAAAAAGCTCGGACAGAAGAGCCTTCCCCGCCTGGCCGAGGAGATCCGGGCCCTGATCCTGGAGGTGGTCTCCAAGAACGGCGGGCACCTGGCCACGAACCTGGGTATCGTGGAGTTGACCATCGCTCTCCACTACGTTTTTAACGCCCCCCAGGACAAGATCATCTGGGACGTCGGCCATCAGACCTACACGCACAAGATCCTGACGGGCCGCAAGAAAATATTCCCGAGCCTGCGGCGGCAGGGCGGTCTTCTGGGCTTCCCCTGCCGCGAGGAGAGCGAATACGACGTCTGCAACACCGGGCATGCCTCTACGGCCCTGTCCTCGGCCCTGGGGCTGGCCGTCGGCCGCGACATGAAGAACGAGAAGCACAGGGTCATCGCCGTGGTCGGCGACGGCAGCCTGACCGGCGGCGTCGCCTGGGAAGCCCTCAACCAGATCGGGCACCTCCGGCAAAAGGTCATCATCATCCTGAACTATAACGAGATGTCGATCTCGCCCAACGTCGGCGCCTTGTCCAAGTACCTGACCTATCTTGTTTCCGGCCAGCAGTACCTCAAGATCAAGGATCAGGCCAAGTCCCTGCTGAAAATCATCCCCGGCGTGGGGCCGGCGGCCCTCAAGGCGGGCCGGGCCTTCGAGAACTTGATCAAGAAGACCTTTTTTCCCGGCCTGGTATTCGAAGAGCTGGGGATCAAATACGTCGGCCCGATCCGCGGACACCATCTGCCCTCTCTCATCCAGGCCTTCGAGGACGCCAAGGACTACGACGGCCCGTTGTTGATCCATTGCGTCACTCAGAAGGGCAAGGGCTACCTGCCCGCCCAGGCCAACCCCGAGAAGTATCATGGAGCCAGCCCTTTCAACATCGCGACCGGAGAGCCCCGGGACAATTCGCGCCGCGTGACGTATTCCTCGGTCTTTGGCGCGACGCTCCTGAAGCTGGCCGAACAGGATAAGCGTCTGATCGCCATCACTGCGGCCATGCCCGATGGGACGGGGCTTGCGCCTTTTGCCCAGAAATACCCGGACCGTTTCTTCGACGTCGGCATCGCCGAGCAACACGCGGTCAATTTCGCCTCGGGACTAGCCTTGAGCGGTTTCAAGCCGGTGGTGGCCGTCTACTCCACGTTCCTCCAGCGGGCCTACGACCAAGTTTTTCACGACGTCTGCCTCATGGACCTGCCCGTGATCTTCGGCCTGGATCGGGCCGGCTTGGTCTCGGACGATGGACCCACCCATCAGGGCGTCAATGATATCGCCTACCTGCGCCACCTGCCCAACATCGTGGTGACGGCTCCCAGGGACGAGAATGAGCTCCAGCACTTGCTCCATGCGTCTCTGGGCTACGGGCATCCCGTCTCGATCCGCTTTCCCAAGGCAAAAGTCGCGGGCGTCCCCATGGACAAGAAGTGGAAGGACATTCCTCCGGGCAAGGCCGAGCTGCTGAAGGACGGGAAGGACCTCTTCCTGGCGCTGGGCAGCATGGTCTATCCGGCGCTGAAGGCGGCCCGCCGGCTCGAACACAAGGGGATCAGCCTGGCCGTGGCTGACGCCCGGTTCGTCAAGCCCCTGGACGAAGAGCTCGTCCTCAGGTACGCCGGCCCGGGCCGGACGATCATCACCGCCGAGGAGGGAGTCATCGCCGGAGGGTTCGGGAGCGCCGTCCGGGAGCTTCTCGACCGGGAGAAGAAGTTTGCGGTCAAGTTCAAAGCCCTCGGCCTGCCGGTGACGATCTACCCCCTGGGCACGAGCGATGAAGTTAAAAGCCTCTATCACCTGGACGAGAAAGGACTCGAGGACCAGATCCGGGAATTCTATCGATCGACCCGGTGATGAATGATGGCGCGGATTCGGGCCGGACAATGACCCCCCAGAGTTCGGACGGGCACGGCGCCGCGGGAAGGTCGCCGTCGCGGAAGCGGGCCGATCTCCTGCTCGTCGAACAGGGGCTGGCCGAGAGCCGGCAGAAGGCCCAGGCGCTTGTCATGGCCGGGCTGGTGGATGCGGGAGGGGAACGCGTGGACAAGCCGGGACAGCTCTTGCCGGTCGACAAGCCCCTCATCGTCCGCGCCACTCTTCCTTTTGTCAGCCGCGGGGGGCTCAAGCTGGCCGAGGCGCTGGAGGCGTTCGGCTTGTCGGTCGAGGGCAAGATCGCCGCCGACGTAGGCGCCTCCACGGGCGGGTTCACCGATTGCCTGCTCCAGCGCGGCGCGCGCCGGGTCTACGCCGTGGACGTGGATACGCGGCAGATCGATCAGCGACTCCGCCGGGACGCGAGGGTGGTCCTCATCGAGAAGAACGCCCGCTATCTCGAACCCGGCGATATCCCGGAGAGGCCGGAGCTAATCGCGGCCGATCTGTCCTTCATCTCGGTCCTCAAGGTCCTCCCTGCGCTCAAGGCGATACTCGAGAGGGGGACGCTCCTCATTCTGCTCAAACCCCAGTTCGAGGCCGGGCGGGCCGACGTCGGGAAAAGAGGGATCGTTCGCGATCCGGTTGTTCATGCCCGCGTCCTCGAAAACGTGCTCTCCGAAGCCCGGGGAATGGGGTTCAGCCTGCGCGGGCTCATGAAATGCGCTACGCGGGGGCAAAAGGGCAACCAGGAGTTCATGGCCTGGTGGTCCGTCGGCGGTCCGGGTCTGGACCCTGACCGCGCGGACAAGCTGATTCGGGAGGTGACGGGATATGAAGATCATTAAAAAAGCGGGCATCGTCATCAAGCCTCACGCTCCCGGAGTCGAGCGCGTCCTGGCCGGCCTGATGAGGCTTCTGAAAAAGCGCGGCATTAATCATTTCCTTGAAACGGCGGCCGCACAAAAAGCCGGCCTTTCGGGGGGCATATCGCGCGAGGATCTGGTCGAGCGCGTCGACCTGGTCATCGTCCTCGGAGGGGACGGCACTTTGCTCAGCGTCGCCCATTTGGCGGCCAGGGCCGGAGTGCCCGTGCTCGGGGTCAACATGGGACGGCTCGGGTTTCTGACTGAGGTCCCGGTCAAGGAACTGGCCCTGACTCTTGACGCCTACCGTTCCGGCCTCAAGGACGTCGTCAGCTCCCGCTCTCTGCTCGAGGTGCGCTGCGGGCGGGACGTCCACCTCTGCCTGAACGACGCGGTTATCAACAAGGGAGTCTTGGCCCGGATAATCCAGATCACCATCCGGGTCGATGACAAGGAAGTGGCCACGGCCAAGGCCGATGGCCTGATCGTGTCCACGCCCACGGGTTCGACGGCCTATTCGCTGTCCGCGGGCGGCCCCATCCTTCAGCCCCTGATCCCGGCCATCGTCATCGCCCCGATCTGCCCCCACGCCCTGACCTTTCGTCCCATGGTCGTCTCCTCCCAGTCCCGGGTCAGCGTCGAGCTCCTGACCGGCGGTGAGGAAGTCTATCTGACCCTGGACGGACAGCGAGGCGGCAAGCTCGAGAAGAACGACGTGGTCGAGGTCCGGCGCTCGAAACACTCACTCCAGCTCATCTCCTCCCCCAAGCGGAACTACTTCGCCCTCCTCCGGGAAAAGCTCGGCTGGGGAGAATAAGGGAAGCATCTCCCATCTAGTGACGAAGGCTCCGGCGGACGGTTTCGAAACACCCGCCACGTCGCAATGCTCCTCGCGGCTCCGCCTTTCGGCTCTGGTTTATTGCCTGTCGGCCCAGCGAGAAAAATAGGGATTGGGCAAAGGCTTCGCTCCCACGGAGATTTTTCACGCCTGCCCATTTCGGTTTTTGCGGCGGCTCAGAACTCGCGTCCGCCCTTGATCTAACGGAGACCGGCGGCCGCTCAGACATCCTCGCCTGCCGGCTTCTTCCGAGCCGGCTCCCCTTAAAAACCTCATGGTCAGGCTAAATCTCCTTATGGTCGCTTCATCTTTCGCCCAATCCCTGTGAGGGCGAGGTTAAGGAGTGTCCGCTCCGCCTCCGTACGGGTTTCTCGCCCATCCCCCGTCGTCTTCCCGGGTGCTGGAAGGGGATGCTTCCAGAGGAAGAAAATGGTGAACTGCAGGTGCGCGTTGCGCCTTGTTTCTTATCTCGGCTTGCAGCTTATGGGTCGCTTCATCCTTCGCCCGGTCCCTGTGATGGCGAGGTTAAGGAGTGCCCGCCCTGCCTTTAGGGTGCGGTTGGGGATGCTTTCCGCTTGTGCTATAATGCAGCATTGTTAAGAGCGATGACGACGACGCCTTCGCCTCCGAGCGCAAAGTCCGAAACCCCAGGAGGATCACATGGCCGGCGGAATCAGCGACATCACGGACAGCACGTTCGAGGAGAAAGTCTTGAAGTCCTCCGTTCCGGTGCTCGTGGATTTCTGGGCCGCATGGTGCGTTCCCTGTAAGGCGATCGTTCCCTCGCTCGAACAGATCGCCGCGGCCCAGGACGGCAAGCTGAAGGTCGTCAAGGTCAACGTCGAGGATAATCCGGCCGTCCCGACCAAGTATGGAGTGCGCAGCGTGCCCACGCTTCTTCTCTTCAAGGGCGGCGACGTCAAGGAAACCCTGGTCGGCGGCCTATCCAAGGAACGGATCCTGAACGCCATCACCAAGCATCTGTAACGATGACCGAGACCTACGACGTTCTTATCCTCGGAGCGGGTCCGGCGGGGATGTCCGCCGCTGTGTACACGGGACGGGCTCGCCTGAGCACGCTCATCCTGGAAAAAGCCCTCCCCGGCGGCCAGATCTTGACCACCGATTTCGTGGAGAACTACCCGGGATTTCCCGAGGGGATGGTCCCCTTTGAGCTCATGGAGAATTTCCGGCGGCACGCCGAGAAGTTCGGCGCCCGGATCGAAACCGACGAGGCCAAGGCCGTCCGGCGTGAGGGAAGCCTGTGGGTCGTGACGGGAGACGTCCGCGAATATCGAGCCCGGGCCGTCATCGTCGCGACGGGCTCGGCCTACAAGCACCTGGGCCTACCCAACGAAGACAAGCTCACCGGCAAGGGCGTCTCCTACTGCGCCACGTGCGACGGCGCCTTTTTCCGCGACCGGCCGATCGCCGTGGTTGGCGGAGGCGACAACGCCCTGACCGAGGCCAATTTCCTGACCAAGTTCGCCCGCCGAGTCTATCTCATCCACCGCCGCGACCAGTTCCGGGCGGTGAAGATCCTCCAGGACCGCGTCCGGGCCAACCCCAAGATCGAGCCGCTCATGGATTCGGTGATCATCGCCATCAAGGGGAATCAAAAGCTCGAGGGCTTGACCCTGAAGAACGTTAAGGACGGCTCGATTTCCGACCTCGAGGTCGAAGGGCTGTTCGTCTCAGTCGGCATGGTCCCCAGCACGGACCCCGTCCGGGAATACGTCCAGGTGAACGAGTGGGGCCAGGTCAAGGTGAACATGCGCATGGAGGCCGGTCCGCCGGGACTCTACGCCGCTGGGGATTGCTGCGACGCCTGTCCTCGACAGATGGCCACGGCCGTGGGGACGGGAGTCACGGCCGCGCTGGCCGTGGACGCGTATCTTCAGACTCTGGGTTCAGGAAACCGCGGTTAGAGCTTTTCTTCCCGGTCTTTTTCCCCCAGCTTTTTCTCGAGCTCCTCGAACCTGATCTTGAGCTTCTTGAAATCTTTCACCAGGTCATAGAGCAGGGGGACAGAAACCCAAAACCTGCGAGCCTCCCGGATATCCATAAAAGGGATCCCCCCGCCGAACGAGCCGGCTGGAATATCTTTGGAGACACCCGACTTGGCGGCGATGATGACCCGGTCGCCCACGTGAACATGATCCGAGATTCCGACTTGGCCGGCTATGACCACGTTGTTTCCCACCGTGGAGCTTCCCGCGATTCCGGTCTGACTGATCAGGAGAGTATCGGAGCCCACCTCGACGTTGTGGGCGACCATGACCAGGTTGTCGATCTTAGTCCCGCGGCGGATCGTCGTCTCGCCCAAGGTGGCTCGGTCGATGGTCGTGTTGGCCCCCACCTCGACATCATCCTCGATGACCACCGTCCCCTTCTGGGGGATCTTGCGGTGCGTCCCGTCCGGGTTCTGGAGATAGCCGAACCCGTCCGTGCCGATGACGACGCCGCTATGGAGGATGACCCGGTTCCCGACCCGGACATCCTCGTGCAGGGAAACGTGAGAGTGGATGACCGTCCCGGCCCCGACCTTGACCCGGGGATAGATGGAAACCAGCGGGAACAGCACGGCCCCGTCGCCGATCTCGGCCTCATCCCCGACGACCGACAGGGCCCCGATCGCAACATCCCGGCCGATCCGGGCCGTGGGCGAAACGACGGCCGTGGAATGGATCCCGGGTTTGGGGCGGTATGGGCTGAAAAAAAGCTCGGTCACCCGCACGAAGGCGAGCTGGGGGTTGGGGGACTTGATGACGGGCAGGCGAGCGAAGATCCCCTCGGCCGGAATGATCGCCGCCGAGCCCCGGCTTTCCTCGAGCGCCCGCCTCTGCTTGGGGTCGGCCCAAAAAACAAGGTCTCCCCGGCCGGCCCCCTCCAGCGCCGCGACCCCCGTGATCTCCGTATCCCCGTCGCCCTCGAAAGGGCAGTCGAGCATCCGGGCCAGTTCCCTGAGCTTGAAGCTCGGCCGTGTCATATCAGGCTTTTCTTTCATGGATGCGCTCGTTGAGGACAGCGGCCAATTCCGCCCCCCAAAGAAGAATGACGAGTGAGAACGAAAGCCACAGCAGGAAAAAGATGATGGAGGTCAGGGTCCCGGCCAGGAACTTGGACAGGACGATCCCCACGGCCGAGAGGTGAACCACGTAAAAAACGAAGCTCCGTTTGAAGACTTCCCACAGGAAGGAGCAGATGAGGGCCGCGGTCAAGGCGGCTCGGGTGTGAACCTTGACCTCGGGGATGAACTTGTAGAGCGAGAACAGCACCAGCACGCCCAGGGCGAACGGGATCAGGTACTGGATGAGGGCGTTGTCCACCAGAGACAGGACGCCCGGGTTGAGGTACTTGGCCACGATACCGCTCGAGCGCATGGTCCGGTGGAGAGCCGTCCACAGGGCGGTGATGGACAGGGAGAAGAGAAGGATGAGCCCGGTCGTCAGCATGATGGCGTATTCCATCAGCCGGTTGTAAAAGAAGGATTTTTGATAGTTGGCCTTGAAGATGAAATTGATGGAGTAGACCAGCCGGGAAAAGAGCAGGCTGGCCACGACGAGCGAGCCCACCAGGCCGAACAGGCCCAGCTTCGAGGCGTTGTGGGCCACCACCTCGACCTTCTTGAAGAACGAGGGGTCGAACCGAGCGAAGAAATCCTCGGAAAAGATGTTCAGGCTGCGAAAGGCCAGCTCGGCGTTGCCCAGCAGCTTGCTGGTGATGAAGGCGAACAGGGCCGCTAGGGGGATGCCGCACAGCAGGGCAAAATAGGAAATGATGATGGAGTTGTCCCAGCACCGATCTTCGTTGAACCGGCGCCAGGCGGTCCCGAGAATCCTGAAAAGGCTTCTCATTCAACCCCGGAATGGCATTCCGCGCGACGGACGGGCCTCAGGCGTACTTGCCCCAATTGATGACCAGGACGAAAATTGCTATCAGGAGAGCGTAGATAACCAGAGTTTCGATCAGGACCAATCCCAGGAGGAGCAGGAAGCGGATGTGGGGCGCCGAGCCCGGGTTGCGGGAAATGCCCTCGCAGGCGGCGCTGAGGGCCTTGGCCTGGCAAAACGCTCCGGCCGCCGCGGCCACGGCGATGACGGCCCCGCCGACGATCAGCGAGATCTTATAAAGGGAGGCTTTGGTGGGGTTGAGCGCGCCTTGCTCTTGGGCGAGCAGCGATCCCGCCAGGACAAAGAACAGAACCAGGGCCAGGGTCAAGGGCTTGACGTTTTTGAACATGGCGTTCTCCTTTGCGGCAGATTAATCCGATTGTTCTTCCTCGTTGGCTACGGCCCCCGAGATATAGATACAGGCCAGCAGAGTGAAGACGAAGGCCTGGATGATGCCGGTGAAAATGGCCACGGCCATGAAGGGCAAGGGCAGCACAAAAGGCAGGATCGAGGCGATGACCACGATCAGGAGATCCTCGGCGAAGATATTGCCGAAGAGTCGAATGGAAAGGGACAGCGGCCGAGAGAAATGGCTGATGAGCTCGATGGGAAACATGAGCGGTGCCAGGAGGGGGATGGGCCCGGCGAAATGCTTCAGGTATTTGAGCGGGCCTTGGGCCCTAATACCCTGCCAATGATAGTAAACGAAAACGGTCAGGGCGCACCCCAGAGTCACGTTGAGCTTGCTCGTGGGCGACATGAACCCGGGCACGAGCCCCAGGAGGTTGCAGCAGAAGATAAAAATCCCCACCGTGGCGATCATGGGCAAGTACTTCTTTCCCGGCTCGCCGATGATGTCCACCAGGAGGCCCTCAAAGGCCTCGATCAGATACTCCAAGGCCGTCTGCCTCTTGGACGGGACGAGGGACAATCGGCGCGCGGCCAGGCCGAGGAACACGATCAGAAAGACCATGACGATGAGGCACATGACGATGTAATCGGGGGCCAGGTGAGCGGGGTCCTTGACGTGAATGCCGAACAAGGCGAGAAACGCGGCCAGCGGCTTGCCGAAAATCTTGTTGAAAAGCTCAACCAGATACAGACTGTGCTCTAGTCCTTCCATGATCCTGCCCGGGAAAAAGCCCTTGCCGCTTCTAGGAGAAACACCGGAATAACCGTCGAAAAGCCGGAGGCAAAGGCTAAGAGTCCCTTTGAATAGGTCAAGATTATAATAAAAAATATCAGGAGAATCAACACGAGCCGGACGCCGAAATAGGCCAGCCCGAAGCCCAGGGCCCTGCGCTTTCTCCTTTGAAGCACCCGGGACAGTCCTTTGTTCATCCAGAAAAACCCCCCGGCTGAAACCAGTCCGCCCGCCAGGACGAACAAAGCGGCCGGCGGGCCGAAGAGAATGGCCGCCCCGAGGCTCAGGATCGCCGCGGCGCCCAATATTTCCAGGGGGATCCGCCTGAGGATTCGCTCTTCCAGAGGGTCATTCGCCGCCGGCATCGTCCTCGGTATCCTTGCTGTATTTTCGAATGCCCTGAAAGAGACTGAGGAACCCGGAAACGACGCCCAGGGTGAAAAAGATGAGCAACATCCAGGGCTTGGTGCCGAGAAGCTTATCCAGCCAATACCCAAAAAACAACCCTACGGCGATTGAAGACGGCAGGAGGAGTCCGATGGAGCTTAAGGCCGCGATTTTCTGAAAATTGGACTTTCCGGGATTCTTTGAGTCCATATCAAGAGCATCTTATCACAGGCCTTGTGGTCTTGATTGAAATTTGATGCCGGGGCTGCCCCCATCGGAGCGCCTTTCTCCCAAGGCCGCGGCCGGAACCCCGGGGCCGGCTGACCCTGAAACTTTCTGAAGGTTCCAGTTCTTATCGATCTCGAAACGGAGGGGGACAACCCGGCCGGGCTGAGAAGCGGGGGGCAAAACACAGACCGGCCTTTGGCCGACCGATGTGATTCCGGCGGGTGAAGTCGGGGCTTCAGAAGGAGCCGACCCGTTTAATAGGCGCTCGAGTTGGGTTTAAGAACCATCGGCAGGGTCAGAAGGATGATCTGAAAATCCAGCCAGATCGACCAGTTGCGGATATACCATAAGTCATACTCGATCCTCTTTCTCATGAGCCCGATTCTTTTTGTTCGTCCCCGGTAGCCGTTGATCTGGGCCCAACCTGTGATGCCGGGTTTGACCAGCCGCCTGAGCAGGTAGTGATGGATCTGACTCCCGGCTTTCTGTCCCAAAGGAATGGGATGGGGCCGCGGGCCGACGATAGACATGTTTCCCCGGAGCACATTCCAGAATTGAGGAAGCTCGTCCAGGTTCGTGCGGCGAAGAAATCGACCCACCCTCGTCACCCGGGGGTCGCCTTTAGCGGCTTGCAGGAAATTGCCGTTTTGATCGAATTGCCGACAGCGAAAGGCCATAGTCCGGAACTTATAGCACAGGAACTTTTTATTCCTTTGCCCCCAGCGCCGCTGCTTGTAGAAGACAGGGCCCCGGGAATCGAGCTTGATGGCCAGGGCGATGATTGGCCAGAGCAAGATGAAAATCGCCAGGAAGAGCGTCAGGGAGAACACAAAATCGAAAACGCGCTTCAGGATGCGGCCGCCCATTTCTTCTAAAGGATTCGGTCCAACGGATACGATTGGAATGTGGCCGAGGAGAGAGAGTTTAGACTTAGGGCAGAGGCTCAGGGAGGAATCGGAGATGATTCTTACTTGAGTGGTATATTTCTCACATACGGAGATGATGTCGTCGATGCGACGGTGGCCATAATTCAGCAGGGCGATAACGACCTCGTCCACGGTTTTCGTGCGGAGAATATTATCCAGCCGGCTCAGCGGTCCGAGACGATTCTTTGCAGATTCGCATTTTGGATTGTCGTCCAAGAAACCGATCAGCCGAAACCCGAGATGAGGGAAGGCTTGGAGGTTTTCCGCAAAGGCCAGACTGATCCTGTTCAACCCCAAGATCAGGATGGTCCGAATATTTTTTCCGTTCCGCCTCAGCCGGTTAAGGTGGCCGCGCAAGATGATTTTCCACGTTGTCAGCAAGAGGAGCATAGAAAGAAAATATGCAAAAACGAAGTACCGATTTAGCAAAGGGTCTTTATGGACGAACACAAGCAGCATGGCCGACGAGGCCTGAATGAGGCTGGCCTTTAAAACGGAGGTGATTTCGAAGTTGAGCGCTCGGGACTTAAACTCGTCATACAGGTTGACGTGCTGGGCAGAGAAATGCCAAACAATGAAGAGAAGGAGGAGAATGATCAGCTCCGGGGTTTCGAAATGATACAGCCCCCGACCCGGGTTGATCCTCGTCTCGCTCAAATAGACCGAGAAAAAATACGCCGCCGTGAGTGCGACAAAATCACCTGCCATCTTGACTGCCTTGTTGATGTGAAGAGCGAAAAGGGCTGGCCCGATGAGGATGGGGACTTCGGATAGATGGACAGCGTCTTTTCGCGTATCGCCTTGTCTAGCCCCGGCAAATCTGCCTGGAAGGGTAAGACTCGCCCGTTCCTACGAACCGTGATTTTATCCGGGGCTGCTTTTGCGATCTGAACCCAGGCAGGATATCGGAGCGGATAAGCCGTAAGTCTTCTGGGTCCTTGTCTCGTTTGCATCACAGCAAAGGGCACAGGGTTATCGAGATTTTCCTTATCGATCATATCCAGTTTCAGTTTTTTGAAAGCCCGATAATCCATGAAATAGTCGCTGCGGTTTGGGTCTTCCCCTTTGGCCGCGCTGATAAAAACCCGGTCCGCCTGGCAGTTCCAGCAGTCCGCCGCCGTATCCGGCTGAAATAGGTCGTTTTTATGGAGAAGAGTTTGGCCCTTGCGATAAACCCTGTCTGACGGATCGGGGGCCAGGTCAGAGGGAGTGACTATTAATTGGGACGCATAGGACTGCCAGATACCGACGCCGCTCTCTAGAGTGGCCAGCTTCTTCCACCCCTGATTCAACGGCTCCTTCCGGATTGTGCTTAAGGATATCTTTAAAGGGCTCCGGCGAATGCCTTCATCGTTCAAATTGTCTATTAACCGGATCACACCTCCATGCAGGTAGGGCCGGTTGTTGTATAAAAACAACCTCCAAAAGAGCACCCCGATTGATAGGAACGCCACGAGAGCGAGAAGCCATACCTTTATTGCTTTGCTCAACCGACCTTACTCCTCATAAAACCGACCGTACTTTGCTGCTCTGCCGTGGGCTCCCCCGCAAAACGATTTCATCCCCGTTGAAAATACTGCTTTCTCATATCAGCCGACATCGTAAGTCCAAACACGCAATGCTGTCAGTTTTAGACGAGGTCGCTCCCAGAGAAGCGGATACGCAGCCGACCCATAGAGAGCGGCGAAAGCCCGACATGAAAAGGGATCGACCGCGACTAAGCTCAGGGATTTTCGTCCTTTGGATTCAGCTTCGATTGCGATAGTTTTTTGATAAAGGCCAAAACCCAAGGATTGAACCCGGTTGCCCAAAGCGGCCTCGGAAGATATCTGATATAGAATTCGACAGCGGGGCGCAAGAGATGAGGCACACGGCCGCAATAGAGTAAACCGCATGTGCTGAGCGCCCTCATTCGGTAGGGAAGTCCGGACAGGTAGCGATGAATGTCGCGGTAGGAACACAGGAAATGCTCTCCCCATGTTCGATGAATCGATGCGCCGCAGGCTTTTGACAACATCCCCTCTATTGGAGAGGCGTCGGCGTCCGGCGCATGGGCCACGTCCACGGGGAAGGCACGGTTGGGTCCGCCGATCAGGATCGCTCCCCCGGGCCTGACAACACGAAAGACTTCGCGGAGCCATTGCCGGCGCTTCTCATGATAGTCTTCTGCCCTGTCGGTATGTCCGTTGCGCGTGCCGATGTGCTCGATGACTCCCAGGGAGAAAGCCATGTCCAAGGAGTCACCTTTAAAGGGAAGGCGGAGACTCTGCGTCCCGACAACGAAATATCGATCCTTGGAGTACCGATTCTGCTCCCAGTAGTGCACCAGAGCCGGAAGGTCGACGCCGTAAGCGTCAAATCCCTCGTCCAGAAGCGAAGCAACCATAATTCCAATGCCGCACCCGACATCGAGGACGCTATGCCATACATGTTTTTTTAGAATGGGAACGATATATTCCCTGGTCTTGCGCGTATTGATGGCCATCTGGTCCCGGGCGTATTCCTCGGTCGTGACATCGAACTCGTTTTCAAATAATCGAGAGTCGTCCAAGCTCGAGCCATATCCATGCCACTTTAGCCGGATTGATTCCTTTTGCAGCAGCGGACGTGTTTGCGCCTTCATTTTCTTCCGCGAATAGAGACTATGGTCAAGCTTTACCTGAGGTCAAATCGTCCCTCCCAAGCGCAGGGTCTTCAGCCATGGCTCCCCGCTGTTGTCGTATCCCTCGGGCGCGGCATAAGATAGTATCAAAGCCCCGGAGTTGGCTCCTGTGGACCACCTCAATTGTTCCCGGTGTTCCTCTGAGTCAAGCATCATCTTTTTTCCAGTTTCAGGACCACATCATAGTAGTGCGGGGATGTGGATAAATATCGGGGATCGGCCAAAGTCCGATATTTTTTGGATAGAAAAGAAAAAAAACGTCCCCATGGCAGGGACAAAAAATAAACCATTTTATTGTCCCAGGCCAGTCGATTTCGGTTGAAAAGCAAATTGTAGCCAAAAAAACTCATCATCAAAGAGTCCTTGATCCCGAGAGCCGCGGCATTGGTTAGGACTAAGCCTGAAGGCTTGATCAGGCGGCTGTTCAATGAATTCCAGTCATAGATCCTTTGGAAAAAGAGGCCTTGCCCGGCGCTTCCATCCTCCCTCCCATACATGCGTCCGAGATTATACTGCTCTTTTCTTCGGCCATAAGCAGGAACGGAGAAAACCAGAATCCCTTCGGGTTTTAAAACCCGGCTGATTTCCCGAATCGCTTCCGAATCTCCGTCGCCCTCAATATGCTCCAGAACGGATATTGAAAAGACACGGTCAAATGTATGATCGGGAAACGGGATCCGGCGGGCGTCAAGGGCCTGGAAATGTTGAGAAAACGACTGTTTCCCGGCCGCATCCGCAGCCCAGGCCCACCGTTTCACTTCCTCTTCCCAGATATCGGTCAGCCACATTTCGCCGGGATACCTCCGGGCCAGGATCAAACCGAAGATCTTTGGACTGCCTATATCCAGCGTATTCAAACCTGGTTGCATGGCCAGAAAACGCTCAGCGAGCGTGAATTCTCCGTAGCGGGAAAATGAATTGATGGGGGCCAGCCCGAGCTCTATCAGTCTTCGGCAGCCGGTCCGGCTCAGTATCTTCCGGGCGGATGAATGCCTCAGAATCCTGTAGGAATCCCTCCTCCATCTCTCTTCATTCAGTTCCACTTCTATCCCCTTGCTTTTCGTGTTGTTAGATATGAGCCCCAACCCATTTGCCTCGTCAACAGGAGGATCAGACAGCACTCCGGGAGCCCGGGAGAACGCCGGGCCTCCGCGCAAAAAACCTGGCAAGCAGTCGGATCGTTCACTAAGCCATGGGCCGGAATGAGGATTTCACCTTCTCTGTCGTTAATCCTTCCCATAAACCTTCAAGCCTCAAGATAACGGCTCTATCCCACCGCCAAATCAATAAGCGCCGTCGCCTTGGGCCATGACCTTGATCGTCCTGATCAAAATAGTGACGTCCAGCCACAAGGACCAATTCCTGACGTAGTACTCGTCCCAAGCCAGGCGCTGCCCGAAGGTCAGGCGGTTGCGTCCCTGGACCTGCCACAACCCCGTCAGCCCGGGCCTGACCTCGGATAGGATCGGCAGGTAGCGGCCGATCCGCTTTTGCTCGCGGGGGAGGTACGGCCGCGGTCCGATGAGGCTCATGTCTCCGCGCAGGACGTTGATGAGCTGGGGCAGCTCATCCAGGCTGTATCTTCTGAGGAACCTTCCGACCCGGGTGACGCGGGGGTCATCGGCCCGGATTTTCTGGTAGAGGTCCCAATCCTCCTGCCCTCGGCGATCCTTCCGCAAGACCCGGCGAAGAAGGGTGCGGTTGTTCTCGAACATTGACCGGAACTTCAGCATCGAAAAAGTCCGTTTCTTTCGGCCTAGCCTCTCTTGTTGATAGAGAATCGGGCCCCGCGAATCGAGCCTGATGGCCAGGCTGATGACGACGGCCACGGGGATGAGAAGGATGACAAGGATCGAAGCCAGGGCATACTCGACTAAGCGTTTGGACAGGGTGTTCCAGGGCTTGGCCAAATTCCTCGGGACGGTGAGCGAAAGGATATCGCCCCAATTGTCGGCCTCGGCACCGACCAGGAGAAGGGTGGCGAAATCGGGGACGATCCTGATGGATTCGGCCGAGCGCTCGCATCGTTCCATGAGCTGGCCGAGTCGCTTCTGCTGAAGCCGCGGAAGGGCGATGATGATATCCTGAACGCCGTGGGCTCGGCATAGGGTTTCGAGCTTCCCTATCGGGCCCAGGATCCTGCCGCCCGGCACGACTTCCCGGCCGGGCTTCAGGCGCCTGTCGGACAGAAAACCGACCAGTTCATAGCCGAGGGTCGCGTTATACTTGATGTTCACAGCCGTCCGCTTGGCGCTGTCGCCGGTCCCCAGGATGAGGACCTTTTTGTTCCAAAGGCGAAGTGCGGTCAAGAGCCTTTTAGTCCCCATCCTCGTCAGTGGAAACAGGCCAAGAGCGATCAGACCGGTGAGGATGACGGTGGGCCGGGAATACAGCGGATAGCTTTTCCTGATGAAGACCAGGGCGACGAGCAGAACGAACGTCAAGGACAAGCCCCGAACGAGATGCCGGACCTCTTCCCACAAGGACATCCGCCGGCTGTAGAGCCTTTCCAGGAAGAAAACACCGAGGAGGATCATGGCGCAGGGGAGGAAGTCGTTTTGGAGATATCGACCCAGCGGAGGGAGAACACGGTCGAAGTTGAGAATCGAGGGCAGGGCTTTCGTCCTTAGGAGAAAGGCGGCCAAGAACGCCGCGAGCAGGGTCAGCAGGTCGGACACGATCAGTGCGAGAAGGCAGATGACCTTGCGGCGAATCCGTCCTGGAGCGGATGATGTCATGATCCAGCCTAAGGTTCGGAGGGGATCATCGGGGCGGCAACCGGGGGCGTCCCCAGGCCTTGCCGTTCCGCGAGCGATCCGGTCGAACGGAAGGATTCTACCATAGACCGGCAGAATTTGGGATGATGCGCATGCGGCCCCGGTCCGTCGTTCGCCCGTCGGCGCCAGGGGCGGCTCGAGGGCGAACTCTTTCTGGGGACTGCAGCACAAGGCTCAGCGCCCATTATTCGGAAATTTCAATTAAGCCGAAGGGACGCCGACTAAATAGCCTTTGATTGAGTTCGCCTGCCGGGGAGGCCGGTCAGGAACTCGTTCGAATTCTAAGAGGGAGGGGATGCATGGAACTTTGCCAAACGGGGAAACACGCCCTGGGCTGGATTCCGGATTTCCCGGATTTCCGTGATTACACCCAGCATTCGACAGAGATGGCCGAATTGCTCGAGCCGACCGGGCTCCTTCGCGTTCGACGGCGGAAAGGCAAAAAGCCGGCCGGGGACTTGCCCGAGTCTTGCGACCTTCGACCCTGGTGCGCGCCCATCGAGGACCAGCTTCGGCTGGGGTCTTGCACGGCGCATGCCGGGGTCGGCGTTCTGGAGTATTATGAGCGGAAATCCTTCGGCAAGCACATTGACGCCTCCCGGCTGTTCCTCTACAAGGTCACCCGAAACCTGATGCATCAGAAGGGGGACACGGGTGCCCACCTTCGCCTGACCATGGGGGCCATGGTCCTGTTCGGAGTTCCGCCCGAGGAATACTGGCCCTACAGCGACGAGGGAGAGGTCTTCGACCGAGAACCCCCGGCCTTCTGTTACGCTTTTGCTCAAAATTCCAAGACGATCAAATACTATCGCCACGACCCACCGGAAACCCCCGCCCCGGACGTTCTGACCCAGATCAAGACATATTTGGCCGCCGGGCATCCGGTCATGTTCGGCTTTACCGTGTACAACTCCATCAGCCAGGCCGACAAAACGGGCCTCATCCCCTTTCCCTCGGCCAAGGAGAAGATTGAGGGAGGCCATGCCGTAATGGCCACCGGCTATGACGATAAAAAAAAGATCACGAACATCTACGGCCGGATCGAGACCAAGGGCGCCCTGCTCATCCGGAATTCCTGGGGCCGGACCTGGGGCGAGGACGGCTATGGCTGGCTTCCCTATGACTACGTCCTGAGGAAGCTTGCTGAGGACTTCTGGTCCGTTCTGAAGAAGGATTGGGTGGATACCGGCCAATTCAACGCCTGAACGAGCCCTTTTCCCGCCGCAAGGTTGAATTGATTCGAGGTCTGTCTCTGTGTTAAATTGACTCAGTGGAAAACGATACGGCGGCCCGGTCCCATCTGCGAACCCGGGCCGGCATTTGCTTCATGGCCTTGTTTTTGGCCTTTTCCCTCCCGGCCGCGGCCCAAAAAGCCAAAAAAAAGAAGCCCGTTCAGCAGCCCTCCCAGTCCCAGACCGCCCAGGGTGCTCAAGCCAACCCCGCCGATCAAGGCGCGCCGGGCCAGGAGACCGGAACGCCGGAGATCCGGGTCGTGGCCGAATCCTGGAAGAGCACGCCCGATAACCATGTGATCGCCTCGGGAAAGGTGGAGGTCCACTACGGTGGGGTCATCCTCTTCGCGGACAA
Source organism: Candidatus Aminicenantota bacterium (assembly GCA_963705895.1). GTDB lineage: Bacteria > Acidobacteriota > Aminicenantia > Aminicenantales > JAFGAV01 > MFD04408-113. The sequence goes on along the minus strand of OY970122.1, from coordinate 2,517,287 downwards.
CGTCGACCTCAACAAAGATACGAAGGATGTCCAGGCCGATGGGCATTGCGTTCTGCAGTCGCCCAACGAGGTCACGACCTCGGACAGCCTCCACTTCAACCTCGACACCGCCCTGGGCCGCATGGAGAACGCGGCGGGCATGGCCCAACCGAGTTTCTTCTTCGAAACGAACGTCCTCGAGCGGGAAGAGTCCGATTACTATCATTTTGAAAAGGCGCGGTTCACGATGTGCAGTCAGCCGAACCCGCGCTGGAAATTTACCTGCTCGCGGGCCAATTATAAAAAAGACGATTACATCGAGATGTGGAACATGGTCCTGTCGGTCAAGGGGATCCCCGTCTTCTACTTTCCCTATTTTCGATACCCCATTCAGGACCGGACCACGGGTTTGCTCGAGCCCAAAATCGGCCACACCAACACCAAGGGCTGGAAGTATTCCCAGGATTTTTATCTGACCCTGGGCCGCAACATGGACGTCACGCTCAACTTCCTTTACTACAGCCTCATGGGCTACGGGGGCGGCCTCGAGTACCGCTATCTCTTTGAGGATGGCATGGGCGGCCAGATCAAGCTCTTCGACTTCGGGTTCAAAAAAGGGGCCAACGGCGAACTCGTCAAGAATGCCTATATCGTCCGGGTCAATCACAATCAGGCCCTGCCTCTGGGGTTTCAACTCGTGGCTTCCGTGGACCTGCAGAGCTCGTACGATTTCCTCCGCAATTTCGACAACAACTTCAGCCGGGCCACGGTTACGAACCGCCGCTCCCAGGTTTTCTTGACCAACACCTTCTCGGGATTCACCCTCAGCGCCCAGGCCAGCCGTTTTGAAACGTATTTCACCTCAGTCAACAACGCCATCCGCACCCAGTACCTTCCCCAGATCAGCTTCAGCTCCTTCAAGATCAAGCTCCTGCCGCCCCTTTACTTTTCGTTCTCCTCGAACTTCAGCCGCTGGGAATACGGATGGCAGACGGATTTCAACAAGGGCAATCAGAAACACCTGCAGAGCCTGGGTTTCAGCCCGACCCTCAGCCTGCCGTTCAATGCCATCCCGTGGCTGAGCCTCACCTCGTCCGTTTCCGCCAACCTCAACTATTACTGGCAAAGCCTTGTTCCCGTCTCCCCCGGCTCCAGCCAAAAAGTCATCGGCGACTCGCCCTTTTTCAGCCATAACTACAGTTTCGTCTTGGACCTGCGCGGGCCGACGATCTACCGGACCTTCACCAATGCCGAGAACGAGCCGTCGGTCAAGCACATCATCGAGCCGTTCGTCACGTATCGCTACGACAGCCCCACTTTGGACTCGGATAGGATCATCACGGCCATCGGCTATTTTTTCCGCTACCACACGATCACCTACGGCCTGACCAATCATCTCCTGGTCAAGAAGGACAAGATGCCCCAGGAGATGCTGACCCTGGAGCTCTCCCAGACGCACTACATCTCCGCGAACGACGGCCCGCTGAGCATCTACCGTTTCAACGGCCGGATCCCGACGGCTTCGGACATCACCGCCTCCCTGCGCTTTTTCCCGGTGAGCTCGTTCAGCCTGGACGTGGGGACGAGCTACAACACCTACCACAACCTGTTTTCCTCCATCCGCCTGGGGGCGCGATTGGGCAACCCGAAAGACGACCTGTTCTTCAACGTGAGCTGGCTCAAGAGCCAGAACCCGTGGAATGATTTTGTCTACATGAACCGGCATCAGATCAATATTTCCGGCGGAGTGAAGATCCCGGCTCTGAACATCGAGGGCCAGGGCGAATTCGATTACAACATCTCGAAGAACGAGCTTCTGTTCGCCGGCGGGGACGTCATCTATCATTATCAGTGCCTGGATTTCCGGGCGAACATCCGGATCTATAATTTCCGCACCATAAGGGACGTGGAGTATTCGTTCAGCCTCGGGCTGGGCGATATCAGCCACACCGCTGATTTTCTGGGGGGCCTCGGCTTCTGAACGGCCGGACCGAAAGGACAGCGCCCGATATGAAGGGATTGATTCTGAGCGGAGGCAAAGGGACGCGCCTGCGGCCCCTGACGTTCACCCAGGCCAAGCAGCTCGTCCCCGTGGCCAACAAGCCCGTCCTCTTCTACGGCATCGAGGCCCTGGTCGAGGCCGGCGTCACCGACATCGGCATCGTCGTCGGCGAAACCGGGGCCGAGATCCGGGCGGCCGCGGGCGATGGGCGTCAGTGGGGCCCGAGCGTGCGCATCACCTACATCGAGCAGGAGCAGCCTCTGGGCCTGGCCCACGCCGTCCTGATCTCCGAACCCTTCCTGGGCGACGAGCCGTTCGTCATGTACCTCGGGGACAACATCCTCAAGAGCGGCATCGCCTCCCTCGTCGAGGAATTCCGGAAAGTCCAGCCCAACTCGCTCATCCTCCTGACCCCTGTCCCCAACCCGGAGATGTTCGGCGTCGCGGAGCTCGCCAAGGGGAAGGTCGTCCGTCTGGTGGAGAAGCCCAAGAAGCCGGCCAGCAACCTGGCCCTGGTGGGCGTCTACCTCTTCGACAAGAATATCTTTGCCGCGGTCAAGGCCATCAAGCCCTCCTGGCGAAACGAGCTCGAGATCACCGACGCCATTCAATACCTGGTGGACAAGGGCTTCATCGTCCAGCCCCATCTCGTTTCCGGCTGGTGGAAGGACACGGGCAAGATCGAGGACATCCTGGAGGCGAATCGCCTCATCCTGGAATCGATCTCGGGCCGGATCGAGGGCCGGGTGGACGACGACTCGCGGATCAGCGGCCCGGTTATTTTGGAGAAGGACGTCGAGGTCCGTCACAGCACCATCCGCGGGCCGGCCATTATCGGCGCCGGGACCGAAGTGGTCCAGTCCTACATCGGCCCCTTCACCTCGATCCAGCCCCGGTGCAAGATCATCGGGACGGAGATCGAGCACAGCATCGTCCTCGAGGGGAGCGAGATCCGGGATATCGGCAGCCGCATCGACGAGAGCCTCATCGGACGCGAGGTCAGGATCTACAAGAGCCTGCCCAAGCCGTCGGTCTATCGGTTCATGGTCGGCGACAAGGGCGAGATCGGGATCAAATAGGTTCGGAAGAAAAGGAAGGGGGCTGAGATGATCGACGGGGTCAAAACCAAGAAACTGAGAGTCATCCCCGACGAGCGGGGGCGGCTCATGGAGATCCTCCGGGGCGACGACGAGCTCTTCCTCGGGTTCGGGCAAGTGTACATGACGACGACCTATCCCGGCGTGGTCAAGGCCTGGCACAAGCACGAAAAGCAGGCGGACAATGTCTGCTGTGTCGCGGGCATGCTCAAGCTCGTGCTGTATGACGCCCGCCCGGGCTCGAAGACGCTGGGCCAGCTCGAACAGCACTACCTCGGGGTGCACAATCCCCTGCTCGTGCAGATCCCGGCCGGCGTCTATCACGGCTGGATGTGCGTCAGTCCGGAGGAAGCGGTCGTGGTCAACGTCCCCACCCGGGCTTATGATCACAAGGACCCGGATGAGCAGAGGCTCGACCCGCACTCGGATAAGATCCCTTACGATTGGACCCGGAAGGACGGCTGAGGCCATGGCGCCGACGATAAAGCAGGCGGCCGGGGGGAAGAAACGGAAGCGCCCGGTCCGACGCGGCCCAAAGCCGGCGTCGTCGCCTTCACGGTCCGCCCGGCGCACCGCGCCGTCCAAGCCTGGGGCCGCGCGAAATCTTGACGGCAAAACGCTCTTGGTCACCGGAGGGGCGGGATTCATCGGCAGTAATTTCATCCGCTACATCCTCGGCCGCTATCCCACGATCCGGATCATCAACCTGGACAAGCTGACCTACGCGGGCAACCTCGAGAACTTGACGGACCTGGAGCGCGACCCGCGCTACGAGTTCGTCCGGGCCGACATCCGGGACAAAGAGGCCGTGGCCGGGGTGATGGACCGCGTTCAAGGCGTGATCCATTTCGCGGCCGAAACCCACGTGGATCGGTCGATCATGGACGCGGGGGAATTCGTCCTGACCGACGTTCACGGCACCTGGGTCCTGCTGGAGGCCTTGCGCCGGGCGCCCTGGGTCGAGTTCTTTCTGCACGTCTCCACGGACGAGGTTTACGGCAGCCGGGACAAAGGCTTTTTCCGCGAGAACGACCCGCTCAACCCGTCGTCCCCCTATTCGGCCAGCAAGGTCGGAGCGGACCGGATGGTCAACGCCTACTGGGTCACTTATGGAGTCCCGGTCATCATCGTCCGGCCGAGCAACAACTTCGGGCCGTATCAGTACCCCGAAAAGTTCATACCGCTGTTCGTAACCAATGCCCTGGAAGGCAAAGACTTGCCCCTCTATGGAAAAGGGGAGAATGTCCGCGACTGGCTGTTCGTCGAGGATTGCTGCCGGGCCGTGGAAAAGCTCGTCCTGCGGGGCAAGCTGGGCGAAGCCTATAACGCCGGGGCCAACCACGAGGTCAAGAACATCGTCGTGGCCAAGCGGATACTCTCGCTGCTCCGCAAGCCCAAGAGCCTGATCAAGTTCGTCCCCGACCGCCTGGGCCACGACCGGCGCTATGCCGTCGATTGCGCGAAGATCCATTGCCTGGGCTGGAAGCCGGGCAAGGATTTTGATTCGCAGCTCGCGCGGACCGTCCGCTGGTATGTGGACAACGAAGGCTGGTGGCGCCGCATCAAGGAGCGAAGCCAGGACTTCCAGAAGTTCTACGATTCCAACTATAAGAAAACGTAGATGCTCGGCGGATCCCTCGGGGCCGGCCCGCCGATGGACCCCGAGCGGCTCATGCCTAACTTGTTCTCTCCAATACAGTTATCAGCGTCCCGCTCCCGGTCTTGAACGCGCGAGGCACTCATATTAAAATGAATGCCTGTTTCGCGAGCCGAAGCGGCGAAGGATCGATCATTCCCTAAGGAGCGGCCATGAGAATCTTTATCACGGGCATTACCGGGTTTGCCGGAAGTCACCTGGCGGAATACATCCTGGCCTCCAAGCCCGATGTGAAAGTCAGCGGCCTCGTCCGGTGGCGGAGCCGCATGGACAACATCCGCGGCATCCAGGACAAGGTCGACCTCCACGAAGGCGACCTCAAGGACTACATTTCCCTGAAAAAATGCCTGAAGGACGTCAAGCCCGATTACATCTTTCATTTGGCCGCCCAGAGCTTCGTGCCCACCTCCTGGCGCCTGCCGGCCGAGACGCTGAGCATCAACGCCGTCGGCCAGGTCCATCTCTTCGAGGCCGTGCTCGACCTGGGCCTCACGCCCCGCATCCAGGTCGCCGGCTCGAGCGAGGAATACGGCCAGGTCAGCCCCGATGAGATCCCCATGAAGGAGACCAACCCCCTGCGGCCCCTGAGCCCTTATGCCGTGAGCAAGGTGGCCCAGGACCTTCTGGGCTATCAATATTTTCGCAGTTACGGGCTCCACATCGTTCGGACGCGCGGCTTCAACCACACCGGGCCGCGTCGCGGGGAGGTGTTCGTTACCTCGAATTTCGCCAAGCAGGTGGCCGAGATCGAAGCCAAGAAAAAGCCGGCGGTCATCCACGTAGGCAACCTGGAAGCCAAGCGCGATTTCACCGATGTCCGGGACGTGGTCCAGGCCTACTGGCTGAGCCTGGAAAAAGGGCAGGCGGGCGAAGTCTACAACATCGGCACCGGCCGGGCTTACGCCATGCAGGAGGTCCTGGACCTGCTCCTGTCCAAGAGCAAGGTCAAGGTCAAGGTCGAGGTCGACCCGGCCCGGCTCCGTCCTTCGGATGTCCCCATCCTGCTCCCGGATTGTTCCAAGTTCGTGAACCTCACGGGCTGGAAGCCCCGCATCCCCTTCGCCAAAACGCTCGAGGACCTGCTCAACTACTGGAGAGAAAGAGTCTGACGTGACTCCCAAGGCTTTCATCACGGGTGCCACCGGCTTCGTCGGCCGGCACCTGTCGCGCCTGCTCCGTGAGCGGGACTTCGATATTGCCGGCACGTGTTTTCCCGACAAGCCCGGACCCGAGGACAGGGAGATCTGCCACGTGGACCTGAGGTCCGCGGAACGCCTGTCCGAGGCTCTGGAACGCGCCCGGCCGGATTGGGTCTTTCATCTTGCCGCTCAGTCCAACGTCCGTCGCTCCTGGGAGAACCGGCAGGAAACCCTGGAGACGAACGTGATGGGCACGAGCAACCTGTACGAGGCCGTGCGGCGCTCGTCTCCGTCCGCGCGCCTGCTCTTCATCAGCTCCTCCGACGTGTACGGCATGATCTCGCCCGGGGAGAAGAATTTCCGGGAGGACGACCCCGTCCAGGCCGTGAACCCTTATGCTTACAGCAAGATCGCCGGCGAATTGATGAGCCGATTCTACATCCAGGTCGAAAAGCTGGACATCGTCACGGCCCGTTCCTTCCCGCACACCGGCCCGGGCCAGGCGCCCGATTTCGTCTTCTCGGACTGGGCCCGCCAGGTAGCGCGCATCGAGAAGGGAATGGCCGAGCCCGTGATCCTGACCGGAAACCTCGCCGTCCGGCGGGATTATTCCGATGTCCGGGACGTCGTCCGGGCCTACGTCCTGCTTATGCAAAAGGGGAGGACGGGCGAGGTCTACAACATCTGTTCGGGGCGGACCATCTCGCTCGGGGAAGCCCTCGACGCGCTTTTATCCCTATCGAATCTCCGGATCGCGGTCCGTCAGGACCCGTCCAAGCTGCGTAAGACCGACATCCCCTTTCTGGGCGGCGATTGCTCCAAGCTGCGCCAGGAGACGGGCTGGACGGCCGGGATTCCCCTGGAGCAGACACTGCGCGACCTGTTGGAGTACTGGCGGGCGCAAGGACTCTGACCCGATCGACACGGAGGATCTTATGGCCGATAAAATGAACGTTCCCCTGCTCGACCTCAAGGCCCAGTATGCCCGAATCAAAAAGGACATCATCCCGATCGTCAACGAGGTGATGGACTCGCAGTACTTCATCCTCGGGCCGAAAGTCGAGGAGTTCGAGCGAAACGTGGCCGCCTACTCCAAGGCGGACTGGGGTGTCGGCGTTTCCTCCGGCACGGATGCGCTCCTCGTGTCCCTCATGGCCCTGGGTATTAAGCCCGGTGACGAGGTCATCACCACGCCCTTCACTTTTTTCGCCACGGCGGGCACGATCCATCGGCTCGGGTCGCGGCCCGTCTTCGCGGACATCGACCCGGTGACGTTCAACATCCACCCGGAGAAGATCGAAGCGGCCGTCACCCGCAAGACCAGAGCCATCATCCCCGTGCATCTCTTCGGGCAGTGCGCCGACATGGACCCCATCCTGGCCGTCGCGCGAAAGCACCGGATCCCCGTGATCGAAGACGCGGCCCAATCCATCGGCGCCGAGTACAAAGGCCGGCGGGCCGGGTCCATGGCTGAGCTGGGCGCGTTCTCCTTTTTCCCGTCCAAGAACCTGGGCGCGTTCGGCGACGCGGGTATGGTCATCACCAACGACGCGGCGCTGGCCGAGAAGATCAAGGTTCTCAGGATGCACGGCGAGCACGTCCGCTACTATCATCGGACCGTGGGCGGGAATTTCCGGATTGACGCTCTCCAGGCGGCGGTGCTGAACGCGAAACTGCCTTACCTCGACGGCTGGTCAGCCGGGCGCCGCGAGAACGCCGCCTATTATAACCGGCGTTTCCAAGAAACGGGTCTGATGGAGCGGGGGGTGGTCAAGACGCCCGTTGCCGTGTATGGCTCAAGCGGCGACCGCAATCATCACATCTACAACCAATACACGCTGCGGGTCAAAGACCGCGACGGGCTGATGAAGCATCTGAAAGAGAAGGGCGTGGGCGCGGCCATCTACTACCCCCTGCCCTTGCATCTCCAGGAATGCTTCCGCGACCTGGGCTGCAAGGCCGGCGATTTTCCCGAGAGCGAACGGGCCGCGGCCGAGGTCCTGTCGATCCCCATCTATCCCGAGCTGACAGACGAGCAGAAGGATTACGTCATCAAAACGATCGCACGGTTTTATAAATAATAGAGAAAGCTTTATCTTTATGGTTTCATTTTGGGACACGATACCCTGTCCCTGAATTCGCCTGGTCGGCCTTTGAGGACTTCCGTCAGGCGCTCGGGGACAGGTCCGGCCATCGAAAGAGAAGGTATTGCCCCCCGATCGGGCTTGTTCAGGGATAGGACGAACGCCCGCCCCGCGTCTAGGGCAGGTGAAGTTCGAGCTGATTATCCTGAGCGAAACGCCGGTCCTGTTCGATCTTCTTCAGCATTTCCGGGGTGATATCCCCGGTCGGGTACTGACCGTCAAAGCACGCTCCGCAGAACGTCTTGAGCTTGGGGTTCTCCACTTGGACCGCTTTCTTGAGCGAGCTCAGGGGCTGATAGATCACCATGTCCGCCCCGATCTTGGCCGCTACCTGGGCGGCATCGGCTCCCCGGGCCACGAACTCGGCCTTGGTCTGCATGTCGATCCCGTAAACACACGGGTAGCGAAGGGGCGGAGAATACGAGGCGAAATAGACCTTTTTGGCTCCGCAATCCCGGACCATATCCACGATGGCCCGCGAGGTGTTGCCCCGGACGATGCTGTCGTCCACGAGAAGGACGTTCTTGTTCCGGAACTCCTCGGCGATGGGGTTGAGCTTCTGACGGACCGAGGTCTTGCGCTTGCTGTCGGCGGGCATGATGAAGGTCCGGCCGATGTATCGGTTCTTGACCAGGGCCTCGCGATAGTGCAGGTCGAGCTTGCGGGCGATCTCGATGGCGGCGTCGCGGGCCGAGTCGGGCACGGGCACGACCACGTCGATCTTCAGCTTTTTCTTCTTGATCTCGTCGGCCAGCAGGCGCCCCAGATTGATCCGGCACTTGTAAACATTGACGTTGTCGATGAAGGAGTCCGGCCGGGCGAAATAGACCCACTCGAAGAGACAGGGCGTGTGCGGACAGTGGGCGATCTTGCGCACGTGAAGCCGTCGTGCCCGATCCAGGAAGATGAGCTGTCCGGCTTCGACGTTCTTGATCGGGCCGAAGTTCATGATGTTCAGGGTGACGCTCTCCGAGGCGAAGGCATACGACGGCTGGAGCCCGTCGTTCCGGGCGGCGTAAACCAGGGGCTTGATCCCGTAGGGGTCACGGAACGCCACCAGGCCTTGCTCGGCGATGTAGGCGACCACCGAGTAGGCGCCCCTGACCTTCTTGTAGACGGCCGCCACGGCCGCGGCGATCTGGTCCACGGTGAGCTCCCGGGCCTTGAACTTGTCGATCTCCCCGGCGAAGACGTTAAGGATGATCTCCACGTCGTTCTCCGAGCTGAGGATGCGGTGTTCCTTGGTGAAGAGCTCGGCCTTGAGCTCGGTGTAGTTGACCACGTTGCCGTTATGGACCATCATGATGCCGAAGGGCGAGTTGACCATGAACGGCTGGGCGTCCTCGCCCGACCCGCCGCCGATCGTCGGGTAGCGCGTATGGCCGACGCCGATGGACCCCCTCAGGCGGTCGGTGTGCTCGGGCTTGAAGATATCCTGGACAAGGCCGTTCCCTTTTTTGATATGGAAACGCCCGTCATAGGTGATGATCCCCGCCGAATCCTGGCCCCGGTGCTGGATCGACAGCAACCCCTGGTACAGGTCGCGGAAAACGTCGGAATTGCCAACGATTCCTATTACGCCGCACATCGAGAGCCTATTATAGCGCTTTTTCCCCAGGGAGGCCAGGGGCCCGCCGATTCAAAAGGGGTATTCCCCGAACGCCGCAGCCGCTCGGAACTCCGGAACACACTTCTCCGCGAGCTTTCTCCGAGGCTTGCGGGTGCGGGTCGCCCTTTTATCTCCGGGCCTTCAGGCTAAGATTCCTATTTGGACGAGTTCCCCACACGGCGCAGGGCCATGATAAGCTCGGCCGGAGTGACGGTGGCCGTCCCGACCTTGCCCACGACGATTCCCGCCGCGGCATTGGCCATGATGGCCGCCTCGCGGATTGAGGCGCCCGCCAGCAAAGCCAGGGATATGGCCGCCAGGACCGTGTCGCCCGCGCCGGTGACATCAAAAACCTCCCGGGCCAAGGTCGGGATGTGGAGAGGCTTCTTCCCCGGCTCGAAGACGGACATGCCCTGTTCGCCCCGCTTGATGATGAGGTAGCGGCTCTTGATGACCGTCAACAGGCGCCGGCCGGCCTGCTCGACATCCGCATCGCTCCGGCACGGAAACTGGACGATGCGCTCCGTTTCGATGTGATTGGGAGCGATGAACGTCACGGGTGAGAACAGCTTGAAGTTCTCGACCTTAGGGTCGACGAAGACCGGGATCTTCCTCCGCTGGGCAAGGGCCAGGACGGGCTTCATCAAGGAGCGGGTCAGAAGCCCTTTGTTGTAATCGGAGATGGCGAGCCCTTCGTAAAGCTCGCTCCGGACGAAATTGATGATCTTTTCTTCGATGTCGCGAGGCGGGCTCTTCTTCTTCTCCTGGTCCACCCGGACCACCTGCTGATGGTGGGCGATGATGCGGGTCTTGACCGTGGTCGGGACCCGCGGGTCGATGAAGATCCCCTCGGATTCGGCCGCGGTCTTGCGGATCCACTCTCCCTCGCTGTCATCGCCGACGACGCCCACCAGAACGGGAACCGCGCCCAGGCTTCTGAGGTTGGCGGCCACGTTGCCCGCGCCGCCGAGGCTGGATGTGCTGTTCACCACCTCAACCACGGGCACGGGCGCCTCGGGCGAGATGCGGGTCACGCGGCCCCAGATGTAGCGGTCGAGCATGAGGTCGCCCAGGACGAGGACGCGCCGTCCCTCGAAGGCCTGGACCCTCTGTCGGAGCTTGTTGATATCAAGGGGAATCATGGTCATTCCTCCCGCACGAAGATGGGGTTGGACAAGATCCAGGGCACATCCCCGGCCAGGGGCGTTCGGCCCCGGAGATAAACCTCGACTCGATAGGTCCCGGGCACCTCGGCCGTATAGAATAGCATTTTCTTCGAGGTGCTGGCGACTTGGAGTCCGTCGCGGATGAGACGGATCTCCCTGGGAAAGGGAAATCCTGCCCGGACCTTGAGGGCCAGAGGCAGGGGCATCCGGACCTCGCTGCCCATGGGAATTCGTCGGCCCTTTTTCGCCGCCCAGAACCGGAAGCCCCGGGCCTGCCCGGCGGCGTCCACGGCGTTGTAGAACTTGCCGGAGCGCAGGGCTTCGAAAACCTGGGCCCGGGCCGTCTTGAAGTCCGCGGAGAGCGGCTGTTTGAGGAAGATGTGAATCCGGAGAAAATCCAAGAGTGGCCCGTAGAGCAGGTGCGCGTCCGAAGCAAAGTACGCGTAGACCCGGCCCTTGACGTTCAGCTGGTCCCATTTGGAAAGGCTTTGGGCCGGAGAACCGAGCATCTTGATCAAAGCCAGACGCGGGTTGAATAGGAGCGCCGGGAACCAGGGCAGGGATTTGAGCAGGTGGTAGCGCAGCTCGCTGTCCCCGTTGATGATCTCGATCCCGGACGGGTTCTCGTCCTCGCCCCAGTTCCAGCGGACCTTGGAGTAGGGATGGGCGACGATGGTGAACCCTCCCTCCCGCCGCACGTCCCGCATGGACTGCTCCGCGTTCTGGGGGAAGGGATGCTTCGGAGACGTGAAGTCGAGCGCGACCAGGTGGCCCCGGCTGACCGACAGCTCCGATCCGGCCAGGACCAGGACGCCGGACCTCCATCCTTGACTGGCCAGCGACGGCAGGTTGGGATGCCCGTGGTCGGTGAGGATCACGAACTTCAATCCCGCCCTCGCCGCCTTCCGGGCGATCGTGTCCACGTCGGCGCTGCCGTCGGAAAACTTCGTGTGGAGATGATAGACGCCCTCGATCTCCTGGCCGCCGGGAACCGGCTTGGTCCGAAAGGGCTTGAAACGCAGGGAGGCGACGCCGAGCCAGGCCAGATAGATCGCCGCCAGTCCTATCACAACTCCCAAGATGAGGCGGCGTTTCACCGGTCAACCTGGCCGCTCCGTCCCTCGACCCGGAGGGCGAGGCTCCGCCGGGCGAAGGGAAGCGTGATGAGAAGATAGAACAGGCTCGTGATCTCGGAATCGCCGAAGTTGTATTCGAAGAGACCGGCGATGAACAGCGCAACGATAACCGCCATCGAGGCCGCGGCCATGGCCCGCAGGGTTCGGTCGCCCGCCCGGAAGGCCTTGGACAGGTCGACCAGGGCCCAGATGAGAAAGGCCAGCCAGGCCGCGAGCGCGGGCAAACCCCTCTCGGCCGCGATCTGGATCAGGTTGTTATGGAGGTGGACATTTTTCCTGGCCTGTTCGCTGAGCCCGTACTCCGGATACTGGAAGATCTTCGAAACCGTGCGAGGACCCGTGCCGTGCAGGGGGTTGTCGGCGATGATCTTGAGCCCGGCCCTGAGATACTCGACTCGCTCCTGGTTCGAATAACCGTAAAGGCTGAAGGCCGAAAGCGCTCGTCGTTTCATGGCCTGCGTTCCGAACAGGAAGAAGAGCCCAACGAAGATCGGGACGACGACCAAGGCCTTGGGCTTGTACAGCAGGACCACCAAGCAAACCGCCGCTACGAGGCCGATCCAGGCACTGCGGGTGAGAGTCAGGCCGAGGGCGGGCAGGCTCAGGGCAAAGGCGAGACCCCAGAACCATCGGCTCCTGTCACGCAGGAAGAGCACCAGGGCCAGGGCGGCCGCGCCGAAGATCATGAGCAGGCCGGCCTGGGTCATGTAGTGCCCCATGAAGCCCATGACCCGCTCCCCCGGCGCCCGGCGGATGGCGTAGCGCGCCAGAGAATAGACGCTCGTCGCGAGGGCGGACACGGGCAGGGCCAGGATGCCGACGGCGAGAGAGCGGGCCGAGAAAAAGGCGGCCATGACGATGGGGACGATGAGGGCCAGGAGAAGCTCTCGGCTGTCGATAAAGCTCGTGGCCGGGTCGCGGGACAGGGCCGAGGCCAAGAGCGACCAGGCGATGTAAACGAGGAGCGGGCCCATAAACCCAGGGACCTCCAGGCGCCTCTTCCTCCGGATGAGGAAATAGACCCATAGGACGATGGCTAGGCCCAGGAAGATTTGAACGAGGCTTATGGAAATAAGCGAAAAAAGCAGGCAAGCCGTGACACTTGCCCAGAGAATGATGTCTCCGGAGCTTCGGTCTTCAAACAGCGATTTGCGCTCTTCCATGGGAAAAATGGACCCGTATCAGGAATATCAGGCCATTTTACTATAGTCCGGGGACCCGGCCAAACCTATTTTTTTCGGGGTTTTTGGGCCAAAAAGGGCAGGCAGGCCTCGTAGACTTCATCAACGGATATGGCCTGCAGGCATCGAAAGTCCCCGGGAGCGCATTCCCTCTGCTTGCAGGGACGGCAGTCGAAACCCTTCTCGATGAGCACGGCGCGCCGCCGCCAGGGAGCGAAGTGAGCCGGCAGGGTGGGCCCAAAAAAGGCTACTATAGGCGTGGATGTCGAAGCGGCGATATGCATCGGCCCGCTGTCCGGTCCGACGAAGAGCGAAGCGCGGGCGATGAGCTCCCGGAGCTCGATGAGGTTGAGCTCGCCTACGAGCGACAGGGCGGCCAGGCTTCCTGTCCCCAGCATTTCCTCAACGCGGCCGAGATCCCCTTCTCCCCCGGCCAGAACGACTCGCGCTTTCGGAAACGCGGCCAGTCGGCGGGCAAGGGCGGATAAGTTCCGAAGGCCCCAATCCCGGAAGGCGTTCCCGGCGCCGATGTGGAGGATGATGACTTTCGTTCCCCGGAGGCGATTTTCTTTGAAGATCCTGTCAAGGCGGGCTTTTTCTTCGGGCCGCGCCGGCGGCAGATAAAGGTCCGGCTCCGGGCCGATATCAGCGCCCAGGGCCTTGACCAGGTTCAGGTGGTTTTCAACGCTGTGGATCGGCCCCTCGGGACCGCTCCGGGGGACGGCGATGCTATAAGGCCAACCTTTGCCGCGGATGAGGTAGCCGACCTTGACCTTCGCCCCGGAAAGAAAAGTCCACAGGGACGTCCTCGGGCCTCCGTGAAAATCCAAGATCGCGTCGTAGTGCTCCCGGCGAATCCTTCGGATGAGACCGAGCGTACCCCGAATACTGAGCCTGGGGTCGATGGCGATGACCCTCTCCAGGGCCGGATTGCCCTCGACCAGCCGGGAGAAGGGCTTCTCTACGATAAAAGTGAGAGGGGCTTTGGGGAACGCGCGTTTCAAGGCCGAAACGGCCGGGGTGGTCAGGATGATATCGCCGATGCGCCGCAGGCGGAGGAGCAGGATCTTAGCCGGCGCGGCAGGGTCAAGCGCGAGGTTTCCGCCGGGGTGCCTTTTCAATCGCGGCCTCATCGATGAGCATGATGGGGATATCGTCTATGATCGGGTAAACGCGGCGGCACTTAGAGCACTTGAGCCCCTTCTTGTTCGGGGTCAGCTTCACGGGTGTTTTGCACAACGGGCAGGCCAGGATTTCCAGGAGTTTGGGGTCGATGGACATTGTCGTTCCCTTTCCGGGCTATCTTATACCAGGGCATTGGGGGCGTCAATAAGAGGCCATTAGTCCCGATTGGGGTTTGACAATTTAAATAGCTATTAATAATAATATCAATTAGATAGATTTTAAGAAGGAGGGGTTCAAAGTGAAGACGACTTCATTATTTGCAGTTTTCGCATTTGTTTTATTGTCAGGGGGGCTAATCTATGCGCAGACTTCCACAATTGATGAGGTTTATCTAAAGAATGGAAGCATCATTAGGGGGACAATTATTGAAATAATCCCAAATGAGAAAATTAGCATAAGAACGAGCGATGGCAGTGTTTTTGTTTTTAAAATGGACGAGGTAGCTAAAATTGTGAAGGCAGAGGCTCAACCTGCTCCGCAAGCAACTGCTTTTTCTATTCCGAAAAATCCCTACAATACTCAAATGCTCATATCAGGAATCGGACTAGCTGCGACTTGGGCTGCAACCGTTGTTGTTGCCCTTAGTAGAAATGATGCCACATTGAGCACAACAATAATTCCAGTCGTAGGTCCGTTCATTTCGATTGCCAGAGTGGGAGGCAGTAAGGATCTTGTATTTCAAAGCGGCGGCAAAGAGCAGTTGCTTATCTCCGGAATTGTGCAGACTGGATTCTTAATTACTTTTGTCGTCGGCGCTATTTTGAGTAAGTCTTATAACAAAAGAGTAAGCGTGAGTGCATCGACTTCTCCCTTGGGCTTTGCCATTCGTTACAATTTTTAGCTGATTACCGCGTTTCTTGTTAGCGCCTCCTTTCTTTGTTGATTTACCTGTCTTGAATTTTGCTGAGAATAGGTCTAGTAATTGACAGGCTCGGAAGTGGATGATATACGAAACAATATGACTTTCTGCTTTTTGGGCGCTTATGACCCGGCTTATCCGCGAAATGCCATACTCCGCCGCGGCCTGGAGCTCAACGGCGCCGAAGTGCGGGAATGCCGCCTGCCCGGCTCGGTCAAGTTCTGGCTGCGCTATCCTTGGGGTCTGGCCCGGTTCAGCCGGGCGGCGCTCCGAAGCGACATCGTCTTCGTGCCCGAATTCTGTCAAAAGGACGTCCCCCTGGGACGCTTTTTCGCCTCTGTTTTTGCCAAGCGCCTTGTCTTCGACCCGTTGGCCGCCCGCTACGAAACCAAGATCATCGACTGGCGCCGCCGCAAGCCGGGGTCGGTGCGCGCCTGGTGGAACTTCTTCATCGACCGGATGTCATTCGGTCTTTCTGACCTGATCCTGGCCGATACCCAGGCTCACAAGGATCATTATTGCCGCGCTTATGGACTGAGCGAGGACAAGGTCGCTGTGGTCCCCGTCGGGTACGATGACCGGCTCTTCCGTCCGGCTCCGCCTTCGTCCGGCCGGCCGCGCGCTGAATTCTCAGTCGTCTTCTTCGGGTCCTTCCTGCCGCTTCACGGCGCGGAGAGCATCATCGAAGCGGCGGCCTTGCTCTCGAAAAAGGACCCGTCAGTACGCTTTCACTTTGTCGGCTCCGGTCAGACCCTGGAGCGGGTCCGGCTCAGGGCGGATTCACTCGGCCTCCGAAACGTGGAGTTCGCGGGGTGGCTCAAACCCGCCGAGCTGCCGGCGCGGATCGCCGCGGCCGACGTTTGCCTGGGGATCTTCGGCGCGACCGAAAAAGCCCGCCGAGTCGTTCCCCACAAGATCTTTCAAGCGCTGGGGATGAAGAAGCCGGTCGTCACCGCCCGGACGCCGGCGGCCGAGGAATATTTTCATCACAAGAAGGATATCTATTTTTGCGATCCGCCTTACTCCCGATCTTTGGCCACAGCCATCCTGACCCTCAAGGCGAACGCCCGCGCGAGGCGCGACTTGGCCGAGCACGGATGGCGGCTCGTCAGTGAAAACTATTCGCCGCGCCCCATCGGCCGGCGTCTCCTTGATATCCTCGAGCTCCGAGCCGGACGTCAGCCGCGAGGCCGCGGATGAAGATGAGCTTCGGTCGCGAGTTGTCGTTCCCGGGCTTCACCGGCCGCATTGCTCCCGATTGGGATACTCCCGAAACGCGCTCAGCGCTTGCGGATTTTCGGCGTCTCATCGAGGACCCCCGAGCCCGGGTTCTGCTCGAATCGCGAAATACCGTCACTTCCGTCCTCCTCTCCACGGCTCGGGGCAAGACGACGCAGGCAGTTCTAAAGGCCTTCGGCATGCGCGGGGTGAACCGGGTCAAGACCTTGTTCCTGCCTTCCAAGGCCGCCAAAGCCTGGCGCGGCGCCGCGGCCCTCGCCGAAAGAAAGATCGGCACGGCTCCAGCCATCGCCTATTGGGAATCCCGCCGGCGCGGCACGGTGAATGAAAGCTATTTTCTCACGGAGCGAATCGAGGGCGTCCGCGAGATCCGTTTTCTCTTCCGGGAACTCGAGGGAGATGCGCTCGACCGCTTGTTGCGCGATGTCGCTTTTTTTCTGGCCGGCTGCCATGCGCAAGGCGTGGTCCATAAGGATTTATCGGACGGAAACATCCTGGTTGGAACGAAGGCCGACGGCGGTTCTGCGTTCTATCTTCTCGATACGAACCGGGTGCGCGTCCGAAGGAAGGTCGGCCCCCTGGCCCGGATGAAGAACCTCGTTCGGCTCGGTGTACCGGCCGGCAAGCGCGGATCCTTCCTTGATCACTATGGCCATGCCGCTCCCCTGGCCAAACGCTTCGGCGGATGGTACAAGTTCCAGAAGACCGTTTACGCGGGACGCCTCGGCTTGAAGAAGAAGCTCAGGCTCAAATCTTTGGCCCGAAAGCTGGGGATCCAGTAGCATGAGCTTCACCTTCGACTGGAACGAGTTCGCCGACCAGCCCCACAATGTCGCGCCGCGCGGCGAGCGGCTGAAGCACCACATCCGACGGGCCAACGGATACGTCACTCTGCTCGCCTGGAACCTGTGGAAGATCGGGCCGATCTATTTTCGCTACAGGAATTTGCGGCGGGCCATGCACGGCCACGAGTCCGAGCTGCGCGACGCGTTCGGATGCGCAGTCTCTCCCTCGAACGGCAGGGATGAGGCGGTCGTCTCCCTCCTGGCCGAGACGGGGGCGCGTCAGACCCTCGTCCGCGTCCCGTCGTGGGACAAGGAAGCGCTCGGCCGGGTGGAACGGTTCGTCCGGCTTCTCCGCGAGAAGGGCTTCAGCGTCGTCGCCGCCCTCCTCCAGAACAGGGACGACGTCCGCGACCCCGGCCGGTGGCGCGCTTTTCTGGCCGAGTCATTCAGCCGGCTGGGTCCTCTTTGCTCGGCCTTTGAAGTCGGCCACGCCTGGAACAGGACCAAGTGGGGCGTCTGGGATTATCGCGAATACCTGGACCTGGCCGCGCCCGCGTTCGGCCTGGCTTCCGCGCACGGGGTCAAGCTCGTCGGGCCGGCCGTCATCGATTTCGAGTTCCACCTCTACCCGCCCACTCTGGCCGTCCTGCCCTTCGATGTGACCAGCACCTTGCTTTATGTCGATCGCGTGGGCGCGCCCGAGAACGGCCAGGCCGGATTGACCGCGGCGGACAAGGTCGCCCTGCTCAAGTCGGTCGTCGAGCACAGCACGCGGCGCCGGACCCCGCTGTGGATCACCGAGGTCAACTGGCCCCTCGAGGGAACGGGCCCGTATTCCCCGGCTTCGGGTCGGCCGAACGTCACCGAGGAGGAGCAGGCGGACTTCCTCGTCCGCTACCACGTCCTGTGTTTGGCCGGGGGCTACATCGACCGCGTCTATTGGTGGCAGCTCGTCGCGCCGGGTTACGGTCTCGTGGACGGCCGCGAGGACATCCTTCGGCGCCGGCCGGGTTTCCTGGCCTACACGACCATGATCCGCGAGCTCGAGGGCGGCATCTTTCTGGGCCGGGAACCCTCCGCCTGGGCTGAGGTCTTTCATTTTCGCCGGGGCGCGGAATCGCTGGCCGTGTGCTGGACGGCCGGCCGTCCCCGGGAGTACCGATTCGACCGGCCGATCAGCCGGATCTTGGGCCGCGACGGCCGGGGCATCGCTCCGGCGGCGTCCGGTCTGCGGCTTGAAGGGAGCCCGCGTTATGTCTTCTTCAAAGACTAGACCTTTTCGCAGGGATGAAGTCGCGGACTACGAGCGGCGCCGCTACCGCGGACTCGACCAGAGGATTGTTCACAACCGCGAACAGCGGATCCTCGACTGCGTCTTTGGCCGGATCGTCTCCGCCGGGGATTTTCCCGTTCTGGACGCGCCTTGCGGATATGGGCGCTTTTCGGCGTTCCTGCTCGGACGGGCGAGCTTCCTGGCCAGCAGCGATCTGTCCCAGGCCATGGTCGAGCGGGCCGCCGCCCGGCGTGCAGGCGCCTCCCGTCCGCTCGGCGTCGTGGCCGACCTTAAGCAGGGACTGCCCTTCGCCTCGGCTGCTTTCGCCGCGGTCTTCTCCATGCGCTTCTTTCACCATCTCCATGAGCATGAGGATCGGCTGGCGGTGCTCGCCGAATTCCACAGGGTCTCGCGGGGATGGGCCGTCGTCTCCTTCTACCGTCTCAACCCCCTCCACCGGTTCCAGCGGTGGGTCCGGCGCGGCATCAAGCACAGCAGGACGCGGATCAAGATGATCACTCGTGAGGAGTTCGAATCGGAGGCGCGCCGGGCGGGTTGGAAAGTCGCGGGCGTTTATCCCCTTCTGCGGGGGTTTCACGGCCAGCACATCGCCCTGTTGAGGAAAGGCTGAAAGAAGATCAGAACCGGACCTTGAAGCCGGACTTGACGGCAAACCCGGAGAAATCGACCTCGGCCTCGCGCGGGTTGAATACTCCGGCCTCGGTCGGCAGTTTGCTCCGGACGACGACCTGGGGGAAAGACGCTCCGCCCATGGACTTCTGCTCAAAATAATAGAGCTTACCGCTCTCCTCGATATCGACCCCGTCCGAATCGATGACCGAACCCTGGCCCGTGAACCCCGAGAGGGGCGCGTAGCGTCCTGTGGCTTCGATGATGAAGGCCAGGCTGCTGAAAATGTTCCATTCCAGGCCGAAACCTCCGAAGGCCCCCAAGCCTCCGCCGGTCGCCGTGCCGGTGATGTCCCGGGTATAGAGTCCGGACTCGGTATGGTAGGAATAGCTGATGCCCGCGATACAATACTGCAACCCAATCTTGATGTAGAACGCCTGAAGCGGCGAATACATGATGAACGCGCGGACGGGAAGGGCGTGCATTTCCGGCCGGGTGATGCTCGCGGACCTTTTATTCCCCCTGATGTAGAGGACGATGCTTTCCTTCTGGCTTTTCTGATAATCCAGGCCGAGGCCCAATGAGATGCGGTCGGCCAGGGGCACGAGGAGCTCTCCGCCGAAGATATAGCCGATATGGGCCGGAGAAACAGCCGGACTGCCGGCGACACCCAGGGCGTTGCCGAATAGGTCGGCCTGGCCTTGCGCGGCCGCGTTCAGGTCGCCGCCCATGAGGTAGCTTGCGCCGCCCATGAAAGCCAAGCCGAACTTCGCCTCGGGAGAGTAAACGGACACCGGCATTGCGCCGGGCGGCATGGTCCGAGGAGGGTTGGGCGGCTGGGGCGGAGATGTCCCGGGCTTGGGCCCAACGGGCGTTTCCTCCAGCGCTCCCGGCTCGGCCACCATCACCAGGCTGATGTGGACATAGCCCGTGATCGTCCCGCCGTCCTCGGCGGTCACGTTGACGAGATACCATTCACCCTCGCGAGAAACCGCGGTCAGGATCGTATCCCGGGGGACCTGGAGGGCGATGCCGCTGCCGATGTCGGGCTTCTGGCGGATGTTGGCGATCTCGGCCGTGACCCGGAGCTTGGTTTGGGCTTGGACTCCCAAGGCGGGGAGCGAGAAGAAGATGAGGGCGATGAGTCCCGCGATAAGGAACTGACGGCCGAGGGCTTTGATCATGGCAGGCTTCCGGTTCGGACGAATTCTCTCACAGGACGATTATAGGGTGAGGGCCGAGGGCTGTCAAACCGCTGAATGGGGTCATGACATTGGTGACACATGAGGGGCGTGGGCTTTCTTCCAGCGTTGATAATATTCATGGGGTGTGAGTAAGTCCAGAGCTCGGTGGGGTCGGATATGGTTGTAGGTATACCCCCATCGCTCCAGTTGACGGTTGTGTCCCTCTAGGCTCAGGTCCACGTCCTGGACTTCATAGAACTCCTCCCGATGCGTTCGATTCGAGCGCTCCACGTAGGCCTGCAGTTTAGGAGACCGCGGAGGAATGATGAACAGCCGGATCTTCCGTTTCTGGCAGGCTTCTTCGAAGTGCTTCTTGAACTCCGACCCGCCATCGATCTGAATGGCCCGGATTCGAAAGGGAAACTTGCGTTCCATGTACTCCAGGAAGCCGGTGGCCGTGAGACTCGAGCAGTGACGATGGGCCCGGGCGCAGTCCCAGCGACAGATGAGGTCCCGGGCGCTGAACTGCCAACGGATATCATCACTCTGGAGCTTGATCTGGAGGCTATCCACCTGGACCAGGTCGCCCGGGGCATCGACTCGATATCCCTTTGGCTTGCGGATCGCATAGCGAGGCTTCCGCCGGCGCTGCCGGGCCAGCTTGGCCTGCCTCACGTTCTCCGGCTCGACCAGAAGTCCGCGCTCCCGCAGTCGCTTCATCACCCGACCCACCGTCGCCCCCGAGATCTGGATCCCTTCCCGTTTCAGCAGTACGGCCAGCTTATCTTTCCCCCACCGGGGGTAGGTCTCCCGGAGCTGGCAGACTCGCGAAACAATGGCCTCCGGGGTCTGCCCCTTACGGACATGGTGAGGACGCCGGGACGCCTCTTCCAAGGTGGTGAGGTCATATGGGTCGAAGCGATTCTTCCAGCGGTAGAAGGTCTGGGCCGAGATCCCGAAGTATCGGCAGGTTTTGCGAGCATTTTCGCAACGTCGATAGTAATCAAACCACAGAAGCCGCTTGGCGGCCTCCTTGGACATCCTCCCCTGACGGACTAGAGACCTGATGAACTCGGACCCGGGAATGATATCCCCATAGACTACGGATGGATGCGGATACATAGCGGCACTAATCATACCCCCTAGGTGTCACTAATGTATCTGACCCTGCACAGCCGCCGGGCTGAGCATGTCCGGCGGGCCGCCGATTGAGATAAAAAAATAGGGAGGGAATGTCGGAACACTCCCTCCCTGGAGAATGCAAGCCAAGCTTGAGATGAGCGAAGAGCCGCTTTTCTCCTTAAAAGAAGAACTTGAACCCGCCGGTGATCGTGAAGAAGGACGGGTTGACAGTCAGGGTGGTCGTCAGGCTCTCGGCACCGGACCAATCGGTCCATGTCCAGCCCGTAAACCAACCTCCGTCTGCCCAATAAGGCACTCCATCATACGTTCCGGTGAGCCAGGTCCAGGCGAAATCTTTCTTGGGAGCGTAAAAATACCGTCCTTCGACGAGCAAAGCCACAGAGGGACTGATGTTGACCTCAAAACCCGCCCCGGCGTTGAACCCGAAGGCCGTCCAGCTTGTTTCGGGGATCATAATGGGGATCTGGAAATAATCGAGCCACAAACCATAAAAGTACTGTTTCCCGAAGATTGAGTAGGAATCGGCGCTAAATTTGTTAAAATAAAGCGTCGGTCCGGCCGTGCCATAGATACTGAACGTGCCCGTCTTGTATTTGGCGATGAGGTTCAAGTAGAGGGGAATCGAGGTCAGTTTAGCGCCCTCAGGGGTGGGCCAGGATCCGGTCACGGAATCGCTGTCGCCGAAGAAGCTCGATGACCAGTTGAAGTCATAAGCCGCGGTGATGTCGGCCTTGGGTGCAAAATAGCCGCCCCCGACCTGGATCCCGAAATTGGGCGTGAAAAGATAAGAGAAGTTCGCCCCCAGGGCAAAGGTATTCTTGTTGGTTAGAGTGATGAGGGTAGACTCATTGATGACGTCCGTAAAGAATGTGCCCCAAGAGTCTGAATAGGAAGACGTTCCATTGAGAGAGCCAATGCCATACCCGCCCATGATGCTGAACTCGATCTTCTTCTCGTCGCCGTACTGGGCGAACAGCGCGGCCGAGAACGTGAGTAAAGCAAGAAAGACCAGCAAAGATTTTCTCATCCGGTACCTCCTGATGCCTAATAAATATTTGCGCGAGAAGCCGCGCAAGGTGATACGAGTCTCTGCGATAAAAACTCTCCTCAGCCCCATTTACACCTCATCGATATCAAAAAAGTGCGTGGATGTCAATAGATATTGCATGCGGCGAATGGGAAAAAGAATCCTCGTCCTGCCCATAAGGGACTTTTGGCGGAACGCCCAGGACCGAGGCCCGGGACGGCTGAGTCGTCGTGAGATTGTTGAGCCCGAGATCGATGCGGGGACTGGCGTCGGAGGTGAGGCTAAACACGGACTTTGAGCCCGGCGGTGACGGCCCAGAACGAAGGGCTGATCCTCAGGCGCGTGGTTGCCGCCTGGGAATCGGCCAGGTCGGAATCCCGGAACTCCCACTCCGAAAAGTACCCCTTGGGGTTGTCGAGGCCGGTGTAGGTCCCGGCCTGCCATTTCCAGTTGAATTCTTTTGAGGGGCAAAGGAAATAGCGCCCGTCGAGCGTCACGGACAGGGGGCCCGCAACCCTGACATCGAGGCTGAGTCCGAAGTTACCGCCCAGGGCGCTCCACGATGTCCTTTCGATTCGGAGTGGGACTTGAAAGGCGTCGACATACTGGTCGACCCAGACCCACCAGACGACGAGGAACGAGGCGCCCAGTCCCGCGGAACTCGAAGCGTCGAAGCTGTTGAGAAACAGGGTGGCCCCGGCGGAAGCCGAGAGGTCCACCGGGCCGATACCGAACCGGCCCACGAGGTCGAGGCTCAGGGGCAAGGAGCTCAGCCGGCCGGTCCCCGGCCAGGCGCGGCTTTCCTCGACCGCGGGCTGGCCCTTGAGCTTCCAATTAAAAAGGAAATCGGCGTTCGTCGAGACCTCGGGGTCAAAGTACCCCCCGATCACTTGAAGCCCTATGTTGGGCGTGAAGAAGCAGGCCAGCGACGCTCCCAAGTCGAGGGCGTTCCCGGCTTTGACCGAGATCCGCGTATCCGCCCGGAGAGTCTCGAGCTCGTAGGCACTCCATTCCGCGAGGTAGGAGGAGCTTCGCGCGGCCCGGCCGAGGCCATATCCCCCGAACAGTCCGAGCTCGAACCCGCGGCCGTCGGCTAAGGCGGGAAGGGACGCGAACAATACCAAGAAAACCAACCCTGCCAGCGACCGGATCTTCATGGGCAATTGACCTCCGTCTCTTGTTCGCCTTCCCTCGTTCGAGCGAACGCGGCGATTCGATCCTCTTCCCGAAGAGCGGGGTTCCTCGGTGCCGACCCGCAAGCCTGGCTTTACGAGACCGCCGCGTCCGGCCCGAGAAGCATTTGCCGAGCTTTGCGATTTCATTCGTAACACAGGGGGCTCGAAAGTTCAAGCCGCCGGAAGCATCCCATTTATGGGATTGGCCCATGCTCCGAGAAATAGTTCCCGCCGGCTTCCGCCGACCGGACTGCATATTGATCAGAAAATACGATGGCCCGCAGAACGTCTTTACACAAAGGAATCAGCCCAGACCATCGTTCATGCAGTTCACCCTCTTTCCCCCGGAAACAGCCCGCCCCGGTCTCAAGAGGCGAGGGTTGGATGGGTGAGAAACGCGTACGGAGGCTGAGCGGGCGTTGCGAGGAGCGGAGCGACGTGGCAATCTCCCGACAGCCCCATATAATTCTTCTTGTTGGCGCCGCGCGGAAATCGGCCGCAGGTCGAGGAGAGCGAAGCCGCAGTCGCAGTGAGCCGGCTCGCCGGGACGGCGAACGTGTTTCGAGACCATTCGACCCGAACCTCCATCGCCGGACTTGAAATGCTTCCCAGGCCATTGCAAGCATCTCTTTCCATATGATGAGGACCCTGGTTCACAAGCCCTCCCGGGGTTCATTCCTCTAAACTTTTGCTTGTTAAGGCTGTATGAAAAATCGCGATGGTCCGGCGGAAGCCTTATTTTACCCGTCTGGACCATCGCTCCTGCTGTTTTTCTCTTTTCTCCCGGGAAGCATCTCCATCCGCTCGGCCGGCCCGGGCGAGGGGGCAATATCAGCCCCAAGATGAACGGGGAGCGAGGATGGGGGAAACCCGAAGCTGGGCCCCGTTCATGGGCCTTGAGAAACCCTCCCGAGTCTGCATCAGGTGTTTGGAGATGCTTCCCAAGCCGCTTCGCGGCTTGAAATCGTCGGGCGTTCGTGCCAAGATGTTGGACAGAAAAAGAATGAGGAGGCTTCCATGAACAAGCGGTTCATCCCTCGCCCCGCGGCCGCACTTATCATCGGCGCGGTCCTGGTCCTCGGTCTGGCCGGGCCCGGCTTGGCCGCCAAGCTGCCCAAGATCCAATTCAAGGTCGATACCTGGAACTTCGGCAAGGTCAAGCAAGGCGCGGTCCTCGAGCACGAGTTTGTCTTCAAGAACGTCGGCGACGTCAAGTTGAACATCGGCACCGTCGAGACGTCCTGCGGATGCACGGCGGCCCTGGTCTCAGACAAGAGTCTCGAACCCGGACGCGAAGGCAAGATCAAGGTCTCGTTCACTTCCAGCGGCTATTCCGGGGACATCTCCAAGTACATTTATGTCGATTCGGACGACCCCGACCAGCCTCGCCTTCAGCTCAAGATCACGGCCAACATCGAAGTCCCCCCCGCCCCCCGGGCCGAAATAAGTCCCTACTCCGCGGACGCGGGGCTCATTCTCGAGGGCGAGCCGGCCGAGGCCATCGTGACTCTCAGCAACCGGGGTGAGCTTGAGCTTCGGGTCGATACGGCCCAGAAGAACGCGGCCTTCAGCACCAACGGCAAAGCCGTGACCTTTCCTTTGAAGATCGCCGCGGGCAAGGAAGTGACCCTTAACGTCAAGCTCAGCCTGCCCAACCGCATCGGAGTTCTTCCCGGAGAATCCGTCAGCTTCCGGACGAACGATCCTCTGCGTCCCTCTCTCTATTTCAGCCTGCGCGGTTACATCGCGAGCAAGGCCAAGCTCAAGGAGCTCTTCAGCCGCTACAAAGACCTCTTGAAATGAGACCGCCGTCCCGCCGTCTGATCGAGGTCAAGGTCCAGCCCCGGGCCAAGCGGCGGGAAGTCGTTACGGACGGAGGTTCCGGCCTGACGGTCAAGGTCGCGGCGGCGCCCGATCGCGGCCGGGCCAACGAGGAAGTCCGTGAGCTCCTGGCCGAGCACTTCGGCCTGCCGGTCTCCAAGGTGCGCATCGTCCGGGGAGAGAAATCCCGGCACAAGCTCGTCGCCCTCGAACCCTGAACGAGGACATCGGCCATGGACATTTATAACCTGGTGAGTTTCGCGGGCATCTTTGTCCTGGCTGGTGTGGCCTGGCTTTGCTCGAGCCGCAGACGAGTCGTGAACTGGCGGGTCCTGGTCGGCGGGATCGGCCTTCAATTGCTCTTCGGCCTGTTCATCTTTGTCGTGCCGGCCGGCCGCCGGTTCTTTCTCCTGGTCAACGGGATCGTGGTCAAGGTCCTGGACAGCGCCATGGCCGGGAGCAGCTTCCTTTTCGGGCGATTGGCGCTTCCGCCGGGCGCGGTCAACGCCGGGGGCGAAACGTCTCTCGGCTATTTCCTGGTCTTCCAGGCCCTGCCGACGATCATCTTCTTCGCGGCCCTCGTGAGCGCTCTGTATTATTTGAGGGTCATGCCCCTCCTGGTCAAGTTCTTCGCCCGGATCTTCAGCCGGTCGATGAGGGTCAGCGGGGCCGAATCCTTATGCGTTTCGAGCGAGATCTTCGTGGGCATCGAATCCTCGCTCGTGGTGCGGCCCTACCTTCAGGACATGACTCGCTCGGAGCTGGTGACGATCATGACCGCCGGCATGGCGACGATCGCCTCGAGCGTCCTGGCCACCTACGTGATCTTCCTCCAGCGTTTTCTGCCGACGATCGCCGGGCATCTCGTATCGGCCTCGTTCCTGGCTGCGCCGGCGGCCCTGGTCATGTCCAAGCTGGTCATGCCCGAAACCGAAACGCCGAAGACCCTGGGACTCAATGTCCAGCCCCACTATGAGCGCGACGATAACCTGATCACGGCCATCATCAATGGTGGGAACGCGGGCCTCAGGCTACTGGGAGGGATCGTGGCCATGCTCATGGCCTTCCTCGGCCTTCTGGCCCTGCTCGACCTTGTCTTGGGCTGGTTCGGCGGGCACCTGAACGCCTGGTTCGGTTGGCACGTCGCCTGGTCGCTCAAGTCCTTCCTGGGCTACCTTTTCTATCCTTTGACCCTCGTCATCGGGGTGCCTCCCGTGGACGCTTTCGAGATCGCCAAGATCATCGGCGAACGGACCGTAGCCACTGAACTCGTCGCTTACCAGCACCTGGCCGACCTGATGGGCAAGGGAACTCTCGTCCATGCACGATCGGCCCTGGTGGCGTCCTATGCGCTATGCGGCTTCGCTCACATCGCCTCGCTGGCCATCTTTGTCGGTGGATACTCGGCTCTTGTGCCGAGTCGGGTCAGGGATATCTCCCGCCTCGCATTCCGGGCCCTGCTGGCCGCGACGCTGGCCTGTCTCATGACCGCGGCCGTCGCCGGGACCTTCCTCTCACACGGCTCGATTCTGGTGGGAAAATAATCATCGCGCCCGAAAATACCGCAAAGATCCCTCCCGGACCTGTTTTTCCCCATTTTTGAGCCTTAGATGCTTCAAGTCGGATTTTTACCTCCCAAAAGGGGAAAAGGACGTTTAGCGCCGATTTTATGGCCAATTTCCGAGCCCCTGCCTATAGTTCTAGGGTTTGTTCCCTATCCCACATATTGTGTTTCTTCGAATTCCTGTTAGAATGAGAGATGGCTTTTGGGGCTTCTTTGAGATTGGGAATGCAGGACCAGTGTCAAGATAGAATGTATGCCATCTCTTGGGTCAAGGAGTCAGAGTTGGACGATCGTCGCGCCTGCCGGGTGGCCTTGAACCTTGTCCTGGCCAATAAGAGGAAATTGGCCACGCAGATCATGGCCCGATTCCCGGACCCGGCCGACGCCTTGGACGCCGGCCTCGAGGAATGGACCGGATTGGGCCTGACCCCCGAGGAGGCCCGCCGGCTATTTCCCCCGGACCTCAGGGATCGCGGCTTGAAAGAGATCGAGGCCGCGGAGAAAAAAAGGTTTATCCTGCTGACCCTGGACGATGAATCCTATCCCCAGCGTCTCCGGGAGATCTTTGACCCTCCGCCCGTCTTGTATTGCCTGGGAAGGGCTGATGTCCTCAGTGAGCCGTCCCTGGCCGTCGTGGGGGCTCGCAAGCCCACGCCCTACGGCAGGGCCATGGCCGAGAACCTTTCACGGGAAGCGGCCCGCTGCGGCTTGGTTGTCGTGAGCGGCTTAGCCTTCGGAATCGATACGCAAGCCCATTGGGGAGCGCTGGCCGCGGGCCGGACGGTTGCCGTCCTGGGGTCCGGGCTGGACGTCATCTACCCCGCCTCGAATCGCTCCCTTGCCAGGAAGATCGCGGAACAGGGAGCGGTCGTCTCGGAGTTTCCGCTGGGATCTCAGCCCCTGGGCTTTCATTTCCCGCTGAGAAATAGGATAATCTCCGGCCTGTCGCTGGCCGTGGTTGTGGTCGAGGCAAGCCGTCGCAGCGGCTCCCTGATCACGGCCCGACTGGCCTTGGAGCAGAATCGGGACGTCATGGCTGTTCCGGGGAACGCGACTTCGGAGCTGAGCGCCGGAGCGAACTGGTTGATCCAGAACGGCGCCAAGCTCGTCGGGCGGTGGGAGGACGTCGTTGAGGAGCTCCCCGGCTACGTCCGGGACCGGCTGGTCCGGACGGAGGCGGACGAAAGCCGCGAGGCCCCGGACCTGAGCCCGGAAGAAGTCAAGGTCCTGGCCGTGCTCAAACCGGATGTCCTGACGTCCGTGGATGAGCTCGCCGAAGCCACGGACTATTCCGTGTCGGAGCTTCTCTCGATCCTCTTGATGCTGGAGCTCAAGGCGGCCGTGCTCCAGGGTCCCGGGAAAAGGTATTTGAGGAGAAGGTGAATGCCGAAATCGCTGGTCATCGTCGAATCGCCGGCCAAGGCCAAGACCATTAACCGATACCTGGGCTCGGACTACACGGTCCAGCCCTCGATGGGGCACGTCCGCGACCTGCCCAAGAGCAAGCTGGGCGTGGATATCGAGCATGAATTCGCCCCGCAGTACATCGTCATCGCCGATCGGCGCAAGGTCGTCACGGCTCTGAAGACGGCGGCCAAAGGCGTGAGCCTGATCTACCTGGCCGCCGACCCCGACCGCGAGGGCGAGGCCATCAGCTGGCATTTGCGCGAGCTGTTCAAGGATAGCCCCGCCGAGATCCGCCGCGTCCTGCTCCCGGAGATCACCAAGAAGGCCGTGGAAGAGGCCTTCGCCCGCTGGACCAAGATTGATGAGAACATGGTCAAGGCCCAACAGACCCGCCGCATCCTGGACCGGCTCGTGGGCTACCTGATCAGCCCCCTGCTGTGGAAGAAGATCGGCAGGGGCTTGAGCGCCGGGCGCGTCCAGTCGGTGGCTCTGCGGCTCGTCTGCGACAGGGAGCGGGAGATCAAAGCCTTCGTCCCCGAGGAGTACTGGAATATCGCCGCCCAGCTCCGCGCCTCCAATCCGCCGGACTTCAAAGCGACCCTGGTCAAACGCGAGGGCAAGAAGATCAAGCTCGAAAACGGAGACCAGGCGGCCGAGGCCGTGGCCAGCCTGAAGCAGACGCCTTTCCTCCTGCACGAGATCAAGGTCAGGAAGAAGAAAAGGGAGCCGCCTCCGCCCTACATCACGAGCTCGCTCCAGCAGGATGGTTTCCGCCTGCTCCGCTTCCCGGTGAGGAAGACCATGTCCGTCGCCCAGAAGCTGTATGAAGGCATGGAGCTTGGCGAGCGCGGGCTGGTCGGCCTCATCACCTATATGCGCACGGATTCCTTCCGCGTCTCCGACGAGGCCCTGAAGTGGGTCAGGTCCTATATCGCCGCCAACTACAGCAAGGATCACCTGCCGCCCAAGCCGCGCTTCTTCGCCACCAAGAAGAAGGTCCAGGACGCTCACGAGGCGATCCGGCCGACCTCCCCCGACCTGGCGCCCCAGATGGTCAAGCCCTACCTGAAAAAAGAAGAGTTCAGCCTGTACAAGATCATCTGGGACCGGTTCATTGCCAGCCAGATGAGCCCGGTCCTGGTGGAAGAGACCGAGTTCGACATCCGGTCCGGGGCCTACCAGCTGTCGGCCAAGGGCGAGGTCCTGATCCATGAGGGCTATCTGGCCATGTATCCCGGCCAGAAGAGAGAGGGCGCGGTCCTGCCCAAGGCCGCTCAAGGAGAGACCCTGACCCTGCTCAGCCTGGAGCCCAGCCAGAACTTCACTCAGCCGCCGTTCCGGTTCACGGAAGGCAGCCTGGTCAAGGAGCTCGAGGCCAAGGGCATCGGCCGGCCCAGCACTTACGCTCCCATCATCGCCACGATCCAGAACAGGGTCTATGTCATCAAGGAGGAGGGCAAGTTTGTGCCCACGGAGCTGGGGATGTTCGTGGTCGATTTCCTGAGCAAGCACTTCTCCGACCTGATGGAATACAAGTTCACCGCCCTGATGGAGGAGGAGCTGGATCGCGTCAGCATCGGTGAGATCGATTGCCACGAAGCGCTCCAGATCTATTACACGCGGCTCGAAAGCGACCTCAAGAAGGCCGGCGAGACCGAGGGCGTCACCCGGTCGGGCATTCCCCTCGAAGAAAAGTGTCCGCTGTGCGGCAAGCAGGTCGTCATCAAGAGCGGGAAGTTCGGCCGCTTCAAGGCTTGCTCGGGCTATCCCGACTGCACGTACAAAGAGAGTCTCAGGAAGAACGAGAGCCGGCCGCTTGACGAAAAATGTCCGCAATGCGGATCGAACCTGGTCCAGCGCCGCGGCCGATTCGGGCTTTTTATCGCCTGCTCCAATTATCCGGCCTGCAAGTACATCAAGAAGGAGCAGATCGATACGGGCATCGCCTGTCCCCTGGCCTGCGGAGGGACGATCCTTCGCCGCAAGACGCGACGCGGCCGGTTCTTTTACGGATGCAGTCTCTACCCGAAATGCAAATTTGCCACGTGGGACGAGCCGCAGAAGAAGGCCTGTCCCAAGTGCGGCCGGCCCTTCACCCTGCTGAAGCGGGCCAAGAACAAGCCAGGCCTCCTTCACTGTTGGGACGAGGCCTGCGGCTACTCCGAGAACGTCATCCTTCCGGCCGGGACCGAGGAGCCGCCGAAGCCCGCCGCAGGGGAAGAGGCGGTTCCGGCCGCGGAACCCAAGGCCGAAGACGAAGCCGCATCCCCGAATGAGGCCAAGCTCGAACCACCCGCGACTCCCGACCAGACATGACCAAAGAGACGGTCGCCTTCCTGGCCTACCTCGAGCATGAGCGGAATGCCTCCCCTCACACGCGCCGGAGCTATGAGACCGACCTCAGACAATTCGCCCACTTTCTCAAGGAGAAGGGGTTCGATCTGCGGAGCGCCGACGCGGTCCTGATCAGGTCCTATCTCGTTCGGCTTCACGAACAGAAACAAAAAAAATCGAGCATCTCCCGGAAGCTGGCCGCTTTGCGCTCGTTTTTCCAGTTCTGCTTGCGCAAGGGGTGGGTTGAAGACAATCCCGCCAAGGTCGTGGCCAGCCCAAAGCTCGACCAGCCGGTCGCTTCGTTCCTCTCCGAGCAAGAAATGGAGGCGTTGCTCGACCTTCCCCAGGGCGAGAGGGTCTTGGACCTGAGAGACCGGGCGATCCTGGAGATGTTCTATGCCACGGGCATCCGCTTGGCCGAGCTTGTCGGTCTGAACCTTGAGGATATCGGGCTCGAGGAGCGGCTGGTCAAAGTGCGGGGCAAGGGCAAGAAGGAACGGCTGGTGCCCTTCGGCCGCAAGGCCGATGAGAGCCTGCTTGCCTATCTTCGCCGGCGGACCGATCTCCTGGATAAGAACCCAGGCGAAACGGCCGTTTTCCTGAACTATCGGGGGACGCGCATCAGCCCCCGATCCGTCGAGCGTACCGTGGACAAGTATCTGAAGCGGGCGGCCTTGAGGCGCAAGATCAGCCCTCACTCCCTCCGCCATTCGCTCGCTTCGCATCTTCTTGGGCGGGGGGCGGACTTAAGGGCCATCCAGGAAATGCTCGGGCATGAAAGCCTGGCTACCACTCAAAAATATACGCACCTCGACCTGCATCAGCTCCTGGATGCGCACCGCAAAAGCCACCCGAGGCCCTGAAGCCCGGTCTTCGAACCCGGCCGCTCTCCCCCTTTTGAATCCGGTGGACTCGGCAGGATCAGAACCCCATTTTTTTGAGGGATGGGATCTCCGTTTTCCCGGGAGCAGGGACCACTGGCGTGGCCGTGTCTATTCCGGTTGACCTGATTCCAAGCCTGATGTCTACGATCCTTGTCCAGAGTGCGGCCGGGCCACATGAAACATACTGATAATAAAGAAGATAACAAAATCGTATATTGGCCCGCGCGGCGCAATAGAAAGGGGCGAAAGGAGGTACTTATGAAACAGATTCTTCCTAAAGGACTGGCGCTCTTTCTCGCGGTCGCGTTCGCCCTTTTGCCGGCGCTCAGGCTTCAGGCCAGCGCCGCGGCCGCCGCGGATAAGGTGAACATCAACACCGCGTCCCAGGCGGAACTGGACAAGCTCCCGAGAATCGGCCCCAAGGTCGCCCAACGAATCCTCGATTATCGAAAGGAGCATGGTCCGTTCAAAAGGATCGAGGACCTGATGAAGGTCAAGGGCATCGGCGAAAAGACGTTCGCCCGGCTCAGGGATCTGGTGACCGTGGGCCTCGAAACCCAAAACAAATAAGGAAAGGGGCTTGCCCCCTTTCCTTCTCTCGGGGCGGATCGTCGCCCGCGGCAGCTCTTCCGAGAGGCGAAGATCACCGTTCTCGGTCACGCGGCCCGATCCCGCAAGAGTCAGCCGGGGAAGCCCGGATTCTCCAAGAAGCCGCGAAGCTCCCGGAGGGCTTGTCCTCGATGGCTGATGGAGTTCTTCTCCAGGGCGGTCATTTGACCGAACGTTTTGTCGAGTGGAGGGAAGTAAAAGATCGGATCATAGCCGAAGCCTTCACGTCCCCTTCGTTCCGTGGTTATGAATCCTTCGACCGTTCCCCGGATCGCCTTGATGACGATCCCGGCCCGGGACAGGACAAGACAGCAGACAAAACGCGCCCGGCGTGCCTCCGGGAGAACGCCGACCAGGAGGCCGAGGACCTTGTCGATATTCTTTTCATCCGTGGCCCCGGGGCCGGAGAAGCGTGCCGAATGGACACCAGGCGCGCCTCCCAGATACTCGACCTCGAGCCCGGAGTCCTCGGCCAGGACGAGAGTGTCGGTTGCGCGGCTGTAGAAGAGACTCTTGCCCCGAGCGTTCTCCTCGAACGTCAGTCCCTCTTCGGGAAAGACCGGAAGACCCGGAAAGTCTTCGAGGGTCAAGAGCTCAACAGGAAGGCCGTCCAGAAAAGTGCGGATTTCGCGGACCTTGCCCCGGTTCGTGCTGGCGGCCAGGATGTTGGTCTTTAGCATTTCGACCTCTGGGAGAATCCCGATCAGGGTGCGAGTCTTTCCGTCGGGCTCTCTCAGCGTCCGAAAAAGTTCTTCATCCAGAAATCATACGATTCCTTTGTCGAAAACTCGCGCTTCTTGCCGCGGAAGCCATGCCGCTGGTCGGGGTAGAGCATGAACCCGAAATCCTTGCCCGCCTCCATGAACTTGCCGATGAGCTGGACCGTGTTCTGCATATGGACATTGTCGTCCAAATCCCCGTGCTCCATGAACAAGACGCCCTTGAGCTTGTCGGCGTAGGTCTCCACCGAACCGGCCTTGTATCCCTCGGGGTTGTCCGACGGCTTGTCCATATAGCGCTCGGTGTAAACGGAATCGTAGAGCGTCCAATCGGTTACCGACGAGCTGGCGAACCCATGGGTGAAGTAGTCCGCTCCGGCGGTCAAGGCGAGACAGGTCATGTAACCGCCGTAACTGCCGCCGGTGATGCCCAACCGGGTCGGATCAACGAAGGGTTTGGTACGCAGCCACTTCACCGCCTGGCACAGGTCATGGATTTCCCACTTGCCCAGGTTCCGGTACATCAGCGACATGCCTTTTTTGCCGAAGTGGTTCGAACCCCGGTGGTCGACCGAGAAGATGATGATACCCTCCTGGGCGAGAAAAAGCGTGGATAGCGATGGAAAATGGTTGGCGACGTCGGTCGAATGGTTGGTGACGGCGTTCGTGCCAGGTCCGCCGTAGATCGTGAAGATCACGGGATATCTCTTGGTCGGGTCGAAATCCGGCGGCAGGACCCATGAGGCCGGCAGTTTCCAGCTGTCGTCTGTGGTGATGGTGAAGATCTCCCGCTTCCCCAGGGCGTATTCCTCCAGGAGCGGCGTTCGGCACTGGTCGATCGTCCGGAGGAACGTTCCGTTGCCGCGGCACAGGTCCTGACGGAGAGGCTCATCGAGGTTGGAAAAAGTATCGAGGATATAGCTTCCGCCGGGAGCGACCTGGGCCGAGTGGCTTCCCGGCTGGCGAGTCAGTCGTTCGAGCCGCGTTCCGTCCAACCCGACGCGATAGAGATGCGTCTCGGTCGTGGGGTCCTTCTCGGCCGTGAAATAAACCGTCTTGTTTTTCTCGTCCACGAGGTTGATGGCGATCACGGACCAGTCGCCGTTCGTAAGCTGGCGGCGCAGCCTGCCCTTGAGGTCATAATAATAAAGATGGCTCCAGCCGCTCCTGTCGCTACGAGCCAGGAAGCCGCTTCGGTCCTTGAAAAAGTACAGGTCCTCGAAAAATTCGACCCAGGTCGGCTGTTTTTCATCGTAAAGCTCGGTCTTGGCCCCGGTCCTCGGGTCGACTTCATAGATCTTGAGGTCGTTCTGCTCGCGGTTCATCCACTGAACCGTGAGCCGGGAGGAATCGGGCTGCCAGAGCGGCCAGGCCAGGTACTGGTCGGCCTGCTCGTCGAAGTCCGCCCAAACGACCGCGCCCCCTACGGCCGGGACGGCACCCACCTTGACCTTGGGGTTGGGATCGCCGGCCTGAGGATAGCGCGTTAGTTCCGGCCGCCCGTGCACGCCCTCGGCGCTGAACAGAGGGAAGACCGGCACCGGTCCGTCATCGAAGCGGAGAAAGGCGATGCTTCGGGAATCGGGCGACCACCAGAAGGCCTTGTAGCGGGAGCTGCGGCCGAGGATTTCCTCATAATATATCCAGGACGCCCGACCGTTATAAACCGAATCCGATCCGTCGGTCGTGAGCTGAACTTCCCGGCCTGTGGCGACATCGACGACGAACAGGTTGTTCTTGCGGGTAAACGCCAGGCATCGTCCATCCGGAGAAAAGGTGGGATTCTTCTCCTCGTCCGGTCCGCGGGTCAGCCGCCGCAACGCGCCTGCTTTGACGTCGTAATAATAAAGGTCGTTTTCGAACGAGTAAGCGAGTCCGGAGAAGTCGGCGGCGGTATCAGCCGGAGCCGAGGCGGTCAGCCCCGCGGGGCACTTCGTCTGGATGACTCTGTAGTCGAGGAGGACGGCTTTGTCCCCGGTCTTGGCCTTGACCTTAGAGAGGATGCTCGCCCGGGTTTTTTCATCGCGTTCCGTGCGGAGATAGGATTCACCGTCGAACCAGCCGCTCGCCGCGTCGAGCGACTTGAGAACCTGCGGCTCCTGCTTGAGGTAAACCTGGCCGTAAGTCAGCCGCTTCGTCCCGACGGCCCCGACCGGCGGAGAGAGGACCGCCAACGCAACGACGAAAACCAGGGTCGTTTTGGCCCAAAGACTATTTCCTGCGGGCATGGGATCGCTCCTGGAAAAAGATAGCCCTCATTGTATGTATCGGTACCGAATCTTGTCAAACGTCTGTTTGAGCAAGGAAGCATTTCCGATTTTGTGAATAAAGGTCGGGCTATCCGACTTTGGTATTTAAGTTTTTTTAACGAACGGGGCCCCGACTTCGGGTTTCCCCCATCAGCCCTCCATGCCTAATTAATTTTAGGCTGCCTGTGGGCTGCTCCGGTCTGATGGGGGACCCCCACCCTCGCTCCCCGTTCATCTTCGGCATGAGACCTGTGTAATCATCCTTATCCGAAATGGCCGAGCCGGGTCCTTTCCGTCGGTCTTTCGCCTTCTTGGATGCTGGCTGGAAATGCTTCCCAAGAGGGAAGAAGGGTGAACTGCAGGAACGATGGCCCGGACCTATTCGGGTGAAAGACAGGAGCACGGGCCATCGTGATCCTTTTAAGGAGTAGGTGCCTCTATCGAGGGAGCGAAAAACAGCCATGTCCTAAGAAGACGCTCGTTTCATCACATAAAAGGAAATGCTCACATCGAGCCCGGGGGATTCCCGCGAGCGATCATTCCCCCCAAAATAATTTTAAAAAAAAGCTTGACAAGAACGCGCCGATGGATAAAATGTCAGATTGTCGATTGATATTATCGACTAATAGGAAGACCGACGATGCGACTTTCGACCAAGGGTGAGTACGCCAGCAGGGCCATGCTGGAGCTCGCCCTCCACCACCCTGACGGGCCGCTTCACATCCGGACCATCTCCGCCGCCCAGGACATTCCCGAACGGTTCCTGGAGCAAATCCTTCTCCTTCTCAAGCGCGCCGGCTATCTGCGGAGCAAGAAAGGCCCCAACGGCGGCTATTTCCTGGCCAAGCCGCCGGAAGAGATCAGTGTGGCCGAGATCATTCGGGTCATGGACGGGCCTCTGGCCCCCATCGACTGCGTCAGCGTCACCGCCCACGAAGTGTGTCCCCGGGAGAAATTTTGCGGGCTGCGCTGGCTGTGGAAGGAATGTCGCGACGTCCTGGCCGAGATCCTGGAGCGGACAACCTTTGGCGACCTGGCCGAGAGAACGCGAACGGCCAAGAAGCGAGTGCCCGTTCATAAGCCGGCGTCGGCCTGAAATTTTTTTGGATTAGTAGTCGATAAGAATAGTCGACAATTCAAAGGAACGAACAAAGGGAAGACGGATGTCTTCCCCGTCAAAGAAAGGAGTACTGACATGAAGTCCAACGCACTTCGGGGGCTCGCTGCAGCCCTCAGCCTCATCCTGATCTTGGCCGCCGGGTATCTGGCCGCCGAGGACAAGCCGGAGTCCACGCCGGTCACGAGCACCTCGGCCTTCAAGCTCACCGGCTACACCCAGGTCCGCTACGGACTCGTCAACGATGACTACACGGCGCTCTTCAACAACTCCGGGCCGAGCTCTTTCCAGATCTATCGGGCTCGATTCGGCCTGGAGGGCGAGGTCTTCAAGAACATCCGCTACAAGGTGCTGATCGACGCGGTCAAATCACCGGTCCTTCTGGACGCCCTGGTCGAGTTCAGCCTGATCAAGGGGGGGTTCCTGCGCATCGGTCAATTCAAGGTTCCCTTCAGCCAGGAGAATCTGGCCTCGGCCGCCAACCTGGACACGATCAACTTCGCCCAGGTCGTCAGCAAGCTCGTTCCGGGCAGGGATGATAAGGCCAGCGGCCGCGACATCGGCGTCATGGCCGATTACAAATGGGATACGCTCGAGGGCATGGTCGGCCTGTTCAACGGCCAAGGTATCAACACCCTCGACCTGGACGCCACAAAGGATTTTGCCGCCCGCCTGGTCTGGACTCCCTTGAGCTATCTGTCCGTGGGGGCCTCGGAGTACGTGGGGCATTCGCTGTTTGTGCTCAATACCCCCACCGTCCGCCGCAACCGGACCGGCTTCGAGGCGGCCTTCAACTATTCCGACTTCATGGTCAAGGCCGAATACGTTCATGGCTGGGACGGAGAAAAGACCTCCGAGGGCTGGTACGTCACCGGCGGCTATTTTGCCCTGCCCAAGAAGCTTCAGCTCATCCTCCGCTATGACACTTTTGACAAGAGCCTGCAATCGGTCGGTGACCGCTCAAACCTCATCGTCCTCGGTCTCAATTGGTTCTTCACCACCAAAACGAAGTTCCAGGTCAACTGTGAACTGGGCAAGCTCGAGGGCCAGAGCCTGGTTTTTTCCGCCCTGCTGGGGCAATTCCAGGTTGGTTTCTAATACGAAAGAATCCCGTTCAACGGGAGATCAGAAAAGGAGTTCCCATCGATGAAAAAAGCGATTTTGATTCTTCTGATCCTGGCCGTGGTCGGACTGGGCTTCAGCCCCGCCCTGGCTCAGGATAAAACCCTCAAGGGCAAGGTCAGCCTCTCGGGCGCCTGGGCCCTTTATCCCATGGCCCAGAAATGGGTCGAAGAATTCCAGAAAGCCTACCCCGAGGTCAAGATCGACGTCCAAGCCGGCGGCGCCGGCAAGGGCCTCGCCGATGCCCTGGCCGGCATGGTGGACATCGGCATGGTCTCCCGCGATATCCATCCGACCGAAGTGGAAAAGGGCGCCCTGGCCATCGCAGTGACCAAGGATGCGGTCGTGGGCACGATCAACGCCAAGAACCCCCTGCTCAAGGACATCCTCAGCCGCGGGGCCAAGAAGGAGAGCCTGATCGGCATCTGGATCACGAGCACGATAAAAACTTGGGGCAAGATCATCGGCACCGCCGATCCGACGGAAGTCCAGGTTTTCACCCGATCGGACGCCTGCGGCGCGGCCGAGACCTGGGCGGCCTATTTCGGCAAGCGCCAGGAGGACCTCCAGGGCGTGGGTGTCTACGGCGACCCGGGAGTGGCTGATGCCGTCCTCCGCGATCCGCTGTCCATCGGCTTCAACAATGTTAATTTCGCTTACGACGCCAAGACCAAGAAACCTGTCGAGGGTCTGGCCATCCTACCCCTGGACCAGAACGGCAACGGCAAGGTCGACCCCGAGGAGGATGTCTATGCCACCCGGGACCAGATCTGCGCGGCCATCGCCGACGGCAAGTATCCTTCCCCTCCGGCCCGCGACCTGTATTTCGTGACCAAGGGCGTGCCCGCCTCGAACGTGGTCAAGACCTTCATCCGCTGGGTCCTGACCAAGGGCCAGGCCTTTGTCCCCGAAACGGGCTACATCAACCTCTCCCAGGAAAAGTTGCAGAAGGGGTTGACTCTTCTGGGGGACAAGTAATATCTTAAAGTGTTTCAATAGATAAGTTAGTCTAGCGAAATAGTCATCTGAAGGGCGAGAGGACGAAGGGAGGAGGCCGCCTTCCCCGGCAACGAGGGGATGGCCGCTTTCTTTCGTCCCTCGCCTTGACCTTTTCTTCGGCGCCGGCCCGGCCGGCGTCCCCGCGGATGCCGGAGGGATCGCCGTTTTCAGGCCTTGTCGAGGCCTTGGCCTCGCTGAGGCCGTCGGACCTTGAAATGGAGGCTGAGTCATTGTGAGCGGGGAAAAGGGCGACAAACTCCGCCTGCTGCGAGACAGTCTTGCCCGAAAATCCATGTTCATCCTGACCATGGTTCCCGGGCTGCTCGTCGCCCTCATGATCTTCGGCCTCCTGTGGCGCTCCAAATCGATTTTGGCCATCAAGTCGGTTTCCCATCTGCTCTTCTCCACGGCCTGGCATCCCCTGCGCGGCGAGTTCGGGATGCTGGCCTTCATCGCCGGCACCCTGTGGGTGACCGCGGTGGCCATCATCATCGCCGTGCCCATCTCCCTGCTGACGGCCGTCTATCTCTCGGAGTACGCCCCCAAGGTCGTGCGCGAAGTGACCCGGCCGATCATCGACCTGCTGGCCGGACTGCCCTCGGTCGTGTTCGGGGTGTGGGGAGTTCTCATGGTCGTGCCCTTCGTCAGCGGTCAGCTGGCCCCTCTCTTCCATACCCGTTCGAGCGGCTACAGCATCCTGTCCGGGGGCATCGTCCTGGCCATCATGGTCTTCCCCACGATCATCCACGTTTCTCTCGAAGTCTTCACCTCCATCCCCCAATCCCTGCGCGACGCGTCTCTGTCCCTGGGGGCTACCCGCTGGGAAACCGTCAAGCATGTCGTCCTGCGCAAGGGCGGGCAGGGCATCATCGCGGCCGTGGTCCTGGGCCTGTCCCGAGCCTTCGGCGAGACCATGGCCGTCCTCATGGTCGTGGGTAACGTCGCCAAGATCCCCAAATCCGTGTTTGCCGCCGGCTATCCCCTGCCGGCGCTCATCGCCAACAACTACGGGGAGATGATGTCCGTGCCCCTGTATGATTCGGCGCTCATGCTGGCCTCCCTGGTCCTGTTGATGGTCGTCCTCGTGTTCAACGTCCTGGCCCGGATCATCCTCGTTCGCGCGGAAAGGAAGGCCGAGTGATGTTCCCCTTCTCGCTCCTGGCCAAGAACGGGCGGCGCCTGGAGGAGAGCGTCTTCAAGGCCCTGATGTACTTCTCGACCTTTCTCGTCGTGGGCAGCCTCCTCCTCATCATCATGACCATCGTCTGGAAGGGCTTCCCCAGCCTCCGCCTGTCCATGATCACCCAGACGCCCAAGGGCGGCTATTACCTGGGCAAGGAGGGCGGGATCCTCAACGCCATCGTCGGCTCGCTCTACCTCGCCGGGGGCGCGACCGTGCTGGCCATCCTGCTCAGCCTGCCCGTCGTCCTGTACCTGAACCTCTACACCCGCAAGTTCTCCCGCCTGGGCAGCTTCGTCCGCTTCTCGTTCGATGTCCTGTGGGGCGTCCCGTCCATCGTTTACGGGGCGTTCGGGTTCGTGATCATGGTTTTCCTGGGCCTCAGGACCTCGCTCCTGGCGGGCATCATCACCGTGGCCCTCCTCGAGTTTCCGATCATGAGCCGGGCCATAGACGAAGTGATTCAGCTTGTCCCCCGCGACCTGAAGGACGCCTCCTATTCGCTCGGCGCGACCAAGCTCGAGACGGCCCTCAAGGTCATCATGCGGCAGGCCCTGCCGGGCATGGTCACGGCCGTCCTGATCGCCTTCGGGCGGGGCATCGGCGACGCCGCCTCGGTCCTGTTCACGGCCGGGTTCACCGACCGAGTCCCGACCTCGCTCCTCCAGCCCGCGGCCACCCTGCCCCTGGCCATCTTTTTCCAGCTGGGGACGCCCTACCCCGAGGTGCGGGAGAGGGCCTACGCTTCGGCGGCCGTGTTGACCATCCTCATCCTGGCCATCAGCCTGGTGTCGCGCTTCCTGGTCAAGAAATACACCAAGCACACCATTACCTGATAGGAGTGCCCATGGAATTCACCAGCCACATCAGCATCCGCAACCTTAACGTCAGCCACGGCCGAACCGAGATCCTGAAGGGTATCTCGCTCGACATTCCCGACCGCAAGATCACGGCCATCATCGGCCCGTCCGGCTGCGGCAAGACGACCCTCCTCAAGTCCATGAACCGGCTGGTGGACACGGCCGACGGGATCGAGGTCGAGGGCGAGATTCTCGTCGACGGGGAGAACATCTACGACCCCAAAACCGAAGTGACCCACGTCCGGCGGAAGATGGGCCTCCTGTCCCAGAAGCCCCAGGTCCTGCCCATGTCGATCTACGACAACATCGCCTACGGCCCGCGCATCCACGGCCTGCGGAACAAGAAGAAGCTGAGGCAGATCGTGGAGCACTACCTGAAGGTCGCGGGGTTGTGGGATGAGGTCAAGGACCGTCTCTCGTCACCGGCCTCGCGGCTGTCGGTCGGACAGCAGCAGCGGCTGTGCCTGGCCCGGGGATTGGCCGTGGAGCCGGAGATCATCCTGGGGGACGAGCCGACCTCGGCCCTCGACCCGCAATCAAGCCAGCACGTTGAGCGCTGTCTTCAGGAGCTCAAGGCCGATTATACGGTCGTGGTCGTGACCCACATCCTGCGGCAGGCGCGCCGCATCGCCGACTACATCGTCTTTTTGTATCTGGGTGAGCTCGTGGAGCACGGCCCGGCCGCCGAGATCTTCGCCAACCCCAGGAACGCCCGAACGCGCTCCTACCTCACCGGCGAGATCAGCTAAGACAAAGAATCGGCGTCAGGCATCAAGGTGTTCGTTCGATTTCCTTTGATTTTAGACCTAAAGCTGATCCCACCACCCCCAGGGCCGTTTTTCTCCCTTTGGCTATCAAATGACTTAGGCTGACGTTCTCGGGGAGTCCTGGGAATTTGATTTTCGAACCGCACGGCCTGACCCAAAATGCTCCTGAGCCTTATGTTTTTACCGGGTCAAACTTGCGTCGGCATGCCCCGATGAACATCAAGACCGCGAAAAGATAGCAGAAGACGCCGGCCCAGAATGATGCGGATATGCCAGCGGCCATGGCAATCACCACGGCGGCGACCGAGGCCCAGACCGATGCCGAACCGTTAATGCCCCACAGCCAAGGGGTCAGGGATGTCGACCGGACCGAAGCCAGGCGCATGCCGAGAGGAAAGGCCATGCCCATGAAGATACCGATAGGGGCTAAGATGGCCACGGACACGAGAATGCGCACCACGGTGACGGCGCTCTCAAAAGCGCGAATGGCCCAAGGCGTCACCAAGCCGAACAGGGTGAGCATGATAAGCAGACTCGCGAGACGGACTGTGCCGGATTTCCCGAGGTTGTCCGTCCGGAGGCGATTCGTCGTAAAACTCCCCAGGCTGCCCGACAGGAGCAGGACAAACAGAACGACCGATAGGCTGTAGCTGGGGTGGCCAAGGAAAAGGATCAGCCTCTGCATCTGCGACACTTCGACCAGCATGAAGCCGAAGCCGATGGCGGCAAAGAACAGAAACAGCGGGCCGGATTTCTTGAGCCCCGGCTTCCGCGAGGTGAAGACCAGGGGCAAGATGATGCCCACGACCGTCAGCCCGGTGACGATCACGAGCAAGAAGCCCAGCACCGGCACGGCGTTCTGCCGGGATGGCCCGACGTGTTTGAAGGCGTCGCCCAGCCGCCTGGTCTGGAAGAAAAATGGGTTGTCGTCCGTCGGGGGAGCGATGTTCAGCGGGTATTGGGCGATGAATTGACTTAGACCCTTTCCCGAGGTGATGGTGGCTAGTGTTCGATCCCGGGCCGTGGTCGGGCTAAGGACGACGTCGAACTTCATCCTGCGACTGACCGCATCCAGGGTTTCAAGGTCCTTGGAGGAAAAAGGATCTCGGCTGACGAGGAGCGTGCCGATCTCCGGATTCCGGACGATGGCCACGTGTTGCCTGGGGTTCCGGACGCCGGCCCGGACGAGTGAGGTCGTGGCCAGGGAGGCGAGGCGATAAATGGACGCGCTTCGATCTCCCCGGTACCATCGGGAGAAGGACAGGATTCCGTGGGGTTTGAGATGCTTCAAAAAAATCGACCAACCCTCGACTGTATACAAAGAATTCTCCGAGAGGACGAAGGCCCCGGCGGCGGTGGCGGCCCAGGTGTCCACGAGCGAGGACTGGATGAGGTCGTAGGTCGCGTTCGACCGGGCGATGTAGCTCCGGGCTTCGTCGTTGACCAGCCGGACTTTCGGGTTCCGGTCGAGGTGCCCCGTGAATTCGCCGAACTTGCCGATCACGGCGCGGAGGATATCCTTGTTAATCTCAACGCCCACGACCGATTTTTGGCCGAAAGCCAGGGCCGCGAGGACATCCCGTCCGCCGCCCGCTCCGATGACCAGGACTTCGGCCTCCGGTCGCAGATAGTGGGCGATATTGGTGACATCGTACTTGAGGTATTCGACGCGCCCAAGGTCTCCGCCGTAGTTGGTCAGAACGGTGAAGGCGCTGGCGTCGATCGTCAGGCCCAGCTGCTCGACCGGAGGGATGGGTGTGACGGTCAAGGTGCTAAGCCCCCAGCCGAAGGGCTTGTCCAGGCTCTTTGGATCGCGGAAGATCCGAATGCGGGAATAGGAGTTCCACTTCTCCAGGAGAGCCTTGGGCTCTCGGGAACCCTTGACCCAGGTCAGGCGAAACAAAGACATCCCCCGGACGGCCAGGGTCGAATTGGCCACGGCAACCGCCAAGAAGAGCAGACAGCCGAGCGCGGCCAGCCAGGCTAAGCTGCGACGTCTAAGGTCGAGGGAAAAAAAGGCCGCACCCAGGCAGGCTAAAAAGGCGACGACGATAACGGCCGTGAGGCCGTCGGTCAGGTTGAGCGTCAGGATGAGGAGAATGCATCCGACCGCGGCGCCCGATAGGTCGGCGGCATAGAGCTTTCCGACCTGCTTGGGAAACTTGGTCAGGGCCAAGCAGACAGCGATTCCGCTGAACATGAACGGGATGGAGACGACCGTGTAGGTCAAGGCCAGCGAGGAAAACCCTTGGCCGGTGCCCCCCGATCCCGGGGGAAAGCGCAGGTGAGCCAGGAAGCTGAGGACGATGGCCACGGAAAAGGCCAGGGCGCTCAAGGCCAGATGGAGACGGGCTCGGGCCGCGGCAAAGAATCCGGGAAAAAGATAGACGAGCAGAGCTCCCACGGTCATGCCGAACATGGCGATAGAGATGGCCATGAAGGCGAAGTGGTACCACATGGTCACGCTGAAAATGCGGGTCAAAAGAATCTCGTACATCAGAGTGGCCAGGGTGACGAGGAACAGGCCGGCATAAGTTTTGGCTGAGGCCGAGGCGTCGCTGCCCTGAGGCAGTGTCGCCGCCGAGCCGGAAGCGAGTCGAGGGGGCGACGTCGTGGGGGAGTTCTTTGGCATCTGACTTAGGCGGACCTCCAACTTTTATTCCTTGAAACATATAGGAGGGAAGTCATGTCTGTCAACACAAAGGAAAGCATCTCCCTCGATGGATTTCCGCCTCAGGGCCGGGGGAGCAAAAGGAGAGCCCGGAAAAACCGGGCCCCTTCTGAATCGGCGCTACTTCAGGTCTTTCAAGAACCCGTAGAAGTCGATCTCGTTCGCGTCCAGGCCGAACCTGTAAACATAACGGCCGGCGAGCGAGGCGGCGAAGAGCGCCTTGAGATAGACCTTGGGCACGCGCTTCATGATGTTGTCGAACCCGACCAGCTCGATAAGGGCCTTTGGCACGCAGCACTCCAGGGCCTTGCGAAAGAGCGGCTCGTTGTCGGCCAGGTCCGAGGCGTTGACCGCGTCCTTGATCTCGTTGATCTTCTCGCTGACGAGGTCGGTCAGGACGGCCCGGAGGATCTTCTTCCGGGCGTTCTCTTTCCAGATGACGTCGAATTCGTCCTTGGCGTTGGCCTTGACGATGTCGATGATCTCCGCGATGTACTTCTTGCGGAAGGGGGAGATGACGCCGTCGCGCACGCACATGAGCTTATCGTACTCTTCGTCGGTCAAGGCCAGCCCGGACAGCACTTCCAGGGACGAGGAGGTGACCCCGCCCTTGTTGGCCGAGGCGTCCTTATAAATGATGACGCCCTTCTCCTCGAGCCGGAGCCGGGCCTGCTGGGTCAGGAAGAGATTGGCTCCCTCGACGATGATCTTGAACCGGGGCTCCCCGTTGTCGTTCAGGTACTGGCGCCAGTTGTTGATGTTGATCGAGGACGGACGGCCGCCGCAGGGCACGAACAGGTCGGCCTTGAACTTGAGGTTGAGGTGGAAGGTGTTGCGAAAATCGAGCCCGCTCTCGACCTTTTCCCCGTCGGGAAGAGTCAGGTCATTTTCCTTGATCGTGACCAGGAATCCC
Organism: Candidatus Aminicenantota bacterium; assembly: GCA_963705895.1. GTDB lineage: Bacteria > Acidobacteriota > Aminicenantia > Aminicenantales > JAFGAV01 > MFD04408-113. Next base: position 2,472,461 of record OY970122.1, on the reverse strand, counting down.
TTGGGCGAGAGGAGCGACCTCGGGAAGTTCTCGACCATCTTGCGCGCCCTGGCCAGCTTCTCGAGCTCCGGCCTGTTGAGGCCCTGGGGGTCGTAGAGCACCCCGGAGCCGTCGACGATGGCCAGGATCTTGTCCTTGGAGATGAGGATCTCGTTCGAGCCCAGGTCGCCGTCAGGGCCGCCGGTCATGACCTTGGTGAGGTTCTCTTCCTTGAGCCCGAGCTTGGCCAGGGACTCGACGACATACTGGTGGACGGAATTCGTGGTCATGCCGTAGAGGTCGTGGGGAATGCCGCCCATGCCGACCGGCTTGCCCGTGGAAAAGCCTTTCCAGTAGGGGTAGCCGTAGGCTTTGGCCCGCAAGGACGCCCACTCCATGAGGTCGGCCGTGCCCTCGTCCGGGCCGAGGAAGAGCAGGACGGGCTTCCGGTAATAATCCACCATACTGGCCTCGGGCAGCATCAGGTCCAGGAGGCCGTCGACGTATTTCTTGAAGGAGGATTCCGACTTGTCCATGAACCCCCAGTTGAGGAGGATGGTGCCCTTGGAGCCGCCCTCGGCCAGGTCCTTGTTCTTCTTCTGCTGGGTGAAGGCCAGGTTGTAGTTCTCGTCGAAAATGAGGTCGGAATTGGTCAGATAGTTCTGGACGTGTGTCGAGCGGACGATGCGAATGCCGCCCCGGGCGATGTCCCGGAAGCGGACGTGGAACCCGCGGAAATCGGCGCCCACGACCTGGAACATGCCGAACGGCTTCTCGGGATAATCCACCGGGTTGAGGAAATCCGGCCGATACATGAAGGACAGGGAGGTCTTCTCTTTCTTGTAGAAATTGGTCCGTTGGATGATATCGATGAAGGTCAGGCCGGCGACGAGCACGTCTCGGTCGGCCTCGACGGTGATGTTCCGCTGGATCTCCTTACGGAGATCGGCCATATCCTTGTCGATGGCCCGGTCGGCCAGACCGGGAGCGAACTTCTTATCGAAGATGGCGTAGAGCTTCTTGATGTAGGCGTGGTTCTCGGTCAGGGCCTCCCAGACCCGGTTCTCGGTGTAGGTATCCTTGGCCAGCTTCAGCTTCAGGTTCCGGAGGATGCCCAGGAGCTCGGGCGAATCCTTGAGCTCCTCGGCCAGCTTGACGTATTCCTCGTTGTAGGTGCTGAGGAACTGATGGGCGAAGCTCCACAGGGAGACGCCGAAGACCGTTTCCTGGGTGCTGAGCTCGCCTTTCCGGAACAGGTCGGACAGGGGCGAGTCGGGGATGGCGTACACCAGGCTGATGTCCTCTACCAGGTCCCGGATGACCCCGTCGTCCTCGATGGCGTTGAGGTAGATGGAGAACACCGTTTTGCCGTTGGCCAGGGGCTCGATGTATTTCCGGTTGGAGACGAACCCGTGGGAATGGAGCACGTCGGAGATGTTGGAGAAGAACCGTTGACTGCTGTCGTGCTTGGCCGCGATCATCAGCCGTGTCTCCTTAGTCTTGGGTTCATACCCGACATCGATGAGCGGCGTCTCCCAGCCGAGACATCCGTCGAGGAGGCGGCGGTAAGCGTTCTTGATCTCCGGGGTGATCGAGGCCAGGAAGGTCTTGTCGGCGAGGCGGTTCAGGTCGCATTCATCGACCGGAGCCGGCCCCGCGGGGTATTCCGGCTTGAAAACCAGGTACAGGCGCAGGTATTCGAGCTCCAGGGCCTTGCGGGCGGTCCGGTAGGATTGGACGCGGAAACCCGGGTAGCGCTCCTCGATGCGTCGCTCGATCTCCCAGGCTCGAAAGTGGTTGTCGTCGACAAGGTATACAGCGCCGTTCTCCCGCTCCGTGCCGAGGTCGATCTTGACGACCTTCTCTTGGGTAACCCGGGTGATGATCTCCGCGGCCCGGAGGGCCTCGATCTGGTTAGCGATCGTCTCCAGGGGGGTGGACTTGAAATAGTATTCGCTCATGACCAGTCCGGTGCAGAACCACTCGATCTCCTGCCGGACGGCCTCCGGAGTATAGCTCCCGTGGCTGAGAATGATGCCCTCGATCTTTTCGAGTTCCTTTTCGGTCAAAACCGATTGGACGGCGATCTCCTTTAAGGTTTTCATGGGTAACTCCGAATAGGGGGAATTAAAAAAATATTATAACAGAAGCGGCCTTCAGGGGGAAGAAAGGGCGACGGCGGTCCTAGTCCGTCTCCAGCTCTATTTTATCCAGGAAAAGCTCCGTGCCGGAGCAGAGGGACACTTCTACGGAATCGCATTGAGGGCATTTCAAGACGAAATCCTTGGGTTCGGTTTCGGCCCCGCAGGCGCGGCACTTGACTCGAACCGGCGGTTCGACAACCTCGATCGTCGCCCCATCGGCGATCGTCCCTTCCTTATACATCTCAAAAGCTTCCTTGAGAAGCTCGGGCACCGCTCCGGATAGCGGGCCAACGCTCAGGCAGACATGCGTGATGCGAGCCGCCTGGTGCTCGCGGGCCTGGGCCTCGAGCGTTTCGAACAGGTTCTGGATGATCGACAGCTCATGCATCGGGAGACGAAGCCTCCCGGCGGAAGCTGATGAGATATTCGAGGAAATCGTCCAACCCCTCTCCGGTCAGGGCCGAGAGGACGAAGATCTTCAGGCGCGGGTTTAGGTCGCGGGCTTCCTGCTTCGCTTTCTCCAGGTTGAAGGGCAGGATGGGCAGGAGGTCGGACTTGGTGATGAGCAGGCATCCCGCCGTCATGAACGCCTTGGGATACTTCTTGGGCTTGTCGTCACCCTCGGGGACCGAGAGCAAAACGCAGCGCAAGCTCTCCCCCAGGTCATAGGCCGCCGGGCAGACAAGGTTGCCCACGTTCTCGATGAACAGGAAATCCAGTTCGGCCGGGATGTCGGGGAAGACCTTGCCGATCATCTTGGCCTCGAGGTGACAGGCTCCTCCGGTCGTGATCTGCCAGGCCGGGATGCCCTTGGCCCGGATCCGTTCCGCGTCGCGTTCGGTCTCGATGTCTCCCTCGATGACGGCCATCCGGAAGCGCGGGGCCAGCCGCTCCGCGATTCGCTCGAGGAGCGTCGTCTTGCCCGCGCCCGGCGAGCTCATGAGGTTGACGCCTAGGATCCTTCTCCGGCCCAAGGCGGCCCGTAGCTCGGCGGCGATCCTGGCGTTCGACCCGAGGAGCGCCTCCTGGACGAGGATCTCTTTGTTCTTCATGAGGGTTTTCCCTTCGATATTCGCGGCTGAGCTTCCGGAGAAGCCGCCGTCCTATTTTACGCCAGTCCTAAAATGGGGGAAAGGATGTCGCTCCCTCTACGAGCGACCCGCGGGGGCGGCGTCCTGGTTGAACGGCTTCGGTGGCCCGGAGCGCTTTCCCGGCCGTCCGGCGGCCTCCGTCATCTATTCGTACTTGCCCATGATGTAATCTTGGAGGTGCCCGATCGTGATCTTCTGCTCGGTCATGATCGACTTGACGATATCGCCGATGGACACAACCCCGACGAGCTTTTCTTTATCAAAAACGGGCAGATGCCGGATGTGCTTATCGGTCATGAGGGCCATGCACTCTTCGGCCTTGGTTTCTTTGTGAACGGCATAGACGCTGGTCGTCATGATGTCCCGCACCGGAGTGTCGAGCGAGCACTTGCCCATGAGCATGATCTTTCGGGCATAGTCCCGCTCGGACATGATCCCGACCAGGCGCTCGCCGTCCATGACGAGCAAGGCCCCGATCTCCTTGTCGGCCATGAGCTTGAGGGCCTCGATGACCTTTGCCTCGGGCGAAATGGTCCAGGCCTCACGACCCTTTTGTTTGAGGATTTCCGCGACGGTTACCATGCTCGACTTCTCCTTACCGGGTTTGTTGAGACTGCTCGAGGAGCGCCGCTCGGGGCTCCCTGTCAACCTCCGCCGTCAATGAATCCCGACCGACAAACACTATGGGATAAATGTATGTTTATGATATAAGCCATTTGCGCGCCCTTGTCAACCGGCCTTCCGCCGGGATGGTCGGCCAAGCTGTTGCTCCAAGAAGGCGATCGCTTGCGAAAGGTTTTTCTCGGCTTGGGGGGAAAGCCCTTCGCCCAGGACCCAGCGATGGCCGCGGATGGCTAGAAGGAAGGCCCGAGGCGTCTTGCCGTAGAGCTCCGCGCACAAGGCTAGGACGGATTCCGGCGAGAGGGCGTGTGTTGAGAACGTCCAGCCGGCCGCGGGGCGGATTTCCCTGAATTCGTAAGGCTCCCTTCCGCGCTTGGCCGCGTCCACGAAGATGACCCGATCATAACAGGAGATGGTCAAGCCGTCCTCGATGTTGAGCTGAAGACGGAGCTCCCCGGTGATATCCTTCCGGGTCCGTCCGCGCGGCTCGCCTCGGAGCTTGGCCACGAGGGCCGGGCCCAATCCGTCGTCACTCCGGCCCGGGTTGCCGTAGCCGCAGATGAGAATCCGCTCCCGGCCGCGCCGGGATTCGGCCTTCACCTCGATCGGCGGTCGATGACCTTTCCGCGGCTGTCGCACAGGGTGACCTCGAGAGGCATCGTCCCCAATGCATGCGTGGCGCAGCTCAGGCACGGGTCGTAGGCTCGGATGGCGATCTCGACCCGGTTCATCATGCCCTCTGTGATCTCCTTCTTGCCGGCCATGACGTTGTTCGCGACCCAGCGGACGGCCCGGTTCATGGCCTCGTTATTGTTGGTCGTCGAGACGATGAGGTTGGCCATGACGATCTGATCGTTGTCATCGATCCGGTAGTGGTGGAAGAGGGTTCCTCGGGGCGCCTCGACGAGCCCCACGCCCTCGCGGGCCTTGCGGCCCTTCTTGACCAGGTTCGTCCCCTGCAGGTCCTTATCGTGCAGGAGGTCGCGGATGACCTCGGCCGCGTGCAGGGTCTCGATGAGGCGGGCCCAGTGCGAGTGAAGCGACATTCCGTTGGGCTTGCCCTTGGTGTAGGCCTTGAATCTTTCGAATTCCTTCTGGGCCAGCGGCGAGGGGATGAAGTCGCAGGCGTTCAACCGGGCCAGCGGGCCCACGCGATACCAGCCCCCGGCCTTGCCCATCGGCTTGACGAAGGGGAACTTCATGTAGCTCCAGGACCGGACTTCCTCCCCGATCCAGCTCAGATAATCCCGGTAGTCGATGTCGGGCACGATCTTTTTGCCCTGGTCGTCCACGACTCGCAGACGGCCGTGATAGAAGTCGAGGGCCCCGTCCTTCCGGACGAGACTCATGCTGGCCGAGGGGAAGGCGGCGAAGCCGTCGATCCAATCCCTGTGCTGGGCGTGATAGCTCTTGAAGAAATCCAGCGCGCCCCGGGCCCAGACGACCATGTGGTCGGCGTTATACGGGTCGGGACCCTTGAGGAATCCGTCGCGCTCCTCCGGGCTCAGGTTCTTGTTGATCCCGCCGGGGATGGCCCCGGTGCCGTGGATCTTCTTTCCGGCCGTGACCTGGATCAGCTCCTGGCCGAACTTGCGCATCAACACCCCCTGCACGGCCAGGTCCCGGTGCTTGAGGGCCACGCCGATGATGTTGCGGATGGCGGGGTCGGCATCTGGGCCGAAGAGCAAGTCGGGCGACGAGAGGTGGAAGAAGTGCAGGGCGTGGGACTGGAACATCTGGCCGTAGTGCATCAGGCGCCGCATCTTTTCCGCGGTCGGGGTCAGGCCGTCGGCCTCGACGCCGACGATGAGGTCCACGGCTTTGGCCGCGGCCAGGTGGTGGCTGACCGGGCAGATGCCGCACAGCCGCTGGACCAGGACGGGCAGTTCCCAGAAGGGACGGCCCTGGGTGAGCTTCTCGAATCCCCGGAATTCCACGATGTGAAACCGGGCCTGGCTGACTTGGCCGTCGTCATCAAGGTGGATGGTCACCTTGCCGTGGCCTTCGATCCTCGTCACGGGTTCGATCGTTATCTTGCGTCCCATGGTATCGTCCTTAATCGAATTTGATCTGGGTGTAGGGGATTTCGAGCGGCCGGCCCTCGATGAGGGAGGTCAGGGCGTTCCAGATCAGGTCGGCCGACGGCGGACAGCCCGGCAGGAAATAATCGATCTTGACCACCTCATGGCAGGGATAGACCCTGTCCAGAATGACGGGCAGTTCCGGGTCATTGGGAATGATATGATTGCCTTCCGTCGTGGGCGAGTTGAGGTAGGCCTCCTCGAGGCAGTCCTTGATGGGGATGCCGTTGCGCATGGCCGGCAGGCCGCCCATGATGGCGCACTCGCCGAGGGAGATCAGGGTCCGGCAGTTCTTCCGGAACTTGCGCAGGTTCTCGACATTCTCGCTGTTGCAGCAGCCGCCCTCGATCAGGCCGATGTCGCACATCTTGCTGAACGTCTTGATGTCGTCCACGGGCGACTTGTGGAATTCCACGAGCTCGATGAGCTTCAGGATCCGGTCATCGATGTCCAGGATGGACATGTGGCAACCGAAACAGCCCGCCAGCGAGGCGGTGGCGATGATGGGTTTGCTCATGACCGGCCTCCTTGCCGGGCGTCTTCGATGTCCGTGCCGATGGGCCTGGCGTCGAACTTGCGGCGGCCGATGGGCACGGCGAACCCGACCTCCTTGCGAATGATCGTCCCGACCGGGCAGACCTCCATGGCTTTCCGGGCCTCTTCCTCGCTCAGGCCGGCCAGGAGCGCCGGGTCCTTATCGATGCGCGTGAATCTCGACCGGCTGACCATGCCGAAGACGCTCTTGCCGTCGGGCGTGGTCACGGCCCGGATACAGCGCCGGCATTGGATACAGCGGTTGAGCTCGAGGAATATCTTCGGGTCGGACCCGTCCGGCCGCCGGTTCGGGAACTGGTAGGGAAAGCGGGGGACGTCCATGCGGAAGCGATAGGCCAGGGCCTGCAGTTCGCAGTTCCCGCTCTTTTCGCAGGCCGGGCAGAAGTGATTCCCCTCGACGAAAAGCATCTCGATCAGGGCTTTGCGCAGGTCCATAATGTCGGGGACGTCATTCTCGATGGCCATGCCCTCGCCTACGGGCTGAGTGCAGGCGGCCGCGTAACGGCCGTTGCATCGGACGGTGCAGACCCGGCAGCTTCCGGCCGGCGTCAAGCCCTCAGAGTAGCAGAGCGAGGGAATGTAAATGCGGTTGTCGCGGGCCGCCTCGATGATCGTCTGGCCGGGTTTGGCCAGGCACTCGCGGCCGTCGATCGTGAACTTGATGTCCTTCATGAGCGCTCCTCCTCGACGGATGGGGTCCGGCCCGTGGCCAGGCAGGCGTCCTGCATGGCCGCCAGAAGATCGAAGACCGGTTGACCCTCGTCCTGGGTCTTGAGCTTCTGACGGTACAACTCGGGAAAATTCTGGAGAGTCGTGAGCATGGGGTTGGGCGAGGTCTGGCCCAGCCCGCAGCGGCTGGCCGCCTTGATGATCTTGCCCCAGGATTCGATGTTCCGCAGGTCCCGGCCCGAGCCCTGCCCGGCTATGATTTTATCCAGGGTATTCTTGAGAATAACGTTGCCCGCCCGGCAGGGGGTGCACCATCCGCACGACTCCTCGACGAAAAAGTCCATGAAATTGCGAACGACCTCGAACAGGTCGCGCTGACCGCCGATGATGATGATCGATCCGCCCGTGGGCAAGTCCTCGAAACCGAGCTTCCGGTCAAACCCCGAAGGGGCGACGCAGGTCCCGGACGGACCGCCGACTTGGACGGCCTGGGGGTTCGACGCGCCGACCTCCTCGAGTAAGCCGCGCAGGCTCAGGCCGAACTCGACTTCATACACGCCCGGCCGCTCGCAATCCCCGGAAACGCTCAGGAGTTTCGTCCCGGCCGATTTGGCCGTGCCCATCGCCTTGAACCAATCAGCGCCCTGGACCATGATCCGTGCCGCGGCGCAGAGTGTTTCAACGTTGTTGACCGTCGTGGGCCGGCCGAGGTACCCGTTCTGGACGGGGAAAGGCGGCCGGTCGCGCGGCTCGCCGCGTTTGCCTTCCGCGGATTCGAGGAGGGCCGACTCCTCACCGCAGATGTAGGCGCCTGCGCCGAGCTTGATCTCGATGTCGAACGGGAAACCCTCCCTCCCGCCCGCGCTCGGGCCGAGGAGGCCCATCTTGCGCAGGCGGGCCAGGACATCCTCAAGATGGGGCTTGAGGTAGGCGTATTCCGAGCGAAGGTACAGGATCCCCAGCTCGGCCCCGACGGCGTAGCCGGCCACGGCCATGCCTTCGAAAAGCAGGTACGGCAGTTCGGTGAGGATCACCCGGTCCTTGAACGTCCCGGGCTCGCCCTCGTCGGCGTTGCAGACGACGAAGTGCTTGTCGGCCTTTTCTTTCCTGCAGAATTCCCACTTGAGACCGGCGGGAAAGCCCGCGCCGCCCCGGCCGAGAAGGTTCGCTTTCTTGACCTCGTCGATCACCGCTTCCGGGGTCATGGTCAGCGAGCGGGCCAGGGCCGTCCCGGTCTGGAACGGGGCGAAGAGGACCGGTCCGGGCTTGCGGATATTGTTGCGGACCATGGCCCGGATGAGCTCGGACTGATTGGCTCCATCGCCGAAGTCCGTGACCATGTCCCCGACGCTCCGGCCGGCTTTCATCGCGGCCACGAGTTCGCGGGCCTTGGCTTCGGTCAGGCGGGTAAAAACCGCGCCGTTGATGATGGCCGAGGGCTCCTGGTCGTTCATGCCCTGGCAGGACGTTTCGTGGAGTCCGATCCGGCCGTCGGCCGTGACTTGGCCGAACGCGCAGCCGGCCTCCAGCTCGAAGGCCCGGGCCGCCGCCGCCCGGCCGCTCATGACCGAGACGATGTTGGTGTTGAGATAAACGGCATACCGGCCGACAGGCTGCTCCGAGAAGAAATGATAATACGTGACGACGCCCTTGACATCGACCAGGGATAGTCCGAGCCGGCGGGCGATCTCGGAAACGGCCTCGTCCGAAACGCACCCCTCGCGGGCCTGGACGTCCCGGACGATGTCCAAAAGATGAATCCGGTCGCCGCCGTATCGGTCGACGATAGACTTCAGATTATCCATGTTCGACTCCCTGAATCCTTGGTCCGAATGCGTCTCTGCTAAGAAGGGTTAACTTAGCAGAGAGAAAAGAAAAAGGCAAGAGGGCGGGCTGTCCCAAAATGCCTCATTTTCTTTAATAAATCAGACTTTCGAGCGAGGCGCCGGCCGGATCGATCCCGTCGGCGGGATGATTAGGGCGATGGCCTTCGGACCTTCACCTCCGAACGAGGCCGGGCGCGTTTTGGCGGCGGGGTTCAGGCCCTGGGGAACAAGCTGCCCAGGCCTTCGGCCTTCCGCGCTCCGAGGCAGGGGCGACGGTTTCCCCTGGTGGCCGTTCTACGGCTTTTATTGTAAGATGGAGACAAACCAGTTTGGTTTTCGGGCTTGACGTCTTGCTTTTTTTATGGCAATAAAAGTAAAATCGTGACGAGAACGGAAACCATCAACTGGAAGGAGGAATTTATGGGTAGAAAGTGTCTTTATGTTTTAGCTGCCATCCTCGTCCTCGTGTCATTTCAATCATGCTCGTCCAAGCCGGAACAGAGTCTGCTCCGAAGCTATTTTCACGCGATTCAATTGAATGACGTGTCGACGATGTCGTCCATGGCTCTCGAGCCGATGGACATCGAGGCCCAAAGCTGGAAGATCGTCAAATCCTCCCCAGACAAAATCGAACCCGCTTCCTTGCCCGGGCTTAACAAGAACGAAGCCGATTTGAAAAAGAAGCTGGAAGAGCACGTCGGCGTGACGCTCGATGCTAAAGATACCCTTGACGCCGCCAGCGAAACTTACAAGGCCACCCGGACCAGGCCGGCCAAGACAAGAATGGACGAAGCTCAGGCCGCCTACGACAAGGTCTACGCCGAGCACAAGGACTTGCAGAAAGCCTACAACGACGCCAAGGCTATCGCCTCCCATGAAGAGGAGATCACCAAGTTCTCCCTGGGTGCCGGCGAAGTCAGCAACATTCGCGACCTGACCGGTGAGGTCCATTCGATGGATGTCGAGGTGCAGGCCACGAACAAGGCCGGCCAGGCCAAGAACTACGCCTTCACCCTGCGGCAGTACAACCTCAAGGATGAGGCGGCCAACATGCCCCGCAAGGGACGGTGGATCATCGTCAAGATCGAGCCCCTGTCCTGATATTGACTCGCGTCCTCGATTCGTTTATAAAAGAACGTCAATTTTGACGGCCCGTTAGCTCAGTGGTAGAGCACCGCCCTTTTAAGGCGGGTGTCGCTGGTTCGAGCCCAGCACGGGTCATACGATTCCTCACGCCCCTGTCGTCTAGCCCGGTCAGGACATCGCCCTTTCAAGGCGGTAACACGGGTTCAAATCCCGTCGGGGGCGCTAAATAAATAACTATTCCAGCAGGTCATTGCGAGACGCTCTTGCGCCGCGGCAATCGCACCGCACTTTTCTTTACGCGGTCGCATTCCTTGTCATCGCAAGCGGCTTCCAGCCGCGCGGCATAATTAAAGGCGGTGAGATCACCACGTCGCCCCGCAGCCGCGGGGCTCCTCGTGATGACAGAGACGACCCACTCTGTCATTGCGAGACGCTCTTGCGCCGCGGCAATCGCACCGCACTTTTCTTTACGCGGTCGCATTCCTTGCCATCGCAAGCGGCTTCCAGCCGTGCGGCATACTTAAAGGCGGTGAGATCACCACGTCGCCCCGCAACCGCGGGTCTCCTCGTGATGACAGAGACGACCCACTCTGTCATTGCGAGACGCTCTTGCGCCGCGGCAATCGCACCGCACTTTTCTTTACGCGGACGCATTCCTTGCCATCGCAAGCGGCTTCCAGCCGTGCGGCATACTTAAAGGCGGTGAGATCACCACGTCGCCCCGCAACCGCGGGTCTCCTCGTGATGACAGAGACGACCCACTCTGTCATTGCGAGGCGCTCTTGCGCCGCGGCAATCTCCCCGGGAATGACACCCGGAGAGCGGCCATTTCTTTCAGAATACGAGCTCTATGCTCTTGATCTCCGATTTGCCGAACTTCAGCGTCAGGTCCGCGGCCCCAGCTTTGAGCGTCACCGGCTGGAGCCTGTTTTCCATGAGGTCGAGAACATAGACCTCTTTCGGTTTGCGGAAGAAGGTCAGTTTGGCCTCGGTCGGTTTGCCTTCGGCCTCATAGAGCCTCAGCACCAGGCTGGCGCGGTCCTCGGCTTTTTTGACCGCCGAAAGGACGATGTTTCCCGGCTCGGCCTTGAAAAAGGAGAACGCCGCCGGCAGTTCGCCGGCATGGGCGTCGACGAACCGTGTCAGAAGAGGATAGTTGAACTCGTAGCCTTTCTGGACCGTGGCGGCGTCGCGCCATGTTCCTCGGTGCGGGTAGAGGCTGTAGCTGAACTGGTGCTTGCCTTTGTCGGCCATGGGGTCGGGGTCGAGCGGCGAGCGGAGAAGCGTCAGGCGCATGAGGCTGCCTTCCACGTCACAGCCGTACTTGTTCTCATTGATCAGGCTGACGCCGTACTGGTCGTCCGAGAGGTCGAACCAGCGGATGGCCGGAACCTCGTAGCGCGCCTTTTCCCAATCCGTCGTCCGTCCGGTCGGCCTCGAAATGAAGGCGTAGGGGATCTCAAACGTGGCCTTGTCGTTCCTGACCGCCACGGGGAAATCCGCTTTGAGCAGGACGTGGTCTTCCCACCAATCGGCGCTCATCTGGACGTCGACCCGGGGCATTCCCTCCCAGAGCACGATGTCCTGGGTGAAGAACGATGAGGGAAAATCGCTCGCGGGCTGGCGCCGGGCTTTGGCCAAGCCCAGGAAACTTTTCTTGACCCGGAGCACGGCCTTGACCGGGCCGGCGCTCACGAGCTCGACCGTGTCGGCCTTATCGATCTCCCACTTCCGGCCCGTGTAGCCGATGTTCCAAGCGTCGTATTCGTCCGGGATGTCCTCGAGGAGCTCGAGCTTGTTGCCCCGAGCCCCTGCCGCCAGGACTTCGCGCTTGTTCATCTTGTCGTAAAGGCTGACGATATCGCCGCTCTTGAGGTCGAGCTTGATCAGGAAATAATCGTTCTCGAGAGTCGAGTCCGTGGCCCGCAGCGAGGTCGGCCCTCCGGACGGTTTCTGATTCTGAAGCTTGAAGACTCTGTAGCCGCCGGCCGGGACGCCCTGCGCCCTGAAGACGAGCGTTCTTTCCTCGGTCAGGACCTGGGAGGGGACTTCCCTTCCCTTGTCGTCTACGACCCGGACATCGCCGGTCCAGTCGCGCGGCAGGTCGGTCGTGACGATTCCGTCACGGTCCCAGGACAAAGTGTTGAAGACGATGAGCGGCCGGCCGGTCGCGCCCGAAGCCGTGTCGATCTTCTTGCCCAGCGCGTCCAGGCTCTGTCCGACCGTCCCTCCCGCCTGCCTCCGGGCCTGCTGATAAAGCTCCGCGGCGTCGCGGTAAACCGGGGTGATGCTTGACCCCGGCAGGGTGTCATGGAACTGGCAGAGAAGAACCTTTTCCCAGGCTGAGTTGAGGTCCGCCTGGCGATAGGGTTGGTCATAGAGCATGGCCAGGGACGACAGCTTCTCGGCGTTGGCCATCAAAACCTCGGACTTGCGGTTATTGTTCTTGGTCGCGGCCTGGGTGGTGAAGGTCCCCCGGTGATATTCGAGGTAGAGCTCGTCGTTCCAGACGGGGAGCGACTTGAGAGTCGCAGGCTTGAACTGGCCCAGGTAATCGGTCGCGGTCGAGGGTTTGATCTTGGGGAAGATCTTCTGCTGGGCCAGGCCTCGGGCACGGTCGAGCATGACGCGATTCGGCCCGCCGCCGTGATCCCCCAGCCCGTAGAGGATGAACGGATTCCGGAGTCCCGTGTTGCGCTCGAAAAGCTTCAGCCCTTCGACGAGCTCGTCGCTCGTGAGCTCGCCGACATAGCCCGTAGGCGGAAAATAGGTCAGCAATCGCGAGCCGTCCGGGCCTTGCCACCAGAAGAGGAAATAGGGAAAGGCGTTGGTCTCGTTCCAGGAGATCTTCTGCGTGACGAAGCTCGTGAAGCCCGCCTTGCTTAGGAGCTGGGGCATGTTTCCGTTATAGCCGAAGGAATCCGGGTTCCAGCCGATCTTGACGTCCTTGCCGAAATTGGCCTGGAAATAGCGCTTGCCGTAGAGCATCTGGCGGACGAAGGACTCGCCGTCGATGAGGTTGCAGTCGGGCTCGGCCCACATCCCACCCACGATCTCCCACCGGCCTTCCTTGACCCGCTGTTTGATGCGCTCGAAGACCTCCGGGTACTTGTCCTGCATCCAGCGGTAGGTCTGGGCCTGGCTCTGGAGGTAGATGAGCTCCGGATAGTCGTCCATGTTCTTCATGACCGTATCGAACGTGGCCCGAGTCACCTCGATGGTTTCGGCCCAGCGCCATAGCCAGGCCAGATCGATGTGGGCGTTTCCGGCGACGGACACGGTCCGTTGGGCGGCGAAGGCCGAGACAGGCTTCACCCGGTCATAAAAACGGGCGATCTCATTCCGAACTTGCGGAGTATCTCCCGCCTTGAGGCTCTCGATGGCGAATGCGTTGAGGGCGTCGGTGAAAAGGTCCTGGAGCTTCCTGAATTCCCGGGAGGCCGTGAGTCGCTCGTAATCCTTCGACACAGGGCGAACAAGCCGGGCCGGAAGCGAGGGCTCGGGCAGAAGATCGAGAAGCGCGGCCCCGGTCTTAAGGTCCACGATGAACCGGCTGATCACGGGCCATAGCTCCTCCGCCGCCGCGAATTTCTGCCGGGAAGACAGGTTGAGATAGGTCCCGGGTTCGGCTTCCTTGTGGTCGATGAGAGGCTTTTTGCCCAGGTTTTCGAAATGGATGGCCAGAACATAGCTTTCTCCCGGATGCGCCGTCGCGGCAATGGGGAGCACCATCCGCGCTTCGCTCTCCTCATCGTTGAGGTCCAGATCGAAGGACCTCCGTTTTTCGCCGTTGACGAAGAACTCGCCGCGGAACACTCCCAGGCCGCTGAAATCACAGACGAGTTCCAGGGCGCTGGCCTCGGTCTTAACCCCGGCAAAAGCCCGGGGAACCGTGAGCCGTTGGCGCAGCCAGAAAACCTTGTGACCGATGCCCGGCCAGCGCTTGACGGCTTGCCAGTCCGCATCATCGAGCCCTGGCTTGGCCCCGTCGGCGAGATCCTTTCCCAGGACACGCCAGGGCGGCAGAGCGTCGCTCGTCAGGGACTGGACGAGAGAGATTCGGGCCTCAATGTCGCCTTTTTTTTGACCGAGGGCGAGGGGGGCGACGGCGAGGATCAAAGCCAGGACGAGAGCCGGAGTCTTGATGCGATTCATGGATTACTCCTCGGAGGGGGTTTCGGCGTCCTCGCCGGCGGGCGGCTCGTGCCTTCGTTTCCAGCCCTTCCACAAACGGAAGACGAGGACTGCCGGGAACTGATAGACCGCCAGGATGACCGGCGAAAGGATGAGATAGAAGATGTTCATGCCGGGGATGAAGAGATAGATGAAAGCCGCGACGCCGGCCAGCGATAGAAGCACGCATCCGGCGAGCCAGACCGCGGAAAGGAACTTGGACATGCGCTTGCGAGCCTTCATTGTAGCCGATTCCTCCGCGCCGGGAAAGTCTTTTGAGGGCCCTGAGGATTGACTTCCGGTCCGCGCTTTTTTATAAAGGATACTCAACCCTCGAGCCGGCCCTCCGGGCAAGGAGAGAAACGTGGTTCCGGAAATTTGGGAAGAACAGCATCAGATCCGCTCTTACGATGCCGACCCCGGCGGCCGGGCTTCACTGACCGCGCTCTACGCCTTTTTGCTCGAATCCGCCGGCAACCACGCCACGATGGGCGGGTTCGGCTTCAAGGACATGTGGTCGCGGGGATTGATCTGGGTCCTGACCCGGTTCAAGCTTGTCGTTGAGCGATACCCCATGTGGAACGAAAAAGTCGTCGTCCAAACGTGGTCTCGAGGGCGCGACGGCTTGTTCTACGTGAGGGATTATTTTCTCAAGGATGAGGCCGAGGGCCTGCTGGCCCGGGCCACGAGCTCCTGGGCCGTGCTATCCGCAGAAACTCATAAGCCCGAGACCCGCGAGATATTCGTCGGGCATTTTCCCCAGCGTCCTGACCAGCAGGCCCTGGCGGAAACGCTCCAGAAACTCCCGGCCGTCGAGGGGCCGCATTCCGTTTCCGAGTATCGAGTCAGGTTCAGCGACCTGGACTTCAACCGGCACGCCAACAGCATGCGCTATGTCGAATGGATGCTGAACGGCCTGGACGCGGAGACAAGATTCGACAGGCTCTTCCGGTCCATGGAGGTCAACTATTTAGCTGAGGCCAAGTTGGGGGACGAAGTGCTGATCCGGACCCGGAAATCCCCCGAGACTCCCAACCTGCTCCTGTCCTCGGTTTCGACAAAATCGGACGGCAAGGATGCCGCCCGGGCCCGGTTCGAGCTGGGCTGATTTCGTGATTCGGCGATAAATGCCGGGGTAATCGACTGGATATCGGGAAGACTCACGGGGTGAGCCTGGTGGGCGGTGCAGGGTTCGAACCTGCGACCCTCGGCTTGTAAAACCGATGCTCTACCGCTGAGCTAACCGCCCTTTGAGAGAACCGCCGGTCGGCTCTCAACCGCGGGCCGACCATCTCCCGGGCCTCCAACTTGCCCTGTCCGCCTCCAGGCCCGAATCTGTCCAAAATCGAAGGGATCCTGCCGATTCGCAGGGAAGGCCCGTTCCCAATCGTGTAATATATCATACGTATTTTTGCCTGACCATGTAAGGTTTGACTTACCACTTTGGCTATGCTACATTAAACGCCTATTTGAGCGGTTTTCCCCTCTAATTTTCCTGAAAAGGTTAGACGATGTACGCAGTTATCAAAACCGGAGGCAAGCAGTATCGCGTCAAAGAAGGCGACGTTCTTGCCGTGGAAAAGCTCCCGGTCGAGTCCGGTCACCCCTGTGATTTTGACCACGTCCTGTTGATCGAGTTGGCGGACAAGGTCCTGCTCGGGACGCCCTTTATCTCGGGCGCCGTCGTCCGAGCCACGGCCGTCGAAAACTTCAAGGACGAAAAGGTCCTCGTCTTTAAAAAGAAGAGGAAGAAGCAGTATCGGCGGACCAAGGGCCATCGCCAGCTTCTCACCCGGGTCCGGATCGATGAGATCGTCCCGGACAAGGCCCAAGCTCCCGAGCGGAGACCCGTAGCGCCCATAGAAAGGCCGGCGCCCAAGCCGAAGCCCGCGCCCGCAGTCGTCCCGGCGGAACACGCCGAGGCCAAGAAGGCCCCGAAGAAAGCCGCTCCCGCGCCCAAGAAACCGGAAAAGCACGAGAAAGCGGCGGCCAAGCCCGCCCATCCGGCCAAGGCCGAAAAGCACAAGCGCGAAAAACACGAAAAGAAAGCCGCCGAGCATAAGCCCGCGGCCAAACCCAAGAAGACTTCCAAGTGAAGGTTGAAGGATAAAGGAGAACGAGGATGGCTCACAAGAAAGCGGGTGGAGCCGGAAAGAACGGCCGAGACAGCCAATCCAAGCGACTCGGCGTCAAACGGTTCGGCGGCCAGCAGATCAACGCCGGGACCATAATCCTCCGCCAGAGGGGAACGCGTTTCCGCGCGGGAGAGAACGTCGGCCGGGGCAAAGACGACACTCTTTTCGCCAAAGCGACCGGAGTCGTGAAGTTTGAGGACAAGGGCAGGATGGGCAAGTATGTCTCTGTTCTGCCTGCACAAGAGTGACCGGGATACGCCCTCGACGTCTTGAGACCCGGCCGAAAGGCCGCACCGAAACTCCCTTTTGTTTTTCTGCGGACTCGTCTGCGGCGCGGGGAGAGCGGAGCGGTTTCTGACCATGTTTGTTGACCGAGTCAAGATCGACCTTCAGGCGGGGAGCGGCGGAAACGGATGCCTGAGCTTCCGGAGAGAATGGAGCGTTCCCCGGGGAGGCCCGGACGGCGGACGCGGAGGCGACGGCGGCAGCATCATCCTTGTCGCCGACCCGAGCGTGAAGTCCCTGTCGTACTTCCGCTTTCATCCACTCCTCAGGGCCAAGAACGGCCGGCACGGCGAAGGCAACAACCGCTATGGCCGAAAAGGTCTGGACCTGACTCTTCCCGTTCCGCTCGGCACCGTGGTGAAGGACGGGAGTTCGCAGTCCGTCCTGTATGATTTCCTCAAACCCGGTCAAAAGTTCCTGGCGGCCCAGGGCGGACGCGGCGGGAGAGGCAACTCGGCCTTCGCCACCTCCACCCATCAAGCTCCGCGGGAACACGAACCCGGCAAGCCCGGCGAGGAAAAGGAGCTTGTCCTCGAGCTCAAGCTCATCGCCGACGTGGGCCTGGTCGGTTTTCCGAACGTCGGCAAGTCAACTCTGATCTCCAAGATCTCCGCTGCCAGGCCGCTCATCGCCGATTATCCCTTCACGACCCTGACACCCAACCTGGGGGTCGTGGATATCGGGACAAAGAAGAGCTTCGTCGTGGCGGACATCCCCGGCCTCATCGAAGGCGCCCACCGCGGCCACGGATTGGGCACGAAATTCCTGAGGCATGTCGAGCGCACGAAGCTCCTCGTTCATATCGTGGACGTTTCGCCGTATACGGGACGCGACCCCGTCGAAGACTTCGGCGTCGTCATGAAAGAGCTCGAGGCCTTCAACCCGGAGCTGGCCGGGAGGCGTGAGATCCTGGTAGCCAACAAGATCGACCTCCTGGGCGCCGACGCGAGCCGCCTCGAGGCGCTGAAAAAACTGGCTCGGCGAAAGCGCCTGGCCTTTTTCGCGATCTCCGCCCTGAAGTCCACGGGACTCAAGCCGCTCGTGGCCGGGATCGCCAAGGCCCTGGAAAGCGTGGAAGAGACAGGGAAGGAAAAGTGAGGGAGACGATGGCCCGCGAACGCATCGGCATCCTGGGCGGGACGTTCAACCCCGTCCACAGCGGACACATCCATGCGGCCGAGGCCGCGGCTGAGCGCTTCGGGCTCGTCCGGGTGCTCCTCATCCCGTCCTACTTTCCCCCGCACAAGGATTCGCCCGACCTCGCCCCGGCCCGGGACAGGCTCCGGATGCTCGAGCTGGCCTGCGCCGGCCATCCCCGCCTGACCCCGAGCGATATCGAGGTCAAGGCGCGGGGGAAGTCCTATTCCATCGTTACCCTGGGGAAGATCAGACGCCTCCATCCCCAGGCCTGGCTCTTTTTCATCCTGGGCGCGGACGCCTTCGCCGAGATCGAGACCTGGAAGGATTACAGCCAGGTTCTCGAGCAATGCCTATTCGTCGTCATCAGCCGGCCGGGCTCAGACCTGACCGCGGCGACTTCGGTCCTGGGCGGTCGTCTGCGAGGGCAGACCGTGGTCATCGGCCCGGGCGAGCGGCCTCGAGACAGCCTGTTCGAGACCGCCCGGGTCTTCCTTTTGACGTGCGACGCTTTGAACATATCTTCCACGGACATCCGCCGGCGGCTCCTTCAGGGCCTGCCCGTAGCCGGCCTCGTACCGCCCGCCGTGGACGAATATCTCCAACATCACCATCTTTACAGGGAAACCATGGCCCACAGAAAAACAAACGTCCCCCCGTCGGCTTCCTCCGGCAAGCGGGCCCTGCCCCGCGAGATCAAGTTGGCCGTCAAGGCCGCCCAGGACAAGAAGGCCGAGCACGTCTTCACCCTCGACCTGCGTCCCCTGTCCGCGTTCACGGACTTTTTCGTCATCATGCACGGGCTGTCGGCCCGGCAGAATGCGGCTATCGCCGAGAGCATCGAGGTCGAGCTTAAGAAGGTCGGCCTCCGACCCTTGGGCGTGGAGGGACTGCAGAACGGCGAATGGATTCTCGTGGACTATGGGTTCTTCGTCGTCCACATCTTTTCTCCTGAAAAGCGAAACTACTACGGCCTGGAAAAACTCTGGGGAGACGCACCCAAACACGCCTTTTAAAAGCCGATTGCCGTTGAGGCCTTGACTTTTCCCTTGCGAATCGTTATCTTGGGGGGCAATTTTTCGTCCCTGGGACGAAGGGTGAGAAGAGGGTGAGGCTCAAATTCGTCTGGCCGGGCAAGACCAAGAACGGCGAGCTCCGCCTCCTTCAGGACGAATACCTCCGGAAGATCGGGCGCCTGGCCGGCTGGGAGCTCGCCGAGACCCGGGAAGGCCGCGGCTTGAGCGATCGCTTCCCGGCGAAAATTTTGGAGGTCGAGGCTCAAGGGCTTGAAAAACAAATGGCCAACGATTATATTATCTGCCTCTCGGACAGAGGCACGGAGATGACTTCGATGGAATTGGCCGGTCTCCTGGGCAAAGCCAGCCGGGAAACCTCGGGGGCGATCACATTCGTCGTGGGAGGTTTTCTGGGGCTGGCCGACCGCATCCTCCAGCGGGCGCGGGTCCGGCTGTCGCTGTCACGGATGACGCTCTCCCACGAGCTGTGCCGGGTCGTGCTCCTCGAGCAGGTCTATCGGTCACTGACGATGATGAAAGGAAAACGCTATGCCAAGTAAAATCGCCGCCAAGGTGCTCAAGAAAGCATTGCCCAAGTTGACCCGCTCCGAAAAGACAGCCCGCAAGAAGAAACTCCTGGAAGCGAAGAACCAGATCATCCGCAAGATCGGCCAGACCTTCTCCGAAAGCAAGGAGGTCGAAACCGACGTGGCCCAGGACTTGGCCGACAAGGCCGAAAGCTCCTACACCAAGGAATTCCTGCTGAGCCTGACCGATACCGAACGAAAACAGCTTCTGCAAATCGACGAAGCCCTGCGCTCGCTGGACAAAGGCTCCTACGGACTCTGCCTGAACTGCGGACAGGCCATACCCCGGAAGCGGCTGGAAGCGCTTCCCTGGGTGACGCATTGCATCGACTGTCAGCAGAAGCTCGAACAAGAGAGATCGTGAACCCCGCCCGTTTCCCCGCTCGGGAGACGGGGTCAGGACCGAACACCGCCGCGCTTTCTGCGGCCCCGGTCTGCCCGGTCGGGGTTGAGGATGACCCGATTCGATAAGGCGAGGCTCAAGGCCAGGATCGTCGACGCCGGCAGACGGAGAAAGACGCCCCCCGGCTCTCCGCTCTTCCCTTAACTCTTGATAAGCGGAAACCTTCGGCCCGTTCCGCCTGGGCGAAGGGGCAAGGGGCTTCACGAGCGCGGGCGGTGATTCGCGGCCGCAAGCTCAAGCGTCTTCTTTAGAGAAGCCATGCCCGGTCCGGCCCTGGAATCGCTCCGCCGTTTTTTAGGGGAATGCGTCCGCGTGGCGGAACTGCTCATCTTCCCCTCGAGGTGCCGGATTTGCCGGACTCTGCTCGAACGCCGGGACGAGCGCGTCGTCTGCCGGTCCTGCCTCGATCGGTTGGTCCCTCGCCGGTCTTCGTTCTGTGTTTGCTGCGGGCGGTTTTTCGACGGCGCGCCGGCTCCTCATCTTTGCCTCGATTGTCTTAGGTCGCGTCCCCCCTACGCCATCCATCGCTCCTGCGCGGCGTACGAGGGGGCGCTGCGCGAGTTCATCATCCTGATGAAGTACCACGGTTTCAGAGTCCTCGGACGAGACCTGGCCGTTTTTGCCCTGGAGGCGCTCGGAGAGGATGAATCGTTGTGGTGGGGCTTGGAGGCGATCATCCCTGTCCCGCTCCATCGCCGGAAAAAGAAAAAGCGGGGATTTAACCAGGCCGAGGTCGTTGCCCGGGAACTCGGGCGGGCCAAAGACGTGCCTCTGCTGACCAAAGCGCTCAGCCGGGTCAGGAACACTCCGGCCCAAACCTCGCTCGAAGGCCGGGCGAGACGGCGAAACCTTTCCGGGGCCTTCATCGTCCGCCGTCCGGCGGAGGTCAAGGGCCGGATCGTTCTCCTGGTGGACGACGTCTATACCACGGGCTCCACGGTCAAAGAATGCTGCCGGACGCTGCGGAGGGCCGGGGCCAAGGAGGTCCGGGTCTTGACCCTGGCCCGGACCTGAGCCGCGTTGGCCAAAAAAAGTGCCCCTGCCGCGAGGGCAGGAGCGCTCGGGTTTCGACCTTTCGCGATCCTATTTCTTCTCGGAAGAGGACGGCTTTAGGATCGTCACTTTGCGCGACTTGGCGTCCTGGCGCTTGGGCATGGTGATCTTCAGCACGCCATGCTGGTGCTCGGCCCGGATCTTCTCGAGGTCGACGTTGTGGGGCAGGGCAAACGAGCGATAGAACGAGCCGTAGGACCGTTCGATCCGGTGGAAGTTCTCCTCTTTGGTTTCCTTATCCAGGGTTCTCTCGCCCTTGAGGGTCAGGGTGTTGTCTTCGATCTTGATCTCGATGTCCTTGTCCTCGATCCCCGGGACCTCAGCCGTAAGGACGAGCTCGTTCTCGTTCTCATAGATATCGACCGAGGGCGCCCAGGTCCCCTGAAGAAGGCCCTGTTCATCGCCTCGACTGGTGAACGTATCATCAAAAAGCCTGTTCATTTTGTCCCTAATGGTCATCATGTCCCTGAAAGGATCCCAACGAATGATAGCCATCTAAGTTCTCCTATTTTGGAGTTTCATAGCACTCATAGACAATATAATATCTTAGTCCTTTAACGACCGGCTATTTGAAAATTTTATTATTTTTCCGCCAAGAGCGTCCTTTTTCGCGATTTTCCCTGGACCAGGAAAACGGCCTCCCCCTTCAGGCTTGATATCCCAGGTTTTTCCATGAGCACCGATACGTGGCCGCGGAGGAATTCCTCGTGGATCTTGGTCAGCTCCCTGGCGATGACCGCGAACCTGTCGCCCATAGTTTCCAAAACAAGCTTCAGAAAATCCGCGACTCGCCGCGTGGGAAGGTAAAAGATCAGGGTCCCTTCTTCCTCGACAAGGGACAGGAGCAGCTTTCGGACGGCCCCGGCTTTCGGCGGAGGAAACCCGATGAATACAAAACGATGAGTGGGGAGCCCGGAGGCGGACAGGGCCGAAGCGGCGGCATTGGGGCCGGGCACGGGCACGACCCGGATCCCGTTGCGGACGGCCTCGGCGATGAGCCGGTAGCCCGGGTCCGAGATTCCCGGCGTCCCGGAGTCGGAAACCAGGGCGACGTCCTTGCCGCCCAGCAGCAGGCCCAGGATCTCCGGGATCTTTCTCCCTTCCTGAGGCTGGTAATAGCTGATCAGCGGCTTTCTGAGTTGATAGCGGTTCAGGAGCTTCAGCGTTTGACGGGTATCCTCGCAGGCGATGGCTCCCACCTCTCCGAGGATCCGCACCGCGCGGAAGGTCATGTCTTCAAGGTTGCCGATGGGCGTGGCGACGACGAAAAGCGTTCCCGGGCTCATTTGCCCCAATCATAGGGATAGAGGAAATCGAGACCCACCGTCCGTCCGGACAGCTTGGCGATGGGCGGCATGTGTCTCTTGAATTCCGAGCCCTTGATGAGGCCCATGATCCGTTCGACCGCGTCCCCGGAGAATCCTTTTTGGACGACCTCGGCGGGGGACAGGCGCTGGTCCACGAGCGCGAACAGGATCTTGTCGAGCTCCTCGTAGCTGAGACCGATCTCGCCCTCGTCGGTCTGGCCGCTCCACAGCCCCGCGGAGGGGACCTTATCTTGAATGGCCCGAGGGAGCTCGAGGTGGGCGGCCAACTGCCGAACCTGCGTCTTGTAGAGGTCTCCCAAAGGATTGAGAGCGCTGGCCATATCGCCGTGAACGGTGCCGTAGCCGATGAGAAGCTCGGTCTTGTTGCTCGTCCCGAGGATGAGGGCTTTTTCCCGCGCGGATTGATCGTAGAGGATCGACATCCTCTCCCGGGCCATCTTGTTGCCCCGAAGGTTCCGCTCGGTCGAGGGCTCCAGGACGAAGTAGGCGTCGATCATGGGCGCGATGTCGATGACCCGGCTGCGGATCTTCAGGCGGCGGGCCAGGTCCGCGGCGTGCGTCGCGTCCTCCGCGGCGAGATCGCCGCAGGGCATGATGAGACCCAGGACGTTCTCCGGGCCCAAAGCCCTGGCGGCCAGACAGGCGCAGACCGAGGAATCGAGTCCTCCCGAGAGACCGAGGACCGCCCGGGAGAATCCCGCCCGGCTCAGCTCCTCGCGGATGAACCCGCACAGGATGCGCTCGACAAAACGGCAATTAATCTTCATGGCGCTCAACAGCCCGCTTCAGGGCCTGGAGGATGATCTCCGGACGGTCATCGCGCAGGAAGGGCAGGGCTTTCCGGGCTCGGCGGATGTCCTCGAGGTCGATGTCTTGGACCAGGCGGTCCCGCTCGGCCGGTTTGGCCTTGGCCAGGCGCTGACCCAGCGGGTTAAAGATGAACGACCCGCCGCCGAAGACGATCCCGTCCTCATAGCCGGCTCGATTGCAGTAGGCAATGAAGCAGCCCGAGGTCTGGGCCATGGCTTCGGCCATCGCTTCCCACATGCGAGCCGTGGCGAAATCCTCGCTTTCGGAGAGACCCCGGCCGGGTGCGGCGCTGATGGACAGGACGAGCTCCGCGCCTTGGGCCAGGAGGACGTAGTGCGCGCCGTAGCTCAGGAACTCCCGGCAGATGAGCAGGCCGGCCTTGCCCCAGGGCGTTCGAACGACCCGGTAGTTCTTGCCCACGGCGAAGAACTTGCCCTCCTCGAACATCCCGTAGGTCGGGAGAAAGATCTTGCGATGGATGGACAGGATGTCGCCCCCGGAGAAAAGCGCCGCGGAGTTGTAGAAAAGGCCTCGCTCCTTTTCCTCGACGAACCCCAGGACGAGGCCGACCTCCCGGCTCAAGGACCGGAACTCGCTGAAAAGGCGGTCCTTGTCCGGCAGGAGGGCTACTGATTCGACGAGATCCTTGAGCAAGTAGCCGGTCAGGCTCAGCTCCGGGAAAATGATGAGGTCGGCTTTTTCCTTGCGGGCCCGGTCGATTTCCTGAAGGTGAAGGTCAAAGTTGCGGGGGACGTCTCCCAGGAAGGGCGCGATTTGGGCCAGGACGATCTTCATGCTTAAAAATTAACACATTTCGACCGGCCTTTTCAATTTTCGAGCTGCCCCGGGCGACGATTGCATCCTCTATTTTCTTTGGGGTATATTAGCCTCTCAGAATGAACACCATCGCCCTGGTCCTCAAGGATGTCTTCCTCTCCCAGAAGACCGGCAAATTGGTCTGCCGCACGGCCGAGGATCAGCGCGTGTTCTTCTTCCAGGACGGGGTCCTGCTCTACGCCAAGACCGACGCCCCCGGCGAGGAACTCCTGGACATCCTTATCGCCCAGGGCCACGTCACCCTGGAGCAGGCCGACCAGCTCGGGCTTCAGGTCCCGACGACTCGCAGTCTGGGTGAAGAACTGCTCGAGCGGGGGCTCATCGACCGGGAGGTTTTTTGGGGGGCTCTGATGACGCAAGCCCGTCAGGCCCTGCTCAACGTTTTCCTCTCGCCCGAGGCTGAGCTTATCTTCGAGGAAATGCCGCCCTTCCAGGCCAAGGGACTCGAATCCAACCTGAGCCTTCCTCTTATTATCGCTGAGGGAGTTCGCCGGATGCCCTCTTCGCCCGAGGTCGTGTCGCTTTTTGAAAACAAGATCCCCCTCCTCAGAGGGGAGACGTTCATCGACACCCTGCGGGGCGAGGAAAAGCGGCTCTTGATCCTGATCGACGGCCGGCTCGACAGCCGGGCCCTGGCGAGCGCCTCGGCCATGGACTCCAAGCTCTTCTGGAGAAGCCTTTTCCTTCTCTTCAGCCTGGACCTCATCGACTTCAGGTCGGCCAACCTGGAACAGTCGGCGCCGATGGCCGCCGCGGGCTTGGCCCCCACACAGGAGCTATTGGCCGAGGTCCAGGTCCTCAAAGAGGCTCTGGGCTCGATCGATTTCCATCAGCTGCTCAACATTCCCGCGGACGCCTCCATCGACGAGATCAAAAAGGCTTATTTTGAGATGGCCCGTAAGTTTCATCCGGACGCCTTCGGCAGTGACGCGCCGCCCGAGTCGAAGCAGTCCATCTTCGAGGTTTTCAACGCCCTGACCCGCGCCTATCAGACCCTGACCGCCAAGGAGCGGAAGAAATTGAGCGCGATAAACCCCGCCGCCACTTCATCGGGGATCGACCTGATGTCGGTCATCAAGCAGTCCGAGGAGCGGGCCGAGGGGAAGGTCCGGGCCAATATCCTGTTCCGCAAAGGCCAGAAGCTCTATGATGAAGGCCGTTATGGCGGGGCGGCAGCCATGTTCCAGGAATCGGTTCACCTGGATATCCAGCGCGCCGAATATTATTTGTGGCTGGCCAGGTCCGAAGCCAAGGTGCCGACTCTGATCAAAAAGGCGGAAAAGGATTACCAGCAGGCCGCCCGGCTCGACCCGCTGAACCCCGAATCCCTGGTAGGTCTGGGCCTGCTTTATAAAAAGGAAGGACTCCTCAACCTGGCCGCCAAGCAGTTCGAAAAAGCGGCCGAAATCGAGCCCTCCCATCCCATCGTCCGCCGCGAGCTCGAATCCCTGAAACGCCCGGAAAAGAAAAAGAAACTTTTCGGCTTCAAGAAGTAGGGGGCGGGCGCGGAACCCGACCCCAGCCGGTCAGTCTTTCCCGACAAGTTTGAGGAAGTCTTCTTCGCTGAGGATGGGCAGGCCGAGCTTGCGGGCCTTGGCCAGCTTCGAACCCGGATTGTCGCCCGTCACGATGTGCGTCGTTGTCTTGGTTACGTCCGTGTGGACCCGCCCGCCCATGTCCTCGACCAGGCGCCCCGCCTCGTCGCGGCTGTAGCGGCTGAGGCCGCCGCTAAAGACAAAGACCATCCCGGTCAGGGGTCCTCCGGGTCGTCCTTTTTCGGCGCGCGCGGAAAAATTCAGGCCGGCCTGCTCCAGGCGCCGCAGGAGCTCGTCGTTTTCCGGCTGATCGAAAAAAAAGGCGATGCTCTCCGCGACCTTCGGGCCGATGTCGGGCACCGCGGTCAGCTCTTCGACCGAGGCGCGGCTCAAGGCCTCGAGTCCCCCGAAACGCTCGGCCAGGTCCCGGGCCGTCCGCTCCCCGACGTGCCGGATTCCAAGGGCGAAGATCAAGGCCGAGGCGTCCCGGGCTTTCGATCGTTCGAGTTCGTCGAGAAGGTTTTGAGAGCTTTTGGGGCCCATGCGCTCCAGCCCGGTCAGGTCCTCGAGCCGAAGGCTGTAGAGGTCGGGGATCCCCCGGACGAGCCTCTTCTCCAGGAGCTGGTCGACCAGGGCCTCGCCCAAGCCGTCGATGTTCATCGCTCGCCGTGAGGCGAAGTGCAGGACCGACTCCCGGAGCTTGGCCGGGCAAGAGGGGTTCACGCAGCGCGAGATGACTTCCCCCTCGGGACGGAACGTTTGACCGTGACAGACCGGACAGCGATCGGGCCAAGGGAACGGGCGCTCCCGGCCCGTCCGGCGCTCCTTCATCACGGCCACGACGCTGGGGATCACATCGCCGCTGCGCTCGATGAGGACCGTATCGCCCACGCGGACGTCCTTGCGTTTGAGCTCTTCCTCATTATGGAGCGTCGAGCGGCTGATGGTCGTGCCCGACAGCTTGACCGGCTCAAGAACGGCCACGGGCGTCAGGGCTCCGGTTCGTCCCACCTGGATGATGATGCCCTTCACCCTGGTCGTCGCCTGCCGAGCCGGGAACTTGAAAGAGACGGCCCAGCGGGGCGATTTTGAGGTGTTGCCCAGGGCCTGCCGTTGGCTCAGGGCGTTGACCTTGACGACGACGCCGTCGCAGTCGTATTCCAGCGAATCGCGGCGATCGCGCCACTCCCGCCAGAAGAGGACGGCCTCGTCCAGGGAGCGGCACAGCCGCGAGGCGGGGTTGGTCTTGAACCCAAGAGACTTGAGGGTCCCGAGCGTCTCCCACTGGCTGGGGAGCTCCTGCCCGTCGATGAAAAGCGCGTAGAGGAACATGCTCAACCCGCGTCCGGCCACGAGCCTGGGATCGAGCAGGCGGACGGACCCCGCGGCGGCGTTACGCGGGTTGGCGAAGAGCGATTCCCCGTCCTCCTCCCGCTCCCGGTTGAGCTTCTGAAACGAGGCGAAAGGCAGATAGATCTCGCCCCGCACCTCGACCTCCCTCGTGTCCCTGATGAACAGCGGCAGGCTCTTGATGGTTTTGACGTTGGCCGTCACGTCATCGCCCCGCTGGCCGTCGCCCCGGGTCACCGCCTGTTCATAGCGGCCGTCCCGGTACCGAAGGGCGATGCCCAGGCCGTCGATCTTCAGTTCAGCCACGTATTCGATGTTCTGACCCGGAAGAAGCTTCTCCGTCCGCTCCCCGAATTCCCTCAGTTCGTCCTCGTTGTAGCAATTATCGATGCTGAGCATGGGCCGGCTGTGGGCGACCGGGACGAAACCCTCCACGGGTTTCTCGCCCACGCGCTGGGTGGGAGATTCGGGCGTGACGAGGTCCGGGTGGGTTCGTTCGAGCTCCTTGAGCTCGTCCATGAGCTGGTCAAACTTGGCATCGGAGACCTGGGGGTCGTTGTCGACGTAGTACTTTTTTTCGTGGTATTCGATCTCGGAGCGGAGCTTGAGGATTTTTTTTGCCGCCTGTTCGCGAGAGGAGGGGGCGCTCATGATTCTTTTTGCCGGGGTGATGCGGCCGGCGGGGCTATTCTATTCCGATAGCCGGGGGTTTGTCGAGGCGTCCGAGATCGGGTCTCAGGAGTGCGTGACGGGCAAAACGGTTTGGCGTCTTGAACGAGCCGAAGCCGAAAGGCGGAGCCGCGAGGAGCGAAGCAACGTGGCGGGCGTTTCGAGACCGTTGGCCCCGAGCCTTCTTTATTGAGAGAGGGGGAATGCTTCCTTACCGAATTCCCAGGCGCTTTTTCGTTTCCTCGATCTGGGCGTTGAACTTGGCCATGACCATCTCCTGGCTGGCCTTGAGCTTTTCCAGGCTCTTTTTTTGGTCATCGATGTTGGACAGGAGAACCTTCATCTCGGCTTTCTGGCTCTCGTTCATGTCGTCCACTTCTTTGTCGCCGTACTTGTCGTTGTAAAGCTTCGTATCGCTTTCGATCTTCTTGGTCAGGGCGTTCATTTGGTTGACCGTCTCGTTCCACTTGAGCTCTTTGTAGGACGTGAAGAACAGGCTTTCGGCCATACTCATGGCCAGCTTGGAGTTCGCCGGGGAGAGGAAGCTGGCTTCCAGGAGGTAGTTGATCGCTTCGGCGCCGACCGACGGCTGAGTCTGGGCCTTCTTGGCCAGGATGATGCCGATGTTGAAAGCCACGTCGCCGTTCTTCTGCTTGCTGTAGATGTCCTTGTAGACGGACAGAGCCTCGTCGGCCTTGCCGCTCTTGAAGAGCGCTCCGGCGTAGAGCATCGTGATCTCGGGGTCCTTGGTCGTGCCGGACACGACTCTGAACACCTTTTCCGCCTCAGCGTAGGACTTGGAATCGTAGAGGGTCTTGCCCAGCTTCTTGAGCGAGCCCAGGATCTGGGGGTTCTTCAGGAGGGAATAGGAATTGGCGAAGGCCGCGGCCGCGCCGCCGAAGTCCCTCCCTTTCTCCAGAGCCTCGCCTTGGACAAAGTACGCGGCGCCCATCAGCTGATTCCACTGAGCGGCATTCTCGCCTTCCTTGCCCTTGGCCGACCGGCAGACTTCGATGGCCTGTCCGGCCAGGGACTTGGCCCTCTCCAGATTCTGGCCGGGCTGGGCGTAGGCGCCGGCCACGGCGATCAGGATCTGGCCTTTCGTTAAATCATCCAGGCCGCCCAGCTGAAGCGCCTTCTCTCCGTAGGAAATCGTATCGCTCGATGATTTGCCGGGATAGTTCAATACGGCCAGGTTGGCATAGGCGAAATTGTCATATTGACTGCCCTTGCCCGAGTATTTGGCCAGGAAGTCCTTGAGCAGCTGAGCCTTTTGGGAGGGGGATTGAGCCGTCATGGCCTTGATGTAGGCGTCATTCGCTTCAGTGGATTGGGCTGTCACGAGCCCGGCAGTCAAGTTCAAGAAAGCGATCGCAATGATGAGCGTTCTTTTCATGGGCAACCTCTTAAAAAAATTGGATGAATGATAACGTGCATCCCTTTAAATGTCAATATGACACTCTTATTTTCTGCAAGGTTTATGCCAAATGGCGGGCTTCCCGGGGGCTCTTTTCATCCGGGGCCGCATCGGATAGAATACTGAAGCGGAACCCGCCATGGACACATTTCCCGCCGCCTTCGAGCGGACATTGGGCAAACCCCTCCGCCAGGACGTCCCCCTGCGGGAGCACTCGAGCTTCTGCATTGGGGGGCGGGCCCGCTATTTCTTCGAAGCCCGCGACCTCGCGGAGATCACGGCCGCCATCGGACTCTGCCGAAGCCTATTCCTGCCCTATTACCTTATCGGGTCGGCCACGAACATCCTTTTTGATGACGCGGGTTTCAAGGGGTTGATCATCAGGAATGCCTGCGCGGCGATCACGCTCGGGCCGGGGGGCGAGGTCGAAGCCTTGTCCGGAGCGCGCCTGTCCAGCGTCGTCGAATTTGCCGCTCGGGCTGGCCTGGGAGGGATGGAATTCCTGGCAGGAATCCCGGGCACCGTCGGGGGCGCGGTCTTCGGCAACGCCGGGGCTTTTGGACGGTCCATCGGCGATATTCTGAAGACGGCCGTGCTGTTCGACACCCAGGGCGGCGAAATCACCGTTCAGGCCGATTATTTTCGTTTCAGCTATCGGCGGTCGCGGCTCCGGGATGAGCACCTGACCCTCCTCCGGGCCGTATTCATGCTCGAGCCTGGAAACGAGGCCGATATCCGGGCTCGCATATCGGAAAACCTCGACCAGCGCAGGAAGAACCACCCGCCCTGGAACACGGCCTGCGCCGGCTGCTATTTCAAGAATCCGGTCCTCAAGGACGGGAGCAAAGTCTCCGCGGGAAAGGTTTTGGAAGAGGCCGGGGCCAAATCGCTCAGGTCGGGCGGCGCGGCCGTTTCGTCCTATCACAGCAATTTTATCGTCAATGAAGGGCAGGCTACGGCCGAGGATGTGCTCAAGCTGGCCGCCGAGCTCAAGAAGAGAGTCCGGGAGCGCACCGGCTATGAGCTGGAGGAGGAGGTCATCTATCTTCCAGCAGACGCCTCAATGCCCTGATCTTCTCGGACCGAACCCCGGCTTTCTTGACCAGGTCGAGCCCCCGCGACCCGAGCGCTCGATAGGCCTCATGCGTCCGCCGGTATCTTTCGAGAGTCGCCAAGTGGCGAGCCACCGTCTCCTCGTCGCCGCGCACCAGAGGCCCGGTCAGCGCCGCCGTCGTGCCAAGTTTGTTTACATTATGTAAAGTCCCTTGGGCCAAAGGCGTGAGCAGGCGCCGGGCGCTTGTCGGTGAAAAGCCCGCCTCGACAAGGAGTTCTTGGGCCATGTCCATCAGGATGACGAGACCGTTTGAGGCTAGACTGCAGGCGGCGTGGTAGAGGGGTTTGACCCCGGGACGCAGGGGCACGGGTCTGGCGCCCAGGCGCTTCATGATCTGATTCAGCCAGGCGACGGCCCCGGCCTGTCCTTCTATGCCGACCGATACTCCCCGGAACGGGTCGTCCGCCGTCGGCCTTCGCGGGAAGGACCGGACGGGATGAGCCGACGC
Organism: Candidatus Aminicenantota bacterium; assembly: GCA_963705895.1. Classification (GTDB taxonomy): domain Bacteria; phylum Acidobacteriota; class Aminicenantia; order Aminicenantales; family JAFGAV01; genus MFD04408-113. Next base: position 2,442,112 of record OY970122.1, on the reverse strand, counting down.
CGTCAGAGCGCCGCGCCGACGCAAAGGCGCGAGCGGGCGCGAGTCGAGGAGTCCGCTGCAGTGGACGACGATCCTTCCCCGCCAGTCGATTGCGGACTTCTCGAGCTCGCGGGCCACGGCGGCAACAGCCGAATCTGGGACGCAGAGAAAGATCGCCCGGGCCGAACCTCCCGCCTCGATGTTATTTCCGGCGATCCGAACGCGGCCAAGGCCGCGGGCCATCCGGCGGGCTGCGGCGGGCGAGATGTCGGACACGGCTTTGATCCTATAACCCGACCGGGCCAGGGCGTGACCCAGGGCCGTCCCCAATCGTCCTGCTCCGATGATGGCGATGTCCTTCATTTTTTTTTGGCGAACATGTCGGACCAAAGATCGACTTCCAGGGGCGACGGTCTCTCGGTGGTCTTCCTCATCTCTCCGGACCGGCGATGCGTATTGAGGGCCTCTTTCAGCATGGCCTTGAACTCTCCGCAGGTCAAGACCCGGGCCCCACGCCCCCGGGCCGCGCTTCGCAATTCCCGGTCCGAGCTCACCAGGAAAAAACGGCGGAGGTCGGTCAGACTGTTCAGCAGGTCCTTGATCATGGCGTCGGCTGACACGCCCGGGGGAGGGAAAAGGACGGAGAACTTGCTTGTCGGGACATCTTCCTCGGTCAGCTTGGGGTCGGGAGACCCGTCGAAGACGAGGATGACCCGGCTGCGGGTGACGTGCTGGAAGATGAGCAGTTTTCGAGCCAGGTCGTAGCGGTGCTGGGGGTCGCGATAGGCCGGGGCGACCGTCTGCCCCAGAAAGTTGTTGCCGTCGATGAGATAGGCCAAGCGCGACTCGCACGATCATCCCGGAGGCCAGGCCAGACGGCGGCCTCCGATCAGATGCAAATGGAGATGGTCCACGGCCTGACCCGAATCCGGGCCGGTGTTCAGGACGATCCGATAGCCGCCGGCTGCGATGCCCTTGGCGCGGGCGAGGTCACGAGCCGCGACGAGGAGCCGGCCCAGGAGTTCCTCGCCGCCCCGGGGCGCACGGTCCAGGGAAACGATGTGTTCCTTGGGAATGACCAGGATGTGAACCGGAGCCTGGGGGTGGATGTCTTCGAAAGCCAGGAGGAGGTCGTCCTCATGGACGATACGCGCCGGCGCCTCCTTGTTGATGATCCGGCAGAACACGCAATCGGTCATGCGCTTCCCCCCTTCCTCCCGCGGCTGCCGGCCCGCTACGGCTTCAGCCGACGAACCTCTGGATGTTGGCCCCGAGGCTCCGGAACTTGGCCTCGATATTCTCGTAGCCCCGGTCGATGTGCTCCACGCCGTTGATGATGGTCTGTCCGCTGGCGATGAGTCCGGCCAGGATGAGCGAGGCTGAAGCCCGCAGGTCGGTGGCCATGACTTCGGCGCCCGAGAGCGGCGTCCGGCCCCGGACGACGGCCTTGTCGCCCGAGACCTCGATTCTGGCCCCGAGACGCATCAGCTCGTTGACGTGGGAGAAGCGCCGGTCGAAGATGGTTTCGGTGATGATCGACGTCCCCTGGGCCTGGGTCATGAGCACCATGAACTGAGCCTGCATATCGGTGGGAAAGCCGGGGTAGGGAGAGGTAGTGATGTCCTGGGAATGGAGGTCGGCATTGCCCCTGATCCGCGCGCGGCCGGGCTCCACGTCGATTCGGGCGCCCGCGATCCTGAGCTTTTCCACGATGCAGTCCAAGTGTCCGGGTTCGATCCCGGTCAGCAGGACGTCGCCCTGGGTCAGGGCCCCGGCCACGAGGAACGTCCCGGCTTCGATCCGGTCCGGGATGATCTCGTGACGGGCTCCGCCGAGATGCTTGACTCCCTGAATGCGGAGCGCGTCCGGCCCGGCCGGCTCGATGCGGGCGCCCATCTTGACCAGAAGCTCGCAGAGAGAGGTCACTTCGGGCTCGGCGGCGCAGTTTTTCAGGATGGTCTCGCCCTCGGCCAGCGCCGCGGCCATGACCAGGTTCTCGGTCCCGGTGACGGTCTTCTTCTCGAATTCGACCTCCGCGCCGTGAAGACGGGCGGCCTCGGCGATGATGTAGCCGTGTTCCAGGTTGATGGCGGCCCCCATCTTCCGCAGGCCGTGGATGTGGAGGTCGATGGGCCGCGAGCCGATGGCGCACCCGCCGGGCAGGGCGACCGTGGCCTTGCCGTAGCGGGCCAGGAGCGGACCCAGGACGAGGATCGAAGCCCGCATGGCCCGCACGAGCTCGTAGGAGGCCTCGTCCGAAAGAATCCGGGGCATGGAGATGGACAAGGAATTTCCCTCGAGGCGGTAGGCGGCGCCCAAGCCCTTCATCAGGGTGAGGATGGTGTGAACGTCCTTAACCAGAGGAATGTTGTCGAGCTTGATCTCATCCTCGGTGAGGAGGGAAGCGACGATGGCCGGCAAAACAGCATTCTTAGCCCCGCTGATCTTGACCGTGCCCTCGAGCCTGAGCCCATCGTTGTCGGCGACCCGAATCTTTTCCATGCGGCACGATTTTAGATGAATCACGCCCAAAATTCAATGCGGAGGGCCGACTGGAGAAAGCTTCCCTCGCCGCCGGGTGCTCCCCAAGGCCGCTGACGCCAAAATGGGGGAAGCCTGCGCCCCGAACCGGGATCGGGTTCGCCGCGGGGGGCTATTTCTGCCGGATGATGATGCGGTAGGGAGACATGGTCACGCGCCGGAACTCCGGAGTCAGTGATCCCTTCACGCGTCTGAACTTGCCGCAGTGGACAAGGAAATAGTCGAACGGGCTTTGGAGCAGCCAGTCCCTGTTCACGACATCCGGCGGCGGGAAAACGGTAACCACTTTCCGACTGAGCCTCTCGCCGAAAAGAAGATACTCCGGGTCGTTAACCGTCAGGACGGCGGCCACCGTGGCATCCTGGGGAATCTCATGGTCGATGATCGGAACGCGGAACCCGCTGCTATTCAGCAGTCCCAGCCGGCGTTCCAGGCGAGTTTTGTTCCAGATGGCCCGAGGGCCGATTAGAGGTTTCTGGACATCGGTCAGGATAGTCACGGTCATGACCACGAGAGCGATCGAAACGATGAGCCCGCGGAGCAGGACCCGAAAAGTCCCGCGACGATAAAGGGCCGCCGCCAGCGGAGCGACAAGGGCGATGGCCGCACAATAGTACCGGCCGCGATAAGGATGCCATGACTGACTTGCCGCCGAAAGCAGCATGAACCCCAAGAAGGCCAGAGGTCCAAAGAGGCGCGCGTCCCTTTTGGCGAGTCCCGTGATGAGTCCATAGATGACGAGCGGCAGACACAGGAAGAAGCCCAATGGCCCGAAAAACGATCCGGCCTCGCTGGCCTGCGGCTCAGGGTCGGTGAAATCATAACGAAAACCGTAAAGCGTGAATCGCTGATTTGTTGGGATTAGGTCAAGGACGGAAAAAACGGCGCGGCCCGCCGCCGCCCGGACTCGGGCCGCGGACTTCGCCGCAGGCTGGGGAACACCCGTAAGATCCATGAAGCTGTAAATATCACGGGCGATGTTGATCCGGGCCAGGGCCGGGTCGAACAACCCGAAAGGGCTCAGCGGGAGCTGGTTCCTGTCAAACAAATCCGATTTTTCCCCCGCCTGGGACTTCACATCGCGGTTCTGCCGTTTTTCAATTATTTGCCCCGTGTGTCCTTCCAATTGTACGCCGGGATGGAGGTAGAGCCAGCTCTGGACGTAGTTGAACGCGCCCAGCAGGACGAACCCCGCCAGGCACGCGCCGGCCCAGACAAGGAGAAGCCGAAACGGCCGCGGCCGCCGGGTGAGGGTCACATAAGCCGCCGCCAGAACGAACCCCGGGGTTATCAGCACCGCCGTGAGCTTCATCCCTATAACCAGCCCCAGGGCCGCGCCCGACAGGATGAGCATTCCCCGATGCTTCGTCTTGAGGCCGAGCAGGAAAAGATAGGCCATGACCGCGAACATGGCCGCCGTGGCCAGGTCGTTCTGGGTCGTCGTCGACTGAAGGACGATCATGGGCAGGGTGAGAAAGACCGAGGAGCCGAAGGCCGCCTGAGGCCGGGCCGCACCGAAGCCGCGGGCCATGCCGAAGACCGCGGTCCCGGCGGCCAGGGCGGAGGACCACTGAACGAAACCCGTCAGGAGGTCACGGCGGAGGAAAAGCATGCTCCACAGGCTCCCGATCTCCGCGTTGAAGGGGAAGAGCGTCCGGCGAAGGAAAGAAGTCGGCCAGGGCGCAAGAGACCGGTTTTGAATCCAGTGAGCGACCTTATCCAGGTGATAGATCATGCTGTCGATGTTGTTGGGCGGGACGAGAAGGTTGATGACCGCGAGGAGAGCGTAGGCCAGTCCCACGGTCAGACCGAGGGTCCAAAGGTCGGGGCACGACTTGAGGGATGCGAGCCACTCCGGAGGGGAAGGGAAAGAGAATCGGGGATGACGCGGCCGGCCCGCGGCCTGCCAAACCAAGAACGCGGCGGCCCCGAGGATGAGATGCCCGGCCGCCATGCCCCAGGCCGTGAGAAGATGAAGGAGCGAGAGGATCTCGGCCGTGAGAACAAGGTCGACCCAGACCAGGACGAAGAGGCTCGTGAGAAACGCGGGCCGGGTCGGGGGACGGAAGGCCGTCGCGAGAAAATAGGCGAAGGCCAGCACCAAGGCGACGTCGAGGACGAAGAGTGGGGCCAAGCCGATCAGATCCCTTTAAGGGCCTGGTCGAGGTCGGCGATGATGTCGTCCGGGTTTTCACCGCCCACGCACAGCCGGATGAGTTGCGGCGGGATGTCGGCGTTGCGGCGGGCTTCCTCACCCTGCTGGAAGTGCGTGGAGATGGCCGGGATGGTGGCCACGCTCTTGATCCGGCCGAGGTCCGTCGCCCGGAAGATGATCTTGAGCCCGTCGAACACTTTGCGCGCGTTCTCCGGCGGCCCGTCCACGCGGAAGCTCATCAGATGACCGTAGCGGTTGACCTCCCGGCCGTGCCCATCGTCCGAATCGACGAGGCTCATATACCTTTTGGCCAGAGGATGGAGGCGGTAGCTGGGCAAGCCCAGATAATCGACCTGGTAAATCTTGGGATGTTTGGCCAGGTATTCGGCCACTTTCTGGCAGTTCTGGCTGACCATGTCCATCTTGGACCGGAGCGTCCGGAGATCATTGAGGCAGAAGAGAGCGTTGACAGGGGAGCTGGCCGGGCCGTTGTCGCGATAAGGAAGGAACTTGACGTACTCGGCGAAGCTGTCCTTGAATAAGGGGTTGTCGTTCTTGATCCTGGTCTTTATGGGTTTGCGGCTGATGAGCGCGCCGCCGATGGCCATCCCGCCGGACGTGGCCGATTTGCTCAGGGAGTGGATGACGATATCCGCGCCGAAAGCGAAGGGCCGCATCAGGGCCGGTGTCGCGCAGGTGGAGTCTATGATGAAAGGGATCCCGAAGGAGTGGGCCAGGTCCGCCACGGCCTTGACGTCGCAGAACGACTGCTGGGGGTTGCTCGGCGCCTCCATGTAGAGGAAACGTGTATTCTCATCGACCTTCGACTTCCATTCTTGGATGTCGTCGGGATGGAGGACCCAGCGGACGTCGACGCCCCGCTCCTGTTGTTTGCGGATACTGAAGTGCTGGAAGGTGCCGCCGTACACCTGGATGGAAGAGATGAAGTTCATCTTCTCAGGACCGTCGGACTGCTTGACCAGGAACGGGTCCACGGCCTGCACGATGGCTGACATCCCCGAGGCCGTAACCAGGCACGAGGTATCGAAGCCGGTCTTGTAACCCTCCAGGAGGGCCAGGGTCCATTCAAGATAGTAGGTCGTCGGGTTGGCGATCCGGGTGTAGCACCAGGTGGGAATGAGGTAGGCCAGGGCCGCCTCGAGCTCGTCCGAATCCCGGTAGGCCTGGGAGGTGGCCAAATAGAGAGGTTCGATGATGGCCCCCTGGTTTTGGTTGAGGGCCTCCTCGACCGTGTACAACCCGTGGACGGCGATGGTATCGAACCGCATCGCCTTCATCCGGTCGATCTGCTTTTGCCGCTCGGCCAAGCTCTTTTTGGCCGCCTCGACGTACTTATCGACTCCAGGTCCGAATTGCGGCTTTTGAGTCATGACTCCTCCCTATCGTTTTCGAGAATGGGGTGATTGGATGATGTCCGAGTGAAAATAGAAAGGGGCCGGCTTCAAGGAAACCGGTCCCGTGCGCATCATGATGTTTTCGAGTCTCCGCTTATAAGTGACCGAGGCGATGCGCGGCCAGGATGTCGGCCAGGATGGCGTAGCCCGTGGCCGTCTTGCCCGCACCCGGTCCCTGGATTGTGACCTTGCCCAGAAGGTCGAGGTCGAAGGTCAACGCGTTCTGGGCGCCCATGACCCCGGTTAGGGGGTCCGACAGGGGCAGTTTCTGGGGAGAGACGGCGGCCGCGACGCGACCCTTCTCCTTCCTGGCCCGGGCGATGAGCTTGTAGCGGAATCCGTCCTTCCTGGCCTGGAGGACGTCCGGACGTGAGATCCTGGTGATCCCCTCGCGCTTGACGTCGGAGGTCGCGACTTGCCCGCCCATCAGCACGTTGGACAGGATGACGATCTTGGCCAGGGCGTCGAACCCCTCGACGTCCGCCGTGGGGTCGGCCTCGGCGTATCCCAGCTTCTGGGCCAGGGCCAGCGCCTGAGCATACTCCATGCCCTCTTCCTCCATCTTGCTCAGGATGAAGTTGGTCGTACCGTTGAGGATGCCCTTGATCTCCAGGATATCGTTCCCGGCGAACCCCGAGCGGCAGAGGTTGAATACGGGCGTCCCGCTCATGACCGTGCCCTCGATCCCGAAATAGGCCTTGCCGGCCTCGGCCGTTTTTTTCAGTTCTTCGTAGTGCAGGGCGGCCGGGCCTTTGTTGGATGTGACCACGTGCTTGCCCATACGGAGGGCCTTTTTGATGTAGCCCGTGGCCGGTTCGCCGGTCTTGATATCGGTGTAGGTCATCTCGGCGATGATGTCGGCCTCGGTTTGGTCGATCATCTCCAGGGGACCCATGTTCTTGGCGGCGTTGGGCCGGCCCTCGAGGTAGGTCTCCAGGCCGGCGCCGGATTCCAGGACCTTGAGAAGTCGGTCGATGTCGATGCCCTCGGGAACGAACAGCGAACCCTTGATCTTATCGATGACCGCCACGACCTTGGCTTCGAAATCGTAGGCGTCCTTCAGGAAGGCGCCCTTCGAGGAAAGGATCTCAAGAAGCCCCCGGCCGACGATGCCGCAGCCGATGAGTCCGATCTTATGTTCCATGGCATAATCCTCCGCGACGGCCGATGAGTGGCGGGATGTCCTGTCGGGAACAGTCGTTGCCTCCGGAAAGGGCGAACATGTCCCGCGGCAGGTGGGTCCTCGGATATGAAAGAAACAGCATGATGAACAAAATATAAGATAAAGGAAGGCCGGGGGGTTGTCAATTGCTCCCGAGCCGTCAAAAAAAGGGGGATGGCTCCCGAAAGAGCCATCCCCTCAGGGTTTCCGTATGCCGGCCGGACTTAGTCTTTTTCGGCCGTGCCCTTGATGTAGTTCTCTATCCACTCGGTCGTGGCGCTCTTGGGCCGCTCGATCGGCCAGCCCAGGGCGCGGCTCCAGCACAGCTGGGCCAGGACGCCGATGGCTCGGGACACACCGAAGAAAACGGTGTAGATGTCCCACTCGGTCACTCCGTAGTGGTAGAGCAAGCAGCCGGAATGGGCATCGACGTTGGGCCAGGGGTTCTTGGCCTTGCCCTGCTTCAGCAGGATGTCCGGCGTCACCTCGAAGACCATGCTGACCACTTTGAAGATCTCGTCGTTGGGCATGTGCTTCAGGGCGAACTCGCGCTGGGCGGTGTAGCGCGGGTCGGTCTTGCGCAGCACGGCGTGGCCGTATCCCGGGACGACCTTGCCCGAGGCCAGGGTATCCCAGATGTACTTCGACAGCTGGTCCTTGGTCGGGACGCCGCCCAGGGTCTTCATCAGGTCCATGATCCAGCGGAGCACTTCCTGGTTGGCCAACCCGTGCAGGGGTCCGGCCAGCCCGTCCATGGCCCCTGACAGGGAGTAGTAGGCGTCGGACAGGGCCGAGCCGACCAAGTGACACGTATGGGCCGAGACATTGCCGCCCTCGTGATCGCTATGGATGACCAGGTACAACCGCATGAGCTCTTTGAAGGTCTCGTCCTTGACGCCCAGCATGTGGGCCAGGTTTCCGCCCCAGTCGAGCTTCGGGTCGGCGGCGATTTGCTTGCCGGCCTTGTAGGTGCGGCGATAGATGTACGCCGCCAGCCCGGGCAGCTTGGCCAGAAGGCTCATGACGTCTTCATACATCGGGTCCCAGTAATCCTTCTTGTTGATGCCTTCCCGGTAGCGCTGTGCGAAGACGGAATCTCTCTGCATGGCCAGGATGCCCAGGGCGAACTGGGTCATCGGGTGCGTGTCGGTCGGCAGGGCGTCGAGGGTCTTGAGCAGATGCTTGGGCAGCTCGCTCCGCTTGCGCCATTCCTCGGTGATCTCCGCGACGTCGGCCTCGGTGGGCAGGTCGCCCGTCAGGAGCAGGTAAAAGATGCCCTCGGGCAGGGGCTCTGCACCACCCTTGGCCTTGGGCAGCTTTTGCTGGAGTTCGGGGATGGTGAAGCCGCGGAAGCGGATACCCTCGAACTTGTCGAGAAGAGACGTGTCCCAGATCATGCACAGGACGTCTCGGACGCCGCCGTAGGCCTGGGAAATCGTCACATCTGACAGTTTTTTCTCCCCGTGCTCTTTCAAGATCGCCTTGACTTTTTCCTGCATCGGGGGAACTTTGGCCGCGAATTTTTCTTTAAGAGTCGCCATCGATAAGCCTCCTATTTAAAGATATGAGATACTTCTCCTCACGGAGTTAAAAAAATATAGCATTATTGGGGCGCCGAGTCAACGAAAACGGGGGGCCGAAGCATTTCCAATCCTGTGATAGAAGGCGCGGGCATCGCGACTTTGCCCGCCAAGCTTTTTCTTAGTGAACGGGGCCGAAAAGCATAACCGGGATGGGGTTTTTGCGTATTCATTTGACAGGGAAGTTTTGAAACACTTATGATTTATCTTGAACGCTGAACATTCGGCCGAAAGGAGACGACCATGGGTGCCTTAGTGATCTTTCTGATTGTCATCGGCGTGTTCGTGCTGTATTGCGTCGGCTTGTACAACGGGCTGGTCAGGCTGCGCAACCAGTGCGACAACGGCTGGGCCAATATCGATACGCAGTTGAGGCGAAGGTATGACCTGATCCCCAACCTCGTCGAGACGGTCAAAGGCTACGCCAAGCATGAGCGGGAAGTCTTCGAGAACGTGACCCAGGCCCGGTCCCAGGCCATCAACGCCGGCACGGTCAAGGACCAAACCGCGGCCGAGAACCAGCTCCAGGGCGCGCTGAAATCCCTGTTCGCCGTGGCCGAGAACTATCCCGAGCTCAAGGCCAACCAGAACTTCCTGATGCTGCAGGAGGAGCTGGCCGGGACCGAGGGCAAGATCGCCTACGCCCGGCAGTTCTACAACGACACGGTCATGAAGCTCAACACCAAGCTCCAGGCCTTCCCCTCGAACATCGTCGGCAGCACGTTCGGTTTCAAGCCCAAGGAATACTTCCAGGTCGAAGAGCCCGCGGCCAAAGAGCCGGTCAAGGTGACCTTTTAGCCAAGGAACCTTGGCTAAAAGGTCATCACGAGGAGCTCTGCTCTTGCAGAGGGACGTGGTGATCTCACCGCCGAGCTCATCCCCAGCCGAAGCCGCGAGGAGCGGAGCGACGTGGCGGGAAGCGAGGGATCTCAAACATGCCGTTCCTGTCATCACGAGGAGCCCTGCTCTTGCGAGGCGACGTGGTGATCCGACCCGAAGGGCCGTTGCGAGACATCGAAGATGTCGTGGCAATCTTCCCCTTTCGCTCCGTCATGAAGCGTTGAGGCCCACTGGATAATCGGTCATGTACGAACAGATCCGAAGCAATAAACGACGGTCCATTCTCCTCATCCTTTTTTTTGTAGTGATCATCTTCGGCCTGACCTGGGTTTTCGAGCAGGTCACGGGCTTCGGCAAGGCCGGCTTGGTCGTCGCCGTTATCATCGCCTCGATCTCGGCCCTGGCCGGATACTACGGCAGCGATAAGATCGTCCTGGGCATAAGCCGCGCCCATCCGGCGACTCCGGAGGAATATCCTTATCTCTATAATGTCGTCGAGGGGCTGGCCATCGCCGCCGGCGTGCCGAAGCCCCAGTGCTATATCATCGACGACACGGCCCCCAACGCCTTCGCCACGGGACGCGACCCCGCGCATTCGGTCATCTGCGTGACGTCCGGCCTCCTGCAAAAGATGAACCGGGCCGAGCTCGAGGGCGTCATCGGGCACGAGATGTCGCACATCCGGGACTTCGACATCCGGCTCCAGACCCTGGCCGTGGTCATGGTCGGCGTCGTGGCCCTGCTCAGCGACTGGATCCTGCGCAGTTTTTGGCTGGGCGGAGGACGAGCCCGCCGCGGCCGCGATAAAGGCAACGCCGGGGCGATCCTGCTCGTGATCGGGCTCGTGATGGCCGCCTTGGCGCCTCTGGCCTCTCAGCTCATCCGTCTGGCTATCTCTCGGCGCCGGGAGTTCCTGGCGGACGCGGGCAGTGCGGAGCTAACCCGCTACCCGGCCGGCCTGGCTTCGGCCCTGCGCAAGATCTCGGCCGACACGGAGCCGCTCGAGGCGGCGAACAAGGCGACGGCTCATCTCTACATCGTCAACCCGCTCAAGGATTTCCAGGGCCGAGTCAACAATCTCTTCGATACTCACCCTCCTATCGAGGAGCGGATCAAAGCCCTCGAGGCGATGTGAGGAAAAAATGCCAGACTCCGGGCAAAACCGGCTTGTCCATCGAGAACGAACGGCCACGGAATAAGGCTTGTCATGACCCACACGCATTCTTCTGATTCCGCCGCGGCGAACAAAAAAAGTTTGCGGCTGGCCTTGGCCCTGACGTTCACGGCCATGCTCGTCGAAGTAGCCGGCGGGTTCCTGAGCGGCAGCCTGGCCCTCCTGGCCGACGGCGCGCACATGCTGACCGACGCGGCGGCCCTGGGTTTCAGCCTGTTCGCCTTCTGGCTGTCCGAGCGTCCCCGGACGGCGCGGCGGACATTCGGCTGGCGCCGCTTCGAGATCTTCGCCGCGTTTTTCAACGGCCTCGCCCTGTGGATCGTCGCCGGCTTCATCGCCTTCGAGGCCTTGAAGCGGCTCAAGTCGCCCTCCGGAATCAGGAGCGGCCTGATGCTGGTCGTGGCGCTCTTCGGCCTGCTCATCAACGCCGGCGTAGCCGCGATGCTGTATCATCGCCGAACACAGAGCCTCAACATCCGGGGCTCCTTCCTCCACGTCCTGGCCGACGGGCTGGGGAGCGTGGGCGTCCTCATCGCGGCCGTACTCATCCGTCTCACGGGCTCGCTCGCCTGGGACCCGGCCGTAAGCGTCGTCGTCTGCCTCCTCATCCTGTGGAGCTCGGGCCGGCTGGTCTTCGAATCTTTCCACATCCTCATGGAAGGAGCGCCGCGCGACCTGGACATCGAGGAAGTCCGCCGGACGCTGGCCGCCATCCCCGGCGTGCTCGAGGTCCACGACCTCCACGTCTGGACGATCACTTCGGAATTCGTTTCCCTGAGCGCTCATCTCAAGGTTGAAAAGGACCGGGAGGCGAAGCAGGTCCTGCGGCAGGCCAAGAACGCGTTGTCGGAAACGTTCAAGGTCTCGCACACGACGCTCCAACTGGAATATGCCCAGAGCCCCGTCTGCGAGACGGCGTCCTGCGAGGCGCCGGAAGCCGCTCTTGCCCTGGGGAAAAGGAAAGACCGCCGATAATGGAATTTGCGGCGCCCGGCCGAGGCCGTGACCGGCGTTTTTCCTTAAAGAATCGGCATTAAGCCTTCGTCTCCGAGTTCTGCCTGCTGCGGTCCTCCCTTCATTCGAGCGAGGCGTCGAAGCCCCTCAAACGGGTCGCTTGAATCTCTGCACGTGATTTTCTATAATAAGGCCACCCTGGGTGCGGGGTCGTAGTTCAGTTGGTTAGAACGCCGGCCTGTCACGCCGGAGGTCGCGAGTTCAAGTCTCGTCGGCCCCGCTTACGCCAAAGTCGTCAACCAGCAGCCCCCCTAATTTCTTAGGGGGTTGAAGGGGGATTAAGAAACTCGATTAAAGTCTTGGGGACGACTTTGGGTGTACTCCCTTTGATGGGGAGTGAGAAGGCTAAATAACCGCTTCAGTTTGAGGCGTCTTAACCCTGGATGCTAACAGCGAGATCGCGAATCCGCACCTATCCCAATTCGTTGTCCCCCGGCGAGCCGGCACATCAAGTTCAATGCTTTACGGGTTTTGCGGGCTTTTTGGGCTTACCGAGATTTATGGAAAAGGGCTTCTTGTCGCTCGTGGCCATGTTGCCGGCCAAGTCCCAGATATAAATTAACAGGTAATATTTCCCCGCCGCAAATCTCTGGCCGATGAGAGGCACTAAATCGGCAGAGTTGACCACGCCGCATTGCATCGCCTTTCCGGCGCTGTCTTTCGAGAATCCCCCGACAACTTCGTTGGTGTCCGCGCGGCGCACGGCTCCATTGACCAGGCAACAATCCGCCATGTTGTCCGTGAACTCGAAGGATATTTTTCCTCCTCCTCCTGGTACCAACCCTGCAATGAACTCTGAATCGATATCTTTGCCAGGAATGAACTTTGGCGCGATTGGGTCGAAGTACACATGACACTTGTAGTGATCGACGCCTTGCTTCCATTTAAAATCGCCGGTGACGACGTAAAAGCCGGGCTTGTCCACACCATCGAGGTGAAAGTGGGTCTCTTGCCATTCGACATCGTTCTTGGGTGGTTTCGCCCATTCAATCCACTTCTGGGGTGGGGTCGAGTGATAGAAACGCACCGCGAGATACCACCCATCGGGGTCGGGATGCGGGCTGGAGAGATCGTAATCCAAGGTGATGTCGAGCGTGTTCGTCCAGGGAAGGAAAGAGTGCGCTTGAATGTGAGCTTTATCCATCTGCATAAAAAATTGTTTGTCTTCCCCGGGGTGCTCGTCCTGGGGTCTCACCTGGGCCTGGACCCGTACAAGCAGAATCATGATGCCACCCACCAGCATAAGAAACCAAGAATGACAACGGATGTTCATCGTGTCCCCCTTAATCTGCGACTATAGAGCTCCAGCGGCCCGGGTTTTGCTTGGCCGGCCGGAGATCTGCTTATTGCGGCCGCTCAAAATCTATCCCCTCAAAGCCCGCTGACGATGCCGGCTTTCATGGGCAAATGATAGGTTCGATCGTGATCGATGTCAATGAAAGGGATCGAAATTGAAAAGGATGGAATCGCAATGACCAGGAACCTCCTGAACAGCCCGGACATGTGATAGAATAGCAAATAAAAGGGGACACATGAACGCAAAACAGAAGCTCCCCATGGGAATCGTGAGCCCGAGATCCAGGATATTGAGAGTTGTTTTAGCTTTCCTCATGGTCGGGACGGCTGGGTTCGGCTTACAAGCGGCGCCCCGCAAGGCGCCTCCTCTTAAGGCTCCCGCGGTTCTCAAGGGAGATTTTGTCTACATTGAGACTGACAAAGGGAAAAACAAGAACTTTGATTGGGAGCGATATGATCGCGTGGAACTCCACGCGGTCGAGTGCCGGCTGACCTCCGACGCGGGAGCCTCCGCGAATTTGGTCCAATACATGATCACCAAGCTCAACTGGCATGCCGTGGGCAACGGCCGTGAAACTTCCCTTTCCGACCAAGGCTGCACCTATAAGGCCGATGAAAATGCCGAAGGTTCGGGTACCGAAACGGCGTCGTTTCCCATGTCCATGCCCGGCGGCTTGATCTGGTACCCCAAGGACAATCGGTTCGAATTGAGCTTCAGCACCAATTCGGATAAAGGTCACTGGAAAAAGGTCTATCATCCCTGTCACCCCGGCGATACGCAGGTCGCCGAGTTGACCAAGTCCTGGAATGTCTTCATCAAGGGAGTGGTCGATTACAATCCCAAAACCAAAACTTATCGCTTTCTGACCTTCACCGATTACAAAAAACCGGTCGAGCCTGGCGGCGAGACGAACGTCATGGTTCACGCCGAAGGCGAAGCGCGGGGCACCGCAAAATGATGCCGGGACGGAGGCCCCAGATCAGAACATGAAACCGGCGGGGGAGCAGGCCCCCTTTGAAGGGCGCTGCGGTTTGGCCGGCTGGAGGACTCTCCCGATTCGTCAGGTCATTTCGATCGGTCCTTGACCGGACCCGTTTTCGAGGCTGGATACAAAATAAATAGCCAGATTGACATGCCCTAGGATCTTATCCTAGGTATCGGGCGTCGAGCGCGTCCCGGCTTAACGAGACAAACAGCCCGAAACCTCTTCGGTCATCCGACAGGAAGTCACTCTTTCCAGTTCTTGAAGCCGAAGTCGGTCAAGAGCCAGGTTTCGACGATCTTGTTCGGCGCCGAATCGGCGGTGAGTTGGGATTGGTAGCGGTTCTCGACCTTGACCAACCCGCCCACCGGGATGTCGGGGCAGAGCCAGATCGTGGACGTACCGTTCCAGCCGGATTGGAATGTCTCGGCGCTGACGGGCTGGATGACCTTGCGCACGACCTTGGTGCAGGCGAGAGCCTTGCCCTTGATCGTGACGTTGTCCGGCGTCGTCGAGACGATCTCGATTTTCGCGTCCGTGGAGATCCCGGTGACCGCCTCGTAGGGCTTGTCGAAGTAACATATGGACCCTCCCATGCCGGTCCGGCTGCCCGCCATGGTCGAGTAGTTATCGATGCGGACACCCGCGTCCAGGACGACGGACACCGCGCGCCAGCGCTGCTGGTCTTCAACGCTCAAGAGCGGCTCGGTCTCGTTCTTTATGTTGACCGTAAACTGGACCCAATCGCCGACGGAGGCCTTGGCCAGGGGATGAACGCCTGCGGCGAAGGCAAAGCCCAGCGCGATCAGGGTGAGAATCCCGAGGGCCGTCACGGATCTTGTTTTGGTCATTCGAACTCCTTTGGGTCGGCATTCGCGGATCCCTTTGATCGTTTCATGTTCGTTGCCATTTTTTCACAGGTCCGACCTCCTTGGCAATGGCGCGGGCGCCTTTCCTCGGGTTCGGCTGGCCGGCGCGGGAGCTTTGACAAAAGGTTCCCCGCCCAAGGCGAATTGACCGGTCCAATGAAATAAAGGCGCTCGGTCCCCGCTCCGGCCCCTCCGGTTGACACGGTTTCTCCCTGTCCCTATAATAAAAGTCGACCCATGGGGGCGATTGGATTCGACGGAGATACTGAGGCGGAGGCTGCATGTCGAGATTCCATCTACCTCGTAAAACGGTGGAAAACATTAAGTGCAGTAGCACAACCGATCGCTGCCTAAAGAAAGGTAGCCGTTTCCCGGGTTCTCTCCTGCGGTTCCCGAGGGAGCGTCGACCAGCAGGATAGCGAGCCGGGCCCGCCCCAAACCCGGCGAGCGAAACCTTCAGGGCTGGTCCCGCCGCGTCTCTCCTCTTCAGGCGCGCGGGATGAGATTCCCGGAGAGGATACGCGTGTAGACGCCTCCAGCTGAACGTCTTCGGACGCGGGTTCGATTCCCGCCGCCTCCATTTTTTTATGTTTGAGGAAGTGCATTGACCAGCAAACACAACCCGTTCCGATCCCTGGTCTGGGCGATCGGCCTGGCCCTTTTCCTGGCCGCGGCCGGCCTGGCCTCGGCCCTGGGACAGCCCGTCCTCAAGGTCTACGTCCGTGATTTCACGGATCACAGCCGCGTCGCCGTCGAGACGGCCCAGGCCCTGACCTTCGGCTTAGAGAGAAGCGGGCAGACCCTCCAGGTCAAGATGGACAGCCGAACCCCCCTCCGCATCCAGGGCGAGCCCGTCGCGAGCCGGCTGGTCAAGAGCCTGTCCTGGGCCAAGCAGGGCGGCACCTACATCCTTAGCATCGAGGTCAAGGTCCCTGATTTCAGCTACAATTTTTTCACGCTCAGCAACCCCTTCCAGCTCATGATCGATATCACTCCCGAGACCGCGGCCCCCGCGCCGAAGACCGAGAGGCTCGCGACGCCGCCCCCGGCCATCACGATCCCGCCCGCTCAGCCCATTGAAGGTCCGGCCCCGCCGCCCGCTACCGGACTGGCAGGAAAGGCTCTGCGGACGATCGTCATCGACCCCGGCCACGGCGGACTGGAGAGCGGGGCTAAGGGCCGCTTCGGGACACTGGAGAAAGAGGTCACCCTGGCCATCGCCCTCAAGCTCAAGGCCTTGATCGAGAGGAACCTCGCCCTGCGCGTCGTTCTCACCCGGGACAAGGATATCGATGTCCCCCTCCAGGACCGGGCCGCTCTGTCCAACAACAATGACGCCTTTGTTTTCATCAGTATCCACACCAACGGGTCGTTCCGGAAGAACTCCAACGGCTCGGAGGTCTACTTCCTGAACCTGAACGCCGTCGACGAGGACACGCGCCGCCTGGCCTACCTTGAGAACAACACCGGCGAGATCGACCAGAAGATCGACCGTCAGGATGCCGACGACCTGCACATGATCTTGTGGGACATGGCCCAGTCGTCGTTCATCAAGCAGAGTGGCCGGCTGGCCGAGCTCATCCAGGCCGAGCTGAACAGCCTGCTCGGCACGGCCAACCGCGGCATCAAGCAGGCGCCGTTCAAGGTCCTGACCGCGGTGGCCTGCCCGGCGGTTCTCGTGGAGACGGCTTTCATCTCCAACCCCGAGGAAGAGCGGAAGCTGGCCGACCCCGCTTTTCAGGACAACGTCGCCCAGGCCGTTTACCGGGGTCTGGTGAACTACATCAGGCTCTATTCACAGCAATGAAACAACCCTTGGAACGGCCGCAGGTCATCACCCTGGCGGCGCTGTGTATCGTTATCATCGTCCTGGCCCTGGCCTTCTTTCTGAGCGGCCGCGAGGAGAGGATCGTGCCGGCTCCCCGCATCCCGGCCGACGTCGGCTCGACGCCCGGCCCCGGCGGCCCGGCATCCCCCGAAGTCATGAAGAAAGTCATCCTTTTCTTCGCCTCGGAAAGCGACGACCTTCTCCATCCCGAGGAGCGGGACATCCCGGCGGGCGCGACCCCCGCTGAAGATGCCGGCCGCCTACTGGACGAGCTCATCAAAGGGTCCCGGGCCGGCCTGATCTCGACCCTTCCCCCCCAGACCAAGCTCCGGCAGGTTTACCTGACTAAGGATGGGACCGCCTACGCCGACTTCTCCAAGGAGCTCAGCGTCAATCATCCCTCGGGCTCGGCGGCCGAGGTGTCCACGGTCTACGCCGTGGTCAATTCCCTGGCCTACAATTTCAAGGACGTGAAGCGCGTCCTCATTCTCATCGAGGGGTCCGAAGCGGATACGCTCGACGGACACATCAGCCTGGACAGGCCGCTCCTCCCGCAATATTCGCTGGTGGCCCAATAAATCTCTTTTAAGGAATATCATGTCGATGCCTGCAGGGAAGTCTCCTATCGCCCCCGGACGCCGCCCCGCGGGCGTCCGCCCGTCGGTCCCGGACCGGGCGGAAGTCTGAGGTCGCCCCGATGGAACGCCTACCGCATGTCGTCATCCTCGGGTTCCCGAACGTGGGCAAGTCCAGCTTGTTCAACCGGCTCGTCGGGCAAAAAAAATCTCTCGTCCATAACCTGCCGGGCATGACCAGGGACGCGGTTTCCGCAGTGTGTCGTATCGACGGCCGCTCCTTTCTCCTAACCGATACCGGCGGGTTCTTCGATTCCCGGGAAGAACCGCTTTCGGCCAAGGTCCGGGAGAAAGCCTGGGACATGGCCCGTCGCGCGGACGTTATCCTTTTCGTCCTCGATGGGCGGCGCGGCCTTTTGCCCGGGGAGGAGGAGCTTTGCCAGTCGCTCCGAAAGCTCGACCGGCCGCTCCTCATCGTCGTCAACAAGATCGATACACCCCGACTGGAAGACACGGCGGGGGATTTCTTTCGCTTGGGTGTGGACGGGCTCTTTCTCGTTTCGGCCGAGCACAAGAGGAACATCGAGTCCCTGAGCGAAGCGTTGGCCGCGGTCCTGTCCTCCTCGACGAGGGCCGTCGAGGCGCCGGCTGAGGCGCCGGCTGAGGCGCTCCGAATCGCTCTCATCGGCCGGATCAACGTCGGCAAATCCTCGCTGGCCAACCGCCTCTGCGGCGAGGAGCGGCTGATCGTCAGCGAGATCCCCGGTACGACGCGCGACAGCTCGGACGTTCTGCTTCGCCGAGACAAGAAAACGTTTTGTCTCGTGGACACCGCCGGCTTGCGCAAGCTCGGCCACGCCCGCGACGTGAGGGAGAAGGCCGGCATCATCAGGACCAAGAAGAACATCGAGCGGGCCGATGTCGTCTGCCTGATCATGGACGCCCTGGAATGCCCCACCCGTCAGGATACGGCCGTGGCCCATGTCGCTCACGAATCGGGCAAGCCCCTGATCCTGGCCGTGAACAAGTGGGACCTTGTCCCCAAGGACCGGAAGACGGCCGAGGAGTTCCGAGCGCGGATCTACGACAAGCTGGATTTCGTGAACTATGCGCCGCTCGTTTTCGTCTCGGCCCTGTCCGGGCAGAGAGTGGTCAAGATCCTTGACCTGGCCGAAGAGGTCCAGGCCAACGCCCAGCGTCGGGTCGCGACGTCCAAGCTCAACGCTTTCCTCTCCGAGTTCACGGCCGATTATCCGCCTGTTACCGTCTCCCGGCGCCGGATCAAGGTTAAGTACATGACCCAGAAGGGGATCCTGCCCCCGACGTTCATCCTGTTCAGCCACTCGCCCGACCGGCTGTCGCCGGCCTACGAAAAGTTCTTTGTCGGCCATCTCCGGGAGCGGTTCGGGTTCTGGGGGACGCCGGTTTGGGTCTTTATCAGGGCGAGCTGAGTCCGGGGCGTCGAAGGCTCTCCGTCCGGCCGATAAAATGCCGTTTCTATTGACTTTGGCGTCCTAATACTTTAAATTTAATACTCTTTAATGGATTGGATCTGAGACTGAGGAGGTCATTATGGTTCATCGGAACAGGAATGCTGTCCTGGTAGCCCTCCTGGCGATCGTCCTTATATTCGCGGCCACCGGCTGCGAAAAGCTCAAGATCAGCCGGCTGAAGGCCAATTTTCATTTCACCAACGGCAATAAGTTCTTCACCCAGAACAAGTACCGCGACGCCATTGCTGAGTACGAAAAAGCCCTCAAATCCAACCCTAACCTCGGAGAGGCCTACCGGTTCCTGGGAGAATCCTACAAGAGCCTCTACCGTCCCGGAGCCGAATCGCCCGAAAACGCGCAGAAAGCCGATAAGGCCCTGGCCGCTCTCAAGAAAGCCTACGAGCTCGAGCCCGCCAACAAGGAAGTCATCTATTCCCTGGGCGATATGTACGACAAGCTCCGGAATTTCAACGAGGCCGAGAAGCTCTACCTGGGGATCATGGACCTCGAGCCCGGCAACATGAACAACTACTATGTCATCGCCGAATTCTACAAGCGCTACGCCGGCGACAACCCCGAAATCAAGGCCAAGGTCGAGGACATGTACCTCCGCCGGATCGAGCTCGACCCGGAGAGCCCTCAGGGCTACGCCTACCTGGCCAACTATTACGACAACGTCACTCCCATCCCGGATTTCGACAAGGCCATGGAGTATCAGAAAAAGCGCCTTGAGCTTCAGCCCGACAGCACCGAGATCTGGTACACCATCGGAGTCAACCGATTCTCCAAGGCCTTCCGCCTCCAGAACGCCCTGTCGGTGAATGAGAAGAGGGCCCTGGGTGATGAGTCGGAGAAGGCCTTGCAAAAGGCCATGGCCCTCGACCCGAACTTCGCCGAGTCCTACGCCTACATGAAGCTCCTGTACTGGAACGTCTTCGAAAAGGTCTATCCGGAGAAGGCGGCCCGCTACCACGCCGAGGGCGACCGCTACGGCGAGAAGTGGAACGATCTCTGGAAGCGCCGGGCCGAACGGCTCAAGCTCGAGAAGGAGCTCAAGAAAACCACCTGAGGATGGGCCTCGGGTCGAAACGCGTTTCGTTCGCGGATCTGATGTTTCGGAAGGGCCTTAGCCCTTCTTCGAACCGATAAAAGCGGGCTGCTTTCCGCACGGGGCGGCCCGAAAACGGACATTTCCGGAACATGCCGTCCGGGAGGAACGGGATTCTCCCCCGGCGCGCTCCCGGCCGCGGTTGACATTAGGCCGGTAATCGTGTATTTTTATTGATTCCCAACCCCTGAGAATTTTGATTCTGAGGATTTGATAAATGAAAACGTACATACCCAAAAAGGATGCCATCGAGAAGAAATGGTGGCTGATCAACGCCGAGGGGAAGATCCTCGGGCGGCTGGCCTCGGAAGTGGCCGTGCTTCTCCGAGGGAAAAAGAAGACCGAATACACGCCTTTTCTCGATACGGGCGATTTTGTCATCGTTATCAACGCCGCTAAAGTGAAGGTCACCGGGCGCAAGGAAGACCAAAAGGTCTACTATCATCACTCCGGCTATCCCGGCGGGTTGACGACCAAAACCCTCAGAGAATTGAGGGACAAGAAGCCGGAAGAGGTGATCAAGAAGGCCGTTTGGGGCATGATTCCCAAGAACAAGCTGGGAAGCGCCGTTTACCGCAAGCTGAAAGTGTACCGCGGCCCCCAACATCCCCACGAAGCCCAGAATCCCAAGGAATACCAGTTTTAGGAGGCGCCGTGAGCTTAATCCAATACTACGGGACCGGGAAGCGCAAGACATCCATCGCCCGAGTGTACCTTCGCTCGGGCAAAGGCGATATCACCCTGTTCGTCAACAAAAAATCCAGGCCCTTCCAGGATTACTTCAACCTGGAATCCTACAGGGATAAGATCAAACAACCCCTGCACCTGACCGAGACGGAGAACAAGTTCGATATCTTCCTCCGAATCACCGGCGGCGGGGTCAACGGGCAGGCCGAGGCCGTCCGGCTGGGCATCGCCCGGGCCCTGGTGGAGTTCAACAGGGAACTCCGGCCGACCCTGAAGAGTGCCGGGCTCTTGACTCGGGACTCTCGGATCAAAGAACGCAAGAAGTACGGGCTCTTGGGCGCGCGCAAGGCCCCGCAGTACCACAAGCGGTAATGGGAGGAAGTCAGTTGGTTTCAGTAACTATGAAGGAACTCTTGGAAGCCGGGGTTCATTTCGGCCACCAGACCAAGCGGTGGAACCCCAAGATGAAGGAATACATCTTCGGCCAGCGGAACGGCATCTACATCATCGACCTGCAGAAGACGATCAAGCTCTTCAAGGAGGCCCTCCAGTTCATCCGAACGGCCTCCGAAGAAGGACAAGAGATCCTGTTCGTGGGCACCAAGAAGCAGGCCCAGGACATCGTCCGGGACCTCGCTCTCAAGTGCGAATCCTGCTACGTCAACCAGCGCTGGCTGGGCGGCCTGCTAACCAACTTCTCCGTCATCCGGGGCAGCATCGACAAGCTGGTCGAGCTCGAGGAGATGAGGGAGGACGGCCGCTGGGACCTCCTGTCCAAGAAGGACCAGTCCAAGCAGGATAAGGTCTATCGCAAGCTGTCCAAGAACCTGGGCGGGATCAAGACCATGAAGCGCCTGCCCGGGGCCCTGTTCGTCATCGACTCCTCCAAGGAGACGATCGCCATCCTCGAGGCCCTGAAGATGGGCATCACCATCGTGGCTGTCGTGGACACCAACGGCGACCCGGAGAAGATCAACTACGCCATCCCCGGGAACGACGACGCCGTGCGGGCCATCGAGCTCTTCTCCTCCAAGGTGGCCGAGGCCATCATCGAGGGCAAGAAGCGGCGGATCGAAAAGGACCTCCAGGCCCAAAAGGCCGAGGGTGAAGAGGCCGCCGGAGAAGCGGTTCCGCCCCCGGGCGAAGGCGGGGACGTCGCGGCCAAGACCGCCAAAGCCAACTGAATCGTCCGGACCGCGCCGGAAAGTGCGGCCGGACCTAAGGAATACAACAATGGAAATCACAAGCCAACAGGTCAAGAAACTCCGAGAGCGAACCGGGATCGGCATGATGGAATGCAAGAAAGCCCTCGAGGAAGCCGGAGGGGATACCGATAAAGCCTGCACCATCCTGCGCAAAAAGGGGTTTGCCCGGGCCGAGAAGAAGGCCGAGCGGACCACGTCCGCCGGCTTGATCGGCTCCTACATCCATATGAACGGCAAGATCGGAGTCCTTGTCGAGGTCGGCTGCGAGTCGGATTTTGTGGCCCGCAACGAGGAGTTCCAGGCCCTGGTCAAGAACATCGCCCTTCACATCGCCGCGGCCAACCCCAAGTACCTGGCCCCCGAGGACATCCCGGCCGTGATTCTGGACGAGGAGAAGGACATCGTCCGGGAGCAGTTCAAGGACAGCAAGAAACCGGCCGAGGTCGTGGAAAAGATCATCCAGGGCAAGCTGGGAAAGTTCTACGAGGAGGTCTGCCTGCTCGACCAGCCCTTCATCAAGGATGACAAGGTCACGATCAAGCACATGATCCAGTCGCACATCGCCAAGTTCGGGGAGAACATCCGGATCAACCGCTTCTCCCGATTCGAAATCTGCGGGTAGCACCCATGCCCGAAGCCAAGCCCGCCTATGACCGCATCCTGCTGAAGCTTTCGGGTGAAGCCCTTCTCGGCCGTCAGCCCTACGGCATCGACTTCGAGACGGCCAAGTCCATTTCCCGGGAGATCAAGGAGGTCCGCGACCTGGGAGTCCAGGTGGCCATCATGATCGGCGGGGGGAACATCTTCCGCGGCGTGCGCGGCACCGAAGGCGGCATGGAGCGGGCCTCGGCCGACCAGATGGGCCTTCTGGCCACGGTCATGAACGGCATCGCCCTCCAGGATGCGCTCGAGCATGAGGGCGTCTTCACCCGGCACGTCTCCGCCCTGGAGATCCGGGCCATCGCCGAGCCGTTCATCCGCCTGCGGGTCATCCGGCACCTGGAAAAGGGCCGGGTGGTCATTTTCAGCGCCGGGATCGGAAGCCCCTTCTTCACGACCGACACCGCCGCCGCCCTGCGCGCCCTGGAGATCCGGGCCGAGGTCATCCTCAAGGCCACGAAGGTCGATGGCGTCTACACCGCCGACCCCATGAAGGATAAAACGGCCAAGAAGTTCAAGACCATCCGCTATCTTGACTTTCTCAAGAAAGGGCTGAAGATCATGGACGCCACGGCCGTCTCGCTCTGCAAGGACAACAACCTGCCCGTGGTCGTCTTCAGCCTGAAGAAGCGCGGCAACATCAAGCGCGTCGTCCTGGGCGAGGACATCGGGACGCGGGTCTTCTAAGAGCCGCGTCGCCCGGGGCGGGCCGCAACCGTTGTGATGCGACGCCGGTGCGGATGAAGGGGGCTGCGAGTCCCCGGACGATTGACAGGGAGGATCCAATGACGAGCGTCAAGGACGTTCTCAAACAACTCGAGGGCAAGATGACGGTGTCCATGGAGCACTTCCGCCGCGACCTGAGCAAGCTCCGGACGGGCCGGGCCAACATCAGCCTTTTTGAGGACACCAAAGTGGATTATTACGGCAATCCGACGCCCATCAGCCAGGTGGCCACCATCGGCGTTCCGAACCCGACCCTTCTGACCGTCCAGCCCTGGGACCCTTCGCTCCTAGAAGCCCTGGACAAGGCCATCCGCGGGGCCGACCTCGGCCTCAACCCTCAGAGCGACGGCAAGGTCCTGAAGATCCCCATCCCACCCCTGGACGAGGAGCGCCGCAAGGAGATGGCCAAGAAGATCGGCAAGATGCTCGAAGAGGAAAGGGCCGCCCTGCGGGTCATGCGCCGCGAGAGCAAGGAGGCCGTCGAGAAGCTGGAGAAGGACAAGGCCATCACCGAGGATGATAAGTTTAAAGGCCTGGAACAGCTGCAGAAGGTCACCGACGACCACGTCAAAAAGATCGAGGAACTGGCCGCGGCCAAGGAAAAAGAGATCCTTCAGATGTAGCCCGGAACCCCCTGCGGTTCCGTCATCAAACGCCCCTGCGCGCCCCTTTTTATTGTCATCACGAGGCCTTCTGAGGACGTGGTGATCCCACCGCGCCATATTCGACCCTTCTGTCATTGCGAGCCGCTCTTGCGGCGCGGCAATCCCTCCGTCCCCTTACTTGTTGTGCCCTCTTTGTCATCACGAGCGGGCCTTTGGCCGCGTGGTGATCTCACCGCACTTTCGTGTCATTGCGAGGAGGCCTGGCTTTGCAGGCCGACGCGGCAATCCGACCCGAAGGGTCGTTGCGAGACATCGAAGATGTCGTGGCAATCTCCTTCGTATTCCCTCCTTTTCCGTAACGCGGCACTCCCTGTCATTGCGAGGAATAATTCAGATGCCGAGGCCGAAGACCGAAGCCGCGAGCCGAAATCGAAGGTTGAGGCGTGGCGGAATCTCTCCGCACGCTATCATTATAGGGATTGCCCCCCTTGTCATCACGAGCGGCCTTTGGCCGCGTGGTGATCTCACCGCACCATATCCAACCCCTCTGTCATTGCGAGCCGCTCTTGCGGCGCGGCAATCCGACCCGAAGGGTCGCTGCGAGACATCGAAGATGTCGCGGCAATCCTCCTCATTCTTCCCGATGTTCTCCGAGTTGACTATTTATTCCCCTATTGATTATTCTCCGCAAGCTGCTCCGTCTTAATGTTTTGACATGTTCAGCGAGAGACAATACTTCGTCTATATGATGACCAATAAATGGAACAGGGTCCTCTACACCGGAGTCACCAACGACTTGGTCCGCAGAGTTTACGAGCATAAGGCCAATGTCATTAGGGGCTTCACAAAAAAATACGGCGTTCATAAGCTGGTGTATTTCGAGGTTTATGATGACGTCCTTGAGGCCATAAGAAGAGAAAAACAAATCAAATCCGGGAATCGGGGGAACAAAGAGGAATTGGTCCGGAAAATGAACCCCTGGTGGGAAGATTTATCAGAGGGAATGAGATAGTCTGCGTTGGGGAAAATAAAAGATTCGGTGAGATCCCCACGCCGCTGCGCGGCTCGGGATGACCCTGCGGGTCAGATTGCCGCGCTCCCGATGGTCCCGCCACGTCGCTCCGCTCCTCGCGGCTACGGCTTTTTGCAATGACACTCAAGGCCGCAGGGCAATCCTCCTCGCGATGACAAGGAATGCGTCAGTGCAAAGAAAATGGAAGGTGCGGTGAGATTGCTTCGTCGTCCGGCAAGAGCCGTCCTTCTCGCAATGACAGGAAAGGGCACTTCGCGCGATGACAATAGGACTAGTGCGGTGAGATTGCCGCGTCGCGGCACCGCCACGCCTCGTCTTAGGTTGATGTCGGTACGCAAAAGGCGGTGAGGTCGCCACGCGGCAAGAGCCGCTCGCGATGACCCTTCGGATCAGCTTCGGCCTTCGGCCTCGCCTCCCAATGACAATCGAAGGCTTAGGCCTGGGGCGGAGCCGGCGCCTGCGGCGGCGTCGGCGGCTGAGCCTGGGTGGGTTTCTTGGCGAGCCAGTTCTCCGTAGTTCCGAACTTGGTCATGATGGCCACGCCGAAGGCCAGGATGCTGATGACGAAAGAGAAGAGAAGGCCGAGGACCGGGACGAGCCCGATAAAGGACACGATGAGCAATCCGAGCAGGGACGCGCCCATGACCGAGGGGTTAGGCTTGCCGAAGGACCTGGCCAGGCTCTCCCCGAAGAAGTGAAACATCGTCACCTGTCCGAAGACCCTCAAGGCCAGGGCGGCCGCGCCCACGAACAGCAGAATGGGAATTCCGATCAGGATCAGGCACAGAAGCGCCGAGATGATGATCAAGCCGCTGAAGATGATGAAACCCAGAAAGCCGATACCGAACGTGGGCCAGAACGAACGGCGCACCTGTCCCGAAGCCAGGGCGATCGGCTTGGGAAAGACGGCGGCCACGACGAGGGTCATGATCAGCCAGAGGAAGACGGTGACGAGCTTCAGGATCAGGATGACGGGCACGATGGACAGGGAAAAGAAGCCTCTGGCTCCGTCCCCCCTCATGAACCTGGGCACGACGCGCGACAGGTCGAAATAGACGGTGTCGTTGCCCACCGTGGCGCCCGGTTCGCGGGTCAGGCTGCCGCCGATGGCCACCACATCCTTCTTGACCACGGCCGTGGACTTGAGAGTGATCGAGGCCCCGATGCCCACCACGGAATCCTCGACCGTGCCGCTGACGATCACGGTCCCGCCAAGGGCCACGACGCTCTTCTTGACCAGGCCGTCCACGGTGGCCGTCCCGCCCAGGATGAAGACGGTGTCCTGGGATTCCCCGGCCCCGACGACGATATCCCGATGGAAGTCGACACTCTGGCCCCAGCCGAGGGCCGAAAGCCCCAGCAGCAACCCGATTCCCAGGAGGAACAGCGTTTTGGTTCGGTTCATGATCGGACTCCGATGAGGATTTTTCTCAAGCCGTAGACGGACGAGGCGATGATGAGGATCTGAACGGTCAGGATCACCAGGACGACGGGCAGGGGAATGACCGAGGCCAAGCCCGATAGGCCGTCCCACATCGCGGACAGGAAATGGCCGATGACGCTCACGACCTGAGTGACGAGGGTCGTCGCCTGGCCGAAGAGCATCGCTCCGTTCTTGAAAGTCGTGACCAGGAAGCCTTCAAAGCCCGTGATGAGCTCGGTCGGGCTGTAACCGAGGACGACCAGGACACCGACCACGACGGCCGCCAGGGATACGAAGGCGGTCGATCCCAAGGCCAGCCAGCCGAAGACGGAAGTCCGGGGACGACCCTCGATCCGGGCCATCACCCGTTGGCTGAAGCCCGCGGGCAATTCAAGCGGAGGCAGGCTGGAGGCCGCTTCGGTCATCCGCCGCCACTCGTCCACGGCCCGTCGGCAGGCGGGGCAGAGACCCAGATGGCGCTCGAACTCCTCCCGCGCGGCGATGTCCAATTCGCCCTCGAGGTACCGATTGATGCGCTCCGCGTCGTAACAGCTCATGCTGTCTCCTCCAGAATTTGACGCATGCGTTCCTTGGCCTGGAAGACTCGGTTCTTGACCGTGCCCACCGGCAGCCTCTTGATCTCGGCCATCTCTTCGTAGCTCAGGCCGTTGACATGCCGCCAGACGAACAATTCCCGAAGAGGGCCGGGAAGCTTGTCCATGGCCTTGTCCAAACGAACCCTCAGCTCCGAGGTCTCGAGCGTTTGGACCACGGACGGCTTGTCGTCGGGCACCTGGATACAGGACCCTTCCTCGTCGGGGTTGAGGGGCTGATCGATGGACACCACCGGGAGTTTCTTCTTGCGCCAGTAATCGATGATGGAATTGGAGGCGATGCGGTAGAGCCAAGTCGTGAACTTGTAGGTGGGCCGGTAGGACCGAAGCGAGGCGTAGGCCTTGACGAAAACATCCTGGGTGAAATCCAGGGCGAGCTCCCGATCGCGGATCATGCGCCCGATATAGTTGAACAAGGAATGCTGATGCCTTCGGATAATCATTTCAAAGGCCTTCTTATCTCCTCTGAGAGTCTTTTTTACGAGCTTGGCGTCGGCGAGTTCGTCATACATGGAGGACGTCCCGCCCTCTTTTCTTTTATACGGAAAAGCAGGGCTTCGGTTCAGGTCAGGCCCTCACTTTGGGCCGGAAACCGGGGTCAGTGATTGTCGGGGCTCCTTTTCTTGGCCGGAATGGGCAATCTCGCGTCCTCGATCACCTCGGTTCCCGGCGGCACGACCAGGGTGAAGATCGAGGCTTTGAAGGACGGATTTTCTTTTATCTTGCTGAAAATGAACTCGGTCCGGTTCCCGGCCCAATCCAGGAATGCGGCGCGGCCGATAAGGCCTGTCCGGCGGTCAGGGTCGAGTGTGATCGAGGCGTATTCGCCTTCGACCCGGGGCGTCAGTTTCAGCCTCCCCGCGGCCTTGGCCTCGGGGGAGGACAGGTCGCGCTCGACGGCGTAGTCCTCGGCCAGGTTCTTCCGGCCGGCGAGAAGGGTCAGGACCTCGGATTCATACTGGGCCTTGGCCAGCGAGCTCCGGATGAGCTGTTCGTCCTCGGGATAGTACTGGCTGAAGATATCATCCTTATAGAGAAAGACTTTCGGCTCCGGCTGGGTGTATTCCCAACGCATGAAGTTCGGCTTCTGGAAATAGAGCCGTCCCTTCTCATGGAGCGGCTTGGACACCGTGACCGAATAATAGAACTGATCGAAATCCGCCTCGAGGGACCTGAGCGAGCGGAGGGCCTGCTCGAGCTTGAGCGTCGCCTCCTGGGCTTCGTCGGAGAACGCCGGGGCGGCCGGGGTCCCTGCTTCCGGGCCGGAAGGGCATGCGATCAAGTTTGCCGGGACGGCGAGCCCAATGATAAGAATCAAAGCCAAGCCGAGTGCAGCAACTAACGCCAGACCGGCCGGAAACATCTTGGACATGATAAAACTTTATAGCACACGCCGTGATCTTTGAGAAGGGGAGCCGGAGCTTCTCTTAATTGTCATAAGGTGGTGAGATCGCCACGGCCCTTTCTTTTATTGGACGATGAGGTCCCCACGTCGCAAGGCTCCTCGGGATGACGCTTCGCGTCACCTCGCGATGACAAAGGCCACCCTGTCATTGCGAGCGACCATCGGGAGCGCGGCAATCGCACCGCCCTTGTCCATTGTCATCATGAGCGGCCTTTGGCCGCGTGGTGATCGCACCGAACTATATTTTCCGCGAAACCTGCCCACCCTGTCATTGCGAGCGACCATCGGAAGCGCGGCAATCCGACCCGAAGGGTCGTTGCGAGACATCGAAGATGTCGTGGCAATCTTCCTTATTCTCCCCGATTAAATTGAATACGGCTGCGCACATCTATAATGCAATATTGCTTGACAAATTGCATATTTCGTGTATTATGAGAACAGCGTTCGCTATTGATTCGGCAGAGGAGGTGCCTGTCAGATGGCCGGTAAAATGAAAAATAAAACTATTTACAAAAGCGAGGTCGAACTCTTGACCTCTCGCCTTTCTGTTCTTCTGAATTCCCGCCTTAAAAATAGGATCGAGGATATCAAAGCCGCTTTTTTGACTGAATCCGGGATGCGCAAGCCCCTTCGCAAGCTTGATAGAAGAGCCGTGGAAGCCCTTGCGGCTTCCAGCCTGATCTATGTCCCTGTCGAAAGGTACTTTGACCTTAAGGTTCAGCCCCTCCCGGCCGACGCTCGCGAAACCGATATGAAGATCACACAAATCAAGTCGAGCTTCCGGCTCACGGATTCCGAATTGGCCGAGCTTTTGGGAGTCGCCCTCCGGACCGTCGGCTACTGGAAGAGCGGGAAAACGAAGCGCCTCCTGCCGCTATCCAAGGAGCGGCTGGACAGGGTTTTCGACGTTTATCTTGAACTCTCGAAGATCATAAAATCCCCATTCCTGAGGAAGTGGCTCTTCGAGCCCGGCAAGGCCTCGGGGGACCGTCCTTTTGACCTCCTCGTCAGGGGTCGGTCCGAGAAGGTGCTGTCCGAGGTCGAAGCCTTGAAAGAAGGGGTTTATGTTTGAGCGCTCGGGCCAGGGGATTCAAGGGCCGAGTCTTTCGTATTCACCGCCTTTTCCATTGTCATCACGAGCGGCCCTTGGCCGCGTGGTGATCTCACCGCACCTTTGAAATCGCCAAGCCCTTGTGACTTTAATCCAAAGAAATACTATTCCCTTAAAAGCATCTCAATTTCATCGTCTGTGAACCCGAACTGCCTGAAAATTCGCAAGACGTAAGGAGGCGAGAGCTCAGAGGCGCCCATATCGATCGGAACGATCCTTTTTTGACCTTCCACTATCCTTATATAGAGGCTATGGTCGCCTCGCCCCTGACGATAAAATGCACATCGACCTTTGGCCAGGATCCGAATGAGCTCCCGCGGCTTGAGAGCGGGGATGTTCCTAGGCATGGATGGCTCTCAACTCGAACGGCTCGGACTTGCGCTCGGAGCCTGCGACGGCCAGGAATTCGTGCAGCTCGCCTATGCTGACGGGACGTGCGGCGATGCCCGCGTCCTCCTTGCCGGCGTCGAGAAAAGAGCCGATGGCTTCTTTCAGTTTGGTTAGGGATTCTTCTTTTGTCTTTCCCTGTCCGACGAGGCCGTTCTCGAGGCACAGAGAGACCCAATATTTCTCGCTTTTTCTCAGAACGGCAGTATAGAAATCCACTTTGGTCCTCTGAATGATTATCATTATGGCTTAACCTTTCGTTCCTTTCAATAGAGGAAGACGTTCGGCGGGCTGCTGTTTTGTCAGATGGGTATTGATTCCCCATGAATCGTTTTGATTCCAAAGAGGGACAGGGTATTGTGTCCCCCTGATTCGTTTCACAAGCCGGACGCCCACTTTGTCATCACGAGGAGTCCCAATCTTTCGGGACGACGTGGTGATCTCACTGCACTTTTCTTTGCCCTGACGCCCTCCTTGTCATCACGAGCGGCCCTTGGCCGCGTGGTGATCTCACCGCACCATTTTACTTAAGGTATTGTGTCCCCCTGATTCGTTTTGATATGGTGAAAGGCATGAAAATCATGACTCGCAAGATTCATAGGTCATTTGCTTCGCCGGGTGCGCCGCGGACCTTGGTCCCGCTGTGCCTACTTCTTGCCGCCTGGACGTTTCTGTCGCTTTCTTGCTCGGGACCGGCCCCCCAAAAGGGAAAACCACAAAAGGCCGACTTCGTGGAGATTGTCACCCTCGAACCGACCATCCACCTCGACATCCGCTACGCCACCTCGAACAATTTCGTCGGCAGGCCGGTCTATCCCGAGGCTCGCGCCTTTCTCCATTACCCTGTGGCCCAGGCGCTTATTGCCGCTCATCGTTGGCTCAAAGAGCGCGGCTATGGCATCGTCGTCTTCGACGCCTACCGCCCGCTATCCGTCACAAAGATATTCTGGGACATCACCCCTCCTGACAAGCGCATGTTCGTGGCCGACCCGGCCGTCGGCAGTCATCACAACCGGGGCTGCGCCGTGGACGTCACGCTCTATGACCTCAAGACCGGGGCCGAAGTCGAAATGCCTGGCGCCTACGATGAGACGTCGGAACGGTCTTATGTCACGTACCCGGGCGGCACTCCCGAGCAGAGGAAGGACCGTGACCTTCTCCGGGAGGCGATGGAGCGCGACGGCTTTTTCTTCGTCTATCCCGAGGAATGGTGGCATTACGACTACAAGGATTGGCGCGATTATCCGGTCCTCGATGTCGCCTTTGCCTCCATCACTCAACCGAAGCCCCGAGGGAAATGAACTCGGATCAAATCGGGGACACAATACTCTGTCCTTCTTTGGGGGGCGGCCCTGATTTAGGGACAGGGTATTGTGTCCTCCCATTCTTACATTTTGTCATCACGAGGAGTCCCGTTCTTTCGGGACGACGCGGTGATCTCACCGCACCATTTTATCTAGAGTATTGTGTCCCCGTATTATTATTCCCATGATGAGGCCGCAATTCTTCCTTTTTTTCCTGGCCTACGTCGGGATCATCCTGGCCGTCAGCCTGGGCTTCAGGCGGCGCCTCAAGGGCTTCGTCGATTTCTTCCTGGCCGGCCGCGACCTTCCGGCCGTGCTCGTTTACGCCAGCCTGTGCGCCGCCTGGATCGGCGCCAGCTCGATGCTTGTCTCGACCGACGAGGCCTACGCCCACGGCCTGAGCGCGTTCTGGCTCATGGGCCTGCCCGCGGTCCTGACTGTGGTCATCATGGCCGTCGGCCTGGCCGGACCGATCCGCGGCCTCCTGACGCTTTCCCTGCCCGATCTCTTTGAAGCCCGCTACGGCCGGCCGGTGCGCCGCCTGGCCGCGGCTTTCATCATTTGGTACATGGTCCTCCTCGCTGCGTCCCAGATGGTGGCCCTGGGCGGCTTCCTGAAGCTCTTCACCGGACGGCCCTATCTTGTCAGCCTGGCCATCGGCACGGCTATCGTCCTCGTCTATTCCGTCATCGGCGGCTTTTTCACGGTCGTCGTCACAGACTTCCTTCATTTTTTTCTTTTAAGCGCGGGGATCGTGGCCGCATTCGTGACGCTTGCCACACGGACCTCGTTTCGGGCGGTCAGCCAAGCCGCCTCCTCCCTGGGCCGTACGGGCTATTTTGATTTCTTCTTCGACCTGAAGCGCAACGGGCTCATCGTCCTGTCTTTCGTCCTGGCCTGGCTCATCTCGCCCATCGCTTGGCAGAGAGTCCAGGCCGCGCGTTCGGTGCGCAAGGCGCGGCAGGCCCTGGGACTCGCCGCGGTGACCTTCGCCCTCGTCTACGGCCTGATCGCCCTCATCGGCATGATGTGCCTGCCGCTTTTCGGCGGGCGGACGCTTCGGAACCCGCTCTTGGCCGAATTCATCGGCTCCCAGCCCGGAACGGTCCTGGCGGCCCTGCTCTTCGTCGCCGTGCTGGCGGCCATCATGTCCACCATAGACACGGCCATCAACACCGGCGCCCTTTCGCTCGCCCAGGACGTCCTATCTCCGCTCGTTCGGGGGAAGGGGAGAGCCGTGGCTGAAACGCGTTGCGATGTTAGGACCGGCCGGCTGGCTACTGTGCTCGTCGGGGCGCTGGCCTTTCTCGTGGCCACGCGCTTCACGAGCATCCTCAAAACGCTCGGCCTGGCCTCGGAGGTCATGGCCGAAGGACTGTTCATTCCCGGCATGGCCATGCTTTTCATGAAAAGGCGCGCCCCTGCCGCAGGGCTTCTCTCGCTCGGGCTGGGCGGAGGCTTCGCCCTGCTGTGTTTCCTCAACGCCTCGGGCTTGGTCCACACCGGTCTCCCGGCCTGGCCTTTCTCGGTTCCCTACGGCCTGGGCCTCAGCCTCGCCGGCTTCCTTGTCGGGTTCGTGATCTCCTCCCGCCGTCCTTCTTAGTGTTATTGCGAACGGCTCCTCCCCCCTCTGTCATTGCGAGCCGCTCTTGCGGCGCGGCAATTTCACCGCCTTCATCCTATTGTCATCACGAGGAGCCCCGCTCCTGTGGGGCGACGTGGTGATCTCTCTCCCCCCTGTCATCACGAGGAAGGCTGCTTTGCAGCCTGACGTGGTGATCTCACCGTTTTTCTTTCCCATCGCACTAACCCTTTTCACCCGGACTCTTTTTTATTATGATTACCCCATGGCCGCCTCGAGCCCGTTTCGCCGCTTTGCTTACGCCTATATCGGCCGGCCGCTCTTCTGGCTCTGGTTTAAAACCTGCCGCTGGACCGTCGTCGGCCGCGAAGATTACGAGCGTTTCCGCCGCGATAGAAAGCCCGTCATCCTCATCACTTGGCACGGCCGCATTTTCGTCGTGCCCTATTTCTTCCGCAAGCGCAACATCATGCCCCTGGTCAGTCCCAGCCGCGACGGCGAGATCCCGGCGGTGATGATGGACCACTGGGGCTACAAGACGTTGCGCGGGTCAGGCTCCCATTCCGTGGTCCAGGAGTGGAAGGTCATGGTCCGCGAGCTCAATTCGGGCGGCGAGGTGCTCATCATTCCCGACGGGCCCCGCGGCCCGAACCGGATCCTCAAGGAGGGCTGTCTCAAGCTCTCCCAGGCCACCGGGGCCTACATCGTTCCCTGGACTTTTTCCTCTTCCCATAAAAAGTATTTGAAAAGTTGGGATAAGTTTCTTATGTTCCGGCCGTTCTCGCGGGTCGTGGCGCTCTACGGCAAGCCGTTCACCGTAGACCGCAAGCTCGAAGGCGATGCCCTGGAACTCATTCGTCAGAAGGTTGAGGTCGAGCTCACGGCCTTTGATGCTCTGGCGGACGAGTTGGCCGAAAAGCGCTGATTAGATTGCCGCGTCGGCCCTCAAAGCCGGACCTCCTCACAACGGCAATAAATGCCGCTCCCTTGTCATTGCGAGAAGCGCAGCGACGAAGCAATCTCACCGCCAGATGAGATTGCCGCGCTCCTTTCAGTCGCTCGCAATGACAATACGCGCGGCGCGCCCGGTTCGGGCCGGGCTTCGCCGCCCCCTCGCCTAGTTCAATTTCCAGCGAACCGCGTTGTCCTTGCCGATGCGGCGCGAAACCGATCGTCCGGTCAATAACCCCGCCGGCAGACCGCCGCCCGGTGAGATCCACTGGCCGACCATGTAGAAATTCTTAAGCCCCGGCAAAACCGACGGCAGGGTCTTCATGCCCGTGGCGGGCGTCAATAGCCAGCCCTCCATACTGCCCTTCCAGTTGCCGGTGTAGCGGACGATGGTCGCCGGCGTCGCGACATCCACGACCTGGACCTTGCCCCGCGCCTTAGGGAAGCGCTTCTCGAACACGGCCGTGACCGAGTCCGCGACGCGCTTCTTCTCGGCCTCGTAGCGGGGCTTGTCCTTATTGCGGAGGCCGCACCAATACTCGTGATTATACGTCGTCAGGATGCATACGACCGCGGTCTTGCCCGCCGGGGCGAAGGTCCGGTCGAAGTTGAAGACGCGGAACGTGACCGCGTTCTCCGTAGTTTTGGGGTCGACCTGAACGTCCTTATCCAGCAGAAGGACTACAGCCCCCGGCTCGCCGCTGAGGTCCGCATCGACGCCGAGCGAGACCTGGATGTAGGACGGGAAGGGCTTATAGGTATCGTAGATCTTCCGGATCTTTTCGTCCGTGAACTTTCCGCCGAGCATGTCGAAGATCGTGGCGTGGCCGTCGGCCGCCGAGACGACGATGTCCGCCCGCATTTTCTCGCCGCCCTGAAGCACGACGCCGACCGCGCGTCCGTCTTCGACCAGGATGCGCTCGACCCGGGTCTTGAACCGGATGCGGCCGCCGAGCTTCTTATAGTTTTCCTCGATGAGTCCGATCAGCCTCAGCGAGCCGCCGACCGCGTAGGCGGCGTTGCCTTGGGCCATCCAGGCCAGGGAGAAGACGATGGCCAGGAATGACAGGTCGCTGATCCCGGCCGAGAAGAATTCCTTAAGGATGGGGTTCGTGAATTTCTTCGAATAATCCGCCATGCTGAGCTTTCCGTACTTGGACATGGCGGGAAGATAGGGGACGAGGCCGATGTAGGCCCCGATGTTTTGGAAGAAGGAATCGCCCTCGGGGATTCGGAGCTTGGCCATTTTCCGAATCAGCCCGACAAGCTCTTTGATCGCCGCCGCATCCTCGGGCGCCTTGGTTAGGAGCTCGCTCTCCAGGCGGTTGGGGTCGCGATAGATCGCGATCCTGTCCGCGCCGCGCTCCAGCACCTGGAAGACCGGGTCCTCGAAGAATTCGAGCCGGCCGATGTCGAACACCTCTTTCCAGGCGGCGTTCATCTGGCCGCCGTCCTTCGATCCGACGAGCCAGTGAAGGCAGTTCTCGAAGGTGTAGCCGCCCTTCTTCCAGGCCGTGGCCAGGCCGCCGGAGATGGTGTGCATTTCAAGGATCTCGGTGTCGAACCCGAGCCGCCGCAGGTAAACGCCGGTGCACAGCCCGGCGATCCCTCCGCCGATGATGATGACTTTTTTGTTTGCCATTCAGCTCTCCCGGAAAAGAATTAGCCACTAGAATACCACCGCCTCGCCCCTTTTGTCATCACGAGGCGAGGCCGGAGGCCGAAGCCGCGAGCCGCGATCTAAGCCGCGGCGTGGCGGCCTTGCGGCGTGGCGATCTCTCTCTCTGTCATTGCGAGGAGGGTTGCCCTGCAACCCGACGTGGCAATCTCACCGCCTTTCTTTATTGTCATCGCGGGCGGCCCTTGGCCGGGTGGCAAACCTAAGTGCAGTGAGATCACCACGTCGCCCCACAGGCGCGGGGCTCCTCGTGATGACAGAGACGGCCCTTTCTGTCATTGCGAGGAGCGAAGCGACGAAGCAATCTCACCGCCTCCTTGTCATCGCGCCGCCTATCGTGTCATTGCGAGTCGCTCTTGCGGCGTTGCAATCTCTCTTATTCTCTTCGATTGTCTCCGGTTATAGTTTTCTGGATATTCTCTACAAATCGGCGCGCCGCTGCCAATGCGAATTCTGCTTCTTTCCTCGAACACGGAATGTCCGGCTCATAGATGAACCTATTTCTTTTTCTTCGCATGACATCATAATCCATGATAAGCTGAACCTTCTTTTTGTCAGACACCGCCCGAACAAATCTCACGACTGTATGGTGCTTATCCTTGATATCAGGCCGATAGCCCTCCTGAAACATCAAAGCGAGCCCTGACCTAAGCATTGTATTGTATCCAAAAGTAAAGGCACATTCGGGATCATCATTGAGGTTTCTCCGGGCTGTCGCGAGGTCGATAAAAGCCCGCTCGAGAAGCTTCTTGATCGCTTTCGGATCAACGGGACATTCTTTGATCAGACCTTCGCGTTTTAGCTTGTCCAGACTGTCACTTAAGATCCTGATCATGGCCGATGAGTATGATTTTCGGCTTATTCAGCACATCCTGTATAAATCCGCCCGATTCTCGTATTTTTGCCCGGTACTCTTTAAGAGAATAGATGGTTGTGTTGACATCTCTTCCGAGCTTCCTTTCCAAAGAGCAAATACCCTGGTTCAGTGTCGAGATATTCGGGTCTCCAATAATCATGACGTCGATATCACTGCCGGAATTCTCACTCTGTGAGGCAAACGATCCATAAATGAAGGCCGTACTTATTTCTTTGAATTTTCCCAGAACGTCCCTCAAGCTTCCCTCGACTCCGATGGTCTTAAAGACTATGCTTTTAATCTCGTGATAAAGCGGATGATCTTCATTGACTGAGTAATAGATAAGATTGCCGCCTTGCCTTGTCTTAAAGAGGTTTTCTGCCTTGAATTTTAGAAGTTCCCGTCGGATATTTCCCGCCGAGTAACCCAAAAGACGTTCGAGCTCTCGGAGATAATATTCTCGAGCAGGATGTGAAAAGAAAACGACGAGTATGTCCTGACGAATCTTCGACCGGCCGATAGAAAAAGAGGGTAACATCGTTTGTACTCAAATTTGAGTACAATTGTACTCAATACGGAGTACAAATTGCAATAGCGCTATCGGATTGCTCCCTTCCTAGGCTTAAGAAAGCCAGCCGAGTGCCCTTGGAAAATTAGCCACGTCATGGCTAAATATTAGCCATTGCATGGCGAATTTGACAGGCTGAGTATCTCAAGGCTGTCATCTGAGATCCTGGTTATGGCCGAGTCGGCCGCAAGCTCGAAGTGTGGCGGACGGCTCAGGGTCGGAGATCGGGGAAGTTTTCGACCAGCCAAGCTCCGGTCGCCTTTCGAAGATGATCAGCCAGGGCAATCATTTCATTCAGCTCGATCTCGGTGACGGATCCAGCCTGATTGTACTCACTGATATTCCGTTTCTTTCTAAAGGCATCGAGCTTCCGGATGATTTTATTCTCGACTTTGAGCGTAAGCTTGAGCGATTGAATGATTCTGTAATGATGGCCATCTTTGGCCGCCCGGAATCCGACGGCCGCCAGCGCTGCCTGAGCGCACTGGAGGGCGGCATTATAAGCAATGTTGAACCGCCAGTCGGGGCTTAAGTTCGGAATCCTACAATCCGCCAGGTCGCGGTCGACAAGTCGAAGAAGATGCTCGATCTCTTGACCGCTCGTCTGATGCTCAATGAGCCAACCGCTTTTTTGCCAATCGGACAAGCTCACGCGGGTCTCCTATGATCGGAAGGAAAGGGGATTTCAGGATCGCATTTAGAAAATGGTCACGCCGGGATAGCCGGTTGAGAAATTCCTTGCGCGACATGACGACGGGATTTATCTCACGCTGCAAAATCTCCTGAGCTGGAGAAAGCTTATCTACGATCTCCTCAAAGCTAAGCTCTCCGACGACAAGGAGGTCGATATCGCTCTCTCGTCCGGCTTGGCCTCGAGCAACGGACCCATACAAGAGTGCGAAGGAAAGACTTCCGCTCAATGGTTCAAGGACTCCCCTGAGCACATCCACAGCGCCGGCCGTCTTAGTAATGAGGCTCTTCAGCTCATCGAAGATAGGGCATCGGGGGTTCGCCTGGAACAGGACTTGACTGTCTTTTGTCACACGAAGAACAATGCCTGCTTCGGCCAAGCGCTTCAGCTCTCTCTGGCCTGCTCCCGGAGAAACCCCGGCTAAACGCAGGATCTTCCTCAGATGGAAAGATTCATCCTGATGGCTGAAGAGCAAGGTCAAAATTAACCGCCTTGTTTTTCCAAACAATACGCCGAGAAGCCCGCCGGTTTGTATATCCGTACTCATTATGGGTACAATTGTACCCAATTCAGATACAGCTGGCAAGCTCTGTTTTCACCTCAGTTTATAAAGACGAAGGAGGGCGGACTAAATTCTCTGGGGCCGGAAATCATCCTCCATTATTATCTATACCGCTTTGCCATACCTCCTCATCGAGATACGGCAGGCCAAAATGCACCTATCCCCCAAAAATGCCGATAGAACAATGATCACGAGCGGCAGCCGCGAGGAGCGTAGCGACATGGCGATTTCTTTTCCCTATCATCGCGAGGAAGGCTGCTTCGCAGCCTGACGTGGCGATCTCACCGCCAATGAGATTGCCGCACTCCCTTCGGTCGTTCGCAATGACAAAGAAAAAGCCGCGCGCCCACCCCTGTCATGGCGAGGCCCCTTGGGGCCGTGGCCATCTCACCGCCCTTCTCCGTCCCTTCTTGAACCTCCCCCCACTAGATGATACATTGGGTAGGGGAGTTGACGGATTGTATATCAATCATGAGGTAATGCCATGAAACGAATCCCAAGCCTTTCCCTTTTTGCCGCGCTACTTATCCTGGCCCTGTGTTCCCCCTTATCGGCCGACTCCGACATCGTCGGCTCGATGGTCAAGGTCTACAGTCAATGCTACCCCTACAGCTATGAGACTCCCTGGCTCCTGGCCGCCGAAGAGTCCGGGACAGGGTCGGGCTGCATCATTTCGGGAAACCGCATTCTGACCGCCGCTCATGTCGTGGCCAACGCCAAGTTCATCCAGGTCAAGCGCGCCGGCGGCCTGGACAAGGTTCAGGCCGAGGTCGAGGTCATCGGCCATCAGTGCGACTTGGCCATCCTCCGGGTGAAAGATGAAAGCTTCTTCCAGGGCGTCAAGCCTCTGGAGCCGGGGCCGCTCATCGCCCTCCGCGACCGGGTCACGGTCTACGGGTTTCCCGAAGGGGGAGAGGAACTGAGCACGACCGAGGGGATCGTGTCACGCGTCGAGATTCACAGCTACGCTCACAGCAAGGCCCATCTCCTGTGCGGGCAAATGGACGCGGCCATCAATCCCGGGAGCAGCGGCGGCCCGGTGGTCAAGGACGGACAGATCGTCGGCGTCGCCTTCCAGGCCGGCCGCGGAGAGAGAATCAGCTATATGGTTCCCGCGCCTGTCATCCGGCATTTTCTCAAGGACGTCGAGGATGGGAAATATGACGGCATCCCCGGCCTGGAAATTGTCACCCAGGACATGGAAAACCCCGGCATGAGGGCCAAGTACGGCCTGGGCCCCGGCCAATCCGGGATCCTGCTTGTCGCGGCTGCCCCCGGCTCTCCCCTGGAAAGGGTCGGCCAGCCGGGCGATGTCATCCTTTCGATCGACGGGCATCCCGTGGCCAACGATGGGACGGTTGAGTTCCGAAAGAATGAGCGGACGCTGTATGATTATTGTGCCCAGGAGCACTTCATCGGGGACTTCCTGGACCTGGAAGTTTTGCGGGCGGGACGGGTTCAGAAATTGCGGGTTCAACTGAACATCGCCGTGGACTTCACCGCTTTGGTGCCGCCCAATGAGTATGACCGTCAACCATCTTATTTTATCGTCGGGGGACTTGTCTTCCAGCGCTTGACCGGGAATTATATCCGGCACTGGGAGAGGGACGAGGCTCCGCCGAATCTGGTCAACTACTTTTATTTCGGCGTCCCCACCAAGGAACGACGGGCCGTCGTCGTCCTGACCGGCGTTCTGCCGGATGAGATCAACGTGGGCTATGAGAGCATAGCGGAATTAGGCGTAATCGTCCAAGCTAACGGGCGGCATGTATCGACCTTGCAGGATCTCGTGGAAGCGGTCGAAACCAACACCGGTCCTTATCACATTTTTCTCGATGAATTAGGCAGCCAGATCGTTTTGGACCGGATCAAGGCCCAGGAGAGGGGACCATCGATCCTCGAGCGCTACATGGTCAGTTCCGACCGGTCTCCCGACCTAAAGATCAAAAAGGTTCTTCCAGTTATAAAAAAATAGAGTTTCCGCGTCCCCGCGACCCCTCTGTCATTGCGAGGAGGGTTGCCTTGCAACCCGACGCGGCAATCCGACCCGGAGGGTCGTTGCGAGACATCGAAGATGTCGCGGCAATCCCACCGTCCCCTTTTATTCTTTCCCTCCCGCCCTCCTTGTCATTGCGAGCCGCTCTTGCGGCGCGGCAATCTCACCGTTTCTTCAATGTACTCGCCTCATTTTGGACAACCTCGCCACGAAAAAATTCTCACCTTCGCCGCAATGGTTGCAGGCGCGGGATAGCGCTTGTAATCTTCTAAATTGCTCTTATAATTACATTTGTTCATGAAATTTTGGGTGGGGATAACAGACGTGGATTAGTAAGCAAAAGGGAGGCATTTGTCAGCTCTAAAATGAGTGAAAATCAACCAGGCCAATCTTGAGGAACAAATGACGCCTAAAAAAGCAGCAAAAGTGGATGCGAAAAAGAACAACGGCGCGACCCTCGGTTTTGAAAGGCAAATGTGGGCCGCGGCCGATGCCCTCCGGGGTAACATGGACGCCGCCGAATACAAGCATGTGGCCCTCGGGCTGATTTTCCTCAAGTACATCTCCGATTCATTCGAGGAACAGCACACTAAGCTAATGGCCGATCGATCTAAAGGCGCTGACCCTGAAGACCCGGATGAATATCGTGCCCTTAACATCTTCTGGGTGCCGAAAGAAGCTCGCTGGTCGCTCCTTAAAAATAACGCCGTCCAGCCGACGATTGGCCGCATCGTTGATGATGCGATGACCGCCGTTGAGCGCGACAACCCAACGCTGAAAGACGTGCTTCCCAAGGACTATGCCCGTCCTGCCCTCGACAAACTGCGGCTCGGCCAGCTTATCAATCTTGTCAGCAATATCGGACTCGGAGATTCCGAAAGCCGCTCCAAAGATGTGCTAGGCAGAGTTTATGAATATTTCCTTTCTCAATTCGCCAGCGCCGAAGGCAAAAGGGGCGGTGAATTCTATACGCCCCGGTGCATTGTTCGTTTGCTTGTCGAGATGATCGAGCCTTTCAAGGGACGCGTGTATGACCCCTGCTGCGGTTCCTCCGGAATGTTCGTTCAATCCGATGAATTTATTAAGGCCCACGGCGGCCGCCTCGGAGATATCAGCATCTATGGACAGGAGTCGAACTATACGACATGGCGGCTGGCGCGCATGAACCTTGCCATCCGAAGCATCGAAGGCCAGATTTCCTATGGCGACAGCTTCCATAATGACCGCTTTCCCGACCTCAAGGCCGATTTTATCCTCGCTAACCCTCCCTTCAACGTGAGCGATTGGCGCG
This sequence comes from Candidatus Aminicenantota bacterium, assembly GCA_963705895.1. Lineage (GTDB taxonomy): Bacteria > Acidobacteriota > Aminicenantia > Aminicenantales > JAFGAV01 > MFD04408-113. The sequence continues at coordinate 2,400,765 of OY970122.1, read as the reverse complement.
GCGAGCTGCTTAGAGAGGACAAGCGCTGGAAATACGGCATTCCGCCGGCCGGCAACGCCAACTTTGCCTGGGTCCAGCATATGATTCATCATCTTTCGCCTTCAGGCCTCGCCGGCTTCGTGCTTGCCAACGGCTCCATGTCTTCTAACCAGTCCGGTGAGGGCGAGATTCGCAAGAATATCATCGAAGCCGACCTTGTCGATTGCATGATTGCCTTGCCTGGCCAGCTCTTCTATTCGACCCAGATTCCGGCATGCCTATGGTTTTTGGCTCGTTACAAGAAAAATAGTTGTTTCCGCGACCGGGGGGGTGAATTTCTGTTCATTGATATCCGGAAGATGGGGACCATGGTAGATCGCACACACCGAGAGCTTACAGCCGACGATATCTCCAAGGTTGCGGATACCTACCATGCCTGGCGCGGCGAAAAAACAGCGAAGCAGAAATACGAAGACGTGCCGGGCTTCTGCAAATCCGCCTCACTCGATGAAATCCGTAAGCACGGCCATGTCCTAACGCCGGGCCGCTATGTTGGAGCCGAGGTCGCAGAGGAGGATGACGAGCCGTTCGATGAGAAAATGAAACGGTATACTCAGCAGCTCCGAGAGCAAATGGCCGAGGGGCGAAAGCTCGACTCCGAAATTGAAGCAAACATGAAGGAGTTGGGCTTTGCAAAGTAGCATAGTATTCGGAATCGTGCAGGGGGCTTTTGCACATTTCAGAATTATGGATCCTTTAAGGTCACATATTGTGATCTTAAATGCATATCGGCCGATAAGCGATGCCTTTTTGTGGTCACAATTTGTGACTTCAAGCATGGCGCTTTCTTTTAGCTTGGTTATATGAACTGAGGCCCCAATTGCTGGGATATATTGCTGCATTGATTGGTATTATAGTGGGACTTTATGAAATTTATGCGCGCATTTTTAGACCACATCTTTTAAAGACGAAGCTGCATAAGTTCAATGAATTGACAACAGATTGGTTTGATGAAATAGACTGCAACCTCGAAGCGGGAATTAATTTTGCATCAATTAATAATAAGGAAAATAAAATCCTCGATTATGTTAAGAACAGGTTACCCTCCTATTGGATAAGGCCTTCAAAAAAAATAATTCGGAAGTGGAATCAAAATATGGGATTCAAGAAAGAAGTTTGGGATTCACAAGAGCTCTTCCAAAAATTCTCACGGATTCCTGTTACGGGAGTGGCCTTAGAATCATTTGTTAATATGCTCATGGGTAATTTCCTTAAATTCCATTCGGATTATACGAATAAGCTTAAATGGGAAAGCAATTTTGCCGATATTGAAATGCCTATCAAGTTTCTGAGGTTTTATTTGAAGGAAAAAGGCTATGCCGAATAGGTGGGAAGAAAAGAAGCTCGGCGATGTGCTCACGTTGCAGCGTGGCTTTGACTTGCCCGAGACGGAGCGTTTGCCAGGAACATACGCTGTAATTGCTTCGACAGGCCCCGTTGGGACACACAAAACAGCGATGGTTAGAGGGCCCGGAGTTGTCATTGGGCGTTCGGGAAGCCTTGGCGGAGGTCAATACATTCGTTCTGATTTCTGGCCGCTCAATACTACACTCTGGGTAAAGGATTTTAAAGGTAATGATATTAGGTTCTGCTATTATCTCTTGAAATCATTAGATCTTGCTAATTTTAACGCGGGAAGTGGGGTCCCAACACTTAATAGAAATCATATCCATCCTTTGCCAGTGCAGATGCCCGATAGTATCGATGAGCAGCATGCTATCGCCCACATCCTAGGCACGCTGGACGACAAGATTGAACTCAACCGGAAAATGAACGAGACACTGGAGGGGATTGCCCGGGCGACCTTTAAATCCTGGCTTGTTGATTTCGACCCCGTCCGGGCTAAAGCCGAAGGCCGTGATCCCGGTCTGCCCAAAGAAACGGCCGACCTTTTCCCAGATCGCTTCGAGGATTCGGAATTGGGCGAAATTCCAGCCGGGTGGAATGTCGGAAAGTTTGGTGATCTTGTAGATGTTCTACGCGAGCAAGAAAACCCGATGGATTCACCCGAACAAATATATGCCCATTTTAGCATTCCGGCATTTGATGACGGGAAACAGCCGAAAATGGAGTGCGGGAAAGATATCAAAAGCTTGAAATTTTCTTTGACTCCCGGCGTCGTCCTTTTGTCTAAATTGAATCCTGAAATTGAACGTGTATGGCTGGTTGACTTAAAGGGAACAGAGCGAGCAGTCTGCTCGACCGAATTCCTTGTGCTTAGTGTTAAACAACCATTTTCGAGATTCTATATTTATTGCCTCGCTCGAGAAGATGGTTTTCGAAAGATTCTCCAAGGGCTTGTCACGGGGACGTCTAAAAGCCACCAACGTGCACAACTAAAGGCAGTTCTAGATATTATGGCCGTTATTCCTTCGGCATCCATCGCGAACAAATATGAACAAATTACAGGGGAGATCTTCAAAAAGGCGCTAGGCTGCCGATATGAGTCTTTCATCCTCGCGGCCCTACGCGATATTTTATTGCCCAAGCTCGTCGCCGGAGAGTTGCGGGTGAAGGACGCCGGACGATTCATCGGAGAGGTTATAGCATGAGCTCCCTTAGCGCAGTCGAGAAGCGGCGCTTTGAGCTATTGTTCGGAATGTCCTCCGGCTACGTCCTCGACTTCCCGAACACGACATTCGCGGACTTCTTCTTGGATAACGCTGAAATCGATATCCACTCGGCTTCATATCTGGCCGGCGGCACCTCCAAAGCCAATAAACTTCGCGAGTTCTGGCGACGCGAACCTGATCCATTAGTGGGCAAGATCCTCCTTGCCTTTATTGAACACTGGGCGCAGATCAATCCCTTCCCGAATCCTGAAGAAATTAGCCTTGTCGATCAGTGCAGGACTATTGCGAACCGATTGCTTGCAAGAGGTCCCAACCTTGTTAGCCTGAAGGAAACCGCTGTTCTGTTCGACGCCAGATACCTTGCAGAGCAGATTCGGCGCATTGAGCAATCTGTCGAGATTGATCCTGCCCTTGCTATAGGCACAGCAAAAGAACTTATTGAGACCTGCTGCAAAACCATACTGGCCGAGCGCAAAAAATCCATTAGTGGAATGCCCGACATTGCGAGTCTAACCAAAGCGGTTTTCAAGGAACTGAAACTCGTACCGGAAGGCGTTTCCGAGAACGCCAGGGGAACCAAGACGATTAAGATTCTCCTCAGCAACCTTTCCACCATTGCGCAAGGATTAGCGGAGCTTCGGGGCCTTTATGGGACTGGCCATGGCAAAGAAGCAAGAGCGAAGGGCCTGACGCCCCGTCACGCCAAGCTTGCTGTCGGCGCTGCAACAACACTTGCGACCTTTTTATTCGAAACTCATAGGGGGATTGCATGATTAGCCAACCTAGCGCCCCGGCCACACTATCCCACGCGTTAGTGCTCGACCTCTTTTCCGCTTATTTGCGAAAGTTCGAAAATGAACATGATATTGGGAATTCCCCTTGAGTATTAGAATGACTCCAACCCATGTTGGTTTTAGCGATGAATCTAATTGGAATAAGGGGCGTTTCAGATCTTTGGGCCTTGTTACCGCCGCCATAGATAATTTAGTCTATTCTGAAAACGAAATAAGAAGGTTGTTAGCCGAATCAAGCGTCAAAGAATTTAAGTGGCATAAGCTTGGCAGCGCAAGGGATCGGTTTGCCGCGCAGAAACTTTGCCGATTCGTGATAGACGAAAGTTGTAAAAGAAAACTTCGCGTTGATGTGCTTATTTGGGATACGGAGGATAGTCGACACAGGATTCGCAAAAGAGACGATGAGGCTAACCTGCAGCGAATGTATTTTCATTTAGTTAGAAACGTTCTTCGCAAGCGGTGGCCAAGCAAAGCTATTTGGCAGCTATATCCTGATCCTCACTCTGCGATGGATTGGAATACTATTAACGACTGCTTAATGCATGCTTCATTTCGTAACGGCCAACGTCAACCTTCGCTTGGTGAGAACAGGTTCGACCTTCAATTATTGCGGGAGTTTGGCATCGCACAAATTAAACCGGTTACTTTTCATGAATGTCCGCTTCTTCAGCTTGCCGATTTATTTGCTGGCTTAGCAGCATTTTCCCTTGAAAAATATCCCGAATATGAGCGCTGGCTAGAGTCCCAATCAGCACAACAAATGCTTTTCAAGAGAGAACAGGATAAGACAAACCGCGCTTCATCTCAGATCTCAGAGGAAAGATTTTTGATCTTACAGGAATTCTATGAAATATGTAAAAAACGTAAACTTGGAGTAAGCCTCGAGGGCAGTGCTGGGTTACGGACGCGCAAGCCGGACAATCCTGTGAATTTTTGGAGATATGTTCCACAACATGGCCTCGATAAGGCTCCCCTCAAGAAATAGCGATTGCTTATTTGAAAAGGGATGGCTGGGAATTGACCTATCAGTTGATGTATGGTTGACATATCAAATATTGAACTTAGCAATTAAATAGATGAGCAAATTTGCCGAATCCGTCGTCGAGGAAGCAGCGCTCGGATGGTTTGAGAAGCTCGGGTACTCTATCAAGTTCGGCCCGGAGATCGCACCAGGGGAGCTATTCGCTGAGCGATACGATTATGGCCAGGCGTTGCTAGAAAAGCGGCTCAGGGGTGCCATCGAGAAACTGAATCCCGAGCCTCCGCGTGAAGCTCTCGACGATGCTTTCCGAAAAATAATCCGTCCAGAGGGACCGACGCTTGAAGCCAGGAACCATACATTCCATCGGAACCTCGTTGATGGTGTGACGGTTGAATTCCGCCGGCCAAACGGATCGATTGCCGGCGCTCAAGTTCGACTAATAGATTTTAAGGAGCCAGAAAACAACGATTGGCTGGCTGTGAACCAGTTCACGGTTGTAGAGAATAAGCATAATCGTCGGCCGGATATCGTCATATTTATTAATGGATTGCCATTGGCTATACTTGAGCTAAAGAATCCGGCCGACGAAAAGGCAACGATCTGGACGGCCTTCCAGCAAATTCAGACCTACAAGAATGAAATCCCGTCTATATTCGCTTTCAATGATGCCCTCGTGATCTCCGACGGAGTCGAAGCGCGAATCGGAACGATAACGGGGAATCAGGAATGGTTTTTGCCATGGCGGACAATTGAAGGAGACAAGCCGGCCGATAACCTGGTGCCGCAGCTTAAGGTGCTTGTTCAAGGAGTTTTCGAGAAACGGCGCTTTCTTGACCTGTTGAGACACTTTATCGTTTTTGAGGATTGGGGCGGCGGCAAGCTCATAAAGAAAATAGCCGGGTACCACCAGTTTCATGCGGTAAACGCCGCCGTGGAGCAAACGATTCGTGCCAGTCGCCTTCGATACGATCACAAAGCTAAAACGCGCGATGCTGAGGGGAATTGGATCATAAAAACCCCACAGGACGCCAAGGCAGGCGATAGACGGATTGGTGTCGTCTGGCATACCCAGGGGGCCGGAAAGAGCCTGAGCATGGCGTTTTATGCGGGGCGTATTATTTTGCATCCGGAGATGAACAATCCGACGATTGTCGTGATTACGGACCGGAATGACCTGGACGATCAGCTATTCGGGAATTTTTCGCGGTGCCAAGAAATTTTGAGGCAGTCTCCTGTTCAAGCGGAGAGCGGGGACGACCTTAGGGCGAAGTTGCAAGTGGCATCCGGAGGCGTCGTCTTCACGACCATTCAGAAATTTTTCCCAGAGGAAAAAGGCGATATGCACCCAGTGCTATCGGAGAGACGGAATATCGTGGTGATCGCCGACGAGGCCCATCGAAGCCAGTATGATTTCATCGACGGCTTCGCCCGGCATATGCGCGATGCTCTTCCGAATGCGTCTTTTATCGGTTTCACGGGGACGCCGATCGAGCTGACTGATAAGAATACGCGCGCCGTTTTCGGTGACTATATCAGCATCTACGATATTCAACAGGCGGTTCGCGACGGCGCGACCGTGCCCATCTATTATGAGAGCCGGTTGGCCAAGATTGAGCTCAAAGAATCGGAGCGGCCCAGGATCGATGCAGAATTCGAAGAGGTGACCGAAGGCGAGGAGGTCGATCGCAAGGAAAAGCTGAAAACAAAATGGGCCCAGCTTGAGGCCATTGTCGGGACGGAGAAGCGCTTGAAGCTCATCGCCCGGGACCTTGTCGATCATTGGGAAAGTCGGCTGGCGGCCTTGGATGGCAAGGCCTTGCTGGTATGCATGAGCCGAAGAATATGCGTGGATATGTACAAGGCGATCGTTGCGCTTCGGCCGGAATGGCACGATGGAGATGACGGCAAGGGGGCGATCAAGGTTGTCATGACCGGGTCCGCGTCTGATATTGCGGAATGGCAGCCGCATATCAGAAACAAAGAGAGACGCGAGGGGCTGGCGAAAAGGTTCAGGGATGCGGACGACCCGCTGAAACTCGTGATCGTTCGGGATATGTGGCTTACGGGGTTTGATGCTCCGTGCCTGCATACGATGTATGTGGATAAGCCCATGAGGGGCCACGGACTCATGCAGGCCATCGCCAGGGTGAATCGTGTCTTCCGGGATAAGCCCGGCGGGCTGGTCGCGGATTATCTTGGGCTGGCGGATCAGCTCAGGCAGGCTCTGGCCACATATGCGCAGAGCGGTGGAAAGGGCGCGCCATCGATCGATCAGGCTACGGCGGTGGCGGCGATGCTTGAGAAATATGAGGTGTGTTGCGGCCTCTTCCATGGATTCGATTGGCGAAAGCGTCTCGCTGGAAAAGCCGAAGAGCGAGTTGCGCTGCTCCCGGATGCTCAGCAACACATCCTTGCCCAGGAAAACGGGAAGGAAAGGCTCCTGCAGGCAGTCACTGATCTTTCCCAAGCGTTTGCGCTGGCCGTGCCTCATGAAAGCGCTATTCGCATCCGTGATGATGTCTCATTCTTCCAGGCTGTCCGATCTGTATTGGCCAAACGGGCGCCAAGCGATGCCAGACCCGAAGAAGAGCTTGACCATGCCATTCGTCAGATCGTCTCCAAGGCAGTCGCATCCGAAGGGGTTGTCGATATTTTCGCGGCGGCGGGGCTTAAAAAGCCGGACATATCAATTCTTTCGGATGAATTCTTGGCCGAGATTCGCGGCATGCCCCAGCGAAATCTTGCTGTTGAGTTGTTGAGGAAGCTTCTGGCGGGCGAGATTAAGTCTAGGGCTCGCAAAAACGTGGTGCTGTCGCGCTCGTTTGCCGAGATGTTGGAGAAAACCATCATTCAATATCAAAACCGGGCCATCGAAACCGTGCAAGTGATCGAAGAACTGGTCGCCATGGCCAAGGAAATGCGAGAAGCGGAGAAGCGCGGAGAGAAGCTTGGGCTTTCAGAGGAGGAGTTGGCATTTTACGATGCCCTCGAAACGAACGACAGCGCGGTCAAAGTGCTTGGGGACGAGGTTTTGAAGAAGATTGCCAGAGAGCTCGCGGACACTGTGAGAAAGAATACGACGATCGATTGGACGGTCCGCGAGAATGTCCGGGCGCAATTAAGAGTTTTAGTAAAGCGAATCCTGCGCAAATACGGCTACCCTCCGGATAAAGAAGAAAAGGCTACCAAAACGGTATTGCAACAAGCGGAAGTCCTTTCCCAGGAATGGGCTGTTGCATGATAATCAAACCGCAATATGGATATTAGAAATCCGAAATATAACACATTACGTGAGCTAATAGCTACGGAACTTTCTACCCAAGAGGATGTTCCGGCTGCTAATCTAATGAAGTTGCTTGGCGATGCTAAGAAAAGGAGATATCTTAATAAAGAAGAGCTCTGCTGCATTTGTCGATGGAAAAGCTCTCGGGCAATTCGTCTAACGAACCCTTTGAAGAGTTCCCCGCGGCTTGCCGCGTGGGATGAATTCATGCCTTTCCGAGGGGGTTATAAGGGGGACCGGAAAGTCCCCCTTATCCGCATAGGCCCTTGCTCGCTGATATGATAAAGTACGAGGGTGACACTGAGGCGGACGAGTCATTCGGTCTACGACACCTCCTACCATCTGGTTTGGTGCCCGAAGTATCGGAAAAAGATCTTCGATCGGGAGGAGGTCCGGGAACGAGCGGAACAGATGGTTAGGGAAATATGCGAGGCGTACGATATCGAGGTTTTGGAAATGGAACTCATGGAGGAACATATCCATCTTCTGGTATCGTTTTCGCCGAGTCGGTCGATAGGGGACGTGGTGAGAATCATAAAAAGCCTGAGCGGGCGAGGGTTGTTCCGCGAGTTCCCGAGTTTGAAGAGAAGGTTGTGGGGCGGGGAGATATGGGCAGACGGCTACTTTGCCCGGACAGTCGGAGACCGGATGACTCGGGACGTTATCACGAAGTATATTCGACATCATCGCGAACTAGAGCAAGGGCCTGCGCAGCTTCCTTTGAAGCTGCGCTCTTAATGCCCCGCGGCTTGCCGCGGGGATATTTACTTGAAAGCAATAATCCATCCATAATTAGGAAGTTAACGCGCCTAGCTCTAACAACTCAAAGTGAGCGGCGCCGAATTGAAGCCCTAACTGAGCTAAAAGGGGTGAGTCTTCCCATGGCATCTGCGATACTGATGCTAGTTGATCCAAAGCGATACGGAGTGATTGATATCCGAGTATGGCAGCTTTTATATATGATGAAGTTTGTGAGGTCTAATCCCAGGGGGGCTGGATTCAATTTTAAGCATTGGTATCATTACCTGCGTATCCTTAGGTACCATGCAAAAGAAAATGGAGTAACTGCGAGGAACATTGAAAGGACACTATTTTTATGCCACAAAAAATTACAGAAGGGTAATCTATATTCTGAAAAGCCTGGACGGATATAATATGTTGTTTCCGTTGATATTTGGGGTTCATTCGCTTTTAAGGAGGATAGAATGACAGAATCTGCGTGGCATAATAAAGTAAGAACAGAATATCGCGACCTCTATGCCCCAAATGCGATTGCATCACATGAACATATTACTAATTTAAATCTTTTTAGGGGCGAGATTAAAATTGAAAATTGCCTCTCCGATGCAGATATTATGGTAATTGACCCCGGTTCAGGGCGGATAATCAAAATCATCGAGATTGAAACCGCACTGAACCCAAAGAAGATTATGGGAATAGTAATGGCGACACATGTTTGTGACTTTTGTAGAGCCAAAAGTATTGATAGGCCGAAAACAAATCTTGATTATCATCTTAAGGACATTGAATTGCAGATTGTGTATCAGGCCGGTCCTCAAGAATCAAAAAAGGATTTGAAGCGAAAAATTATAAAACGCATCTTAAATAAATATATTAAAGAAATTAGAGGCTGTATATCCAAGCTTACTGTGACAGAGCGGGAGTGAGGGAACCATGGAAAACAAAGATAAAACCATTTGGGGAATTCATTCTGGCAAAGGAGGGGTAGCTGAAAGCCTATTCCTTCAGCATGACGTTATCGCTCTGGGATGGAGCGAGATGGGGGATTTATCCAAACTGGCTCCAGAAAGGGACTCTTTTCGGAAGCGGCTCACGGAGGTTTATCCGGGCAGGAAGGAAGGCTCTTATCCTGTAATGACAGGCCAGCTATTTCGGTTTGTTCATGAAATGAAAAAGGGGGACCTTGTCGTTTTCCCATCTCGGTCCGATAAGAAAGTACATTTTGGCGAGATCGTAACCGACTATAAATACGATACGACCACCGATCCCAGTTACCCTCAGAGGAGGACGGTCAAGTGGCTTAAATCGTTTCCCAGATCTCGCTTCACGCAGGGCGCGCTCTATGAAATTGGATCTGCTATGAGCTTATTTCAAATAAAGAACTTCGCCGACGAATTCCTTAGCGTGCTCAGTGGTCAGCCCATTGCCCCGGAAGCACATGAAGATGAATCAATATCTTATGTTGCTGAAGATATTGAACAAAATACTAAGGACTTTATTCTAAAAGTCTTATCCCAGGAAATAAAAGGTCACGCATTTGCTGAATTTGTTGCGCACTTGCTGGGTATCATGGGTTATCAAACCAGAATTTCTCCCGAAGGCCCGGATGGTGGTATCGATATAATCGCCCATAAAGATAAGCTCGGCTTTGAACCCCCCATTATAAAAGTCCAAGTAAAGAGCACTGAAGGAAATATAGGGGATCCTATTGTCTCCCAACTCTATGGCAAAGTAGATAAGTCCGAGTATGGGATGGTAGTTACTTTGGGTTCTTTTACAAATCAAGCCATCAGTTTTGCGCGAAATAAAAGTAATCTGCGCTTAATTGACGGAGATGAAGTCGTTAACTTGATATTGGATAATTATGAAAAATTCAGCTCAAAATACAAAGGCCTACTGCCCCTGAGGAAAGTTTATGTTCCCGAGGCCCTGGAAGAGGATAGCGACTAGCTCCGCTGTTAATAAGCCTGAGTATCCTAATTAGCTTCGGATAATCGCAGAGACGAGAACTTATGGAAAGAGAAGATGGATTAGTCTTCAAAATGGAAGATATAAGCCAAGCTCTTATTAAAATATCACGCGAAGTTGATTCGAAAACCCTTTTCCCGACAGTTGATAGGGAAGCCACACTTCTTGTTTATTCAAGCCCATATGCATTTTCCATCGCGGTCTGTCTGAATAGGGGAACGAAAGCCGATATTATCTGGACAATTCCCTATGACATGAAAGAACGACTCGGACATCTTGACCCTCATAGGATTTATTTAATGAGCGTGACTGATTTGGCGGATCTGATCGGTAGCCTGCCTCGCCATCCCAGGTACACGAGGGATGCCCCGCGTACAATATATGATTTAACTAGGATCGTCGTTGATGAATGTGGTGGCGATGCAGCGAAAATCTGGAAGGGAAAAAGGGCATCTGAAGTAAATCGAACATTCAATTCCGTTTTTGGAGTTGGTCCAGGTATAGCTAGTATGGCAGTCTTGCTGATAGAAAAGATATTCAACATCCGATTTGATGGTCCTGACCACGCTCAAATGGATATCAAACCTGACGTTCATACGGTTAGGGTTCTTTATCGTCTTGGGGTGAGCAACGAACAAACCGAAAACGCCGCGATTGATGCTAGCCGTCGGCTTAGCGCGGCTTTCCCGGGTGAATTGGATAGCGCACTCTGGGAGCTTGGCCGAAAGTACTGCCATTCTAAAAACCCTGAATGCGCATTGTGCCCGATGAATAACCTGTGCGCAAAGAAGACAGAGGCATAAGTAATGGATGTTATCCTTCTGCCTTGTTCAGGCCGAAAAAGGGATGGCGGCGAAATTGAATACCATCCATCCAGCCTCTCAAACATGCTTAGCCCTTCGACGCTAGACCAATTGATGTCCGCTAGGCGTGAGCTTGCCATCTTGGTGGGCGAAAGACCTGGGCCAGATTTGGGCAATAACGATGTCTTTTCACGAATAGAATTTATGCCCGCTTATCAACGATATGCTGGGACCCTTTATGCGAGATCAAACCTAGGCGAACTATATTCAAGCTTTAATGGAAGAATATTAATAATCTCTGCTTTATATGGTCTCTTAGACTCATATGATCTTATACGCAAATATGAATTAGAAATGAATCGCCTCATGAACCCGCGGTTTCGATTATATGCATGGTGGAGAACAAAAAAGCTGGGCGTTATTATTGGGGAATGTCTAAAAACCGTGTGTCCTTCGCGCATTCATGATCTCCTTCCCATAGAATATCGAAAAGCTCTTGATCCGTGGGCGCACTTTGCTGCCGAGCTTAACATCAATAAATTTGAAGCAGGGAAAGGCAACTCTTCTGACCAACGACGCACAGCTGAAATTAAAAGAATCATGAGCAATGAGGGACTCTAAATGATGGATATTGCTAAGTTTGATTTGCGCACTCCTCTTTCTATTTTCCCTGCGGTTAGCAAAGAGGCCTTGGGCGGGCCTAAAATGGAAGAGCTAGAAGCAGCATTTAGACCTTTAAGCCAAGGGAAAGAGGAATTTTCCATTAAGCATTTAATAATTCTTAAAGATGAAGAGAGAAAATATTGGAGTTTCCTAGATTGGTGGAAAATGCCGGAACTCTGCGAGAGAGACATAAGCGGAGTAAAACTTTTGTTTCATCTTCCAAGGCCAAAGCGAGAAGAGTTAATAAACGGTCTTTTTAATTTGCTAAAAAATATCGAAATTGTTTCCTGTATTCTAAGATTTGTCGACCCCATATCGTTTGGCATATATAGTGCGCCAGTGGAGAACCTGCTAAATGTAAAAGGCATAACTCCAACGGAAAAATATCTCAACTATTTGGATAACCTTGCTGTCCTTAGAATTGAATATCAGCTAAAAAGGAATGCCGATGTTGATATGGCGCTTTGGACGCTTGCTCGCATTCTTAATTCATCTTCTTTAAAAAATTCTAATACCAAATACAAAGATATCTATGATCTCTATTATAAAAAAGTTAATGCAGTCAAAAAGATTGCAGCCAGGAACGCTCTTGAACAAATATATGGTGAAAAAGATTATCTAAATATTGCGGGTCTTTTTATTGAAACAGACCATGCCCTCGCGGCCATTATTGCCGGCAGGGAAATCGAGATTCATCTAAAAAAGATGTGCAAAGCAGAAAATATCGATCTCATGAAGCCCGATAAAAACGGTCGACTGAGATTTAAGTATGTTAGCGAAATGGCGCAGGACCTCCTGTCAGTCACTGGGAAAGAAGCTAAAGAAAATATCTGTAGGTGGTACAATGTCAGAAGCGATTTTGTTCATAATAAGCTACAGCATGATAAAAGAGAAGTTTCTGATATGATTTCTGGATTTATAGAGTTAAAGAAAAGGTTCCCTTCCCACAAAGCTTGAAAATATTGCCCGAATAAATATAAAAAGATTCCATGCTATCAAATTGATAAGAAATTATTTATCTAACTTTTTCGTCGAGTTCTGACCCAATATTAAGCGTTTTTGGCCAGAACGAAGGCCAAAATGCTAACCAATTATTTAATTTCAGGAGCTTAGCTTGGTCCGACCCTAGGTTCAGACCTTTCCCTCGGGCCCCTGGAACGACAAGCTCGTTTGTCCTTCCGCGAAAAATCCATCCCCATTTCAAGATTATATCCGTTTATGAGTGCTCTGCACAGGGCAGCCTGCCGGGACTTCGCGATAGAATATCTGGATTAGATTGATTAAATATTATCGTATCATTTTATCAAAGTGCGGATGAGTTTTTTCGCATCGGTGCCGAGCTCTATTATAATTGGAACTGCTAAATACGAATATCGATGCAATCACTAATAACGTGATGATTGGAGGCATGAACCTGCGGAAGCATACTTCTTTTAACTTTACTTCTTTCCCTTCATGCTCGGTATTCACTTTGGGCTTGATGTCGAGTTTAACTTTGCTATTCTGTGATGTCTTAAGAAGACTTGCCATTTGAGCTATTGAACCTGCAATAAACAATAAACCCGTAACGAATTCGATTAATGCCAATATTGTTGTAAGTGTATCGTTAGGCGCATAGGTTCCATAACCAACAGTAGATATGGTTGAAAAAGATAATTGTACAGCATCCCAAGGATTTCGTAGCATGGAATCGAAGGCTGCGCCGAAATATATTTGAAGAATCCAAAACACGATTGCATAATTAAAGATAACTTCCATAATATATATAAACGTAAGCAATAAACGTCTTTGTGCTCGATGCGTAGTCATCCATTCAGGTTTTTCTGGAGGATTCTTATAACCGAAAACTGCGCCCCTAAGCGCTGCAAGAAAAAGGTCAAAAAGACGCCAGAGGGAGACAGAGAAGAATAATAATACAAGTTGACCACCACTTGTAGGCAAAATAATAGCAATTACAAAAATCGGGAGAACAAACATAATTGCCCAACAAAAGTCGTGCCTAATGTTATTTTGAACCAGATAATATTTGCTTTTCTTTTTATTTATGTAATGAAACGGTCCAACCCAACTCCATATGGCGCAATAATGAACCCAAACCTCTAGCACTTGTTCCGCAAACGAAGTGAGCCACCCACGGTCCCGGTTTATAGGCAGTGCCATAGGGAGAATCTCCTTTCTTTATAATGAATGGCATAGGGTATGCGGATACGCTTTTTTGCGCAACCCGATGATCTTTCTCATTAAGTTCGGAATCGGAACCGCCCTTCACGAAAAGATAATAATTCCGGCCGGGGATCGAAGTCAACGTGGCAAAAACGAGGGCGAAGGAGGCCATCTGGTCGCATCATCGTCGCTAACGACTGGAAAATTGCCCGGAAGACGCAAGAAATCTCCCCCTCATGTGTTTGTAGATTTAGTTGAGTTGACACTATGAGGAGACAGGTGGTCAAATTACCTCTAGCGTGAAAACAATCACGAGAGGATTACTTAGTCTGCCGCCCATCTAGCTTCAAAATCCTCGGGATTCATTGCTACTGCACTTTTTACTTGCTGATTCATTTGCTTTCCGTTCGGCATTGTTGGCAGCATTGTAAAATATTGACGGATTGCCGCGCGGATACCTGCAAGGCAAGCCTTCGTTTTAACCCAATTTTGAGGGCTAAATACACGGTTTGAGGGCTGAGGTTCATTTGCAGCTGCTTCAAGAGCGCTGTTCAGACAATTACCCGAGATGTCGATTATCTGATCAAAACATTTGCCAGCTTTGAGTTTATCATATGCAAAAGACGGATTTGGCACCCCTTCTGGCATATTGTTCAAAACGCAGAAACAAAGCGAGACGGCATAAAAGTGATGATAGGGCGCATAGGCCCGCATAGCAAGCAATGATTCGTTCAAACTGAGAGGGTTTTCTTTCGTCCACCGTTTTCGCACGCCCTGCATTATAAAACTTAGAGACTGTGCATTTTCAGGCCTATAATCCCTTTTAAAGAGTTGATCGAAATACTTATCGAAAATTTTGGTTTCGCTATATGCAATATTAGGTCTTTGCGAGTGCCAAGAGATCATATATTTGCCCAAATCAGATAAGTCAAGAACATATTTTTTGTCTTTTGATGCAGGCGCTTCTTCACCTCGCTTAGTTGTAAGATGGCCGTTTGGATATTTTTGTTCAAAGAGCTTTTTTAAGGCTAAAACCCTTTTATCATTGCTTCTAAGGTCACGAGGTTTAACCGCGCTCTGTGAATTTGTGGTTATGCTGATATGATCAGCACGGCTCCTTGTAGTAATTTCGTAGAATCGGAACATCACATAAGATTCTGCAACTTGCTTAACTTTTTCACTGCACGAAAGTATCGTGGTTAACGATTGACATCCATTCACAACGCTTAGCCCATGCAAAGTAAGCCTTTTTGCTTTAGCATCAAAGTCCATTTTGTTGCATAATGCAGTAATCCCATTATGATAAAAAAAGAACTCGCTACCATTTTTATAAATTGTATCCTTTATTCCTTTATTAACCCGATTGTTTAGGCCAAGAGACTGACGAACATTCTTCTGAAAAAGTGTTCCATCTTTAATTCCGGGAAACGTAAGGCAATCTTTTAGGGGAATAGCCGCTATTATGATCTGGGTGCCCGCAACCTGCATCGGGACGAACTTCCCTTCTTCCAGCGTCATAGAATATGTCAATGAAGGATTTTCTTTTTCGAGGGCAATTTCGTAACGCTTTTGTATTTCGTCGTTATCCACTAGATGAATGGTCGCTGGCAAATCATCCGCTTCGGCTAATTGTGCTTGAAAAGTCGCTAGATCGGTGCTAGCCGCGACAGTTAGTGAGGCGGTCGTCAATAGTTCAAAGTGGATGTCATATTCATCATCAAAGGCAATCGACACCTCAGCCAGTTTTTGTTTTAGCTTAACATTTGCCGTTTCCTGCAACCGCACCAAATCCTTTAACTGGATCCAGGAAGAAAGGACTTCTCTTAACGGCTCCGCATCAACTTTCTCAGCTCCAATGAACTTGCCTTGAATTACATAAATGCTGTTACTGCTATCATCAACGACAATGGCATCAATCTGCTTATCATCAGGGCCATCAGTTATATCAGATTTTGTTTCATTCTGATCCCGCAAATGAACATTTCGTAAATACCAAGCTATAAACCTTTGCCCATCATTTGGGAAGTTCTGCTGATAATAATCCTGAAGTATTTCCTCGCTAATTTTCTTATACATTTCTGCCCCCTGGTCTCAGTATTCGATCACTTAATTATTTTGAAACTCGAAAAGAGCGCGCCTTGGCAGCGACAAAGGCCCCTAAAAAGCCATCAATAGGACATATCATTGTCACAAACTCTCATGTTGCGATGTGTTTGCAGCCCGGAATGCGACAAAGATAATCAAGCAGAGATTTCAAGTTAGCTGAAATGGTCTGGTTCTTAACAAAGTTGACCATTTCTGCGTATAGGGGACCGGTCGCCCGCCGAATTTGGTCATGGACGTGTTCCTCGGAAAAGTAGCCAAAATCGATTGCCGCTTTCAATATATCATCCGTTGAAGCTGCCTTATCTTCTTGATGGCCCCTAAGCACTCCGCGTCGATCCAACGTATCTCTGCGACCTTGGCCATCCACATGAACAAACTTGCGAAAGAGGAAAAGTAGTTGCCTTGTCGTGGGACAAGGTCCACAAATTGGTTCTTGTCGGCCAGTTTGAATGTAAAGCCATTCTTTAAACTTCTCTAAGGCGTCAATTCTCTTCCTGTCCCCGGTGATAATTGATTCAAATTGCTCGCAATCTCCGAAGGTTGCGCTTATCATCCCGCCTTTTGGGATTCGCAAAAAGCCGGTTCCACGAAGTACCGATCCTTCAAATTTCGTGGCCTTTAAGCTGCAGCCATCAAATACGACGTTCGTGAGGTCTGAACCACGAAATGAAACCCCATCAAGGTTCAGTCCAGAAAAATGGACTCCTTGAAGCCTGGCACTATCCATCTGCAACCGTCTATCTATGAATACTGCATCGCCTCCAGGTATTAGGCTTACTAGCTGAACAAGGTTTCTAAAACCATCAGCGGATAATGATTCCTTCAGCGAGATATCAATCAAGCGGTCCAGCTTAGAACCTATTCCTTGACTAAGAACGGGAAACAGCATCGAATCCGAAGGCCATTCACGTTGTGATAGGCGCGCAGCGAAAAAGGCAGGATTATTCTCGAATTCGGCTAGAAACCGCTGCCCGGCCAAGACTTCTGCCAATATTTCATGGGTCAATTCAATTCTTCCCGATGTAACACTGCGCTTAAGAAAAGGCGCCATGGTAATTTGCTCAACAAGGCTATTCTGCTCATCCTCGCTGAGCTCTCTAGTTGCGAGAACAGCAGCAAGCTTGGCTAGCTCGCGCAAATCTTCAATTGAAATGCCGCCGCTCTGATAGCTCAGCTCGGCCAATTCCTGAAGCCATTCCTTAAAAGATTTAAGGGGAAAAATGTCGCGGCTAATTGTGCCTTTTTCGTACTCCCTGCGGCACATCTCATCGATTGCGAGTCCAACGAGGTCTTGCTCCTGTGTTGGAGCATCTGATATGGGTCCGGAAAAATAGCTCAATAGCAAGTCCGAATAAAAGGGGGTTGACGCAAGGCGCAAAAGTGCTGGGCTGTTCTCAATTGCATTAAGATATCGTTTGGTTTTTTCTGTCTCTTTATCAGTTGCTTTTGGCAGATGATTCTCAAGGCGCAGCCAAGCATGATTTCTTCGAGCTTTTCGATCCCACGGTTGAAGGTTGAATACCTGAATTAGCGAACTATAGTAATCTATAAATTCGGCAAGCTGATCACTACTTTGAAAAAGGGAATCCCGAACACAAATCAAGATGTTGGGAAGCGATGAGGGAGCCGTGATTCGCTCTTCGAGATAGCTAAGAAATGTGGGATCCCGGGTGATCAGTTCATCTAGGCCGTCGAACATTAGGAAGCCATATCGATTTTCAATCATCCAATTGAAATAGGGCCGTTTTGCCGCAGCCGCAAATTCCGTTCTTATAAATGCATCAATGAGTCCCATAACGTTTGGACCAGCCGCCTCTCTCAGGTGTGCGGCCACCAATGGAATTGGACGTGGAAAAGGGGCAAGGGCTCGTTTTTTGGCCTGGAATTCTTTATAGAGCCGTCCAAATAAGGAAGCAAAGAATACAGATTTTCCGTGACCCGCAGGGGCTGTTACAAACCAGATTCGCGGCTCACTATTGTTTAAGGCAACTTCAATTTCTTGCGGGAAATCTGTTGCTAAGTCTTGGTAAACGATCTCAGTGCCTTGACGCAAGTAAGCTTGTGTAACCCGCTTGCTTTCATAGATATTCGCCTCGTTAACTAGCTCCCTGGTCGCTGAGGCGGCCATTTTGGCCAATTCCCAACTAAATGGCATATCGAAAAATTGGCTGGGAACCTGAGTTTTCACCCTGAACATTTGATTTGCTTTGGCCCTAAAATCGGGAGACAAAGCTTCATAAGTATCCACTAGCAAGTGCAGTTTTGCTGCAGGGTATTTTTTAAAGATTCCCTTAAATCTATTTAAATATTCTTCTTCAAGAATCAAGGCGGGGCGGCCTTGTCGTGCTTGTTGCGTCAATACCCAAACGCATGTTCGCTCGATGTCGTCTCCGAGCCCAGGTTTTTCGGCGACCAGAAGAGCAGAGTCTTTTTCTTCAACTTTAAATTCGAGCGCGTTTAAGAATCCTTTTGCTAGTTCGAAAAGCGACACCAAGCCCCTCCTCTAATGGTCTAAGGTCCCCCACCGCAAAAAAATGCAATTTAAGATTATTTAACATCCGCTACAAAGTGATGTCAAGGTGTTTCTACCTAACAAAATATCAAACAAATGGAAATCAAAATAGCCGCGCACTTATTACGTTAGAGAGGGCTACTTGAATTTCTAATTCATTCTATTAACGAAAAGAATCCTCAAGTTGTTGAGCGCAATTTGCCTCTTGCCAGATTCTTTAGAGTGAACCGATATGTTAGATTGATCGTGGATGGACGGAGCTATCAAATTGATGAGAAATGACTTATCTGACTTTTTCTGCGAGGCTTGATCCAATTAATATCTCCGATAATTGCCCCTAGCATTCCTGCACAGCCTTAAAAATCTCTTTAATATCCCGAAGGATGAAATCCGCTTCGCCTTCCTTGAAACGACTTCCGTATTTGGCCCAGCAGGTCAACATTCCGGCGGACTTGGCTCCGATTATGTCCCTCTCGGGCCAATCACCGACCATGAGGCATTCGCCGGGCTTGACGTGCAATTCGGCCATCGCTTTTTTAAATGGTTCCGCTGAAGGTTTCTTTCTCCCCGTGTCGTCATAGGTCACGACAACGTCGAAATATTTGTCCAAGCCGGCGGCATTAAGACGCATCCAAGCCTTCAACCGCAATCCGTCAGTCACCACGGCCAACTTGAATCCCCGCTTTTTAAGCGCGGCGAGGGCTTTGACGACGCCGGGATAGGGTTTAAGATGGAGGGCCTTTTCTTTGAGATAGGCGTTCACGGCCGCCCCTAAGACCTTGTAATCGATTTTCTTGTAAGTTTTTAAAAGAAATTTTGAGAAGGCGTCGTTGGACTCGATGTCGTAATTCGAATAAAAATCAAAGAGCCGGGATGACAGCTGCGAGCGGTTTGCCGGCGAGCCTGCATCGACCATGGCGAATGCGGCGGCTTTCGTCGCTTCTCTTTTCATCTTCAGGAAATCGACGAGCGTATTGTCGAGGTCGAAAATGACGGCTTTGATCTTCAAAGGCGTATCGTCCCCCCGCGCTTTGGGATGATCACGTTGTCGTGGATCTTCTTGAATTCTTCGGGATGTTGCGTATGGATAGGAATCAGGATCTCAGGAGCGATCTTCCGGACGGCATATTCCAGGTCGCTTTTGCCGGCATGGCCGGAGCAGTGGGCTTTGTGCAGGGTGATCCCGAAGTGGGTCAGCCAATTATCGAGGACGCGGCGCTGGTCCGCGTTTTCCTCGCCCTCGAGGAAGGACTCGCTCGAGCTGTAGATGTAGTCGGCCTTTTGGGGACGGATATAGACGAGCTCCATGAGCTTATTGAAGCCGGTGAACATGACGTAGTCGCGCGGGCGGTCCCGGATCTCGCGGAAGGTGATCATGTTGCCCATGAAAGCCTTGTCCTGGGCGCGGTAATCCTTGGGGGAGAATTCGCGGCTCTTGGCCAGTCTGTAATAGACCTTGAGGGCTTTGTCCTTTTGCGGGTCCGGGAGCTTCAGGGTTGAGCGGAGCTGGTCGAGGAGAAAGGCGTATTTCGTGTCGACAACGAATGTGCGGCCAGCCTCGGTCGCGGCCTTGAAGAGCGAATTGAACCGGTCGATGTTGCACATGGAGAATTCGCAGAGGACGAGCCCTTTGGAGCGGGCGATGATGTCCTTGACCTTCTTATAGACCTCGTCTTCCGTGTAATGGTTCTCCGGATCGGGCGTCATCCGGGTGCCCTCGCAGAGAAGGGCGCGGGGCTTCGAAGCGGCGGCGGCCGAGATGAATTCATCGGTCAGGCGGTTCATCGGGCCGTGCCGCCTGAAATCGCCCGTGAAGGCGATGACGCCGGAGGGGGTCTCAATGATATAGCCGTAGGCGCCGGGGGTGGAATGCTCGACATGGATCGGCCGGATGGTCAGGTCCTTGAGGCGGATCGTGTCGCCGCTTTTGAAGAGGGTGATGGAATTGTGATCGCCGATGTTAACCAGAGAAGGGAAAAGGGAGGAATAGGCGTCGATGATAGCCTTGGTCCCGTGGCCCATGTAGAGGGGGATATCCTCATCCAGGAAGGAAAGATGCCCGATGTGATCGCAGTGATGATGGGAAAGGAAGACGCCGTCGATGTCGGGTTTCTCGTAGGGCAGGTCGGTGAATTGGAGCTGGGCGCGGCTGTAGAGCTTGGGGACCATCGGGACGATGCCGAATTCGAAGTAGCATTCGAGCCCGTTGGCGGCGCGGGGCTGCAGCCATTCATAGAAATAATCCTCACCGAAATCGAACGATTCGCCGAAATCGAGGTAGATCTTGGAGCGGGGCGTTTGGAGGAGGAATTTATTGCCGCCGATTTCCCCAGCGCCGCCATAGAAGGTTAGGGAAGTGGGGGAGGAGGGGCGGGAGGACTGGCGAGAAGCATGGGGAGGCGAGGAAGTCCGGGAAGTCTTAGAAGGCGATGAGGTCATGGTTCCGATGGGCAGGGTATCATTGAGGCAGATTGGGAGTCAAATTGCTTTAGATTGGGGTTAGATTGGGGTCATTAGATTGGGGTTGGACCGAGCTATAAAATTGATAAGAAATTATTTATCTAACTTTTTCTTTGATTTTTGAACCAATTTCGAACGTTTTTAGGCCCGAAAACATTAAGTATGCGGTGAGATCACCACGGCGTCTCGTATGAGCGAGACGCCTCGTGATGACAAAAAACAAGGCCTTTTGCAGCCATGCCCGGATCCAACCGCAGCTACCTTGTCTTTTCCAGCCACACCCGGAGCCAACCGTTGTTACCTTTCAAGGATGGGGACGGAAAGCCTTGAGAACGAGCTCGGATAGTGCACGGTAGTGGGAACGGTTGCCCGAGCATAAGGTCAGGCTGTTTTCCGCAGCGGTCGCCGCGATAAGGGCGTCGGCCACGGGCAGGCCGGAGAAAAGGCCGTATTCTTCCAAGTAGATAACGGCCCGATGGCCGATGTTTTCGGTCAGGGGCAGGGTCCGGAAGCCGAGCTCCGCAACGAACCTCTTGATGAGCCGCATCTCATGCTTGTCCCGCGCGCCCTGCAGGAGTTCCATGAGCGTAACGACGGAGATATGGCGGTTCCGGGTCTCATCGACCAAACGGGCGGCTTTGACGCTGCCCCGCAAGATCCAAATCACGACGTCCGTGTCAAAGAGCATTGAACCGGCCTCCGCGCAGTCTCTCGACCGCGGCCTTGACGTCTTTGAGGTCAGGGCGGTCCCTCCACATGCCGAATGCGGCGTGGGCCGAAGCGAGCCGGTCAGAGCCGGAAGCCGGCGCGGCCTCGGGCGGTTGAATCGTGCCGACCACCTTGCCGCGGCGCAGGAGCGTCACGGATTCGTTCCGTTTGAGGGAATTCAGGACGTCCTTCATGCGTCTCCTCAGGTCAAGGACGGAAGCTTTCATGCAGCGCTCTCTTCACGGCGGCAGCGGCGGCCTGGCCGGCAGTCGCAGCGGCCATCAGTGAAATGTGCTTTTCAATTGTACACTTCGTGAAAAGGGCTGTCAAGGAAAAAGACGCCGAAGAACGGCGTCGATTCTCGTTAGATGGCGGATCTCCTCAAACCCCAAAAAACCGGCTTAAGACTCGTCAATTCTTGAGAGTTGACGCCGAACCACCCGGTGCGAAAAACGCCTTTGGCGGATCGTCTTTAAATAGTGCACGAATGCGAGAGAAGGAGGCTGAAGACGCCAAGGATTTTAGCGTGCCTTGTTTCCCTTCCCTTGCGTGTTGTGTATGGAGAACGTTCTATGCAATCCCCGATATATCGAAAGCGGCGGCATGATCATCGACCAGCGCCCGGTTCGGCGGGGCTGCCAGGGAAAAGGTCTCACTTCTTCTTTGTGCAACTAATTTATAGTTGCTTTTTCTTCATGCTTCTGGTATCTTGTCCATGAGCCGGCGTCGGAAACTTATAAGAAGATTCCTGGCAAAACCCCGGGAGTTCGCTTTTGCCGAGCTGACGGTGCTTCTCCGCGGCTATGGATACTCTGAAATGAAAACTGGACAGTCCTCCGGATCTCGTGCCGCCTTTATCAATGAAGATACCAAGCATATCATTCGCCTTCACAAACCCCATCCGTCAAAGATCCTCAAGCGCTATCAGTTGGACGAAATAGAGAGTGAACTTCGCAAAAAGGGATACATCCGATGAAAAATGTCCTCCGTTATAAGGGCTTTGTGGCTTCGCTTCATTACAGCCCTGATGACGAATGCTTCCACGGCAAAGTCGAGGGCATCGACGACCTTGTAAGTTTCGAGGGCCGCTCCGTTGCCGAGCTAAAGAGAAGCTTTCGGAATGCCGTTGAGGACTACGTCGAGCTTTGCCGCGAGGCGGGAAAAGACCTTCAAAAATCCTACACGGGAAGCTTCAACATTCGGATTCCTTCCGAACTTCATAGGCGCGCTGTACGCAGATCGCTGAGCGAGGGCATATCGCTGAATCAGCTCGTCCGGCGGGCCATCGAGAACGAAATCGGAAACGTCCTCTAGAGCTTCCTACAGGCAGGGTCCCAAAGGAGTAACCGTAGGACTGATACGCACGGACTTGCGATTGGGGTCTGTGATTGGGGTCGGACGAGTTATAAAATTGAATAGATAAGAAATTATTTGCCTAACTTTTTCTTGGATTTTTGACCCAATTTAAGATGTTATTGGATCTGAAAAGGTCAATTGTACGGTGAGATTGCCACGCCCCGCCGGGCGGGGCTCGCAATGACAGCATGGCGCGGTCCGACCCCAGGATCCACACCCCAGGACGCGCTTATGATAGATAGGCCCCCATGCAACAGTTTAGATGTGGCATAACAAGGCAGGCTTTTCTTGACATGATCTTGAGGCCCGATTTATACTCCAGAACAACAGCTGGAGGGGATAGGTGAAGTTAAGGTACGTCCCGGGCCAGCGCAGCTGGAAGGAATTTTCCATAAATTATTATGTGCATCAGCATTATCGGCGACTCTCGGGGGGATACCAATGAAAAGGTTTTGCCGGATTGTTTTTCAGTTTGCTTCCTGTGTAAGGAATGCGGCCAGACAAAATATTGTAAGAAAAGCAAGCTCATTCCCATTGATTATTTTCGCCCTGGCGGGGCTGATTGCCTTTTTGGCCTATGGACAGGGCGATAGCCTCGCCCGTCCTTCGGCAACGAGCCAGCCCAAAGATATTGCCGTTCCCCCGCCTGAGCCAATCCAACCGACTTCCCCTTCCGTGGAGGCCAAGCCCAAGCCGACCTTCACCGGGGAATTTGCGTTCAAAGAGCAATTGGAGTTTACAGTAAGCGGTGACAAGCATGAATTAGACCTGCGGGCCAATATCCCTTTCCAGGTCTCGTGGAATGAAAAGGTAGGCACGTGGAAAATCAGCGGCTCCGTCAAAGATGCAAGGGGAACTGCAACAATGAGGAGTTCCAGGGGGATGAGTTGCAGCGCTCTGCTAATCGGGAAGATCGATATTGATGGATTTGTTGAGGGTGAAAAACTCAAAGTCTGCACATTTAAGCTTAACATCAACCAAGAGTGGGATGACTATGTGTACGATTGCAGCATCCCCCGCGCCGGCCATATCCAGGTCCCCGAACTCGGATTTACCTTGAACCATGTATTTGATTTTGAGACGGAGGCCGGACTGAAAAGCAAAAGCGTCCAAGCCGGAATCATGAAGGGTTTTCTCCGGCTACAAATAACAAAATTCAGCGGGACGTTGATCGACCAGTGCGGGGTCATGTACTAGCAGGGCAAGCCCGTCGGGGGAAATGATATTGTTTCCTGTTTAGCGATTTGCGACCCAATATTGAATGTTTTTGGGGCTGAAAACGTCAATTGTACGGTGAGATCACCACGGCGTCTCGTATGAGCGAGACGCCTCGTGATGACAAAAAACAAGGCCTTTTCCAGCCATGCCCCGGCCAACCGCTATCACATTCCCGTCAAGGACGGAAGCGGGAATTATTGTATGGTGCCGTGAGATCGCCACGCTTTGCTCGCGATGACAGGAGGGGGACGAATAAAAAAGACATATGAGTTGTATATTGAGGGGGGACTCAATGCCCTCTCCCTGATTCTCTGAGAATAAAGATGTGACACACTTTATTCCAATTCTTGCGCGATTTTATTTATATCCCTTAATCGACATATATTCACCCCTGGGGTGAAAAAATATATTGACAAGTACTCCGGCTGGCATTATTATGATAGCGTTCACCCCAGGGATGAATGGATTTATGAGCTTTAGGCGGGGAACCGGTGGATGTCATATTCAGGACGAAGAAACTTGAGAAGTGGTACAAAAGCTATGAGCTGGGTTGTCGGGCGTGGGGGCTCGAGGTTGCGAGGAAATTTATCCAGCGGGTTGACCTCCTCCAGGAAGCCGCGGACATGGCGGTCGTCCGTAATCTTCCCGGATTGGATTGCCATCAGTTGAACGGCCCGAGAGAGGGGCAATTTGCAATCACGCTCCATGCCCGTTGGCGCCTCATCTTCACCCTGGCGGGGGAGGAGGCCGAGATCATTTGCGTTGAGGAAGTGAGCAAACACTATGGCGACTGAAAAGTGTATCTACTCCGACCTGCCGATTCCACCCGGAGAGTATCTTGTCGAGGTTCTCGAATCCAAAGGGATGTCTCAGGCAGAGCTTGCCAGGCGGATCGGCCGCCCTATTCAAGCGATAAACGAGATCCTCAAAGGGGCCAAAGCCATCACTCCGGCGACTGCCCTTCAGTTCGAACGCGCCCTCAGCGTGCCTGCTCAAATCTGGACCGGGCTCGAAAGCCGTTACCAGCTCATCAAAGCCAGGTTGGAGGAAAAGCGCCAACTCGAGAAGGAGTCGGCTTATCTCGAGGCGACCCCCTATAGGCAGTTGGCTGAATTGAACTGCGTCAAAAAGGATGCGGATAAGGAACAAAAGGTCAGGGAACTCCACCGGTTTTACGGCGTATCGTCCCTCGCGAACTTGCCCAGGATCAGGGCCTACGGCGAGTCTTTTCGATGGGGCGGGATGCGGGACGCCTCCAATTTCGCCCTGGCGGCTTGGATAAGATGCGCGGAATTGCGGGCCGCCGAAGTGCCTGTGGAAACCTTCGACAAAAGAAAGCTCCGCAGATCTCTCGGGGATATTCGTGCCCTGTCCGCCAAAGAGCCGGGCGTAATTGCGGGCGCATCCGTGCCCGAACTCAGGAAGATCCTGGCGAGATGCGGAGTCGCCTTGATTCTGCTCCCGCATTTCCCTAAAACCCGCGCCCGCGCGGTGACATTTTGGACGAAACCGGATCGGGCCGTTCTTGTGCTTGGTATGGAAGAACGACGTCCGGATCTCGATTGGTCTGGCCTCTTCCATGGAATCGGTCACCTCGTGCTTCATGGAAAGAAAACGTTCATCGACGGCGGCAAAGTTCCGCGGAGCTCGGCTCAGGAAGGAAAGGAAAAGGAAGCCGACGATTTCGCTCGGTATGCGTTGAGATGGGCTAGCCGGCCTGCCGCTTCTGTCCGCGGTGCGGGCCTAGGCCAGTTGACGAAAAGGGAAAGGTCATAAAAAAGCAGTGTAAATCCAATGGAAAGAGCGTCGTCAAGGCTGTGATAGAGCCTGTCAACAAATCCTCTGAATCGAGTGATGAATCGAGCCCTGCCCGAAATGATCATCGGGCTGAATTCATCGGTTTGGAGATTGGGGTTTTGATTGGGGTCGGACCGACGCTTCCTATTTTGATTCTTAATTAAATCGATAAAAATATCGGCTTGAAAATAGCCTTAAAACTGATTTTGAGCCCTGGAATCTGCATCAAACGCGATTCCCGTTGCTCCGTCAGCTCGTTTTGGAGCGCTCGGGTGGTGCGGCCGGGCCCCATTCTTTCACCAATCTTTCACCAGATGCCCGGAATGAGGCGCCACCTGGTCTTTTCCGCGTATTCCTTGTAACCCCCGAGTTTCCGAATCAACATCCTGTCCTCGAGTGAGGTCCGAACGACCGTGAGAGTCATTGTCCCGAAAACCGGCACAAGCGCCCAGAGTGTCCCCAGGGCGAAAGGGAGGAAGAGGTGGTACATGAGGCCTCCGAAGTAGCCGGGATGACGGACGTAACGATAAGGACCCGTCGTCACGACAGTGTGTCCCCGCTCCGCCTGGATACGGACGACGGCGGAAAAAAACCTGTTCTCCAGCGCCGCCCATTCGGCGAAAAGGCCGGCCGCCGCTATTAGAGCGAAAGCCGCAAGCTGGGTCCATAGCGGTATTTCCGGCGACCAGCGGAAGCGCCGGTCGAGGCCGGCGACGATCATTGTCGCAGTCGGCAGCACGATCCCGA
Source organism: Candidatus Aminicenantota bacterium (assembly GCA_963705895.1). Taxonomy (GTDB): domain Bacteria; phylum Acidobacteriota; class Aminicenantia; order Aminicenantales; family JAFGAV01; genus MFD04408-113. The sequence continues at coordinate 2,373,852 of OY970122.1, read as the reverse complement.
TCAGGGGGACGAGGGTCCGGTCCCAGCGCTCGACGTTGTCCTTTTTCAGGGACTCGATGCGCTCGGTGATGAGTGAGGGGCTTTTGCGGAGGATGGCCAGCCGGCTGAGAAGGGTGTAGGCGAACATGAAGATGGCCAGGACCCAGCCCATGGTCCAGCCGAGGTCTCCGGCCGCGAGGAAGAGGATGGCCGGGCCGAATACGGCGAGTATCATCAGACGAATGACGAGCTTTGGGTTTATGGTCATTGGGAGATCCATAACATGACGCCCAAGGCTATCATGAAAATCCGGAAGCGTTCAATGAGTGTCGGGGGTGCCGGGTCGGACCGAGCTATCAAATTGAAAAGAAAATATTTATCTAACTTTTTCTTCGATTTTTGGCCCAATTTTAGATGTTATTGGGTCTGAAAACGTCAATTATACGGTGAGATCACCACAACGTCTCGTAAGAGCGAGACGCCTCGTGATGAAAAAAAACAAGGCCTTTTGCAGCCATCCCCCCGGCAAACCGCTGCCACCTTTCAAAGATGGGGGCGGAAAGCCTTAAACCGGCTAAAGACTCGTCAATTCTTGAGAGTTGGCCCGAATCACACTGTGCGAAAAACGCCTTTGCCGGGTCGTCTTTAAATAATGAACGAATGCGAGAGAAGGAGGCTGAAGACACCAACGATTTTAGCGTGCCTTGTTTCCCTTCCCTTGCGTGTTGTGTATGGAGAACGTTCTATGCAATCCCCGATATATCGAGAGGGGCGGCATGATCATCGACCAGCGCCCGGTTCGGCGGGGCTGCCGGGGAAAAGGTCTGACTTTTTCGCTTTGCAACTAATTTATAGTTGCTTTTTCCCCATTCTTTTGGTATCTTATCTATGAGCCGGCGCCGGAAACTTATAAGAAGATTCCTGGCAAAACCCCGGGAGTTCGCTTTTGCCGAGCTGACGGTGCTTCTCCGCGGCTATGGATACTCTGAAATGAAAACTGGACAGTCCTCCGGATCTCGTGCCGCCTTTATCAATGAAGATACCAAGCATATCATTCGCCTTCACAAACCCCATCCGTCAAAGATCCTCAAGCGCTATCAGTTGGACGAAATAGAGAGTGAACTTCGCAAAAAGGGATACATCCGATGAAAAATGTCCTCCGTTATAAGGGCTTTGTGGCTTCGCTTCATTACAGCCCTGATGACGAGTGCTTTCATGGCAAAGTCGAGGGCATCGACGACCTTGTAAGCTTCGAGGGCCGCTCCGTTGCCGAGCTAAAGAGAAGATTTCGGAATGCCGTTGAGGACTACATCGAGCTTTGCCGCGAGGCGGGAAAAGACCTTCAAAAATCCTACACGGGAAGCTTCAACATTCGGATTCCTTCCGAACTTCATAAGCGCGCTGTACGCAGATCGATGAGCGAGGGCATATCGCTGAACCAGCTCGTCCGGCGGGCCATCGAGAACGAAATCGGAAACGTCCTCTAGAGCTCCGTACGAGCAGGGTCCTTAAGGGGTGACCGTGGGATTGATACGCACGGACTGGTGCGATTGGGGTCGGACCGAGCTATAAGATTGATAAAAAAGTATTTATATATTTTTTTCTTCGATTTTATAGCCAATTTCGAATGTTTTTGGATCCGATAACATCTTTTTCATTGAACTTGGTGATCGTTGACGGCGCCGCACGGCCGGTGATACCATCCCGCCATGGCTAAAAGGGGAGATTCCTTGTCCGGAGAGGGAATTCGTCGCATGGTGAAAAAAACAACTTTCTCTTTTTTGCGGTATTGCTGCGTCTTGCCGGGGGTGCTGCTGCTCGTGTTCGCAGCTCTTGGGGCCGGCCGGACTTCGGCTTTGTCTCCACCGGACGAAACGCTGAGTCCGTCCTTTACCTGGGGCGAGGTCAAGGCCCCGACAGGCGAAGCGGGCCTCTCCGGGATCTACTACCGGGGGGCCGTCGTGACTGAACTCAGCGTTACCGGGGGCCGGTTCATCACGCACGCCAAGCACACCTACTGGTGTTTCTTCCCCGACGGCCGCTGTTACTACTCCATGCCCACAGAAGGGCTGGACAACTTCAACTACGACTACGTGAAAGGAATGAACGCCCTGTGGTGCTGCACGTACAAGCTGAAGGGGGACGACGGGATCATCATTTGGGGCACAGGGGGAACGACCGTCGGCTTCCGGCGATCCGGCAGGACACTGCTCATCGGGCGCAACTCGGACGTGTATGAATTGCTCGACCCCTGTAATGGTCTTAAGCTTGAGGGCACCTATAGGCGGGAGGACTGGCAGGAGGAGATCTCGTCCAAGAAGGGCATCACCTTTTCCCGCGACGGCACTTTCGTGGATGAGGGCTTCCTCGGCGGAGCCATCACGACGTGGTGGTGGGCCGACGGCGGTCTTGTTGACGCCAAGTTCCCTCCCGGCAAGGGAACCTACCGCGCGATCAGCAACTCGCTGGTGTTGCTCTATGCCGACGGAAGAAAAGTGCGCGCCAACTTCCAACTTATGGATCGTGCGACCAAGGACAATGTCACGGGCTTCCTGATCAGCACCCGGCGGTTCGTGAAGGTCAAGTAAGCACAGGATGGGCGGTGAGATCGCCACGGCCCTGCGGGCCTCGCGATGACAATGGGGGCGGTGAGATCGCCACGCTCCCGTTAGTCGCTCGCGATGACAGCGGGGGGCGGTGAGATCGCCACGGCACTTCCTGGCAAGGCTTTTGAGTGAAAGGGCGAGGTCCCCACGTCGCAAGGCTCCTCGGGACGACCCTTCGGGTCGCCTCGCGATGACAATGTAAGGAAGACAAATAACAACATGGGGGACAAATGACAATGTATGGAGGACACAACACTCTGTCCCTTTAAATAATAAGCAAAGACACGTTCATAATAAGGAAAGACACGCATGGCGACGGATTATAAGAAACTTGTCTTAAACCTGCTTGGGTTTTACGATTTTAAGAACAAGACGATCATTTCCGTCGGGGCCGGCGGGGGCCAGCTCCTCGAATATGGCCGGACCGCACGCAAGGTCCTGGCTTTGGACAGCGACCCTCAGGCCCTGGAGAAGCTTCGCGAGAACCTGAAGATTGCCGGGCTCGAGGACAAGTTCTCGCCGATCCTTGGGGACTTTTTCGAGGTCGACTTGAAAGCGGACGTCCTCCTCTTCGAATTCTGCCTCCACGAGATGATTGACCCAGGCGCCGCGGTCGAGCGCGGCCGCGGCATGGCTCCGGCCGTTGTTGTTTTCGACCACTGGCCGGGCTCGGAATGGGCTTATATCGCGGCCGAGGAGAATAAGGTGGCGGCGAGCTGGGCGGCCCTCGGCCGTTTCCCGGTGAAGAAGAAGGAGATGCACGAGGCCGTCCAATTCTTTAACGATTACGAGGAGCTTTTCCAACGAGTGAAGGGGCAGGGCGAAACGAGTGTGGCGCGGATCGCGGGCTACAAAGGGCAAACCGGGATCCGGATCCCGATGTCCTACGGCCTGGCCCTGATCGCCGAGTCTTAAGATGCCAATAAGTATCGTGGGCCGCCCCCTTGTGCTGATCTGTCGGCCTTTTTGCCCGATCTGGTTAATAGAGATGATTTAGCGATAAATTGTATAATGAACCCCGCGAAACGCATCCCCGACTTTCGCCTTCCCTCATCCGGAATTCAAAAAAGGTGATGAAAGTGCGCAGCGCAGTTCAAGCAGGCCTATGGATACAAAAAGCCAAAACGAGATTTCTTCTGCGGCCCTTACACCCGAGGTCCGCTCGCAATCACGGCTTGCCGGGATGAGCCGCTCGACAGCTCTGGGAATCCTGGCGATGGTCGCGACCGCGTTTTTATGGAGCATCGCCGGGCTGTTCATCAAGGTCATCGACTGGCATCCCTTTACGATCGCGGGCTTCCGCAGCCTGATCGCTTCGTTCGTCGTCCTTATTTATGTGAAGCGGCCCCACATTCATTGGTCGTTTCCCCAAGTGGCCGCGACCGTCTGCAACGCGGCAACCATGATGCTGTTCGTGTCGGCCAATAAAACGACCACGTCGGCCAACGCCATCATCCTTCAGTACATTGCCCCGGCCTGCACGGCTTTTATCGGCGCATGGCTTCTAAAGGAGCGGGCCCGCATCGAGCACTGGATCGCGATCGCCCTCGTGGCGGCGGGCATCATCGTGATGTTCATGGACAAGCTGGGCGGCGGGCGAACGCTCGGCAATATCCTGGCTCTGCTGTCCGGGATCACCTTCAGTTTCTATTTCGTCTTCATGCGCATGCAGAAGGAAGGGTCGCCGATCGAATCGATCCTTCTGTCGCATTGGCTGACTGCGGCAATCGGCCTGGGCGCTTCGCTTTTCCTGCCCGCCCCCCATTTCACCGTGCGGTCCGTCGGGGCGATCGGGGTGCTGGGGGTCGTCCAGATCGGTGTCGCCGCCATTTTGTTCGTTACGGCCATCAAGCGCATCTCGGCCGTAACGGCCAACCTCATCGCCGTCATCGAGCCGGTCTTCAACCCTCTGTGGGTGTTCCTCGCCCTGGGGGAGGCGCCGGGCAGCAAAACGCTCATTGGCGGAGCAGTCATCATCGCCGCGGTCACCGGCGCTTCGTTTGTCAACGCGAGGCGGGCGGTGATTATTCGGTAGATCCGGCCTTCGATTCCCCGAAATCGAGATAGGTCTTAGAACAGGGCGTACGAAGGAGGAATTTGCTGTTGCCCATCTCCGCGGTGCCCCCATAGAATGTCAGGGAAGCGAGGGAGGGGGGAGTCAAATGAGAATTATGCTTCCTGGAGACGTCATTTAATAAGTCAAGGCACTAATTAACCCCTAGCGTGTTTTATAAGATAATTTAATAAAGGGAAGAGAATGTCATTCACAGCTATTTTCCAAAAAGTCCAAGAGGGTTTTATCGGCTTTGTTGAGGAATTGCCCGGCGCTAATACCCAGGGGGCGACATTGAAAGAAGCGCGCAAAAATCTCAAAGAGGCCATTAGGCTTGTTCTTGAAGCTAATAAACAGCTCGCCGAAGAAGAAATCGCCGGCAAAGATGTAATCCGCGAAAAGCTCGAATTCTCTCTTTGATGAAGAGAAAAGAGCTGATCAAGCACCTCGAGAAGTGCGGCTGTCTATTATTAGGAGAAGGCGCTAATCATAGCGTTTTTATCGACAGAAGCAGGAAAAAAGTATCGACGGTGCCACGCCATAACGAAATTAGTGATATGCTGGCCAAAAAGATTTGCAAGTATCTCGAAATAGACCTCCCCTGATTATTTTAGATCGCGGTTTTTAGATTGGGGTCGGACCGAGCTATAAAATTGATAAGAAATTATTTATCTAACTTTCTCTTCGATTTTTAACCCCAGATTGAGCATTTTTGGGCTCGAAAACGTCATATATTAAAAGCCCATGCCAAGGGCCAACCGCTATAGCATTCCTGGCTGAATCCGGCATCTCATCCATAAGGGGCGCAGGTGAGTTATAATTACCACATAGGAGGAAATGATGAAAAAGCTTTGGATATTCCTGGGAGTCGTCGGTGTGTGTTTGGCTGTTGTCGGATTTGCGGGCACGAAATTGTTTGCGTCTGATGCGAAAATCCCTTTTGGGGCAGACTCCTGCAAGGCTTTGACGGCGGACGACTTCGCCAAAATTCGCGGCTTCAAGATCGTCTCGGCTCATAAGCAGCAGCCTACGCAATGCTACTACAGCCTAACGGGGCCTACCGATGTGGGGCTTTCGGTGTTCTTTGACACCGCGGATATCTACTCGATCAATCGAGGCATCTATAAGCCCGTGACCGACCTGGCCGGGTTCGGCGACGAGGCGTACACCGGGAAGGCGTATGGAGACCAGATCGTTGCGGTCAAGGCCAAGGGCTACTACTTCCGAATTGACGATGGCACGGGCAAGTTCACGCTCGATGAGCTGAAGCAATTGGCGAAAGCCGTGCTCGCCAAGCTCTAGACGCTGATCTTATGGGCATAATGTTATGAAACGCTAATATATTTTATTGGTGAATTGGGCGTTGGATAGCCCAAAGTCCTTGACATCATAATTATTAAATTATAAAAGGATTACATCCTTTAATAGGAAATCCGGAGGGAAGAATGAAAAAAGTACTGACATTAATCGCAGTCTTGATGATTGCGGCGGTAGCGGGCCTATATGCCCAAGCGGCGACGGCGGCGCAGGCCGAAACGCCGAAGACTGCGGCGGACCTCATCAAGGCCGGCGATGAGGCCTTCGCCAAGTTCGACGACGCCGAGGCCCTGAAGCAATACGAACAGGCGGCGAAACTCGAAGCCAACAATTACGAAGCTCTGTGGAAAACCTCGCGCGCTTATCTCGATTTGGGCGACCGGATGAAGCCAAAGAACAAGGCCGAGCAAGACCAGCAGATCAAGCTCTATTTGACGAGCGAGGACTATGCCAAGAAAGCCGTCAAGGTGAACCCAAAGGATACATGGGGGCATTTCTTCGACTCGGCGGCCATGGGCATGCATGCCCTCCAGTTGAGCAAGAAACAGCAAGTCAATATGTCCAAGAAGATCAAGGCCGCGATCGACAAGTCCATCGAGCTCGACCCCACGAACGATTTGGCTTACAACGCCCTGGGCCAATGGCATCGAACGATGGCCGAGATCGGCGGGGTGAGCCGGTTCTTCGGTAGCATCTTTTTCGGCAGCATCCCCAAGGGGAGCTTTGATGAATCGATGAAGGCCTTTCAGAAGGGCATTGAGATCAAGCCGAATTATTCCAACCATCATCTGCAGTTGGGGCTGACCTACATCGACATGAAGAAGAAGGACCTGGCGGCCAAGGAATTTGAAACGGCCATCAATTGCCCGATCCTGACATCCATGTGCCCGGACTACATCGATCAAGCGAAGCAGGAGCTAGCGAAGCTGAAGAAGAAATAGGGGGGAGATCCCCACGCCGCTGCGCGGCTCGGGACGACCCTTCGGGTCGGTTTGCCGCGCTAATTATGGTGCAGTGAGATTGCTTCGGCCCAAGAGGGCCTCGCAATGACAATAGTGTCTTTTTGTCATCACGAGGAGTCTCGCCCTTATGAGACGACGTGGTGATCTCACCGCAATATTTTTATGCGAAAATGCTTGGCTTTGAATCACAAGAATAACTATTCGGTGAGATTGCCACGGGCCCTTCGGGCCCTCGCAATGGGCATAATTGCCAAAAAGTGTTGGTATTATTTGATGCCACTAAGGTGGCAGTGCCATTACAGGTTTCCTGTTTTGTAGTGCAATAAAAGGCCACAGTAGTCCGATAGTCATGTTTTATTAGTGAAAAGGACCCCTCCAATGGATTCGTTATTTTGTAGGCAGCAGATTTTTCCAAATAACGAAATGTAATGGGGAACGCACTATCCATGAGATCCTTAAACCGGTTTATGAATCCTCCCCAAATAGGCTCATATCCCTCTGCGTCTGATACAGTTACCGTCATATCGACCAACACTTTTTGGCAATTATGCCCGCAATGACAGGGAAGGGGCGAGATCCCCGCGCCGCTGCGCGGCTTGGGACGAAGCCCGGGTCGGAGCACTGCCACGCCCCCTATCATTTGAGTTCCTGCGATTCCTGAATTTGTCGAAAATACTTGACATATTATGGTTTTATAATATATTATTATTATAGGATAAGTAGGAATAGGGCCATCTGAGGAGAATATGAAAAAATCTCTTATTTCCGCATATATTATCGGCCTGGTTTTATTGGCCGTGGTGCCAAACCTGCAGGCGCAAACGGCGGTGGACCATCTGCGGGCCGGGGATCGCTACTTCGCCCAATTTGACGACGCTAAGGCCCTGGCGGAATACGAGAAAGCGGCTAAGCTCGACCCGACAAACTATGACGCCCTGTGGAAGACATCCCAAGCCTACATGAATGTCGGGGACAGCATCAGCCAATGGGAAAAAGACCACGAGCAGAAAAGAGTTCATTATTACGATATCAGCGAGAAATATCTTTGGCAGGCGCTCCGGTTAAACCCCAATGATAGCCGGACGCATATCCTGAACGCGGCCGTCCTAGGCCGGCAGGCACGCACGGCGAGCCGCAAGCAGCAGATCGCCCTGGCCTTCCGGATCAAGATCGAAATCGACCGGGCCCTGGAGCTGGATCCCCATAATGACCTGGCCTGGCATGGTCTGGCCTATTGGAACAGGACGCTGGCCGAAGTGAGCGGCGCGGTGCGGTTCTTGGGGAGCATTATTTTCGGCCGCATTCCCAAAGGAAGCTTTGAGGAGGCGGTGAAGGGTTTCCAGAAGGCCATCGCCCTCAATCCCAACTATTGCGATCACCATATCGAGTTGGCCCGGACCTATCTTGATTTAAATAAGAAAGACCTGGCGGCCCGGGAATTCCAGATCGCCGCCGACTGCCCGACCCTGACCTCAATGTGTCCGCTTTTTAAAGAGCATGCAAGGAGAGAGCTGGAGCGGCTGAAGGCCTCCAAGGACGTCTCATTTGACCCGGGGTCTGAATTTTTGCCTTGAAGAAGAGGCGGGGGGTGGGACGCTAATTATAGTGCGGTGAGATTGCCGCGTCGCCCTATAAGGCAAGGCTCCTCGCAATGACAATAAGAAGCCAAGAGCGGTGAGATCACTACGTCAGGCTGCAAAGCAGCCTTCCTCGTGATGACAGGGGGGAGGCCGAGGAAGATTGCCGCGACATCTTCGATGTCTCGCAACGACCCTGCGGATCGGATTGCCGCGTCGGCCTGCAGAGCCAGGTCTCCTCGCAATGACAATAAAAAGCCAAGAGCGGTGAGATCACCACGTCAGGCTGCAAAGCAGCCTTCCTCGTGATGACAACGGGGCGGTCAGGCTGAAGCGGTGAGATTGCCACGCGGCAAGAGCCGCTCACAATGAAAGTACTACTCCTTATTTTCTAAGTCTGTGGCGGGCCTCAAGGAACTTGCTGTATTTGGCCGCCATGCCTTCTTTTTCTGACCACCTCTTGACCTCATTCAAGTCAATAGGGCGGGAGAAGCTTACCAGAATTGCCTGTTCGAGTGCCTGTCTGTCATCCCAGTAGTAAAAAGCGGCCAGGCGATCCTTAGTACAATCCGTGGGCGAGAGGAGCTTCAAAACAAGTCCCTTTTTGGCTATTTTGATTAATTCTTTTGGAGGCTCATCTCCAATGGATAGGGGAGGGGATATGAAATCCAAGAAATAGTCCTTATCCTTGTGCCTGAAAAATCGACCTTCTTCGTAGAAGCCGATAGACAATAAAAACTCCTTTGTTTCCTTCTGTTTGTCGTCGGAGATCAAGACAAAATCCAGATCGGCTGATACGTATTTGTGGTTCGTATGTATGGCAACGCACGCGCCGCCTGTCAGGACGACATCGATTCCCCTCCTGGCAAGATGGCCGGCGATGAGTATCGCTAGGTCTTTCTGGGACAGCCCTTTGAGCTTTAGTGATTTTGGGCTATTCAAATCGGTTTTCCCGAAAGACGCGGCCTCAATCGAGGCTTGTAGAGTTTGATTTTTTCCGCCTCGGGAACGAAGAGTAGCAATTTCTCAAATAGCGCTTCAAGTTCCTTCTTGAAGGGGTACCGCGGATTTATACCATAAAGCCTGACTTTTCCTCGCAATCGACTGCAGAGCATCCCGCTCCGCTCCAGGTTCATCAATTGATTTTGGACTCCATAAATATAACGTCCCAGGGCGCGCCCAATCTCAGCGGGGTAGGATTCTCCATGGGTGTAGATGTAGAGAAGGATCTTCCCCTTTTGTTCCGACCCGAAGATGGCTTTGAGCATTTGGGGGCTCCTGAAACGTAATATCGATATACCAATTAAATTGGTTATGTAACCAATATTATTGGTAACATGAAAAGGGGCGGATGTCAAGGAATAAGGCGGTGAGGAAACAGGCGGTGAGATCACCACGTCAGGCTGCAAAGCAGCCTTCCTCGTGATGACAACGGGGCGGTCAGGCTGAAGCGGTGAGATCGCCAAGCGGCCAAAGGCCGATCGCGATGACAGGGAGGGGGAGAGAGATCACCACGTCAGGCTGCAAAGCAGCCTTCCTCGTGATGACAATAAAAGCCAAGTGCGGTGAGATTGCCACGACATCTTCGATGTCTCGCAACGACCCTTCGGGTCGGATTGCCGCGTCGCCCTGCCCGAGGCAGGGCTCCTCGCAATGACAATACAACATTAGACCAGGGCGGTGAGATGGCCACGGCCCAAGGGCCTCGCCATGACAATTAAGCGAGGGCGGTGACGGGGGTCATGCGCGAGTGAAAGATTACGCCTATTAGGCGAGAGCTGAGAGCGAAGTTACGCGGGATTTGATATCAAAGCGCATCGTACACTTCACCGTGCAAGCTTCGCAATTCCCGCACGGATTCTTGGGTACGCCCGCCTCAGCCACTACGTCCTTAGCCAACTCGATGTTCCGGTAGCCCTGGGCGTACATGTAGCTCCGCATCAGCGTCGGGATGGGCAGGCCCTGCCGGCATTGCGGCAGGCATCGGCTGCACAGCTGGCAATACAAGCCCCCGGTCTTTTTATCCAGCTTCAGGTCCTTGATCTCCTGAGGAGTCAGGGTGATGTCCTTGCCCACCTCCAGGTTTGCAGTCAACTGCTCGAACGTGGTGCAGCCCGGGATGGCCGTGGTGATGTTGGGGTTGTTAAGCGCCCACTTGAGCGCCGCCTTGACGTTGATCGGCTGTTGGCGCTCCTCGTCCCAGAACCCGCCGGCCAGGGTCTTCATGGCCACGATGCCGATCCCTTTCTTCGTCGCATCGGCGATGGCCGCGTCGAGGTCCGGCTGATTAGTTTGCCGGAAGTTGTAGGCGCTCAGCACTACGTCATGAACCCCGGTGTCGATGACCGCCCGGATGACCTCATGCCCGTTGCCGTGCGTCGACACGCCGATGAACCGGGCTTTGCCGTCGGCTTTGACCTTCTGCAGGGCCTTGAGCAGGGGCTCGAAGACGACCGATTCGCGCTTGAGCACGTTATGCAGATAGAGGATGTCCACGTATTCCAGCCCGAGGCGCTTGAGGCTCGTGTCGAACATGGCCAGGAACGTATCGGCCTTGGTCTCGGCTGAGAAAAGTCCCGTGTCCCGGTCGCGGGGAATGCCCGGGACCTTGGTGGCGATGACGTAGGAGTCGCGCGGCCGCCCCACGAGCACCTTGCCGATCATGGTCTCGTTCGTCCCGCGCTGGTAGCCGTTGGCCGTGTCGAGGTGGATGATCCCGCCGTCAAGCGCCGCCCGGACCAGGTCCGGGTTATTGGAATTCATGACTCCCAGGGAGACGATGGGCAGGACGATGCCCGTTTTGCCCAGCTTGCGGGTGATGAATTTCTTCTCGTCCGGCGCTCCCTCGGGCATGCCGAACAGCCGTTGTCCGGCGCCCGCGGCTCCCATGGCTCCGATTCCGGCCAGGCCGGCCACACTCGACTGGATGAAAGACCGTCTTTTCATTCTGACCTCTCCTTCCGGAATTGTTCATGAAAAACGTCGGCGGTGAAAACCTCTATGGTCACGCCCTTCTTCCATTCGTCCTCGTCCAGGCCGGCCTTCAGACAGCCGTTGCTCAGATAGGTATCCCGGTCCCAGTGGTATTCCACCGGCACCTGGGGCAGAAGAAGGCCTTTGTTGCCGCCCTTGGAGATGATGATCCCGTGCTTGCCGAGCTCCACCTCCTCGGGACCTTTGACCTTGTGGGGAAGGCCGAGGACCGAGATCTCGATGTGGAGGGAGTCGAGCTCCGCGCGTCCGAGCGGGTTGAAGCGCGGGTCCTCGACGGCAGCGGCCACGGCCATGTCGATGACCGCCTCGGCCAGGGGCTTGACCGGCAGGGGATAGCCGATGCATCCCCGGAGCTGGCCGGCTATGGTCAACGTCACGAAGGCTCCGCGCTTTTCGGCCAGGATCTTCTCTTTTCTTTCGACCTTGGGCCTGGCCTCGCCGTCGAGGTAGCGCCGGATGGCCTCCCGGGCCAGGCGGAGCAGGTCGGCTTTGTGTTCCGCGCTCAGGGTTTCACTCATGAGGGACCTCCTTTTCCACGACGCAGGCCGCGGGCCGGAGTCTGAACGTTCGATCGAATTCGATGATGAAAGCCTTCGGGGCGCGGGACTTGGTGGCCTTGGATTTGAACGAAGAGGCGTCCAAAAAGACGAGCCCGCAGGCGAAGGGAGCCAGAATCTTTTTCAGGCGCTCCCGTCCCGGCTTGAAAGAAAAGAAGCCGATGACGGCGCCGCCTAGAACGTCGTCCGCTCGGATAAAGGACTCGAGCGAGGGGAAGAATCCCTTCTGTGTCGGCAAGGCCTTTTCGATGATGCTGCGGCCGCCGCGCCTGTGCCCGAGGAGGAACCCTTCTCCCTCGGCCGCAGGCAAGAGCGCGAGGGCGCGCAGGGTGCGGGCCGCATCCCGGGTCAGGTAAGCGTCCATCGTGCGGATTATAGCAGAATTGTCAATTCTTGAGGATTAGGTCAAGGTTTGCGCGATTGTATGCGCTTTTTTTTAGCCTTGATCGCGGCCAATGCATTCCGGAGGGCGGGAAGAATAAGGAGGTCTTTGGGCCGTTTCACTGCTTCTTTGCTTTTAATAATCCTTTCCAGCTTTAGGACCCTGACTCTTGTTAAGCCAATTGGTATGACAAACGAGTGGCGGACCTCCTTGGAGAACTCGGCGAGGCCGTGCATGGTCAAAACGATATCGAAGAGCCTTAATCCTTCTCCGGCAAGCATTGGCGGATTGAGACCGGCGGGAGCCACCCATGTCCCCCCGACAGCCTTGATAGCCTCCTTGATTCTGGGATCATTCAAGTCCTTGAACCAGAGGTCGATGTCCTGGGTCACGACCGGCGCTCCCTGAAGGGTGGCCGCGGCTGCGTCGACGATCATGAAAGGTATCCTCCGTTTTTCAAGTTCTTTCAAGAAGGCGATTTCCCGGTCAGCGAAGATTGTTTTTTCGTCCACGGATCAGTGCCCTCCGGAGTCTTTCTATCGGTTCCTCTTCCAGAAGGAGAAGTGTGTGACGGATATCGTCCCGGTCCAGGTTCGGCCTGTGAGCGACAATGGCGTCAGTAAAAAGCCCGATGTTGCGAATTCTCTCCTCTTCACTTTCCTCAGTAAGAAAAGACGACGCTTTTACGCCGAGCGTCTCAGCTAGGGCTTGAATGGAACGGGGCAGGACCGAATCCTTGGAGAGAAGATGATAATAAGCCGTCTTGCTGACGCCCGACTGATCCAATAATTCTTTGAGCGAGAGCCCTCGCGCCCGGCCCAGTTCTTTCAGCTTTTCCGCAGATAGACGCATAAAATATTAGTACTATAAATTAGCACTTTTGTCAATGAGAGGTTGAAGAGGCCTTCTTGTCATTGCGGGCGACCGGAGGGAGCGCGGCAATTTGACCCGAAGGGTCATTGCGAGACATCAATGATGTCGAAGCAATCTCACCGAACCTGGGTTTCCCTCCTTTGATATAGGCGGGGCGGGGAGGATTCTTCAAGCAAAAGCAATAGTGCGGTGAGATCACCACGTCATCTCGCAAAGGCGAGACTCCTCGTGATGACAAAAAGGGCACTATTGTCATTGCGAGCGACCGGAGGGAGCGCGGCAATCTCACCGAACCCTTCTTCTTTTGATTCAGAGCCGAGCATTATCGCAAAAGCAATAGTGCGATGAGATTGCCGCGTCGAGACCGCCGCGCCTCGTCTATGTTCGAGGCTCGCGGCTTTGGCCTTCGGCCTCGCCTCGCAATGACATGGGGAAGTGAGATCGCCACGGCACAAGAGTGCCTCGCGATGACAGGGGGGGCCGCGGCGACTTTATTGTCATTGCGAGGGCCCGAAGGGCCCGCGGCAATCCCACCGCCTGTTGTCCGCGTTCTAGAGACGCTCTTTCCGGGCCCAGACAATTAGGCTGTAACCATTCAGGAAGAAGAGAAGATGGTCGAGCTGGCTAGCCGTCCAGACGAACGGATAGACGATCGAGTACAGCCGGAAGGCCTTGCGCCGCGAGGAGAACTCGTCCGAGGTCGTGGGGCGGATGCGGCCGTCGCGCAGGGATCCCGTTGAGTCCGGAGCGAGAAACTTGGTGTAGAAAAAGTTCAGGATGAGCTCGAAGAATTCGGAGAAGGACTTGGCGTAGCTCCTATGGGCCGTCGGCTGGAACCCGGCGCGGCCGAGTTTGGTCGAAAGGTCGGCTAGGCTGTAGCCTTCCCGCTTGTGGCCGTAGAACTCAAGCTTCATGCCCAAGGCCGCTTTAAGCTTATGGAGGATGTGGAATTTTCCGGTTTGGGGAACGACGACGACCAGCCGGCCGCCGGGTCTCAGGATGCGGCCGATCTCGGCCAGAAGTCTCGCGTCATCCTCGACATGCTCCAGATAATCGGGCAGGGCGATGAGGTCGAAGGATTCGGCCCGGAAGGGAAGCCGCACCGGCCCGACCTGGACCACGCCCCGGCCTACCAGGCTTCGGGTCGACTTGAGGTTGGTGAGGTCCTGGTCGGCGCTCACCCAAGAACCGCCGGCGCGCCGAAGGAAGTAGCTTAGCGTCCCCTGCGCGCATCCCAGGTCGAGGGCCGCGTCCTTTGGCTCCAGATGAAGCCCGGCGAGAAGGTGCTTGAGCTTCTCCTTTTTTTTAAGGGATTTGTCGATGATCTGGAGCTGCCAAGGCTTGGTGTCCATCGGGCCGGATTATACCACAGGATCTGCGTCCCGGTGTCGGCCTGCTGAAGCAGGCCTCCCAGCAATCATATGGTGCGGTGAGATCACTACGTCATCTCGCAAAGGCGAGACTCCTCGTGATGACAAAAAGGGCACTATTGTCATTGCGAGCGACCGGAGGGAGCGCGGCAATCTCACCGAATCATCCCACTTTTAGTTTAGAAACAAACATTTTCGTAGAAAATATTAGTGCGGTGAGATCACCACGTCAGGCTGCAAAGCAGCCTTCCTCGTGATGACGGAGAGCGGCTCGCAATGACATGGGACGGTGAGATCACCACGGCACAGGAGTGCCTCGTGATGACATAGGAAGGCCCGCGGCGACCTATTGTCATTGCGAGACATCAATGAAGTCGAAGCAATCTCACCGCACAGCCTTTCACTATCTAACATCAACTAAAGGGAAGGCGTGACCGCCCCCCACTTTTCGTCCTCGCCCCCCGAACCTTGACTCAACCCCGCCTTCGAATTAACATAAAGCCAACGGCGCGACATGAAATACGAAGTCGTCGTAGTGGGGGCCCTCGAAACGAATTGCTATCTTGTCTATTGCCCGGAGACACGCGACTGCGCCATCGTTGACCCCGGGGCCGACCCCGAACTGATCTTCGCCGCCATCGCCGAGAACGAACTCAGGCCGGTCGTCATCCTCAATACCCACGGTCACATCGACCACATCGGCGCGAACCGCGACATGAAGGATAAGTATCACATTCCCCTCCGAATCCACGCCGCCGACGGCCAGATGCTGACCGCAACGCAGAATGTGGAGGTCGGCCTCCTTTTGAACGCCAAGGAATCGCCCCCGGCTGATTCCTTCCTGAAGGAGGGCGAAGCGGTGACCATCGGCCGGTCGTCGCTGACGGTCATCCATACCCCTGGCCACTCGCCCGGAAGCATCAGTCTGCTCGGGGACTCTCTCCTCCTGTCGGGAGACACTCTCTTCTGCGGCGGCGTCGGCCGGACCGACCTCCCCGGCGGGAGCTATCGGGACCTGGAGATCTCGATTACGCGCAAGATCCTGACCTTGGACGAGAACCTGCTGGTCCTGCCGGGACACGGTCCCCATACCACGATCGGCCAGGAGCGGCGCTCGAACCCTCTTCTCGCATGACCGCTCCCTTGTCCCCGGATGCGTCGGCGCTCAAGTCCTTCCTTGTTCACCTCGAAGCGGAGCGGGGGCTTTCAGTCAACACCGTGGAATCCTACGGTCGGGACATGGCCAAGCTTCTCGAGTTCTTGGCCAAGAGCAAGATTTCCTTGCGGCGGGCCGACGAGGAGACCCTGATCAAGTTCATTCACGGACAAAGCCGGCAGGGCTTGTCCTCGCGTTCCCTGGCCCGGCTGATCTCGTCCATGAGAGCCTTCTTCCGGTACATGGTCCTCGACGGCAACCTTCCCAAGAACCCGGCGGCGGACCTGACCGCGCCCAAGTCCTGGCTGGCTCTGCCCAAGTACCTCACTGTTCCGGAGGTCGAGCGCCTTCTGGCCCAGCCCGACCCGGCCAAGCCCCGGGGGTTGCGGGACAAGGCCATGCTGGAAGTCCTCTATTCGTCCGGACTCCGGGTGTCCGAGCTCGTCGGGCTTCGGTGCGTGGACCTCAACCTGCGGGAGGGGTTCCTGTTGTGCCGGGGCAAGGGCGGCAAAGAGCGGATCGTCCCCGTGGGGCGGGCCGCGGCCGACGCGGTCGAGAAGTATCTCGACAAGGCCCGGCCGGCCTTGGCCAAACGCAACACCGAGTCGCTCTTCCTGACCCGGCGGGGGGGGGCCTTCACCCGGCAGGGATTCTGGAAGCTCCTGTGCGCCTACGGCCGCAGCGCCGGCTTGAGCCGCAAGATCCATCCCCACGTCCTCCGGCATTCGTTCGCCACGCATCTTCTCGAGCGCGGGGCCGACCTGCGCTCCGTTCAGCTCATGCTGGGGCACAGTCAGATCACGACGACGCAGATCTACACTCACGTCAGCCGGGAGCGCCTGCGCCGCGTCTACGACCAGTTCCATCCCCGAGCGTAATAAGCGAAGAGGGGCGGTGAGATCGCCACGCTTCGCTCGCGATGACAAATGGGGCATTGCGAACGGTTCTTATTGTCATTGCGAGGAGCCCTGCCCTGCAGAGCGACGAAGCAATCTCACTGCCTCTCATGCCATTTCCTTGTTGTCATCACGAGGCGCCATTGCGCCGTGGTGATCTCACCGCCCGCTTGTCATTGCGAGGAGCCCTGCCCTGCAGAGCGACGAAGCAATCTCACCGAACGCTTCTTCTATTTAATAGGAGCCAGGTATTTTCGTAAAAATAATAGTGCGGTGAGATCACCACGTCGTCTCGCAAAGGCGAGACTCCTCGTGATGACAAAGAGAGCCGCTCGCGATGACAGGGGGCTAGCAGCGATTATAGTGCGGTGAGATTCCGCCACGCCTCCCTATCCCGTTGATGTCGAATAGTGAAAGAGAATGAGGTCGCCACGCGGTCAGAGCCGCTCGCGATGACCCTTCGGGTCAGCTTCAGCCTCCGGCCTCGGCATTAAAATTATCCCTCGCAATGACAGAAAGGGCGCGCGGTAACAGGATGGGGGCAATAAGCACGGGACGGTGAGATTGACGCGACATCTTCGATGTCTCGCAACGACCCTTTGGGTCGGATTGCTTCGGTCCCAGAGGACCTCGCAATGACAATATTACGAGGATTATAAAATAAGGCGGTGAGATCGCCACGCTTCGCTCGCGATGACAAAGAGAGCCGCTCGCGATGACAATCGCGCGATGAAACTACAGGTCAGGCGGGCTTGAAAACGACCGTTAAACGGGCGTCGTGGGATTGATGACAGCCGACGGTCGCATCCGTCTCGAGCGTTGACTGGAAACGCCGCCAGCTCCAAGCGAAGGTTTTTTCGATCGGGGCATTGTCGAGCTCGCTCGCAGCGAAGTCCACATGATTGCTGCCCTTGATGATGTGCCGATCGTAGTCGAGCCCCGGGTGCGGCCGGGTCGTCCTGGCCGAAACAGGGAGGATCAGGGGAAATTTCTGCTGCGAGGGATTCAGGGGCACCTCGAAACCTTCGAGTTCGAAATCAAGCTGGATCTCGTCTTGCTCCTGGAGCAGGTAATGAAAGCGGAAGACCGGCTTGTCGGGAAAATCCTCCGTGGTCAAGGCCTTGCCGCCTGAGCGGGGAGCCGGACTTTCTTCAGCCTTCCAATTCAGGACGTCGCAGGTCTTATGGACCAGACGCCAATCGTCTTCATCCCGGTCGATGCTTCCCACCCAGTGGATGGTAAACGAATAGCGGCCCGTGAGAGAGCCGTCCTTTTCGATAACGCGGTATTGGCCGGTGACGTCCAGCGTGAGGTCGATGCTCCATCGGGCCGCCGCGGCCGGGCCCGAAAGTGCCGCCCGGAAAGGATAGAAAACCAGGGCGAAAAACCCCAGGCCGACGGCCAGGACTATTTTGGGCCGCACTGCAATCTTCATTGGCGAACAAGCTCGATTGTAGGACTTTTTCCCTGGGTTGTGAAGGCTGACCCTTAGCCCATGATGTACGGACGGACGAAGCCCGCGCCAACGAATTGCTGATCAGGCTTGACTTCGGCAGGCCTCGGCCGCGCGACGCGATCAAGCGCCGTGATTCTTGTATTTCAAAAAGGCGCCAATCTTTCCAAAGTGGTCGAGCTTCGAGGGCGGGGTGATATGCCGGACCGGACAATTTTTTCGGTAGGCGGCCTCGATGGCCTCGTCCACCACATCCGCGACGGGCTCGAGCCCCTTCCCGCAGACCGGGCAGGGCGCGGCGGCAAGAAAAAGCTTGGCGCACGGCCGGCAGATGAACCCCGGCACGGAATAATTGCGGGTCACGACGAGCGTCTGGACCTGGTACTGGTTCAGACTCTCGAGCGTCGCCTTGATGCCTGAAACGCCCAGCCCGCCTTTTTCCAGCTCGACGATGAGCTTGGCCACGATCGTCTCTTCTTCCTTTTTTTTCAGGGAGTGCTCGACCTCGACCGCCTCCTTGAGGATCTCGTCGGCGGAAGTCGAAGGCTTGGCTTTGAGCCAGGCCGCCAGGCGGCTTTTGACGTAGGGATGCAGGATGTCATCGAAGCCGGGGCGGTGGGCTTCGATCGTGCCCACGAACAGCCAGTCGAAAGGTGTTTTCTTGAGCATGTCCAGAGTGACCTGGGCGGTCTTCTTGAAATGGTCATGGATGTGGGCTTCGATCCGGCGCTCCAGGGTCTTCGTGTTCTTCCGGTCGCTTCCGCCGAGGGGCTGGATCTTGGTCGGGACATCGCTCGTCAGGGTTTCGACCAGGCGGCCCTCGTCCATGAAAATTTCGTACCATTGGGCTTCCTTGCGGTCGAGGAGGAGGACGCACAAGCGGGGGTGGCTGTCGAGGATGGCGGTCAGGGGCCGGACGTAGGGATTCTGGTCGAAGAGCAAGCGGGTGCGCGGGGCGTCAGCCAGGCTGAAGTCCTGCCAGATGCTCTCACCCGAGCAGGCGAACGCGGCCAGGCCGGGGTGGTGGGAGGCCAGGATCTGCTCATCGCCGAAGGCCTGGATCTTATCCAGGTCCTGGCCGAGCGAATCCTTTTTGTCCTTATCCAGCGTCATCGCGGCCAGTCGGTCCCGGCTGGCGGTGATGAGGTTTTTCAGGGTTAGGCTGAGCTCTTTTTTCGTCTGGCGACTCTTGTCCGTGTCGAAAAAGAACGAGGTGGTCGGGAATTTCTTGCTGTAGAATTTGGCGAGTTTCTCCACCTGACTGCGGTCGTTGAGTTTCATCGAACCTCCTTGGGATGGTATGAACCAAACACGCGGCGGGGACCCAAACGGGCATGCTGAGAGATCATTCCCACTCGATAAATCTAACATAGGAGAGGGGCCGGGCTTTGTCAAGTCAAGGTTCCCTTCCTATGTGAAAACCGGGACACGATACCATTTTCCCAAATCAAGTCACCCAGAAAGCAAAGGACAGAGTCGTATGTGCTCGATTTTTAGAGATGCGGAGAGATGTCACTTCTTCGGGACGTTCATGCGGCGAACCAAGTCCTGGAAGCGTGGGTCGGAGCGCAAGGGTACGTAAGCGGGATTGTATTGAATCCAGGGCATGAAACTATGGCGCTCTCGATAGGCGGCTTCCAGCCAGCGGAACGCCTCGTCCTTCTCTCCCAAGGCGGCATAGGTCTCGGCCAGGAACCAACCCGCCCAACCACCCGTCGGCTTGGGCTTTTCCCCCAAGAACTTGGCCAGCGTCTTTCGCGCCTCATCCTTGCGTCCAGCCTGGGCATATGTTCGGGTAAGAGACCATCTCCAATCAGGGTCGACGCCAGCCAGCTTTTGGTGAGCGGCAATGGCCTCGGCAAACATCCTCTTTTCGGCGTACGCGGCTCCCAAGACGTGAAGCCCTTCGTTGAAATTGGGGTCCAGCTCGAGCGATTTGCGGGCTTCTTCGATCGCTTTGTCATTTTGCCCCGCCCACCAATATTGGTATCCCCGATCCGCATAAAAAAGCGGCGTGAGCGGTTCCGTCTCCTGTGCCCGTTTCATCCATACCAGGGCTTCATCCCAGTGTCCGATCAAGAATAGGTACCACGAATACCAACGATGCGCCTCGCCGATGCTCGGGTTGAGCTCCAAGGCACGCCGAAGGTCCTTTTCCGCGCCCGCATAGTCCCAGTCCGAGCACAGCTTGATCATGCCGAAAGCCAGGTACATCTCAGCCAGCGGCTCGCCGCCCAACTCTTCCGCCCTACGCGCAGCCGCCCTTGCTTGGGCGAAGGCGTCAGGGTGCCTCTCGTGACCAATCAGGCTGTAACCGAGCGCCAGGGCGGCGTAGGGCAAGGGATTTGTCGGGTCCTTTTCAACTGCTTGGTTGAGATAGGCCAGACCTTTTTCATATCCTTCCGGCGTCATTTTGTTCAAGTAGAACCTTCCCTTGAGATAGTCCTCATACGCCTCTGGGTTGACAGGGCGAGCACTGGCCAACCGGGCTCGTTCGGCGGGGGTCAAAGCCGCATGGACTTTCGCAGCAATATCGCTTGCGATTTCGCTTTGCAAGGCCAGGACGCTCCGCAGGTCGCGCTCATAGCTCTCCGCCCAAAGGTGCTGGTCCGTCGAGGCTTGAATGAGCTGGGCCGTGACGCGCACGCGATCGCCCTCGCGCAGCACCGAGCCTTCGATCACCGCGTCGACGTTCAACTCCTTGGCGATTTGGGGCAAGGGCTTCTTGGTACCCTTGTATTGCATCACCGAGGTCCGGGAAATGACTTTCAGGCCGCTGACCTTGGCCAGGTTCGTAATCAACTCTTCGGTCGTCCCGTCGGCAAAATAGTCCTGCTCGGGATTGCCGGAGAGGTTCTCGAGCGGCAGCACCGCCAACGAGTGCACGCGCGCCGAAGCGCCGATTCGTCCCAAAAGGCGTGCGCGCAGGCCGCCCACGTTCAGGACCGCCAACACCGCGACGAGGACCACCAGCGCCGCCGCTCCAAACAGCCACGGGCGACGCCGGAGAGCATATCGCCACGTTTGCCAGGGAACCGATTTCCCGGAGCGAATCGCCGAGAGCGCGGCGCTTACCCCGCTGGCCTGCTGGTAGCGTCGCCCCGGCTCCTTGGCCAGGCAGCGCTCGATCACGGCCCGCACCTCAACCGGTACTGTCGGCGGCAGCTGCGGCGTCTCATTGAGAATCGCCGAACTCAGCTCGAAGCCAGTCTTGCCATGGAACGGCCGCCTGCCCGAGGCCATCTCGTACAGCATAACGCCCAGTGCCCAGATATCGGTCCGCGCATCGGCGGGCCGGCCGCGAAGCTGCTCGGGCGCCATGTAGGCCAGGGTGCCGGTCATCGTGCCGGGGGTGGTCAGCGGGGCCTGGGTCAGGGTCGTGACCTCATCGACCTCTTCCCCGCTGAGTCTTTTCGCCAACCCGAAGTCCAGCACCTTGGCCCGGCCCTCCGGGGTGATAATGACGTTGGCGCTCTTCAGGTCCCGATGGATAATGCCCCGCGCGTGAGCATGCGACAGCGCATCGGCCACCTGCTCGCCGTAGTCCAGGATGTCCTTGGTCGGCAAGGCTCCTTTGGAAAGGCGCGCACCGAGTGCTTGGCCTTCGATAAGCTCCATGGCGATGTAGGCCTGACCCTCAGCCTCGCCGACTTCGTGGATGGTGCAGATGTGAGGATGATTCAGTTGAGATGCGGTGCGCGCTTCCCGCAGCAGACGCGCCCGGGCCGCGGGGTCGGCGAAGCTCTTGGCCGGGAGCAGCTTGAGCGCCACGTCACGGCCAAGCTCCTCATCATGAGCCCGGAAAACTACGCCCATGCCGCCGGCCCCGATTTCTTCCATGAGACGGTAGTGACCAAATGTGCGCCCGGTCATTGCGCCTGAAGCGGCCATGTTTTACCTCCGCTTATGGGAACTATTTTGCGCGGCGCGGTTTTCCAGCCTGATATCCCGTCGAAAGGGGAGGGATCTGCCGGTTTTTGAAAAATGATCTTTCTTTCCCGTTGGGTTGGAATTCATGCCGCCCTCTTGTGATGATATCGTATCTTTGGCCAAAAGGAGATGTCAAGCCGCTTTACTTCTTTACTCAGGTTGGGCAAATGGCTATAATACCTGCCGCCAAACGTCCTGACAGCCACGGCATAGCAAGCAGATTCCATAGATCGGGTGCGGAAGTGGCGGAACTGGCAGACGCGTAGGCCTCAGGAGTCTATGGCCGCAAGGCCTTGTGGGTTCGACTCCCACCTTCCGCACCACCCGCTCTTTTCACGAGGGACGGATCGTCACCTCTGCGACATCCTATTCTTTGGTTACGAAGAATGCTCGTCGTCTCTTTGGAGCGCAATGAAATCATGGTGATCGAAACCGAGGATTCGATCTGCCTTAAGTTCAAGATCGTCAAACGCGCAGGCCCGTCCCCTTGCGTGACAAATGAAACGAATTCTCCTAGAATAGAATTATAAGGGAATGAGAGAAGGTGACGCCATGAAAACCCGCAATCACGGACGGATAATTTGGCTTGCCCTTTGGGCCTTCGGCCTGGTCATGGTCTCGCTCCTCGGAGCCGGATGTCATCTGTACAACTTGGAACGGAATCTCAAGCCGGCCGACGCGGAGTTCTTTTCCCAGGTGCGCTACATTATCACCAGCGATGAGCGCAAGGTCTTTCTCGAGCTGCCCGACGCCGACAAATCGAAATTCATAGAGGATTTCTGGAAACGCCGCGATCCTGACCCCGACACCGCGGAGAACGAGTTCAAGGATCAATACTTCGACCGCATCCATAAGGCCAATGAGCTCTTCCACGGGGAAGGGAAACCCGGCTGGCTCACCGATCGCGGCCGGATCTATATCCTGTTCGGCCCCCCCATGGACAGGATCACGAACCCGACCAGCTTGAGCGGGCGGGAGCGCTGCACCGAAGTCTGGTACTACGGCCAGTTCCCAGTCGTTTTTGAGGACGCGAACTGCACGGGGAACTATGAGCTCGTCACCTACGACCTGACCTCGCTCCGGGAGACGAACCTCGCCTACATGTCCACCCTGGCCGAGGCCCAGTCCAACGCCCAAAAGACCATCCAGCCGGAGACGGGCGGAAAGGCCTTTTTTGATTTCGACTGGGAAGTCCAGAAAAAGGTCGTGACCCCCGACCGCGTCGAGGGACAGGTCGTCGTGGAAGTGCCCTTGGCCAGGATCTGGTTCAAGGCCATCGGGAACAAGCTCGAAACCGTGCTGGACATCGAGGTGGAGCTCAACGACTCCAAGGGGAAGGTCTATTGGGAGCGCAAGGAGTCCCTGCCCCTCTCGACCACGGAAGAGGAGCTCAAGAGCAGCCTGAAGGGCAAGGTCCGGAAGGAGATCCCCTTCATCTTGGACAAAGACCTCGATCTTCTGCGGGCGGGCAAGAGCCAGTTCGTCATCCGGATGAAGAACAACACCGGAAACGAATCCGTCAGAAAAACATCGAGCTTTTCTTTTTGAATTCCGGTCAGACGCCGATCCGCACCCCGAGCCGGACCACTCTCACGCCGTAGATCGAAGCCACGGTGCCGTAGCTCGACGAAGGCGTATAGGTCACGGGATCCCGGTCATAATGCAGGACTCCCGCGGAGTCCGTGTACAGGGTTTGGCCATTGCGTCCGAGCAGGTTGAACACATCGGCCATGACCGTGAACTTCCCGTCGCCGCCGATGGAGAATCCCTTTTCCAGGTGCAGGTCGAGGTTGACGTACGCCTGATAGCGGTGGGAGCCGAGCGCTTCGGCGTTGACCGTGGCGTAGGGCGTCTGAACGCCGCCGAACTCCGCCCCGAACCCCTCGGGGAAATAGACTCGACGCAAGGTCCGGTTCCAGGGGCTCCCGGAATAGGCTTGGAAGTTGGCGCTGACGATCATGTTCCAGGGCAGGAGCCAGGTCCCCAGCATGCGGAACTGGAGGGGCCGGTCGAAGAAGAGAGGCCCGTAGGCGTTGATCAGGGTGTTGGGGTTGTTGAAGGCCCTGTTCTCGAGGTCCGTGTCCGTGTAGCCGGCGCCGATGTTGCCCTTGTAGGAGCTGTAAGTGAATGAGCCCTGTAGTTCCCAGCCGTGGGACAGCCGCTTCTCGAAGGTGAAGACCGCGGCCTTGTATTCCCTCTTGGCCTCGGGGATGTTGCCGATGACCAGGTCGGGCGTCGGCCGGTCGCTCCTCAGCCCGTAGACCGTCAGGGTCCGGTCGTCCGCGGTGCCGAAGGCGCCGTCGGAGCCGGGGTCGGTGAAGGTGAAGGGCAGCCAGATGGGGCCCTTGCTGTCGGTGGCCGTGACGTCGTAGCCGTTGTTGATGTCGTAGGTGTCGAGGATGTTCTTGTCGACTCTGTAAATGAAGCTCAGGCCGATCTTGAAGTCGGGGAAAAGCTCATGCTCAAGCCCGACCAGAAGCTCGTCGGTGTAAGGCGCCTTGATATTATCGGCAAAGATCGACCGGCTCGGATCCTGGTTCGGATAATGGATGAGGTTGTACCTGTCGATGCTGGGCAGGTCCATCAATCCGTTGCCGTTGAGGTCGCTCCACCGGTAGTCGAGGGTCGTCGGAGCAAGGGTCTGGTCGTAGTCGTACAGGCCGATCCAGAAGGGGTCGTAGGTTCGCGAGGCCGAGGCCTTGAACGCCGTCCGGCTCGTGCCGAAAAGGTCGTAGGCCAGGCCGAGCCGCGGCGAGACCGTGAAGAAACTGGCCAGGGTCTGGGACGGCAGGCTGACCGCGCTGAGGGGGAAGACGAGGTCCGCGCTTTGCATCTCCTTGCTGAGGGCAGTGAGAAACTGATCGACCGTCACTCCGGAGGCGAGAAGCTCGGGACCGACGGTGGGGCTGATCTGGGCCCGATCCTGGCCCGGCTGGTAAAGGTAGGAATAGTCCAGGCTCGCCCCCAGGTTGATCGCCAGCCGTCCCATTCTCAGGCTGTCCTGAACGTAGCCCGCGAAACGGCGGATCCCGTCCAATGGCGTCCAAGAACCGCTGGCGAGGGAGCAGGGAGAGATGGTCAGGCGACCTATCTTGTATGTAGGCGAGATGAAGTAGGGATTCTTGTTGGCGTAATCGTACCAATACGTGTAGAACGGGTTGATCTTGTTCCAATCCCGGGTGCCCTCGGACTGCTCGATCTCAAAGGCCGCCTTGATCTCGTGACTGCCGCCCAGGAAGCTGTCCAGGTACTTGGTGATGGAAGCCGAACCCTCGATTCGCCGGCGACTCTGCTCATCGTTGTACGGCGCGCTGCCGAACCAGACATCCTGGGTGTAATCGTAGGATGTGTAAGCGTTCACGTCCCGGGTCATAAGCGGGATGGAGCGATAGGCATAGCTGCCCCGAACGTCGACGACCGCGGTGGGGCTAAGGGTGTAGGTGAGGTCGTGAGCCGTGAAGATGGCGTATTCATTATTGCGGGTCGAGGTGTACTCCTGCGAAGCCCGCGGTGTCGCGCTGGCGAAATCCACGGGCTCGCTGATGTTGGTATAGTCGAACATCCCGGAATAGCGGATGTCTCGGCCGTACTGGAGCGTGAACCGGGCGAAACCCGCCCAGTTGCCGTAGGAGAGGTCGTAGTGCGGGCTGTAGAGCCCCAGGGCGGCCATGCGCGTCTCCGGGGCAAAGGGGTTGGCTCGGCTCCAGGACAGCTGCCGGGCGCTGACGGCGGTCCAGACGATGTCCTCGAGAATGGGCCCGCCCAGCGATAAGGAGAAGTCTCCGTAGGACGAATACTTGTCCGCCGGCGACAGGCCCGCCGCACTTATCTCTTCCTCGCTGACGAGGATCTTGTTGAGGCCCGTTCCTCCCACATAAGCCGCCAGGCTGGCCGTCGTTTTGCTGCCGCCGGTCTTGGTGATGATGTTCAGTGTGGTCGCGCCCGCTCGCCCCGATTCGGCCGGGTGACCGGCCTGTTCGAATTCGATCGAGTCGATGACGTCCACGCTAAGGTTGGTCATCAGGCTGAAATCCACCGGATCATTGAAAAAAGCGCCGTCGACCTTGTAGACCTGACTCCGGACCGTCCCGCCGAGGATCGAGGACGTGCGGAGAAACTCCTTGTCTTCGGTGATCGCGCCGGGGATCGAGTTCTGAAAATCGTACAGGTCCCGGTTGGCCGGCAGGGTGGCCAGAAGAAGAGCGTCAAAACGGGTCCGGAGGGCCGGACTGCGGACATCCACCGTGGGCGACGGGCTGTTGATCTCGACCTCGACCTCGGCCGCGGTCTCTCCCGACAGCGCGGGTTCAAGGACCGGGTTCCATTCGACGGTTTGTCCGAAGGTGACCTCGACCTTCCGCCAGATCAGGGTTTTGTGCCCGGGCAGCTCCACCCGAAGGGTGTAGGTCCCGGCCGTCAGCCCGGGGAAATGATAGGCGCCGTTAGCCGTGGTGATATAGATCTTTGACCCGAGTTGGGATGTCCCATACAGGAGAACGGCCGCGTCCCCCAGGGGTTTATGGTTCTGGTCGAGAACCCGGCCCTGGATCGAGCCGTAGGGGCTCTGGGCCAGGCCCGCCGAGGCCAGTCCCACGAGCAAACTGGCGATGAAGACGGCATTCCTCAAGCGACGCATGTTCCGCTCTCCTTTCGTGGCTTCGAAGCGAACTTTTATTGAGAAACTCGGCTTTGCACGATGCCGTTGCAGACGAACCCCACCCGGACCGGCTAAGGCTTGCTCCTTTTTTTCTGCCACTGCTCCCGGGCCCAATGGGCGGCGCCGATGATGCCGGCGTCGTTGCCCAGGCTGGCCCGGTCGATAGCACAGCAGGCGTAGGAAGCTTTATAGCTGCGTTTCTGCGCTTCCTCCACGGCCGCGGGCATGAGAAAGTCGCCCGTGGTCATGACACCGCCCCCGAGGAGGATCTTTTCCGGGTTGAGCAAGTTGATGACGATGCCCAGGCCGATGCCCAGGTAGTGACCGGCGATGGTGTAGGCTTTCTTGGCCGCGGTGTTGCCCTTCAGGGCCTTCTGATAGATCTCCTCGGCCGCCAGGGGCTTCTTGGTCCGGCTGAGGTCCATGTAGTTCCGAACGATCGCGGGCGCCGCGGCCTCGGTCTCTAGACAGCCATGGCTGCCGCAGCGACAGTGGTCGCCCTCCGGGTTGACCGTGATATGGCCGAGCTCCCCGGCGAAGCCGCACATCCCGTGAAAGAGCTCGCCGTCGAGGATGAGACCGGAACCGATGCCCGTTCCCACGGTGAGCAGGACCAGGCTTCGGACGCCGCGTCCCGCCCCGCTCTTCCATTCGCCGTAGGCGGCCAGGTTGGCGTCGTTGTCCACCCAGAAGGGGAGGTCGATGAGCTTGGACAGTGCGGGCTGAAGGTCGAAGTTGTCGAGCTCGGGCAGGTTGGGCGATTGGATGATCCGTTTCTCCTTGAGGCTGTAAAGTCCGGGGATGCCCAAGCCGACGGCCCGGACCGGACTCCGAGTCTCCTTTTTCAGCCCGTCCAGGAGGCGGCCGACGAGGTCGATGATCTCGGCCCTGGTTCCCGGCGTGGGGGTCATGCCCTTGGTCAGGATGTCGCCCTTTTCCCCGATGAGGCCGTACTTGAGGTTGGTTCCCCCCAGGTCGAATCCGGCGCAGATCTCGGTCGTCATCGCTTTGTTCCGATCACGGCGTAGTTCTGCGGGGCGAAGAGGATGTCATTGAGGGCGTCGATATCCCGGTTGAGGATCGTCGTGAGCTCGTCTGCGGCGGGGAGGTTCTGGAGCCTCTCCCGCTCGAGCGGGGCCGAATACCGGATGTCCACGTCCCTGAACCCGGCCGTTTCGAGGAGGAATCGGGCCGCCTGCGGATGAACCGGCGTGATATGGGTCGGGTCGAGAAAATAGATATGGACCAGGGCGAAGAGCGACAAGGGGTTGACGGTTTCAAGAACCAGGACTCCCGAGGGCCCCAGCTTGGCGAAGGCGAGCTCGACCAGACGCTTGATGGCGGCCGGCGGGAAATGCTCGATGACCTGCGAGGCGAAGATGCCCTGAAGCGATTCGTCGGCGCGGCCGGCCAGGTCTTCGAGGATGTCGCCCCGGCGGCAATTCAAGCCCTTGTCCAGGCAGGCTTCGACGCTGAGGCCGTTCAAGTCCACGCCTTCGGCTTCGACGCCGGCCTTTTTCAGCAGTTCCAGGAATTCGCCCCGGCCGCAGCCCAGGTCCAGAACCTTGCCGCCCTTCTTGAAGAGCCCGACATAGGCTTCGAGCTGAGAACGGACCGCGTCCTCCGTGCCGCGAAAGCGGTTTTCAAAGCCGGTGTAGCGCCAGTCCCGGATCGGCTGGAGGATCTCTTCCGTTTGGGCCGGGGTCGGCATCTTTTTCTCGTCGAGCACGGCCAGGAGCCGGGTCAGCTTGTCCTCGACGAGCAGGAACTTCTTCATGAGGATCTTGACGTCCTCGTACTCGGCGGCCAAGCCGTCCACTCGCCATTCCATGCTCTTGAAGATCAGCCCCACGTGGTTGCTGCCCAGGGCGTCCCATTCCTTGTCCTTGGCATCGGTGAGCTCCTGGGACAGCGAATGGAGCTCGAGCAGGGAAGACAGGGTTTCCTCCTGGCGGCTGAGGGCTAGGGTGACGAGATCCTTGAGATCCTGGAGCGCGGCCAGGACGTCACGGGCGAAGGCCTTCTCGTCGGCGGCCTTGGATTCGTTCTTGCGGCTCAGGGGCTGGAGGGCATCCTTGAGCTTGCGGCCGAGAGTCTCCCCGGCCAGGACCTGGCTCTCCAGGCGGCGGAGGCGCTCCTCAAGGGCCGCTTGGGCGGGAAGGGGAGAGGACTCGGACCTTTGATTGAGGTTATCGAGCCTTTTTTTAAGGGTCTCTTCCTTCTCCCGGCGCTCCTGGTGGAGCTTCTCGATCGTCCGTTTCATTATTCCTTGGGTTTGTCGGGAGGATTATTTTTATCGGAGTGAGAATCGTCGTCCTTGCCGCTTATGGCTTTCTTGAAGTTGCGGATGCCGTCACCCAGGGATTTTCCCAAATCGGGCAGTTTTCTCGCGCCAAAAATAATGACCACAATGAGCAAAACGAGGAGAAGTTCCTGTGGTCCTACGGTGCCGAATAAGAACATCTATTCCTCCTTTGAAGGCAGGCAAAAAGCGTGTCTTCGCTCCAAAATCGACTGCATGAAAGTAACCTTTTCCCCCTGAAAAGTCAAGCCGCGCCGGGCCGGGCCAAGACGTCAGAATCGGCAGGATTTAAGCCCGGTACACTAAAAAGGGACGATTGATCGGGATGGATCCCGGCCGACTCGGGCCCCGACGCCTCCGGCCGTCTTCGGGAGAGGACATAGGGCCTTTTCCGCGCATTCGAGGAGACGGCCGCTCCGATCCGGATTCCGAACGTTCTTCTCTTGCATTTTTGCCCATCTTATATTAAATGAAACTGTAAATCGTTCCTGAAGGGCGAAAAGCATGCTGCCGACAATAGAATGGAAGGACGGCAAGGTGGTGATGATCGACCAGCGGCTTCTGCCGCAAAAGGAGATCTACATCGCCTGCGTCGATCATGAGCAAGTGGCCGAAGCCATCGAGAAGATGGCCATTCGCGGCGCTCCGGCCATCGGAGTGGCCGCGGCCATGGCCATGGCCCTCGGCATTTCCAAGCTGAAGTCGGGCTACAAGGTCGATCAGAAGTTCGAGGCCATGTACCGACGCCTGGAAAAGACGCGGCCCACGGCCCGCAACCTCTTCTGGGCCCTGGAGCGAATGAAAGCCGTGTTCGAGGCCAACAGCCTGGTCCCGCTCGAAAACCTCAAGGACGTAATGATCGAGGAAGCCCTGGCCATCGAGGCCGAAGACATCGACACCTGCCGCCGCATCGGCGCCTGGGGCCGGAGCCTCATCCCCGACGGCGCCTCGGTCCTGACCCACTGCAACGCGGGCGAGCTGGCCACGGCCGGCTACGGCACCGCCCTGGGCGTCATCCGGTCCGCCGTCGAGATAGGGAAGACCGTCCGCGTCCTGGTCGATGAGACCCGGCCGCTGCTTCAAGGCGCGCGCCTCACGGCCTGGGAGCTTCACAAGAGCGGAATTCCTTACGTCCTGATCACGGACAGCATGGCCGGCCACCTGATGCGCCAGGGCGAGGTCAGCCTGGCCATCACCGGCGCCGACCGCATCGCCCGGAACGGCGACACGGCCAATAAGATCGGCACCTACAGCGTGGCGGTCCTGGCCAAGGAGAACAGCCTGCCGTTCTACATCGCCGCGCCGTTCAGCACGGTGGACTTCTCGATCGCGAGCGGGCAGGACATCCCCATCGAGGAGCGCGCCCCGGACGAGGTCCGCCATGCCGGGGCCTGCCTCCTGACCCTCGACGCCGCTCCGGTGAAGAACCCGGCCTTCGATGTCACGCCGGCCAAGTACATCACCGGCATCATCACCGAGAACGGCCTGGCCGAGCCTCCCTACGAGAAGAGTCTGGCCGAGCTGTCCCGGATAAAAAAAGCCTGAGCCGATGCGTGTCCTGGGGATCGAGACATCCTGCGACGAAACCTCGGCCGCGGTGCTCGGGGGCGCGCACGAGGTCCTGAGCAACGTTGTCCTGTCCCAGGATGAGATCCACGCCCCCTACGGCGGCGTGGTCCCGGAGCTCGCTTCGCGACGTCACATCGAGACCATCGACGGCGTCGTGCGCGAGGCGCTCGACCTGGCTGAGACCGGGCTGGAGCACATCGACCTCCTGGCCGTGACCCAGGGCCCGGGCCTCATCGGCTCGCTCCTGGTGGGCCTGTCGTTCGCCAAGGGCCTGGCCTACTATTTCAAGAAGCCCCTGGTGGGCGTCGATCACGTCGAAGCGCATATCGAAGCGGGCCTGCTCGAAAACCCCGGACTGCCGTTTCCGGTGCTGGCCCTCATCGTTTCGGGCGGCCACACCTCGCTCTTCTTCCTGAAGGAGCCGCTCGCCTACGTCATCGTGGGCCGGACCCGCGACGACGCGGCCGGCGAGGCTTTGGACAAGGTCGCCAAGTTCCTCGGCCTGGGCTATCCGGGAGGGCCGGTCATCGAACAGCTGGCCGCCGCGGGCAATCCGAAGGCCTTTCCTTTTTCGGCGCCGCGGATGAGCGACCGCAGTCTCGACTTCAGCTTCAGCGGCCTCAAGACCGCCGCCCTGAAGACCATCCGGGCCAACAAGGTCAGCAAGGAGAGCCGCAAGCTCGCGGACTTTCTGGCCAGCTTCGAACAGGCCGTGGCCGGCTACCTCATCGGCAACCTCGGCCGGGCCCTGGCCGACCATCCGGCCAAGGCCGTGATCCTGTGCGGCGGGGTGGCCCGCAACAAGCGGCTGAGGTCGGCCTTCGAGAAATTCGCCCTTGCCGAGGGGCTGGCCTTCGCCATCCCTTCGCCCAAGCTGTGCACGGATAACGGGGCCATGGTGGCTTCGCTCGGCCTCAAGAAATTCAAGGCCCAGGGGCCAGGCCGTTCGGCCCTGGACCTCGGCCTCAACGCCTATCCCCGCCTGTCCGCTCCGGCGGAATAGTCCCGTCGCGGCACGGGTCCGGTTGTTCGACCTCATCTGTCAAGCGCGCGAAAAATATGCTATAAGAAGCACTGACATGCCGAAGAGAGTCAGCCTCAAGCCCCCGGTGCGCAAGAAAAAAGTCATCGTCGTCATGCCAGCCTACAACGCCGAGAAGACCCTGAAAAAAACGCTGGACGACATCCCCCGCGACTGGGTGGACGAGATCATCCTCTGCGACGACGCCAGCCGCGACGGGACCGTGGCCCTCGCCCGGAAGCTGGGCCTGCGGGTCCTCGTCCACAAGCGCAACCGCGGCTACGGGGGCAACCAGAAGACCCTCTACGCCGACGCTCTGGCTCGCGGCGGCGACATCATGATTATGGTCCATCCCGACCATCAGTATGACCCGACGGTCATTCCCGGGCTCGTCCAGCCTTTGCTCGAAGGGAAGTGCGACGCCGTCTTCGGTTCGCGGATGCTCGGAGGGCGGCCCCTCGAGGGCGGCATGCCCAAGTGGAAATACCTGGCCAACGTTTTTCTGACCGCGGGCGAGAACGCCGTCTTCTACATGTACCTGACGGAATACCACTCGGGGCTCCGGGCCTATTCGCGGCGATACCTCGAGGCCGTGAAATTCGAGGAGAACTCGGACGACTTTGTCTTCGATTCCGAGATCATTGCCCAGGGCGTAATGCACGGCATGCGCATCCGGGAGATCCCCATCGAGACGCGCTATTTCGCCGAGGCGTCGCAGATTGGGATGGGGCGGAGCATCGTCTACGGCCTATCGATCCTCAAGACCCTGGTCAAGTTCAAATTGCACAAAAAGGGCCTCAAACACTTCCGGATGTTCGATTGATTCTCAGGCGCACTTTTTATTCGGAGGACCAAGCGATATGTCCCAAGATGTGCTGAAAGACGATCACTTTTGCTTTGCCTGCGGCGCAAACAACCCCGACGGCTTGCGCCTGCGCTTTGAATATCCCGAGCCGGGGCGCTGCCGTACGGAATTCGTCCCCGTGTGCAAGCTTCAGGGCTGGCAGGGCGTCCTTCACGGCGGGATCATCGCTACGCTCCTCGACGAGGCCTTCGCCCACGCCTTGGGCGGCGCGGCGCGCGGGGCCGGTCAGGCGGCGGTCACGGCCGAAATGACGGTCCGCTTCAAGAAGCCCGTCCGGATCGGCCACAAGGTGATTGTCGATGGCCGCGTGGTCAAGACGAAGGGACGGGTCATCAACTGCGAGGCCACGATCCGAGATGAGTTCGGTCTGGAGCTGGCCTCGGCCTCGGGCAAACTCATCAAGCTCAAGCCGGCTCGATCATAAAAAGCTTATTAATAGACCTTCTTCCACTCGTCGGTCTTGAGGTCCAGCCGCCAGACGCCCGTATCTTCGGCGGCGAGCAGGACTTTATCGTCCAGCCCCCAGATGTTAAACCCCCATTGAGTTCGAAGAAGCCCTTCCGGAATCTTAGCTTTTTTTTCTTCGCGGAAGTCCCGACCCAGAATAATGACGGAGGCGTCCTTTGTGGTCCCTTCAATGACGGCCATTCTTTTGCCGTCCTCGAGCCAGTCAAAGCTGATTCCGAGATCCTTCTGAGAGTTCCACGGCAGATGCCAGGCCTCCTCGAGCTTGTTCTCGGCTCGAGAATAGACCCAGATCGAGCCGCCTTTGAAAAAGGCGATCCTGTCGCTCTCCGGCGTCCAGGTCAGGGAGAAAATGAGAAGGTGGGGGGATTCGCAAACCTCCTTCATCTCGAACGTCCTGAAGTCAAGAATGCTCAACTTTCCCGTGTTTTGGGCTTGGTCCTTGTGCCTGATGAGCATGGCTTCTTGATCAGGAGAAACCGTGAGGCTGTATCTCCAGTAAAAATCCTGTGGAGCGGAAGTCGATTCCAGGGAACGAGTCGTTCCCGAAGCCAGGTCGAGCTTCACGATCCTTTCCGTGCTCTGGTGTATGCCGGATTCCACGAGGTGCAGGACGATGCTGTTTTCACTCCCGAGCCAGGCCACCAGTCGGACATATCCCTTGCGATAGAAGTCGAGCGGCCGGCTCATGCGGTCGGTGCCGTCGACGCTCATCCAAAACAGCACGGGAATGCTTCTCTCGCGTCCCGGGCGCGGCGGCATGGCCGCGAACGCCGCTTGGCGTCCGTTCGATGAGATGAGGATATTGCTTTCCGGCGTCCAGCCGTTGAAGGCCGAGTCCTTTCCATAGAATTGGGCCAATGACGTCTCCTGCGTTCCATCGAGGTTGACGACGCACGCTTCGGCTCGCCGGGTCCCGGTCCACGAGCGGTCGATCTTGATGAACCCGATCTTTCCGCCGCCCGAGGCTAACTCGAAATCGGCCGCGCTGACGCTTCTCGGCATCTTTCGGACAGTGTCCTCCTTCGAATCGTAGCGGATGACCCTGTCGGCCTGCGTTCCCAGATAAACGTTGCCTTCGACCTTGGACGAATGCCAGAGCTCGATTCGGGGTTTGGAAAACGGATTGCCTTTGGAGATGATGAGAGTCCCTGCGACGAAGGACAGGGCCAGGAAGAGAAGGACGAAACTCACGAATGAAAACAACTTTTTTGCCTGCTGGGTAAAATCGATCTTGGCCAGGGTCAGGATCGAAGCGAATAAAAAGCTTGCGCCGACGAAAAATCCGAATGCCGCGAAAATTCCCCAAAAGGCATACCTTTCCCTCAAAAACTGGATGTATTGAACGTGGAGCCAGAATAACAAAGCGCCCGTGAGCACCGAAACCGCAAAGGTGATGAGGGATTTTTCAGAAAGGATGGAGATCGAATAGGAGATCGTAAGAGCCAGGAAAATGGCCAATCCGTAGATGGCCAGGTTGCCGAAAAAGGAAGGGGCATAAAAATCCTTAAGAACGCCTTTGAGCCCCGGCAGAAAAGCCACGGCCAGGTTCAAGATCAGGAAGGCCGCGGCCAGAAAGCTCAGGAGGGCCAGGTACTTAGAGATCCAGATCGTGCTCTTGCGGATCGGCCGCGAAAAGAGATAGCTCCAGGCGTTGTCCCTGAACTCGGCACTGTAGGCCCCGGACCCCAAAAGCAGAGCGGAAACGGGCAGGACGCACAGGAGGAGAACGCCCGCTATGTCGACCGAGGTCTTGCCGCGGCCGGCGAGCCCCATGATGATGAGGGCCGCCAGGATAAGACCCGTGAGGGACAGGAGAAGCCGATTGTCACGCCATTCCTTGATGAAGATCTTTCCGAACATGCGATCCTCCTGCCTTTAGCCTTAGGAAACAAAGCCGATGAAGATCTCTTCGAGCGATGGGGCGCTCACTTCCAAGGGCGTCCGGCTCAAAGCTTCAAGCTTATGGCGAAGGCCCTCATCCCAGGGATAGGCGATGACGGACGCCGAGCCGCCTTGGATGTCTTTATAAAGGATGCCCTCGCCGGTGAGCTTTTCGAGGTCGGCCTGCTCGCCGCTGAGAACGACTTTCTTCACCCGGGCCTTGGTCGTTTCATAATCGGAGTCCAGGATGAGGCGGCCGCCGTGAAGAATGGCCAGGCGGTCGATGATCTTTTCGGCCTCATGGACCATGTGCGTCGCGAAAAGAACCGTGGTGCCGGCGTCGGTGATCTCGCGGATGATATTTCTGAGGAAATCGTGGCGCGTCGGGACGTCGAGGCCGCTCGTCGGGTCGTCGAGGATCAAAAGCTCGGGCGCGGCGGCCAGGGCTACGGCCAGCCCCAGCTTGAGCGACATTCCCCGCGAAAGGTTCTTGATCTTGTCCTTCCTGTTCAGGGAGAACCTGTTGAGGTAGTCCTCGGCCCTCTGCGCGCTCCAGGTCGGATAGAAGGCTGAATTGAAGCGGAGAAGCTCGATGATTCGCATCCGGCTGAAGAAGATATTGTCCTCAGCGATGTAGCCTATGGTCCTCTTGTAAGCGGCGTCGGCGAACTTCAACGGTCGTCCCTGGTAGGCGACGCGCCCGCCGTCGGCCGGGATGATCCCCATGAGGATTCGGATGAGGGTCGTCTTGCCCTCGCCGTTCTTGCCCAGCAGGCCGCACACCCGGCCTTTCTCGAGCGACAGGCTCAAACCCTGCAGGACCTTCTTCCGGCCGAAGCTCTTGGTGAGGTTCTCGATTCTGAGGATCTCGCTCATGATTTTTTCCGTCCTTGATGATCCTTGGTGCGTAGTCTCTCCCGCCGATCCAAAAGGTCCTTGACGTCCTCGGGAGAGAGCCCCTGGCGGCTCGCCTGTTCGAGTGTTTCGTCGAGAAGTCGATCGAGCTCATCCGTCCGGGCCGCGCGGACCCGACGGGCCGAATCCTCGCTCACGAAACAGCCCTTGCCTTTTCGCGTCGTTATGAGGCCCTCGACCTCGAGCTCCCGGTAGGCCCGGGCTACGGTGTTCGGGTTTAAAAGAAGGGAAAGGGCCAGGTCCCTAATGGAGGGCAGGGGCGCGCCCGGCGCCAGGGAGCCGAACGCGATCTGGCCCTTGATTTGCTGCTTGATCTGCTCGTAAAAGGGCGTGAAGCTTGCGTTGTCGATGCGGATCATGCCGTCCTCGCTTGTCTCACTGTATTAGTAATATAATACAGATAACGCGTTTGTCAAGAGGCGAGAGAAAAAAACTTTTATCCTCGGAGGAGATCAGCGACGGGCTTCGGCTTACCAGGCCGGCCGGATCGCGAACAGGTAGGGGTTCTGGGCGGTCGAAACCAGCGACTTATTCCTGATGTTGATATCCACCCGGTAGAGATAGACTCTCCCCAGACGATAGGCCGGCGGGGCGGTGTAGGTCACGGACCGGATCTCCCGGCGTGTCCGGTTCTCGAAAAACGTCTTGTCGAACAGGGTCAGGGCCGCGGCATAGTTTCCCTTGAGCGAGCCGATGTCCACGGTCAGGTCGCGCAACGGTTGTCTCGATGAGAAGCTGAAATGGTATAGGCGATCGTCCTGGATGAGATGGAATCGGGCCGGCTGGATCATCTTGGCCGCGTGCGAGTAGGAATAGAAGTCCAGGCGCCCGGCGGGCAGGTCCACCCTCACGGGGTCGAGGAGCATATCCCGCGGAAAATAGACGAACCAGAAGGCAAGGAGCCCGGTGAGAAGGAGGACCAGGCCGATGTGACCGACCGAGCTCAGCCGAAACGCCTCCTTCCGCCAAAGAAGATAGACCAGGATGAAAAGAGCGAGAAGCACCGGCCAGGCAAAGTTGGGAAGCCATCGCCCCTCGACCTTGAGGAAAGATGGGAGGATATCCCTCAAGGCGTAGTGAAGGTTGCTCAGCTGGTTGAACAGCGCGCCGCCACGTTCCATTGTCCCCTCGGTCGTTTCCTGGTAGAGGGCCGGCGGGTTCAGGAGAAGCAGGACTACGACCGCGAGGCTGGCGAAAACCGCGACGGCCTCGAGCACGGCGAAGAATTTCTTCCGGTTTTCCGCGATGAAGGCTCCGAGACAGATACCCAGGGCCCAGATCACCGACACCAGAGGCCTGGCCTGGGGCGCGTAGCCCGATCGCTGGGTGAGGAAGGCCGAAACCAGGACGTACGGCGCGGCCACGACGGCCAGCGTCCAGAACCCGGACCGCTTCCGCTTGAGGAGCAGGACCGCGCCCAGGAAAGCGAAGATATAGATTGGCGCGTAGAACAGCAGGCCGTCCTTTTGGTCGAGGAAGTAGCCGGCCAGGGTCTCCCAGCGGAAATGAAGCGGGATGCCGGACAGGAGGAGCCTCAGGTAGGACACGGACTCCGCGCCCGACATGGCCCCTCTCCAGGAAATGGCCGAGGGTGAGAGCGAACCGTAGAGCGACCTCTGGAATAGGAGATAAAGGCCGCCGATGAGGGCCGGTCCCGCCAGGGCAAAGAGGATCTCGACCCGCTTTTTATGCCGTTTGACAAGCGTTCCGACAAAGTACAGGAAGAGCGGGGCGAGCAGGAAGAGATACTTGAGTGCATGGAACCAGATGATAAAGGAAAAGAGCAGTCCTGCGGCGACGAGCTTCCGGGGCGTCCATGATTCCGTATGCCGCGCCAGCCGGAACAGGATGAAGCTCAGCAGGGCGACGATGATCTCCGGATAGACATGGATGCTGTAGAAGAACACCGGCGAAGTGAAGCTCATGAGGAACCACAGGCCCAAGGCCAGCCCCTCCCGGCTCCATTCCCGGCGCGCGTATAGATAGACCTGAAGTCCGAAAAGAGCCCCGACGAGGCTCATCCCGAACCGCAGGAGAAAGATGAGCGCCCCCTTGCCCAGGGCACCGCCCAGGACGTAGAACGGCAGGAGGATGATCGCCACTCCCGGTGAATGAAACGAATACCAGGGTCCCGCCTCGGCGCGCTTGACTACATGGGGCTCGATGGTCACTCCCGGCTGCATGTACCGCTCGTAATCCTTATGGTCGTAGTTGTTCTTCAGGTCGAAATCGCGATCGTGGACCAGGCTGTGGGTGATGAGAAGGTAGTGGGGCTCGTCCCCGGAAAAGAAGACGCCACCCGACCGAAGGGCGATCGACCCCGCGCCGTAGAGTGCCAGGGCCGACAGGAAAAGGAGGGTCAGCCTTTTCCGCCGGGAGAGGTCGCCGAACCTCGCCAGAAACCCTCGCCCCGGATGCTCCTTCTCGCGGCTCAGGCGAAAGCCGAGGATGACTTTTAAATAGAGGACGGCTCCGATGACGATGACGGCGAGCAAGGTCAACCGACGGGCGAGGTCATCCCGGTCGAAATAGTGGACGAGGGTGAGGGGGGTCAGCCCCAAAAAAATGACGGGCAGATAGGTCCAGATATCGCGATCCATGACTCGGTCGAATTTTTCCTTGAAGACGACGCTCAGGAGACCCGTGGACAGCGCCCACAGTCCCAGGATGAGCGGAAACAAGATGAAGGCCGCCATGAACAGGCGTCCAGGCCGTCCGGCGTAAGAGTGACCGAGGATGGAAAACTGCGGCAGCCGGCCCCAGAAGTCGAGATACAGCCCGAGGCACAGCGAGAACAGGATGAACAAAGGAGGCCGGAGCCAGCCAAGGTCTTTTTTCATCAGTTTGTTAGATATTCTTCTTCATCCGGATTGTCAATATCCGCGGCCGACACGGCTTCCCTGGAACCCATTGCAGGACCGGGGGCCAAGGTCTCCGGGAGAGAACCAGGACCCCGTTCCTTCGTATAATAATGAGTGCTCATTTGGTAAACTCTGGAGTTCGCCCGCGATTTCGGGACAATGCCTCGAGGAGGATGACCGTGAGAATCCGTAACGCCTTAGCCGCCGTCTTGATCCTAGCCCTGGGGGCGACACCCGCCCTGAGCCAAACGACCGTCGGGAGCAAGGACCTTCCCTTGACCCTTGACCAGGCCATCCTGAAGGCCCTGAAAAACAACCTCGGCCTGGCCGTCCAGGTCTACAACCCGGCCATCGCCGACAAGGCCGTCTCGGAAGCCAAGGAGTTCTTCTATCCCCAGCTTCAGCTGGGGGCCGATGCTTCGCACAACGAAAGCGCTTCCTATTGGTTCCTGCAGAGCACGGGCACGCTCCAGGACAAGCTCAACAATTACAGTGTCGCGATCGCCGGGCAGATCCCTACGGGCGGCAACTACAACGTCTCTTTCACGACCTACCGGGATAACAACAACCAGGCTTTCCAGCTCGTCAACCCGCGGTACGGCAGCACGCTTCGCTTCGACTTCAACCAGCCCTTGCTCAAGGGCTTCGGGTTCGACGTTAGTCGGCGGGCGATCATCATCGCCGAGAACAACCTGGACATCTCCAGCAGTCAATTGGAAACGACCCTGATGGACACCATCTACTCGGTCGAGGAGGCCTACTGGAACCTGGTCTACTTCATCGAAGACTATAAGGTCCGGGAGCAGTCACTCCAGCTCGGCCGGGACCTTCTGGATAAGAACCAGAAGGAAGTCGAAGTCGGACAGCTGGCTCCCATCGAGATCCTGAATGCCCGGGCCACCGTGGCTGCGCGCGAGGCGGACATGCTGGCGGCCAAGGCGGCCATCCTCCGGGCCCAGGACGTCCTGAAGACCATCATCAACCTCTCGGCCGAGAACGGCGATCCCAAGGTTGCCATCGTCCCCGCGGACACGCCCGGGTTCGTCAAGAGGAGTGTTTCTCTGGAGGAGTCCCTGAAGATCGCCCTGGAGCGAAGTCCCAGCCTCCGGGCCGCGAGGAAGGACATCGAAACGAAGTCCCTCAACTTCGGCGTGGCCAAGAATCAGACCCTGCCGGCCTTGAACCTGCAAGCGTCCTACTGGAGCCCGGGCATCAGCGGCGATCGGTTGATCTATCAGAACAACGACATCTTCGCCGGTATCATCATCGGCTCGATCCCGGGCAGTGTCTCCGATTCCATCCGGGATGCGTTCAATCAGCGCTATAAGAACTGGACGGTCGGCCTGACCCTTTCCGTCCCGCTCAGCACGGTCATCAGCCGGGCCGAAGTCGCCCGGACCCGTCTCGAATTGGAACAGACCCAGACCCAGCTCAAGAGCCTGGAGCAGCAGATCAGCCTTGCGGTCAGCGATGCCGTGCGGAACATCGAGATCAACGCTCAGCGCTACGAAGCCTACAAGCTCGCCCGGGAGCTGGCCGAACAGCAGCTGGCTGCCGAGGAGAAAAAGCTCGGCGTCGGCCTCTCGACCAATTTCTTCGTCCTGGACGCCCAGGACAAGCTGTCCACGGCGCGGAGCCAGGAGCTCAAAGCGCTCGTGGATTACAACCTGTCCCTGGTCCAGTATGAACGGGCCACCGGGACCGCCCTGACCAGCCGCAACATCTCGGTCTCTCAGTTCCAGAAATAGGCGGCGGATTCTCGTCGATACTGCTGGAAGCTTGGTTCCGACGGGCGCCCGAACCGGCGCGGCCGGCCGCTCCGCCAAAAGCGTTGTATTGGTTTTTTCGCCTGTGTTATCATCCTGGCGATGGACATCTCAGCCGTCATCATCACCCTTAACGAAGAGCATCGGCTCGAACCCGCCCTCAAGAGTCTGAAGGGTTTGGTCAAGGAAACCGTTGTCGTCGATGCCCAGAGCACCGATGCCACGGTCAGGATCGCCAAGCACTACGGCTGCCGCGTTTTTGAGCGCAAGTGGACGAACTTCGCGGACCAGAAGAACTACGCCGACAGCCTGGCTTCCCATCCCTGGATACTCTCCCTGGACGCCGACGAGCGCGTATCCCCGGAGCTCCGGCAGGAACTGCTGGCCCGGGCTCTCGACGATCCCCCGTGCAGCGGGTTTTCCATCCCCCGCCGGGTCTACTACATGGGCCGCTGGATCCGTCACTCGGGCTGGTACCCCGACCGCCGGGTCCGGCTTTTCCGCCGCGACGCCGCCCGCTGGGAAGGCGAGTATGTCCACGAGAGCCTGACCGTCACCGGCCGCGTCGAACGCCTGCGGGGTGGCATCGATC
Source organism: Candidatus Aminicenantota bacterium (assembly GCA_963705895.1). Lineage (GTDB taxonomy): Bacteria > Acidobacteriota > Aminicenantia > Aminicenantales > JAFGAV01 > MFD04408-113. The sequence continues at coordinate 2,332,850 of OY970122.1, read as the reverse complement.
ATTTCACTTATCGGAACATCGCCGAACACGTGGCCCGCATTAACAAGTTCTCGGAGCTGGGCGCTCAGAAGCTCTATGCCCGCCGGAAGAAATGCAGGTGGTATCACCTCCTCTTTCTCCCCGGGGCGCGCTTCCTCAAGAGCTATGTTCTCAAAGCCGGTTTCCTGGACGGTTTTCCGGGCCTGGTGATCTCCGTCTTGAACGGTCACGCGGTCTTCATCCGCTACGCCAAGCTGCGCGAGATCTGGAAGAAGGGGGAGAGGATTGAGCCTTTTCCATATTGACGCCGGCCGAGAATGGCGCGGCGGACAGAGACAATCCCTGCTCCTTGTCCGGGAGCTTGTTCGAAAGGGCTACCCCGTCTGGTTCATCGTCCAGCCCCGGAGCCCCCTCCACGAGAAAGCCGCGGCCGAGAACCTGCCCGTCTGGCCTCTCCGGATGCGGAGCGAGTTCGGCCTGGTGGCCGCCGCGCGTCTGGCCGTGCGGATGAGGCGGCGGGGCTGCGTCCTGGCCCATTTTCATGACGCCCACGCCGCGTCGGTGGGGGCGCTGGCCGCCCGGTGGGCCGGGGTGCCCATTCGGATCATCGCCCGGCGCGTCGATTTCCCGCTGAAAAAGAACGCCCTCTCCCGGCGCAAGTACGGCAAGAGCGTCGACGCCATCATCGCCATCTCCCAGGGAGTAAAGCGGGCCCTCATCCAGAGCGGCGTCGAAGCGTCGCGAATCAGCGTCGTCCCTTCCGGCATCGATTTTTCCGTGTACGAGGACAAGCCGCCGCGAAATTTTCTTCACAAGGAGTGCGGCTTTGACGCCGGCGATTACCTCGTCGGCATCGTGGCCCAGCTCGAGGACCACAAAGGCCACCGCTACCTCATCGACGCGGCCAACATCCTGAAGGAGAGGACGCACAGGATCAAGATCGTCATCGTCGGCGAGGGGTCGCTCAAGATGGACCTGACCCGACAGACCCAGGCTTTGAACGTCAAGGATGTGGTCTATTTCCTGGGCTTCCGCTCCGACATTCCCCGCATCCTGGCCTCGCTGGACCTGTTCGTCCTGTCCTCTCATCTCGAGGGCTTGGGCAGTTCGATCATGGATGCCATGGTCTGCCGCCTGCCCGTGGTCGCTACCCGAACGGGCGGCATCCCGGAGCTTGTCAAGGACCATAAGACCGGGCTTCTCGTGCCGCCCCGGAACCCCCAGGCCCTGGCCGAGGCCATCCTGACCCTCCACAGGGACAAGAGGCTCGCCGCCCGTCTAGGCCAGGCGGGCTATGACTTCGTTCACAAGAATTTTTCCGCGGAAGCTACTGCGGCACAGACCATAACCGTCTATGAGAAGATCGCCGCCGCCAAAGGGGTTCATCTGCATGATCAAGCCAAGGGTCAAAAGCCTGAGCCGGCACGCTGAATTTGATGAGTGTGTCGTCATCCAGAAGAAGGTCTGGCAACATAGCGCCAGCGACCTGATCCCGGCCCATCAGTTTTGCGCCGGCGTCGCGACGGGCTCCATCCTCCTCGGGGCGTATGTGAAGAATACCCTGGCGGGCTTCGTCTATTCCTTCCCGGCCTTTTTCGAGGGCCGGCTGTGCCAGCACTCCCATCTTCTGGCCGTCCTGCCAAGCTATCAAGGCTACGGACTGGGAAAGCTCCTGAAATGGGCCCAGCACGACCGGGCGCTTGAGCTCGGCTATGACCTCATGACCTGGACCTATGATCCGCTCCTAGTCCGGAACGCCAGCCTCAACCTTCATACGCTGGGCGCCGAGTCGCGGACCTACCTGCCGAATTTCTACGGCCGCGTCCCCTCGCTAGTGTTCGCGGACGGCACGGCCTCGGACCGGCTGAAAGTCGAGTGGAGGCTGGGCTCTCGACGGGTCGAAGCCCGGCGCCGCGCAGCCTATCCGGCCTATGATATCGACCGGGAGGACAAGCTTCTGGAAGCCCGGATGAAAGAGGGCCGCTTCGAGCCCGGCCCTGTCCGGGGGGAGCGCGAATCCCGGCGCCTGCTTGTCGAGATCCCGCAAGCGCTCAAGAAATTCCGTCACGAGCCCCGTTATGTTCTCGGCTGGCAGAGCGCCTTGCGGCGAAGCCTGAGCGGCGCTTTCGTCCGCGGTTACCGCGCGACCGATTTCATCTTCGGCGAGCGCTGTTTCTACGTCCTGGAGAAGGGGCCCTCCCGAAAAAGGAGAAGCCGTTGAAGATCGACGCCGTCGAGCTTATCGCCCTCGAGCTTCCCTATGTCCATTTCTTCGAGACGAGCTTCGGCCGTGAATTCGACCGCCGCTTCATCCTCGTCAAGGTCCAGGCCGAGGGGCTGACCGGGTGGGGCGAGTGCGTCGCTGCGGAGAAGCCTCTCTACAGCGAAGAGACGACCGAGACCTCCTGGCACATCCTCAAGGATTTCCTGATCCCGACCCTGTTCAAGACGAAGACCTCGGAGCCCGCCGGGTTCGCTCAAGCGGTCAAACCCTTCCGCGGCAATCCCATGGCCAAAGCCGGACTCGAATTGGCCCTGTGGGACCTCGAGGCCAAAGCCCGGGGTGTTCCCCTGAAGCGGCTTTATGGCGGGACCCAGGATGAGATCGTCGCCGGCGTCAGCGTGGGGATCGAGGACACCCTGGATGACCTCGCGACGCGCGTGGACGGCTATCTCCGGGAGGGATACCGGCGCATCAAGATCAAGATCAAACCGGGCTGGGACCTGGAGGCCTGCGCCGCGATCCGGAGACGCTTTCCGGATATTCTTCTCCAGGTGGACGCCAACGGCGCCTACTCGATGGCCGACGCCGAAACACTGCGGAAGCTCGACGCTTTCAACCTGCTCTTGATCGAACAGCCGTTCCCGCCCTTCGACCTCTGGGACCACAGCCGGCTTCAGCCTCAGCTCCGGACACCGCTTTGCCTGGACGAGAGTATCCTGGGAGAGGTCACGGCGCGCCAGGCCTTGGAGATGGGGAGCTGCCGCATTATCAACATCAAGGTCGGCCGGGTGGGCGGGCCGGTGGAAGCCCGCCGGATCCACGACCTTTGTCAGGAACGGGATGTTCCGGTTTGGTGCGGAGGGATGCTCGAATCAGGGATCGGCCGGGCTCATAATCTCCACCTGGCCTCGCTCCCGAACTTCAAACTGCCGGCCGACCTGTCGGCCAGCAAGCGCTATTATCACCAGGATCTCATCGACCCCGAGGTCGAGCTCACGGAGCGGGGGACGGTCAAAGTCCCCGACGGACCCGGGATGGGCGTCAACCCCGTGGACAAGCGCATAAAAGAAGCGACCTTGCGGCGTGAGGTTTTCAAACCCTAGGCAACGGGCTTTGGAAAATAGCCCCGAGAGTTCTCCCGCCTGCGATCCGGCAACATTCCCCAGGGGGTGATTCGCGCTTCCGGAGTTTCGTTCCGGCCAGGGAAGCGGACGCATACCCTGGGCTTGCCATAATTTTATAATTATTATAGTATTTATATCTTAACTATACTTTAGATTCCTCGAGAAACCACGGAACGGGAGAAACGACGATGGCGCGGCTCAACACAAAGGACCGGCAATGGCTTGAGCAAAAATTCGGCGCGCGGGTGAACTTCCGCCCCGCGGAACGGATGCTTTACGGACATGACATCGCCGCCATGCCCGGCTTGTTAAGGCCGCTCATCGGAGGCACGACCCCGGACGCCGTGGTCCAGCCTGGAAACGAGGCCGAGCTCGTCGAGCTCCTCCGCTGGGCGTCAGCCCGCAGGATCCCTCTTGTGCCCCGAGGCAAGGGGTCGTCGGGCTACGGCGGAGTCATCCCCGCCCGGAAAGGGTTGGTGGTCGATTTCTACAGGATGAAGGAAGTCCTGGTCGTGGACCCGAAGGCCGAAACCGTCACCGTCGAGCCGGGCATCACCTGGGAACAGCTCGACGTCAAGCTCAAACCCCAGGGGCTGACGCTGCGGCTCTATCCCACGAGCTACCCCTCCTCGAGCGTGGGCGGCTGGCTGGCCCAGGGCGGGGCCGGGATCGGCTCCTATGAGTTCGGCTGGCTGGCGGACAATGTCCTCAGTGCCCGGGTCGTTCTCTCGTCGGGAGAGGTCCGCGAACTCTCGGGGCAGGACCTGGACCTTGTCTCGGAAGCCGAGGGAACGACGGGTTTTATCAGCCGGGTGACGCTCAGCGTGCAAAAGACGCCCGAGCTCGAGTTGACGGCGGTGGCTTGTCCCGAAGCGCAGCTTCTGACGCGAGTCTTCCAGCGGTGTATCGAAAAGGACCTCCCGCTCTGGTCGGCGGTTTTCATTAACCCCCGCATGGCCGAGCTGAAAAATAAGGCCCCTGTCCGGACGCACTACGGCCATCCGGCCGAGGCCAAAGTCTTGTTGCCCGCGGCTTATATCGCCACGCTGGCCTACCGGAAAGAGGACCGGTCGCGGGTCCTGCCGGCGATCGAGGAAGCCTTGAAACCCTGCCAGGGAGAGATCCTGAGCGCCAAGATCGCCGAGCATGAATGGGAGAACCGTTTCAAGCTCATGATCGTCAAGCGGCTCGGTCCGTCGCTCGTCCCGGCCGAGGTCGTCGTCCCCCTGGAGAACCTGGGCGCGTTCATGGAAGAGATCGAGCAGAGGGTCAAACAGCCCGTGGTCAAGGAAGGGGTCATCGTCCGCAAGGGGAGGGGCGGCAAGCCCGAGGCCGTCATCCTGGGTTTCATCCCGAGCGATGAGCGCAAGCTCTCCTACAACTTTGTCTTCGGCCTGGTCCTGTCCATCATGAAGATCGCCGCCAAGCACGGCGGCCGTCCCTATTCCACAGGGCTGTATTTCACCGGCCGGAAGAACCAGATCCTGGGCAAGGACAAGGTCAAGCGGCTGAAGCGTTTCCGCCGGGAGGCCGATGCCCGCCGCATTTTGAACCCGGGCAAGGTCCTGTCGAGCGGGTTCCTGGGCCGGGTCGTGAAATGGGCCGAAGCCTTTGAGCCCCTGGTCAGGCCCTTCGGCAACCGCGTCGTGACCAAGGTTGGCGAGCGCATCGGGAAGCCGCGCCGCGGCATCCCGGCCGACGTGGCCTGGTACGCCTACGGCTGCTCCCAGTGCGGCTACTGCATCGACGAATGCGACCAGTTCTACGGCCGGGGCTGGGAAAGCCAGTCTCCGCGCGGCAAGTGGTATTGGCTGCGCAAATTCATGGAGGGCAAGGTTAAGTGGGACCAGTTCATGACCGACACGTTCCTGGTCTGCACCACCTGCGAGCTGTGCAACCTGCGCTGTTCCGCATCCCTGCCCATCGAGCCGAGCTGGATGGAGATGCGGGGCAAGCTCGTCCATGAGGACAAGCGAATGACCTTCCCGCCCTTCGAGATCATGGCGGCCGCCACCCGGGCCGAGGGCGACATTTGGGCCGGCTTCCGCAAGAACCGCTGGGACTGGTTTCCGGCCGAGCTCCAGGCCAAGCACGGGCCCGGCACCAAGGCCAAGAACGTCTATTTCGCCGGATGCACGGCCTCCTACGTCGAGCACGACATCGGACAGGCCACGGCCACCCTCCTTGACGCGGCCGGAGTCGATTTCACGACCCTGGGGACCGTGGAGAACTGCTGCGGCACGCCCATGCTCGTCGCGGGCAAATGGGACGTTTTCGAGGAGACGATGCGCAAGAACATCGCCGCGGTCAAGGCCGTCGGCGCGGACACGGTCATCTCCTCCTGTCCGGCCTGCGACATGATGTGGAGGCACGCCTATCCCGAATGGACCGAGAAGCTCCACATCGATTTCGGCATCACCGCCAAGCATTACAGCGAACTCATGTCGGAAGAGATCCGGGCCGGCCGGTTCAAGTTCAAGAATCCGATCAAGGAGCGGGTCACCTGGCACGACTCCTGCCATATCGGGCGCGTCTCGGGCGTTTACGAGGAACCGCGTGAGGTCATCAAGGCCATCCCCGGTGTCGAGTTCGTGGAGATGGCCCATCACCATGAGCAAGCCCATTGCTGCGGGAGTGTCCTGACCTTGATCGGGGAGCCGCTGGTCGCCCATGACATCGGCAAGATGCGCATGGACGAGGCGGTCGAGGCTAAGGCCGAATCCGTCCTGGCCCTCTGTCCCTGCTGCCAGTTCCAGCTTCGCGTGACCAAGGACAAGAAGGGAATGGACGTCGAGGTCCACGACCTGGCCGCCTTCGCCTGCCGGAGCTTGGGCAAGACCTTTGCCGACCCGAGCCCCGAGGTCGGCCGGCAGTGGGCCGTCTTCGAGGCCATGATCGCCCTGATGACGCCCGAGGGTTTCGCCGAGCTGATGAACTCCATGTGGCCCGAGCTTCTCAAAGCAATGCCCTTGGGCATGGGCGGGATGATGCGGGGCATCGGCAAGCTCGGGTTCGTCGGAGGGGCGATGTTCGGCCTGATGAAACCGCTCTTGCCGGTCCTCTTCCCGCGGCTCCTGCCCGGGATGATGCCCAAGGTCCTGCCCACCATGCTGAGCCGGATCAAGGACCGGGTGCCCATGCCCGATTATATGGCCGAGCAGATGCCGGACCTGATGCCCAAGGTCATGGACAACCTCATGCCCAAGATGCTGCCGGATGTCGTGCCTCTGGCCGTGCCGGGAATGATTCGCTTCCTCCGGGGGAAAGCGGCCTGAGACGCCGGGCCGAACCCGACCGCCGCCCGATACCTTCGTTCGCAGTTGACAGGGCCGAGCTTTTGTTTTATATTCCTATTGTTCCTATAGGAATAAAGTGTTTGTCCTTCCTGGACCCCAACCTTAGATCTCTTTAAAGGAGTTTCTTCATGAAAAAGGTTACGCTCGTTCTCTTGGCCCTGGGCTTGCTCTCGATGATCAGCCTTGCGGCTGAAGTCCTGATCATCAAGGGCGACATCATCGATAACAAGTGCGCCGAGGCCAACAAGGCCGATCTGGCCAACTTCGTCAAGTCGCATACCAAGAGCTGCGCCTTGATGCCCGGCTGCAAAGCCAGCGGATACGCGATCTACGCCGACGGCAAACTGCAGAAATTCGACAAGGCCAGCAAAGAGGCCATCGTCGAGTTCCTGGAAAAAGCGGACAGCAAGCTCCAGGTCGTAGTCAAGGCCGAAATGGTCGGACAGGAGCTTAAGCTCGTTTCGATCGAAAATCAGAAGTAAGCTTAATTCCATTTAAGGCGTTGAGGCCGCTCCCCTAAAGGGAGCGGCCTTTTTTTGCCCCGCAGCCGGAGGCGCCGTTGACTAACAGTGGGTGGAATGGTATAAAAAGGACGATTTTTCAGCGGAAAGGACCATGGCTTCCCTCAGCTATAAAAAGGCGGGCGTCAATATCGACCGCGCGGACGAGTTCATCCGCCGCATCAAGCCGCTGGTCAAGCGGACTAACCGTCCGGAAGTCATCGGCGGATTGGGCGGGTTCAGCGGTCTCTTCGCCCCGCGGCTCAAAAGCCTCAAGGAGCCAGTCCTTGTTTCCTCCACGGACGGCGTGGGCACGAAGCTTCTCGTCGCCGAAGCCATGCGCCGCTATGACACGGTCGGGATCGACCTCGTGGCCATGTGCGTGGACGACGTGGCCGTGCTCGGCGCCGAGCCGCTCTTTTTCCTCGACTATATCGCCGTGGGCAAGGTCGAGGCGTCCAAGCTCGAAAACCTGATGAAAGGCATCACCAGCGGCTGTCGCCAGGCCGGCTGCAGCCTGCTCGGCGGTGAGACGGCCGAGCTCCCCGGAATGTATGAGCCGGGCAAGTTCGACCTGGCCGGCTTCTGCGTCGGCCTCGTCAGTCGGGAAAAGATCATCGACGGGCGCTCCTGCCAGGCCGGGGACGTGGTATTGGGCCTGGCTTCGAGCGGCCTTCACAGCAACGGCTATTCGCTCGTGCGGAAGATCTTCCCGCCTTCCGAGATCAAGGGCAAGCTCGGAGCCGAGCTTCTCAAGCCGACGCGCATCTACACCAAAACACTCCTGGCGCTCATCAAAAAAGTCAGGGTCAAGGCCTTGGCCCACATCACGGGCGGCGGGTTTTACGACAACATCCCTCGCGTCGTTCCCGCCGGTCTCCGGGTCAGGATCAAGAAAGGCTCATGGCGGATGCCGCCCATCTTCGGACTCATCCAGAGACGCGGCCGGGTGAGCGAAAGGGACATGTTCCGCACGTTCAACATGGGCATCGGCCTCGTCGCCGTCGTCGGCCGGCGCGACGCGGAGGCCGCCTTGAGCCGGCTGTCCAGGCTCGGCCAGAAAGCCTGGGTCATCGGCGACCTCGTCCGCGGCCCCCACGACGTCGTAATCGAATAGGGTCCTTTCGTTTCCGGCGTCGGCGGAGGCGTCCGGATCACTCGTTCATGCTCCCGATTCCAATCTCTTTCCCGGTTTACCATCTCGAAGGCGCTCGGCCGACTAAACAAAAAACAATGGGAGGAGGACCCGATGAAAAAAGCTCTCGTGCTGGTGTGCCTGACGGGGTTTCTTTCGGCCTGTGCCGGCGTCAATTTCTACAAGGATGAAGCGCTGACCCAGAAAACCGGCCTGAAATATTATTCGGCAAAACCGTACATCCTCGTGGCCCGGGCCGAGGCCAAGGGCCAGCCAGGCGCTGTTTCGATCGTCTATCTCCCCGACCTGGCCCATCCGCTCTACTTGAAGCAAACTGCGGGGCTCGGGGCGAGCGACCTGAAGCTCACCCTGTCGAACGGCATGCTCGTCTCCTTCGGTTCGACGACCGATCCGGCCGTCGCCGAATCACTTAAGGCTCTGAGCTCTCTCCTGACCGGCGGAGCGGAGGTCTTCGGCAAGCTCGCCGGTCGTTTTGGTTTGGAGGAGCCCGAGGCGGGAGTGTTCGCCCTCTATGAAATCCTCGTCGAGGCGGGCGGGACGACGCTGAAACGAGTGGAGGTCCGGAAGTAGACGGGAAACCGTCCCTTTGCGCCGGGCTGCTTCCTCTTCCGCGGGAATTGACTCTTTTTTTCCGAACCTATACACTCTCTTCCAAGACCATGGACGGCGCGGCCACGTATTTTTTCCCCGGCGTCGTTCTTTATCACCTCAAGGAGAAAGCCGTCATGCGAAGGATCGCCGTTCTCTTTCTTTTGGCCGCGGTGAGCCTGGCGCTCTCGGGGCAAACCGAGCCCGAGCATATCGCCGTCCAGCACATCCTCATCGCCTTCCAGGGGTCGATCCCCGAAGCCAAGGTCACGCGGACCCGGGCCGAGGCCGAGACTCTGGCGCAACAGGTCTTCGAGCGGGCCAAAAAGGGCGCGGATTTCGGGGCCCTGGTGAAGGAATTCACGGACGACGAATTCCCCGGGATCTATCGAATGTCGAACTTCAACGTCACGCCCGACCCATCCAAGGAAGAGTACCCCCGGGCGAAGATGGTCAAGGCCTTCGGCGACGTCGGTTTTTCGCTCCCGGTGGGCGGCATCGGCCTGGCCGTCTATGACCCGCAGACGAGCAAGTACGGCTGGCACATCAGCAAGCGGATCGAGTAGGATCGCGCGGGTTCTGGCGGCGCGGGGCGTCCGTCATGCCCCGGCGCCGGAGAGAAGAGAAGGTGCGGACTCAACGAGTGCAGACATGACCGTGCGCGTCGGCATCGATACGGGTGGAACGTTCACGGACTTCGTCATCCTCGGCCCGCAGGGCATGCGCGTCTGGAAGGTGCTGTCCACGCCGCACAACCCCGGCCAGGCCATACTCAAGGGCCTGACGGACACCGGGGTCCTTGGCGACGGAACGGACATCATCCACGGCTCGACCGTGGCCACCAACGCCCTCCTCGAGCACAAGGGCGCCCGGCTGGCCCTGCTCACGACCGAAGGGTTCGAAGACATCCTCCTCATCGGGCGACAAACGCGGCGCGAGCTGTACAACATCCTCGTGGAGAAGAGGGACCCTCTCATTCCGCGCCGTCTGTGCTTCGGTCTTCCGGAGCGGACCCTGGCCGACGGATCGATCCTGAAAAAGATCAGCGCGCCGCGGGTGGAGGCCGTCGCTCGACGCCTCATCCGGCTGGGCATCGAATCGGTCGCCCTCTGTCTTCTCCACTCCTACGCCAACCCCGCTCCTGAGGAGGCCGTCCTCAAGATCCTTGCCCGGCACGGGATCGCGTGCTCGGCCTCGCACCGCATCCTGCCCGAATATCGCGAGTTCGAACGGGCCAGCACCACGGCCATCAATGCCTTCGTCGGCCCCCTCATGACAAGCTACCTCGGCCGTCTGGAGAAGAACCTCCGGACCGGCCGCTTGCGGATCATGCAGTCGAACGGCGGATGCGTTTCGTCCCGCGGCGCCAAAGAAACGCCGGTCTGCACCATTCTCTCCGGGCCGGCCGGCGGCGTCGTGGGAGCGAAGGAGGTCGCGCGCCGGGCGGGGTTCGACCGGATCATCTCCTTCGATATGGGCGGGACCTCGACCGACGTTTCTCTCTGCGATCACGAGATCGCCACGACCACGGAGTCGGTCATCAGCGACCTCCCGGTCAAGATGCCCATCATCGACATCCATACGGTCGGCTCGGGCGGCGGGTCGATTGCCTTCGTCGATGAGGGCGGAGCCCTGCGGGTTGGGCCGCGAAGCGCCGGTGCCGACCCTGGACCCGTTTGCTATGGACGGGGAGACGAAGTGACCGTCACCGACGCCAACCTCGTCCTGGGACGTCTCGACCCCGAGAGCTTTCTCGGCGGGGCGATGAAGCTCTACCCTGAGCGCGCCCGGAGGGCCGTCGAGAGGTTCGCCTCGCGCCTCGGGCTGACCGCGGGCCGCCTGGCCGAGGGGATCGTCCGGGTCGCCGACGCCACCATGGAACGGGCCATCCGCGTCATCTCGGTCGAGCGCGGCCACGACCCGCGTGATTTCGCCCTTTTGTCCTTCGGCGGCGCGGGCGGCATGCACGCCTGCAGTCTGGCCCAACGCCTCCGCATCCCGACGGTCATCGTGCCCAAGAACGCCGGGGTGCTTTCGGCCCTGGGCATGCTCCTGTCCGATGTGGTCAAGGATTATTCGCGCTCCGTCCTCAAGATCGGCGAGGAGGCCGTCCCCGCGGCGCTCGAGCGGCTGTTCGGACCTCTCGTCAAGCGGGCTATGCCCGACATGCGGGCCGAGGGCTTCGAGCGAGGCCGCGTTCATCTGCTCCGTTTCCTGGACGTTCGCTATGTCGGGCAGTCCTATGAGATCACCGTGCCCTTCACTCCGGATTACCGCAGGTTTTTCGACGCCGCTCATCTTCGTCTTTACGGCTATTGCGATCCCCGGCGTTCCGTGGAAGTCGTCAACTTGAGGGTGAAGGCGAAGGGCACGACCCTGAAGCCCGGCCTGACCCGGCGCCCGGGCCGCGGGGGCGACCCTTCGGACGCCCGAGTCGCGCAACGCCCGATGACCTTTGAAGGCAAAGCTCTCCCCGCCGATGTCTTTCGGCGCGACCGTCTCCAGCCGGGAAATTTCCTGCGGGGACCGGCTCTCGTCTGCGATTATGAATCCACCTCGGTCGTGGCGCCCGGCTTCGTCTGCCGGGTCGACGGCTTCGGCAATCTGATCATTCGCCGGGGAAGGGAACGATGAGTCGCCTTCTCATGGTCCCGGCCGACCCGATCGAGCTCGAGATCTTCAAAAGCCTCTTTGTCTCCGTGGCCGAGGAAATGGGCGTGGCCCTGACCCGGGCCTCGTTCTCGCCCAACATCAAAGAGAGAAAGGATTTCTCCTGCGCCGTGTTCGATGCCGCGGGCCGGACCGTCGCCCAGGGAGACCATCTTCCGGTCCACCTGGGTGCAATGCCGTTGTCCGTGGCCAGCGCCATCGAAAACGTGGACATGGATCCGGGTGATACCGTCGTCCTGAACGATCCCTTTCGAGGAGGGACACATCTCCCCGATATCACAATGGTCTCGCCGGTGCATGTGGCGGGACGACGCGAGCCCGCCTTTTTCGTGGCGAACCGGGCCCACCACTCCGATGTCGGAGGCATGGCCCCCGGGTCGATGCCCCTGGCCACCGAGCTTTTTCAGGAGGGGATCATCATTCCTCCGGTCAAGCTCGTCCGGCGCGGCCGCGTCGACCGCGATGTGCTCGACTTCATCCTGGCCAACGTCAGGACTCCCGAGGAGCGCGAGGGTGACCTCACCGCCCAGCTGGCGGCCAACCGCATCGGCGAGAAGCGCCTGCTCGAGATCACGGCCAAGCACGGTCTGAGGAAGGTTCATGAGCGGATGCGGAACCTCCAGGACTACTCGGAACGGATCCTGCGTCGTGCTCTCCGGGAATTTCCCCCCGGCCTGTACGCATTCGAGGACCTCATGGACGGCGACGGCCTGGGCAGCGGTCCGGTGCGGATCAGGGTCCGGGTGCGCCTCCGGGGCGATTCGGCGGTCGTGGACTATTCCGGGTCGGACGGGCAGGTTGGGGGCAACATCAACGCCAACTTCGCCATCACTCTCTCGGCCACGCTCTACGTCTTCCGCTGCATCCTGCCCGGGGACGTGCCGTTCAACGCCGGGCTTCTGCGGCCCCTCAAGGTCATCGCTCCCCTGGGGAGCGTCGTCAACGCCAGGCCTCCGGCCGCGGTCGCCGGAGGGAACGTGGAGACGTCCCAGCGCATCACGGATGTCCTGCTGGGCGCGCTGGCCAAGGCTGTTCCGGCGCGCATCCCGGCGGCGAGCTCGGGGACGATGAACAACATCACCTTCGGCGGGGTCAACCCGGCCACGCACAAGAGCTTCGCCTACTACGAAACGATCGGCGGCGGGATGGGCGCGAGTCCCGAGCGCGACGGGCTGAGCGGCGTTCATACCCACATGACCAACACGCGGAACACGCCGGTCGAATCTCTGGAGCACTACCTTCCGGTCCGCATCCGGCGCTATTGCCTGCGCCCGGGCTCGGGGGGCGACGGAAGGTTCAAAGGCGGGGACGGGATCATCCGGGAGTTCGAGTTCCTGGCTCCGGCCCGGGTCAACATCCTCTCCGAGCGGAGGCGGTTCGCGCCCTACGGCCTTCGGGGCGGCCGGCCGGGGAAGACCGGCAGAAACATCCTGGTCGAGGACGGGAGGCGGCGCGACCTCGGCTCCAAGATCAGCCTGAACGTCAAGCCCGGAGACCGCCTCGTGATCGAAACGCCCGGGGGCGGCGGGTTCGGCCGTCGGGCGAAAAAAAAGAAGCGATGAGCGTTCCGACACTCCAGCCGGCCGCGGGTCCCTGGTACAGGGGAATCACCCCCCACCAAAAAAAGGCCCTGCTGTCCGCCTCTCTGGGCTGGATGCTCGACGGCATGGACATCATGCTCTACTTCATGGTCCTGGCCGAGCTCATGAAGCACTTCGGCATGAGCAAGGCCATGGGCGGGCTGATGAGCTCGCTGACGCTCCTGGCTTCGGCCGTGGGCGGCATCCTTTTCGGAATCGTTGCCGACCGGATCGGTCGGGTCAAAGCCCTGATGGGCAGCATCCTCATCTACTCCATCTTCACCGGCGCCTGCGGGCTTTCGGGAAACATCCTTCAGCTGGCGATCTTCCGGACCCTGCTCGGCCTGGGCATGGGAGGGGAGTGGGCCACCGGCGCGGCGCTCGTCGCCGAAACCTGGCCCGCGGAAAAACGGGGCAAAGCCATGGGGATCGTCCAGAGCTCCTGGGCGATCGGTTATGCCCTGGCGGCGGTCATCACTGCCGTCATCCTGCCCAGGTTCGGCTGGCGGGCCGTGTTCTTCGTGGGCGTGTTGCCCGCCCTCCTGACGCTCTGGATTCAGAAGCACGTTGATGAGCCCGAGATCTGGAAGAAGATCGCCGCGCGGCGTCAAACCGAGGAGAAGCGAGCCAAGCTCAGCCTCATCTTCAAGCGGCCGTATCTCAAGAACACGCTCGTGACGACTCTGATGAACGCCGGGACGATGTTCGCCTACTGGGGGCTTTTCACCTGGATCCCGAGCTACCTCGGCCTTCCGGCCAAAGAGGGCGGGATGGGCCTCGATATCGTCAAGACCTCGACCTGGATCCTGGTCATGCAGGCGGGTATGTGGCTGGGCTACGTCAGCTTCGGGTTCATCTGCGACAAGGTGGGGCGCAAGCCCACCTACATTTTTTATCTCTTCGCGGCGGCCGTCTTTGTCGTCCTCTACAGCGGCGCCCGCAATAACACCGTATTGCTCTTGCTCGGGCCGTTTTTGGCTTTCTTTGGAACGGGCTATTTTTCGGGGTTCGGGACCATCACGGCCGAGATCTTCCCGACCAGGATCCGGGCCTCGGCCCAAGGCTTCACCTATAATATCGGAAGGGGATTGAGCGCCCTTGCGCCGTTCACCATTGGGGCGCTGGCCAAGATCTACGGCCTGTCGATCGCCTTCTACCTCACCGCCGCGTTCTTCCTATTCTCGGCTTTCATGGCTTTTGCCTTGCCCGAAACCCGCGGCAAGCAGCTGGAATAATATTAATCTCCAAATCAAATCGCTGAGCCCATCGGGTATTGATTGAAACAACCGCTGAAATCTTTTTTGCCCCCCTGCCTTTTTATAGCTTAGAAATAACGGACAAGGTCGGCGAGGGATTTTCGCTTCTTGGGCTTTCCTTCATCCGCGGGATAGCCCAGAGGAGTGAAGGCCACGGGCTCCACCTGAGGCGGCAACCCTAGGATTTCTCTCGCCGCCGCCGGGTCGAAGGCGGCAATCCAGCACGTTCCCAACCCGAGATCGGCCGCGGCCAATATCAGATGGTCCATGGCGATCGTCGTATCCACCTCAGCATAATTCTTCCCATCCCTGCGAGTCCAAGCCTCGGACGTTTTTGCGCAGGCGCAGATGACGAGCGGGGCTTGAGTGAACCATTCGCGGCCATAGATCCTCTTCAGCTCTGCTTCGCGTCCCTGGGTCGGGATCACAACGAACTCAAAAGGTTGTCTGTTGGCCGCCGTCGGAGCGAGAAGCGCCGCTTCCAGGACTTTCCGCAGTTTTTCTTTTTCGACGGGCGTGGGCTTATAAGCCCGCACGCTGTATCTTTTTTGGATCAACTCAAAGAATTCCATGTTCTTCTCCCTTCCACTTCTATATTAGGGCAAAACAGAGGACACATCACTTCATTTTTCTTCTTTTTCAAAGAGAAACTCACGCCAAAGATAAAAGATATGTTCCTTTATTAAGGGCGGGCCCAAAAAGCAACATAACCGGCGGTAAGCTCTCCCCCCCTTGCGGATGGCTGATTTCTGCGATTCGAGTTAAAATAAAAACGCGCCCGGTCAATGCGCCCGCTAGCCGGGCGCAACGATACGTTGTGTTTTTTTGTTAAATAGGCGGGTGGAGATTTTTGGCCTGATAGACGAAGAAGAGGGAAACATGAGACCCATCAACAACAAGCTCGAAAGCGGCGCTCCGGGGAAAGCCGCGACCGGTTGTGCGTTTGCGGCCCTTCTGGTCCTGCTGGCCCTGGGGCTTGCCGGGTGCGCCGGCATTCCGACCTACAAGGTGGAAAGCCGACCCTTAGGCGGTCCGATCACCATTGACGGCAAGGACGACGATTGGCGGGGCAATCTTTATTATAGCGTCCAAGGACAATTCTCGCTCGGGTTCATCAACGACCAACAGAACCTCTATGTCTGTTTGGTCGTGACTGACCCTTACAAGCGCGCTCAGATCCTCCGCAGAGGGCTTGTCCTTTGGATCGACCCGAAAGGGGGGCAGGCAAGGACCTTCGGCCTCCGCTTCCCCATGGGGCCGGCGGCTGGCGCGAGTGCAACGCGGCCCGAGGGGCGCCCCGAGGTTCCGGCGTCGATCGAGCCCGAGGATGAATTCGGCCAGGCTGTTTCTTCCGAGTCCTGGACCGAATTCGGGGTGATCACGGCCAAGAGCCAGATGCCTCTCCTGGTGAAAACCGAGGACGGGAAGGGCCTGGAGATCAAGGCCTCCGCTCCGGTCGGGATGTTCGTCTATGAGCTCAAGATCCCGCTTCGGAACTCGGACCAAGCGCCCTGGGCCGTGGGGGCTCAGCCTGGCCAAACGATCAGCCTCGGTTTTGAGACCGGGAAGTTTTCTGCCGGCCCGATGTCCCGAGACTTCGGCGGACGCGGGGGAATGGGCGGCCGGGGCGGGTTCCCGGGAGGCGGCGGATACGGTCGGCCCGGGACGGGCGGCGAGGGCGAGAGGGGAGGGTTCGGCCGAGGAATCCAGATCCCGGAAGACCTGAAAGTCTGGGCCGTCGTCAAACTTCTCCAATAAACTCCGGGACATAGAATCGAGCTAGATCGGACGCATCATACCCATCCGCTTTTTTCTCGGGGTGTCGTCGTCCGTCCGGAGGGCTGAGAATCAATGCCGCTGAATCAGGGGATGAGCATTGTGCCCCCCTTTATTCTGTGATAAGAGGATAGGGAAACATCCTGGGGTGTCGGCGAGCGATGTGCGAATTCTGCCACAAGCACGGAGAAGGGAAGAGGTGGTACCTCGAGGCCCGAAACTATTCCGAGGACCTGATGGGCGACCTCGACCGCCGTCGCGAGATCCTGGTGCGTTTCTTCTCCCAGCCCGAGAGACATCTCAAGGGCATCAGGCTTCTTGAGAATCTGCAAAAAGCCCCGGCCCTGGTGAGGAAGGCGACGATCAAGACCGTGGTCCGGCGCCAGAAGAAGCATCACTATGGTCAGGTCGTTCCCTTTGAAGACCTGGAGCGGATCATGGACGTTGTGAACTCGGTCACGCGCCTGGCCTGTATCTGCCGGCAGGCGACCGTCCGGTCCGAGCAGCGCTACTGCTACGCCGTTAGCCTTCTCCCCGATGAGGAAAACTTTCTGAGAATCATCCGCGAAGCCGATATCGCCTACTTGACCGGCCCGAACGTCAAGGGCCTGGAAAGCGTGGGCAAGGCGGATGCCCTGGAAGCTCTTCGCCGCCACGAGGCCGAAGGCCTGTGTCATACGATCTGGACCTTCGAGACGCCCTTCATCGGCGGCATATGCAATTGCGACGCGTCGGACTGCCTGGCCATGCGGGCCGCGCTCCGGGCTCGGACGCCTCTCTTCTTCAAGGCCGAGTACGTCGCCGGGGTGAATCCCGACCTGTGCAACGGATGCCGGCTGTGCCTCAGGCTTTGTCCGTTTGGGGCGATGTTCTTCAGCGCGGCCAAGCGCAAAATCGAGGTCAATCAAAAAACCTGCTACGGCTGCGGAATCTGCCGCTCGGCCTGCAGGCCGAAGGCCATCACCCTGTTCGACCGCGCTTCGGTGGCCGCTGCGGCCGCTCTCTGGTGATCGTTCCCGGCTCATCGGAAGCGCCGATTCGCGCCCGACTTTCCGAAGTGCAGTGAACGAGGGGCTGCTTCGCTTTTAAAATAGAGGGCATGGTTGTGCGTCGCCGATTTTTTATGATATAAGCGCTGTATATGAAAAAACCGGTGGTCATTCTGCGGCGATGTCCCGATTATAACCCCGACCGGATCAGCAAGATCATCGCCCAGGGTCTGGAAGAGTTCGGACTCGTTCCCCGGATCAAGGGACGGGTCACGATCAAACCCAACGTCGTTTTTGCCCATCACAAGGTCGCGCCCTCGGCCTACACCCGCTCGGAGTTCGTCGACGGGCTCCTGACCGCGCTCGAGGCCGCCGCGGCGCCCGGCACGCGGTTCACCATCGCCGAAAAGTGCGGGGCCGCCATCCCCACCTCCCGAATGCTTCGCCACGCCGGCTATTACCGGCTGAAAAGAAAGCACCGGGTTCGTCTGGCCCCCATCGAAGAATCGAAGAAGGTGAAAGTCCCGCTGACCCGGGGCGTCCTTCATCAGGAGGTTTGCCTATCGCGGGACATCGCCCAGCGCGATTTTCTTGTCTATGCGCCCAAGCTCAAGAGCAACGTCCTGGCCCACGGGATGACCGCCTCGATCAAGCTCAACATCGGCATCCTCTGTGATAGGGAGAGGATGTGGAACCACAACAACCGCCTGGACGAAAAGATCGTGGACCTGCTCGAGGTCGGCCGGCCCGACTTCATCGTCACGGACGGCATCCAGGCCGCCGTCGGCGGAAACCAGATGACCGAGCACGGACGGCCGCTGGGGCTGGTCATCCTGGCCGCCGACCCCCTGGCCCATGACGTCGTCTGCGCCCACATCCTTCACCTCGACCCCGAGAAGATCGGCCACCTGCGCCAGGCCCGCGACCGCGGCTACGGCTCCCTCGAGCTCCGCGACATCGAGCTTCAGGGTGATATCACCCTGAACGAGGTCCGGGAGAAAACCAAGGATTGGGACCTGGGCTTCATGCCCGTCACCGATGTCCCGGGCAACATCAAGGTTCTGAGCGGCGAGCCTTACTGTACCGGCGGCTGCCAGGGGGTTCTGCTCGACTGGCTGTACATGATCAAGGACCGCAAGCCTAAGCTCTGGAATGACCTTCCTCATTGGACGGTCGTTGTCGGCGAATACAAGGGCGACGTGACGGCCAAGCGCCTCCTGCTCTTGGGCACCTGCACCAAGGTCGAGGGCAGGGTCCGGGTTCGGCGAAAGATCCGGATCAGGGGCTGTCCGCCCAAGCACAAGACCATCGTCCTGCTCCTCCTGCTCAAGGCCGGCATCGTCAACCCGCTCCTTCGGATCGACCTTATCATCGATTCCTATTTTTTCCTGTTCGTTTCCTGGCTGCGCAAGGTCGTGAAAGAAAGGATATGACCGATGAACGGACGGCTGCTCATCAATAACGAACGTATCGAAACGGACAAGGCCCTCTTCGTCAAGAATCCGGCTACGCTCGAAACGCTCGGAGAAGTTTACCTGGCCTCGGAGAACGAGTGCCGCCTGGCCCTGGAGGCCGCTCATCGCGCTTTCCCTCTCTGGAAAAGGACGACGCCGGCCGACAAGAAGAAGATCTTCCGGGCCGCCCGGGATGTCCTCCTCCGGCGGTCCCGCGAAGTGGCCGAGCTCGTCTGCCGCGAGAAGGGTTCGCCCCTCGTGGAGGCCATGGGCGTCGACGTCCTGACCGGGCTCGAGCTCCTGGATTATTACGGCCACTCCCTGGAGAAGGTGCGCGCCCCGAAGAAACAGAAGCTTCACCTGCCCCTCTTCGCCCACAAGACCAACGCCTTTCATTTCCAACCCCTGGGCGTGACCCTCGTCATCTCGCCCTGGAACTTCCCGTTCATCATCCCCTTCGGCGATGCGCTGAGCGCCCTGGCCGCGGGCAACACCGTCGTCCTGAGGCCGTCGTCGACCACGCCCTTCACCGGGCTCGTCATCGGGGAGATCTTCCAGGAGGCGGGACTGCCGGCCGGCGTGCTGAACATCGTCAACAGCCGGACGGCGCAAGCCGAGTTCTTGATCTCCGACCCGACGGTCGAAACGATAATGTTCACGGGCAGTGTCGAGGTCGGCCGACGGGTCATGGAACTCGCCAGCCGCAACTTGACTCACGTCATTCTGGAGCTGGGGGGGAAGGACCCGATGATCGTCCTGGACGACGCCGACCTGGAACGGGCGGTGCGGGGCGCGCTGTGGGGCGGCTTCATGAACACCGGCCAGAGCTGCGCCTCGATCGAGCGCGTCTACGCGGACCAGCGGATCGTCGACCGATTCCTTGATCGTCTGGTGAACCTGACCAAGGCCCTCCGGGTGGGCGACCCGCTCGACCCGGAGACCGACATCGGGCCCATGACCACCCTCAGCCAGCTCGAAACCGTCGAAACCCAGATCGCCGAAGCGCGGTCCAAGGGGGCGGTGGTCCTCTGCGGCGGAGCCCGGAGCCAGGCCCTCCCGGGCTATTTTCTCATGCCGGCCGTCCTGTCCAAGGTCGATCATTCGATGAAGATCATGAAAGAAGAGACGTTCGGGCCGGCCCTGCCGGTGATGGCCGTCTCGGGCATCGACGAAGCCCTGGCCTTGGCTAATGACTGCGACTACGGTTTGACGGCATCGGTCTGGACCCGGGACAGGAAGCGGGCGGCCTTCCTGGCCGAGAACCTGGAAGCCGGCACGGTGACGGTCAACGACCACATGTTCTCCTTCACCGACCCCAAAGCGATCTGGGGCGGGATCAAGAAGACCGGCGTCGGCCGCTCCCATGGGCCGTACGGACTGCTCGAGATCTCGAACATCAAGTTCGTGAGCATGGATTTCGATAAAAGACGCGACCAGAACTGGTGGTACCCCTACGGCGCCGAGAAACGGGCGCTGTGGGAGAAGGTCATGGTCCTCCTCCACCACCGGAGCCTGATCAAGAGATTTAAGGCCATGACCGCTCTGCTCCGTTCTTTTCCGCTTCTCAAACAGGGCAACTCCCTCAAGAATTACCTGAGATACGCGGGCCGGATGCTCCGGCGCTAGTCCTAGCCCGAAGCCGGTCGAAGCCCTATCGAATCCCCGGAGGATCGTCTCGGGGCCGAACCCTGTTTGCCGTAGAGGGAATCAGTCCCGCTCGGTGTGTCTTGGGGGAAGGATCGGCATGTCGCTCAGGAATCGGGCCGCGCTGTCGCTGAGGACGCTCATCTGGGATTCATCCTTGGTGACCAGGCCGGCGGAAATGCCCGCGTCCGGATCGGCCAGGCCGCCGGCGGCGTTGATGGTATCGCGGGCTTGAGTCAGCCAGGCGTCGATATAGGGGTTATCCGGATGATGCAGCGTGTTGTTGTCGATGGGGTAAAGGATGTACTTGGCCGCCCAATAATCCAGGGCCACCGGGTCCTGGGAGGCCAGGAGCTGGTTGGACCGAAAGGTCGTTTCGGCCGGATAGCCCCTGATCGAACCGAACGAAACCCAGGTGGCGTCGATGATGTTCAGGACGGGCGTCCTCACCTTAGCGACCATCGTCCCCGTGGTCTCCCCCAACTGGGCGTAGTGGCGGTTGTGGTTGGTGCGGTCGGCCATGGAAAGGATGCCATAGAAATGCTTAAGGCTGGCCGTGATTTCCGCGCCGTGCATGTCGTGGTGCTTGAGGACCGGGACGTTGATGAGCTTGAGGTTGGAGCGGTAGCCGCTGCCGTTCCAGATGCCCTCGCGCAGTTCGACCCGACGGCCGCCGGCCGTGGTGAAGCACGGATAGGAGACGAAGTCCATCTTCCGGTAGCCGTCCTGCGCATGATCGTCGGCCGCCAGGAAGTTCGTGCGGAAGGAGTCCATGAGCTTGGCCGAGACGCGGGGGTCCTTGAACAGGCTGTCGACGAGATACAGGAACGAGTGGTTCCTATCGTTGGCGTTGGCCTCGACCGTCGTATTGCCGTCATAGGCGCGGGATGTATCGCAGGCCAGGCTTCCCCGGCCCTGGCCGTTCTCGATGATGACCACTTCACCCTGGAAGCCGTCCGGATGGTCGAGGATCCTCTGAACGAGACCCCGGATGAGGTCCGAGTTTGTACAGCCCCGGTATTTCCATTGGGCGTTGACCTTGATGAGGACGACGTCGTCCGGGGCGATGAGCCCCGTGGGGCCTTGGACAAGGCCCTCTTGCGAGGACCGATAGAAGCGGTGGCCGTTCGGACCCATCAAGGCCAGGAGCGTTTCGAGGCCCGCATGGTAGTTGGGATGGGCGCCGAGAGTGAAGGGACGGGCGCCGAAGACGAAGGGCTGGTCGGGGATCTCAGTGATTCCGAAGAGGCGGCTGGGACCACTATCAGCCTGGGGGATGGGACCGAGCGTGGACAGGAGGCCGGTCACGGAGCCGGAGCGGGCGACCCGACGGAAAGGGTTGACGAGAAAGGATGACAATCCGGCGGCCGAAAGCTTAAGGAACGTCCGTCGGTTCCAGGATTTTGCGGCGGGTTTGCGGCTCATGGAGTTTCCTCGCTCATGAAGATCTTCGGCATTCCTCGATCTCTCAAAAATCTATAAATCTTATATATTATATAAATTAAATAGTAAAGGAGGGCGCAACGCTTTTTTTTAGCCGGGACTACCCCTGAAGGCCGGAGCCGATTGAGCGAGGCGATATCGACCCGGGCCTGGCCGGAGGGCCGATTCCACGCTCACGAATCCGGCATCAATCGTACCGGGACGGCCCCCACCCGCGGTTTTGACGTCGCCGGGAGTTCCCGCAGATTCGAGGGGTAGGGGACAGCCGCCCGCCGAAAGCCGGTCTGCCGCGAGGCGATCTTCAGACCGAAGCCGCGCTGGCGTAATGGACGCTCATGTTCGCGGGAGAATTCGTTACTCGCCGGACCAGGATGCCCGCCGAGGGATCGTAGAGTCCGCCCCGATTATTGATGATTTCGCGCGCCTGGACGAGCCAGCGGTTGATGCCCGAAAACGTCGGGAGATGGCGGGCGTTTTTGTCGATGGGGTAAAGGACGTTCTTGGCTGCCCAGTAGTCCAGGGCCACCGGGTCCTGGCCGGCGACGAGAGTGTTGGCCCGGAAGGTCGTTTCGGCCGGGTAGCCAGCGACGGAACCCTGCGAAGCCCAGATGGCGTCGATGATGTTCAGGACGGGCGTCCGGACCGAGACCACCATCTTGCCGCAAGTCGTGCCCAGCTTGCTGTAATGACGAATTCCGCTGTAGCCGTCGCTCATGGACAGGACGCCGTAGAAATGCTTCAGGCTGGCCGTGATCTCCGAGCCTCCGGTATCGTGATGCTTGAGCACCGGGACGTTGATGAGCTTGAGCTTGGAGGAGTAGCCGCTTCCTGTCCATAAACCCTCGCGCAGTTCCACGCGGCGCCCGCCGGTCGTGGTGAAGCACGGGTAGGAGACATTCCGATAGCGGCGGAACCCGTCCTGGGCGTGGTCGGTCGATGTCAGGAACACGCCCCCGACGGAGTCCATGAGCTTGGCCGAGACGCGCGGGTCATTGAACAGGGTATCGACGAGATAAAGGAACGAGTGGTTACTATCGTTGGCGTTGGCCTGAACCGTCGTATCGCCGTCGTAGGTTTGGGATGTATCGCAGGCCAGGCTTCCCCGTCCCTGACCGTTCTCGAACATGACGACCTCGCCGGAGTAGCCGTCGGGGTGGTCGAGGACGCGCTGGATGAGACCGCGGATGACGTCGGAGTTCGTACAGCCCCGGTATTTCCATTGAGCGTTGACTTTGATGAGGACGATGTCGTCGAAAGCAATGAGACCCCCGGGCCCGCCGAGGGCAGAGGTTGTCGCGGAGCGATAGAACTTCAATCCGTTGGCGCCCATGAGGCCGAGCAGGGCCTCGACGCCGGCATGATGGTTGGGATGGTAAAGGTCGGTGAAGGGAAGGTCGGGAACCTGGTTGACCCAGTACAGGTGGGACTTGGCCGCGGCCGCGTCCAACCTTCCCCGAAATGGCCCGGCCAGGAAAGAGGCGAGCCCCGTCGCGGAGAGCTTGAGGAAATTCCGCCGGCTCCAGAGGTCGGTTGCGATCGGGTCGGTCATGGTTTCACCTCATCGTGAGCATTCCGGTTTTCATCGGTCGAGCCGCTTAACCCTACAAAAACTATATACTAAATAATAATGAAAGAAAATAGCCAAATTCGGCTTTTAATGGGGCTTTCCTCGGCCCGAAGATTCCCGTCCGCAGCTTCAGGCGGCGGTCCTGACCGCCTTGTTGTTGGCCCAGATCCTGTTGAAGACCTTGATAAGGATAATGCCGCTCACGACGAAGACCGCGAAACACATCAGGGCGAACTTCCAGCGGCCGTAAAGAACATTGCCCACCGTGAACAGGGCCGACCAGATCGTGGCCACGCCCGAAGACCAGCCCACGAGCGACAGGGGGAAATTCTCGTGCGTCGAGCGGGCCTCGGCCTCGCTGATCCCGGCTTCCCGGCGGACGGCTCTCCAGCCCGGTCCGAAGGGCCGGACCTTCTTATAGAAGGCGATGAGGGTTGTACGGTCGGTTTGGGGCCCGATGAAGGCCGTTACCATCCAGCAGATCGTGGTCAGGGCCACGGTGAGCATCAGGGCGTAGTGCGTGCCGATGACGACGCCGGTCCGGCGCAGGATGAGCAGGCCCACCGAGATGACGAAGGAGCTGATCATGGCCGTGATCTCGCACCAGGCGGTGACCCGCCACCAGAACCAGCGGACGAGGTAGAGCAAGCCCGTCCCCGCCCCGACCTGGAGGATGATGTCGAACGAGTCCTTGGCCGTTTCGAGGAGAAAGACCATGCCCATGCCCGACAAGAACAGCAGGACGGTGGCCAGGCGGCCGATCACGACGTAGTGCTTCTCGCTGCGCCCCTTGTTGATGAAGCGGCGATAGAAGTCATGGACGAGGTAGGACGCCCCCCAGTTGAGATGGGTGAGGTTGGTCGAGGAATTGGCCGCGATGAGCCCCCCGACCATCAGCCCGATGAACCCGACGGGCAGGAACTTGAGCATGGCCGGGTAGGCGATGTCGTGCCCCAGGAGCCGCGGGTCGAGGTGGGGAAAGGCTTTCTGGATGTCCGAGAGCTGGGGAAAGACGATGATCGAGCACAGCCCGACCAGGATCCAGGGCCAGGGCCGCAGGACGTAGTGGGCCAGGTTGAAGAACAGGACCGAGCCGAGCGAGTCTTTCTCCGTTTTCGAGGCCAGCATTCTCTGAGCGATGTAGCTCCCGCCGCCGGGTTCGGCACCCGGATACCAGACCGACCACCACTGGACTGCCAGGGGCATGATGAAGACGGCCACGGCCAGGTCCCAGTGGTTCTTGAAGTCGGGCAGGATGCTTAGGTAGTTCAGGCCGCCCGAAGCCGCCTTGGCCGTGAGGGTGGTAACCATGGAGTGGAGGCCCCCGACGGCCCGCACGGCGAAATAGGCCGCTGCGGTCACGGCCGTCATCTTGATGAAGAACTGGATCATGTCGATGACCAGCACGCCCCACAACCCGGAGAACGTGGCGAAGACCACGTTGAGCAGGCCGACGGCCAGAAGGGTCTGCCAGCGAGGCAGGCCGAAGAGGATGGCTGCGATCTTGCAGGCCGCCAGGTTGACCGTGGCCATGATGAAGCAGTTGAAGAACAGGCCCAGGTAGACCGACCGGAACCCGCGCACGACGCTGGCCGCCTGACCCGAGTAGCGGAGCTCGTAGAATTCGAGGTCGGTCATGACGCCCGAGCGGCGCCATAGGCGGGCGTAGAAGAAGACCGTGGCCACCCCGGTCAGGGTGAAGGCCCACCAGACCCAGTTCCCGGCCACGCCGTTGCGGCGGACGATGTCCGTGACGAGGTTGGGCGTGTCACTGCTGAAGGTCGTGGCGACCATCGACAGACCGCCCAGCCACCACGGGACGGCCCGTCCCGAAACAAAGAACTCCGAGGTGTTCTTCCCGGCGCGCTTGCCGTAGAACAGGGCCGGGACGAAACAGACGAGGAGTATCGCGGCGACGATGATCCAGTCGAGCGTCTGGAGATGCATGCTAGGTTCCTTTCCTATTCATTGTCCCATTTTAGTTTTAATAATTGGGCACAATCAAGGCTTGATCGAACTATTTTATCAGCCCGGTCCTCGCCCGGCGGGGCGCCGCCCTCCCTTGTCCATAGCGCCTGAGGTTGAACGCGACAGGCCCAACGGAGCGGCTTGACCCGGTCGGGCAAGTGGTGAAAAAAATGAAAGCTCGCTATCTAATATTGACGCCGCCAAGTCCATTCGGCCTTCGGTTTTGATCGAATCCGGGGCGGAATGAAGGTCGATTCGAATCAGGACCCTCTTCAATCAAAGTGCTTGAAAAGTTGAAATTATAAGTTCTGGGGCCTATACTGGAGTCGAACAGCGGCATCCCCAAAGGATTGAAAGGAATCACCCATGGAACGTTTTAAGCTATTCCTGATCAAACACTTTGAGATGATCCTGGTGATCGTCATCCTTGTGACGGCTTTCCTGGGCACGTATTTCGTTCAGGAAAAAACTCTGATACTCAACTTTTATTATCTGCCCGTGGTCTTTGCCTCTTATTTCTTGGGAAGACGGATGGGGGTTTTGGCGGCCTTCTTGTCTATTCTCTTGGTCTTGATCTGCGTCCTGATCTACCCCGCGCGTTTCTTTTTGAAAGATGATTTGATGCGGGGCGTTTTTATGCTTTCCTCCTGGGGTGGATTTCTTATTTTGGTCAGCTATGCGGTGGGGACTCTTTATGAGCAAAAAGAGCACCAGTTGGATGAACTCAAGCAAGCCTATATCGGCATCCTGGAAATCTTGTCAAAATACATCGAGTCGAGCGACAGCTATACCAAAGGTCATTCCCTCAGAGTGTCGGAACTGGGGATGAAAATCGCCCAGGCCATGGAGCTCCCCTCGCGAGTGGTAGAAAACATCCGCGTGGCAGGGCTTCTCCACGACATCGGCAAAATCGAGGTCAGCGGCGAGGTCCTGCGAAAAGCCGCCAACCTGACTCCCGAAGAAAAAGAACAGATCGACGAACATTCGGACAAGGGGGGCTACATCCTCACCAAGGTTGGGGAGATTCTTAAGGAAGTCGTGCCCATCGTCGTAACTCACCATCAGTATTTTGTCGATACCCTGGGTGCAGCCAAGGATCATGTGAAAAAGATCCCCCTGGGTGCGCGCATCATTGCCGTGGCCGATGCCTTTGATGCCATGACCACCGATCGGCCCTATCGAAAGAGCATTCAACCCTGGGAGGCCGTGCAGGAGATCGTGAATCAATCAGGAAAGCAGTTTGACCCGGGAGTGGTCGAAGCTTTTAAGCGGGTCATCACGGAAAGGCAAGAAACATAGAGACACCTTCCTTCGGCGCGCCGGCATCATGCCGTCCCGTCCCGGATGTGACACGGGCCGCCCCAGCCCGGTAGAAAAAAATCCTCGAACATGGTAAATTAACAGGCCCCGAGCCGAAGTGAATTGAAGCGTGG
This sequence comes from Candidatus Aminicenantota bacterium, assembly GCA_963705895.1. Lineage (GTDB taxonomy): Bacteria > Acidobacteriota > Aminicenantia > Aminicenantales > JAFGAV01 > MFD04408-113. The sequence goes on along the minus strand of OY970122.1, from coordinate 2,306,203 downwards.
GCGGTTAGCTCAGCTGGGAGAGCGCGGCGTTCGCATCGCCGAGGCCGGGAGTTCGAATCTCCTACCGTCCACTATTTTTTGACCCGGGGTAGCAAAAACAGGAGAAAGCGGGCGAAATCGGGCGAGTTTAACGCTTCGAGCCCGGACGTGCTCATGAACGGATCATTATTCGTCATCGCCGGAACAGCGGCCACGATCGGATTGGTCCACACGCTCATCGGGCCGGACCACTATCTGCCCTTTATCGTTATCAGCCGGGCCCGGGGCTGGAAACTCCCCAAGACGCTATTCATCTCCTTCCTCTGCGGACTGGGACACGTGGGCAGTTCCATCATCCTCGGTTTCATCGGCGTCGCCCTGGGCGTGACCGTCTTCAAACTGAAGTCCATCGAAGCGGCGCGGGGCAACGTCGCGGCCTGGGCCCTGGTCGCCTTCGGGTTCGTCTATTTCCTTTGGGGACTGAGGCGGGCGCTCAGGAACAAGCCCCACACCCACGTCCACGTTCATGCCGACGGCGAGCGGCATGTCCATGTCCATGGGCATCTCTCCGCCCACACCCACGTCCACGCCGACGGGGCAAAGGTCAACATTACCCCCTGGATCCTGTTCACCATCTTCGTCTTCGGGCCGTGCGAGCCCCTCATCCCCCTGGTCATGTATCCCGCGGCCAAGCACAACATGAGCGGCGTCCTCATAGTTTCGGCAGCCTTCAGTCTGACCACGATCCTGACCATGCTGGTCATCATCGGCCTGGCCGCCTGGGGGGTCAGCTTCATCCGCCTGGGCAGGCTTGAGCGCTACGTCCACGCTTTGGCGGGGGCCATGATCTGCCTCTCGGGCCTGAGCGTTCAACTCCTGGGTCTCTAAGCCGCGAGGCCGGCCCATGACATTCATCGTCGACGGCATGCTCGGCAAGCTGGCCAAATGGCTGATCATCCTTGGTTTCGACACGGCCTTCAACCCGCGCTGGGATGACGATGAACTCCTGAACCTGGCCAGAAAAGAAAGACGCACGCTCCTGACGCGCGACCGCGGGCTCCTCCAGCGGGCCAAAGGCTTGGCGAGCCTCTTCGTGACGAGCGAGAACTGGAAGGAGCAGACGATCCAGGTCGTCCGGGAATTCGACCTCGGCCCGGAGATCCGGCCGTTCTCGCGGTGCCTGGCCGATAACAGTCCGCTCAAGCGTCTACCCAAGTCCCGGGCGAGGAACCTCGTCTCCGCCTTCGTTTATGAGCGAGCCGAGGCGTTCAGCCTCTGCCCGGTCTGCGGCCGGGTCTATTGGCAGGGCACGCACTTCCGCGAAATGGAAAGGGTCCTCGGCTCCGACCTGGGACTTTGATCCGGCCGGGAGAACGATCCGTAGCCGGGGCCGCGGGGAGGCCCGGAGGCCGGTTTTTCGGGATATCGTTCCCCGAAGGCTCCAACTCTTTGGGACGGATTCCGTATAAACAGGGAGACGCGGGATATTCCGCCCATGAGCCCATCCCGGCGCGAGGATGCAGGTCCGATGCTCGTCACGACTACGCCCCATCTCGAGAGCAAGAAGATCATCAAGTCCCACGTCGGGGGGAATCGGAATTACGAAACCATCCCCCTGGGGAAGGGGAACATGCTCAGGATCAGCGCTTCCGGCACGGCCGTCGTTCCTGAGAGCGAATGATCAGGGAGGTCCGGCATGGATAATCATATTCAAATCATCGGAGTCCTGTGGATCGTCTTCGGCATCATCAGCCTGGGGCTGGGATTGCTGATCCTATGTGTTCTTCTGGGCGTTTCCTTCATCCCCAGTCTTCGCCACGCCGTCACGATCACGCCCGGGGTTGTGAGGATCATCGCCTACGCCCTGAGCTCCATCATGGCCCTGTTCGGACTGCCTAAGGTCATCGCCGGCATCGGCCTGCTCAAGAGGCGAGAGTGGGCCAGGATCATGACCATCGTCCTCGCCTTTCTTGAGATGTGGAACGTCCCTCTTGGTCTGGCCCTGTCCGTGTACTCGCTCATCATTCTCTTCAACCCGGAAACGATCAAGCTCTTCAACCCGGGTTATCCGCGCCCGACGCCCACGGCCTGAGACGCGTCCGTTCGCCTGTTTTGACATTTGGCCCGAGTTCTGGCAGTCTTGTCCTCTCGGCTCCGTCCGTGAAGCAAGGAGCTAAAAAATCCGCTGTGAGGTTCGCCATGATGACCAAGAAACGCGTTCTCTCGCTTTGGGCAGGACTGACCCTCGCCGTCGCCGCGGCGTTTTCACCGGCACTATCCCAACAGACGGCCGCTCCGCAGGCCAAGACAGCTCCGTCGGCGACGGCGGCCAAGGCCGCTCCCTCAGCCGCGACCCCCGTCCAAGGATATCTTTGCATAATCGGCGGGGGAGGGCAGCTCCAACCCATCCTGAAGCGCTTCATCGCCCTGGCCGAACGGTTCCAGAGCGGCAAGATCGTCATCTACCTCATGGCCAGCGGCGTGCCGATGGAGGACGGGCCGTCGGACGTGGAGGATTTCAAGAAGGCGGGGGCCAAGAACGTCGTCTGGGCGAACCTGACCCGTGACCAGGCCATGGTCCAGGACAACGTTGACGCCTTGAACGACGCCGGCGGGGTCTATTTTGAGGGGGGCGACCAGTCCCGTCTGACCGCGGCCCTGCTCGACACGTCCGTCCTGGCCAAGATCAAGGACCTCTACCGTAAAGGCGCGGTCATCGGCGGGACGAGCGCCGGAGCGGCGGTCATGAGCGAAGTCATGATCACCGGCGATGAATTGCGAAAGCCCGGGGGCGAAGAGATCGAGTGCGACAAGTTTCGGACGATCGAATCCGGGAACATCATCACCAGCCGCGGCTTCGGGTTCGTCACCGCGGCGGTCATCGACCAGCATCACATCGCCCGCAAGAGGGAGAACCGCCTGATCAGCGTCATCGGCGAGCATCCCGACCTCCTGGGTGTGGCCGTGAACGAGAATACGGCTATCCTCGTCGCTCCGGACGAGACGTTTGAGGTCGTGGGCGAAAGTTATGTTCTCATCCTCGACCCGGGCCGGGCGAAGATCCAGGTCCTGCCGACGAAACAGATCAGCATCGAAAACATGGGGTTCCACCTCCTGACGCCGGGGACGCGCTACAGCCTTAAAACCCGGCAGGTCTTGCGCTAGGAGGGCGCTTTCCCGTCGCGATTCTCGGAGTTTTTCGGCCCCTCGTGCGCGCTTTTTGGGGCGGAATAATTGAATTTATAAGGGGGCCGGCAGGAAGGACCCTCTCGAGACCTCCAGACCGCGGGTCGAACCGTGCCCCGAACTACCGCCCAAGGCTCTCCCCACCGAGCGCAAAAAGCGGACTAGTCCCCGAGGGCGAATGATCTCTCGAATTACTTCTTCTTCAGCTCCCAAAGAGTGCCGCCATAATAATCCGAGAAAAAGATATCGCCCAGCTTGTCAAGCCCGATATAGTTCGGCGTATAGAAGCCGGTGGCGATTCTTTTGACTGTTGTGGTGCCGGTCTTGACCATGGCAATGCTTCCGTTATCGAACTCCGCGATGTAAAGGCTTCCCTTCGCATCGAATTCAATGCCCGCAGGCTCGTACAGGCCGTCGACGAAGACATGCAGACCACCGCCATTTTTGGACATCCGCCAGATCACGCCATCATACACATCGGCTATGTAAACGTTGTTCCCCCTGACCGCGATACCCCAGGAGATGAATCCCTCCCATCCGTTTATATATGTGAGCTTGCCGCTGCTGGGGCGGTATCTGAATAAATCAGTATAAACATCATAAGGGTAATCGATCCAATCATTCCTCATGAAGTAGATATCTTGTGTCACGGGGTCCATGGCAATGGCCGAGATTTCATAATAGGGATCGTCCCAGCCCAAGACCCCGTCGAGTGAACGGTCGGCGTTCAGCCTGAACAGATCTCCATAATAGTTGCCTGCATAGAATGTACCCGCACACATCTTGCCGCCACTGGGTGCGTAAAAGTAGTCAAAATATGTCAGCGAACCCTCGACGCGCCCCCACAGGCTATAATCCCCAATCGTGCCGACCAAAACACGGTCGCCGAGCACGCCGACCCCAATTCCCTGCGGATAGCTCAGGCTGTTTTCAAGAAGAACAGCTTCATATTTCGGGTCGGTCCAAATGCCGTTCCCGCTGGCCGACGAAGCCTTCGATTTCGCCGATCCCTGAGAGTGATGAAACCACGGCTTTTCCTGGGTCAGCGCCGAAGCCGAGACGGCTGCCAGCAAAAGACCGCACACGACAAGGCACATGACTCGCTTTGTGTTTTTCATACCGATTGCCCTCCTCCTTTAATGATTTATTGTGTTTGGGCAAATCCTGATTGCCCAAGAATTCTTCGGCCGCTTACTTCTTCTTCAGCTTATAGAGCTTGCCGGCATAAGCATCCGTGAAAAAGACATCGCCCCGGTCATCCACCCCGATATAGTTCGGCGACTCGAAACCGGTGGCGATCCTTTTAATTTCCGTATAGCCTTTCCTGAGCACGTCCACGCATCCGCCGTCAAACTCGAGAATGTAAAGGTTTCCGTCGCGGTCGAATTCGATGTCGGCGGTATCATACATCCCGGAGGCGAATAGACTCAGGGAGCCGCCTTGCTTGGGCATTTGATAGACTACTCCTCCCCACCCATCGGCGATGTAAACGCTATCCCCTTTGACCGCAAGACCCCAGGAGACGAATCCATACCATCCATATATATATGTCGTTGTGTCGGTATCGGGATCATAGCTGTATAAATAGGTGGAAATTTCCGAGGGATAATCGTACCAATCATTCAACATGAAGTAGACGGTCCCGTTGACCTTGTCAATGTCGATGGCTCCGATTTCCAAATAGTAATCATCCCAGCCGGTCACGTAGTCAAGCTTTTGTGTGGAGACGTTGAACTTAAAGAGATTTCCATAATTATCTCCGGTATAGTAGGCGCCGTACATCCTCCCGGCCACGGGCCAGGCGTAGAAATCGTCAAGCCACTTTAGAGTCCCTGATCGGTAGCGCCACAGGCTGTAGTCGTTATAGGTGTTGATCAGGACAGCGCCGCCTGAGTGGTCGACCCCGATACCCGTCGGCCAGTCCAAGCCGCTTTGAACCAGAGTAGTCTTGTAATGCGGGTCCGTCCAAATGACCGCCGGCTTGAACCGTGGAGTCGTTGGAACCGTCGATCGATGGGTGCGATGAAACGGCTTATCCTGGCTTTGCTGGATCTGCGCCGAAACCGAGACGGCCGCCAGCAAAAGACCACACACGACCAGACACAAAACTCGCTTTGTGTTTTTCATACCGATGGCCCTCCTCCTTAATTAATATATTTTAAGTTTATAAGGTTTATGCAAATCCTGATTGCCCACGAATTCTTCGGCCACGAACGGGACAGTTCACCGGCTCTCTTCCTCTCCAAAAGGCGGCGCACACGGAAGGACCATGATTGCGAAGACCGGGATGACCGCTACAGAGTTGGATAAATGTCCTCTCCATGCCTTTATGTTCATTTCCTATCACAAGCCCGAACACCAAGTCAATCTCTTTCTCGTGGCTTTTCCCGGAGGGAGATGCGTTCGCCGCCTCCGCATCGGTCCCTCCCTTTTGATGATTGAGAGGCCCGGCTGTTTGGCCGCCTTGGGCGGAATTTTGCCTCTTTTTGCCCTATTTTTAGACCCCCGAGCAACGCGACCGCATTTTTTTCAGGCAAAGGCAACCTTCCGCCCTCTTCCGTCATCTTACTCATTGAAGGGAAAGAATAATGGAACGTCTCGAAACCCTGGCCTTGAGCTTGCCCGTGAGCGATAATGGGCTCGCGAATTCCCTCATCTGCCGGGAGCAGGACCGATCCATGGGCCAGGACAACGACAAGGACCTTTCGAAACTCATCAGCGACGGCGTTCGGGGCGACCGCGCGGCGCTCGAGGCGCTCTACCATCGCTTCAAGGTCCCCCTTTACAACCTGGCCTATCGCTACACTCGCGACGCGGCAGCCGCCGAGGATATCCTCCAAGAAGCGTTCATCAAGGTCTTCACCCATCTCGAGGATATCAACTGCGTCGAGACGTTTCCCGCCTGGGTCTATCGGGTGGGCCTCAACGCCAGCCTGAGCTATCTCCGGAGCCGGAAGAGGGAGCTCAAGAAATCCGTGCCCCTGGCCGAAATCGAAGGCCGGATGGAAGAGGCCTCCTTCGACCCCGATATGTCCCATCTCCGTCAGCCGATCGAAGAGGCCATCCAGTCCCTGACCGAGAAGCTCAGGAGCGTATTCATCCTCCATGACGTCCAAGGGTTCAAGCACGAAGAGATCGCCCGCGTCCTGGGCTATTCCGTCGGGACATCGAAGTCCCAGTTGTTCAAGGCCCGAAGAAAGATCCGGCAGTTCCTCAAGACGAAATCCATAGAGAGGGCCTAAGGAGATACGACCATGCGGTGCACACACGCCAAGAAGTGGGTCAGCGAATACGTGGACGGCGGCCTGGATGAGCGCCGGGCGGCCGAGCTCGAGAAACACCTGGCCGTCTGCCCGGATTGCCGGGAGACGCTCGAGGATTTCCAGGGCATCGTCCGGCAGGCGCGGTCCCTCAAGACCGTCATCCCGCCCGACGCGGCCTGGCATGGGATTATCCGCGAGCTCGACGACGCCCGGCTTGACGAGTCGAGGAAGCGCACAGGCGAGCCCCGTTTGAAGCCGGCCCGATCGTTTTTCCCGGCCCGCCATCCGCTGTGGTCGGCGGCCGCGGCGGCCCTCGTCATCATCGTCGGCGGATTGGCCTTGCTTCGGCCCTGGAGCTCCGGCACCCCTTCGCGGTTCACGGACCGCGACCGGTTCACCCTGGCCAAGCTTGATGAAGCCAAGGGCTTTTACCGCCAGGCCATCAAAGCCCTGAACCAAGCGGAGGCCGCCCAGAAAGGGTCTCTCGACCCGCAGGTGGCCGAGGCCTTCGCAAAGAACCTGGCCGTGGTCGACGCCTCGATCGAGGCCTGCCAGGCGGCCGTGCGGCGCGACCCAGGAAACGTGGACACCCAAAATTTCCTGCTGGCCGCCTACAGGGACAAGGTCGATATCTTGACCGACCTCATCAGTGTCAAGAAGGAATCCGGTTCGAACCCGGTCGTGAGCGCCAAAACCTCGCTCTGACCGGGTCGTGGAGATAAAATTATAAGGGTTATCAAGGAGGAAAGAATGAGATACCCCAAAGTCCTCATCATCAGTCTCATCATCGCGGCGGTCGCGGTCCTTCTCTTTGTCGGGACGGTCGCGGCGGCGGACGACAGCGATAGGGACAACCAGAAGTACCAGGAGAAATTCAACAAGACGGAAACGATCGCCCCGGACGGGAAGGTCACGCTCAGCGATATCTCGGGCGACATCGTGGTCAGGACCTGGGACAAGTCCGAGGTCCAGATCAACGCGGTCAAGACCTCCCGCGCCTCGTCCCTGGAGAAGGCCAAGGAGAACGCCCAGAAGGTGACGATCGAAGTGACCAAGGCGGATAACGGCCTCCGGATCGAGGCGAAGTATCCCGAGAACCACGAGCATGGCCTTAACGTGTCCGTGGACTTCGACCTGATGATCCCGGCCAAGGCCGGCCTTGACTCCAACACCGTCAGCGGCGACGTCCGCGTGGAGAAGATCGGCGGCGGCCTCAAAGCCGGGTCGGTCAGCGGCGACGTCACGGTCATCGGCGCGGGCAAGGGTGTGGACGCTCACACCGTGAGCGGCGACGTGACCGTATCCGATGTGGACGGCGACGCCTACGTCAAGACCGTTTCGGGCGACGTCAAGGCCGAGCGCATCGCCGGCTCGATCAGCGCCGAGACCGTGAGCGGCGATGTCACTCTCACGGACATCTCCGCGGCCAGGACCGTCAGCGCCAAGGCTTTGAGCGGCGACGTTAAGTATGCGGGCAAGATCAACAAGGACGGCCGCTACACCTTCACCGCCCACAGCGGCGACTTGACCGTGACCCTGCCGGGCGACGCCGGGTTCGAGTTCTCGGCCGAGAGCTTCAGCGGGGATATCACCAGTGATTTCAAGGTGGAAGTGCAGGGCAAGATCTCGAAGAAGGAGCTCCACGGGACGGTCAACGGCGGCGGCGCCGTGGTGAAGCTCGAGACCTTCAGCGGGGATATCAATCTCGAGAAACGCTGAAACATCGGTCTCCTTCGCATTCCCAGGGGAGAGCTCCGGCTCTCCCCTTTTTTTATCCCTGCGGAGGCGGGCTCCTGGCATCGGACCGCGGCTTCGGATATATTGTCTTCGGGAAGCCTTCCCACAGAGGCGGCGGCACTCGTTTTTATCATCCCGAGCTCCGAAGGAGGGTGGGGATAGCGCCTGGCTGGAAGCCGCATCCGGCCGCCGTAGGCTGAGTTCCAAAGGAGAATTAGGAGCCTGCCGTGAAGGTGCCGTCTCCCTTGTCATCCCGAGCTGACCCACAGGGTCATCGCGAGGAGCGGAGCGACCTCACCGCTATTAAAGTCTTACTTCTCTTGCGACGTGGGGATCTCACCGCCGAATTGTATTAGAATGTTCTTCCCATGATCGCGGAAAAAGGCACGGCGTTCGACGTCATCCTCATCAGCGGGGAGCCCTATGCCGACCATCCTCTATCCGGCGTGGGCGTCATCGCCCGAGTGCTCGATGACGCGGGGTTCAAGGTCGGTGTCATCAGCCGTCCGGACTGGCGGGGCGACGCGGACTTCACGAAGCTCGGCCGGCCTCGGCTCTATTTCGGCATCACCTCGGGCTCGATCGACAGCCTGCTCACAAACTACACGGCCCTCAAGCGCAGTCGGGCCGAGGACCCGAATCGGCCTAATGTCAGCGGCATCCCGGACCGGGCCGTGCTCGTCTACTGCAACAAGGTGCGCCAGCTCTTTCCGGGCGCCGTGACCGTCATCGGCGGCATCGAGGCCTCGCTTCGGCGGTTCGCCCACTACGATTATTGGGACAACAAGGTCCGGCGGAGTCTCCTCCTTGACTCGCGGGCCGATATCCTCGTCTATGGCCCGGGGGAGAAGCAGGCGGTCGAGATCGCTCGGCGGCTCGCGGCGGGAGAGAGCCTGGACGGGATACGGGGGACGTGCATCGTCCGGGCCGAGTTGCCAGCGGGCTTCGTGATCATGCCCTCCTACGAGGAGGTGAGCGCGGACAAGGAGAAATTCCGCGATGCGCAGAACCTCCTCTCGAACCGCAGGCGGCTGGCCCAGGGGCACGCCGGCCGGTTCGTACTTCAGTATGAGGCGCCGGAATACACGACCGCGGACCTTGACCGGATCTACGGTTTGCCGTTTTCACGGAAAATCCCCAAAGATTATCATGAGCTCGAGCTCGGCCGGTTCTCGATCGTGACCCACCGGGGATGCGTGGGAGGATGCTCATTCTGCTCGCTTTCCCTTCACCAGGGCGATCGGATCGTCTCCCGGAGCGAAGTGTCCATCCTGGACGAGATCCAGCGCTTGACCAAGCATCCTGAGTTCAAGGGCATCGTTGATGACCTGGGCGGCCCGACGGCCAACATGTATGGCATGGAATGCGCAAAACCTTGCCCGAACAAAGACTGCCAGGCTTGCCCGAAGTTCGACAAGAGCCACAAGCGGCTGATTCGGCTGATGAAGAGGGCGCGGGAAATCCCTGGCGTGAAGAAGGTTTTCGTGCGGAGCGGCATCCGCTACGACCTGGCGCTTGAAAGCCCCGATTACATCAAAGAGCTGGCCGAGCATCACGTTTCCGGCCTGCTCAAGATCGCGCCCGAGCATGTTTCGGAAAAGGTCCTGCGGCTCATGAACAAGGCGGGGGAGGGGAGCGGCGCTCTCGAGAAATTCCGGGCTCTTTTCCAGAAATTCAGCCGGGGCAAGAAACAGCATTTAAAATACTATTTCATGGTGGCGCATCCCGGAACGGGGGAAAAAGAAGCGCGGGAATTAGCGGCGGTGGTTAAGAAACTTGAGACGGGTGGCGAAAAACCCGTTGAGGGCGTCCAGATCTTCTCCCCCACCCCCATGACCCGCTCAACGTGCATGTATTACACGGGAAAAGACCCGCGCACAGGGAAAGAGGTTTTCGTTCCCCGCTCGTATCCCGAAAAAAAATCCCAGCGGAAGATGCTGGACTCTGCGAGTTAGGCTACCGGCCTAGCCATAGCAGCCGGCTGAATGTTTTCTCCCATCTTGATGTCCTGGGCCTAAGGTGCCGGCCCTCTAAACTCCTCAACCGGTTACGCGTTCTAGGGCAAATCAATACTATTTTGCTCAAGATCAGGCTGAACGTGAGAAAGTTACACAAAAATGGTGTCTATTATTTCATAGCGAATTGCTCCAAAGCGGGTTGACTTTGGGCATACCGATAAATATAGTAGAGGGCAAACTCGGTTGAGAACCTACAGATCAAGAGTCTTTGGGGGAGCGACTTTGCTCGTTACCTTTTTTCTTATCTTAATGTCTTCGCGGGCCGAGGTATCGAGTCAAGCTCAGAAGATCCCAGATTCTTTTATTCAGTCTCTCAGCCAATGGATCGCCATCGGGGAGTTTCAGAAAAAGAACGGCAACTTCGCGGCGGCCGCGGAAGCCTTTCAAAGGGCGGAAGCGGAAGCCGGTTGGCTCGGGAGGGATAAGGACCGCATTGCCAGCCGAATGGCTCTCGGGGTTATCTATTGGGACTTGGGGGAGCTAGGAAAAAGCCGAGAATACTATGAGTATGCGAAGTCGCTGGCTGAGCGGACGAAGTCTGCTGACGATAGGGAAAAATGCCAAACGGCACTTGATATCGATCGGCTTTATCAGAAGGGGAAGGAATTCAACGCTTCGAGAAATTTCTCCGAAAGCATCGCCTGCTTTGAACAAGCTGTCGCGCATGCCCGTAAGCTCGGCAGCCTTGACCATGAAGCCAAATGCCTGCGATTAATGAGCATAGTGTATCTTGATAAAAGCGATTTTAATTCCTTTCTTGAGCTCAACAAGCGAGCTCTTCGGATTTATCAGATAAAAAACAATAATAGAGAAAGCGCTTATTGCCTTCAAAATATTGGGATCTATTATAGATGGAAATCCGATTTACCCAATGCAATAAAATATATATTAGAATCTCTTAGCATTCACCAAATGTTCCGCTTGCCGGCTGATGAGGCTGATTGTCTTTTTTTATTGGGCGCCCTGTTTTCGGATATGGGCAATTTTAATAAGGCGATTGATTATTATTTGGGTGCAGAAAAAATACGGCAAAGACTTTCCTCTTTTGAGAATCGCTGCGCCTTTTATTTGAATATGGGAGTGCTCTATCGACGACGAGCTGAGGCATTCGGCAGTAGGAGGGATTTAGAAACAGCGCTCAGCTATTATGATCAAGCATTAGGTATTGCCAGGCAATCTGATGATAAAAAGGAGGAATGCCTGCTTCTCAATAACATCGGCTTTGCTCTTATTAAGCTGGGCAAGTTTCCCGACGCTTTCAGAATGCTTCAGTCAGGTTATGCGAAGGCATTGCCCCTCAACGATCCAGAGCTGATGCTTTCTCTTTTGAGCAATCTTGGTCATACTCTGATCGCGCAAGGAAAAATCCAAGAAGCGATGCTCTCATACGAAAAAGCGATATATTCTTGGGGCCAAGCGACCAAGTCGCAGTATGGCTGGGAAGCCTATTGGGGCTTGGGTCAATGCTATGAAAAATTAGGAAAATACAAGGAGGCTGAGGCACTTTACAAAAACAGCATCGCTCTCGTAAAACAAACAGGGGATCAACTCGGACTCGAAAGTGATAAGACCGGGTTCATTCGAAATAAGTATATAGTCCATGAATCTTTGATCAATCTTTACTATGAACAATTTCGAACCCATCCCGATTCTGCCTTCCTGAACAAAGTGTTTGAGTCCATCGAAAAAGCCAAGGCCCAGACGTTCATCGAAAATGTCCAACGCTCTGCACTTCCAAATGAAATCCAAGGGACTTCCCGAGCGCGTCGCGACGAAATGACTTTATCCAGCCGGATATCCTCTCTGATGCGAGTCCTTTCAAGGTCCGAGGCGCCTGCTGAGCGAATGGAAGATCTATGGGCGGAGTTGGCCCAACAAGAAGAAAGATATGCCCGCCTGAGGGAATCCGATATGCCCAGGAACCGAAGAGGATTCTGCGTCGATCCCGTCTCCGTAGACCGAATCCGGAAATTCCTGAACAAGCGCAAAAGCGCCGTTCTCGAATATTTTATGGGCAAGGATTGTTCATACCTGTCCTTCCTGAGTGGTAGCTCCTTCGCTGTATACCCCCTGCCCGCGAAATCGGTTATCGAAGATTCAGTAAAGCTATATATCAAAATGATCTCTTCTTTTCCACGGAACAATGCGTTTCGAATCCAATCAGCTTCAAGCCGCTTGTTCCGGGAACTCCTCTTTCCACTGGATCATCTGAATCCCGGGGAAATCGAAAGCCTTGTCATCGTCCCCGATGGGCTCCTGTATTATCTTCCCTTTGAAACTCTTACCAGGAATGTCAATCAGGGGTCGAATCCCGGCCGCCTTCTCTTGGAAGATTTCAACGTCTCGTATGCGCCGTCAGCGACCGCGCTGGTGGGAATTTCCAGCTCTGAGCATAAAGGACATGCGAACAAGGATCTGTTGGCCGTCGGAAGCCCGATTTACGGGCCGGCGGCTCCCCCGGGGCGAGCGTTGGGCCAGACCCCAGGGGGAATACTGCGCGAGGCTTTCCTCGATCAGGGTTTTTCCTTTTGCCCTCTGCCCTTCACCCGAGCAGAAATTCAAGGCATTACCCATCCCCTGAGGAAAGACAAAGTCTCAGTCTTGCTCGGCGCTCAGGCAAGCGAGGAAGCGATAAAGACGTCGAACTTGACCGATTATCAGGCTATCCATTTTGCCTGTCACAGCTTCCTGGATGAACGCTACCCCTTGAGGTCCTCGCTCGTCCTATCTCAAAACGGGGAAGGCAATGAAGATGGTTTCCTCCAGGCGAGGGAGATCGGGGAGCTGCGCACCAATGCGGAGCTTGTGGTTCTTTCCTCTTGTCAGACAGGGAGGGGTTGCCTCGAAAAGGGAGAAGGCCCACTGGGTCTTCCTCGCGTTTTCTTTTATGCCGGGGCTAAGTCCGTCGTATCCGCTCTTTGGTCGATCAACGACGAATCAACTTCGCTCTTTATGAAGAGCTTTTATGCCGGCCTGCGTCGAGGGTTGAGCAAGAGCCGAGCTTTGCGGAAGGCCAAGCTGGACATGATGAAAACCAAGTACAGCCATCCGTTTTACTGGGCGGCTTTCGTCTTGAATGGAGATTATTATTCAGGCGTCGAATTTCACTAGATTGCCGCTATTTTATAAAAAAGATGCCGATATCCGATTCTATTCTTTTGCCGTCGGCCAAGACTGCCGTAACCAGCCAAAAATAGGGGTTGGATCCCTGCCATTTATCCCGAATCTCGGGAGGGATTAGGATTTTTGTCTGGATTAGCTCCGGGCTTTTCCAAACGGGTGCCAGAGCTTCGTTAAAAACTTCAAGCATGTAGCAGTCAGCCCCGACAAGAGGCGTCCATTGGAAGAAAAGCGCGTCCCGGCGGATGGACTTACCCGAACGCGGATGGATCAATTCGATTTTTTTAAAGGAGGGAGCTCGATAAGCGATCTGTCGGTTGTTCCTAAAAACGGAATTGGGAACCAGAATCAGAAGCAAGCCAAGAAGGAACGCGGAAGCGGCCAACGCATAGGGCCACAAGCGGCGCCGGGGAGAAGTATCTGCTCCAGGACGGGGAGGGACATACAGGGCCCTGGAGTCCTCGACATGCTTCCTGTCCGGAGCGGTTTTGCGGCGAACTGCCCAGGAGCAAAGCTCTTCGATCATGCTTTCCTTCTGCTGGAAGAGCTCGCGCCAGGATTCGAATTCCTCAGTGCAGCGGCCGCACTCGACGACGTGATCCGTGACCTTCGTCCTTCTTCGTTTCGAGATGGATGTCCCGAACAGGGCAGCGATCCGGCCGGGCGATGGACAGCCTCTCCGGGAGAGCGGTTTGTTCCCTGAGATTTCCGACTGGTAAAGAGCGCGCAATTCCTGAGTGTTAATCTTCATAATCGATCCCGGATCGGCGGAGCTCGTTTCTAAGGTCGGCCAGACCTCGGTAAAGCAGGTTTCGCGTCTTGTCCTTGGACCAGCCGCAAAAGGCGGCGATCTCTTCAAGGCTCATGTTCATCAGATAAAGGCGGACGGCTTTGCGCCGGGATTCCAGAAGCGTGTCCAAGGCTCTGGCGATGATCTCTTTCAGTTCGCCGCCATGAAGGGCCGCGAATGCGTATTTGGTTTTTTGCTCTGTGATCTTCTTTTCTTTCTCATGGTTGTAGACCGTCTCCTGGCGCTTCACTTTGCGCAGTTGGTCGATGACCGTCGAATCGACGATCTTTCGAATGTATGACGCGAAGTTATTGATCCTTTTTTCCCGGCTGAGAACTCGCCAGATCTTGATCTTGACCTCCTGAAAGAGGTCGTCGACATCGAGGCCGTGCCGCCCCGGATTGTACTTCAAGAGATGCATCTTGATAAAAGATGAAAACCGCCCGAGGAGGGCCTCGAGCTCTGCGTCCTGGGGACTGCGGCCAGTCATGCGGCTCCGTCGCGGTCAGGCTTGCCCGAGACCATTCTTCCTTTCATATATAGAGATGGCGATTTTAATGAATTTTCTCACGCGCGGGAAACAATTTTTTTGGGTTGGAGTTAAAAAATTCATTATCAACAGGATAAGCATTCCGCCGGCCGGTCGTTCCTTCGGAATTTGCGCTTATTTCCTTGACATTTCAAGGCTTCTCGCTTAACATTGACGGCTCCAGAGGCTATTTCCCCTTATTGAAACGGCGGTTGCCCCAAGAAGGAGAATTTTTTACTTCAATGGTCGAAGACGTACTCGAAGACGCGGAGCTGGAACGCCAGCAGGCGCGCGGCATTCTGCTCAATTTCAAGCTCCTCAAAGACAAGGGCGATCCCTTCCTGGTCTTTTTCACGATCCTGAGCAGTGCTCTGGTCTTGATCCTGGCTCTCAAGTTCCGGATCTTCGCCATGTGGTCCGAGTTCCTGCAAAGCAATGCCTTCCTTCGTCTCTCGACCATCCCCTTCCTCGTCGCGGCCGTGGTTGTCGTCGCCGGGCTCGTCTGGAGGACTGCGCTCTGGCTCAAATACAAGCCCATGGTCCTTGCTCCCGATGAAGAGATCGACTGGCCGTTCCTATCCGTGCTGATGCCGGCCTTCAATGAGGAAGAGCTGGTGGCCAAGGCCATCGACTCGGTTTTCGCGGCGAATTACCCCGCGGACAAGCTCGAGCTCATCTGCGTCAACGACGGCTCGACCGACCTGACCCTTTACTATATGAAGCGCGCCCGGCAGAAGTACGGCTCGCGGATGAAGGTCATCAACTTCCCCAAGAACCAGGGGAAGCGCCGCGCCCTGTATGCGGGAGTGAAGCAGGCACGGGGCGAGATCGTCGTCACCGTGGACTCGGACAGCCGAATCGGCCGCAGCGGCCTGCGCAACGTGATCCTGCCCCTGCTCAAGGACGAGAAAGTGGGAGCCGTCTCCGGTCGTGTCGGCGTTCTTAACGAAAAAGAGAATTTTCTAACGCGGATGCTGTCCATCCGCTATTCCATTTCCTTCGATTTTGGAAGGGGCTACCAGGATATCTTCGGCTGCGTGATCTGCACGCCCGGCGCCTTGAGCGCGTATCGCACCTCGATCCTCAAGAAATTCATCTATGATTGGGTCAATCAGAAGTTCATGGACTTGCCCTGCACCTATGGCGAGGACCGGGGCCTGACCACCTACATCCTCAAGCTCGGCTACATGACCCGTTACCAGACCAACGCCGTCGTTTATACCCATGTCCCGCCGACCTTCAGCGGCATGAACAAGATGTACCTACGCTGGACGCGAAGCTTCATCCGCGAGTCCATCCTGTTCGGCCGGTTCATGTTCAAACCCTACCGGAAAGAGCACCGGGTCTCGCCCATTCTCGATTTCTTCTTCATGAATTTTCTGCACCCCTTCCATCTGTTCTCGGTGTTCATCATCTTCTATTCGTTCGCCATCAACCCCTTGTTCATCATCCGCCATCTGGCCTTCCTCATCCTGGCCTCGTTCTTCTTGTCTCTCTACTACCTCCGGACGAACAAAAGCCTGACCTTTCTGTATGGGATCCCGTTCGGGCTGATCACGACCTTTTTTCTGTGGTGGATCGTGCCCTATTCGGCCCTGACCATGCGGAACCAGTCCTGGCTAACGAAGTGACGACGGCCTTTTTCTCCGCCTGATCCAAAGGGCGGCGATCGTTCCCAGAGCCGCCAGGGACAGGGCGAGGATCGCCTCTTTCGTCCGGGATGAAGGAAAAATCCGAGCCTCGGCTTGTCCGCTGAGGACGTACCCCGCCCAATAGAAGGGGTGGGCCAGCGTTCCGGATCGGATCATCTCCTGTTTCGTCTCTTGAAGAGCCTGGGTGATGGATTCCGCGTCCCGGAGGTGCGTGTAGAAGCGCTCCATAAGCTGGGAGCTGGCCTGATCGTCCACGGCCCACAGGCTCATCATGACGGCCGAGGCCCCGGCATAGAAGAAAGCCCGGCTGAGACCCTCGATCCCCTCCCCGCGGATGAGCTGGCCCAGGCCGGTTTGGCAGGCGGCCAGGGTCACCAGGTCGGCGTTGATCCGAAGGTTGTAGATCTCCCGGCCCTGAAGGAAGCCGTCCTCTTCAGCCGACTTCGAGGGCGACAGGAGAAGATAGGAACGGTTCGGGTTCTTATCATCGATAAAGGCATGGGTTGCAAAATGGAGGATCTTGAATTCGGCCAGGGGGAGGCTTCGGATCGCTTCCTCGGTGGCTTCGTCCCCGCTGGCCGTCCGTACCCTTCTGGGCTCGAAGAGCGAGCCGATCGTTCGGATTTCCTGGCGGCTGAACTTGAGCCCGGGTTGGGCCGGAGCGTCCGCTGGCTTTTTCCCGGGGCCCGGGGTCAGGGACTCCAAGTTCAGCGGGTTGAACCCCTGCCGACTCGAAGACGGGCTTCCAATGGCCAACAGGTCGAGGTCGGTCTTGGAACCTCGGCTCTTTTGGCGGCGCAGGAGTTCGAGGAAGGACGAAAGAGAAGGGGCGTAACTGATCCGATACTTTTGGACCATGAATTGAGGCGAAGCGAAAGACAGGGGCAAGGCCTCGAAGGGCAGGAAATTCAGCCAGTCGTCCGGGATGATAATCAGTCGTGTGACCCGCGGGCCGAGAGCCGATGGTATCAGCGTCCGGCCGAGCTCCCGGCCCGGCCGGAAATCGCGGCTATCCTTGTCGGTGATGATCTTCAAGTAATCGGTGATCTTGGCCTGGAGCTCTTTCCGGGGAGGGAGGACTCTGACCTCAAGGTCATTCTTTGTGATAACGAAGACATAGGAACGATCCTTGCCGATGGAATAGGCGCAGACCGCGGTGCGCGAATCGAGGATCTTCCGCCGTGTTTCCTCCAGGGTGACGATCTCGGGAAAGCGGAGGTCGGCGTAGGCGGGGTTCTTCAGCCGAATCTCCCTCTTGAGCGATTCGTATTCCATCTCCAGGTTCTGTATTTTTTGCGGGATCCCGCTTTTTCGGGCGTCGGGTGAGGCCGCCAGCGCCGAATAAAGCTTGGACAGCTCCCCGGAGATCTCCTTTTCCCGGTTGAGGAGCTTGAAGTCCACTCGCTGAGAGATCTCGATATCGGCAACTTCGAGGCTGTCAAGGAAAGCCCTGGCTTTTGCCCGCTCAAGGTAGTTGAAGGCCTGTTCTTTGTACCCCTTTCCAGGAGAAGTCCTATCCATTGTGATGAAGAGGTCGATGATCTGCTGGTAGGGTTCGATGTGTTTATCGGTGCCCAAAAAGCTTGCTTTTTCGTCCTCAAGCCCGATTTTGGAGCGAATATCCTCAATCACAGAAATAGAGTTTTGATAGTTTGTAAGCGCTTCTGAATATTTCCCCTGCTTTTTATAAGCGTTGGCTATCTCCAGATAGGCTTCCCACAAAATTTGCCCACCCTCAAATTCTAGAGCGAGATCGATGGCCTGCTGATAATACTTCGTCGATTCCTCATAGTTTCCAAGGGTCGCTTGGACTATGCCGATGTTGTTTGAAACCATGCTAATCATTTCACTATCTTTTGCTAGTTTTGACTTTTCTAATGCTCCCTGGAAATATCTCATCGCTTCCGAGTAGTCAGCCAGATCGTAATAAACCGACCCGACGTTGTTCATGATAAGGATTTGATCTTGATTGTTCTTGTGCGATTGGGCGATATTAAGACATTTCTCATAAAAGCTCAGGGCCTTTTTAAGATCTTTATTATTGCCAGTAAGGAATCCCCTTCTTCTATAAACTACTCCCATATTTAACAAGGTTCTTGCGGAGCCTACCGCATCCCGCTGCTTATCATATAAAGCGAGGGCGCTGGTCAAATAACTAAGCGCTTTATCATATTGTCCGACTTCGATAAATACTGCCCCAATTGCGATTACGCAATCGGCTTGGTCGGAAGGGGAATTTAGATCCTGGGCGATCTTCAGGCTATTTTCATAATTTTCAAGCGCTAGCGAATAGATATTTGATTTAAAATAATAACGGCCCAAACTGAAGGTGTCATATCCTAATTCCCGCTTGATATTCAACCGTTTAGCGATGTCGCGGGCTTGCATGCTTAGCCTGAAAGACTCCTTGGGACTTTCAGTTTCATCACAGTTGATGCTCAATTGACGGAGGCATTTTGCCTCATGCTCCCCACTTTGGATCTTGCGGGAGATGGCGATCGCTTCTTCGAACGCTTTTGTGGATCCCTGATAGTCGCGCTTTTTGTCGCGCAGGTCTTTTGCCTTGAGATACAGTTTTGTTAGCCGGACCGCGGAGGAGCAGAATTCACGCTTGCTTTCTTGATCGTATTGTTTCGCAATATCTTCAGCGTGGTTGAAGCAGTCAAGTGATTCCCTAACTTGCCCTATGTTCCAATATAAAATTCCCAAATTCATCAAAATATCTGTCTTGAGGCGATTCGTGTCCGGCGAGTTCCGGAGTAAGTCTAAGGCATGCAAGAAAGCTCTTATGGAGTTTTCATAATCGGCTTTGTTGCGTGCGGCGGAGCCAACTTGAATTAAGCTGTCGATTTTGGTGTTGGCATTCAGTTGAAGAACAATAGGAGAGGCTATAAACTGCAGGATGGCGAGCAAAATGAATCGATATGCATGCTTCTTCATAAAGGCAAAGCCACAAAAAAATATACATGTAACTCAGATGAAATACAAATATCCTACCAGGCACGCAGACAGCGCGTGCCAATAGAAAAGGAAATTTCTAATAATATCGTATGTAGCTAGCTAATCCTTGTGAGTTGGCGGGGGAATAGATACGCCGTCCTCCGTCGTCTTGACAATCCCTTTGGTATTGCTGTTACTGGGCCCCACAAGTGCGACGTAGTCCGAGCGGCTGTCATACAGGACCGGAGGATAAGGAAAGAGGTTGAGTAGGGAGCCCAAGAGGAACAGCGGTTTCTTCATCAGGGACAGAATTCTGGTCGTAGTGCTGACGGATTTCTTCTCGGCGCTGTTCAACACAGGTGCGATGGTCAGGATGAAACACAGGGAGACCAGGACCGCAGCGATTCTCAGAGTTTTTTTGGACATGATGCCTCCTCTCCGTTTGCGCTTTCGGAAAAAATGCCGAGTGGAAGGCAGACAAATCCATGGTATGGATCAGCCTTCCCTATTTTTATCCAAGGCGCATATGGACGTAATTTAGTCGAGCCGTGTGACAAAAAATGGAATAATTGCGATCTTAAAATCTTGGACATGATGTTGCCGAGGCCCGAGAAGAAGTTCCGTTCTCTTCAGAGGCGCAGTGACTGAATATTAAGTCCGGCTGGCGAAATTTGTCAAGATGTATCGCAAAGTCGGGGCGGTTTTGGCCGTTCGAGATCGGCAACAGCAAGTCTGGCCATGAGCACGTCGTGGACCCTTAATGAGGGCAGTTTTGTCATTATCTGCTTAACGATTTGAATCCCTTGATCCGGCCCGGGCGCATTAGAGAATTATTCCTTGCCTTCCCTTCCGATGATGATTATCCGTCCGAAGGCCGCCGACGTTCAGCCCTAATTCTTGAAGAAATACTTGATTTCCCAGCCCGCGGTCTCAGGCCCATCACTTCCGTGAACGGCGTTTCTCTCCACCGAAAAACCCAAGGCGCGTCGCAGAGTCCCGGGCTTGGCCTGGGCGGGGTCGGTGACGCCCATGGTCTCGCGCCAATGAGCGATGGCATTCTCGCCCTCGAGAGCCATGACCACCGCCGGACCAGACGACATGAAGTCCGTCAGGCTGCCATAGAAGGGCTTATCCTTGTGCACGATGTAGAAACCGCGGGCATTATCACGGGTCATGTGAACGAGCTTCATTTCGATGATCTCGAACCCTTCCTCTTCGATTCGCTGGATGATCTTGCCGACGAGCTTCTTTTTAACCGCATCCGGTTTGATAATGGCCAGTGTCCGTTCAACCATCCCGAGCTCCTTGTTTCGATTGGGCGTAAGGTCCTTCATATAACCTAAACCCGTCCGGGAGTCAACTTGGGCCTCCTGTCCCAAGGACCCGCCTCGCTTCTTCCTGTCCGTTGACACCGCCCGGGACGGTCGTTAGAATTAAAAATCATGCTGTCGCCTCATGCCGATCATTCCGCCCTGCTGAATCTGAGCCGGGCCCTGGGCCTTACTCTTTTTGGGGTCGCGGATGTGCGCACCATCCAGGGTGAATTCCTGCTCCGGCCCGAGACCAGCCGGAGATTCGATCGGGCTCTCTCGCTCGGGCTGCGGTTCGCCGACGCGGTGCTCGACGACCTCGTCGATCGGCCAACCCCGCTTTATTTCCATCATTACCGCCAGGCCAACAACATTCTTGACCGGGCGGCCTTCGCCCTTGCGGCGGACATCCAGGCCCGGGGCTTTCAGGCTCTCCCCATCGCGGCCTCGCAGATCATCGACTGGGATCGCCAGCAGGCGCACGTTTCGCACAAGCGAATCGGGGGGCTGGCCGGCCTGGGTTGGATCGGCCGAAACAACCTCCTGGTCAATCCCGATCTTGGAGCGAGATTCCGGCTGGTGACCGTGCTGACCGACATGCCCCTCGACGCGGGCTCTCCTCTTGGGTTCGGCTGTGGATCATGCCGGGCCTGCTTGGCCGCTTGCCCGGCCGGCGCCATCAAGGCTGAACCGGGGGAATTCGATCACCGCGCCTGCTATGCCAAACTCCAGGATTTCCGTCGGTCCGGGCTTGTCAGTCAATTCATCTGCGGGATTTGCGTCAAGGCCTGTCGCGGGCGGCTCGCGGTCAAGCCCTAAGCCGCTCTTCCTTCGAGGGTTTTCCGGGCCTCGGACCCTGCGTCAAGGTGATGGATTCCGACGATCACAGGGAATCCAAATCCTGGTCTTGTACTCATTGGGCTCAGTTGTTATGGGGTCTGCAAAATACATTTCCATAACGAGGCCGGACTGAACATAGCCCTGATCGTGCATCCAAGCCATCATCTGCTCATACGTTTCGTTGGCCCTTTCCAGTGGACCTAGATAATAGGCCTCGACGACGGTCGTGTGACTCCATCGTTTGAGCGCCAACGGCGCCAGGACCTGGGTTTGAGGAGTTATGGGGAATCCGATCTCCGAAAAACTGGGCGGGGAGTCGGGCTTTTCCGGGTATTCATAGAAAACACCCAGAGCCGGCCCTGTGGGAGCAATCACTTGGTCTTCCATGAGCTGCCAGACGTGTCTTATGGCCCTCGGAATGCCTTCTCGTGACGATGTTTGAGTCAGGCAGCAATAGAAGAAGCTCTGCACTTGCTTGATCAAGATCGGACTTTTGTCCTCCTCTTGTCCGCCGGCGGGGAGGGCCAGGGCGAAAACGCAAAACGACAGGACTGCGGCCAGAAAAATCGATGTTTTTATTCTCATCCTCATCATTCCCTTGCTTTGAACCCTCGTACGCTCAATTATACTATTGACTCGCTCCGTCCCAATAAGGTTTGTCCGTTTTTTTTGGCCGCAAAGCGCTCCATTCATTGACTTATCTGCGCTATGCTTCACCCATGCTCTCCTAAAGGCCTGATTTATCGAGAACAGTCCGGGCTCAAAGCGGGTATCCAGAGAGCCGTCTTGACGACGATAACTCGCGGGTGCGCCGGTCGGCATTCAGCTGGAAATCGAAACGGGTATCATGCTGATAATCTTAGTTTTCAGCGCAGTCAGCAAATTTCAAGAAGCGAATATTGTCCGACTCTGAGCGGCACGGGGCGGGTGACAATAATTTGTGCAATCCAGCATAAGTTACAGTGTCTCAATTTTTTAGATCGCCCTTTTTCCATCTTTTCCACAGGTTTTTTCACAGCTTCTGTGGAAATCGCAGGAACGATGTTTGCTTATCGCTCTATTTCTGAGGATAGAGGTCGTTCCACCATTCGGTTTGCCCCTTGAGCCACTTATCGAACCAGGCAAAAATGGTTTTCATCCAAACGATGCGCTTGTTATAGGTGAGGATCAGGTGGTCCTGGTCAAGGATCTGAACATATTCCACTTCGCGACCCAAGAGCTTGAGAGCCGTGTACAACTGGGCGCTTTCCCCGGGAGGCACATTGGTATCGGCCGAGCCGTGGAGCAGGAGAAGCGGCGTCGTGATCTTGTCGGCGCTGAAGAGCGGGCTTTGATTGACATAAATGTCCCGCCTGTTCCAGGGGAAGCTATTGGCCGTGGCCACGGCGCTGTAAGAATAGCCCCAAAATCCTTCGCCCCAGTAGCCGGCGATGGAGCTGATGCCGGCGTGCGAAACGGCCGCGGCGAACAGGTTGGTCTTGGTCAGGAGCAGCTCGGTCAAGAACCCGCCGTAGGAAGCGCCGATGCAGCCCACTTTGCGCGGGTCGACATAAGGGTGCTCCGCCAGGAACTTCTTCACGCCATCGATGACCTCCTCGGCCACGATCGTTCCCCAGTCATTGACGTGGAGCGCGGAAAAATTCTGCCCGTAGCCGATGGCGCCGCTGGGTTGGAGGACGTAGACGATATAGCCGAGAGCGGCATAGAGCTCTTTGGGGTAGCGGCCTCCGAACTGAATGGTGATGGGCTCCGTGCCGCCGTAATAATTGACGATGCAGGGGTATTTCTTGGCGGGGTCGAAGTCGGGCGGATAGTAGACCGACCCCTCAATGGGCGTGCCCCGCTTGTTGCGGAACGTCCAGGATTCCACTCTGCCGAAGCGAAGGCCGGCCGTGTCCTCGACTCCCGGGTCGCGGAGAAGGCGAACGGCCGCCGAGTCGAGGTCGACGAGATAAGCCTTGGGAGGAAGGCTGGGCTCCGAGGCGATAGCGGCCGCGGTCGGTTTCAGCCGGGCCATGCTCAATTGCTCGATGACATCCGCTCCGCAGGGGATTCGGGTGAATATCCCATCCCGCAATGAGCAGCGATACAAGTGCCGGCCGGCCTTGTCGGTCGTGAGGAAATAGACGATCTCCCCCGACGAACCCCAAAAAGCCTGGTCCACGCTCGGGTCAAAATCACGCGTCAGAGGTTTTGCTTGGCGGGACTCAAGGTCATAGAGGTAGGCTTCGATGTCGTAATCATTAGGCACCATTCCTCGGGAAACCTTGACTCCCATTTCGCCGAAAAGAGTTGGCCCGCCGAGCATCAGCAAGGATTTCCCATCGGGAGACCACTGGGCGTCGACGAGCCAGCTTCCTCTCCAGGCCACGCGGGATTCCAGCGTGTTCAGGTTCAAGACGGAGAGTTCAGTCTGCGAATAAGGCCGCACCTTGTAGTTCGGGATGGCGCGCGCCACGAGGATCCTCTTGCCGTCCGGGCTGATGCCGTTGAGATCGGTCGAGAGATCGCCCGCGGTCAGCCTCTGCCGGAAACCGCCGGGCATGGTCAGGCGGTATAGAAAATTTCGGCTCCGGAAGCCGGACTGCCGGTCCTCCAGCCCCCGCAATCTTTTAACCCCCACGAGGTCACTGTCCGCTTCCTCGGAGACTTCATAGATGAGGAAGGCGCCGTCGCGCGACCAGAAATGCCTTCCCAGGCCCGAGACCTTGGCCAGGATGGGCCTCAAACTCCCGTCCGCGAGGTCCGCCAACCAGATCGTTCCCCCGGCCTTGTCGTAGGTCGTGACCGAGAACTTTTTTCCGTCTCCGGCCCATTCGACCAAGCCGTTCGATCCAGGGCAGCGAACAGACCGAACGAGTCCGCCGTCCGCGACGCGATAGATCTCGGTCCAGGTTTCCGAGTCGTCCGAAGGGGGAAGGGATTGACGAATGGACAGCGCGACATGATTCCCGTCCGGGGATACGGACACGGCCGAGACCTTGGGCCCGTCGAGAAGATGCTTGATGGACATGCGATCCTTTAACGCCGCGGGCAAAGTCAAAGCCTCGGGTCCGAATCGCTCCCCCAATTCCAGGTCCGCTGCCACGGACCACGGGGACCCGGCCGCATGATCGAACACGGTCTTGACGATCAGGAGATGCTCACCCGGCTCCAGTTTGAGGTCGGAAAACACGCGGGCGTCCGGGGCCGGACCCTTGTTATCGGGCTTATCGGCCCTGTTTTCGGCGGCAATGATCCGGCCGTCCAAATAGGCCTGGAACGGATGGGAACACTGAAACTCGATTCGGGCTTGAACCCATCGTGAGGCGTCGAGAAAGGCCCCGAGATAGGCTGTTTCCGGAGCCGCGGCCATGGGGGCGATAGTGACCCCTTTTTCGCCGGCGGCCATTTCTCGCCAGGAAGCTTTTTCAGCGTTCGGCCAGAAGAAAAGGCTCCCTTTTTTTGGCGAGAGGGACGACACGTCCACCGGCTCGAACTGGAGGAGGTCGGAAAGGCCATAAAGCCAGCCCTTGGCTTCACTGAAGGCCGGGAGGGGAGAGGCCAGCGGCCCTGCCACGAGCCAGGTCATTATGGGCATGGTCCTCGCCGGGGCGGGCGCATTTTGGGTCGCGGTCAGGCCGGCCGGAACCCCGAGAGTCAAGAAGATGATCACGGCCCCAAGAAGTCTCTTGCACAAATCACGATGAATCATTTTCTGCTCATCCTTTTTATTGCTATGTAAACGGGACTTCCCAGGTTACAGCAAAATTCGGGTTAAGTGCAATCGTTGCCGGCCCGGCCAATAGTGTTCGCCGATCGAGCCTCAGAGCCATGGATCCTTTTCATGAAGACGTGCTGTTCGAGAATGCTCAAGAGTTTTCGATGGCGGGGATCGGCGCTCCCACACCCGCCGCCGGACACGCGCTCGCGAGCCCGATCAAAGCCGGGTTGCTTTTGCCCGACCGGTGATGGCCAGCGTGATCTTGAAACCGCCCTGCGCATTGGAAACGGTGATCGTTGCCAGGTTTGAAACTGTGCCTTCAGGGTAAAATACCGGCGCGTTATTGGCGCTCAGCGTTATCCCCTGGACCATCGAAACGGCGCCCCTTCCCCATGCGTTTTTTTCTTGATCCCACTCCTCGAGAGCATAATAGCCCGGGCTGAACCTGATCCTGACCGGCGTTCCGTCGAGGATGGCCTGGAAACGGGCGTGGTTCAACTGGGAAAGGATTTCCCATACTGCGGCCTGAAGCCTGTATCTTGGCTCCATCCGATGAAAGGATGCCGCTCCCACCTGAAGCAGAACGGCCAGGATAAAGACGAGGACCACGGCCTCTATTAGGCTCGTGCCTTTTTTCACGGAATGTCTCTCCATGATCGCAGGCGAAGACCCTTGACCATGAAAACGGGCAGGGAAGTCTCCGGCGATGCCGGGGCAAGCTTTTCTTTGAATCGAGTCCCCTGGTCGGGGGTCAGCGCCACCGCGCTTGCTCCATCCTCGATCGCCGAGGCCTGAAGGCTTCCGGCGATGCGGACGACCTTGTCGTCTCCCTCGACGATGAAACCTCTTCCGGGAGCGACAAGCGACGCTTCCACCTTCAGGTCTCGGGGCGCCTCCTGTCCGATGACGACGCCACCTTCCGTGGGATCACCGGTAAGAAAATCAACGCCCGTGGAATAAAGGGTCAGCTTGGAATCAGCATCCTTGAGATAGGGGATCCCGTCACGCCAGCTCACGCCTTCACGGATCAGGTGAGACGTCAGGGTCATCGTGTCCGACGAGACGATGGTCAGGCTGACGCCGTGCAAAAGACAGGGGATCTCCTCGTCCGGACTCATGACATACGCGCCCAACGCGTCGGGCCGGCCTCCTCCCAGCGAGCGGATCTTTCCGTTGACGACCACAGTCCCCGCGGGCAGGAGGTCATACTCGACGGATTCCGAAGGTGTCGCGAACGATGTTCGGGGCGGCTGAAGCCGAAAACGAAGGGTCCAAATTCCGGCCGGACTGCGAAAGAACAGAACCTGGCTGTCCTGGTCGATGGCCAGGACGAGCTCATCCAGGTCGCCCTGAACATAGACTCCTCCGAGGCCGAGGTCAGTGCGGACGAGATAGACACCCGCCGGCACGGGATCCTGGGACGGTTCGAGCCTGAGGGCCTGCCGCAAGGCCCTGATGGTCAAGTCCTGCGGCTTAAAGATCTTGACCTGCAGGGCGTCGCGGAGCGCCGGGCACGCATCCTGGGGCAACAGACCGGGCTCAGCAAAGCTCAGTTCGGGGACGACGAAGCCCCGGTTCGCCGGACCGAAAGTGATGCAGTGCTTCCGAGCATAGGCCTGGGCGTCCTCCCCGTTTGGCGGCTGATTTACAAGTAGGGGGAAAAAAGAGAGGGGCACGCGCCCTACCGCGATCTCCAGGGATGATTCGGACGAGGCCGAGTGTCGTCCCCGTGTCTCCGGGATCGTCCCTTCGGCGAGGGACAAGCCCTTGAACGCAGCCACAAAAAAGCTCGACTCGTCCCGGACCCGCTCCAGGCTGAAATCGATCCTCGCCTTCCAGGCTTGGTCTTCCCATCGGCCGTTCCAAGACAGCGGCGGACCTGTCCCCAGAGCCTCCTCCACGATCTCGGCGCCGCCCGCATCGATCGTGCTCCGAAGCTCGGCCGCCCTGTCCTCGGAAATGACGCGCGGAAAGCCGCGGCCGGCAATGACTCCGGCCAGATGATCCCATCCCTGCTTCAGGCCGATCTCCGCGGCATAGCCGAGGACAACGCTCTTTTTCTTGGCCGCGCTCACGCGGAGCGATATCTGCATGATATAGACCAGGCTCAGCCCCAGCACGGAAAAGATGAAGAACAAAAAAAGGGCCATCAGAGTCGCCGAACCGGCGTGGCTCCTCCCCCTATCTCTCGGCATCGGCCAAGGCCATGTTCTTGGCGAATACGGATATCTCATGGAGTCTCTCCTTTCCTTTGAGGCGCAGACCAAGCGTCAGCAGGTTGGGGCTGCCGTCGGCTCGGACCTCCCACGTCCCCACGTCCTCGAGGAGCGGCTGGGCCGAGCTGGAGTTGGCTTTGCGGCGGACGACGCCCGCATCAAGAAAGTATTTCACCGACAGAACGACGAGGATCTGCGTCTCTTCCTTTTTATAGGAGTGCTGGAGCGGTGAGGCGCAAAGAACATAGCCCCGGCCGCTCTCGTTCACGATCCCGATCTCCCCCTTGTCGTTGTCGTGAAAACACAGGGTCCGGCCCTTGGCCACGTCCCCAGTTCCCGAGCAGGAGATCCGGGTCGATCCGGCGTCGATATCCGCCGCGGGCGTCAGATACTTGTCCAGACTCTCGATCGACAGCTCGGAATCGAGGATCTCAAGTCCGGCTACAAGGCCGAAGGCAATGGGCGTCTGCAATCCCTCTCCCGCCCGGCCGAGGTCGATCTTGATCTTCTCGAGCGCGGCCAGCGCGGCCATGCGGTCTTCCTCGGATGATTTGAGCTTGAAGAAGACCCGTCGTCCCAGGCTGAAGAACCCGAGACTGGAGACGAGGATGGCCAGGGTCAGGCACAGGCCGATCAAGCTCTCGATGAGGGAAAAACCCGGTCGAGGCATCATTAAAACCCCAATTCCCGGTTGAGTCGCAACAGGATTCGGACGGCTCGCACGCGGCGGTTCTCACAGGACACGGCAATATCTACGTCTTTGATCCCGTCGGCGATGTCCGCGATCATCCACCGGCGACGATACCGCGAACCTGTGCCCGGGTCTTCCACGCGATCCTCATGTTCTCCGGCTTCAAGCCGCGGGTCTTCGAAAGAAAGCGCGCGCAAGCTCTCAAGCTCTGACGAGGCCAGCTGGGCGGTCCTGAGGTCGGCTTCCGATTTCTGCTTCAGCCGCAGGCTCTGGAAGAGGAGCTGTCCGGTCCCGGCGATAAAAAACGCGCTCAATGCGAGGGTGATGAGAGTTTCGATCAAGCTGAATCCCGGGCGTTTCATAGGGCCTTCTTCCTACGAGCATATTGGCGAAACGCATGCCAACCCGCGTCCGCCCTCTTCAGGCAAGAAGCTCTCCTCCGCGGCCCGGAATGTCAACAGATGTGGACATTTTCGGCTACTGGCGGCCTTTGGAGTTGACACTGGGCGAGGGTTTTCCAGCTCCGCCGCACAGCCTGCAAGCCGCCCTCCGCCTGCTCCTCCCTCAATAAGGAGTTGACAGGCCCGCCGGTTTCAGCTAAAATGCGTTCTTCTTCGTCGGGAAGAAATAAGTTATTACATTAATAGATAAATACTTCTTGACAAAGAAAGCCAATATCTATATATTATTTAAGCCTCTTGTTTTGGTCTTAAAACCGAAAGGTTGAAA
>OY970122.1:0-2275000 GCA_963705895.1 Candidatus Aminicenantota bacterium | reverse complement strand
TGTCGAGGGATCCGGCCTGGCCCTGCCACATCGGGGCCGGAGAGTTACCAAAGACAATCTTAGCCGAATATTTTGGAAAGAATAACCGCAGAGGGTGATAGTCCTGTAGGCGAAAAGGTTGTTTCTCTCGGCCGGTCTCCCAAGTACCACGGGACACGAGGAATCCTGTGGGAATTCAGGAGGACCATCTTCTAAGGCTAAATACTCGCCCGCGACCGATAGTGAACCAGTACCGTGAGGGAAAGGTGAAAAGAACCCCTGTTAGGGGAGTGAAATAGTACCTGAAACCGTATGCTTACAAACAGTTGGAGCCCCGGGCAACCGGGGTGACAGCGTGCCTATTGAATAATGAGCCGGCTAGTTATTCTGCGCGGCAAGGTTAATCCTGTGAACAGGAGGAGCCGCAGCGAAAGCGAGTCTGAATAGGGCGTTAAGTCGCGCGGAATAGACGCGAAGCTGAGTGATCTACCCTTGGCCAGGATGAACTTCGGGTAACACCGAAGGGAGGTCCGAACCGGTGTTGGTTGAAAACAGCTCGGATGAGCTGAGGGTAGGGGTGAAAGGCTAATCAAACTCAGGGATAGCTCGTTCTCTCCGAAATAGCTTTAGGGCTAGCCTCGTATGATTGGTAAGGGAGGTAGAGCACTGGATGGCCTAGGGGTTCGAAAGTTCTACCAAATCCAACCAAACTCCGAATTCCCTTAACCACAGTACGGGAGTCAGACTACCGGGGCTAAGCTCGGTGGTCAAAAGGGAAACAGCCCGGACCGTCAGCTAAGGTCCCTAAATGCAAGCTAAGTGGGCAAGGATGTGAGGGTACTCTGACAACCAGGAGGTTGGCTTAGAAGCAGCCATCCTTTAAAGAAAGCGTAACAGCTCACTGGTCAAGCGTCTTTGCGCCGACAATGTAACGGGGCTTAAGCTTGCTACCGAAGCTACGGACTGGTGAGGCCTTCGGGTCTCGCCTTTGGTAGGAGAGCATTCTCATTCGAGTAAAGTCGTGATGCGAGTCACGGTGGACGGGTGAGAAGAGACCCTGCCGGCATGAGTAGCGATAATTGCTGTGTAAACCAGCAACGCCGAAAATCTAAGGTTTCCTGAGGAAGGTCAGTCCGCTCAGGGTTAGTCGGTCCCTAAGCCCAGGCCGAAAGGCGTAGGCGATGGACAGCAGGTCAACATTCCTGCACCACCTGAAAGGCGTTATCACGATGGGGGGACGCAGACGGATAAGCATACACACGGCTGGAAATGTGTGGCCGCCAGGTAGAGGGAGCCTCTAGGCAAATCCGGAGGCTCTTAACCTCGAGCACGGCGGGGAAGTTTGGCTTCGGCCTTATCAACTTGCTGAATCCATGCTGCCAAGAAAATCCTCTAAGGAGTTTTTCAGGTGACCGTACCGTAAACCGACACAGGTAGATGAGGAGAGAATCCTAAGGCGCACGTGTGATCCCTCTTTTAGGAACTCGGCAATCTAATCTCGTAACTTTGGAATAAGAGATGCCCCATTAGTGTAGTAACCTGCATACGCGGGCGAGGCATGAGGGGGTCGCAGCGAAATGGCCCAGGCGACTGTTTAGTAAAAACACAGGACTCTGCAAAGACATAAAATCGAAGTATAGGGTCTGACGCCTGCCCGGTGCTGGAAGGTTAAGGAGAGAGGTTAGCCGCAAGGCGAAGCTTTGAACCGAAGCCCCAGTAAACGGCGGCCGTAACTATAACGGTCCTAAGGTAGCGAAATTCCTTGTCGGGTAAGTTCCGACCCGCACGAAAGGCGTAACGACTTGGGCGCTGTCTCAAAGAGGGGCACGGCGAAATTGTAGTACCGGTGAAGATGCCGGTTACCTGCCGCTGGACGGAAAGACCCCGGCACCTTAACTGCATCGTAGCATTGGATTTTGGGATGTGTTGCGCAGGATAGGTGGGAGACTTTGAAGCTCTGGCTTCGGTCAGGGCTGAGTCAACGGTGAGATACCACTCTACATATTCTGAGATTCTAACCTCCGCCCCACACGGGGCGAGGGACAGTGTTACGTGGGTAGTTTGACTGGGGCGGTCGCCTCCTAAAATGTAACGGAGGCGCCCTAAGGTTCCCTCAGGCTGTTTGGAAATCAGCCGTCGAGTGTAAAGGCACAAGGGAGCTTGACTGTGAGACCAACACGTCGAACAGGGAGGAAACTCGGGCTTAGTGATCCGGTGGTCCCGCATGGAAGGGCCATCGCTCAACGGATAAAAGGTACGCCGGGGATAACAGGCTAATAGGGCCCAAGAGCTCACATCGACGGCCCTGTTTGGCACCTCGATGTCGGCTCATCGCATCCTGGGGCTGAAGCGGGTCCCAAGGGTCCGGCTGTTCGCCGGTTAAAGCGGTACGTGAGCTGGGTTTAGAACGTCGCGAGACAGTTCGGTCCCTATCCACGGTAGGCGCAGGAGATTTGAGGGGGGCTGTTCCTAGTACGAAAGGACCGGAACGGACAAACCTCCGGTATACCAGTTGTCCCGCCAGGGGCATCGCTGGGTAGCTGCGTTTGGAAGTGATAACCGCTGAAAGCATATAAGTGGGAAGCACGCCCCAAGATAAGATCTCCCTCTCCGCAAGGAGCTAAAGGTCACTCGAAGACGACGAGTTTGATAGGCTGGAGGTGTAAGCGCGGTGACGCGTTCAGCTAACCAGTACTAATAGACCGTGAGGCTTGACCATAAGGTTTATTCAAGGCAATAACGCAATCTTTCCTGTCGCTTCGTGAATTTAAAAAATTTGATTTGAAATCCCGGTAACCATGACGAAGGGGAAACACCCGTTCCCATTCCGAACACGGAAGTTAAGCCCTTGTGTGCCGATGGTACTGCTTGGGTAGCCGAGTGGGAGAGTAGGTCGTTACCGGGTTTTTTCTTTTTTCGGTTCTTATCCGGATCGTCCGCCATGGGGGCGGAAAGCCGGAATCTGGAAAAATGGAAAGAATAAAGGCTAGGGGGGCACGGGCCCAAATCGAAGAGATAGTCGGTCATACTCCTCTCCTTTATTTCGATCACATCTTATGAGGAGATGAGTATGAACATCTATGTGGGCAACCTGTCCCGCGACCTGTCGGAGAGCGAGCTTCGCGAGGCCTTCGCGGCCTACGGCGAGGTGAGCTCGGCGTCCATCATCAAGGACAAGTTCACGAGTGAATCTCGTGGGTTCGGCTTCGTCGAGATGCCGAACAAGGCGGAAGGCGACGCGGCCATCGCCGCGCTGAACGGCAAGGACCTGAAGGGCCGCAACCTGACCGTCAACGAGGCGCGTCCTCGCACGGACCGTCCCCGGACGGGCGGCGGCGGCTTCGGCGGCGGCAAGGGTCGCAGCGGCTCCGGCGGCGGCTTCGGCAGCCGGCGGTATTGATCTGACGATTTTTAGCCTTACCGTTGTTTTGACAAACCAGGGCGGGCACCCCGAAGGGAGAGGTGTCCGCCTTTTTTTTATGACGGGCTGAGCTCCGACCCGGCGCCCGCTCGTCGATCGTGGAGAAAGAAAAAAGGGATAGGGAACCGAACCTTCGGATCACAACCCTCACCTTTGTTTCGACATCAATTTAAAAGGAAAAGAAGATGAACATTTTCGTAGGCAATCTGGCACGGGAAGCCACGGACAGCGACCTTCGGGACGCTTTCCAGGCTTTCGGCGAGGTCACGTCCGCTTCGGTCATCAAGGACAAGTTCACCGGTGACTCGCGCGGGTTCGGCTTTGTCGAAATGCCCAATAAGAGCGAGGCCGAGAAGGCCATCGCCTCTTTGAACGGCAAGAGCCTCAAGGGCCGCAACGTCACGGTCAATGAGGCCCGGCCGCGCAGCGATAATCGCGGCGGCGGATCGGGCGGCGGGTTCAGCCGGCGCTACTGACCCGAGAAAAATTATCCTACATTTTTCTCAGGATCCCAAAAGTCTCACAAGGGATCGGCATCGGCCAACGATTCCGGTCCCTTATCTTTACAGAAAGAATAAAGGTCTGGGGCACGGAGCCTTTTTTGGTCATACTCCTCTCCTTTATTTCGTTCTAAATTTCAAAGGAGAAGAAGTATGAATATCTATGTTGGCAATCTTTCCAGGGAAGCCGGGGAAAGCGACCTTCGGGACGCCTTCCAGGCCTTCGGTGAAGTCTCGTCCGCGTCGATCATCAAGGACAAGTTTTCCGGCGACTCGCGCGGTTTCGGCTTTGTCGAAATGCCCAACAAGAGCGAGGCCGAGAATGCCATCAGCTCTTTGAACGGCAAGAGCATCAAGGGCCGCACCGTCACGGTCAACGAGGCCAAGCCTCGCACCGACAGCCGCGGCGGCTCGGGCGGCGGCTTCAGCCGGCGCTACTAAGCCTTAAGCTTAGTTTTCTAGTCTAACGACGACCAGGGCAGACAGTTCAGAGATGGGCTGTCTGCCCTTTTTTATTTTAGGAACCAATTTGATTTTATGGACCCGATGCGTTGCCCCTAGCGCGGGGGGTACGATGAAGGTCGTCGCCTTCCTTACCAATTATTCCGTTGTGGACCGCATCATCCGTAACCTGAAGTTGACGTTCGTGGTTGAGAAGCCTCCGCCGTCCCATGTCTTTGAGCAGGTCGCGCTCGCGGCGGGCGAGCGGAGCGGGGACCGCCTTTCTTGCCGTGCAAGTCTCGACAGGGGAAAAACCGGTTGACATCATTGGCCATTCCAATATATTAAATTGATTATCAAAAAGGCTAGTATCTTCATTTGATTCTCAGGGAGGGCAAGTGTCAAAAAAGTATTTTTGCTGTGGTCTTCTTGTTTTATTTTCTCTGGCTCCATCTCTTCAAGCACAATACAAGGTGCTTCATTCGTTTACCGGCAGTGCTACGGATGGAGATGGGCCAAACGGATCCCTGGTCTTAAGCGGTTCCGCGCTGTATGGGATGACGTCTTATGGCGGCGCCTCCGGGCTAGGCACGATATTCAAGATCAATAAAGACGGCACGGCATTTGTCCTGCTGCACTCGTTTGCCGGCGGCTCCGCGGACGGGAAACAGCCAGGTTATGGGTCGCTGATTCTCAACGGCGCGGCGTTGTACGGAATGACTGGTGAGGGCGGCGGCTCCGGGCTGGGCACGATATTCAAGATCAATACGAACGGGACGGGATACGCCGTGCTTCACTTCTTTGCCGGCGGCGCATCGGATGGGGCCAATCCCATGGGCTCGCTGATTGCAAAAGGCACATGGTTGTACGGCATGACCTGGCACGGCGGTACAAACGATACGGGCACGTTATTCAAAATCGGTACGAACGGCACGGGATTCGCCCTGGTTCATACTTTTTCCGGCGATGTGTCGGATGGGGCCTATCCTTATGGCTCACTGGTCTCAAAAGGTTCCATGTTATATGGAATGACGACTTGGGGCGGCGCAATCGGCGTGGGTACGATATTCAAGATCAATGCCAACGGCACGGGATTCGCCCAGCTCCACTCGTTCAGTGGCGCAACGGATGGGCAATTGCCTTACGGGTCGCTCATGATCAAAGGCTCCGCGTTGTACGGAATGACCAATCAGGGCGGCAGCGGTAATGAAGGCACGATATTCAAGATCAACACGAGCGGCACGGGATTCACAACGCTTCACCACTTTTCCGGCAGCGCAACGGATGGGGCTTATCCCCTTGGCTCGCTGATATCAAAAGGCTCCAATCTGTACGGAATGACCAATCGCGGCGGATCCAGCACATACGGCACGATATTCAAGATCAACGTCAATGGCAAGGGATTCGCGGTGCTTCATTCCTTTATCTCAGATACGGTGGATGGGACAGTTCCGCAGGGCTCTTTAATAATGAAAGGCTCTCTATTGTACGGAACAACGATGGCGGGTGGGCCTTCGGACAATGGCATCATCTTCTCCCTTAAGACAACTATTTAGCTAGAAAGTAAAACGAAAATCTCTTGGGCGCCTTGTTCAGGATCAGGAAGGGCGATTCAGCGCCGAAAGGGGGAATTCGTCGCGTCCCGGAAAAAGCAAGTTCCTATCCTTGTTATAATCGATGCGGAGCAAACCTAAGGAGCCGCTATGCAGAGAAAACACAAAGCCGTCGCGATATTCCTGTTTCTCTTCAGCATCGGGGTTGGCGGATTTTCATCACGGGCGTCCGGGACCTGCGGAACAGAGAATCGGATCCGCATATCCGGCCGGGTGACGGATTTTGCGAACCGGCCCATCGTCGGCGCTTCGGTCGAACTGAAAAACTCCCATTTCCAGAGCGTGGCCGGGGCGACCTCCGGAAGTGACGGCGGCTATGCTCTTACCGTCCCGAAGGGAAATTATATGGCCCTGACCGCCGTGAAGGACTACCAGACTAAATTCCTCGAATACTGGGCCTGGAACGTACCCGCGAGCGAGGACCTGGAAATCAACCCGCGGTTCGATCGCCTCGAAGTCTATGCGGTCAACGCCTGGCAGCCGCAGGGGGCTTACCCCTCGTATCAGATCTACTTCAGGCCCATGAGCCTCACGAAAGCCGCGAAGAAGATCGTCGAGGCCGGCGGCATGGAAAACTTCGGCAAGCTTCCGCTCCTCGACATCGCCCCTGATTTGAGCCTGGGGGACATCATCGTGACCATCGACGGACAGACCGTGGACGTCCTGAAAGTCAACAAGATCCTGGAGGCCGCGGGGCCGAAACAAGACATGGTCGGCTATGTCATCCAGACGGAGCTCCCGAAGCGGAAGACGGCTAAGGGTTACAGCATCATCACGATCACGCTCACGGATCATGAGACGGGTGAGAAAGGCGAAGCCAGCCTCTTTATCGGAGCCGACAGGCTCATCTGACGTTTCTTGCCCCGTTAAAATTCTTTCCCGGAAATCCGGACATGGTCGGATGGTTCCGGGCAAAATATTAACCGTCTTTCCGCAGTCTTTCCCAGAGCTTGCTCAACACCAGCTTCTCTTCATTGCTGATTTTTAGAACATAAAAAACAATCACGTAGCTCATTATGCAGATCGAGCCTAGAATTGGAATCTGGATGAATTTCCGATAATCCGCAAAGAGATGATTCATAAGGAGTTTGGATAGGATCAAGGAGATGCTTCCGGCCAGGAGAGGCTTCAGCTCATCCGCTCGAAAAGGATGAAGATGCAGAATCCAATAAACCTGGATGCACGTGATGACATCCAAGAGAACCAGGGAACTGGCCGTCCCGAGGGCCGCGCCCAGGATTCCATATCGAGGAATGAGGAGATAGTTGAACAAAACCTGCAAGACCAGGAATATGGAAAAATTCGCGAGGTGCCATTTGGACCTCCCGCTCATGGTCAGGACGGCCCCCGCATTCCCCAGGACCGAATGAGCGAGCCAGCCGCCGGCCAGGACGACGAGCGCTCCGGCGCCTTGGACAAAACGCTCTCCGAAGAGATGAAGAATCGGCTTGGCGAGAAGAATCAAGAGGAGGCTTGCGGGGAGGGTGATGGAGAAAGTCCATTTGGAGACGATCTTATAGAGGTGTTCGAGATCCCTGCGGCCTTTCCGATAATAGAGATCGGCGACGATCGGGGCGAAGATGGCATTGAATGATATGAAGATCATGTTCGCCAGAAGGCCCGTCCGTTGAGCCGCGCTATAAATCCCGACTTCCTCCGAGGTCCTGAGGATTCCCAAGATAAAAGTGTCGGTGACAAGGAGGAGCTGGCCAATAAAATAGGAGAAGAGAAGCGGCCAGGAAAAGGTCATGAGCTTGCGGGCTTCAAAGATCGGGCGGATCGCCTTTCGGAAGAAATCCGGGAATATTTTTCTTAAAAAAACGAAGGCTTGGAGCAAGGCCAGAACAGCCACGAACCCGTAGGACCAGAGAACGCCGGGAAGGATCCTTCCAAAGACGAAGAAGACGATGATCACGCCGGCAATCCTTAAAAGAGGCTCGATGAATTCGCCGACATAGATCTTGTATTCCAGGACCTTGAATCCCTGGAATGCGGACAGGAGAATCGTCCCCAACACAGAAAAAGGAGTCATCACGGCAAAAATCCTGATGACGGGGCCGAGTTCCGGCCGGCCAAAGACACGGAGAGACAGGATGTTCGAACACAAAAATAGTCCCAGGCCTATGACCGTTCCTGAAATGATTACGGCCCGGGCGGAGAACAGGATAATGCCCTTGAGCCGCTCATGATCATGCTGACCCTGAAAAAGAGAGACATACCGGACCACGCCTTGAGGAAGGCCCAGCTGAGCGATGATCTCGGCGATGGTAAAGATGGTCAGACCGAGGACAAAAAGGCCGAATAGCTCAGCTCCCAGGGAGCGGGCAACAATGACCTGGAATGCGTATTTCAAGCCGCTTCCGACGAGGGTTCCCGTAAAGACAATTCCCGCTCCGCGGGCGATGGACAACAGCTCCGAGCGAGGGAGCCCGGCTTCTTCGCGGGTCATCGTGCACACGCCGGGCAGCGGCCCTCTGTCATGGATTCATTTCCCTCAAAAAGCTCCCTGCCGATTGAAACACGCGCACAAGACAAAACGATTTTATATAGGGATTCGTCCGAGATGTCAATCGGCGAAGCCTTTTCTTGACAGAATTTCTCCAGGAGTGATATCGTATTTGAGAATTAAAAAGAAAAAATGTATCCTTCCACAAACAAAGCAGTGCTTTTCCTCCGCCGGGCAAGGCGTATGGCTTTGAACCGCCGGCCGGTGGCCGCGGGGCCGATTCATGTTCAGTGACCATTTGCGGGATGTCATCCGCCGCGCCGAACACATGGGAAAAACCCAGCCGATTCATCCCCGGGGGCTGCTCACTCTTCTAGAAAAAAGCGTTCACCCCGAGGGATTGTCGGCCGAAGAGCTGATCGAGGTCCTCAACGGTACATGGAACGGACAGAATCAAGAGCTGATCAAGGATTTCGCCGCCCAATATCGACGTCCGCATGACAGGGACATCCTCCTTCTCCCGCCTCTCTATTTTTCCAGCATCTGCGAGAACCGCTGTTTGTATTGTGATTTTTCGGTCGATGGGCTGCGTCTGTCGATCGAGGAATTCGCCAAGGAATTCGATACGCTCCTCGATCTGGGGTATCGAAGCATTGAACTCGTCAGCAGCCAGGACCCGGGACTCTATGTCAAATCTCCGGATTCCACCTTCGAAGTGCAGCGCTTCTCCATCGCCGGCGCCGTCCGCTATTTTGAGCTTGCTCGAGAACGGCTGTCGTCGAATGGCGGAGGGATGTTAACCAGCAATATTCCTCCCCTCGATGTCGGCAGTTTCAGGAGACTCAAGTCGGCCGGTCTCGATTGCTATCTGGTCTGGCTGGAGACCTTCAATCCTCGTCAGTATGAACAGCTTCATTACGCTCGTGGCCCAAAGATCAACCAGGCGTTCCGGCTGGATTCCTTCGAACGGGCGATCGACGCGGGCATTACCCACCAGGCCGGCGCGTTTCTTAAGGGCCTATATGACTGGCGGCAAGAGGAGGCTGTCCTCTATCTGCTCGACCGTCATTTGAAGAAGAGGAACGGCCTCGGCTTCTCGATCATCGGCACTCCGCGCTTGAAGGGCGAATTTCTGAGATCTCCGCTGGTCAAGCCCTATCAGGTTTCCGACGACGAATACGAGCTCAATATCGCCTTGGACCGGATTCTTTTTGACGGGATTTTGTGGTTTCAGACGAGAGAGCCTTTTAGCCTGAACTCCCGCTTGTTCAGCCGCTACGGCGGGGGTGTCGTCCTGACGCTGACGTCCAGCACCGCTCCGGGAGGCTATTTCAAGCCGTCTTCGGCGCGGGCCCAATTCCCCGTTTACAAACAAGACCTTGCTCAGTCCGTCTCGACGCTGGAGAATGAGGGCTTCCACGTTATCTTTTTCTGGACGAGCGAAACACTGCTCAGTTTTCAACGCGGGTCAAAGAATAACTCCGAAGCATGAGACGGCAGCTTATCGTTCTGCTGAAGCTCGAAAACAACCCTAAGGACGTTGAAGTTGCGCCCCCTTTCGGCCTGCTTTACCTGACCTCCGCCTTGGAGAAGGCGGGATTCGA
Source organism: Candidatus Aminicenantota bacterium (assembly GCA_963705895.1). Lineage (GTDB taxonomy): Bacteria > Acidobacteriota > Aminicenantia > Aminicenantales > JAFGAV01 > MFD04408-113. Next base: position 2,264,996 of record OY970122.1, on the reverse strand, counting down.
GGTCGAGATCATCCATGAGACGGGGACGCCGGAGAACATCAAAAAAGTCCTATCCCGGCTCTTGCTTCTCGATCCTTTGTTCGTCGGACTATCCATCCTGACCGGGCCTTCTCTCATCCCGTCTCTGGCCGCCTCGCGGGAAATCAAAAAACACTCGGCCATGCCGGTTGTTTGGGGAGGTGTCTTCCCCTCGATGCTTCCCCAGGATACGGTCCGAAGCGCATTTGTCGATATCGTGGCTATCGGAGAAGGGGAGGAGACGATCGTCGAGCTGGCTCGGCATTTTGCCGAGAAGGGGTCGAGGGCGGCCGCACTGAAATACATCCGGGGCATCGGGTACAAGGAAAACGGAATGGTGACGATCAATCCGGCCCGGCCGTTCATCGCCGATTTGGATCTCTATGCTCCGGCCTGGGACCATGTTAACGTCGAACGCTATTTTTTCGATTACCGGTCGTATTTCTCTGAAATGGGATCCCGGCTCCCCGCGGGAAAGATCGGGACGGTGATGACGAGCCGCGGCTGCCCGTCGCGATGCGGATACTGCTATAATCAATTCATCAACAAGAGAAAGTTTCGCGCTCACTCGGTCCGGCATGTGATCGCGGAAATCGAGTGGCTGAAAAAGGACCATCAGATCTCAGCGGTGATCTTCCTCGACGATAACTTTTTCAGCGATCCGAAAAGAGCCCTGGAGATCGTCCGGAACCTGGGACTGCCTTGGACCGCGTCCTTCCGGGCGAATTATGCCGCCCTCTGGGGGCAGGATTTTTTCCGCAAGCTTCGCGACAGCGGCTGCATGGAACTCAGAATCGGAGCGGAATCGGGGTCCCAGAGGATTCTGAATCTCATGCAGAAGGACATTATGGTCGAGGACATCCGACGAAGCGCCGAATTGTGCCTGAAGTACGGCATCCGCGCCCTGTTCAACTTCATGATCGGCCTGCCCGGCGAGATCTGGCCGGATATGCTGAAGACCTTCCAACTCATGGATGATCTCGGAAAAATGGGAGACGGCGTCTTTGCCGGCGGGCCTCTCGTCTATTTGCCCTGGCCGGGTACAGCCCTTTTCGACCTAGCCGTGGAGAAAGGATTTCATCGTCCCGAACGGCTGGAGGAGTGGGCCGTCAACTTGGGAGCCCGGCAGCCCGCCACACCCTACGTGGACCGGAGGGCGAAGTTTGTCAACTATTTCCGGATCCTGGCCTACCGGAAGAGTCTCGAGAAACTTTCTTTCGCCTGGCCGGCGAAGCTTCTGAGCTTCTTGGCAAGAAAAAGATGGGAAAAGAGAGCGTTTCGTGTGCCTCTCGATTACTATGTTCCTCGATTCGCTTTCGAGCTCCTCAAGATCCTGGGGATGGGAAAAATCTTCCCGTCGATCTATACTTAACCCGGGCTGAAGTATGAAGCAGGATTCGAGGGTCGATCGATATGCTCCCGCATGAAGGTTTTCTCCTGGCCGAGCTTTGGCTCAATCAATGGAAGTCACCACAGGCTCTTGAGCGCCTTCGCGAAAAAAAATTACGGAGACTGATCTCCCATGCCTATCATAAGGTTCCTTTCTATCGCGCGATCTTTGAGGACCGCAAGATCCGGCCCGAAGACATCCGGACTGTCGGAGACCTGTCGGCGCTTCCCTTGATTTCAAAAAAAGACCTGCAGGATCTTCCGGCCGAGGAAAAACTCGCCGCCGGCTATCATCCCGGAAATTGCAGGGCCTTTTTGACATCTGGAACGGCGGGGAGACCGCTGTCCGTCTTCTATTCTCGACGCGACTGGACAATGACGACCTTCGGTTCGGCCCGGGCGTTCTTCGCCATGGGGATGAGGCCGTGGCACCGGATGGCATCCTTTGTCGGGAAACCTGTACCCCCAAAGAATAAGAAAAAGTGGTATGAATATTTGGGGATATGGAGAGGGCGAGATCTCTCAAGCTGGGAAAATTCCCGTTCGTGGATCGAAGCTCTTCGCCGCTGGCGGCCTCAGACCCTTATCGGTTATGTCATGACCCTTAAGATCCTCGGGGAGGCCGTGCGGGACGAAGGACCGCAAGCTTGGGCGCCGGACATCATCATCAGCGGCTCAGGGGTCCTTGACGATTTCACCCGCCGCTTTCTGGCCTCGGTTTTTTCCTGTTCGGTCATGGATTATTATGCGACTTTTGAAGCCGGAACCATCGCCTGGGAATGCAAAGCCTGCGGCGGCTATCACCTCAGTTCGGATACGGTCATCGTCGAGACGCTCGCGGATGGGAAGCCCGTGTCGCCGGGCGAAGCCGGCGAAGTGGTCATCACGAACCTTCATGCCTATGCCATGCCGTTCATCCGATATAGACAGGAGGACGAGGCCGTTCTCTCGACAAGACGCCCCACGTGCGGGAGGGGGCTGCCGCTTCTGGATCGGATTCAAGGCCGGGCCGATGACTGCGTCGTTTTGAGCGATGGAAGGAAGATCCCTTCTCAGCCTTTTTATTACTCCATCGAGCCTGTTCGAGGAGTCAAGAGATGGAAAGTGATCCAGGAGGACCTGCTGACTCTCCGAATCAAAATCGTACCGGGTCCTGAATTCAATGAGGATTCCCGGCGGCTCATCGAGCACAACCTGAGAAAAGTGATCGGGAAGGCGATGACGGTCGAATTCTCGATCGTGTCCTCGATCCCGGTTCATCCCTCGCAGAAATATCGCCAGGTCAGCTCTCGCATTGCAGGGGCCGAGCGGCGCTGACGGCCTGGACAATGAAATAGATCAGCCCCATGTATCCTCATCAGATCGCGGATGTGATCCGGCTCGAACGAGCCCAGCGGAAGAGTCCGGAAGCGATCGAAGCCCTTCGGGGAAAGAAGCTCAGAGCTTTGATTCGTCAAGCTTATCGCCATGTTCCTTATTATCGGAAGCTCATGGACGGCCTCGAGCTCAAACCTGAAGACATTCGGAACGCCGAGGATCTTCGGCGGCTTCCTCTTCTTTCCCGGGACAGCCTGCAGAGAGCCCCGGCCGCGGAATTCTTGGCGGAGAACATCGATCCCCGAACATACGTCTCGGTGACAACCAGCGGGACGACCGCCCAGCCCCTGAAGGTGCTGTATCGAAGGGAAGATTGGACGATCATGAATCTCACCTGGGTGAGGGCTTTCCTGGCGAGCGGCATGTCTTCGTGGCAGAAAAGGGCCGCCTTCATCGGACGCCGGGATCCTGCGGAGGGGAGACATTGGTACGAATATTTCGGGTTCTGGCGGCGAAAGGACATCTCGACCTGGCTCGACCAAGAAGCCTGGATCGAAGCGGTCCGAAGGTGGAAGCCGGCCGCCCTGGTGGGGTATGCGATGACCCTTCGCGTTTTTGCCGAAGCCGTCCAGCGGCATCGGATCTTGGATGTCCGTCCGAAGTTCGCCTTCAGCACGGCTGGAATCTTGGATGATGTCACACGGAGAATTTTGAACGATGTTCTTGGCGCAAAAGTCATTGACATCTATGCCAGTGTCGAAGGCGGTTGTGTTGCCTGGGAATGCCGGGCCTGCGGCGGTTATCACCTCAGCGAGGATACGCTGATTGTCGAGATCCTGAAGGACGGCCGGCCGGCCCGGCCCGGCGAAAGCGGTGAAGCGGTGATCACAAACCTCCATTCCTTGGCCATGCCGCTCATCCGCTATCGGACCGGGGACGAGGTCACGCTTTCCCAGAAAGAACCCTCGTGCGGCAGGAGACTCCCGCTCTTGGCCGGAATTCAAGGCCGGGTCAACGACTGCATCGTGTTCAGAACCGGAGAAAGGCTCTCCTCTCAGCCCTTTTTCTTCGCCGTCCAAGACGTTCCCGGGGTGGGGCGCTGGCGGATCACGCAAGAGTCGTTCGATTGCCTTCATGTCGAAATCGAGCCAATGCCGGAGTTCAACGAATCATCAAAACGCACGATCGTCAAGAATTTGACGGATCTGGTTCGGCAAGAAATGTCGATCACCATTTCTCTGGTCTCTTCGTTCCCGTTTGATGCAGATTTGAAATTTCGACAAGTTCAGTCTAAGATGACGGGCCAAACATGAGAAACGAGCAACGAGCGGGACCGGCCGGATACGAAAGAACGGCGATCGTTCCGATGAACGCGCTGGTCTCCAAAGAATTCTGGGATGAACGACACAGCTACATGCGCTTGAAATACATCACCCCCCAGCCAAAAAAATACTATCTTGACTTCGAGCTGGACAGGGTTTTTCGTCGATGGCTTGGATATGGGCGCGGACAACGGCTTATGGAGGCCGGCTGCGGGTCATCCCTCTGGCTGCCCTATTTTGCAAAGCAATTCGGCCTGGAGGTCGCAGGCCTGGACTATTCCGAAATTGGTCTGGCCCGGAGCCGGGAAATCCTTCGCCGCAACAACGTTCAAGGCTCGCTCCGAAAAGCGGATTTGCGAGACGGGCCGGGGACTGACCGCGAGTCTTTCGATGTCGTTTTTTCGCTCGGCCTCGTCGAACATTTCGAACATCCCGACGGCATTCTTGCGATCTTAAAGGAATTCGTCCGACCGGGGGGACTCCTCCTGACCTGGATTCCCAATACGGAAGGATTCATCCCCAGGATGAACCCCTATCTTAACCGGAAGTTTCGAGGTTTTTACAGCCGCTTGGATATGCCCACGATCCGCGCTTATCACCAAGCACTGGGCTTTGACATTCTTCAGATCTCGTATCTTCAGTTTCTGGACCTCAATTTCCTGAACCTGATGTTTCTTCCTGGCCCGTTTCAGAGATTCCCAGCTTTGGTATTCCGCTGTTTTGGGCTTTTTTTAATCGCTCTGGAGAAAGCTATCTCTCGGCCTGTCCAATCCCGATTATTTTGCGCCGGAATCATCGTCGTCGCCCGGCGCAAGAATTAGCGGCCGAAGTTGTCTTTGACGCGCGGTTGATATGCCCCGTGCCCTACCACGGGGGAACCGCTCGTAGAGGGATTCACGGGGAAGCCGCCCGCTTCGCGGTCATTAAGGACAAGTTTTCCGGCGACTCGCGCGGTTTCGGCTTTGTCGAAATGCCCAACAAGAGCGAGGCCGAGAATGCCATCAGCTCTTTGAACGGCAAGAGCATCAAGGGCCGCACCGTCACGGTCAACGAGGCCAAGCCTCGCACCGACAGCCGCGGCGGCTCGGGCGGCGGCTTCAGCCGGCGCTACTAAGATTCAAAGCTTAGTTTTCTAGTCTAACGACGACCAGGGCAGGCAGCCCAGAGATGGGCTGTCTGCCCTTTTTTATTTTGGTGGGGATTTCCTAAGGTCGTCGCCTTCCTTACTTGAATGCCCGATCCTGGTTCTTTAACTTCGTCCCTTGTCAACCAAAACGGAAATTCTTTCGTATAAGAACATGAAAGCCAGAACGGTCATTTAATGGAAGAAGCCGACGCACCCGAACTCACGGCGGCCCGGGTCAAGCAGACGGCGCGTTCCGCCGAGCCCTGCTAGGTCATCCTCAAAACCAGGAGGTGTACTCATGAAACGAGCTTCCTTCGGTGTGGCGATTCTGCTGGCTCTCGTTTCCGTAGTCATCTTCATTATGGTCATCGGCCGCGTCCCAGCAGGCCTCCAAGCACAGCAGCCGGAACCCGCTCTCGGCGGCGTGTCAAGTGACGAGCGCTTGGCAAAGGTCAGCGAACTGATTTCGTCCGGACTGGAACAGAGGAATATTCCGTCTTTCTCTATTGCCGTCGCCCGCAAGGGCCGCGTGATCTGGGAGCAATCGTTCGGATGGGCGGATCGGGAGAAGCACATCAAGGCCTCCCCGGACACAGTCTACTCCCTGGCTTCGACGACGAAACCGATGATTGCCACAGGGCTTATGGTCCTCATGCTCGCGGGACGAGTCAACCTCGACGCACCGGTTGAGCAGTATATCGGCCCGGGTCAATTGACGGTCTACGAGGGGCTGGCGAAGGAGGTCACGGTCGAACGGCTCCTCCATCACTCGGCAGGATTGCCCCAGCATTTCAACTACTTCTACGCGGATGAATCCGACCGGCCGCGGGCGTTGGAGGAGACGATCCGGCGCTTCGCCATCATCGTCCGGCCGCCCGGAGAGGAGTTCTGCTACTCGAATCTGGGGTATGCCATGATCGGACATATCATCGCACGTATCTCGGGGAGGTCTCTCGCCGAGTTCATGACTGAGGAGGTCTTTCAGCCTGTCGGCTTGACCGGCACGGTTTTCGATCCGGACCCAAGCCGCCAGGGGAATCTCGCGGTCAAGTACGACACGCAAGGGGGAATCGTCCCTTTTACTCGGTCGGATACGCCGGGAGCAGGGCACGGCTATGCGAGTGTTCGCGATCTCATCCGCTTCGGGATGTTTCATCTCAAAGACCATTTGATGGACCAAAGGCCGATCCTCGACGATGGCACGATCGACCGGATGCAGACAGAGAAGGACAGTGCCGTGCATCCAGGGGGCAAAAACGAGTCGTACGGACTGGGCTGGTTCTTCGGGGAAACGACTCATGGTGTCCGAGCGGTCTGGCACGAAGGAGGCTGGACAGGTGCGAGTGCCATGCTGAAGCTTCTGCCCTCCGAAGACATCGCGGTCGCCGTCTTGATGAACGTGTACGACAGCGAATTCGTCAACCGGGTGACCGAAGAAACGATCCAGGCCATGCTCCCAAACTACGGGAACCCGGAAGGCCAGGCGGCCGATCGCGTCGCGGCGTCTGCGCCGCCTTCGTTCGACCTGCCGGCGGGAACGTACTCAGGCGAAATCCGCACATTCGAGCGGGCAATTCCCTTGATCCTGGACAAGACGGACGGCGGAGAACTGCACGTTCATCTTGGCGACCCGGCATCGCCCCCCAGGCCGGTTCGCAGCGTGCCCGCGATCGTTCCCCGCGCGCCCGGGCAGCTCCTGGTCGTGTTCCCGGGTCCCCTGGGCGATCAGGATGCCGGGCGACTTTCTCATCAGATCATGCTTGACCTTAGATGGGTCCGCGATGAGCTGAAGGGGACCGCGTCTGCCATGACCCTGGGCGGACTGCCCGGGATCGCGGATCAGCGGATGCACTTTCTCCTTCCGTACCGTGTGTCTCTGAAGCGGACGAGTTCACGTTCGGGCCGTTGAACGACCCTGTCCGTCGTGTATTAGGGGTCGCGTCTCAAATAGAATTTTTTTCGTGATCAGGAGGGGCGATCCAGCGCCCGGAGCTGAAATTTTCAACATCATGCGGAAAGGCATTCGCTGTCCTTTGATTTTTGCGTCGACGTCAGGCATATCGACCGCGGAGAAGGCGGACGCAAAAGAGCTGTCCTATGTCTCTTGAACCCGTATTCCAATCAATGACCACTCATTGCGCGTTGGCCTGCCGTGACAGCTGAACCGTCCTGTTTTCTTTTTGGGAGATTCAAGTATACTCAAGGGGTCAGTTTTTTCGCGTCCAGCGAGAGGAAGCACGGCAAGGCAGGTTCCGGCCGCCGCGAAGGATGACAAGGACAAGTATCCGGCGCTGATAATTCACGAGAGAGGCCATGAAAGACGAAAAAAGAAAGGGTTCGCGCTACTCAGCCATTACAGAAGTGACTTACGATCACCTGGGGATGCATTTCCAGGGCAGGATCAGCGACCTGTCCCAGAGCGGATTCTTCATCGACACCATCAATCCTCTGCCTAAGGGTTCGCCCATCAGCTTTCGCTTTGGTTTTCGCGTCGTCGATTCGGAGGTTTTCATCAGGGGGGAGGGACGAGTCATTTGGCAACGGCCTCTGCAGGGCATGGGGATCCGCATCACACAGCTTTCCTTCGTTGATAAGAACCGGCTCGCGGACTTCCTCTCAGGGAAGTAGTTATCCTGGGGTCGGAGTGGGTAAGTTTAATATTATCTAGAAGTTAGCTATGTTTTTGGGCATATTTTCGGTCAAAACAGCGCCTTTTTGACCTGCCGTTGACATCGCCGCGCCTCCGGCGATATTATGCGCGGGTAATTATCAAGGTTGATTAGGCACCCGGAGCGGTGATCTTTCACGCCGCGCAACCCGGGGAAGGCCGACTTTAGCGAGGTAACGAATGGCAAGTGACAATCGGCCCGCCAAGGTTAGGAAAAGGAGAGGAGAAAGACCATGAAGAAGACATTGATCGTTCTGATGAGTGCGTTGATTCTCTTGCTGGCGACGGGCGTCTCCGCCCAGCAGGCGGACAGCAAAGGCTGCAAAGACCACCCGCTGTTCCCCACACGCATGCCGGATTACCGCATCGCGGGCTGCAAGGTCGAGGCTTTCGGGGTCTATGAGTTCTTCGCGACGAAAGGCCCGAAGACGCCGGTCGAGGGCAAATTCACCTTCCTCACCTACTCTTTCACCGGAGAACGGGCCAACGAACCGAGCGGGCTTGCCGTTGTCCGCAACTACGAGAACGCCATCCAAAAGGTGGGGGGCACGATCCTGCAGAGCGACCCGCAGAGGTGGGTAAATGGGAAGATCGTCAAGGATGGCCAGGAAGTGTGGGTGCAGATCGAGAAGGGGAACGGCACGATCTGGCTCCGGATCGTCGAGAAGAAAGAGATGGAGCAGTACATTGTAGCGGACGCGGCGGCTTTCGGCAACGACATCAGGACCACAGGCCACGCGGCGGTTTACGGCATCAATTTCGATACCGGAAAGTCGACCATCAAACCCGAGTCAGCGCAGGCCATCGGGGAGATCGCCAAGCTCCTGAAAGCCGACCCGGACCTCAAGATCCATGTGGTGGGCCACACCGACAACGTGGGCGGTGTAGACAGCAACATCAAGCTCTCCCAGGAGCGGGCCGAGGCCGTCCTGCAAGCGCTCGTCCGCGACCACGGCATCGCCCCCGCCCGCCTGAGAGCCTCCGGGTGCGGCCCGTTTGCGCCCGTTGCTTCCAATGACACCGAAGAGGGCCGGGCCAAGAACCGCCGGGTCGAACTGGTCAAGCAATAAGACCGAAGAGATCGGGGTTGCGACAACACTTTTCGCTTTTTGCGCTTTGACCTGCATCGACCTCGCCGCGCGGCCTAAAGAGTATCTCCTGCTGGATCCCTTCCGTTGGCGTGCGTAGAGTTGCGCCGGCCACGCAACAAAGTTAATATGATGAAAAGGATGGAACAATGAAAAATAGAATTCTCCACATTTCCCTGGCCGTAATCATGATTCTGACCAGCGCCGGTTGTGCTAGCGGGATACGAATCAGCGCTGATCTCAAGGAAAAACCTAAAGTTGAGGCAAACGGCCACGTCCGGGAACCGTCCCACCAATTCAGCGAGTATTATTATCAGCGGAAAAGTCTTTTTGAAGCCCTTCCCAGGGACTCCGGTGCGATTGTTTTCATCGGGGACAGCATTACTGACGGCTGTGAATGGAATGCGCTGTTTCAAAATCCTCAAATAAAGAACAGGGGTATCAGCGGAGATATTTCCGAGGGCGTTCTGCTCAGGTTGGATGAAATTATCGAATCAAAGCCGAGTAAGGTCTTCATCATGATCGGAATAAACGATATCGCCCAGGGGATTCCGGTCGGGGCGATAATGGGGAACACCGAGAGGATCATCAACAGATTCCTTGCGGGCTGTCCCTCGGCCAAGATCTATGTCCAGAGTGTTTTGCCTGTAAGTCAAGAAGTCGATAAGGAACGGCCGATCCGATCCGTGCGGGAACTCAATGATCGATTGAGGCAATTGTGCGATCGCGAGGGGACGACCTATATCGATCTGTTTTCCTCTTTTGTGAATGGTGAGGGTTATCTTGATGACAAATACAGCAACGATGGATTGCATTTGATGGGCGTCGGGTATCTCAAGTGGAAAGAGATCATCGAACCCTACGTGCGATGAATTAATCGGGGTCGCGTTTGGCCCGGACCGAGAGGATCCACAGGGCGCCCAGACCCAGGCCGTATTCCCAGACCTGGGTGACCAGGTGAATGACAAGCGCCGTCAAGAACGGATTGCTCAGCGATAGGCCGATCTTTCCCGCGACCAGGGCGAAGGCCGCCTCCCATGTTCCCAGGCCGGCCAGCCCTTGGATCGGAAGGAAGGATGAAAGCTCGGCTCCCGCGATTCCGAAGCTGAACAAGGACAGCGATCGGAAGGAAACGATCGCGCCCGATACCCCGACAAAGAGGACAAACAGGGAAACATATTTGACCAGCTTGATCACGAAACTCAGGCCGAGAAGCTTGACTCTTTCGCCGGCGGAGCCGTGACCTGAAAAATATTCCTCGACGGCCGCGAACACGGCCGCGATTTTGGCGAGCCTCATCCTCCGGGCAACTCCCCGGGCCCAGCCCGCCAGGGGCCTGGCCAAGAGGATGACGAGCAGGGATACGGCCACGATCACGGCCAAGCCGGCGGCGATGGTCGCCGCGGGGACGTCCCCGCCCAAAGAATTGAGGAGGAGGAGAGCGGCGGCGCCCAACATCAGGCCCAGAGCCAGGGCGTCGTACAAGACGGCGATCACGAAACTCGAAGTGCCATCTTCAAGAAGGACGCCCCGCTGGCGGGTGAGATAGGTGTAGAAAACGAGGGAGGCCGAACGGGCCGGTAGAAGGTCGACCGAAAAATTCTGGACTAAAGTGATCAAGAAAAACTCGCCGCGGCCGATGCGCCTGGAAAGCAGAATACGGTAGCGGATGGACCGCACGGCCGTCCCCAGGAGAGAAAAAGCCATGTACAGCCCGACCGCCCATAAAGGGATGGAGGCGAATGCCGCCTTGACTTCTCCCCAGCCGGTCTTGCGAAAGAAAATGAACAGGATTATCGCTGTAACGAGTAGGGCTAGGACGATGCGGATGAGCCTTTTTTTCATCGCAGGCGGACCCCGCTTCTTTGTATAAGCGACCATTGGCCGCTTGTCGTGGCGCGGGCGCACGAAACGGGCTGTCCGGCGTCGGAGGAGCCGCGCGTCCGAGTCCTAAGGAACGGTCTCCCGAGGGGGTTGATAGTATTTTGTCCCGAGACCTTCATCCTGATATTATAATAGCATGAGAACAAGGGTCCTGATCGGGCTGGCCGTTCCCGTTATCGTCCTGGGCCTGGCTTGCGGCCGGCAATCCGCCTCACAAGAAAAAAGACCCGGAAACGTCGACACGGCGAGCCTTCGAGCCACGAGCGAATTCCGCGGGGAGATCGCCTTTCAATCCGACATGGACGGCAACAACAAGATTTACATCCTCACCTCGGATCGACTCCGGAAGATCACGGACACGACCTGGAGCAACGAATTCCCGAAATGGTCTCCGGACGGGAAACGTATCGCCTTCTCGGCCAACCCGAGCGGTCGGTTTCAGATCTATACCATGAACGCGGACGGGTCCGATGTCCGGCAGGTCACGCGCTCCGAGAATAACGCCATCGAGCTGGCCTGGTTTCCCGACGGGAAGCGCATCGCCTTCACCGAACAGCGCCGCAGGGGCCTGGGCAAGAGCTACGCCTTGTGGAGCATCGACCTCGAGACAAAGAAGCTCGAAAGGCTCGTCCCGGAATTCTCCGGCTCCAGCGCGCTCCCGGAGTTCTCTCCCGCGGCGCCCCTCCTGGCCTTCACCGGGAAGAAGCTCCTGGGCTGGGATGCTTTTATCTACAGCTTCGAATCCAAGACTGTAACTCAGGTCACCCGGGGCGGGAAGGCCTGTCGGCCTCACTTTTCGCCCGACGGACGAAAGATCGCCTTTGTCTCGTCGCAGGCCGACGGCAAAGGGGATATTTGGGTTATGAACGCGGACGGAAGCGGTCAGGAAAGGCTGACCGACCTGCCCGAAACCTTCGACTACTATCCTTCCTGGTCGCCCGATGGCAAGACCATCGTTTTCGCCTCGGGCACCCGGCATTATCCCTACCAGGGACAATGGTCCCTCTGTCTTGTGGATGTCGCCTCAAAAAAGATCAAGGCTCTTTTTTCGAGCGGCTCGCGCGATGTCTTTCCGGATTGGCACTAGGGATCGCGTACCCACTTTCCACTTTATTTTAAAAAGCCAATTCCCTTCTTGTTGCCGAATCAAAAAATACTTGCTGCCGGGAAAGGCTAAAAAAGATATTGGCAAATTCCGGGGGCGTCCCTCGGATCACTTTTTGCTGCCGTACGGAGTCGACTGACGCCGACTCCCGGGTTTTTATCGGGTGAGGTTGCGCCTCCGCGGCGAGCCGCCCGGGATAAACGAACCCCCAGAAGAGAATCTGTCCGGCCTCTTTCTGCCGCCCTATTTGAACCTCGCCAGGGCGCGCGCCGCGGCCTCCAGCATGGGTTTGGCCGAGAGCTCCTCTCCCACGGCGTTTTTCATCCACAGCTGGGGGATGATGTTGCCGGCCGCGCACATGCGCTCTATCTCCCGGCCCAGCACCTTGCCGCGCAGATATTCCTCGATCTGGAAATGGATGAGATCGCCGAGCGCATAGTGGGACATGTAGAGGGGAACGTAGAACATGTGAGAATAGACGGCCAGGATCACCTGGTCGCGCACCCCAAAGACGGGGGCATAATAGCGATTCCAGATGTCAACGGCGATGGCGATCATCGCGGCCTTGAGCTCGGCCGGCGTCGCCTGGGGGTGGTCGTAAAGCCAGTGCCAAGTCTTAATGTCGACGAGGGATACGCCCGCGCACTCATAGGCCTCCCAGAACTTGTTCAAGGCCTGCAGGTCTTCGACTCGGGGGTCCTTGTCCGATAGGCCGAGCAGTTCAAGATCGCGGGCCTGAAACAGGAAGGCGAAGGCTTCCGTAAAGCCGCTGCTCGGCACTCCGGCCAGGGAAACGTAGTCGATCTTTTGCGTGTCCAGGATGTTCTCCACGGCATGGCCGAATTCGTGGATGGCGATGTTGTAGCCCTTGTAGTCCATGCCCTTGGAGCCGACGCGTGTTCGCAGACGGGACTTGAACCGGCGCGAGCTCGTTTGGGCGTTGTGACCGGCGCCGCGCGATGGATCGACCTGGATCCGAGAGGCGATGTCGGCCGCTCTCTCGGGGCTGAACCCGAGCTTGATGAGGATGTTGGGAAGGTCCTTCTCGAAGGCCTCGCGGGTCGGATATTTGGCGGCCACGATGCGGTCCAGCTCCTCCTCGCTGATCTGCGGCTTGGGGCGCAGGCCGGTGTACCAGATGTCGAAGGGCTCGAGCGGGCGCCCCAGCCGCCTCTGGATGAGCCGGCCGATGGCCTTGGCCTGGGGAGCGGCGAGCACCTCCTCGAACATGGACACGATATCGGCCTCGGGAATTTCGCGCTCGACCTCGAAACTGCGGCTGAGAGCCGTCGGATACAGGGGGTTATAAGGGTCGACGAGGCGGGTGACCTCGAAGAGGTTGAGCAAAGTCCGGTAGCGGGTGTCGGGCTCGCGCTCGGCCGTGATCTCCCGGCTGCCGTCGTAAACCTTGTTGGTCGCTGGGTCCCACTGGTATCTATCGGAATTGACCATCACCGCCGGGATCTCCTGGCGGATGATGCGCTCCATGGCCTTCTGGATCAGCCGCTGTTTGGCCAGGCCCTGGGGGTCGGCGTAGCGGGCGCGGATCTCATCGCGCAATCCCCAGTGGGTCGTCAAGCGCATGTCGGCCGGGAAAAAGGACCGGCGGCGGCCGTCGACGAGGCGACCGACGAAGATGTTGTATTCGGCGATATAGCGGTTGGCCTCCATGAACGCCGCGGCGTAGCGCTGGTTGATTTCGGCGGGGATGCGGGTCGGATTGGTGCCTGCGATGCGGGCCATCGCCCACTGTTTGCGGCTCCAGCCCGGGCCCTGCTCGGTCTTCTCCTTCAGGGTGAAGATGGGAAAATTGAGCAGGGACCAGAACCTGATCTTGGTCTGGAAGAGGTCGTCGCTCAGGTGGGCGCTGGGGCTGAATTGGGCCATGGCCATGTCCAGGGGAGTGATGTCCCCCCAGTCCAGGTCCACCGGCTGGTTCTTGTCGAGTTCCATCTCGTTGAACGTGCCGCCGAGGACCTCCCCGTAGAACTCCAGCTTGCGAAACAGGGTATCGAGCGCCGCCGGGTCGGCGACGAATGCCTGGCGGCAGAATTCGGCAAAGGCGGCAGGGTCGCCGTCCTCAGCGCGCCACGATCCGGCGACTTGGTCGATGCCGCGCTCGATGCGCGGGCGCTGGGCCTCGCCGTATCTTTGGACGAGCTCCTTTTTCAGGGCATCGCGAGCGCCCGGGCCGATGAAATCCTTCTTCTCCTGGGCCGCCGCGGAAAAGGCCAGGGCCGCCGTCATCAGGAACGAAAGAATCAGTTTCATGCTCATGCCTCCTCGCGTCCTTCCGGACCGCGAACTATCTCTTACTGCAAAATGCCCGGGGAATCAAGAACTGGGGGTTGCGTCCGCACTTTGTGCTTTTTTGCCTGGCTCGGCTGAAACACCATACGGCGCCCAGCGTCCCGGGCCCTAGCAGGAATCATTCAATGGGATCTGCTCGCAAGGGACATCCCTCGTTTCTTGTCTTGTATGTCCGACCCCGGCGGCCGATTAGCCTCGTTGCGTTGGGTTGCCGCATTTTCGGATGAAATAGCGATACCCTACCCATTCCTTGCCGGAATGGGCATCTTCTTCGATGCGGACGATCTTACATTCCCGACTCAAGAAAAAGTCCTCGATCTCATCCCTGGGGATGCCGTTCATCGGGAACGGTTCCATCTTTCGATAAGCGGATAAAAATTCATCAAGGCGGATGTCCTTGATCCTCTCTTTTCCCGGAAGACCGCCATCGTTGGCCTCATCCCCCTCGGTCGCAGGAACATCGCCGCTCCCTTCATTCCGGACGAGGATCTCCAGACGAAGGGGAATCGACCCCTTGTCCTTGAACCATGAGATCGATTCATGAACCAGATCGACCTCGCAGATGTAGCCCCCCGCCTCGGATGGGGTCGTGCACTTCAGATAGGCCAAACAACTTTCGCCGGGATCTAGAGTCAAGGGAAGATCGGCCCGGCCGTCATCCTGGATGAGCATGGAACGGCCGTCGGGGCTGAACCAATGATCGCCGACCCGAATGACCGTTCCCCTGTCCTGCCGCCAGGCATGACGGCTGGAATTGGTGATCTCTAGACCGAGCATGAGAGACGAAGATGGTCTGGCCGTCGGCGGGATGGGTTCGACGGCTTTGATCACGGCCGCATAGGCTTCCTCCGGCATGGGCGCAATATCCTGGCCGGTGATCTCTTCCTGCCTTCGGGGATGCGACGGCAATTGAAAGACCATCAGGCCTCCCGGTCGGAGAACGCGGACGAATTCTTCCAGATACTTCAAAGTAATCTCCGGCTTGATGTGCTGGAGCACGATGTTGGAGTAGATGAAATCGAATTCATTGTCCGGAAAGACTCTCAAGTGTTCATGCTCATTGACCATGTAGCGAACGCGATCCGGAGCCTGATTGAACATCCCTGCCAGCTGGATCATCGTTTCTGAGATGTCCAGGCCGACAACCCGGTCGAAGCGCCGGGCCAGGGCTTGACTCAATCGGCCCAGACCGCAGCCGAAATCCAAAGCGGATTTCGAGCCCAACGGGACCCCGAGTTTGCGGAGTTCGTAAAAGAGTATCGATATCTCTCTTTTTCCGGTTTCAAAAAAGCTGACGCTGTCCCAGCGGCGGTTGTCCTTGGCGGGATCCGAGAGAACGGCCCAAAATGGGTCATTGCGGGCGTGCGAATCCCAATATTCTTTCATGAACCGGATATCGTCGTCGATCATCTCTTTAATTTTAAGAGGAGGGACTTATACGGCTCTCCCGGGAACGAACGGACCGCCGGCGTGAACGGGGAAGCTCAGGACGTCTCTTTCGGATAGCCGACGGGATGGTTCAGGATCGGGTATTGGCTGTCCTTGAGCTTCAGCAGGCTCTTGATGAGGTCCTTGTTCATGCCGGTTCGGGGCCTGGTGGCGAGTCCCGTCCCCGCGCAAAACAGGGAGATGTTTTGGGAGACGATCCCGGTGTCGATGGCCGCCCACTCCAATTTGAGCTCCTGCGTTCCTGCCCTGAACCGGGAGATGTCCGACACAAGAATGATCTGGATGGGCGCGGGAGAGGGCGGACCACCTGGTCCACCTGCGGGCGGAGGCCCCGGAGGGCCTTCCGGTTTGGCGGGCGGCGCGACTTCCGGCTTGGCCGGGGGTGTGCCCTCGGGTTTGGCCGGGAGTTGTCCCTCCGGCTTAGCAGGGGGCGGGCCGCCCGGACCCGCTCCCGGCCGCATGGTGATCTCCTCCCGGTGATCCCCGGCGGCGACGGGGTTCAACGCGTGTTGAGCGGCATCATAAAGAAAGGCGCCGTCCTTCATGAAGACATAAATGTCGACATCCTGAGCGTTCATGGCCGATGAGGCCGTGCGCTTCTTGAAGTCGGGGCGGTTGATGCCGTTGGCCGCCCAGAGCAGGTCGGACAGATCCTGAAGGATCAGGTCCTTCGCCGACCAATCCCTGACCGAAGCCCGGACGGACAAGGCCTCCATGACGGGAAGGCCTCGCTTTTTGTTCGGTTCATTGAGCTTGATGGTCTTCAAGTCCTGCGCCGCCGCCCAAGCGATAGCGGAAACGATGAGCGCCAGCACCAGGAAGGATATTCTTAGGGATCCTCTTTTCATGGTAACCTCCCTTTTCCTGATACCACCTTTGGATACGCGCGTCAAGCCGGCCCGCCGGGCCCGATCAGGATCCCGGTCAGGAGGAAATCCACAACGGGCGGAAGCTTGATCCTGAACTGAGGTCCTCCTGGGGTCAGAAATCGTTATATGCAAAAGTCTGATCCCTTAATAATCAGGCGCTCGAGCCGGTGCTCCAGTGGCAGGCGGATGTTCCGGCGCCGCCCGCGCGGCATCGCCACCCCATGCCCTGGGTTCGACTCAGGCCCGAGAGGCGTCTTGCAATGTCGCGCGGTTCTTCCTATGATGATTGAGCATTTTTTCAGGCTTCACCATGAATCAGTCCAGAGTTGCGGCGGCGCATCGAAGCGGCGAGGATCCATGAGTTCCCTGATCTCGCGAACGCCGGGAGAGCGGGCATGAGACGCCTCATCATCGGCGACATTCATGGATGCCGGGAGGAGCTCCTCGAACTGCTCGACCGAGCCGGGCCGTCGGGCGACGACGAGATCATCTCCATCGGGGACCTCGTCGATCGCGGACCCGATTCGCCCGGGGTCGTCGAATTCGTCCGAACCGCGCCCCGGATGCGGACCGTCATGGGAAATCATGAGCACAAGCATCTCAAAATAGCCCGGGGTCGATCGGAGCCGTCGTTCTCCCAGGCTCACGCTCGGGATCAGTTCACCCCCGATGGCTATGCAGCCGCGCTGGCGTTCTTTGCAGGGCTTCCCCTTTATCTTGACCTTCCCGAGGCCGTACTCATCCACGGATGTTTTGAATCCGGCAAGCCGCTGTCCGAACAGCAGCCGGAAACCCTGCTCGGGACGATGGCGGGCGAAGCCCATCTCAGCCGGCACTTTCCCGCGCCGTGGTATGAGCTTTATGATGGCCAGAAACCGGTCATCGCCGGACACCATGATTACTCCAAGGCAGGGAAGCCGCTCGTCATCAACGATTGCGTTTTTCTGATTGATACGGGATGCTGCTACGGCCAGGCGCTGACCGGGCTCATCCTTCCCGAGTTCCGGTTCGTCTCCGTTCCGGCTCGGCGGAACTATTGGGCCATCGCCGTTCAGAAGGATCGCGCTTCCGGCGCGGGCCCGGACGAAGCGTGAGGCTTAAGTTCGTTGATCTTCTGTTTCGGCACGAGAGACACGCTCTCCTTTTTGACCCTAAGGTTTTCGGCCAGAGTGAAGGACGCCTTCTGCCGGATATCCCTTGAGGACGCGCCGACCTTGACTTCATAGCTGAAAGACCTAGGGTCCGAATGTCAAATATGCAGGTCCGACCCCATCTGTTCTTATCTCCAGTATCCGCGGTGAAAGACCCAGCGCGAGCCCCTCAGCTCCCAGGCTCCGTTCACCCAGGTCCTTCCCGGCCGGACCCTGGCCCAATGCCCTTGAACCCAATAGTAGTGCCCTCTCGACCAGGCCCAGTAGCCGCTGATCCACACATAACCCGGACCCGGCCGGCCGATGAAAACCTCTTCTCTCGGCGGGGGAGGGCCGAACCTCGGATAGGACACCATGCAGTCGGCAACGAGGAGCAGGATGACCGCAAGAAGGATGAGCAATGCCGCCTTTTTCATTCTTCCTCCTTGATTCCCCGTAAGATTATTCACGCGACGCCCTAGCGACGTGCCTCTTTTTTCTCTCATAAAACTTAAACGATTTGAGAATAATTTTCAACCGGCGACCATGCCGGCCTGAACGGGAATCCGCAGCGCGGGCCCCGATGGCAGGGCTCAGTCTCCTTCCGGCTTTTGAACAGAAAATTTGATTGTGTTATAAGAGCAGGAGGGAGTGAACATGAGCCCCGGCCGGAAGCGCATCCTCTACGCGGCGGCGGCCGTCCTGTCCCTCCTCGCCGCGGCCCGTCTGGCCCAGGCGTTTTTCAGCCAGCCCGAGGCCGACCTCATTTCCTGGGACCAGGCGTCGCGCGCCGATGAGGCCGTCCGTCTGGCCAAGGAGTTTCGCTTCTTCGAGATTCCTCGCTTTTTCGTTCATATCCTCTCGCTCAACTGGTGGCCGCCCCTCCATCCGCTGATTATGTTTCCCTTTTTCCTGATCCTGGGACCCTGCCTGCAGGCGGCGATCATTCCCAGCCTGGCGGCCCTCGTCCTGGCCATCCTGAGCATCCTCTTTCTTTTTGAGAACCTGTCGTCCTCGCCGCTCGAGGAAAAGGTCCTGGCCTTTTTTTTTCTCCTGGCCCTTGTCCTGACCAGCCCTCTGTTGCTGAGCAGTGCCACCTGGGCCATGCTCGAGGTCTTCGGCGTCGGGCTGACGTATCTGGCTCTGGGTTTCTATTTTCAGGCTCGGAGAACGAGCGCGGCCGCAGGCTGGCGCGCCTGCGCCGTTCTTGTCTTTCTCCTGTGGACGCTGAAATACAGTTATGGGCTCTTTCTCACCGCGATACTTCTTTTTTTTGAGCTCGGAAGAAGCCTGCCCGGGCGCTCCATCCGGAAGTTTTTCCGACTGGCCGTGTCCCGGCTGGGCCGGCCTGTCTTCTATCCCGCTTATGTCCTGCTCGCCATTACGATCGGAGTTGCTTTCGCCGGAGGGATCAAAGGAAAGGTCCTGGGAATCGGGGTTTCGATCTCCAACATCTATAATCCCCTGATGTATCTTTATCTCTACCTCTTCACCGTCTTTCTTTTTAGCCTCGCGAAGAATTGGGCGAAAGTCAAAGCCCGTCTCCAACCGGGGCAGAAGGAGCTTGTCCTCTATGGCGCCCTTCCCCTGGGGATCTTTCTGGCTCTGCCGGACAAGATCAAGGCCATCATCATGAATTTTGAGATCGGCCAGCAGGTCGGAGCCGGCGTTCCGCCCAGGGACCTCCTTTTTTATCCGAGATCGTTCTTCCGGGATTATTCCCTTTGGGTTCCGGTCGGGGTCCTCGTTTTGGCGCTATGCCTTCTCGCGGTTGTCCGGTTGAAACGCTCTCCCCTCGGGGTCAAGGCTCTGCTCCTTTTCTCGCTCGCGGGATTTCTGTCTCTGACCGCGGGTTTCAGGCTTCAAGAAGGCCGCTACCTGGCCACTTTTGTTCCGGCTCTCTGGGTCACTGCGGCCTGGTCGCTCGAAACCCTGACCGTGAAAGTTGCTAAGACTGCAAAGAACGTGCTGGCCGGAGTCCTTTTCCTCGCCGTAGGCTTGGTCCTGTTGGTCCGGCCGATTCCCGTGGAAAAAGCCATCAAACAGCCCTGGGCTGCCTGGGCCCATCACGAACCCTCGATCAGGCCTCTCGTGGATTCGATCGTCGGCCGGACACGGGACGCCCATCGGCTCTTTATTTCCGGGACTCAGGAGGCCGGGTTCAGCCCGCTCCTGGGCTGGAAACTCCAGATGGCCCATTTTGGACAGCGCGACTTCCGGCTCACCATGGATTCCTCGTCCGAGGCCCGCGATTCGACTTCCGCTTTCATGAGCATGGCGGCGCAGGGAGAGGCGGACATGATCGTATTCATGATCGCCCGGAACGGAAAGAGCGAAAGCCTCCTGCTCAAGTGGTCGGAGAACCTTAAATACGAAAGGGATTACCTTCTTGAGAAAGAAGAGAATTACCTGGCACCCATTCCCCTGAAGCTGGTCTTTTATGAGAAGAAAACGCGGGGCTCCCCTGGATGACGCCGCGGCCCGCCAATGCCTGCCTCTCGCTTCGGCGAGCGGACTCAGCTTAACATCATTTAGGGGCCGAGATGTTGAATTTCCCGACCGGTCCCAATCGGACGTCTCGCCGCACTCAGAGGGAGATCTCGAATGAGATCGCCAGGAGCGGCGGGATAGCGCTGAAGGAGAGTCCGGCGGGTTCTTCTCTTTTATTTTCCCAGCGCTCACGGAAATCGCGGCCCACGGTCGAGCCGATGGCATAACCCATCAGGACTCCGGCCACGGTGTCGGAAAACCAATGCATGGCCGAACCGTGGTGCGACAGGACACTCAGCCAGAGATAGCCCAGGTAAGCGCCGCCGGCGACCTTGAGCCAGGTGCTCTCTCTGTAGAACGAAAGCAAGCTGGTGATGGCCGCGGTGTTAGCCAGCATGTGACCCGACGGCCAGCCGTGAAAGACGCCCCCGCGCAGGAATCCGAAGTGAAAGGTTTGACTCGCTTCGTTGTCGTCATAGATGACCGGAGCCGGACCGGGCCGGCCGGTCAGGGCCTTGAGGCCGGTCGTATAGCAGAGAGCGAGGAGCGAGGCCTGCAGGACGGCCCCGCCGGCTGAAACGAGACGGGAGGAACCTCCGATGAGTCCTGAGCCCAGCAGTCCGGCGCCCAGATAAATTGGAAGATTGGAGCCGAAGGAAACTCCGGGGCGAGAGAACTTGTCAAAAAAAGGATTCCGTGCAAAAAAATTATGGACCTGGGTGTCCAGGCCGCTTTCCACGATGAGGACCGTTCCGGCCACGGCCGAGAGATGGAGGATGGCGTTCGACTCGGCAAAGATCGCAAGGGCGTTGCGGTCGAGTCCGGTCCACGGGGCGACGGCCCGGGACTGGCTGTCGAGGCCGCGCTCGTCGTCGCCCTCCTCGCTCATCGCGGGAAAGCCCGTCAGCGAAAAGCGCGGCAGGCCGAGATCGCCGGCGGCCCCTGCCGACAAGATCTGGGCCTCCAATCCGCCCAAGCGAAGCCGCGGCTTTTCCTGGTCGGTCGTATCGGCCGCGGAGGAGATGGGCAGCATAATGCCGACCAGAAGGCACCAGGCGAGCGCGGCGAGACGGGGCCTTTGGCGAGGAAGATTATTCCGTTTAAGTGCCGGAATGTCGGACTTCATAGAATAATCCTACCATAAATCGGAGCCTTCGTGATCAGGGGATGGGCAGCCCCGCCCACCTCCTCATTAACACGACTCCAGCAGGTTGGCGTATTCCTTTCCGTTCACCACGACCGGATGGCCCCGGTGTCGATCTGGATGAAATCCGAGCGAAGGTAGTAGCCGGTTCCTCCGCGCTTCATGGCCCGGGCGATCTCGTAGAGCCGGCGGGTGGCGATTCCGGGCAGACGGATATCCATCGCCTGCCCCTTGGTGTGCATGCTCCCCAGAACGACGCCCGCATCGCGCTCATGCATCGCCGCGTTCGTCTCCGGCGAGCGATAGCCGCTGATGATGTGGACTTCCCCCCGGTATCCGACCTTTTCCAGTAGGTCGTAGAGGAAGTCAAGAAGGTGCGGGTCCATGGGATGCTCCTTGCCGCTCACGTGATCGCGCAGGATGTGGTCGATTCGAGCCAGGGCCACCGGGATGTATTCGTCCCCGCGGCGATAGACGACCGTGAGACGCTCCCGAGTATGGGTATTATAAAAGCGGAGCGCGCGCTCCGGCCCCACGGTTTGGAGAGGGGCTGGCGAGGCCGCTGAAAAGAGCACAAGGAACAACGTCGCCGCAGCGATCCGCATCGTTCGGAATCTCAGGCCATCGGTCGGACGCCCGTCTCCTCACAGTTGTTGACCGCAGTTGGGGCAGGCTTTCCAATCCGGCTGGATCTCATGGCCGCACTTGGAACACGCGCGCTTCAGCGGCTCGCCGCACGAGAAACAGTAGGCGTGATCCTTGTCGACGGGCTTTCCGCACTTGGGGCAGACCGGTGCAGACGGCGGGACCTCGCGGGAAGGGATGGGGTGGTCGGCGCGGACCAGAAAGTAGATGAGCAGTCCAATGAGATGGACGAAGAACACGATCAAGACCCAGAGCGGCCCGCTCATCCGGCGCTTCTCCGCGTCTTTATAGACCCACACCAGTACGGCGATCCAGACCACCAAGGCCGCGAGGGCGAAGAACCCGGCCAGGCCTATCCACGGCCAGGCCCAGGAATCGCTCCCGTCGAAGTGGCGGAGATGGAATCCGTTGAAAACCCCGTGGACGATGCCCACCGGGGCAAAAAGGATGTATTTGACCGGCCAGGCGATCAGCAAGACTAGCAGAATCACGGCGATGATGCCCAACGTTCTTCCGGTTGATGCGTCCATTTCGGCCTCCTCTCTATCTTTCAACGAAAAAAGCCCAAAAAGGTTTTCCGGAGCCCGCGGATAAAAATTGAAATCGCCCCGGAAGGAGGCCGAACGCGGATAGGCCGCCATGGCAATCCCGGCTGTGTCCGTTTCCGAGGCTCGCAGCGGAACGCGGAGCGACCCTACTTTGTCCCTGTTCTTTCGACTTCTTCGGCACTAATGCCGCGCTGCTTTCGCCAGGCGACTGATTCCGTATAGGCCGCGGCGAACGCCTCCGGCACGCCCTGCAGGGACACGGGTTTCATCGGGCCCGATGAGCGGGCCGCTAAGAAACGCTTGAGCAAGTCCGCCGGCCCGAGCCCGGGCAGGCGTTCGACCGGGTGCCCGGGACGAGGGTCAAGGCCGCCGCCCAGGCGCGCCGTGGAAAAGGTCACGCTCGTTCCGTCGAGGTAGTGAGTGTAGAGGTCATACCAGATCCCGGCGGCCGGGTGCTCATAGACGGCCGCGGTCACGGTATCAGAAGCGCGGACCATGAAATGGACGGGCAGCATTCCCATTTCCTTGACCATGAACCCGCCCGCGTCTTCAAAGCCGGCGCTTTTCAGGGCGTCCAGCAGGGACCGGGCCTGGATGGAAGGCAGCCTGGGCGTCGGGAGGAGTGTGATGCGGTCCGGCTGTCGGGCCAGGGCTCTTCGTCCCACGGCCTCTTGTCCCTTCCTCCCGAGCAGGGCCAGGGTTATCTTTCGGGCGAGTCTTGGGAAAAAGAGAAGCAGCAAAGCCGTGGCCGCCAAGAACAGCAAAAAGACGGAGTGTCCGCTCATGTTCCGCTCCTTGATATTTGAATCCATTCTAGCATATTCGCGATTCGACGCCGCGCTTCATCCGGGGTCTTTTCCGCTTTGAAATGCCGGCCGACTCGATCCTCCTCGAATCGAGGGATAAGCCGCAGGGTCCGCTCGGATATTTGATTTGACCCTATCCGGATGATAAGATTGCTTACCAATAGGGATGGTGAATATTAAAGAAGCAAGAACGCCGGGTTTCGGGACGGACCTCGCCATTTCGCTCGGAGCGGCAGTCGGACTGGCCCTGGCGGATAGTCTGGCGATGATGGGGGCGATCGGCTTGACAGCCGACGAGGTCTTTTTTCGACCGTATTCCCCCTTGTTCTTATCTCCGGCCGCGTACGTTCTTCTTTTTCTCCTGGCGGCCGGGCTCGCTGTCGGCCTCGCGGTCGGTTTCCTCCAGCGTTCTTTGATTCGGGTCGAGGGCGCGCCGCGCTTGCTCATCTCGACGCTGTTGGCCTTGGGCGGCCTTTCTCTCATCCTGTGCCGCTTTCGGGCCGAGACGTTCAACGAATTCCCCACACTGGGCCGCTATTTGACAAGGCTGGGTATTGCGGCGGTGTTCTATGTTTTTCTTGCGCTATCGATCTCGGCCCTGGCCCGTCCGAGTTCCGGCGGCGCGGCCCTGCGCCGGGCCGGACGGACTGCCGCAACTCTCTCCGTCCTCATAACCGTAGCCCTCCTGGCCGGTCCGGCCCTCCAGCGCCTCCTTCTCCCCAGCCGGCCTCGCGCGGGGAAGCCCGGAAGATTGCCCAACGTTCTCATCCTGTTGCTCGACACCGTTCGGGCCGACGCTCTGTCCTGCATCGACCCGGTCAATGGCCGGACGCCGCACATCGACGCCATCGCCCGCGAGGGGATCCTTTTTCGCAAGGCCGTCTCTCCGGCTCCCTGGACCGTCCCTTCGCACGGCTCCCTGTTCACGGGTCTCTATCCCTCACAGCACGGCGCGGTCTGGGAACATCCATCGCTCGATCGGAGCCTCCGGACTCTGGCCGAGGTCTTTTATGAAAAGGGCTATGCAACCGTCGCCCTGAGCGAGAATCCCGGCATCAGCGTCTTCCAGGGGTTCAACCAGGGGTTTGACGAATTCTCCGACATGTACCTCAACCTGCGGCGGGCCATGGTCCCCGGGCTGATCGACGACGTCCTGGCCGCGTCCTTCGGCCGGCGGAAGACGCTGGAGTACACCAAAGAGTCGACGGCTCAATTCATCAGCTGGCTTCGAGGGAATGCGCTCCGGGAGGACGCGCCGCCGTTCTTCGCCTTTCTCAATTTCATGGCCGGCCATCTGCCGGATTATGCCCGGCCGGAGTTCAACGCCTCGTCCCCGCCGCACGAGGCCGTCCGGCGTGTCGAGCGCATCAGCGAGCGAGGGTGCCGTTTCTACCTTCCCCAATACGCGCCCCAGCCGGGGGACATGGACATCCTCCGCATGTTCTACCGGGGAGATATCTCCTACCTCGACGCGCGCCTCGGTCTTCTGTTCGATTTTCTCCGAAGCAAGAACTTGCTCGATGAGACCATCCTCGTCATCGTTTCCGACCACGGCGAGAACTTCGGGGACCACGGTCTCATCGAACATTCCTTCAGCCTCTACAATACGGTCCTTCACGTCCCGCTCCTCGTCCGCTATCCGAAAAGGATCCCGGCCGGCCGCGTCGAGGAAACTCCCGTCTCGACGATCCGGCTCTTCGATACGATCCTGGACCTCGCCGGCCTTGAATATTCCGGAGCGGGAACCGGGTCACTCCAGGGGAGGGGTCGCCGGTCCCTGCTGGACCCCGTCCCGGAAACCGAGATCTACGCGGAGTGCGAGAACCTCGTGGGCCTGCTTCGGGTGGAGCTGGCCGCCGAGCCACAGACCACGAGTTTCGATTATGCTCCCTTCGACAAGAGCCTCGAGTGCCTTTACACGGGCGGACGGAAGCTCATCCGTTCGTCAGACGGACGCGTCGAGCTCTATGATACAGTCCATGACTGGGCGGAGACGAAGAACCTGGCCGTGTCGGAGCCGGCGCGGGTGAGCCTGCTCACCCGGAAGCTTGAGGCGTGGCGGAAGGGACTCGTTCGGCCCAGGCTCGACTTCACCCCTCGGCCTCCCGATCGGAGTCTCAAAGAAGCCCTCAAGTCCCTGGGCTATATCCGCTGAACTCGAGCCTTCTTGACCTGAACGCTGCGCAGTAATCGGGATCGACAACCGTCTTTTCCCGGACGACCCGAGGCGATCACCTTGACATAAGGCGGTGTGGACCCTATAGTTTTTTTGGGATCATCAGGAGTTCATTCTGATGGCCGGGGGCTCATCCCCGGCCGCAGGGAGGGAAAATCCGCAGCTGCCGCAGCGCCGGTGGGCGAGATTCCTCCGAGGTCAACGTGCTCCAAGCCGGGATCGATCGATGAATTTTAAAAATAACCCAAAGACAACGTTCAAGGCCGTGAATACACTCACCACAGATGAAGCTCGTCGCGAGATCGCGGCACTCCGTGAGGCCATCGAATACCATGACGACCTGTACTACGTGAAGAATCGGCCGGCGATATCGGATGAGACCTACGACAAGCTCTTCCGGCGGCTCCAGGACCTGGAGTCGGCCTTTCCCGAGCTCAGCTCCGAGGATTCTCCGACCCAACGCGTGGGGGGCAAAGCGGCCTCGGGGCTCAAGCCCGTGACCCACACCGCTCTCCTGCTAAGCCTGAACTCGGTCTATCGGGAGAGCGAAGTGGACGATTTCGATTCCCTGGTGCGCCGGGAGACCGGAGCGCAACGGCCGTCGTTCACGGCCGAACCCAAGTTTGACGGGCTTTCGGTCGAGGTCGTCTACCTCAAGGGTGGCTTCGCCCGAGGCTCGACCCGCGGCGACGGCCGGACGGGCGAGGACATCTCCCGCAACATCCGGACGATCAAGACCGTTCCGCTCCGTCTCCGGAACGGCGGCCGGGGTGTGCCGTCCTTCTTGGCCGTGCGCGGAGAGGTGTTCCTGCATAAGAGCGACTTTCAGAAGCTCAACAAGCGGCGCATCGAAAACGGTGAGGAACCTTTTGCCAACCCCCGCAACGCGGCGGCCGGGTCCGTCCGTCAATTGGACCCGGGCCGGACGGCGGGCGTTCCTCTCGATATCATGTTCTATGACATCCTCGCCGTCCGAGGACGGGCCTTCGACTCTCAGTGGGACATCCTCCATCGGCTTCCGGAATGGGGGCTCAAGACGGACTCCCACAACCGAAAATGCTCGAGCCTGGATGAGGTCAAGCGCTTCCATGCCGAGATGGCCGCCGCGCGCGACGCGTTGAGCTATGAAATCGACGGCGTCGTCGTCAAGCTGGATGACCTCCGCCTCAGGGACAGGCTGGGGATGCGCCAGCGCAGTCCGCGCTGGGCCCTGGCCTGGAAGTTTCCCCCCAAGAAGGAAGTCACGGTCCTGAGGGACATCGTCGTCCAGGTGGGGCGGACCGGCATCCTGACGCCCGTGGCCCTTCTCGATCCGGTGAACGTGGGCGGGGTCACGGTCAGCCGGGCCACGCTCCACAACGAGGATGAAGTGCGCCGCAAGGATGTTCGGGTGGGCGACAAGGTGCGCATCGAGCGGGCGGGAGACGTCATCCCCGAGGTCGTGGAGCGCATTGGCGAGCGGGGCCGGAGGCGGGGGAAGCCGTTCGCCATGCCTCGATTCTGTCCGAGCTGCGGCACGCGGGTCGTCCGGGAGGGCGCCTTCGTCATCTGCCCCAACGCGCTCGCCTGCCGCTCCCAGCTCATCGGGCGCGTCGCCCATTACGCTTCCCGTCGGGCGATGGATATCGACGGCCTCGGCGGGAACACGATCAAGGAATTGGTCGACCTCCGCATGATCAGGTCCGTCGCCGACCTGTACCGATTGGACGCGGACGACCTCAAGCGGATCGAGGGGTTCGCGGACAAGTCGGCCCGCCAGCTGTTTGAAGCCGTTCAGCGGAGCAAGAAAGCGAGTCTCGACCGCTTCATCCTGGCCCTCGGCATTCCGGGCGTGGGGGAGCACGCAGCCCAGGCTCTCGCCCGGGCTTTCCGGAGCCTGGAGGCCCTGGAACGGGCCGGGTACGAAGACTTCATGAAGGTCGAGGGCGTCGGTCCGTCGACGGCCCGAAGCCTCCATGACTTTTTCCGGGAAAAGGAGAACCGGCGCGTCCTCGATCGTCTGGTTGCCGGGGGCGTGGAGGTCGAGGGGCCGCCGGCCGAAACGGGGCGGCGTCCGCTCCAAGGCAGGACCTTTGTCTTCACCGGGGAGCTTGAGCGTTTCACCCGGGAGGAAGCGGAGCGTCGGGTCGCGGA
The DNA here is from genome assembly GCA_963705895.1 of Candidatus Aminicenantota bacterium. Taxonomy (GTDB): domain Bacteria; phylum Acidobacteriota; class Aminicenantia; order Aminicenantales; family JAFGAV01; genus MFD04408-113. The sequence goes on along the minus strand of OY970122.1, from coordinate 2,237,379 downwards.
CCTGGGCGGCCGGGCGTCCTCGAGCGTTTCCCGCAAAACGGATTATGTCGTCGTCGGACGTAACCCGGGCAGCAAGCTCGACGACGCTCGAAAGCTCAAGGTCAAGACCCTTGATCAGAAGGAATTCGTGAAGTTCCTTCGAGGCAAGCGCTGAGAGGAGATTCCGATGAATGTTCCGAAGACCATGAGGGCCATGGTGCTGGAAAGCCCCAAGCGGACTCCGGTCCTCAGGGAATGGCCGGTCCCGCATCCGGGCCCGGCCCAGGTGCTCGTCCGCGTTCATGCCTGCGGCGTGTGCCGGACCGATCTCCATATCATCGATAGCGAGCTCCCCGAACCCGAGCTCCCTCTCATCCTCGGACACCAGATCGTGGGCACCGTCGTTGCCGGCGGGAAGGAGACGCGGCGCTTCCGCGTGGGGGACCGGGTCGGCGTGCCCTGGCTGGCACGCGCGGACGGCACGTGCCCCTATTGCCGCCGGGGACAAGAGAATCTGTGCGACAACGCGGCCTTCACCGGCTACACGAGGGACGGTGGGTTCGCCGAATACGCTGCGGCCGATGAGGACTTCGTGTTTCCTCTGCCGGCTTCCTACGGCGACGCGGACGTTGCGCCCCTGCTCTGCGCGGGATTGATCGGCTATCGCACCTACCGGCTGGCCGGGGAGCCCAAGGATCGGCTGGGAATCTTCGGTTTCGGCTCCGCGGGGCATATCGTCGCCCAGGTCGCCGCTCATCAGGGCAAGAAGGTTTATGCCTTCACCAAACCGGGCGACCGGAAAACCCAGGAGTTCGCCCGCGGCTTCGGCGCAGTCTGGGCCGGGGGCTCGGATGAGAGGCCGCCGGAACTCCTGGATGCGGCGATGGTTTTCGCTCCCGTGGGGGCCTTGATGGTCAAGGCCCTGGAGGTCACGGCCAAGGGAGGAACGGTCGTGAGCGGCGGCATTCATATGAGCGACATCCCATCCTTTCCTTACCGTTCACTCTGGGAAGAACGGACGATGCGCTCCGTGGCCAACCTGACGCGACAGGATGGCGAAGAATTTTTCAAGATCGCCTCCGAGGTTCCGATCAGGGTCAAGACGAACCTCTTTTCCCTGGAGGATGCGGGGCGCGCTTTGGACGGGATCCGAAAGGGAGACCTCGAAGGATCGGCTGTCCTGGTGATGCCCGGGTTCTAAGAAGAATGAGCGGGGTGTCCCGGTTCGCGGACTTGATAAAGCCGGAGCCTCCTCGAGGCTCGGCCGACGTCAGCCGGGGGCGAGGAGCTTGTCGCCGGAGCCGCGGCGGCCGCACTGCGATTTTTTCCCAAGGGGCTTGCATTTTTTTCGAGTTCTGCATATATTGCAGGCAATAGGGGTTGAGCCGAGTCGGCTCGGTCGCAACCAATCTTATCTTAATTAAGGAGTACGTCGCATGGCGAAGGGACTGACAAAGGGCCAGATTGTGGCGGGAGTGGCCGAGGCGGCCGGGATCAGCAAGAAGCAAGCGGGATCCGCGATCGAAGCCTTGGTTAACTTGGCTTACAAGAATGCCGTCAACGGCTTCACCGTTCCAGGTCTGGGCAAGCTCGTTCTGTTGGATCGGAAAGCGCGCCAGGGTCGGAATCCTGCCACGGGCGAAACGATCTCCATCCCGGCGAAGAGGGTCGTTAAGTTCCGCGTGGCCAAGGCGTGCAAGGACGCGATCCTGATCTGACCGGGACCTCGTCCCGGAGTTTTGACCGGAGGGAGGCGCTCCTCTCGTCGAGAGACGGAGACGCGCGGTTTCATACGCTCGCGGCCTCGACGCCGCGGGGGCTTTTTGAGTTTGTTCTTTTCCCGAAAAGGCGGGAAAGGATTCCCACCTGAATTCGAAATCAAGTTTTTAGGGCGCAGGGATGCGCCCGTTCAGGATCAGCGGTCGGGGGAAATTTTCGTGCGCCCGACGCACAGAGCGTGCCTATTTTTTGAAAAGTTCAATTTCTTGCGCCGGTCGCCTTTCCCGGATTTCCGCCTTAGGGGAGGCCCGCTCAGGGGACTCTCTGAGATCCTCACAAAAGGATTATTAAAGATTCTTAATTTGACATGATTCTTGTTTCATGGATAAAATCTATTAACCCCATCGAGAAGGAGAATATCAAAAATGAAGAATCGGATCCGCCTTTTCCGAGCGCTTTTCGTGGTTATTCTAGGATTTCTTGCCGGAGCTTTGGTCGTTCAGGCTGGCCCCGCTGCCGCGGCCGCCAAGCTGGTGAACTTGAACACGGCCACGCAGGCTGAGCTCGAAGCCCTGCCCCACGTCGGCCCCTCTCTGGCCCAGAAGATCATCGCCGCCCGGCCGTTCAAGAGCGTGGATGACCTGAAAAATGTGAGCGGCATCGGACAATCCACGTTCGACGGCCTCAAGGACCTGGTTACCGTCGGGACGACAAAGGCCGTCACGACGACCGAAACCAAGTCCGAGACAAAGGCCAAGGTGAAGGAAACGGCCGTCTCCAAGGAGCTGGTCAATCTCAACACCGCCAGCAAGGCCGCCCTGGAGAACCTGCCTGGAGTCGGCTCCTCCCTGGCTGATGCGATCATTGCCGCCCGGCCGTTCAAGAGCGTCGATGACTTGAAGAACGTCAAGGGCATCGGTCAGGCTAAGTTCAAGAAGCTCAAGAAGCACGTGACCGTGGAAACGGTTAAGTCGACCAATACTAAGAGCACAGGGGAGAAATCCGCGACCCAAGCGACCGGCCAAGCCGCCGCGCAGAAATCGGTCGGCGGCCCGGTCAATCTGAATACGGCCGACAAGGCCGCCCTTGAGGCCCTGCCCGGCATCGGTCCCGCCCTGGCGGAGAAGATCATCGCCGCCCGGCCGTTCAAGAGCATTGATGACGTCAAGAACGTCAGCGGCATTGGGCAGACCAAGTTCGACGGAATAAAGGACCTGGTTGTGGTCGACGAGGAAGATGCGGCCAGCGTCAACCCGAAGATGAAGCCGGGCGAGACGATCAACATCAACAAAGCCGCTCAAGACCAGCTCGAAAAGCTCCTGGGCATCGGTCCGGTCAAAGCCAAGGCCATCATCGACGGCCGGCCCTATACCAAGATCGAAGACATCATGAAGGTCAAGGGCATCAAGGAAAAGACCTTCGCCAAGATCAAGGATTACATCGTCGTCAAATAGCTGCGAATGACCCGTTCTCCCTATTTCCGGGACACCATCGGCAGGAGGGAACCATGAGTTTTTTAGGTGATCTTTTCAAGCGGCTCTTAGGCGGGGCGCAGTCCGCCGGCGATTAGGGCTCACTCTTGGATTCAGTGATAGGGATGATCACCAATTCGCAATCGGGCGGCCTCGAGGGATTACTCCAGGCTTTTAAAGATAAGGGCCTGGGCGATATCGTTTCCTCATGGGTCAGCCGGGGGCAGAACCTGCCCGTCTCTCCCGAGCAGATCCAGCAGGCCTTGGGCAAGGGACAGGTCAAGCAGATCGCCAAGGGTGCGGGCATGTCGCGCGGGGCTGCCGCGGACGCCTTGTCCCAGTTGCTCCCCCAGGTCATAGACAAGCTGACGCCCAAGGGCACCATCGAGCCCAGCTCCCTTACGGGCGCCGGCCTGGAAGCCTTGAAGAAATTGTTGGGCTGATCGACCCGCGCCGAGCCGGGCAGAAATCGAAGTGAACCTTTCCCGAAAGGGGAGGGCTATCCGAGTTTCGCCATCAGCGCCTTGAACCTTGGGTGGGACCTGAGGGCGTCGAGGTTGCTGTCATGTTCGAACCATCCCTTCTGAGTCAGTCCTAGGGATTGGGCTTTTTCCAGGCAATCCAGAGCCTCTTCCAGTTCTCCGGCCAGGGAGTAGATGCATCCCAGGTTGTAGAGAAGCATCGGTTCGTTGGGCTCGAGGAGCCGGGCCCGGCGGGCCCAATCCAGGCCCTTGTCCCGCTCGCCCAGGGCGACAAGTCCATTGGCCCCCATATAAAGCGCTCGCGCATCGTCCGGATGAAGCTCGATCCGATCGGCCACCAGGGCTACCCCGCGGAGCCGTGCGGTCCGAGCCTCTTCCTTCCGTCCCAGGTCGTCGTAGATCTGGGCGACCAGGAGCGGCGCCTGGAAATCGTCGGGCCTCACCCGGCCGGCCCCCGCTCGGAGCGGCCGGGCCGAATGTTGCCCGCGGGGCCGCCCGGCGCCGCCTCGCTCGTCAGGCCGCTCCTGGGTCGCTGAACTTGGCTTGAGCGAAGCATTAGTGTAGAATACTTCTATCCAAAGAGGAGGATCGGGTACTCTTGGCAAAGAACAACAGGGCATTCAAGAGCGCGAAAAGGAACAAGGAACTGGCTCGGCTGCAGAAGAGAGAGGAAAAACGCCTGAGGCGCCAGACCAAGCAGGACGCGCCGGGCGAAGCCGACATCCAAGTGGAATCTCCCTTGGACGAGCAGACTCCCGAGTCCAAGCCGGAGCCGTCGGAAAATCTCAAGTAGCCTCGCGCTCAACCGAAGAAAAAGCCTGCCGAGACGGAGACGCTTGGCCGCTTCTCTACCCCTTCCGAAACAAAATTCAGCCGGTCCTTCGCGCGGGACTCTCATCCCCGAAGCTGGTCCCGACCGCGCGGGCCGCGGACAGCAGGGGATAATCGAGGGGGACCAGCCGAGGGCCGCCGGCCGCGGTTTCCAGCGGCACCGACGTCACGACGCCGCTCCTGACCGCCACCATACGGCCGCAAGCACCCAGGGTCACGAGGTCCAAGGCTTCCGCGCCGAGCGCCGTGGCCAGGACACGGTCAAAAGACGAAGGCGCGCCGCCCCGCTGAAGATGCCCCAGGACGACCGCACGGGTCTCGATCCCGGTCACTTTTTCGATCTCATCACCCAGGACAAAGCTCACTCCGCCCAGGCGTTCGGCGTCCGCGCTTTTTTCCACGAGCCTCCGGACGACAGCCTTGCCCCCTCTGGGTTTGGCCCCTTCGGCGATGACCAGGATGCTGAAGCGCTTTCCCTTCCTGTTCCTATCGCGGATCTTGGCCACGACGGCGCCGAGGTCGTAGGGGATCTCGGGGATGAGGATGACGTCCCCTCCACCCGCCACGCCCGAAAAAAGAGCGATCCAGCCCGCCCGGTGCCCCATGACTTCGGCGATCATCACCCGGTGGTGGGATTGGGCCGTGGTGTGGAGCCGGTCGATGGCCTCGGTTGCCACGCCCACCGCGGAATCGAAGCCGAAGGTGATGTCCGTCCCGCGCAGGTCATTGTCGATCGTCTTGGGAATGCCCACCACGGGCACGCCGTCCTGCATCAGGCGGTGGGCGATGCCCAGCGTCCCGTCTCCGCCGATGCAGACCAGGCAGTCGACTCCGAGCCGCTTCACGACGGCCACGGCTCTCCGCGAGTAATCCTTGAAAACGATCCGGCCGTCGCGGCGGACGGGGTACTGATAGGGGTTGGACACCTTGGAGGCGCCGAGGATCGTCCCGCCCAGGGTCAGGATGCCGGAAACGTCCTCATAGTGCAGGGGGCGATGCCGGTTTTCGATGAGCCCCTCGTAGCCGTCCTGGACGCCGATGACTTCCATTCTGTGCTCGAGGATGGCCTTCTTGGCCACGGCCCGGATGACGGCGTTGATTCCCGGGCAATCGCCGCCGCCGGTGAGTATGGCGATCCTTTTTTTCTTGGTCATGTATGAGCCTTTCCGCGCCGGGCCGTCGACGCGAGCAGGACTTCGAGGATAGGAAAACTGTTTTTCATGGCGATTCCCTTTTCGTGGTCTTTCATTCTTAAACAGGCCCTCCGCCAATGTCAAGGTTGTTAAGATCGGGGATACAGTATCAATTCACCGATAGAGAACTCGTTAAAATGGTGTTATGTCCCCGATTTTGTTATGGAAGGCCAAACTCGCCCGGTCCTTTGATTGACTTCGACACGCCCCGCTTTTATCATGAGACGAGGATCTTGGCTTCCCTCGATCGCACTCCAAAGGATTGTCCGGACGTGAGGAGACGCGCATCCATGTCAGCGATTTGCGGTCGGGCTTGGCCGGCCGTTGTTCCGTTGCTCGGCTCGGAGATTCTCCAGGCGGCCCGGGGCGAGATTCGAAGAAGAGGATGGGCATGAAAAAGCATGCTGTTGTAGTCGGATGCATCTTGGCCGCAGCGCTCGGAGTCGCGTCCCTGGCGGTCGGCGAGGCGAACACTCGGGCCGCGTCCGGCGGCATCGACGTTATCCTGACCGGTGACTTTCCCGATCCGACCATCATCCGCGCCGGCGATTATTTTTACCTGACGCACTCGAGCCACGACGACATCCCGGGCTTGCTCATCTGGCGCTCGAAGGACCTCTTGAGCTGGGAGCGGGTGGGGTACGCCCTGCACCAGGACGTGGGCGATGTCTGGGCGCCCGATCTGGCCAAGCTCGGCGACCGATATTACATCTACTTCCCGGCCCACAACACGAACTGGGTCGTCACGGCGCCCTCGCCTGAGGGGCCCTGGAGCGAGCCTATCGACTTGAAGACGAGCGGCATCGACCCGGGGCACATCGCGACTGCCGACGGCAAGCGCTATCTCTACCAGGATGACGGCTACGTCATTCCGCTCGCCCCCGACGGGCTGTCGGTCGCCGGAGAGCGCCGCCGTGTCTATGAGGGTTGGCGATACCCCGATGATTGGGCGGTCGAATGTTTCTGCCTTGAGTCGCCCAAGCTGATGTACGTCAATGGGATGTACTACCTCACTTCGGCCCAGGGCGGCACGGCCGGCCCGGGCACGAGCCACATGGCCGTGCTGGCGCGGTCCAAGGGCGTCCTCGGGCCGTGGGAGAATTGCCCGGCGAATCCGATCGTCCACACCTGGAGCAAAACGGACCGCTATCTCTCCAAGGGGCACGGCACGATCTTCCCGGATGCGGAGGGGCGATGGTTCATCGTCTATCACGCCTATGAGAACGGGTATCTTGCCGCCGGCCGGCAGACCCTGCTCGAACCGATGGAGCGGACCAAGGACGGGTGGTTCAGAACCGTCCGCGATCCCAAACACGAGGGCGAGATCCGCAAGCATCGAAACATCGTCATCGAACCCGATGACTTCTCCGGAGAACGCCTGAAGCTCCAATGGCAATTCTCGGGGGTCGCAAGCATGGACGACGTGGCGCTCCAGGACGGAAGCTTGACGCTTCCCTGTGTCGCCGACGGCCTTCGGGTGATGCACACGACTCCCGGCGACCATAATTTCGAGGCGACGGTGAAGCTCGAGCCGGAGAAGGGAGTCGAGGCCGGGCTCGTCCTTTATTATGATCGGAAAGCCTTTGCCGGCCTCGGGCTCAAAGACGGGTTCGTTTTCAGCCTGTCCAAAGGCGAGCTGACACCCGCGGCCATGATCGAGGCCAAGCAGGCCCGATACTTCAAGATCAGGCTCTTTGAGTACGACCTGACCATGTTCTACAGCGACGACGGCCTCAACTGGAAACCATTCCCCGATTCCCAGGAGGTTTCCGGCTATCAGCAGAACATGCTTGGCGGTTTCTCGAGCCTCAAGGTCGGAGTTTACGGCCAGGGCGACGGCCGCCTGCGCATCGACGATTTCACCTACCGGCCGCTTGATCGCCCCTGATCTTTATCGGTCCCTGAGCTTGCGGGGACCGGCCCCGCAACCGGCCTGGATGAATCTTTAACCCTTTGACTATCGGAACGTCACTTGACCTCGATGAACCCCTTGACGGCGTCCTTGTGGACCATGAAATCCATCATCTTCAGCTTGATGTAATCTTCCGTCAGGAAATAGTAGCCTTTCGGGTCGTGGTTGAAGGAGCTCGACCCGGAATCCTTGATCAAGTACCATCCCTTGCCGTCCGTTTTTCTGTAGCCGATGAGATGGACCCCATGGTCATCCGTCGTCGATCCGTTGCTGAACCGGTATTGCCGGGCATTGTCGTCGATGGCCTCGGAGGGAATGTCGAAGCTCGGGATCATGAAGACCTTCTTGTCGGCGTTCTTCCCCGGCTCGGAAACGTCCCCGCCGAGGGCTGCAGAATAGCCGCGGCTTAGAGCGTTTTTCAGGATGTTCATGAACGTATCCAGGGGCACGTTGGAGTAATCCTTGTTATGCCACCAATTGTCCGGCACCTCGTACTCCACCTGCTGACCAAAGGGCTGCTGCATGTAGGACAGGACATCGACGTAATCGTCGGGGTTGATCTTGAGGTAATCCCGCAAATAGCTCATGGGCGTGTACTCTTTTCCCTCAACCGTGAATTTTTCGGGCGGCACACCCAGGTAGGAATTCAGGATGGATTTGACCGTCCTGACCGCCGCTTCCTCGTCCCAGGCGTTTTCGCTCTTGAGATGGTCGAGATAGGACTTGAGTTCTTCGATCAGCTTTGAATGGTCGTGAAATTTCTGCCCCGGCTTAAATCCGGAATAGACGTCCGAGGGGACGCAGCCGTAGAGCTTCCAGTCGCGGGTGACCGCGTTCGACATGGAGCCCTCGGCCACGGCCGATTGACCGCGCTCGCGGACGAATCTCTTCGTCCGCTCGAGGTATTCGTTGTAAACGGTGTAGGCTTCGGAAATCCGGACCTTCTTTCCGTAGAGCCGGTAGACCTCTGATTCGAACAGGGAGGTCGTCGAAAAGCACCAGCATGTGTTCGTGTTTCCCTGCGATGTCGGCGGATTGTGCCAGACCGCAGTGAACCCTTCCAGGCTTTGGGGAGCTGCGAAAGCCGTAAGGTCGACGACAAAGGCCTTCTGCGGCGCGGGCTTTGTCTTGCCAAACTCCTGGGTGGATTTGATGATCTCGTCCCAGTAGGGGTTCTTCGGTTCGACGAATATCCCCTTATCCTTCGTTTTCTCCTGGGAGAGCATGAGGCCCGGGAGGAGAATCACGGCCAGCCAAAGAAACACGGTCTTTTTCACGCGTCACCTCGCTTGATGATGATGGGAATTTATCGCCTTATTCCAAATAATATCCGATGGAGCAGAAGCTGACCCAATGGCGCAGGGAGAAGGGCGCGGTCGTGCCCATTCCGGTCTTCCTGACCGGCAGCGCGCCCTCGCTGTAGGTATCCGAATAGCGGAAAAGCATGCCGCTGATCTTTTTATTCATGGTCAGGTTGATGATCTTCTCCGTTGCCAACAGGCCGAACGGAACCGAATATTTTCCGCACCAATAGGTGTTCTTATAATCGAGATAGGTCTTGCCCCAAAGTTCCTTGGTCAAGCCCTCGACCTTGCCCTTGTCCATGACGCCCGTGAGGCAATCCCGGATGATACGCTGGTCGAGCGCCCGAGCCGCACTCCAGGCCGGCTCGCCCTCGCCGAACGGCGAATTGTTGAAGTCCTGGCCGTAGTGGTTGCCGTCGGACGAGATCAGGAAGAAGATGTCCTTGCCCGCGACGAGCCCCTTGTCCTTCATGTAGGCCGCGATGATCTCGGCGACCTTGCCCGAGACCTCGTCCATCTTCTCGAAGGGCATGCCCGTGACCATGATGGGCGTGATCTTGACCCCGGGGTTGAAATACTGGAGCCATGGCACCTGGGCCTCGATCGAATGCTCGATCGTCTGAGCCTTGTTGTTGACCGCGTAGAGCTTCTTATCCAGCCGCTCCTTCAAGTACTCCCTAAGTCCGGAGATGGTCATCGGTTCGCTCAGCCCCGGCCACTGCTTGAATTCGTCCAGGATGAGGATCTCGTGCGGGTCGCCGATCTCCTTGCGCACCGTGCCGTGTGTCACGCCGAAGATGACGACTTCCTTAGCGCGCAGAATCTTGTACAGAGGATAGTACACGCGGCCGGCATACAAATAATCGTCGTGGGGAGTAATGGCGGCCACGAGGCCCTCGGGCTCGAAATTCTCCCTCTCCTGCCGGTCGAGAAAGTCCACGAGCGCTTTCATGCCGGCCGGGTTCCAGCAGAACCCGACGTCATCCCGGATGGGCCGCGTGTCCTGGCCGACAAGGGTTGCGATCGTCAAGGCCGCGGTCAGGAATCCTATGAGAGCTTTCATCGTCGTCCTCCTCGCACCAGGCGCCATTCCTGTCAGGGCGGAACCCGGTCCCGATGGGGTCAGGGACCGCCCCGCTTGCGAACGGCGCCACTATCGTATTTTACGTTGCGACCTTAGATAAAGATAGCAGGCCACGGCGATCAAGACCCGGGCCAGGAAAGCGATCGTATCCGCAACGGGAACCCGCCATAAGGCCGGCAGAGCGAACGTCAGGACGCCCAGGGCGACGATGAGAAAACGGACCTGATTCTTTTTCGCCTCGTAGGCGGTGATGATCATGAGGCCCAAGGCCAGTCCCGTCACGATGTTTATGAAATTCACTTTTGAGGCTCCGCTGAACTCTTCCGTTGTCGACTTTCTCTGTCGTGATGGGTGCCCAATAAGAAAGATCGCCGCGCGGAAATGGCCATGACCGATGTCCGGGAATGCGATTTCATCGACAGTAATAATCGATCATCCGGCTGATGGCCCTCTGGCAAACCAGACAGAATTCCCCTTTGGGGTTGAAAATCATCAGGCAATAGACCATCGGCCGGTAAAGTCCCTTGGCCGCGTACCCGGCGCCCTCGAAGACCCCGACCTTCCCCTCGACGTTCGCGTAGGATTTGCGGACATCCTCGGTCCGCTTGGCGAAGGCCTTATCCGCCTCCTGATATTTCTCTTCGATCTTTTTGACTTTGGCCTCGGACAGCTTCTTCGTTTTAGCCTGTTCGATCGCCTCCTTCATGGCCTGACGGTTCTTCTGCCGCTCGTCCTGCAGGGCTTCGATCTTGTCCTTGCCCCAGTCCGTCGGCAGGCTCAGCCCGGGGGAGAGCATGTCCTGCCACTTGACGTGCGTCGGGTCGAGAAAGGCGGTGATGTTGGGCTCGAGCGGCTCGACGCCCTTGGGATAAAAATCGTTGTAGGCGACGTCCGAGGCGTAATATTCATCGGCCAGCCCGGCAAACGAATGCCCGAACTCATGAACAAAGACTCCCTTGCTGGCTTCGTTGTCCACCGTCGTGACGCAATAGTCGTTGTAGATCCCTCCGCCTCCGTAGCGCTTGCTGTTGACCAGGACCACGATGGCGTCGTAGGGAACCTGGGCGGCCATCTCCCGTAAGCGGTGGCCCTCCCCGATGAGCATGTAGCGGTCGAGGTCGAAGGCGTTGAACGAGGCGTTGAGCCCGGTTTTTCGGAAAGCGCCCTGCCGCGGCTCGTCCATGCCCCGCTCGGCCGACGGCCGGAAGACGCCCCTGATGTTGAATCGGTCCTGGCGGCTCTTATACGGCTCGACCCCGAAGAGGTAGCCGCCGAACCGGTCCACGTCGGCCTTGAACTTGTCCCTGTCCTCGGCCGCGTACCCCTCGGCGAGAAACACGAGATCGACCTTGTCCTGGGGGTCCCCGCTGCGTCGCGCTTCATAGATGAAGTCCCCGGCGGCCGTCGTCTCCCGGATGATGTGGTAATCGGCCGGGTCGATCGTCTCGCTGAACAGGGGATGGGAAATGTTCTTTTTGTCCCGGGACTCGATCACGAACTGAACCGGCCGGCGGGGCCAGGGCACGCGCACGGAACGAGGAAACACCCGCTTGACCCCGGCCAGGGCCGGCGCCGTGGTCCGGTATTCGCCGAACATGGTGTCGAACCCCCGACTGTAAATCAGGCGATTCGAAGGGACGTCGTAGAGCTTGACCGTGTAGCGGCCGTTGTTGAACGCGTCGATGAGGTGAGTCCGCGATTCGGGCCACAGGCCTTCCTGATAGACCTGGTCGAGAGTGATCGACTCGTCCTGGGCGTCGCCGACGAAATAGAGCTCGACGCGCATGGCCTTGTCCAGGAAATCATCGTCGAACGCCGCGGCGTTCTGGCCGCGCGATCCGGCCGCTATCGCCGCAACGAGCAAAACGAAAATCATCAACCGCTTGGCCATCTTGACCTCTCCTTCTTCGAGTCTTGTCCGTTAAAAAAAGGGGAGTTGCCCATGTCCCCTGCCGGAAGGGAACGCATCGCCTCGCGCGCCCCGTTGCCGGATTGAATCACGCCCTGCCCGCTTTATTTTTTCCCGGACTGAACCCAGCGCACCGGGAAACGAATCTCGGAGGTCAGGCAGTCCAGTCCGGCGTTGGCGTCCCATTGGCACAGGGCGTTGGTCAAGAGCCCCTTGATGGGCACGACCTGGAACCCGGCCGAAGCATAGGCCGCCGCGGCCGCTTCGTCCAGCTCCTTGACACCGAACAGAGGCATGTAGACTTTCCGCGTGTCGCCGTAGGATTCGACCAGGACGTTGGAATAGTTGAAACCGATGCCCATGGTCGCGTCGTTCTTTTCGTCATCGTCCGTGAGACCGTTGGGCAGGAAGGGAATGCGGACGATCTTGTAGCCGAGCTTGGCCAGATAATTGGCCGCCGCATCGAAACGGTCGGCCGCTTTCTCCGCCCGGCCCCGACATAGGTCGAGAAGCTTATAATGATCCCAGGCCAACCGGCCGGCGATCTGCGCTTCGGTTACCGGGATCCCGGCCGCGAGAAATCCCTCCTCAACCAGGACCCGGAACAGCCCGCGCTCGGCCGCCCGCCGTGCCTCCGGCGTCATTTTATCCACGATTTTAGCCGCCATCCGGGTATCGGCCACGAATAAGGTGCGCTGGCCGTCCTTGCTCTTGGGTCCGACGCCGAGATAAACGTCGGTGTGATAGGCCGCCTGCGCGCCGGTGTTCAGGACCTTCTGTTGAGTGAACAGGAACTTGCCTTTTTCAAGCTGGTCAAAAAATAAATCTTTTTCCGGGACGATCATTTTTTTGTCCGGGGCGAGGATCTGGTGAATGAGGCGAGAATGGGCTTCGAATTTTTCGCGAAACTGCGGAACATCCTCGGGCTTGAGGTCTTCGGCCATTTCATAGAGGTTGTCATAGCTTCGGCTCAAGTACTCGACCCAGCGCGTCTCGGTCCTGATCCCGAGCAGCGTATCCATGCCGACGAAAATTTCGTCGTCGGTCGTCCGGATGTTGCCGCCGCCGCGGTGAATCGTGCCGGCCAGGGTCACGGCGCCGTCGATCACCCGGCCGAAGGTCGTGACCGGGAAGGGTTTCTCGTTGAACCCGCAATCCAGGACGATGAGGTTGTTGTGAGGATCGGCTTGGAGGATGTAGGCGTCTCGGGCCCACGGATAGAACTGGCTCGTCTTGACGTCGACCTCGAGGAACTTGACCCGGGACGTTCCGTCCGGGAGCTTTTCCTCGGCGAACGGCTTGAGGGTTTCCCGGGCCCTGAGGGCCGCGTCGTCCTTACCCAGGAGGATGAGGAATCCCACGTCTTTATCCATCTTGGTCAGCAATTCGCGATAGAGGACGGTCTGGTCGTACCAGAAGCCGAGGTATTCGCCGCTCCCGTAATGAAGAATGATCACCTGGATCTTTCCGTCCACGTTGGACACAAGGTTTGCCGCGGACAGCCCGGGGACCAGGGCCAGGGCGAGTCCAAAAATGGCGGCTACGGCCGGCCATATCCGGTTTTGAGACCGCCGCATAGCGCGACGACTATTCATCATCCACCTCCTCTCACTAAGATCTTGAATTCAAGCGCTGTGCGCCAGGAACCGCGAGGTCGGCGGCAGCGGCTTCCATCAACAAGAAAAAGGCCTGACCTTCTGTGGCCGTTCCCGGCGCCTCAAAGGTGGGGGAGCCGCACACACCTTGGACGAGCCCCTCCTGGTCGACCTTGGATTGAGCCGCGGCCCGCATTTTTTCGGCTCGCTTCAAATAGGCAGCATCCAGCCAGCCGCCTTTGACCCCCCGGAAGATGGCATAGGCCAAAATCTGGGCCAGGTTGGTTTCGACGAACGTCGAAGGTTTATCCACAACGTCGTGGAATAGGCCATCCGCCCGCTGGTGCGCCAGGCACCCGTCGAGCACTTCCTTGATATAGCCGGCGAGGCGTTTCCTCTCGTCCGGCATGCTTGCGGGCACGGCGCGGATGATCCGGGTCATGCCGGCCGCGGCCCAGCCGTTTCCCACACCCCAGAAATCCCTCCGGCCGAAATCGTGTTTGGCGTCGTCCCAAATGTGGGAGAAAAGCTTCTTGTCCTTGTTCCACAAGAGCCGCCGGATGCCCTCGACTTGTTTTATGGATTCGGCGTGTGCGCCCGCAACGGCCAGGAAGGGCGGCGCCATGTACATAGAATCGACCCAGACCTGGGGCTTGTCGTCGATGTGATAGAGCGTTCCGTCCTTGGTCCGCGGCGCCTTGTGCAGGAAATAATCCAGCATCCTGTCGGCTGCTGCTTTGAGTTTCGCGTCGCCGGTCGTCCTGGCGGCAAAAAGCACCGCCTCTCCGTTCGAGCCCGGGTCCGTGACGCCGTGGTTGTCGCAGACCTGTCCGAGACGGCCGTCGTCCCATTGGCGGATCACGGCCTCGCGGGCCATGAGCACGACGAGGTCCGTTTCGCCCATCTCGAGCAAGGCCTGGGCCGCGACACCCTGTTCCCAAGCCAGGCGCTGTGTCGTCAGCATGGCCAGCTTGACTTTTTCCGTGAGCGGGCGCATCCCGGGACCGCTCCAGGCTTTCTCTTTCGCCGCTGCTTTGGGGGAGGGGAGAAGGGAGGCGCTGGCCACGACTCCGGCTGAAATGCCGCTCACTAGGAATTTCCTGCGCCGCATGGGGCCTCCTTCACTCGCGCCGCCGGGGTGCTCCGGGGCGCGTTTCATGGGGGGAAGGATGAATATGCCGGGTATCCATCGATGCCCCAGCATACGCCGAATCATTCCTCGAATCAATCCGGCGCTCGGGCCGAAACTGTTCTGGAACCAAACCGAAATCGTGGAAGTTTCCCAGGGACTTGCATATAATGTTGGGACTGGAGAGCGCTTCAACAATGATGAAGGATTTAAAGGACAAGGAGAGATCATGAGTAAGACACTCGTGCTTCCCGCTATTATTTTCCTGCTCCTGGCGACTATGGCCTGCGCCGCCGCGCCCGGGGCCAGACCCCTGCCGCCCCAGCTGCCCAACGCGGGCAGGGTCATCTATGCCGGCGTTCGCTCCTCGGCTTACGGCATTAAGCCTTTTCCTACGCCCGCTGAGTGGCGGACGGCCATCGAGGCCATGTCGGCCTACTATCCCGGGGCGACGCCCTGCGCCGTGTGGATCGTGGGCACGTTCAAGGGGCCGCGGACCTGCCGCCTCTATTTCCCGGGAGACGGCAAGACCTATCCCAACATCGAGTTCGACACCCTTGATAAGCACGAGGAATATCTGAGCTTGTTCGACAAGGCCGGGATCAAGGTCTGGCTTCAGGTCGAACCGGCGAACGCCGACATGGAGACGCTCATCGACCTCGTCCTGGGACGCTACGGCCGGCACGAGTGCGTGATGGGTTTCGGCGTTGACGTCGAATGGCATCGCGAAGCCGATAACCCGGAATGGGGAGTCAAGGTCGATGACGCCATGGCCAAAAAGTGGGAAGCCAAGGTCAAGTCCTATAATCCGAAGTACACACTCTTCCTCAAGCACTGGGACAACCGCTGGATGCCGCCGACCTACCGCGGAGATATCCTCTTCGTGGATGACAGCCAGATTTTTAAGAATTTCGATGAGGCCGTGACAGAATTCGTGACCACCTGGGCCAATTATTTTTATCCCAGCATGGTCATCTTCCAGATCGGCTACAACTCGGACAAGCCCTGGTGGACGAAGCTTCCCGCCCCGCCCCAAACCTGGGGTGAGGCCATTCGTCAGCGGATCAAGCAGGATTGCGGCATCATCTGGGTCGATTTCTCCCTGCGCGAGGTCCTGCCCCTGGCCTCGAAATAGGATGACCGCGATGAAGACCGGCCGCCGTATCGCCCTGGCCTTGGTGCTTTTCGCCGCCTTTGTCCTGTTGGTCGACGTCGATCGGTCGCCCGGCGGCCAGGCCGGGGAGGCGTCGCCGATCATCGGGATCAAGATCTATGATTACTCCGGCGATTTTTCGGAGTTATTCAAGGAATGGCGGTCGCTCGGGATCAACACCTGTTTCGTCAGCCCGGAGCTCGCGGGCAAGCCGGGGTTCAGGGACGCGGCCCGGCCGGAGGGCATCGCCGTCTTCCTGATCCTGCCCATCTTTTTCAACGTCGAGGAGCTCGAGCGCCGGCCCGAGCTTGCGGCCGTCACCAATGAGGGAAAGGTCGCCAGCGACGACTGGGTGAAGTTTATTTGTCCATCGCGCGAGGACTACCGCCGGGAGCGGGTCGAGTGGGTGAAAAAATTGGTGATGGACCTCGACCCGGACGGCATCAGCCTGGACTTCATCCGCCACTTCGTCTTTTGGGAGATGGTCTATCCCGACCGCAAGCTGGGTTCGCTCCCAAATTCCTGCTTCGATTCGAGCTGTCTCCGGAAATTCCAAACGGAAACCGGGGTCAAGCTTCCTGAAGATCTCAAGACGACCGCGGCCAAAGCCGGTTGGATCTTGAAAGAACATCTTCAGGATTGGACGGATTGGAAGTGCAGTCTGATCACGAGCATGGTCAAGGAGCTGGCCGGGGCGGCGCGGGCCGCGAAGCCCGGGATCAAGGTCAACATCCATGCCGTTCCCTGGAGGTCCGGAGATTTCGGCGGAGCGATCAAGATCGTCGCCGGACAGGACCTGCCGGCCATCGGCGTCTTTGCGGATTATGTATCTCCCATGTGCTATCACCACATGGTCAAGCAGACAACGGCCTGGATCCACTCCGTGGTCGACGATATGACGAGCCTGGTGCGAGTGCCCATCCTGCCCAGTATCCAAGTCAAGGAAGCTTACATTCCGGAGCCGTTGTCCGTGGCGGAGTTCAAGGCCGCCTTGGTTGAAGCGCTGAAGCCGCTTTCCCGCGGCGTCGTGTTCTGGTCCTGGGACTCCTTGGCCAAGGATGAAGAGCGCAAGGCCGTTGTCAAAGCCCTGTGCGCGGGGCGATAGACAACTCCCATGTGCGGCATCGTCGGAATCGTCTCTCAAAAAGAATTCCCTACAAGGCTTCTCCTCGAGAGGCTGAAACGCCTCGAATACCGCGGCTATGATTCCTTTGGGTTCTACGATTCCCGGGAGATCAAGAAATTCGTGGGCGGCATCCGCGTCTCGGCCGCCGAAGGACGGACGAGCCTCGGCCTGGCCCATACCCGCTGGGCGACGCATGGCGGCGTGACCGAGGCCAATGCCCATCCGCACGCCTCCTGCGGGGGCAAGGTCGTCATCGCCCACAACGGCATCATCGAAAATTCCGAGGACATCCAGCGGGACCTCCTCGGCCGGGGGCATCGTTTTCGGAGCGAGACCGATTCGGAGGTCATCGCCCACTATTTCGAGGAACGGCTGAGGTCAAAGCCGATGCGGGCCGTAATCCCGGAGTTCCTGCGAACCTTCCGCGGGACGTTCGCCGTGCTGGTCATGCTCCAGGGGCGCGAGGAGCTGTGGGCCATCAAGCGGGACTCGCCCCTGGTGCTGGGCGTTACGCCGGGCCGGACATTCGTCGCCTCGGACATGCACGCCTTCTCGGACCTGGGCGGCCGGCTGGCGTTCTTCGAGGACGACGAGTTCGCCGTCGTCCGGCCGGACGGGTTCGAGTTCTTCGACCGGCGGGGGAGAGCGATCAGGAAGTCCCTGACGAGATTCGCCCCCGAGCCGGCCTCGGCCTCGACCAAGAAGTCCTACAAGCACTACATGCTCAAGGAGATCATGGAGGAGCCGGAGTCCGTGGAGCGGATGCTCAGGTCCCTCGCGGGCGAGCAGAAGGCGTCCTTCGATCACCTGGTCCGGATGATCAAGGGAGCCAAGAAGGTCTTTTTTGCCGCGTGCGGGACGTCCTACCATGCCTCCCTGCTGGGCGCCTTTTTTCTCCACCGAGTCGGGGTCGAGAACCAGACCTTGATCGCCTCCGAGTTCCGCCACTACGCCAACATCCATCCCGACACCCTGGTCATCGCCCTGAGCCAGAGCGGGGAGACGCTGGACGTGATCGACGCCCTGAAGTACACCCGGGAGAACGGGGGCAAGATCGCGGCCGTGGTCAACGTTCCCCACTCGACCATCCAGCGGCTGAGCGACGTCAGCCTCAACATCCTGGCCGGGCCTGAGGTGTGCGTGGCCAGCACCAAAGCCTTCGTCAACCAGGCGGCGCTCCTGCTGCGGCTAAGCCAGGAGTTCGGTTTCCGGGTGAACCTCAACAACTTGGCCGATCGGATCCGGGGCCTCCTGCGGCAGAAGGGTGTGATCCGGAGGTTGGCGGGGCGCGTCGCCGACTCGCGCGACGTGTACATCATCGGCCGCGGCCTGACCTACCCGGTGGCCCGCGAGATCAGCCTCAAGATCAAAGAGGTCAGCTACGTCCATGCCGAGGGCATGATGGGCGGCGAGCTCAAGCATGGGACGATCGCCCTGATCGAAAAAGGAACCCCGGTCATCAGCCTCATCAACAACAGCGACCCGGACATCCTGTCCAACACGCGGGAAGTCGAGGCCCGCGGCGGCCACGCGATCATCATCACCAACAACCCCGCGGCGGCGGACCGACCCGATACGATCGCGATTCAGACGGACAATGACGGGAAGTTCGGGATCCTGGCAGCCGTCGCCGGCCAGCTCATCGCTTATTACGCGGCCGACAAGCTTGGCCGTCCCATCGACAAGCCGCGCAACCTGGCCAAGTCGGTCACGGTCAAATAGGCGGGGGGGCAGAACTGCGGTCCGGATAAAACCCGGGAAAAGATTGCGAACCGGGGCGATTCCCCCTATAATGCGGGGGCGAGACGTTCCTTGCCAGCCATGCGACATCGGGGGAAGACCTATTGGCGAAAGCGAAGGGATAGACTTCTCAAAAGACATCTGCTCCTCCAGGGGAAGGTCCTGGATGTCGGATGCGGATGGCGAAAATACGGGCACGAGGCTCTTCGGCTTGACCTCAATCCCGGATGTCATCCCGACCTTGTCGCGGACATTCAGGGTCGGACCGGCCTTCCCGACGGGAGTTTCGACACCGTCCTGGCCCTGGACGTGCTGGAACATCTCCGCTATCCCCATCGGGCCGTGCAAGAGATCAAGCGCATCCTCAAGCCCGGCGGACTGTTCTACATCACCGTTCCTTTCTGTTTTCCCCGTCACGGCACGGAATACTATCGCTTCAGTGAGCTGGCTCTCGAAGACATGCTCGAAGGCTTCAGTGTAGAACTGATCCCGGTCATCAAGAGCAAGCTTTGGAATTTCATTTGGAACTATTATCGGCAGGACGCGATCGTCGAAGGCTATTTCGTCAAAGCGCGGAAAAACTCGTCTTGATTTGCCGGCCTTCCCATACTTGCCGCGGGAAGCGCATCCGTTTCTGGGAATGGAGCGTGTCTCAAGAATCGTTACCCCATCTTGAATGGGTCGAGGGGACGGCGCTTGAGTCGCACCGCTTTCCCTTGCTTCAAGCTTAGGAGCGGCCCCATCCTTCAAGAAAAAAGCATGCTGAGCTGAGGATAGTTCAAGTGAGATGCCGCCGCGCAGCAGGCTTTAGGCCTTCTTGGCCAAGGAACGGATGCGGGCCAGGTCCAGGCTGCCTTTGGCGCCCCAGCCGTGAACGCCTTCGGGGATTGCCGGCCTGAAGCGCTCATACAGGGAAAAAGCCCGAGCCGCCAGTTCGCGCTGCGGGAAGGATCCGGCCAGGGATTCCATGGCCTTGATCACGTCCGGCAAGGCCTCGCCGAACTTCTGCTCGAGGTAGCGCTCGACTCCCTCCGGACCGACCGCCCGTTCTTTTTCAACCGCGCGCAGGCCTTCCCCGAAGTCCTTGGCCTGTACCAGCCGGCCCATGAGCTCAACCGCAACCAAGCCTTCAGGTTTTGGTCTCTTGCCGGGGACTTTATCGGCAGGTTTGTAGATGCCCAATCTCTGGCCCTTGCTCTGGGCATTGAGTCCGGCCACGGCCTTGCCCAGCGACAGCGCCGCCGCGTGGCCGTAGCCGAGCCGCTCGGCGACGACCGCGGCCCACAAGGTCAAAACGGGCGCCCGGTTCACGGCGATGCTTTTAAGATCCATGATCGTTGCCCCCGTTAAAAAATATAGCATAGATTCCGGCTCGAACCCAGACCGATCGGAGACGCCGGTTCCCCTGCAAATGATGAGAGAGATCCTTTTCACCTATTCCTAGCAATATTTCCTCAGAAGGATCTCTCGCCCAATTTATGCAATAATATTATGAGACATCGGATGAGGTGTCATAACCAACATGCAACTTTATTTTGGAGGGGAGCGTAATTTTATATGGAGAATATTTTTTTGGGGTTTCGGGCCGAGTCGCAAAGCCTGGCCCGACTCATCCGATTGCCTTCGAAAAGGAGCACATGAGATTAACGCCTAAAAATGCCAAGACCTTAGCGGTCCTTATCCTTTTCTTCGGGCCGGCTTTTTCCTTTCCCCCGTCGAACGGCCGCCAAGCCAATCCAAAAGCACTGCTATCCGATTATGAAAGGATGGTGCTCGAGGACTGCCGTTCCATCGTCACGATGTTCAAGTCCGACCCGTCGACCGTCTGGCCAGGCTACAACCTGGCGGAACAGACGTATCTCGTTTATGTTCCTAAGAAATGGGTCCTTCTATTCAATCCGCCAACGCCGGTCGACGGTTTCATGGCCTGCCCGGAAGGTTGGCCGCAGTTCGGGACGAAAGTCCTCTACCATGAAGGCTCATGGGGCGATCTCATCGGACAACTGGCCTTCGACTTCGAGATAGGGGGTGTCAAGACCGTTGCCATCGGTCTGCCTGAAGACCCTCAAGGCCTGCCCTCTCCCACGGATGTGTACCTGGCCGGGTACATCGCTCACGAAGCTTTTCATCAATTCCAGTCAGGCCATTTCGGCGAGATCCCCTGGCAGAGGGAGGAGCGATATCCCATCCTCGACCGGTCGAACACGGCGTTGGCCTGTCTCGAGATGAGAATCCTCATGGACGCCGTCGGCAGGTCGGAGGCGGGAACGCGCCGGGATGTCGAAGACCTGATCAGGACGTTCGCCGCCGTCCGGGCCGAGCGGTGGCGGGCCGGAGAGGCGTTCGTTGCGGGGCATGAACAGGGCCTCGAGATCCGCGAGGGAACGGCCCGGTACGTGGAGTTGAAGGCGCTATCGCTCATGAAGGGCGCGGCGGGCCTCCCCGGGTTTGCCTTGCTATCTCTTCCGGGGAGCCTAAAAGAGGATTTCCGGAGCCGGTTCACCGGCCAAGCGGTTTCCCCGGAGGATATGCCGCGCAATCGCATCTATCCGGTTGGCGCCTCCCTCGGCTACCTGTGCGATTTCCTTGGAGTGGATTGGAAACTATCAGCCCAGGCCGCCGGTCCCGAATTTGCTTTCCATAAGCTTCTCTCCCAAAAGCTTGGCGCTGCGGACGCGCCGCCGGAAAAGATCGTCGCCCGGGCCAAAAAGGCCTACGGTTACGAGAACATCCTGAAAGCCGCCGGCCAGCTGATCGATGAATACCGGGACGGTTTTTCCCGGGAATTCGAATCGTTTGACCGGCAATCCACGCAGAAGGTTGAGCTCGAATTCTCTTACCGGGGCATCTCCCGCTCCCGCAGCAGTCTTGGCCGAACCTGGCTCGTCGATGACGGGTCCAAATCCCTTTGCCGCCGGTATCGAGTCTATACTCTCAAGAATGAAAACCTTTCGCTCCAAGTCCAGGAAGCAGGTGTCTATGAGGAGAACGGCTGGGATGCCAAGCACAAGAAGGTCATTTTCTACACCCCGTCGATTGAATCCATAACGCTGGATGGAGCCATCGTCGAACCGGGAAAGGCGCTCTCCCTCACCTTCCGAACGCTCGAGATAAAGGGGCCATCGGTGCGGCTGACGGTCACGAAGCCCGGGACGATCACCCGAAAAGACCGCCTGACGGCCGTACGAATCAGCGGAACGGTCGGCTGACCGAAAAGGCCGGCGGGGTAGTGACACGATAAATAATGCCGGAGATTCTTTCCCCTTTTCCCAACTCTTTATCCTCAGCATGCTTTAAAATTGGGGAAAAGCATCCCTGGCACCGATTTTATCGGGCAGGCGGGTCGAAGCTGAGATCGAGGAGTCCATCCTCCGCGGCGGCAAGCGCTGCATCTTCCGCATCCGGGTCGCCTGACCGCCGGTCTATTCGTCGTCGAGGGCGCACAGGGCCTTTTCGCCTGGATGCTCCTTCAGCTTTTCCATCTCATCGCTCATCCGGGCCTGCAGGTCCATGAGCCGCTCATAACTTTCCAAGAATTCCTTCTTCGCTTTCTCGCGCTTGAAGGCCAGGTAAACTCCCATGGCCAGGCCGATAAGGGCCAGGAGGATGCAGATGATGATCGCGGCTTGGGGCATGGTCTTTTTGCCCTCTTCGGCTCAGGGCACTTTAGCCCAAATCGGGGCTGGTCGCAGCCAGGGTCAATCCGCCGTCTTCTTCGGTTTGAACTTGACGATGTAGAGAATGCCCAGTGCCACGAGCAGGGCTCCCCACCATACGCCCGCATGGAGCTGGCTCAGGACGACGGGGTGCTTGAGCGGGTTGAAGACGTCATAGATCCCGGCGCCGAGAATGAGCAACCCATAGACGGTCAGGATCATGCCGATGAAGAACCAGATCGAGATCATCTTTTTTCCCATGGGCTTGCTCCTACCAGAAGATGATGTTCAGCAGGATGAACACGGCGAAAACGATACAGGCCCAGAAGATCGGTCTCTGAGTCAACTTCAAGTGCTGTTCCGACGGCAGGACGGTGCAGCCGCGCACCAGGCCCACAAGCTCGCTCTCCGGTTTGGGTTTGGTGAACTGGCTGACCACGATAGTAACCAGGGCGCAAAGCAGACAACTCCACAGGGCGCGGTACATATTCTCGGCCATGGCCTTGGCATGGGGCGAGAGGGCGATGATGCCCACCGCCGAGGGGTCGACCTTGACCCAGGCCCACATGCCGATAGACGAGGCCGTCCCGGATAACAGTCCCCAGAAGCCGGCGGCCGACGTGGCCCGTTTCCAGAGCATGCCGATCAGGACCGTGGCGAACAGCGGGGCGATGAAGAAGCTGAACAGGGCCTGGACGTAGTCCATGATGCTGGCGAACTGCATGACCAGGTAAGCGGTGCCGATGCTGACCAGGACCCCCAGGATGGTGGTCCACCTCCCCACGGACACGAAGTGGCTGTCGCTCAGGAGTTTCTTGCGGAGAGGCTTATAGATGTCGTAGGTCCAGACCGTGGCAAAGGCGCTGACGTTGCCGGCCATGCCCGACATGAACCCGGCGATGAGGGCGGTGATGCCCAGGCCCAGCAGGCCCGGTCCCAGGTAGCGGGCCATCATTAGGGGCAGGACCTCGTTGTAGCTGTGGCCTCCGGTGGCCACAGCCTGCGCTTCACCGACCAGGCCGGGCATGACGGCCAGGCCCAGAAGGCCGGGCAGGATGACGATGAAGGGGACCATCATCTTAAAGCCCGCCCCGATGATGGGCGCCATTTTGGCCGCGCGCAGGTTCTTGGCCGAAAGCACCCGCTGGACGACCAGGAAATCGGTCGTCCAGTACCCCATGGAAATGATGGCGCCCAAACCAAAGACGATGCCCGTCCAGTGGATGCCCATGGGGTTACCGGTGAAGGAGCCGATGCTCCGCCACAAATGCGTGTAATCGCCCTGGAAGTTATGTTGGATCTTGGCCACCATCTTGGTCCAGCCCCCGGCTTCGATCAAGCCGATGATGGGAATGAGGAGCGCCCCCAGCCAGATCAGGACGAACTGCAGGACCTCGTTGAAGATGGCCGACAGCAACCCGCCCAGGGCGACATAGATGCCCACCGTGATCGACGAGACCCAGATGCTGAAGTGGATGTCCCAGCCCAGGACGACCTTCATCACCAGGGCCATGGAGTACATGTTAATGCCGCTCATGAGAACGGTCATGAACCCGAAACAGACGGCCGACAGGCTCCGGCTGGAGTTGCCGTAGCGGAGCTGCAGGTAGCCCGGCACGGAATGCGTCCGGGAGATGTAGTAGAAGGGCATCATGATGATGCCCAGGAAGAGCATGGCCGGGATGGCCCCGATCCAATACCAGTGCGTGGCCAGGATGCCGTACTGGTAAGCCGAGGCCGCCCAGCCCATGAGCTCGAGCGCCCCGAGGTTGGCCGCCACGAAGCTCAGCCCGGCGATCCAGGCGGTCATCTCCCGGCCGGCCATGAAGAAATCGTTGCCCGTCTTCGTATAGCGCTTGAGGTAAAAACCGATGGTCAAGACGAGGACGAAATAGATGGCGATGATGACGATGTCCACGCCGCCCAAGGAAACCAGCGTCCCGGGGTTGTGCATCACTACCTCCTTTTGCGGGTGATCCGGTTGTCTATGATCCGGATATTCGTGTTCAAGGCCGGAGGCGGCAGGAGGCAGCTTCGGTCGGGACGATGCGGTCCGAGCCTGTTCCGGTCCATATCGGCTATCTTTGGGCTATCTTAAGCAGGCCGGCGGGGATTGTCAACCGCGGATCGCATCCCTCCGGGAGGCCATGCCCCCCGGTGGGGTTGTCAAAGGGAAGGGACGACGTTCAATGCCTCGCCCAAAGGCCGCTCGCTCCTTGCCCTCCGTTTCCCCGAGCTCCTTTAGCTCTATCGTCACAGCCTTCCCTGTGAGGATCGGGAATGCTTCCGGCACAAAAAACTCCTTGCCCGCGAACGGATCTTGGGGTAAAATAATTATCCAAACATCGATAAGGATCTTGTCGCAACGACTCGTGCTTTCCCCGAACATCATCTTGTCGGCAATCCCTTTTTCGTGTTGGAGAACGATTTTCGGATAGAACATGCATTTCACTGAACTCAACCTGAACCCCGACCTTCTTCGCGGAATCGCGGACAAGAAATTCACCGAGCTGACTCCCGTCCAGGAGCAGACGCTGACGGTGACCCTGCGCGGCGGGGACGCGGCCGTCCAATCCCAGACGGGGACGGGCAAGACCGCGGCTTTTTTGATCACGCTCTTCGAGCGCCTGCTTGCCCATCAGGATTCGCCCCGGAACAAAGCCCTGGTCATCGCTCCAACCCGCGAGCTGGCCATCCAGATCGAGGGCGAGGCCCGCATCCTTGGAGCCCATCTGCCTCTTCGCATCGGCTGCTTCTTCGGCGGTGTGGGCTACGGGATTCAGGAAGCCCGCCTCCGGGACGGCGTGGACATTGTCATCGGCACGCCCGGCCGTCTCCTCGATTTCGCCGGGCAGGGCAAGCTCAAGCTCAAGGACACCGGCTTCCTGGTCATCGACGAGGCCGACAGGCTGTTCGATATGGGCTTTATGCCCGACCTGCGGAAGATCCTGGACCGCCTGCCGCCGCCCGGCCGCCGTCAGAGCATGCTCTTCAGCGCGACCCTCAGCCGGCTGGCCCGCCGCCTGGCGAGCGATTATCTCCATGATCCGGAATTCATCGAGGTCACGCCCGAGCAGCTGACGGTCGACACCGTCTCCCAGGAGCTCTACCACGTCAAGAGCCACATCAAGCCCAATCTTCTCCTCGGGCTCCTCCACAAGCACAACCCGCGCAACGCCCTGATCTTCGTCAACACGCGTCATGAGGCCTTCCGCCTGGCCAGGCGGCTCGAGGTCAACGGCTACCGGTCGCGCCACCTCACCGGCGACCTGGCCCAGGCTGACCGGTTGAGGGTCGTCAAGGATTTCGCCTCGGGCCGGATCCCGTTCCTCGTGGCCACGGACGTCGCGGCCCGCGGCCTGCACATAGAGGGATTGGAGATGGTCATCAATTATGACCTGCCCCAGGATTTCGAGAACTACGTCCATCGGATCGGCCGCACCGCCCGCGCCGGGCAAACGGGCAAGGCCATCTCGCTCGCGAGCGAGGGCACGGACGAGCACCTGCGGGCCATCGAGAAATTCATCGGCGCGCACATCCCCGTCCAGACGGCCGATATGAGTATGTACCTCACCGACAGCAGTCTCGAACATCGGGGCGGGCTCGAGCCTCGAAGGCCGGATCGCGACTCGAGAGGATCCGGGCACGGCGGGCCGCGGCCGCCCCATCACCGCGACCGGCGGGGCAGACCCAACTCAAAGCATGGCCCCGCCTCCCGGAACTCCCCGGCTTGATCGCAACGCTTGAATGTTGCTTATTGCTTGATTGTCTCTTGGCCGGCATTGATCACGAGTATTGAAAAATTTAACTTGTCTCTCTCCTCCTCGATATCGCCTCTGGGGCTGTTTTCTAACCCGAAAAAATCGGCCTAAGGAAAAAAACGACGGTTCTTTCGCATGCATTCGTGCATTTGAAAACGAAATGCTTGTCTCAGCCCGACCCCGACTGAATTGACTTTTACCCGGCCTCGCCGTTAAATTGAGATCATTCGACAAGGCGAGATTTATCAGCCCAACTTCCGGAGGTCAATCTATGCACAGCGCCATGATCAAGAAACGCTCTTTTATCCTGGCCGTATTTATCGTCTTGGTTTTTGCCCTGGCCCCGGGCCAGCAGAATGTCATCAAGAAGCGATTCGCCCCACTCCGCTTTGCCGTATCCTTCACCGCCGAGCGGAGCGCGAAGCCGCTCGACGGCCGCGTCCTTCTTCTCATCTCGAATGACCCCACGGCCGAACCGCGCTTCCAGATCAATGACGGATCGCGGACACAGCTCATCTTCGGCCTGGACTTGGACGGCCTCGTCCCCGGGGAAAAGGCCATGATCGATTCCGCAACGTTCGGCTATCCGCTCCACAGCATTGCCGATATTCCGGCGGGTGAATACTTCGTCCAGGCCGTGCTCAATAAATATGAGACTTTCCATCTTGCGAACGGAAATACGGTCAAGCTGCCGCCAGACCAGGGGGAAGGTCAGCGTTGGATGGAGAAACCGGGCAACCTCCTGAGCACGCCCAAGAAGGTGCGCATCGACCCGTCCCAGGATGAAGTCATTTCGCTTACCCTTGATCGGGAGATTCCACGCATCCCGCCGCCCCAGGATACTAAGTACATCCGGCATGAGCGAATTCAGAGCAAGCTTCTCACCGCCTTCTGGGGACGGCCGATGTACCTCGGGGCTTGCCTCCTCCTGCCCCAGGGTTTTGATGAGCACCCGGAGGCCCGCTACCCTCTGATGATCTATCACGGCCATTTTCCGTACACCGTCGAGGGCTTCCGCGAGACGCCGCCCGACCCGAACCTCAAGCCGGATTACAGCGAGCGCTTCCACATCCAGGGCTACAACAGGATCCAGGAGGAGTTCGCTTACCAATTCTATCAGGACTGGACGGCCAAGGATTTCCCTCGCGTTATCGTCATGGAAATCCAGCACGCCAACCCTTACTATGACGACTCCTATGCCGTGAACTCGGCCAACCTGGGTCCCTACGGCGACGCCATCGTCCACGAGCTCATCCCCTACATCGAGCAGAAGTATCGCGGTCTCGGAGCGGGCTGGGCGCGCTTCCTCTACGGCGGCTCGACGGGGGGCTGGGAATCGTTGGCAGACCAGGTCTTCTACCCCGACGAGTTCAACGGCTGTTGGGCCGCCTGTCCCGACCCGATCGATTTTCGGGCCTACACCATCGTCAACATCTATGAGCACAAGAACGCCTATTACCTTGACGCCCCCTGGAAGAGGACGCCGCGACCCGGCCTGCGGAACTACCTGGGCGAGGTGAGCACCACCCTCGAGCAGGCCAACCATCGGGAGCTGGCCATCGCCACTCATGGGCGGTCGGGGGACCAGTGGGACATCTGGCAGGCGGTCTTCAGCCCGGCAGGCGCGGACGGCTATCCGAAGCCGATCTGGGACAAGCTGACCGGTGAAATCGACCCGGCGGTCGCCCAATACTGGCGGGACCACTACGACCTGCGGTTCATCCTCGAGCGCGATTGGGGGGTTCTCGGGCCGAAGCTCCAGGGCAAGATCCATATCTATGTCGGAGACATGGATAACTATTATTTGAATGACGCCGTCTATCTCATGGAGGCCTTCCTGGCGAGCACCAAGGACCCCTACTACGCCGGCGAGGTGGCTTATGGAGACCGGGCTGAGCACTGCTGGAACGGTGATCCCACCCGGCCGAATTATCAATCGCGCCTTCGCTACCACCAGATGTTCATCCCCAGGGCTGCGGAGTGGATGGCCAAGACCGCGCCCGTGGGAGCAGATCTCACGAGCTGGCGGTACTGAGGGGCCGGCAAGTCGGCGCGGCCGTCCGGTCGTGACGGCGGCAAGGCTCCCGTGCTATGCCCCGGCTCTGGAAAGGCGTGCGATACTTGAGAAAAAGGGGGGCGCCCCCGCGTCCTGCGGGAGCGCCCTGGGGACGCTCCACTCAATTCCGGTGCCTTCCCGACAAAGGCCCGGGTTGAGCGAGCTGGGCTAGTGAATCAAAAAGTAACGCGCGTCGATAGCTTGAAGGTTCTGAGGCCGGAGACGCTGTTAATCTTCTTGTAATAATAGTCGGTCTCGGCGTGTCCGAGGGAGGGATTCATGGGATCCGCGGCACTCGGATACCAGACGCCCCACGGATTCAAGCCGGTGTAGACGTACTTGTTGCCGAGCAGGTTGAAGATATCGGCGAAGACCGAGAACGTTCCGAAGCCCAAGTTGAACTGTTTCTCCAGCCGCAAGTCGACGTTGTCCCAGGACGCCTGGCGGTGCGCGCCATTGGGCTCCAGCATGACACCGATCCAGTTCCACCAGGATACGCAATTGTGGGCGGCGAGCCAGGAGTCCGGAACGTAGATGGTGGCGTCGAAAGCCTTATCCCAGAAATTTCCGCCATAATTCAACGGGCCGCCCGCAAGGTGGCGATAAATGAAGGAGCCGACGAACCCCAAGGGCATCTGGAACGAACCGTAGAGCTTGATGGCCAGCGGAACGTCATTGATGTCGGCGCCCCAGCCGTTGATGGCGTAGTTCGGATCGTAGGGCGTGATGCTCTTCGAACTCGCGTAAGTGACGGAGCCGCCTAGGGCCCAGCCGTTGGAGTAGCGCTTGTCGAAGGTCAGCTCGAGCCCGTTGTAGCGGCGTTTGGAATAGGGGTTGCTGGCCTGCCGATAGACCATGTTATTCCACATGGGACCGTCCTGCGGCAGGTAAATGGTGACCGTCTTTTCCGGCCAGTCGCCATTCGCGGGCACGGTGGTGGTGAAAGGCACCCAAAAGCCGGCGGGAGCGTCCTGCAAGGAGCCATAGTACGTTTTGGTCAACGGGTTGTAATACGTATCCCAGTGGTCCCGGCGGCCCAGCTTGTTGACGTACTGCAGCTTGACCGAGAAGTTCGCCGCTAGCTCGTGGGAGAGCGAGACGATGAGCTCGTTGTTCCACGGGGCCTTCAGCTGGTATTGCTCGCCCTTGCCGGCGACATTCCAGCGCAGGGCCTCCACATCGTTGCGGACGAATTGCCACGTGTTTTGCGGGGCATAGGTGTCGATACCCGGGTCGTCGCAGACGCCGTTGCCGTTATTGTCCCACCAGTAGAAGCCGTAGTTTCCCTGGATGTTGGCCTGCGCATAGCAGAACCACATGACCGGCATGGCCTCGTAGTAGCGGCTCCAGGAAACCTTGAGCGCGGTTTTGCCGTTGCCGAAGAGGTCATAGCTGACGCCGATGCGCGGGGAAAGGGTCTGGTTTTGCATCGTCTTAGGGATGGAGGGCACCGAAAGCGCCGCGTAGGGATTCCAGCCGATGCTCTGGGCTACGATTTCGCCCACCTTGTAGGCCAAGCCGTTGGTGTCGGTGCCGGTGGATCGGCCGCCGCCGAAGCCGCCCCAATAATAGTCATAACGGAAACCGAGGTTGACGGTCAGGCGGTTCTTGATGGTGAAGGAGTCTTGCAGGTAAGCGCCAAAGCGGTTGCCGGGCAGGTCCTTGGTGGAGTCGCCCTTGTTGGGGCCCTCGACGCCCAGGTAGATGGTGCCGTCGCCGAAGGTGTCGCGGGGCCTGCCCTGGGCGGCATTGGTATAGGGGTTGCCATTGTAGTAGTGCATGGTCAGCGGATTGCCGCGCGCGACGGTGAGGCGGTCGAATGAATAGATGTATTCGACGCCGGCGCCGATTTCATGGTTGCCGCCCAGCACGTCGTCCATGAAGTGGGTCAGGCGGGCGCTAACGGTTTCGCCCCGGCGGATCGTGTATTGCTCTTCGG
This sequence comes from Candidatus Aminicenantota bacterium, assembly GCA_963705895.1. Taxonomy (GTDB): domain Bacteria; phylum Acidobacteriota; class Aminicenantia; order Aminicenantales; family JAFGAV01; genus MFD04408-113. Next base: position 2,207,339 of record OY970122.1, on the reverse strand, counting down.
CATCGTGGTTGCCCCAGACGTAGCCGGTGTAATCATCGACTTTGGCGATGTTGGCCCGCGCTTCCGGCTGGGAGGTGAGCGCCCAGTCGAGGTTGTTGTAGCCGCCGCGGAAGGAGACGTAAGTGTTGGGATTGAACGTCCAGTTCAGCTCGGCGGTCACCGCCTCTCTCTTCGAGTTGGAATCGACGGTGGAGTCCAAGACTTGATAATAGCTCGGAGCATAGAGGTTATGGGTGAAGTTGCCATTGAACATGACGAAGAGGCGGATGTCCTTGTTGAGTTGGGTGGTCAGTTTGAGGAAGGGCGACCAGGTTTTGGTGGGATTGGTGAAGATATCGTAGGTCTTGCCTTCCAGGGTGACCGGGACGTTGTTCAGGGTATACTCGTTCTGGAGATAGTCCAGCGTGCCGAAGAACCAGAGCTTGTTCTTGATGATCGGGCCGCCGAGAGAGCCCGAAGCATCTACGTCGTACTTGGCGAAGGCCGGTTTGGATCGCCCCATGGACATGAGCTCTTCGTCGGTGAACAGCATCTGGTTGAGGCCTTTGGCGGTGTAATAGGTCTGGGCTTGGCCGTGAAACGTGTTGCCGCCCGACTTGGTAACGACGGAGATGAATGAGCCGCCGGAGGCGCCGACCTGGGCCGGCAGACCGCCGGTCGCGATCTCGATCTCCTCCACGCTTTCATACTGCGGGGCGATCTGCATGCCGCCGGTGGTGGGACTCTCGCCGTTGACGCCGTCGATCTCGTAGGCGGTGGAGCCGGAATTGGCGCCGTGGATACTGCCGGAGTAGGCGGCAATGGTGCCCGCGCTGCCGGCGGTGATGTTGAAGAGACCGTTGATGTTGCGGTTGAGGGGCAGGTTCTGCAGCAATTGAGTGGTTATGACGTTGGAGATCTTGTTTGACTCGACATCAATGACCGGAGCTTTCGCCGTCACCGTAATTTCTTCGACCAAGGCGCTGGACTCGGTTTGTAAGTTGACGGTGTAGGTCTGGCCGACCTCGACGATGATGCCGGGCTGCTTGACGGTCTTGAACCCCGCCAGGACTGCTGTGATCGTATACGTTCCCGGAGGCAGGTTGATAAGCCGATAAGCACCGTTGGCATCCGTGATGGACACGACCGATCCCATCAGAGCCGGGCTCTCGGCCGTTATGGATACGCCGGGGATTGGAACGCCGGTGTTTTCGACGACGACGCCCTTGATCGTACCAGTCTGCCGGGCGACCTGGGCTCCCAGGAACGGGACGAGAAACGGGCAGGCCAAGAGCACAATCAGAAACTTGGGACTTTTCAAGTTTTTCTCCCTTTCAGAATTCTTCGATGTGCCCTTTATGCAGGAATCGGCCCGAGTGAGGACAGGTCGTCTTTTGTATTCTCGCCTCCTTTGGATGTTGATGATCTTTATGGCTTGTTGATGAGGATAGAGCGCGTTTCCGAGGGCCGCCGGGGAATCGGCGGACTTCAGGTTGAAACGGAGGAAGGGGAGGGGGATGCTTATTAGGGCATGATTTTTCTAATCGTGCGCGCGTAAGCTGGGGTCGTTGGCATGGAGTTGACGTACACTCAAAATATTAAATCCGAAATCCTGGTTGTTGAGTGATCTTTTTATCGCAGTCGCTGTAAACAAATATTATCTAGTTTATCTAGCTCGAATAATTGGGATCGAATCGCCAGGTTTATTGACATAAAAAGAGGGATATTATTAGACTGTGATGACGATCGTTAACGCAGTCCAGGAGGGTCCGATCTCCACGATCAAAGAAATCGCCAAGCGCGCCAGGGTTTCGATCGGGACCGTAGACCGGGTCCTGCATCACCGGGGACGTGTCTCACAAGCGACCACGGATCGGATCCGTCGCATCATCCAGGAGATCGATTACCGGCCGAACATCTTCGCCAAGCATCTGCGCCTGTCCAAGGTCTTCAATTTCGGCGTCCTGATGCCCAAGCCCTCCCAGGACAGTCACTACTGGGTACTCCCCATCCAGGGCATCGCCCGGGCCCAGGAAGAACTGGCCACTCATATGGTCCGGGTCCGCTATTTTTTTTATGACAAGTATTCGGCCGGCTCCTTTCCCAAGGTCTGCGGCGAGCTTCTTCAGACGCCCCTGGATGGGATCCTCATGGCGCCCGTCCTGCCCAGGGCCTTCGAAGCCTTCGTCAAGGAGATCCCGGACAACCTGCCCTATGTCTTTTTTGATTCCTTCGTCTCCAACGCCAGACCGCTAGTTTCGATCGGCCAGGATTCCTTCCAGAGCGGCATCCTCTCGGCCCGCTTGATGCGAATCCTGGTTCCGGACGGGGGAGGCGTGGCCGTCTTCCGCGTCCTGCCCGAGGACTATCACATCGACGAACGTCTCAACGGCTTCCTGACCTACAGCCGGCAGAACGGTCTAACAACCCGCGTCTTCGAGATCGACGGCAACCGAAGCGGGGAGACCCGGCGTCGGGCGTTCCAGAAAGCGCTGGCCCAAACCCCGGACGTCAGGGGCGTCTTCGTCACCAACGCCACGACCAACCAGATCGCCTCCTACGTCAAATCTCAGGGTCTGCAGGGCAAGATCCATATCATCGGCTACGACCCGATCGAGGAGAACGTGCGTCTCATGCGCGAGGGCGTGATCGATTTCCTGATCAGCCAGCAGTCCGACCGGCAGGGCTATGAAGGCATTCGGGCCTTGTATCGCCACGTCGTTCTCAAGATGCCGGTCGAAAGCAAGATCATGATGCAAATCGACATCGTCACCCGGGAAAACATGGACTACTACAAATCATGAATCGACGAAAATGGCGCTGGACCTGCCGCTTTTAACCTCGTCTTTTTTCAAGAAGGGGGCATGAGCGATTATCACCTCTACAGCCCGGCCTCGGGCAAAGCCTTGATCGGACTGGGCGAGGCCGAGATGCGTTCCGGGGAGCTTGAGGCCGCCACGGGTCATTTCCGCCGGGCCCTCGAGCTTGCACCGCACGATGAGATCGTTGCCTACAACGTGGCCGAGATCCTCTTTTCAGCACAGGACGTCGATCAGGCGATCAGCTATTACGAGCAGGCTCATCGCATTAAAAAGGATTGGCCGAAACCCCTCTACAAGCTCGGACTGGCCCATCTCAACAAAGGCAACTACGACAAGGCCCTGGAATACCTGAATCGGTTCATCGAGGTCGACCCCGCAAACCCCCAGGTCCCTCAGGCCCAAAGCATGATCGAAGCCATTAAAAAGATCAAAAAATAGCCCCGGGCTTAGCCGGTTTTTCACCCTCAAATTCCTCGCCTGGACCCGGGCCCGTCATTTGACTTCCTTATGGATTATTGATAGTTTCTGCTCGGGTCGCAGGGGGTGCCAGGGTGATGATATGTCCCAAATGCCACTCCGATAATCCCGACTCTTCCCGGTTTTGCGGCAGCTACGCCGCTCCGCTCGCATCCGAGGAGCAGACGTTTGATACCCTATCGAAAACACTTGAAACCCCGCCTCTCGTCCTGACCCAAGGGACTCTGATCGCCGGCAAGTACAGGATCATCGAGGAGATTAGCCGGGGCGGGATGGGGGTCGTCTACAAGGCCGATGACCTTAGGCTCAAGCGTCCAGTCGCCCTGAAATTCCTTCCGCCGCATCTCATGGATTCCCCTGAACTCAAGGAGAGGTTCATCATCGAAGCCCCAAGGCCGACGGCGTGCGGCCTCGTTGTCCCGGCCTTCTCGGGGAATTCCACGAGCCCTCGTCAAAGCCCGTCAGATTTTTCAAGCGATTGACAAGGATTCGCGGCGGGAGTTAAATTTGTTCTAGGGCACAAATTGATTTCTTCCAAAGGAAGAATGGCTTGCTCTCATTTCGATCCTATCCAAGACCTGCCCTTGAACAACGAAGAAGGAGGCGCTCATGATCGAAACCATCCAATTCACCCTGGACGGCAAGCCGGTCCGTCTCGACGTGGACAGCGACCGGATGCTTCTCTGGGTTCTGCGCACCGAGCTGGGGCTGACCGGCACGAAATTCGGCTGCGGCGAGGGCTTCTGCGGCGCCTGCACCGTTCTCCTGAACAATGAGCCCGTCCGGTCCTGTCAGACGCCGGTCAAGCTGGCTAAGGGCAAGACCGTCCTGACGATCGAGGGCCTGGCTAGGAACGGCAAGCTCCATCCGCTCCAGAATTCCTTCATCAAGCATGAGAGCATGCAGTGCGGCTACTGCACCTCGGGGATGATCATGACCGCCTACGGTCTCCTCCTCAGGAATCCTCGGCCTACTCGCGATGACATCCTCGAAGCCCTGGATGATAACCTCTGCCGCTGCGGGTCCCACACCCGAATCGTCGCGGCCGTGCAATCGGCTGCGTTAGATATCCAGGTGGCGGTGAAGAAATGAGCGACGAAAAAGAGATCAAAGAAGCTCGGGATCCTCGGGCGGCCGATGAGGCCGGTTCCGTTCACGGGCTTCCGCGCCGGGATTTCCTGAAACTCATGGGCGGGGGAATCCTCATCGCCTTTACTTACGGCGAGGTGTTTCCTTTCCAGGAAACGCCCCAGCGTCGGTTCGGCGGGTCCTACCCCGCGGATTTCAACGCCTACCTCCACATCGCCGAGGACGGGCGGGTCACGTGCTTCACGGGCAAGATCGAGCAGGGCCAGGGCTCGATGACCGTCCTGCCCCAGATGCTGGCCGAGGAGCTCGAAGTTCCGCTCGAAGCGGTCGATATCGTCCTGGGCGACACCGACCTCTGCCCCTGGGACATGGGCACGTTCGGTTCCCTCAACGTCCGGATGTTCGGGCCCGCCCTCCGGGCCGCCGGCGCTGAGGCGCGCGAGGTGTTGAAACAACTGGCTTCGGAAAAACTCGGGATCCCGCTCGAACGGCTCGAAGCCAAGGACGGGGCGATTTTTGATAAGAGCAATCCGACAACCCGCGCCACCTACGGGGAACTGGCCCGCGGCCAGAAGATCGAGCGGCACCTGAGCCAGAAGCCCGGCTTGAAGCTGCCGGCCGAGCTCAAGCTCATGGGCAAGCCCGTCACCCGGCGCGACGCCCTGGCCAAGGCCTCGGGCCAGGCGCTCTACGCCGGGGATGTCCGCATCCCGGGCATGCTCTACGCCCGGATCCTCAGGCCGCCGGCCCACGGGGCCAAGATGACCAGTCTTGACACTTCGGCGGCCGAGGCGATCAAGGGCGTCCGGGTCATCCGCGACGGTGATCTCATCGCCGCGGTGCACGAGCTGCCCGACGTAGCGGCCAAGGCCGTGGAGGCCATCAAGAGCGCCTACGACCTTGTCGCCCTCGATGTCGACGACAAGAACATCTTCGACTATCTCCTCAAATCGGCCCCTGAGGGAAAGGTCATGGCCCAGGGCGGCTCGCTGGCCGAAGGGGCCAAGCTGGCCGCGACGACCTTCGACGAAACCTACCTGAATAGCTACGTCGCCCATGCCGCCATCGAAACCCACACGGCCATTGCCGACGTGAGACCCGAGGGTGTCACGGTTTGGGCGTCCTCGCAGGCGCCGTTCCGGGTCAAGGACGAAATTGCCCAAGCCGTGGGCGTCGCGCCGGAGAAGGTGCACGTCCGGTCGCCGTTCATAGGCGGAGGATTCGGGGGCAAGACCAGGAATACCCAAGCGGTCGAGGCCGCGCGCCTGTCCAAGATAGTGGGCAAGCCGGTCCAGGTCACCTGGAGCCGGGGCGACGAGTTCTTCTACGATACCTTCCGTCCGGCGGCAGTCATCAAGATCAAGTCCGGGATTACGAGCGCCGGACAGATCGTTTACTGGGATTACATTGTCTACTATGCCGGCGAGCGAAGCGCCGAGCAGTTCTATACCATTCCCCATCACAGGACCGAGGCCGTGGGCGACTGGGGCGGGGGAACGGCCTCCCCTCATCCGTTCGACGTCGGGGCCTGGCGCGCTCCGGGCAGCAACAGCAACACCTTCGCCCGCGAGAGCCAGATCGACATCATGGCCGCCAAGGCGGGGATCGACCCCCTGGAATTCAGGCTCATGAACCTCGACAACAGGCGCATGATCCGCTTGCTCAAGGCGGCCGCGGAGAAGTTCGGCTGGAAACCGGCCAAGGCACCCAGCCGGCGCGGCTTCGGCCTCTCGTGCGCCGACTACAACGGGACTTACGTCGTCGCCATGGCTGAGGTCGGCGTCGACAAGACCACGGGCCGGGTCCAGGTCAAGCGCCTCGTCGGCGCCCAGGATTCGGGCCTGGCGGTCAACCCCGACGGCGCGGCTTTGCAGATCGAGGGCTGTCTGACCATGGGCTTGGGCTATGCCCTGACCGAGGAGGTCCATTTCAAGGCCCGCCAAGTCCTGGACCTCAACTTCGACACCTACGCCCTGCCCCGATTCTCCGGGCTGCCCAAGATCGAAACGGTCATCCTCAACTCGCCCGAGCTCCCCATCACCGGAGGCGGCGAGCCGTCGATCATCAATATGGGGTCCGTGGTGGCCAACGCGATTTTCGACGCCGTCGGCGCCCGTCTCTACCAGCTTCCGATGACGCCGGCGAGAGTCAAAGCCGCCCTGGCGACGCCTTAGGACGGCCCGACGGCAGCCCGACCGGGGCGACGCGGCCCAGCGCGGATGGGATTTTTTGCCCGCTTTGGTCCTACGCTTGAAATAACTTGAAGGGGCGGGCCGAGACCGCTATCATTCTCCTGGACCGATGGAACCCTTGTTCCCATTCGGACAAAGGAGATTCGCCCGATGAACCCACACCGCGCCTGTCTTTTCGTGTTCGGACTCTTTTTTCTCTTGACCTTGGCCGGGGGCCGAAGCCTGCCCGGAATGACAACCGTCCAGGCCGACGAAGTCGCCGCCCTCGCCGCGGGGAAGAACTTGATTTCGACCCGGGTCTTCAGCCCCGCCGAGGATGAGCGTCTCCTAGCCCTGTTTGCCGGTCTGCGCGTCTCGGACGTAACGGACGGAATGGACGCCGTGGGCCTCCAGAACATCGGCCTCATGGACCCGGACATCCATTCCCTGTGGCGGGATACCGAGCACTTCACCCACCGGTTCGCGGGCGTGGCCGTCACCGCGCGCTATGTCCCGACCCAGAACCCGCCCGCCGGGACAAGAACGGTCAAGGCCTACGACGCCTGGGCCGCGGACTGGTACGAAAAGCGTTCGGCCGAGGCATTCCTCGATGTGATCCACAAGGGTTCGGCCCTGATGATCGACGACGCGCCCGGAGCGGACGTGGGATCGATCGGGTCCTACAACATCCTTGAGTGGAAAGGGAAGGGGTGCATCGGGGTCGTGACCTCGGCCACGGCCCGGGACACGGATGAGATCATCACGGAGCGGGTCCCGCTCTACTTGAAGAAGCCCGGCCGCGGGATCAGGCCCGGCCGCAACGAGCTCGAGTCCGTGAACCGCCCCATTGTCTGCGGCGGGGTCCTGGTCATGCCCGGGGACATCATCGTCGCTGATGGCGACGGGGTGGTGGTCGTGCCGCGGGCCAAGGCCGAGGCCGTGGCCGCTTACGCCCGCAAGATCATGGATGACGACAAGGCAGGCCGCCGGGAGCTCTACAAACAGATGGACATCAAGGCCGACGATTCGATCAAGAAATAGCCTAGATCCGGCACTAAACCGGACGGAGGTTCATGAACGGAGAAGAAGGTATTCGATGACGGCCGATGCGGCTCCAGAGATCATTGTCGAATCGAGTGGCCTCTTTCCGCCTCTGAGCGGCGTGGGCTATTATGCCCGGGAGCTTCTCCGGGCCTACGCCGCTCTCCCGGGTCATTTCCCACTCAGGCTGCTTGCCCCCCGTTTCATCTTGAGGCGGGGACCCGCTCCCGGCGAGGACTACCTTTCGGAGTTGATAGGGGACCTTGCCGGGACGCTCGAAGTGCGCCGGAGGCTTGTCCCGGCCGCCGTCTATGCCGGGTTCAGGCGCTTCGGTCGTCGGCCACCCGTGCCGCTCGACCTGCTCTCGCCTCCGCGGAACAGTCTCTATTTTTTCCCGAATTACGTCGGCGAGCCCCTGCTCCGGCGGCGGTGCATCCCTGTCATCTATGATTTCGGATTCCTGCGCCATCCCCGCAGCCTCCGGGGTCGGGACGACCTCTATCTTCGAAGGTACCTCCCGCCGACACTGAAGCATGCCCTCCATACCGTCGTGATCTCCGACTGCGTCCGCCGCGAGCTCGAGACCGCGTATGCGGTGCCTTCGGAGCGGATCACGACCGTGTTCCCGGCGGTGGATCACGCGCGCTTCCGGCCCGACATCTCCGCGGAGGCACGGAAGGCAGTCCGAAAAAGATACGGCCTTGACTCGGGATACGTCTTTTCCCTGGGGACGATCGAGCCGCGGAAGAACTTCGCCCGGCTGATCGAAGCCTTCGCCCTGCTGTCGGCCGGACTCAGGGACCATCTGACCCTGGCCATCGGCGGCGGACCGGGCTGGAAAAGCGAGGACGTCCCGGCGGCCATCCGCAGGCTGGAAGTGCCGTCCCGGGTGAAGCTGCTGGGCTATATCCGCGACGAGGACCGGGCGCCCCTGATGGCGGACGCCGCCTGTTTCGCCCTGCCGTCGCTGTACGAGGGCTTCGGCCTGCCGGTTCTCGAGGCGATGGCTTGCGGAACGCCGGTCGTCATCTCGGCCGGGGGCGCGCTCGCGGAAGTCGCGGCTGGCGCCGCCGTTACCGTCGACCCGCTCCGGCCGGAAAGCATCGCCGCCGGCATGCTCTCTGTCCTAAAGCACGCAGGGGAACGGAAGAAGCGTTCCGCCCTGGGACTCCGCCGGGCCGCGGATTTCCATTGGGAGGCGAGCGCCCGGGCGCTCGCGGGTGTTTTCAAGAAGGCCGCGGCCGAGGCCGGTCTCGGACCTGACCGCTGAAGACGTCCCGTCCTCAACCCTCGGTCCTGATCAGGTCGATCATCATCCGGAGCGCATCCATTTTTTCCATGGTGAAGTCCGTATCCGGCAGAAAGACTCCCGGCTCGCTCTCGGTGAAAAGGGAGACGGGAACAAGGGGAAAGGAATCGATGAGCCCGCCGGATGTGCTCGGCCTGTCCGGTTCATGAACCGGCCTTGTTGCGGATGATGATCTTGAACGGGGGATGAAAAAGAACCCGGAACTCCCCGGCGGGGAGTTCGGTGACTGGACAGAAATCAAGGGCATGAACGACGACGTAATCATAAGGGTTCTTGTGCAGCCAATCGAGGTCGACGGTCGGCGGAGCGGGCAGAACCTGAACGAGGGTTCGGGTCAGCCCCTCCCCGAACAAGATGTACTCCGGGTCCTTGTATTGGAGAATCGTGGCGACCTTGGCCTCGGGTGGGATCCATCTCTCGATGGCCCGATTGGGAAACGACGTCCGCTGCCCCTCCGCCATCCGGAGCTCAGCCCTGGACTTGCCCCAGATCGCGTCCTGCCCGATCAACGGTTTTTGAACGTTGGTCAGCAAGGTCACGATCAGGGTCGTCGCGGCGATGATCCCGATCACGGCCCGGATCACAGCCCGCCCGATTCCGCGGCCGAACAGGGGCGAGGCGAGCGGCGCAACGAGGGTCACGGCTGCGCAGTAAAATCGGCCCCGGAACGGGATCCAGGCTTGACTGCCCCCGATAACCAGCATGAAGCCCAGAAAGGACAGGGCGAGGATCAGTCGTTCATCCCTTGTGATCAACCCCCGGACCACCCAATAGAGGACCAGGGGCAGGATGAGGAAAAAGCCCAATGGGCCGAAGAACGAACCCGCCTCGCTGGCCACAGGCTCCCGCACTCTAAAAGAGAACTGATGTCCCCGCGCGTTCAAGGTCTTGTCGTCAAAAGGAACGCGGAGAGCGTGAAAGACCGTCTGGCCCAGGTCTTTCCGCGCCCGGACTCCCAGGCGAGCGGCCGGACCGGGAATCCCGGAAAAGTCCATGAAGCCGAAGACATCGCAGGCGACATTGCTCCGGATCAGGGTGATATCGCCTGCGGACATTTCGCCCAGCTGCTTGTCAATGATCCGCTCGTCTCCGAGGGGATGCCCGTAGAAGAGCCAGCTCTGGACGTAGTTGAACGCGCCCAGCAGGACGAACCCCGCCAGGCACGCGCCGGCCCAGACAAGGAGAAGCCGAAACGGCCGCGGCCGCCGGGTGAGGGTCACATAAGCCGCCGCCAGAACGAACCCCGGCCCGATCATCGGCGCCGTGAGCTTCATCCCCATAACCAGCCCCAGGGCCGCGCCTGACAGGATGAGCATCCCCCGATGCTTCGTCTTGAGGCCGAGCAGGAAAAGATAGGCCAAGACCGCGAACATGGCCGCCGCGGCCAGGTCATTCTGGGTCGTCGTCGATTGAAGGACGATCATGGGCAGGGTGAGGTAGACCGAGGAGGCGAAAGCCGCCTGAGGCCGGGACGCGCCGAAGCCGCGGGCCAACCCGAAGACTGCGGTCGCGGCGGCCAGGGCGGAGGACCACTGAACGAAACCCGTCAAGAGGTCGCGGCGGAGGAAAAGCATGCTCCACAGGCTCCCGATCTCCGCGTTCAAGGGGAACGCGGTTTGGGCCAGGCTTCGCGACTGCCAGGGAGCCAGGCTATGGTGCTGGATCCAATAGGCCACCCGTGTCAGATGATAGGCCATGCTGTCCATGTTGTTGGGCGGGACGAGAAGGTTGATGACCGCGAGGAAGGCGTAAGCCAATCCCACGGCCAGCCCGAGAGTCCACAGGTCGGGCCATGACTTGAGGGATTCGAGCCACTCCGGACGCGAGGGAAGAGAGAATCGGGGATGACGCGGCCGGCCCGCGGCCTGCCAAACCAAGAACGCGGCGGCCCCGAGGATGAGATGCCCGGCCGCCATGCCCCAGGCCGTGAGAAGGTGAAGGAGCGAGAGGATCTCGGCCGTGAGAACAAGGTCGACCCAGACCAGGACGAAGAGGCTCGTGAGAAACGCGGGCCGCGTCGGGGGGCGGAAGGCCGTCGCCAGAAAATAGGCAAAGGCCAGCACCAAGGCGACGTCGAGGGCGAAGAGTGCGGCCATCACCATATCGCGTTTCCAGCCTTTCCCGATAGGACCCCGGCCGGGGCCTCGGAGAAAGTTGCCCAAGAGATACCATACTTAAAAACCGGGGTCAAACCGTCCGGCCGCATGAGACGACGGCCCTTGAGTGCGGCGATCGGGCGTCGCGGGATTCGGGCGCCCCAACCGGCTTGGCCGGGCGTCGTAATAATGATATAAGAAGCAATCAAGGAGCCGGATGTGATCGAAATCAACCATGTCTCAAAAAGCTACAACAAAGGCAAGGTCAAGGCGGTCGACGACCTGACCCTTGTCGTCAAACCCGGGGAGATCTTCGGTTTCCTGGGCCCGAACGGCGCGGGCAAGACCACAACCATAAAATTGATCGTCGGACTGCTCCGGCCCGATTCCGGGACGATCGCTATCAACGGCATGGACACCCAAAAACAGGACCTGGCCTGTAAAAGTATTACGACCTACGTGCCGGACTATCCTGCCGTTTACGAACGCCTGACCGGACTCGAGTATCTGAATTTCATCGGCGATGTCTACGGCGTGCCGAAAGATGACCGCTTGAAGCGGATCGAAAAGTGGCTCGAAGTCTTCGAACTGACCGAAGCCGTGTCCAACCCCATCCAGAGCTATTCCCACGGCATGAAGCAGAAGATCGTCCTGACGGCGGCCATCCTGCCCGGTCCGGAGGTCATGGTCATGGACGAGCCGATGGTCGGGCTCGACCCCCGGGCCGCCTTCCAGCTCAAGGAGCTCATGCGCGAGCACTGCGACGAGCGTAAGACTCTTTTCTTCTCGACCCACATCATGGAAGTCGCCGAGAAGCTCTGCGACCGGATCGGGATCATCAACCAAGGCCGGCTCGTGGCCTGCGGGACCATGGCCGAGCTCAAGGCGCTCGACCGGAGCGAGCAATCCCTGGAGGGCATTTTCCTGGAGCTGACCGAGAAATGAACAGGCTGGCTTCCCTTGTCCGGGTTGGTCTTCGGAGCAATTTCGGCCTGTCGCTCCTGCGCTTCAGGCTTTTCAAACAAAAAAAGGACCTGTGGCTCGTGCCGGTCGTGGCCCTGGGTGTCGCCGGAGTCGCGCCGTTACTCTACGGCTACCTGATGATGATCAAGAGCGCCTTCCGGACGCTCGCGCCCCTGGGGCAGCAGCCGGCCATCCTGGGCTTCGGCATGCTCATGGGCCAGTTTCTCATCCTTGTTTTCGGGCTTTACTACGTGATGTCGGCCTTTTACTTTTCACGCGACCTCGAAACGCTCATCCCGCTCCCGGTCAAGCCGGTCGAGGTCATGCTCTCCAAGTTCACGATCATTCTGGTCAACGAATACTTGACCATGAGCCCCATCCTCGTCCCCCTGCTCGTCTCCTACGGGATCCTCAACCACTCGGGCTTGGCCTACTGGGTCAACAGCGTGATCGTTTACCTGCTCCTGCCGGTCATCCCGCTCTGCGTGGTCTCGGTCCTGACCGTGGGCCTCATGCGCGTGGTCAACCTCGGCCGGAAGAAGGACGTCCTTATCATCCTTGGCAGCTTGGTCCTCATCGTCTTCGGACTCGGCCTTCAGTTCATTCTAGGCAGGTCGGCCGGATCCCAGGCCGACCCGCAAGCCCTGGCCCGATTCTTCGCTTCGCCGGACAGCCTCCTGAATCAGGTGGGCCGCAAGTTCCCGCCCAGCATCTGGGCGGCCAAGGCCGTGGCCGGAGGCTTCTCAAGCGCCGGCCTCTTGAACCTGGTCATCCTCCTGGCGGTGTCCCTGTCGCTCTTCGGTCTTATCGTCGTCCTGGCCGAGAAGCTGTTCTACCGCGGGCTCATCGGCATCGGTGAGCTATCCGGCCGGCGGCGGGCTCTGACCTCGAAGGAGATGTCCCGCAAGGTTTCTTCGGGCCGGCGTCCGGTGCGGGCCATCTTTCAGCGGGAATGGCGGATCATGAACCGCACCCCCATCTTCCTGATCAACGGGACCCTGACCGCGTTCCTCGTGCCGTTCATCTTTGTTTTGTTCGCGACCACGAGCAAGGGGAAGGGAGACATCGGCGAATTGATGCGGATCATGAGCTCCTCGGCAGACCCGACCCTCGTGATCCTGGTTTCCGCCTGCTTCCTTATGGTTTGCGGCTGTCTGAACGGGACATCATCCTCGACCTTCTCCCGGGAGGGAAGCCAGTTCTGGATGTCCAAGGTCATCCCGGTTTCGCCCCGGGACCAGGTCAAGGCCAAGTTCATCCATTCCTACCTTGTCGCTCTCCTCGGCGTGGTCACGGCCCTGGTGGTCCTGATTCTGGTCATGAAGCTCAAGCTCGCGGCCTGCGCGGCCGCCGTGGTGCTGTCCCTGGTCGGAGGCGTCGGCCTGACCTCGGTGGGGATGACGATCGACCTGGCCCGGCCTCAGCTCCAATGGACGAACCCCCAGAAGGCGATCAAGCAGAACCTGAACGTTGTCTTTGCCCTCCTGGCCGACATGGGCTTCCTGGCCGTCATCGGCTACGGTCTTACCCGCCTGTCCAAGCTCGGGCTCTCCGGCAGCGCTCTGCTCCTTGTCGGCCTGGCCGCCTTGACGGGGCTGTCCGCACTCAGCTACCATTTCCTCATGGGCTTTGCCGGGCGGCGCTACCGCGAGATCGAGGTTTAACCGCCGCTTCAAGAAAAAATGAGCCGAAGAGCATGATGGGTCAGAGGCGAAGAATTCCCCGTTTCCTGTGGGCCGTTCTTGCCTTGGGTATGGCCCTCTTGGCCTTGGCGGCCGAGACCGGCCCACCCGAGCGTTTTTCAGTTCCCTATGATTCCCAGACCAGGAATACCCTCGTCTTTCTGAGCGACACGCAGGCGCCGACATTCTTCGAGGCACTGAGATACAAAACGGACCACAACGAAGAGGCGACCCAAAGGATCCTGGACCAGGCCGGCCGCGAAAGCGGCATGACTGCCGCCTTCTTGCTTGGAGACTTGACCCGGGCCGCGTCCAATGAAAACAATTGGAAGGCCGTCGACGGGTTTCTCGGGCGGCTCAAGGAGAATGGCGTTCCCGCCTTCGCCGCCATCGGTAATCATGAATACATGTGGTCGTCCAGGAACGGCGAGCGAAATTTCCGGAAGCGATTCCCTCAATTGACCACTCTGTGGTATTCCGTCGTCATCGGCCCCGCGGCGGTCATCATCCTGAATTCGAACTTCGACGAGCTGGGCGAAGCCGAGACAAAAGTCCAGCAGGCCTTTTACCTAAACGCTCTGGCCCGCTTCGACGATGACGCGACGATACGGGGGATCCTGGTCTGCTGTCACCATGCGCCCTTTACCAACGGCACCGTCGTGCCGCCGTCGAAAAGGGTCGAGAGCGACTTCGTCCCGCCGTTCATCAAGGCCAAGAAGGGCCTGCTCTTCCTTAGCGGTCACTCGCATGCGGCCGAGCATTTCGTGATGCACGGCAAAGACTTCCTTGTGCTGGGCGGGGGAGGGGGTGTGATCCACCCTAGCCTCGTCGGGTCCGAGCGCCGCTATCCCGACATCTTCCCAATCCAGAGCCCGCGGCGGATGTTTCACTACGTCACGGTCAAGCTCTCCGAAGAGGGCCTAGAGGTGACCTATCAGATGCTCCTTTGGGACTTCTCGAAATTCGAGCCGGTCCACCAGTTCACTTTGAAGTGGTGACGTCGGCCGCCGGTCACGCCTCTGGACTGACTGGGGCTGGAACCTGCTTTAATCTTAGTTTATAACCCCGGAAAAGAACTTGACTTCTTCTTATATGTAGTATAATATTACAACAGTCTTTGAAACGCTGGTGCCCAAGGGAGAGGAAAATGAATTTTGGAGCGTTTATTCAAGAGACGAGGATTCAAGCCGGCTTAACTCTTAGAGGCTTTTGCAAACTCACGGGCTTGGACCCAGGCAATTGGAGCAAAATCGAACGAGGGAAATTGCCCCCTCCCAAGAGCAAAAAGGTTTTAAGTGAAATTGCCGGAGTGCTTCGTTTAGCCGAAGGGTCTGAGGAGTGGCATCAACTGTTCGATTTGGCGCGCATATCCTTTATTCCCAAAGATCTGCTCGATGATCAAGCCGTCGTGGATAAGCTTCCCATATTTTTTCGCACTCTTCGCGGAGAAAAATCGGCAAAAAAGGAACTGGAGAATCTTATAAACAAAATCAGAGAGAGTTAGGAGAAGACGGTCATTGCCGGGCATCAAGGCGCCCATCCTCAGTTGGGAATTCATAAGGGAAAAAGCTGACGATTTTAGGAAGGAATTCTCCGGTCAACCTGATCTTCTTCCTGTTCCCGTTATCGAGATTGTGGAGCTTAAGCTTAGGCTCATCCCGATTCCAATTCCGGGCTTGATGGAGTTCCATAATATCGACGGCTTCTTAACGAAAGACCTTAAGAATATCTGTATCGATAGTAATATCTATGAAAACCCCTGGAAAGAAAATAGGCTCCGCTTTACCTATGCCCACGAATGCGGCCACCTCGTTTTGCATAAGCGTGAACTCCAACTCTGCAAATTTAGAACGACAAAAGGCTGGGAAAACTTTCGATCTGACTTTGATGAAGAAGACTTGAATTGGTTTGAGCTGCAGGCTCACGAATTTGCCGGCCGGTTACTCGTGCCTCGCAGCGCCCTGATAAATGAAATCGAAGTCCTCTCCTCGAAAATTGCACAGTATAAAAAACTTATGGGGGGCGATGAGGACCCGATTATCGGGGCCATATCGAGATTAATCTGCAAAAAGTTCGGTATTTCTGCGGAAGTTATCGTCCGAAGAATCAAAAGTGAAAAAATAGAAATTTAATAAATCATAGTTACTGAAGCTATTCGCGTGACCTTTGAGGAAGCTACTTGATCGGCCAGGTTGGGATCAGCTTGTCTATTTCGGCCATGAGGCGGATGGTTTCGGATAGGGCGACAACGACCTTTTGGTAGCGGAGATGCCCGGCTCGCTGGCTTCCAATAACGTTTTTAAGGCGGGCCGGTAGGTATTTTCCGTTGCCGCGCCTCCGGCAAGTCCCCTTTTTATAGATGCAAGGTAATCAGAGAAAGCACCCATCAGTGCATAGAATACCTCTTCGCTAACGCGCTAGTCTACCAATTATTCATGGACAAATGGATTGGCATAACAATCATCCTAAAATCCCTAGCATTCAATTTGCCATTCTCAATTTACTTCAACTTTGGAGTTTACTTCTTATACTTTCGAGCGATCTCGTCGAGTGACTGCGGGCCGAGCAGGTCGTCCGAGGAAGCGGTGCCATAAACCCAGTCCTTGAAAAAGACGTCGAGCGGGAAGGGGAGTGTCTTCTGAAGATAGGTTAAGAACTCGCCTGCGGTGGCGCCCCTGTCCTTATAGGCCTGGTAGAAACCTCCCACGGCCTTCAGGAACGCATCCTCGCCGGCCATTTTGTAGAGGATGTCAAAGAAGAGCATCCCCTTCGAATAGGAGACGTCCGTGAGGTTTTCCTTCCCGTAGTCGATCATCGGCGTCGTCCTGGCTTTGATATCGGCTTTGTATTCCCGGCGGAAATAATCCCGCAGTCGCTCCGCGCCCTTGGCCACACTCCCCGGCTGCTTTTCCAGCTTTTCCCTGGCCAGGTTTTGCAGGAACATAGCCAATCCCTCGCTCTCGAAGCGCGGCGGCTGAGGGTCGAGGGACCTGACATTCCAGCGGTGAGAGACTTCGTGATAGAGCTGAACAAGCTGGTCCGGGTCCCGGAACGCATCGCGCGTTTGAAGGGCCGAGGTCACGTCCGCCTGTGAGCCAAACCCCTCCGGTATCTCGATGACCGAGAATACCGCTGCACCCTGGGCCGGGCCGAACCAGCCGCTGAAAAGCGCCGTGGATTCCCGCAAGGCCTGAAGCACTCTCTTCGCTCCTTCCAGGTCCTGAGGGAAATGAAAGACTTTAAACCCGTTCTCGCGGTCCTCGATCACTCCGTATTTGGCTACGGCCAGGTCGATCCGCCAGGCGGGCAGGATGTTGCGGTAGGAATAGGTCGAGAGGCCGTCCTTGGTGACGGCGCCCCTCGCCCGGCCGCCGTTGGCCACGACCAGGGAATCCGGGACCGTAACGCTGACCTCGTAATCGAAAGCCTGCATGCCGAGCGCGCGGGTTTCCGTCCAGGAGGGATAGCCGATCATGGGGTAAGCTAAACAATCGGGGCGGATGATGGTGAAATCCTTGTTGATGCTGTCTTTAACGTAGCGCATCCCTGTTTCGGTCAGCCCCGCCAGGTAGCCTTCGTACAGGATGTCGATCGTCGTCTTCTCGCCGGCCGGCAGGGGGATTTTCAATGCCACGTCAATGATGTTTGCTTGGTATTTGTCCCAATCCTCAAACGCCAGGATGCGCTGGTCGTAGGGCAGGGGAGAGCCGTTTTCGTCTTTGATGGCGGTGATCTTCATCAGCCTGTAGAGAACGAGCGGAACCTTGCCCAGGGGCTCCCGGGATCCATTGACAAACGTCAAGCGGCATTCACCGACAATTTTCTCTTTCTCATAATCGATCCTGATGTTGAGCTTGTATTCGAGGGTCTTGATAACCTGTTTCGGACCACCGGGATGATCGGCATTTACCAAACAATGAATCGAGACGACAACGAGGTTCACAAGAATAAACAGGATAAGTCGTTTCATAGCGGACACCCCCTGAAATCCATTCCAGGTCGGATAAGCCGTACTCATAAAAGAATATACATCATATATCGAAAAAGGTTGCGGAAAGCGCTGAGCTAGTTCAGATACATGCGAGACGCCTAGGGTAAGATAGGTGTCATAATGTATCTGCGATCTGCACGTGGTTATGGGGCTATTGTACCGGGGTCCGAGATTATTACGTCGTTTGCCCGACAGGGGAAGATCTCTGGCCGAGCCAAGCTTCGCCTGGACTGGTTTGACTATTATAATCGCTGCCGGAACATACGCTTGACCTGCCGTCACTTCGGCATCTCCCCCCAGACGTTCTATCGCTGGCGGGACCGTTTTGACCCCTATGATCTGACAACCTTGCAAGAGGAGAGTCGCCGGCCGAAGCACGTCCGATCGGCTCAAACGCCTGCCGAAGTCGTTGAGCGTATCCTCGAGCTCCGGAAGCAGTATCCGCGCTGGGGGAAGGAAAAGTTGGTCGTGCTCTTGGAGCGGGAAGGAATCCGGATCTCAGAGTCCTCCGTGGGGCGGGTGCTCAAGAGGTTGAGGGCTCGGGGAGTCCTGGTCGAACCGCTTAACGTCCGCTTGGCCCGGGAGGCCCGCAAGCGACGCTGGAAGCCCCGCTATGCCGTCCGCAAGCCAGCTGGATACCGGATCGACGCCCCCGGCGACCTGGTCCAGGTGGATACGCTCCACCTCCGGCTTCAGAGCGACGACCGACGCTTCCAGTTTAGCGCCCGAGACGCCCTCAGCCGCTGGGACTGTGCCCGAGCCTACCGCACGGCTTCGAGCTTCACCGCGGTCTGCTTCCTCGAGTACATGGAACGTAAGTTCCCCTTCCGGCTTCGGGCCATCCAGATCGATGGGGGATCGGAGTTCAAAAGGCACTTCGAGGAGGCCTGTCTCAGGAGGAAGATCCGGCTGTTTGTCGTGCCGCCCCGGTCCCCCAAAATCCAGGGGAAAGTCGAGAGATCCAATCGAACCTATAGAGAGGAGTTTTATGAAGTGGAGGATATCCACCTTGAGCTCGAAGGACATAATCGGCAGTTGGAACACTGGCTAGAAACATATAACCATATCCGGCCCCACCAGGCCTTTGATTACTTAACCCCGGCCGAATACTATCGCTCTTGGCTCCAATCTCATAGGGGCTCGGCGTCTCGGATGTAGTGAACGGCTTCAGCGCCTTGACAGGACGCCGGGCGCGGAGTACACAATGGCTGTTCGCGGCCGATGCCGGCGGCGATGATTTGAAGGAGTCTGGATTCATGTCTCGGAAACTCGCGATCTTTTTCCTGATTCTTGTCTTTGCGGCAGCGGCCCAAGGCCAGGACCGGCCCGTCACCCTCAAGGCCGGGCTTGCCCTGGATGGAAGGGGCGGCGTCATTCAGAACGCGGTCATCAAAGTCCAGGGCGGACGTATCCTCGAGGTCGGGCCGGGAAGCGGCCTCGTCGATTATGACCTTAGCGGCCTGACCGTGACGCCGGGCTGGATCGACACCCACGTCCACCTCACCTAGCATTTCGGCCTCGACGGCCGGTTCGCAGCTCGCGACGACAATCCCGGGCTGGCCATGCTTTTCGCAATGGAAAACGCTTATGTCACCCTCATGGCGGGTTTCACCACGGTCCAAAGCGTCGGCGACTTAAGGGATAGGGACCTTCGCCGGATGATCGACCGGGGCTCACTTCCCGGGCCGCGCATCCTGACCTCCCTGACGCCGGTGACCGTGGCCACGGGGAGGCCCGACCAGATCCGGACTTTCGTCCGCCAGATGGCGGAAGAGGGCGCCGACCTGATCAAGATTTTCGCTTCCAAGAGCATCCGCGAAGGGGGCGGCCAGGTGTTGAGCGACGAACAGCTTCGGGCGGCTATCGACGAGGCCAAGGCTCACGGCCTTCGGACGCTCATGCACGCCTACGGCGCCGACTGCATCAAAGCCTGTGTCCTGGCGGGTTGCACGTCCATCGAACACGGGACGCTGGTCTCCGACGAAGTGCTGCAGCTTCTGGCCGAGCGAGGCGTCTATCTCGACCCGAACATCGGCCTGGTCATTCAAAATTACATCGACCACAAGCCCCAGTATCTGGGGATCGGGAACTATGACGAGAACGGTTTCGCCCAGATGGAGAAAGCCATCCCCCTGAACCTGGACATGTTCCAACGGGCCCTGAAAATCAAAGGGCTCAAGATCGTTTACGGGACGGATGCCGTGGCCGGCGCTCACGGCCGCAACGCCGAAGAAGCGATCTACCGCGTCCAACAAGGAGGGCAGGAACCCATGGCCGCCCTCATATCTATGACCTCCTTGGCGGCGCAGTCCTTGGGTTTGGAGGGCAAGATAGGGGCGCTTGCCCCCGGACTTGAGGCTGACATCGTCGCCGTGGAGGGCAATCCCTTGAAAGACATCACGGCTCTGCGCCGTGTGCGCTTTGTGATGAAGGGCGGGAAAGTCTGCAAGAATCTCGCCCCGGGAAATTGGTGAGAAATTGGTGACAGGCATGCTTTTCCCCATTTTTTTCTCGGGAGTTTGTGACTGCAATCCCGGCCTCGCATCTTTCTCGACCAAGAATTGCTAATTGGGGAAAAGGATATCTGGCACTAATTTTTATAAGAGAATGAGCCCATCAGCAAATAGAATACCCCCCTGGATATCTTCTGAGTCTACTAAATATTAGTGCGGAGATAACCCCGCCTGCAATCAATAACTACTGGATGATGCCTCTCCGACGGAGCAGAGCCTCGACCTTGGGTTCGCGGCCCCGGAACTTCTTGAACAGGGCCAGGGGCTCCTCGGTGTTGCCCCGGCTGAGGATGTTCCGGCGGTACGATTCGGCCGTTTTCTTGTCATAGAGGCTCGTCTCTTTGAAGGCGGCGAAGGCGTCGGCGTCCAGGACCTCGCACCAGATGTAGCTGTAGTACCCCGCCGAATACCCTCCGGAGAAGATGTGCTGGAAGTAGGGGCTCCGGTAGCGGACCACGATCTCCGGGATGAGGCCGATCTTCGTCATCGAGGCCGCCTCGAACTTGTTGGCGTCCTCTTCGACCGGTTGGCTCAGGGTGTGCCAATCCATGTCCAGGTAGCAGGCGGCCATGTACTCGACCGTGTCGAAGCCCTGGTTGAACATGCCGGCCTTCTTTATCTTGTCCACGAGCGCCTGGGGGATGGGCTCGCTGGTCTGGTAATGCTTGGCGTAGGTCTTGATGACCTCAGGGTCCCCGGCCCAGTTCTCCATGATCTGGGAGGGAAGCTCGACGAAATCGCGGGCGACGTTCGTCCCCGAGAGCGATTCGTAGGTACAGTCCGACAACAGGTCGTGGAGAGCGTGCCCGAACTCGTGGAAAAGGGTCTTGGCCTCTTCGAAGGTCAGGAGCGAGGGCGTGTCGCCGGAGGGCATGGAGAAGTTGCCGACGTTGTAAACGACGGGCGTGATCCTCTTGCCGTCCCGGACGGACTCGGCCCGGAAGGCGCTCGACCAGGCGCCGCCGCGCTTGCTCGGCCGGGGGAAATAGTCGGTGTAGAGGATCCCGATGTGGCGGCCGTCCGCTTCCTTGACCTCGAAGGTCTTGACGTCAGGATGGTACGTGGGGATATCGGTCCGCTCGACGAACTGGAGTCCCCACAGCTTGTTGGCCACGGCGAACGCGCCGTCCCGGACGTTCTCGAGCTTGAAGTACGGCTTGAGCGTCTGGTCGTCCAGGTCGTACTTGGCCTTGCGGAGCTTTTCGGCGTAGTACCACCAATCCCAGGAGGCCAGCTTGAACCCGCCGTGCTCCTGGTCGATCAGGGCCTGGAGCGCCTTGGCTTCGTTCTTGGCCATGCGGAGCGAGGGCGGCCAGATTTGGTTGAGCAGGTTGAAGACTCCGGCCGGAGTCTTGGCCATGTTGTCGTCGAGCACGTAATCGGCGTGGGTCTTATAGCCCAGGAGATGGGCTCGCTCGACCCGGAGAGCGGCGATGCGGCTGAGCGTCGCCTTGTTGTCGAAGGCGTTGCCGTTGTTGCCCCGGTCGATGTAGGCCGTGTAGATCTTCTGGCGCAGGTCGCGCTTGGCCGAGTACTGGAGGAAGGGGATCATGCTCGGCTTGTGTAGGGTGAAGACCCACTTGCCCGGAAGGTTGCGCTCCTTGGCCGCATCGGCGGCGGCCTGGACCACGGCCGGAGGCAGGCCGGTCAGGTCCTCGACCTTGTCGATGACTAGGGCGAAGCCGTTGTCCTCCTTGAGGACGTTGTTGCCGAATTTCACGCTCAAGACCGACAGCTCCTCATTGATTTTGCGCAGCTTCGCTTTCGCGGTTTCATCCAGGTTGGCCCCGCCGCGGACGAAGGTCTTGTAGGTGCGCTCGAGGAGTCGCGCCTGCTCGAGATTCAGGCCGAGCTTGTCTTTTTGGGCATTAACCGCTTTGATCCGCTCGAAAAGCTTGGCGTTGAGAAGGATATCATCCTGATGCTTGGACAGGAGCGGCGAGACCTCGGTCTCGGTCTTCTGCAGAGCGTCGTTCGTATTGTTCGAGGTCAGGGCGAAGAAGACGTTGCTGACCTTGGTCAGGAGAACTCCGGTCCTTTCCAGGGCCTCGAGGGTGTTGGCGAAGGTCGGGGGCTCGGCCGCAGCTGCGATTGCTTCCACTTCTTTTTTCTGCTGAGCCATTCCCTCCAGGAAAGCGGGCATGAAGTGTCCGTCCTTGATCCGGTCAAAAGGCGGCGTTTCAAAGGGCGTGGTCCAGGCGGTGAAGAAGGGGTTCACCTCGGGAGCCGCGGGCGCGGCCGTTTCTTTCTTGGAACAAAAGCTCGTGAGTAAAGCCAAGACGGCCATGAGGATGAGGGCTTTTTTCATTCGTTCATCTCCTTAATCGACAAGAATGGCTATTTTACCCGTTTTTGAGTCAGGAAGCGAATCGCCAAAGTTATAGCCCACATCCGGGAATTGAAGATTCTGAACGTCGCCAACGACCGATAGCTCGGCCTCGTTCTTGGCTCCCAGATCGCCCCGGCCATCCTGCTCGGGGCGACATGCATTTCCCTCGAGGGGAGCAACACCGGAAGCGCGGTCCAATTGATGGCGCTGGCTTCCATTTCTGGCGTGGTGACGGCCCTGTTATTTGCGATTTCAAAACCCAAGACTCCCGGGCTTTCCGGAGAAATCAATTTCAAAAATGCGAAGGATCTCCTGAAATATGCCCGGTATCCTTTTGTACCGGACCCCGAGCTCAAACAAAGAATTCTTGATAGCTTGAAACTTCCTTCCTCACAAGCGCCCGTCAAGCGACCCTAGGATTTGACCGAGTCGTCGGCTCTCATCATTCCGCCCTGCATTGACTATTGCCTTAGAATCTTAAGCCGGCTGTGGTATAACAACGGCTTGGAGAAGTCGCATGGAGCCCATGAAGGATAGTCGGTCCCCGGAGGTCGTTTCGGAGACAAAAGTTACCGGAGAGCGGCTGGCCTGCCTGGACACATTCCGGGGGTTCGACATCCTGGTCATGGTCTTCGTCAACTATATCGCCGCGATGCAGGCCATTCCCTTCATTCTCAGGCATGCCCGCGCTGAAATGAACACTTACACGATCACCGACGTCGTCTTTCCCGGGTTCTTGTTCATCGTCGGCGTAGCCATCCCCCTTTCTTTGAGCAAGAGGCTGCAAGCCGGAGATTCGCTCGGGCGCATCCTGACAAGGATCCTGGTACGGTCTGCCGGCCTGATCTTCCTGGGATTGCTCGAGGTCAATCGAGAGCAATACTCCGCGGCGGATACGAGGCTCAGCAAAGGGCTATGGTACCTGCTGGCCTACGCTGCGGTCATTGGACTGTGGAATATTTATCCCAAGACCGAAGACCGGACGCGGCGGCGTCTTTATCTCGGATTGCGGCTGTCGGCCGTGGCCGTCCTTTTGGCTCTGGTCGTTCTTTTCCGCGGCCGGACCGAAGCCGGGGCCGTCGCTGGACTCCAGACGTCCTGGTGGGGGATCCTGGGCTTGATCGGCTGGGCCTATCTGACCTGCAGCCTGATCTATCTCATCTTTGGCCGTAGTCGCGCGGTTCTCATGGGCATCCTGGGTCTTCTCGTTGTCCTGAACGCGGGCAGCCATCTGGGCGCCCTGAATTTCCTCGACCCGATCATGGGGGAGAATCAGAGGGCCATGATGACTTGCCATTCGGCCATCGTCCTAGCCGGAGTTTTGGTCGGAAGCTTCTTCGCGGCATCCTTGCGCAAAACCGGCGCCAAGGAGCGCTCCCTGTTCATGCTTTTTTTCGGAATCGGCCTCTATGCGGCCGGATTGCTCCTCAGGCCGATCCAAGGCATCAGCAAGATCCGGGCAACCGAGTCCTACGCCCTGGTCACGGCCGGCGTCTGCTCTCTCGTTTTCCTGGGATTCTATCTCCTGATGGATGTCCTCAAGGTCAGACGCTGGTCAGGGTTTCTCCAGCCCGTGGGGAAGAATCCTTTGCTGGCCTACATCCTGCCCGATATCCTGGTTTCGGTCCTGCTCCTGATCTCGAGCCTGCTGCGCTTTGACGTCGGGCGGCTGCTGTGGCCGTTCGCCGAGCGGGGCGGCCTGCCCGGGATGATGAACGCTCTGGTCATCACGGGCCTCATCCTGCTCCTGACCGGCCTCGCCACCCGGGCCAGGGTGATCCTGAAGCTCTAGGCGGCCGATTCCTTTGCCGGTCTTCTTTCGGGGAACTACCTAAGCACGGTGATCTTCGTGGCGATCATCTTGTATTCGATCCTGACCTTCGCCCCGACGGCCAGGCTTCCCGTAATCTCGGTGTCGGCGGTCTTCATGAGATCCCATTTATCATTGCCCTTCTGGACCGTGATGACGTCGCCGGCGATGGTCAGAACTGGACCCGTTACCTGATAGGTCTTGGGGGTGGCCGCGTAGATGATGGCCAAAACAAAAAGCATTCCGAGTCCGACTGCAATCAGACGTTTCATGGGTGCGCCTCCTTGCGGCAATGGATGGAATCAGGGTAGCCCTGGGGTAGGGGATTGTCAAACATTCCCCGGAAGGTTGAGCAAATCGGTTCTAAGGCTTGGAGATCCCGGCCGCTCCCGTTCACCCTTTCCGTTTCCGGCCGGTCATTCCTCGCCGAGGGCTACGGCATAGAGGTACCAAGCCGCGTGGGGCAGCCATTGCTCGGCCCAGCGCCAGTCGTCATCCTTGCCGGTCTGGGCAAAATGCAGTTCATAATCGATATCCTGTTCATCCTGATATCCGGCCGTGATGCCGTTGACGATCCCGCCGGGGGCATTGGTGTACTCGTAGGAATCGAAAAACATGTAGGCGGGGTTGTTCCGGCCATGGCCCTGGAGCATGCAGCTGTCATAGGGGTTCAACCCCAGGATCCAGTTCAACTGGTCGCCTCCGAACGCCTCGAGCTTTTCCTTGAAGGCTGGGTCTCCGACGAAGGCCCTGGCGGCCAGGCGGGCCGCGGCGGCCAGGGAGCCCAATCTCGCGTTCTCCCCCTGCCACCAAGGCTCGGTCTCGGTGTTGTGCGGGAAGAAAAAGCTCGTCCGGCGCGCGCCGGTCTTGTCCTGGACGAGCTGGCGACTGTAGCCGAACGGATTCGCGACCTCGCCCGTCACGGCGAGCTCATGCTCGAGCGACTTTCGTGCCGCGGCCAGCACCTCCGCCCGCGCCGGGGCATCGGCGATCTCGGCGTATTTCAACAGGCTGACGACGGGCAGCCCGGCGTCCACGGGATGGAAAAAGGGCCGGTCGCGGTCGTTGGCCCGCCAGTAGTTCACGTTCTGTCCGCTCGTCGTGAGACGGGAAACGAGGCTCTTGGCCCGTCCGTCCGCCGCGGCCCGATACGCCGGTTTGCCCGCAGCCCGAAAAAGTTCCGTGGCCGCCAGCAGAGCGCAATAGTCGTCGATGATGTTTTCCCGGCCATCGTTCTCGAATCGAGCGTTGTTCTTCTCCAGGAACGCGAAGGCATCCTCGGCTGCCTTGAGGTAATCGGCCGTGCCGAAGTCGCCCGAGACTTTGTAGGTCGAAGCCATGGCCAGGGCGGCGATGCATAGCCCGGCGCCCTCCCTGTAGCCCGCCTCGTATTCCGCCTCGGTCGCCGTCTTTTCCCGGCCGTAGTCGCGGAACTTGTCCTTGGTCTCCGGGGTCAGGATAATATGCCGCGCGGCCTTGGGCGTGATAAGCCTGTCCCCGGGTTTCTTCTCGGGCCCGCGTCCCGAGACGGTGATGATAAAAGACCCCGCCGGGTTCTTGACCCGGACCAGGTAATCGGCGCCGTACATGGCCTCGTCGAGCAGCCGCTTTTTGTACTGTGTGAACGGCTTGTCCGCCCGTCGTTCGAGCTCCCGGAGCGATTCGAACAGGCTCCAGGCCGTCAGGCTGATCTGCTGCGGGTTGAAATACGTGGCGAACGAGAGGTGGGAGAGGTGCTTGCCGTAATCGCCCGTCGCATCGAACCAGCCGCCGTGAACGTCGGCCACGCCCTCCTTGCCCTCGAAGTGTATGGCTCGGTCGGCCTTGTCCCACTGCCCCGAACACCGCTGGCCCTTGAAATAATAGATGACGTCGGACAGCGTGTTGCGCTCGAGGACGCTCTTCTGGATCGTCAGCGGAGGCGAGGTCACGGTCTCCTTGCCCGAGACCTGGATGACGTAACTGCCCTCTCGGACCACTGGACTGAAGTCGATCGTCCAGAAAAGCCAATCCTTCCATTTCCGGACCGGGCCGACGAACTGGGGCTTGCCCGCGAGGGCCTCGATTCCGCTCGCGACCTCCCGGACCTTGAACGAATCGAATGAGTCTCCCGCGTGGCCCTGGATAACGGCGTGCTTGACTCCGGCGGCTTCATAGCCGACCTGGTTGACGAGAATCCGGGCCGAAGGCGCCTGGGCCCCGATCCCCATGGCCAGGCATAGAACGATCGCCGGAACGACCGGCCATCCGCGTGATCCTTTGCGGTTCATGTCTCTCTCCTTCATTCCGCGATGGGGGCGGGTCCCGTCTTGATTCCCGTGGCCTTGAGTCGCTTCGAAGCGATGAGCAGGGGAGGATATTTGCGCGTCTTGCCCTCCTCGGCCCCTCTCCAGATCGTGCACACGTGCCCCAGCATTCGGTCCGTCGGGAATCGGAGCGAATAATCGATGAGGGCTTTGACCTCGGCCGCATTCCGGAAGCTCGTGGGCAGGACGCGGAATCCATTGTCGAGCAGATAGGGGATGGAAGGATAGGCGTTGGTCTCGTTGAGCTCGTAGTGCCAATCACAGATGATGATATCCTTGGGGATCCTGTCAATGGCCGTGAAGGTCCCGTTCATCGAGGCTTCCCATTCTCCGTAGCCTGTAGCCTGTCCGTCGAGCAGGCGGTCTCCCCACATGAACATCTCCTTGCCCCGCTTGGTCACGATGTGGTCGTAGGCGTCTTGGACGGCTTTGACAAAGAGGTCGGCCGGGTCCTTGCCCTTACAGCGCGGGCAGAACTCGCTGCCGATGAGGAAGACCTCGTCCATTCCGACGTGCAGGCCGTCGGCCTCGAAGGCGTCAATGAGCTCATCGTAGAGCTGATTGATGATCGGAAGCAGGTCGGGATGAAGCGGGCACCAGCTTCGGCAATAGATGTCCTTGTTCCCGGGGAACTGGCCGGGGGTTTCATCGAACTGCGGGTATTGGGTCAGGAGGGCGAACGTTTTCTTGTCCCAGGATTGGTGGCCCAGCGACTGGAATTCAGGGACGAGCCGGATGCCCAGGCTGCGGCAGAGGTCCGTCATCTTCTTGGCCGTTTCCTTGGAGATGGGGTCGGGCCCTCGGAGCTCCGGGTGGGAGATGTACTCATAGTTATAATCGACTTCGGCGAAAAGGATGTTGACGCCGAGCCTGGCCAGGTACGGAATCTCGGAGAGCAGGGCCCGGGCATCCTTGTTATTCTCGACCATGGCGTGAAAACCGAACCAGATCACAGCTCGGGGCGCCGGAGGGGGGGCGAACTCGACCCGCCGCGGCCCGCACCCGGGCTGGATCACAAGGGCTGCGGCCAGGGCAAGCCAGGCTCCCGGCGCGAAACGCAGAAGTGATCTTTTTTGAAATTGGACGGGATGATCGGTCTTGGGCATCGGAATCCTCCTCATTGCAGCAATCTTACCATATTATCGGGGCGGAAGTTTCCTCAGAGTGATACGAGCCGATCTTTCATGCCGGTCGGCCGCAAGGCCGGCGCCCCGGAAATTGCCTTCAAAAAGCACATTGGCTATACTCGTCCTATCGATCGTTTTGATATCGACCGTCGCGAGGAGAGAAGCATGAAGGACAAGAAAGGATTCAGCCGTCGCGTATTCCTGGGAAAGACACTGGCCGGGGCGGCCGGAGTCGGCCTCATCGGCCTCAAAGGCCTGCCCGCCGTCCAAGGTCAAAACCCGGCCCCGGCCGTTGCCGGCGGGCTCATCACCCGCACGCTGGGCAAGACCGGGATAAGCCTGCCCGTAGTCAGCATGGGTGTTATGAACGCCGACGTGCCGGCGCTCGTCCAGCGCGCCCATGAGCTCGGCATCCGTCATTTCGACACAGCGGCCGTCTATCAGCGCGGCCGGAACGAGGAGATGGTCGGCCGGGTGGTCCAGGACCTCGGCGTCCGGGACAAAACGATCATCGCCACCAAGGTTTGGAACCCGCAGTACAGGAATAAATTCAGCAAGGATGAGGCCCGGGCAAAATACCTGGAGCAGCTCGAGGCCAGCCTGAAGCGCCTTCGCACCGATTATGTCGACATCGTCTACATTCACGACGTCAGCGAGGTCAAGGACCTTTCCGATCCCGGCATCCTGGAGGGCATGGCCGCGGCCAAGAAGGAGGGCAAGGCCCGGGCCGTCGGTTTTTCCACGCACCGGGAGATGGGAGCTTGCCTGGCGGAGGCCCTGAAGCTCGGCTGTTTTGATGTCGTCCTTACCGCCTATAACTATTCTCTGCATCCGTACCCGGAACTGCTCGCAACCATGAACAAGGCCGCCGCCTCCGGGATCGGGCTCATCGCCATGAAAACTCAATGCCAGCAGGAATGGTACCGGGAAGAGCTCCCGGCCGAGCTGCAGGCCTACTATCAAGGCACGGTCATCCATTCGGCCCTCCTCAAGTGGGTCCTGAACCACGCCTGCTTCACCACGGCCGTCCCTGGCTTCACCAACTTCGACCAGATTCAGGACGACGTGGCGTGCGCTTCCCATCTGGACTATTCCCCGGCCGAGAAGAACTTCCTGGAAGATCGGAAGGTCAAATTGGCCGTCAGCGCCGCCTGCCGGCAATGCGGCTCGTGCGTCGCGACCTGCCCCCGCGGCTCCGACATCCCCAGCTTGATGCGCGCCCACATGTACGCTTTCAGCTACGGCAACCCCATCCAAGCCAGTGAAACGCTGGCCTCGCCCCCCGTGCTGGAAAGCTTTGAGATGTGCGGTCATTGCGACTCCTGCCGTGCGTCTTGCTCGGGCCGCGTCCCGATCGGCCGCCGCATCGACCAGTTGCGCCAGGTCTTCGCCTAGCGAGCTTCCGACATTTATCTTTCGGCCGGCTTTTTGTTTCCCGGCATTGACTCCGAGACCCTTGGGGCATATAAATCGGTTCATAGCTCTCTCGAGCTCGCTCCTAAATCAAGCCGACTCACTTGGAGGTGCTTATCATGAAAACAGGGAAGTGTCTCTTTTTAGGACTCGTCCTCGGCGGCGCCGTCCTGGGACTGGCAGGTCCGTCTGCAACCCAGCAGGCCGCCCCCTCAGCCAAGGATCTGGTCATTGCGTATGAAGAGCTTACGGCTCCGGACTTCATCAAAGCCGTGGCCAAGTCCGAGGCCACCTGCATCATCCCGGTGGGCATCCTGGAGAAGCACGGTCCGCATCTGCCGCTCGGAACGGACCTCTTCGAATGCCGGGAGCTTTCCCTGCGGGCGGCCCGCAAGGAATACACTATCGTCTTTCCCCCCTACTACGTCGGACAGATCTTCGAGGCCAAGCATCAGCCCGGAACCATCGCCTACAGCGCCGAGACGATGCTGACCCTGCTCCAGGAGACGTGCGATGAGCTGTCCCGCAACGGCATCAAGAAGATCATCCTGGTCAACGGCCACGGCGGCAGCGATGAGTTGGTCCACTTTTTTTGCCAGATCCAGCTTGGCCGCAAGAAGAACTACGCCGTGTATCTCTATGATCCGTCTGACGACAGCTCGGTCCAGGAGCAGATCGATAAGCTCCGCAAGACGAAGCTCGACGGTCACGCCGGCGAGAAGGAAACCTCGGAAATGCTGGCCATCCGTCCTGACTTGGTCCACATCGACCGAGCCAAGGAGCAGAGCGGGGAAGACAAGAATCGATTGTCCGGCTTGAAACACGCCTACACGGGCATCTGGTGGTACGCCAAGTATCCCAATCACTATCAGGGCGACGGGAGCGCCGGGACCAAGGAGTTCGGTGAAACGATCCTCGACCTGGAATCCGGACTCCTGGCCGAGATGATCCGGACGGTCAAGCAGGACAAGGTGACTCTCGACCTCCAGAACAGGTTCTTCGACGCTTCGGACAAGCCCCTCCAGACCAAGCAAGGCAAGTAGCCCCGCCCGTCGGACAGGGACGAATCTCTTTTTGGCGAGGACAGAAGAGGAGGGTCGGCGTCCTATCGCCTGAGCCGCTTTGTCGGGAATGACGATCCTCGCTCCCCGCGGGCGTTTGGCGCCGGGCCCGGCCGTCGAACGTGATAGCATGGAACCGATAAGATAAGGAGGCGATCATGCCCGAACATCCTCTCGCCACGCTTGAAAAGATCGACCCGAAGATGAGGGACCATCTCAAGGACATGAGCGAGCTCATCTACGGCGCCGGAGCGCTGCCCAAAAAATTCAAGCTCTTGATCGCCATGGCCTTTGACGCGGCCCATGGGGCGGACCAAGGTGTCCGGGCCCTGGCCAACCAGGCCATGAAGGAAGGGGCGACCATGGACGAGATCGCCGAGACCCTGCGCGTTGCCTACCATCTGACCGGCGTCGGCACGCTGTATACCGCCTCGTTGGGTCTCAAGGATGTCGTCTAGACGCGCCTGAAGCGAAAGACGGCGGGGGTCTGGACGGCGAGCTCCTTCTCATTGATGATCCGGTCGACCGGAGGATGGGTCTTTCCTTGCGTTC
Organism: Candidatus Aminicenantota bacterium; assembly: GCA_963705895.1. Lineage (GTDB taxonomy): Bacteria > Acidobacteriota > Aminicenantia > Aminicenantales > JAFGAV01 > MFD04408-113. The sequence goes on along the minus strand of OY970122.1, from coordinate 2,176,608 downwards.
TGATATAATAAGCCAATCTTTTTATAAAGGAACATGAAATGCAAAGACAATCGGCCTTAATAAAGATCGGAATCCTCCTCACTCTGGCTCTGGTTCTGGTCTCAGCCGTCGCTGCCCAGGCTCAGGGACCGAAACAGCCGCCGCCGGAGTTTAAACAGCTCATGGCTGCCGGCCAGATCGAGAACGCGGCGGCGCGCCTCAAAGAATTCGAACGGATCAAGGCCGCTTATCCTCAATCGGAATACATGTCCAGGATCGATCAGGGCATCTTCATGGCCAAGGTCGAGGTGGCCGATACGCTGGAAGCCGTCCTGAGCCTGCAGAAGGACTTCATGGCCAAAGCCGAAGGGCCGGACCGGCTGGGGGAACCCTACATGGCCGCCCAACAGATCCTCAAGCACCCGAAGCTCAAATCCTTTAACAAGGCCAGGGTGACGGCCGCCGTCCTGAAATACCTGGACGATACCGTCAAGGCTTCCGAAGACGCCGAAACCTACAAAGGCATTCCCCAGGAAGACCAGGAGTTCTATAAGGTCTATTACGTGAGGGGCTTCAAGGTCCTGGCGGCCGAAGCGCACCTCAACGAGGGAAACCTGAGTCAGGCCGCGTCCGTTCTCGAGTCCTATAAAAAAGAGGGTGGAAGTCCGACCCGCGGCTTTTCCTACGTTCAGGCCGAGATCTACGACCGGCAGGGAAGGACCAAGGAGGCGTACGAAAACTATATGGCCGCGGCCCTGGACAACTACGAAGGCGCCCTGGATAAAGCCAAGGCCGCCTATGTCAAGATCAACGGCACGCGGGACGGTTTCGAAGCCCAGCTCGAAGCCAAGCAGCGGCAGATTCCCTATGAGCCCGAGCCTTTCAAACCCTCGCCGGAGTGGAAAGGCAAGGCCGTGCTGGCCGAGATCTTCACCGGGTCGGAATGCCCGCCCTGCGTCGGGGCCGACCTGGGTTTTGACGGCCTGATCGACGCCTTTCCGGCCAAGTACCTGGCCGTCCTCGAATATCACCTTCCCATCCCGCGGCCCGACCCGATGATCAACCCCGCCGCCAGAAGGCGGCAAGTTTATTATGCCGTCAAGAGCACGCCCACGGCCATCATCGACGGAGATAAGGTGATGGAGGGCGGGGGCGGACGCGGCATCTCCGGCGAGAAGTTCAAGCAGTTCGCGGTCGAGATCGAGGCGCGGGTCAACGCCATTCCCGCCGTAAGCCTCAAGGTTGCGGCTTCCCGGGCCGGCGACGCGGTCAAGGTCGAGTGCGGGTTCGATAGGATCGTCCCCGGGGCCCGGTATCTTGTCGTGCTGGTCCAGAAAGAGGAAAAGTTCAAGGGCAGCAACGGCATCGTCTTCCACAAAATGGTGGTCCGCGACCTGGCCGTCCTCGACCCGGCCGGGTCCGGAGGGGTGACCTTTGACCTGGCCGCTTCAGAGAAGGCTACGGACGCGTACCTGACCGAGTTTGAAAAGGCCTACGACCGGATCCCCAATTTCAAGTTCGCCGAGAGACATGCCCTGATTGACCGGCAGGCCCTCAGGACGATCTTCTTTGTTCAGGACACGGCCAGCCGAAAAGTCCTTAATGCCGTCTCGGCCGACATCAAGTAGATTCCTCGACCGAGGCCGGGCCGGCGAGGGGATATTTACGCGAGATTCCCGGCCGGCTATAATAGGCGACATGCTCCCCCGGGTTCCGGCCAAACTGAAAGAGCCCTATCCCGCAGACTTCGGGGCCGGCTCGGCCGTGAAGAACGGCCTCATCACCGCGGTTTTCGTCTACCTGTTCATGAAGATCTTCCAGCCGTTCGGACTGGTCGAGCTTCGGCCGGGCGTCAGGGAAGTGCTTTTTGTCGGGTACGGCTTGACGAGCGGGCTCCTCGTTGTCCTGAACTGTCTCGTCTTCCCGCGCCTTCTCGGTCGCTGGTTCCGGGATGACGCCTGGACGACGGGAAAACACATCCTGTGGTCGATCTGGATGACATTGACCATCGGTCTGGCCTGTTTTGTTTTTACTCAGCGGGTCTATCGTTCCGCGGGGATGCCGGTCCGCTTCATCCATTTCCTCCTGGTCCTGTCCGGCGCCTTTTTCATCGGGGGACTCCTTATCACCGGCATCACCATCATCAACCTCAACCTTCTTTTGCGCCGGAACGCCCGTCTCGTCACCGAAGCCAATGCGGAGATCAGCGCCCAGCCCGCAATCCCTAAGATTTCCCAGGGTCCGAAGTCCCTCCTGACGCTTGTCGCCGAGAACGGCAAGGACCAAGTCCAGGCGGAACTCGCGGAAGTGCTGTTCCTCGCCTCGGAGGAGAACTACGTGGCCGTCCACCTCCAGCGGGGCAAGCTCGTGCGCCTCCTCCTGCGCGGCAGCCTGAGCCGGATGGAAGGCCAGGTTCACGATCGATTCCCGCAGATCTTTCGCTGCCATCGGGCCTATATGGTCAACCTGGCCAAGATCCAGAAGGTTTCCGGGAACGCCCAGGGTTTGAGGCTGACCCTCCCGGACGTGGGCGCGGCGGTCCCCGTGGCCCGACGCTACGTGCCCGAATTCCGCCGCGCGCTTTCGCGCCGGCTTTGAACGCTCCGCTCCGCGCGGCCCGGGCTTGTCCCTCGTCCCCGAACTTGACCTTTGTCCCCCGGGCTTTGTCTCCTGTCCCAAAACCGCGCCGTCCGTCCCTTTCTCTCTTTACGCGCCGACCCGTCGCTTCTATTCTGTGACTGACGGGACAGCGATCCCGTCAAGGAGGTCAAATGAACATCAAGAAAGGAATCCTGACGGTAGTGATCCTGATCGTGCTCGGACTCATGGTCTGGCGGCCGGCCGAACCGTGCTCGGCTTTTGTCATGGCCAAGGACGGGCGCATTCTCTTCGGCCGCAACTTCGACTACTTCACCGGAGTGGGCCTCATCACGGTCAACCCGAGAAACGTGTCCAAGACCGCGCTCGTGTATCCCGGCGTCACTCCGGCCCGGTGGACGTCGAAGTACGGGAGCGTCAGCTTCAACCAGGTCGGCCGCGATTTCCCCATGGGCGGCATGAATGAAAAGGGCCTGGTCATCGAATGCCTGTGGCTGCCCCAGACTCAATATCCGCTCCCGGACGCCCGGCCGGCTATGACCGAGCTTCAATGGATCCAGTGCATGCTGGACACGTGCGCAACCGCGGCCGATGTCCTGGCCAGCGACAGCCTGTTTCGCATCTTCCCCAGCACGACCAAGCTCCATTTTCTCGTCGCGGACCGGACGGGCGCCGCGGCCGTCATCGAGTATCAGGGCGGCCGGTCGATCCTGGCCGGCCCGGGCCGGGTCCCGGTCCCGGCCCTGACCAACACGTCCTATGCCGATGACCTCGAATTCCTCAAGCAGTTCGATGGGTTCGGCGGGAAAGCCCGGATTGCGGCCTCCTGGAAATCGAGCAGCGACCGGTTTGCCGTCCTGGCCGGCGCGCTCCGGGATCTGAAGTCCGGGCCGTCCGGCGCGGGAGTCCCGGAAGCGTTCGCCCTTCTCCAGGCCGTCTGCTACGAAGGCCCGGACGCCCAGACGCAATGGCGGATCGTCTACGACCTTTTGCAGTCTGAGATCCACTTCGAGACGAGAGGCCGGGCCGGGCGCCGTTTCCTTAGGTTGAGCGATTTCGACTTTGATTGCGGTGCCGGGATAAAAGTCTATGACCTGAAGGCGGACGGCACGGGCGACGTGGGCAAGATGTTCGCCGCGTCCTCCCCGGAGACGAACATGGCCTTCACTCGAAAGACCTTCGAGACCTACTGGCAGGCGGGCTACAGCAAGGAGATGGTGCCGTTCGTGGTCGAGCTCATCGGCCGCCAGCCGGCGACGAACCATTGCCGCTAATCGGGTCCGGTTTCCGGTTTTGCCCGCCGGGCCGAGTCATTGGGAGCTAGGGGATGAGGACGATCTTCCCCAGGGCCGGCTGTTCGAGGATTGCCTGATGGGCTTGGGGCGCCTGGGACAGAGGGAATTCCTTGCCCACGACCGGCCGAAGAGTGCCGTTGCTGAGGCCCGCCCCGAGCGCAGCATGGATAGCTTCTATCTCCGATGGCGGGACGTTGAAGAGCAGCATGCCCAGGACCGCGGCGTTGCGCGACATGATGTCGCGGGGATCGATCTCAATCCGGCCGCGGCTGCCGATGACGACCAGCCGGCCTCCCGGCGCCAGGATCTTCAGGTCGCGGTCGAGGTTGACGTTGGCCAGCATCTCGAGGATCACATCCACGCCGCGGCCTTCGGTCAGAGAGGGGAGAGCGTCGAGGTAGCCCGGCGCCGAATGGTCCAGGACATAGGCGACACCTTGCTCCGCCAGAAGGTCGCGTCCCCTCTCGGTGCCGCCCGTTCCGATGACGACCATCCCCGCGGCGCGCGCCAGTTGAACCGAGGCGATCCCCACCCCGCCCGTGGCGCCGTGGACGAGCACGGCTTCGGCCGGCCCGGCCTTGGCCCGCCGGAAGAGCGCATAGTAGGCGGTGGCGTAGGGGATGTTCACTGCGGCTCCCTGGGCAAAGGACAAGCCCTTGGGCAGAGGATGGACCTGACGCTCCTCACACAGGGCCTGTTCGGCATAAGTGCCGGTCAGCGAACCGGAGGTATAGACGCGCGCCCCGACCTCGACGCGCGTGACATCCGGTCCGAGGAACTCCACGATCCCGCCGGCATCCGAGCCGGGCGTGTAGGGGAGAGCGATCTTCGGGTCCGCCCTGACGTAGGTCTCGACAGGGTTGACACCCGCGGCCTTGACTCGGACCACGACCTGGCCCACGCCCGGACGAAGGTTCGGCGCTTCCTCGACCCTCAGGACCTCGGGCTCCCCGAATTCCCGAACACGGACGGCTTTCATGGCGACCTCCTGCTCTCTTTTCATTAATATACTATTCTTGGATCGATTTCGCCCGTTTCGCTCGTGCCTGGAGTATTCGTCCGTCTTTTGGCCTGGACGGAGTGGACCTGCGTTTGCTTTGGCCGGGCAAAAGGGACACAATATTCCCTAAGATATGAATGGATAACGCCAAAGCCAAGCCTGTCTGGTCCCGGATCGGCCGCGAGGCCGCCTTTCAGATCACGCTCTGGCTCGTGACCGCCTGGCTTCTCTATCCCCTGATCGTCCTCGACACGGTGACGTTCTATAACGCCAAGTCCTACTTGTACCGGACCGCGGCGGGCATCGTCATCATGATCATCCTCCTCGGGAAGACCATTTTCGACCTTCTCTTCCCCCAGGAAGTCTCCCAGAAAAAGGCCTGGATCGCCACGGCCCTGCTGACTCTCTACAGCCTGGTCATTGCCGGCGGGATCATCTTCATGGTCATCCGCATGGTCGTCCTGTATTTCAAGCAGAATCAAACTGGCGGCGGGTCCGTCTTCTGACCTGCAGGATCGGCGGGCGGCTCCGATAGTCCGTTGAAGGCGATGAGCGGCCCGACATCTTCCGCGTGAGGAGTAAAGAACGTGAAGAAACCGACAGCGCCCTGCAAGCTTCTTTTTCTCTTGGGGATCGCTTGCGCTTTGGCGGTCCTAAGCGGCCTTGCCCAAGCGCCAGCCACAGTGAGGCGCGTGCCTACGATCGACGATCTCCAGACTGTGAAATCCCTCGGATCGGCCCAGATCTCTCCCGACGGAGACTGGGTCGCCTACACGGTGAGGGCGCCGGATCTCGAAAAGGATGCCTACCTTATCCACATTTGGCTGGCCAAGGTGTCAACCGGGAAGTGCTTTCAGCTAACCCGCGGCGAGAAGTCGTGCTACGGCCCGGAATGGTCGCCGGATGGAAAATGGCTGGCCTTTGCCAGCGATCGCGGCGGCGACAAGGATCAGGTCTTCGTCATCAGCCCGGCCGGGGGAGAAGCCATCCCCTTGACCAACGCCTGGAAGGGCGTTTCGAACTTCAAATGGTCGCCCGACGGCCGGACGTTGGCTTTTTTGTCCGTTGGAGCGGAATCGAGGACCTTGAGTAGTCGCGAGCAATATTTAGGCGGTTATGAAGTCGTGCGCCGGGAGTATGAATACACCCACATCTGGACGATCGACGTCGCCGAAGCCCTCAAGAGCCCCCAGCACGGCTGGCAGCGAACGAAAGGAGTCAACTTCAGCGTAGGTTCCTATGACTGGTCCCCTGACAGCACAAAGATCGCGTTCAGCGCGACCATCAACCCCGACCTTATTCAAGGAGGCACGGAGGACATCTATGTTCTGAACCTGGCCGATAATTCGGTCAAAAAGATCGTCGGTCAGCCCGGCCCGGACTCTTCGCCGCACTGGTCTCCGGATGGGAAGCAGATCCTCATCTCGACCTATATGGGCCAAACTAACTATATTCCCCTCGTTTCGAGGCTGGCCGTCGTTTCCCCGGGAGGCGGTCATGTCCGTTCGCTGACCGACCGCTTCGATGAGGACCCGGACTTCGTCGCCTGGACCTCTCAGGGAATCTATTTTGCGGCGCTGCAGAAGACGGCCGCCTGCCTTTTTCGGGTCGACCCCTTGACGTCTCACATCGAACGGCTGACCACGCCCGACAATTTTCTTGGGGATTCTTTCTCCTTCAGCCGTGACGGAAAACAGATGGCTTTCATTTCCGCCTCGGCCGTTTCGCTCCCTGAAGTCTGCGTTTCGGCCCTCCCTTTCAAGCCGCGAACCTTGACCAACATGACCGAGCAAGCCAGGTCCTTCATCCTGGGGACCCGCGAAGTCATCTCCTGGAAGAGCAAGGACGGTACGGATATTGAAGGCGTTTTGATCAAGCCCGCGGATTTCAACCCGGCCAAAAAATACGCTTTGCTGTGCATCATCCATGGGGGACCCACGGGCATCGACCAGCCGTACCTGCTCTTGTCCGACACCTACGTTTATCCGGCCGACATCTGGGCGGCCCGCGGGGCCTTGATCCTCAAGGTTAACTATCGCGGCAGCGCCGGCTATGGACAGAAATTTCAAAAACTGAACTACCGCAACCTGGGGGTTGGAGATGCATGGGATGTTCTCTCCGGCGTCGATCACTTGATTGCCAAAGGATGGGTCGATCCGGCGCGGGTCGGCTGCATGGGCTGGAGCTATGGCGGCTATATATCGGCCTTCCTGGCGGCGTCCTGCAACCGGTTCAAGGCTGTCTCGGTCGGCGCCGGGATTTCGGACTGGGCCACCTCTTACTACAACGCTGATAACACCCCCTTCATCCTCAATTACCTGGGCGCCAATCCGGTGGACGACCCTCAGATCTACCGGAAGACCTCACCCATGTCTTATATCAGGACAGCGAGGACGCCGACCCTGATTCAGCATGGCGAGCTCGACCGGCGGGTCCCCATTGCCAACGCCTATGAGCTGCGCCAGGCGCTTGAGGATCGGGGAGTGCCGGTGGAGATGGTCGTTTACAAAGGATCTGGCCACACGATTTTAAAGCCGAAGTCGAGGTGGGCCGCCATGCAGCACAACTTAGCCTGGTTCAATCATTATCTGTTCGGCGACCCCAAGCCGGACCTTGTGGCCCCCCCTGTTCCGCAGAGATAGGGTACGAGCCGATATTCCGCTTTCGCTGTCTTGCGCCTGGTGCGCGGCCCTCACTTGACGTGGATCTGAAGGACCTTCCGGACTTAGCCTTCCTCCTGCTTGACGCGTATCATTTTTCTTACGTTCGATAGGGAGGAAGGGGTGTCCGCCTATTTGTTCTTGTCGAAGACCCAAACGTTCTCGTATTTCAGCCGGGGACCCTTGAATTTCTCAGCGGCCGTCAGCACCCGGCCGTCGTCCGAGAGATGGTAGCGGACCACGTTCGTGGCCGTCCGGTCCTTGATGCTGATCGTCGAATCCAGGAACAGATCGCTCCCCTTCCAGGACAGGCGGCCTCGGAAGGTCTCGGTCTTTTCTTCCTGCACGACCTCCTTGCCGTCCGTGGTGAAATCGACAGTCCAGGTATCCTCCTGACCGGATTTGACGAAGGTGCGCGACAGATGAAAGATCGACTCCTTGTGCTCGATGCGGAAAACGCCGGAGTCGGGTGCTGGGATTTGCAGCTTGCTCTTCTGAAGGTTGAGCTTCCAGACTCCGCTGAAGTCCGGTTTGGACGCTGTCTGGGCCGCGATCGAAGCGCCCGCCAGGGCTGTAACTATGGATAGGATCGTCAGCAAGATGCTCTTTTTCATGGTCTGTGGTTCACTCCTTGCAAGTTCTTGTTTACCTGACTCTCTGCTTATATTATCTCCACTTTCATTTCTCGGAGGCCGGGCTGAGAGGCAGAGGGGCAAGGGACATCGTCCTCCGCCGCCGTCCGCTTCGTTCCTGAAACGCTATTTCTTCTCGCCCGTCATGCCCTGGAAATTGAGCAGGGGCACGATATTTTGGGGCAGGATTCCCCATTGGATATTCGGCGCCATACGCTGAACGAATTCCCACTGGATGATGGTCGGGTTCTTGGTCAAGGCGGCTTGCCGGATCTCGATGCTCCGGGCGTCTCCCTCGGAGGCCACGATTTTCTGCTCCTTCCGAATCTTTTCCTGCTCGAGCTTGTTCTTCTCAGTGGTGATGTTTTCCAGGGCAATCTGCTTTTCCTCCAGGGTCTTGGCATATTCGGGGGTGAAGGTGATATTGCGCAGGATGAGCTCGTCGAGGATGAGGCCGTTCTTGTCGAACTTGGGCTTGATCTCGTCATACAGCGCCTGCTGGGCTTCATAGCTTTTCTTGGTGTAGAGGTCGTAAGCGGCGAATCGTGTCGGGACGCGCCGGCCCGAACCCCGGATCTCGGTCTTGACCACCTTTTCCACGTACTCCGTCTCCGTCCCCAGGTTCTGCAGGATCCAGGCGGCCTTTCCCGGCTGGATCATGAACCGGGCGGTGATGCCCACACGGATCTGCTGTCCGTCGGAGGTCAGGGCGGTGACGATGAAGTCGGGAAAATCGGCCTTGCTTTCCTGGGGTGAATCCGAGGCTTCATAGGTTTTCTTGATCGTGGGATAGAGGACGACGCGATCCAGGACAGGAAAGATGATGTGCATGCCCGGCGCCAGCTCGGACCGAACGGCTCCCAGCCTCTTCACCACGGCCACCGTCCCGGCCTGAACGATGACCACGGACTGAATGAGGACGAGGAGCACGGCCGCGGCGATCAGGATGCCGGCGATGAGCTTCCCCCGGCCTTGGAGCGCGGAGGAGAGCGAGGACACGTTCGAACGGCCTCTGGACGTGAGTCCCAGGACGACGACCAGGGCCCCGATGATGAAAAACACGAGATAGCCTAGCATGAGACCTCCTGAGGGATAGATTTTTCGAACACACGAGCCGGCCGGTTCCCGCGCAAACCCCCGGACCGGGAACAGTCGGGCCCTCCGGGGCAGGGGATGGGATGGGGCGCCGAAAATGGAAATTTTATGATGGGCCGGCTCCGCAGCGTTCTTGTCTTCAGGCCAATTTTTACTTCGGCGCTCCCGGATTGTCAACCCCGCCCGCGAGTCGAAGCGTCGAAGCGTCGGGACTCGCAGTCCGGGCCCGACCAGGTTTGACACCGGCCGGCGCTTTTATTATTTATATAGGAAGGACAGAAACAGGACGGCGGACACGAGAATGACGGTTTCGAAGTTCATGCCCATCGTGATGTTCGGCTTGGTGGCGCTGTGGGAATATTTAGGCCGCCCATGAGATTGTGGCATGCCTGAGAGGATTCGAACCTCCGCCCTTTGGATCCGGAGTCCGACATCTCAGAGGGATAATGGTACTAATCGGGGGATAGGTCCAGTTCCGGAAATCTGGCACTGAGGATTGACAATCCCGGCCGATTTAACTAAGAATTACAGTTGGATAAGGGATTAAGGAGTACGAGGAGGCGTCTATGGCGACGGTACGGAATGTCCTGGATGAAAAGGGCAACAGCGTTTGGACGGTATCTCCGGAGGCCAAAGTCATCGCCGCTCTCGAGCTTATGGCGGAAAAAAACGTCGGGGCACTTGTCGTGACGCACAGGAACAAACTCGTGGGGATTATTACCGAACGAGATTATGCGAGAAAAGTGATCCTTCAGGGCAGGACATCTCCTGAAACCCCAGTCAAGGACATCATGACTCGAAGTGTTTATTATGTGTCCCCGGACACCTCCACTCAGGAATGCATGGCCATGATGACGAAAAACCGCATCCGGCATCTGCCGGTCATCCATAACGAAAAGCTCGTCGGCATCATCTCCATTGGAGACGTCGTCCGGTCGGTCATTTCGGATCAAAAAATCGCCATCAATCATCTCGAAAACTACATCATGGGGAAGTATCTCTGAAGTCGGAGGGGGGTGCCTCTGACAGATGGCCCCCTCGCCGCCCTGGATGATAGGGACCGGACCGCGGATCCTCAGGAGCCGGTCGACGCGTCAGCGGGCCGCGCAGCCAGCCGGTGGAGGACATCCTTGACCGCCGCGAGGATATCCGGAAGCCGGGACCGCATGCCTTCACTCAACCCCTCCCCCAGCCGGAAGAGGTCTTTCGCCTCGACGGCGACGACCCTAACGATCCCGGGCATCTTGAGCCCGATCTCTCTTCCTATAGCCAGGACCTGAGGAACCGAAACGTAGTGAGGGGATGGGCCGGGGACGTCGCGGATATCCGCCGCATCCAGGATGCGAACTCGTCCGGTAACAGGTTCGGTTTTCATAATCGTATCGATCACGACGAGCGCGTCGTGGCCATGAATGATGTCCAGGAGGGCCGCTCCGGACAGATAGCATTCGATAAACTCTACGGACGAGGATGCTTCTCTGGACGCGGCTCCGTCGGCCCACTCCTCTTTAAGGAGCCGGACGGCGTGGAGGCCGACGCCGTCGTCGCCATAAAGGTCATTGCCCATGCCGAGTACGAGGATCTTCACGCAGAGGCTCCGCCGCCGGCTGCTTTGGGCAGGCGGACTGTAAAGGACGTGCCGACTCCCGGTTCACTCCGGACTTCGATTCGACCGTGATGCGCCTCGATGAGCTTCTGGGCGATGGACAATCCGAGACCCGAGCCTTTGGGCGTTTTATCCCCCGGCTGGCCAACCCGAAAGAATTGGTCAAAGATGAACGGCAGATGCTCTTGAGCGATGCCGACCCCCGTGTCCTGGATTTCGATGACGACGGAATCCGGCTCGTCCCTGAGGTCGATGCGAACCCGCCCCTGCGGCTTGTTATAGCGGATCGCGTTGTTGATGAGGTTGGCTAAAGCCTGTTCGAGGCCTTGCTCGTCGGCCAGGACTTCGGTCAGCGGGCCGGACGATCCGTCCCATTCCAGGGAGATGTCGCTTTTCCGGGCTGACGGGGTCATGAATTCGACAAGCCGGTCCAGGATTTTCCGCACGTCGAGACGCCGGAAAGTTCCGACGAACCGCCCTTGATCCATGCGGGCCAGATCAAGCCAATCGTTAATGAGCTCGAGGAGCGCGCCGAGGCGCTCGTTGGCCTTGTGAATCATCTCCTTCAGCCGGTCGTCGGTCGTTCCGGCAAGTCCGGCGAGCATGACCTCAAAATACTGTTGGATCGCGATGAGCGGACTCCGGAGCTGGTGGGATACCATGGTGATGAAATTTTCCTGGAGGAGGCGCTTCTCCTTCCGGAGGGCCTCCGTCTCAAGAACGAGGCGCCTCCGTTCCAGGCCGCGGGCGATGATGATTCGCAGGCCCTCGGGCGTGAAAGGTTTGGGGAGAAAGTCATGAGCCCCTTTTTTCATGGCTTCGACGGCTGAATCGACGGTCGCGTAGCCGGTGATGACAATGGCCACGATATGGGGATCGATGCCCGGCAGGCTTTCAAGGACATCGAACCCGCTCATCCCTGGCATCTTGAGGTCAACGATGACGACGGCAGGATGGTAGGCCCGGATCAACTGGATCCCGGTCGCGCCGTCCTTGGCCGTTTCGACGCGGTAGTGATCTTTGAGCAGGATTTGGGAGCATGAATCACGCATGGCCTCTTCGTCGTCGATGACCAGGACGAGAGGGGGTGTCTCTGTCATGGTGCGTTCCTTTTCGGGAGGGAATTTGTCCGCCGGGCTATTTTTTCAGGAACCGTTCGATGTGCGCCAGAAGATCGGCCGGCTTGACCGGCTTGTCGATGTAATCCTCCGGTGCGGTCAATCCTTGGTCCTCGCCCTTGAAGCCAAAACGTGATCCGGCGATTTCTCTGACTGCAGAGACAAAGATAACCGGAGTGTCGCGGACGCACTCGAATTCTTTCGCAGTCCTGATGGCGTGGCACAGCGAGTAGCCATCGAAGAGGCTGTCCATCATGATGTCCAGAAGTATGAGGTCCGGGCGCTCCGCCAGGATCTTTTGCGTCCCCTCTGATACGTTCGAGGCGGTGACCACGCCGTAGGATGCGGCGGTCAGGATGGACTCCATGGCTTCTCGAAAATCAGGGTCATCATCAACGACCAGGATTTTAGCTCGATTCGTTGTCATGACTCATTCCTCCCTTCCAGGCCATACTTCTTAAGCTTGGCCCAGAGCGTCTTGCGATCGATTCCCAAGAACCGCGCCGTCCGGCCCTTGTTGCCGTCCGTCTCGTGCAGGACGGCGGTGATATAGTTTCTTTCGATCTCGGCCAACGTTTTGAATTTCCCTCCGCTCCAGGCTGAGGCAGGCACGCCCAGGCTGATGCCGTGGCTGATGATGTCCGCGACCTCGATCTCCTGTCCGCGGCATAAAACGACCGCCCTCTCGATGGTGTTCTCCAGCTCACGAACGTTCCCGGGCCAATCATACTCCTGGAGAGCGGTCAACGCCTGCCGGGAAATCGCCGAGACGACTCTTCCCGCCTTGCGGCTGTATTTCTGAAGGAAGTGCCCGACGAGCAGCGGAATGTCGTCTTTCCGTTCCCGGAGTGGGGGGAGATGGATGGGGACGACGCTCAGCCGGTAGAACAGGTCTTCGCGAAAGGCGCCTCGGTTCACCGCCTGGGCGAGATTGACGCTGGCCGAGGCCATCACCCGGACATTGATCTTGATGGGACGCGAATGCCCGAGCCGCGTCACTTCCTGTTCCTGGATGGCCCGAAAGAGCTTGCCCTGAAGAGCGGGACCGATTTGGGAAACGTTGTCGAAAAAGATCGTTCCGCCATGCGCAAGCTCGAACCGGCCGTGCTTGGCCTCCTGGGCTCCGGGGAACGCCCCCTTGACGTGGCCGAACAGTTCGTCTTCGAGAGAGGGTTCGGGCAGGCTTCCGCTGTCTACGGCCACGAACGGCCCGAAATGGCGGGGACTGAGCTGGTGGATTTCGCGGGCGATAAGCTCCTTGCCGGTTCCGCTTTCTCCCGTGAGGAGCACCGGAGAATCCGTGCGGCTTGCCTGGGAGACAAGAAGGAGGATTTGCTGCATCGGCTTGCTCTGGCCGACGACCTTATCGAACTCTCCGTGAGCTTTCAGCTCACTGCGGAGAAGGATATTTTCGAGAACCATGGTCCGGCTTTTCAACGCTTTTTTCGTCACAACGCGGAGCTCCTCGGGGGTGAAGGGCTTCGTCAGGAATTCAAAGGCTCCGAGCTTGATGGCTTCCACGGCGATCTCGATCGAACCGAACGCGGTGATGACGATGACGGGCGTCTCAGGGCTGGCTTCCTTCATCTGGCGGAGCACGGGAAGGCCGTCTCCGTCGGGAAGCCTGAGGTCGAGGAATACGAGTTCGTACGTCTCCTTGTTGAAATGGAACAATCCGGTCCGGCCGGTGGCCACCGCCTTGACCGTGTACCCCTCCCGGCCGAGAGTCTGGCTCATGGAATCCCGCATGGCGTCTTCGTCATCGATGATAAGAATGTGGCTGACGTCGTTCATGGCTCACTCATCAGGCGCGGCAATCGGATCGTAAACGTGGCCCCTCGGCCGGCCTCGCTTTGGACCTCGATTGTCCCGTGATGCTTCTGGATGATCCCGTAACTGATGGCCAGCCCGAGGCCGGTTCCCTTGCCGACATCCTTTGTCGTGAAAAACGGCTCGAAGAGCCGCTTCTTGTCCTCCTCTTTGATGCCATGGCCGGTGTCGGCGATAGCGACCGCCACCTCGTCTCTGGCCGAATCGTACGAGGTCCGGAGCGTCAGAGTCCCCGTCCCTTCCATCGCCTCCGCGGCGTTGAAGATGATGTTCATAAACACCTGCTGGAGCTGGTCGGCGTCGGCGACGATCCTGGGGAGACTTGGCGGACAAACCTTCTCAACCCTGATGTTCTGGAACAGAGCCTGCTGCTCGGTGAAAGCTAGACACCGGTCCAAGAGGTCATGGATATCCGTCGGCCGCATCTGCGGTTCCTTGGGCCGAGCGAAATCGAGCAGCCCCGTGACGATGTCCTTGCAGCGTGTGGTTTGCTTAACGATCTTCTTGAGGTTCTCATGGTGCGGTTGACCCTCGGGTGTATCCTCAAGGATGAGATGGCTGTAGATCAGGACCGCGCCCAGAGGATTGTTGACCTCGTGGGCGATGCCCGCCGCCAGCTTGCCGATCGAGGCAAGCTTTTCCGACTGGATGAGATGGGACTGTATATCGAGGAGCTCCTGAGTTCGCTCTTCGACTTTTTTCTCGAGGGTTCTTCCCCAGTCCAGGAGTTTCTCGTTGGCCTCGCGCAAGTAGTCGGTCATCTGGTTGAAAGAACAGGCCAGGGCCCCGATTTCGTCACGGGAAGTCACGTGGACTTTATGAGACAGGTCTCCCTTGGCGATTTGCTGGGTGGCAACCACCATGCGCTGGAGGGGGCGGGTGATTCGGGTGGTTAAAAAATAGAGCATCACCAGGAGAAATGCGACGGTCAGGCCTGCGATCACAGTGAAGGTCAAGAGCACGCGGTTGGCGGTGTCGAGATAAGGCCGTTCGAGCGTCCCGACATAGAGAATGCCGATGATCCGGCCTGTGACGTCTTTGATGGGTTCGTACGCGGTAATGTACCAATCATTAACGACAAAGGCCCGGCCCACCCACGCCCGGCCTTCGTCAAGCACGGTTTTTTTGACTTCGGCCATGAGGAGCGTCCCGACGGCCCTCTTCCCCTGTTCATCCTTGACGTTCGTCGAGATCCGCAAATCGTTTTGGAATATGGTCGCCGTGCCCGTTTCCCGGCCTTTATATTGTCCTTCCTTGAAAACGATCCCCTTGACCCGATCGACGATTTCGTAATTTCGGTTGACGAGGACACCTCCCGTCAAGACGCCTAGGAGAGATCCATCCTCGTTCAAAATCGGAGCGGCGGCCTTAAGCATCATTCCGCTGGTCTCTCGGTCCTCCGCATGAGGCGTAGCCCTCGGCGTCGGAATGAACGTGATGAGGGCCTGAGCCGCGAGCGCGTCACTTTCCTTGAGGAGTTCTTCACGAAGAACGATTTGCGGAGCCGCAATGATCTCACGCTCGAGCGCCCGACGGACGATCTCATCTCGAGACTGGTCGTCCCCGGCATTCTTTGGGGAACTCGTCCGGAGAAGGACGCGGCCTTGATGATCAAGAAGAGTCAGGGCGTCCAGCTCGTTCTGCACTCGGACGCGGCTCAAGTATTTCAAGAGGATATCGATCTGGTGCGTCCGAAGAAAATCTCTCAAGCTTTCCCGGGCCGCAGTCAGCCGCACGATGTTCTTGATATCGTTAAGCTTCTCATCAAAGACCATCCAGGCCGAGGACAGGTCATGCCGGACTTTGTCTTGGGCCTGCGAGATAAGCGTGCGGCGGATGAGCTGGGAGCCGACGACGAGCGACAGTAGCCCGCCGACGATGATGATCGTCAGAAAGCTGAGAATAAGTTTTGTTCGGAGAGAGAATCGCGGGCTCCTCATGTGGTCTCCGCCGTTTTTTGCTTGCCGCTATTATACCAGAGTTTTCTTCTGCCCCTCACCTCTGAAGTTTGCGGACGAGTTCTCCTGATCGGGTGTAGATCATGACCGTCAGAGGACCCCCGCCCGGCCAGGCGTGGGTCCCGCAGCCGTGGCAGGGATCGTACGGTCGGAACGCCATCTCAGCCATGTTCAAAAGCCCGTCCGAGACCTGGCCGCCCTTGATGTACGCTTTGGCCGCCTTCTCGATGGACATGTTGATCGCAGCGGCGTTCCCGATCGTCGCGACGATGAGGTTGGCGGCCGTTACGAGTCCCCGTTCATCCGTCTTGTAATGATGGATAAGCACCCCCCGGGGGGCCTCGACAATACCGACTCCTTCCTTTGGCTTCTGTGTGGGCAGGTTCCGCAGGTCCACCCCCGTGATCGCGGGATCCTCGAGGAGCTCGACCATTTTCTCGGCGGCCTGGAGGGACTCAATGAGTCTGGCCCAATGGAAGGCGAGCGTGTTATGGACGGGCTTGCCCCCAAGGACGTCGTACATCCTGTCATGGTGTTTCTGCGCCCGCGGGGTTTGCATGCCGTCCGCAACGTTCAACCGGGCCAGGGGGGCGACGCGATAGACTCCGCTGTCGTTGCCCTCCACAAAACCCTTCCAGCCGACCTTCTTCAAGAAGGGGAACTTCACATAGGTCCAGGGCTCGACGTGTTCGGCGATGTGATCGAGGTAATCGGCAGGCTTGAATTTCGCGAATTCCCGGCCGTCGGGGTTCACGACGCGGATGTCGCCGTCGTAGAATTCGACCTGGTTTTTCGGGTTAACCATCCCCATATAGTACGTCTTGATTTTGTAGGCCTCGCCGACGACGATATCGACGTAGGTCTTGTTCTTGAGGACAACGTCATCGAAAACCTGGAGGGCGAATTCCGCGAAATCGACGGCGGCCCGGGCCGTCTCCAGGAATCGAAGGCGGTGCTCCTCGTCCAGGCCCTTGGAGACACCGCCCGGGAGACAGGAGACCGGGTGGATGGATTTGCCGCCAAGATAGGCCATGATCTCCCGGACATCTTCCCGCATCCGGATGACCTTGACTCCGATCTCGGCACCCACCTTGCCGATGACGCCGAGGATATTGCGCTCGGCGGCCGGGGCCTGGGGCCCGACGACAAAATCCGGTCCGCCGAGGAAGAAGAAATGGAGCGTATGGTCCTCGAAGAAGAAGGCGTTATAGATGAGTTCGCGGAGCTTCCGTGCCGTCGCCGTCGGCTCGACGCCGAAAACAGAGTCGGCGGCTTTGGCCGCCGCCATGTGGTGGGCCGTCGGGCAGACGCCGCAGATGCGGGGGGTGATCCGGGACATTTCCTCGACCGGGCGTCCGACGCAAAACTGCTCAAACCCGCGAAGCTCCGGCACCTGGAGGATGGCCCGCTCGACGTCACCGCGGTCGTCCAGGAAAATCTCGATTTTTCCGTGCCCTTCCAGCCGCGTGATGGGGTCAATCGTAATTTTTCGAGTCATCTGACGGCCTCCATTCTCTTTCGCCGCAGGAAAGACGAAGGAAGGCTGAAGCGGTAGAATGTCCCGGCCGGATCATCGATGGAACCGACGATGCGTTCGATCTCCTTTTCATCATTAGTGTCAAGGATCGAAGCCAAAGCCGAGAGGAACTTCGCGCCCTGGTCATGGACCTGGTCGGTGGGTCCCATGCAGCCCCGGCACGGCATGTTCCCCTCGATGCACCGCTCGCCACAGCCTCCTCGGGTTGCCGGCCCCATGCAGATGAGACCCTGAGCCAAAAAACATTTTTCGGGGTCGAAAATCACCTCGTACGGCCTTTTGATCTCTTTGATCACCAGTTTTTCCGGCTTTGTTTTATTCCGGCTGCACTCGTCGCAGCAAGATGTGTTCGGGGCCAGGACCGACCCTTTGGGCGGCAGCTTTCCTTCGAGGATGGCGGTGATGGCCTTCATGATGAGGTCCCGGTGAGGGGCACATCCCGGCAGATAATAATCGACGTTGATGACGGCATTCAGCGGATAGACCGTATCCCAGAACTCGGGAAGGGTCAGGGTCTTGCCGTCAAGGACCGATTCGGTCTGAGGCTCGACTCCGTCGGGATTGGCTGTCGAGACGGTTGTGTGATAGACCGTACGGAAGATCGTCTCTTTGTTCCAGAAGTTGGCCAACCCGGGAATGCCGCCGAGATGGGCACAGGCGCCGTGGGCCACGACGAGTTGCGACTTTCGCCGCAGGAGGTGGGCCATTTCTTCCTGCTCCGACATCCGGATGCCGCCGTTGATGAACGCGGCCGCGATCGAACCGTCGGGCATGGCCTCGAGGTCCTTCTTCTTGAAATCAAGGGCGACCGGCCAATAGACGATGTCCACGGCCGCCACGACTTTGAGGATGTCCTCGGCCAGATCGACGATGGATTCTTCACAGCCCCCACAGGAAGCGCACCAGTAAAAAGCGACCTTCGGCTTGGGATCAGACATGATGCCCCCCTCCGTTTCCGCCGAAATTCAACGGCCCCAGTTTCCGGATACGCTCCGTGAAATCATTACAGACCTGTTGGAATTTCACTCCCTCCGACGCGGAAACCCATTCCAGACGGAATCGCTCCTTTTCAATGCCGAACTGCTCAAGGAGGCGGGTGAGAAGCCGATGCCGCCGGAGGGCCTTATAATTGCCCTCCTGATAATGGCAATCGCCTGGGTGACAGCCGGAGATAAGGACGCCGTCCGCCCCCTCGCGGAATGCCTTCAGGACAAACTGCGGGTCCACCCGGCCGGTGCACATCACCCGGATGATCCGGAGGTTCGGCGCATACGTCATCCGGGAGGTGCCGGCCAGGTCCGCTCCCGTGTAGGAGCACCAGTTGCAGAGGAATCCGACCAGCCGGGGTTCGAAATTCTCTTGATTCATGGTCGACTCTCCCTTGCCGCTTATACGAGGAACAGCCCTTCGATCTCGGCGAAAATTTGCTCGTCGCGGAAGTGCCGTTGATACGACGCGCCGCTCGGGCAGGCCGCGACGCATGTTCCGCAGCCTTTGCACAAAGCGTCGTTGACGACCGAAACGCCTTTTTCGTTATCGAGGGTGATGGCCGTGAAGGGGCAGAGCCCGATGCAGATCCGGCAGGCCGAGCAGAGCTCCTCATCGATGACGGCCGTGATCGGCTCGAGTTCGACCTTGCCCAAGTCGGCTAGGGCCAGGGCTTCCGCGGCCGCGGCCCCGGCCTGGGCGACCGTGTCGGGGATGTCTTTCGGCCCCTGGCATGTTCCGGCGAGGAAGATTCCGTCCGAGAAAGAAGAGACCGGCGCGAGCTTCGGGTGGCGCTCCAGGAAGAATGTGTCCTGGCTGCAGGAGATATTAAAGGTCTTGGCCACCTGATTATGCTCAAGGCCCGGTTCGAGCCCGACGGCCAGGATCGCCATGTCGACCGGAATCCGGCGGATGGCGCCGAGGAGGGTGTCTTCGACCCGGATGATGAGCTTCCCCTCCTCTTTCTCCGTTAAGGCCAGGGTGCTGATTTCCGAGACACGGCCGCGGATAAACCTCGTCCCCTCCTCGAGCAGCCGGTGGTAAAATTCCTCGTAGCCTTTTCCGAAACAGCGCATGTCGATATAAAAATCATAGATCGCCGCCCCCGTCTTTTCTTTCAGGAGATGGGCGAATTTCAGCGAATACATGCAGCAGACGCGGGAGCAATATGCGTGATAATTCTCGTCGCGGGAGCCGACGCAATGAATGATCCCCACAGACTTGGGCTCCTCGCCGTCGGTCTTGAGGATCTTGCCTCCGGTCGGACCTGAGGCGTTGACCATCCGTTCGAACTCCATGGCGGTGATGATGTTCGGGTACCGACCATAGCCGTAGGCCGGGATGCGTCGCGGATCAAAGGTTCCGAAACCGGAGGCGAGGATGATCGAGCCGACCTCGACCTCCTTGAATTCATCCTCCATTTCGTAGTTGACGGCCGCCCGGTCGCAGACCTTGGTGCAAACCTTGCACTCCCCTGTTTTGAAATGAATGCATGCGCTTTTATCGATGAACGGGACCATGGGCACGGCTTGCCGGATCGGAATCCGGATGGCCGTCGTCGGCCCGAGGTACATCTCGTCGTGGATGACCGTGCGGCCGTGCTTGTCTTCGACGGTGATGGCCCCGGTCGGACAGAAATAGGCGCAGGCCGTGCAGCCGATGCAGGCTTCCGACTCCTCGCCGAAGGGGGTGGAAACGTGGCGTTCGGCGCCCCGGTCGATGAAGCTGATGGCCGAGGCCCCGACGATCTGCTCGCAGGCCCGGACGCAAAGCCCGCAGAGGATGCATTTCTCGTTGGGGTCCTTGACCGAAAACCTCGGCTTCTCGATGCCCAGGTCCTTGGCCATCTGCACCAGGGGCTCCGCGGCCGGTGCCCGGGAGAGGAGCATTTCGACGTTCAATCGCCTGGCCTCCAGGGCCCGTTCGGACCCCGTCCAGACCTCCATGCCGTCTTGGGCTAATGTATTGCAGGAGGTCTGGAGATCCCGCTTCCCCTTGAAGGCGACCTCGACCTCGCACACCCGGCACGCGGCGTAGGGCTCAATGAGCGGATGGTAACAGAGCGTCGGCACCGTGACGCCCGCTTTCTTGGCGGCCTGGAGGATCGTCGTGCCCTCTTCGACTTCGACCGGTTTTCCGTCGATCGTTAGATTCACCATCGCCTGCCTCCTCAATCCACCCTGACGGCGCCAAAATTGCAGACGTCGAAGCAGACGCCGCACTTGATGCATTTCGCCTGATCAATGACGTGCGCCTCGTTTTTTCCCCCGGAAATTGCGTCCGAGGCGCAATTCCGGCGGCAGACGTCGCAGCCCCGGCCTTTTTCCAGGCAAAGCCCCGGGTTGATGGTGTACACGTTGAGCTGGCGGCAGACATGGGCGGGGCACTTTTTATTCTTGATGTGGGCCTCATATTCGCCGCGGAAATAGCGCAGCGTGGTCAAGACGGGATTGGGGGCCGTTTTCCCAAGCCCACACAACGCTGTGTCTTTGATCGAAGACGCCAGACGTTCGAGAAGGACGATGTCGTCCGGCGTCCCCTTCCCCTCGGTGATCCGTGTTAGGATCTCGAGCATGGCCTTGGTCCCCTCCCGGCACGGCGTGCACTTGCCGCACGACTCGTCCTGAGTAAAGGATAGGAAATAGCGGGCGACGTCGACCATGCAGGTGTCTTCGTCCATGATGACCATGCCCCCTGATCCCATCATCGATCCGGCCTCGGTCAGGCTTTCGTAATCGATCCTTAGATCGATCGCGTCCTTGGGGATGCATCCCCCGGACGGGCCGCCGGTCTGGACGGCCTTGAACGCCTTCCCGCCGGGAATCCCTCCGCCGACGTCATAAATGACCTCCCGCAAGGTGATGCCCATGGGCACCTCGACCAGGCCGGTGTTGTTGATCTTTCCGACGAGGGAAAAGACCTTAGTCCCCTTGCTCGTTTCCGTCCCGATGCCGGCGAACCACTTTGCGCCTCGGGTGATGATGGCCGGGATGTTGGCCCAGGTTTCGACGTTGTTGATGCACGTCGGCCGTCCCCATAGGCCGCTCCGCGCGGGATACGGAGGCCGCGGCCGCGGCTCGCCGAGCCGCCCTTCGATCGAGGCGAGCAGGGCCGTTTCCTCGCCGCAGACAAAGGCCCCGGCGCCTCGTTTGACTTGAAGGTCAAAATCGAAGCCGGTCCCGAGGATATCCTGGCCCAGGAGCCCGTAATCCCGGGCCTGTCGGAGAGCAATGTTCACCGCTTCAATGGCCAGAGGGTATTCATTGCGGATATAAATAAATCCCCTGGCCGCCCCGATGGCCCTGGCTCCGACGATCATGCCCTCGATGACCGAGTGCGGGTCGGACTCAAGAATGCTCCGGTCCATGAACGCCCCAGGGTCGCCTTCGTCGCCGTTGCAGACCAGGTATTTCGGGCCGCCATTCGTGCTTTCTGCGTTCCTTACGAGATCCCATTTGATACCTGTCGGGAACCCCGCGCCCCCCCGTCCGCGAAGCCCGGACAGGGCAATCTCGCTGACGATCCTGTCCGGCGTCATCCCGGTCAAAGCCATGACAACGGCTTTGTACCCGTCGCGGGCAATGTACTCGTCGATGTGTGCGGGATCGATCAGGCCGCGATTTCGGAGAGCGATCAGGACCTGTTTCTTAAAGAACGGGATCTCATCGAGCCGGGGCACGGACGAAAGAGGCTCGGGAGGCGCCTCAAGGCCGCGATTAGCGGTTAAGGCGGGCTGGCCTCCCGTTTTCTCGTACCCGGTCCCCAGGGCGTATTCCTGGACCACGGCCCCGCCAATGATGTGCTTTTCGAGTATGGCCCGGATTATTGGCTCGGTCAAATTCGCGTATTTCACGGGGGCCTGGCCGGCGATTTCGAGAGTGACCATCGGCTCCTGGCTGCACAAGCCGGCGCACCCTGAGCTCGTCAAAAGAACGTCGGAAAGGCCCCGATTTTCTATCTCGGCCTTCAGGACGGCCATGATCGTTCGGGCTCCGGCTGCGCTGCCGCACGTGCCCAGATGGACGTTGACTATGGCGCGGAACGGCCTTCCGTCCGGGCCAGCCGTTTTGAGCCGGGCCTTATTCCGGATGTCCTCCAAATCCTCGATCGTCAGTTTGGGCATGGCTGTCCTCTTCACGCTTTGTATTTCTTGACGAGGCCGGCCACCTTCGTCTGAGAGATTTTCCCGTGAACGTCATCGCCGACCGTGGCCACAGGCGCCAGCCCGCAGCAACCCACGCACCGGACGGCGTTCAGGCTGAACTCTCCGTCGGGGGTCGTCTCCCCGGCTTTGATCCCGAGCTCCCGCTCGAATTTTTCAAGGACGAGCGGGGCTCCCCGGACGTGGCATGCGGTGCCGAGGCAGACATGAATCTGACGTTTGCCCTGGGGCCTGAGGCTGAAGGCCCGATAAAACGTCGCCAGGCTCGTGACGCGGCTCAGGGGGACGGCCAACTCCCTCGATACCAGCTTGAGCGCCGGGGGAGGAAGGTAGCGGAATTCCGCCTGAATATCCTGGAGGATGGCGATCACCGACCCGGGGTCCGACTGGTATTGCGAGAGAATTTCGGAAACCCTTTCTTCCATCTTGTCCATCATGCGTCCCTCCTTCGCAGGAAGAATCCGATGCGAACGTCTCGAGCCCTCATGCGGATGGCATGTCTTTGTTCACGCGTTTGATGACCATGTGTCCCTTGCGAATAACCCGCTCCGAAGGCGTTATCGTCGTCGGGCAATTCTCCCAACAGGCCCCGCATCCGTTGCATTTGGCGAGATCGACGTAACGGGCCTTTCTACGGATTTTGATCTTGAAGCTGCCGACGAAACCGGAAACCTCTTCGACCTCGCTCATCGTCAGCAGCTCAATGTTCGGGTGTTTTCCGACCTCGCTCATCTTCGGTGTCAGGATGCAGGCCGAGCAGTCGAGCGTGGGAAAGGTTTTGTCGAGTTGCGACATGTGGCCGCCGATCGAAGGCTCCCGCTCGACGAGATAGACTTTCTTCCCGGATTTGGCGTAGGTCAGCGCGGCTTGGATGCCGGCGATGCCGCCCCCGACGATCAGGATCTCAGGGCGTACGGGCACTTCCTTTTTCGCCAGAGGTTCGTGCAGGGCGACCCGGCGCACAGCCGCGGAAATCAGGGCCTTGGCCTTCTTCGTCGCGTCGTCCGGCTTGAGCGTGACCCAGGACACCTGCTCGCGGATATTGGCCATCTGGAAATAAAACGGATTGATCCCGCCGCTGAGGGTCGCCCCCCGGAACGTCGGCTCATGCATCAGAGGCGAACACGAGGCGACGACGACGCGATTCAGGTCATGTTCGCGGATGCTCTGCTTGATCAATTCCTGGCCGGGATCGGAACACATGAACTTGTATTCTTTGGCCACGACGACGTCGTCGAGCTTCGCGGCGAAGGCGACGACGTCCGGGACGTCCACTTTTCCCGCGATGTTTGTCCCGCAATGACAGACGAAGACGCCGATGCGGGGTCGTTCGTTTAGGCTCATTTCGCACCTCCGTTCCCGACCTTCGCCCAGAAGCTCTTGAGGGGGATGATCGACCGGGAAAAGCCCAGGCCGGCTCTGGGAATGCCGAGCGCCAGCCCGAGGACTTGGCTGAAGTATAAAATGGGGATCTTCACGTCCTCGCCGTATCGCCGGACGATCCTGCCCTGCGTGACTTCGAGGTTGAACTGGCAGAGCGGGCAGATCGTCACGATGCAATCCGCGCCCTTGCGCTTGGCCTCCTTAAGGAGGATGTAATTCAAGCGGAGTCCGACTTCTTCGATCGTTCCGGTCAACGACCCGCCGCAACAGCGGGTTTTCGCGGCGAAATCGACGGCCGTGGCTCCCGCAGCTTCCATGAGGATGTCCAGCATCGTAGGGTAGTCCGGGTCATCGAGGTCGGTGTAAGGCCGAACGAGCTGACATCCGTAATAGCAGGCGACCTTCAACCCCGCCAAAGGGTGAAGGACCTTGGCGCGAAGCGCCTTCGGACCGATGTCCGTGACCAGGACGTCCAGCGGATGTCTGATCTTGACCGTCCCCTGGTATTCGCAGCCGGCGTTTTTCAGGTCGTTCAGGATCTTGGCCGCCTTGGGCTCGCCGCTGGCCAGAAATGCGTTCGATTTCTTGAGCGTCAGAAAGCAGCCGGCGCAGGGCGCGATGATGTCTTTTCCGGTTTTCTCGGCGAGGGACAAGTTCCGTCCGCATATCGCCGCGGCCATCGTGTCGTCCACGGAAAAATAGGCCGTCGCGCCGCAGCAGTTCCAATCGTCCAGCTCCTCGAGCGGCAGGCCGACTTTGGCGAACACAGGAAGGATGGATTCCTCGTAATGACGCGCATTCCCTTTCAGGGAACAGCCTGGATAATAGGCGTATCCATTCATCGGCTTCCCTCCTTGACGGCGCTCACGAGAGACCGGAGTTGGTCTTTATTCTTTATGGACTCTCTCTTGAACGACATCCGACCGGTCTTCATAAGCTTCAGGCCCAGGGGCGCCATTTTAAGCAGTCCCAGAGGATTGCGGGATTTGAGATACAGATTTAAGATGAGCCAGAGCTCGGTATTCCGGCCGTGCTTGGCGATGAGACGTGACATCTCCCGGTTGAGGATCGGGATGACGAATCGTGAAGGATAAACCTTGTCTTCGATCGCCATTCGTTTGAGGGCGTACATGACGTCCGTGATCTTGATCTTGGCCGGGCAGCGGACTTGGCAGGTGTAGCAGGAGGGGCAGAGCCAGATGGTGAAATTGCGGAGGGCCTCGTCCTTGAAACCGTTCTTCACCATGGCGATAATCTTGCGCGGCGGAAAATCCATGTAAACAGACATCGGGCACGAGCTGCTGCACGTCCCGCACTGAATGCAGCCGTCAATTTCTTCGCATCCAGAGGCACGTTTGATGTCCTCCAAGAAGCCGGGGTCCAGCCTCTCTTCGTAGGTGACCTTTCTCTCGATCTTCAAGGACCCTCCTTTCAGGAAACCAGGCGGAATTGCGTTTCCCGCCGCATCTCGAGCGCGCGAGCGTCATCCTCTTGTTCGATCCTGAAAAAATGGTAATTCAACCGCTGCTGGATTAATGAAGTCGCCATTGCTGATCGACGGAGCCGAAGGTGGAGAATCCTACGCCTCCCCTTTAAAACCAATCTCGGTCTGATTTTAGGCACATGGAAAAGGATATGTCAATAAAAAAGTGTAATTTTTCCGCAAATAAATGGGGATAAATGCCCCATTGATGTTACTATTTGCCCTGTCGTTATTAGGCCACGATAATGATCCAAAATGAGTAGTGCGTTGCGTAGATTCTGGCCGTCTTTCGTGAGCTAAAGGCTCATGCGCAGAGTGACCCTAAAGACACTGCGTTCGCCCAGCGGAACGAAACGGCTGACGGGATCCCAACGCCGCTTCCAGTTCTTCCAATAGACAAATTAGATGTCATTGCCCTGCGAAACCCGCCGCCGGAATCGGATGTTGGTGCCCAGCGTTCTTGAGATGTCGCATGGGATGTCGTTCATCAGGCCGGGGTCGGGCGAAACGAAGAGATCGCCCTTGAGCTGATAAACATTCTCATTGAAGTAACCCTGTCGGGCAGGAATCATCAAATAAAGCCGGCTCCCGTGTGCGTGTATTAGTCAAAAGAAAAAGCCCCCCACCTCCGGGGATTCCTTGCGGGCGGGAAGGGGAGAGGACTTCTTTAAGGAAAAACGCGCCCGCCCCCAACCGGCGAGGCTCCCGGCGGCGGCTCCTATTTGACAGCTTTTATTCCTTTCCACTATTGTAAAGGGCGATAGGTAAAGCGAGACAGGCTGTGAAGAAAGTCGACGCTGCGACCCTTATCAAGCGGCTGGCGTTTTACTGCGCCGTTCTGGTCCTGGTCTCGTCATCGGAGGGAAACGTGACCGACCTTGGCCCCTCGATTCCGAAACAGATTCAGGACTGGCTAGCGGCGGGCCCGGACCAGGTTTACGATACGAAAACCTTGTACGATTACCTGGACGGCGGAGCCGAAATGTATCTGGCCTTTGACCTCAAGCGGGTTTTTGTCAGAAAGTACAAAGGGCCGGCCGGAGCCGAAATCGCCCTGGACATCTACGAGATGGGCTCGCCGGAGGAAGCCTTCGGCGTTTTTTCGAGCGACCGGCAGGACCCCGAGGCGGGCATCGGTCAAGAATCGGAATATGGCCCCGGCCTGCTGAGGTTCCGACAGGGTCGCTTTTTCGTGTCCGTCACGGCCTCGGGCGATGAACAAGGGGCCCGAGAACCGATCCTGGCCTTGGGCAAAGCTGTCGCCCCCCTCCTGGGTCCCAAGGGAGCCTATCCGGCCCTCCTCGAACTCCTGCCGCCCCAGGGCTTGAAAAGAGACCGGACGAGCTATTTCCACAGCGTCGTGAATCTGAACAATCGCTTTTTTGTTTCGGCCGAGAACATCCTTCACCTGGACAAGAAAACGGAGTGCCTATTCGCTGAATACGCGCCGGCCTCGGGAGAGACCGTCAAGCTCCTCCTCATTCGCTACCCGGACGAAAATCTGGCCCTGGCGGCGCACGATTCCTTCCTGAGCTCCCAACTGCCCATGGCCAAGGAAACGGGCTCGGCCAAGACCGAAAGAGGCTCGTGGACCATGGTCCGGCTCCGAGGGTGTTACGTAGCCGTCATTTTCGACGCCCCTTCCGAAGAGATCGCGGCGAAGCTTCAGGCCGCGATCCGATATCCCCCAGAGTGAGGTCTCCATGACACCCCTATCCCGACGCGATTTCCTCAAAGGAACCGCCGCGGCCGTTCTGGGAACATCGATCGGTTTTGGCAAGGAAACTGTTCTCGCGGCCGCCGCCAAAACCCGGGTGATACTTATTCGCCATCAGGATGCCCTGGATGAGAACTCCCAGCTCAATGAAGACGTCATCCAGAAAATGCTGGACGAAGCCGTGATGAAGCTTCTCGACCAACCCGACCCCAAGGCTGCCTTCAGCCGGCTGGTCAAGCCCGAGGATGTGGTCGGGATCAAGAGCAACGTCTGGTCCTATCTCCCCACTCCGCCCGAAGTCGAACGCTCGATCAAGCGCCGCCTCCTGGAAGCGGGCGTGAAGGACGAGAATATCGCCATCGATGACCATACGGTCAGGGCCAACCCGGTCTTTGTCAGGTCCACGGCCCTGATCAATGTCCGGCCCCTGAGGACGCACTACCTCGCGGGGATGTCGGGCTGCATCAAAAACTTTATCATGTTCGATGAATCACAGGATGCCCACCATCCCGACAGTTGCGCCGACCTGGGCAGCCTGTTCCTTCTGCCGCAGGTCAAGGGCAAGACCCGGCTCAACATTCTGTGCGTCCTGACGCCCCAGTATTACGGCCGCGGGCCGCACAATTTCAACCGTCGCTACATCTGGAACTATAAGGGCTTGATCGTGGGGCAAGACCCTGTGGCCGTGGACACTATCGGCCTGAGGCTGCTCATGGCCAAACGCCGCATCGAACTGGGGGCGGCCCAGGAGTTGCCGCCGGTGCCCAAGCACATTCAGATCGCGGACACGAGGTTCGGCATCGGCACGAGCGACCTGGACAAGATCGAGCTGATCAAGCTCGGCTGGGCCGACGACATCCTGATCTAGCCGACCCGGATCGCGGTCGAAACGGAGTTTCCATGCTGAGGATCACAGACTCAAAGAAGCGCGTTGCCTTGTCCCTCATTCTTATCGCGGCTTCGTTCCCCCGCCTGCTTCTCGGCGCGCCCCAGGTCCCGCAACTGACCTTGGTCGGCTCGGCCTTGTGGACGAAGGCCCACGACATAGTCTTTCAGGGGAACTACGGTTATTGTGCTTTCGGCAACGGGCTGGTTATCCTTGACCTGACCGATATCAAGAACCCGGTCCGCGTTTCCGACCTTTACCTGGGCGGAGGCTTCGGTCTGGCGGTGCGGGATCAATGGGCCTTCGTGGCCGCGGGAGGCCAGGGTTTGAAAATCGTCGATGTCTCCGACCCGAAGGCTCCCGCTCTCCGCGGCGCTTTGGGCGTGGAGGGCGAAGCCCGGGATGTGGCCCTGGCGGGCTCCCTGGCTTATTTGGCCTGCGGGGCGGGAGGCCTGCGCGTTATCGATGTCAGCGACCCCTCCGCTCCCAAAAGCATCGGGACTTGGACGGGAGCCGGGGAGGCGAATCGCTTGGCCGTTCGCGGCGAAACGCTCTACCTGGCGGCTGGCACGGCCGGGCTTTTCATCCTCAGCATCAAAAACCCGGCCGCGCCGAGCTTGACGGGCAGCCTTTCCCTTGAAGGGACGGCCGAGGGGATTGCGCTCTCCAGCGGTTTTGCCTACATCGCCGACGGCGCCTCGGGACTCAGGGGCATCGATGTCGGCAACCCCGCGTCGCCGCGCCTCATCGCTACGTTGTCCGCCTCAGGGTACAGCCGCAGCGTTTCGACGGAGGGGAAATTTCTCTGTACAGGCAACCTCTATGACGGGGGCTACCAAGTTTACGATATCTCGAATCCCGCCGCCCCGGCTTTGCTCTCCACCAACAAGTACACGATGTACAACGAGAGCTGGAGGGTCGTCCTCCACCAGGGCCGGCTGGCCGTCGTCGATTATTTTTCCGGCATCTTCTTCATGGACCTGACTTCGCCTGCCCAGCCGTCGCAGGCCGGGATGTACTTCACGCCGAGCTCGATCGTGGCGGCCGCGGTGTACGGCCGGTTCATCCTGGCCGTGGGCGAGTTGTCGGGGCTTCAAGTCCTTGACATCGGGTACCCGCCTCGCCCAGTCTCCAAGGGATCGACTGAGATCTTCCGCGGCGTCCAGGGGCTCGCCGTAGGCGGCGATCATGCTTATGTGACCGACCGCTGGTTCGTCCGGGTCTTCGACCTGAAGAAGCTCTCGAGCCCCGCTCTCGTTCGGGCCTTGAGCGTGCCGGCGGGGGTGCCCCGCACGATCGTGGTCCAAGGGAAAATGGCTTACCTGACTGCGGACCTGGGCGGGTTGTACGTCATTGACCTGGCCAACCCGGCCTACCCCAAGATCATCGGCGCTTACAAGTATTCCGGGTTCGCCTACGGCCTGGCCATTGATCGCGGCTATGCCTACCTGGCCCACAGCGATACCGGACTGCAGGTCCTGGATATCCGAAATCCCCGAGCGCCCGTCAAGGTGGGGAGTTTAAGGCTCGACGGCGAGCCCTACGGCGTCGCCGTGCAGGGTCATTGGGCTTATGTTGCCGCGGGGCCGGCGGGGTTAAAGATCATCGATATCAGCCGTCCCGAGTTGCCCAAGGTAGTGTCGACCATGCCGGTGGAGGATTTCGCCAGCGCGGTTGCGGTCAGCGGCGGCTCGGCCTATGTCTCCGACGGCAAGGCCGGGGTCAAGAAATTCAACGTTAGCGACCCTGCCGCTCCCAAGCTGGAGGCGGTTTTCGACACGCCGGGGGAGGCGGTGGGGGTCGTCTTCTGCGTCTCCCTGCTTATGGTCCCGGACTCGGACAGCCTCCTCATCCTGAAATAGCACTATCCGGCGGGGCTTGGTCAAGGGATGAGGGTCTCAGCTGTCCCCGCGCTCAGAGTTTCAGCCGGGCGATCAAGGTCTCGAGGTAGCGGGATTTCATCTGTCTGCTGGCCAGCGCTTGCTTGAGGGGCGGGAGCCGGAGGATGACGCCCAGGATGGCGGCCATGGCCCTGTGGCTGGTCAAGGCCTGGTTCGCGAAAATAAGATTCTGCAGCTTGCCGCGCTCGATGGCCATCAGCACCGCCCGGTGGGTGGAATTGAGGGGGGTGATCACGCGTTGGGGTCGGGATCTCAGCCGCAGGCTCTTGGCCTTGCAGATTCGGACACAAACCCCGCAGCCGAGACATCGGCTTTCTTCAACCCTGGCCTTTTTCTTTTTGGGGTGGGCCGGGTCGTTGTCCGAGACCAGGGTCATGGCTTCGACCGGACAGACTCCGACACAGTCGCCGCAGCCCGTACAGACGTCCTGGCCAACCTCCGGCAAAAAATTCGTGGTGTGAACCGGGTTGAGAATTCCGAAACGGCGGGAGGCGATCATGGCCTCACAGCAGCAGCCGCAACAATTGCAGATGAAGCTGACCCGGCGCTCGACGTTCTCGCCGAACTGGACGAGGTTGTTCGTGTAGGCCTGATCAAGCAGGCTTAACCCCTCCGGGATATCGACGGCCCTGGCCACGCCGTGTTTGATCAGCGAGGCGGCCGTGTTGTTGAAGGTCAGGCAGATGTCCAAGGGGGCCCGGCAGGCCCGGCCCAGATGCTGCATCTTATGCCGGCAGTAACAGAGGCCGACGCCCCGGTGCGACGCCGTGCGAATGACCTCGCTGGCCCGCTCGTAGTCCAGGACATGGAGGGCGTTGTCGTTGGTCAGGACGGGTTCGTGGACGAAGACCCGTCCCAAATGGGTTTCGCCCTGGGTGAAGAGGGCCTTGATGAAATCCTCCTCGAGCGTGATGTACTGGTAATAGAGCTCGGCCAGCAGCTTCTGGTCGATGTCCCCGCGCAGGCGCATCATGGAAAACTCGAAGAAACCGGCCATGGGCGGCGGCAGGACATAATAGCTTTTCTTCCGGCCGGCGATGTCCAGGAGGATGGCCCGGCCGGCCAAAGCATCGAGAGTCTTCCGCGCCTCCGTGAGACTCACTTTCCAAGCCCGCGCGGCATCGGCCGCCGTGAACGGCTTGAGAGGCACTTGGGCCACGAGCGAGGCTTCCTTTTCACTGAAAAGCAGTCGGAGGATCCGGAACAGGACTTCGGACGGCGGAGCGCCCTGGGGGAACTTGTTCAACCGTTTGACGAGACGATCGTAACCTGACCTCGCGGTCTGCTGGTGCGCCATTCAAGCCTCATCCTCGGAAGGATCGCCGGACCGTTCTCGGGAACCGCGCGCCGGGCTCAGCGGTGACGGCCCGGGACCGGGTGCTGAGCATCCATCAGAAACCCGTGCTTTCCGGCTCTCTTTGTTTGATAAAGGAGATCGTCCGTTCGGGCCAGTACCGAGGTCTCCCTGAGGGGACTCTCTTCGCCCAGGGCCAGGGCGCCGCAGGAAACGGTGACCGTCACGGACTTGGTCCCGACTTGGGTCGTGTAGGACTTTTCGGCGATCCTCCGCACCACGGATTCGACCGCGGCCCAGTCCATCGCGTCCAGAATCACCAGAAACTCATCGCCGCCGTAGCGTCCGACCAAGTCCTTCTGGCGCGTTTGGCCTTCGATCTGTTGCGCGACGTCGCGCAGGACAATGTCTCCCGCGATGTGGCCCAATTCATCGTTGACTCTCTTGAAATCGTCGATGTCGACCATGATCAGGCCGAAGGGCCGGCGGGGCCCGCCTTCGTCCCATCGGCAGGCGGCGGCCAGGCTGTCCAGGATCGCTCTCCGGTTCCACAGGCCGGTCAACGGGTCATGTGTAGCCAGCCGTCCCAGCTCCTTGTTGGCCGCCACGAGCTCCTGGGTGCGCTCGGCCACGGTCTGCTTCAATTCCTCGGCGCGCTTTTTGAGCAGACGCGTTCGCCTTAAGAACAATCCGACGGCCAGACCGGCCACCAGCAAGAGGATCGCCAGCCGGAACCACAAGGTCATCCAGTAGGGCCTGCGGACCCGGACGGGCAGTTTTAGCATCGGACCCCAGACTCCCGATTCGGTGGAGGCCTGGAGCTGAAGCACGTATCGACCCGGA
Source organism: Candidatus Aminicenantota bacterium (assembly GCA_963705895.1). GTDB lineage: Bacteria > Acidobacteriota > Aminicenantia > Aminicenantales > JAFGAV01 > MFD04408-113. The sequence continues at coordinate 2,144,644 of OY970122.1, read as the reverse complement.
GGGATGTTCGTATAGCGGAGGCCGCCGCTTCGCCGAGAGTTGACCCATTCCTTTTCCATGCCCTGGAGCCGGGCCCGGTAGATTTTCTCCTGGCGTCCGCCGTAGCCCAGGACCGCCACCCGAAACGTAACGGTGCGCTCCCCCCAGGCGAGGTCCAGGTCTTGGGGGAAGCGGATGGTGTTGCCGGGAAGCTCGGCCGCCTCGACGATCACCGGCGGCGTTGCGACGGATGTCGGGAGGCGCTTGAGGTCGATCCGGGAGACCCCGCTCACGGTCCCGATCCAAACCGACCCGTCCGAAGCCTCATAAAACCCGCCCTGATTGGTTTCGATGCCGGCTAGACCTTCGTCCAAGGAAAATGTTTCGATTCGTCCCGAGGCGAGGATGCGGAGAGCTCCGTTTGAAACGCCGACCCAAATCGTTCCCTCGCGGTCCTCGCCGATGAAATAGATCTGGTTGATCGCGTAGCCCCCTGTATTCCTGATCAGGCGCCAACCCTTGGCCCCTTCGTGAACGGCCAGGCCTCCGTCGAACCCGGCCCAAAGCCGGCCCAGCCGGTCTTCAAAAACGAAATCGACCGCAGTGCCCGGAACGACGGGCAGGCGACCCGACATCTCATGCAGGGAGAGGCCGTCGCTGTAGAGGATCTGACTGCCGGCGGCCGCCCAAACTCCGCCGGCGCTTCGCGGCGAGACTCCCCGGCAGCGGAGGACTGGCGTTCCTTCCGCTGTGCGGTTCCAGGAGCGCCACCTGCCGGTCGCATCGTGAACCGCGATGCTGGACGAGTAATCCATGCCGGCGAACCACACTCGGCCTTGACCGTCGAGTGTCAGGCCGTAGATCTCCACCGCAGGGACGGGCAGGTTCTTGGGAAGGGAAACGAAGCGGGTCTCTCCCGGTCCTCGACGATGATAGGCGATGTCGGTCATGACCCATTCTTCCCCTTTCGGGGTAGTGATGACCTTCCAGATGCGATTGTCGGCCAGGCCGTTCCGGGTGGAGATCCTCTCCAGGACCTCCAGCTGTTCGTTGAGACGGCAGCGGGCCGCGCCGTTCATGGTGGCGAACCAGGCCTCACCCGGGCGGCTGGCCGGGGTGATGCCCATCACGCAGTTATCGGGCAGGCCGTCAGACTTGCCGTAGTTGACGATGGATGGACTCTGCAAGCGGGCCAGCCCGTTATTATCGGTCCCGATCCAGAGGTTGCCCTGATTGTCTTCGAGGGCGCAGTTGACGACGTTCGAGACCAGGCCGTTGGCTTCGTTGAAAACCTCGAAAGTGGTCTGTCCCCTCGGCCTGCGGAACAAACCCTCGTCGCGGGAGGCGATGTAGAGCGTGCCGGAACGGGCCTCGGACATCCAGTAGACCGTCTTGGCCTTAAGAAGGCCGACCGGCACAGGATTCCATCGTTTGCCATCATGAAGGAAAAACCCCTGTTGACTGGTGCTCACCCACAGCCCATCGGGAGTGCGGGCTAGTGCCCTCAGGGAGTCCTGCGGAGCCGGCGGACCCGCAACCTTGACGGCCGAAGAGCCCTCCGAGGCCCGAAACAGTCCCCGCGTCGAGATGCCCATGACCCCGTCGGCATCCGGCAGCAGATCGTAGATCAGGCCCATGTCCTGCCCGCGTTCATCGGCGACCCGGACGAAGACTCCGTTCTTTCGCATGGCCAGACCCAGATGGGTGCCGACCCAAACGTTCCCGCGGCTGTCTTCGGCCAGGATGCGGCAATACTTCCTGGCCACCGCCGGGTCCGTGATCGTGATCAAGCGATGCCTCTGCCACTTGGCCAACCCTCGCTGAGTGGCTACCCAAAGGATTCCCCGGCTGTCGACCATCAGCTGGGAGATGCGGCTGCTCGGGAGCCCCTCTTGGCTGAAGTAGGAAGTGAAGCGCTCTCCGTTGAAGCGGACCAGCCCTCCCAGGGTGCCGGCCCAGATGTAGCCCTCCCGGTCCTGGGCGAGACAGGTGATTTGGGACTGGGGAAGTCCGGCCTCGAGTCCATAGAAATGGAAAGGGTAAGTCTGACAAAACAGGATGCAGGGAAAGAGGCCAACGATAAGCGCTACAAGGAAAAAATTTCGTCCCATACCGTGATTCGATAATCTTTTACCATCCCGAAAAAAAAGTCAAGTTTTTGCGCGGCGCATGGGATCATTACCCTTCGAGCTCGTTCGCCGTGGCGATGGCCGCATTTCGTCGGGCTCAAGAAGGCGATCATCGTCCTCACCCTGCTCCATCTGTTCGGTATTCTTCTCCCGTTCTACGCCCTGCTGCGGGGCTTCGGGACGGCGCTCCTCCATCTCGCCTTCGGGCTGGCCTGCAGTCTTCTGCTCATGGAACTCCTCTTTTTCAAGTTCCGCAAGATCCCCTTTGCCTGTTCGCCGGCTTCGGGAAAGGCGAACTTGCACGTCTTGTGGTTTTTTGCGTGATGGGTTTTTTGGCCTATGTCGTTTGGCTCGACGCCCTGGAACAGTGGCTGTTTCGGAATCTGGACGGCTTTGCCTTTTTCTTCGCGGCCGTCGGAGCGGCCGTCCTGGGGCTTGCGCTCTGCGAGGAGCTCTTCGTCTATCCCCGGACCTCCCTGCTCTTTGAAGAGCCGCCCGTCCGGGTCATGATCACCCTGGACGCCGGCGAGTAGACAGCCCTGCCCCTTCGCGGTCACGGACCGGGTCGCCCGGCCGCAGGAGATTCCGTCTGAAGAAGTCCCCCCAATACCGGATTCGCGGCAGGGAGATCGGCCTCGGCCGACCCTAGCGGGATTCCTTCTTTTGCTTTATTTCTTTTTTCTTCTGTCCCACGCGGTCGACGACGACGTAAAACGCGGGCACGACGACCAGGCTCAAGACCGTGGACAGGACCAGGCCGCCGATGACGGCGATGGCCATAGGCGTCCGGATCTCGGAGCCCGACCCCAGGCCCAGGGCCGGAGGGATGGCGGCCATGAGAGTGGCCACGGCCGTCATCAGGATGGGCCGCAGGCGGATGGGGCCCGCCTTCTCCATGGATTCCCTGGCGCTGAAGCCCTGGTTCCGGAAATTGTTGGCGTAGTCCACGAGGATGATCGAATTCTTCTTGACGATCCCCATGAGGAGCAGCAGCCCGATCATGCTGAAGACATTGAGGCTCCTTCCCGTGGCCACAAGGGCGAAGGCCGCGCCGGCGATGGACAGGGGCAGGATGGTGATGATGGTCACGGGGTGCTTGAAGGAGTTGAACTGCGAAGCCAGGATCATGTAGGCGATGGCGATCCCCATCATCATGGCGAAGAGCAGGCTGCTCATCGACTCCTGGAAGGCGACGCTGGCTCCGCCCAGCACGATCCGGTTGCCGACGGGCAGGTCTTTGCCCAGGCCCTCGACGAAGTGGATGGCCTCATTCTGGGAATGGCCGGGAGCGACGTTGGCGTAGATCGATATGGCCCGCTCTCGGTCGCGGCGGGTGATGGCCTGCAGGGCGGGCTGTTCCACGGAGGTCACGAGTGACGACAGGGGCATCAGGGCCCCGGACCGTGTCCGGACCTGAAGACGGGCGATATCCTCGGGCCTGGACCTTTGACTGGCCATGAGCTTCAGCCGGACATCGATCCGGCGGCCGCCGGTGCTGTACTTGCCCACCCGGATCCCGCCCACCAGGGCGTTGAGGCTGGTGGCCACGTCGTCGATCGAGACGCCGACATCGGCCGCCATGGCCCGGTCGGGGGAGACGCGCAGTTCGGGCATGCCCAGCTGGTAGTCCGTGTCGAGGTCCACGACCATCCCGCTCTCGCGGAGCTTGGCCATGACGTCCAGGCTGACCGAAACGAGCTTATCCCAATCCGAGCCTCGGACCGAGAATTCGACCGGGAACCCGCGCTGGGCGGTCAAGCCCTGCTGGGAGAGGTCCTGCATGACCGCCCGAATGCCGGGGATGGCGTTCAGCTCCCGGCGCACGATGTTCGAGATCTGCGCCTGGCTGAGCTTGCGCTCCTTGGGCGGAACCAGGCTGACGAACAGACTGCCGCCGTTGACCTGACCGCCATAGCCGCCGATGAAGGCGAAGACCTGGCTGATCTCGGGCTTGGAAGCCAGGATGACCTCGCACTTCTGCATGAGCTTGTCGGCCTCGGTCAAGTCCGACCCGACCGCGGTCGTGATCCGGATCATGAGCCGGCTCAAGTCCTGGGAGGGGACGAACTCGGAAGGCATGTGGGTCAGGACGACAATGGAAACGACGAACAGAACCGCGGCCAGGATGAGGACCAAACCCGACCGGCGCAGGCCGCCGCGAAGCACTCGGGCATAGGTTCTTTCCAGCCAGCGGAAGCCGTTGTCGACGAGAAGCCCCATCCGGCTGCGGCCTTCCCTTGTCGTTTTCAGGAACTGGGAACAGCGGGCCGGAGCCAGAGTGACGGCTTCGATGTAGGACAGGAGCACGGCCAGACAGAGGGTGATGCCGAATTGGAGGAAGAACCGGCCGATGATACCCTTGATGAAGATGACCGGGATGAAGATGGCCACCACGGCCAGGGTCGCGGCCAGGGCGGCGAAGGCGATTTCATGAGTCCCTTCCAAGGCGGCGGCCACGAGGCCCTTCCCGCCTTCCCTGTGACGGAAGATGTTCTCCATGACCATGATGGCGTCATCGACGACGATGCCTACCGCCAGGGCCAGTCCGAGCAGAGTGAAGGTGTTGAAGGTGAACCCCAGGAAATAGATGATGGCGATCGTCCCCATGAGCGACATGGGGATGGCCAGGATGACGTTCAAGGTGCTCGACAACGACCCGAGGAACATCCAGCAGACGAGCGCGGTCAGGAGGACGGACAGGAACAGCTCAAACTGGATCTCCTTGACCGAGTCCCGGATGAAGGTCGTCGAATCGGAGACGACGCTGATCCTCATCCCCTCCGGGAGGGTTTTTTGATATTGGGCGATAGCCTCCTTGGCCGCCTGGGCCACGGCCACGGCGTTGGCTCCGCGCTGCTTCTTGATCCCGATGGCCTGAGCCGGCACTCCGTCGAGACGGGCCATGCGCCGGACGTCCTCGAAACCGTCCTCGACCATGCCTACGTCGCTGAGGTAGATCGGGGCGCCGTTCGTCTCGCGGACGACGAGATGGCGGAAGGTCTCGAGGTCCAGGGCCTCGCCCAGAACACGGACGTTCACTTCGCGGCCCGGCGATTCCAGGCGCCCGGCCGGCAGCTCGACGTGCTCGCGCTGAAGGGCGAGGATCACATCGCTGACGGTCAGACCTTTTTCGTCGAGCTGGGCGGCATCGAGCCAGACCCTGACATTGCGGGTTTGAACGCCCATCAGGGTGATCTCCCCGACGCCCGGGATGGTCTGGATCTTCTCTTTCAACCCGTACTGGATGTAGTCGCTGATCACCCGGGCCGGGTAGGGCCCGGCCATGGAGACCATCATGATCGGCTGGTCCTCGGGGTTGGACTTAGAGATGACCGGCGGGTCGATATCGCGCGGCAGAAGCCGGGCCGCCTGGGAGACCTTGGTCTGGACATCCTGCAGGGCCAGGTCGACGTTTCTCGACAGCTCAAGCTCGATGGTAATGTTGGCCGAGCCCATCCGCGAGGAGGAGGTGATCGTTCGCAGTCCCTCGACCTGGACCAGGGCTTCCTCCAGGGGCTCGACGACGTCGTTCTCGACGACCTCGGGAGCGGCGCCCTCCCAGACGACCGACACGGTGATATTTGGAAAGTCAACGTCCGGAAACTGGCTGATGCCGATCCGTGAAGCGGCCACCAGTCCGAAGACGACGGTGGCGGCCATGAGCATCCAGGCCAGGACGGGCTTCTTGACGCACGTTTCTGTCAGGTTCATAAAAGACGTCCTCTCACGCGACTGCTATTTCGTGGCTCTATTGACGGCCGGCTTGGCCTGCGGCTTGCCCATCCCCACTCGGACGGGAGCGCCGGCGCGCAGGGCCTCCCCGCCGCGGATGACCAGGGTCTCACCCGGCGCGAGGCCCGAGAGAACCTCGACCCGGCCGTCGGCCGTCCTCATCCCCAGGCTCAGGATACGCTCCACAGCCTTATCGTTCTCGACGACATAGGCCAGGAAACCCCTGTCGCTGGGACGGATGGCGGTCTGGGGGATGACCGGGGTTTTTCGCTCGCTGCTGACCGGGACCGTGATCTCGGCGAATGAGCCGGGCCGAAGGGCTGCGTCCCGGGTGTCGTTGACCTCGGCGGTGGTGGCCACAAGCCGGGTGACGTCATCCGCCGCGGCGGCGACGTGGACGATTCGGGCGCCGTACTGACGGTCGGAGTCCCGGACTCGGAACTGGGCCTTCATCCCGATCCTGATCTGGGCGGCCTCGCGCTCAGGGACCTTGAACCGGAGCAGGAGCGGGTCACGCCGGACGAGCGTGGCCAGGACCGTCCCGGTTTGGACATACTGGCCGGTCTGCACGGTTCGCGTTTGAATGACCCCGGAAATGGGCGCCCGGACGTAGGCGTCATGGAGGTTGAGGTTAGCCTGCTTGAGCGCGGCCTTGGCCTGGGCCACGTCCGAGGCGGCCAGGGCGACCTTGGTCTTCCACGTCTCGATCTCCTCGCCGGTGATGAGCCCGGGCGTCTGCTCGACGACCGTCAGCCGGCGCTTGAGCCCGGCTTCGGCGTCGGCCTTGGCGGCCTGGGCCTTGTCCATCGCCGCCTGGGCCGCTTCCACGGCCAGCGTGTAGCGCTGGGGCTCGATCTCGACCAGGATCTGGTCCACCTTGGCCGGGTTGCCCTCGGAGAACAGAATGCGATCTACCGCGCCCGGGACGCGGGCCGTCACTTGAACGGTCTCGAAGGCGTCGACCGACCCGACGGCGTTGACGGAATAGACGATGGGCTTCAGCTCGACCTTCTCGATGTCCACGGGGAAGGCGATCTTGGAGCGGTCGAAAGCGCCGCGCTGCCCGCCCCCCTGGGCGCCGGCGCCGCCTTTGGAGCAGGAAGCGGCTCCGAGAACGGACAAGGCCAGAAGGATGATTCCATATCGAACGAGTCTCTTCTTCACAGTTGGGGCTCCTTGCCGAACGGGTCGAGGCCTTGAGCGGCCACGAGGTTCAAGTAGGCGATGGCCAGGCCGTAGCGTTGACGGACGAACTGGACTTCCGCGTCGTAGAGTTGGACGTTGGCATCCGCCACTTGGAGGGCCGAGCTCAGACCCTGGCGGTAGAGCTGGGCGATTTCCGCGGCATTCTTGCGGGCATACTCCAGAGCAACCGTGGCCTGTTTCAAAGAGGCTTGCTGGCTGGAGAGTGAAACGAGCGCATCGCGAACGTCGAGCTCGACCTGGCGGAACGCGGCTTTAGTCGTAAGGTCAGCGACGGTGGCTAGGGCGTTTTCTTCCTGATAAAGGCCGTTCCGATTGAGGCCATCGAAGATCGTCCAGGATAGGGTCAACCCCAGGTTCCAGTTCGTCGACTTGCCCGTCAGTCCCGTTTCATTCGTGTAGCGATACTGGCCGGTGAAGGACAGGCTCGGCAGCCACTGCAACAGGGGTTCGATGACGAGGGCGTGTTGAGCCTTGGCCAGCCATCGAAATGAGTTGAGGTCGAGCCGGCGGGTCCGAGCTTCGGCAATCAGCGTGCCGGCCGGTCCGGGCGCAGCCTCGGCTGCCTGAAGCAGGATGTCGGGGGACTCGAGTTTCTGCAGAATGAGGTCCGAGGCATCCAGAAGGTTTCCGAGCTGGAGGTAGGTCGTGTCGACCTGGCCCCCCGATAGGGTGACGCCCATTTCCGCAGTTGCATAATCGAGCTCCGCCCGGGTCACGTCGTTGACCGAAACAAGGCCGCCCGCATAGCGGGCCTTAGCCGCATCCAGGGATTCCTTAGCATACTCGAGCCGGTGCTGGGCCGCGACCAGGAGCTGCTCGGTTCCCAGAGTGGCAAGAAACGCGCTGCTGACCTCGAAGGCGAGTTGCCGCTTGCTTTCGGCCGAGGCGAACCTCTGGGCCTGGAGGCCCGAGCGCGCGGAAAGATAGGTCGGCAGGCTGTGAGAATCGAAGATGATCAGGCTAAGCTGGGCTACTCCGGCCAGGGCGTTCAGGCTTTGGATCGTGGCCTCCGTCGAGCCGATGCTTCTCACGACCTCGAAGGGACGCCGGGTGTAGGTCCCCGTCGTGACGAGTAAGGGAAGGAAAAAGGCTCGGGCTTGCTTGACGAGACCTTCCGAGGCGTCGACGTTTGCCCGTGCTTCTCCGGCTCGCTCGTTTCGCTCCAAGGCCATTTTGATGGCCGCTTCGAGAGTCAAGGGTCCCTCATCGGCCCGAAGAACAAGGGGAAAAAGGAAAAGGGCGATGAACAGGCCGGTCCGCAGAGTCGGGGGCTTTCTATGGTGTTGTCGGCGATAGGTCATGGCTGCTCCGCGAAAATTTCCTTCGAAGTTGCTTTTCCTGATAGAGCAATAAGCTATTCATATTAATTTAGACGAGCCTTCCTGTCAAAACTTCCGCGGGAAAGGGAAGTGCGCGCCCAGCGAATCATCAGGCAGGAAAAGCCGATTCGCGCATGGGATCGCGTGCCGGAGACATGACCCGGAAAGTTCCAAGCCGGAAAATGGGCCCTTTGGGCCCCTTTCGTTCCCTGCGACCGGCCCGGACTGGGATCGGCAGGTTCAGAGAAGGCCCATTTTTTTCAGGGCCTCTTCGCCCCGGGATCGTTGGGGAGCTTCCTGGGGGAGATAAAGGACGACACCGCCCCTGGTGGGCCGCACGACGATCCTTCCCTCCTCGGCCATCTTGGTCGTGACCTCGACCGGGTTCTCTCCCGAAAAATAGATCTTGAACGCTTCGTTAAAGCCGCTGAACACGGAATGGACTCCCTTATAGGCTCCGCTTCTCAGCTTCTGGATGGCCAGGGTCACGAATTCATCGTAGGAAAGCCGAATGTTCATGAACCACCTCGCATCGGGTCGTGCGGTCTCTCCAAGCGCGAACCACATCACTACGATGACGCTCGGGCCCGGTTGGGGCTCTCGCCTGGAGAACGGATCGGATCGAGGGCTTTTAAAGAAACGGCTTTCGGAACCGACCGGCGGCAAACATCATGGGGAATGGCCCGTTAGAAGGGATGACCCTCCGCCCGCATCTTAAGCGTCAAGGATAGGCGGCTCGGCCGGAGATCAATGGATCGTGAATGAGGCGTCGCTGTCGTCGAACTGGGAAGAGTCGAGCACGGACTTGATGCGGATCTTATACCCGCTTCCGGCCGGGGCCGTGCCGCCGCCGTATTTCCCGACCGTCCAGGCATAGCTGCCGGCGCCGGCGTTGAGGCCCGTGGCGATGACCCCGAGGTTCTTGCCGTTGCGGAAGAGCAGGATCTTGACCTTGCCGCCCAGGGTCGTGCTCCAAGTGATGTTTTGGCTCGAGAGGCGCGCCCAGCTTTCGCCGCCGTTGGGCGAAGCGAGGGTGATGGAGGAGGCCGGGCTGCCGATGGTGAAGGCCGCGTCGCTCTCGTCCGATACGGACGGGTTGACCATGGACTGGATGCGGATAGCGTAATCCGTTCCCGCTGGGGCGAAGGCCGTGCCGTGCTTGCCCACCGACCAGTTGTATGATCCGGAAGCGGGATCGATCCCTTTGGCCACCACGCCGAGTTTCGCTCCGTTCCGCAAAAGGGTGATCTTGAGATGGTCCGAAAGCGTTCCGGCGTTCCAGGTTATGGCCTGAGTGCTCTTGCGCGCCCAGGTCTCGCCGCCGTTGGGCGTTTGGAGGGCGAGAGCCGCCGGAATCCCGGCCTGCCCCGAATCCGGGTCGATCATGAGGCCGGAGCAATCCACGGCCTCGAAGTCCGAGCCGCGGATGCCGTCCAGCTCATGGAGCATGTCGTTGTCCCAGCGTTCGTCTGGGACGCCGGAAATGTACCAGGAGGATCCGTTGTCGGCCAGAATGATGCCGTATTTTTTCATGGCCCGAAGGATGACCTGCACCGGAGCGGAGCAGCCGGAGATATCGACCCCCGCCTTGAGGCGGAATCGCTGGCCCATGGGCGGCAGGTCAGCGTTGTCGGACGAAGAGGCGAAATGACGGGCCGGCCAGACGTAGGACCGTCGCGTCTGCGGGGCGGTGAAGCGGATGGCGTGGTCGATCTCTCCGGCCGCCACCTCGTCATAGCGCACCAGGCCGGGGAAGATCGGCAGGCCGGCGGCGTCGGCCGATGTCCAGCCGGCGGGCCGCAGGGCGTTCGAGCGCAGGCCATACTTCGCGCCCGATTCGGCGTTCCAGGAGCCGTCGGGCTGGAGGAAGGCTCGATAGAGCTCGTAGAGCAGGCAGTTGTCCTTGTCCACGACCAGAACGTGGCGGTCGCCGTCGCTTCCGCTGCCCCCTTCGACGGGAGCGTCGGCCGGGATGGGGAAAGGCCCGGGATCGCTCTCGTCGCCGTAGTTGGTGTAGTTGATAGCCACCGTGGGCTGGCTCCCGGCGACCGAAACGAAGGGGATTCCGATTGGGCCGCCGTTCCAGGTTCCGGAACCGAAGTCGGCGTGAACGATGTCGCCGGAGCCGATCGAAGCGACATAGGCGGCCGAATTCGGGTCGAGAGGCAGGGTAGCGATGGGCGCGTTCCAGATGTTGTTGGCCGGAAGGACCGGGCAGGAGCCCAGGGCCGTGTTGCCGTCCCAGCCGGCCAGCCTGGCCATGAGCCACCATAAGGCCCGTCCCTTGAGAATGCAATTCAGCTTCTCCGAATGAGCGCACTCATCGCAGGCGGAAACGAGCTGGGCCAGGGGGCTTGAGGGATTGGCCGCCAGCCAGTCCGAGGCCCAGTTGCGGTCGAGCGAACCGTCGCCGTTGCTGTCGTAATCGCAGCTGTCGGCGGCCGAAAGGGCCATGTAGTTGGTCAGTCCATCGGGGTCGTAGCTCTCGATGTCAGCAAAATCGAACAGGGTCTTATCGTGGGTCAGGCAATAATCACGGATCTGCTGATTGCGAAGGTTGAGGTTTCCCGTGGCGCCCGTCCCCACCAGATGGCCTGTTATGTAGACGAACTTGACGGACGGAAAATCCGCCTCGAGCTGGTTCATCTGGTCAAGGTAGAGCTGGATGTCTTCTGCGGATGTGTCGGCCTCGCCGCACCAGGACCAGATGACCACGTTGCGGTTACAGCCGCCGGCGCTGTTGAGGAGAGTGCGGGTGGCCGTCGCCCAGGCGGTCCGGTTGGGACTGCCCAGGTCATCCGCCCCGGGGATTCCATAATCGTTCAGAAAGACGGACGCGTCGTAGCCATACGCCGAGTAGGTAAAATAATAGGCGGAGCCCTCCTCGCCCCGAGAGGCCATGATTCCCGTTACAAGCTGGGAGCCGTGGGACGTATGCCCGTAGGTGACGCGCAGCTGCGCCCGGGCCTGGTCGATCCACTCCGACGGCACACGGGTCAGGTCGGTATGGCGGTGATCAACGATCACGGCTCCGGCGGCCGGCAGGAAGGCCGAGAGCAAGGCTGCGAAGAAACACAACTTTTTCATTCGTCTCCCCGGGTCAGAGGCCTAAAAATGGCAATTGCTTTTCTCGCGACGAAACGCACGGACGGCCCCCGCTCCTGGATTTCGGCCATGATGAGATGATATTTCCGGCTGCGAAGCAATGTCAAGAACGCTTCGGTGGCGGCCAAGGCCAGGTTTCCGAAGGAGTGTTTTCCCGCCTCGCCAGAACGATCACGGGCTCCCGCTCTCCTTGGCGGCGAAGAATGCCTCTGATCACATAGTCGGGAGGTCAGGGTTTCGCGGTCATGGGTCGAATAAAGCGGATCGGAGGAAAAAGTGATACAGGAAGACGCGACACTCAAAAAAAACGGCAGGGCACCAATTATGCCCTGCCGCAGCTCAGGAGGGGTTAGGGGGTCGGTTTTACGATGGTGATGGAGATCGCCTCATGGACGTTTTCGGCCGTCGTGGTGTAGCGGACCCGCACCTTATTGCCCTTTTGCAGCTTGTCCAGGGTGAGGGGCTTGGCGTCCGCGTCGGCGATGGTCGTAGTGGATTTGACCAGGAAAGTCATTTTTTGCTTCTGGTCCTTGCCGCCGATCACGGTGATCTCGGACTTGGTGCCTTTGGCCGCATCGGCCAGAGTCACGGTGTCGATCGTGCCCTTGTAGAGCTTGTGGGCAGGTTTTGTCTCTTGGACCTTGGCCGTCTGGGTGGCCTGTGTGGTTTGGGTGGCCTTGGTGGTCTGCTTGACCTGAGTGGCCTGGGTCGAGGCCAGGGCAAAAGAAACAAAGCACAGGGCGATCAAGAGAGTGATAAGCGTTCTTTTCATCTTATAACCTCCTAGGGGAACTTGTATTAAATTAACGCCTCCATTCTAGATCGTGAGGGTTAAAGGAGAATTAAAACAGGATGAGAGAATTCTAATTTTCTAACCGGGTCAAAAGGAGGGTGACGAGGAAGCCGGCTTCAGGTCTCGCCGACGGCCATCCTCGGAAAGCTCAGAGTGAAGACGGTGCCGAGCCCGACATGGCTCTCGACCTCGATCGTTCCCCCATGGGCCTCAACGATGGATTTGGTGATGCTGAGGCCGAGACCGAAGCCCGAGGAGCTGCGGGCATCCTCGACCCGGTAGAACCGGGCAAAGATGAATGGCAGCCTGTCCGCGGGAATTCCCAGGCCCTGATCGCGGATGATGATCCGGGTCGCCAGGCTTTCATCCTTGAGTTGGAGGTCGATAACCCCGGCCGGGGGCGAATACTTGATGGCGTTGTCCAAGAGGTTGACGAGGACGGTCCGGAGCTGCTTTTCGTCGGCGGTGAATGTCAGGCGTGGCGGGGACTCGAGGTTGAGGCGGATCTGCTTTCTCTCGGCCAGGACCCGCATTTCAGCCAGCACCTGTTCGGCCAAGGACCTCAGGTCAAAGACCGAAAGGCGGAGCGGGATCTCCCTGTTTTCCCAGCGGGCCAGCATCAAGAGCTGATCCAGGATTCTGTTGATGGTGTCGATCTCTTCCAGACTGCTCTTGAGGAGGGCCTCGTAGTCCTCTTGGGAGCGGAGCTTTTTCAGGGTCACTTCGAACTCGCCCTTGAGGACGGTCAGGGGCGTTCGAAGCTCATGCGACAGGTCCTGGCTGAACTGCTGCTGGGACAAAAAATCCTTCTCTAGCCGGTCCAAGAGTTCGTTGGATGTCTCGGCCAGCCTTCGGATCTCGTCCCGGGTCCGGGGCAAGGGAAGCCTGATGTTCAAGCGACGGCTTTCGATCTTGCGGAGCGTCCGGACCAGCTTATCCACGGGCTTGAGCGTCAGCCGGACCAGGACCAGCCCGGCCAGTCCGGTCAGGATGACGGTCAAGGGCAGGATGAGGAAGAGGATGGTCTTCAGTCCGTTGCGCGTCGAGCGGAGGGGAGATAGGGAACTGCCGACCTGGACGATGTACGTCAGGCGGCCTTTTTCCAGGACGGGCATGAGGAACAACCGAAGAGGGAGCGGTTCGGTCCCCGACTGGCCCGCTTCCTGCTCATAAAGACTCGTTTTCCCCAGGGCGGCCGTCCGAATATGGGAGGGGGATAGGGCTTCGGCCTCGGGCACGTTCTTGGACGCGGCGACCAGCTTGCCGTCGGCGCTGAAGATCTGGACGATGATGCTCATCAGGGCAGGGTCTTCCGACTTCTCCTCGATCCAGCGCTGGGCGATCTTCAGAAAATTGATGTTGTTGAGCTTGGTCAAGGCCGTGGTTTTGGCCCCCTCCGCGAGGGCGTCCATGCCCTCCGCTTCCCAGAAGGTTTCAATGGAATCGGCGACACCCTCGGCCTTTGACTTCAGCAGGCCGTCGAGATTGTCGGCCAGGCTCCGGCTGAAATTCTGATAGACCACCAGGCTGAAGGCCAGCAGGGTCAGGGTCAGAATGCCGGTGTAGATCAGGGTGATGCGGAAGCGTATGGATTGAATGATCATCTCAGGCTTTCAAGACATACCCCCGGCCCCGGACCGTGTGGACCAGCTTTGGCCGTCCCGCCTCCTCGACCTTCTGGCGCAGGTAGCTGATGTAGACATCAACCAGGTTGGTGGCCGTGTCGAAGTGGATGTCCCAGACGTGCTCGATGATCATCGACCGGGTTACGACCCGGCCGACATTTCGCATCAGGTATTCGAGAAGGGCGAATTCCTTGGCCGAAAGGGTGATATTGCGATCGCCGCGCTTCACTCCGTGGCTCAGCAGGTCCAGGCTCAGGTCCGCGACCTGCAGGCGGGTCGTGACATTCGCGCCCTGTCGCAATTGGGCCCGGATCCTGGCCAGGAGTTCCTCGAAGGCGAAAGGCTTAGTGAGATAGTCCATGGCCCCGGCATCCAGGCCCTGGACCTTGTCCACGGTCTTGTCTTTGGCGGTCAGGATGATGATGGGTGTCAGGATGCGGCTGGCCCTTAGATTCCGACAGACTGTCAAGCCGTCGACCTTGGGCAACATCAGGTCGAGGATGATGACATCGTAATCGGAAGCCGCCGCCATGGCAAATCCTTCCTCCCCGTCAAGGGCCACGTCCGCGGCATAGCCTTCCTCTTTCAGGCCGCGCCTGATGAAATCGGCGATCTTTTTCTCGTCCTCGATAATGAGCAGCCGCACGGGTCTCCTCTCGATCGATTTTCATATAGCAGAGCGGGTTATCCCTGTCAAATGGATGGCCCCCTGACTCGAGGGCCCGGCCGGTCCGGAGCAGGGGATTCGTCCGCTCTCCGGGTTGACGCTGGTGCGAGCCCGAGGCTATAGTGAGTGATAGGGCCGGGGGTTGGATCCGCCGGCTCGGGACCCGCCATGAAGCCGAAAAAAGCGGACTCAGCGCCGCCGTCTCCCGTTCCGCCCCCAAGTGTCCTCGCCCCCGACACATCTCTCGTCTTTCCCGAATTCGTCCTGCTCAAAGCCTCGGCCGGGTCGGGCAAAACCCACGCCCTCTCCCTCCGTTTTGTTCAGTTCCTCCTCTCGGAGAGGGTCGGAAAGCTGACCCGCAACGACCTGCCCAACATCTTGGCCATCACCTTTACCCGGAACGCGGCCCGGGAGATGAAAGAGCGTATCCTGGATTGGCTCAAGAAGTGCTATTTCCAGGACGCCGAGAGGACCGCGGAGATCCTGAGCATCGTTTCCACTTCGCCATCGCGACTTCCCCTTCAGGCTGCTGACGCCATCGAGCGGATCTTGGGAAATTACACGGATTTTCAGGTCGACACCATCGACAGCTTCATGGCCGCCATCTTCAGGGCCTCGGCCGTGGACCTGGGGATTTCCCAGGATTATGAGACCGTCCTGGAGCCCAGGGAGCTCATCGATTATGCTTTTTTTCGGTATCTGCGCAGGGTCAGCTCCGACTCCGACGAGGGACGCGATTTTGAGAGGATTCTGCGCTATCTCCTCCTGAACCAGCCGGGCGACAGGTCCTTTGCTTGGGACCCTGTGCCGCGGGTCCTGGAGAACATGATCGCTCTTATCCGCAAGCTGGCCGCGCGGGAAAAGCCCCTCAAGGTCGAGGACCTTGACGGCCGACGGGCCGAAGTCGAAAAAAAAGTCCGGCGCGCGGCGGCTGAACTCGACCGCCTCATCGACCGGTCGCCGCTTGAAAAGAACACGCGCGGCCATTGCCATTCCAAGATCCTGCCGGCGGTCAAGGAGGGCCGTTTTGTCGACCTCGTCGGTTGTAGCTTCAAGACCGATCCGGTCAAAAAGCCCCCGGGGGCGGCCGGAACGGCGGAATTCGCCAGGATCATGAAAGCCTGGCAGGCGCTGGAGACCGCCGTCCGCGACTATCGCCGGCTCTACGCTCAAGACTATTTCTCCCCCTACCTCCAGGCCTACGACTCCTTCGCCGGCACACTGGACCAGGTCAAACGCCAGCAGGGGGTCGTCTTCATCGACGACATCAACAAGAAGTTGGCCGGCTATATGGGTCAGGGCATCGTTCCGGACATTTATTTCCGGCTCGGGGAACGGGTCTTTCATTTTTTAATCGATGAATTTCAGGATACGTCCCCGATTCAATGGACCAACTTGACCCCCCTTATCGAGAATTCCCTGGCCCAGGCCGGGAGTTTGTTCGTCGTCGGCGACACCAAACAGGCTATCTACGGCTTTCGCGACGCGGACTTCCGGATCATGAAAGGCCTGGAGGACGGGACCGAACGCACTTTTGAATCGGTGACTCCCCAAGTCCGCCCCTTGGATACGAACTATCGAAGCCATCGGGAAATCGTTGATTTTGTCAGGAAGAAATTCGAGATAAAAGAAGGGGATGAACCGCCTGACAAGGGTAAAAAGGATCCACGAGAAAAGTATTTTAAATATCTAATAAAAAGCGACCTGAATGAATGCTCTCAGAACGTCGATAGCAAAAAGAAAGAGCCAGGCTACGTGGAATATGTCGTCCTGGAGCGAAGAGCCGACCCTGAAGAAGAGGACGAGGAGGGGGACGGGGCTCAGGACGCCGAAGCCGAGGCTGAAACCCCGGAAAAGTCCGAGGTCCAAAAAAGGGTGCAGGACCTTCATGCCCGCGGGTATGCCTATTCCGATATCGCCATCCTGACCTATAAAAATGAGTCGGTCGTCAACATCGCCTCCTGGCTCAACGAGAAGGACATCCCCATCATCCCTTTCAGCAGTCTCGACATCCGCAAGCGCAAAATCATCACCGAGATCCTTGCCTTTCTCCAGTTTCTGGATTCGCCGCCCGATGACCTCTCTTTCGGGGTCTTCCTGTTGAGCGAGGTCTTGAAGCGAAAGATGGCCGAGGACGGCCGTGGGGACAACCAGGACGAGTGGCGCCGTTTTCTGTTCGAATGCCGTCGGGCCAAGGAGTCTCCGCTCTACAGCGCCTACCGCAAGCGCTATCCCGAACCCTGGGACCTCTACTTCGAACGGTTCTTCAAGATCGTCGGCTACTACCCTCTCTACGACCTTGTCACTTTGATGTACCGGGTGTTCAACGTCTTTGCCCTCTTTCCTGAGGAGGAGGCCGCCCTGGCCAAACTGCTCGAAGCCATCAAGGATTTCGAGGGCCAGGGCCGGAACGACCTCCGCGAGTTCCTGTCATTTTCGGGCCGGGAAGAGAGCGAGGCCTCGGGCTGGACGGTCGACGTGCCCTCGGATATCAACGCGGTCAAGATCATGAGCATCCATAAGGCCAAGGGCCTGGGCTTTCCGGCGGTCATCTTGCTCCTCTACGGTGAAAAGCCGATCCCCCCGGACTTCTATCTGGGCGAGGAAGAGGACGGAGTCCGGATCCTGAAGCTGACCGCCGGCATCGCCGAGGCCGACGAAGAGCTGGGCCGCGTTTATCAGGAGACCTGGGACAAGGAATGGGTCAACAAGCTCAACACGCTCTACGTTGCTCTGACTCGGGCCCGGGCTGAACTTCACGTCATCGGCGTCAAAAAGAAGCGGACGGCCTATCCCTTCGATTTTCTGGGGACGAAGCCCTACGCGTCCTCAGTCCGCAGACCCAAGTCCGTCAAGAAAGAGAAAAAGCCGGAACCGCGGAGCGCCGGGATTCAGCGCTTGTCCGTGCCTTTTGAGCTTCCACCCAACCCCCATGAGACCCTGAACGCGGAAGGCATCCGACGGGGAGAGCGGATCCATGCCGTCCTGGCTGAGGTCGAATATTTGAAGTCGGGCTGGGAGGCTGAACTGGCCGATATCATTCGGCGGCTCGATCCAAGGGCTGAGGATGCGCCTCTCTATGAAGCCATCCGCCGCAACCTGGTCCGCTATTTCCAGGGGTCCGAGCTTCAGGCGTATTTTGAGCCCCGTCCCGGCCGCCGCGTCCATCGTGAGTTCCAGGTGTGCGACGCTTCGGGAAATCTGTTCCGCATGGATCGGATGGTTGATGACCCGGACGAGGTCCGGATCATCGACTTCAAGACCGGCGCAGACCCCGACCCAATTCGCCGCTCCGCCTGGGAAGAAGGAGACAAGGAGCAGGTCAGGAGCTACATCCGGATCGTCAGGGAGATCTATCCGGGGAAAACGGTCAGCGGCATCCTGGCTTATATCGACAAGAACAAGTGGGACATTGTCCAATGACCGTAACGCTCCTGCCCCCCCATGAGAATCTCATCGCCGCGGTCGCGGACCGGCTGAGGGCCGAAGGCAAGGACTACTCCAGAAACTGGGTGGTCTTTCCGGAGAAGCGGCCAGGCTACTACCTTCGCCAGGCGCTGGCCGAACGGGAGGGTTCGGGGTTCATCCCGCCGCGCGTCGATTCCATCGACTCCTTTGTGAACGGAGTCTATGTCCAGCGTCTGGGCCGGGCCGACCGGGCCCTTGATGTCCTGGACGCGACGGCTTTGCTTTTTAGGCTGCACCAAGCCGCCCCGGCCCGCCTGGGCCGCGACCATTTTCTCTCGGCCGACCATTTCTTCCCGCTCGGGGTCAAGCTGTTCAACGACCTGGAGGAGCTCAAGGCGGGGGACGTCCGGCTGGAGACCCTGACCTCGCTCGACCACCTGGCCGAACAAGCCGTCCCCAAGGAGACCCTGAACCGGCTTCAATCCCTGTCGTTCTTCTATGAAAGATTCTATGCGGCCGTCAGGGACCGCGGGGCTTCGACCCGGTCGTCGCGCCTTCGGGACGTGTTCGAGCTCATCCGGCCCGAGCTGTTTCCGGACATCGACCGGTTCCTTTTTGCCGGGTTCTTCTCCTTGACCAAGACCGAAGCGGGGCTCCTCAAGACCATGGGGACCTGGGATAGCTTCTCGCTATTCGTGCCCGAGGGAAAGGGGGTCGAGTCCCTATTCGAAACGCTCGGACTTGACGGACGAACTCTCCAGGGGGCGCTGCCCGAGTCCCAGAGGACCGCGCGCCGAGCCGAGATGGAGTTCATCAAATGCCCTGACACCCACGGCCAGGTGTTCGCCCTCAACAAAACCCTCGAGGACAAGCTGGCCGACCCGAGCCATCTCCATGAGAGGCAAGTCATCGTCCTTCCCGCGGCGGAGACGCTCTTTCCCCTTTTTCAACAAACCCTGTCGGGACTGGACGAAAAAAAGGACTTCAACATTTCTTTGGGATATCCTCTGGCCCGCACCCCGGTCTACAGTTTCTTCGACAACCTCCTGGAACTCGTCCAGTCCATGGACGACGGAGGCCGTGTTTACACGCCCAACTACCTGCGCTTCGTCCTTCATCCCTACACTAAGAACCTCTATTTTCCGGGACTAGCCAAGCGGGCCGACTTGACCCGCATCCTGATCCATGCCGTCGAGGAGGAGTTGCTGAGGCGCAGGACCAAGGCCTTCTGGTCGCTCGAGGAGATCGAAAGCGACAGCGGCATCCGCGAATCCATCCAGGAACTCAGCCGGAATGTCGATCAAGCCCCGGATGTCGCGGCATTCCTGGAGCATCTGCGCGGCATCCACGGGCAGGCCGTGGCTCCGTTCCGGGCGCTCCGAAACGTGGGCGATTTCGCCGAGAAGCTCATTCAGGTCCTGGACTTTGTGTATGAGAACAGCACCGCCCGCCTTCACTATTTCTTCCATCCCTACGCCGAGGCCTTTCGCGGCCAGCTGGAGGCCCTGTCGCGGTCGCTCCTCCGGGACCTGGTCTTCAGGGACAAGAGCAGTTATTTCCATCTGTTCCAGAGGGTCATGGCCGAAGGCGCCGTGCCTTTTTACGGAACGCCCCTGCGCGGTCTTCAGGTCCTGGGTTTTTGGGAGACGCGGGGCATCCCCTTCGAAGAGGTCAACATCCTGGACATGAACGAAGAGGTCATCCCCTCATATAAAAGGGCCGACTCGCTTCTGCCGGTCGCGGCCCGCCGGGCCTTGGGATTGCCCACCTACCAGGATTACGAACGCCGGATGGAGTACTACCTCGACACTCTCGTCGCGGGCGCAAAGCGGGTCCGTTTCTTTTTCGTCGAGAACGCCGACAAGGAGCGGAGCCGCTTCATCGAGAGGTTCATCTGGGACAAGCAGAAACAGGAGCGGGAGCCGCGGTCCGACGCCTATCTCAAGACCGTCCAGTACAAGGTTGCCCTCCAGACGCGGCGGCCGGAAGCCGTGAGAAAGACCGAGGACGTGGCCGAATTCCTGCAGGGCTTCACCTATTCGGCCACGGCCCTCGACACGTATCTTCATTGCCCCCTTCAGTTCTACTACGGCTACGTCCTCAGCCTCCGGGAGAGGGAAGAGATCACCGAGCGCTTGGAAAAGAAGGACGTGGGGATAATGGTCCACGCGGCCCTTGAGGAATATTTCAGGCCTTTTCTGAGCCGCGACCTGCGGCCGGGCGACCTGAACTTGGAACGAATGGGTGGCATCGTCGAACGAATTTTCAACAACGCCTTCGGCGCCGACATGAGGGGCGGGGCCTATCTTCTGAAGCTGCAGGCCCTGCGTCATCTGCTGGAATTCATCTCGGACTACCAGGCCCCGGTCCTGAAGGAGCTGGAGGGAAAGAGGCTGCCGCTTCGAATCCATGGCCTCGAACAGCGCATGGGGATGGAGCGAAAGGTCGAGGGCCGAGTCTTCAAGCTGAGCGGCAAGGTGGACCGGACCGAAACCCGCGGCGACGAGCTCACTATACTCGATTACAAGACATCGCCCAACGAGGGCAGCCTCGGAATCGACTTCAACGGGCTCGACCTCGACGACCGCTCCTCCTGGAACCAGGCCGTGGCCAGCCTCCAGCTCCCTCTCTATACGATGCTCCTGGCCCGGCTCCATGATAAGCCGAGCCATGATATCCATTGCCGCTTCGTAATGCTGGGCAAGAACCGGCTCGGACCCCAGATCGAATTCTCCCCCTATAACGAGGAGGACGGGGACGAACGCGCCGCGCAGATCCGGACCATGGAAAGCCTCATCGATCGCCTTCTCCTCGAGGTCACTGATGAACGGGTCCCCTTTGACCCGTCCCCGGCCTCGGACCGAACCTGCGGCTGGTGCTCCTACACGGGCATCTGCGGCCGGCTCTAGTCACCGTCCGGGCGCATCGCCGGCCCGGCCATTTGACAGAACGGCTTTCCGAATATAAATTAAAGATAAGAGCAGGAGGACAACCGCTATGAAGGACCTCCCCGTTTCCGAGCGTCTCGTCCGGCTCATCGAGAAGAATGCCGACGAACTGACCCGGAGCTACATCCGGGATATCAAGAGCCAGACCCACATGCCCACCTACCAGGGATGGAACGAGACCGAGGTCTATGAGCGGGCCTTCGTCGTTTACAGCCAGCTCGGTAAATGGATCTCGCAGGCCGCGACCAAGGAAGAGGTCAAGGATTATTGGACCGACTTGGGACGTCAGCGCCGCCGGGAGGGTTTCGCCCTGTCCGAGATCATCCAGGCCATCCATCTCGTCCGCAAGCAGCTCTGGAAGAAGATCCAGTCCGAAGGCTTGCTGGATAACGCCGTGGACCTTCTCCTGGCGATGGACCTCTTCGACCACGTCACCCTGTTCTTCGACCGCGCCGTGCTCTATACGGTTTACGGCTATGAATCCCAGAAGCCCTGACGGCCTTCCCTCGCCTCCCCATCATCGACCCCAAGCTGTCCATCCGTCGAGAAACGGCATTCTCCAGGGTCGCATCGGCCCGCCCCGTCCCAAAAGCCGATCCAGTGGATATCGGGCCACATTTATCTTATAATGCTCTCATCATTAGACATGAACATCCTTCTTGGGAGGGGGAGACCATGACCCGAAACTTGGCGTGCTTTATCTTGACGGCCCTGGTGATGCTGGCCCTCATTCTCGCTCCGGCCAATGCCCAACAGACGGGCGTGCCTTCCGATAACGAGGTCCAGGCGCGCTTGGGTTTTATCCAGACCGCCCTGGACTCGGGCCAGGGTCGGGCCAGGACCTGGCAGTACGGCTGGCTGGGCGGCTATTCCGCCGCCACGGCCGTGCAGTGGGGCTTGGCCATCGCTAACGCGAAAGATATCAAACCCATCGATGATTCCCTGACGGATTCCGTGAAGAGCGATCGCATGTTCGCCCAGGATATGCTCGTCGGCGGGGCAACCACCGCCTTGGGCGTCGTCGGCTTCTTGATCGACCCCTTCATCCCGGCTTCCGCTCCGGGCCGGCTGAGATCCCTGCCCGAGAGCACGCCGGAAGAGCGCCGGGCCAAGCTCCGGAAGGCCGAAGACCTGCTCCGCCAATGCGCCCGGCGTGAAGAGGCCGGTCGAGGGTTGATGACGCACGTTTTGAACCTGGGTGTCAACGCCGCGGCCGGAGTCGTGACCGCGGCGGCTTTTAAGAGGCCTTGGACTGACGGGCTCATCAACTTCGGCATCGGCGAAGCGGTCTCTCTCATCACCATCTTCACCCAGCCCCGCCGAGCCGTTCGGGATTGGAAGAACTACGAAGTCACGTGCTTGGGCCAAAACGGAGAACCTGTTCCGGCACCCGCGGAAACCGACTGGTCGCTCGGGCTTTTCCCGGGCGGCTTCCGTCTGGCCGTCAGCTGGTAGGATCGGGGACACGCCACTTATTCCCCTTTTTCCCCGGCCTCCGACACCGCCGGTCCGTCGGGACTCCTGCTCCTGAGCCCGCGCCGGATCCGCCGGCCCGGGGCGAACATTCGCCTCGGCCGACGCGGCCCGAAAACGATCTTCCCCCTCTTGCCAGTCCGTCCTCTTTTCGTTAATCTATCTGTTCGAAAGTCGTTTTATCCGGCATCGATCACGCACCATGAAAAATGCGATACGGGCCCTTTCGCTCCTGGGAGGCCTGTTTCTTTTTTTGCTCTCCGTCCCGGCGGGGTGGGGCGCCCCGCCACAGGACCTTGCCCGGCGGCTGGATGACCTCTTCGGCAAATCGGGGCTGAAGAAGGTCCTCTTTTCCGTGTGCGTCGTCCGGTCGGGCTCAGGGGAGATCGTCTACGAAAAGAACCCGCGGCTGGGGCTTCTCCCCGCCTCGAACATGAAGATCGTCACCTCGGCCGCGGCCCTAGAGCGGCTGGGGCAAGACTTTGCCTTTGAGACCCGGGTGGGGCTGTGCGGGGAGGCTTTGGTGGTCCTGGGCAGCGGCGACCCTCTCCTGGGAGACCAGGAGAGCGAAGCCAAGAACGTGCGCCGCTCCCAGCCCGTCATCCAAGATATCGTCGCCGGTCTTAAAAAGGCCGGAGTCACCTCGATCTCGGACATTCTGACGGATACGTCGATCTTCGACACCGAGCGCGTTCACCCGAGCTGGCCGTCGAACCAGCTCAATCAGAAATATGCCTGCGAGGTGAGCGGGATCAATTACAACTGCAATTGCGTGAACGTCGCCGCGGCGAACATCCACGGCCGCGTCATCCTATCCCTAGATCCGCCGACGGGCTACATCCAGCTCACGAACGCCGTGACGCCGCGTCTGTTCGGGAAGAGCCAGTTCAGTGTCGACCGGACGAGCGTGCCCGGACAGCTCCTCATCTCCGGGAGCGTCTGCACCCAGGCCGGCCCCTATGCCGTGGCCGTGGAAAACCCCGGGCTTTTCTTCGGCCGGCTTGTCCAGGAAGCCTTGGTCAAGGCGGGCATCAAGGTCACGGGTCAGGTGCTGGAGAAGCCCACGCCCGCCGACTGTTCCTTCAAGCCGGTGGCCGAGTTCCGCACACCCTTGGGGGAATGCCTCTTGCGCGCCGATCGCGACAGCCTGGGACTCGCGGCCGAAGCCCTGTTCAAGCGTCTGGGAGCTCAGGCCAGTGCCGACGGGAAGGGGGGGAGCTGGGAGAGCGGGCGGAAGGTCGTCGGCGAATACTTGCGCGGGCTGGGCCTCGAGGAGAACGATTTTTCGATCTCCGACGGGAGCGGCCTCAGCCGGGACAACCGCCTGAGCGCCTGGGTCCTCACCCGCGTCCTCATGCATCTCGCCGCGGGACCCTCCTGGGATTTCTTCAAAAGAACCCTGGCCGTGGGAGGCCTCGACGGCACGATCGAGCGTCACTTCTGGGAAAAGAAATACCGGGGCCGCGTTCAGGCCAAGTCCGGCTACATCACGGCCGTGCGGGCCCTGTCCGGAGTGGTCCACACCGACAGCGGCGATTATCTCTTTTCGTTCCTGGCCAACAACGCCGGCAACGGGTCGCGGACAGCTATCGACGACGCGGTCAAGGCCATCATCGACTGGGGG
Organism: Candidatus Aminicenantota bacterium; assembly: GCA_963705895.1. GTDB lineage: Bacteria > Acidobacteriota > Aminicenantia > Aminicenantales > JAFGAV01 > MFD04408-113. The sequence goes on along the minus strand of OY970122.1, from coordinate 2,120,636 downwards.
GCTATGCCCTCGAGACCGAAATAACCCCCTCAGGCCGCGGGCCGTTCGTGAGCGCTTTGAGCCTCCGAGCATCCCGCCGCCGTCCCCCATCGTTCCCTCCTCCCGGCTTGCGTAATTCCTCCAAAAGAGTAGTATAGGGAAAAACCCGAACCCCGGTCCGGGAAAGAGGAGGCGTATCGGATGAACGAGGAAAAAGTCCAAGTCTACGGTTACCGCTGGGTGGTCCTTCTGGGCTTTGTGCTCATCGCCATGATGACCCAGGTGCTTTGGATCACCTTCGCCCCGATCACAAGCAAGGCGGTCGAGTTCTATAGCCGCTTCCACCCCACTTCGGAACTCATGATCGGCTTGCTGTCCATGAGCTTCATGGTCGTCTACATCCTGATGTTTCTGCCCGCGGCCTGGGTCATCGACACCTGGGGGTTCAAAGCGGCTGTGGGCATCGGGGCGGTCCTGAGCGCCGTCTTTGCTCTCACCCGCGGGATCTTCGCCTCGAACTTCACCATCGTCTTTCTCTCGCAAGTGGGGATCGCCGTCGGCCAGCCGTTCGTGCTCGGGTCGATCACCAAGGTCGCCGCACGCTGGTTCCCGGTCAAAGAGCGGGCCACCGCGAGCGGGCTGGGAACTCTGGCCCTCTACCTTGGGCCGCTGGCGGCCATGCTCCTCAGCCCCTTTCTTGTTCTTCGCATCGGATTGCCGCGGATGCTCATGGCCTACGGAATCGCCACGGCGGCGGCGGCGGTCATTTTCCTCATCCTGGCCCGCGAGCACCCGCCCACGCCGGCCGGCAAGGACGCGCGCGTCCTGATGCTCGACGGCCTGAAGTCGATGCTCCGCCAGCGCGACTTCATCTATCTCCTCATCATGTTCTTCGTCGGGCTGGGGCTGTTCAACAGCGTTTCGACCTGGGTCGAGGACATCATCCGTCCGCGCGGCTTCTCCATCACCCAGGCGGGCATGCTCGGAGGGTTGATGCTCATCGGCGGCATCGTCGGGGCCATCGTCGTCCCCCTGATTTCCGACACCATCCGGCGCCGCAAGCCGTTCATCATCCTGGCCCTGGCGGGTCTGTTGCCGGGGCTCGTCGGGATCACCTATGCCGCGAGCTACGGCCTCCTGCTCCTGTCCGGCTTCCTTCTGGGCTTTTTTCTGCTGAGCGCCGGCCCGATCGGGTTTCAGTATGGGGCTGAGATCACGCATCCCGCGCCCGAGGGAACGTCGAACAGCCTGCTCCTGGTCATGGGGCAGGTCTCGGGGATCATCTTCATCCTGGGCATGGACGCCCTCAGGTCCAAGGCGACAAAGGCCATGACCGGTTCGCTCCTCGGATTAGCGGCTATGGTGACCGTGGTCCTCGTCCTGGCGACCATGCTCCGCGAATCGCCCATTCATAAGTCCGCGGTCCGAAGCTCCTAGATCAGCGGTCCGCTCAGCCCCCTGGGCGGTCGCCGGCGCACGGCGGTCGGCTCGGCCGCGGCCGGTGTTCCGAATCCGTGCCGCCCCGGATACCCATGGATAAGTTGAACGTCGTTCTCGTCGAGCCTGAGATCCCCCAGAATGCGGGGAATGTCGCCCGGACCTGCGCGGCTACGGGCGCGCGACTCCACCTCGTCAGGCCGCTCGGTTTTTTCGTCGGCGATAAGCACCTCAAGCGGGCCGGGCTCGATTATTGGGACGACGCGGATGTTGTTTATCACGACAGCCTGTCGGCTTTTCTTCAGGCCGGCCGGGAGGGGATCGTCGCCTTTTTCAGCCGGAAGGCCGCCCGGACGTATGATCAGCTGGAATGGCCCGAGGGGGTCGACCTCTATCTCGTTTTCGGCAAGGAATCCGTCGGACTTCCGGTGGAATTATTGGAGTCGGAGCCGGGCCGATGCTTTCGAGTTCCGATGTCGGCCGCAGTCCGCTCGCTTAACCTGGCCAGCGCCGCGGCCGTGGTGATCTACGATGTTCTCCGGCGCAGAAAGTTTCCCGGTCTCGATTGAGCGGACGGCCGTCCGCGCCCGGCCGATGCCGCTGCGGGCAAGACCTCAAACGTCTTTCTTTTTCAGGATGTCCCGGATCTCACCCAGAAGGACTTCCTCATTCGACGGTGCGGCCGGAGCCGCAGGGGCGGGCCTCTTAAGCCGGTTGATGCCCTTGATAGCCAGAAAGATGACGAAGGCGATGATTAGAAAATCCACGATGGCCTGGATGAACAGGCCATAGTTCAGGGTGACGGCCGGCGCGCCCTCCGCGGCTTGCTTCAGGGTGACGGCCAATTGCGAAAAATTTACTCCGCCGAGGAGCAGGCCCAGGGGAGGCATGATGATGTCCGCCACCAGCGATGAGACGATCTTGCCGAAGGCGGCGCCGATGATGACTCCCACGGCCAGGTCGACGACGTTCCCCCTCATGGCGAATTCCTTGAATTCCTTGCTCAGGCTCATAGTCTCCTCCTCGGACCGGGATGGACAGCGTTTCGGGCGGCGCGGCGACGACTCCCCAGCCGAGCGGCGTCGGGATCCGGGGAATAATCTCTCTCTCGGAAATTCACCTCACCCTTGCCTCTGCCTTCCTTATAGCAAAGGCGGGCCAACCGAGTCAATGAATGGACCCCAGCCCGAATCCGGACAGCGGCCCGAGAGCATGACCCAGCGGGGGCTACTTCCGGGATTCACCGATGAGGAGGACCGTTCGGCCCTTGGCCTCGTTCAGGACTTCCGCCATGGCCAGGTAGAAGGCCGATGCTCCGCAGGGGATGCCCTTGAACCCGGCGATATTGCCGATGAGGGCCGAGCCCGTCCAGACAATCGCCTCGGAATGATCCCCGGGCCGGCCTGGCAATTCGCCCCCTAGAATCTCCGGCGAAAGAGAAGAAGCTCTCGGCCCAAGGAAAAAAACGCCTCGTGGGCGCGCATCATTTTTTGTGTTTCTTGGGCGTCGAACCGTCCGCGCACGGCTCGTCCGGGTTCTCGAAGCGCGACATCTCGGCGTTAGGCACGGTCGTGCAAAAGGGGAGAGGCTCCATCACCTTGTTACAGGCAGAGCACAAAGGTGCGGGCTTGCCCGCCTCGACCTTGACCTTGCGGCCGCAACTCCCGCAGACGTATGTTTGTTCACTCATGTCAACTCTCCACGGTTGGTTTTTTCCAGCTCCAAACGTTAGCACCACCCTCGGACAAAATCAATTCCGGAAGCCCGTCACGGTTGTCAAGATTTGCTGTCCCATGTTTGGGAAGCCGCTCCAGGTGATCCCCCGTTTCCTGAACGCCTGAGCTGCAACGCCCAACGTCGCTCCGGCGCTGTTCATTTGTTGATTATTAATGAATAAGATGCTGTTTTTTGAGCTTCCTCCGGAGAATCCCAGCTTTATGTCAACAAAAGGGCCTGGATGCGCGTAGGATAGGATGGAGTCTGAAAATGGACGAAACGGTATTGATCCAGGCCGCCCAGGCGGGCAACAGAACCGCCCTTCGCGAGCTCTACGACCAGAACAAGCGCCGGATCTTCAGCCTGGCCTATCAATACGTCAAGAACCGCGAGGACGCCGAGGACATCCTGCAGGACACGTTCATCAAGGCCTTCCGGAACATCCGCACGTTCCGCGTCGGGGCCGATACGAACTTCGCCTCCTGGCTCTTCCGGGTGGGCATCAACTGCAGCATCGATCACCTCAGGCGAAACAAAGCCCGCCGGAGCGAGCTCAGCGCGGAGGCCCTCGATACGGTTCCCAGCAGCGCCGCCGCTTCGGACCCGGCCCGGGAACAGGCCCGCCGCGAGCTGCGGTATCAGATCGAGCAGTGCCTGTGCGGCCTGAGCCCCAGGCAGCGGATGATTTTTCTTTTGAAACACGACCAGCAATATTCGATCCGCGAGATCGCCGCCGAGCTTCACTGCACGGAGGGGAGCGTCAAAACCCACCTCTTCCGCGCCGTTTCGAACCTCAAGCGGTGTTTCAAGGAGCTGGCCCTGGAGGATCCCTCATGACGTGCCATAGATTCAAGAAAGATATGCTCCTCGAGGTTTACGGCGAACTCGAGGCCAGGAAGCGCCGCGGGCTCGAGGATCATCTGGCGGGGTGCGCCTCGTGCCGCAGGGAATTCGAGACGACCCGAAAGGTCCTGGCGTCCCTTGATGCGACCGAGCCCAGCTCGACGCCCGAAGCCGATTGGGACCGAAGCTGGAAGGCGATCGAAAAATCCCTCGAGCCGGCCCGACGCCGGGTCGGCCGTTTCTCGATTGTGTCCAGCTGGGCCTACGCCCCTCTCGCCCTGGCGGCGCTCTTCATCCTGGGAATCGTCGTGGGACGCTTCGCCCTGCCGACGAGGCCCCCGTCACCCGCGCCATCGCTGGCCGACAGGCTTTCGCCGGCCGCCGTCGGGACCCTCCTCGACCGGTACTTCGAGAACGTTACGCCCGTCCTCCTCGACTACGCCAACGACGGGAAGGGTCAAGCGAACGAAAATGTCCTGCTCTCGGACAGAAAAACGGCCGCCTCGCTCCTCGTCGAGAACATGCTCCTGCGGCGCGCCCTGGCCCGCAAGAACCCCGCCCTGGCCGACCTGTTCGACGACCTGGACATGATCCTGACGGATATCAGTCACTTGAAAAACCATGACACGGCCACCCCGGTTTCCCTCCGGGAGGCCATCAACCGGCGGCAGGTCCTCGACCGGATCCGCCGTTTTGAAACATTGTGATAAACAACTCAAAGGAGAGGCACACATGAAACACTTCAAGATCGTGATGATCGTCGTGACCATCGCCGTCCTCGCCCTGGCCCTGGGCTCCGCCTTGACCTCCCAAGAAACCGGACAGGACAAGGCTCAGGCCGCTTACGAGGCCGCCAAGAAATCCGTTTACGACAAGCAGTGGGCCCAGGCGATCAAGCAGTTCGCCGCGCTCAAGGACCAGTTCAAGGGAACTGAGTACCTGGACGACAGCCTCTATTGGCTGGCCTACAGCCTGAACAAGCTCAGCCTGTCCGAGGCCAAGATTGAGGACCAGCTCCGCCTGAAGCAGGAGGCCGTGGCCGATATCAACGCCCTTCTCAAGGACCTGCCCTTGAGCTCCTGGGTCAACGACGCCCGGAGCCTGCGGGTTGAGATCGCCGAGAACCTGGTTAAGAACGGGCTCAAGCAGTTCAAGCCCTACATCTCGGACGAAGCCACGAATGAGGACCCGGAGATGGAGATGAAGATGGTGGCCCTGGACGCCATGCTCAACATGGACCCGCAGAAAGCCCTGCCCACCCTGGAGAAGATCCTCCGCGAGAACAAGAACCCCAAGCTCCGGGAAAAGGCCGTCTTCCTCGTGGGACAGTATGATCTGCCGAAGTCCCCCGAGATCCTGGCCGAGGTCGCGGTCAAGGACAGCGACCCCGAGGTCCGCGGCCAGGCCGTCTTCTGGCTGGGACAGCGGGACGACCCGGGCAGCTTCGACGCCCTGCTCAGGCTCTACGGCCAGACCCAGGACAAGGGTCTCAAGGAAAAGATCATCTTCGCCTTCGGACAGAGCGCGAACCCCAAGGCCTACGATAAGCTCCTGGAGATCGCCAGGACGGCCAAGGACAAGGAGTCCCAGGAGAAGGCCATCTTCTGGCTCGGCCAGAAGGACGACGCCCGGGCGCTCGACGCCCTGAACGAGATCTACGACAAGGCCGTGGACGAGGACATCCGGGACAAGGTCATCTTCGCCCTGTCCCAGCAGGAGTCGCCCCAGGCTAAAGCCAAGCTCATGTCCATCGCCCAGGCCGACTCCGACCCCAAGTCGCAGGAGCGGGCCGTGTTCTGGCTGAGCCAGGAGGGGAGCGACGCTTCCCTGGACTTCCTGGTCGGGCTCTACGGTAAGACCCAGAACCTCGAGATCAAGAAGAAGATCATCTTCGCCATCGGCCAGTTCGAGGGCGACAAGTCCGTGCGCAGGATGATCGAGATGGCCAAGACCGAGAAGAACCTCGAGCTTAAGAAGCAGTTCATCTTCTGGCTGGGCCAGTCCAAGAGCGAAGAGGCGGTCAAGTTCCTGAACGAGATCATCGAGAAATAGGCCCGGGAATGAGCGCCATGAAAAAAAGCGTGGTCATCGGCATGGTCGCGGCCGCCGTCCTTCTGGCGGCGGCCGCCTCGTCAGCCCTTCAAGCCCAGGACTCTCCGGGGTTCCTGAAGGGCAAGGTTTTCCTCAAGGCCGACCCCGCCTCCCCCCTCGAAAAAAGGACGGCGGCGGCCCGCGAGGATTTTGCCCGGACCGGTTCGGGCGATTTGTTCTTCACCGCGTATCTCTTCCCCAGCCGGAGCACCGTGCATCATTCGATCAACGGCAGCCGCGGGCCGTTCGAAGTCTCGGTTTCAGAGGGCGAGGTCAAGTTCCACGGCTCGGGAGACAGCGAGAACATCGAATCCAAGGATGCGGGCGGACCGGCCGGCCTTCTTTTGCTCAGCTCCAAGTCGCAAGCCGCTGTCCTGACCGCCCGCCTGCTCGACCCCGAGGATATCTATGAGTTCAAGACCGTCCCGGTTTACTGGCTGGGTTCCGCGGACGCGGACTCGAGCGTCCGATACCTGGAGACGGAATTCGACCGCGGCGCGGAGAAACTCCGCAAATCCCTGGTCTTCATCGTCAGCATGCACGACACCCCCCGCTCCCATGATTTCCTGCGGAAGACCGCGCTCGGGACCGGTTTCACTCTCGAGGTCCGCAAGGACGCCGTCTTCTGGGCCGGAGAATCCAGGGATGGGCGGGGGCTCGATATCCTTAAGGAAGTTTTTGCCAAGGCCCGGGAAGAGGCGCTCAGAAAGCAGGTCGTCTTCGCCTTGACCCTCACCGACCGGCGGGAGGCCCTCGGAGAATTGATCCGGATCGCCAAGGCCGAGCCCGATCGCGAGATCAGAAAGGAAGCGATCTTCTGGCTGGGCCAGAAGGCGAGCCAGGAGGCGGTCGGGACTCTCAAGGAAGTGGTGGACAAGCCCGATGAGAGCGAAGAGATCAAGGACTCGGCCGTCTTTGCTATCTCTCAGCTTCCCCAGGAGAGATCCGTACCTCTGCTCGTGGCCATGGCTCGTAGCAATAAAAGCCTGTCGGTTCGCAAGAAAGCCCTGTTCTGGCTGGGACAGACCGACAGCGACGCGGCCTTGAAGCTCTTCGAGGAGATCCTTCTTAAAAAATAGAAGCCCAAAGCGCACGAAGGTCATCGCTCGGCCGGGAGGTCCTTCCTCCCGGCCGTTTTTTTATTGATGGGGTCGTGATAGGCCGCAAGGAGCCGGGCCGTGGCCCGATTCCGTCACGCTCCAGCGGCTGGATACGGGAGTTTCCAGGTCCCTGCCCGAGCTTTCTTCAAATAGGTCGGAGAAGCTTTCCTCTCTAATCCACCGCCCGGTCGAGCAGAGCCAGGAGGAAGCGCCGGTCCTTCTCCGTCAAAGCCATTCTCCCGAACAGGTCCTGGACCATCTCCGTGACGTGGACCTTGTTCCCCGGATGGATGAAGTCCTTCTTCTCGAGCTTGCGCAGGATGGAGACGGATGCAATCCTCCTGCTCCTTGCGGGGGATGGGTATCGTCTCCCGGGCGATGATCTCTCCGGCGGAACGGCTGAACAGTCCGAACAGGGTCAGGAGCACGGCCGAGGCCAGGTTGTAGGAGGGCTGGGTCGAGGCCTGAGGGATGAAGAACACGGAGTTGGCCGCGCCCAGCTCCTTTGACGACAGCCCCGTCCGCTCGTTGCCGAAGACCAGCCCGACGCGCGTTTCGAGGGGAAAACGGAGGACGGTTTCGACAGCCCCGGCGAGCGGCAGGACGGCAAAGGTTTTGCGGAAGCGAGCCGTCGAGGCCAGGACGAAATGCCGGTCCTCGGTCGCCTCCTCCAAGGTGGGGAAGAACCGGGACCGGTCGAGGATCGAGCGGCAGTGGATGGCGGTGCGGGAGGCCTCGGGTTCCAGGGACCGGAGGCCGACCAGGCGCAGGTCCTCGAACCCGGTGTTCTTCATGGCCCGGGCCGCGAGGCCGATGTTTTCCGGGTTTTCCGGCCTGACCAGGATGATAGCGAAGCGTTTCCGGTTCAGCCGGTCGGTCCCGTCCTTTTCGTAGGGGCGCTTCATGGATGCGGACTATTATAGCCAGGGCCGGCGGATGAAGTCCATGCAGAAGGGGGGGAAGCATTTCCATATTTTTAATAAAGGACTCGGGCTAGATGGCATCGGGATATGCACTTTGTCTTCGTGCGGAAAGTGGGAATCGAGCCGAGGCTTCTCTCGCTCCGGAGATTTTTCACGCCGTCCCATTTCGGCTTTTTCTGCGGCTCAGAACTCGCGTCCGGCCTTGATCTTACGGAGACCGTCGGCCGCTCAGACATCTTCGCCGGCCGGCTTCTTCCGAGCCGGCTACCCTCAAAAGCCTCATAGTCCGGCTAAATCTCCTTCATGCTCGCTCCAGCCTCGGTCCGTTTCCCCGGAAAAGAGAATGTGGCTCGGTCTGCCCGCGCCCGGACTTCTCAATCATTCCCCCTCGCCTATTGGCTGGGGAAAAGGATGGAAATGCTTCCGAGGAGGAAGAAGGGTGAACTACTGGACCGTTGACTCACGCGCCTATGAGCATCAGCGCTCCTTTTCTGCAAAACCAAGGGGATCATACAAAAGGATATGCGTTCGGCTGGAAAGGGAAGAATAGCCTGCTCGTAGTGGGAGCGCCCGGCCTAGGGGGCAGCCTCGGCCGGCACCGATTGAGCCTTGTCCAGGAAATAATCCGCGACGCGGACGCCGTAGGCCTGGGGGTCCAGGGCGCGGACGATCGACCGCTTGGCTTTGCCCGTGTTCGGGTCCGGCTCGGTCAGGTCCACGATCTCCCCGCCGACCTTCCTGCCGGTCGATTCCGTGATCAGCCGAACTCGCGGCCGGTTGGACATGGAGGGCTCCGCGTTGGGCTCGAAGACGATGGCCAGCTCCCCGGTGTCAAGGCGAACCAGACTCCCGACCGGATAGAGACCCAGCATCTGGGCGAAGACCTTGAGGATGATCCTGTCGAAGCCCATACCCGAATCCGCGACCATGGTGGCCAGGGCTTCGTCCCGCCTGAAGGTATTGGGACGATAAGGGCGGGGAGTGGTCAGGGCATCGAAGACGTCGCAGATCTTGACGATCTTGCTGTAGAAAGAGATATCCTTTTTCTTCTGGTAGATGGGGTAGCCGTTCAGGTCATCCCTGATGTGGTGCTCCATGGCCACGTTGATGGCGCCCACGGGCACGGCGCTAGTTTCCTTGAGACGCAGAAGCTTTTCCGCTCCCAGCTGGGGGTGCGTCTCCATCATCGCCCATTCGCTCTTCTCCAGCTTCCCCGGCTTGTCCAGGATCTCCCGGGGGATCTCCATCTTGCCGTAATCATGGAAAAAGGCGCTGATGCCCAGGTCGGTCAGCTCGTTCTTATCCAGCCCCAGTCGCCGGCCCAGGGCGATGGCCAGGATGCAGACATTCAGGGAATGATTCAGGGTGTAATCGTCGAAGTTCTTGATGTTCGTCAGCCCCAGGGCGAAGGCCTCGTTGTTGACGATGTGATTGAACAGGGAGTGCATCAGGCGGCGGGTGACGTTGATGGGCTGGGACTCGCCCTTTTGGAATTTTCCGAAGATCTCCTTGAGGTGGGAGATGCCCATGAAGAACAGCTTGATCGCCTCGCGCTCGCTTCCACTCAGGTTCTCGTAGGAGGACGGCGGCTCGACATAGACGTGAAGGATCCTGTTTTCGGTCAGGCCGGCGGCGAAGTCCGCCGCCGTGCTGCCCGACCGGGACGGCTTCTGGGCCAGGAGGCCCAGAAAGCTGCGAAGCTCGTCCTCGGTCAATCCGGGCATTATGCTCAGGTGCCCCACTCCGTGCCGTCGGAGCTCGTCGCTTAGGAATCGGAACAGGTCATAATTGTTGAACGCGAAACGGATTCTGGTCCCGTTGAAGAACAGGGTGCTCTGCCGCAAAAGAAGGCTGACCTCTCCGCTCTCCCGGAGCAGGGCTTCCAGCAGGGAGAAGAGGACATGGGATTGGCCCTGGACGATCTGGTTGCCGGGGTCGTAAATCTTGATCGCCTTATAGGCCATTTTGAGATGGCGGAGGAGCGCCAGGGCGGCCCGATTGATCAGAACCTCTTCCTTCAGGAGGCCCTGTGTCGGTTCTTTTTTCTCAGGGCTGGACATGGGTGTCTTCCTTGGGCTCGGGTTTGGCCGGGGGCTCGGGGGGCAGGCTCTCCAGCGCTTCGAGGCAGGCCCGGCGGATCTTGGCCCCGGAGACATGGGTTCCCTCCTCCAGCAGCTCGCGCGAAAGAGGGCCGCCGACGCGGGACAGGGTATTGACCACGGCCAGCCGGGTCTCCATGCGCCGCTTCCGGCCGAGGAGGCCCGTTCGCTTGCGGAGCACGTCCCCCAGGAGGTCATGCATTTCCGAGGTTTTCTGCCGCCCAGCCAGGTCAAGGTAGGCCTGCCGCTCGAGCAGGTTCTTTTTATGGAAGCCCATGCTCCGGATGGTGCTCACGACGTGATCGGACAGGTTCGGGTCGCGAAGGCTCCGGATGTTGTTGGCGGCGAAGACCCGGATGTCCAATTCCTCGTCGTTCAGAAAATCGCTCAGGACGCGAACGGCGCCGGGGTCGCTGCTCCGGCCCAAAGCCCGGATCGCTTCCTGCTTGATGGTTTTGTCCCAGGACCCCTTGAAGGCGGCCAGGAGGAGGACGACCCTCTTGTCCGGATGCGATCCGAGGGCGGCGATGACCTCCCGGGTCAGGGACGGCCGGCTGGCCGAGGCGAGCTGCAGCAGCTGGGACGGTGCCTGGCTCCCGACCTCCCGGAGATACCCGCTCATGGAGGCGTACAGGGCCGGGTTCTTCAGCGTGTCGCACAGGTCGATGACAAGGGGCAAAGTGTCCAGCCCGATCAGAGTGATGTATTCAAAGAAGGGGCGGAAATCGTTCAAACGCTTTTCTTGGAGGATGTTCTTCAGGTTGATGAACGCCACCCGGCTCTTGGTTCCGTCGAGAAAGGTGGCCAGGGGTTCGCGCTGGAACGCGTTGGGCGAGGAGAAGCTCGTCTTGAGCTCGATGATACGGCCGAGAAGCTCGGCCGCCCAATGAAAATCGGCCTTGCTGATCAGGTCCTGATGGAGTCGGGTCACGACATCCATCGCTTCCAGGAATCGGGTCGGGTTGGCCTCCAGGTTCAGGATCTCACCCGCCAGCAGGACCAGCTCGCCGTTGGGCGAGAGCTTGCGGTTGATCTGGAGCATGTCCCGGAGAGCCCGGTCCTCCCCATCGCTCAGGGCGGTGAAAACCTGGGGCGCCTCGGCGTTTCCCCCCGCCTCGGCGGATTCCGGCTCGGGCGACGGTTCGCCCCCAAGGCTCTGCGGGTCGGGAGCCGCTTCGATATCGGGAAGGCTCGCGGCCACCTTCGAAGCCTCGGCCCGGTCTTCCGGAGAAAGAGCGATGAATCCCATGCGCAGGTCGGACGGGTCGGCGTAGAGCATGGGGGGCTGCTTGCCGGCCCCGATCTTGGTGTCCAAAAAATCGTCTGGGGCGAAACAATGAATGCTGGCCAGGTCCTTCTCCCAGAGGAGGTTGACGATATCGCTCTCCTCGGCCGGCTTCTCGAAGGCGCCCCGGATGATCTTCAGAAACTCCACGAGCTCCTCTTCCTTCAGGGACTTGTCGATGAAGAATTGCTTCATCCCGTCCTTATAGAAGAGGAACGGCAGGCTTTTGATGGCCTTTTCGTCGCGATAGACGACCCGGTCCCGATAAGTGAAGACGAACTCCTCGACGCCGATCTCCAGACGGCCGTGCCGGGCCAGGAAGGCGGCGATGTTCTCCCAGAGAGTGTGGATCATCTTTTGGGTTGCGGCGTGCTGCCAGGAAAAGACCTTAATCGAGGATATCGTTTTGGACAGCTGCAAAAGGAGGTCTTTGACCTGTTCGGCGACCAGGTTAATGGCTTGCGTCGAGGAGAGAGGCGGGCCGTCTTTCTGTAACAAACTCATCCTTGGTCCCGAATCGCCGTAGCGACGAGAGGTTAAACATAAAGATATTGCCATTAAAATGAAAAGTCAACAGGGTCGGCGGTTTTTTTAAGGCCGGCACAACGGCCTTCGTCGTTTTCCGGGCCGAAGCGAGGGTTCATCCCCGTGACACCCCCCTTGCCGGGAAAGGAGGCCAGCCAGGCTATTTTTTGGTCTTGGCCGGCTTCCCGAGCTCGACCCAATTCTCCAGGAACTTGCCGCCGCCCTGGTCCGTTTCGCCCCCGGATAGGAGCGATTCAAAGATCGCCTTGAGGTGGGCGTAGGGAAGAGTGCCGATGACCATCCTGTTGTTGATGATCATGGTCGGCGTCGAGCGGATGCCGTGGGCGAACTTATCCGAGGTATTTTCGTACTCGGCGCCGGTAGCGATGATCCGCTCGACGAGGTCCCGGGTGGCCGGGTCGGTCAGGCCCGCCTCGACGCCGTATTTCCGGGCGAGATCCCGGCGCCAGACGGGGTCCTTGGCCTTCTCGAAGTTCTCGAAGATCTCGTCGTGAATGGCCAGGAACTTGGCCGGGTCATAGGCCGCCAGGTAGGACAAGCCGCAGGCCCCGGGGTGACGGTTCTTGTCCACGACCTGGTTGCACGCGGCTTCGAGCGGGAAGAACTGAAAAGCGATGTTGACCTTGCCCTTGTATTCTTTCTTGAGGGTCTTGAGCTCCTGGTAAAGGTAGAGGCAGTCCGGGCAGAGGAAGTCGGCGTATTCGACCACGCGAAGAGGTGCCCCCTCGAACGTCTCGGCGGCCTTGGCCGTCCAAAAGGGAGAGATAAAGCTGGGGTTCGGGACCTTGGCCAGGCCGTAATACTCCTTGACCACCTTGGCCGCCGCGCCGCCGAACTGGGCTTCCTTTTTGGCCTGGGTGAACAGCTGGAAGCCGTAGGCTCCGGCGGCCAGGATCACGGCGAAGACCAGGGCCTGCTTGATCGAGGGCAAAACATAGGTCTTCAGAAATCCCGACACCCCTGGGGTTTCGCTTCGCAGGCCGAACCTCCAAAACAGGAACAGGCTGAGGAGAGAAAAAACATAATAGCCGCTGCAGAGCAGGCACAGGCTCTTGAGAACCAGGACGGAGTAGAGGAGCAGGCCGATGACGCCCAGCCCGTTGAGCAGGGCCAGGGATTTGTTCGTGCGCTCGAAGGCCGGGGAGGGGAACAGACTGCCCAGGACGACGAGCGCGCCGACGAAAAGACCGAAATAGCCCATGGGCACGCCGCCGATCGCGGCAATGGTCGAAAAGGCGGAGCTGTCGCAGTTGAAAAAGGCGCTGATGTCGCAGAACGACCCGGCGAAGATCGTCTCCGGGAAATTCGCCTGAAAGAAATGGCGCATGGTCAGAATCGAGGCCGCGATCATCCCCGCCCCGGCGATGAAGCTCCACGCCCGCCGCGCTCCGCTTCCCGGAAGGGTCAAGGATCTTTGTTCCATTCGTTTCCTCCGCTTGTTCCGTTGTCTTGCCGGCCCGCCCGCATTTCCGCCCTTGAACGGTTCCCGCCGGTCCGCCGGAATTCAGGCGACGGGGCCCGCCTCATGCCGGCGCCTCCGCGCTCCCCCGTCAGCGCCCGAGAAGAAGCCGCAGGTAGTCCGCCATCTGTTCCAGGACCTGGCGCGCCTCAAGGGGCAGGGTTTGCGCATCCTTGAATTCCGTCCCGTTATAGAAAACCCTGTTCTCCCCGGAAAGGATCTCCAGGGTGTTGTGCTCAAAGGTGATGACGACACGGGGTGAATACAGCATCTTGGGCAGGATGGCCCGGCTCTCCGTTGCGGGCGGGGGAGAAGCCGGCCCGCGCGACGGGTGCGGGCTCGGGTTTTCTGCGGCCGTGACGGTCTTGTCTCCGGACAGCACTCGAATGAACCGGTCTGCCCCGTAGACGCCGAGGCCCATCGCCGCCAGCTGAAGAACGATGAGCATGGTCCGTCCCCCGGCGCTGAGCCGGACCCGGGAATTGCAGCCGCCCGGCCCCCGCGAGCCCGACCAGGGCGAACCCGCGGATTCCCCTCTTCCGCCTGTCATGGCCGCGAATGCGTTCCGCACGACGAAGATGAGGGGAATGCCTCCCATGGCGACGAAGAGGACACCGCACACGAGCCATGCCCAGATCAGACCATGTCCCCCCGTCAGCCCGAGCCCGAAGTCCAGGAAATTCCATCCGAGGGAGAGGAAGAGGGCCGGCCAGGCCAGGACCAGAACGTCCAACCCGCCCGCGCGCCGCGAGGCAAAGGAATTGAGCCCGATAAAAATGAGCCCGACCAGGATGGAGCCCGGAAAGATCCAAGCCCAGCCCGGGGCCGGGTGGGCGATCGCGTAGGGCCCGCCCGTGGCCACCATCCCGCCGAGCCGCATGACCCCGCGCATGGCCAGGTAGAGACAGGTCATGCAAAAAACGCCTCCGAACAGGCTTACGAGCAGGATGATAACCTGCAGGATAAACGTTCCGGCCGGGCGGTCCTCATGGCCGTCTCCGAAGCGGAATGGTTTCATTCCCTCCTGAATCTGAGTCATGGCGTACATGCTCCCCTCCGACTAAAGATCCCCGGCCGTTTTTTCCTCCGAACGACACGGCATGTCTTGGCTGAGGGGCGACGGCCTTTTTCTCCGGAACATCAAAGCCCGGTTCCCCTCAAGCCCTGCACCATTCATGGAAGAATATTGGATGATTTCGGAATTCCTGTCAACGGCGCGCAAGTCGGCGGGAGCATTTCCAAATTTATGACAAAAGGCTCGGGCTATGCGACTTTTAGTCCGGATGGGTTTTCGGACTCTTCTCATGATATTAACCCCCATTGCCCCCTCTGTATTTAGGGGGCACGGCATGAAACCCATCCGTGCCGCTGGTGGGGCCGAGGCTTCCCGCCACGTCGCTTTGCTCCTCGCGGCTCCGCCTTTCGGCTTCGGCTGGGAGATTCAATCTCGCCCTCACATCTCTATAATAGTGATTGAGGTTGCCACAGCCAAATCCGCCTCGCAATGGTCTCAAGAAAGACCGCATTTTCTTCGGCTCTGAACTCGCTTTCCTGCAGCCCCCCCCTTTTTCCCCCTGAAAGCTGCTCGAGCCCTTATCCATTAACCTGAGCAGCTTTCCCCCATCTTCGCCGGTCGGCTTCCTCCGAGCCGGCTGCCCTCAAGGTTGCCGCGGCAAAACCAGCCTCGCAATGGCTTCAAGCGAAGCCACCTGGTGTTATGGCGAATCAATTCATGCTCGCTCCAGCCTCAGCCCGATTCCCGGGGAAAAGAAAATGGGTTGCCCGTTCTTCCGGCGCACGGGTTTCTCGGCCATTCTCCCCTCGCCTTACTGCGGAAAATAGGATTGAAATGCTTGCGCGGGGGAGGAAGGGGGGACTATAGGAGGGCGGACAGGCACGCTCATAGGCATCGCGGCCACTTTTCTGCGAAACCAAGGGGATCATAAAAAAGGAAATGCTTGCTAAAGCCGCTGTAAACAATATTGATGATTTTCATTGGAACGGGATGCTTGGTAGCGCGTTGATAATAATAAGAATATGAGAAGCTTTCAAGATGAGGGCGCAGATGATAGGGAGGAACCCGGAAGAAAGGCTACATTCGACGGGTCGGACTCCGGCCCAGCCTCGTTTTTCAGAATGCCAAATTCGTTCCTAAGATATTTAAAATAAAATAATTATGAAATATGCCAAGCATCTTTTTGGTGCTTTGTTTCTATGGTCCATTTTATGCATGTCGATATATATTATTATTAATAATGATAATATTTTTCGATAAAAAGCTAAGATGTGACAAATGTTGTGCTAATAATTGACAAAATATGTCACTTATAGAAATGCAGATGCTTTTTGCCATTCGTTTTCCGAGCAAGCCCTTTGCATATTTTCAATCGGGGCTGAGACTCCTTCAACTTATGCCGCGTCTATCTGGTTCCGAAGCACCAAACGGGCGCACGCCAACCCTTGCCCCCGCCTACAGCAACACGCCTTCGCTGCCTTTATGAGACTATGAAAGTCATCTTCCGGACGATTCGCCCCCCCAAAGAAGGATCTTGCGCCATGATATTGCTATCGCCTCTTGAGCGGGCTATCGTACAATATGGTGAGCACCCGCAACAATCGAAACAAGGAGTGCGAACATGAGGATGTATCCAATAAAGGCCATCGTGATTTCGTTCGGACTTCTTTGCGTTCTCGCCGGCCTGCCCGGTGTCTTGAGGTCCCAGTCGTCGGCCCCGTCCTCCGACCAGGTTGCCGAAACCGTCCGCGTTTGGAACGGCGATCGATTCGTCTCCGACCTCGGTCTCCAGGATTTCGACCTCAGGGAAAACGGCGTGGCCCAGACCATTGATGCGCTCTTCCTCGTGGACAAGAACTCCGTGGTGCGGAAAGACGGACCGGCCGATTTCCTGCCCGACGTGTCCCGGAAATTTTACCTGCTGTTCCAGCTGTTTGAATACAACCCCCAACTCTCCCAGGCCATCCGGGATTTCTTTATGCGGGGACTCCTTCCCGGGGATTCTTTGAACATCCAGACGCCCATGCGGAACTACACCCTGACCCGGGCGGCCTTGGCCGGGAAACCGCGGGACGTCCTAGCCAAGGAATTGGATGACATCGTGCGCAGGGACATCATCCAGGGCGGCATGGCCTACAAGAGTCTTCTGAACGATCTGAAGCTCCTCGTCCGGAGACTCAGCGGGCAGAACCCCATGGCCAATTTCGAAGAAGGAACGGGATTGAACCTGGCTGATTTTGCCCTGGAGCAGGTCTTGGCGGATTACAGGGAAACCATAATACGCATGGAAGAGCTACGACGCATCGATGTCAACAAGATCGTTGCTTTTGCCGAGGACCTGAAAAGCGTGCCGGGTCAAAAGATCGTCTTTTTCATCTACCAGCGCGAGTTCAGCCCGGAGATCTCTCCCATCGTTATGAACAACCTCATCGATGAGAACCAGGATAAGCAGAATATCATCAACGATCTCCATGAGCTTTTCCAGGTCTACCACCGGAACGTGTCCCTCGACCCGCAGGCGATCAGCCAAGCCTTTGCTGATTCCTCGACAAACTTCAATTTCCTTTTTATGGACAAGAGGCCGGACCGGGTCGGCGGGTTGGTCATGCGCGAGCGGTCCGAGGATGTGTTCAAGGTTTTTGCGGTCGCGGCCAAGGCCACGGGCGGGATCACCGACAGCTCTCAAAACCCGGAGGCCGCGGTCAAGGATGCTCTGAAAGCCTGTGAAATGTATTACCTCGTTTATTACACGCCGGTTCCTCGGACTCCCGACAACTCCTTTAAGGCGATCAGTGTCAGCATAAAGGGCAGGGACTATACGGTCGCTTGCCGCCAGGGATATCTCAAGAACTAGGCCCCGCCCGCATTCCCGCTTCCGGACTCCTCCCATTAGGCTTCGTTTTTTTGGATGAAATCCAATAAATTGGATTTTCATCTAAGAATCAACTGATCTTTTATGTCGTAATTGCTTTATTCTATTGACAAATCCGATAGGCCGGCATACCTCCTTTTATTGGCATAGATATTGCATTAAATAAGCGGGCATCGATTGAAAAAAGAAAGAGAGAACAAGGAGGTGAGAATGATCCCGAGCTCCCCAGTCGAGGGAATGGGTGGAGCGCCAGCGCGCTCCAAGGTTATTGGCAACAATTCATAAGGAGGAAATGTGAAAAAGAGCCTAATCGTTCTTTTCGTTCTGTTCCTCTCCGTATCCCTTATGGCCCAGATCCGCACGGGCAATATCCGCGGCAAGGTCACGGATACGGAAGGGACCGCCCTCCCCGGTGTGTCCGTTACGTTGAGCGCCCCCATCCTGGCGCCCATCACGTCCATCACCACCGAAGGCGGCTCGTTCAGATTCGTGTCACTGTCGGCAGGCAGTGAGTATACCCTGACAGCTGAGCTGACCGGTTTCAAGAAGCAGATCAAATCCGGCATTATCGTCACCATCGGAAGTGAATCCGAGATCAACCTGGTCATGGAAGTCGGCAAGCTGGAAGAGGAAGTGACGGTCACGGCCGTGACCCCGGTCGTCGATGCCAAAAAGACCGCGGTCGGCAAGAACGTCAGTCAGGAAGTCCTGCAATCCCTGCCCTCGGCCAGAGACCCCTGGGTCGTCCTGGAGATGACCCCCGGGATCGTCATGGACCGCGAGAACGTCGGCGGGACGGAATCCGGCCAGCAGTCCGGCTACATCGCCAAGGGAGATGCCAGCGGCGGCTCGAATGGTGTGTGGGCCCTTGACGGCGTCGTCGTCACCGACCCGTCCGCTATCGGCGCCTCTCCGGCGTACTGGGACTTCGACTCTTTTGAGGAGATGAACGTCGTCACCGGCGGTGCGGATGTCACGGTTCAGACGGGCGGCGTCGCCCTGAACATGGTCACCCGCCGCGGCGGCAACAAGGTCAGCCTGGGCGGCCGTTTCTATTACACGGACAACTATTTCCAGGCCACCAACCTGACCGATGCCTTGAAAGCCGAAGGCGCCACCCGGACGAACCAGATCAACAATATCAGCGACTACGGCTTCAACATCGGCGGCCCGATCCTCAAGGACAAGATCTGGCTGTGGGGTTCCTACGGCGTTCAAAAGATCGACGGTCTCACCTTCTTCGGCGGACCCACCAAGCCCACCCTGACCCAGTACAATGCCAAGCTGAACCTGCAGCTCATCCCCGAGAACCGGCTGGAGATCTTCTACAACGCCAACAGCAAGGTGTACAAGGGCCGGAGCTCGACCCATTCCAATCCCCAGGGGGTCAACCAATCGAGCCCCTACCACTTCGGCAACCCCATCCTGAAGATCCAGGACGAGCACATGTTCGGGGACAACCTCCTGGTGTCCTTGAAGTTCGCCTACATGGATGCCGCCTTCCAGCTGTTGCCCGCCCTAGATGAGCAAGCCCTCTTGCCCTGGTCCTACGATGTGTATAATGACCTGGGAGGCTTCGCGTGGGGCTACTACATCACCACCCGGCCGATGTATGATTACAACGCCTACGTCAACTACTTTAACGACAGCCTGTTCGGCGCGAGCCACGACATCAAGTTGGGTGTCGAGTATTCGACCCGCAGAGTCACGACGGATTGGGGCTTCGCCGGCAACCTCATGAGGGAATATGACCTCACCGTCTCGGACTGCGACTTTAACGGTGATGGAGTCCCTGATTTTACGCCTGGCATGAACGAATTCTACCTCTACACGCATGAGAAGCTCGACACCGGGGTCAAGCAGCTGGCTGCCTTCGTGAGCGACACGGTCTCCTTCGGCCGGTTCAACCTGCTCCTCGGTCTGCGCTATGACCGCCAGACTCCCCAGATCAACGCCAGCACGTGGGATCGCGTTCAACCCACCCATGCGGCCTGGACCCAGCAGTTCGACCAGACGGCGATCAACGCCTTCGACAGCTTCGTCAAGCCCCTGTCGGTTACGGCTGCCACTCCGAGCTACAGCTGGGATGTCTTCTCCCCGCGCATCGGTCTGACCTACGACCTCTTCGGAACCGGCAAGACCCTCCTCAAGCTGAACTTCGCCATGTACGGCGACTTCTTGGGCACCGGATTTCCCGCCACCTATTTCTATCCGCTGGGCACGTGGGGCAACTTCTATTTCTTCTGGAACGACCTCAACGGAGACGGCATCGCCAACTACAACGAACTCTTCTGGCCGGATCCCGACACCTATGCTCCTGTACGCATCGTTGATGACTCCGGCAACTTCAACGCCGCTGCCTGGAACGCGCAGAAGGGCATCTACGTCAATAGCTTTGAGGATGTCCTCGGCCAACAGTCCTACCAGTACCTCGTTGATTCCAATGCCGGCTCCTCCCGGACGATCGAGTACCTGGCTACCATAGAGCACGAGCTCCTGACCGACTTCAACCTCGGCCTCGATTTCACCTACAGACGCTACGACAACATGAGTTGGGACGTCAATCGCTCCTCTGTCGACGCCTCCGGCGTCGACCGCAGCCAGGCCGACTACATGCAAGCCGGCACAGTTCCCACGGTCCCCGGGGTTGATATGGGCGCAGGCGCGGGTCAGCCTTGGTATGTCCTGAATGCTGCCGCGGAGTACATGGCCTATTCGCACCACAAAGCCAATAGCAACTACTACGGATTCTGGGGCCTCGATTTCGTCTTCAACAAGCGCCTGTCCAACAACTGGATGGTCGACGGGTCCATTTCCTACATGGATCAGTGGCGGCATTATGCTTCGGACGGCTATAACGACCCGACCACGCTGTGGGCCCTCCAGGACAACGTCTGGGCTCCTCAGATCGGCTCGGCCTCGGGCAAGATCAACCAGTACATCTTCTCTCACTGGATGTTCAAACTCGAAGGCCTCTACCAACTGCCCCTGGGCTTCGACATCTCCTTCACCTTCAACGCCAGAGCCGGCCACATGATTCCCCACTACATGTACCTCAACGACTCCACCCTGCCCAACGCGATGATGAGGACCAACCTAGTCTACCTGGACAAGCTCGGCAGCGAAATGCTGGATACCTACTACCAGTTGAACTTGCGCCTCGAGAAGATGATCAAGATCGGCGACAGCGGCCGCATCTACCTCATGGCTGATGCCTTCAACGTACTCAACAGCGCCACCGTTCTCAGCCGCTACGACCGCAGAGAAGGCTCCTATTATATTGCCTCGGCCAAGTTTGTTCCCTACACCCAGAAGTTCAAGATCTACGAGATTCTGAACCCCTTCGTCGCTCGGTTCGGCATCCGCTTCCAGATCTGACGCAGTAGCAGCACACGCAGAAGCTCAAAGCCCCTCCCCCTTCGGGGGGAGGGGCTTTTTTTTATTCCGATTGAGCCGGTTTCCAAAAGACCTGGGCAAGATATTCAGGCGAGCCTCGACACGCGTTGCTCCGCCCAGCCCGAGTCCGCCGATACGGCGCCCGGGTGCGGAGCCGCCGGACGGAGCGGCTCGGATCGCGGAAACTTGTGCTTTCCAATCGTGAGGCTTATTCGTAAATGTTTAGTTATCAATAAATTACGCGCCATGAGCGCCCGGCGGGGCCTCAACTTAAGACGATCGGCTTGGTGTGTTATAATAGCGGAGAACTGAGAAGAAGAATAGAATGAAGCATTCCGCTACGCTCGCATTGGTCCTCGCCCTCTTTCTTCCCGGTGTCGCCCCGGCCGCGGAACGTTCGAACCTTCTCCTGATCACGATCGACACCCTGCGTCCCGACCGGCTCAGCTGCTATGACTCGCGGTTTCTCAAGACTCCGAATATCGACAGTCTGGCCGCTTCGGGCGTCGTCTTCAGCCGGGCCTTTTCCCACGTGCCGCTGACCCTGCCCGCCCACACCGACATTCTCCTGGGCATGACGCCGCTCGGGCACGGCGTCCACGACAACGGCATCTTCAAGGTCTCGGACAAGCTTCCCACTCTGGCCGGTTATCTCAAGCAGAACGGGTATGCCACCGGCGCCTTCGTCGGCGCCTTCCCGCTCGACTCGCGCTTCGGCCTGACCCAGGGCTTTGACGTCTATGATGACAACTACGGCAGCGGTGTGGCCCTGAGCTTCAGGTACGTCGAGCGCAAGGCTGAGCGCGTGATCCAGGGCGCCCTGGCCTGGCTGAAGGACCAGCCCTCGCCCTGGTTCCTCTGGATCCACGTCTTCGACCCACACCAGCCGTACGAGCCGCCCGAACCCTACAAAACGCAATTCAAGAACGACCTGTACAGCGGCGAAGTGGCTTACGTCGACGCGTCCCTGGCCAAGCTCTTCGGCTATCTCCGGGATTCGGGGCAGTGGGATTCGACCCTCACCGTCCTGACCGCGGACCACGGCCAGTCCCTGGGCGAGCACGACGAGGCGACCCACGGCTATTTCGCCTACAATTCGACCCTCTGGATCCCGCTCATCATCTCCGGCCCCGGACTCAAGCCCGTCCGGGTCGAGCAGAACGTCAGCCATACCGACATCTTCCCCACGGTCTGCGACCTGCTCGGGCTGGACAAGCCGGGCTACCTCCAGGGCGTGTCGCTCCTCCCGGCCATGCGGGGGAAAGAGCTCGCCGAGCGCTCGATCTATTTTGAATCGCTCTATCCGTACTACCGCCGCGGCTGGGGGCCGATCAGGGGCTACATCCGCGGCGCGGAAAAATTCATCGATTCCCCCATCCCCGAGCTCTATGACCTGAAGGCCGATTTTTCCGAGAACACGAACCTGGCCGGAAAGGACCTCAACCGGCAGAGGGATGAGCTCAGCAAGCTGATCAAGTCCGAATCCGTGGCCGGGACCAAGCCCAACCCAAGGCTGGATAAAGAGACCCAGCGCAGGCTGGAGAGCCTGGGCTACGTGGGGGGATACCAGCCGCAGATCAAGGAGAAGTTCGGGCCCGAGGATGATCTCAAGACGCTCCGGCCCTTCAACCGCATGTTCGATCGCGTCCTGGCCCTCTACCTTCGGGGGCAGAAGGAGGACAGCATCAAACTCCTCCGCCAGCTCATCCAGGAACGTCCCGATTTCGACAGCGCCTACCTTTTCCTGGTGACGCTCTACGAGGAGCAGAATAAGATGGCCGAGGCCGAGGCGGTCCTGAGGAAGGGCGCCGAGAGCAATCCCCGCAGCTATAAGCTGGCCGTCGAGTACGGCATCGTCCTGGCCGAAGCCGGCCGGAACGACGAAGCCATCAGCGTGCTCAACAAGGCCTCGGGGCTCATCGATTGGGACCCCGAGCTGTGGAATTACCTGGGCGTGGCCTACTGGAACAAGGGAGACTTGAAACAGGCCCTGGCCGCCTACAATAAGGGCCTGGCGCTCGACCCGGAATATGCCGTCGTCCTGAACAACCTCGGTTCGGTCACTTTTGTCCAGGCCAAGAAGGACAAGGACCCGGTCGCCCTTCGCCAGGCCTCTGAATATTTCAAGCGGGCCATCGGCGCCGACCCAGATTTCTCATCGGCCTACAACGGCCTGGGCGGGGTTTATCGGACCATGGGCGACCTGGATGCGGCGATCTTCTGCTGGGGCAAGGCGGTCGAGCTCAGCCCCAACCACAAATTCGCCCTCTATAACCTGGGGACGGCTTACCTCGACAAGGGCGACAAGCAAAAGGCCCTGACATACCTGACGCGATACAAGGAGCACTACTACGCGGTTCTCCCAGCCCAGGAGAAGGCCTCGCTCGACGCCGATCTGGCCAAGTGCCGCTAGGACGGTCCCGGGTCATCGGGCGCCGGACATCAATCGCCGGTTGCCAGTCCAAGGTCGCGTTGGACTCTTGGCCGAATCCGTGATCCATGTCATTTGGAGTGCTCACCCGCAATTCACGATGAGCACATTGTCAAGTTATTTTACGGGGATGCCGCTTCACCGGTGGGACGCATGAAGGCGGATAGTGAGCCGTCACCGGCCGATTCGCCTTTTTTTCCCAATGTCGTTATGGTACAGTGAATAAACAGCCGGGCCCGTGGAAGGCCCCCGGACGGAATGAGATTGGCATAATTCGTGCGTGAAAAATTGATGGAAGGTGGAGGAATAAGATGAAAAAGGCGATTGTCGTTTTCCTGTGTATCTTGGCGGCGGCGTCCGCCCTTTGTTCACAGGATTGGAAGGGGCAGGGACGTCTGACCGGGATCGTAGCCGACGAGAAGGGCAATCCCCTCGAAGGGGTCAGGGTCAAATTTTTCTGCCCCAAATATAGCGGCGGGTTCGAGGTCACGACCGGGAAAGACGGCCGCTTCACCGGCGCCTGGCTGCGCTCGGCGTTGTGGAATATTGAGTTCCAAAAGCTTGGCTACATGCCCCTCCAGAAATCCACCTCCATCAATCAGTTCGCTAAGAATCCCGATCTGAACGTTGTCCTGAAGAAGGTTGAAGGCCTGTTCATCACCGAGGAAATGAAGAAGGACTTGACCGCGGCCAATGACCTCTATGATAAAAAGGACTACGACGGAGCCGTCGCCGCCTACAAGGCCTTTCTGGCGAAGTACCCCGACGCCTACGTCATCTGGACGAACGTCGGTAACTGCTACTTTGTCCGGGAGAATTACGATGAGGCCGAGAAGGCCTACAACGAGGTCCTGGCCAAGGAACCTTCCAACGTCCAGGCCAACATCAGCATCGGCAATTGCTACGCCAACAGGGCAAGTGGCATTCGCGGCGACTCCCGCGAGGAGCTGGAAAAGCACGATGCCGCCGAGAACAAGGCCTTGGAATGGTACGGCAAGGTGCCGATCGAGAAGATTGACGACTCCGCTTCCCTGATTTCCATCGGTCAGGCCTTCAAAGTGGCCCAGAAGCCGGACGATGCCCTGAAATATTTTCGAAAGGCCGTCGAGATCGATCCCAACAACGCGGACTCGCTCTACGAGCTGGGCTTGACCTACACCTCCCTCCAGAACAAGGCCGAGGCCATTGCCGCCTTCGAGAACTACCTCAAGGTTGACCCGGATTCCGAGCGCGCCGCCCAAGTGAAGGGGTTCCTGGATTACCTGAGGAAATAGTGAGAAATCGTCTTGACCGGGCGCTGGTCTTGACCGTCCTGGCCCTGGGGCTGGCGGCCTGCGCTTCATCGGGCAAGCCCGCCCTCGACGCGAATAGCGCGGAGTTCTTTCGCACTGCCCGGCTGATCATGACCGGCGCCGAACAGGATATCTTCGAGCACCTGCCCGACGCCGCCTCGCGCCGAGAATTCATTGAGGATTTCTGGGCGCGGAGAAACCCCGACCCGACCTCGGACGTCAACTCTTTCAGGCAGGAATTCGAGCGGCGGATCGAGTACGCTGACAAGCATTTTGCCGAGGGACGGAAGGGCTCGGACACCGACCGCGGCCGGATCTATGTTTTTCTCGGATCCCCGGACAGGGTGGAGGACTTTCCCTTCCACCAAGCCATGTCCCTTCTCGACCAGCCCGATGCGATCCACGGGCCGATCCTGTGGTGGGTCTATTACCGCTACGAGCTGGGGATCTCCTTCGCCGACTATCGGAACAACGGCGTTTATAAGATGACCGAGATCGAAGGCAATCTCATGGAGGCTGTCGAGCAGGCCAAGCTGGGGGCGCTGGCCTCAGCCGACAGCGGCCGGCCGATGGATTTCATCTTGAAGTATGATCGGTCCCGCAAGGCTTTCATCCTGAAGATCCCGATCAAAAGCCTGGATTTCAAGGAGGAGAAAGGGCGCCTGTCTGTCGGGTTCACCATCGACCTCCTCATCTACGAACCCGGCCGGACGAAGGAGAGGTGGACCGAAGACCGGACCTTTTCCGGAACCCCCGAAGAAGTGCAGGCCCTCACTAACCTGACCTTTGAATGGGCCTATGACCTCCCCCCGGGAAAAAGCTATATGGATGTCATTCTGATCCGGGACGGTGGACTCAGCAAGGCCCGACGGATTTTTATGGTGAAGAATTAAACGAAAGTGCGAACTGAGGAGTTATAGATTGTGCCCCTGCCGTCGGCTCGGCCCGCGGTCCGAACGGCTGAAAAAGGCCAAGAAACCCGCTGTGAGGTTTGAGATTATGACCAAACGCATCCTTATCCCTATCTTGATCCTGTATTTGGGCCTGACCGGCGCCGCGGTCCTAACGGCCGGCCAAAAAGAGAAGCCCGCCGCGGTCACTTCCCAGAAGGAAGTCAAGGCCTCGCCCGTCAAGGTGAAGAGCCTCGACCCGATCTACCAGGATTTTCTTAGATTGGTGACCTACATCATCACTCCCAAGGAAAGGGAGGTCTTCCTCCAGCTGACCAATGACCGCGACCGGACCATCTTCCTCGACAGCTTTTGGAAACTTCGCGACCCGACTCCGGGCACGCCCGAGAACGAATACCGGGATGAGATCAATCGGCGGTTTGCCTACGTCAACAAGAAACTTGCCTCTGGCCGGCCGGGCTGGATGACCGACCGGGGAAAGTACTACATGATCCTGGGCGAGCCGGCCAGCTACGATCGCTATCCGAGCTCGGCCGGGCTCGTTCCCATCGAGGTCTGGTACTATTACACGGACGGGACGAAGGGCCTCCCCGGCCATTTCGGCCTGGTCTTTTACCAGAAGAGCGGCTTCGGGGAGTATCGCCTTTACGATCCCTTTGTGGACGGGCCAAAGTCGCTGATGCTGAGCACGACCAGCAGTCTTAACCTGGACCCGACCGATTACGAGACCCTCCATGACAAGATCGCCGAGCTGGCCCCGGCCCTGGCCGATATGGCCATATCGCTCATCCCGGGAGAGACCGGCTACGGCTATGAGCCCACCTCGCGGAACACGGAGCTCATCGCCAGCATCATCCAATCGCCCAAGGAAAACATCAACCCTATCTACGCCACCCATTTCTTCGACTACAAGGGAATGGTCAGCACCGAGTATCTCACCAACTATATCGAAAGTCAGGGATTGGCCTTGGTCATCCAGGACCCCATCCTCAACCTGCCCTTCGTCCATTTCACCGTGTCGCCCCTGACCCTGACCCTGGATTTCTTCGACGCGAAGAACCAGTATTATTGCGACGTCAAGCTCGACGTGAGCCTTCGCCGGCAGGAGAAGGTCATCTATCAGTATTCCCGGGATTTTCCCCTGTACTTTCCCGAGGACGACGTCGAGCGGGTCCGCCATTCGGGGATCTCCTTCGAGGATTCCTTCCCCATCACGGAAGGCGACTTCACCCTGACCGTCCTGATGCAGAACACGACCGGCAAGGAGTTCTCGGTCTTCGAACGCTCGATCACCGTCCCCAAGGCCTCGGGCGACCCCGCCCTCAACGGCCCCTTTGTGGGGTACAAGGTCGAGAGCTACGAGAGCAACGTTCACGTTCCCTTCAAGACCGTAGACCGCAAGCTGGACGTCGACCCCAAGATGACCTTTGGCGCCTCGGACCAGGTCGCGATGCTGTTCAACGTCACGAACATGACCCAGGACCTATGGCAGGGCGGCGAGGTCAGCCTGTCGCTCCAGGGCCTGGGCAAGACGCCCATGGTCAAGAGCTACTCGATCCGCTTGAACAACTCGCCCTACAGCGGCGTCCTGAACCTGGCCCAGGTCCTGCCCGCGGCGGACATGACCCCGGACTATTACCAGGTCAAGCTGAGCCTGATCGGGCCGGACAAGCGCGTCCTGGATGAGAAGACCGCGGAATTCGTGATCTCCACGGAGAAGGCGGTGTCCCATCCCATCGCCCGGTCCAAGGGCTTTTCTCTGGCCAACCAGTACTACTTCTATTATTTGTTGGGACGCGAATACGACAAGCTGGACCAGAATGACCAGGCCGAGGCCCAATACACAAAGGGTTACTCCCAGAACCCGGGCTACAAGGAGGGAGTCCTCGACTACTCCCATTTCCTGCTCAAGGTCCATAAGTTCGATAAAGCCCTGGAGGTCGTCGAGAATCTCAAGGACTTCGACAAGGGCCGGTTCGATTACTTCCTGGTCAAGGGCCTGGCCACCATGGGCCAGGGCGATTTCTCGAAAGCCATCGACCTGCTCCAGGAAGCCAACAAGATCTACAACAGCGATACGGCGATGCTCAACGCCCTGGGCACCTGTTATGCCAAGACGAACCAGCGGGACCAGGCTCTGGCGGTCTACAGGGCCTCGCTCAAGCTCAATGACAAGCAGGATGATATCCGGAAGGCTGTGGCCATTCTCGAAAAATCGAAATAGGGAGGTCGCGGCCGGTCCGCCCGCCCCCAGGGCCAAGGACCGGTGGAGCCCGCACCCTTGTTAAAGATTTTTATATCAGTTGTTTACGCGTGATCCGCGACCCTTTCGCTGCCGCCCGGCGATCGTCGGGATCGACCCAGGGAATCGCCATTCCGGACGCGCATCGAAGGAAGCCATCAGCCGCTGTCTCGGCAGGAACGGAGCCGAGACCAAGCCTGAACGGGCGCTTGTTGCCTCGATAGTAGCGAGCGCCGACTGATCATTGGAAACGCGGAGTCGAGCCGCGGCCCGGCCCAGCCGCTTGTCATTTGCGGCGGAGCGTCATATAATTCGAGCATAGGACCGGGAGGAGTGTTCACCATGAAATCCAAAGCGCTTGCCGTGTGTCTTCTTTTTTGTCTGTTCGCCGTCTGGGCCTGCGCCCCAACGGCTACGGTGGTGACGCGGGGCGGTCCGACCCTGGCCGAAGCTCAGGCCGTCGACGCTCAAGCCAAGATGCGGATCGCCGTCTCGCGTTTCGAGAACAAGACCCTCTATCCGGTTTCGGAGGGGATGACCGACATGCTGACCACGGCCCTCTTCCAGACCGGGCGGTTCATCGTGCTCGAGCGTCAAAACCTTGATGTCGTCCAGCAGGAGCAGGACCTGTCGCGAAGCGGGGCGGTCAAAAGAGAGACGACCATTCCGAGCGGCGAGCTCGAAGGGGCCGAGCTCCTCATCGTCGGAGCGATCACCGAATTCCAGCCGGACCAGCGTGGGGTCAACGTGGCGATGGCCCGTATCGCCCAGTCGCACGTGGCCCTTGACCTCCGCATCATCGACTCCAAGACGTCCCGCGTCGTGACCTCGGTGACCGTTGAGGGCCAAGCCACGGACACGTCCATCGGAGTGGGCCTGCTGAAATGGGTCGGGGGGATTCCGATGGTCATGAGCCTCAGCGCCTGGAACAACACGCCCGTCGACAAGGCCATCCGCATCTGCCTGGACAAGGCCGTCGATTACATCGTCAATTACAGCATGAAGGGATCGAAACGATGAGGACAAGAACCGGGAAGGTTGGGCCGGTCCTCGCTGCCCTGGCCTTGGCCGCGGGCGGTTGCGTCAGCGGGCGGGTGACGACGGGCGGTCCGCGGATCGATGATGTCCGGAACCAATCGGCTGTCGGGCTCAAGGCGCGTGTGGCCGTGGCCCGCTTCGAGAACAAGGTCGAGGGCAACATGGGAATGTCGTTCCAGCGTCAGATCGCCCAGATCATGGTCCAGGCCCAGGCGGCCATGGCTCAGGCTATGCAGAACCTGAACAAGCAGCAGGGCGGGGCGGCCCAGCAGCCCGGCTGGGTCAACTCCTGGTCCAACTTCAGCGACCCGATCAGCGGCGGGGTGAAGGACATGCTGACCTCGGAGCTCGTGGCCTGCGACAAGTTCATCGTCTACGAGCGGGAGAACCTGAACGACATCATGGCCGAGCAGCAGCTCACGAACTCGGGGGCGGGGAATCCCAAGACGAAGATCCCCCAGGGCCAGCTCGAGGGCGTGGAGCTGTTCATCTATGGAGCCTTGACCGAGTTCGACGCCACCAGCCAGGGCGGGGAGATCACCATCCCCATCCCGGCCTTCGGAAAGACCTTTGACGCCAACATCGGCTACAAGAAGGCCTCGGTGGCCATGGACCTCCGTATCGTCGATACCCGGACCGGCCGGATCGTGGCCGTCACGACGGTCAAGGGCAGTTCCACCGACGTGCGGCTCGGGGCGAGCTCTCAGGAGAATTGGACCAGCCTGCCCACGACGCTCGAGGGTTACAAGAACACTCCGGTCGAAGCGGCCTTGCGCAAGATGATGAAGGAAGCGGTCAAGTCCATCGTTTCCAAGACCCCCAAGGAATATTACCACTACGAAAAATAAGCCCGGCCCGGGTTGATCATAAGAGTGGGGGATAGCTGTTAATTATATTATAATTAAAAAGTTACGCGAAATTCCTGGCGCCCTGATCACTGGTCCGCAGAAGATCCCTCGTCGGCGTGCTTCTCATGATGGCGGATAGAAAATAGAACATCGATGCCCCGGGGAGGGGAGAGTCCCTTTCCTTTTTCAAACCCGAGACTGAGGGGGCCGTGACCACGGGCGACCCGGTTTCGCGGGAAGTCCTATTTACCCTGAGCCTTCTCCCTGCGGAGTCTCTCCCGGGCCTCTTCGAACATCGGCTGGGCATAGGAGCTGGGCCAGGTCCGGTCCTCGAAGCTCCGTTTCTCGACGAGCTTGAGGAAACCCTGGAACTCGTTGAAATAAGAGCCGTAGATGTGAAAGCTGTCGGTCAGATCGGCATAACGCCCGACGCGCACCGACCGTCCGATCTTGACCGCGATCCTCTCGGCCATCCATCGCTGGAGGTCGGTCAGGGCGAAGACGTTCATGAAGGCGGCCTTGTAAGCGTCGCGCGACCGCCAGTGGCAGTTCATGTTCAGGTTGAGCCCGCCCCCATCGTCCTCCATCAGCCGGCACCAAACCCTCTGCAGGCAGGGAGGGTCGCTCGTCGGCGGGTCGAGCTTCGCGTTCCAGGTGATGGCCTGGGCCCGCCGCGAATACGCCGTCCGGCTCAGCTTGTCGATGATGCCGTTGATCTGGTCGATGGTCGCGCCATCGATGTCATAGGCGAACAGCCGCTTGTGGTAAGTGTAGGTCCACTTGCCTTCCTCGGGCGCGATCCAATGGTCGTGGACGCCCTCGACGACCTCCTGCCGATAGATCTCGAGGTCCTCCAGCCCGCCGGGAAAGGCCCGGTGTAGACGCGGCTCGGCGAAAGGATCCTCGGCCACCCAGACCATGGTGCAGTCCTTGCTGGGCGGGTCGCCCGGCCGGTCGTACTCGGTCCTGATCGGGACGCCGTTCTGCCAGCAGCTCAGGACCGCGCGTTCCCAGGCTTCGGGCAGGGTCCGGCCGGCGACATGGAGAACCGGGATGTTGCCGTTCATGGTCGTCACTCCTTCCGCTCGGCGGCGCGATGGTCCGCGCATTCTTGCTTGTAGCACAGACTCGGACCCGCGGCAAGGCCCGTTTCGGGACCCGGAGAGGCAGGCGTCGCGCGGTGTCTCGAATCGCCGGACCCGCGTTCGGGCGACGAGCTGCGGCCGTGCGGCTAAAGAAGGACCCCGAGACTGAAGCTCAGGCCGAGGCTGGTCGCGCTGAGCCACTTGCCCCAGGTCGAACCGTTCCGCCCGACAGTCAGATGGGTGATGTCGCGACCCCGGCCGCCGCCGTTGACATAAAAGAACCAGAGGAAACGGTACTTGACTCCGCCGCTCAGGAACAATCGCTTTCCCAGGTTAGCCAGCACTCCGCCGCCGACGTTGAGCCCGAACCCGGAGTACGTCGCGTCGCTCGTCAAGCCGTTCAGACGAGCCCCGTCCGCCACGGACATCAGGGAAAAGGATAACCCCAGAAGATAGTAGGGCTGGAGGGCGATGTGTTTCCAGGGGATTCCCCAGCCGTTTAGCTCGATGCCGGTCAACCCGGTCTCATGCGCGGCGCCGTCGAGGACGCCGCGGAAACTCGACCGCTCGATATTGAACTCCCACAAACTTGACTCACGCCTGAAGCCCGCGGCTAATCCGAAGGCGGCGCCCCTCCCCAGAGCCGGAACGAAAAAGGCCTTGTCAAAATGCCACAACGTCAATCCGCTCCCGAAATCACCCCGGGGCTCGAGCGTTTGACCCGCGATGCTGATAAAAAAGCCCTTCCGGTCAGCCGGGTCGTCCTCGCCCAAAGCCAGGGAGGAAAGGCCGAGGATCAGGACCGCCGTGAGGGGCAGGAGCTTTCCCGACCGCTTCATGACCCGACCCCGACTCGTCGAGAAATCATGGGTTCAACGGATCTTCATCCCCTATCTTTTTTGGCCCGGCCGAGGCCGAGGGGCCAGGGCTCGGGTATCCCCAAAAACATCAGGGACGAACCCATGAGGGCGAAGTTCTTGGTGAAGTTGACGAGCTGGATCGCCCGCTGCGCGGCCTCAACAGCCCAAAAATCGTGCATGAGCGGAGTCACCCCGAGAAAGAACAAGACCAGGGCCCCGATGCCGATCTTGGGCTGCCAGCCGAGGAGGATCGTGATCCCGCCGATGGCGAGCAGGGCCCCGGTCCCGGCGACGGCCAGGCCGGGAAGGGGAACGCCTTTCATTCCGACATAAGCGGTCAGGGCCGCGTGATCCAAGAAGTGATGGCTGGCGCTGTAAAGGAAGTAAGCGCCGACGATCACCCGTCCGATAAGAAACCCTATCCGCATGTTCTCCTCCTTGCCCCTCCGTCGCGGATTATAAGCCCTTTGCCCCTGAAGCTAAAAGCCTTCCTCGATTCTGGGCGGCATCGACCATGGCTTCGGGTTTGGGAGAATGACAGCGTCTTTCGCAGGGGAACGCATCCCCGGTCGAAGGATGGTCCCGGCGCCGTCGGGGACGAGCGTGACTCATCCGACAACGGCCCGATCCACAAGCTCCAGGACCTGAGCCACCCGCATGTCCAGCTTGTAGTGCTTGATGACATCGGTCAACCCGTCGACACAGTTATGGCACATCGTGCAGACGATCTTGGCGCCCGTGGCCCGGAGCTGGTCGGCCTTGATCCTGGCCACTTCCAGGCGGAGCGGTCGGTATTCGGCCATGGACAACAACCCGCCGCCCCCCGTGCAGCAGAAGTTCTCGGTGCGGTTCGGAACCATCTCGCGGAAGTCGGCGCAGACGCGCTCGAGGACGCGCCGCGGCTCTTCGATGATTCCGCCCGAACGGGCCAGGTTGCACGAGTCGTGAAATGTCACGGGCTCGGGGTTCTTCTTTTTATCCACTTTGATCCGGCCGCTCTTGAGGTACCGCTGGATCGTATGGACCACGGATTCCGCCGGCCGTTCCTGGTCCCGGTCGGCCCAATCGAACCCTTCCCAGCGCGTCGAGCGATAGCCGTGACCGCACTCGGAGATCACCAGCCGCTTGGCCCGGAGCCGGTCCAGGGCGTCATAGACATTCCCCGCCATGAACCCGCCCAGGGCGTCATCACCGGAGAACAACCCGAAATTGGTCATGTCCCAGCCCTGCGAGGTCAGCGTCCATGTCTCTCCGGCTCGGTGAAAGAGCTTGGCTGCCTGGGCCAACGGACGCGGGTCGAACTTGATCTCGCGAGGGTTGATCACATACAGGATGTCGCAGTCCGGCCGGTCGATGGGAATATCGAGCGACGGGTCGGCCAGCTCGGCACGGGCCTCGTCGGCCATCCACTGGACGGTTTCGCGGAAATCGGTTTCCGTGACCGCCATCTGATTCCCGGTCTCATACTGGTCCCGGT
This sequence comes from Candidatus Aminicenantota bacterium, assembly GCA_963705895.1. Lineage (GTDB taxonomy): Bacteria > Acidobacteriota > Aminicenantia > Aminicenantales > JAFGAV01 > MFD04408-113. Next base: position 2,087,691 of record OY970122.1, on the reverse strand, counting down.
CGACGTTGAACATCCCCTCCGGGACGATCCCCAGCTCGGTCAGGAGCCCGCGGGTGAAGCGAATGAGCAAGGCCGTGTCTACGCCCATGGGACAGTTGAGGGTGCACCGACGACAGCCGCTGCAGGTGCCGAAGACGACATCCTTGAGGCGATTGAGGTCGGCGTCATCGACGGGAACCCGGGCCCGAACCCACCAGGGAAAAACGCGGCCGGTCCAGTCGCGATGCCGCTTGAACACTTTTCGGATCTGATCGGCCTTCCAGACAGGGGTCAAGGTCGGGTCATTCGGCCGGGCGAGGAAGTAATGGCAGGAATCGGCGCACCGGCCGCAGTGGACGCATCCGACGAACGAGCTGACCACGGCCCGGTTGAGACGGCGGTCGAGAAGCTCGAGGAAGCAGGCGGCGTTGCTCGCGGCCGGGTCGTAGGTCTTGAGCTGGCCGTTCTTGACCGAGCGGATCCCGTCGCGCTTGGCCTTGTCCTGGGATGCCGTCTCGAGGCCCGTGCACACTGCCAGGGGTTCTTCCGTCTTGCGGCGGGCCATGGCTCAGCCGACCTCCGGCGGGTGAGGCCGCGACTCGGTCAAATCCGGCCTCCGCTTTAAGGGATAGACGCCCCTATGACCCAATGTCCTTCCCAGAAAAAAATGCGTAAAGGGGTAATACAGATAGTGGCCGATCTTGCTGAAGGGGACATAGACAAGGAACAGAGCCGTCAGCCCAAAGAAAAAGAGGAGGGGCAGTTCCGAGCGCCGAAAATCGTTGGTCACGGAGATAAACCCGGCGGCGAAGAAAAGGATCATCAAAACCAGCGAGGCAAAGTCGTCAACCGTGCTGATAAGCCGGACCGTCCGGTCCCGGAGACGACGGGCCAGTCGCAGGAGCCCGACGATGAAGGCCGCGCCGATGATCAGGCGGAAACCCCAGGCCGCGACGGGCAACCGAAGGAAACCCGGAGCGTAGGGGATGAGGAAGGTCAGGGCGATGGCCGCGGCGACTCCCAGATGGAAGAAGACGAACTGAACGTATAAGCCGGGTTTTTTCCGGGTTGATTCCATAGCCCAGGGCAAGGCGATGTTCATCAGGGAAAATGCGATTCCCGCGCCGGGCCGGCCCGTCGGCCAGGATCTCTCTTTCTTTGATTTAAAGCGAAAGAGCCAGACGAGGCGGATCGCATAAACAACGGCCATGAATGCCAGGGCGGCGACCTGCACTTCGTTTTCCATGATTCGGAGGAGGCTGCTCATGACCTTTGAATGCCTATCGAATGAGTCGGCGACCGCCCATTATAGCAGAGCGGGGATAGCAGTCAATTCGGAGGAATCTTCAAAAGCAATCGGCCAAGTCCCGTCCTTGAGCGTCCGCTGGAAACGGACGTCTCTCGGCCGAATCCGCGGCCACCGGCTCCGGACCCGGGGAAAAGACGGGACGGCCTCAGCGGAACTCGTGACTGACGATCGTCAGCCGGCCGGGATAGGTGATGGGTCCGATGGGCGTCGTGACTCGGGGCTGGGCGTCAAGCGAGATCCGGGCCGGGTCGCGGTTCATGCCGCCGATGGCCAAGGCCAGGTTCAGGACGCCCTCATAGCCTTTGTTGCCGAAGAATTCGTAGAGGTCGATGGACATGCGCAAGGGGATGATCGAGGCCTGACCCGTGCCCGGGATCTCGATGGCCCGGTCGATGTTGCCCATGACCGTCGGCACGCCGTCGATGAGCAGCCGGCTTTCCAGACTGGTCAGGGTGGACACGGTCTGTCGCGAGCCGCCTTGGCCGTCGTTGGGGTTGATGGCCTCGATGTCCAGGACGATTTCCGCCGGGAAGCGCTTCGTGGCGAAGGCCTGCACGAGGCGGAAGCCGTCCATGGCGTTGAAATCGGACAGGGACGATTTGCGGCCCAGGTTGATCCCGTTCAGGGTGAAATCGTGGACCATGCCGACCTTGAACTTGAGCCTCAAGAGATTGTTCATGGCCGCGGCCATCTGCTGAAGAGTGGCGCAGCTCGAAAGAAGCAGAAAACCCGTGAGGACGATCAGGATAAGGCTGATGCTTTTTGTGTGGCGGTGCATACCCACCTCCCGTTCTTGGATTCGGCTCCATTATAGAACAGATGGCATCGCCCCGCGCAAGATTTGTGTTTTGGACCGCCGGGGCCTGAAGTCGGAACCGGGCTGCGGCGGGGGAGGGAAACCCTCAAAATGGATAGGGGGACAGCGAACCGTATCTTCGGGCCGGAGTTTCGGATGTTCTCCGGCGGCCCGGCGGCGGAATTCAACCCTCGCCCGTTCCTGCGGACATGGCCAGTCCTTCCCGATTTGTGGTAAGCTGACCCCGCCTGGTCCGCGCTTCGCGAAAGAAACGATTGATGCCCTGGAGTCAAGCCTATAACCCATTGGGCAGTTGGGTCGCATCCACGTTGCTCGCCGCTCTCCCCATCATCGTCCTCCTCGGAGCGCTGGCCTTTTTCCGAGTGAAGGCTCACGCGGCGGCGCTCCTCGGGCTGGCCTCGTCGCTCCTCATCGCGATCCTCGCTTTCGGCATGCCCGCCTCCAAAGCGGGAGCCGTAGCCCTATTCGGCGCGGCCTACGGCCTTTTTCCCATCGGCTGGATCATCCTCAACATCATCTTTCTTTACAGCCTGGCGGAGAAGAGGGGGCTGTTCAAGATCCTCCAGGACAGCCTGACCCGCATCACCCAGGACCGCCGTCTACAGCTGCTGCTCATCGCATTTTGCTTCGGTGCCTTTTTCGAGGGTGCGGCGGGCTTCGGCACGCCCGTGGCCGTGACGGCCGCCATTCTGATCGGCCTGGGCTTCAGCCCCCTGGCGGCCTCGGGGTTGTCCCTCATCGCCAACACCGCTCCGGTGGCGTTTGGGGCACTGGGCACGCCCATCATCGCCCTGCAAGGCGTCACCGGACTTCCGCTCTTGGCCCTCAGCGCTCAGGCCGGACGCATCCTGACGGTATTCTCTTTGATCATTCCGTTCTGGCTCGTCTGGGCCTTCGCCGGGTTCGGCGGGATGCTCGAGGTCTGGCCCGCTCTGCTCGTGGCCGGAGTCTTCTTCGCGGTTCCTCAGTTCCTGGTCTCAAACTTGCACGGACCATGGCTCGTGGGCATCATCGCCTCGATCTCGTCCATGGCCGGGCTGGTCGGCTTTTTGCTGATGTGGAAACCCAAGCATATCTGGGGGCTGGACGGCCATGAGCCGGGAAAGGCCGCCCGCGCGGAAAAAAAGTACCATCGCTCCGATGTGCTCAGGGCCTGGCTGCCGTGGGGCATCCTTAGCCTGGTCGTCTTTCTATGGGGGATTCCCGCGTTCAAGGCCTTCCTCGACAAGGTTTTTGTCCTTCGGGTTCCCGTGCCCGGCGTGGACGCCCTGATCCGGCGCGTTCCACCCGTCGTTCCCCGGCCCGCCGCTGAAGCCGCCGTTTTTAATTTCAGCATCTTATCGTTCACGGGAACGGCGATCCTGGTCGCATCCCTTATCTCGGCTCTTCTCCTGGGATTCAAGCTCCGTGAGCTGGTCCGCGCCTGGTGGGCGGCTGTCCTCCGTGTCCGTTATTCGCTCCTGACCGTGGCGGCCATGCTGTCCATTGGGTTCGTGACGCGCTATTCCGGCCTGGACGCGACTCTCGGCCTGGCTTTCGCCAGGACCGGCGTGCTCTATCCTTTTTTCGGGACGCTCCTGGGCTGGCTGGGCGTGGCCCTGACGGGGTCAGACACGTCCTCGAACGTCCTGTTCGGCAGCCTGCAGAAGATCTCGGCTCAGCAAATCGGGGTGAGTCCGGTCCTCATGGCTTCGGCCAACAGCTGCGGCGGGGTCATGGGCAAGATGATCGATGCCCAGAGCATCGTCGTGGCCAGCACTGCCACGCGCTGGTACGGTCACGAAGGCGATATCCTTCGCTATGTCTTCTTCCACAGTCTGGCCTTGGCCGCGCTCGTCGGCCTGCTGGTCTTTCTCATGGCCTACGTATTCCCCTTCACCCGGCTCGTCTTTCGCTGAACGTGCGGGGAGCGCAGCCCGGCAGAGCGGCCCGCCGGCCTTCGGCCCGGCCTCGAATCAGATCAGGAAATAAGATTCAAGGCGGACGGAACGGTCTCGAATCGGACCCGGCTCAGGGAGAGCGGCCCGGAACCGGAGGGGTGCATAAGCATCTCGCCGTCCGTTTGGACGAGGAAGGGCGAATCCGACACGACATCGAACGACGGGGACTGGAGCATCTGGACGTCTCGGCACGCCGTATGCTTGCCGCGAGGGATCAGGTGGTTCAACCGAACAAGGCGCGGAAAGGAGCAGTCCTTGAACAGGCAGGCGTCGAGCCGGCCGTCATCGGGCCGCGCCGTCGGACAGAGCTTCTTGCCGGTAGCCCAGAACCTGATATTGCTGAACACGGCCAGGACGAAGGGGCCGCCGACCCGCACGCTCGGCGTCGAGATTTGAAGGCTAACCGGGATCTTCCGCGTGCGGTAGGCATTGAGGATTCCCAGGACCCCGGCCGCGGTCTGATGTTTCGCCCATCGTGACCGTCGTTCGACCAGGCCGGTGACATAGCGGTTGACCGCCGCGCCCAAGCCGATGTTGGCTTGACCCAGGAAGTAAACGGGTGAGGCTGACCCCTGTCGGATGAGCCCCAGGTCGATCTTCTTGGGACGACCTCTCTTGAGAGCCAGGCAGGCTTTCTCAAGAGTCTCGACTCCGAATTCGAGGGGGATATCGTTCGAGGAACCGAGGCCGATGAGGGCCAGGTGAGCGCGCGGCCCGTGCCTCATGATCTCATTGACGACGATGTGGAATGTGGAATCCCCCCCGGCGGCGGCGAGCGCCCGTCCGGCTCGCGCCCCGTTCCCGGCCGCCCGGCGCAGGTGGGCTTCGCTGTCCGTGACGACGAGCTCGCGGGAAATCCCGTGACGATCGAGGAGCGCTTCGAGCTGTTCCTTTTGTTCGAGAGCCCTTCCGCCGCCCGCCGAAGGGTTGAACAGGACGAGGAATCTCTTACCGGCGGCCATCTCGGGTCCTCTGATTCTCGATCTCCCGAGCGCGCTCCAGGAGCAGACGGTGCTGGCGGGCGATGTCCCGGGGCACGGTTCGAAGGAGCGGCAGCCAAAGGATGACATTCGCCACCCAGAACACGAGCGAGGAGGCCATGGCCGCCCGAAGCCCCCAGGCGCTCGCGGCCAGCGAGGCCGCCAGCGGTCCGACGGCGCTCCCGATCATGTCCTTGAGCGAACCCATGGCGACCATGGTCGCCCGGTGCTCGGGCAGGTTGACCTCGGCCAGCGAACTGAACCAGTTGGGGTTGACCCCTTGATTGATGAACATGGCGGCGACGATGGCCCCGATAAAGACGGGCATCCCCGGAACGGACAGGGTTTGAGACAGGGAGGCCCCGGACGGGACGCGGAACTTGGCCTGAAGAAAGACCACCATGAAGGCGATCGGGACGGCGTTGCAGAAAAGGGCCACGATGACCTTGGCTCGGGCGTCGCGCCGCGAGCCCCAATCGCCCAGCCGTCCGAAGGCCATGGCGCCCAGCGCCCCGGCCGCGAAAGCCATGAGGAGAATGATGTTGACGCCGGCCGGGGCCAGGTTATGGATGTCCTCGGCATACTTGAAAATGAGAAAGATGATGATCGAACCGGGGATGACGCCGATGAAATTCAGGACGAGCCAGATGTTGCTCCTGTTGGCCAACAGCCCCCGGATGTCGTTCCGGGTCATCCGGAATCGATATTCGGCGCCGTGGAGGAGGGAATCCTTGAGCTCGTTCTCCTGGACTCCGCGCCGGGGCTCGGGGACAAGGAAGAGAAGGAACCCCAGGGCGAGGTTGATAAGCCCGACCAGGAGAAAGGCGGTCCGCCATCGGCTCGACCAAGCCCCGGCCGCGGCGAAACCCGCCAGCCGGCCGAGGAGCATGGCCACGGAGACGGCGCCGAAAGCGGTCGCCCGGCGCTGGGGTGGAACGAGGTCGGCCACCATGGAAAAGACGGCCGGCAAGAGCGCCCCGATCCCGAGGCCGTTGAGACAGCGCAGGGCGAAGAAATAGGGATAGCCGGCGCGGCCCTCGGGGGTCAGAACGACCAGCACCGAGGCCAAGCCGTAAACCAGACAGCCGACCCAGGCGATTCTTTTTCTCGACGTGCGGTCAGACAGCACGCCCGCGACGAGCATCGAGAGGGCCATGAGGGCCATGACCACGAAACCCAGCCAACCCAGGGGCATGACCCGCGATGTGTCACCGAAGAAGTTGCGGAGGAGTGGGTTGAGCAGGGGAGAGAGCAGGGACTGATCGGCGAAGTTGAAAAGAAGCAGGGCCAGGAAGAGGGCGAATGTCATCGGTCTTCGGGAATTCGCAGGATCAATGTCGAGGAACGCACATCCATGATTCGGTTCTTTTCCCCGTTCGTGAACGCCGGGGAAGCTCTCCTACTCTATCAAAATCGGGGATACACTATCAATTCCCCGTCTTGATGGGGCGCTCGCATCAACATCGGGGACACGGTCACAGTAGCACTGAGTTTAAAGAAATAGCGTCTCTGATTCTAGGTTGTGAATTTGCTTTTTGAACCGAAACTCCTAGAATGAATATCAGCGGGTATCCTGAGGCGGAGTAGATGGAGCGATGACAATGAGCTCTTCAGGCTGTCGATTCGGTTTGATAGCGGCCGGCCTGGCGGCCCTTGTTCTCGCTCTGGCCGCGTGCGGTTCAAGGGCCGACAAGGATCAGTCAACCGAAAAGACCGTCCAAGACTTCGTTCACCGGGTCAACAAGATCGTGAGGAACGATGAGGCCTCCTGGCCGGATGATGTTCCGGACGGTGTCCCCGAGTTCACTCAGGGCAAGATCGTTTCGGCCCAGAAGGGCTTGACCGCCAACGGCACAAGCTGGACCATCCGTGTCTCCGAAGTCGAAGAGGGCGGGTTCGACGCGTACTTCGACTCTCTCAAGAGCGGTGGCTGGGAAACGACGATCGTCAAATCGGAAGGCGGCGGAAGCTATTCAGCCCGCACGGAGAGTCTCGGTCTGAGCCTGAACTTCAGCGGCGATCAGGGCACTCTGGTCATCCGCCTGACGACATTCTGATAAAAGCGGGGAACGATACCCATTTTCCTGATTTCTGCCGGCCCCCTGCCCATTTTCCTCACTTACAATTACGCAAAGCGATGACTTAAATGGTTGAATCGATACTGTATCACCGATCTAGCGACTGCGGTGCCACAGCACCCAGAACGCCACGACGCCCAGGAGCGGCATGGGAAAGGCCGAGCCCTTGCCGAGCGGAGTGACGGCCAGAAAAAAGATCGTCCCCCCGACGAGGCCCAGCTTCAATCCCGCCCCTCGGGCGAACATGAGCAGACCGATAGCCAGCTGTCCCAGGGCAATGGGCAGGATGAATAGAACCGGACTCCTGGCGAACGGCCCGTAAATGAAATTCTCGTAAAAGGGAAACAGAGCCTGGGGCCCAAAGCCCCGGACATACGCCTGCGGATCGGCGAGAACGGTCCAGGCGTTGAACACGGCCGCCGCGATGAAACCCAGGCCGAGGATCGCCCGCCCGACCTTGGGCCGGCGCCAGCAGATGATGATAAGACCCAGGGCAAGCGCGTTGGAAACGATCCATCCCGCCAGCATTCGTCCTTCGTTCATCCTTGTTCCGTCGCGGCCGCCGCCGCTCCCGGCCGACCTCAATGATCATAATGCGGCGTTCGACTCTGCGGTCAGGGCTCTGATCTTGGCGATGAGAAGGTCCATATCCAGGGGCTTCGTCAAGAAATCGTCCGCGCCGAATTTTTCGACTTCTCGCTTGGTGGCGGGGTCTTCCTGCCCGGTAATGATGATGACCGGGATGGCGCTCGTCTTGCTGGAGACCTTCAGATGTCGGAGAGTGCGGATGCCGCCCCCACCCGGAAGTCTGATGTCGAGGAGGATGAGTGCGGGCGACTCTTTCATGGCCAGATGAAGAGCCTGCGAGGCGTCGAAGGCCGCCAGCGCCTCGAACCCCGCCTGGGCGATCTTGCGGCTCAGCAGTCTGACGAGGTCGATATCATCATCAACAACGAGTATCTTTTTCCCGGGCATTTCTTAACCTTGAAAGGACCTCGCCCCGCCGATAATTATATGACGGTCAGCGCCATCAGTAAAGGGCTTCTTTGGGGAACTCATTGCGGCCTTTTCCCCGCCGCGCGGTCCGCCTCGACTCCGGCCAAATAGTCCTTGAGCCGTCGGATCGTTTCCCGGACCTCGCCCCCCCGCGCCTCGCGGGCGGCTGTTTCCAGCTCCCGGCTGATGTCACTCAAGCGGGGAAAGCCGTAGCTCGCCCCGGAACCCTTGATCTTGTGGGCCAGCGACTCGATGGCCGCCCAGTCTCCCTGTTTCGAAGCGGCCGTCATCTTTTTGATGTCGGCTCTCCGATTCTCGAGATAGCCGGGGACGAGGTCTTCGATCGAAACATCTATCGCGGTCTGATCGGGCGCCGGGAGGGAAGCTTCAACCGGCCCTCGGATCAAACCCAGCCAGACCTCTTTGGGAAAGGGTTTCTCCAGGCATCGATCGAAACCCGCGGACTCGCACTTTGTGATGATCTCGGAAGACACGGTAGCGGTCGCGGCGATGACCGGCGCGGCGGCTCGGCCGATCCTCTTTTCCGCGGCGCGTATCTCGGCCAAAGCTTCGAACCCCGTCTGCCTCTCCAGGTTGAGGTCGAGGATGATCAGGTCGTAGGGTTGGGCTTCGACCCAGCGCACGGCCTCGGGGCCGTCGGCCGCGGCGTCGGCGGCGATCCCTGCCTCCTCGGCCCAGAGCTTCATCACGCTCCGCGTGTCGCGGGCGTCATCGATGATCAAGATTTTTTTCTTTTGGCCTTCGGGCTTGCCCGATATCTTCCCGGCCGGAGGAGCGGTCTGAGCCGGACGCTGCCCTCCCGCCCCCGAGGCCAAAGAACCCCGGACGCGTTCGAATTCGGATTGGAGGCCCTGGAACAGGCGGCGCGCGTCATCCAGCCGGCCTTCCTTGCCCGCTGTCTCCAACTCATAGGCCGCTTCGCGAAAGGCCATCAAGCTCAAGTTGGCCGCGGAGCCCTTGACCGAGTGCGCGACCTGGCGCACGGCCTCGGCGTCTCCGCGTTCCAGGGCCCCTGCGATCTCGGCTTTTTTCGCGGCGAAGTTCTCTTGGAACATGTCCAGCAATTCCTCGAGCAGGGATTCGTCCCCCTCCATCCGCTCCAGGGCGTCTTTTCGGTCGAAGATCGGTGCGCCCGACATCGCCTTCGGGTCCTTGGGGCTGGTTATGCTCCTTCTCCTTTAAGGCCGGCCGGCTGGGCCAGGGCCCATTTATCGATGATTTGCAGGAGTTCCCGCGGCCGGATGGGCTTGGAGAGATAGTCGTCCATCCCGGCCTGGAGACAGCGGCCCCGGTCCTCCTTCAGGGCATGGGCCGTCATGGCGATCACGGGCATGTGGGTCGCCTCCGGTTCTGTCTGCCTTTTTCTGATGGCCTCGGTTGCCGCAAACCCGTCCATGACGGGCATCTGGACATCCATCAGAACGAGATGATACCGTCCGCTCTCGAGCGCCCGCAGGCACTCCCGGCCGTTGGCCGCGACCGTGACCTCATGGCCGTAGTTCTCCAGGACGCGGACCGCGAGCTTCTGATTGATGAGGTTGTCCTCGGCCAGCAGGATGCGGCACTGCTTGTGCATCTCCCGCAGGGTATGGCGAGTGATGAGATCGACGGGCTTTTGAGCCTCGCGGGCGGCGGTCAAGGTCAGTTTGACCGCCTCCAGGAGGTCGGCCTGCTTGACCGGTTTGATCAGGTAGGCTGAGATGCCGACTTCACGGCAGTGGGCGCCGTCGCCCCGTCTCCCGCTCGAGGTCAGCATCATAATCAGGGCGCCCCCCAGGTCAGGGTCGTTCTTGATCTTCTCCGCCAGAGTGAACCCGTCCATGTCGGGCATGTTGGCGTCGATGATGGCCAGGTGGAAGGGCCGGCTGGCCTTTTTTTGCTCCTTCATCTTCCGCAGGGCCTCCGGTCCGCTGGAGACCGTGAGCGGACTCATCTTCCAGCCGGTCAGGATCTCCTCGAGGATGAGCCTGTTGGTGGAATTATCGTCCACGATCAGGACCTCGACCCCTTCTAGATGAACGTCCTTGGAGATCGGGGGCTTCACGATGGGATGCTCGGACAGGTCCAGACGCGCCGTGAAATGGAACGTGCTGCCGCGGCCCGGCTCACTGTCCACCCAGATTCGGCCGCCCATGAGTCCCACCAGCCGGGCGGAGATGGCCAGGCCCAAGCCCGTTCCTTCATACCGGCGGCTCAGGTAATTCTCGCCCTGGGTGAAGGCGTTGAAGATATCCTTCTGCATTTCCGGGGCGATGCCGATGCCCGTGTCGCGCACCAGGAAATGGAGGAGGACGTCCTTCTTGGTCGTTTTTTTAGCGACGATATCGACCACGACCTCGCCCTTGGCCGTGAACTTGATGCCGTTGTTGACCAGGTTGGTCAGGATCTGGCGCAGGAAGCCCGGGTCGCCGACGACGTCATTGGGCACATGGGGATGAATGTGGCAGGCGAGCTCGAGGCCTTTCTTGTCCGCCATCAGGCCCAGGGCGTTGATGGTGTACTCCACGCTCTCCCGGAGCCCGAAATCGATGTGCTCCATCTCGAGCTTCTTGGCCTCGATCTTGGAGAAATCCAGGATGTCGTTGATGATCCGGAGCAGGCAATCGGCCGATTCCTTGATTAGGGACAGGTATTCCTTCTGTTCGCGGGTCACGCTCGTATCCAGCAGAAGCTCGGTCATGCCGATGATGCCGTTCATGGGCGTGCGGATCTCATGGCTCATGTTGGCCAGGAACTCGCTCTTGATCCGGCTCGCGTCCAGGGCTTCCTTGCGGGCCTGAATGAGCTCGGTGACGTCGACGATGTTGAGCAGGACGCCGTCGTAGGCCCCGTCCCTATAGATCGGCTGGACGCGGAGCTGGACCTCCAGCCCGGCCAGCGACATCTGGAAGATGAACGGCTCGGAGTTCGGCGTCTTCTTGAACTCCGCGATCTTGGCCTGGATGTTGGACATGACCGCCGGAGAGTGCAGTTTGGCGATGGGTTTTCCCAAGACCTGGGATTTCTTCTTCCCGACGAGTTTCAGAAAATAATCGTTGACCTCGACGGTCTGGCCCTGGCCGTCGGCGAAGATGATGCCTTCCTCCATGCCCGAGATCATGGACGAGAGCTTGGCCGTTTCTTTCTGGCGGGCTTCCTCGGCTTTCTTCTGGGCGGTGATGTCCCTGTAGTAGCACCACGAGCCGGACGGCTTGCCCTTGACCCGAATGGGGAAGGCGGTTACCGAGACGTAGACCGCCGTGCCGTCCTTCTTTTCCCGGATCGCGTCGAAAACGACCGTGCGGCCCTTACTCGCACTCTTGGTGACGGCCTCACCTGCCCGACGCAGGGCCTTGGGGACGACGAGATGATCGATGTTCTTGCCGATGACCTCGGGCCGTGCATATCCGAAGAGCTGGATGAACCGTCGATTGACCTTCAAGACCCGTCCGGCGATGTCGGTCAGGACGATGGCCAAGGGAGTGTTGTCGAAGAGCTGGTTGAGGTAGATATTGTCAAAACCTGAGATATCCGTGGTTTTTTTCTTTTTTTCCATGGAAGCCTCGCTTGCGTCGCGGGATTGGCCGCTTAGGTTCCTAGATTATCACAAAGGGGACCTCAAATGTCCAGCCCGGCCCGTCGGACCGCCTCCCGAAAACCCTTGACGCCGGAACTGCGAGGTCGGCCCCTAAGTAAAGTCTCGAATACTAAAGGTCTGATTGGGGAAGTCCGAAGCTGACCCGAAGAGTCATCGGGAGGTGACGCGAAGCGTCATCCCGAGGACCCCTACGATGTGGGGACCTCATCGTTCAATAAAAGAAAGGGCTGTGGCGACCTCACTGCTATCCAATCGAGATTATTACGGCGTGGCGGCCACCTGCAGTTCACCCGTCCCTCCCCTAGAAGCATTTCCATACCTGCAGCTCCAAGGAAGGCGAGGGGCGAACTGCCGAGAAACCCTTTCAACGTTCCCTCCCGGGGAATCAGGCCGAGGCTGGAGCGAGCATGAGGAGATTTAGCCGGACCATGAGCGTTTTGAGGGTAGCCGGCTCGGAAGAAGCCGACCGGCGAAGATGTCTGAGCGTCCGGCGGTCTCCGTACAATCAAGGCCGGACGCGAGTTCTGAGCCGCCGAAAAAGACGAAATGGGTCGGCGTGAAAAATCTCCGAGCGAGCGAAGCCTCGGATTGATTCCTGTTTTCCTGGTGGCACCAGAGTCCCTGTTTCGAAGGTATTCCGCCCGAGCCTTCCTAAATTAAATAGGAAAATCTTCCCTAACAAATTGACTAGGTCATAGGACCTATGCTATGAAAGCATACTTATGCTGCGCCGTTCCGTCGTGTTTTCCCTCGGGCTCTTCCTGGCCGCTCTCCTCGTGTTGGCTCAGCTTGCTGCCGCCCAAGGTTCCCCGGAGTCGGATTCTTTCTGGCGCAAGCCGCTCCATAGCCAAAACCAATTCCCGATCCTCCTTCTCTTCCTCGGGTTCGACCCCGAGCGCGCCGTCTCCTTAGGCCAGGGAGAGACCTCCTTCAACCTGGACCTCAGCCTGTCGAACATCATCAAAACCTCGACGGCCTCCCCCGACCCCTCGGCGGACAGCCTGGTCTTCGATTATGAATGGTGGAGGATGCTGGCCCAGTATGAGGTCGGTCTCGGCTCCGGATGGGAGGCGAGCGTTTCCCTGCCCCTCTACTACCGCTCGGGCGGATTCCTCGACCCCTTCATTTCCGGTTTCCATGAGATATTCGGATTCACCAACAATATCCGGAGCCGAACCCCGGACAATCTCTTCCGCTACGAGCTCATCATTAACGGAACCCGTGTGCTCGGCCCGCTCCGGCGGGGCATGGCGGCGGGCGACCTCGTCCTCTCCCTGAAGAAGTCCTGGAACCTTTCCGGGACCGAGGTGGGCCTGCGGGCGGCGATCAAGGCCCCGACGGGATCGTGGTCGGAGGCCGCGGGCAGCGGCGCGTTCGACCTCGGGCTGGGCTTTCTTCTGAGCGGCGCCGGCTCCCGTGTGGGCTACACCCTGAACGCCGGCTATTATTTTCTGGGGCGGACCAAGATCCCGGGTCTCGTCCCGCGCGATCATCTCTCCCTCATGGCCGGACTGGATGTTCTGCTGGGACGGCGCCTGGCCCTCGTCGCCCAGGTCGATTACATCAGCCGATTCGCCGAGAGCATGATCCCCATCCTCAGCCAGGAAACGGGCCAGGTCACGGCGGGTTTCCGCTGGCGCTTCGCCCGCCGCATGGTCATGGAGTTCCGCCTGTCCGAAGACCTGGCGGTGGCCAATCCCGATTTCACCTTGGGCCTGCGCCTGGAATTCCTGACGGGCAGTGCCCGCTGATGTCGGCGTCCGAGGACTCCGCGCCTGGAGGCTCTCGGCGGAACTTCCGCCGGTCCTGCGCTCGCGGCGTCGAACAGGGCCGTGACTATGTGCTGGGTCAGATACATGGTGGACACTTCTAGGTAGGTATGATGGGGGGCATGTACCCCCACAAAGCGATCTCTTATGGCGACATCGTCCTCGGCTCGGAGTTCATCCGGTCCCTGGCCCGGCAAGGCGCGATCTCGAAAACCGCGGCCGCGAGGCTCAAGTGGATCGACTTCCACCGAAGCTGCCAGAACATCCGCCTGACCTGTCGCCACTTTGCTATCTCTCCGGACACCTTCTACAAATGGCTTAGCCGCTTTGACCCCTATGACCTGACCACCCTCGAGGACGTCTCCAAGCGGCCTCATCGTGTCCGCCAGGCCCAGACGCCCCAAGACGTCGTCGGGAAGGTTCGAGCCCTGCGGGAACGATACCCCCGTTGGGGGAAGGAGAAGCTGGCCGTCCTCCTCCGGCGGGAGGGGATCCGAATTAGCGGATCGACGGTCGGGCGGGTCATGGCCAAGCTTCGCGCTCGAGGTCTCCTCGTCGAGCCCGAGAACATCCGCCAAGCCAAGCTGGCCCGGAAACGCCGCCAGAAGCCCCGCTATGCGGCCCGCAAGCCCCGGGACTTCCAAGCCTTCCGGCCCGGCGATCTGGGTCGAGATCGACACGCTCCAAGTCCGCATCTGTGCCAACGAGATCCGCTTCCAGTTTGGGGCCGTGGATATCATCAGCCGGTTCCAGGCGGTCCGGGTCTACCGCCGGCAGACCAGTACGGCCGGGGCGGACTTCCTGCATTACCTGAGGAAGAAGTTTCCGTTCCCGGTCCGAGCCATCCAGATCGATGGAGGTTCGGAGTTTAAGGACCAGTTCGAGGCAGCCTGCCAGAAGCTGAAGCTTCCGCTCTACGTGAACCCGCCCCGGTGCCCGGAGCTCAACGGACATATCGAACGGGCCAATCGAACGTCGAGGGAGGAGTTTTATGAGGTTCAGGACCTCGACCTGAGGGTGGAGGGATTAAACCGTCAGTTGGATCGATACACCTATGAGTTTAACTACGTCCGGCCCCATCAAGGACTCGGCTACCTGACGCCCTATGAGTACTTCAAGCAATGGAAGCGGTCCCACAAGGCCAAAGAGGTGTCCGCCATGCCCTGACCCAGTACAGACTATTGACAATCAGCCCGGCCTTGGGATAAACACGAAAGCACGCAAGGAGAAAGCCTCATGATGTTCTTCAAGAAGAAACGCTATTGGCTGACCACTCTCGTCGCCGTCCTGCTCCTCGGCCTGGGCTTCGTCGCGGTCAAGTTCGACCTCGGCACTCAACTCGCCATCGGGGCCGGGTGGAAAGCCAAGATCCTGAGCTCCGGATTGTACATCTCCGGCCGCCAAGAACCGTCGATCCTCGAGGAAGATGTCCCCATCCATCCTCTCCTGAATTTCGTCAGGGGCGACGTGGAGCCGGTCCGGAAAGAGGTCACGGCCTCCTTCCTGGGACTCATCAGGAATCGGGCGATCTCCACCGACAAGCTAGGCACGATCCTCCTGTGCGGCGTGCCCGAGGCGACCGTGCGGGCCTGGCCCGTGGCCATCCCCGCCCCGGAGCCGGCTGACCCGCAGACCGTGGACTGGCCGACCGGCGACAGGATGTCGAACGCGACGCTCCCTTCGAACGTGGACCGGAAGCTCCTCGACGAGGCGTTGGCCCGGGCTTTCGCCGAGCCCGACCCGAAAAGCCGGCTCCGGACACGGGCCGTGCTCGTGGTCTATAACGACCAGCTCATCGCCGAAAGATATGCGCCGGGCATCACCAAGGACATGCCCCTCATCGGCTGGTCCATGTCCAAGAGCGTCACCAGCGCCCTGGTGGGGATCCTCGTGAGCCAGGGCAAGCTCACGGTCAAGGACCCCGCCCTGGTTCCGAAGTGGCAGGCGGCCGGCGACCCCCGTCACGCCATCACCCTGGAGCAGCTGCTCGAAATGTCGAGCGGGCTCGCCTGGGAAGAGGTCTACGAGACCAAACCGATCTCGGACGTCAACCTGATGCTGTTCACCAAGCCCGACACGGCGGCTTACGCCGCCGGGCTTTCCCTGGCTGCGGCGCCGGGGACGAAATGGAACTACTCGACCGGGACGACCCAGATCATCAGCCGCATCATTCGGGGGACGTTCGCCGACCCGAAGGAATATTACGCCTTCCCGCGGACCGCGCTGTTCAATAAGATCGGGATGCGAAACACCGTCGTGTGCCCCGACGCGTCGGGAACGTTCGTCGGCGGAGCCTTCGTCTTCGCCTCGGCCAGGGATTGGGCCCGCTTCGGGCTTCTCTACCTGCACGACGGCGTGTGGGGGAGCGAGCGCATCCTGCCCGAGGGATGGGTGGCGTTCACCCGGACCCCGGCGCCCGCTTCGCACGGTATCTATGGCGCTCAGTTCTGGCTGAACCAGGGGGAGATCAAGGGGTTGGGCGCAAGCAAGCTGTTCGCCGATGCGCCGCACGACCTCTTCTATTGCGCGGGGTATCAAAGCCAGCTCGTTATCATCATCCCCTCGCGCAAGCTGGTGCTCGTCCGGCTGGGCATGACGACCAAGGGTGAATGGGCCATGGACGAGTTCGTGACGAACATCCTTAAAGCGATCAAAGAATAGTCCATCGGGGGACATGATACCCTGTCCCCTTTTGAACCTGGTTTTCACTGAAGCCGCGAGCCGACCCGATGGGTCATCGCGAGGAGTGAGAGGTCCGACCCCTGATCAGTGCCCCCTAATTTTGCCAATGTGGAGAAAGTGGGTTAGGATATCAGTCCGTCCCCATGATTCAAAGCAAAAGCTCATCCTTTCTCCGCTGCCCCGTGATATTCCGAGGAGGATCGATCATGCTCAAGCGAAATCTGTTCTTCATCCTCTGCTGCGTTGTGTTGGTCGGATCTTTGGCCGCATCATCCCCCGACGTCGTGTTCAATGTCCGGGATTTCGGGGCGACGGGCGTCAAGGCCGACAACGCCCAGCCCGCGATCCAGAAGGCGGTCGAGGCCTGTGCCGCGGCCGGCGGGGGAGCGGTCTATTTCCCCTCGGGGGAATACACGTCCTCGACGGTCTTCCTCCGGAGCCGCGTCCGTGTTTTCATTGAAGCCGGGGCTACCCTTTTCGCTTCGAAGAACCCCAAGGCCTACGCTAAAGACAGCCTCGCGCTTTTCTACGGCAAGGACCTTGAGCATGTCACTGTAGAGGGCCGCGGCGTCATTGACGGACAGGGAGAGTATGAATGGCGCCTGAACGACATCGATGATGCCTTTATCAAGGACAATCAGCTCCTCATGGAGGCCGCGGGCAAGCCGACCTTGCGCTCGTTCCCCAAGTCCCTCAACGCCACGCCCAAAATGTTCCTTCTCATCCGCTGCCAGGACGTTCGGATCGCGGGCTTGTCCATCCTGCGCTCGCCGTCCTGGACCATGCACCCGGTCGAATGCGAGCGCCTGGTCGTCGACGGCGTTTACATCCACACCAGTTTGGAGGAGGGCGTCTGGGCCGACGGCATCGACCCGGACGGATGCAAGGACGTCCGGATCGCGAACTCCACTATCGAAACGGGCGACGACGCCATCGTGTTCTATTCGATGAACTGGTACGGCCCGGCCAAGCCCTGCGAGAACATCACCGTGACGAACTGCTGCCTGAGCTCGGCCTCTTCGGCCATCAAGTTCTGCGACGGCAATATGAACTGCGTCCGGAAGGTCACGATCACGAACTGCGTCATCACCGATTCGAACCGCGGTATCGCCTTTATGACTTTTGACGGCGGTTACGTCAGCGACGTGGTCATCTCCGACTTGACCATCGAGTGCCGGCGGCACAAGTGGTTCTGGTGGGGCGACGGCGACCCGTTCCATTTCAACATCAAACGCCGGAGCGAGATCATGCATCAGGCGCCCAGGCCCGGCGAGCCCGCGGCCGGGTCGATCCGCAACATCAAGCTCAGCAACATCGTCGCCCGGGGCATGGGTTCGAGCCTCATCAACGGCCATCCCGACTCCTGGCTTGACGGCGTGACCATGGAGAACATCACCCTGATCCTTTCGAACGACCCCGAAGCGCAGATCCAGAAAGTGAAGAACGCCTTCGAATTCCGCTGGGCGCGAAACCTTAAGCTCCGGAACGTGGAAGTCTTCTGGGACAAGCCTGGATCCGAACGGTGGCAGAGTGCCTTCGCGTTCAAGGATGTGAGCGGCCTGACCCTGGATGATATCTCGGCGCGACAAGCCAAGCCCGGAGCGGCAACGGCCGCCGTAGTCTTCGACCAGGTCGAGGACGCGGTCATCCGTCAAGCGAAGGCCCAGCCCCGGACCTCGACCTTCCTCGAGGTCCGGGGAGACCGATCAAAAGAAATCCATCTCCTGGCGAGCGATCTGCGGGAGGCGGCGGTTCCCTATAAGCTCGGTCCGGGCGCGCCCAAAAGCGCGCTCGAAGCCGAGAACAACCTCACCCGCAAATAATTATAGGAGGCAGGCATGAAAACCTGGGCGAAGGCCCTGCTTGGAATCATCCTTATCCTCGGGCTCCAGTATCCCCTGACTCTCATCGGCCAGGACAATCTCGGCAACAGTCTCTCCGGGCTGGCCTTCGTGGGGCAGGGGAGGTCGCGGGCCGTGACTTCGGCTAACCCCGACCCCAACAGCAACAAGGACCGGATCGGCGTCGTCGAACCGGGAAAGACCGTGACCCTGGCCGACATCACCGGCCCCGGGGTCATCACTCACATCTGGCTGACCTTCAATGAGGCTCGAGCGAACTGGCTCGAAGCGAACGGCTCGGCGCGGCCCGATGAGATCGTCCTGCGTATGTACTGGGACGGGGCGGCGGCGCCGGCCGTCGAGACTCCTCTGGGCGATTTCTTCGCCGCGGGCTTCGGCGTGCGCCGCGAGATCCGGTCCGTACCCATGCAGGTGGAGAGCGGCGACGGCTACAACGTGTTCTTCCCCATGCCCTTTCATACCCGGGCGCTCATCACGATCACCAACGAAAGCTCGAAGAACATCCGCAGCTTTTATTACCACATCGATTATCTTGAGGACGTGGACCTTTCAGATAAGGCGGCCTATTTCTGCGCGCAGTATGAGCAGGAGTTCCCGGAGAAGACGGGCGGCGATTACCTGATTCTCGACGCCCAGGGGCAGGGGCAATACGTGGGCACGGTCATGAGCGCCCGGGCCCGGAGCCCGCTCTGGTTCGGCGAAGGCGATGCGAAGTTCTACGTGGACGGGGAGACTCAGCCCACGATCCAGGGCACGGGAACCGAGGATTATTTTCTCATGGCCTGGGGCTTGAACGAGGCGCTCTTTCCCTACTTCGGGTGCACGTACATGAGCGCCGGGGCCGACGACCTGGGCGTCCGCTACTCGCTCTACCGCTGGCACATCGCCGACCCGGTCCGGTTCACGAAGTCGTTGCGATTCGAGATCGAGCACAAGGGCTGGATCTCGGCCGACGAGACCGAGAGCGGCAAGATCGAGGGCCACGTCGAACGCGAGGATGACATCGCCACGGTGGCCTTCTGGTACCAGGTCGGGCAGCCTAAGAGATACACGGAACTGCCGCCGCTGGCCCAGCGACAATTCCCCAACCTCGACATCGTGATTCAGGGCAAGGACATGATCGCCTCGGCGCGACATTCGGCGGGCAGGCTCGAGCTCCAAAAGGACTATGATTTCACGGGTGAGGGTCAGCTCTTCTTCAAGCCGGAAGGGGAGAAGGGTTTTCTGGAGCTGGATTTCAACGTAGAAAAGGAAGAATACCGCGGTTTTATCCTGAGCCTGACCCATTCGTATGATTATGGCGTCTGGCGCATTTTTGTTGACGGGAAAAATGTGAATGAGCCCGCGGACGCGGGGG
Organism: Candidatus Aminicenantota bacterium; assembly: GCA_963705895.1. Taxonomy (GTDB): domain Bacteria; phylum Acidobacteriota; class Aminicenantia; order Aminicenantales; family JAFGAV01; genus MFD04408-113. The sequence goes on along the minus strand of OY970122.1, from coordinate 2,068,324 downwards.
CCGGAGCGACGATCGAGGACAACGACCTCTATTCGGCCCAGCTCAGCGTCTTGGACAAATACGTAGGGAGCTATGCCCTAGCCAAGGGCAAGCATACTCTTCGGTTCGAGCTCGTCGACAAAAATCCTTTGTCGAAGGGAAATTATCTCGGCCTCGATTCCGTCCGTCTGCGCGAGCGCTGGATGAAAAAGCGTAAGCTCTTGAGCTGATAAACCTAATAAGCTCAATAAAATTTCTTGGGCGAGTTTATCGTGTTGACATCGCGGAGGGCTGTGTCCTATGCTAAATCGCAGCACAAGAAAGGATTCAAGGGCAAAGGTTTTGCCCTCGCCGACGATGAACAAATTCCCAGGAGACGAGAGATTTTCCGCGTTTTTTCATGGGATTAAAGGAGGTATTGATGAAAAAAGTAAAATGGCTGGTCTTGGCGGCTGTTGTGGTGCTTCAATCAACTCTGGTCTTTTCGCAGCAGGGCTATCTCCTTGTATGCCGAGGGGGCGGAGACCTGTATTTCAATTACACGCCCTTTTCCAACTTTTCGCCCGACCCCCAGGTATGGATCACATTTAAGAAGGGACCGCAGGGAGTGGGGCAAAACTGGGAACAGAAATACAGTTTACAGCCTGGTCAGGCCGCCTGGCTCGATCGGCGCATCGAACCCAACGAACCTGAGCGGATCATCATCACCGGGATAAAAGAGTTTACGATCAGCTGGACCAAGGGCCAAGTCATGGGCATCAGTTCATCCCTCCCTTACCTGAGCGTCCTTCAAGACCCGAACAAGTTCCAGTCATTCTATGTTGTCAACGATGGGAAGGGCAACTTCATCGTCACCGGAGTCGGCCCGTCCAATTAGGATTTTTGACACGGGCCAAGCCTAGCCCGGGCTATTCTTTGTAGGTCCGAGACAGCGGACTTTTTTCTTTTCTTTTGCCGATAGCCGGCACTCAAGCCTCAGTCAATGTCTTCCGAATTAATGATTTTGGGATTGAGGCTTATTTCTCCAGCTTATCCAGATGGGCTTTCGCGTCCGCGACTTCCGGGAGGCCCGGGTCGGCGTCCTTCCAGAGGTCGAGGAATTTGCGATAGTTCTCGCGTGCCCGCGCCTTATCCCCTTGCTGCTGGGCGATCTTCCCCAGCATGTAGTACGCTTTGGCGTAGATGTCACCGTGGTCAAGCCTGCCCAGCGTGAGCAGGGTGATCTTGTCATATTCTTGCCGGGCCTTATCCATATCTCCCGACTCGTAGAAGGCTCGGGCCAGGGTATCAAGGTACAGGCCGTGATCAGAGTCGTCTCCACCTTCAGAATAAAGGCGGCCCGCCGCTCGGGCAAGAAAATCGGCTGCCTGGTGATAGTTCTTCTTCCCGAGTTCAATCAGCCCGAGGAGGTATTCGTTTTGCTGTTGCTGAGTTCTGGTGGGGACCTTCTCGGCAAACGTCATAAGTTCATTGATGTTTTTTTTCGCCTCATCAAAGAAATTCATTCCCACTTGAATTTTCACCTGAATTCTTCCCATCAAGAAGAAGGCCTCTTGGCGGGTCCAAGGTCCCAGGACCGAGGCTGCTTCTGTTTTAAGCTTTTGCGCCTGGCCCACCGCCCGGAGGGCCTCTTCATGGCGGCCGGCTTTATCTAAGGTATTGGCCAGCCGCAAGAATGCCAAAAAAGTGGTCGCTGCCTTATTGCCACCTCTTGCTTCATCCAGGTTCAGCTGCATTTGGCTGACCGCTTCACGGTATTTTCCGCGAATCAAGGCTAGCCGCCATAGGCAATTTCTGCCGCTGACGCGCTCCTTCTCCAAGACCTGCTGATACGTCTTTTCCGCCCCGGCGATATCGCCCTTGAGCAGTAGGATATTCCCGATGTTTTCTTTAGAACTCGGCTTATGGAGAAAGCTCTTTTCTGCTTCGGCCAGGGCAAGGTCATATTGCTTTCGACAGAGATAGCTGAGGCTCACCATGTCGCGGATACCGGGATTATCCTCAATATCTTGGAGGAATGACCGGCAAACGTCCTCCGCCTTCTGATACAATCCTTTGCTTACATACAAATTGGCGAGGGAGAAGACGTTTATGGCCGTCTTCTGTTCCTGGACGAGAGATTCCTGTATTTCAATGGCCCGATCAAGGTTGCCGACCGCACGGTATTCATAGGCCAGCCAGAAAGTTCCCAATGCATGGCCGGGATATAGCTTCACGAGCCTTTCCAAGACCTCGATGGCTCTCGCACGGTTGCTCTCCATAGAAAACCAGATAGATTCGATAAGCAACCGCTCATTTTCAGAAAGACGGTTGCGAAGCTCATAAGCTTTCTTGTAGTTTTTTCTGACTTCTTCCGCCCTATTCCCCAAATTGCTATACGCCGCCGCCATGGCTCTATAGGCCATGGCAAACTCGGGGTCAATTTCCACCGCTTTCTCCAGGTTGGCGAGAGCTTGTTCATATTCCATCTTTAGCTGGTGCCTTCGGCCCTCGATGTAATACTTGAGGGCTTCGGGAGAAGAAGTGGTGATTTTGCCGGCCTCTTTTTCAATGTCACCGGCAATCTGAGCGGCCGTGAGGTTGAGCCCCTCCTTGACCTGACGCGTCAACTCGTCCACCTTGGGGATGATGTCATTCTCTCCGCGGGCCTCGAGTCGGAGCGGGGTCGAGCTTTGGCCCGTGCCCGGTTTCTGGAGGCTGGCCGTGATGATGAAACTCTCGCCGGCTTTGATGAAGTTGCCCCTCAGGACATGGGTGGCGCGGGTTTGGACGGCGATTTTTTCGATATCCTCTGAGGAATATTTTTGCGCTTCGGCCAGGCCAAGCCTTTTTAGGATCGTGTACATTTCGTCGCCGGAGATGACCCGGACGTATTTCGATTGGGAAAGGTCGGCGATAAGCAGTTCGGCCAGGGCATCACGCCAGTTATCTAATTTTGTATCTCCGGACTTATTTTCAAAATAGAGAACGGCAATTGTCGGCTGGCCGGAGGCGGAAGGCGATAGGGCGGGCTTTTTCGAAGGGAGGACGCGCCAAAGGATAATTCCGGCAGCAATGAGAGCAAGAAAAGCGATAGTCGGGATCACCAGTTTCTTGGCCGAAAAAGTGACCGTGATTTCTTTTGAGGTGATAGACTTCCGCTTCGGGGCAAGGCGCTCCGTCGTCGGCAATCCCTGCTCGACCTTCTCGAGTTCGGCGCGCAATTCTTCGGCCGTCTGATAACGTTTGCCCTTGTCCTTCTCGAGGCACTTCAGAATTAAGCGACTCAGGTCCTCGGGAAGCTGGGTATTAAGCTCGCGCGGGTTCCGCGGCCGCTCGCTCTTGTGCTTGACCCCAATCGTGAACGGTGTGTCTCCTTCGAACGGCACATGACCTGTGACCATCTCATAGAGAATGATTCCCAGCGAATAGATGTCCGACCTCTGGTCGACCTCTTTCCCCTCGACCTGCTCCGGCGACATGTATTCCGGAGTCCCGATCATTACCCCGGCGCCCGTGATCCCTTTCCCCCGCAGCGATCGGGCGATGCCGAAATCCATGATCCGGGCATTCCCGTCCTCGTCTACCATGATGTTCTGGGGCTTCAGGTCGCGGTGGATGACCCCGAGGTGATGGGCCTCCGCCAGGCCTTCGCACACTTGCTTCGCAATCGAGACGGCCCGGCCCGCCCCGAGCTGGCCCGTCTTGCGGATGAGCTTCTTTAGGTCCTCGCCCGCGACGAACTCCATGGTGATGAAGGTTGTGCCCTCGGCCTTCCCGAGGTCGAACATCCGGCAGACGTTGCGGTGGCTGATCTTTCGGGCGAGCTTGAGCTCGTTCGAGAAGCGTTCGATGGACTCCGTGTCCAGGGCGATCTCGGGCCGCAGGAGCTTAAGGGCGATTTTTTCCTTGATGTCAGTGTCGAAGACCTTATAAACCCGGCCCATCCCGCCGTGGCCCAGCTCCTCGATAATCTGATAGCGCCCGGCGAAGGTGGAGCCGGTCGTGAGTTCTTTGAGCGGGGTTTGAAATGTTTCGGTGTGAGAATCGCGGGATTCTGCCCTTTTCTGGCGCTTTTCCTCGTCGCTGTCGGAAGTTAGCTGAGTTCCGCACTTACCGCAGTAATAGGTATCGGCGGCATTGCTGAAATGGCATTTGGGGCATTCCATCTCCCGACCCCTTTTGATCTTTGATTATTAGATATCAACAAACGACACAGGAGTCAATCAGGATCGACAAAATCGGCCGGAATGGCGGTGAAATCACCACCTCGAGACCGCCACGCCTCGACTCAGGCTGCACGAAATCACAATTCGGGAGAATGGGGAAGATTGCCACGACATCTTCGATGTCTCGCAACGACCCTTCGGGTCGGGTCGCCACGCCGTGTTTTAGATCGCGGCTCGCGGCTTCGGCCTCAGCTGGCGATGACCCTTCGGGTCAGCTTCGGCCGCGCTTCGTGATGACCTGGGGCTAATCGAGCCTGGGTTTTTCGGCCGCTTCGGTCACTTTGCGGAAGACCCGGACGAAGTTCCCGCCCAGGATCTTGCGGATATCGTCCTCGGGAAAGCCCCGTCTCAGCATCTCCTTGGTGATATTCGGCAGGAGGCCGCAGTTTTCCAGGCCGACCGGCGTCTGGCCGATGCCGTCAAAATCCGAGCCGAAGCCTACGTAATCCGCGGTGCCCGTGACCTTCATGACATGCTCGATGTGATCCACAACGTTCTTGACAGTCACGGGCGAGAAGGTTTTATTAAGTTCGGCCATCCGGACTTTGATCTCGGCCTCAGCGGCCTCGCGCGTTTTCGGGTCGATGTTCCGGAAATCCATCTGGCCGCCGGGGATGGCGAATTTATTCACGATCTCTTTGTAGATCGCTTCTTGCTTTTTCTGGAGGTCGGCGTTGAGGAAGCCCGGGTTGAAGTTGATGCCGATCATCCCGCCGTTCTTGGCCAGGGCCTTGAGCATGTCGTCGGTGAGATTCCGGTGGTAGTCCGATAGCGCCCGGCAGCAGGAGTGCGAGGCGACGACGGGCGCCCGGCTCAGCTTGATGACGTCCCAGAACGTCGTGTCGCCGGAGTGCGAGACGTCGATGATCATCCCCAGCCGGTTCATCTCCGCCACGACCTTCTTCCCGAAATCGGTCAGCCCGCCGAAGACGGGCTTCTCGTCGCCCGAAGCGTCCGCCCAGTCGGTATGAGTCCAGTGGGTGAGGGTCATGAGCCTCACCCCGCACCGAAAGAAGGAGTCGAGCAGGCTAAGGTCGTCCTCGATGGCGTAGCCCCCTTCGATGCCGATGAACACGCCCGTCTTGCCTTGGGGCTGAAGGGAGGGGATGTCGTCCGGGGTCAAGACCAGGGCCAGGTCCTTGGGGTTGTCGGCCGCGAGCTTGTGCGCGGCCTCGATCTGATCGAAGGCCTTCTTGGCCGCCCCAAGCTTGTCGGCGTCGGTCATCGGGGCGGCGACGTAGCAGGCAAAGACCTGGAGGTCCACGCCGCCGCGCTTGAGCTTGGGGATGTCGACGTGGCCGTGGTCGAGGTCGAGCCTGAGGTCCTCGCCCTCGAGGGCCCGGCCGATCGTGTCGCAGTGCAGGTCGGCCACGAACGCATTCCTGTGGATGGCATCCGCGCGCAAGGTCGGATCGAGGACCTTTTGATGTTCCGGCTTCTCGGCCGGAAAGCCCTTGAGCTCCGTGCCGCAAAGATGCTTGACAGGTTCCAGGGCCTGTCGGCCGTCGGGCTTTATGTGGGAGAGAAGGGGCAGGGTGAAGCCCAGCAGGAGAATTGATAAAAAGAAGAAATGTTTCATGAAGGACCTTTTCCGCGCACGAGATTTTCCAAGTAGTTCTCCACTCTAACGAAAATGACGGGGCTTTTCAAGGGGACGGACCTCTGTATAAGCATTTCCCTTTTTTAGCAAACGAATCCCTTCCCAGGCCAAGGCTGTTCGCTTTTCGGCCTTGACCCGCGCCTGTCGGGCTCCCTGGAACGCGTCTCCCATCTGTGGTACATTTTCGTCGCACGGCATCTGCCCCGGTCCGGCGACACGGCGGGCGAGGACGATGAGCCCCAAAAAGGTCCCCGCCCGGGAAAGCGTGTCGGCCGGTGGAGGTGGTCATGAAAAGAATCTCGACGTCGGCTCTCATTTTCAGCTTGGGGATGCTTCTCGCCTCGGCCTTCACCCGAGAGGGGTCGGATTGGCGATCCCTGGTGGAAACAGAAAAAGCCTTCGCCCGCGCGGCGGCCGAGAAAGGGATTCGGAGCGCCTTCCTGGAATACCTGGCCGGAGGCGCGCTCGTCTTTCGCCCCGAGCCGACTCCAGGCCGTCCCCTCTACGAGAAACTCGAGCCGGGATTGGCCGCGCGCCTGGTCTGGAAGCCCGCTTTTGCCGAGATCTCGGCCTCGGGCGACATGGGCTACACCACCGGGCCCTACGAGATCTATAAGGATCGTACGGCCGTGAGACCGTCCGGCTACGGCCACTACGTGACGATCTGGCAAAGGCCGGCCGCGGGCGAATGGAAGGCCGCCCTCGATATCGGCATCTCTCATGCGGCACTCCGGCCGACAGGGGAGGGCGTCGGGTCGCCGGCAGAAACCGCTCCCGCGCGGGAAGGTTTACTCTCGGGCTTCGAGCTGGAACAAGCGAAGCAAAAGCTCAGGACCGTCGAGGCGGGTTTCTCAAAGCTTTCCGCGAGCCAGGGGACGGCCAAAGCCTATCAGGAATTCGCCGCGGACCGTGTCCGGGTTTATCGTGAGGGAAATTCGCCCGTGGAAGGCCTCAAGGCGGCGCTGAGGCTCCTGGCGTTGGTCGGGTCTCCCTCCTCCTGGGCGGCCGAAGGCGCCGATGTCTCCGCGTCGGCCGACCTGGGCTATACTTACGGTACGGGTCGTTTGAGTCATTTCGCGGCGGGGGATTCAGCGGACAGGATCGAACGTGCCTTCAGCTATGTCCACATCTGGCGCAAGGCCGGGGAGGGGACATGGCAGGTTGTTCTCGACGTGGCCATCCCGTATCCGAGCAAGTAGCGGTCCCTAGTCTCCGCCTTTATCCCGGATATGTTCCATCTCCTCCAGAAAGCTCACCGCCCGCCGCAAGTGGGGAATGACGATCGACCCGCCCACGACCAGGGCTACGGAAAACGTCTCGAAGATCTCGGCGTTCGAGGCGCCCTTGTCCTTGGCTTGGATGAGATGGTAGCTGATGCAGTCATCGCAGCGCAGGGCCATCGAGGTTGCCAGGCCCAGAAGTTCCTTGGTCTTCTCGTCGAGGGCGCCGGCTTCGTAAGCTTGCGTATCGAGGGCGAAGAAACGTTTGATCTCGAGCGTCCCCCGCTCCAGGATCTTGCTGTTCATACTTTGCCGGAATTTCACGAATTCCTCGTATCGGTTCATGGCCTTCTCCTTTTCGGCTCAAGGGGCCGAGGTCGCCTTCCCGAGGCTGTCGGAATTCCTTATTGTCTTGCTTCTTATTAATTATATAATTTTAGGGGGCGGCCGGCGAGGGCGGCCCGGTGGTGCCCGCAATAAGGACGCCCTTCCTTCGTCTTGAAGAATATGAACGCCGAACTTGAGCTCCCGGCCGTGGCCGAGTTTTTCGAGGAGGAGCACGGCCGGCTGGTGGGTTATGTCCGCCGATGGCTCGACGACATCGCCGAGGAAGACGCCGAGGACATCGTCCAGGAGGTGGCCCTCAACATCTTCGATCGGGGCGACGTCACCGCCCCGATCCGCAACCTTTCGGCCTATGTCTATCGAGCCCTGAAGAACGGGGTCATCGACCATCTCCGCCTGAAGAAATCCTCCGTTTCGCTTGACGCTCCTCTGTCCGGCGCCCAGACGCCCACCCTGGCCGGACTGCTCAAAGATGGCGCGGCCGCTCCGGAGAGCCAGGTCGAGCAAAAGGAGCTTCACGAGCGTCTTTACCAAGCCCTTGACGCCCTCGCCCCCAAAGACCGGGCGATCATCATCGCCACGGAATTCGAGGGCCGGACCTTCCAGGACCTGGCTGAGGAATGGGACGCTCCCCTGGGCACGCTCCTCGCCCGCAAGGCGCGGGCTTTGAAGAAGGTCAGAAAATACCTTGAAGTTTCGGGTAAATCCATCAAGGAGGGACGCAACCATGCATCCTGATTACTATCATCCCGGGTCGACCGTGGCCCGCATCGTCAGCTTGACGATCCTCGGCCTCGTGGGGGCCGTCATCATCGCCTTCCTGTTCGGCTATTTCGTCATGCTGCTCTGGAACTGGCTCCTGCCGCCCCTGCTGCACGCCGGAACGATCAACTACTGGCAGGCTTTCGGCATCGTCATCCTGGCCAAGATCCTGTTCGGCGGGATGGGGGGCGTTCATCATGACCGCGGTCACCGCGGCTGGGGCCGGCCGGCCGGGCCCTGGGCCGCCGGACCGGGCCATGGAGGCTGGAAAGGACCTTGGCGCTGGGAAGAGTGCTGGGCCGATGAATGGGCGCCGAAGGGCTCTCATCGCTATTGGCGCCACTACGGTCAGTACTGGAAGGACGAAGGCAAGGCCGCTTTCGAAGCCTGGCTCGACAAGCAACCCAAGGATCAAGGGCCGGACAAGGATAGACGGTCGGACCAGCAAAAGGCCGAATAAATTAACGAAGGGGGACGCGAACCCCGTCCCCGGGTCATAATCCCCGCTTCCGTGAGGGAGCGGGGATTTTTTTCTCTCTCGCGCGGATCGGACCGAGCGCCGGGAATGATCCGCCGAGGAACAATCAGCGGAAGAGTGCGGGTGTCCCCTTGGTTGGCGCGTCTGGGACGACGCCGAACAGAAGGGTCAGAAACCGATCTTGAGTCCTAACTGGATCCCAACGCCGCCCAGGCTGAGGGCCGCCTCCCGGACGTTCCTCAGGTTGCTGCCGGTCGGCATGTTGGCCGAAAGGGTCCAATCGGGAAAATAGATTCCGCCGCTCTCGGTCTCATGATACCACAAAAACCCGGTTCCGGCCGCGGTGACAAGGCTGCCTCCCTGAACGCCCGTAGCCTCATAGCTTCCGGGGACGCCGGAGAACGTCGCCCACCGGCCTATGGCATCGATGAAGCCGGAGACCGTTTCGGTGAAGCCGACTTCGAGACCCGCGGAGGCCTGAAAGCCGACCACGCTTTTTTTATCCGAATCGAAGGTGATGAAGACATTGGTCAGGGTCGAATTCTGGACAAAGGCGCGATCGAAGGCGAAACTCGGCCAGTAGATCCCGATTCCTCCGGAGAGATGGACCTTGATCTGCTCGGTAAGGGGAATGTTCGCATGGAGCGTCGGAGCGAGGAACATGCTCGTCAGCTGAGTTGTCCAAGTATCGGTGATCTTGTCGCTGGCGCCGGTGGCCGTGAGCTCGCCCGTGCCGCTGGCGGCATGGATGTAGCCCACGCCCAGGCTGATCCCCGCGTAATCGACCGGGTCATATTCGAGTTCCGCGGTGAAGTAAGGGGCAACAACCATCTTGCTGATCTCGCCGGAGATCGTGTAGCCGCTCAGGCTCCGATAGTAATCATTGCGACCCTGAGCGACGGTGTTGTAATCCCCTCCCAGGAGATAGGTGCCTCCGCCGCTCAGCCTCAGGAAGACGCCGGACGAGAATCCCAGGCTCGACAAAGTGAGACACAGGATCGTGATGAATAGCGCTTTTTTCATGAAATCTCCTTGAATACGAGTCTAAGGCTAAGCTTGAAGAGAGACTGTTGTCAACATGCCCGCCCTACAAATAAGAATAACGCCGACGGGGCCGTTTGTGATGCACGGGACGCCGGTGAGGCGCCCTCGAGGGCCGCTTCTTCCGTTGGATTGCTTTTGACCCATCCTTACATTATCATAATTAAGAGAGAAACGCATGATACGCTCGACAACGATCCTTTGCATTCGCCATCAGGGGAAAGTGGCCATCGCCGGAGACGGCCAGGTCACCCTGGACAAGACCATCCTGAAACAGACGGCCAGGAAGATCCGGCGTCTGCACAACGGGATGGTCATGGCCGGGTTCGCCGGAGCCACCTCGGACGCTTTCGCCCTCTTCGCCCGTTTCGAGGCCAAGCTGGATGAATTCCGCGGAAACCTGTCCCGGGCGTCCATCGAGCTGGCCAAGGACTGGCGGCTGGACAAGGCCTTCCGCCGCCTGGAAGCCCTGCTCATCGTCGCCGACAAGGATGACTCCTTCCTGATCTCCGGCACCGGGGACGTCATCGAACCCGACGATGGGATCCTGGCCATCGGCTCGGGCGGGCCCTACGCCCTGGCTGCGGCCCGAGCCCTCGTCCGGAACACCGGCCTGTCGGCCCGCGAGATTGCCCTGGAATCTATGAAGATCGCCTCGGAGATCTGCGTTTACACCAACAGCCAAATCATCGTCGAGGAACTGTAGGACCATGCCGATCAATCTGCCCGCGGGCGGGGGCGGTCCCGCCGAAAGCGCGCCGGAGGCGGAGCTGACCCCCAAGGAGATCGTCCGGGAGCTGGACAAGTATATCATCGGTCAGAACGCGGCTAAGAAGGCCGTGGCCATTGCCCTCCGCAACCGCTACCGCCGGCGCAAGCTCCCTCCAGTCCTGGCCGACGAGATCGCTCCCAAGAACATCCTCATGATCGGGCCCACCGGCGTGGGCAAGACCGAGATCTCCCGGCGGCTGGCCAAACTGGCCTCTTCGCCCTTCCTCAAGATCGAGGCCAGCAAGTTCACCGAGGTGGGCTATGTCGGGCGGGACGTGGAGAGCATGATCCGCGACCTGGTCCGGATCTCGGTGGACATGGTCAAGTCGGAGATGATGGACGACCTTAAAGAGAAGGCCATGGTCGCCGTCGAGGAACGGCTCCTCGACATAATCCTCCCGCGCTCGCCCGCTAGGGATTCCGAAACGGCCGAGACCGACCATCGCCATTTTCAAGAGACCCGGGAGAAGCTTCGCAAACAACTGCGTGACGGCTATTTCGATGACCGCGACGTCCTGATCGAGGTCAAGGACAAGCAGGGCAACCCCCTGGAAAACCTCTTCAGCAACCTGGGCGAGGACATGGGCATCCAGATCCAAGGCATCTTTCCGCCCGGGGTCATGGGGGGGCGGTCCAAGAGCCGTCCGGTCAAGGTCAAGGTCAAAGAGGCCCGCGAGATTCTGCTCGAGCAGGAACAGGAAGGTTTGATCGACATGGACCAGGTCACGCGTCTGGCCGTTGAGCGGGTCGAACATTCGGGCATCATCTTCCTCGACGAGGTGGACAAGGTCGCCGGGCGGGAATCGGGCCATGGCCCGGAAGTCAGCCGCGAGGGCGTCCAGCGAGACCTTCTGCCCATCATCGAAGGCACGACGGTCAACACCCGCTACGGCCTTGTCCGTACCGACCATATCCTGTTCATCGGGGCCGGGGCGTTCCACGTCTCCAAGCCCTCGGACCTCATCCCCGAGCTCCAAGGCCGGTTCCCGATACGGGTGGAGCTGACCCCCCTGGCCAAGGACGATTTCGTCCGCATCCTGACCGAGCCGGAGAATGCTCTCATAAAGCAGTACAGGGAGCTCATGGCCACGGAAGGCATCAACGTCCGGTTCACCGAGGACGCCATCGATGAGATCGCCGGCTTGGCGGAAAAGGTCAACCAGGACGCGGAGAACATCGGCGCCCGCCGCCTCCACACCATCATGGAGAAGGTGATGGAGGACATCTCCTTCGAAGGCCCCGACATCAAGGACAAGGAGATCTCCATCGACCGGGATTATGTCCAGAAACACCTGATGGACATCATCCAAAACCAGGACCTGAGGCGCTTCATCCTGTGAGAACCCCGAGAGCCCTGACCCTGACCCTAGGCCTGGCTCTGGTCATCAGCCTGGCCGGCTGCGGCAGGAAAGGCGCTCTTCTTCCGCCTCTGTCCAAAGAGCCCAGCCCGCCCTCGGACGTCGCCCTGACCCAGAGGGGCGGCACGATCATCATTACCTGGCAAAACCCGACGACGTTCATCGACGGGTTTACGCTGGGAGGTCTATCCGCGGTGGAGGTCTGGCTTTGCCAGGACACGCTCGAGGCCGGGAAGCCCGCGCCCCGGCCGCCCACGGCCGAACAATTCGCCTCGAACGCCAAACTCCTAAGACGCATCACGAGTGAGGAGTTTCCGGGAACGCTCAAGAAAGAGAAGGAATCCCAGGATAAGGCGGATACCCAGCAAGTCCAGAACAAGCCGGGACGAGCCGCGAAAAAAGCGCGGCCCAAGGAAAAGACCGCCGCCGAACTCACTCTTCGGTATGAGTATGTCTTGACCTCCGAAAAACCGGACACGACCCGACTTTTCTTCGGCTTGCGGGCCGCGGATGACAAGGGCCGGCTGTCGGATTATTCCGGCCCGAACGCTCTCATCCCCAGAGTCCTGCCCTCTACGCCGGCTGATCTTCAAGGAGTGGTCAAGAACGACGCCGTCGACCTGCGCTGGCAGGCGCCGGTGGACAATTTCGATAAATCCAAGCCCCCTCAGGTCAAGGGCTATAACGTCTACCGGTCCCTCGAAGGCGGCCCCCCCGTCCGCCTCAACACGGAGTTGATCTCGGCGACCGAGACGACCGACCCGACGTTCGAGTTCGGGAAAGAGACCGTGTACACGGTTCGGGCGGCGACCCGGGACAAAGAACCGTTTGGGGAGAGCGGAGACTCAGCTCCTTTTCGGGTTCGACCCGAGGACGTTTTTCCGCCGTCGGCGCCCGCGGGCCTGACGGCTGTGGCCGGACCGGATTTCATCTCCCTGACCTGGGACGCCAACGTCGAGAAGGACCTGGCCGGCTATCGCGTCTGGCGCAGGGTCCAGGGGCAGACCGACTATGAGGAACTGACCGCCGCCCCGGTCAAGGAGACGACCTTCCAGGACAACACCGCCGCGCAGGGCCGGCGGTATGAGTACGCCGTGACCGCCGAGGACCTCGGCGGAAACCGGAGCGCGTTCTCGAAACCGGCGTCCGAGCACCTCAAGGGGGGAGGGGCATGAAGATCTATCGCTTCCGCCACGAGGAACGACCCGCCGCCGGCGTGCTCCGCGAAGACAACCTGTTCTTCATCACGGGTTCAATTTTCGGCGATTTCGAGGTCGGCACCCGCAGCGTGCCCATTGGCGAAGTCACCCTTCTGCCGCCGGCCGAGCCGTCGAAGATCGTGGCGGTTGGAGTGAACTATCGCGAGCACGCCCTGGAGCGAGGCCGAGGCCTGCCCGAGGAGCCGCTCCTCTTCCTCAAGCCGCCGTCGGCCGTGATCGGGCCCCAGGACACGATCCTCTATCCCCGGATGTCGAAACGGGTGGACTATGAGGGAGAGCTGGCCCTGGTCATCAAGAAAAAATGCCGGCAACTGAGGGACGAGGACCCGGTCGAAGATTATATCCTGGGCTACACCTGCTTCAACGACGTCACGGCCCGCGACCTGCAAGACAAGGACGTGCAGTTCACGCGGGCCAAGTCCTTCGATACGTTCGCCGCTATGGGGCCCTGTCTCGTGACCGATCTGGACCCGTCGGACGTCAAGATCAAGACCTTTCTTAACGGCAAGCTCAAACAATCGTCCACGACCAAGAACCTCATCTTTCCCGTGCCCGTGCTCGTCCGGTTCATCTCCCGGGTCATGACCCTCGGACCCGGCGACGTCATCACCACCGGCACGCCGGCGGGGATCGGACCCATGCAGCCCGGGGACAAGGTGGACGTTCAGGTCGAGGGCATCGGCACTCTGTCCAATACGGTCATGAAAGTCTGGGACTGACACGGGAACAGGAAGAGAGTTCGATGTCGAAGCCACGGATATCAACGAACGGACTCATACGGAGGAGACCATGAAGTTTTTTCTGGACACGGCCAACCTGGAGGAGATCACGGAAGTCGCCAGCTGGGGTATTCTTGACGGCGTGACCACCAACCCCTCTCTCTGTTCCAAGGAGAGCATGAAGTTCGAGGACCTCATCACCCGGATCTGCCATATTGTCAAGGGACCGGTGAGCGTCGAGTGCGTGTCCACCATCGCGGATGATATCATTCCGGAGGCCCGGCAGCTGGCTCAGATCGCCGACAACGTCGTCATCAAGATCCCCATCACCATCGAAGGGCTCAAGGCGATCAAGGTCCTCTCCCCGGAGGACATCGCCGTGAATACCACGCTCATCTTCTCCGCCGGTCAGGCTCTCCTGGCGGCTAAGGCCGGGGCCCGTTACGTCAGCCCGTTCATCGGCCGTCTGGACGATATCTCGTTGGAGGGGATGGGCCTCGTCGATGAGATCGTGAGCATCTACGCCAACTATGCCATCGAGACCGAGATCATCGTGGCCAGCATCCGGCATCCCCGGCATGTAATCGAGGCGGCCCTGGCCGGCGCCGACATCGCCACCATTCCCTACGCCGTCATGGAGAAGCTTGTCAGCCACCCCCTGACCGACATCGGCATCGAGAGGTTTCTTAAAGACTGGGGCAAGGTCAAAAAGTAGGAAGCATCCCCCAATAGTATTATAAGAAGGCGGGGAGTAGACGGTTTCGAAACACATTTGCCGTCCCAGCGAGTGATAACGGAATCGGGCAAAGGCCTTGCTCCCACGGAGATTTTTCACGCCCGCCCATTTCGCCTTTTTCGGCGGCTCAGAACTCGCTCTCCGGCTTTGATTCTACGGAGACAGCCGGACGCTCAGACATCTTCGCCGGCCGGCTTCTTCCGAGCCGGCTGCCCTCAAAAGTCTTATGTTCGGGCTAAATCTCCTCATGGTCGCTTCATCCTTCGCCCGATTCCTATTAGGGAAGTGGCGAAGTCGCTGGTCATGCTCCGTGCGCGTTTCTCTCCCATCCACCCCCCGCCTTCTCACGGCCGGTAGGGGATGCTTCCCCGGGAAATCAGGGGCGACTGCAGGTAGGGGAGTAGACGGCTTCGAAACACATTTGCCGTCCCAGCGAGTGATAACGGAATCGGGCAAAGGCCTTGCTCCCACGGAGATTTTTCACGCCCGCCCATTTCGCCTTTTTCGGCGGCTCAGAACTCGCTCTCCGGCTTTGATTCTACAGAGACAGCCGGACGCTCAGACATCTTCGCCGGCCGGCTTCTTCCGAGCCGGCTGCCCTCAAAAGTCTTATGTTCGGGCTAAATCTCCTCATGGTCGCTTCATCCTTCGCCCGATTCCTATTAGGGAAGTGGCGAAGTCGCTGGTCATGCTCCGTGCGCGTTTCTCTCCCATCCACCCGCCTTCTCACGGCCGGTAGGGGATGCTTCCTGGGAAATCAGGGGCGACTGCAGGTAGGGGAGTAGACGGTTTAGAAACACCCGCCACGTCGCTCCGCTCCTCGCGGCTCCGCCTTTCGGCTCCGGTTCAATGCCTTATGGTCCCAGCGAGCGATGACCCTTCGGGTCAGCCCGGGGATGCTCACATCGAAATTCGCATCGAGAATCCGCCCCCTCCCGGGGAGCCGAAACGCGGGTTGACGATGTGGGAACGCACCGAACCGAACGAAAAACTCAGCCCAACCATGAAGTAGACGTCATAGGATGTGGCCAGCTGTTTGCGCTGGAGGATCACGTCCTCGAGAGTGGCCCCGCCCTTGGCCAAGGAGAGCTGGTCATGGATCCAGGAAGCTCCGCCGTCGAGGGTGAGATTGAGCCCTTGGAAAACGCGGAGCGCGACCTCGGAGTTGAGCTCCAGGTGATACTTGCTGAGGTCGTGAAGATAGGTCGATCCCTCGAGGGTGGTGCTGACCGTGCCCCAGGAACGCTTGAGCTCGAGCGTCGCCGAGAGGGCCTGCTTGAGGAGAGTTTCGGTCCGCTTATCATAAATGGTCTCGTCGGTGTAACGGACCCGTTCGGCACCCACCCGATAAAGGATGCGCAGCTGCTTTTTCGTCGATTCCGAATAGGGGAACACGTCAAACTCGAGGGCCGGCGCGATCCCGAACCCCAGCGCGACATTCGAGAACGAGGAAGCCTGAACGGATGCGTCGACCCCCACGGACCAGTGGTCGTTGAGACTCTTGACGATCATACCCCTCACGCTCTGGCTGTTGAGGGAGCTGTCATAGACATAATCCTCATAATCATAATGGTTCTGGTAATAGGTTCCGTTGAGCGCCAGGCGGATCTTCCACTCCGGCGTGACCCGCACGGCCGAGAAGCTTCCGAACCACAGCTGGCTCAGGTACGATTCTTCGCCGCTGATGTAGGACGTGGCGCTGAGGCTGAAGACCCAGAAATTCCACGGGTCGACGACGGCCGTGGGGCTGACCTGGTCCCTCAAGTTGATGCGGACCCTGCCGGCGAGGGACGACCGGGCAACATAGCGCATCAGACCCAGCTCGATGGCTTGGGCGAGGTCCTTGTGAACCTCCTCCGGCTTGCGGCCGGGTTCAGGAATGCAGGGAAGGTCGTCCCGGATGCCGGCGAAGTTTTTCTGTCCGATCAGGGAGATTGTGTACTTATCCCGGCCTTCGACCCGGTCCGCCGTGATCCTGACCTCGACTTGGGCTTCCTCCCGATTCCGGACCAGAGTGATATAAGATAGCCCCTCGACCAGGGACGCCGGGTCCAGGGTGGGGGAATCGATGAAAACCTTGAGCGGACCGGGCTCGGGACCTGGCCCGGGGCCGGCCTGGGGCTTGTCCGCCGCAAAGGCGGCAGCCCAAAACAACAGGCCGGCGACCGCGGCCAGGATAAGCGGACCGGCGGGTGGAAACCCGAACCCGGCTCGGGAACCCTTCGGCCTCTTGGTCTCGACGCGGATCTTATCTCGTCTCATGGGTTCTTTCCCTAGTTCATGTTGAAAAAAACGCCCCCGGCGCTGATGCTTCCGAAGCGGGGGTTGACCACGTTGGTGTAGATCGAGCCGAACGTGTAGTTCAAGCTGAAGCCGAGAAAAAAGTTGTAGGTCGTGGCCAGCTCCCTCCGGTAAAGGAGGACATCCTCGAGCGTCGCCTCCCCCTTGAAGAGATTGAGCTGGTCATGGATCCAGCCGCCGCCGCCGAACGCTTGGGCGTTGAACCCCTTGAAGATGTTGAGCCGGAGAGTGCCGTAGATCGTGAGCCGATACTTGCCGAAGTCGTGGAAATAATGAGTGCCCTCGACGGAGGTCGTTATACTGCCCCACTTTTCCTTGATGTCCAGGGTCGCAGACAAGTCCCCCTGGAGGAGGGTCTCCCGGGTCTTGTCATAGATGGTCTCGTCCTGATAGCGCACGGCGTGAAAGTTCAGGCGGTAGAGAAACCTGAGCTGCCGGCGGGTGGACTGGGAATAGGGGAAGAGGTCGTACTCGACGGCCGGCGCCGGACTGATGTCCAGACGGATGTTGCGATAGCTGTCGTTAGCGGCCTGGAAAAACACTCCCGCTGACCAGTGTTCGCCCAATCCCGTGAGCACGAGGGCGTCGAAATAATAGCTCTCTTGACTGCTCCGGATATCCTCACCCTCGTAGGTGTAGTGGTCGTGGGCGGAATTCGAGGAGACGGCCAGGCGGGCCTTGAAGGTTTCGGTGACCTTGCTGGCCGAGAAGTTGAGCCCCCAGGACACGCGGCTGTAGGCTTGCTCGCCGCTGAAGTAGCCGTCTCCGCTGAGGCTGAACACCCACAGCTTCCACTTGTCCTCGACGGCTTCGGGCTTGGGTGGTTCGGCGGCCGAGACGGCGATGCGGCGTCCGATGGGCGTCCGGGCGACGTAGAGCATCAACCCCAATTTCAGCGTATCGACCAGGCCCTGGCGGACTTCGTCAAAGGTCTGGGTGGCGTTGGTGAAATACTTCAGGGTATCGTCGACTCCCTGGAACTCGTGCTGGCCGGAAAAACCGATCGTGTACTCTTTTCCGCCCCCTCCGGTCGCCTGGGTCGTGATCAGGATATGGACTTGAGCCTCGTTGCGGTCCCGGACATAGTTGACAAAGGTGATCTCGGTCTTGATGTATTCGATGTCGCACTGGGAGCAATCGATAAAGACCTTGGGCGCGGTTTTCTTGAGGGTTTCGATGTCCGGAGCCGCCATCTGCGACAGGGCCGGGAGAGCACAGGCGAGCAGGCTGAGAACCGCGACGAGGAACGATAGGGCCCGAGAGACAAGGCCTTCTTTCATACCGATCTCCTTTCGGCGGCCGACGGCCGAAGCAGGATTGTCCCCCTGGCTCAAGGTCTATCCCACAATTCTTATACGCTCCGTCGCGAAAAAATGCTAACTATTTTCATTTTTTCTCGCGCGAGGCGCGGCTCGAGGTTTCTCCAGATACGGGACCTCAGCCTTCCCCCATGCCGCTGCAACGGCCGGAGCTTGAATTCCCGGTCCAATTTTGTTAAATCTCCGAATCATGCTATATTGAAAATCGATTTCGAACAGCAGAATTATGGCCAAAAAAGGAAAATTCGTTTTCCTCATCATCCTGGTCTCGCTTTTCGCTCTGATCGCGGTCGCGGGAGTCGTCGGCCGTTCGATCTTGCTCCGGCGCGTCCGGGACGAGGTTCGCTCCACGTTCGAATTTTCCCGGATGAGCTTGTCACTTTTGCCCCCGGCTCTCGTCCTCGAGGACGTCAAGGCCAAACCGGGTGGTCCCTTTTTTGCGGCCAAGCGCGTGGCGGTCACGACAGGACTCTTTTCTCTTCTGTCCAAGAGCAGGCCGGTTTCAGTTTTCATCGACCGGCCGGTCCTTCGGATCTCCCGGGAGGACA
This sequence comes from Candidatus Aminicenantota bacterium, assembly GCA_963705895.1. Classification (GTDB taxonomy): domain Bacteria; phylum Acidobacteriota; class Aminicenantia; order Aminicenantales; family JAFGAV01; genus MFD04408-113. The sequence goes on along the minus strand of OY970122.1, from coordinate 2,049,719 downwards.
TCCAGCGTTTCAAGAGCCGATCGAAGGGCCGCCCTCTACCCTTCAGCATCGAGCGAGCTCTGGTCCGAGAAGCCGACATCACGGTCGAAACGGCAGGGGCCCTCTTTCACAGCTGGAAGGGCAGCGGCTCCTATCGGAGTCACGGCTTGGAGTTCACCCTGGACGCCTTGATCTCCGATAACGTCCTGACCCTTCTGCCGTCCCGTCACCAGTACAAAGGCCGGGTGCGTCTCCTTGTCGACGGCGCCGGCGGGCGCTTCAATTTCCGGCGGTTGGCCATCGAAGGGCCAAGCCTGGCCCTCAAGGCCAAAGGCGTGCTGACCAACCTCTCCGAGCCCGACCTGGATTTCTCCGTGGTCTTTGACGGCGAGACATCTTTGCCCATGGACATCTTCGACCTGCCGTTCAAATGGGCGGGCAGGACCCGTGGTGAGGCTACGATCAAGAGAGCCGACAAGCGGCTTGCGATCGATGCGAGCCTGTCGAGTCACGACCTGGCCATGACAGGGATTCCTCTCGGAGAGGTGACCGGAAGATTCCAGCTTAAGGACGGGAGAGGCGTCGTCGACCTCGCCGTCCTCAAACGGCCCCAGCCCCGATCCGACGTCAAGATTCTGTTCGGAGGCGGTCTCGTTAGAGGCATCGTGTCGGGGGCAAGCCTGGACCCGGTAATGAAGGAGATCGATCTTGCCTGGCCCGTCCAATCCTCGGCCTGGGGCGAGTTCAGAGTGGAACACGGGCACCTTCATGTCCAGGCCGAGCTCCGGGCGGACTCGCTCGCGGCCACGGATATGAGTCGGTTTCCCTTTCGGGGGACAGCCATGGTCGATTGGGACGGCGCAACCCACGTCACCTTTGAATCCAAGAAGATGGCCTCAAGCTTCGGCCTAATGGACCTCGGCGGCACGGTGAACATCGGCCGCGACCTCGACCTTACTATTTCGGGCGTGGTCAGCGACGTCGCCCAAGCCCGCCGGTTCACGGAGCTCTTCCTTGAGACTCGCTTCAATCTGCCCGAGACCGGCGGTCGGGGCAGTACTGAGTTCAAGATTACAGGGGACTACCATTGGCCGACGATCGCCGCTCAGTTTTTCCTCTACCCCGGCAGCTTCGACAAGTTTCAGGCGGCCTTCGTTGAAGGAACCCTGGGGATTCAGGGCACGACGATTTCGAGCGTCTTCCGGGTCGATGACCCCCAAATGACGGGCGTGGTCAGCGTCCTGTCCCGGAACAGCGTCCTGGATATCGACATCAAGGCCACGCGAGCCCGAATCGAATACGTCCTGGCTTGCCTGGACATCAGTCTGCCCTTGGCCGGCGAGGGTTCGGGTCAGTTCAAGGTCAAATCGCAGGGCGAAGAGCTCGGTTTTTTTGGTGATTTTGCGGGCGCCTCGGCGACCTTGCTGGGCCTCTCCCTGAAGGAGGTCAAGGGTCGATTGGAGCTCAGCGGAGGGACCCTGTCCTTTCCCGAGCTTCGTTTCACTTGGAACGGCGGCCTCGTCCAGGGGAAGGCCCGGGTCGGGTTCATTTCCAAGAACTATGATATCGACCTCAGCGGCAAGGCCGTCGACCTGGCGCCGCTCCAGCCGGGAGTGAGCGGATCATTATCCTTTGACCTCAAGGGGAAGGGACTCCTGGACCGTGACCCGCTCATCGGTCGAGTGGACATCATGAATCCCGGCTATGAAAGCATCCGGGCGGAATCGCTGGGCGCCGACCTTTCGCTCAGCGTTCTCGATGAGCGGCTGATCGCCCAGCTCAAGGGACTGGTCAGGCCAGGGACAAACACCGTCACTCTCGCGCTCTCTCTTCCCCTCGGCCGCGGATCCTATGTTTTGGACCTCAAAGGGAGTTTTGACAACTTGGATGTGCTTCTCCCCTGGACGGGGGCCAAGGGCCGGCTGAATTATCTGGCCCAAGTCCGGGCCGCGACCTCCGGGCCGCGAATAAAGGGGGCGATCGATGCCCAGGGCCAGATCTTGCCCATCCCGGGTTTCCCCCAGGCCTTGAACGATTTTTCGGCCCTGGCTTTCATCGATGGCCCAAATGTGACGTTGCGCTCCTTTCAGGCGACACTGGGTGGGGGAAGAGTCCAGGGCTCGGGGGAGATACGTCTCTCGAGCCCCAGCCCGGGGGTTTCTCTGGACCTGGAGGGCAAGGACATGGTCCTCGTCCCCTGGGAGCGGACGCGGGCCCTGGCCGACGCTTCCTTGCGTTTCATGGATGATTCCGGCCGCCTTACCCTGGAAGGGGACGTCATCCTCAAGCGGCTGTCCTGGCGCCGCGAGATCAATGAGCCATTCTCGATCAGCACCAAGGCCTTCTACCAGCCCCATCGAGGGCCGAGCCCCTTTGAAAACCTGGGGCTCAATGTCCGGCTCAAGGCCGATGATGACGCCTGGGTCGAGAATTCGCTCGGGCGGATCCGGACCCGATTCGGCCTCACGCTTTCGGGGACGGTCGACGCTCCGGTCGTTTTGGGCGATATCGAAACCCTGTCCGGGACGGTCAACTTCCAGGATCGGAGCTTTTCCATCCTCTCCGGCAAGCTCAGCTTTTTTAACCCGCTGACCATGGAGCCTTACCTGGACCTTCGAGCCGAGGCCTATGTCAAGGATTATCGGGTGACCCTCAGCCTCAACGGACTCATCGACCACATTCGGCCGGAATTCACCTCTTCGCCGCCGCTTCCTCCCGAGGACGTCCTGGCTTTGCTGACCGTGGGGGAATCCTTCAAGCGGACCTACATCTCCGACATCAGCAGTCAGTTGAGTTCGGCCACCCTCCTGGCCAATGAGCTGTCGGAGCAAGCCCAGAAGAGGGTCTCCAAGATCTTTAGCCTGGACCGGGTCAGCATCAACCCGTTCATCATGGGTTCCACGACGGAACTGGTGCCCCGGCTGACCCTGGGGAAGAAGATCAGTCCGAACGTATTCATTTATTATTCGACCAATCTCACTACCCAGCGCGAGGAGATCGTGCGGATGGAGTGGGAGCTCAGCCGAAGCTTTTCCCTGGTCGGGAACAGGGACGAACTCGGGATCATCTCCATCGATGTCAAAGCGCGCAAGAGATTCTAGGAGCAGAAACTCCCGGGCGGCTGCGGCCCTGGGAATGGGGCTGGTCCTTGTCTCCCTCGCCGTTCCCGGCCCCGCGGCCCAGACCCCGGAGGGGTCGTCCCCGGTCATCGTCCGGGTCGTGGCCGAAGTCGATGGCCGGGAGGCCGGTCCCGAGGTCGTTTCTCTCGCTGCGATCAAACCCGGTCAGGCCTATTCGCCCAAGGTCGTCCAGGACGCGGTCCGGCGGCTTTTCGCCTCGGAGCTCTTCTCCGACGTCGAGGCCCTGCGTGCGGGTCAGGGTCGAGTGACTCTGACCTTCCGTCTCAAGAGCTTGGTGACGGTCCGTTCCGTCTCTTTTCAGGCCCCCCCCGGCGTATCCACGGCCGGGCTGGACTCGCGTCTGACCGTGCTCAGACCCGGTCATGAATTCGTGCCGGAGAAAGTGGAAAGCGCCGCGGCGCAAGTCAGGGACCTTCTCAAGGGGGAGGGATATTTTCGGGCCGAGGTCACCGGCCAAGTGAATCGCGACCCCCAGACTTCGGCCGTAAACTTGACCTTTGAGATCGCGGCCGCGAATCGCTATACCATCGACGGCGTCGAGTTCGTCGGCGAGAGTCTTATTCCCGTTTCGGATATCCAGAAAAAGATCGCCAGCCGGCCGGGCCGCCCCTATGTCCCGGCCGTCCTGAACAAGGACCGCGCGGCCATCGTCGACCTCTACAAATCCCGCGGCTACCGGCAGGCGCAGGTCACGCTGGGGAACGTCGCCTTTCACGACAGCGACGGGACGGCGACCCTGACCCTTCGCCTCGAGCCGGGAGAGAGAGTGGACATCGTGGTCCGGGGGGCCAAGGTCCCGGTCTCGCTTCTCCAGCCCATCTGGCAGGAACGAGTCTTCGAGGAATGGGGCCTTCAGGAGGGCGAAGCTCGAATCCTGTCCTATCTCCGCAAAAAAGGTTTCCTGTTCGCCATCGTCTCATCCTCGATCGAGCGCCCCGACCACGTCTTGCGAATCGTCTATGATGTCGACTCCGGAACGCGCTATCGCATCCGTAGCCTCGTCTTTGAGGGCATGACGTATTTTACGATGGCGCGTTTGCGGTCGATCCTCGGGTTGGAGGAGGGGCTGTTCTCCTTCGGGATCATCGAAGGACAGCGGGTCTTTGAGCTTTCTCGGGAGATCGAAAACCTGTATCGCACCCAAGGCTTCGCTCAAGCCACGGTCAACCTGGGTTTCTATCGGCGGGGACGATCGGTCACGGCCATGTACGCCATCAAGGAGGGACCGCAGCAGCGCGTTCAGGATGTCTCGGTCGCGGGCGCCTCGTCCTTTCCCCAGGCCAAGCTGCTGGCCCTCATCGAAAGCCGGCCGGGCTCCGCTTTCTATCTGCCCAGGGTTCAGCGGGACGCCGAGACCCTCAAAGCCCTCTATCTCAACGAGGGCTTCCGGGGGACATCCGTCGAGCCCTCCCAGCTCCGGACCGGCGATGAACTGTATTCCGTATCCTTCGCGATCGATGAGGGACAGAAGGTTAAGGTCGCCAAGATCATCCTCACCGGTCTCGGGGCCACGCGTCGACAAACGGTCCTGCGGGAGCTGGCCATCACGGAGGGACAGGATGCCCGCCAGGAGGCAATCCTGGATTCCCTGCGCAACCTGGAGCATCTTGGGGTCTTCAGCGAGGTCCGGCTGGAGGAGGCGCCGGCCGCGCCCGGATGGATCAACCTAGTCTTCCATCTTCAAGAGGGCAGTCGGAACTATGCCGGGTTGGGCCTGGGCCTGGAGACCGAGAATGAAGCCGGGAACCTGACCTCTTTCAGTGCCGACATCAGCCCGCGCCTCACCGCCGAGTATATCCGGAGCAACCTGTTCGGCGATGCCTCGCAGTTCAGCCTGGCCGGTCAGTTCAGTCTCCGTGAAAAGCGGGCCATCCTGGCCTTCGAAGAAAGATACCTGTTCGGCCTGGCCATGCAAAACTCGCTCAACGCCCTCGTGGAGACGGTCGCCCTGCCCAGTTTTACCTTCAGCCGGACAGGCCTGAGCTTCAACGTCATCAACCCCCTTTTTCGGGACGCGATCCTGATGATCACCCTCGCCTATGCCCGCACAAAGCTGACCGTCCTGGACGTGGCCGAGAACACCCTCGACCGGATATTCTTCCCGTACTCCAAGACTTCGATCGCGGCCATCGTCTCCTGGGACCGCCGCGACGATGCCTACAACCCCAGCCGGGGGTCCTTCCTCAGCCTGGCCCTCGAGTGGGCCTATCCGCTCTTGGGGGCCGAATCGAATTTCCAGAAGGTCTTTTTCAAGTACCAGCGATACATCCCGCTCGGGGCCCGGATGGATTTCTCCTCCATGCTGAGGCTGGGGTTCGGCCGGGGAGAGATCCCGATCCATGAGAGGTTCTTTGCCGGCGGCAGCAACTCCTTCCGCGGAGAGCACTTTGATAAGCTGGGGCCAGTTGACCCGCAGTCCGGACAGCCCGTGGGCGGCAAGCTTCTCACTCTTCTCAATTTCGAGTTGACCGTGCCTTTCGTCGTTGCCGTCGAAGACTTATCCTGGGTCTTTTTCTATGATATTGGGAATGTCTTCGCCTCCCGGTCGGATTTCAGCCTCGGCAAGCTGGAGAACGCCGTGGGGTTCGGGCTTCGCTACCGGACTCCCCTCGGGCCTCTGCGCCTGGAAGTCGGGCTGAACTTGAACCCGCCCGGGGCGGGACGGAAGGTCATCCCCTTCATCACCATCGGCAACCTCTTTTAACACTCATGATAGAAAACGAGCGACGACGCGGGAACAGGCCGGGCGGAAAGCCCGGCCTGTGGGGCATCGGACTGCTCCTGGCCCTGGGCCTTGCTCCGGGGAAGGCTCTGCCTCAGGTCGTGGATTGCATCCTGGCCGAGGTCGATCACCAGGCCATCACCCTTTCGGAAGTCCGGATCCGGGACGCCTTCGGCATCCTCGCTGGGGAAACGTCGATCGAGCGACTCCTCAGCCGCCGAGCACTCCTCGAGCGGGTCATCGATTGCAGGGTCGTGATCGATTTCGCCCAGGGAGAGATTTCCGCGACTCCCCCAAAGGTTTCGTCCGCTCTGGCCGAGCTGCGGACGAATCTTCCGCCGGGCGAGTTCGAGGCGCGCCTGGCCCGGTTCGGTCTCCAGCCCCAGGACCTGGAACCCTACGTGGAAGAGGAAGTCCTTTTTCGGGAGATCATCGATCAGCGCTTCGGCCGGAGCGTGGCCGTGACCCTTGAGGAGATCGAATCCTACTACGAGCAGACCTATATCCCCGCCCAGAAGAAACAGGGGCTCGAGCCGGAGCCCCTCGTCCCGATTCTCGACGAGATCGAGGCGGAGATCAGGAACACAAAGATCGCTGTTCAAGTCCGGACCTGGATCGACGGCTTGCGCTCGCAGGCCGAAGTCGTGCTCAAGAACGATTGCCTGAAGATTCTCGAGGAGGAGTGATCATGAGTCGCTGGGCTTTCCTATTCCCCGGGCAAGGCTCGCAAGCCGTCGGCATGGGCCGCAGTTTCTGGAATGCGTACCCCGCGGCCAAGGAATACTTCGAGCGGGCCGATGCCGCCCTGGGCTATTCGCTCACCCGGCTCTGCTTCGAGGGACCCGAGGAGGAACTGCGACTGACCCAGAACACCCAGCCCGCGCTTCTGACGGTCAGCGTCATCGCCCATAATTTGCTCGGCGTCGAGCCGGACTTGGCCGCCGGCCATAGCCTGGGCGAGTACTCGGCCCTGGTGGCCGCCCGGAGTCTGGGCTTCGAGGATGCTGTCCGGCTCGTTCACAAGCGGGGCGGATATATGCAGGAAGCGGTCCCGGTCGGCCGGGGGGCGATGGCCGCCGTCCTGGGCCTGGAAGGGCCCGCCATTCTGCACGCCCTGAGCAAGGTCCGGGGCGGGCCGGTGGAAGTGGCCAATTGGAACAGCCCCGAGCAGGTCGTCATCGCCGGGACCAAGGAGTCCGTGGAAGAAGCCCTGGCCCTGCTCAAGGCGCCCCGGTCCGTGCTCCTTCCGGTGAGCGCGCCCTTCCATTCGAGCCTGATGAAACCGGCCGAGGAAAAGCTGTCCCGCGACCTGGATCAAACGGAATTCCGCGACCTGGTCTTTCCCATCGTCACCAACGTGCAGGCCGAAGTCGTCCAGACCGGGGCCGAGGCCCGAGAGGCCCTCAGGCGCCAGGTCAGCCGTCCGGTTTTGTGGCTGCAGACGATGGAGGTCATGAAAGCCCAGGGGATCTCCGGATTTGTGGAACTCGGCGCCGGGAAGGTGCTGTCCGCCTTGGCCAAGCGCATCGGCCGCGCCTGGCCGCAACCGCCATCCTGCCTGAATGTCGAGGACGCAGAATCCCTGGAAAAGGTCCGGCCGCTCGTGTCAGGGATGCCGTGAGAGGACGCGGGGACTGTAGCGGATAAAATATTCAGCCGCCGAAACCACGGCCACGACCATCACCAGCCAGAGCCCGATGAGGCCCACAGCGGCGAGCTTCGCCGGCATCTTGTTACCCAGAAGGAGAATGGCCAGGACCACTGTCTCCAAAGCCATTTTTACCTTGCCCGGCAGGGAGGCGGGGATGGACACCCCCTGCGTGGCGGCGATGGCCCGGAAGCCGGTGACGGCCAACTCGCGTCCGATGATGATAATGGCCATCCAGGCTTTGACCCGGCCGGTTTCCACGAGACAGATGAGGACCGAAGCCACAAGGAGCTTGTCGGCGATCGGGTCCAGGAGCTGACCCAGGGTCGTAATCTGTCGCATGCGCCGCGCCCAGAATCCGTCGAGAGTGTCGGTCAGCGTCGCCAGGACGAACAATCCCGTCGCCGCGAATTCCTGACCCTGGAAACGGGAGAGAATGACCACGACCAGCCCGGGGATGCAGAGAATGCGCAGGAAGGTCAGGATGTTGGGCACGTTGAAGGCCATGAGTGCGGTATTATAGCATTCCCCGCGGCAGAAAAAAATCCGGCGGCGCCTTTATTGAAATGGACCGAGGCTCCGGGTATAGTGAGAACGATCGCCATGACCCAGGACATCTCCCTCACGCCGATGATGGAGCAGTATTTTCGTCTCAAGCGACAGCACCCGGATGCCCTGCTTCTCTTCCGCCTGGGCGACTTCTATGAGATGTTCTACGAGGACGCCAAGGTCGGCTCGGCGGCGCTCGAGATCGCCCTGACCTCCCGGCAGAAGGCGCCCATGTGCGGGGTTCCTTTTCACGCCGTCGATGCCTACGTCGCCAAGCTCCTCCGGCGCGGGTTCCGGGTCGCGATCTGCGAGCAAGTGGAGGACCCGCGGTTGGCGCGGGGTGTGGTCAAGCGGGACATCATCAAAGTCCTGACGCCGGGGACGGCCGTCGAGGTCGAGCCCGAGGAATCCCGGGAAAGCATTTCCATCGCGGCAGTGACCCTGGAGGCCGAGGGCTGGGGACTGGCGACGATCGACCTCGGGGGCGGCGTGATGAGAGCGTCACAGGGCTCCGCCTCGGAGATCCGGACCCTGGCCGACGAGTTGTTCCGGATATCGCCCAAGGAGCTTGTCATCCCGGCCGGGGAAGAGGGGCGGCTGGACCGGGAAGGCCTGAGGGGCGGGCTGGGAGCGGCGCTCCTCAGCCCGGTCGAAGCCTGGACCTTTGAGCCGGCCCAGGCCCGCGATGTCCTCCTTCAGCATTTTGGAGTGGCTTCCCTGGCCGGTTTCGACCTGGAGGACAAGCCCCTGGCCGCCTCGGCCGCGGGCGCCCTTCTGGCCTACCTGAAAAAGGTCCGCAAGGATTCTCTGGCTCTCGTTCACAAGATCGTCCACGCCGCTTCGACGCAGTTCCTGACCCTGGACGCGACGACGATCCGGAACCTCGAGTTGGTCAAGAACCTCCGCGACGGCAAGGTCAAGGATTCCCTGCTGGACGTCATCGACTTCAGCCTGACGCCCATGGGCGGCCGCCTTGTGCGTTCCTGGCTTCTGCGGCCTCTCCTGGACAGCGCCGCCATCAACGCCCGGCTGGACGCGGTCGAGGAACTCCTCGGTCTGACCATCGCCCGCCGCGAGCTTCGCGATCGACTGAAGGGCATCCTCGACCTGGAGAGGCTCACGGGCAGGATCTCCCTTTCCGCTGGACACCCTCGGGACCTGGTCGCGCTGAAGAGATCGCTCCAGGCCCTGCCCGGTGTCCGGGCCCAGCTGGCCGAATGTTCCTCGAACCTCCTATCGGGGATCACCGAGGCCTGGGACGACGGCCGCGACCTGGCCGAGTTCATCGACCGGGCCATACGGGATGAGCCGGCTTTCCTCCTCAACGAAGGGGGAATCATCAAGGACGGCTACAACACCGAACTCGACGACTTGCGCCGGGTCAGTCACTCGGGCAAGGCGTTCATCGCCGGGCTCGAGAAAAAGGAAAAGGAGCGGACGGGCATTGCCTCGCTCAAGGTCCGCTACAACAAGGTCTTCGGCTATTTCATCGAGGTGACCAAGGCCAACCTAGCCCAGGTTCCCCCCGATTTCGTCCGCAAGCAGACGCTGGTCGGCTCGGAGCGATTCATCACCCCCGAGCTCAAGGAGTTCGAGGACAAGATCCTCCACGCCGAGGAACGCATCGCCGAGCTCGAGTATCGGCTGTTTGTGGAGGTTCGGGAGAAGGTCTCCGCCGAGTCCCTCCGCCTCCAGGGCATCGCCGAACGGGTGGCGCTCCTGGATGTTGTGGCCGGCCTGGCCGAGCTTGCCGCGCGCCGCAACTACGCCCGGCCCGAAGTGCACGAGGGGGACGGACTCGTCATCGGCGACGGCCGCCATCCCGTCATCGAATTGACCAACGCCGAGCCGTTCATCCCGAACGACGCCCGGCTCGACCGGGACGAGGATCAGATCCTCATCATCACCGGCCCCAACATGGGCGGCAAATCCACGTATCTGCGGCAGACGGCCCTCATCGTCATCCTGGCCCAGATGGGCTCTTTCGTGCCGGCCGGCCGGGCCTCGCTGGGGGTTGTCGACCGGATCTTCACCCGCATCGGGGCCATGGATTTTCTGACCTACGGGCAATCCACCTTCATGGTGGAAATGCTCGAGACGGCCAACATCCTGCATAACGTTACGCCGCGGAGCCTGGTCCTCCTGGACGAGGTCGGCCGGGGGACGAGCACCTTCGACGGCTTGAGCATCGCCTGGGCCGTTGCGGAATTCCTCCACGATCAGTCTGCGGCGCGTCCCAAGACGCTCTTCGCGACGCATTATCACGAACTGACCGAATTGGCCCTGACCCTGAAGCGGGTCAAGAACCATCATGTCGCCGTCAAAGAGTGGAAGGGCGACGTTGTCTTTTTGCGCAAGATCGTCCCCGGCCCCTCGGACCAAAGCTACGGGATCCACGTGGCCAAGCTGGCCGGCATACCGAGCGAAGTCATCGGACGCGCACGGGAGATCCTTTTCAACCTGGAGCGTCAGGAGCTGGATGAGGCCGGACAGCCCGTCCTGGCCCGGCCGTCCTCCCGGCCGCGGGATAGGGCCCAGGGGCTGCTGTTCGCCGAGGATCGACACCGCGAAAGGCTGGAGGACATGCACCGGACGATCGCGGAGGCGGACCTTCAGGGGCTCACTCCGCTCGAAGCTTTGAACTTCCTCCAGCGGCTGAAGGACATGGTGAAAAACGACGATTGAACGCGGCGGCCGGCCGGGGAGTCTCTAGGCGGGGGAGGGAAGAGACCTCTAGACGCTTTCGGATTCATCCTCGACGTCGAGTTCATCGCTTTTCTCTTGTTCTTCGTCCTCGATGAATTCCACGTCGTCCTTGTCGTAGGGAGCCTCGCCGCCGTCTTCTTTGCGCTCCTCCAGGGCTTCATCGAATTCGTCCTTGTTCTCGTAGCGGCGCAAGGAGTTGACGGCCGAGTCGCTGTAAACGAGTTCCAGAAGGTCATCCTCAATCGTGCAGAAGATGAACATGCTGTGTTCGGACTGCAAGTTGCCTACGGTCTCGACGATATCAGCCGCCTTCTTGATGGCGTCGAGGATGGCCCAACTCGTGATCTCCATTTCCTCCATGACATGCTCCCCCTCAAAACATAGCAATTTTTCATGAATTGTCAAGTGCCTCGGATGTCCACGGCGCCAAGAGACCGCGCGGCGCGCGACCGTAAGCGTCGTTGCCTTCCGCCGGATAATGGTCTTATGTTTGTCTGGCTCTACCTTGACAAAACGAGACCCGAATCCTATTTTTAGAGTCGAGGCCATGAGTCATCCATTCAGGAGTGAGTCAGCATGAAATGGGATAAATTCACGATTATGTCGCAACAGGCCATCGAGGCGGCCCAGTCCAAGGCGCAGGAGCTGGGCCATCCCGAGATCCGGCCCGAGCATCTCCTGTGGGCCTTCCTCAGCCAGGAGGAGAACATCGTCCTGTCCATCCTGTCCAAGGTCGGGGCCTCGACCGCCCGCGTGCGCGAGGGCGTCGAGCGGGTCGTTCAGGGCTTGCCCAAGGTCAGCGGCGGCGGCGAGCCGGGCTTGTCCGCCGGATTGAACCAGATCCTGACCGACGGGGAAAAAGAAGCCGACAAGCTCAAGGATGACTACGTCTCCACCGAGCATCTGCTCCTTGCTCTGCTTAAGGACAAGAGCCAGCCCGCCGGCCGGATCCTGGCCGAGAACGGCGTGACGGAGTCGGCCGTCCTCCAGGCGCTCCGGTCCATCCGCGGCAATCAGCGCATCACCGACCCGCAGCCCGAGGGAAAATACCAGGTCCTGGAAAAATACGCCCGGGACATCACCGACCTGGCCCGCAAGGGCAAGCTCGACCCGGTTATCGGGCGCGAGGACGAGATCCGGAGGGTCATCCAGGTCCTGTCGCGGCGAACGAAGAACAACCCGGTGCTCATCGGCGAGGCGGGCGTGGGCAAGACGGCCATCGTCGAGGGGCTGGCCCAGCGGATCGCCAACGGCGACGTCCCGCAGTCGCTCAAGAACAAGCGCCTGGTCGCCCTCGACCTGGGCGCGCTCATCGCCGGGACGAAATTTCGGGGGGAGTTCGAGGAGCGGCTCAAGGCCCTCCTCAAGGAGATCAAGGAGACCGAGGGCGAGATCATCCTGTTCATCGACGAGCTGCACACGATCATCGGCGCCGGAGCGGCCGAGGGGGCGATCGACGCCTCGAACATGCTCAAGCCGGCCCTGGCCCGGGGCGAGCTGCGCTGCGTGGGCGCCACGACCCTGAACGAATACAAGAAATACATCGAAAAGGACCCGGCCCTGGAACGGCGATTCCAGCAGGTTTACGTCGGCGAGCCGTCCGTCGAGGAGACGGTGTCCATCCTCCGCGGGCTCAAGGAAAAATACGAGGTCCACCACGGCGTCAAGATCAAGGACTCGGCCCTGGTCGCCGCCGCCACTCTCTCCAACCGCTACATCACCGGCCGCTACCTGCCCGACAAGGCCATCGACCTCGTCGATGAGGCCGCCGCCCGGATCCGCGTCCAGATCGACAGCCTTCCCGAGGAGATCGACGAGCTCGACCGCCGCATACTCCAGCTCGAGATCGAAAGGCAGGCCCTGAAGAAAGAGAAGGACAGAAGCTCCGCCGAGCGGCTGGAGAGGATCCGCGAGGAACTGGCCGAGCTCAAGGAAAGGCGAGACGGGCTCAAGGCGCACTGGCAAAGGGAAAAGGAGTTCATCGACGCCATTAAGAAGCTCAAGGAGCAGATCGATGCCCTCAAAGCTGAGGAGCAGAGCGCCGAGCGCCGCGGCGACCTGGAAAAGGTTGCTGAGATCCGATACGGCCGGATGATCCAGGCTCAAAAGGAGCTCGAAAAGAAGTCGGCCGACCTGGCGGCGATCCAGAAGACCCGGAAGATGCTCAAGGAGGAGGTAGACGAGGAGGACGTGGCCCAGGTCGTCTCGCGCTGGACCGGCATTCCCGTGGCGAAGATGCTCGAGGGCGACGTGGAGCGTCTGCTCAAAATGGAGGACACGCTGGCCAAGCGGGTGGTGGGGCAGGAGCACGCCCTGCGGGCCGTGGCCGATACGGTCCGGCGGGCCAGGGCCGGCATCCAGGAGGCGACGCGGCCTCTCGGCTCGTTCATTTTTCTGGGCCCGACGGGCGTGGGCAAGACCGAGCTGGCCCGAGCCCTGGCCGAGTACCTGTTCGATGACGAAAAGGCCATGGTCCGGCTGGATATGTCGGAATACATGGAAAAACACGCGGTTTCCCGTCTCATCGGCGCCCCGCCCGGCTATGTCGGCTATGAGGAGGGCGGCCAGCTCACCGAGGCCGTCAAGCGCCGGCCGTATGTTCTCGTCCTGCTCGACGAGATCGAAAAAGCGCATCCCGATGTCTTCAACATCCTCCTCCAGATCCTGGATGACGGCCGCCTGACCGACGGCAAGGGACGGACCGTGGATTTTCGCAATACCCTGATCATCATGACCTCGAACCTCGGCAGTCAGGTCATCAAGGATTTCAGTCAAGACTTCGACGTCATGCAGCGCGAGGTGAGAAAGATCCTGGAGAGCCAGTTCCGCCCGGAGTTCCTGAACCGGGTGGACGAGATCGTCATCTTCCGTGGATTGACCAAGGAGGTCATCCTCCGGATCGTGGACCTGCAGGTGGAGCTGTTGGGCAAGCGCCTGGCGGAAAAGGGCATCGGCCTCGACGTGAGCCGCAGGGCGCGGGAACTGCTGGCCGAGAGGGGCTACGACCCCGTCTACGGCGCCCGGCCCCTGAAACGGACGATCCAGCAGGATGTCCAGAATCCCCTGGCCATGCGCATCCTGGCCGGCGAGTTCTCCGAGGGCGACACGGCGCTGGTGGACGTGACCGCCAAGGGCGAGCTCGCTTTTTCAAAGAAAAAAAAGTGAATGCGCCGGGGGCTTGATCCCCATTGCGGTCGTCGGCTCCGGAAAGGCCGGAGCCCCAAGGCGTGCCCGTCGATCGTCCTATTCGTAAGCATTTCCTTTTGCGTGATCCTCTTGGTTTCGCAGAAAAGGAGCCTTGATGCTCATAGACGTGCGGGTCATCGCTCCTGCAGTTCACCCTTCTTCCCCCTCGGAAGCATTTCCATACCTGCCGCCCAGGAAGGCGAGGCGTGTGGAGGAGAACGGCTGAGATTGAACCTTTTGAGCGTTCAAGCCAGTCTGCCTGCTCAAGATGGATGGGGGGCGAGGGCGGGGGTCCCCACCTGCAGTACGGATGCGTTTCAGGCAGTCGCCCCTAATTAAAGAGGGGCGAACGGGGGTTAAGAAATCGATAAAAGTCTGAAAACGCATCCGGGCATTGATTCCGTCGCAGCCTCCCTATTTTATGGCAAGGATCAAAGGCGTCTTCGTTATCGTTGTATTTCTTAATCCTCCCGTCCCCCTTCTTTAATTAAGGGAGAGACAAAGGTTGACGCCTTTGGTGCAGGTTTGATGGGGGAAACCCGAAGCCGGGGCCCCGTCCATTAAGATAAGAAATGTCGCCTCATTGAGGCCATTCAACCCGAGCCTTTTATCACAAAATCGGAAATGCTTCCGTCCTATTCCTGCGATTTGACATTCGCGCCTGAGCTGTAGTAAATAGAGGGACATTCACAAGGAGGTTTCCATGAAAAAATTGAAAACGGTCCTCATCGGCGCGTTATTCGTTGTTCTTCTCTCCTCGCTCTCCTTCGCCAACGGTTTGAACCTCAACAGCCTCGGCTCCCGAGCTCAGGCCATGGGCGGCGCGTTCGTCGGCCTGGCGGACGACTTCAGCGCCATCTTCTGGAACCCGGCCGGCATGGGCTTCTTCAAGACGATGCGGGTCGGCGGCTATGGGACGCTCATCATGCCCAAGGGCAACTATTCGCTCACGGTTCCGTCTTATGGCGAGATGGTTAACGCCACGACCCAGGCCAAGAGCTACCCGGGCGGGATGGCAGCCTTCTATTATCCCATCACGGACCAGCTGGTGGCCGGGCTCGGCATCTTCACCCCCTCCGGACTGGGCTCCTCCTGGACCGGATCCGACCTGTTGTTCCTCCAGCGATCCGGCGCCTATTATGACCCCACAGAGTATGATTGGTCGAGCAAGATCGGCATGATCACCATCGCCCCAGGTCTGGCCTACCGGATCAACGATATGATCTCGGTCGGTGCGACCCTGAACGTCAACTATGCCATGTTCAACATCAATCAATTCGCCAAGTTCTACGGACCCAACAGCCTCGGCCAGTACGCCGAGGACGACACCGGCTGGGGTGTCGGCGGGACCTTCGGCATCCTGGTTAAGCCTATGGACAAGCTAGGCCTCGGCCTGACCTTCAAGACGCCCTCCACGGTCACTTTGGACGGCACGGCTTCGCTCTCCGGCTTCCCCCTGCTGGGCCTGCCCGGATCATCCGATGTCACCCGGAAGATCACCTGGCCCATGATCATTCAGGGCGGCGTGGCCTTCAAGCCCATCAACCGACTGACCATCGTCGCCGACCTGCAGTGGACGAAGTGGAGCACGATCGACCAGATCAAATCCGATTACGCGGATACCCTGTGGGCCACGCTGATGGGCCTGAGCGGACGCGACGTGATCACCCTGAACTGGGAAAATACTCTCCAAATCCGGGTCGGTCTTGAATACATGGTCACGGATGCGATCGCCCTCAGGGCCGGATACATGTACGATCCGGCTCCGGCGCCGATCGAAACCATGAACATCCTCCTGCCCAGCTACAACTTCAACACCATCACCGCGGGCGTGGGCTACACCACGGGCGGTCTCCAGTTCGATGCGGGCTTTGAGTACCTGATGGGCCAGGACCGCGACCTGCTTTTCCTGACTTGGTACATGGACCCGACCACTTATGGGAACGCCATGCCGGGCCACTTCGGCATGAACATCATCGTCCCCAGCGTCAGCGTCAGCTACAAGTTCTAGGGATTTCGAGCGACGCAAGTCCGGTCATTAGCGTTCATCCGGGGCGGGGGAGCGATCTTGCGAGACGCCCCCCGCCCCTTTCCTTCCCACGGACGATGACCATCCGAAAAGCGATCATTCCCGCCGCCGGCTTCGGGACTCGCTTTCTGCCCGCCACCAAAGCCCTGCCCAAAGAGATGCTGACGGTCATCGATAAGCCTCTCATCCAATGGACGGTGGAGGAGGCGGTGGGTTCGGGGCTGGACAAGATCGGCATCATCACCAGCCGCGGCAAATCCGTCTTTGAGGACCATTTCGACCGCAGCCCGGAGCTGGAAGCGTTTCTCCTGGAGAAGAATAGGACCGAGCTCCTCGAGGAGGTCCGCCGGATCTCGGGTCTGGCCGAGTTCGCTTACATCCGGCAGGCCCAGGCTCTGGGGCTGGGCCACGCCATCCTCATGGGAGAGACCTTCGTCGCCGGCGAGCCGTTCGCCGCGCTGACTCCCGACGATATCTATGACTGCCGGCCGCCCTGCACCAAGCAGCTCATGGATGTTTTCCTGGAGAAGAAGGCGACGGTCATCGTCCTCGGCCGCATCGACGCCGAGGGCACGAAAAAATACGGCGTCATCAAGCCCAAGCCAATCTCCGACCGTGTCTTCCAGGTGCTGGACATGGCCGAAAAACCCGGCCCGGACAAAGCCTTTTCCGACCTCGGCATCCTGGGCCGCTACGTCTTCACCCCGGAGATCTTCGAGGCCATCAAGCAGACTCCGCCCGACCAAAACGGGGAGATTCAGATCACCGACGCCATCCGCCGGCTCCTCGATCACCAGCCCGTGTTCGGCGTGCTGTTCGAGGGAAAGCGCTATGACTGCGGGGATAAGTTCGGCTTTCTCGAAGCTACCCTGAACCTGGCCCTCAAGCGTCCGGAATTCAGCGAGCGGCTTCGCCGCCTTCTGAAATCCGTCGTCTGAACGGAGGACGCCGCATCCCCAGCGCGTCCGGGCGGACCAGGCCTAACGGACAACAATCAGCAATAGCCGACGATCGCGGCTTGGATAGGATCTTGTCTTTGGGTTTGAATTCCGGGGTTCGCTCGGGAATAGGAGAATGGCGAGGGACGGAATCGAACCGCCGACGCAGAGATTTTCAGTCTCTCGCTCTACCGACTGAGCTACCTCGCCATCCGAGGGAATGGGTGGAAATCGCCCTCGGCGATGCCCAAAAGTATATTTTTTTCGGGTTTTGTTGTCAATGCTCTGCTATTCGCCCGGAAAACGCTTGAGCTCGGCTCGGACGAAACGCCAGTCAGGAGTGACGAGCGCCGTTCCGAACTCGGTATCGTACCAGGGGTCGAGCTTGGCGTCTCGGGCGTTCTTGAGGATGTGGATGTCCTGGGCCGGCATGAAACTCTGGGCCAGGAGGAAGACCTTGCGTCCCGTCCTGGTTTCGCAGGCTATGTCCACGACGATGACCGCGTGCCCGGGGGACCCGGGTTTGATGAACACGTCCCCGATCTTCATCGCGTTCGGGGCCTTGACCGGGACCAGTTCCCGGTCGAGGGAGATCGAGCCGGCGTACAGGAAGATGTTGTTCAGGTACTTCCGAAAGCTGGCATAGGACCAGTCGGCGGGCTCGGACTTGACCCAGTTCATGACGTTCTTCCGTATCGTAGGCCGATTGCCGTCGATCCAGTGCTGAAAGTCCACGGTATCGCCTCTCGTGTAAAGAAAATGGATATCTTCGTAGCGGTCCCGGGAGTAGAAATACTCGGCGCGGAGCCGGATGACCGCGTCGGCGCACTGCTGGAGGTTCTGGTTGCCGACATCGATGTCCACGACTCCATAGTGGCCGGTCTGGTTGGCCTTCTTCTGACCGTTAAAGAGGAGCACATCCGGCCTCCCGGGCTTGAGAGGGAGGTGCCTCAGCCAGTCGCCGAAACATCCGGTGGATACGGTCAGGCGCTCGAACCCCTCGGGCACGGGGACGCGGCTCTCGATCGACTGAGCCGGGTCGTAGGCTTGCAGCCAGGGAAACACGTAGCCTTGCGGCTCGGCCGGCCAGGCCCAAAGGGCGACGACCGCGGTCAAGGCCACGCTTCCGATGAGGCAGGCCAAAGCTTGAAGTGCGCGCATGGCCAACTCCCTAGACAGACTTCTTCGTCTCGGGCTTTTCCTGGAGCCGATTGAGAGCCCAGATCACGCGACCCCGGACGGGGGCGATCCCTCTCTGATCATAGTCCTTGAGGTTGAGCACCCGCGGGTAATCCTTGAGATCGCCCGAGGATCTCTCCTTCTCGTTGCGGCTGTCGCCGTCGATGATGAGGAAGTGGTGGTCGGCGTGGATGAGACGCTTGACCGTCACGGTGTTGCCCGCGTCCTTGAGCCAAAACGCGTAGACCTCGCCGGGCCTCGGCTCCCCGGCCTTGCGGTCAACCCACAGGACGGCACCCCTATTGATGGTGGGGGCCATGGAGTTGTCGGGTGCGGGAAACGCGACCACCCGGTCCTTCTCTGCCCGCACGTCCTCGGGCAGGTGGTCCTTCAGGATGGGGACATAATCGGAGGGGATCATTTCTCCGATCTCGTAGCCCGGACCGAGGAGGGCCGGGTCGCCGAAGAGCTTGACCGCCATGTAGTCGGCCTCGGGCGAGTTGAACACGAGTCGCGGCTCCTTTTCCTGGAAGGGGGTCAGCGGCCGGCTGTGGAAAAAAGAATAGACAGGAACCCGCAGAAACTTGGCGATGCCCAGAAGCTTGTCAATGGTAAAATTGGCTTTCCCGTTCTCGATGCGGGCGATGTAGGAGGGTTTGACTTGGACGTCCTGGCCGATATCCCTTTGGGTCAACCCCAACTGAAGACGCTTCTTCCGTATCATACGGCCGATCTGCTTCTTATCCAAGGGTTCCCTCCCGGTCACTCCGGCTCATTATAGCACGAACTGTCAAGTATTTTTTAGGGGGAAGCATCCCCGATCGAAGAAGAAGGCGGGGCTGAGGGGCCTCGAAGACGGGATTGAGGAATCGGGCAAAGGCCTCACTCGCTCGGAGATTCAATTTCGCCCTCACATCTTTTAGTAATAATGATTGAGTTTGCCCCGGCCAAATGCGCCTCGCAACGGCCTCAAGAGAGGCCGCTTTTTCAACGGCTCAGAACTCGCTTTCCGGCCTTGATCTAACGGAGACCGCCGGACGCATCCTTTCCAAAGACGCCGTCCGCAGGTCCCCTTTTTTGAAAGGGGGACTACGGGGGGATAAGAAATAGAAATATATATGGAGGCGTCTTTGACGATTGACTCCGATCGGCTTCTTCCGAGCCGATTTCCCTCAAAACCCTCATGGCCGTGCGGAATCTCCTCATGCTCGTTTCAGCCTTCGCCCGATTCCCAGGGGGCAAGGCATGCAGACTCTGCCTTCGGGCGATTCGCGGCCGTCGACGTTCCCCCTTCTTGCTGCCGGTTGGGGATGCTTCCATAGAAAGGGGAGGGGCGAACTACAGGTGCACAAAGCTCTGCTTTGTGCACCTTACTATCGAGTTGCGGAGCACGAGCCGGCCGGGTCGCTTGACTATCGGCGAGCGAGCGTGCTACGTTCACCCCGCTATGAGAATCGCGGCCCTTTTGCCCCATGTCGAAGTCTTCGGCGGCGTGCGGCGCTATCTCGAGCTGGGCAACGAGTTCGTCCGCCGAGGCCATACCTTCGTTCTTTTCCACCCGGGAGGCGAGAAGCCAAACTGGCTCGAATTCCGGGGCGAGGTCCGTCCCCTGGATTCGCTCATAACGGAGTCCTTCGATATCGGGATGTGCAGTGAATACTCCATCCTTCCCTGGTTTGAAAAGATGCGGGCCGGCCTGAAGTATTTTTATTTTGTTCTTGAAGGCCATCGCCAGGAGAGGGAGGTCGTCCGTCGCCCGTTCCATTTTCTAGGGAACTCGGAAGGGATCTGTCGCCGCCTCGAGCGAAAGCACGGTGTGTCCGCCTTTCAAGCCGCGGGAGGGGTCAACCCCGAGATCTTCCATCCGGTCGAACGCGACGTCCCTTCCCCGTCCGCCGAGTTCCGCATCCTCTGCTATGGACGGATCCATCGGAAGCGCAAGGGCATTCCGAGCGTCATCAGGGCCGCCGAAGGGCTGGCCCGTTCTTTCCTCGGCCTGAAGCTGTTGTTTTTCGACACCCTCGTGGGTCGGGATCGCCGAGACCCTCGGCCTCTCATAAAGACCCGTCTGCCCTATGAATTCTACTTGGACCTGCCCCAGAGCCGAATGGCCTGGCTTTACTCCCGGGCCGATATGTTCGTCAGCGCCGAGCGGCGAGCCGGCTGGGCCAACACCGCGGCCGAGGCCATGGCCTGCCGCCTGCCCGTCGTCTGCACCGCCAGCGGAACGCGGGATTTTGCCTTCCCGGGCAGAACCGCCCTGGTCGTGCCGGCCCCCCTCCCGTTCTTCCTGCGCCGGGACATGGCGCGCTTGATCCGGGAGCCCGAGCTCCGTCAACGGCTGGCCGAGGCGGGGTATCAGGAGATCCAGAAGTTCACCTGGGAGGCCCTGTCGGCCCGTCTGGAAGCCCATTTTCTTAAGGAAATGGGCCGCTAATCTCGCCCCCGGCCAAATTGAAATACCGCGGAGCTTGTGCTATTCTTTGAGCGGAGGGCCTCAGGATGGATGAAAAAGAGCTCAAAGAGCTGATGATCGCCCGGAGTGAGGAATTCAAGAAGCTCCATGAGGAGCATAAAAAACAAGAGGAAAAGCTGAGAACTTACGAGACCAGGGACTTTTTATCCGACGCGGAGAAGCTCGAGGAAAAGGAGATCAAGAAAAGAAAGCTGGTCCTGAAGGATCGCATGTATAAGATGATGACGGAGTTCCGGAAATCCCTCTAATCCCTCCTCCTAGCCCATGACCTCTCCCAAAAAGCTCAAAGTGGCTCTCGTCGGCACGGAATCCCTGCGGGCCCGGGAGATCAAGCGGGTCCTCGAATCCCAGCGTTTTCCTCTGGCCAGCATCGAGTTTTTCGACCCGGACGTCGAGGAAGAGTACAGCAAGCTGACCGAGTTCAACGACGAGCCCAAGGTCATCCACGCTCTGACCGAAGAATCGCTCGAGGGCAAGGACCTTGTCTTCCTGGCGGCGGATCCCGAGACCGACCGGCGCTGTGATCGTCTCGCCGCAAAGCTGAATATCAAAGCCGTCGACCTGAGCGAGACGTTCAACGACCGGCCGGATGTGCCCCTCGTCGTGGGCGGTGTGAACGACCGATCCATCGACCTCAAGAATGCGCGTCTCGTGGCCAACCCCCATCCGGCGACGATTATCCTCACCCACCTCTTCAAGCCGCTCCTGGCCGGCCCGGGCCTGGTCAAGGCCATCGCCTTCATCCTCCAGCCGGCCTCGGCCCTCGGCGCCTCGGGAATCGATGAGCTGGCCAGCCAGAGCGTGTCTCTCTTCAGCGGAACGACCTTGACGACCGAGGTCTTCAAACAGCAGATGGCCTTCAACCTTCTGTCTCTCACTGAGGAACCGGCCGAGGCGGGGTTCACCCGGACCGAAAAACGCATCATTTCCGAGGTCCGGAGAGTGCTCGACCGGCACGATTTCCCCCTGAGTCTGTCCGTCATCCAGGCCTCTCAGTTCCACACCTACGGCATCATGTCCTACATCGAGCTCGAGCGGGAGACCGACCTCAACGGGATGGAGCGCGCCTTCGCCGAGAGCCCCTACCTGAAGCGGACGGCCTCGGACGAGCCCTGCTCCGTGTCCTGCATCTCGGTCGCGGGCAAGGACGAGGTGTTCATCGGCCAGATCAAGAAAGAGGAATCCTTCCCCCGGAGCTTCTGGGTGTGGTCCATCGCCGATAACCTGACCCGCGGGTCGGCCCTCAACGCCGTCCACATCGCCCGGCGGCTTGCCGGCCTGGACAAGTCCTCATGAAGCAGATCTACCAGCTCATTAAGCTCGCCCTCCGGGAGAAAAAATACCTCCTACTGTCCTTTGTTTGCACGCTTTTCATGGGGGCATTTACCTACGTCTTCCTCAACCTCATCCAGCCCATAATCGATGAGATGTTCGTCCGGTCGAGTGTGGCCTCCATCCCCCACAAGGCCCGTTTCATGGACCTTGTCTTCACCACGCTCCATATCACCCAGAGCCAGATGGTCAAAGCCATCCCCTGGATCCTGGTCGTGGTCATCCTGGGCAAGGGGATCTTCACCTTTTTCTCGAACTATCTCATGAAAGCCGTCGGCCATCGGGTGGTCCAGGATATGCGGAACGAGATGTACGAGCACATCCTCTACCAGTCCACGAGCTACTTCGACCACATGACCACGGGCGACCTGATGAGCCGGCTGACGAACGATATGGACAAGATCCAGCAGGCCCTGAGCGGCAGCCTGGGCGATTTCATCGAGGAGCTGTTCACCCTGCTCGTCCTTCTCCTGGGGATCTTCATCATCGACGCGAAACTAGCCATGGTCGCCTTTTTCGTTACGCCCCTGGCGGCCGTGCCCCTGGCCATCTTCAGCCGCCAGCTCAAACGGAAGGGCTTGAGGAACCAGAGGGAAATGGCCCGGATCTATAACCTCCTCCATGAGACCATCACGGGCAACCGCGTGGTCAAGGCCTTCACCATGGAGAAGTTCGAGCTCCGGAAGTTCGCCCGGGCCACGAAAGGTTATTTTCGAACCAGCCTGCGCCTGGCCTGGATCTCGAGCCTGTCTTCGCCGTTCATGGAGTTTCTGGGCGGCGTCGTGGGCGGGTTCATCCTCTACGTCGGGTCGAAACGGATCGGGCAGAGGATCATCAGCCCCGGCGATTTCGGGGCGTTCATCATGGGCATCTTCTTGATGTTCATGCCCATCAAACGCCTGAACAAGGCCAACAGCTCGATTCAGCAGGCCGTGGCCTGCCTGGAACGGATCCAGGAAGTGCTGAAGGCCGTGCCGGTCGTCCAGGACGCTCCCGGCGCGCGGCCTCTGGCCCCGGTCCTGGGACGGGTCACCTTCGACAAGGTCAGTTTCAGCTACAACGAGGCGCGCCCGGCCCTGCGTGACATCAGTTTCGACATCCCCCCCCACTCGACGGCGGCCATCGTCGGGCTCAGCGGGGCGGGCAAGACGACCATCATCAACCTCCTGGCGCGATTCTATGAGGCGGGCTCGGGGCGGATCATGATCGACGGCACGGACATCCGAAGCGTGACCATCGATTCTCTTCGCTCCCAGATCGGGCTCGTCACTCAGGACATCATCCTCTTCAACGACACGATCCGCAACAACATCGCTTACGGCCTGGATGACGTCCCCCTGGACAAGGTCATCCTCTCGGCCCGGGCCGCCCGGGCCCATGAGTTCATCATGGCCTTGCCCCAGGGGTATGAGACCCTCATCGGCGAGCGGGGAGGCTTGCTCTCCAACGGCCAGCGCCAGCGCCTGGCCATCGCCCGGGCCCTGCTCAAGGACCCACCCATCCTCATCCTGGACGAAGCCACCTCCAGCTTGGACTATGAATCGGAGCGGCTGATCCAGGCCGCCCTGAGCGATATCATGAAAGAACGGACGACGCTGGTCATCGCCCACCGCCTGTCCACCGTCCGCAGCGCCTCCCGCATCTTCGTCATCGAGGCGGGCCGCATCGCCGAGTCCGGCACTCACGATGAGCTCTGTCGGGCCAACGGCGTGTACCGGAAACTCTACGACCTCCAGTTCCCGGAGGAGGAGGACAACCTGTGATTCAGAGCATGACCGGCTATGCCGAACGGAGCTTCGAATCGAAGCGGCTCCGGGTCCGGATCAGCCTCAAGAGTCTCAACCATCGTTTTTTCGATTGGAGCTACAAGGGGCTGCCCCTGGGCCGCTTGGAAAGCCGACTGAGGAACGCGTGCCAGCAGAAGGTCCAGCGGGGCAAGGTCGAAGTCTTGCTCGAGCTCGACTTCTCGGACGCCAGTTTTTGGGACCTGACCGTGAACGAACCGCTCCTGCAGAAGATCCTGGCCGCCCTGACCAAGGCCGCCCGGCGCAACCGGGACGTCCATTTTTCCGTGGACAATATCCTTCGCATTCCCCAGGTCGTGGAGCTTCGGCGTAAGGATCTCTCGAAGGCGGACGCGGCCTTCCTCAGCCGGGCCTTCACTCGGACCCTGGAAGACCTGGTCCGGGAGAGGAGCCGCGAAGGCCGGTCGATCGTAGCCCAGCTTCGGACCCACGTTCGCCGCATCGATGTCGCGCTCGTCCGGCTGGTGAAGCTTCTGCGGCGGCAGACCGGCCTGTTCCAGAGCCGTCTCAAGGTCAAGCTCAAGGACCTGGACGAGGCCGCATCCCTGTCCGAGGGACGACTGGTCGAGGAAGCGGCCTTCCAGGCTCAGCGCTACGATATCACCGAGGAGATCTCCCGTCTCCGCAGTCACATGGACAGCGTTCGGACCATCCTCGAGCCGTCGCGGAAGGAACCCGTGGGAAAGATACTTGATTTTCTGGCCCAGGAGCTTTACCGGGAGGCCAACACCATAAACTCCAAGTCTCAGGACCTGGCCATCAGCCGGGAGAGCCTCCTCGTCAAGGCCGAGGTGGAGAGCATTCGCCAACAGGTTCAGAACCTGGAATAAGCCGCCGGCCGCGCCCGTCGGGCCGCTCGGCAAGGAGGAAGGCGTGCTGTTCGTCGTCACAGGACCTTCGGGATGCGGCAAGTCCACGATCATCCGCCGCGTCCTGGACGAGCTTGAGGGTCTCCGGTTCTCGGTCTCCCATACCACCCGCCCCCCGCGCGACCACGAGGTGAACGGCCGGGATTATTATTTCATCAGTTCCGACAAGTTCGAGACGATGATCAAGGCGGACGCCTTCCTGGAATGGGCCACGGTTCACGGGCACAATTACGGCACATCGAGGAAAGAGGTCGAGTCCAAGGCGGCCGCCGCCGACCTAATCTTGGACATCGACGTTCAGGGGGCGCGCCAGGTGAGGCGCCTGCCGGTCGAAGCCGTTTTCGTTTTCATCGTTCCGCCCAGGTTCGAGGACCTCAGGGACAGGCTGGAGCGGCGGGGCCAGGACGACCCGGAAACCATCCGCCGCCGGCTCTCGACGGCCATCCGGGAAGTCGAAGCCATTCCGGAATTCGATGGCCTCATCATCAACGACAGCCTGGACGCGGCGGTCGAGGAGCTCAAGGCCGTCGTCCGGGCCGGCCGCTGCCGGGTTCGGGCACGGTCCGCAGAAGCGCGGGCGGTGCTGAAAAGCTTCCGGGAAGCGCGGCTGGAGTAGAGAAGGAGAGGGCCATGGCCAAGATCGCGTTAGGGGTGAGTTCTTCCATCAGCATCTATAAAGCCTGCGAAATTCTGCGCGGGTTCGAGAAGGCGGGTCATGAGGTCCAGGTGGTTATGACCGAGAACGCCGCGCGGCTGGTTTCGCCCCTGCTCTTCAGCTCCCTTTCCGGACGGAGGGCCATCGTTGGGACCTTCGATGACTGGGGGGCGGAAAAGGTGGAGCACATCGCCCTGGCCAAGGAGATTTCCCTTCTGTGCACGGCACCGGCCACGGCCAACATTTTGGCCAAGTTCGCCGGGGGAGCGGCCGACGATTTTCTCTCGACCCTCTACCTGGCCGTCGACTGTCCGGTGCTGGTCGCCCCGGCCATGAATCAGGCCATGCTCCTTCATCCCCAGACACAGGCCAACCTCCGGACGCTCAAGTCCAGGGGCGTGGAGGTCGTGGAGCCCGGCCGCGGGCGCCTGGCTTGCGGCGATGAGGGCTGGGGAAGGCTGGCCGAGGTCGAGGTCATCGTCCAAGCCGGTCTGGACCTCATCCGGAAGACCGAAAGCCTGAAGGGGAAGACCGTGATCGTGACGGCCGGGCCGACCCGAGAATCCCTTGACCCCGTGCGCTATCTCTCCAACCGCTCCTCGGGCAAGATGGGCTACGCCCTGGCCGCCGAGGCCGTCCAGCGGGGCGCCCGGACCATTCTCATCTCCGGTCCCACGGCTCTTATCCCTCCCGCCGGGGCGGAGATCGTGGAGGTCCAGACCGGGGTTCAGATGGAGGAGGAGATCCTGAAGCGCTTCGACCAGGCGGACGTCGTGGTCATGGCCGCTGCGGTTTCCGATTTCCGGTTCGGCGAGCCGGTTCCGCAAAAGATCAAAAAGACGGCCATGCCTGAGTCGGTCCGTCTGGTCCGGAACCCGGATATCCTGGCCGGGCTGGGACGCCGCAAGAAGCGGCAATTTCTCGTGGGCTTTGCGGCCGAAACCGAGAGCGTCGTGGAACACGCCCGGGCGAAGCTTCGCGAAAAGAACTGCGACCTCATCGCGGCCAATGATGTATCCCGGGAGGGCATCGGGTTCGATTCCGACGACAACGCCGTCACTCTCATCGATGGCCGGGAGGATATCGTCCTGGAGCGCATGAGCAAGCGTCTCACGAGCCGCCGCATCTGGGACAGGATCGAGGTGCTGATTGGCTAAAAAGCCTGAGAACCTTCGGGACAAGGTCCAAAACCACCTGAGCTTTTTCGAGGAGATCGGCGCGGAATTCGTGGCGCGCCGGCCTGACTCGCCGCGAACCGACGCGGCCGCCGCCCAGTCCCCGGAGCCGAGGCCTCGTCCCATCAAGCAGGATTCGTCCCGCCTCGTTTCCTTGAACGAGGAGATCCTGGCCTGTCAGAAATGCTGTCTGGGCAAACTCCGGAACCGCGCCGTTCCCGGCGAGGGAGGGATCGACTCGGGGCTGATGTTCGTGGGCGAGGGGCCGGGCGCGGACGAGAACATTCAAGGCCGTCCGTTCGTCGGACGGGCGGGGCAGCTCCTGACCAAGATCATCGAGGCGATGAAATTTTCGCGGTCCGAAGTCTACATCACGAACATCGTCAAGTGTCAACCTCCCGGGAATCGCGCCCCTCTGACCGACGAAGTTGAGACCTGCACGCCCTACCTCTTGCGTCAGATCGATATCATCCAGCCCGCGGTCATCGTGGCCCTGGGTGGCGTCGCCGCGAGCTTCTTCGTACCGGGGGAGATGAAGATCTCGAGGCTGAGGGGCGCCTTCTTCGACTACGGCCTGGTCAAGGTCATGCCGACCTTCCATCCCTCCTACCTTATCCGGAACGAAGGCAACACAGAGATCAAGCGCAAAGTCTGGGACGACATGAAAAAGGTCATGTCTCTCCTAGGGAAGAAATGAATGTCTATGCGGAGGTCGCTTTCCCCCTGCCCATCCTCCGCACGTTTTCCTACATCGTCCCGGCCCACCTGCAGGACAGGACCCGGGTCGGAGCGCGCGTGGCGGCGCCCTTCGGCCGCAGGCTGATCACGGGATTTGTCGTCCATCTTCGGCTGAAGAAACCGGCCGGCCCCGAAACGCTGAAAGAAATCAAGGATGTCCTCGATCCCGCGCCGCTCTTTTCCCCCGGCTTCCTGGCCTTTGCCCGCAGGCTCGGCGCGTACCATTTTTCATCCTGGGGCGAGCTCCTCCAGGCCGCCCTGCCCCCTTCGGCTGCCGGCGAGGCCAAGGTCCTGGTCTCCTTGTCCGCCGCGGGCCGAGAGGCCTTGGAGAGGTCCGGCATGACCGCGCTGGAGAAGTCGCTGGCCGATCTCATCATCGACAAACCCTACAGCCGCGTCTATCTCCAGCGGCGCTTCCGCGGCAAGGATCTTCTTTCGCTCCTTCGCCGGATGGAGAGGAAAGGATGGGTTGAGATGGGCGAGGGGAGAGCCAGCTTCCCGCGCGTCCGGCCCAGGGCCCATGAAGCGGCCCGTTTCGGCGCCAGGCAGCTTCCCCTTGATTTTTCACTTGGAAGGGGAGCGCGGGACGCCGCGGCCGATATCCGGGCTAAGCTTGAAAAGGACGCCTTTTCGCTTTCATATCTTTTCGCGCCGGCCGCCGACCGGGAAGCCGTTTATCTCGAACTACTCAGGACGGTCTTGGCCGGCGGAGGGAGGACCCTTTTCCTTGTCCCCGAAATATCGCCAGGTGCGGCGTTCATCAAAAGGCTCGAGCAGAAGCTGGGGGAAAGGGCGGCCGTGCTCCACAGCCGGCAGACCGACAGCCAGAGGGAAGCCGAGTGGGGCAAGATCCGGAGCGGGCGGGCCTCGGTCGTGGTCGGGCCTCGGTCAGCTCTATTCGCTCCGCTCCGGGACCTGAAGCTTCTCGTCGGCGATGAGGAGCAGGACGAATCGTTCATCCAGGCCGAGAGTCCCGCTTTTGACGCCCGGCAGGGGATCGTGATCAGGGCCCGGGTCGAGGGCGCCGCCGCCGTGCTGGGGTCGGCCACCCCATCCGTGGGCTGGTTTCACCGGGCCGGGGCCGAGGGGTTCCTGACCGCGATTGAGACAGGCCGAGGCCCGACGAGGGCCTCCATCGTCGACATGACCCGGGAGAAGACCGTCATCAGCGGCGCTCTCGAGGAGGCAATACGAAGCCGGCTGGCCCGGAAGGAAAAGGTGCTCGTTTATCTGAATCGCAAAGGATACGCCTCATCGCTCGTCTGCCCCCGGTGCCGGCACATACCCAAGTGCCCGCACTGCGATATTCCCCTGACATTTTATAAGCGGGAGAACAAGCTCATCTGCCGCTATTGTCGTTTTGAGACCCCGGCCCCGACCCTTTGTTCGCGCTGCGGGGAGAGATACCTCGGCGGACGGGAGTGGGGCATCGAAGCCCTGGAAGAAGAGGTGCGGCGCAGGTTCCCGTCGGGTCGAGTCGCCTGTTTTGATTCGGATGCGGCGGCCCGCCGCCGTGACCGAGTGCGCGTCCTCGGCGAGGCGGCCCGGGGTCTGGTCGACATTCTGCTCGGGACCCAGCTCCTGGCCCATCAAGCCGACCTCCCTCGCGTCACCCTGGTGGGAATCCTCAATCCCGAGGCGCTTCTCTCTCAGGCCGATTATCGCGCAGGACAGAGGACGTTCCAAAGCCTGGTCCGGATGATGGGTACGGCCGTTTCCGAGAGCGGCGAGCCGGCGCCGGCGATCATCCAGACGGCAATGCCCGATCACCACAGCATTCGCGATGCCGCGGCCATGGACTATCGAAGTTTCTTCGGGGAGGAGATCGGTTTTCGGCGGCTCATGAACTACCCGCCTTTCTCCTGCATGGCCGAGGTTCTGTTCCAGGGCCGGGATGCGCGCGCCCTGGCCGGTCAGGTTCGAGGGTTCGGCGCGCGGCTCCGGGCGGCCGCACCGGACATCGAGATCCTGGGCCAGGCCCGGGCCTCGATCGCGCGCCTTCGCGGGGAGAGCTGGTTTCAGGTCCTCCTCCGG
This sequence comes from Candidatus Aminicenantota bacterium, assembly GCA_963705895.1. Lineage (GTDB taxonomy): Bacteria > Acidobacteriota > Aminicenantia > Aminicenantales > JAFGAV01 > MFD04408-113. The sequence goes on along the minus strand of OY970122.1, from coordinate 2,020,559 downwards.
TCCAAAAAAAAAGAGCGGCTGGATGCCGCTCTTGGTGAAGTGCTGGATAGGACGGCCTCGGTCAAGGCCGTCAGGCTTTTTGATTAGCGATCGTTCAACTCTTGGGCCGCATGACGCGGATCGCCACGTCCTTCCAGAGATAGTAGGGCGAATCGGTCTGGACCTGGGCCTCCACGGTCACGTTGAAGTCCCGCGAAAACTCGGCTAGAGAGGGACTGACGTAGGTGGCCTGGGCCACCCCGTTCGAATTCGTGGTGGTCGTGATCCGCTGCTGGTAGTTTGTGAACTCGCCCTTTCCGTTCGGGATGGTGAAAATGACCATGGCTCCCGACAGAGGCGCGCCGCCCGACTTGATCAGGGCCGTGATGTCGGACGTCGCGCGTCCGGCCGTGGTCACGTACAGGACGTTGGGGTAAGCCTCCAGGTCCATGGTGAGATGGCCTGTCGCCGGCCCGAAGGGGTCGGGGGAGGACGTTTTAGTCCTCTGGCAGGACACATTCACGAGGAAGGTCAGGGCCAGGATGAGAACCGGGACAATGACTTTTTTATGGCGCATGGTTGACCCTCCTTAATCGGCGTAGTTGGAGAAGAAAATAGTTAGGTACCCGGTGGCTTTGACGTCCCTATTCGTGACGTCATGGCCGAAGAACTCGATCTTGGCCGTGACTTGAAGTACGTCCACTCCATCCCAAAGCTGGCGAAGGGGCGGTTCCGTCTTGGCCACATCCCGGACGACGATGAAGCCGAAGCTTGCTTCAGTGTTGATGGGGATCGTCGTCGACAGGGCGCCTTCGAAGGAATAGGGAACGTCCACGCCTTCCGTCTTGGCCCCGTTCGGCAGAGTGTAGCTGACGACGTACCGGGTCAGGATGACATCGCTGTACTGGGAGACGCCTCCGACGGGGTTGGGGTCGAGCGTTGTGTTCCGGATCGCGGCCGTTGCGACGTCGGGTGTGACGACCGCGCTTCCCGTGGACATGTTGACCACGTCAGATTGGAGGAAGTCCGCGCCACTGCCCGTGGAATCCACGCCCTGGATGCTGAGCACGGTGAGGAGGTTGGCGGATTGGGTATCATTCTCGATGGGATTGCAGGCCATCAAGGCCAAGATGGCCACGATCACCATTCCCGAAAGGATGACAGGTTTGCTCTTTTTCATGGGTCCCATCCTTTTTTTATCTATTTAATGATTCTTGGCGTAAGGAAGATGAGGAGTTCCCTGTTGCTCTTGGTCCGGGCCATGCTGCGGAAGAGGCTCCCGATGATGGGGATCTTGTAGAGCAGGGGAACCCGGTCCGAAGTGTAGGAATCCTCGGTGCGATAGATGCCGCCGATGACCGTCGTCCCGCCGTCCGGAACCATGACCGTTGTCTTAGCGCTCTGGGTGATGATGGGCGGAATGCCGTTGACCAGGTTGGCGAAATCGGCGGCGTTGTTCTTGATGTCGATGGCCATGATGATCGTACCCTCGGCCGTGATCTGGGGAGTGGCCTTGAGTTCCAGGGCGGCGTTGACGTATCGCGTGGATACGGTGAAGTTGGCCTGGGTCTGGACCGGGATCTGGCGGCCCTGGATGATCTCCGCCTCACGGTTGTTCTGGGTCGTGACCTTGGGGGAGGAGATGATCCGGCCTTGGCCGGAGGTCTCCAGGGCGGAGATGGCCATATCCAGTCGGAAGGTATCCAGGATGTTGGCGAAGGACAACCCCAGCGCGGTTGTGAAGGACGGAGCCGGCAGGTTGATGGCGTAGCCGCCCAGCGGTCCCCCGATGCCCTTGGTGACGGTGCCCTGGGGGATCATCGCCCCGTCGACGTTGATCTTGTTCGGGAATACAAGGTTGGTCTGGTTCCCGTAGAAGGGGTCGGCAATTCCCTGGAAGCCCCATTGGAAACCCAGGTTCCTGGCGAAGGTCGACGTGGCCTCCACGATCCGGGCCTCGATAGACACCTGGGGCGTGGGCGTGTCCAGCACGGTCAGGAGCTTCTCCATGAGATCCATCCGGTCCCGGACATCCGAAATGATGAGGGTGTTGGTCCGGGGGTCGAACGCGATCTCTCCCCGGGTCGATTTCTTGGCGGCCAGGAGCTTCACCACGTCGGACGCCTGGGAATAGGAGAGGGTGATGGTCCTGGTGATGAGCGGCCCGGCGTTCTCCTTGCCCTCTCTCATGCGCCGTTCGTCCTCTCCCTCACGCGTGAGAACGGTCAAGGGCGCGATGCGGAGGACGTTGCCCTCCAGGACCTTGCCCACTTTGTTCTGTCTGAGGATCAGGTCCAGGATCTGATCCCAGGGCACGGCTTCGAAGTCGCAGGTCACCCGGCCCTTGACATCCGGGTCGAAGACGACGTTCAGATTGGCGAATTCGCAGAGGTAGAGGACGACGTCCCGGAGGTCCGCGTCCTTGAACTTCACGCTCAGGGATTCGCCCGTGTACCTTGTTTCGGCGGCCTCGAGCGTCCGGGGCACGAATTGATCGGCCGGGACGGCCACGTTCTTGGCCGCGGCTTCCTGGGGAGGATTTGCCGGGACCGTGGGCTGAGCCGCTGGGGTGGCGGCCGCAGTCTTTTCAGCCTTGGATTCCGCGGGAGAAACCGCAGGCACGCGCGGCTGGACAGCGACCGGTTCGGCGGTCGTCTTCGCGGCCGTTCCTTCCTCGGCCGCGGCCGGTTCAGGGCTGATGGCGCCCACGGTCGGCTTGGTCTGTTCCTTGGCAAAGGAGATGGTCAAGCCGTCGCTGCCCGGAACGAGGCTGTAGAGCTTGGCCTCCTTGAGGTCGAATACCATCCGGGTGACAGGGTCGGGGTCGGACTTGAATTGACCGACTTTCAACCTATCCACGCCGTACTTTTCAATAGGATAGGTGGATGTCGGCTCGTGAAAGACCGTGTCGTACAGGTCCACGACCAGGCGCAGGGGATTCCCCAGGGCGAAGATGCTGTACATGACCTTGGGGTTACACCGGGCGCTGATGTTGATCCGATCGGTACTGTCCTGGACCTCGACGCTCTGGAGCGTCACACGGGACTTAATCCGATTGGCCAGGGCCTGTTCCATGGCCTGATCCACCAAGTTCGCCGAGCCCGGCTCCAGGATCCGATCGAGCTCCACCACCGTCCGGCCCGGCCCGGCCAGGATCCGGAAGGGGACCTTTTCCTTGAGCGACAGGAGGAGCCGAAGACTGTTGTCCTCCCGCGGCTCGACTTTCATGGCGGTGATGAGGGGCTCAACGTCCCCGGGGGGCTGCGGTTCCTGGACGAGTGTCGCTCCCGCGATGTCCAGGATCAGCGTATTGGGATAGTCCTGGGCGTAGGAAGCTGAGGTCACCCGCAGTCCGTTGGCCGTGGTCAGCACCACCCGGGGGTGAAGGGGATTGGGCTCGACGCTGATCTTTTCTATGCGAACCGAGCTGGGTGTCTGCGCGGAAACGGCGAGGATCACGGCCAGGATAAGAGGGACCAAGGCTAAGCCGCAATGTTTCCTTTTCATTTTATCGCTCCTCCGGATTGATTTCTTTGACCACGTCCCTTGGACTGGGGAGGCGCAAGCCTCTGTCCATCGTCTGACGGAACGTCACGGCGTCAAGGGTGATCTTCAGCACGTAACCGTCCGCGAACTTATCGCCTTCCTTGATCTTGTAGGGAAAACCTTGGGGACCGCTGATAAGGGCAAAGACCTGACCCTTGGCCTTGGCGATGCCGATCAGGCGCAGGTCGGCGATGGCCAGCTCGGGCCCTTCGGCCGCTGCCCGCTCCCTGTTTTGGCTTCCGCCCAGGAGGTCCTTGAAGGGATCCCGTCGGCCGGCGGGATCGTACATGGGAGGCTTGGGCTGGGATTCAGGAACCGGGGCCGTTGGGGTCACGGTGACCGGCTCTCCGGTCCGAGCCGGCTTCGACTTGGCCTGGGGGGAGGATGCCGTACCCTGCGCGGCCGTCAAGGCGAACAGGCCCCCCCACAACAAGAGGACGACAAATCCCAAAATACGCTTGGTTGTCATGGTTCATCCTTTATGCTGATCTGACGGCCGCTCTTGGATTGGGCCGCGGCCGGCGCCGACTTGGCCGGCGTTTGGGCGCCGGGTCGCTTGGCCTTGACCTTGGCCTGATTGGTCTTGATCTGATCCTCATCCAGGAAGAGATAGGTCTTGGCCGTAAAGCTGGCAGTGATCGTCGCGGCGTCGGTCTGCTTGGACAGGGGCTTGATGGAAAACCGTTCGATGGTGAACAAGCGCGCGAAGCGGGTCAAACGGTCGAAGAACATGCCCAGGTTATGATAGTTACCCGTGATCTCGAGCTGGAGCGGCCACTCCGAGTAGTAGTCCTTGATGTTCTCTTTCCGCTGGTTGAACTTCGTGATCGTCAGCCGCGTATCATAGGCCAGCTGTTGGAACTGGCTCAAGATCTCGCTGACTTCCCTCTCTTTAGGGATGATGGCTTCCAGGGCCTTCAGTCGGATTCCCAGTTCGGCCAGTTCCTGTTCGATCTTGTCCATCTGCTTTTTCTTGCCGCGGAGCTTGGACACCTGATCTTCGGCCGATGTCCGGTCCTTTTTCAGGCTGGACAGGGTCGACATGCGGGGTGAGTAATAGGCGAAGAAAAAGAGCCCGGCCAGGACGACGGCGATGGCGGCATAACTCATCCAGGATCGGTTTCTCATGGGCGTTGTCCCTTCGGTTTGACCTTGCCGGCGGATGACGCAGCGGCGGGCAGGATGGCACCCGCGGGGAGGATGACGTTGGCCGTCATGATGAACTCCAGATACTGCTGGCCTTGGGCCGTTTTCTGAGTGATGTCGGTGGGGTTGACCGACTGGAGAATGCCGCTCTTCTCCAGGGCGGCCACGTATTCGGCGATGAGGGTGTTATTGGTGGCCTTGCCCTTGACCCTCAGAGTTTGACCGTCGAAGGTGGCCTCACTCAGCCAGACCCACTCGGGCAAGGACTGACTCAAGGCGTTCATGATCTTCACGGCCGTATCCTGCTGGTATTGAAGGGCCTTGATCAGGTTGACCTTCTGCTCCTGGATGGTCCGCTCCTTTTCCAGCTGGGTGAGCTTCTGCAGAACGTTCTCCAGCTTTTTCTTCTCGGCATTGGCCGCATCGAGAAGAGTGTGTTCACGGTTGAGCGCGTTCCTCTGGGTAAAGGCCAGGGCGGCGATGATCACCACGCTCAGGAGAAGGATGAGCGGCGGTGTCGAGGAAGGCCGCTCGGACTTGGCCGTCTCCTTGATCGGGACCGCCATCGGACTCATGAGGACATCCTTTTTTTCCGGTTTGAGAAGGTTGATGCGTATCATGGTGGTTATTCCATTCTTCGGCAGGCCAGTCCGGTGGCCACGCCGAAAAAGACGGGCATTTCCTGGTAAAAGACCGGATTCAACCGTTTCTCGTTGAAGGTGATCTGTCGGAAGGGGTCGAGGATGCGGGTGGCGACGTCGAACTTCTGTTCCACGGCTCCGACCATGCTCTTCAGGTTGGCCAGCCCCCCGCTCAGGAAGATGCTCTCGATCTTTTTGCTCCGCTTGTCCTCGGCCGTGTAGAACGACAGCGTTTTCTCCACTTCCTCCAGGAAATCATGGGTGTTCTGCTTGAGAACGGCCTCGAACTCCTTGGGGGCGATGTTGGCCGAGGTGCCGCCCTTGAGGAGTTTCTCCGCTTCCTCGAAGGGGATGTTCAGTTCCTTGCGCATGTTCTCGGTGAAGAAAAAGCCGCCCAGGCTCAGGTCGCGCATGATCTGGGGCACGCCCTTTTCGCAGATGACGATGTTGGTCAAGTTGGCCCCCAGATTGAGCAGGGCGACCGTCTTGTCGCTGAACAGCTCGGGGTAATTGATCTCGAAGGTGTTCAGCAGGCCGAAGCCGTCAACCTCGATGGCCTGCAGATTCTTGGCGGCCTGGGTGATGATGCTGCTATAAGCCGAGATCTTTTCCTTCTTGACCGCTACCAGGAGGATGTCCAAGTTTTCCTGTTCCTCGCCCGAGGCCGGCCGGAGAAGGGCATAGTCGACGTTCGTCTCCTCGAAAGGGTAGGGGATGTTGTGCTTGGCCTCCCAGATAATGGACTCGGCCAGCTCCTCGGATTCCATCTTGGGCAGGGAGATCTTCTTGACGATGACCGAGTTGCCCGACAGGGAGATGATCACGTTCTTGTTCGTGATCTTGTTGTTCACGAACAGGTGCTGGAGCGATTCCACGACGGCCGTTGAATCGATGATCGTCCCCTCGACGATGGCGTCATGGGGCAAGACCTCATAGCCGATCTTGGTCACCTCGTACAGGACGTCGTTCCCCTTTTTGCGGGAGTGGAGTTCGATGGCCTTGATCGCGTGGGAACCGATGTCCACCCCAACGGGGTCCTTGGTTTTGCCGAGTCCGAGCATGGTCGTACCTATCCTTGTCTTTGGTTCAACAGAAATGACTCCCGGTCTTCGCGAAATTTCTCACGGAGCTCTCTTTCGACGAGCGGCGGGACGAGGTCCCGGACCGGGCCGCCCAGGGCGAAGATTTCCTTCACCATCTTGGAGCTGAGAAACGTCGAGTTGAGGCTGGGCATCATGAAAAAGGTTTCCACGTCCGGGGCGAGCTTTCGATTCATGAGAGCCATCTGGAATTCGTACTCGAAATCCGAGATCGCCCGGAGTCCGCGGATGACGACCTGGGCCTTGTTGCGGCGGGCGAACTCGACCAGAAGGCCGTGGAAGGATTTCACCTCGACTTTCTTCTGTCGGCCAAAAATGTGCCTGATCATCTTGACTCGTTCCTCAGCCCGGAAGAGCGGAATCTTGACCGGGTTCTCCAGGACCGCCACAATGATTTTGTCGAAGATGTCGACTCCTCGCTGAATGATATCGATGTGGCCGTTGGTGATGGGGTCGAACGAACCAGGGTAGATCGCCTTCTTGGTCATGACAAGAATCGTCCCTCCCGGCGCTGCTCAGTTCCCATTGGTCTCTCACATGACTTACAAAATTTGTCATTAGAAACGCCCTCCGGATCGTCAGACCGAGGAGCATTTGCAAGATGCTGTGATTATAATTTCAGCCCGCCGCCTCGCAATCCCCCAAGATGATGAATCATAGGGTGATTTTTTGGTTCTGGCCATCACCTTTAGGGGTGAGATTAAAAGCCGGGAGGGGAGGCCTTCGCCCTGTTCTTCGCCAAAAAAGGGGTGCAGGCCTGCTCAGGTTTCTCGTTCGGCTTAGCACAGGGTGACCCTTATATCGCCTTGCAGACTCTAGATCGCCGCCTCGGCTATCGAGCCCCTCTTGTAAGCCGACTCTCTGTTTTTCTTAAGAATTTTAAGGTTTTTGCTCGTTTTTTGACATTACCGACTTTAGGGCTAACGGAATCGCCGATCAAAGGGTGTCGCTATTTGTCACAGGGATAACACCTTTTGCCCACTGACATCTGATCGAGCTCTTAGGAATTGTGCCTGGGGGGTCGGTTTCGCCTTTGAAGGCAAACAAAATAAGCCTTTTTCGTGCTATCAATTTCCCTTTCCGGACCGGAGATCTGGGGTCCCGGGGACTTCCCGTCTTCCTCCCGTTCGTCCCCGGGCCCCTTCTAAGCCAAGGGTCTTGGGCATAGAGACCCTACCCCCAGAGTTGCTTTTGCCCGGCTTTTGTGCTAATTCTTAAGCAGTTGCCGATGATCAGGTTCGGAACTTCAGGCTGGCGCGCGGTCATGGGAAAGGATTTCACCTTTTCCAATGTCCGAATCGTCGTCCAAGCCATCGCCAACTATCTTAAGCAAAAATTCCCCAGCCAGACGATTTCCGTGGTCGTCAACTGCGATACCCGCTTCCTCTCGGAACGGTTCGCCCTTGAAGCGGCTAAGATCCTGTCCCACAACAGCATCCACACCTATCTCGCCGACCGCGACGCCCCCTCCCAGGCCCAATCTCTGCAAATCATCAAGCGCCGGGCCCAGGCGGGCATCAATTTCACCGCCTCCTTCAACCCGCCCCAGTATAACGGCCTGAAGTTCAACACCGAAACGGGCGCCCCGGCTCTGCCTCACGAGACCAACGAAATTGAAAAAGAGATCCAGCGCCTCCAGCCGAGCCACAACTTCATCCCGAGATACCCGAGACAGGAATACATCGAGCGGATCGATCTCCAGAGGGATTATCTGGCCTTTATCCAGGACAAGATCGACTTCGCCCAGATCCGCCGGGCCAAACTGCGGGTGGCCGTGGACCTGCTCTATGGAACGAGCCGCGAGTACCTGGATGAGATCCTGGCGGAGAACGATATCCTGCTCGAGGAGATCCACGGGTTCATCGACCCCTATTTTGGGGGGGTCACTCCGTCCTGCACCGAGGAGAACCTGACCGAGCTCAAGGCCCTGGTCACAGACACCAAGTGCAACCTGGGCATCGCCACGGACGCCGACGGCGATCGCTTCGGCATCGTGGACGAGAAGGGGGCCATCGTCAATCAGAACCTGATCCTCTCCCTCCTCCTCAATTATGTCATTTCCTCCAAGGGCTGGCGGGGCGGCGTGGCCCGTTCCGTGGCCACAACCCATCTCGTGGACCGCATCGCCCGCCGCTACGGATTGCCTCTCTACCGGACTCCGGTCGGGTTCAAGTACCTGGCCGACCTTTTTCTCCGGGGACAGATCATCTTCGGCGGAGAGGAAAGTGCCTGTCTGGCGGTCAAGGACCACCTTCCCGAAAAGGACGGCATTTTCGCCGGGCTTCTCGTGGCCGAGATGCTGGCCGTCTCGGGCCGGAGCTTGACCGAGCTCAAGAACGACCTCTTCCGGGAATATGGAGAACGCGTCGGCGGCCAGAAGAACATCAGCCTGACAGCCGAGCGTGAAAGGGCGCTGAAGCGGCTCCTGCGGAACGCGCCGGCCAAGCTCGACGGCCGGCCGGTGGAAGCGGTCGAAACGATCGACGGCCTGAAACTCGACCTGTCCGATGACGACTGGCTCCTCCTGCGATTGTCTGGAACCGAACCCCTCATTCGCGTTTACGCCGAAGCGGGCTCGAAAAAAGAAATGCGCCGGCTGATGGCCGCCGGCTTGGAGCTCCTGGGATGAAACGGGTCGAGAGGAGCCGTCCGGGAAGGCTGGGTCCGGCCGGGCCGAAGATCCTGGCCGCGGGCGCGGTCTTTCTCCTGGTGGTCCTGCTCATCACTTCGCTCTTCGGCAAGAAGGGACTGATGGAGATCCAGCGGACGCGGAAGGTCTATGAGACTCAACTCCGGGAGATGGAAAGGCTTGAAAACCGAAAGGCCCGGCTGATCAAGGAGATCGACGATCTCCAGCGCGACCCGCGATCCATGGAGCGGGAAGCCCGAGAGAAGCTGTGGCTGATGAAGAGCGACGAGATCGTGATCGTCGATAAGAAGAGATGAAGGGCGGCCCCCGAAGGGGCCCGTGGTTTTGACCTCAGTCGACCGGCGCCCAGAACGGCATCACCGCCAGGAACCGTTCCCTCTGCATGACCCGCAGTCCCTCCAGGGCTTTTCTCAGCGCGGGGTCGAGAGTGAGGGCCCGGATATCCTCCCTGCCGCTGAAGATCGTCCTCCACCAGGACGTTCGCCGCGGGTAGACGTCCAGCCGGACGTTCTCGGCCGCCGGGATCCCGGCCATCCGCTTGGCTTCCTCGATAGCCGCACTCAAGCCCCCCAGCTCATCCACCAGGCCGATGGCCTTGGCCTGGTTCCCGGTCCAAACCCGGCCCTGGCCGATCTCGTTGACCCGCTCCTTGGTCAGGTTCCGGCCCGCGGAGGCCTTGGCCAGGAACTTATCATAGATCCATGAGATCTGCTCCAGGATCAGGGCTTCCTCCTCTTTGGTCAGGGGGCGGAAGGTCGAGAAGATGTTGGATTGGGCGCCGTATTTCAATTCTTCAGACGTGATGCCCAGCTTCTCGTACAGCTTAGCGAAATTGAACTTGCCCGAGAGCACGCCGATCGAGCCGGTCAGTGTTTGCGGCTGAGCTACGATCTTGTGGGCGGACATGGAGATCCAGTAGCCCCCCGACCCGGCCACGTCCGACATGGAGATGACGAACGGCTTGGCCTTTTTGGCCAGCTCGACTTCCCGGCCGATGGTGTCCGAGGCCACGGCCGACCCGCCGGGGCTGTCCACCCGCATGACGATGGCCGCCACGGAGGCGTCCTCACGGGCGCGCCGGATCCAGCGGGCCAGCGTCTGGCCGCCGATCATCTGGTAGTTGACACTCTCCCCCCCGAGGATCGGTCCGATGGCGTAGATCAGGGCGACCTTTCGGCCGCTCTCAAGGCCGAGGGAGGAGGGGCTGACCCTCGAATAATCCTCGAAGCTGACCCGGACAGCCTGGCCGGCCACGCCCTTGAACAGAGACGGCAGCTGGTCATCGTAGAGGACATCGTCCACCAGGCCGGCGGTTTTGGCCTGGTCGCCCTGAAAAAAGGCCCGGTCGACAAGGGCCCTGACCTCGGCCTCGGTCTTGCGGCGCGCCTGGGCCAGGGCCTTGACGAATTGGTCGAAGATGTCCGAGACGAGCGATTCCTCCATCTCCCGATGGGGCGGAGTGAAACCCGTCTCGGTGAACTGATTATAGGCCGTTTTATATTTTCCGATGTGTTCGAATTGGGCTTCGATGCCGAGTTTTTCCAGCCCCTTCCTAAAGAACGGGACGTCGGCCCCGATCCCGGGGATCCCCAGCCAGCCCAGGGGGTGAAGGATGATCCGGTCGCAGGCCGTGGCCAGGTAGTACTCCTTGTTGAAATCAGGGGCCTCTTCGATGAAGGCATAGGCTTTCTTGCCCGATTGCCGGAAGTCCAGGATGGCCCCCCGAATCTCGTCGGCCTTGGCCCAGCCGCATTCGAGCGGGCTGAGCCGCAGGAGCACGCCCTGGATGCGGCCGTCCGCCTTGGCCTTGCGGAGGTTCATCCAGATGTCGTACATCGCCAGAGGCTGTCGGCCGATAAAAAGCGTGGTGAACAGGTCGGGCTGCGACCATTCCAGGACCTCGCCGCCCAAGGGGATCTCGAGATAGGAATGGGATGCGACCGAAACGGGCCTGGACCCGAATTCCATATAGATAAAAGCGATGATCGTGGCGACGATCAGGACGACGAAAACGAGAACGATCAACAGGACGTATTTTCCGCGCTTCATCGGCACTCCTCGATAATTCCCTTGCCCCCGTATATACGGAAGCCGGGATCAGGGGTTTATCGGGCCCTTCCTTTCAAATATATCTATATCATAAGGGCCCTGCTCCGAAAAGCCGAACCGGCCGGCCGGGGTTCTTCTTGGCCCTGGGTCGGAATGCCCGATTATGCTAAACTGATCGCTTCCGCTTCCGTATTATTGCCCATAGTGCGAGAGGAGCCCCTATGTTTGCCCTGGAAATCGACAACATCTCCAAGAAATTCGGTGACTTTTCGGCCGTCCAGGACCTGTCGCTGAAGATCCCCGCGGGGACCGTCTACGGCCTCCTGGGCCCCAACGGAGCCGGCAAGACGACCACCATCCGGATGATCATGAACATCCTCATCCCCGACCGGGGGTCGATCACGGTCCTGGGCCGGAAGCTGGACGATAGGATGAAGGAGAGGATCGGCTACCTGCCCGAGGACCGGGGGCTGTACCCCAAGATGAAAGTCGCCGAGACCATCCGCTTCCTGGCTGAGATCAAGGGCGTCAAACCCGACCGACTCAACCCGGACATCGACCGCTGGCTCGGCCGGTTCGACCTCGGCCCCTGGAAGAACAAGAAGATCGAGGAGCTGTCCAAAGGAATGCAGCAAAAGGTCCAGTTCATCGTCACGGTCATCCACCGGCCGGAGCTCGTCATCCTGGACGAGCCCTTCGGCGGCATGGACCCGGTCAACACCAAGCTCTTCAAGGACATCATGCTGGAGATGAAGGCCCAGGGCTGCACCATCATCTTTTCTACGCACCGCATGGAGCAGGTGGAGATGATCTGCGACAACATCTGCCTGATCAATGCCTCGCGGATGGTCCTCGAGGGCAACCTGGGTCAGATCAAGAAGCGCTACGGCAAGAACACGGTCGCCCTGGATTACGAGGGAGACATCGGCTTCCTCAAGGGCGCGCCGGGAGTGGACACGATCGACGACTACGGCAAGTCGGCCGAGATCAAGCTGCGCGAGGGCGCCGATCCGCAGGCTCTGCTGCCCGGGCTCCTCAACCGGGTCAGGATCAACAAGTTCGAGATCCGCGAACCCAGCCTTAACGCCATCTTCATCGAGCTCGTGGGGGAAGGCCATGTCTAAGATTTGGTACGTCATCAAGCGAGAGTACATCCAGATCGTCCGGACCAAGGGGTTCATCATCGGGACCATCCTCGGCCCCGTCCTCATGCTGGCCATGATGATCATCCCCATCCTCGGGTCCCTGGCCACGGTGGGCGAGCAGAAGACGATCGGGGTCATCGACCTCACCGGCCGGCTCTACCCAAGCCTGGTCCAGAAGCTGGATTATAAGATGAAGGACGGGCGCCCGCGCTACGTGCTCGAGGATTTCACCCCCCGGAATCAAGGCCAGCTGGACGCCGCGCGTCAGGACTTGCACCAGAGGGTCCTGGCCAAGAAACTGTCGGCCTACATCTACCTGCCGGCGAACGTCGCGGACGGGGGCGGCGCGGAGTTCCTGTCCCAGCACGTCTCGGACTTCGAGGAGATCCGCCGGATCAACGAATCCCTGAACGGCGTCGTCGTGGAGAAGCGCCTCCAGGCCGAGGGCCTCGACCCGAAGCTGATCGCCCAGTACACGCGGCACGTCGACCTGAAAACGATCAAGATCACGAAAAAGGGCCAGGAAGAGGACACGGGCGGGACGTTCGCCGTGGCTTACCTGCTAGTCATGATCCTTTACGTGTCCATGTTCTTCTACGGGGCGATCATCATGCGGGGCGTCATCGAGGAGAAGAACAACCGGGTGGTGGAGGTCGTGCTTTCCTCGCTCAAGCCCTTCCATCTTATGTCCGGCAAGCTCCTGGGCATCGCCGCCGTGGGCTTCACCCAGTACGTGATCTGGGCCCTTTTCGGGCTGGCGGCTTCGAGCTACGGGGGGAGCCTCATCACCTCCTTTATCCCCGCGGCTTCGGGGTTCAAGATGCCGCACATCCCCGCTTACATCTTCGTCTATTTTGTCCTGTTCTTCGTCCTCGGCTACTTCCTGTACGCCACTCTCTACGCGGCGGTAGGATCCCTGGTCAATTCCGAGAAGGAGGCTCAACAGCTCCTGATGCCCGTGACCATGTTCCTGGTCGTACCCATTCTGCTCATGACCTTTATCCTCCGCGACCCCAACAGCAGTTTTTCCGTGGCGATGTCTCTCATCCCCTTCTTCGCCCCGACCCTGATGTTGATGCGCATCTGCGTTCTCCTTCCGCCGTTCTCCCAGATCCTCCTGTCCATCGGCCTCCTCCTCCTGACCACCGCGGGCATGGTCTGGCTCACGGCCAAGATCTACCGGGTGGGCATCCTGATGTACGGCAAGCGGCCCAGCTTGCCGGAGATCGCCAAGTGGATCCGTTATAAATAGGAAGCATTCCCAGGTCTGATATTGAGGCTCCGGGCTGATGGCCTTGAAACGCGTTCGCAGGCTCGCCGCAGCATTGCGGAATCGGGCCAATAAAATAGGCCATAGGCCGTCCGCTCGGGCCCGCGGGGGAGCGAAAATCCGGTCTGAAAACACGTGCGCCGAAGCCCCGTTTTGACCGGCGAAAATTCCTGTTTGGCCCGATAAAAAAACTTGATTTTGGAATTTTTTTATGGAAAAATTGACCGACCTCTTTTATCGTAGGGCTCAATGCGAATTGGGAACGACGAGGAAGAGAGCAGGAGGATTATTTTATGGAAGCTAAAAAACTGTACGTCGGCAACCTCAACTACAAGACCACCGAGGAGACCCTGAAGAGCCACTTCGCCCAGTACGGAGAAGTCACGTCCGTCAACATCCTCAAGGGACGTGGTTTCGGTTTCGTTGAGATGAGCACCGCCGACGCCGCCGCGGAAGCCAGGAACAAATTGAACGGGACCGAGTTCGAGGGCCGCAAGCTCATCGTCAACGAGGCCAAGCCCAGAGCCGACAAGCCCCAGGCCGAGAGAAGGTTTCCGAAGTACTGAACGGTTGCTCCTTTCCTCTTCCTGAGCCCTTTTCCGGGACCCTCCGAGAGTGATCGCCTCCGGGGAGAATCCCTCCGAGAGGTTCTTTCCCGCCTTTGGAGACGTTCCCTCTTGTCTTATCCCTCCCTTGCCTCTTTCTTTGAGGCCGGGCCTTTTTCCTCATCCTCCCATCGGACTTTCCCGTCCGAACAGCCCCCGGGCCTTTGACATTTTCCCGGTCGGGCGAGTGAACCTTTGCCTTGAATGCTTCGTAGAAACGAGTGAAGGCCGTGCGAACGAACGAATCTTTCGCCGTCGAGGAGCCCTGATGAAAAAGTCAATGACTGCCGTTGAAATCGCCGCATTCCTGGTTGTCCTGCTCCTCGGAGCGTCCTGCCTGGGCATCCAGATCCGCCAGGGCGTGCGGGATGCCGACCGCTATTTCGACCAGGCCCGCCGGGAGATCCGGAGGATCGAAGACGAGGACCCCGGACGGCAGGGCCGCGTCCACCAGGTTTGCGTCCTCGTCCATGACCGCAACTCCCAGGAGCTCGTGGAGATCTCCACGCCGTTGTGGATGGCCAACGCCTGCCTGGACCTGGCCTCGGACGCGGCGGACCATGATTGGGATCACGGCCTAAAGGACCGCTACGGCCTCGACCTGGGAGAGCTGAGAGACCTCCGCCGCTTTGGCCCGGGGCTTCTCGTGGACATCAATGACCGGGACAGCCGCGTTCTCGTGTGGCTGAGGTAGGTACAGAGAGCGCCCGTGACGGGAAGGGAATATTGGCCGAGCCCAAGGATGACCCGCGAGTGACGCCCGAGGCCGAGGTCCGGGATGCCGGTCCGCTCATCCGCGGCATCCGGAGGGGCGATCGGGAATCCTTCCTGGCGGTCGTCCGCCTCTACCAGAAAAAGGTGTTTCAAATGGCCTACGGATTCTTCGGGAACAGGGAGGACGCCCTGGACATCGTCCAGGAGACCTTCCTCCGAGTCCACGAAAAGGCGGACCTGTTCCGGGAAGGCTATAGCCTGCAAAGCTGGATCCTGCAAGTGGCCAAGAACATCTGCATCGACTATTACCGCAAGAACTACCGCAAGAGGAAGGAGCTCGAGTCGGCCCAGAGCCTGGACGAGATCGACCCGGCCGCCGCCGCGGAGGCTCGACCCGGCGAGTCGGCGGAGCTTCGGCGCATCCTGGGGCAGTGCGTCAATCGTCTGGCCCGCCGGCAGAGACTGATCTTCATCATGCGCCACGACCAGGAACTCCGCGTCGAGGACATCGCCCGGATCCTGGGCATTTCTCCGGGGACGGTCAAGTCCCTCCATTTCAAGGCGGTCCAGAACTTGAGGAGCATGCTCGCTCCGTACTGGGAGGCCCGGTCATGACATCCTGTCGCGAATGCCGGCGAAGTCTCGTGGAATATCTTTCGGGAGAGCTCGACCCCGGACGAGGGGAGGCGACCATGACCCATCTCAAGGATTGTCCCGGGTGCCGCGCCGAGGAGGCCCGGCTGCGACGAGTGTTGGAGACGGCCGCGGCGCGGAAAGGCGAGGCCGATCGGGCGATGGAGAGCATCGACTGGGAAGCCCTGGCCCAGCGCATCGCCGATGCCGCCGAGCGCCGCGCGCGACCCGAGCCTCGCCGGAGCTTTTTCAACTGGCTCTTCCGCCCGGCCCTGGCCTATCTCCTGGTCGGGCTGTTCGTGGGCGGTCTGGCCATGTTCGGCGCGTTCAAGGCCGGCCTGTTCAACCCGAGGGCCCGGACGGCCTATTTCGCCTCGAAGGATTTTCTGGAGAAGACCGAGACCGAGCTCGCCCGCCGCGAGACGGTCTCCTACCTGGAGCGGAGCCAGTACCTGCTCCTCGACTTCGCCCAGACGCCCCCGGACAAAGCCGGGATGGCCTGGGGAAAGGACGTCGCCTTGGGCGCGGCCGCGGACTTGCTCTCGCGCAAGAAGTTCATCAACACGGAGCTCGACAAGATCCCCATGGCCAAGGCCCGCGAGATCTGCGACCAGATCGAGGCCCTTTGCCTCGAGCTGAGTCAGGTCGGCGGCCGACTGAGCGAGTCCCAATGGAAAGAGATCCAGGGCAGGGTCCGTCAAAGTCAGCTTTTGCTGAAGATCGACCTGGTCAAGAAGGAGTTGGAAAGCCGTGAGATATAAACATAAACACGCCATCGTCATCGGGGCCCTGCTCCTGGCCGGGCTGTCTCTCCAGGCCTGGGCGCAGGACCGTCCCGAGGAGAAACTGCTTCAAGAGGCCAAGCTCCTCATCTTCGACGCCAAGTGGGCGCCGGCGCTTGATAAGCTGGACAAGCTCCTGGACCAGTACCCGAACAGCCCCGCCCTCGGCCAAGCCCTCTTCTACCGGGCCGAGTGCCTGTCTAAGCTGACCGGACGCGAGCGGGACGCCCTCCGGGCCTATAAAGAATACCTGAAGAGCGGCACGCCCAAGGGCGCGGAGGCCAACGAGAGTTTGGTCGAGCAGGCCGAGCGGTCCATCATCGACCTGTCCTACAGCCTCTACACGAAGGGGGACAAGGACGCCATCAAAGATGTCGAGGTCCGCCTGTCGAGCTCGAACAAGGCCATCCGCTATTACGCCGCTTATGAGCTCAGCTTCTGCAAGGACCGGGCCGTGGCGGGCAAGAGCATCCCCGTCCTCCAGCGCATCATCGAAACGGAAACCAACCCGGAGCTGACCGACCGGGCCAAGATCGCCCTTCTGCGCGTGGACCCCAAAGCCCTGGAGAAGGTCGACCGGCGGCCGGAGGAGGGGAAAGCCCGCATCCTGAGGATCCAGATCGCGGGCAAGAACGGCCAGAGTGTCAACATATCCATCCCCTTCGTCCTGGCCGACCTGGCCCTCTCCGCGATCTCGGATGAGGACAAGGACTTCCTGCGCCGGAAGGGCTATGACCCGGACCGGATCCTGGCCGACCTGGAGAAGGGAAGCGGGAACGTCCTTGATATCGAGGACGCGGCCGAAGGAGCCCACATCAAGATCTGGATAGAAATTCGTTAGGAGGAAAAGCCATGAGAAAAGCCATCATTTTCGCGGTCGCGGCCCTGGCCGCCGTGATGTTCGTCGTGTCGGCCTTCGCCCTGACCGGGCCGGGCGACGATTTCCAGGCGATCAAGAAGGCCGTCAAGGAAAACCCGAGCGCCGTGCCGGGCAAAGCGGCCACGTTCTTTCGGGTCCAGGTAACGGACATCAGGACGGGAAAAGTCGATGTTCAGATCACCCTGCCCATCTCGGTCATCGATATCGTCAGTCGGTGCGTGAGCAAGGAAGCCCTCCGCATCCACGATCATGGCTGTGATATCGACCTTCAGGAATTGTTCAGCGAGCTCAAATCGCTCGGCCCGACGATGTTCATCGAGCTCACCGACCACAACGATCACGTCAAGGTCTGGCTCGAATGATCCTTTTCTGAACCTTTCCCGGGGGATGGGCCCGCTCCCGTCCCCCATTTTTTTTGTCAGGGCTTGGGCGGAGGTGTTCCTCGGGACCCGGGCGACAGGCCCCCTCATGAACGGGTCCTGAGGCCGGCCTGTGGCCAGCCGGCGTCGGCTGTGAAGCTCGTTATCGACCGGCAGGACGAACGGACGCCGGCCGCCAGGAATCCCCGTCATCGGTGTCGATCGGGAGATTGACAAGACGGCGTCGAACCCGAATAATAGATGTTCCCCAACTCCCTTGAGTTCAACGGAAAGGCAGGTTTCATTGGCCAGATTATTCGAATATCAAAGCAAAAAACTGCTGAAACAGGCGGGAATTCGCGTGCCCCGAGGGGATGTGGCCTCGTCGCCCGAGGAAGCTCGTGCCGTTGCCGAGCGCATCGGCGGGCCCGTCGTGTTGAAGATCCAGGTCTGGGTCACCGGCCGGGCCAAACTGGGCGGGATCCGCTTCGCCGAGACGGCCGAGCAGGCCGAAGCCATGAGTCGGGAGATGTTCGGCCTGAAGATCAAGAGCTTTACCGTCGACAAGGTTTTGGTCGAGGAGCGGCTTCGGATCAAGTCCGAGCTGTTCGCCGGACTGGTCATCGATGACGCGGCCAAGGCCCCGGTCATCGTCTTCAGCTCGATGGGCGGAACCGGAGTGGAGGACATCGCCTGCCGCCATCCGGAGAAAATCGTCAAGATGACCGTGGACGTCAGGACGGGACTCCAGGAGTTTGAAGCCCGAAACCTCATCCGGCGAGCCGGCCTGAGCGGCAGCCTTTCTCTCGAGGTGGCCGATTTCCTGACCAAGCTTTACCGAGTAGCTCGGACCTACGAGGCCCGCTCGGCCGAGGTCAACCCTCTAGTCGTGACCGAGTCCGGCCAGGCCTGCGCCGCCGATTGCCATCTTGTCATCGATGACTATGCGGTCGCGCGTCACCCCGAGCTCGGGATCGAGATCGCCCGGGAATTCGACCGGCCGCCCACGGAGCTGGAGAAGATCGCCTACAAGGTCGAGGAAAAGGACTACCGCGGAACGTTCTACTTCCTCCAGATGGCGGAGAACATTCGCCCCGACGGCCGGGCCATCGGTTTTCACGGGGCCGGCGGAGGAGGGTCGATGATGTCCATGGATGCCGTCCTCCGCCACGGCTTTGAGCTGGCCAACTACTGCGACACGAGCGGCAACCCGCCGGCGAGCAAGGTCTATCGGGCCGCGCGCATCATCCTCTCCCAACCGAACATCAAGGGATATCTGGCCTCGGGTTCGGGGGTTGCCTCCCAGGAGCAATACCACTCGGCCCGCGGCCTGGTCAAAGCCTTCCGCGAGGAGGGCCTCGATGTGCCGGCGGTCATCCGGCTGGGCGGGAATTTCGAGGAAAAGGCGATCGAAATTCTCAAGGCCTACCTGGGCGACCGAGGGTTCACGGTCGAGGGCTACGGCCGCGACGACTCGGCGGATTTTTGCGCCGAGCGGCTGGAGACCCTGATCCAAAAGAACGGCGGCCGCCCCCACCGGATGAAACCTCCGGCCGAGAGTGAGTCCCCGGCCGGGGGCTACCGGTTCGAGACGATCACGGGCAGCCTCGCCATCGACCATTCGCGTTGTCCGTCCTGCACGAGCAAGGGGTGCGTCGAGGCCTGCACGCCCCGGATCCTGAAGCTTGAAAACGGTCTGCCCGTCCTGGCCATCCCCGTCGAAGAAGCCAAGAAGGGGAAGTGCACCGAATGCCTGGCCTGCGAGATTTTCTGCACCTACCATGAGCGCAAGGCCATCGTCATCAACCTGCCCATCCCCGGGTTGAATGAATACCGAGAAAGGATCCTCCATGGCCATCCTGGTGAATGAAAGGTCTCGGGTCATCATCCAGGGCATTACCGGCCGGGAAGGCATGGCCCGGGCCCAGCTGATGAAGGACTACGGCACCAACCTGGTCGGGGGCGTGACTCCCGGCCGCGGCGGCCAGGATGTGTACGGCGTGCCCGTTTTCGATTCGGTCGAAGAGGCTTGGGAGAAGGTCGGCCCGATTGACGCCAGCGTCATCTTCGTTCCGGCGGCCCTGGTCAAGAACGGCGCCCTCGAGGCGATCGCGGCGGGAGTGAAGCTCCTCGTCCTCGTTCCCGACCGGGTCCCAATCTACGATGTGCTTGAGATCAGCCAAGCCGCCCGCGATAAGGGCGCCCTGTTCGTCGGCCCCAACACCCTGGGGCTGGTCAGCCCGGGCAAGGCCGTGCTGGGAATGATCGGCGGCCGGGCGGAGCGGGCCCGCGAATGGTTCAAGCCCGGCCCCGTGGGCGTGACCTCCCGCAGCGGAGGAATGACCTCGGCCATCTCCTATTATCTGACCCGGGCCGGGCTGGGCGAATCGACCATCGTCCATGTCGGGGGCGACGCGGTCGTGGGCCTGTCCCATCCCGAGGTCGTCGAGCTCTTCGAGAAGGACCCGGACACCCGCTTGGTGGTCATGTTCGGCGAGATCGGCACGACCCAGGAGGAGCGGGTGGCCGACCTCATCGAGCAGAAGAGATTCACCAAGCCCCTCGTGGCGTTCATCGGCGGTAAGGCGGCCAAATCGGGGACGCGCTTTTCCCACGCCGGGGCCATCGTCGAGGGCGGCCGAGGCTCTTACGAAACCAAGGTCGAGCGACTCCGGAAGGTGGGGGCCCGCGTCGTGGATTCCCTGTCCGACATCCCCAACACGGCCCGGGAGCTGCTCGGCGCCAAGGAGACGTCACGATGAGCGACCTTCACTGGAAGACCGGCATCACCAAGATCGAGCCTAACAAGATCTGCCTCCGGGGTTACCCCATCGACAAGCTCATGGGGCGGATCTCCTTCAGCCAGGCGATCTACCTCGCCCTCAAGGGGGAGTTCCCCACGCCCGAGGCCGGCCGGCTCATCGACGCGATATTCGTGTCCTCGGTCGATCACGGAGCCAGCCCGCCCTCGGTCCTGGCGGCGCGAACCGTGGCTTCGACCGGAGGCGAGCTCAACGCGGCCGTGGCCGCTGGCGTCCTGGCCATCTCCCACTTCCACGGCGGGGCCATCGAGGAAGGGATGCAGCTCTTCCTCAAGGTCGAAAAACGGATGAAGGACAAGGCCCTCAGCGAATCCGCGGCGGCCGAGGCCGTCCTGGCCGAGATGAAGGCCGCGGGCCAGCGCGCCTCCGGGTTCGGGCACCGCATCCACACCCGGGACCCGCGCACGGAGAAGCTCTTCGCCCTGGCCGCCGAGCTGGGGTTTGCCGGCCGGTTTGTGGGAATCGCCCGGGTCGTGGAAGCCGCTCTGGCCCGACAGCTCGGTAAGCCGCTCCCGATCAACGTCGACGGTGCCATCGCCGCCCTCCTCTGTGAGCTGGGTTTCCCGCCGGAGCTGGGCAATGCCTTCTTCATCATCGCCCGAGTGCCGGGCCTCGTGGCCCACATCCGCGAGGAGAGGACCCGGGAAAAACCCATGCGCAAGATCGACCCCGAGGACTTCGAGTACGACGGAACGGGGGAGAGAGAGGTCTCGTGAACGACAAACTTCTGGACGTCATGCCCGAGTTCCGCGAGATCAAGGACGCGGGGCTCAGAGAAAAAGCCATAACCGTTTGGACCGAGGCGATGAAGGAGGGCAGCTGGACGTTCGACGACCTGAGGCGGATGCCCTTCACCCTCCTCATCAAATCGACCGAGGTCAACCTCGTGGTCCACACCCTGGCCGTCACCCGGACGGCCCTCAACATCGCCGAGGTTCTGGACGAGGCCTACAAGGGCAAGGTCGCCGTAAACAGGGATCATCTCCTGACCGGGGCCCTGCTCCACGACGTGGGCAAGATGTTCGAGTACAAGAGGGAAGGGGAGAAGTTCGTCCAGAGTGAGAACGGCCGACTCCTGCGTCATCCCGTCTCGGGCGCGGCCTTCGCCTCGCGCTTCGGCCTGCCGCAGGAGGTCATCCACATCATCGCCGCCCATTCCAAGGAGGGCGACGGTTTGCGCCGGACGATCGAGGCCATCATCGTCAATCACGCCGATTTCGTCAATTTCGACGTTTTAAAGGAATAATCAACCTGAGGGTCATTGCGAGGAGCGCAGCGATGAAACAAACCGACGGAGTCGTCGCGAGCGGAGCGTGGCGATCTCCGAGTTGTCGCGATAACGAGGAATGCAGCAACACGCGGATCATGAGGGGATAATGGGCAAAACACTCTCCGAAAAGATCCTGGGGATTAGGGCCGGCCGGGATGCCCGGGCCGGCGATGTCGTCACCGTCGCTCCGGACTACGTCCTGTCGCACGACAACTCGGCGGCCATCATCGGCGAGTTCAAGAAGCTCGGCCTGGCCAAGGTCAAGAACCCCAATAAGATCGTCATCGTCCTGGACCACATCGTCCCGGCCTCCGAGGAAAAGTACGCCCAGAACCACAAGACCATCCGCGAATTCGTCGCGGCTCAGGGCATCTCGAAATTCTTCGACATTCAGCACGGCGTGTGTCATCAGGTCTTCACCGAGAACGGGTTCGCCCTGCCGGGGAAACTCATCGTCGGCAGTGATTCGCACACGACGAGCTACGGGGCGCTGGGCGCTTTCGCCGCGGGGATCGGCCGGTCCGAGGCCGCCTCGATCTGGGCCACGGACGAGATCTGGCTCAGGGTTCCGGAAACGGTCAAGGTCGTGTTTCAGGGCGCGCTGCCCAAGGGCGTCATGGCCAAGGATGTCATCCTCTTTATTATCGGCCGCGAGGGAGCGGATGGGGCCGATTACAAGGCCGTGGAATTCACCGGGCCGGCGGCCAAGCATTTTTCGATCGCGTCGCGCTTCACCATGTCCAACATGGCCGCGGAAATGGGGGCCAAGAACGGCTATTTCCCGCCTGATGAAGAGACGCTCCGCTGGCTCAAGGAGAGGACCGTGGAGAAGTTCGAGGCCGTCGCCTCCGACCCCGACGCCCCGTACGCAAAGGTGCTGGAGTACGAGCTGTCCGGCTTCGAGCCCCAGGTCGCCTGCCCTCACACCGTGGATAACGTCAAGCCGGTCCGCGAGGTCGAAGGCAAGCCCTTCCATCAAGCCTTGATCGGGACGTGCACGAATGGGCGGCTGGAGGACCTGGAGGTCGCGGCCAAGATCCTCCTGGGGAAAAGGATCGCGAGGAGCATCAGGGCCCTCGTCCTTCCCGCCTCGCGCGAAGTGTACCAGGAGGCCCTGCACAAAGGACTCCTGGCCGTCCTGTCGGAAGCGGGCTGCGTCATCCTCAACCCAGGCTGCGGCCCGTGCCTTGGCGCTCACCAGGGCATCCTGGCGGGTGGCGAGGTCTGCCTGAGCACGGCCAACCGGAATTTCAAGGGTCGGATGGGCGCCCGAGAGAGCGAGATCTATCTGGCCTCTCCGGCCACCGTGGCCGCCTCGGCTCTGACCGGCGTGATCACCGACCCGAGGAAATACCTATGAGCAAAGGACGTGTCTGGAAGTACGGGGACAACGTCAACACCGACGTTATTTTCGCCGGCAAGTACACCTATAACATCATGCCTCCCGAGGAGATGGCCAAACACGCCTTGGAAGACCTGGACCCTGGGTTCGCCAAGGGCGTCAAGCTCGGCGATGTCATCGTGGCCGGGAAGAATTTCGGCTGCGGGAGCTCCCGGGAACAGGCGGCCGCCTGTCTGAAGTACGCGGGCGTCCAGGCCGTCGTGGCCAAATCGTTCGCCCGGATCTACTATCGCAACGCGATCAACCTGGGACTGCCGGTCCTGCAGTCGGTCGAGGCGGCCGAGGCCCTCTCGGCGGGCGACGAGGTCGAGGTCGATTTCGCCGCGGGCAAGATCCGGTCGGTCGGCAGGGAGTTCGGCTTCCCGCCCTATCCGCCGGCGGTGATGGGCATCATCCAGGCCGGCGGACTGATCAAATACACCAGGAAGAAGCTGGAGAAGAGGGGATCATAGGCTGGTTGTCATGAGAGAGGAAACCCCGGCCGAGGCCAAGAGGCCGTCGTGGAGCCTTCGGTTCCTCATCCTGAGGCAAGGGTCATAACGCTAATCACAATGGAGAGTCGCATGCCCAAGCACAAGATCGCGGTCCTGCCCGGTGACGGAGTCGGGGTGGATGTCGTCCAAGCGGCCATGGTCGTCCTGAAAAGACTCGAGGTCGACGCCGAGTACATCTACGGCGACATCGGCTGGGAATTCTGGCGCAAGGAAGGGAACCCCCTGCCGGACCGGACCATCGCCATGCTCAAGGGAACGGACGCCTGCCTGTTCGGGGCCATCACCTCCAAGCCCAAGGACGATGCCGCGCGAGAGCTCGCCGCGCCGCTCCAGGGCAAGGGCCTCTCCTATTTCAGCCCCATCGTCCGCCTCCGCCAGGAATTCGACCTGTACAACAACATGCGACCCTGCAAGGCCTATCCGGGCAACCCCCTGAATTATCGGGAGAACATCGACCTCATCATCTTCCGGGAGAACACGGAGGGCATGTACGCCGGCGTCGAATGGTTCCCGGTCCCCGAGGACGTCCGCAAGGCCCTGGACCTTCATCCCAAGATGAAACCATTCAAGGCCACGCCCAACGGCGAGATCGCGGTCTCGACCCGGATCATGACCAGGAAAGGTTGCGAGCGCATCGTCCGGGCCGCCTTCGAGTACGCCCAGAAATACAAGAGGCGCTCGGTGACGATTGTCGAGAAGCCCAACGTCCTGCGCGAAACGGGCGGTCTGATGCTGAGCGTCTCGCGGGATGTGGCCAAGCAGTATCCCCGGGTCGAGTTCAAGGAAGCCAACATCGACGCCATGTGCATGTGGTTGGTCAAGAATCCCCATGACTACGACGTGATGGTGGCCGAGAACCTGTTCGGCGATATCATCTCCGACCTGGCGGCCCAGCTGGTGGGCGGCCTGGGCTTCGCCTCGGCCGGCAACATCGGCGATAACTACGCCGTCTTCGAGCCGACTCATGGTTCGGCCCCGAAGTACACGGGGATGAACAAAGTCAACCCCATCGCCACGTTCCTGGCGGCCAAGCTCATGCTCGATTATCTGGGCGAGACCGAGAAAGCCCGGCGCCTGGAGCAGGCCGTGGCCGCGGTCATCAAGGACGGCAAGGTCCGCACCTACGATATGGGCGGAACGTCGACGACCTCGGACATGGGCGCGGCTGTCGCGGCCAAGCTCTGAGAGAGGGGGGAGGGCGTGGGTCAAACCGTCATCGAAAAGATCATCGGAGCCCATACGCGGGACGAGGTCCGGCCGGGAAGGATAGTCTGGATGGACCTCGACATCCGCTCGGGCCGGGATTTCGGCGGGCCGAACGTGGTCAAGGCCTACGAGAGGGAATACGACGGTCTGCCCCCGGCCGATGCGGCCAAAACGCTCTTCACTTTCGACCTGTGCGTCCCGGCCTGCACCCTGAAGTATGCCGATAACCAGCAGGCCTGCCGGGACTTCGCCCGGAAGCACAACCTCCGCGTTTTCGACGTGGACCGCGGCATCGGCTCGCACACGCTCATCGAGGAGGGGCTGGCCGCGGCCAATTCGACCGTGGTCGGCACGGACAGCCATCTTAACATCCTGGGCGCGGTCGGCTGCTTCGGGCAGGGGATGGGGGACGTGGACATCACCTTCGCCTTTCGTACGGGCAAAACCTGGTTCGAGGTTCCCGGCTCGGTCAAGGTCATGCTCAAGGGCAAGCCGTGTCCGGCCGCCTCGGCCAAGGACTTGACCTTGTTCCTGTGCCGGGAGCTGGGCACGAAAAGAATCGCTCTGAAGTCGGCCGAGTTTTTCGGCGAGGCCGTCCACGGTCTATCGTTCGCCGGCCGCATCACGCTCTGCTCCATGATCACGGAGATGGCCGGCATCATCGGCTTCATCCCCGATCTTTCGGACAGAGCCCGGTCCGAGGTCGAGTGGTTCACCGGGAAGAAAACCAAGGCCTTTCAGCCGGACCCGGACGCCGGCTATGATGAGACGATCACCCTGGACGTGAGCGGGCTCCCGCCGCTGGCGGCCGTGCCTCCCTCGCCCAACACCGTCCGGCCGGTGTCGGAGCTCGGCGACATCCGGGTCGATTCCGGGTTCATCGGCTCCTGCACCAACGGCCGGACCGAGGATCTTGAGGCCGCGGCCCGGGTCCTCAAAGGCCGGAAGGTCAAGGAGGGGGTCATGCTCAAGGTCGTGCCGGCCACGCGGCGCGTCTACGATGACCTGCTCCACTCCCGGGTTCTCGAAACGCTCTTCCACAGCGGGGCGATCATCCTCAACCCGGGCTGCGGCGGCTGCGCCGAGGGCCATGCCGGCCTGACCGGCAAGGGCGAGGTCCAGGTGAGCACCGGCAACCGCAACTTTCCCGGCAAGCAGGGCAAGGGCCTTACCTACCTGGCCGGCCCGGCCGTCGTCGCCGCCTCCTGCGTTGCCGGCCGAATCGTGTCGCCCGAGGATCTCTAACATGAGAGACACGCAGTTTGAAGGACGCGCCTGGGTTCTCCTCGACCGGTCCGGCCGGCTCATCGAGGATATCGATACCGACCAGATCTACCACAACGCCTTCCTGCACATCACGGACGTCGCTCAAATGGGGCCCTACGCCCTGGGCAATCTCGAGGGCTGGAAGGATTTCTCCGCTAAGGCCGGACCGGGCGACATCATCGTCGCCGGCCGGAATTTCGGCGCGGGCTCCTCGCGCCAGCAGGCCGTGGATTGCTTCCTGGCCCTGGGGGTCAGCCTGATCCTGGCCCCGTCCTTTGCCGCCATCTATCATCGCAACGCCGTGAATTCCGGGTTCCCGGTCCTGACCTGCTCCGTTCTGGAGGCCATGGTCCAGGCCGGGACGCTCCGGACGGGGGATGTCCTGGCCGTGAATGCCGCCTCGAGCCAAGCCCGCAACGTCGGCCGGAAGGTCGATTTCCGGGTCGATCCCATGGGTCGTGTCCAGCAGGACATCTTTGAGGCAGGGAACCTGTTCGCTTACGGAAAAGCTCTCGGCGGAAAATAGGCCGATGCTGACCTTGGCCGTCGACACCACCAGCCCCAGCGGCTCGGCGGCCCTCCTGTCCGGGACAAAACTCCTGGCCGAAGACGGAGTCGAAACGCGGCTCGACCATTCCGCCCGCCTTCTCGCCTCGATCCAATTCCTGCTCGAAACCTGCCGTCTGGACATCACCCAGGTCGAGGGCTTCAGCCTGGCCGTGGGACCGGGGTCGTTCACCGGGATCCGGGTCGGGTTGAGCACGATCAAAGCCCTGGCCTTCGCTTCGAACAAGCCGGTGGCGGCGGTCTCATCCCTGAACGCCCTGGCCCTGAAGCTCGTCCAGCCCCGGTTCCGTCTTTTGTGCCCGGTCACGGACGCCAAAAAGGGAGAGATCTACGCGGCGCTCTTTGAATGGCGGGGCTCCGGGGACCGGATGAAGGAGGTCATCCCCGCGGGCGCCTACAAACCCGATGAGTTCCTGGCCCAGCTGCCCGGCCATCGTCTCATGGCCTTTATCGGCACGGGGGCCGAGATCTACAAAGAAAAGATCCTGACCTACGTCAAGGACAAGGCTCGCTTCTCCTCCCGCTCGTTGTTCATCGCCCACGAGGTGGGCCTCCTGGGTCAGGAGCTTCTGGCCCGGGGCCAAGGCCTGGCGGCGGGGCAACTCCGGCCGCTCTATTTTCGAAAATCACAGGCGGAGGACAAAGATTCACAAGCCTGAGTGGTCCAGGTCCGACGGGCATCTCTCCCTCACGATTCGAAGGATGGACGTGCGGGACCTGGCGGAGGTGCAGGCGATTGAAGTCCGCTCCTTCTCCAACCCCTGGCACAAGACAACGTTCCTGGGCGAGATCCAGAACCGGTCCATTGCCTATCCTCTCGTGGCTGAAACCGAGGACCAGGCCATCATCGGCTACATCATGTACTGGCTTATTGACGGGGAAGCCCAGATCAACAACCTCGCCGTCCACCCGGACTACCGGGGCGGGGGAGTGGGGGAAAGGATCCTTCGTTTCGCCCTGGACAAGATCAGGAAGTCGGGCGGGACATTCGTCACTCTGGAAGTGCGGGAATCCAACGCCGCCGCCCGCCACCTTTATGAAAAGCTCGGTTTCGCCGTCGTCGGCGTCCGCAAGGGATATTATCAGAACCCTCCGGAGGGTGGGCTCCTCATGAGCTTGGGACTCGGGGGAGACTGAGACGGCCCTCGCCCGGCCGCGGCCGGGTGTCGACCGGTCCGGCCTTAGAAGATCGAGCTCTTGAACCCGTGGCAGTACAGGTAGTTGTTGAACGTCATCTGTTGGATGTTCATGAGAACCTGGTGCTTGATCAAGTTCCCGACGATGTTCACCTGGCCCGAGCTTTGGCCGGACCCGCGTGAGGCCGGGGACTGCGCTGCGGCTCCCTCGCGAAGAGCGGCGACCTTGCTCAGCGCGGCCCGAACTTGAGTCTGCTCGGCCGGCGAACCGTAGCGCAGGACCGACCGAAGGGAAACCCAGAGTCCCGGCGTCCGGGACACTTGGCCCCGCTCCTCGGCCGAGAAAGCGGACCAAGCTTTGAGCAATCGGCCTTTGACCTCGGCGACGGCGGCCGGCGAAACTTGATCGGGCATGGCGTTGGGGATCCTCTCCAGAAGCTTGGAATAGACGTACATTTCGCTGTAGGCGTCGGCGGCCATGACGGTCAAGGCCGGATCGCCCGAGACAAGAACCTTGCCCTTTTGCCTGAGCTGGGCAGCGACGACGGCCACGGCCGGGTCGTTCGGGTCCGAGGTCTCGAGCCATTCCCGCGTGGTTTTTTCGAGCTCCCGGCGGAGGCTGTCCAAGGCTTTTTGATCCGCAGCATGCGTTATGGACTCGACGATCTTCGGGTAGGCGTCATATTTGCGCAGTTCCTCCCCGGACCGTGTTTCCCAACCCTTGCGCAGTTCGGACAGCACGACCTCTTCCTGGCCGCCGGTCAGAGGGGCGCCCAGAGCGAACTCCAGAACAAACATGAAGGCGCGGCCGTTGCGGTCGATAGGGCCCAAGGCGGGCAGGGCTTCCCCGGGCGGCGCGGAATCCGCGCCCTTGGCCAGTGACGAAACCAGGCCTTGTAGGATAGCCAGGGCCCGGGGCCGTGAATACCCGGCCTTGACGCCGGAAAACGAGAACCACAGGACCTGTCCTGCGCCATCGTCCTTGATGACCAGCACTTCGCTCTCATAGCTTTTGCCGCTGTCGCTGTACGAGACCTCGCAGCTGACGGCCGTATCCCGGCTGGCTTCATTCGATTCCCAGTTCGAGGCCAGGATATCCGGGCTCGAGGATGCGCGGAGGGCATCGATCAGGAACTTGGCCGAGTCGGTCGGGGTCTTGGCCTTATCGTAGGGAAGAGCCACGACCAGGATCTGTTCTCCGGCCGCAGCGTTCGTGATCTCGATCGTCGATTCCTTAGCCTCGACTTTCCAGCCCCTGGGGTAGTGGAAGGAAAAGGTCTTGTCCGACGAGACGAATTTTTGCCAGGCGGAGGGGGCGCTGACCAGGACGGGTGCGAACGTGAGCAGGGTCAGGCCGAAAATTAAAAAAGAACGCGTTTTCGTATTCATGACGGCCTCCTTGGGGGCTATTATGGATTAAAAAACATGGCCAAGTAAAGCAACGCGCCGCCCTGATAATCAGTGCTGGAAAATCACACCTGTCATCCGTTTATCCATTTGTTTTGGTCCCCGAGATTAGCAGAATGGATATGCGGAACCTTATACTTCGGGGAAGGGAATAGACCGGGGTGGAACGCTGTTATTTATTATGAAGTTTAATATTATAATAAAGGAACAGAAAAGTTCCTCGAGCGGAGGATCAAGATGAAAGAACGCAATCGCATCGTTGTTTCGCTTGCAATTCTATTTATATCAATAATTTACATGGGCATCGGTCCGCTCCGGGCCGACGGCTTCATCATTCCCCGGCCGCATCCCGGCGAGACGATCCCGCCCCTCACGGTCAAATACCACCGGGTGAGCGTGCACATCTCCGACCAGGTGGCCAAGACCGCCATCGACCAGGTCTTCATCAACAATTTCGGCCGGGATATCGAAGGGACCTACATCTTTCCCATCCCGGAAAACGCATCCATCTCCGAGTTCGCCCTGTTCATGGGCGATAAAAGAGTCCAGGGAGAGATACTTGACAGCACCCAGGCCCGCCATATCTACGAGGACATCGTCCGCCGGCTCAAGGACCCGGCTCTCCTGGAATACGTCGGACGCAACATCTTCCGGGCCCGCATCTTTCCCATCCCCGCCAATGGCGAACGCCGGATCCAGATCACCTATACCGAGGTCCTCAAGTCCGAGCGCGGCCTGGTGAAATATGTCTATCCCCTGAACACCGAACGTTTCTCGGCCGAGCCGATCAAGGAGGTCAGCCTCTCGGCTGAGGTCGAATCCCAGATCCCCATCACCAACGTCTATTCGCCCTCGCATAAGATCTCGGTCCGGAAGGAAGGCCCGCACAAGGCCACGGCCGGATTCGAAGAGGCCAATGTCAAACCCGACAAGGATTTTCTCCTGTACTATTCGCTCTCCCCGGACACGGTCGGCCTTTCCTTCCTGAACTGGGAAGGCCCGGACGGCAACTATTTTCTCCTCCTGGCTTCGCCTCGCTACAGCGCGGAAAAGGAGAAGGTCCTGGAAAAGAACCTCGTCTTCGTCATGGACAGCTCGGGCAGCATGAGCGGCCGCAAGATCCGCCAGGCCAAGGACGCCGCCCGGTTCATCATCAATCACCTGAACGACAAGGACCGGTTCTCGATCATCGATTTCGATGACGGCGTGACCCTTTTTGCGCCCGAGCTCGTCCCGGCCGACGGAGCCAACAAGGACAAGGCCTTGAAGTTCGTCGATGACATCCAGGATTCCGGAGGGACGAACATCAACGACGCGTTGCTCCAGGCTCTCAAGCTCATGCCCGCCGGGACCCGGCCCAACTACATCCTGTTCCTGACGGACGGCCAGCCGACGGTTGGTCAAACGGCCACCCGGGATATCCTGAAGAACGTCGGCGGGGCCAACACCCGGATGTCGCGGCTGTTCGTCTTCGGTCTAGGCAACGACGTCAACACGGAACTGCTCGACAAGATCTCCTCGGAAAACCGGGGCACTTCAGTTTATGTCGGGGAGAACGAGGACCTGGAAGTGGCCCTGTCCAGCTATTACGAAAAAATCTCCTCGCCCCTGTTGTCCGACTTGTCCCTCCGCCTCAAGGGCATCGACATAACGAATTCTTATCCTCGAACCTTGCCCGACCTATTCAAGGGCTCCCAGCTCGTGCTCATCGGCCAGTACAAGGGTGAAGGCCCGGTGACGCTCACTCTGGCCGGGAAGGTCGGCCGCGAGGAGAAAAAGTTCGTCCTGGAGAACCTGAATCTCTCCAAGGACGAGGCCTACAACTTCCTGCCCCGCCTCTGGGCGACGCGCCGCATCGGTTATCTCTTGGAGGAGATCCGCCTGAGCGGCTCGAATCCGGAGCTCGTGGATGAAATCAAGCGGCTCGGCCTGAGATACGGCATCGTCACCCCCTACACGTCCTTCCTGGTCACGGAAGGCGAGCGCGAGTCGATCGCAGCGGCCGCGCCCGCGGCCGAGCAGGCAATGCGGAAAGGCTTGGTATCGGGCGTCGGAGGCGTTCAGGCGGCCAAGATCTCCCAGACGCTCAAGGACGAAGAGCGGGCCAGCCAGACCGCCTCGACCCAGATCCGCTACAAAGCGGAAAAGACCTTTTACCTTAAGGACGGCTTATGGGTGGACAGCGAATACAAGGAAGGAAGCCCGGTCCGGGAGTTCAAGTTCGGGTCGGATGATTATTTCAAGCTGCTAGGGGACAAGCCGGGTCTGGCCAAGTACCTTTCGGTTTCCGAAACCCTGATCGTTAACTATCTGGGGGTGAACTACAAGATCGTCCGCTGATCGGCGTTTCACCAGCGGGACCGCGCCGGCCCCTCGCCGCGAGCGCGGTCCCGCTTTTTCTTTGGGGGAAAATGCCTTATGATGAAGCGCCTCGTATTCCGCGAGGGAAGCCGGAGATGCGGGCCCGACACATCGTCCTTATCAGGGCCGTCCTTGTCCTGACGGCCGCGGTTCTGGTTTCAGTGCCGGCCGTCCGTTGTTCCCGCCCCCGATCAATCATCCGGCCGACGGCCGAGTTCCTGCGAAGCCTGCTCTCGTCCAACGCCGAAGCTTTCCTTCCGCGGACTCCCGGGTTGAAGGTCCGTTCCTGGCTGACACCCCGCTTCTACGAGCGCCGTGATTTCTTGCCCGCCTGGATCGACGAGCAAGGCCTCGGCCCTCAGGTTCGCCCCTTTCTCGGCGTTCTGGCCCAAGCGACCGCGGAAGGCCTCGATCCCTGCGATTATGATTGGGACCGGGCCGAGGCGCTCGTTTTTCAGGTCGAGCGGTCGAGCCGGCATTTGGGGAGCCTTTCGCCTCGCTTCCTGGCCGAAGTGGATGCCGTCCTGACCGACGCTTTTTTCCTGTACGCCTCACATCTCTCTTACGGAAAGGTGAACCCCGAAACGGGCCTGGCCGAATGGCGATCCGAACGGGCGGACGAAGGGTTGACCGATCTTCTCGAGCGTTCCCTTGCCTCCGACGAGCTGGGTCCGGCGCTTCTCGGCCTCAGGCCCCAACACGAGTACTACTTGGGGCTTCGAAATGCCCTGCGCGATTCCCGGGAGCGGCTCAAGCGTCTCGACTTCGGGATCTCGGGCGACGGCCCGGACTGTTCAGCCGGCGGCCGCAACGGTCGAGCGCGAGGGAAAGTTCTCCTCGAGCAGGAGATCGAGATCATCCGCCTGAACATGGAGCGCTGGCGGTGGCTACCCCGTGATCTCGGGGACCGATTCGTCCTGATTGATACCGCCGGGTTCAGGCTCTTGGTGGGCGACCGGGGCCGAATTCCGATGTCCATGAAAGTCGTGGTGGGAAACCTGGACTGGCAGACTCCGGTTCTCAGCGCCGAGATCACGGGTTTTATCGTCAATCCCCATTGGGATTGCCCGAGCACGATCTTCTACAAGGAAACGATCAACTACATCAAGGCCGACAAGAACTACCTCCCCTCGAACAAGATGGTCATTCTCGAAGGCTGGGGAAGCCGGGAACGGGAACTCGATCCGACGGCCCTGGATTGGACCACGGTCAGCGCTTCGACTCATCCCGAACTCCGTCTCCGCCAGCTTCCCGGGCCGTTGAACATCCTCGGCAGGCTGAAATTCATTATGCCCAACCCGAAGGACATCTATCTCCACGACACGCCCTATCAGGACGATTTCAAGCAGGCGGAGCGTCTCTTCAGTCACGGCTGTATCCGCGCCGAAAAGCCTTTCGACCTGGCCGCTTTTCTGTCGGGGAATTCTTTCTGGACCAAGGCGAGGATCCTGGCCGCGGTCGAAAGCATCCAGGAAAAGTCGGTTCCTTTCGATGCGCCGGTTCCCATCTACGCATCCTATTTTACGGCTTGGCCGGGGCCTGGGGGACGGGTCGGCTTCCGGCGCGACGTCTATGGCTGGGACGAGAAGTTGACAAGGGAACTGAATAGGACGGGGAATCGATAGTTCTTTTTCATCGGGCCAAGGCCTTGAGCCGGCGATAAAACCGAGGGGAAACCGTTGAAGCATGGCCCTCGGTCCCAAGGTGGGGCCTTCCACGGCCAGTCCTTGCCAGCCGTTTCGGCCGGGGATCGGATTCTCCATGAGGGGCGGCGAGTCGTGCCCGCAATAAAAGTAAAACCGGCAGCCGGTCGCTTCCGTATACCATATTAATAATTAACATGAGCACGTCGAGTTCCTCTCCGCGACCACTAAACGGCGCCCTGAAGGTCTTTTATAGGGACGCCTTGCGCGTCGCCTTGAGCAATCCCCGCCAGGCCGTAGCTTTTATCCGGGCCATGTTCTGGCTGGGGGAGTCCGCCCGTCGCCGGGCCGCCTGGCGGCGCCGCGGCGTCAACGTGCCGCCCATCATCATCTTCAGCGTCACGGACCGCTGCAACCTGACCTGCCAAGGGTGCTATGCCCAATCCTTTCGGCACGAATCCGAAGGCGAGCTCGACGCCGCCGAACTGCGAAAGGTTGTCGAGGAGGCCCACGACCTGGGCGTCTCCTTTTTCGTCATCGCCGGGGGTGAGCCGCTTCTGAGGCCGGAGATCGATGGGATCATGGCGGATTTTCCGCAGATCATCTTCTTCGTCTTCACCAACGGGCTGCTCCTGACGGAGGACTGGATCGCGCTCCTGCGCCGCCGGCGGAACATCGTTCCCCTCCTCAGCGTGGAGGGCGATCGGGCCATGACCGACGAACGCCGCGGTCCGGGGACGTATGACAAACTGCGGGCCCTCGTCGGCCGGCTGAACGCGCGGAAGGTCTTCTTCGGCGTTTCGCTGACCCTAACCCGCTCTCATTTTTCCCCCATTACCGCTCTGAACTACACGAAGAGTCTGGTCGAGGCGGGCTGTAAATTCTTCCTCTACCTGGAGTACACGCCTACGGTCGAGGGCACGGAGGATTGGACCCTGACGCCGGAGCAGAGGGCCGAGATGCGGGAGTCGCTTCCCGTCTGGCGGGCCCGACACCGAGCCCTGTTCATCGCCGTGCCCTGGGACGAGGACGATGTCGGCGGCTGCCTTTCGGCCGGCCGGGGGTTCATCCACATCAATCCCAGAGGCGATGTCGAACCGTGTCCCTTCGCTCCGTTTTCAGACAGCAACCTCAGGCGGATGCCGCTCCAGACCGCGCTCCAGTCGAAATTTCTAGAAGCCATCCGCAGGCTCCCGGAACTGAGCCGCGAAACCGGGGACGGCTGCATACTCTGGAAAGAGCGAGCGCTCGTGACCTCGCTCCTGGTGAACGATCCTCCCCGGTTGGGCGAAGCGCTCGGCACGAAGGCCTGAGTTCCCGGGCTTCTCTCCTGTAGAAATTGTCGCCTGAAATTGATGCCTGTCATCCCTTTCCCTATCTTCTTTCAACCGAAAATCGATGAATAGATCCCCGGCGCTTATTAAAGCCCGCCATGGGGGAAAAGGAAGTCCGGCCTTAATTTAATCGGTGCCCTTCCCTCGTTTGCCGCGACCGCCAGCCAATAAACCGTGCCCCGCGGGCCTTCATCATGTGACGGGAAGCCGATGAGGACAAGCTTGGATTTCCTGGGGGCGGGAATGACGACCGTTCAACAGGAAAGGGATTGACCCGCTTCGCCCGGGATGACGTTGAAGCCGGCGGGAATCGGCTCCCCCCAGGCAATGATCGGAGACCGGGGTGTTGAGGTCAGTATTTGGCTTTGATGAGCGCCAGGCCTTTGGCCGGGGCCGTGGGGCTGGCCAGGGTGCGCCGCTTGCCCTGGAAAAGCTCCTCGATCCTCTCGGGCGCGATCCTGCCGCGGCCGACCTCGAGGAGCGTCCCGACCATGGCCCGGACCATATAACGGAGAAATCCGTTGGCCTCGACGATGTAGTGGATCTCCCTGCCGCTCTTCCGGATCTCCGAGCGCGTCACTTTTCGCATCGGATGGAGTTCCTTATTGGAGGAGAAGGGGTTGAAGTCGGCCTCCCGGACGAAGAGCCGCGCCGCCGCTTTCATCCTTTTGATATCCAGCGGGTAAGGCCAATACAGGACATAGCGCATAACGAACGGCGATATCTCGCGATCTTGGAAAATGCGGTAGCAGTAGACCTTGGACTTGGCCGAGCGCCGAGGATGAAAACCCGGAGCAGCCTTGGCCGCTGAGATCACGCGCACGTCGTCGGGGAGCAGGGCGTTGAGCGCCCGGCCAAGCTTTGCCATCGAAAGCTTGAGCTCCGCCTTGAAGCCCGCGACCTGGGCCAGGGCGTGGACTCCCGCATCCGTCCGGCCCGCGCCGACGACCGCCACGTGCTTCCCGCAGATCTTGGCCAGGGCCTCTTCAAGGACTCCCTGGATGGTCCGGTGATGAGGCTGACGCTGCCAGCCGCAGAAGTCGGTTCCGTCGTAGCTGAGGACGAGCTTGTAGTTCATGGACCCTTGAGGGCGAGCTTGACCGCTTCCTCGGGGCTCGCCGCCCGCGCGACGCCCTCGATGTCCCAGGTGTCGAGGCCGATGATCCTCTTGCCTTGAACGCGGGCATAGGCGATCTCGGACAGCGTGCCGTATTCTCCATCGATGGCGATGAGGACGTCGGCGTTCATGACCACGAGGGCGTTCCGGGTATAGCCCATTCCCGTGGCGATCGAAACATCGACAAAGGCGTTGGCTTCGGACGGGTTCGCTCCCGGGAGAATCCCCACGGTCAATCCCCCGGCCTGCCGGGCTCCCCGGCATGCTGCTTCCATGACTCCGGCCAGGCCTCCGCAGACAAGGACCGCCCCCTTTTCGGCGATGAGGCGACCCACTTCGGCCGCTTGGTCCAGATGCTTTTTCGCGGCCCGGCTCCCGCCGATGACCCCGACCCGCTTCCTATTTCTTATATCCTTATCCTTCATCGCCGCTCCTGCTCGTTTTCGCGGATTATCAATTATCACGAATCAATCGCGGAGACAAGCGCCGTTTTCCGGCGACGCCCGGTTCCGTGCCCGATGACGTTCGATTCCTCGTTCGGTTTGACCGAGGGCGGGGATTTGCCGATAATGGACGAATCCGAGCGCCCCGACTCATGATTGCCCAAAAGCCGATAAAATAATATATTGGTGTCGGCCGGCTCCCCGGATGTCGGGCCTCCCGTCGCCCTTCGGCTGGGCGGCGAGGCAGCTTTGGCCGCCGAATCGCGGTCCCAGAGACGATCCGGGCGAGTCCCTTTGAGGAGATGCGAATGAAAGAGTTCCTGGAAATCGCCTGTCTGCCGCCCGACGAGGTTCGCCGCATCGAGTCCGAGATCGAGAAGACGATCGCCGAAAAACTCAAAGAGGGTCTTTTCACCGAGCGGGAGATCCGGGAGGTCGCGGACATGCCCCTCCGGCCCATCCCGGACCTGTTGGACGTCCAAAGCGTTTACGAAAACCATCTCTATTCAGAAAGCGACTGAGCCGCTTCCGGACTCATCCGCGAGCGAGCCCAGGGGAGGATCCGATGGAAACCAAGGACCCGGACGAGATCCGATACACCCAGAACTATAAGATCGATTATGCCCACATCGACGTCGCCCAGATCATGGACCAGATCAAAGCCAAGGCCTCCCGTCGGCCCGCCGAGGCAACGGGGGCTGAAGACGGCGAGGCCTGCTCCGCCGGGCCGGAAGCGCCGCCTCCGGAACCGTTGACCTTCAAGAAGAAGCTCAAGATCAAAGTCCTCCGCTTCCTGACCCCGTTCTTCCCCATCCAGCGGCTGATCGCCCTCCCGGTCCACGAGGACCTGATGCAGACGAACCGCCATTTGTTCGAGGCGAACCAGCGGATCGACCAACTTTTCGTCCGGGAGAGCTTCAGCCAGAACTACGTCAAGTTGCTCCATAGCCTGAACCATAACCTGGTCGTGGAGCTGACCAAGCTCCGGATCGAGCACGACACCCTGAAGAGCAAGGTCCAGATCCTGGAGAAGGACTTCGAATTCCTGGGCAAGCGGGAAAAGGTCCTGGAGAAGAACCTCGCCCGATGAAGCTCGCTTTCGTCGTTCAACGCTACGGCCTGGATATCAGCGGCGGCGCCGAACTGCACTGCCGCTGGGTGGCCGAGCACATGGCCAAGCACGCCGAGGTCGAGGTCCTGACCACCCGGGCCGCGGACTACATCACCTGGAAGGATCACTATCCGGCAGGCGCGCATACCGTCAACGGTCTGACCGTGCGGCGTTTCTCCGTGTCCCGGCAGCGCCATCCGCTGCGCTTTGGCCGTATCCAGGAGCGCGTCCTGAACTTCGAGCACACGGAGAAGGATGAACGGCGCTGGCTCGATGAGGAAGGCCCCCGCTCGAGGGCTCTCATCGGTTTCATTCGCCGCCATGCGGACGATTATGATTTTTTCATCTTTTTCAGCTACCGTTACTACCATTCTTACTGGGGCGTCCGGACCGTCCCCCGCAAGGCCGTGCTCGTGCCCACGGCCGAGCGCGACCCGGTCATCAACCTCAGGCTTTTCAAGAGCCTGCTCCGAATGCCCCGGGGCTTCATCTATAACTCCTACGAAGAACAGGCCATGATCCGGACTGTATCCCAGAACCAGGACGTGCCCGGGGTCGTGGTCGGCGTCGGCACCGAAACCCCCGAGTCGAGCTCGGCCGACCGCTTCCGCGCCCGGCACGGGCTTGAGGGGGACTACATCATTTACATCGGCCGGGTCGATCAGAACAAGGGCTGCCCCCAGCTTTTCGATCACTTCCTGCGCTTCAAGCGTGAAACAGGCTCGGCCGTGAAGCTGGTCATGATCGGCGGGTCGGTCCTGCCCATCCCCAAGCACCCGGACATCCGCTACCTCGGCATCCTGCCCGAAGAGGACAAGTTCGACGCCCTGTCCGGAGCCCTCGTCCTGGTCATGCCGTCCTTCTACGAGAGCCTGTCCATGGTGACCCTTGAGGCCTGGGCCATGGGCAAGCCGGTTCTGGCCAACGCCCTGTGCGAGGTCCTCCAGGGCCAGTGTCGGCGCTCGAACGGCGGCCTGTACTACGCCGATTACCGCGAATTCCGGGAGGGCTTGGGACTCCTTCTGGCCTCGCCCGCCCTCCGGGAAGCCATGGGCCGGAACGGCCTGAGCTACTATCAAGCCAACTACACGTGGCCCGCGATCGAAGGGAAATACCTCGGCCTCCTCAGCCGACTCGGAGGCGAATGATCATGCAGGTCCATCAGTTCGCCACATCCCTGACCTACGGCGACGCCATCTCCGACGAGATGCTCGAGATCCAGAAATGCCTCCGGGACAAGGGTTACGAGTCCGAGATCTTCGTCCGGTTCTTCGACCCGCGGCTGGCCGGAGCGATCAAGGACTATCGGGAATATCGCCGCTCGAGCTCGCCGGACAATGTCGTCATCTTCCATTTTTCGATCGGTTCGCCCGTGTCCAAGCTCTTCTTCCGCATCCCCGATAAGCGGATCATGATCTATCACAACATCACGCCTTTCCCGTTCTTCATCGAGAACCATCGCATCCTGACCCGGGAGTGCTACAAGGGCCGGCTCGAGCTCAAGCAGTTCGTGGGCAAGGTCGACCTGGCCCTGGGGGATTCGGACTACAACCGCCGCGAGCTGGCCGAGGCGGGGTACCCGGCAACCGGCGTCCTTCCCATTCTCATGGATCTTTCCAAGTTCGACGGCCCGGGCGACCCCGTCACGCGGGACATCTTCGACAACGGCAAGACGAACATCCTCTACGTAGGCCGAACCATCCCGGCCAAGAAGTTCGAGGACCTGATTAAGACCTTCTGGTTCTACAAGAATCAGTTCAACCGGGATTCCCAGCTTCTCCTCGTGGGCGAGTTCCGGGGCATGGAGCGCTATCTGGCCGGCCTGCAGGACCTCGTCCGCCGGCTGAAGCTTTCCGATGTCCACCTCACCGGGCACGTCGAGTTCGACGAGCTCCTGTCCTTTTTTCGCATGGCCGACGTCTACCTCAGCCTGAGCGAGCACGAGGGCTTCTGCGTCCCGGTCCTCGAGGCCTTCTATCTCAACATCCCGGTCGTGGCTTATGACGCCGGGGCCGTGGCCGAGACCATGAACGGCGGGGGAGTCGTTCTCAAGGATAAGGACCCCGTCCGGACCGCGGCCCTGCTCGACCGCGTCGTCCGCGATTCCGGCCTCAGGAAACGACTGGTGGATTCTGGAACCAAGGCCCTGAAGCGGTACCAGCGCGAGAACGTGCGCCGCATCCTGATGGAGCACGTGGAGAGGGTGGGCCGAGGATGAGAGTCGATCAGCTCCTGCCGGCCTATCACCGGGGCGACGCCATCGGCGACGAAGCCTCACACATGCGCGACGCCCTGCGGCGCCGGGGCTTTGTCTCTGAGATCTACTGTCTCTCGTGCGACCCGGGGCTCGAAGCCGAGTCTCGGCCGTTCGCGGAATATCCGGTTCCCGCGGCGTCGGATGCGGCCATCCTGCATTTTGCCCTCCCGTCGCCCCTGACCCAGTCCCTGGCCGCACTTCCGTGCCGGAAAGTCATCGTCTATCACAACATCACCCCGGCCCGGTTTTTCGCGGATTATAGCCCGGAGATGTCCCGTGTCTGCGAAATCGGACGACGGGAACTGGCCGGGCTGGCCGCATCGGTCGACCTGGCTTTGGCCGATTCGGAATTCAATCGCGGCGAGCTCCGGGACCTCGGCTTTCGACGGTCCGAGGTCTTTCCCCTATTTGTCGATTTTCCGCGTTACGAGCGGCCGCATTCGCGATTCGTCCATGACCTGTTCAAGGACGGCAGGGTGAACATCCTTTTCGTCGGCCGCATCGTACCCAACAAACGGATCGAGAACCTCATCAAGGTCGCGTTCTACTTCAAGAAATACATCTCGCCCCTGGTCCGCCTGATTGTGGTGGGCAAGACCGCCTCGCTCCCCGCCTATTATCAGAGCCTCGCACGTCTGGCCGACGAGTTCTACCTCAAGCCCGAAGAAATGCACTTCGCCGGCCACATCCCCGAGGAGGAGATGTTCGCCCTATACCGGGCCTCGGACGTCTTCCTCTCCCTGAGCGAGCACGAGGGCTTCTGCCTGCCGCTCATCGAAAGCATGGTCTTCGACCTGCCCATCATCGCCCTGAATTCGACGGCCGTGCCCTTTACCCTCGACGGGGCCGGAATCATGATTAATGACGGGAGAATCGAGGCCGTTGCCGAGCTCACGGCCCTGGTCGCGCGCGACGCGCGGCTTCGAGAGGCCGTGCTCCAAAGCCAGAGACGTCGCCTGGCCGCCTACCGGGCGGTCGATTGGGAGGCCGTGCTCCTCGGGCACGTGCGGTCGCTGTAGAAGATGAGGCCCATGAAGATCGCCTTCGTTGTTCAGCGCTACGGCCGGGAAGTCATGGGCGGCTCCGAGCTTCACTGCCGGCTGGTGGCCGAGCGCCTGGCCGAGCACGGCTATGACTGCACGGTTTACACCACGACGGCCAAAGACTACCTGACCTGGGCCAACGAATATCCGAGGGGGGAATCGATCCTCAATGCCGTCGTGGTCAAGAGGTTCAATGTCAAAAGGCCCCGCGACATCAGATCCTTCAACGCTAGCTCGGATTGGATCTTCAGCCACGATCATTCGACCGAGGACGAGCTCGAGTGGATGGAAAAGCAGGGGCCGTATTCGCCCGACCTCATCGCCGCCATCGGCCGCGAGGCGGGGGACCATGACCTCGTCATCTTCTTCACCTACCTCTACTACAACACCTACTGGGGACTCCGGGCGGCAGGTCGCCGGAGGGTGCTCGTCCCCACGGCCCACGACGAGCCGCCCCTCAAGCTCGGGATCATGAAGGACGTGTTCCGCCTGCCCCAGGCCTTCGTCTTCAACACCGAGCCGGAAAAAGAGATGCTCGGCCGGTATTTCTCCTTCGAGGGCAAATATCAGGATACGGTCGGCGTGGGCGTGGACATCCCCGAGCGCTTGGACACGGCCGGGTTTCGGCGGCGCTACGGGATCGCGGCGCCGTTCATCCTGTACGCGGGCCGGATCGAACCCGGCAAGGGCTGCCGGGAGCTCCTCGATCATTTCCTCAGATACTGCCGCAGAAATTCCACCTTGAACCTGGTCCTGATCGGCAAGCCTCTCATGCGCCTCCCCGCCGACCCCCGGATTCGAGTTTTGGGGTTTGTTTCGGCCGAGGACAAGAACGCGGCCATGGCCGCCGCGGAGGTCACGGTCCATCCCTCGCACCTGGAGAGCCTATGCATGGCCGCCCTGGAGTCCCTGGCCGTCCGGACGCCGATCCTGGTTCAGGGCGCGACCGAGCCTTTGCGGAAGCACTGCCTTGATGGGCAATGCGGGCTCTCCTACGAGAATTCCGATGAATTTGCGGCGAGTCTCGACCTTCTCCTTCGCAATAGCCGCCTCCGGCGCGCCCTGGGGGCCAACGGCCTGGAATATGTGACAAACAATTATGGGTGGCACAAAATCATCGAA
Organism: Candidatus Aminicenantota bacterium; assembly: GCA_963705895.1. Taxonomy (GTDB): domain Bacteria; phylum Acidobacteriota; class Aminicenantia; order Aminicenantales; family JAFGAV01; genus MFD04408-113. Next base: position 1,979,059 of record OY970122.1, on the reverse strand, counting down.
AAATATGCTAAAATGTTCGCGGCCGTGAGGTCCTCGAGTGCCTGAGGTCGGGGAGGTTGGCTTGCGGTCAGACCGTGCGGGGGAGATTGACTTCGGGCGTCTGACTATGCTATCGAAATAGGGACGCCGGAAGACTCGAAAATGGCTTTTTATAACTATATAACCAACAACGTCGCCATCAAGGTGGTCTACTATGGGCCCGGGTTGAGCGGCAAGACGACCAACCTCCGCCATATCTACATGAAGCTCGACCCCGCCAGCCGGGGTGACTTCCTCTGTTTGGAATCGGAGTTTGACCGAACCTTCTTTTTCGACCTCCTGCCCATCAGCGCCGGCCTCATCGACGGCTTCAAGATTCACTTTCAGCTCATGACCGTCCCGGGTCAGGTCTACTACGATGCCTCCCGGAAGAGCGTCCTGAAGAACACCGACGGCATCGTTTTTGTCGCCGATTCCCAGAACAAGCTGTTCGATGCCGACCTCGAGTGCTATGAGAGCCTCCTCGAGAACCTCAGGGATATGCAGATCAACCTCGACACGTTTCCCATGGTCTTCCAGTACAACAAGCGCGACTTGGAAGACCTCATCCCCGTCGAAACCTTAAACAGCCGCCTCAACCCCAGAAAAGCGCCCTATTTCGAGGCGTCGGCCATCAACGGCATGGGCGTGTTCGAGACCTTCCGGGCCATGGCCGAGTTGACCGTGCCGATAGTCAGAGAGCGGATCCAGGCCGAAAAAGAGGAGAACGAGGCCGCTATCCGGGACGACGACCGGGAAGATGAGAAGGAAGTCACGGCCAAGGCCATCAGGGACGTGACCAAAGAGATCGAAGAGGCCCTCCAAGACAAGAACCCCCGGGTCGCCGTCACGAACAGCATGATCGAGGACAAGGTCAGGCGGATCAAGATGAAGTCCGAGAAAGACATCGCCAAAGAGCTCGAGCGTCTGTCCCTGGAATACATCAGCAAGAAAAAGCGCCCCTAGGCCCGGCGGCCTGAGCGAATTCCCCTCCCCGGTTCGTCTATTCCCTGTGTCGCCGTGCCGTCTCTCTGCCGTATCGGATCACGGCTGACGTCCCATGCTGTTCAGGATCACCAGCGCCGCGCTCATCGGTATCGACGCCTATCGAGTGGAGGTCGAGGTCGACGTTTCCCTCGGTCTGCCGAATTTCATCACGGTCGGGCTGCCCGACGCCGCGGTCAGGGAGAGCAAGGAGCGCGTCCGGGCGGCGCTCAAGAACTGCGGCTGGGAGCCTCCGGCGCGGAAGATCACCATCAACCTCGCCCCCGCGGACAGGCGCAAAGAAGGGTCATCCTTCGACCTCCCGATCTGCCTGGGACTGCTGGCCTCGATGGGCGTCTTCCCGGGCGAGCGGATGGCGGATTATTTGTTCCTGGGCGAGATCGCCCTTGATGGACGGCTCAAGCCGGTGCGGGGCGTGCTGTCGTCGGCCATGCTGGCCAAGAGCCTCGGCTGCGCCGGGGTCGTCATCCCCCGGTCGAACGAGAAGGAGGCCGCGCTCGTGGCCAACCTGCCGGTGTTCGGCTTGGACGACCTCGGCCAGGTTGTCCGCCTCCTGAACGACCCGGCGAGCTCCCCGCCGTGCGAATATGCGGTCGAGGACCTCATCCGGCCGGCCGAATACGATGTGGACTTCAAGGAGGTCAAGGGCCAACAGCACGTGAAGCGGGCCCTGGAGGTGGCGGCGGCCGGGGGCCATAACATCCTGCTCATCGGACCGCCCGGAGCGGGCAAGACCATGCTCGCCCGGCGCCTGCCGACGATCATCCCGGACATGGCCCTCGAAGAGATCCTGGAAGTCACGAAGGTTTACAGCGCGGCCGGCCTGCTCCGTGACGGCGGCGCGGTCAGCATCCGGCCGTTCCGGGCGCCGCACCACACGATCACCGACGCGGGACTCATCGGGGGAGGGGTCGTGCCCCGGCCGGGCGAGGTCAGCTTGGCCCATTGCGGCGTGCTGTTCCTGGACGAGCTTCCCGAGTTCCGCCGGTCGGTGCTGGAGGACCTGCGTCAGCCCGTCGAAGAGGGCAGGGTCACGGTCAGCCGCTCGGCCCTCAGCACGACCTACCCCTGCGGCTTCATGTTCGTGGCGGCCATGAATCCCTGCGAAGCGGTGTTTCAAGGCGCGGGGCGGTCGGACGAGGACTGCACGGACGCCCAGCGGAGCCGCTACTATTCCAAGATCAGCGGACCGCTCCTTGACAGGATCGATATCCAAGTCGATGTGCCCGAGGTCAAATTCCGCGACATCATCTCCAAGGCGGAAGGGGAGGGAAGTGAGGCGATCAGAAGCCGGGTCAGTGGAGCGAGGGAACGGCAACGAAAGCGGTTCACGGGAAGGACGCTCGGCATCAACGCCAGGATGACCTCGCGGGAACTCAAGAAGTTCTGCCCTGTTTGCTCCGAGTCCGAAAAGCTCCTCGACATGGCCGTGACCAAGCTCGGCTTCAGCGCCAGGGCTTACGATCGGGTTCTCAAAGTCGCCCGGACCATCGCCGATCTGGCTGGGGAGGATTCTATCCGTCCGGTCCACGTCTCGGAGGCGATCCAGTACCGGATGATGGATAAGTATTATTAATTATTCGATTAACCACAATCCTAGACCTTCTTCCCAAGCCTTTTAGGCCTTCTAGACTGGCTCCCGGCAGCGCCCTTCATTCCGCCCTGGCCTGGTTCCACCGCGAATCCATGACGAACGGCGGAGTGCCGCTTGAAAAGCTCTACCGAATCTTCGACGCCGACTGGTACAGCCAGAGGACGGAAACAGAAATCCGTTACAAAGACGGCGATGAAGAGATGAAGCTTGCGGTCATGGCCAAAGAAATGCTGGCCCTTTACTGCCGGCAGCCGCTAGGGCGGGCCAAGGGCGCGGAAGTTCCCTTCTCGGTGCCTCTGATTGAGCCCGGGAACGGAGACAGGCCGCTCATCGATATCGAAGGCGTAATCGACTTGATCGAAGCCGATGATGTCATCACCGAGTTTAAAACTTCGGCTCAGACGATCGACTCCAAAGATGCGGATCAATCGTTGCAACTCACGATCTACAGCTACGCCTTCGAGAAGCTGTATCAGAGACCGCCCAGGGCGCTTAAGCTCGTCGATTTCGTGAAGTCAAGGAAGCCGAAGCTCGTCACGCTTGAAACCAGGCGCGACGCTGACAGCTACAAGCGGCTTTACGCGATCACAGCTCAGGTTCTCAAGGGCATCACCCAAAAACTCTTTTTCCCGAGAACCGGGTTCTGGTGCAAGGACTGCGAGTACGCAGAGCGCTGCCAGAGCTGGCTGGGCAACTGATGGCGCCTCCAAACTCAACAAGGAAGCAGGAAAACCCTGCTTCCTTTTTCTTACCTTATATTTTGCTTTACAGGCGGAGTTTTATTTGGTAGTGTATTTGCGGGGCTGAGTTGAATAGATATTTTTTTGCGGCTATAATAGTTACAAAGAAGAAAATATGTTTATAATTAATAATAGGGGATAAGGAAAAGACTATGAAAAGAAGCTCCCAGGCTCATAAAATAAGCAATCAAATGAAGACGTTTCTGAGACAGAACCCTGCCCTTAGGGAAGCATTTAGGGTATTTGATATATCCTATGATCAATATCAAAAAGCTTTATTCGAAGGAAGCTGCAGTTTCTATACCGATACTTCTACGAGTCCTGCGAAGAGCAGCTTCAGCACAGCTTTAAAAAATAAATGACTAGTTGGAAAGATGTACAAAAAGAGATTTTAGATGGCAAAGCTCCAGATAAACCGTTTGGTGACTTTGATGGTGTAAGAAGAAGCAAATATAAACTTGTAAGCGATATAACAGGCTGTCCACTCCTTGTTTATGCCACGGCGTTTCACAATCCGATAAAGGCACAATTTGCTGCCCAATTCCTTACGATAGACATTTCGGATAAAGACGGTTTCTACGAGATTATCCGGAATATCAAATCAGATAGAGTCGATGTTTTTCTGCATAGCCCAGGTGGTTCGGCGGAAGCTACGGAATCAATTGTTAAGATCCTTCGCAATAAATTTGATAAAGTAAGATTCATTATCACGGGAGCTGCAAAAAGTGCTGCAACAATGCTAGCACTATCAGGGAATAGCATCTTAATGGACAATGCTGCAGAATTGGGTCCCATAGATCCTCAAGTGCGCGTCCGAGGGCGCTATTCTCCCGCTGGCTCGATCATAGAGCAATTCGATCGGGCAGCAAAGCAATTGAAGAAGGACCCCTCACAACTGGCCGTGTGGATTCCGATATTACAGGAATTTGCTCCTGCCTTGCTTGTGGAATGTGAAAATTACATCGGACTGGCTAAGAAGCTTTCGACGGAATGGCTAATAGAATTTATGTTTAAAGGCGAAAAGGAGGCAACCAAAAAAGCGAAGAAAATAGCTCGCTATCTGACGAACGAAAAAATCACTCTTTCCCATGCGAGAAGGATAGATGCTAAAGATCTGAAAAGTCTCGGCGCAAAGATAGAGATGCTAGAAGAACAAGATGAAAAGCTACAAGATTCTATTAGGCAACTTCATTTAGCCGTCATGACCACCTTGGATGAAACAGGATCGGTTAAGATATTTGAGAATTCAGAAGGCGCGGCCTTAATTCGGATGGTGAATATCCAAGTAAACCCATCTCCGAGACAATTGCCGAATAAATAATTCATTTGAACACGGTCTTCTCCAACCCAGGCAAATCAAAATTCCAAAAGCTTTTAATAGTCCAAACCCAGGTTTGAGCTTTCTTCATTGCGGAGAACTAAATTTGCCTAAATAGGCAAAATCTCCCAGCATTTATTGTGGGGTTTTCTTTTTTATTGATGCTGATATAATTAAGAGCGAAACTTGTTCGAACAAAAGCATCGCGACCATTTGGGGCTTCTCGTTGAAAAAAGAAAGGTTCCGAATCCAAATCCCGCAAAACGAAGTACTCGGGGTTTAATATGAAGTGGGCAAAAAAAGGGACAAGATTCACTCGATCAATTAGGGCTGCAATATTATTTATTTAAAAATGTAAATGTCTAATGAAAATCTTCCAACTAAAGGTGTTTCTACGAGCGATCTTATCGAAAAAAGATCACGACAAATCTTAGAATGTCGGCTGCCTTTAGGAGAGGCCCTTTTTATTTTTTATCCAGATAAAACGCCAAACTTAGATGGGCATATCGAGTTTTTGGATGATCATGGCTCCACTACAACCAAATTATTTTTTCAACTGAAGGGGACTGAACAAGATACTAACTATTATGATTGTGATATCGAATTTATAAATTATTGTTATCGTTCTGCTGAGCCAGTTTTTTTGATTTTAGTAACCATTCCTCAAGAAAAAGTTTATTGGGAGCACATTGATCAGGCATACATTGTTGATCGCCTTGGAATAAAAGATATAGCTAACTTTAATCAAAATAGTAAGCGAGTTATTTTCTTAGAAGAAAAACAAATTAATCAGAACGCATCAAGTCTGATCGAGATTTGCAAAAGACACTATCAAGATGGAGCTAAGCTTCTATACGAACAGGCAATTTCAATCACTCAAAAGCAAATAGTAGCACCGAGAGGGCAGGCCCAATCATTTGATGAAATTAAAAAAAAGTTCAGTGCCAGCATAAAGGATCTAGAAGAAAAACTAATGCTATATTATGCCTTTGTTTATGCCTTGACACCTTACTTTTTGGATCAGCGTGGCGAAAAACGGCGCAGAATCGTTTTGAGATATCTTTCGATTACAGATAGTGAAGAGCGATTGATTATCGAAAATTTAATGAATGCGAAATTGCTTGGGAGAGTTGGTGATTTGATTTTTGTCACTGCAAAAGAGGAGGCAATATCCGTTTTTAACCATTTTATTGATATGGGCAGGATTGATTTAGGCGAAATTGCAGAACTATTTTATTAATATGATTAAAGTAGATAAGAATTTATTGGAAACTTATCTCGCTCTCGACAACAAAAAAGCCGATGATTATTTGGATAATCTTGCTAATGAATTAAAGAAGGCGATTGCGAATGTATCTGATAATGATGAAATTTATGAGGGGCTAGAATTACTAGAGAGATTTGTTTACAAGGCTCCTAAGCAAGCAGTGGAAATAGCAGAATTTGTCCAGGGACATCCTATGGAGGCGAAATTAATTGAAAGTCCAATAGGAACGTATTACAGCAAAAATCATTCAGACCTAATTATTAAGGTACTAGAATTGCTTGATCGTATTCGCTATATTTTCCCCGATGGTGTTTTACCTTTATTGGAAGGAATTGTTTTAGAGGGGAAAAAAGAAGAAAAAAGCAAGGCGGTTGAGGTCTTAAAACATTTTGCTAAATATGATTTTAATGTTCTTACTAAATCAAAAATCGGCTATGGTGCGCAAAGAAAGGCATTAGATTATATATCATCATGGTCACTGAAAAGACAAATTTCCAATTTCGATTTTATAGAAACCATCTCGAATGAACTTTTAAGCTCATCAGTAGAAGGGACAACCTCTGAATTAAACGAAGAAGCTGACTATACATTAACCATCCATTTCGGTGCAGTTCAGCCTACCGAATTTATTAAAAATATTAGACGACAGACGATCGATTTGATCTTTAAACTATTCCAAAATATTCCTAATGAGGAGAAAAAGCTAAGATTGGCAAAGGTTTTAGAACAAGCAATAAGGACGCCAAATAATGTAGCTTATGGCGAGGACCTGGTCCAGATGATCGCTGACGATGCTCAGTATTTGCTAACCATCTACCGCAAAATGCTTTTTGATGAAAGCGGCAAAATAATAGGCAGTATTCCTGTTGCTGAAGAGATAGAAAAAAGACTCTATTGGTTTCATAAAAGTGGAAAAATGTGCATGCCAGAAGCTCAAAAACTAAGAGAAGATATTTTAGCAGATTCATTCTATTCTATATTTCACTTGCTTGTCGGCGATGATATTGCTGTTCGCGAAGAAGACGGGTGGGAAAAGGCAGCATCAAAGCGCAGTAACGCCATAGACGCCAAGGTTGAAGAAATTAGTGACTCCAATCTAGGTGAGTGGAATAGTACTCTTAATAAAATCGCAAGCCAGGTTGGCTTAGTGGCTGATTGGCAGTTCGGCCATTTCAAGATATTATTAAGAAGATTAGCTACGAGGAAGCCAGATATAGCATTGTTCGTACTCAATTATGCTTTGGATAATAATAAACCAATTAAGAACTTTGCAGCCTATGTACTAGATGGCTTTCGTGATGCTGATCGTCTCGATCTATGGGATGCGGTTGTTGATAAAATGGTAGAAAAGAAAGAATCTATTTTGGTCAGTGCAATAATAAATTCACTTAATATCAGTAGAGAAGGGGTTGATCTAGCAAAAGAAATTCGGGAACAGGACTTGGCATTGCTTGAGGAAGTTGCCAGCAAGACTGGGAAATTTGTCTTTCTCGCTAATCAAAAAGAACCAAACTGGGTCTTGCAGTACGCCATAATTGATACACTCACACGGAATTTCAAGCGTGACCCTGTTCGCATTGAAAACCTAATACTTGAAATGATTAGAAGGAATCCGGAAAGAATAGATTTTCTTATAAGAGAGTTAGAGCTTGGGATTATTAGAAGTGCGGTTGATTATAGCGAATTTAGCAAAGACGGAATTGATATTCTGAAATCATCGCTTGTAGAATTAGACAATTTAGATTGGGATGCTCAGGTTTTGTTATTAAATCTTGGCAAGAAAGATGTCCGGATAATTTTCGACGTATTTTGGAGCAGGATCGAGAAAGAAGCCAAGAAAAGAGCCCCCAAAAAAGCTTTTGATGAACTGGGTAATTATCGGCCTATTCCATTCCATTTTAACGACGATCTGGAAAAGTATCTTTCTACCCATCCCAAATTCTCGGTCTTAATAAAAGAATGGCTCGATAAGGCCACGCTCACTCCGTCGATATATAATCTAAATATTAGTCATTTTCTTAAGAGGATGGGCAATTCGTTAACAGCTATGCTTAAAACCATGATTGAATCCGGAGACGAAAGCAGTCTAACCAAAGCAGTGCAATTGATGGATCGATTTGAGGGTGGTGATATTGAACTAGGAATTGAGGTAATTAGGAGAACCAAAAGCAAGAAGAACGCAAGCTATATTAAAGGGATGCTATTTTCGACTGGCTTAGTTTCGGGGGAAGACGGCATTGCCCGTGCCTACGAAGCAAAAGCAGAATTATTAAAAAAGTATCTAAACGATGAGAATGAGCAAGTGAAAAATTTCGCCGAGGAAATGATTAAAAGTCTTAAGGATAGTGCCAAAAAAGAACGCCAAAGAAATCAAGAAGAAAAACAGCTACGAAAAATCGAATTCCAAGAATAGGATAAAATTATAAGCTCGCCTACTATGTTAGCTATAATAAAGCTCTTATTAAGTGCGTTGGTATCCTAAATCGGGTTGGGAGAAGTCTCCCAGTCCGTATTTTTATTAAAATTGTGTCTGCATAATTTGCCTATATAGGTAAATTCTCCCCACTTGTTTTGAAACCAACTAGGATTTAGAATAAATTTTAGGAGAGTCAGAAGCTCGCACTTGGGCGGTTTCGCCAAAGCGGGGATTGGTGAACCCCTATAATTCTTATTGAGCCAGGTTCGAACTTCATCCATTGCGCGGAACATAAGTTTACAAGAGTTGACAGAGAAAAACAGACTTAATTCTTTAGAGAAAATAGGCCTTAATCTTGAGATGCTGAAAGGATAATAATTGACGAGAGTTCACAAAACCCAAGACAAAAATAGCCATTTTGGCGATTTATTGATAAAAAATAAGTACGAGATTTATTAGGAGACAACATGAATAGCGAAATTAAGAAAATAAAAATTGAAGATTTGGGCTATAACGCGTTTTTTAAGTCTAATCGCAAAAAACTTAAGTTAGACGGATTTTCGATCGCACGGGTTATTGTCGAGTACAGAGGAGCTTACAAGGTTAGAAATACAAACGGCGAATATTTGGCGAAGATAACTGGAAAACAAATGTTTAAGGCTTCATCAAGAGAGGACTATCCCGCTGTGGGCGATTGGGTGGCGATCACCGAGCTTGGCGCAGAGCGTGCCGTGATCCATGAGGTATTGCCGAGAAGGACAATGATAAAAAGAAAGTATAGCAACAAGAACGAGACGCAGATTATAGCGACGAACATCGACGTGGCATTTGTCGTCGAATCAGTTAACAGGGACTATAACCTGAATCGTTTTGAAAGATATTTTGCCATAGCCAATGATGGAGGCGTAAAGCCCGCTATCATACTAAATAAAATAGATTTGATTTCCAAAGAAGAACGGGATTCAAAAATGGCTCAGCTAAAGAACAGGTTCAGCGATACCGATATTATTCTGACCAGCACCATAACAAATGAGGGGCTGAATGAATTGAAGACGCACATATCAAGCGGGAAAACTTATTGCTTCCTCGGCTCGTCCGGAGTCGGAAAATCCTCTTTAATTAACAAATTGCTTGGAGAGAATGTTATAAAGACCGAGGACATAAGCCTTAGCACCGGCAGAGGAAAGCACGCCACCACAAACAGGGAAATGTATTTTTTGAAAAACGGAGGCATTGTTATAGATAACCCGGGAATGCGGGAAGTGGGAATGACGGATACGAGCGCCGGCATAGACAGCTTATTTGACGAGATAATCACTCTGGCTAAAAAGTGCAAATATATTGATTGCACGCATACCCACGAGCCTGGATGCGAAGTGTTGTCCGCATTGAAATCTGGCAAGCTGGATGAAGACAAATATTCCAATTACATTAATTTGAAGAAGGAGGCTGAGCACTATGAAATGACTGAGCTTGAACAGAGGGAAAAGGATCGCAAATTTGGGAAATTCGTCAAGAAGGCTAAAAAAGAATTTAAGGAACACGGACATAAGAACTATTAGTAATCTAACAGCATCTTTCCATCCAGCATATCAACGGCTGCGTCCAGTTCATAGGACTTCCGGCCGTTCATAAGAATGGTGCGAAGTTCTCTCACAGCTGTGAGCTGAAATTAACCTAAATAGGTGAATTCTCCCCACTTGTTTTAAAATTATTGAGAGTTAGAATGATATTAAAGCTATTTCTTCATCAGGAAGACTCTCATAAAAGGTTCGAACGTCCTCTACACTGGCCCCCCAGCACCTTCTGTGTCAGCCCGTGGACCCGCCTGTACTCCAGAATCTTCTCTCCAAGATTTTCTGCCTTCTTTTCAAAGGGATCGTAGCCTAGGAACTCGATAATCTTCGGAATCTGGGCCAAAGAGGGCTTGACTCGGTTCTTCTCCCAGAGGTAGATCGTGACATCGTCAACATTAAACCTGAGGGAAAGTTGGCGCTTGGTGAGTTTTAGATCCAGCCTCCGGGCTCGAATATGGTCGCCCCAGGTCCTTAGAACATCCGGATATTTCCTTGGATCGGGCTTTTTGGCCTGAAAAGTGATATGGCAAAAGGGCAACGCAAATGTGCGAAGCGGTGTTTCAAGGCGCGGGGCGGTCGGACGAGGACTGCACGGACGCCCAGCGGAGCCGCTACTATTCCAAGATCAGCGGGCCGCTCCTTGACAGGATCGATATCCAAGTCGATGTGCCCGAGGTCAAATTCCGGGACATCATCTCCAAGGCGGAAGGGGAGGGAAGTGAGGCGATCAGAAAGCGGGTCAGTGGAGCGAGGGAACGGCAACGAAAGCGGTTCAAGGGAAGGACGCTCGGCATCAACGCCAGGATGACCTCGCGAGAACTCAAGAAGTTCTGTCCCGTTTGCTCCGAGTCCGAAAAGCTCCTCGATATGGCCGTGACCAAGCTCGGCTTCAGCGCCAGGGCTTACGATCGCGTTCTCAAGGTCGCCCTCACCATCGCCGATCTGGCTGGGGAGGATTCTATCCGTCCAGTCCATATCTCCGAGGCGATCCAATACCGGATGATGGATAAGTATTATTGAACTCTGCCCGGCATGCGATTCAGGTCCTCAAGATTTTCGGCATCCAGATCTATTCTACCCGAATGCGCTTCTAGTGCGAGGACTTCAAGTATGCAGATCAATGCCAGAACGGCCGGGGCAACCAATGGTTCCACTAACCAAGATAAAGAAGCAAAGAATCCTCATGCCTTTTTTTCATAAATTTGCAGAATGATAACAATATGTCAGCATTTCAGCAAACGAGTTTGTTTCCATTTTCGGGGGGTTATAGATACAAGCAAGTAACGTTTTAGCCATTTCCAAGAGGGATTTGGGTTGGAAGTTGACTATTGAGGGTGACTTTCCCCCGGCCACTTGAAGTTTACGATCATGGTGAACGTCGCGCGAATCCGCTTGCCGTTAACCAGAACTGGCTCAAATTTCCATTGCTTTATTGCCTCTTGAGCCGCGCGGTCCAAGTCAGGATGAAGCGACTTCAGTATATGAACACTGGAGACGCTTCCTTTTTCATCGGTTGAAACCTCTAACATGACTTGACCTTCAATCTTCTCTTTCATGAGTTGTTCCGGGTAAATGGGGTCTTTCTTATAAATTGGCTTGGGAGGAGTAGAAACATTCGAGGAGGATTGAACGGCAACCTCAGGCTTGGCTGAAGATTCCTTCTTGATGTACTTTTCGGGATCAGCCTTGAATTTCTCATAGCACTCCAACGAACAGAAAAGATAGTTTTCTCCCTTGTATTCGTAGCTCTTAACCGCGATATTTTCTTTTTCCACGCCCGACCCCCGGCCGACCTGTTTCCCGCAAACAGGATCTTGACCTATGATGCTATAATAGCTCGAACCGCCGCTGACTACTCCTCCCAGAACTTCGACCTTTGTGCCCTTCTTGAGCAAAAGAGAAAGGAAATAGGATTTATCATTGGCGGGGAAGCCCAGGACAACTGGATCGTCGTAGTTCATAATGACTTCTGTGTTCAAGATATCCTTTTCAAATTTGCCCTTAGGAGCTTCAATAGAATTCAACTGAGCTTCAGTAAGTATTCCGGTCCCGCTGCTTGGATTGATTGCAGCTTCTCCGGTTGAAAGCCAGAGTTGTTCGACATTGTATTGTTCAATGTCAATCGTTAGGCTCACGGTACCGTTGGCCAGAAGCCGCGGGGATAAATTGATCTCATAGATATCATTTTCTAATAGAATCGCCTCACTCAGGCTTGTTTTGACCATGTCCCAATGCATGAGGCTCGATACCAAATAATCCACTCTTTTCAGCTGATAGACATTGGCCAGGTCATTCTTGAGCGCCGAAATCCAGAGGTCGGTGTCGTTTATGCCGCGTGTCTGCATGGGGAAAATGACCGGTCCGGGAAAGGATTGGACGATGATACTGGGCCCCTTTTGTGCGGCGGGTTGCGCCCGAAAGCCCCGAAAGAGACGCGACTGGATGATGATTTCGTCCTCGCTGAGTGCCGAGGATACGCACAGGATAAGCCCTAATACCAAACTCACCAGAATCTTGGCTTTTTTCATCGTTATCCTCCTATGTTTTTGGCTTGATTAAACCAGATAAAGGACGCGTTGGACGTTTGATAAATGAAAGGCCTTGCTTTTTGCCCGTTCAGCTCCGCGCGCGTTACGGTGACTCGCGTTAGCGAAGACGGCGCGGAAGCTACAGTCCGGGCGGGCTGAGGCTCAGGTTTCATCTTAGACTCATAGCTCCTTCGCAAGAAAATCAGGCTAGCGGTCAGCAAAAGAATCATCATTGGCACGGCCGCCCATTCCCATCTTTTTATCCGGGAAAAGGAGCTGGCTAAGGACCTTTCTCTTTCTCCTCTCTTTTGGCGAGACAGGCGTTCACGGACGAGCGGCCACAGACTCTGTTCCTTCCCGATCCAATGCGGAGTCTTCAGGAGGGCTGAATATTCTTGCTCGCCGTACTCCAGCTGACATTGAGCGCAAATAAGAAAATGCTTCTTAATTAGCAGGGCACGGAAAGGTCGCAGAGGAAAGAGCCGATAAAGAACCCGATACAATCTACACATTGCTGTTCCGCGCTCGCAAGTTCCGCAATTTCCTTATTGCATTAAAAATATAAACACGAACTGAGCTCTCGGCGCAGTGGACGACCTCGGCAATTTCGGCCGCCGTATAGCCCTCATTGATTTTCAAGGATAAAGCCAGCCGTTCTTTCTCTTTCAGCTTAGCCATAAGCGGACCGAACATTTCCGTGTCTTCGATTCTTGCCGGAGAACGTCTTTCTGGGTCGGGTGGATTGTTTTCTTTTCTCATGGCCTCAAGATATTTACTCATGGACTTATCTTTTCTTTTTCGGTCTTTGCAGCGCTTGTAGGCGATACCATACAGCCAATTTTTGAAGCTCCGCGTCCTGTCAAAGCGGCGCAAGTGGGCAAAGGCTTGCACAAAAGCATCTTGGACAGCATCCCGAGCGTCTTCCCTGTTGCCCAGAACACTCCAAGCAACAGAAATAAGCCCGGCTTGGTATTTATTGACGATAAGCTCAAAAGCATTCATTTCTCCTGCTAAGCAGCGCTCGATGATGTCTAAGTCATCCATGAGCTTGTTGTTCATCCTTACTACGCGCAGGCCCCCCGCAATGTTATAAGGATATTTTCCTTTTAGCTTCTTTCTTTCTTGAGGCCATCATTTGTGGCTGGTAATCCCCTGCTTTGGGCGCAAAACCTACAGCTCTAAGGGAATAGTTTTAGCATTTCAGTTGGTCACGTCAAGTTGAGTTCACAATTTCGCAGCCGTCTTTTAGCTCTCCTCCGCGGCCGAGTGTTGATGAGATGCCGGACCGGCGTTGAATCCCGGCGGAGGGCGTATTCCAATTCCTCGTCGTCCGGCCGACAAAATATGGTAATCTTTTCTGTGGGGAGGAGGTCATGACCCAGGACATCATCGACGTTCATGTGCATTTCGGCGCGCCCGAGGACCCGGAGAGCGGCTGTTACTGGTCCAAGGAATTCGAGAGCGGCGTAGCCTTTTTTGCCATGCGTCTTGTCACCGGGAGTCTGTTCCGGAAGATGAGCCTCCCAAGCATCAAAAGCCATCTGCTCAACGTCATCAACGGCTCGCGATATGTCCGGAAGAGCGTGGTGCTGGCCATGGACCAGGTCTATGATGCGGACGGCCATGTCCGGAAAGAAAGGACCCACCTCCATGTGCCGAATTCCTTCATGGCCGGATTGGCCAGGGACAACGCGCGCGTTCTCTTCGGCGCTTCGGTCCACCCCTTGAGGCCGGATTGGGAGAACGAACTCGATTATTGTCTGGCGAACAAGGCCGTCCTCTGCAAATGGATACCCTCCTCGCAGGGGATCGATCCCTCAACCCCTGAATTCGTCCCCTTTTATCGGAAGCTCGCGGAAGCCCGGCTCCCTCTCTTGTGCCACGTCGGCCCTGAGGCGGCCATCCCGCCCTTCGACAAGGATGCGCAGAAGCTAAACCATCCCTTGCTCCTCCGGAACGCCCTTAGGGCCGGGGTGACGGTCATCGCCGCCCACGCCGCCCTTCCCCTTCTTCCGCCTCCCTTCGAGAGTCAGGTCTATTTTCAGGAACTCGTCGACCTTTTCGGCGAAAGCGGACGCCGCGGCTGGAACCTCTACACCGACCTGTCGGCCATCAACCTGGGGCTCCGGATTTCCTACATCGACCGCCTTAAGAAAGATATCCCTGCCGATCGGCTGATCTTCGGGAGCGATTATCCGATCCCGATCCTCGACATCAGCCAGAGGCCGCACATCAGCCTGGGACAGTGGCTGAAACATTTTTTCCAGACGATTGTCGTCAGGAATCCGCTGGATAAGAACTATCTCCTGATCAAGAACATGAGATTCGATGAGGCCTTGTTTACCAAGGCCTCGGAAATTCTAAGGCTCACTGAACCTCTGCGGGTCAAGAGCGGTCCGATCCCGCGGCAGGCCGAGTCACAGGACAACCATCAATGAGCGAGCGCTCTTCGACAAAGAGCGACTCGCGTCAAGGCTCCACGGCCATCGCCTCCAGGGAATCCGCGGCCGCGAGCTGGGGAAAGAAGTGCATCCAGAGCAGGGCCACGACGATCGTCCCGACACCGCCGATGAGGACGGCCGGAACGGCGCCGAACCAGGCCGCGGTCACTCCCGACTCGAACTCTCCGAGCTGGTTCGACGTGCCGACGAACATGGAATTCACGGCGCTCACCCGGCCCCGCATCCTGTCCGGGGTTCCCATCTGGACGAGTGATTGACGGATCACGACGCTGATGATGTCCGCTCCCCCGAGCACGATGAGCGCCGCCAGGGACAGAGCCAATGAGCGGGATGCGGCGAAGACGATCGTCCCCGCCCCGAAGATCATGACCGCGGAGAACATCCTCCGCCCCACCGCGCGCCGCAGGGGCCTCCGCGCCAGATAGATCGATACGGCGAGCGCGCCCACGGACGGCGCTGACCGCAGAAGCCCCAGGCCGGCCGCACCCACACCCAGGATCCTCTTGGCGTAGATCGGGAGGAGGGCTGTCGCCCCGCCCAGGAGCACGGCGAAGAGGTCGAGCGAGATCGCCCCGAGGATGATCGGTCTGCGGCGGATGAAGGAGATCCCGGCCAAGAGCGCGTGAAGGCTGACGGGTTCTCTCTTTGGAGCTCTTTTCCCGAGGTGGATGATCGAGATCAGGATCACGGCCAGCCAAGCCATCGCCCCGGCGGCGGTGTAAACCACAGTCGGACCGGCCAGGTAGAGAAATCCGCCCAAGGCCGGCCCGACGATGAAAGCCGTTTCCATGGCCGCCGCCGACCAGGCCGCGGCACGGGGAAAGAGCTCAGTGCTCACCAGGGCCGGCATCAAGGCCTGCATCGTCGGGCCCTCGAAGGCCCGGGCAGCGCCGATAACAAAGACGATGACCAGGATGCTTCCGGCGGTCAGCCAGCCGTCGTGACTCCCCAGGGCCAAGGTTAATGCCCCGGCGCCCTCGATAAGCTGGCAGGCCCTGATGATCGTCCGGCGGTCAAGCCGGTCGGCGGCATAGCCTACGGCCAGGGTGAGCAGGAACATCGGCAGGAATTGGGCCAACCCGACGAGCCCGAGATAAAAGGCGCTTCCGGTCAGGGCGTAGACCTGCCATCCCACGGCGACAGAGAGAATCTGATAGGCGATCGTGCTCGACACTCGGGCGAAAAGGAAGGGCGCAAGCAGGCTCCCGGGGATCTTTCGCTGGGGTTCTTTCATCCGGCTTCGTCCAGGTGCTGTTCCGGCTCCGACTATCCCTTGGCCGAATACCCGACCGTATGGCCGTAGAGCGCCCTCTGCCTCGGGCCAAGTTTCAGCGCCCCGGACAGGGCTTTCCTGTCGCAGTTGTGGAACCAGGACGAAAGCCCTCTCGAGGCGGCATACAGGTCCACGTTCCCGGCGATGAGTCCCACCGCGACGTTGGAATAGGATTTCTGGACTTCTGGGTCCCACAACCCAGGCTCGTCGAATCCCGCTGTCCTGTACTTGTCGATGTCCGCGACGTAGATGAGATGGACCGAGGCATCGCCCAGCATCTCGCGCTGGCCGCGGCTGATCGAGGCCCGGCGCAGGTCTCCGGCCGCGACCGGGGTCAGGCGATGCGGGACCGCCTCATAGAGATAGATGGCCTCGGGCAAGGCGACATAGATGTCGATCTCCTGGGCGTTGCTCGCCGAGCCCGCGGTTCTCCCGATATGCCCGAATGGCCCTCTCTCTTTGCGGCGATTCACTCCGAAGGCCGCCCAGAGGAGGTTTGAAAGCTCCTGCCGGGGGAGCGGCCGGGAAGCGATGCTCCGATTTGTCTTTCTCGCCCGGAGAGCGGCAAGGACGGATTTGCCGCCGTCCCGCTCGGGCTTTGGAAGAGCGATCGGGTTCATTCCGGCCCGGCCAAGATCTGATCTTGTCTTGGCCGCGGACTCGACGGCCGTCCGTAGTTTCTTGAGTTTTCGGCGATCCATTCGCGGCTCCTCGATCGGCGTATTCCAAGATCCCGGAACAAATTATCGCCCAAGACCGACGCGAAAGAAAGAGCTTCCGCGATGGGGGACGAGGAGTTCAGCGCTGGGAACGATTGGATAGTCAGGCCCGCGCGATCCGAATCGGGGTTCGTCGCGTCAGGCCTTGGAAACGTAAGCCCCCTTGCGCGTGTCGACCAGGACGACCTCGCCGGCGGTGAGGTACTCCGGGACCTGAATGACCAGTCCCGTATCAAGCGTAGCCGGCTTGGTCCGGGCCGTGGCGGAGCCGCCCTTGGCGGCAGGGCTGGTTTCGGTGATGGTCATGGGAACCATTTGCGGCAATTCGATGTCGAGGACGCGGTCCTCGGAGACGAGGGCCACGATTCCCTCCCGGCCTTCGATGAGGTAGGGCCACTTGTCCTCGATCTCGTCCTTGCCCAAGGTGAATTGGCTGTAATCCTGGAGGTCCATGAAGGTGAAGCTCATCGCATCGCCGTAGAGGATCTGAACGGGCCGGCGGGCGAGGTCCGCATCCTCGAGAACGTCATCTCCCCGGGACATCTGATCAACCTTGCGTTTCGTCTGGACGTTGCGGAACCGGAATTTATACAGGGTCGCCGCCCCTCTCGCGCCGGGAGTTTGAACGGTGATGGTTTCAACGATGCAGGGCTCGCCGTCGATCTTGACCACGTCGCCCTTTTTGAGGTCGGATGCCTTGATCATGTCTCAACCTTTTCGAGATATCGGAATCGCCTGCCGAATCGACTCCAGGAGCAGGCCCGAACGGCGATCCTCGGGCCCTGCTATTTTAGCCCGACTCGAAGCCGATAATCAAAAAAACTCCGGCCGCAAGATAAAAGGAACTCAGTCGGCCGGCCGGACAGCCCCCCGGACCGACCCCAGATGACCCTTGACATTTGCCAAGGGGGCATTCAAATTGATATTAAAGATGTCGGTGGTTTTAATTGTCTTCAGGCAAGGAGGGATGCATGGGCAAGATGGCGGTTGTCGGATCTGCCGGGACTAAGGATTCGCAAAGGCTGGTCCTTTCCGGAGGAACGGTGGATGAGGTCGCGGACAAGGTCGCCCTATTTATGGCCGAGCGCGGCTACAGTCTGGAAAGCGGCAGCAAGACGCAGGGCGTCTATGGCCGAGGCAGCGCCGCCGGCCGGGCTATTGTCGGACCCCTGGCCAAACGATTGAAGTTTAACGTGACCCTCGGCCAAGACGGAGGAAATGTCGCCCTGGTCGTGGCCAAGGGCATGTCCGGCATGGGAGGCGGGCTGATCGGCGCATCCCAGGAGAAGAAGGAGTTTCAGAAGATCCTGTCCGAACTTCAAAGCTCCCTTCTTGCCTGACGCGCCGGGCGTCAGGGGGCGGTTTCTCGTCTGGCTCGGGGAGTAGAACCTGATTCATAATCAATTCATCCTTACCCCCCTGTTCCTGGATGAGCCCCTGCCTGGCCTCAAGGCCCTGGCCGGACCGGGTTGGGTCATCAACGAACCTCATCTTCCCGAAGGCGATCAACTGGTCCGCGTCGCGGCTATCAACAAGGAATTGGCCCGCATCGTTCACGAGACGATGATCTCGGGCCGGCGGCCGGTGAGCATCGCCGGCGATTGCCTGAGCGCTATCGGCGTCCTGGCCGGACTCGTCAGGGCCGGCTTTGACCCATTCCTGATCTGGTTCGACGCCCACGGGGATTTCAACACCCGGGAGACGTCTCCGAGCGGTTTCCTGGGCGGGATGCCCCTGGCCATGATCGCCGGCCGTGGAGATCAGAGCATCATCCAAGCCGTCGGGCTCAAGCCTCTGAGCGAGTCGCGCATCATCCTTTCGGACGCCCGGGACCTGGACCCGGGCGAAAAGGCATCTCTGCGATCATCAGCCGTTTCTCATCTCAGCGACCCGCGAGATCTTTTGCGGCGTCCCCTGCCTCACGGCCCGCTTTATGTTCATCTTGATACGGACGTCATCACCCCGGGTGAGGCGCCCGCCCAGAATTATCCGGCGCAGGGCGGGCTTTCCGTCGCGGAGCTCGGGGCCGTGTTCCGCCGTCTTGCGGCAAGCGGGCGGATCGCGGCGGTGTCCCTTTCAAGCTGGAATCCGAAGCTCCAACAGAGCGAGCTCAGCCAGGAATCCAGCCTGAGCCTGCTCGAAGCGTTGACATCGCCCTAGACCTCGATTGCTGCTTGACCCGCTTAAGAACCCATGCATCGGCGAATCCGTATAAAGAAAAAGGTGGTGAAAAATGAGATCTTTCAAATTTGCGTTTTTGGTTACTGTTTTCCTTGTTTTTGTCGGCGTGGCGGCCGCCGTCCCAAACAACGCCTCGGATATCCTAGCCAAGGCTAAGCAAGCCTCCGGAGGCGCCGCTTGGGATGCTCTGACTTCGGTCCATACACTGGCAAAGGTCTCGACGGGCGGCCTGATCGGGAAAGCCGAGTCATGGGAAGATGTCCTCACCGGCCGCTTCCTCGCCACCTTCGAGATCGGTCCGATGACCGGCGCCGAGGGTTTCGACGGCAAAACTCTATGGGCCCAGGATTCTTCCAAGCAGGCCAGGGCCGAGGAGGGTGAGGATGCTCGCCTCGGCGCCGTGGACGACGTCTACCGCCGCTCGATGGCCTATTGGTATCCATCCCGCGGAGAAGCCCTGATTGAGGACACGGGCGAGAAACAAGAGCAAGGACGCCGATTCCAGACGCTCAGGATCACTCCAAAAGGGGGCCGTGTTTTTGATATCTGGGTCGATGCCTCGACCCAACTTTTTGACCGCATCGTGGAAAAGACCGCCACCGAAACCCGGACGACCTTCTTCTCGGATTACAGGCGGGTTAGCGGAGTCCTGATTCCCTTCGCCACCCGTTCGACGAACGGCCAGACGCGCTATGACCAGCTCGGCACGGTCGAGAAGGTCGAACTCAACGTGCCCCTCAATGACGAGATGTTCCGGATGCCGCCCCCGCCGGCCCCGGATTTTGAACTGGCCGGCGGCCGGGTCTCGACCTCGGTGCCCTTCGAGCTCATCAACAATCATATCTATGTCCGAGTGCGGCTCGACGGCAAAGGACCGTTCCGGCTTCTGTGCGATACCGGCGGCTCGAATGTCGTGACTCCGGAGCTGGCCCGGGAGCTGGGGCTCAAGGCCGAAGGGGCGATGGAAGGCCAGGGCGTCGGCGAGAAATCCGAGGATGTGGGACTGACCAAGCTCCAGAGACTTGGGCTGGGCGATGTCACCCTGCATGATCAGGTTTTCGCTGTGTTCGCCCTGGCATCCCTGAGCGATGTCGAGGGCATCCCCATCCAGGGACTTATCGGCTATGAGGTTTTCAAGCGTTTTGTGGTCACAGTCGATTACGAGCACAACCTTTTAACCCTGACCTTGCCCTCGGCCTTCTCCTACCACGGCCGGGGCACAGCGGTTCCGTTCAAATTCAACGGCACGATCCCCCAGGTCGAAGGCGAGATCGACGGATTGCCGGGCAAGTTCGATATCGACACTGGAAGCCGGTCATCGTTGACGATCCTCGCGCCGTTCGCCCAGAGCCACGGCCTGAAGGAGCGCTACGGGGCCAAGCTCGAAGCCGTGACGGGCTGGGGCGTCGGGGGAGCCGCTCGCGGGCTCATGACCCGAGCCAAGGTCCTGAAGCTGGGCGGCGTCCCGGTCGAGGCTCCGCTCATCGAACTCTCGCTCCAAAGCAAGGGTTCGTTCATCGACCCCTACGTGGCCGGCAACGTCGGAGCGGGTGTGCTCAAGCGCTTCAACGTCATCTTCGATTACGGAACCCAACGGCTCATGTTTGAGCCAAACGCCAATTATGGCCGGGCCGACAACTACGATCGCGCCGGGATGTGGCTGAACCTGGCCCGCGACGCCTTCCAGGTCGTTGACGTGACCATCGGGGGACCGGCCGCCGAGGCCGGGCTCAAAGCCGGGGATTCCATTCTGAGCGTCGACGGCAAGACCCCGGCCGAACTGCCCCTGCCTGCCCTCCGGGCGAAGCTCCGGTCGGAACCCGCCGGGACCAAGGTCAAGATGTTCGTCCTTGCGAACGGGCAGAAGCGCGAAATTGAGATCGTTCTTAGAGACCTTGTTTAGGTCCGGAGCTAGGACCCGCCGAATCCATTGACGGCGAGACTCTCGCTCCTCCGGAAAGATGGCCTTTCCCCGGGACTGGGGGAGCTGGCCAAGGAGGGTCTAAAAAGACCCGTCCTTCAAATGAAGAACGGGCCTTCGCCGGACGTTCTAGATTCCTGAGACGACGATGTCCTTGAAGACCAGGCTGGGGAATCTCTGGGACGAATAGGGGTACGGATCATCAGCCGCTTCGATGAGCTTCGGCCACAGCTTGAGGTGGTTGTCGGCGATGTTCATCTCTTCGACCGGCTGGACCGGTTGGCCCTTGTCGAAAAGCTGGCCGTTGATCCCGATCGAGGTATCGCCCGTGGTGGAGTTGGAGTTGCCCCCGATGAACCCGGTGATGAAGACTCCACGCCCGAGGTCCTTCATGATCTCGGCTACGGACCGTTTGCTGGGGGGGATGATGAGGTTGGACGGGCCCCCAGTCGTGGGCTCCCAGCCCAGCTTCCGGCTGTAGTACCAATCGACATAGAATTCCCTGAGCACGCCGGCCTCGACCATGACCCGCTTGCGGGAGGCAAGCCCTTCGCCGTCGAACAGACGGCTGCCGAGCCCCGCCGCAAGTAGGGGGTCGTCGACGACCGTAAGGAGAGGCGAGGCGATCGTCTGCCCCTTCTTGTCGGCCAGGAACGATTGCTTTTGCTGGATACTGCGGCCGAACATGGCCTGCAGGAAGCCGCCGCCCAGCCGGCTCACTATGCGGTTCTCGACGATGATCGGGAGGGCCTCCGTTTTGACCTTCTTGGCCCCCAGGCACTCGAAAGTCCGCCGGGCGGCCTCGGCGCCCAGGTCCTCGGGCTTGGGCAGGCCTTTCCGGCTCACCGCCGCGGCCCCGGCAAAGTTCGAAGGTCTTCGGTCGCCTTCGTCCTTTATCGACATGCCCGCCCCTGCAGAAAAAAAGGTGGACTCGGTGTAACCTTCGAGTCCGTTGCTGGCCATGAGGACGGTCTCGCCGCAGCTGTCCTGGAACTGGGCCTCGACGGAGATGACCCTATCGCCTCCGCGGTCGAGACAGCTCGCCTCGAGCACTTTGACGAACTCATGGCGATCCCCGGGCGTCAGGCTCCCGTAGGACGGGTCGAAAAGCCCGAGGTCGGCCGTTGACCGTCCCTGGTAGTACTTCGGATCGGGAAGCGTTCGGTAGGGGTCCTCGGCCAGGAGTTTCGTCCCGGCCACGGCGTTCTCGAGGAACGTTTTCAAAGGATCGGGCCGCAGATCCGAAGTGCTCTGGCTGGAGTATCGCCCGTCGACGAAGACTTCGACCGACAGGGTCCGGGTCGAAGCCTCCTTGATGTTCTCCGGCTTGCGATCCCGGTAGCTGATCTCCACTTGCCGCGAGGCATCGAGCGTCACGCGGCAGTCATTCGCCCCGGCGCTCTTGGCCGTTTTGATCACCCGCTCTGCCAGGTCATAGAGTTCTTGCTTCATGGGGATTCTCCTTTTCAGCTCCGCACGCCGCCGACGGTCATGGATTTCACCAGGCAGGACGGCTGGCCGAAACTTACGGGCATGGATTGCCCGGCCTTGCCACAGGCGCCCGCGCCGCCGGTGGTGAAGGCGAAATCATCGGCCAGCATGATGATGTTGGCCAGCATCTTCGGCCCGTTGCCCATGATGTTGACGTCTTTGATGGGGGCCCCTAGCTTTCCCTCGTCGATCATCCGGCCCTGGGAGACAAAAAAGGCGAAGTCGCCCGCGCCGATGTTCACCTGGCCGTTGCTGACGTCCTCGACATAGATGCCCCGTCCCGCCGCCTTGACGACGTCCTCCGGCTTGGCCGGGCCGGCCGGCATGTACGTATTGCGCATCCTGGGAATGGGGTAGTACTGGTAGCTTTCGCGACGGCCGTTGCCCGTGGAGGGGAGGCCGTAGAACCGGGCCGAGATCCGGTCGTGCATGTAGCTCGTCAGGACTCCTTTGTCCACCAGGACGGTCTTTTGGCTGAGCGTTCCCTCGTCATCGAAGTTGATGGACCCCAGGAGGCCGGGCACCGTGCCGTCGTCGATGATGGTGACGAACGGCTCGGCGACCTTCTTGCCGATCATGGTGCAATAGGTCGAGAGCTTCTTGCGGTTGAAATCCGCCTCCATCCCGTGGCCGATGGCTTCGTGGAGGAGGACGCCCGTGACACCCGGTCCGAGCACGACCGGCATCTCGCCGGCGGGCGGCTGGACGGCCTCGAACAGGATGAGGGCTCGTTTGACCGCCTTCTGGGCGATGTCTTCGACGATGGCCGGGGTGTAGAAGGAAAAGTCACGCCGGCCGCCGTGATTCCAGCCCGCCCGCTCGCGCTTGCCGTTCTTTTCCGCGACCACCGATCCGCTGAGGTAGGAGCGGGGGAGAAGGTCTTCGGCCTTCTGTCCATCGCTCGTCATGATCATGATCCGCTTCTGCTGATCGTGGAAAGAGGCGTTGACCTTGACCAGGAGCGGAGAGAGCGCGAAGCACCGATCGTTCACGGACTGGACCAGGGGCAGCTTGGACGCCAGCGGGACCGATGTGAAGAGGGTCTTGAGCGGATAATAGTCCTTAGACTCCAGGCGGACGAACGCCGCGGCCGGGGCCTTGGCTCCCGACGAGGCGATCGTGGCCGCCGTGGCCGCCGCGGCCAGCATAGACTTCTCGCCCAGTTCCTGGGTGAACCCGTAACCGACCTGGTCGCCCTTGACCGTCCGGATGCCCACGCCCAGGTCGACCTCGCCGAAAGCCCGGTTGACCTTTCCGTCCTCGAGGATGAGGTAGTTGCTGATCGTGTGCTCGAAGTACAGGTCGGCGAAATCGCCGCCTTTGGCCAGGGCTTCGGCCAGCACTTTGCGGCACAGGGCTTCGCTCACTCCGAACTCGCGTTCGAAGTATCCGGGAGAAGCAGCAGTCTGGGCGTGCGCGTACCAGCCCTTAGAAAGGATGGTGGGAACGGCCACCGTCGAGGCGGCCATCGTGGCGCCGGCCTTGATAAAGGCGCGCCTGCTGATGTGTTTCATGGGTGCCTCCCTGGGCAAGAGTGGTAGGGTGAAGAGGTCCGTTCGAGAGAGCTGCGGACGATTTTCAATGAAAATCCTCGCCGTTTGTTAATACGCTCCAACCCTGTAAAAAGTTGTCACTTTCCATAAGTTTAACCTGAACCGGGCAAAAAAAGGAATGGCGCCGGCCGAAGAATCGGACCAGGGGAGCGGGCCGGCGGCATGCAAGCTGCCGCCGCCCTGCGCTCGCTCCGGCCTTTTCCCGGGCTCATTGACCGGCTGGTAAACTTTTGGTATAAGCAAACATTCGGGAAGCGAAACGGGCTTGCTTGAGAGGCGTTCCGCCGATCGAGGGCGGCTGAGGATCGATGTCTCGCGGAGCTTTCCCAGTCACGGATTTTCGAGGTTTTGCGATGCGACGTGCCGGCCTTATTTTGGTTTTGTTCCTCTTCGCCCTGACGCTTTCTTTCGCCTGGGATGGCGGCCCCACGGTCAGCTTGAAGGTCATCGGCCCGGCCGAGCCCTTCAAGCCCGGCGCGGAGCGAACGATCTTCATCGAGATCACGATCTATCCTCCTTTCCATATCAATTCCCACCTGCCCTTGGACGAATCCCTGGTTCCGACTTCGATCGATTTCAGGATCCAAGAGGGCATCCGGGTCGTCAAGGTCGAATACCCGGCCGGCGAACTGAAAAAGTTCATCTTCTCCGAGAGCCCGCTCTCCGTCTATGAAGGCACGGCCCGCATCGCCGCCACGCTCGCGGTGGATTCGGATTTTTCAGCTCCGGAGGTCAGGGTCGAGGGCAGTCTGGGGTATCAGGCCTGCGACAACAATTCCTGCCTGGCGCCCGACGAAGCCGGATTCAGCGAAAAATATCCTGTGGCTGCGGCCGTTGTCGCGGTCAAGACTCAGGTCCCGCTGACAAGCACTGCGACGAGCCCCAAGCCGGCCGCTCCGGCGCCTCCGGCCGCGGTCCCGGCTCAGGCCATGCCCTCTCAGGTTTCCTCGACGGGCGAATCCCCGGCGGGCGCCAAACCCGGCGCGGTCGTGCCCATCACTCAAGGTCTCGAAGGAAAAGGTTTGTTTCTTTCCTTTCTACTCGTTTTCCTGGCAGGTCTGGCCCTCAACCTGACGCCGTGTATCTACCCCCTGATCCCCATTACCATCAGCTACTTCGGAGGACAAGCGGGGGGCAAAAAGGGCAGCCTTCTCGGCCACGCGCTCTTCTATGTCCTGGGCATGGCCTTGACCTACTCCGTCCTGGGCGTCATCGCCTCATTCACCGGAAGCCTGTTCGGCTCGGCCCTTCAGCATCCGCCGGTGCTCATTGTCATCGCCGCGATCATGGTCGCCCTGGCCCTGAGCATGTTCGACCTTTATGAAATCCGGATGCCCGGCTTCCTGTCCAACCTTGCCGGCACCTCGCGCCGGGGATTGTTCGGCACCCTGTTCATGGGCTTGACGGTGGGCATCGTCGCCGCGCCCTGCATCGGGCCGTTCGTCCTGGGGCTTCTCACATATGTCGGCGACCGGGGCAACGTCCTCCTCGGGTTCGGGCTGTTCTTCGTCCTGGCCCTGGGGCTCGGCCTGCCCTTTCTCTTCCTGGCTTTGTTCTCGGGGTCCATCAGCCGTCTGCCTCGCTCCGGGTCGTGGATGGTCTGGGTGCGCAAGATCTTTGGCTTCGTGCTCCTGGCCATGGCCGTCTATTTTCTCCAGCCGCTCTTTCCCGACCCGCTGACGTATAACCTGACTCTGGCCCTGATGATGCTCGTGGCCGGGGTTTACATGGCATGGATCGAGCCGACCAAAACCCCTGGCAAGGTCTTTCCCGTGATCCGCAGCCTCGTTGGGCTGGCGTTTTTCATCGTTTGTCTCTTCCTGGCCTCGTCCGCGATCAAGGCCCAGATCGAGCGGACCGCAGCCCGGAGCGCGCTTCGAAGGGGCGCGGAAGCGGATGTTGTCCGGTGGTCCGCCTATGATGCGGGCGCGATCAGCCGGGCCGCGGCCGAAAAAAAGCCGGTGTTCATCGACTTTTCCGCGGACTGGTGCATCCCCTGCAGAGAACTGGACAAGAGCACGTTTTCCGCTCCGGAAGTGGTCGAGATGTCCGCCCGCTTCCTGATGGTCAAGGCCGACCTGACCTCGTCAAGTTCGCCGCTTTCCCGGGATCTGACGAGGAGATTCAGGATCAAGGGGGTGCCGACTCTCGTCTTTCTGGACGCGGAGGGCAGGGAAGTTCCTGAGCTCAGGGCCGTGGGCTTTATCGATAAAGAAGAACTCCTCAAACGGATGAATAAGGCCCTGGCGGGGAAGAGCTAGGAAGGAAGGCCTGTGATTATAGGCCCTTGAATAAATTGGCAAGGCACAATAGGGCGAAGCCTGCTGCCACGAACCAGAAGGAATACCCGTTCAATCTGCCAAGATGCAACATGTTGAAATGCATCAGGATCCCGACGACACCCGCGGCTGTGGCCACGAGCCAAGTGATAAATTTAGGGGCGCTCGTTTTCATGGCTCCCTCTCCTTCCAAGTGTCTGCGTCCTGCGGGAACGCGATTTGATGAAATCTTATAGAAACCCCGGACATCGTGTCAACTCCGAGCTGAGATGAAGCCGCCCCTCAGGATCCTCCTCGTCCAGCCGCCCTTTGAAGACTTCTACGCCACGCCCATCCGGCTCTATCCGCTGGGACTCCTCTATGCCGCCCAGACGCTGAGGGTTCTCGGCTGTGAGGTTCATGTCCTCGACGGACTCAGCCCTCTCCGGAAAAGGGAGCTTCCCGTCCCGCCGCGGTTCTCCTACCTCCGACCCTGGCTCGGGCTTCCCGAATTCTTCCGCGGATACTATCGCTACGGGCTGCCAGACGAGGAGATCCTCGGGCATGTTCGGGCCCTGGCCCCGGACGCCGTGGGTATCTCATCGCTCTTCACCGCCTATTTTTCGAGCGCGGCGAGACTGGCCGGACTCATCAAGAGGGAGCTTGGGCTTCCGGTTTTCGTCGGCGGCCATCATCCCACGGTCTTCGCCCGGGAGATCTTGAGGCGCTTTCCGGAGATCGATGCAGCCCTCGTGGGGCCCGCCGAAGCATGTCTGCCCGGCTTTCTTGAGAGGCTGCGTCCCGGAGAGTCCTTTCCGACTCCCGATTGGCGGGAGCTTGTGCCGGCCCATGACTTGATCGACGCCGGGCGGTACCGGATCGGCCGGCACCGGGCGATGTCCCTCTCCGCCGGCCGGGGCTGTCCTCATAACTGTCTCTTTTGCGGCGTGGATAAGATGTTCGGGCACACGCTCGTCTACAGGACACCGGAAAGCGTCCTGGCGGAGATGCGCCGGGCTGCCCTCGAGCGGAGAGTGGGAGTTCTCAATTTCGAGGATGACAATCTCTCGAATGATCGGGCCTGGTTTTTGTCGCTCCTCGCAGCGGTCCGGGACGAGGCCTGCCTGAAGGGCGTGGAGCTCACGGCCATGAACGGCCTTTGCGCCTCGGACCTTGACGAGGAGACGCTCATCGCCATGCGGGGAGCGGGCTTTGAGAGGCTCAACCTCTCCCTCGTGACCCGGGACCGGACTCTGAGGGATTCTCTCGATCGTCCCCGCGGCCGGCGCGAGTTCAAGGAGCTCGTCGGCAGCGCCCGCTCACTCGGGTTCAAGGTCACGGCCTATATCATTCTCGGCCTTCCCGGCCAAACGGCTCGGGAGATCGAAGACAGCGTGGACGAGCTTCTCGGCCTGGGAGTTTTGGTCGGGCCATCGGTCTATTACCCGGCGCCGGGAAGCACGCTGTACGATCGGCCTGACGTCCGGGATGAGATCAAGAGCGATTGGGACATGCACCGCTCCTCGGCCTTTTCCGTGGAAACCGAGCATCTCTCCCGCGCCGACCTCGTGAACTCCTTCCTCATGATCAGGCGGAAGAATCTTCAGAGGCGTTCCGGCTCTGCCGCGAATTCCTCGGCGAGCGGTTCCTGATTCGCCCGGATTCTCCCGGATTTTCCTGATAAATCGACGTATCCCGTGCGTCAGCCCGCCGGACCTTCCGCCCCTCGGGAAGCGGGACAAGATCGGGGCGCCGCTCGTCCATTAAGCAAACGGCCCGGCGACTAAAGATGAGGACAAGATTGACACTCCGCCGGAGACTCACCTATAATCCCTTGCGCAAGGAGTTCTGGTCATTCCGATGGGATAGAGGAGCAATTATGAATCAAAGATCCATCATTCGCGGCTTGATGGGCATCGCCCTCTTGACGGCGGTTCTGGTCTGGGCGGCCTCGACGGGAGCGGCCCAAGGTCAAGAGGCCCAGCAGACTCAGATCCGGAAGGGTAAGATCTATCAGCCGACCTACCCCCTGATTACGGAAGCGGACCTATACTGCTCGTTCGGCGCTCAGGAAGGCCCGTTGCCCAAGCTCATGGTTTCCGGCGCCGAGCGCCAGGAGGAGCGGATTCTCTTCGGCGACGGCGATGTCATCTATTTGAACGGGGGGGAGAAACAGGGCGTGGCCAAAGACCAGGTCTACTTGCTCATTGAGATCAAATCCGATATCAACGTGGCAAGCCCGCGCACGGGCAAAAACTATGGCCATCTGGCTCAGAAGGCGGGCCGGGGACGGGTGATCAGCACCGAGAACAACAAATCGGTTCTCCGCATCGAAAAGGCCTGCTCGCCGGTTTCCGTGGGGAACTACGCGGTGATATTTGCCGAGAAGAAGACCGTCATGGGCAAGGACGCGGGTTTTGTCCCCTATTCCCGGGAGCGGCAGGGAACGGTCAAGGGTTCGATCATCTATTTAGGAGGGGAGCTGAACCAGGTCGGGTCGGGCAACTGGGCGATCATCGATCTCGGCAGTAAGGATGGACTTGAGCCGGGGAATCAATTGACGATCTCCATGATCGTCGAGGGCAAGCTTCCCCGGCACGCCACCGGAAACGCCGTGGTGATCGACACCCAGGCTCGAACGGCGACGATCAAGATTCTGGCGGCGGGCGACGCCATTCGCCTCGGCGACCAGGTGGAAACCAAATAGGACTCCGCCCCCAGAGCGGGCGGCTCGGGCGTTGGCCCGCCTTTCCCGGGCCGCCGTCATATTGACAGAGTTCGCGGTTTTTGCTAGTTTAGGCCAGTCACGTTCTAATTTCCAAGGCGGGCGTAGTTCAGTGGTAGAACGTCTGCTTGCCATGCAGAAGGTCGTGGGTTCAAGTCCCATCGCCCGCTCCACGATGCGACTGCTCTTGTTATATTCATCTTGAGCACACAAGGCGCGGTACCCAAGAGGCTAAGGGAGAGGTCTGCAAAACCTCGATTCGTCGGTTCGAGTCCGACCCGCGCCTCTCTATCTTCCGTCCCGGTGAGCGGTTTTGGCCGGGTGCGCGGCAGGCTCCCGGATTTTTCTTTTCGGAATTGACTGAGAGCCTAAGATGTACTATCTTAATTCTATTATTGACATTCAAGGAGGAAGGCAATGAATTTGGTAGACAGAGCGAAGAACATTCTGCTGAAGCCCAAGGATGAATGGGTCAAGATCAAGCCGGAGACGACGTCTATTGCCCAGCTCTTCACGGGCTATGCCGCGATCCTGGCCGCCATCCCGGCCGTGGCCACGTTCATCGGGCTGGCTTTCATCGGAGTCAGCGGCCCCCTGGGCTTCCACTTCCGTTGGCCGGTCGGATCGGCCCTTCTCCACGCCATCGTTTCCTACGTCCTGGGGCTCGTTGCGGTTTACGTCCTGGGCCTCATCATCAACGCTCTGGCCCCGAGCTTCGGTTCGAAGGCGAACCAGTTGAATGCGATGAAGCTGGCCGTCTACAGCATGACCCCCGGCTGGGTCGCGGGCATCTTCTACCTCATCCCGGTCATCGGCCTCATCGCCATGCTGGCCAGCCTCTACGGCCTGTACATTCTGTATCTGGGTTTTGCCACCCCGCTCATGGATACGCCAAAGGACAAGGTCATGGGGCATTTCATCGTGAGCCTTATCGTGGCCGTCGTCCTCATGGCCGTCGTGGGCGTGATCGTCGGCGCGATCGGCTTCGGCGCAGCGGCGCTGCGGGGTTTTTGATCGTCTAAGATCCTTTGCTTTGATCAGGTCCAAAGAGAGGCTTGGCCCCGCGGCGGGGCTAAGTCTCTCTTTTTTTGCCTGTGAAAAGCGGGACACGATCGAGTCGGAAGACTGAGGAGGTTTGATCATGGAAAAAAGAAGATTTCCTGCCCTTCACGTCGTCTCGGCCATCTTCAAGATCATGGCCTGGCTCGTGGCCGTGGGCGACATCATCGCCATCGTCGTCATCCTGACCCGGAAGACCCAGTTCGCCTTTTTCTCCCAGACATCATCGAATTTCAACCTGGGAGCGTCGCCCCTGGTCTTGGCCGTGATCGCCCTTGTCTTGGGCGCTTTTTATTTCCTGGTGCTCTACGCCCTGGCCGAAGGGATCATGGTGGCCGTGGCCATCGAGGAGAACACGCGGAAGCTCCTCAAGGAAAAGGAGAAGACCGCTTAAGGTCGAATGTCGGGGCGAAGCCGCTCTTCGCCTCAGGTCGAGGTGAGGCTGGGCGTGTAGCCCAGCTCTTCGATGATCCGGTCAAAGGCTTCGGCGGGCGAGTCCGCTCTGGTGATGGGCCGGCCGATGACAAGGTAATCCGCCCCCTTTTGAAAAGCCAGGGCCGGGGTCATGATCCGCTTCTGGTCGTCGGCCGAGGCCCAGGCCGGCCGGATGCCCGGCGTCGCGATCAGGAATCCCCGCCCCATCTCGCTCCGGAGGAGCTCGACCTCCTGCGGTGAGGAGATGACCCCGTCCAGTCCCGCGGCCACGGCCAGCCGGGCCAGGCGCAGGACCTGAGAGCCGGTGGGGATGCTCATCCCGACCTGGACCAGCTGTTCATCCTTGAGGCTGGTCAGGACTGTGACGCCCATGAGCAGGGGTCGCGGGACGCCGCGCTTCTCCGACTCTTCCGCTGCGGCCGCGGCCGCGGCCGCCATCATCTCCGACCCGCCCGCGGCGTGAATGGTCATCAGCGACACGCCGTGCCGGACGCTGGCCCGGACGGCCTCGGCCACGGTGTTGGGGATATCATGAAGCTTGAGGTCGAGAAAGACCCTCTTGCCGAGCTTTCGAATATCCTGGATGAGCTCCGGCCCTTCCGAAGTGAAGAGCTCCAAGCCGACCTTGAAGACCTCGGCTTCCTTGAGTTGGGAGACGAGGGACAGGGCCTGGGCCTTGGCCTTGACGTCCAAGGCCACGATGATTCGGCTGGCGAGTTCATGCCTTCTCATTTCGTTCCTTTCTTTGGACCGCTGCGGCCGGGGATCATCCTTGGGCCCGACTCAGGCTTGGATCCGTCCGACGATGTCCGCGACGCGGAGCAAGTTGTTCTTCCGGCAATAATCCTTGATCTCGTCGACGATCGTCAGGGCCGCGTCCGGGTTGACGAGGTTGGCCGTGCCCACTTCGACGGCCCGGGCCCCGACCAGCAGGAATTCCAGGGCGTCCCGGCCGCTCATGATGCCGCCCATGCCGATGACCGGCAGGCGCACGGCCCGGCAGACCTGAAACACCATCCGCAGGGCCAAGGGTTTGATGGCCGGCCCGCTCAGCCCGCCGAAGACGTTGGCCAGCACCGGCCGCCTCGTGTCGAGGTCAACGGCCATGCCCAGGAACGTATTGACCAGGGCCAGGGCGTCGGCGCCCCCCGCCTCGGCCGCCCGGGCGATCTCGACGATATCGGTGACGTTGGGAGAGAGCTTGACGATGATCGGCCGCCGGCTGCGCCGCTTGACGGCTTTGACCACGGACTCGGTCGTATCCGGACGCAGGGCCGGGCAGAGGCCGTCGGCCTTGACGTTGGGGCAGGAGATGTTGAGCTCGTAGGCGGCGATGCCCTCCTGCTTGTCCAGATAGTCGACGACCGCGACGTATTCGTTCGCGTCGCCGCCGCAGACGTTGACGATGATCTCGGTCCCGATACCGCGCAGTCGGGGCAGGACTTTTTCCGAGAATTCGGCGACGCCGATACCCTGGAGTCCGATGGCGTTGAGCAGTCCGCTTGATGTCTCGGCCAGGCGGGGCGGAGGATTGCCCGGTCGGGGGGCGAAGAAAAGCCCCTTGACCACGATCCCCGCCAGCCGGCTGAGGTCGATGAAGGGCGCGAATTCCAGGCCGTAGCCGAACGTCCCGCTCGCGGTCAGGACCGGGTTCTTGAGCTTCAGGAACCCGAGGTCGGTCGTCAGGTCAACCATGTTGTTATCTGACCTCTAATGAATTGTCCCTACCTTCAGTTCGCCGCTTTTCTTCCCTACGGAGGATGCGCCTCCGACCGGTCTCAAGTTGGCCGAAGGCGAGGGGCGGATGGGTGAGAAACGCGTACGGAGGCCGAGCGGGCACGGTTCCTCTGCTGAAAGCAGAGGAGAGCGAGGCCGCAGTCGCAGTGAGCCGGCTCGCTGGGACGGCGAACGTGTTTCGAGGCCGTCTGCCCGTCGCCTTCGATGGTTGAAATTAGATCGCATCCTCATCCCATACAACCTCTTGGGCCTGGAAGACGGGGCCTTCTTCGCAAATCTTGACCCATTCCTCGCAGCCGCCGCGCCGGATCTTTTTGACACAGCCCCAGCAGGCGCCGAAGCCGCATCCCATGTTCGACTCGAGGGACAACTCGGCGGGGATGCCGTGCAGGGCTGCCTGGCGGCCGACTTCCTTGAGCATGAGCTCGGGTCCGCAGGCGCAGATGCGGACGGGCTTATCAATGCCGATCCGTTCCGCCAGCAGGTCGGTCACAAAACCGTGGTAATCGCTCGACCCGTCGTCCGTGGCGAACAAGGATTCCCAGCAGGCCGACCGGAGGAGGTCTTTGAGCTTGGGATCCTCGGCGGTTTGAGATCCGTAGAGGAGCCGGACCTTGAATCCGGCCCGGTGGAGCTCATCGGCCAGGAAATAGAGCGGCGCGATCCCGCGGCCTCCGGCTACGAGCAGGATCGTATCGTCCTCTGCAGCTGGCCGGCCGACGGAAAAACCCCGGCCCAGCGGGCCCAGGAGGTCGACGGCCTCTCCCTCACGTTTCCCGGCCAAGAGGCTTGTCCCCAACCCTACGACGTCGAAATACAGGGCGATCGTCCTCTCCCGGCGGGCATGGATCCCGAGAGGCCGCCGCAGAAGGGGATGGCCGGTTTCCGAGACTTTGACCATGACGAATTGCCCGGGCACGGCCTCGCGGGCGATCCCCGGGGATTCGAGGACAAAGCGGACGTGTGATCCCAATATCTCTTTCTTGACCAGCACGGCCGAGGCGTCTCTCATCATGGGGCGTGTTTTCCAAAAAATAACAGAATCCCAGTCTTTTGGCAAACGATATTCGCCGCTCACTTCCGGTCATGGGAAACCTTTTTCAAGCAATCAGTGACGAGGGACCGTTGTGGTTTGACAAGGCCTGGCCATTCGGCCATAATTTCCATGAATTCATATCCAATCTTTCTTCGGAGGATTCATACATGCAAATCTCCCACCGGGGACAAACGATCCAGGCCTCTCCCATCCGCAAGTTCAAGCCCCTGGCCGATAAGGCCGCTGAGCGGGGAATCCACGTGTATTTTCTCAACATCGGCCAGCCGGATATCGCCACGCCTTTGCCCGTCATGGACGCCATGCGCAACTACAAGGAGGAAGTGCTGGCCTACGGACCGGCCCAGGGCTTCCTGGAGCTGCGGCAAGCCGTGGCCGATTACTTCGGGCCCTACGGGATCAAGCTCGCCGCGGACAACGTCATCACCACCGTGGGCGGCTCGGAGGCCATCCATTTCTCGCTCAGCGTCGTGTCCGACCCGGGCGGCGAGGTCATCGTTCCCGAACCCTTCTACACGAACTATAACGGCTTCGCCTCGTTCGCCGACGTCAAGCTCGTCCCCCTGACCCTCAAAGCCGAGGACGGGTTCCGCCTCCCGTCGGCCAAAAACATCGAAGCCAAGATCACCAAGAAAACGCGGGCCATCCTTGTGTGCTCGCCCAACAACCCGACCGGAACGGTTTACTCGCGCGAGGAGCTCGCGCGGGTCGTAGCCCTCGCCAAGAAGCGGGACCTGTTCCTCATCAGCGACGAGGTGTACAAGGAATTCATCTACGACGGCCTGAAGCACACGAGCCTCCTCGAATTCCCCGAGGTCGAGGACCGGGTCATCGTCTGCGACAGCATCTCCAAGCGGTTCAGCTGCTGCGGGGCCCGGATCGGGGCGGCCATCACCCGGAACGGCGATGTGTTCAACTCGATCCTGCGTTTCGCCCAAGCCCGGCTCTGCCCGCCCTCCGTGGAGCAGGCCGGAGCCCTGGCCGCCTACAAGATGGGCATCGGCTATTTCGAGCCCGTCCGGCGTGAGTACGAGAGGCGGCGGGACGTCCTGTATGAAGGGATGAAAAAGATCCCCGGCGTGGTCCTCCAGAAGCCCCAGGGCGCCTTTTACATGCTGGTCAAATTGCCCATCAAGGACGCCGAGCATTTCGTCACCTGGATGCTCAATGATTTCGAGCTCGACAAGCAGACGGTCATGGTCGCGCCCGGCTCCGGTTTCTACACCACGCCCAACAGCGGACTCAATGAAGTTCGCATGGCCTACGTCCTCAAGGAAGAGGACCTGAAGAAAGCCATCCGCGTTTTCCAAGCCGGTCTGGAGAAGTACAAGAAGCTTTTCGGCTGACCCGTCCCGGGTGAGGCGGCCCTCGACTCTCTTCGGGCATCGTCCCTTGCGACTTCGACGCGCCTCTTCCGGGAAGTCTTGACATTGCCGGCATTCCGGAAATATATTGGGTCCAAGCTTGGAGGAATGTCCTCCGACCTAGCCCTGGAACTCAAGGAGGGGAAGCCATGAAGAGATCGGTCATGTTTCTCAGTCTCGTCTTTCTTGCCTGCGGACTGTTGAGCGGACAATCCATCACCGTCACGATGCCCTACACCGGCCTGACTTACCATGTCACCCTCTCCATGCCCATTGCCTGGACGCCCTCCGGGTCAGTACCCGGCCAGGTCAGGATCCAGTTGAGAAACGCGGCCTCGACCGCGGTCGTCAAGGACATCGTCAATCCGACTCAGAACGATGGGCACTATTTCTGGGACATCCCCGCCTCGGTGACGCCCGGCCAGTACCGAATTCGGGTCAAGGCGATCGGCGCAAACGTTTTCGGCGACAGCCAGGTTTTCAACATCGACCTGAATCCACACTGGACCCCCATCCACCCCGCGACGGCCGAGAGTTGGGTCAAGGGAAGCACGCACCAGATCACCTGGACGAACTCTGGGCCGGTTCCCGAGAAGCTCAATATCTACCTCGTCCAAAATAACACGAAACAGTTGATCGCCTCCTGCGCCCCGGACAGCGGCTCGTATTCCTGGCCCATTCCCTTAAGCGTCGCGGCGGGCAAGTACCAGATCATGCTCGATGGGCAGGACGGCTCGTGCCATTCCGCGGCCTTCTTTTGCACCGGCCCGATTTTCAACATCACCCTGCCCTTGTTCACGCACGTCAAGGTGGAGAAGAAGTAGGAGCCCTTCGGATGGCCACTCCTCGTCCAGGACGCGATCCTGCTCTATTTGGCCTTGAACATTCTTCTCTCCCGTCAGGCGTTCCTCGCCATAGATGGACAGGGCAAGGAACGCGCTTGACCGGGATCGCCCCGGTTTCACCCTTTCTAATCCCCTCCTTTGCCTCTTCCATTCCGCTTGACGCGCGCGGCGGCCCTTCCATATAATCTGCTCGGCTACGGGCAGGGAATCTCATAATGGGAGGGCTTCTTCTAAACGCCTTATCCGGCGTCCTTTCGTCGGATTCGGACCCGCTTGCTCCCCTGTCCATCGTTCGTGTCCAGGCCCGGCGGGTCCATCGCGAATCACGAGCCCGGACAAAGGGAATCGGATCCCTTTTGACCTTGGGGGCGGCCCTGACCCTCCTCTGGCTTCAGGCACCGGTCGGGCTCGGCCAGGAAACCGCGCCTCAGATCGGGCACGTCCCGCCGGCCGGCTTCGTCTGGGGTTCTCCGGTCGAGATCCGGGCCCGTGTCCCTGGGGAGTCGACCGGCGTCAACTTTTATTATAAGCAGCCGGGCGTGGAGCAATTCCAGGTCCGGGCGCTGGCCAAGGCCGAGGACGGATCCTATGTTTTGAGCTTCGATACCGCCGCCCTGACCGAGATGACTTTCACCTATTATCTTGAAGTCATTAAAGGTGAAACAAAGATCCTTTTCCCGGCCGGCGCTCCCAAAGAGCTGCTCACGGTGATGGGCAAAGGCCAGGCCGCCCCGTCGATACCCCAGGATATTCCGACGCCCCAAGCCGAGGAGGCCAAGTTCCAGTTCCCCGTGAGTCTCGCGGGCAGCACCCAGGCCAAGGTCTATTCCGCATTGGACACGCCCGGCGCCGATGCGACGCAAACGAGCGGGAACGCCCGGATTGCCGTCGATTACCGGATGGGCCAGCGCTACGGCTTGAGTCTCGATTCCAATTCCGCCTATGCCCAAACGCCGCCGCAGGGCGTCAATCATCTGAGCCTGTCCAATTTGAAAGCATCCGCTACCAAAGGCAATCATGTCCTGCGGCTGGGGGATCTGGACCTCAACGAATCCGAATACTCGATTTTTGGGCTGAGTCGGCGGGGCATGGAATATGTTTATGACGACCAGACGCTCTATGTCAGAGGCTTCATGGTCTCCAGTCAGCAGGTCAAGGGGTTTGAAGGGTTCGGCGTCCCCACGTCGTCCGTCCGGATCCTGGGCGGGGTTGCGGGCTATAAGCTCTGGAACAATACGGTCTCGCTCAAAGCCCTCTACCTGGCGGGCAAGGACGACCCGAATCAGGGGGTCAATGTCGGCGCCTCGCCCTTCCTCGGCGCGCGCGAGGGAAGTGTCGCGGCCATCGTCGAGGAGACGCATCTGTTGCAGCAGGCATTGAACCTGAGGTTCGAAATTGCCAAGAGCAGCTACGACGGCAACCTGACCGACGAGCAAGGCCGCGCGACCGACTACGCCTATCAGCTGGGGGCGGATTTTCGCAGGGGAAGCTTTAACGGCACGGCCAAGTACAAGCATATCGGCAAGGATTTCAATTCCATCGGACTCCAGTTCATCTCCAACGACCGGGAGGGCTTGGAGGCCAACCTCGGTTTCATGTCCGGGAAGGTGAGCCTCCAGGGCATGTACATGAACGAGCGGGACAACGTCGATCACGATCCCGCGCGCTGCATCACAAAATCGCAGAATGGCCAGCTCATGGGCACGCTGACCCTTTCGACGACGCTCGTCCTCAACGCCGGCCTCAGGCTGAGCGGTCAGGATACGGTCAACAGCGGGTACAGGAGTCTGCTCCAGGATTCCGTAACACATGAGACCACGGCGGGCCTCGTCTGGACGCCCTGGACCTCCACCTCTTTGAACTGCACGCTCGTGGACAGCGATATCGCCAGCAAGAACAACCCCGCTTCCGATACGCGAGCCCTGACGGTCAACACTGCCCTGTCCTATCGGGCGGGACAAGTCTGGACGATATGCCCGACGTTCACTTGGTCGCGCTCTGTCTATTCAGGGATGGACGTGACATGCGTCTCCATTAACGCCAACGTGATGACGGAGCTCTTATTTTGGCCGCAGACCATGTCCTTGGCCGTTTATGGGACGGGCAACAGGACGGAAATGCCGGGCGCCGGACCCAGCAAGCTGTTGAACCTGACCGCGGCCCTCAACCTCCAAGTGGGCAATCTCATCAAGTTCAAGACCATCACCCTGTCCCTCCGAGGCAGCTATAACCAAATGACCATGGCCGGAAATGCCATTAAAGATACGAGGGTCTATATCCAGGGCGACCTCGCACTCTAGGCGCGGAGGATGACGGAATGAAACGTTTCATCGGTCGAGCCGGTTGCCTGGCGGTCCTGGGGCTTCTTTCGGCGAGCTTCGGGTGGGCGACGATTACTCAAACTCCTGCCCAGCCCAACGTCGACCAGGCGGTGACCTTTCAGCTTGTCTGGGGGAGCGCAATCGACGTTACCTCGATTGTTTGGAATTTCGGCGACGGGACGGGCGCTTCGAGGGTTCAGGTCGTCAATAAGACGTACCAAAGCGCCGGGACATTCCATGTCAGCTGCCACTACCAACCGGATGCGGGCCCCCCCCGCACCGATCATACGGTGATCACCGTCGTGGAGAACCGACGGATCACCTATGTCCCGGCTGCGCCCGAGGTCAATCAATCGGTGTCGTTCCAGGCGATGAATTTCCTGTCGGCCAGCATCCGCTGGGACTTCGGGGATGGGACGGCCCAGGTCATGGGCGGAGCGGCGCTGACCCATGCCTATGCCACACCCGGGTCGTTCATGGTCCGCGCTTGGGACCTGGGCGGAACATCCACCACGGCCATAGCGGCCAGCCTGACCGTCAGTCTCAACATCGCGCGGCGGCGGATCCAGTGCTCATCGTCCGGACCGTTCATCGGCCTGCCGGCGACGTTCACCGCGATCAATTTCTATACGTCCGACATCCGCTGGGATTTCGGGGACGGCACGGCGCCGCAAGCGGGCTCGACGTCCATTGTCCACACCTACGCGGCCGCGGGTGAGTACGCCGTCCAAGCCTGGGATTGGGGAGGGCTCT
Source organism: Candidatus Aminicenantota bacterium (assembly GCA_963705895.1). Classification (GTDB taxonomy): domain Bacteria; phylum Acidobacteriota; class Aminicenantia; order Aminicenantales; family JAFGAV01; genus MFD04408-113. The sequence continues at coordinate 1,940,445 of OY970122.1, read as the reverse complement.
ACGGCGGCCCAACCGCGCTCACAGTGACGGTCCGGGAGGCCACGGGGCCCCGGGCCGCTTTCGGCATTTCCTTCCTGCAGCTGCGATTCGAGGACGGAAAATCCTATAAGGTCGTCCCCAAGGATTTCGAATCGCTCAAGGCTTTTGCCGATGTCAAATATGAAGGGACCGGTTTGCTGAGGGTCCAGTGGCTCGTCGACGGCGCGCCCTTCGGCGCCTTCGTCACCAAGGCCCTCAGTTTTGCCGCGGATGCCACTTTGGATTCCGGGGCCCTGCCCGGACTGCCGACCGTCATGCCCGGGATGCACGAGGTCAGCCTCCGCATCTTCGACCCCGCGGCGGATTTTGCCGTTCCCGTGATCCGCTATTATGTTTTAGCCGACGCGTCGGTCAGGCCTCAGGACCTCAAGGGGGTCCGGCTCGAACTGGACGCGGCCAGAGGACTCTCAGGGGTGGCCTGCACGCTGCGGGCTGAGGGCTTGGAAGTCCCCCTGGGTCAGTACGTAATCCTGAGCGGAGCCGTGACCTATGAGCTCGCCCGGCCGGTGAAATTCGCCCTGTTGCGGGTCCATCTCGGAGACCAGCTCATCGACCAGCAATTCCTGAAAGACCTCCGGCCGGGGGATCGGCGGGATTTCCAGACCTCAATCCTGAACTCCTCGTCCGAACCGAAGAAGCTCTACATTACGGTCTATGACCTCGACCAGGCCAAGGCCGAGTTGATCTATTTCCAGAAGATTATGGTTTTCGCTCCGGGCAAGTGAAAACGGGGGATGCGGGTCGATTCTTTCTGAATCGGCTTGCTCCTCTAAGAAAGGAGAGGAAAATATCATGAAAAAGCTCGCGGTCATCTTGGTTCTTTTCGTTCTTGCGGCGGTTTGGCTGTCCGCGGTCTCGATCACCAATCCCATAGAGATTACGGGTGAGCCCAAGCTCACGGGCAACGCCTGCAAGATCATTTGGACCAAGGACGGGACCATGCCTGATAATGTCAAGATCACCCTGCGCAACTCGACTTCCACCGCCGAAGTCAAGCTCATCGAGGACTCGGCCCCCAACAACGGACTCTATCTATGGACGATCCCGGCCGATATCGCCGACGGCAAGCACCAGGTCAAGGTCATGGCCGTCACTTCCGCCTGCGAGATCATCCAGCCGCACGCGAGCAGCGCCTTTTTCTGGATCACGGCTGTTCTCCCCCCGAAGGTCCCGGCCGAGAAGAAATAGGGCCCGGCCCGAGGGGGGCGACGGGATTAAGAAAGCCCCGAGAAAGGGACGGCGGAGTTCGGATTCGATGGAATCGATGCCGAGAATCCTCAAGCAAGCGGCTGGGATCGTCCTCGTGTCCGCGATGGCCGGGCTTCTGGTCAACTCTCACCTCCTTCTTCGCTTTCGCCAGGGAGAATTCGAACACGGCTTCGTGGTCGTGGCCGAGACAGAATCGATCGTATACATCAGCGGCGACCAGGCGCGCGATCTCTGGCAAAGCCGGCAGGCCCAGTTCATTGATGCCCGTTCTCCCGGGCTCTTCGCCGCCGGGCACATTCCCTACGCCGTGAACATCCCGCTGGGCGAGGCGGATAAGGAAGGGCTCGTCAAGCGCCTGAATCTCGACCGGGCGAAACCGGCGGTCGTCTACTGCGGGGGCGGATCGTGCCTCGACAGCCTTTACCTCGCTCGATGGCTATTAGCCCATCACATGTTTGACGATGTCCGGGTTTTCCAGGGCGGCTGGCAGGAATGGGTGGACCTAGGGCTTCCCGTCGAGGCATCGCGTGATACGAAATAGATACATGCTCTTCGCCTTCCGCCTGATCGTCGGAGGGGTCTTTATTTGGTCGGGGATGCTCAAGATCCTCCATCCTCTCGACTTCGCCCAGAACGTGGCGGCCTATGAGCTTTTTCCGCAATGGATGAGTCTGCTCGCAGGCTTGGCGCTTCCCTGGGTGGAGGCGGTCGCCGGCCTGCTCCTTGTTCTTGGGCTTTTTCGCCGCGGCGCCGCGCTGGTCGCCGCCGGGCTTCTCTTGAGCTTCATCGTTCTCGTCGCGGTGACTATGGTCCGGGGCCTCAGCCTTACCTGCGGCTGTTTCGGCTCGTTCAGCGGCAAGGTCGGTTGGACGCTTCTTGTCCAGGATGTGATGCTATTAATTTTGTCCCTCAATGTTCTGACTTCTCGTTCGATTTGGTTGGCTCTTGACAACTTCAGCAAGACGCGAGAAACGAGATCCTGACAAAAAACGAACCTGAATTAATATTTTTTGCTTAAGATTGACATTCGAATATTAAATCCATATATTAACAATGAATTATTAGTAGCGAAAACGTCCCTCCTCAATGATAAGAGCTGCGAGGCTCTTTCCGCGTAAGCGGAGTAGTTGAGGAGGTCATTTTTTTATGGGTAAAATTCAGTTTTTCCTTTTTTGAATATCTCGAATTCTGATCTAATATACTTTTTTATCAAGCTATAGGACCTTTCATCCCCTGATTCCCATTTGCGATAAATTGCTCAGCTGTAGTAATCGACGGCTTGAGAACATAAATCAAATTTTGAATTGTGAAAATAAATAGAAAATGGGACTCTCGCCTGCGTCTTAATAAGAGATTTAAAGGACTGCTTCATAATTCCCCTTTTGCTTTTATCAAAAAGGCTACTAAAAACTACTACTACTTTTTCATAATTCCTCCATACGGCACGATTAAAAGCGTATTTTAGCAGCGGCTTAGCAAGAATTTCGTAGAATTCCCGGTGATTTTTATAGCACGCTGGATTCAATTTATTTTTTTGGGAAATTATTGAATCAACTCGAATTGTTTGACTTGGATTTGCAAGAATATCAAAAACTTTATCTCGTACAGCCTGAGTATCTTCTGAAGCATGAAAAAACCCCTCTTCTTCCAAATGGGTACCACATGTATTTTCCTTTATTAGGTCATATCGTAGCTTAAGTAGTGACGTTGCTAGTTCGAATGGATCCAGGGTGCTCAATACATTAAGGATAAAAAACTTCGTACCATTTGGGCTGAAATCAAAATTTCCTGCTTCATCAACGAAAAGAAAAAGGGTGTCCATTATTCGCTATTTGTCAGGAAATTTTGATATTGTATTTTATAGCCCGATCGTGTAGATTTTCAAGCCTATAATATTATTACTTAACTAATTAGGAGTCATATCATGGCTAGAAAATACGTCTATTTCTTCGGCAAGGGAAGGACCGAAGGCAACAAGGACATGAAGGACCTGCTCGGCGGAAAGGGCGCCAACCTGGCTGAAATGGCCGGGATCGGCCTGCCCGTTCCTCCGGGATTCACCGTAACGACCGAGGTTTGCGCCCTGTTCGCCAAGTCCGGGAAGAAGATCCCACCCGCGATAGACAAAGAGATCCTGACCAATCTCAGGAAGCTTGAAACCGTGACCAAGCAGAAGCTCGGCGACGAGAAGAACCCCCTCCTCGTCTCGGTCCGCTCCGGGGCCAAGTTCTCCATGCCGGGCATGATGGATACGATTCTCAACCTGGGCCTCAATGATAAAACGGTCGAGGGCCTGGCCCGCAAGAGCGCGAACCGCCGGTTCGCCCTGGACTGCTATCGCCGGCTCATCCACATGTTCGGCGACGTCGTCCTTGACGTGCCCAAGAAGAAGTTCGAGGAGATCCTTAAGGCCAAAAAGGACAAGAATCGCATCACGGCGGATTTCCAGATCCCGGAGAAGCTCCTCGCAGAGCTCATCGCCGACTACAAGGCCCTGATCAAGGCCGAGACGAAAAAGGATTTCCCGGAGGACGTCCTGACGCAGCTCAAGATGGCCGTCGCCGCCGTGTTCCGGTCCTGGGACAACCCCCGGGCCATCACCTACCGCCGCCTGAACCAAATCCCCGACGACCTGGGCACCGCGGTCAACATCCAGCTCATGGTCTTCGGCAACATCGGCGACAACTCAGCCACGGGTGTGGGCTTCACCCGCAGCCCCGCCACCGGGGAGAAGATCCCCTACGGCGAATACCTGACCAATGCCCAGGGTGAGGACGTCGTGGCCGGCATCCGCACCCCGTCCCCCATCCGGAACATGGAAAAAGAGATGCCCCGGATCTACGCCGAGCTGATCAAGACGACGAACCGGCTCGAGCGGCACTATAAGGACGTCCAGGATTTTGAGTTCACCATCCAGGAAGGCACGCTCTACATGCTCCAGACGCGGAACGGCAAGCGCACCGGGCCGGCGGCGGTCAAGATCGCCGTGGACATGGTGAAGGAAAAGCTCATCACCAAGAAAGAAGCCTTGACCAAGGTCGAGCCCATCTCCCTCAACCAGCTCCTTCATCCCCTGTTCGATGCCGCCGAGAAGGCCAAGCACGAGGTCCTGGCCAAGGGACTGGCCGCCTCACCGGGCGCGGCCAGCGGCCAGGTCGTGTTCTCGGCCGAGGAGGCCGTGAACTGGAAGCGCGAGGGCAAGCGGGTCATCCTTGTTCGCGATGAGACCTCACCCGACGACATCCACGGCATGAGCGCCGCCCAGGGCATCCTGACCGCCACCGGAGGCATGACCTCCCACGCCGCGGTCGTCGGCCGCCAGATGGGCAAGCCGGCGGTCGTGGGCTGCGGAGCGGTCCGGATCAGCGAAGAAAAGAGGATGTTCACGGTCAAAGACAAGACCGTCAAGGAAGGCGACTCTATCTCCATCGAGGGCAGCACCGGCGAGGTTTTGCTGGGCGAGATCCCGACCAAGCCCTCGGAGATCCTCCAATGCGTCCGGGGCCAGCTCGACCCCAACGAATCCCGTGTCTATATCGATTTTTGCAGCCTCCTGTCTTGGGCCGATGAAGTGCGGAGGCTCGGGGTGCGGGCCAATTCCGACACGCCCGAGGACGCCCGGGTAGCCTTCGCCTTCGGCGCCCAGGGCATCGGCCTGGCCCGGACCGAGCACATGTTCTTCGGCGACGAGCGCCTGCCCATCATCAAGGAGATGATCCTGGCCTCGACCGAGGAGGACCGGCGCAAGGCCCTGGCCAAGCTCCAGCCCTTCCAGAGGAAGGATTTCTATGAGTTCTTCAAGGAGATGCACGGCAACCCGGTCACGATCCGGACGATCGACCCGCCGCTCCATGAGTTCCTGCCCCGGCGCGAAGACCTGATGGTCGAGCTGGCAGAGATGAAGGCCAAGGGCTCGCCCGACCCGAAGAAACTCCGGGACCTCGAGGCGCTTCTCGAGCGGGTCAAGCAATTGTCCGAGTTCAACCCCATGCTGGGCCACCGCGGCTGCCGGCTGGGCATCACCTATCCCGAGATCACCGAAATGCAGGCCGCGGCCATCTTCGAGGCCGCCTGCCAGCTGACCAAGGAAGGGGACAAGGTCTTTCCCGAGATCATGGTCCCCCTGACCGGGACGCGGGAGGAGCTGGCCGACCAGAAGGCCATCATCGTCCGCGTGGCCAAGGAGCAAATGGCCAAGTTCGGGGTCAAGGTCGATTACCTTGTGGGGACCATGATCGAGATCCCGCGGGGCGCGCTGGTCGCGGACGAGATCGCCCGGGACGCGGAGTTCTTTTCCTTCGGGACGAACGACCTGACCCAGACGACCTACGGTCTGTCCCGGGACGATTCCGGCAAGTTCATTAATGAATACCTCAAGAAGAACATCTGGAAGTTCGACCCGTTCGAGACGCTGGATTATGAGGGCGTGGGCGAGCTGATGAAGATCGCCGTGACCAAGGGCCGCGCGACCAAACCCAAGCTCAAGGTCGGCATCTGCGGCGTGCACGGCGGCGACCCGCGCTCGATCATGTTCTGCCACAAGATCGGGATAAACTACGTCAGCTGTTCCGCCTATCAGATCCCCATCGCCCGCCTGGCGGCGGCCCAGGCGACTCTCTTAGATAAGCCGGGGAAGAAGCAGAGCGGCGACTGAATTTAAGAGCCGGCCGGCGAAGCCGACGATCGCCTCACCGGCTCTTTTTAGGGCAAAAAAAGGCCTGGACCGCAAACAGCCCAGGCCTTTTTTTTATTCTAGCAGCTTTCTCTCAAACGAATCCCCGAACAGGTCGTCCGAACCGTCCGCCGGGGAAGGGACGGTCACTTCTTGAACAAGTTCTTGGCCAGGAAGAAGACGTTCTCTTTCCGCTCCCGAAGGCGGCGATAAAAATAGGGGATCCAGTGCGTGCCGAAGGGAACATAGGTCCGGACCTGGTACCCGTCCTTGGCCAGCTCGCGCTGGGTCTTGTTGCGGATGCCGTACAGGAACTGGAACTCGAAGTCCTTATTGGCGATCCTGTTCTCGGCCACGTAGGCCTTGGTCCATTTGATGAGCTTGCTGTCGTGGGTGGCGATGGCCGGGTAAACGCCTTCCTTGAACAGCAGTTGGCTGAGCTTGATGAAATTGGCCCGGATGTCCTTCATCTTCTTGATGGCCACTTCCTTAGGCTCCTTGTAGGCGCCCTTGCACAGCCTCACCTTGCCCTTGATCTTGTTGATGTCCCGGACGTCCTTCTCGGTGCGGCGGAGGTAGGCCTGGACGACGATGCCCACGTTGTCGAACTGCTTCTGCAGGCGGAAGAAGATGCCGAGCGTCCTCTGGGTCACGGCCGAACCCTCCATGTCGATTCTGACGAAGCGCCGACTCTTCTTGGCCAGGCCGATAATCTTGACCATGTTCTGGGTGCAGTATTCATCGTCGATGGCTAAGCCCATCTGGGTCAATTTCAGGGAGATATGGGCCTCGCTCTTGGCTTCGGCCAGCTTATTCAGAAGGTCCAGGTAGTCCTGGACCGCCTTGTCGCACATGGGCTTGTCCTCGACGGCTTCGCCCAGGATGTCCATGGTGACCATGATCCCCCTGTCTTTCAGCTTCTGGACCTGCTTCAGGGCATCGTCTACGTTGTAGCCGGCTACAAAACTTCTGGCCATGCGGGTTAAGAGCTTCATCATGGGTTTCATCGGCTGACTCCTTAAGTGATGAATTAGGCCTTCGTCGTGATGATTACGGCAAAGACCATATCATATTGATTTGACCGCAGAAATCAAGCGTTCCCGTTTACGAGGGCGCAGTTTTTTGATATCGTAAGTTTTCAGCTTAATCCGATGATCTTATCCTGGCTTTTCCCGGGGAGAAAATTTCCCTTCAAGTTCGTCTACAGCAAGGACTACTGGATGGTGCCCGTTGGCAAGCACGTCTTCCCGGTAAAAAAATACCGTCTCGTCCATGAGCGGCTGCTGGCCATGGGCGCCGGTCGGGACAACTTTCGTCTTCCCCGCCTGGCCTCGGACGAGGACGTGCTCCTCGTCCACACGGCCCGGTACATCAAGAAGCTCAAGACGGGGACCCTGTCCGGGCTCGAACAGCAGGCGCTCGAGCTGCCCTTCTCGGCGGCGCTTGTCCATTTTGCCTGGCTCAGCGTGGGCGGGACAATCCTGACGGCCGAGCTAGCCCTGTCCGAGGGGATGGCCATCCACCTAGGGGGGGGATTCCACCATGCGTTCCCCGACCACGGGGAAGGGTTCTGCGTCCTCAACGATGTGGCCGTTGCCCTGGAAAAGATGAGGCGCGAAGGGCGGATCGAGAGGGCCATGATCGTCGATTGCGACCTGCATCAGGGGAATGGGACCGCCTCAATCTTCGGCGGGAAGCGGTACGCCTTCACCTTCTCCATCCATCAGATGGACAACTATCCCGCGGAAAAGCCTGCCAGCAACGTGGACGTGGGACTCTGGACGGGCGACGGCGATGAGGCCTACCTGGCTGAGCTCCGGGCCCATTTCCCGGCGTTGTACGAGCAATTCAAGCCCGACCTGGTTTTCTATCTGGCCGGGGCCGACCCGTACCAGGGAGACCAGCTCGGCGGATTGAAGTTGACCAAGGAAGGGTTGAAGGAACGCGATCGGATCGTTATCGAAGAGGCGCGGCGCCGGAAGATCCCGGTGGCCGTCGTCCTGGCCGGGGGCTACGCCAAGGAACCCGATGACGTGGTCGCCGTCCACCTCAACACCGTCCGGGTCGCCCAGCGGGCCCAGCGTCAGTTTCGTTGGGGCTGAGTCTCTAGCCCCGCGTCTCCTTGTCCAGCCAGTCGAGGTATTTCGCCGAACCGCGCTCGATGGGCAGGGCGATGACCTCGGGGACGGAGTAGGGGTGGAGGGCCGTCAGGCCTTGTTCCAGGTCGTGGAACAGGTCGGTCCGGGTCTTGATGACGAGGAGGCATTCATGCTCCTCGGTGACCTTTCCCTCCCACCAGTAGAAGGACCGGCCGGGCGGCAGGACGTTGACGCAGGCGGCCAGCCGTTTGCCCACAAGGTCGAGGGCGATGGCCTGGCCCGTCTCGATGTCCGGGACGGCGGTCAAGACCAGAAGGAATCGCGGCGTGCTCATTCTTGGAAGAAAACGTGGGCGAAAACCTTGGCGTCGCCCAGCATGTTGTCGATGACGCAATACTCGTTGGGCATGTGGGCCGTGTCATCGATCTTGGACCAGCAGGCGGCCTCGAACCCGTTCCGCCGGAAGAAGGCGGCCACGGTTCCGCCCCCGATGCCCATAGCCTTGCTCCGTACGTCGTAAACGCTGTGGACCGCTTTTTTCAGGAGCTTGACGACCTCGGCGTCGGGCGGAGTGGGCGTCGCCGCTGGAGCCTTCTGTTCGACCTTGATCTCGATCTTGACCCCGAACTTCTGCTCGATCTTGAGCACCATCTTGGCCATGGCCTTCTCCACGGCCTCGACGGGATAGATGGGCAGGATGCGATTGTCCATGTAGAAGACGTCCTCGCCGGGGATGGTGTTGATGTTGGGGACGTTGGGTTCCTTCTTGGTCGGCTCGAAGGTCGAGCGCGGCGGGTCGAAGAGAGGGTCCTCCACGGGAAAGAGCTTGTGCAGCTTGTCCAGTTCGACCGCGAGGTAGGAGGCCGCCTTGAAGCTGTTGATGCCCTTTTCCGGAGTGGAGCCGTGGGCCTGGCGCCCCGCGGTCGTGAATTTCAGCCAGAGGATGCTCTTCTCCGCCACTTCGATCATCCGGCCGTCCTCACTGCCGGCGTCGGGAACGATGATCACGTCCTTCTTGCGGAAGGGGTTGGAGTGCTGGATGACGTGGTGGATGCCCTTGTCGCTGCCCGTTTCCTCGTCCGCGACCAGGGCTAGGCCGATGTCGAAGGTCGGCTTGATGCCCTCGTCGATGAGAGCCTTGGCCGCGAACAGGGAGGCGACCATGTCCTGGTGGTTGTCCTCGGTCCCGCGGCCGTAGATCCGGCCCTGCTCGACCCAGGCCTTGTAGGGATTGCCCTTCCACTGGGACATCTCCCCGGGCGGGACGATGTCGGTATGGGTCATGACCCAGATCGTCCGGGCGGAACTCGCGCCCTTGACGTAGGCCAGGATGTTGGGCCGATAGCCCGAGGGAGATTCGAGGTCGGGCGCCTTGATCAGACTGATGTCCTGGAAGCCGTTGCTCTTCAGAAAATCCATCAGGTATTCGGCCTTCTTGGTCTCGCCCTCTCCGCCGCTCGAGGGGGCGATGGCCGGCAAGGAGCAGAGGGCGATCTGCATGTTGGTCATGTCGTTTCGGCAGCTGTCGATACGGCGGGCGATCTGGTCGAAATGGTTCATACCTTGCTCCTCCGGCCATCATAGCATTACCCCTGGAGCAAGGCAAGATGAGGGGAGGGGGAAGCATCCCCGAACCAAGGAGAAGGCGAGGAGCCGTCTCTTTTTGGTCTTTGCCATAAAATTGAGAGGCAGCGATAGTGTCTTTTAACGATCGGGCCATTCAACCTTCCTTGACATTTCGTCGAAGTTCATCATAAATTGAAACAAAAATGCGTATCGGCTTTGACCTTCGCCCCTTTCTCAAACAAGAGACGGGCGTTGGCGTCTATTTTCGCAACCTTCTCTTCGAGCTGGCCAAGATCGACGCCCAGGACGAATTCTTCCTCTTTTCCTCGTCCTGGAAGGATCGCTTTCCCCCGGACCGGGTTCCTCCCTTTGTTCGGAGGCGATTCGTCGACCGGCGAATTCCGGTTCGGGTCCTCAACTCCCTTTGGCACCGCTTGGGCTGGCCTCGCCTGGACGCGTTATTCCGGACGAAGCTCGACCTGACCCATTCGCCGATTCCGTTGTTCCTCCCCACGCGGGGCAAGAAGATCGTCACGGTCAACGACCTGTTTTTTCTGGACCAGCCGGAGCTCGCGGACAGGGAAGCGCGGCGGGATTTTGTAAGAAGGGCCGGACGGGCCATCCGGGCCGCGGACGGGATCGTGACCATATCCCGCTTCAGCCGTCAGATGATTCAGGACCGGTTCCGGGTGGATGAGGCCCGGGTCAAGGTCATTCCGCTCGGCGTGTCCGACGAATGGCGCCGGGAGCCGCCGGCTGAAGAGATCGACCGCGTCCGGAGAGGGCTCAACCTCCCGGAGACGTTCCTGCTGTTCGTGGGGGCCATCGAGCCGCGCAAGAACCTCGTCCGGCTGATCGAGGCGGTCAAGATCCTGGCCGACGGCGGCCGGGGCGTGCCGCTCATCGTGGCCGGCAGGCCGGGGGGCGACTCGGCCCGCGCGGACGAAGCGATCCGCCGCCTCGGCCTCGGCTCCCTCGTCCGGCTCACAGGGTACCTCGACGAGGTCAGCGTCCGATGCCTCCACCGGCTGGCGGCCGTTCTTGTCTTTCCCTCTCTCGTGGAAGGCTTCGGCCTTCCGGTTCTCGAGGCCATGGCCTCCGGCCTGGCCGTAGCGGCCTCGCGGACTTCGGCCATCCCCGAAGTGGCGGGCGACGCGGGTCTGTTCTTCGATCCCGGCAAGCCGGAAGACATCGCCGACACGGTCCGGGTCCTGCTTGAGAATCAGGAACTCCGGCGGTCGCTCGTCGAGAAGGGAAAACGGCGGGCAGCCCTGTTCAGCTGGAGCGAGACCGCGGCCCGAACGCTCGAGTTCTACCATGCCGTCTAAGAAGCCGCCCCTCCGCGTCCTTTTCGTTTCGCACTCGGCCGAGCTCAACGGGGCCGAGCGGATGCTGCTCCTCATCCTCCGAGAACTTGATCGGCGGGCGATCACCCCCCTGCTTGCCGTTCCGTGTCCCGGCCCGCTCCTCGGCGCGGCCGCCCGGGCCGGAGTCCCGGGCTTTGTCGTTCCCTCCAAATGGTGGCTGACCAAACGCGGCGGAACGTGGAAGCAGCCCCTGGCCTGGCTATGGAACATCCGGTCCGTGTCGCGCCTGAAAGCCCTCGTCCGCAGGGAGAGGGTCGGGCTCGTCGTGACCAACTCCGCCGGAAATTTCAGCGGGGCTTTCGCCGCGCGTTGGGCCGGAGTCCCGCACGTGTGGAGCATTCACGAGATCCTGAGCGGGCGGGAGCGGCTTCTGTCCTTCATCCTCGGACCCCGGATGCTGGCCCGGCTCATCCGCCGGCTTTCCGACGCGGTCCTGGTCAACTCCCGGGCGACCGGCGAGGCGTTTTCCGGAATGGGCGGGGTCAAGCGGGTTCCCAACGGACTCGACCCGGGCGAGGCCATGGGCCGGCCCGATGAAAGGCTTCGAAAAAAGCTCGGCCTCAGGAAGACGGACAGGGTCCTGGGCATCGTGGGCAAGGTGACTCCCGATAAGGGACAGCATGAGGCGATCCGGGCTTTGGCCGACCTCGGCGGGCGCCGGCCGGACCTGCGGCTCCTCATCGTGGGAGTCATCGCCGACAAGAGGTATTTCGCCAAGCTCCAGGACATGATCAGCGATCGCGGGCTCGAAGGCCGGGTCTTGTTCACCGGATTCGTGCCCGACGTTTTTGCTCATCTTCGACTCATGGATCTCCTGCTCATCACCTCGCGAATGGAATCCTTCGGCCGGACCGCGATCGAGGCCATGGCCTCTGGCACGCCGGTGCTGGCCGCGAGGGTCGGCGGACTGCCCGAGGTCATCACTCCAGACCGGGACGGGTTCCTGATCGAATCGGCCCGGGTCGAAGTCCTTGCGCCCGAGATCGACCGACTTCTCGGCCATCCCGCGCTCCTCCGGCGGGCCGCGGCTCAGGGCCGCCGAACGGTCAGGCGAAAGTTCGACTTGGTCAAGATCACCCGCGAGGTCGAACGCATCCTTCGGGATGCCGCGCGGCCGGGGAGGGCGGATGTCTGATCTGGCCGTCGTCATCGTCAACCGCAACGGGCGGGCCTTCCTGCCCGGCTGCCTCGAATCCCTGCGCGAGGCAAGCCGAGGCCGGGACTGGCCGGTCATCGTCGTCGACAACGCCTCGGACGACGGAAGCCCCGAGCTCGTGGCCAAAAGCTGCCCCGAAGTGCGGCTCCTGCGAAGCGGAGGCAATCTTGGATTCGCCCGGGCCAACAACCTGGCCTGGCGGCAAATGCTGGCTCCCTTCGTTCTCTTCCTGAACCCTGACACGAAGATCATCGACGGAGCGATCGACATCCTGCTCAAGGAGATGCGGGGCAGGGAGGACTCGGGGATCTGCGGCCCTCTTCTCATCCGGGAGGACGGCTCGTTCCAGGTGTCCTTTGGCCGACGGGTCAGCTTCTTCCGAGAGCTCGCTCAAAAATCGTTCTTGAATCCTTACTCCCGCCGCCGGTTGGGCAAGTTCCGAAAAGTCAAGGAAGTGGGTTGGGTCAGCGGCGCCTGTTGTCTTGCCCGGCGCGAGGCCCTGGAGAAGGTCGGCGGGTTCGACGAGGATTTTTTCCTGTACTTTGAGGATATCGACCTCTGTGCCCGGATGAGAAAGAGGGGATGGAAGACGCTGTTCGTTCCCCTGGCCAAGGTCTTTCACCAGGGCGGCGCGGCGACCCGCCAGTTCGCTCCGAGCCGGTTCGAGTACCGCCGCAGTCAGCTTCTCTTCTATGCCAAGCACAACTCGGCGGCGTCTCGCAGGCTCCTGCGGGCCTACCTTCGGCTGAATTTCTTCGTTCTCGGCCTGCGCCGGCGGCTCAAGGGGGAGAGGCGAGAGGGCGCGCCGCGATATAAGGAACTCCTCACGAACACAAGGGGGAAGCGTTGAGCCGCATCAGGGTCCTCGAGATGATCGATAAGCCGTCGCTCGGCGGCGGTCAGAAAGCCGTCGTGCTCCTCGCCGCGGGACTTGACTCCTCGAAGTTCGATGTCTCGGTTTGTGCTCCGGACGGAGGGCCCTTGGCCGAGGAACTCGCCCGACTCGGGGTCCAGCTTCATTCCGCCTCCTTCGGCAGGAGGCACTGGCGCGAGAACATCCGCGGGGTCCGGCGCCTGCTGAAAGACGAGTCGGTCGACATTCTTCACACCCACGGAGGAGTGGCCGGATTCTTCGGCCGGTGGGCGGCCGGACAGGCCAAGACTCCGGTCGTGGTCCATACCCTGCACGGCATTCATTACCTTCATTATCGGAACCCGCTTCTGAGGAGGATCTTCATCGCGCTCGAGCGGGATTTCTCGCGTCTCACGGACAGGGTCATCCTCGTTTCCGAAGGTGATCGGGAGAGTGCTAAGAGATTCCGACTGGCCCCTGACTCGAAGCTCGTCGTGATCAAGAACGGCGTCGACCTCAGAGGATTACCGACCGTAGAGGACGCCGCCCGCGAGAGACGGAACCTTGGCCTCGCGGGAATCGGGCCCGTCGTCGGGACGGTCTCCCGGCTTCATCGTCAGAAAGGCGTCATTTATTTGATCCGAGCGGCGGCGCGGATCCGGGACGCTTTTCCCGGCGTGAAGGTCGTCTGCGCCGGCGGAGGGCCGCTCCGTGCGAAAATAGAAAGCGAGACCCGAAAGCTTGGCCTGCAGGATACGATCATCCTTCTGGGGGAGACCTCGGAGGCCATCAAGCTCATCTCGGCCTTGGACGTTTTCATCCTGCCGTCGCTCTGGGAGGGGTTGCCCTTCGTTTTGATCGAGGCCGCGACCCTGAAGAAGCCTATGGTGGCCACGGATGTCGAGGGAAACCGAGAAGTCCTCGTCGACGGCGAGACCGGGCTTCTCGTTCCCGCCCGGGACCCCGCGGCGCTGGCAGAGGCGGTCCTGAAGCTTCTTCGGGACAAGGCTTTGGCCTTGCGATTGGCCGAAGCGGCCGCGCGGCTCGTCCTGCCCCGATTCGTTCTATCCCGCATGATCCGGGAGACCGAAGAGCTCTATCTTGCCGCCTGGGGCGAGAAACGTCCGATCTCTCTCTCCGTGATTCCGGACCCGGGGGAATAACGCGCGCTGTGAAATGACTTTGAATTTTTGGAAAAAGACCGGCACTTTCCTCGTCGCTCTGAATATCCTGCTTCTCGTCGCGGCCTGGGTGATGACCTTCTATTCCTACCCCAAGGTGCCGGCGGCGATGGCCGCCCGGCTCGGCATTTTCGGATGGGAGTTTGGGCCGAGGACCAAATCCCTGCTCTTTTTCGCCTGCCCCTTCGTCCAGACGCTGCTGAACATCCTGGCCGTAGTCGCCGGTCGCCTGGCCGCGTTTCGAAGCCGGAACCCAAGGGTGGGGGCGCTCCGGGAAGAGCATCTTGCTATGGCCATGATCTTCGTGAACGTCGTCTTAATCCATCTTGAAAGAAACTTCATCGCCCTGGCCTATCTGGGAAAGACCAGCCTCAACAAGACCTATCTTATAACCCTCGGCGTGATTATTTTCCTGATCTATCTCTATTACCGCCTCCGGATCAGCGCACCCTCCCGCTGAAGGCAGACGCTTTCCTGAGAGTTCGACGTTGAGGATAAGCCCGCCCCGGTCCTCCGGAGAGGGCGACCGGGGCGATCGAAAACCCCCTTGAAACCTATTTATCGGCGAGGGCGAAGATCGTCAGGTACGTCAGACGGCTGACCCGGGCGATGCTGTCTCCGCTGACCTTTTCAACGCTGTCGCTCGTCTGGTGATAATCCTCGGTCGTGGCCGTTATGGCGAACAGCCACGGGACTTTGACCATGCCGAACGATGAGTTGTCGCTGTCGCCGCCGCCCCGTTCCGGGCTCGGCGCCTGCTCGCGAAGCAGGACCTGCAGTCCAACGGACTGGTCGGCGGTCCTCAAAACGTCGGACAGGCCGACGCCCGCCGCGAACATGACCGGCAGGAAATCCGCCGGCTTAATCTTTTTAAAGACCTCATCGCCGGGCTGGACGCCGAACCAGCGGGACATCCGGGCGAGAGTCTTGTCATCGTAGGGGCGGCTGATCATGTCCAGGTTGAAGTAGGCCATGGTCTTGGCCAGGGGAAATTCCGGATTCTGGACGTAGTAGCGGGAGCCGAGCAGGCCTTCCTCCTCACCCGTCCAGAGGCAGAAAACGACCGTCCGCTTGGGTTTGTCCGGGTTCAAGGCGAAGGCCCGGGCGATATTCAGGACCCCGACCGAGCCGGAGCCGTTGTCGTCGGCGCCGTTGAAGACGTAGTCGCCGCGCTTGCCGAGGTGGTCGAGGTGAGCGCCCACGATCACCACTTCATCCTTGAGCACCGGGTCCGACCCCTCGATGAAGCCGACGATGTTCGCCCCCTTGACCAATCGGGTCTTGGCGGTCGTGGCCACCGTGAGCTGGGCGCCGGGCACGGCCATCGAGGCCGGATTGAGCGTTGATTCGATCTTGGCCTTGAGGTCGTCGACCTTTTGGCCGGTGCTTTCGAGAATAGCGTTGGCCATCTCGCGGGAGATGTTGAGCGTGGTCGAACCTTCCCAGGGCATCGTCCCGGAGACGCCCGGAAGCGAAAGCCGACGACGGCCCTCAGTGATGATCGGCCGGTCATCCGAGACCGGGCGAGGAGTGGCCATGGCTTCGAACATATTGGCGTCCTTCTCGGTGTTCGAGACGACCAGGATGGCCGCCGGCCCGAGCTTGGCGATCTCCCGGGTCTTGTTGAAACCGCGGCCCATGCGGGCGAAGGGCATCGCCGGGCCGGCGGGGAAATATTTGTCCTTCAGCTCCTTCCTGGCTTGGAAGGGAGATTTGGGGTTATCCTTGCCGGGGGCCTCGGACAGTACGACGACGATCTTGCCCTTGACGTCGAGGTTCTTGAAATCGTCCCAGCCGATCTCTTTTTCGGTCAGGCCGTAGCCGGCAAAGACGACGGGTGCCGTGATGGAACCGGGGAGGAAGATCATGCCGCTGAAGTCCTGGCCGGACTGGAAGGAGCGGACCTTGGTCAGGGGGCCGAGGTGCGTCTCGAGGCCGACCGTTGTCGAGGATTCCAGGGTCTCCTTCAGGGCGAATTCCTGGAGGTAGCTTCGCTGGGGCGGAGGCTGGAGGGCGGCGGCCGGTTCCATGAAGGACATCCTCGGGACTGACGGCATGTCTCCGCCGGCCTTGATCTTCCACAGGGAGAAGAGCGAGGCGGCATAGTCGGCGGCCAGCTCGTAGCCGCGCGTGGCGGTTTCACGGCCTTCCATCAGGTCCGAGGAAAGATATCCGAGAAGCGTAAGGGAATCCTTTGCCGTGATGGATTCAAAGCCGGGTTTCATGCGGTCGGGCGGGGGAACGGTCTTGTCGACTGTGACCAGATTTTTCAGGATGTCTTCGGGCTTGGGCGGCTGGGCTTGCCCCTGGGCCGGCGGAGCTGTTTGCGGCTTCGGCTGAGGCTTGGCCGGCGTCTGAGCGAAAAGCGACAGGGCGACGGCGAGGACCAGGAGAACGGAAAGAAATGACTTTTTCATGGTGTTTTCCTCCTTGGGTTGATGTGAATCGGCACGGCAAAAATGCATTTTAGCATATACAAACTTTTGACGGAAATGACGGCCTTTTCTTCCAAGATCATCTAGAAGTTATGTGGGTCGTGCAGGACGGCGGATTGATGATACATCGGCTTAATTGCCAACGTCTGAGCGCTTCGAGCCACGGTTTGACAAAGGCTCTTCCCGGTCAATATAATCTTGTCAATGCTGCCCCGAAAAATCGCCCTTGTCCATGACTGGCTGACGGGTCAGCGCGGGGGCGAAAAGGTCCTGGAAGTCCTGGTGGAACTCTTCCCCGAGGCGCCGATCTATACGCTTTTTCACGTGAAAGGGAGCCAGATTCCCGAGGTCGAGTCCCGTGAGATCCACCCGAGCTTCCTTCAACGGATGCCGTTTCACCGGACGAAATACCGGACCTACCTGCCCCTTTATCCTTTGGCCGTCGAGCTGTTCGACCTCCAGGCGTACGACCTGGTCATCTCGAGCTCTCACTGCGCGGCCAAGGGCGTCATTCCGCGTCCGGACGCCCTGCACATCTCCTATGTCCACTCGCCCATCCGCTACGCCTGGAATCAATACTGGGCCTATTTTTCGCCCGAAAGGCTTTCGATCTTTTCGCGATGGCTCATCCCGCCCATCCTCCATTATTTAAGGATGTGGGACGAATCGTCGTCGCACCGGGTCGATGCTTTCCTGGCCAATTCCAGGAACACGGCCCAGCGGATCTCCAAGTATTATCGCCGCGAAGCCGAAGTCATCCCCCCGCCGGTTGATACGGAGTTCTTTCGGCCCGCGGAAGGGAAGGCCACGCGGTCAGGTTTTCTCATCGTCTCCGCTCTCGTGCCCTACAAGAGGATCGACCTGGCCGTCGAGGCCTTCAACCTTTCGGGCCGCGACCTGGTCATCGTCGGTCAGGGGCCGGATCAGAGATCCCTGAAAAAGGCGTCCAAGCCCAATGTCCGCTTTGCCGGAGCCCTGGCCGCGGATGAGTTGCGGCGCGCCTACCGGGAGGCCCAAGCCCTGATCCTGCCCGGCGAGGAGGACTTTGGCATCACGGCCCTGGAAGCCCAGGCCTGCGGCACGCCCGTCATCGCCTTCGGCCGGGGCGGCGCGCTCGAGACCGTCATCCCCGGCCGGACCGGAGTCCTGTTCGAAGAGTTGAAGGTCCGGAGCCTGGCCGATGCGGTCGATGAGTTCGAGGCCGCAAAATTCGACACCAAAGCGGCGCGGGCCAACGCCCTGAAATTCTCCCGGGACGTCTTCAAGCGGAAGCTCGCCTCTGCGGTCGCGAAAAAATGGGCCGCGCATGAGGCCAGCCGGTGATCACTCCCAAGCGTATTCGGCTCATCGGCTTTTTTATCGCGTGCGATGTGATCGGCATCATCCTTGCCTTTTTATATTCCTACGTCTTCCGCTTCCACGGCTACATCATCCCCGTCGACCCGGCCAAGGGCATCCCTTCGCTCGGGTCTTACCTCGTCATCCTGCCCTTGTTTCTCGCCGTCCATCTTCTGATCTTCTACATCCAGGGCTTTTACCGGAGCCGGCTGAAGAGGACGAAGATCGACGACTTCTTCTTCATCACCCTCAACGCCGTGCTGACCATCATCATCGTCCTTGCCGTCCTCAATTACGTCTACGCCTACAGCGGCGCCGAGTCCACGCTGGGCAAGCTGTCCTTCACCGTTTCCCGCGGCTTTCTCGTCGTCTATTTCGTCTCGGTCGTCCTCCTCATTTCGTTCCTCCGGAACCAGGTCTATTTTTACATGAAGCGGCGCTATGCCCGCGGCCTGAACCTCCAGAACGTGCTCATCGTCGGCGCGGGCGATATGGGCAAGACCCTGGCCCAGAAGCTTTTCCAGTATCGCGACCTGGGCTTCGTGGTCAAAGGCTTCCTGGACGACGGCCGCGCCGCGGGCGAGGTCGTGGACGTCGACGGCGGGGTGAAGGTCCTCGGCCGCCTGGACGACCTGGCCTCGGTCCTCGACCGGGGCGAAATCGACGAGGTGTACGTCACCCTGGACCTGAGCAACTACGCCCAGATCCTGGAAACGCTCAAGGTCGTCAACCGGTACACGGTCGCGGTCCGGCTCATCCCCGACCTGTTCCAGCTCCTGACCCTGACCTCCAACATCCAGGACCTGGACGGCATCCCGGTGATCTCCGTCGATGAGGTGCCTCTGCGCGGTTTCAAGAAGGTCGTCAAGCGGCTCATGGACATCGTTGTTTCGGCCGTGGGACTCATCCTGCTCCTGCCCCTCTTCATCATCGAAGCCGTCCTGGTCAAAGTCACCTCGCGGGGGCCGGTGTTCTACGGCCAGGGGCGGGTGGGCATGGACGGCCGGGAATTCACGATCTACAAGTTCCGGACCATGGTCTGCGACGCCGAGAAGGGGACCGGGCCGGTCATGAGCAAGCCCGACGACCCGCGCTGCACTCGGCTGGGCCACATCCTGAGGAAATACAGCCTGGACGAGTTCCCCCAGCTGGTCAACGTCCTCAAGGGCGACATGAGCCTCATCGGTCCCCGGGCCGAGCGCCCGAACTTCGTCAAGGATTTTCGGGACCGGATCCCTAAGTACATGCTCCGCCACAAGGTGAAGTCCGGACTGTCCGGATGGGCCCAGGTCCACGGCCTGAGGCAGGACTCCTCGATCGAAAAGCGGCTGGAGTACGATTTCTACTACATCCAGAACTGGTCGTTGTCCCTGGATATCAAGATTTTGTGGATGACCGTCCGGGGCGGCTTCATCGACCGCAGCATGTGATCGGCCGGGTCCCGGCCGCGATCCGCGCGCCCAAACGCTCGAATGATTGCGTGAATTTCCTGATCAAAAATCTCCCCTTCCTGCCGAGAAAACACGGCCGGCCGGCGCGGGCTCAATCCCGGTTCTTGCGGATCCAGACGAGGAAGCGCGCGGCGAAGTAGTGTATCGCGGACCCGAGCGTCGCGGCCAGGGTGATGACATAGACCCACAAAAGCTGAGGGGGCCTCGTCCCCAGCATGTTGAAGAACAACACCAGGCAAATGCAGCCCATCTGCAGGACGGTGCTGATCTTTCCCCAAAGCGAGGGCAGGAAGGGCTTGGGCCCGACCGTTTTGACCACGACGAGCGCGCCCAGGGCGATGGCCGCGTCCCGGCCGATGACGAAGCCCGTCAGCCACAGAGGGATGACATTCGGGCCGCCGACGGAGCGAAGAGACAGGGCGACGAAGCACGCCGTCATGAGCAATTTATCCGCGGCCGGGTCCAGGGTGACGCCGAGCTTGGTCCGTTGACCCCAGGTTCGAGCGGCCAGGCCGTCCAGGAAATCGGTCGCCCCCGCCGCGACGAAAATGATGAACGCGACGACGCTGTTCCGCCTGACCAGGGCCGCGATCAAGGCCGGGATGAGAAGGATGCGGAGCAGACTGAGGACGTTGGCTGCGGTCCAGAGTCGAGGGTTGGCCTTATCCATGACCCGGGGATTATTTGATCAGGCTCAGGATCAGGTCGAAGATCTTGACCGCCTCCCGGCCGGAGAGGCTCATCTCGGGCTTGAAGGACCTGTCCGGCCCGAGCTCCATGAGCTCGAGGGCGACGACCTCGGCGATATGCTGGAAATAATAATTATCGGGGGAGACGTCCGAGATCTGGATCATCTCATCCGGGAACTGGCGGATGAACTTGAACCCCTTGGTTTTAAGGAGGCTGATGAGCCGGACGAGGATCTCGGCCATTTCCGCGCGGCTGACGGCCTGCCGGGGCTGGAACGTATGATTGGCGTAGCCCTCCATGAGTCCCAGAGCGGCCACTTGGATGATCTGCCGCGAGGCCCAGGAGGTGGCGATGTCGATGATTACCGGGGGCTTGACCTGGCTGTCGTCCAGGTCGCTCTTGAACTTGATGGCGATCAGGGCG
Organism: Candidatus Aminicenantota bacterium; assembly: GCA_963705895.1. Lineage (GTDB taxonomy): Bacteria > Acidobacteriota > Aminicenantia > Aminicenantales > JAFGAV01 > MFD04408-113. The sequence continues at coordinate 1,919,966 of OY970122.1, read as the reverse complement.
GCCACTTCCTCCCGGGTCACGGCCATGGACAGAGGGATGGATTGATACTGGCTGGGCAGCTCGAAGATGCCCAGCTTGTTCTTCAGGCTCTCCACCCGATCCTTGACGTCCTTGTTCTTGGGGTCGACCTCGAGGCATTTCTGGTAGATGTCCAGGCTGCGGCTGTATTGCCCCGCCTGGAGCAGGCAGTCCGCGTATTCCTTGAGGACGTCCCTATTCTTGGGCTCGAGAGTGTAGGCCGTGTTGTAATGGAATAGGGCGTTGCTCATATGGTTGTCATTCTGGTACAGGCGGGCCAGGCTGAGGTGGGCTTCCAGGTTCTTGGGCGAGTAGTTGAGGAGCTTGAGAAAGGAGGCCTTGGCCTGCTCGGTCTCGCCGGCGGCCAGGAAAGCCCGGGCTTCCCTCAGATGCTCGTCGGTCCGGCGGTTCTTGATCGATTCGTATTCCTTGATCGCCCAGGGATTTTCCGGGTCCTTTTTCAGAACCTCCAGGTACTCATTGAAAGCCCGGTCGTCCTGGCCCGTCTTGAGAAAGATCTGGGCCAGCCCGGCGTGGGCCAGAATGGACTCCGGGTCGTTCTTCAGCTCCTGCTTGAAATACGTCTCCGCGGACGGGAGTTGACCGTTGAGAAAGCTGACGTAGCCCAAACCCACGACGTAGAAGGGGTTCCTGGGACCCATCTTGGCCACGAGCTTCTCGGCCCGAGGGGCGTCCCCCTCCTTGATTCGGGCCCAGGCCTCCTCGACGACGATCCGATCCTCGAGGGAGAGCTGGCTGATCTTGTCGGTGGGGAGGCTCTCGACGTAGAACGCGGGCGGAACCGGCTTCATGGTGACGCAGGCGCCCAGGAGAAGGGCGAGGCCGACGGCGAGCGCGACTCTTCGGATCATGGGTTCTCTCCTCTCTCGAGATAGGGTTCGAAGCCGTTCAAGGATCCCGGCGCGGCGATGATCTGGACGTCGATGTGGTCATCGGTTTCCCGGGCCCTCAGAATGAGGCCTTTGTGGGCCAGGGAATCGAGGGCATCCCGGTCGCCGCGGGGCAGGCGCAGATAGAACAGCTGACGGTCCTTGAAGAGCAGGCCGCGGAGCGCCGCTTTCAGGGCTTCCAAGCCCTCTCCGGTTCTGGCCGAGAGGTAGACTTGGTCCGATCCCGGCCGGCCGTTGAGGGCCAGGAGGTCATCCTTGTGCGGCAGGAGGTCGATCTTGTTATAAACGCGGACCTGGGGAATGCCCGTGGCCTCGATATCCTCCAGGATCCGCTCCACGGCCTGGATATGGCTTTCGCCCTCGGGTGCCGCCATGTCGATGACGTGGCAGATGCAGTCCGATTCGCGGACCTCCTCCAGGGTGGCCCGGAAGGACGTGACGAGTTCGGTCGGGAGCTTGCGGATGAAGCCGACCGTATCGCCGAGGAGAAAGTAGATGCCGTCCGGGAAAAAGACCCGGCGCAGGACCGGGTCGAGAGTGGCGAAAAGCTGGGACGAGGTGAAGACGTTCTCCCGGGTCAGGGCGTTGAACAGAGTCGATTTCCCGGCGCTCGTGTATCCCACCAGAGAGACCGTGGGGATGGGCGATTCCTTGCGGCTCCGGCGCTGGCCGGCCCGGCGCTTTTCGAGCTCCCGGATGTCCTTCTTGATCTTGGTGATCCGGTTCTGGATGCGCCGGCGATCTTCCTCGATCTTTTTCTCGCCGGGTCCCCGGCGCGTCCCGATCCCGCCCGTCATCTGGGACATGGCCCGGCCCCGTCCGGTCAGACGAGGGAGGAGATAGGTCAGCTGGGCCAGCTCGACCTGAAGCTTGCCCTCGTTGCTGTGGGCCCGCTGGGCGAAGATGTCGAGGATGAGCTGAGTCCGGTCGATGACCTTGACCGCCAGGCTGTTCTCCAGGTTGCGCTGCTGCCGGGGACTGAGGTTGTGGTCGAAGATGACAACGTCAGCCTTGAGCTCCTGGGCCAGACGGTGGATCTCCTCGACCTTGCCCTGGCCGATGAACGACCGGGAGCTGATGCGCGGCCGGACCTGAAAGACCTTCTTGACCACGCTCGCCCCAGCGGCGCGGGCCAGTCCCTGGAGCTCGGCCACAGACCCCTCGGCCTCGTTCTTTTCCGGGACGGAGACGGCCAGGTTGACGAGTATCGCCTTGTCCATGATCTTACAGACGGGACTGGATGAGAGCGGCCGCGGCCTCGAAATCGTCCGGGGAAAACCACCGGACCCCGGACATCTTCCGGAACCAGGTGATTTGCCGCTTGGCGTATTGCCGGGTCTCCTGCTTGACCATGGCCCGGGCCTCCTCAAAGGAGATCGCGCCTCGCACCGCCAGGAGAACCTGTTTGTACCCCAGGGCCCGGAAGGGCGGGGCATCCTCGGGAATTCCCGAGCCCAGCAGGGATTCGACCTCGGCCGAGAGCCCGCGGGCGAACATCCGGTCCACTCGATCTTCGATCTTCTTGTTCAATTCGCTGCGGTCCAATTGTAACCCAATCCGCAGGGTTTGAAAATCCTCCAGGAACCCCGAAGTTTGTTCGAAATGGCGTGAGATCGGAGTTCCGGTCAGCTCATAGACCTCCAGGGCCCGGATGACCCGCAGACGGTCGTTCCGGCCGATCTTGCGGGCATATTCGGGGTCGACGCTTTCGAGCCTCCGCCACAGCTTTTCCAGTCCATCCTCCTCGACCTCCCGGGCGAGCCTCCGGCGAAGCTCGGGGTCCCGGCCGGGGCCGGGAAACAGCCCGTCCAGGAGGGCCTTGAGGTACAACCCCGTGCCGCCCACGATGAAGGGAAGAGCGCCGCGGGAGAGGAGGTCATCCAGAACGCGAAGAGTCTCATGAACGAAATCCATGGCGCAGAACTGCGACCCAGGGTCGACGCAATCGATGAGGTGGTGAGGGATTCCTTCCCGTTCCTCCGCGGAGGGTTTGGCCGTGCCGATGTCGAAGCCGCGGTAGACCTGCATCGAATCGCCGTTGATGATCTCGCCCCGGAACCGGCGAGCCAGGCGGACGGCCAGGCTGCTCTTGCCCACGGCGGTCGGGCCGAGAACCATGACCAGGAGGGGAGGCTTAGATTCCAATTTTGATCAGCAGAATGAGAAGCGCGGCGGTCAGGGCGATGAGAAGGCCGAGGACCTGCTTCCGTTTCAACGGGCCGTCCCCGTTCTCTCCAGGACCTTGATCAGGGCAGCCTCGTGCTCGCTGCCCAGCGTTCTCTTGACCATCAGCACCTCGGCGGAGAGCAGTTCCTCGATGACATTCTGAAAAAGGTCCGGGTTGAGCCGCAGGGCGGCCTTGACCTCGAAGGTGCCGTCCGAGTTGAGCTCGATCCGGGGCAGGTTGGGTCCCAGCCAGGAGTTGACCTCCTCCAGGCACTTGCCGATCAGGTTGGTCGCCACCGGACCGATCTCCTTGGAAATGTATTTGTGGATGGCCAGGCACTTCTCGCGGAAGGCGGCCATCGTCTTCTCGTTTTCGGTCAGGGAAAAATCCGGCGTCGGCCGCGTCTCCGCTTCCGTCCCCGGAGGACCGGCGATCCCAAGGCACAGGAACGCGAACAGGACGCGCTGGGTTTCCTTCCGGGAGAGCTCGCTCAGGGCATAGACCTCGTGCAGGGGCTTGGGTTCGGCCAGGAGCCTCAGAACGTACTGTTCGTGGGGCGAGAGCCGAAGGAGGTCGAGATGGCGGGGGGCATAAGCCTGGAAGCCCTCGGACTCGGCCGGAAGGCGCGAGGCGATCAGGGCGAAATTCTGCATCCGCCGGACTCCCTGGAGGACGAGGCCGAGAGTGTGGATCCCCGTTTGGAAGGGGTATTCTTCCTGGATGTATCCCGGGGCCAGAGAGAAGTCCGCCTCGGACCAGTCGAAGGCGGCAAAGGCCTGTTCCTTGAGAAAGATCTCCATCAACGACCAGGTCCGCGACGGGGAAAGAAGCCCGAGCTCGGATAGACACCGGAGCGGGGACTGGGAATCCTTTTGGGATTGTCTCTCGCACTGGCCTTTTTGAGCCGAGGCCAGGATTCGCTTGGAGACCAGGAACTTCAGGAAGTCTTCCTCCGGGAACGTCTCGCGGAGCAGGACGAAATTGCCCTTCTCCAGGCGGAACTTTCTCTCTTCGTCCGGACGCCTCAGGCTGAGCAAGCCGGATTTCTTCTGCTTCCAGATGCGGACGAGGAGGGCGGGAAAAGAGGTTTCGCGTAGATTCCCGGACAGAGGCGGTTGTTCCATGCTCGCGGACGGAGGACCAACTCTATTATAACCCCATCATGGACCGGGATAAAAGGCCCAGGGCGATATAGATCACGCTCTTGAGGGCGAAGAATCCGTAGGACACGTACAGCGCCTTCTTCAGCTCCACTTTGAAGACCGCGGCCAACCCGAAGGCCAGGACCCCGAACATCCAGATCTGGAAGAGGTCGAACTGGCCCAGGACGATGTAAGCCGGAGAGCCGAAGGTCAGCTTGGGGAAGAGCGCTACCAGGCTGGTCGAGGTCTGGAAGACCGACTTCTTGGTCAGGATGATAGCCAGGCGCACGGCGTTGCCCAGGACCTTGTCGATGAAGGAGGCATGGAGGAAGACCGCCAAGACATCCTTGTAGGTTCCGGTCGTGGCGAACATCCGTCCGAAGATGAGCAGAAAAAGGGTGGAGATGAGAAAGCCGATGACCGAGCTTACCGGGCCGATGACCAGGGAGTTGAGATACCTCCGACCGGGGGCCGGGTTGGCCTGGGACTGGATGAGCTTATCGAAACGCTCCTTGCCCATCTTCTCTTCCATCCGGGGGTTGTTCTGGAACATGGCCAGGCTTTCCTTCTGGACGATGGGGGAGATGATATAGGCGTAGGCGGCCATGACGACCAAAAGGATGACGAGGGCGTCAACCCAGACGGGCTTGGCCGCGACGGCCTCCAGAGTCTTCTTGGGGCTAGCGAAGACTCCCTGAAATCGTTCGAAAATGTTCATCCTTGGCTCCTTTCCGTTCTTCCTTTTCTATCTGACCGTCCTTGATATGGATGATGCGCTGGGTCTGGAGGGCGATGTCCCGGTCGTGGGTGACGACGATGATCGTGTTGCCCCCGGCGTGGAGCTTGTGGAAGAGGTTCAGGATCTCCTGGCCCGTCCGGGAGTCGAGGTTGCCCGTGGGCTCGTCGGCCAGAAGGATGGACGGCTGGTTGACCAGGGCCCGGGCGATGGCCACTCGCTGGCGCTCGCCCCCGGACAACTCGTTGGGCCGATGGTTCATGCGGGGCTTCATCTCCACCATCTCCAGGGCGCGGACGGTGCTCAGCTCGCGCTCCTTCTTCTTCGTGCCGTTATAGATGAGGGGCAGTTCGACGTTGTGAAAGGCCGTGGCCCGGGGCAGAAGGTTGAACACCTGGAAGACGAAGCCGATTTCACGGTTGCGGATGGCGGCCAGCTCGTTCTCGGTCATGGCGCTGACCTTCTTGCCGCGGAGGTAATAATCGCCCGTGGTCGGCGTGTCCAGACAGCCCAGGAGGTTGAGCAGGGTGGACTTGCCCGACCCCGAGGGCCCCATGATGGCCAAGAACTCGTTGGCCTTGACAGTGAAGCTCATGTCACGGAGCGCCTCGACCTCCTGCTTGCCGAGCTGGTAGATCTTTCCGATGTGGTCGAGGGAGATTACGATGTTGTTCTCGGAACTCATCGACCGGCTTCTTTTTTGGCCTCTTCCGGCTTGACCAGCAGGCCGTCCTTGAGCAGGCGCAGGGCGGAATAGGGACCGACCACGATCGTCTGGCCCTCGGTGAGGCCGGACACGATCTCGATGTTCAGGTCGCCGGTGATGCCCTTCTGCACGGGGGCGAACTTGACCTTGTTGTCCGGGCCGACGACGTAAACGCCGTCTTCGTCGACCGGCTTCTCGCCCGACTTGGCCTTATCGGCGGGCTTCTCGCGGAGGGCCAGGGAGGCGATGGGGACGGCCAGGACGTTCGTCTTCTCGGCGACGATGATGTCCGCCGAAGCCGACAGGCCGGGCTTCAGGCCGATCGGGGGGTTGATCAGGGTGACCACGACCTTGAAGTCCTTGGCCTCCTCCGTGGTGGTGCTGACCTGGGTCTTCTGGATGGCCGAGCTCCCGACCTCCGTGACCGTGCCCTTGATGACCTGGTTGGGGAAGGCGTCCACCCGGACGTCGGCCGTCTGGCCCAGCTTGGTCGATACGACGTCGGTCTCATCGACCTTGACCTCGGCTTCCATGACCGACAGGTCGGCGATGCTCATCAGGACCGTGCCGGGGTTGTTCATTGTGCCGATAATGGCCACCTCGCCCTCCTCGACCCGGAGGCTGGTGATGATACCCTCGATGGGCGAGACGAAGGTGGTCTTGCTCAACGTGTCCAGGGTGCTGCGTAGACTCGCCTCGGACTGCTCGATTTGTTGCTGAGTCGAACGATAGCCCGCGTCCGAAATGTCGGCTTGGACTCGAGCCTGGTCGAGCTGTTCCCGGGAGATGAGGCTTTCTTCGTAGAGCTTCTCCTGGCTTCCATAATAGCTCTTGTCTTTTTCCTTGCGGAACCGCGTCGATTCGAGCTCCGTCTTGTAGAAGCGGATCATGGCCTTGTCGCGGTCGGCGTTGGCCTGGTACTGAGCCTGGTCGAGCTGGAGGAGGAACTGGCCGGCCTTGACCCGGTCGCCTTCCTTGACCCCGATTTTGTCGATCCGGCCGGGAACGTGGGCGCTGATATCGATGTTCTTCTTGGGCTTTATCTCGCCCGAGGCGGAGATGACCGAGGTCAAGCTCTGCCGCTTGACCTTCTCCGCCGTAACCTTCAGGCCGCTGTCACGGTTGGCGCTGAGGTTGAAGATCACGATCAGGGCGATGACCAACAGGACCGCCGCGAAGATGATCGTTTTCTTCCGTCTCTGGAAAAAGCTTCTCTCGTCTTTCATGTCCGCAACCTTTCGAATGTAAAATTATCATATAGTATTACGTTTTCCAAGGCAAAGAGTTTAGGGCGAGTGGGCATCCCAGGATATGAGAACAAGCGAGGTTTAGGGCCTTGCCCTTCCGTTGCCGCGTCAGCTGGGAATGTGAAGGGATTGGGCCAAGGCTTCGCTCCCGCGGAGATTTTTCACGCCTTCCCATTTCGCTTTTTTCGGCGGCTCAGAACTCGCTCCCGGCCTTAATCTTACGGAGACCGCCGTCCGCTCAAACATCTTCGCCGGCCGGCTTCTTCCGAGCCGGTTTCCCTCAAAAAGCTCATGTTCAGGCTAAATCTCCTCATGGTCGCTTCCCCCTTGGCCCGATCCCCGGGAACAGCGTCATTAGGCTGATTTGATTTTTAAGTAGATTTTTCAGCCTCCCACCTCGCTTTGGTGTCTCTTGTTTGGGATGCTGCCTCGAGGGAAGGGAGGGGGACTGCCGGACCGCGAGGCGCAGACACCTCGCGCACGCAACTTCGGAGCAAGCTCTCACTGGCGGGCGATGAAGTGGCAAAGCACAGTATTTGATTTGGACGAGCCCCCGGAAATTTAGTAAAATATGCCGGCAATGGCGGATTGGAAGCCCTATCTTGACGCGGCCAAGGAGGCGGCCCGGCGCGCCGGGACGATGCTGCGTCAGAACCTCGACGAGCCGAACCGCGTCTTTTTCAAGGGCGAAGTCGATCTTGTCACGGACTGCGACCATGCGGCTCAGAAGATCATCCTTGATTACCTTGTTGACCTCTTTCCCGGTCACGATTATCTGGCCGAGGAGGGATTGAGCCGGGAGCAGGGTTCTCCCTTCCAATGGATTATCGACCCCCTGGACGGGACGACGAATTTCGCCCATCGGTTCCCGGTCTTCTGCGTGTCCATCGGCCTCAGGCATGGGGAGGACATCGCGGTCGGTGTCGTCCATGACCCCACTCGGGAAGAGACATTCTGGGCGGTGAAGGACGAGGGGGCCTTTCTCAACGGCAAGAGGCTGGCGGTCTCGTCGACCGGCGAGCTCAGGCGCAGCCTCCTGGCCACCGGGTTCCCCTACGATATCCGCCAGACGGGGGACAACATCGGCCATTTCACCGATTTCGTCACTCGCGCCCAGGCCGTGAGACGCTGCGGCTCGGCCGCGCTGGACCTGTGCTATGTCGCTTCGGGCCGTTTCGACGGCTTCTGGGAAAAGAAGCTTCATCCCTGGGACGTGGCCGCCGGCGGCCTCGTCGTCCGGGAAGCGGGAGGACGGACCACGGATTTTTTGGGAAACCCCATGCGCACGACCTTTCGCGATGTTCTGGCGTCGAACGGACTGATCCACGAGCAGATGCTCGACACTCTCCGGCTTAAGCTCACGAAAGGCGGAACACATGACGGGACATAAGCCTGCGCGCTCGATGTCGGCCCGGGCCCTGGGTTTGGTCTTGAAAGTCATGGCCCTTTGCGGATTGGCGCTGTTCGCCCTCGCCGGGCCGTCCCGGGTCGTGATCCCCGGCCCGGCTCAGGAAACGTCGGGAGTTCCAGCCGACCTTGAGTTCGTCAAGCAGATCACCGTGCCCGGCGCCGCAGGCTGGACGGACACGGGGCTGGACGTCGAGCAGAACGATGAATGGGTCATCAAGGGCACGGGCGGGATCTCGCTCCAGCGGGGCAACCCCACGGCCTACTGCGGCCCGGACGGGTACAACATGAAGACGGCCCAACAGCCCCTGACCGATAAGAACATCGGCGCCCTTGTGGCCCGCGTCGTCCAGCTTCTTTCCATAGAAACCGACCTCGAAACAAAAAAAGTGGTGCGCCACGAGCTGGTTGAGGTCCTGTATGTCGGGTCCGAATCCCGACTCCTGATGCCGATCTCGGGCCGGCTCTTCCTCGGGCCGAACGAGAACGTCGTGGGCGACAATTCCGGAGAATTCAAGGTCTCGATCTTCCGCGTCAAGAAGGCCGAGGACTGAAACGGCGACCCGGATGGGATCGACAAGTTTCCTGAAACGCCGGCTCCTCATAGGAGCCTTGACGGCAGCTCTGCTCCTCGTTCTCTGGTCGGGAGGCCGGCGTCCGGCCGGGCTGCCCGGTCTGAGCGGGACAGGGGCCAAGTACGTCATCGTCATGATCGGCGACGGCATGGGCGCGAATCACGTGGAAGCCGCCGAGCGCTTCAGCCATGAGCCGCCGCCTTTCGCTTCCTGGCTCCGAACCTGGGCGGCAACCTATGCCGCGCGCGGCTCCTATGACCCGCTCCTGGCCTGGTCGGATTTTGATTACGCCGGAGAAGGCGCCACGGACAGCGCCGCTGCCGCGACGGCCATGTTCACCGGCGTCAAAACCGCTTTGGGGCGCATCGCCGTCTCCCCGGACGGCTCGGAGCGCCTCCTGTGCATCACGGAAAAAGCCCGGGCTCTGGGAATGGGCGCCGGAGCTTTGACCACGGTCGAAGTCTCGGACGCCACACCCGGCGCCTGGATGGCCCACAACGACCGCCGGGGCAACGGGTTTGCCATCGCCGACGAGGGCTTGTGGGGCGATCCTCTGGCCACGGGCACCGTCGCCGACTCGCCGATATACGGGGGGAGCCACGGACCGACCTATCCTCCTCTCGACGTCCTCATCGGCGGCGGCCATCCGGGCTGGTACGGCGGGCACTTCGTCAACAGGGCCATCAGGGACAAGCTCTTCCGGGAGAGCGGCGGGCCCCACGCTTTTTCTTTTCTTGAGCGGCAAGCCGGCCGGACGGACGCAGGCTCTCGGCTTTTGTCTTTGGTCGCGAACCCGACGGTCACTCGTCTGGCCGGGCTCTTTGGCGGCGCTCAGGGTCAAATGGAGTTCGCCCTTGCCGATGGGTCAGGCCTGAATCCTGAGAACCCCACCCTGACCGAGATGACTGAAGCCGCCCTCCGTGTCCTCGGACGAAACCCGGCGGGTTTCGTCCTTCTCGTCGAGGGAGGAGCGATCGACATTGCCTCCCACGACGGCAACATGGACGCCATGCTCGGCGAGATGCTGGAATTCTATGCCGCGATCCGGGCCGTCGTGGACTGGGTGGAGGACCCGGCCAACGACAGCACCTGGGATAACACCCTGGTCCTCGTCGGGGCGGACCACGAGACCGGTTACCTGACCGCGGGCCCCGAGGTTTTGCCCGACCGCCCGCTTGGGACAATCGATGCACGGACCCTGCGGCTGGAGAAGAATGTTTCCGGGACGGGTCTGAGGGCCAGCTGGGAGGACGCGGATGATAACGGCCGGATCGACCCCGGGGAGAGGGTCTACTGGTGCTGGAACTCGACCGGCCACTCCAACAACCTGGTCCCCCTGTCGGCCCGCGGCGTGGGGGCCAACCTTCTCGGCTATTTCAGCTCGGGCCGGGACCCCATCCGGGGAAGCTATCTCCTGAATACGGACATCTTCCGGATCGTGGATCGGGTTCTCAAGCATCGGGCGGCCGAGCGTCCGTTGGGCCGGCCCCTCGAGCGTTAGCGCCGTTCCTCCCGCTCTCTTTCCCTCATCATCCGCGCGCGGACGTCCGCCTCGACAAAGGGACGGGAAAGAGGTGCGGCCGGGACCGGCTCAGGGGACCGAGGGCTCGCCGTTCTTGCGATTCAGGAAGCGCTCCATGAACCGCGTGTCGTATTCGCCCTTGACGAACTCGGTGTTGGCCAGGATGCTAAGAAGGAGGGGCAGGTTGGTCTTGATCCCGACGATGGTCGTCATCTCCAGGGCGGTGATCATCTTCTTGATGGCGATCTGCCGTTTGGGAGCCAGGGCGATGATCTTGGCCACCAGGGAATCATAGTAGGGAGGGATTTGCCCGCCGCAATAGAGGGCCGAGTCCACGCGGATGCCCTCGCCCCCCGGGAAGACGAGGAAGTCGATGGTCCCGGGTGAGGGAGCGAATGTCGCCGGGTCCTCGGCGTTGATCCGGCACTCGATGGCGTGGCCCCGCATCTCCAGGTCGTCGGGCAGGGGCATCTTTTCCCCGGCCGCGATCCGGATCTGGGTCTTGATCAGGTCGATGTTATAGACGGCCTCGGTGATGGGATGCTCCACCTGGACCCGGGTGTTGGCCTCCATGAAATAGAAGTGCTTCTTCTCGTCCACCAGGAATTCGAAGGTCCCCAGGCTCTGGTAGCCGATGTACTTGGCGGCGTCCTCGGCGGCGCTCATCATCTTCTTGCGGAGCCGCTCATCGACGAAGGGGGAGGGGGTCTCCTCGATGACCTTCTGGTATTTCCGCTGGAGGGAGCATTCGCGCTCGCCCAGGGCCCGGACATTGCCTTTCTTATCGCCGACGATCTGGATCTCGATGTGGCGGGCCTTGGGCAGATATTTTTCCATGTAGAGTGAGGGGTCGCCGAAGCCGGCCTTGGCCTCGTTCATGGCGATGGGGAACTGTTCCTCGAGCTGTCCGGCCGAGTTGGCGATGCGCATGCCCTTGCCGCCGCCGCCGGCCGCGGCCTTGATGATGACCGGGTAGCCGATCTTGAGGGCGATCTTCTTGGCCTCGCCGAGGTCGTCCAGGATCTTGTCGCTGCCGGGGATGACCGGAACCTTGGCCTTGATCATCTCCTGCCGGGCGCGGTTCTTGTCGCCCAGAAGCCGGATGGCCGAGGCCGTCGGGCCGATGAAGGTCATGCCCGAGGTCTCGCAGATCTCGGCGAAACGGGCGTTCTCCGCCAGAAAACCGTAACCGGGGTGGATGGCGTCGGCCTTGGTGATCTCCGCGGCGCTGAGCAGGTTGGGGATGTTCAGGTAGGAGTCCGCGGCCTTGGCCGGGCCGATGCAGACCCGCTCGTGGGCCAGCAGGGCGTGGAGGGAGTTCTTGTCGGCCTCGGAATAGACGGCCACGGTCTTGAGGCCCAGCTCGCGGGCGGCCCGGATGATGCGCAGGGCGATCTCGCCGCGGTTGGCGATGAGGATCTTGGATATCATCGTCTCAGCCGACCACCTGGATGCCAAAGAGACGCTGGCCGAACTCGACGGGCTTGCCGTTCTCAACGAAAATCTCTTTGACCACGCCGTCGACGTCGCTCTCGATCTCGTTCATGAGCTTCATGGCTTCGACGATGCACAGGGTCTGCTTCTTCTTCGCCACATCCCCGACCTCGACGAAGGGCGGGGAGGAGGGGTCCGGGGCGCGGTAGAACGTCCCGACCATGGGCGAGGTGATGTAGTGCAGCTCCCCCTTCGGCTCGACGGCCGGAGCTTCGTCCTCTTCCCGGGCATAATCGGGAGCCGGGCCGTCCATGGGCACGCGTGATGCCGGGGCGTAGGCGTGTTCGACCGGGGCGGAGTTCATGACATGGGAGACCGGAGCGGGGGCGTTGCGCCCGATGCTGATCCTGAAGCCCTCGGTCTCGAGCTCGAAGTGGGTGAGCTTCTTCTCGTCGACCAGGCCGATGAGCTTCGTCACCTCTTCAAAATTGACCTTGGACGCCTTGGGCCCGGCCGCGGACGCGATTTTGTTGATACGCTTTGGATTTTTTTTCATGGTGGAATCCCTGGTCTTAAAAAGCCTTATTACCTTAATCTGCCGGGGAATTATTGTCAAGACAAAAATGATATGATGATAAAAATGCAGCCCGTCGGCACATCCCCTTAACGATTACTATTTTTATAATTGGAGACGGATCTTGTCTCCGTTAAAGTATAAAAGGACGGAATGACAGCTCTCGAACTTGGAAAAGAGATTAAATTTGCAGAATAGAGAAAACCTCCCCTCCTGAAAGCACTTGTCTCTTTCCGGAGGGGAGGCCTGCGCAGAGATCCGTAAACCTTGCCTCGGCTTATTGGTAGGTTACTACGACCCCTTTCAAGTAAACATAACCACCGCTGCTGCCATAGAACGTGACATACCAAACATCATTCGGATATATTGTCGCGTCAATTGGATAGCCGCGATATCTCGTCCAATTCGAGTTGTAGAAAGTAGCCCCACCGACTAACATTTTCACATAATTGGACCAGGTGTACGAATCATACATGGCAAGGTAACCGGCACCTCCAGATTCATCCCATACGTAATAATCAACATAAAGAATCTTCTTAGCCCCTTTTGGGAAAATAACGGGTGCACACAGGGCGCCGCCTAATCCCTCAAGATAGCCGTAAGCGAAACTCTTGTAGAAGCCACCCTCGGCATATCCGTCTGATATAAAGGCGGCCGGCGGGATATTTATCGTCTTCTGGATCCCCTTCACGGCGGACCGATCCATATCCCCCGTGGCCATTTCTTTAACATCCCATGTCCCGACGGTTTTCTTGTCGCCCGCGTTCGAGCCGCTGCCCGCCTTCGGGCCGGACTGCGCGGCAACGGCCGCCTGCGACAGAAAATAACCCGCCACGACCACGATCGCGATCCCCGCCAAGAGGATCGCCCAACCTTTCTTTCTCATGGAATCCTCCCTATTGGATTTGATTTGCCGGCTAAAAAGAGACCGGCGCAAAATTATTAAGGATTGGTGTTCTGACCCTCCCTCTGATAGTATCTAACCAAGTTTCTTGGGGCATTGTCAAGTCTTTTATTGTGCCCGCGCCCTCTTGTCGCGCGGCGGACGCGGAACGACTAATGGACCGGAAAACTCTTTGAATACCTTCGCGAACTTGGAAAAGAGATTAAATTTGCAGAATAGAGAAAACCTCCCCTCCTGAAAGCACTTGTCTCTTTCCGGAGGGGAGGCCTGCGCAGAGATCCGTAAACCTTGCCTCGGCTTATTGGTAGGTTACTACGACCCCTTTCAAGAAAACATAACCACCGCTGCTGCCATAGAACGTGACATACCAAACATCATTCGGATATATTGTCGTGTCAATTGGATAGCCGCGATATCTCGTCCAATTCGAGTTGAAGTACGTAGCCCCACCGACTATCTGCTTCACATAATTGGACCAGGTGTACGAATCAAACATGCAAAGGTAACCGGCACCTCCAGATTCATCCCATACGTAATAATCAACATAAAGAATCTTCTTAGCCCCTTTTGGGAAAATAACGGGTGCACACAGGGAGCCGCCTAATCCCTCAAGATAGCCCTGAGAGAAATTCTTGTAGAAGCCACCCTCGGCATATCCGTCTGATATAAAGGCGGCCGGCGGGATATTTATCGTCTTCTGGATCCCCTTCACGGCGGACCGATCCATATCCCCCGTGGCCATTTCTTTAACATCCCATGTCCCGACGATTTTCCTGTTGCTCGCATTCGAGCCGCTGCCCGCCTTCGGGCCGGACTGCGCGGCAACGGCCGCCTGCGACAGAAAATAGCCCGCCACGACCACCACCGCAATCCCCGCCAAGAGGATCGCCCAACCTTTCTTTCTCATGGAATCCTCCCTATTGGATTTGATTTGCCGGCTAAAAAGAGACCGACGTAAAATTAAAGAAGATTGATGCTCTGACCCTCCCTCTGATAGTATCTAGCCAAGTTTCTTGGGGCATTGTCAAGTCTTTTATTGTGCCCGCGCCCTCTTGTCGCGCGGCGGACGCGGAACGACTAAAGGACCAGAAGATTTTCGAATACATTCGCGAGCGGAGTCTCGAAGTCCTTCTGCCCAGCCGGGAGCAATATTTCAAAGGTCCGGGTGTCGTCTTCCGCGGCAACCCGCGTCAGCACTTGACCAGGATCATTGTCCCGGTCAGAGAGCGGCCTTCCTCGGGCCGTAGCTCCATCCGCTCAGAGCCTAAAAAGTCGCATGATGTCTGATTAGCTGGTAGGTCGCCACTTTCGAAAATAGCGATGGTCCGGCTCACGTCTTCCATATCATGTTCGGACCATCGCACCAGCAGTTCTCCCCCCTTCCCCCGGTAAGCATTTCCACCCTGTCCTTTCGTTCGAGCGAGGGAGGGAAGACACGCCATAATAAGTAGAATGGGGGCAAGGGCGGAGGCCCCCCGCCAGACCAGAGCGGCCCCCCTGCAGCCATTGATCGGAAAAGACTGGAATCGGGCCGTGAGGACTGCCGGGGGGTGCCCGAAGCGGGGCCCCATTCATTAAGATGGAGCCTCCCGAGCTCGCATTTTAAGTCCGGAGATGCTTTCCGCTATAATACTCTCATGTTCGATCAGCTGTCCGAGCGGCTTCAGAAGGTCCTGAAGTATCTTCGGGGCGAGGCCAAGATCACCGAGAAGAACATGGCCGAAGCGCTCAAGATGCTGCGTCTGGCCTTTCTCGAGGCCGACGTCAACTATCGCGTGGTCAAGGAGTTCGAGGAGCGGGTCAAGGCCAAATCCCTCGACCAGGAGGTCCTCCAGAGCCTGACCCCGGCCCAGCAGGTCATCAAGATCGTCCGCGACGAGCTCATCGACATCCTCGGCGGGGAGGACAAGCCCCTGACCTTCGCCGCGACGCCGCCCTCGATCTTCATGCTCGTCGGCCTGCAGGGCAGCGGCAAGACGACGACCTGCGGCAAGCTCGCCCGCTGGGTTCATGCCCTTCACAAGAATCCTCTCCTGGTGTCGTTCGACCTCAAGCGTCCGGCGGCCCAGGACCAGCTCAAGACCCTGGCCGGGCAGCTCAACCTCCCCCTGTATGAGATGACGTCGGCCCAGATGGCGGCGCCCGAGAAGACGCTCCGGGAGCTGGTCCAGCACACTCGCAACCACGGCTACGACCCCCTGATCGTGGACACGGCGGGGCGGCTTCATGTCGATGACGAGCTCATGGCCGAGCTCCGGCTCGTGCGGGACATCCTCGCCCCGACCGAGGTCATCTACGTCGGCGACGCCATGACCGGACAGGACGCGGTCAAGAGCGCCAAGGCCTTCGAGGACAAGATCGGCCTGACCTCGGTCATCCTGACCAAGCTCGACGGCGATGCCAGGGGCGGGGCGGCTCTGTCCATTGTTTCCGTGACCCAGAGGCCCATCACCTTCATCGGAGTGGGGGAGAAATCGGACAAGCTCGAGGTCTTCCACCCCGACCGCATGGCGTCCCGCATCCTGGGCATGGGCGACCTCCTGTCCCTCATCGAAAAGGCCGAGGAACAGGCCGACGGCAAGGAAGCCGAGGAGATGGCCCGCAAGCTCCGCAAGGAAGAGTTCACCCTGGATGATTTCCGCAAGCAGATCGTTCAGATGAAGAAGATGGGGTCGCTGTCCTCGATCATCGGCCACCTTCCGGGCACGGGGATGTTCAAGGGCCTGGACAAGGCCGAGGTCGACGACCGGAAGATCGTCCATTTCGAGGCCATCATCAACGCCATGACGCCCGATGAACGGGCCGACGACAGGATGATCAACGGCAGTCGGCGGGCCCGGATTGCCCGGGGCAGCGGCCGGCCGGTCCAGGAAGTCAACCAGCTCCTCAGGCAATTCGCCGAGCTCAAAAAAATGATGAAGAAGCCGGGCTTCAAGAAGATGCTCGGAAGCATCCCCCGCAGTCACTAAGAATATCCGGCCGCGGGGGTCGCTCGCCGCCGGCGCCCCCTGTCTATCTGGTCGTCTTCGGCTCGGCGAGGCTGATCGAGCGGATGACCGGGTCCTTCCATTTATCGTTCGGCGCCGCCTGTCCCTTGTCGTCGATGAGGGCCCACTGGGCGTTGGCGTTGAAGTAAAAGACATCGTTGGCCACGGCACCCAGGGTCGGCTCGGTCATGCTCGGTTCATTGGCCTCCAGGACGGCGACGCGCTCGATCCGACTGTAATCCTTGCTCAGGAAGAGCCTGAGGATCCGGTTGGGCTTAAGCCCGTTCTGAACGGCGATGAGGGAGCCGCGGTAAAAGCAGATCCCATCGATCCCGATAAGGGCCGCGTTCCGGGGAGCTTCGAGGAAGCGCACGGCCTTGGTCTTCCGGTCGATGGCGTAGACCCCGACCGAATAGTCCGCGACAAAAAGGGTCTTCCCGTCCGGCGCGAAATCGATGCCCTGGAGAGATTGAAAAAGGTCGTATTTCAGAAAAACCTCCAGATCGCCTCCGGCCTGGGGAGCCGCGTAGATCAGGGGCGCCTGGCTGTCCGTGGCCATGACCGTGCCCTGGGCGTCAAGGGCAAGATCTCCGAGCAGATGGGCTTCCGGCTTGCCGGGGAGGAGGAATCTTTTCACAAGCCGTCCGGTCTTCAGATCGTAGGCGACGAGCCCGGCCCGGCCTTCGTCCTCGGGCTTGCCGCCTGCCATTTGAGGCACCGCGGACATGGCGGCCCACAGCTTGCGCCGGGCTGAATCCACCCTCAAGCCCATGACACCCCACAGGCCGTCATCAGGCCGGGACATGACGTCGCCTTTTCCGTCGCGGTCGAGACGAAGGATCTCGCTCCGGCGCACACTGCCGAGGTAGAACTTGCGGTCCTGAGGGTCATAGGCCACGCCTTCGATGAGAAGGCCCTTCTCGGGGACGGACAAGACCTGCTGGCTTCCCTTCAGGGGCTGGGCGTTCTTCGCATAGAGGTCGATGATCCGCTGCAGCTCGGGCCGCTTCTGCAATGACCGAAAGTCGGGGTTCTGCCAGACGTTGAAAACCAAGCCCATGGCCGCTGTTTGCCGCAGAGGGATCATGGCCTTGAGAGGCTTGCCCGTCAGGGCGTAGGCCGCGGCCTGGCGAAAGAGGAGGATCGGGTGGTCGGGGAAATACTGAAGAGCCTGGGTGATATCATCCAGATATTCTTGATAGTCCTTAGCCTCGTAAGCCTTGGACGCGCGCTCATAGGCCTTCTGAAGATTTCCGAGGTCGATGGCGCCCAGGGCCGCCGTGCCGAGCAAGGCCAGGGATAGCCCGCCGGCGAGAAAAAGGAATCTGATTCGGTTCATGCTTGTGTCCTTAATCCGGGATAGCTCCATTGTAAGAATCCGGGCCGCTGCGGTCAAACTTGCCGCCCGAAAAAACCCGGGATTCCGCGCTCCGGTGTGCGATATAATCGGCTTCACCGAAGGAGAGATGTCATGCGCCACCTGAAGAAGCATTCGATCTATGTGATCCGCCTCGAGAGGGGGGAAAGAATCATCGGCTCTCTGACAGCCTTTTGCTTGCGGCGGAAGATCAGGGCCGCCGTCTTCCAGGGGATCGGCACCTGCCGGCGGGCCGAGCTCGGGTTCTTTCGGCTGACTGAAAAGCGCTATTCTTTCCGGACATTCCGTGGCGAACATGAGATCACCTCTCTTCAGGGCAACATCAGCCTCCTCGGCGGGAAGCCTTTCGTCCACGCCCACATCGTTCTGGGAGGGCCGGATTTCACTTCGCGGAGCGGCCACCTCAAGGAAGCCGAGGTCCTGGCGACCTGCGAGATCTTTCTCCTCCCTTGGCCCGGCGTGCTGAGGCGAAGATCCGATCCTGCCACAGGCCTTAATCTTTTGGAGTGGGGCCGCCGCGGGCGCAAGGGATGAATCCGCGCGAGGGCAGCCCCGGCCGGAGCGGGCGAAACCGTCGATATTCAATTGAGTTTCCGCGCCGGGAGACCCTGATAAGCGGTGGGGGAACGATCCCCGATGGGCCGCAGCGACGGCGAACCGCAGTTTGGGAAGGTATCCCTCTTGAGTGTCGGGACAGGACGATTTTTTTTACAGGAATTTGATATAATCATCCCCGGTTAAAGGATTTCGGGGGAGCGTGAATCCCCGGGGAATCAAGATGATCCGTAGGGAACCCCGTGTTTTCCGGGGCGAAGGAGCCCGGGGAACGGCATCCCGCACTGGGTTCGATCCCATTTTGGGCCAGGCCGGGGCGGTTGACTTGTGGGCCGAATTCGGCTATTATTCTGCTTTCTTTTTATTCCACTAAGAGAGTTGGTACCACATGATCTCGATGCGTTTGATGCGATTTGGAGCCAAGGGCAAGCCGTCCTACCGAATTGTCGTTATGGATTCCAGGCGTCCTCTCCAAAGCAAGGCGAAGGACTTCATCGGTTTCTATAATCCCCTGAAGGACCCTGTCGAAGTCAAGATCGACCTCGAAAAAGCCAAGGCCTGGCTGAAGAAAGGTGCTCAGCCTTCGAGAACCGTTCAATTGCTTTTGCAGAAAGTTTCCAAGTCAGAGAAACTTCTCCCGTAACGCCGCTTTTTGAAAAGGAGGTCACCGTGAAAGAGCTCGTTGAATTGATCGCCAAGGCGCTCGTTGACAACCCGGAAAAAGTGCAAGTCTCTCAGCTCGAAGGGGAACAGACCACGATCCTCGAACTCAAAGTAGCTCCGGAAGACCTGGGAAAGGTCATCGGCAAGCAGGGGCGGACCGCGCGGGCCATGCGGATCATCCTAGGCGCGGCCGGCATGAAGCTCAAGAGACGTTTCAACCTCGAAATCATCGAGAAAGGTTGATTTGCTGAATATCGGTCGGATACTCAAAACCCAGGGGAACAAAGGCGGGCTCAAGGTCGAGCTCGACCCCGAGTTCCCGGAAGCGCCTTTTTTTTTCCAGGGTCTTTCTGAAGCTTAGCGGCGAGCCGGCCCCCTGCGAGGTCGAGGAGCTGCGACCCTTCAAGCAATTCTATATCCTCAAGCTCCGAGGGATCGATGACATGACCGGGGCCCAGGCCCTGGTCGGAGCCGATATCTTCGTCCCCGAGGATGAGCTCCAGCCTCCGGCGGATGATACGTTCTACACCCACCAGCTCCTGGGGTGCCGGGTCGTCACCGTGGGGGGTGTGGAAGTCGGAGCTGTCGAGGATATCCTGTCCGCGGGCGGCAGCGACCTCCTGGTGGTCAGGAGCGGGGAAAAGAAGGAAATTCTCATCCCCTTCAGCCGGGAAATCTGCCGCGAGGTCGACGTCGTCTCTCGGCGGATCGTGGTCGACCCACCGGACGGACTTTTGGACTTGAATGAGATTTGATATAATCACCATCTTTCCCGAGATGTTCGCCGGATTTCTGGAAACCGGCCTCATTCGCCGGGCGAGAAAGAAAAAGGTTTTTGAGGTCTACGTGCACGACCTGCGAGATTACGCCCAGGGCCAACACCGCCAAGTGGACGACCGTCCCTTCGGCGGGGAGGAGGGCATGGTCTTCAAGCCCGAGCCCCTCTTTGCCGCCGTGGAAGCTCTGAGGGAATCTCCGTCGACACCGGTCTATCTTCTCTCGCCCCAGGGGAGGATGCTGACCCCGGAGCTGGCCTCCGAACTCGCCTCCTACCCCCAGGTCGTCTTGATCTGCGGGCGGTACGAGGGCGTGGACGAGCGGGTGGTCGAGCATCTCATCCGGGACGAGATATCCATCGGGGACTATGTCCTTTCGGGGGGGGAGCTTCCGGCCATGGTCGTTGTGGACACGGTATCGCGTTTCGTGCCCGGAGTCGTGGGCAAATCGGAGTCCGTGGCCCGCGAATCGTTCAGTGAGGGCCTCCTGGACTTTCCTCAGTATACCCGGCCGCGCGATTTCAAGGGCATGACCGTCCCCCGGGTCCTTATCTCCGGCGACCACCGGGAAATCGCCCGCTGGCGGCGGCGAAAGGCCCTGGAAAAAACAGAGGCCCGCAGGCCCGACCTTCTGAGAAGGGCGGTTCTGACGGCCGAGGACCGTCGCCTCCTGGAACAAGTCCGGAAGGACAAGAAAGACAAGAAAGAAAGGAAAAACTCATGAGCAGTCTGGCCACCATCGAAGAAAAACACCTGAAGAAGGATTTGACGGCGTTCCATATCGGCGATACGGTCAAGGTCCACGTCGCCATCAAGGAAGGCGACAAGGAACGCATCCAGGTCTTCCAGGGCGAGGTCATCGCCCACCGGGGGAAAGGCCTGGGCGAGAGCTTCACCGTGCGCAAAGTTTCCTTCGGCGTGGGCGTGGAAAAGGTCTTTCCCCTCCACGGCAAGACCATGCGCAAGGTCGAGGTCGTCCGCAAGGGCAAGGTCCGCCGGGCTAAGCTGTACTATCTGCGCCAGCTCCGGGGCAAGGCGGCCCGCCTGCGCGAAGACCGGGATTGATGCCGCGACGGCCGTGCCGGATTTCCACCTCGAAAGAGCCTTTTGGAATGAGGGCCGGCGCCGCGTGGCCGGCGTCGACGAGGTCGGCCGGGGCTGTCTGTTCGGGCCGGTCGTGGCCGCGGCCGTCATCCTCCCCCTCTCCGTTCGCGACCTGGCCGAGGACCAGGCCGACTGGCCGGACTGGCTCCGGGAGATCAACGATTCCAAGCGATTGACCCCCAAAAAACGGCGGAAACTGGCCCAAGATATCCTCCTTGAAGCCGAGGCGGTCGGCCTGGGCCAGGCGACCAGCGCGGAAATCGATCGGATCAACATCTTCCAGGCCTCCCTGGCGGCCATGCGGCGAGCTGTGGACGCCCTGTCCAGCCGGCCCGACGCCCTGCTCCTTGACGGGTTCCCCTTGAAAGATGTAGAGTATCCTCTGAAGCCGGTCCCCGGCGGTGACTTGGCGAGCGTTTCCATCGCCGCCGCCTCGATCATCGCTAAAGTTTTCAGGGACGAGATGGTAAAGAGTCTGGATTCGTTTTTTAGGGGTTATGGGTTGGCCCAGAACAAGGGTTACGGGACTCCCGAGCATTATCGGGCCTTGGCCCGTCTGGGGCCGACGCCTTTTCACCGCCGGAGTTTTCGCCTGGGACCTCGAGCCGGAGGGCGGCACTGATGTCTCCCAAGAAAGACAAGGCCAGATTCCTGGAAGCGGCCGAGAAATTCATGAAGGCCGGCAAGTACCAGGACGCCATCAACGAGTACGAACGGCTGTTGGAGGGCGAGCCGCTCGACCCCAACATCGCCAACGTCATCGGCGACCTCTATCTCCGCATCGGCCAGGCAGACAAGGCAGTCAAGACCTTTCAGGAAATCGCCACTTTCTATGAATCCAAAGGGCTTCACCCCCAATCCCTGGCCGTCTATAAAAAGATCAACAAGGCCCTTCCCGAAGATGTTCCCTCGGCCATCAAGCTGGCCGACCTCTACGGCCAGATGGGTTTCGCCGCCGAGGCCAAAGTCGTATACCTCCAGGTGGCCGATCGCCTGGAAAAGGAGCGTCACCTCAAGGGGCTCATCTTTGTTTACGAGAAGCTCATCAAGCTCGACCGCACCGACCCGCGCTACCGCCTCAAGCTCTCCGACCTCTACACCAAGGACGGTGCCTTTGACGAGGCCGTGGAAGAGCTCAACGAAGCCGCGGAGATCATGATCGAGAACCAGGAGCTGGACGAAGCTGAAAAACTGCTGGCCCATGGCCGGACTCTAAAAAAGGGCCACATCCGGACGGTGCTGAACTTGGTCAACCTCCTCAAGAAGAAGGGCAAGATCAGAGACGGCGTGTCCTTGATGGAGGAAACCCTGGCCATCCATCGCGACAGCCCGGAGCTCCTAAGCCGCCTGGGAGGCTTGTACATCGAGGACGCCAACTTCCGCATGGGCGAGGAGATCTTCTCCCGCCTCTACGCCAAGTATCCCAACGATATCAACATCCGGGTCAAGCTGGGCTACACCCTCATCCAGCAGAACAAGGTCGAGACGGCCTACCAACTGTACGAACCCTTGATCAACACCCTCCTCAGTAAGGGCAAAGAAGACAAGGCCATCGGTTTACTGGGCCTGGCCTTTTCGGGCAAGGAGATCTACCTCCCGGCCCTGGAAAAGCTTGCGGTCATCTATAAATCCAAGGACCAGAAAAAGAACCTGGAGCTGGCCCTCCGCCTCCTGCTCCAGGAGTACCGCCGCAAGGGCCTCAGGGAACGGATGCTGGTCGCGCTCCGCGAGCTGGTCGGTCTCTGCCCGGAGGACCGGGCCTTGGCCAAGGAGTACGCCCACGCGGGCACGCCAACCTCTCTGTCGGGGACTCGCTCCGGCTCGCCCTCCGCGACCCAAGCCGCGTCCCTGTCGGGGACGAAGTCGGGGACTCACAGGGACACGCGGGGAGGGTTTGCCCGGCTGTCCGAGCAGGACCAGGAGATGGTCCGGATGAACCTCAGCAAGGCCGACCTCTACCTCCAGCAGGGGTTGATCCGGAATGCCCAGCGCATCCTCGAAACAATGCTCCTGATCTATCCCGATGAGCCTCGGATCACCCAGAAGATCGCCCTGCTCAAGGAATCCCACACCCACATGGATGCAGAGGCCATTCCCGACCTCGTGGAAAAGGCGGAAATGCTCGAGCAGAGCCTGGATTTGATAGGCGCGCCTCGCGAGGAACGGGGCAAGCCCGAGCCCGTCCGGGTCAAACCCGAGCCGGCCAAACCGCCGGCCAAGCCTCCCGCGGACAAACCCGGGGAGGGGGTCCCGGACAAGACGGCCGCCAAGATCGAGTCCCTACGCGATATCCCCGACCTGAGCCGTCCCCCCGTCTCCTCGGGACAGAGCCTGAGCGATAGAGAGCGGGTCACGGCGGCCGAGCTCTTTTCCACGATCAACATCGTCATGCCCATCGCCGCCATGCCGAAGTTCAGGTACCATGACCTCCAGGAGCGGATCGTGGAGGAGCAGGCCTTGATGGAGGCCGTCTATTTCCAGCAGTTCAAAAAAGAAACGACCGTCGTCGAGAAGGAACTGGCCGATATCATCACCGAGTTTCGCCTGAAGATGGAAGAAAAGGTGGACAAGGACAACGCCGACCTCCACTTTAACCTCGGTGTGGCCTTTCTCGAGCAGAACCTTTTCGACGAAGCCGTCGAGGAATTCAAGCAGGCCGCCCGCGATCCGTCCCGGGCCGTGGAGTGTTACTCCATGCTCAGTCTCTGCTGCCGCCGGAGCAAGGATCTCGCCGGGGCCAAGGAGTGGCTGGAGAAAGCGCTGGCCCAGGCCGACCCCGGTTCCACCCTGTGCTACGCGGTGAAGTATGAATGGGCCGTTCTACTCGAAGAGATGAACGAGGCCCACAAAGCCCTGCCCTATTACCAGGAAGTCAAATCCTGGAACTCGGGTTTCCGGGACGTGGCCAAGAGGGTTCGGACCCTGAAAAAAGCTTCAGCTTAGAGCGGACGTTCCTTCCCTTTTTCACACTTCATCCCCGCGCGTCATGCGTCACTCGATATCCGTCACCGGACACAGACGGCTCGGCGGTGCCCCCTTCCGAAGGCAAAAAAAGGGCGGAGGACATTCCTCCGCCCCCTTTTTATCTGCGGGAGTGCGATCTATTCGACGATCTTGGCCGAGATGATGAGGATCAGGCCTTTGTCCCCACCGGCAGTGCGGGAGACTCCGACCACGGTCTTTTCCCCCGACTTGATCGTCAGGTTGCTCTCGATCAGGGTCTGGGAAGACACTCGGGGTTTTTCCGTGGTGACGGTCTGATTCTCCTTCTGGCTGGTCTCCTTCTCGACATAAAGGGCGCCGATCTGGTTCAGCCTGACTCTGACCTGGATGAAATCCGTCTTATCCTTTTTGATGATACTTGGCTGCAGTTCGAAAGCGAACTCGCCCTTGCGTCCCATGGTTAGTTCTGAGCTCATATCATTGATGGCCCGCACAAGAGAAGTATCGAGCAGGCCGAAGCTCTTGTATTTCAGGAAGGACTTCAATTCTTTGATAATGGGGTCGTTGGCCAGGGCCTCATCCGTCTTTTCGACCCCGTCCTCCGAGGCCAGGACGAGCTGGACGGTGAATAGGACGTCGGCCGGCTTGACGTCGATCTCCTTGATTACGGCCAGCATCTTGTCCACGTTCTCAGGATAGTCGCTCAGACTGATGATGTTCTGATTGATCGAATAGTTGACCCGCCCCTCCCGGCTGACATACGGCTGGAGGAGCTGGACGACATCGGGCGGCCGGACGTAGTTGAGCTTGACGATCTCCTGCTTCAAGGGCGGTTTCGTCTCCTGGTTCGCGCCGAACAGGCTGACGGCCAGAACGACAGAGACCACCAACAAGATTAAAACGATTTTTTTCATTTCCTTTCCTCCTTGAAATCGAAATTGTTGTTGAAGACCCAATAGATCTTGAGTCCCGTTTCTTGAGAAACGAACGTCATGGCCATGACGGATTGAGCTTGCGTCTGCGGTGCGGGGGACACGGGCCGGGCGTGCTCCGCCGCCCCGGCTTGAACCGGTTTTTGGGTCAGGAGAAGCTCGGACCGGCGGGCGGCAGGCTTGGGCTTCTCCAGGGGCGAGGGTTCGACCGCGGCCGGCTTCGGCGCCGAGGGAGCCTTTTCCGGGAGGACGATATCGGCCCGCGGTCCTTGCTCGGCGACCAGGCTCGTCCCGTGTTCCCGCCTCATGAGCACGAACGCGCCGACGACGAGGACGACGAGGAGCGCCGCTCCCGCCGCCCAGGCCCAGCCCGGAATCCCGGAGGCGAGATGCCCCCGAGGCCTGATCTCTTGTCCGACCGCTTTGCCGATTACTTTGCGCCATTCATTATCGGTCCACTCCGGAGTTCTTTCCTCTTTGGCTATGGTCCGGGCGACTTCGAGCGATTTCAAGGCCTGTCGGTTCTCTTCCCGGCACGCGGCGCATTCCGCCAAGTGCTTTTCGAGGAGCCGGGCGCGGCGGTCGGACAGATCGCCCCCGGCGGCCAGGTCTATCCAGGAGCGAACCGTGCCGCAAGTCATCGGGACCCTCCCATCAAGCCGGGATAGCGTCGAAGCATCTCCTCCCGGATCTTTTTCCGCGCCGCCGAAAGATGGACGCGGACCGAGACAGATGAGCTGGCCAGGATCTCCGCGGTTTCCTTGATGCTCCGGTCTTCGATATCCCTCAGCAGGAAAACCCGCCTCTCTCGCTCGCTGAGCGCCCCGAGGCAGTCGGTGAGCCGCGACCGGAGTTCCCGATCCTGATAGCGTGCCGCTGGACCCGCCGACGGTTCGATCGCCTCGGCCGCGTCCTCGAGCCTCTCCAAAACCCCGCGTCGGGAAACGGATCTTTGCGAGGCGTTGACCAGGATCCGGAGCAGCCAGTTGCGGAAGCTTCGTTCCGGGTCGAACGCGCGGAGATAGCGATAGGCCCGCAGGAGGGCTTCCTGAGCCGCCTCCTTGGCGTCCTCCTCGTTCCCCGTCAGTCGGAAGGCCAGGCTGAGGAGAGAATGTCGGTAGGGCTCGACCAGGGATTCAAAGGCCCTCGGGTTGCCGGCCAGGACCATTTCCACGAGCCTGTTCTCCTTTTCATCCATCGTCCAATAGTATATATCCCGAGGAAAAGGGAATTGTTAAGGAACCTCGGCGGCAGGACCCGGAGATCGGAGGTCGATATTTATCTTGCTCATCGCCCGCCCCCGGACTTCGGGTGCGAGCGCCGCATGTCCTTTTTAGAACCCGGTGATGAGCCCGGCCGCGAGGCGAGGATACTTGCCGAACGGGCTATCCACGAAGTAGGTCCCCTCCACGGTCAGGCGGACGTTGCGCCACAGGAGATAGCCGCCATGGGCCGTGAAGGACAGGTATTTCAGGGCCGGATCGTCCGAGCTCACCCAGTTGAAGAGTCCGGCAGCATACCAGCGCGAATCATCGCCCCCGGGCAGGACTGCGAGCTCGGCGAAGGCGCCCCGGGTGACGACGGCCGGCGTATCAGCGGGCACGACGGCATAGGCAAAGTAAGGGTTGTTGTCGCGACGTTCGACATACTGGCCGCTTAGAACGAACGGCGGACTGCCGATCGTCGCGTCGCCGGCGAGCATCCACACATCATTCCGATTGTTGAACTGCTTTTCCCACCCGAGATACCCGAACGCGCCCACACGCATCTTGTCTCCCAGGTTCTGGGAGACGCGGAGCATAAAATTCTTGAACTTGTCGAAATCGTAGTTGGCCTTGTCCCCGGCCTCGTTCAGGCCCATGCCGTTCAGGACTTCCAGGGTCAGGTCGGTCCCGCCGGCCATCCGGTAGTTGAGGAACAAGCCCCGGTCGTAGGCCAGGTCGACGCGCGACAGCCCCGGCCTGGAGCGATAGATCTCGTAATCCTCGAGCGTCAGGCGCAACTCGCGATCGAACACGGGGCCCGTCACCTGAAACTGGCCCAGGCCGAGGTTGAGCCCGGTGCCGAACAGGTTCCGCAGGCGCACCGTCGCTTCCCTCAATCCGACGACGCGGCCCAGGTCGGTCATGAAAAAGGAAAGATAATAGGACACGTTCCTTGCAATCTCTCCGCCGCTCAACAGTCTGAGTGTCGTCGGCGCCGCGAAATCCAGCCGGTTCGTGTTCGAGTTGTTGAACGCGGCGAAGCCGTCGATGCGGAGGGCCACCGGGAGCTCCCGTAGAAGTGAGAGAAGGGTGTCGCCCGTATCGACAACCGCCCGGGGAGCCTCCTTGTCCCGGAAGATAAATCCGTTGTTTAAGAACTCCCGGCCGTAGTCCGTCAGCCTGGGAAAGGGCTCATGACAGACCTTGCAGCTCAGGGCATACTTCCGGCTGAAGGACGGGATGGCCAGAAGCAGCCCGGCGGTCGCCTGGACCAGGAGGAAGAACGCCAGACAATGCAGGCCCTGTTTTTTCATGGGGCACCTCAGTGCAGTATGGTGATGGTCGTGGAGTGATCGTTGACCCGGATGGTCTCGGATTCATCCCCAGCGACACCCAGAAAATCCGCCACAGGCTTGATGAGCTTCCGGTAGTTCAGGACGGCGGTCACCTTGAACGGACCGGGAGGCAGGGTGTCGGGAAGAGTGAAGGTGAATGTCTCGATCTTTGTCTCTCGCGGCCCGATCCGGTAGTCCACGCCCAGGGACTTGGTGTTCCACTGCTGAATGGTCATTCGACCCTGGGGGTCGAAGTAGGCCATGCGGAAGACCCGGTCGCCCGCCGGGATCCCGTCACGGGCAACGCCCCGGAAGCCCGGGTCGCCCAGGCCGATGCCCATGTCCTGGTAGGCCGGTTCGTCGCTTCCCAGGGTGTATTCTTCGCCCGAGAATCCCTTCTTGTCGACCGGCAAGTGATAGACGCGGCCCTTGGCGTCCGCGGCTTCGACGTCCATCCATACGATCCGGTCCTCCACCGACCCCGTCGGAAACTTGTGGCCGGCTTTCTGATTGAAGAGGACCACGGTGAATACGACCCGCTCCCCGGGGGCGGCTTCCCGCGTGCTGGGATGGATCCGCAGTTCGACCGTTCCCCGGACCTTGCCCGGGTCGTGGGCGCCATGAAAAAGGTGCTGCCGCGCGTCGGGATAGGCGCCGCTCATGAGCGCCGTTTGGCCCGTTCCGGAGGTCATGTGGCAGTCCTGGCAGCGCACGCCCTCTCTGAAGTAAGGGCCTTCCTTATACTCGAGGTGAGTCGTCATGACCCAGGCCCCGTAGGGACTCTTCTGATTGTGGCAGGTTCCGCAGAAATCCGGCGAGCGGAGGAAGTCGGAGACCTGAGTTTCGTGCTCCGGAGAGTGGACCCCTTGACGGGGACCGTATTTCACTTTTCCCGGGGACGAGACCCAGTTGAAATTGTAGGGGATGGGTCCGGCCATGCCGATGACCGTATGGCAAATGTCGCACGAGACCGATTCATTGACCCGGCTGTTGAGCGACGGACGCGGCGGGGGGACCTCTCCGGCCAGGTAAGCCAGCGGAGCATGACAGCCGTTGCAGCTCGCCTTGACTTCGGCCACGGCGGCGTCCTTCTCGGCCTGGGGCAGGGCCAGCTTGAAATATTCGACCTCATTCCAGGCGTGGGTGTAAGCTCGGGACATCATGGCCTGGTTCCATTGCTGGTAGAAATCGGTGTGACATGCTCCGCAGGACTTGGGGGTCTTGAATTCCTCATACTTGTGAGTTCCGAGGGCGTCGACGCCGGCCTTGGGAGCTTGGGTGGCGGTCAGGGCGACGGCCAGCACGACGAGCGCCCCCACGGCACTGCAAAGAATCCGCTTCGTGCAAAACATGGCACCTCCAGGGATTGACGGTCCGCGTCAATTACCATCACTCTAAAAGATTTAGTCGGGGGAAGTCAATTCCAGGGGAAGCGCGGGACATCGGTGGCAATTATTGTCACTTATTTTTCTTGACTCATTTAAGGAACCTGAATAAGAATTAATAGATATCCGGACGCTGGAAAGCCTATTGAATGTTGGGAACAAATCATCCTCGATCGATTTTGGTCGATTCGCGCCGAGGAAGAGTCTGTAGCCATAACCGGGGCGGCTTCTTAAGAAAACAAGACCCGCAAGGAGGTTTTTCATGAAAAACCATCGCTTCCAACGGCTCGTCCTTGTCTTGCTTGGACTGGTTTTGACGCCAATGCTTCTGCAGGCCGTTTATGTTCGCAACTATCCCATCACGCTGACCCAGCCGGACGGCCAAGTCATCAAATGCTACATCACCGGCGATGAGTTCCATCGTTGGGTCCATGACCTCGCCGGCTTCGCCATCATCAAGAACCCGGAATCCGGCTATTTCGTTTATGCCGCCCGCGAGCAAGGCAAGGTCGGAGCTTCTCCGTTCCGGGTCGGAGTGTGGAACCCCCAGGCGTTGGGCATCGAGAAGAATCTGGGCCCGGAACTGGCCCAGCAAACCCCGATTCCCGCATCGCGCCTGTATGGCTCTCCGGCAATGCTCGAGACGGTCAAGAAGGCCCCGGCCACAGGGACGCTCAACAACATCGTCATCTTCATCCGCTTCAGCGATGAGACGGAATTCGGGGACGCCTCGAGCATCTATGACAATTTTTTCAACAACAGCACCTCGGGCTACAACTCGATGCGCAATTACTTCTACGAGGCATCCTACGATCAGCTGACGATCTCGACGACGTTCTATCCCTTGCCGTCCGGCGGATTGGTCGTATCCTACCAGGATTCCCACCCGCGTGGTTATTACCAGAAGTACACTGCCTCCAATACCATCGGCTATAAAACCCCTGCGCAATCTTATGATAGGGAGCAAACTCTCCTGAAAAATGCAGTGGACGGCGTCAGCTCCCAAATCCCGTCCGGCCTGAACGTGGACGGTGACGGCGACGGCTACGTGGACAATGTCTGCTTCATGGTCAGAGGCCCGGAGGACGGTTGGGCCGACCTTCTCTGGCCGCACATGTGGTCACTCCATATGAAGTACGCCTACATCAACGGCATACGGGTCTATGACTATGATTTCCAGCTTCAGGATTTCACAAAGCACTATGGCGTCGGCGTGCTTTGCCACGAGATGTTCCATTCCCTGGGGTCGCCGGATCTGTATCGTTATTATAATACGAGTATAGACCCTGTCGGCGAGTGGGACATCATGGATGCGGACCTGAACCCTCCTCAACACATGGGCGCTTATATGAAATACAAGTACGGAAAATGGATCGCCTCGATCCCTGAGATCACTGCGCCCGGGACCTATTCCTTGAACCTATTGACATCCTCGACGAACAACTGCTACAAGATCAAATCCCCGGTTTCGACCACGGAATACTTCGTTGTGGAATACAGGGAAAAGACCGGGACGTTCGAGAGCAGTCTGCCTGGAGAAGGTCTCCTCGTTTACCGCATCAACCCCAATTATACGGGAAATGCCGACGGCCCTCCCGACGAAGTTTATATCTACCGGCCAAACGGTACCCTGACCGTGAACGGAAGCGTCAACCTGGCGGCCTATTCGCTTGACGCCGGACGCACGGCCATCAACGACACGACCAATCCCTTCGATTTTCTGTCCAGCGGGGCCAAGGGAAAGCTGGATATCTCCGGCGTCGGCTCGCTGGGCAGTACGATCTCCTTTACCGTGAATATCACCGAGATCAACGTCACCTCGCCCGCCGGGGGCAGTGACTGGTCGCGCGGCTCCCTCCATACCATCACCTGGACGAAAAGCGGGACGCAGAGCGCCAACGTCCAGATCCTGCTCTACAAAGGGGCCGCCAAGGCCAAAACAATATCGCGCAGCACCCCCAACGACGGAAGCTACAACTGGACCATTCCGAAGGCCCAGGGCCTGGCCACGAACTACAGGATCCTGGTCAAGACCACGGACGGCAACGTTTCGGACTACAGCGATTATTTCACCATCTCCCAGCCGACCATAACCATCACCGCGCCCGCGGCCGGCGCCACCTGGACGCGGGGGACGACGCCCGCGATCACCTGGACGAAGACCGGGACGCAGGACGCCAACGTCAAGATCCAGCTCTGGAAGGGGACGACTCTGACCCAGACGATCGCCGCGACCGCGCCGAACAGCGGGTCCTATAATTGGCCGATTCCCCTGACGCTCAAAGCGGCCTCGAACTATAAGATCAAGATCAAAACCCTGGACGGAAACGTCAAGGCCACAAGCGGAGCTTTTATTATTAACTAATATAAACGCATTAATAGTTGTTACCGCGCCATGTGGACGTCCGGAGGAAACAGAAAAATCTCCTTAAAAATCCCGAGATCGCCACGTCGCTTCGCTCCTCGCAATGACATTATTTAATGCGGTTACATTAGAGAAAACCCTGAAACCTGCAACTCAAAATTGGCGGCATGTTCGTGCCCGGGAATTCCTAGAGAGAACAAAAAGAAGATCCCCCTTGCTCCCCTTTTGCCAAAGGGGAAAGTGGCCGTGGTCCCATTTCGTCGCCAGGGCCAAACCTTCTTCGAAATGCCTGTGCTACACCTCTTTGGAAAAGACGGGTCAAGGGAGGTTTGGCTACGACTTCTTCTGAGTCGGCCGAACTCAGCAGTATCCCGCGGGCTTGACAGGTTTGCCGGGCGGTATCATGATTAAAACAAAGTAAGCTCATTAAGAGCATAAAGAGCTGACCGTTCTCTTTCGATGTCCGCCGCCGGGCAAGGGAAGAGAGTCAGCCGGGGTCCCGCGCCGCTCCAAGAAGAGCCCGCCCGCCCAGGGGAGGCGTTCATGAAAAAGCATGGGTTCCAAAGATTTGTCCTCGTCCTATTGACCTTGGTTTCGACTCCACTCCTCCTTCAAGCGGCTTTCGTCCGGGGCCTTCCCCTGACGCTCGTCCAACCGGACGGCCAGACCATCTCTGCTTTCATCACCGGCGACGAGTTCCATCGTTGGGTCCATGACCGGAACGGCTACGCCATCATCAAGAATCCCGAGAGCGGATACTATGTCTATGCCGTCCGCAGAGGAGGCGGGATCGAGGCCTCCGCGTTCCGCGTCGGAGTATGGAATCCAGGCGCCCTCGGCATCGAAAGAAACCTCGGTCCGGCGCTGGCCGGGCAATCCCCGATCCGCCTCCCCGACGTGTCCGGCGGCCGGAGGGGCATTCAGGGAATAGTCGGGGCCCCTTCGACGGGCGCGCTCAACAACATCGTTATATTTATTCGGTTCTTCGACGATTCCGAATTCGGAGAGCCCATCAGCCTTTACAACAGCATGTTTAACGCCTCAGGACCAACCAGCAACTCCCTGCGCGAATATTTCTATGAGGTGTCCTATAGCCAGCTGACCATACCCTCGACGTTCTATCCCTTGCCCTCCGGGGGCGCCGTGGTCTCTTACCAGGATTCCCATATTCGTGGTTACTATCGTCCTTACGACAGCGTGAGCAATCCCGACGGGTACATGCCCGGCGGCGGCGGCGCTCGGGAGGGCGCGCTATTGCGGGCAGCGGTCAACGCCGTGAGCTCCCAGGTCCCGCCCGATCTGAACGTGGACGGGGACAACGATAATTATGTGGACGACGTCTGCTTCATGATTCGCGGTGCGGTCGACGCCTGGGCCAGCCTGCTCTGGCCGCATGCGTCTTCCTTGCCCTATGAGCCCTGGGTCTATATTAACGGCAAAAAAGTTAATGCTTATAACCTCCAGATCCAAGACTACGTGAAGCCCAGCGGATTGGGAGTCGGAGTGCTCTGTCATGAGATGTTCCACGTCCTGGGCGCTCCTGACCTCTATCGTTATTACGACAGGTCCATCGAGCCGGTTTCGATTTGGGATGTCATGGGCACTCCTGACAACCCTCCCCAGCATATGGGAGCCTACATGAAGTGCAGGTACGGGCATTGGCTGGCCTCCCTTCCCGAGATCACAACCGCCGGTCGGTACTCCCTCCATCCGCTGGCTTCATCTTCGGGCAACTGTTACATGGTTAAGTCGCGGGGTTCCACCACGGAGTATTTTGTGCTGGAGTACAGAAAGAAGGTGGGAACCTTTGAGGGCACTCTGGCGACGGAAGGTCTGCTCGTCTATCGCATCAATCCCTCGCAGTGCGGCAATAGCTCCGGCCCGCCTGACGAGGTCTATATCTATCGTCCGGGCGGCACCCTGACCGTCAGCGGCGAAATTTATTCCGCCGTCTTTTCCCAGGACAGCGGTCGCACGTCCCTGGACGATTCAACCGACCCCTCCTGTTTTCTCTCGGATGGCACGGAGGGCAAGCTCAAGCTCTCGGGCGTGGGATCCATGGGAGACACCATTTCCTTTTCCGTCGATTGGAGCTACACTCCCGCCCTGACGACCGCCGCCGTGGCGAACATCTCCGACACTGAGGCTTACGGCGGGGGCACAGTGAACCGGGCTTTCGGAAGAAAGATCACGGCCCGCGGGGTCTGCTGGGATACCGCACCCAAACCCACGATCGCGAATCCCCACACGGTTGATGGTTCCGGAACCGGATCGTTCGCCAGCCACCTGACGGGCCTCGAGGGGGGCGGCGTCCTCTATCATGTCCGGGCCTATGCCACGAGCACCGCGGGGACGGGCTATGGCAATGATGTGACCTTCCGCACTCCTTCACCCTTTGCGGTAACGACGGCCCGCGTCACGGGCAACTCTCAGACGGAGGCGACCAGCGGCGGCACGGTGGCCGTGACCGGCGAAGCCTCGGTTAAGGATCGAGGAGTGTGCTGGAGCACCTCGCTCAACCCGACCACCGCCGATTTCCATACGCACGATGGTTCCGGCGCGGGAACGTTCGTCAGCAAAATGACCCCTCTCACCCCCGGCACGTCCTATCACGTCCGGGCCTACGCCACGGATTTGGTGTTGACGACCTACGGCGACGACGTGCAGTTCTGGACCGCGTCCGGCCCGTTCTCCGTCACCGCTCCTTCGACCGGCGCGCGTTGGACGCGGGGAACGACCCAAACGATCCAATGGCAGAAGGGCTACTCGACAGACCCGTACGTGGCGATCGCACTCTATAAGGGCACGGCCAAAATCCAGGACATTTCGATCAAGACGGCCAACGACGGCAGTTTTAGCTGGATCATTCCCGCGACCACGACGCCCGGGGTCGACTATCAGATCAAGATCAACACCCTAGACGGACATGACTCGGCCGCCAGCGGCAATTTCACCATCGCCAAGCCGGCCCTCACGATCACGGCCCCTCTGGCCGGCGCGATCTGGACCCGGGGCACGACCGCGACGATCACCTGGACAAAGACAGGCAAGCAGAACGCCAACGTCAAGATCCTCCTCTTCCGCGGCGCGACAAAGCTCAAAACCATCGCCCTCAAGACGCCCAACGACGGCCAGTTCGACTGGCCCGTGCCGGCCTCGCTCCCCGCGGCCTCGGACTACAAGGTCAAGATCAAGACAGTTGATGGATTGTTCAATGACGTGAGCGGTCTCTTCACGATCCACTAGAGGGAGAACCCCCCGTATCATCATTTGTCCGGACGGTCCAAAACCCGCGAGGGGGGCGAACCTTTTTCGTCCCTTTTTATGCTATAATCGCAAAATATATTGAGCGCTCATTCTTTGCCCGTCATCGCCGGGCCGCGGCGTGTTCGTGTGTCCCGCGTTTTGGATCAGTAGGAGGTTTTGTCATGGGCGTGATCAAGCTGAAACGATCGACTCAGCGTTTTCTCCTTGTCGCCCTCCTGGCCTTGGCGGCGACCGCTGTCGTCCCGTCGCACGGCCGGGCCGCCTACCTTCGGGATTATCCGTTCAAAGTCGTTCAGCCCGACGGCGAGGTCTTCGACTGTTTCGTCACGGGCGACGAGTTCCGGCACCGGGTTCACGACGCGGGAGGCTACACGATCGTCAAGGACCCAAAGTCCGGCTGGTTCGTCTACGCCGCGGAGCGGGACGGCCGGGTGGTGCCTTCACCTTTCCGTGTCGGGCGATTCGACCCCGCGGCCCTGGGAATTCCACGGGGCCTGATGCCCGAGATGTTCGGGGGCGAAACCTCCCGGGCGACGACCCAGCCTCCGCGCTTTAAGGCTTCGCCCAGGAACCCGTCCGAGATCCGGCCGGCCCCCCTTCACGGCGGCCTTGACAACCTGGTCATTTTTATCCGTTTTAGCGACGAAACCGATTTCAATGACCCGATCACCCTTTATCTCGAGCTCTTCGACTTCGACGCTTCCGGCTACAATTCCCTTTATAACTACTTCCGTGAAGCTTCCTACGGCCAGCTTTCCATCAAGACCTTCTTTTTCCCCGTTCCCGACAAGATGCGGGTCCTCTCTTACAAGGATTCGCATCCGCGCAAGTATTTCCAGGCCTATGACGCCGGGTCGAACTCCGACGGATACCGGTCCGACGAGGAGAGCGCCCAGCGCGAGCAGCAGCTCCTCAAGAGAGCCGTGGACGCCGTGTCGAGCCAGGTCCCCCAGGACCTGAACATCGACGGCGACGGCGACGGCTACGTGGACAACGTCTGCTTCGTCGTCAAGGGGGACACGGATGGCTGGGGCGACTTGCTCTGGCCGCACATGTGGTCCCTCTATCTGGCCTCGGCCCAGATCCATGGTCTCTGGGTCTCCACCTATAATTTCCAGCTCGAGGACAGCATGAAGTGGAGCGGGGCGGGAGTCCTCTGCCATGAGATGTTTCATTCCCTGGGGTCCCCCGACCTGTATCACTACTCCGGGGACGGCCTGAACCCCGTCGGGGCTTGGGACATCATGGAATCCGACCTCAACCCGCCCCAGCACATGGGCGCCTACATGAAGTACAAATACGGGCAGTGGATCTCTTCCATCCCCGAGATCACCACCGACGGAACCTACTCCCTTTATCCTCTGACCTCGTCCACCAACAATTGCTACAAGATCCGGACGCCCGGCTCGGCCGCGGAATTCTTCGTGGTCGAATACCGGAAGAAGACGGGAACCTTCGAAAGCAGTCTGCCCGGCGAGGGCCTCCTCGTCTATCGAATCAACCCCGATTATTACGGAAATGCCGACGGACCGCCGGACGAGGTCTATGTTTACCGGCCCGACGGGACGCTCACCCAGGACGGCCAGGTGAACGATGCCCCTTTTTCCCAGAACGCGGGCCGCACCATCTTCAACGACCACACCAACCCTTATGATTTTCTGTCGGACGGCAGCAAGGGAGGCCTCAGCATTTCCCAGGTGAGCCCGACCGGCGAAACGATCTCCTTCCATGTTTCGCTCCCGCCGTCGATCATCCTGACCGCTCCCGACAAGACGACCTGGACACGCGGCACGACACGGGCTATCACCTGGGAAAAGACCGGCAAGCAGGCTGGGGCCGTCAGGATCCGTCTGGTCAAGGGGGGAGTCTGGGTTCGGGATATCGCCCTCAACGCTCCCAATACCGGCCGCTATGCCTGGCGGATTCCCAAGACCCTAAGTCGGGGTCGGGATTTCCGGGTCAGGGTCGAGACTGTCGATAATCAGTGCTCGGACCAGAGTCCGAGTTTCATCATTCGCTGACCGCCGCGTGTCTCATCACGGCTTAAGGAGGAAGGCCTTGGCTCTCGCGAAAAGGCATCGCCTGTTGAAGCCGGCCGTCGCCGTTATGGCCGCCGGGCTCCTGCTCCAGGCCTGCGCCATCGTCGACCGAATGAGTGGCTTGACTATGGCCCGGGAGCTCCAAAAGTCCGGTGAGCAGGCCGAAGCGCTCATCCTCCAGATCTGGGATACCGGGATGACCCTCAACAACGACCCTGTGGTCGGTTTTCTCCTCGAGGTCCATCCTGTCACCGGACCGGTTTATCAGGCCAAAACGAAACTCGTGATCTCGCGCCTCAGCGTGCCGCGCTATCAGCCGGGAATGTCCGTCCCCGTGCGGATCGACCCCCGCGACCACAGCCGCGTGGCACTCGATATCTACGATTTCAAATAGAGTGAATGAAATTTTAGAGGGCAAAGAGACGCCGCTAAAACTCATTTTCCCTTGAGTGCCCAGCTCCAAGCTTATCAAATTAGGATCGAATTATTGGCAATTTTCGAGCTAGAGTAGCTAAATACGAACATTAAAAATATTCCTTGACTATGATATCGTATGTGATATCATAGTTTTCTG
The DNA here is from genome assembly GCA_963705895.1 of Candidatus Aminicenantota bacterium. Classification (GTDB taxonomy): domain Bacteria; phylum Acidobacteriota; class Aminicenantia; order Aminicenantales; family JAFGAV01; genus MFD04408-113. Next base: position 1,883,116 of record OY970122.1, on the reverse strand, counting down.
CTAATGGGAACAGATAAGCTATTTGATGCTCTATTAGAAAGGCGAAAAAGAGGAGAAAAGCTACCAGAAATCTCAGCTGCTGAAGCACTTAAGATTTGCCAAAAGAATTTTGACTTTGCGGTTCTCAAGAAGGGATCGCATATCAAAATTCAAGATGAAAGGCTGAAAGAATTTCAAAAAATGCTCCCAGATCTAAAGTATTTTTCTCCTCAAGGCGAGTTTATGATTGTTGTAGAAAGGGGTCAAAAAGTCGTGCCCTACTACGTAAAAAGAATTCTGGATGCATATGAGATTGCCATGAAAGTGGAGGAAAGCCGTGGAAAAAGACCTTAAATATTATTTATCTTTAAGGTATAAAACTGAAATTAATCCGATTTCTGAAGATGATGGTGGGGGCTTCGAGGCCACTATTCCCCAACTTGGCAGGTGGGCTTTCTCAGGTCACGGAAATACCCCTTCTGAAGCGCTCAAGAATTTGGATAATATTAAAAAGGAATACTTTGAAGATTATCTTAAAAGGGAGATTGAAGTTCCTGAACCTGAACCAGATGAGGAATTTGGCGGGAGAATTCTTTTAAGAGTACCTAAGTATCTGCATAGGGAATTAAGCGGTCTAGCGAAGCAAAATGGAATAAGTACTAATCAACTTGTTAACCATCTGCTTGAACGAGCAATCGGGCTAACTGCATTTCATAATGTCCTGAGTGATGAGGTTGCCAAGGTTCTTCAATCTTTTCAAAATGAAAAAAAGGATTTCATTAAGAGCTGGGAAGCGAGGCTTGAATACGAAATCGCGGAGATATCGTCACGCGGTATTTCTGAAAAAAAGAGCGAATTCCGCTCTCATTTGGGCAATGCATATATTTGCTAGGAGCTAGCCATGCCAGAAAACACTAAATTGACTCCTGAGACATACAAAGAAATTCTTGGTGGGATGGAGCTAGTTTCGATTCATTTAAAAAAGGCAGATATGTGCATTGAACGGGATAGATACTTTGAAAATGGAAAGCACAAGATCAAAATCCTAGAAAAATCTGATTTTCAATTAGGAAATGAAAAAAATGTCGATATATGTCATGAGTTGAAACTTGAAATTCTTCCTTGGGATAAAAATAAAAAACCAATTGGATATATTGATTGCGTGTTTTGCTTGAGATTCGCTGCTGATAAGCCATTTACTCAAGAGTTCTTTAACCGATTTAAAAGAATAAATCTTCCTGTGAATACATGGCCCTTTTTTAGAGAGTTCATTTTTAATATATCATCAAAAATGAACATCCCGCCTCTTTCGATACCTTTGTTAAAAAATTTCCCATCCACAAAAGGCAAAACAAGCTCCACGGCGCCCAAAAGTCTTGCCAAAACAAAATAATTCTCTTAACGAATTAGTTTTGGCAACGCTTGCGGTTCGACTGCGGTTAGCCCGCAACGAAAACCTGTACAAACATGGGTTGCGACTTTCGCCCCGAGAATGGTCACGGCTGCGGTGAGGGACGCCAGCCGGGTGGTCTCAGCAGATTCCCCCTAAGGCTTGAGCAGGGCCAACTTTTCGGGGAAAAAGCCGTTCGCCCGGCCCGAACGAGATTTCTCCTTTCAGGAGCATATGGCGCTCATGATGGATTTGCCGGCCGGCGGGCCGGACCGTGAATTATTCCGCGAGGCGGGCGGGATAGTAGGACAGCTTGGCCTTGCGCAGTCCCTCCTCGCCCAGGTCCTGCTCCCGGTTGATGAACGGGACCGCGGACCACTCGTTTCGGCAGAATTCCCGGTTGATGACTGCGTACAATCCCGGGATTTCGGGGTTGGCCTTTTCGATGTGGACGACCGCCGTCCGCTCGTTGAGGAGCTCGCCCAGGGCGAAGGCTTCGACTTTGCCCTCGACGAGGATGACTCCACCCTTGACGCCGAGCTGTTCGTGATGGGCCAGTGCGTCCTTGACCGCGTCCCATTCATCCCTGAGGTCCATGTCCTCGTCACAGCGCTTGAACGAGCACCAGGCCTCGGCCAGGTTCAGGCAGGGGATGATGTGGGAGTCGTCGAGCCGGGCGTAGGAGTAGCTGTGCGCCTCGGCGAAGCGGGCGAAGTGGTTGCGCTTGCTGTGATAGCGGGACCCGGCCAGGCTGATGAGCTGGCTTGTCTCGTAGACGTAATCGAACTGGTCGCGGGCCGGATCGATCGCGAACTCATCGCCGGCCGAGATCTCGGAAACGAGACTGGCGTCGGCCCGCTCGATCCTCGGGTCGGGCGCTTTCCCGCTCTCTCTCAGCCACTCGAGGACGACGCGCACAGGCTCAAGGCGCGGCGCCGGGCCGAGGGGCGGCAGGGCCGAGCTCTCTCCATCGGGGGCCGCCGACGCGACGAGAAGCCAGTCTCTGTAGATCGACCACCGGAACTCGCAGTGCTTTCGCCAGATGAAGAGGTTGGTGAAGGTCAGCTCCGAGGTTTCGGGCTGATAGCTCCAGAGGGTGTCATGGAGGAAGGCCCGGTCCTCGAGCTCGAGGGGTTTGAATCGGGGAAATTTCGGCTTATCCATTAGGGAATCTCCTGCGGCGGCTTTTTGCTTATAGCAGAGAGCCCCAAGGCCGTCAACATTTTTTCGCGGGCCTAATTGCCACAAAACGCCGCGTATTCTATGATATCAACCGAATCGCCGATGGAAAACGGCGCAAAGGAGCATCGGGATGAACCGGATTTTCTGGGCGATCTTCGGCGCGGCGATCCTGCACGTCGTCGAAGAGTATCTATTCCCCGGCGGGTTCATGCGGACCATGAAGAATTTTCGGCCCAAGTACTCGGCGTTCGTCACCGTGCCGTTCGCGATCATCGTCAATGGTATTTTCCTTGTCATGTGCCTGGCCGCGGCTCTCTTCGCCGCGAGACGGCCTCTCTTTAGCCTGGCCATCGCGGCCACCGTGTTCCTCAACGGCCTGATTCACGTCGGCGCCGCGGCGAGACTTAAAGGCTATGCCCCGGGAGTCCTCTCCGGCGTCATCCTCTATCTTCCCTTGGGATTCGTTGCCTTCCTGCAGGCTGGGGCGCGGGGAGGTCTGAGTTTCGGGCGAGGCCTCATCGCCGGCGCGATGGCTCTTTTCTTTCAGGCCGTGCCGATTGCCTATTTGGGTTTGTCTCGTCTGCTCAGGAGAACTTAGCCGGCGTCGGCGGCCGTGACGCGCGGGGAATCACGCCTAGGGAGCGCCGTCGAAGGGGTTGAGATCTTCCCCAAGGGGACTATGACTTGGAAGCCCGCCGGCGATGGATCAGATAAAAGGCCGTGGGCGTGGCCACGAGTGACAGCAGCACCGAGATGAAGAGCGACCCGATGACGGCGATGGCCAAAGGCTTGAGCATGTCCGCGCCCTCGCCGATGCCGTAGGCCAGGGGCAGCATCCCCAGCGCCGCGGCCAGAGACGTCATCAAGACCGGCCTGAGCCTTCTCCGTCCCGAATGGACCAACGCTTCGGCGAGGTCGTGCCCGTCGGCCCGCAGAACCTTGACGTAGTCGAGCATCAGGATGCCGTTCTTGGCCACGATCCCGATGCCGATGATGGCCCCCAGGAGAGAGACGACGTTCAGCGATGTCCCCGTGACCCACAGGGCCAAAACCGTCCCGAACAAGGCCAGCACCGCGCCGAAGATGATGGCCGCCGGCTCGGAGAACGACCCGAATTCCAGGATGAGGACGGTGAAGACGAGAAAGATGGCCATGAGCAGGACCATGACCAGGTTCTTGAAGGATTCTTGCTGCTGCTGGTAGAGGCCGCCGTATTCAATGGACCCGGGGGGAAGCGAGGGATCCTTGTTCAAGGTCTGCCGGATCTCGGCCATGGCGCTGCCCAGGTCGCGGCCCTCGAGCCGCGCGGTCACGGCCACGTCCTGGCGGAGGTCGTCGCGCCGCAGCTCGAGCTGGCCAGGCTCCTCGATGATGTCCACGACCTGGGACAGCTTGACCAGGGTTCCGTCGGCGCTTCGCAGGGGGAGGTTGCGCAGGCCGGCCAGATGATCGATGCTCGCCGGGTCGGCCTTGACCCGGACTTTGACCACCCGATCGCCCTCGAGCACCGAGGAGGCCGTCCGGCCCAGCATGGCCGTGTTGACCGCGGCGGTGATGTCTTCGGCCGTGAACCCGAAGCGCTGGGCCTCGACCGGCCGCACCCGCAGGCTGACGGCCGGGCCGGTGCCAATCAGCCCGTTGAACGTGTCCACCACGCCCCGGACCTTGCTCAGCTTCTCCTCGACCTCGGGCGCTTTCTTCTTAAGATAATCGGCGTCGGTCGAGAACAGCCTCACCTCGATCGGCTGGGGCGCGTACATCAGGTCGCCGATGAGGTCGCCCAGGATGCCGGGAAACTCCCAGATGATGTCGGGCAGGGCGGCGTTGAGCTTGGCCCGCAGGTCCTCGAGGACCTGCTCGGTCGTCCGTTTGCGGTCGGGTTTGAGCTTCAGCAGAAAATCCCCGTTGTTGGGCTCGGTGATGAACAGCCCCAGCTGGGCCCCGGTCCGGCGGGAATAGCTTTCAAGCTCGGGCGTGGCCCGAATGATGTCCTCCGCGTAGCGAAGCTGACGATGGGTTTCGGCCAGGCTCGTTCCCGGCGGAGTGAGATAGTCGATGATGAAACCGCCCTCGTCCATGGGCGGCAGAAACTCGCTCTTCAGGCCGGTGTAAAGAACAAAGCCTAGGACGAGGATCAGGGCGCAGGCGGCCATGGTCAAGCCGGGGTGCTCAAGAGCGGCCCGCACGACCGTTTCATAGATATGGATCACGCGGCCCAGCAAAGGTCCCGCCTCGGGCTTGCTGGCCTTGCCCTCCTTTTTCTTCTTCCCGAAGCTCAGCAGGGAGGAGGCCAGCGATGGCGTCAGGGTGACGGCCAGGGCCAGGGACGTCAGCAAGGCCACGACCATGGTCAGGGCCAGGGCCCGAAAGAACACGCCCGTGACCCCCTGCAGAAAGGCCAGAGGGACGAACACGACCACCGGGGTCAGGGTCGAACCGACCAGGGGCCGGAGGATCTCCGTGATGCCCGATTGGATGGCCTCCACACTGCTCATCCCGGCCTGACGCTTGGTGTGGATGGCCTCGACCACGACGATGGCGTCGTCGATGACGAGGCCGATGGCCGCGGCGATCCCGCCCAAGGTCATCAGGTTGAAGCTCATCCCGGTCAATTTCATGGCCAGCAGAGTGACCAGGACCGTGACGGGGATGACGAGCGTCGCCACAAGGGTCGTGCCCCAATTCTTAAGGAACAAGAATAGGATGACGACCGAGAGCAGGAGTCCGAACAGGATAGCCTCCCATACGCTGGCGACCGAGGACCGCACGAGGAGCGACTGGTCGTAAAAAAAGGCGAGCTTCATGTCCGGCGGCAGTTCCCGTCTCAGGGTCTGAAGCTCCACCGACAGGCGTCGGGCGATATGGAGGGTGCTTCCGTCGGGCTGGCTGTAGATATTGAGCAGGACGGCTTCCTGGCCGTCGGCCGTGACGACGTTGAACACCGGCTCGGGCCCTCTCTCCACCCGGGCGAAATCCCGGACCCGGACCGGATGCCCGCCGATGACGGCCACGGGGAAATTCTCGATGTCCGGGATGGAATGGACCCGGCCGTCCACCACGGTCAGGTAAAGGCGATGGTTCTCCTCGTGCAGGCCGGTCGAGGCCACGAGGTTGTTCTTGGCCAGCGCCTCGCTGACCTGGGGCAGGGTCAGGTTGGCCGCCTGGAGCCGCAGGGGGTCCACGATGACATGAAACTCGGGAGTGCGGCCGCCGATCAGGTCCACCCGGGCGATGTCCGGAATGCGGAGGAAGCGCACCTTGAGGTCATAGCGGGCCACCTCCCACAGCTCGGTCAGGGATCGGACCTTGCTCGTCAGGCTGACCCCGATGATGGGGAAGTTGGAGAACGTCACCCGGTGAACTTCGGCCTCGGCCGTGGCCGGCAGGGAGCTCCGGATCTGGGACAGCCGTCCCAGGACGTAAAGCTCGGACTGGATCATGTTCACTTTCCAGTTGAAAAAGACGTTGACCTCGGCCGAGCCGCGGCCCGTGGCGGAGCGGACGGTGGTCACGCCCGGGATGTCCTTCATGGCCTCTTCGATCGGCCGGGTGATGGTGGCCATCATCTCGTCGGCGGGCATAACCCCGTTATCGACCAGGACAACGACCCTGGGGAAGTTCGTCCGGGGGAAGACCGAGGAGGGGATGTTCAGGGCCGAGTAGGCGCCGGCCAGGCAGAGGGCGACACAGATGAAAACGATCGGCAGGGAATGTCGCGTGGCGAACCTGGCCAGGGCCGTGTTCTTTTCCATGAGCTATTTCACGATGTGGATCTTGGTCGGCTCGGTCGGGACGGCGTAGGCGTCATCAGTGACGATCGCCGCCCCCTCCTTCAGGCCCTCGGCCTCGACCTCGACCAGCCCGCCTTCCCTGAGGCCGATCGTCACAGGCTTGTGAACGGCCTTATCGCCCTCGACGAGAACGATGGTGCCCGCGGACCCGCCGACGGTGTTGGCCACGACCGCGCGCTCGGGAACGGCCAGGACGTCCTTATGCTCTTCGCTGATGATTCGCACGCTCAGGAACTGTCCCGGATGGAAACCTGCCCCGGCCGGGAGCGAAACGCGCACTGGGATCGTATCGGTTCTATCGTCGATCGCCGAGCCGACATAGACCACGCGGCCCTGGCCCGTCGTCCCCTCGAATTCTGCTGTCTGCCCGATCCTGAGCGACCCGGCTTCGCGACTGGGAACGCCGGCCTCGACGACGAGACGGTCGAGGTCGATGATCTTGGCCAGGACGGTGTTGGGCTCGACCGCCTCTCCGGGCTCGGAGTTGATCTTGACAACGGTCCCGTCGAGCGGCGCCTGGATGCGGAGCAGGGCCAGGCCGGTCTCAGCCGCGGCAAGGTCGGCCCGGGCGGCGTCGAGCTGACCCTGGGATTCCTGATAGGCTTTCGGAGAGGTCCCTTCGACAGGCAGCAGCTCCTTTTGGCGCTCGAAAGCGGCCTCGGCGATGACGAGGGCTTTCCTGGCCTTGTCGACAGCCACTTCGGCCACCCGGCTGTCGAGCTCGAAGAGGACCGTTCCCTTGGCGACGCGCTGGCCCTCGACGCAAGAGATGCGGCCCACGACGCCCGACACGGGCGAGGCCACTTCCGCGTCAGCCGGCGCGCGTCCCGGAGCGGCGGGCTGAGGCATGATCTGTCCGTAGGCCGTGACGAGCCGATGGAGCGTTGTCCGTGTCACCCGGCCAACATGAACGGCCATATCGGCCGCCGCTTGTTCCTCCTCGCCTCCCTTGGGCTTCAGGAGGGCCAGGGCGATGATGACCGCCCCAATCCCTGCAACACCCAGGGCGATGATCAGGCCGGTTCGGCTTCTAGTCATGCTTGCGCTCCTTCGTTTGTCCAACCATTCTGGCCGGAGTCTCCAGAACCCAGGGCTCGACGTCGAGCGGGGCCTGGATCGCCTTCTCCAGGTCTCCGATGGCCAGCTGGGCCTGGACCAGGGCGTCCAGCCGTGCCAGTGTGTTCGAGGAGATCTCGAGTTCGACGGCCAGGAGCTCGAGCTTGGATATCTCTCCCGCCCTGTAGCGGGAACGGACGACCGCTTCTTCTTTTTTCAGGCTGGCCAGCATCGCCTCGGCGGCCAGGACCTTTCCTCGCGCCGCCCGGCTGGCCGATACGGCGGTTTCGACCTCGGCGATGATCGACGCCTGGAGCGCCTGGAAACGCGCCGCGACTTCGGTGCGACGGGCCTCGGCCTCGGCAATGGGGCCTCGGTTTCGGTTCAGGATCGGAAGGATGAGCGATAGACCCAGGGTCCACTTGCTGTCGGTCTGGTCCAATTGATAATCCGGGCCCAGGGTCAGGTCCGGATACTGCTTGGCAATCTCCACGCGCAGGGACGCCTGAGCCGCGTCATACTCCGACAGGGCGGCCAGGATATCCGAGCGGCTGATGAGTGCCCGGCGTTGTATCTCGTTGGTCGGCACGTCGAGCTTAAGAGAGGTCAGCTCCTCAAAGGTTAGAGCGGCGCCGTCCAAGGCCTTGGCCGGGACTCCGATGACAAGGGCAAGTTCGATCCGCGCCGCGGCGGCGGCCGCATCCGCGTCAAGCTGTGCCAGCCGTGTGTTATCGCGGGCGATCCGCGCCTGAGCCAGGTCAAAGGGAGCCGCCTCGCCGACCTTGACCTGAACCTCGAGGATGTGGACGGTCTCTTCCTGGAATCCCAACTGCTCCCGGAGGAGTCTCCCTTTTTCCCCGGCCCCGTAGAGCCTGAGGAAGGCCTGGCGCACCCGGCCGCGCACATCCCAGGCTGCGGACAGGATGTTCAGGCGGGCGGTTTCGGAGAGATGCCGCGCTTCGAGGATCCGGTAGCCGCGCTTGCCCGCGATCTCGACCGGTATCTCGAAGGCGATCTCAGGAATCCAGGGCGTGACTTCAGAGACGGGCGTGGTGCTGTTATAGCCCAGGAGCCCGGTCGCGGTCGGGTTGGGGCGCTCCCCGGCCGTGATCCGGCCGGCTACGGCGACGGACCACTGCGCGCGGGCGACATCCAGGTCGGGATTATAAAAGAAGGCGGCCAGGGTGAGCGACCGCAGATCCCAGGCCTCTGGCGGCCATTCCCTGACGGCGGCCTTGTCGAGGAGAAAGCTCTTGATCTCGGGGCCGTCGAGTCTCCGTATTTCGTAATCGGCCAGGATCTTCGAGGGTTGGATGGGCTTGGCCTGATAGCGGATGCAGCCCGAAGCGAAGAGCGCCGAAGCAAGGAGAGCCAGGCCGAGGGCTCGAGTCCGGCCTTGAGAAGCACGACGTTCCTGAGAATGGCGTTGGGTCGCTATGGCAGCTTTCCTTTCCGTGACATGGCGCTATCATTTCCAATTATCCCGAAAGAGCCTTTGCTAAGTCAATTGAAAGAAAAGTAAGGAATCATTAAGGATCAGAAGGAGAGGCGAAGGCTGAATGGGCTTGAGACGCGGCCTCGATCCTGGCGAGGCACCCTCCCCAGCCGGAGCGGGCGCCAAGCTGAGAAAAAGCATCGGCGCCCCTCGTTATCCTTGTGTCCTGCGAATTCCAAAGGACGCGACGAGTGAACAGCGCATGGCATCAGAATTCGGAATCCCTTCGGAGCGGCTCCTCCGACTCTGGAGCCTTGTCCTCGAGGAGGTCCCGGCGGACCGCGGGCTTCTGATGCTCATGGACGAGCGCGGAGCGGTCGTGATTCGGCTGTCTCACGGACTTGGCATGAGCGGAGAAGGGGAGAAAGGCTTGGCTGTCATTCGCCGGACCATGGAGGATGGGCAGCCCTTATGCCTGGCGCGGGCGCCGGCGGAGCATTTTCTTCGAGAGGACGGGCGCGTGGGTTTTCGTGAGAACGGAAGCCTGGTCTGCGTGCCGCTCGTCATCCCGGGCAGAGCCGCCGGCGCCCTGTATCTTGGCCGCGACCCCGAGGCCGGCTCGTTTTCATCGGACGACCTGGATTTTCTCCTGTCCCTGTCGCGACCCATCCTGGGCAGTGCCCTGGGGACGGGCCATCGCGGCGGAGGCCGGCCGCGGTTTCCCGAGGAGAGGGATGGGGACGCTGTCGAGTGCAAGATCGTGGGTCGAAGCCAGGCGATGTCCCATGTTCGGGACCTGATCCGCAAGGTCAGGCACAGCGACGCCGCGGTGTTCATCACCGGCGAAAGCGGGACCGGAAAGGAGCTCGTCGCGAGGTCCCTTCACGAGGCGAGCCGGCGGCGCGCCGGGCCGTTTGTGGCGGTCAATTGCGGCGCTCTCCCGGATGCCCTCCTCGAGAGCGAGCTCTTCGGCCATGTCCGGGGCGCGTTCACGGGAGCGGTCCGGGACAAGCGCGGCCTCATCGAGGAGGCCGAGGGCGGAACCTTTTTATTGGATGAGGTCGGCGACCTGCCGCTCCTGCTCCAGGCCAAGCTCCTGCGCGCTATCCAGGAGAAAGAGGTGCGCCGGGTGGGGGATAACCACGGCCGCCGCGTCGCGGTGCGATTCATCAGCGCCACGAACAAGAATATCCGGGAGGAGGTCGGCCGCGGCCGGTTCCGGGAGGACCTGTACTATCGGTTGCGGGTCATCCCCGTTGACATCCCCCCTTTGCGCGAGCGGATGGAGGACTTCCTGCCCCTGGCGAACTCATGCCTCGAAACCTACTGCCGCGAGCTCGGCCGTGAGCGCGCCTTCTTCTCGACCGAGGCCCTGGAGGCCATGCTGTCCTATCCCTGGCCGGGCAACGTGCGCGAGCTTCAGAACGAGATTCAGCGCTGTCTCGTTTTTTCGCCCAGGGATTCCTTCCTCGTTTCCACCGAGCATCTGTCGGCCGCGATCACAAGGGCCGCGGAGGACTCCCCGCGCTCGGCTCACAACTATTTCGATGCTCGGGCCGAGTTTGAGAAACGATTCCTGAGCCGCGCCCTGGCCCTGTTCGATTTCAATCGGTCACGGACGGCAGAGAGGGTCGGCCTGAGCCGCCAGGGCTTGTTCAAGCTCCTGAAGAAGCACAACATCCCGATCGTTCGTCCCATGCACCGGGCCAAGGCCAGCCTTCCCGGACACGCAGCCGAAGAGGGGCGGCATGCTCCGGATTGAAGTTGTGTCCGGTTCCCTTTTCTGATAGATTTCCCATCACGGAAAACGGTTTTGAGGTGTTCGCATGAGCGACGACCCGAAAGTGTTCGAGATCGCCTGTCCGCACTGCCACACCATCCTCTGGGTGGACATCGCCACGAAGAAGGTCCTCCGTGCGGAGAAAGGCGGGGCGAAAACCAAGTCTTCCCTGGATGAGCTTCTCGAGAAAGAACACAAGCGGCGCTCCGAATTCGAGCAAAAGTTCGAGGCCACGGCCGAGCTCGAGAAACAGAAAAAGGAGAAGGCCAAGGAAAAGTTCGAGAAGGCGCTCGCGAACAAAGAGTATCTCGAGGGCGACAAGGAACCCAAAGAATAGAGCGTCCGCACCGTTCCCCGGGCGTTGAGGGGAACCCGGAGAGCGCGTGGCCCGGCTTTTCTGAACCGAATTGAGGCCTTTCCCATTCTTGACAACCCGAGCCGCCAAACGCTAGCATTGAAAAGGGGAGTGGGACGGCACGAGTGTCGGGCGCGCGCGTCCCGTCGCGGCTTTCCCGCTCGTTTCGCCATTCCGGAGAGAGCATGAAACGTTCGAAACGGCGCCTTTGGCTCGGTTTTGACCTGGGCGGCACCAAGATGATGGCGGCCGTCTTTGACCAGGATTTCCGCATCCTGTCGTCGAGCCGGGCCAAGACCAAGGGCGTCGAGGGCGCCGCCGAAGTCCTCAAGCGGATCCAGGAGACGACGAGCGACGCCCTCAATAAGGCCAAGCTCACCGCCCGGGACCTGTCCGGGATCGGTGTGGGCGCACCCGGGCCGCTCGACCTTGACCGCGGGGTAATCCTCCACGCCCCGAACCTCGGCTGGCACAATGTCCGCCTCAAGGAGACGCTCGAACGGAAGTTCAAGTGCCCCACGGTCGTCGCCAACGACGTCGACGCCGGGACCTACGGCGAGTATCGTTTCGGCGCGGCCCGCAAGGCGCGCTCGGTGCTGGGCGTCTTTCCCGGGACGGGAATCGGCGGGGCGTGCGTCTATCAAGGCCGGATCCTCCGGGGCAGGACCGCGTCCGCGATGGAGATTGGCCACATCGTCGTCGAGCCGGACGGGAGGCTGTGCGGATGCGGCCATCGCGGGTGTCTTGAGACCGTGTCGAGCCGCCTGGCCATCGCCGCGGAAGCCGCCTCGGCCGTCTATCGGGGCGAGGCTCCGATCCTGGCCAAGCTTGCCGGCACGGACCTGGCCGCCATCAAGAGCGGAACCCTGGCCAAGGCCATCAAGTCCGGCGACAAGGCCGTCGAGTCCATCGTTCGGCACGCGGCCCGCCGGCTCGGTGAGGCCATCGGTCACGCGGTCAACCTCCTCGCTCCGGACGTCGTCGTCCTGGGCGGCGGGCTCGTCGAGGCCATGCCCCGCCTGATGCTGGATGAAGCCCGCCGGGGCATCCTGGCCAGCGGCCTCAAGGACTTCACCGTATCGCTCAAGATCGTGACCGCCAAGCTCGGCGACAACGCCACGGTCATGGGCGCCGCGGCCCTGGCCGCCGACGAGGCCTGAGAGCGATGAGGGCCTTATGAGCGAACCCAAGCCGGCGACCGAGACTCAAGCCGCGCCCGGGCCTGAAACTAAAAAGCGCACCGCCGCGGTTATCGACGTGGGCGCGACCTCGATCCGCATGGTCATCGCCGAGATCGATGCCGCGGGCCATGTCCATAAGCTCGAATCCCTGCAAAAGCCCGCGCCTCTCGGAAAGGGTACGTTCGTCAAGGGAGTCATCGAGCAGGACACGATCCGCGACAGCGTCGAGATCCTCAGGGGGTTTCAGAAGGTCATGGCCGAATACGGGATCAGCGACCCCGTTCAGGTCCATGCCGTGGCCACGAGCTCAGTGCGCGAAGCTCAGAACGCCGATAATTTCCGCGACCGGGTCGCGATCGCCACGGGCATCAACCTCAAGATCATCGACGAAGCCGAGGAGAGCCGCCTGACGTTCATGGCCGCCCAGGACGTCCTCGAGGCCAAGCCCGACCTGGGCGCGCGCGACGTCCTGTTCGTGGACGTGGGCGGAGGGAGCACGGAGCTCCTTCTCCTCCGGGAAGGGAAGGTGAGCTTCTCCAACTCCTATCCCCTGGGAACGCTCCGGACGCGCGAGGCCCTCGAAACGGATAAGACGCCCAGCGAGCGCATCCGCCGCATCCTCACCCAGCACCTGACCCATGCCGTGGACACGATGAAAAAGGACATGCCCGCCATCCCGAGCCCGGTCATGGTGGCCATGTCGGGAGACGCCCGATTCGCCGCCTCCGAGGTCTTCCCGAACTGGAACGAGGCGCCGCTGGCCGAGGTGGACCTCAAGACGTTCGCCGCCTTCGCCGACAAGATCGTGACCCTCCCCGCGGAGAAGCTCGTGGCCCGCTTCAAGCTGCCCTACGAAGAGGCCGAGACGCTCGGGCCCGGGCTTTTCACCTACATCATCCTCGCCCGCGCCCTCAAGGCCGAGACCCTCATCATCCCCAAGACGAGCTTCAGGGACGGACTCCTCAGGGACCTCGCCTTCGGCCGGCCCTGGACCGACGCCTTCGCCGGAGAGGTCGTCCGTTCGGCCGTCACCCTGGGCCGGAAGTACGGTTTCGACGAAAACCACGGCAGTCACGTGGCCGACCTGTGTCTGCGCTTGTTCGGTGTCCTTCAAAAGGAGTTCCGGCTCCCTTCCCGCCATGAGCTCGTTCTGCGCGTGGCCGGACTTCTCCACGAGGTCGGCGGCTTCATCAACAACCGCAGTCACCACAAGCACTCGATGTACGTCATCCTCAACAGCGACATCTTCGGGTTGAGCCGCGACGACCTGACCCTGGTGGCGCTCATTTCGCGATATCACCGCCGCGCCCTTCCCTCGCTCAACCACCCGGAATACGCCGCCCTCGACCCGGAGCAAAGGATCACGATCTCCAAGAACGCCGCCATCCTGCGCCTGGCCGACGCTCTCGACCGGAATCACCTCCAGCAGGTCCGGGACCCCGGCCTCGTCCTGACCAAGAACGAGCTCGTGATCACCGTCGATAACGTCGAGGACCTGACCCTGGAGCGGATGGCCCTCAAGGACAAGGGCCGGCTGTTCGAGGAGGTCTACGGCTTGAAGATCGTCCTCCAGGAGGGACGCATTACGAAAGGGGATGGCCCGAATGCCGCCTGAGCCGCGCCCCGCGCTGTTCATCAATCGGGAGCTGAGCTGGCTCGAGTTCAACCGCCGTGTCCTCGAGGAGGCCCTCGAGGCGAAGCTCCCGGCCCTCGAGCGCCTGAGGTTCCTGGCCATCACCGCTTCGAACCTGGACGAGTTTTTCATGGTCCGTGTGGGCGGATTGCAGGAGCTGGCCGAAGAGGGGATCACCAAGCCCGACCCGGCCGGCCTGACCCCTGCGGCTCAGCTCAGGGAGATCGACCGCCAGGTTCGGCGGATGGTCGCCGACCAGTATGCGGTTTTCAGCGAGATCGAGGAATCCCTGGCCGCAGCCGGGGTCCGGCGCGAAGCGGTCGGGGGGCTCGAGGCGAACGACCTGGCCGACATCGACCGGCGGTTCACGAACGAGATCTTTCCCGTCGTGACGCCCATCGCTTTTTCGGCCGAGCGGACGCTTCCTCTCCTGGCCGGGCTTCGGATCAACTTGCTCCTGCGCTTCAAACAGCCGCCGGGTCCAAAGGAAAAGGACGAGGGACGTCAGGCCGTGGTCACGATTCCGCCCGCCCTGGCGCGTTTCGTCACTCTGGCCGCGGAGAAGGGTTATCGCTACGTCCTTCTCGAGGACGTGATCGCCAAGTTCGCCGACAGACTCTTCCCGGGCGAGTCCATCCTGGAATGCGTTCCTTTTCGGGTCACGCGAAACGCCGACCTCGAGGTGCGCGAGGACGCGGCGGCCGACCTCCTGGCGGAGATGAAAGAAGTCCTTATCGGGCGCAAACAGAGCACCTGTGTGCGGCTCGAGGTCGCGGACAAAGCGTCTGGACCCGCGGTGGACATCCTGCGGGCCGCGTTCGATGTGCCGCCCAGCCGTGTGTTCCGGATCCCCGGGCCGCTCGACCTCGCGCCGTTCCTGCGCCTGGCGGTCATGCCGGGTTTCGACGAGCTCAAGAACGAGCCGTGGCCGCCCCAGCCGGTCGAGGGTTTCGGGGCCGGGGACTCGGCCTTCGATGTCATGCGCGGCAAGGACATCCTCCTCTTCCATCCCTACGAGAGCTTCGACCCGGTCGAGCGATGGCTCGCGGCCGCAGCCGATGACCCGAGCGTCCTGGCCGTGAAGCAGATCCTTTATCGGACGAGCGAGAATAGCCCGATTGTCACCGCACTGGTCCGGGCCGCCGAGAAGGACAAGCACGTCACGGCGCTGGTCGAGCTCAAGGCGCGCTTCGACGAGGCGCGGAACATCGAGGGCGCGCTCGCCCTCGAGCGGGCCGGGGCTCAGGTGATCCACGGTGTGCGCGGCCTCAAGACCCACGCCAAGGTCTGCATCGTCGTCCGGCGCGAGTCGGCCGGCATCCGGAGGTACGTGCATTTCGGGACGGGGAACTACAACGAGAAGACGGCGCGTCTTTACAGCGACATCGGCCTCATGACCTGTGCCGAGGATTACGCCGCGGACGCCTCCGCTTTTTTTAACATGATCACGGGCTACTCGGAGGCTGGCCGCTTCAGGAAGATCGAAGCGTCGCCCGTCGGCCTCAAGGCCCGGCTCCTGGACCTCATCGACAACGAGACCGAGCGGCAGAAGCAGGGCCAGACAGGCTGGGTCCGGGTCAAGGTCAATTCCCTGGCCGACCCTGACATCATCCAGGCGCTCTATCGGGCGAGCCAGGCGGGAGTGCGCGTCGATCTCAACGTGCGGGGCATCTGCTGTCTGCGGCCGGGGGTCAAGGGCCTGAGCGAGAACATCACGGTCGTGAGCATCGTCGATCGGTTCCTCGAGCACAGCCGCATCCTCTACTTCCACAACGGCGGCGAGGCGCGGGTCTTCATCTCGAGCGCGGACTTGATGCCGCGAAACCTCGAGCGCCGGGTCGAGCTTCTCGTCCCAGTCGAGGACGAGACCTGCCGGAAGCGGCTGGTCGGCATCCTCGACGTCTTCTTCCAGGACAACGTCAAATCTAAGCGGCTCATGCCGGATGGGAATTATGTCAGGGTCGAGCGACCCGAGCGCGGGAAAAAAGTCCGGGCGCAGGAATACTTCTACGAGCAGGCCCGCGGTGCCGCGCTCAAGGCGGAGCAAAGCCGGTCCGGCACGTTGGTCCCCGTCCGCCCCCCCTCACAATCTTGAGCCAGCTCCCTGTCATCGCGAGGAAGGCTGCCTCGCAGCCTGACGTGGCGATCCGACGATAAGCAGATATAGGTTTAGGATGAATCGTCCTCCCGGGGAGGGACCGATAGGAGCATCCCTTTTCTCGTCATTCCCCCGCAACGTCCCCGTGCCCTCCGGCGTTTCTTCTCTTGACTGTTGATTTTGCCGAGCCTAGGATTATCATCTGAACGCGGAGCCCTATGGAATCGAGAGGCGGCGGCCCGGCTCAACGGCTTTGGACAAGAATCCGACCGCGGGGAGGTGGCGATGAAAACCTTCACAGTCCTGCTCCTAATTCTGCTGATCCTGACCGTATTTGTCGTTTTTCTGATCGCGGCCGCTCCCAATCAAGAAAATCCGGTTACCGCCGCGGGCAAACTTTTCAAGGAAGGGAAATTCGCCGAGGCCGAGAAGGCCTATCTTTACGCCCTGAGCCGGCGTCCGCAGAATCTTGAAGTCCTTACGCGACTGGGTTCCATCGCTCTGCTTTCGAATCGATTTACGGACGCTGAGAAATGGCTTAACGAGGCGATAGGCGTGAAGCCCGACGACCCGGTGCCGAAGGCCCTCCTTGCCGAGGCCTTCTTCCGTCGCGACGATTTCGCCCATGCGGCGCCGCTCTTTCGCTCTGCCGGCAATGTGGCCAAGGCCAATCAGCTCGAGAGCTTTGGGGATGCGCGGCCCTACGAGCTCGAAGCCCAGGCCGAGTCAGCCTCCCTCAAGTTCGTCATGACCGACCCTCTGCCCGTGGTCCAGGTCAAGGTCAACGCGAAGGACATCGTGAATTTCTTCGTCGATACAGGCGGGGGAGAGGTAATACTCGACTCTGCCTTCGCCAAGGAAGTCGGGGCGTCCGAATTGGGGTCCGAAACCGGGACGTTCGCCGGCGGCAAGAAGGCCGCCTACCTCTATGGCCGAGTGGATTCCCTCACGCTCGGGGATTTCGTTGTCAAGAACGTGCCGGTCCAGATCATGGACGTCCGTCGCTTTTCCCTGCCGGTGTTTCGCGGGACGCGCGTCGACGGCATAATCGGGACGGTCTTGCTCTATCATTTCCTGTCCACTCTCGATTATCCCAGCGGTGCGCTGATCTTGAGACGGCCGAGGGACGAGAACCTCCGGCGTTTCCGCGACGCGGCCGGCCGCGGCAGCTCCGTCAACATGTCCTTTTGGTTGGCCGGCGATCATTTCATGGTCGCCTGGGGTGTTGTCAACACGAGCAAGCCCATGCTTTTCTTTGTCGATACCGGACTCGCCGGGGGCGGCTTCACCTGTCCCGAATCCACGCTCGAAGCGGCGGGTATCAAATTAGAGGAGGCCCAGGCCGGCGAAGGAATCGGCGGCGGAGGCAACGTTAATGCCGTTCCCTTTAAAGTGGAGCAGCTCTTCTTCGGCCGGACCAAACAAAATGACGTGACCGGGATCTTTTCCGGCCCCTTCCCGCTCGAGGAAGCGCTCGGTTTCCACATCGGCGGCTTGATCTCGCACGGCTTCTTCCGCTCCTACATCCTCACGTTTGATTTTCAGGGGATGTCTCTTTTTCTCGAACAGAAGCAGTGATAGCGTCACCCCGCTTCTTCTCTTGCCATCCCGAGAAGCCTTGCGACGTGGGAATCTCTCTCCCGTGTCATTGCGAGCGACCTTGGAGCGTGGCGATCTCTCTACCTTTCTTTTATCCCATTTTGCGTCTGCATAATTATGGATATGTTGCCCGTTTCAAGCGACAGTACATTTCCCGCAGGGATTGATATCGTGTCCCCGGTTTGTTTCCGACCTGTTCTGCGCGTCGCGCGTCCCCCTCTTGACACTCCTATTCCACCGTGATATTTTCGGCCCTTAATCTTGCCGATATCATAAGCAAGCATTTCATTGTGGAGGGGAGGAGAAGTGAAAAGATCCGCCTGCGCTCTTATCGCTCTATTCGTTTTCTTCTTCATTGCGAAAGTGGCCCTGGCCGCGACGCCCATCCAGATCACGAACGGCACACGCTATGACCGAAACCCCAATTTCCTCAAGGCCACGGACGGGATGTGCTGGCTGTTCTTCGCCCGAGGCCGGAACACGGCGGGCGTCCGCGGCGCCGGCGGTTATGATCCCGACGCCGATAACTATGATATCTACTACAAGACGGCCCGATCCGTGAAGGGGCTCAAGAAAGCCGCTGAGCATGTTGTCCCCGGAAGCGAGGCCGTCTCGGTGAACACTCAGCGCGACATCGCCGTTGTTCAAGCCGCGGACGGGACGATCTGGCTCTTCGCGTCGAGCGGCTATGCGGCCTCGTCCGACCCGCGCATCTTTTTTTATCAGTATAAGAAGGCCACGGGCTGGACCGGTCCGACCGGGATCGACAACACAAGCTACGGCGGGCACATCGACGCCGTGGTCGTGAGCGGGGTCATCTGGGTCTTTTTTGACCAATGGGCTTATACCCTGAAGCAGATGTTCTGGAACGGCGCCGGCTGGTCGACGCCGACGACGATCCTCGACAAAGCCACCCTCGGCAAAGCGATCTACGAGTCGGGCCGCTTCTATCTCGTTTGGGCCTATGTCGACATGGACCTCGGCGAATACGGAAAATATATCGGTTTGTCCACGTCCACGGACGGCCTCGCCTGGAACACGGTCGGGTCAATCGCCGCCTGGGCGGGCGCGACGAACTGGGACCCGGTCCTGGTCAAGTACGGGGGGAAGACGTTCAGCCTCTATTGGGCGCCCGACACTGGGGCAACCGGGCAGACGATCGCCCTCTCGACGTCCAAGAAACCTCTTGTCGCCGGCTCCTGGTCATCCCCCAAGCAAATCACCACCGCCAGCTCCGGGGCGAACAGCTGGTGGGATTTCTGGCCGAACCCCGCCAAGACGCCCAAGTATCTCTTCTATTCCTCCGAAAGGAACGCCGCCGGCACGGCCATGACCAACAGCCACATCTGGATGCTTCGGCAATAAATCTCACTCGCAAAACTCATTAGTGCCCGACATCCTTTTCGCCATCTATCACAGAAGCTCAAAAAAAGGATAAAAAGGATATCCGGCCCCATTTTTGAGAGGGATGCTGTCATTTGCTATTCGCACCCGTTTCGCCGCTCAGAACGTATAGAGAACCATTGAAGGGTCGCCGAAGAGGTTATACTGCTCGAAGTAGCGGCGGGTGTGTCCGGAGTTGTTATTCGACTTGAGCCAGACTCCGAATTTGCCGGCCAGGACCGTGCTGCCCACCCAGACCTGCCGCGGGTAATCGGGGATCGGAGTGGTGAAGAGCATGCTGAACATGTTGCGCTCGAACCAGTCATCTTCGTCCCAGTAGGAGGTCACCGAGCTGGCGAGAACGGCCGAGGCGCCGCCCGCGGCCCGAACCCAGGTCTCGGCGAAGCATTCGTTGGCTGTATATCGCCCCGTCGAGCAGGCGAAACAGCAGACGAAGGGGTAGTTCGTGGCGGTCAAGGCGCGGACGCCGGCCCGATTGAAAACCGGCCCGTCCACCCAGGATAAGACCGTTCCGTGGCCGGAAAAGATACCGTAGTTGGTGCCCGCGTTGAACGCCGCGCTGACCTCCGCGGTCGTGGCGTTGTAGGTGTGACAATAGAGCCGATTGCTGGCGTAGCCGTTCGGATCGAGGAAGTTGCCGATCACAGAATCATGCGTGCCCTCCGAGACGGCGTAGTGGTCTTTGCTGGCCATGAAGGTCCCGGTTTTTTGCCATGCGCCGGCCTGCGCTTCATAGGACGCGATCTTGGCCACGACGACCCCGAGGTCGGCGAGGCTGCGCACCGGCAGCCGGCCCAGCAGCACGTCCGGGAAGTAATCGCCGGCGTCGATACAGGAATAGTACAGGTCGGTCGGAGGCGCGGATTTCGTGACCCCCAGGCCGTTGATGATTGTGTCCGTATCGCCGACGAGAAGCACGAAGGTCAAGTTGGGCAGGCTGTTGTAAGCCCCGACGATGTAACGCTTGATGGCCGCGGCCGTTCGTCCGATGGTTTTGACGTCCGCCATGGTCACGGTCCAGCCGTCGCCCTGCTTGAGTGATAGCAGGGCGGAAAGCGGCGCCGAACCGGCGAAAGCGTCGGCATAGATGATCAGATAGTCCGCTCCGGCCGCGGGCGCGGAAAAACGCGTCCAGTGTGCCGGATTTGCGGCCAGAGTAGTGGAGATCTCGTCGAACACGCGGTTGCCGTGCCGCTGGGCCAGGGCTTCCGTGGCCGTCAGGTCCGGGCCTTCGAGGTGCACCGTCACCTTCAACTCGCGCGCGAGGGTCAATTCGCCGCGGACGGGATTGTAATCGACGGGTGTGATTTCGAGCAGGGCGAGGCGATGGTTGCGCATCAGTCCCTCTTCCACGACAGCGGCGTAGCGGCCAATCACCTTGGCGTCGGCGGCGTAGGCACCCCCTTTGAACACGAACGGCGCGTGCTCCAAGGCGCCGGGGATTTTCTCGACAGACGGCTGGTTCGGAATCACGAGCCCCCGGATCGGAATTATCTGCACGGAGTCCGCCTCGGCCGAGACACTCACCTTGGCGGCCAAGGGCAAGTCGATGATCTTGCGAATCGCCGGAAGAGCCGCTTCGCCCACCAGGCCATATCGGTCGAATCCCGGCAGGTCGATACGCACGAATCGGCCGCCTCTGGTCTGCACCGTCGCGGTTTTGACGGCCGGTGTGCGAACGACGAATTGAACATCGTCATCGGTCGCAGCCACCAGCGTGAGAGGGCCGACATCCCTCACGGCCGGGCGTTCAGCCGCGTTGGCGCCAACGCTGACGCCGCTGGAAATCGCAAGCAGCGGGAGGAGTGAAAATGCGATCCAGGTCAGTCGCTTCATTCGTAACCTGCCGGTGGCTTAAGATGTCAGGATAAGTAACATCATTAAATACTATATCTGTGGATGCGTGTTTTACAAGAAAAAACGCCGGGCCGCCCCGATAGCCCCAGGTCGTCCTTTGAGACCTGATATTATCCCAAAACGCCACGGCCGGACCGCAGAAATCCAATGAGTGCCGGACATTCTTTTCGCCATCTATCCCGGAGGCTCAAGAACGCGGAAAAGGATGACTGGCACCGTTCTTTAGGAATCCAAGGCGAGGTGAGCCGGGTTCGAAATCAGGAGCCGGGCTGGGTTTCGTCCTCGCGCGTGCGAGGCGCCATGGTGAACTTCGTCAGGCCGAACAGGATGAGCATCACCACCGAGGCATAGTTCATGATGGCCCAGGGCAGGTAAGTGAACGGCCCCACGCCGATCGTGCCGGTGATATAAACGCCGGCCATGCTCCAGGGGATGAGGGGGACGATGATGCCGCCCGCCTCATCGATGATGCGCGACAGGTTCTTGGCCGCGAGCCCCTTCTTCCGATAAGCCGGGGCGAGAAGCTCTCCGGGGATGATCATCGACAAGTAGGAGCTTCCCGTGACCAGGGCCGAGACGATGGCCGTGACCACGGTCGTCACGACCAGGCTCCAGACTTTGTCCGCGAACTTCATCACCCGCTCGAGGACCACGGCCAGCATCCCCGTGCTCTGCATGATCCCGCCGAAGCTGAAGGCGGTGAAGGCCACGAGCTGGGTCTCCATCATGCTCATCAGGCCGCCCCGCGAAAGAAGCCGGTCCACGGCGGCGACGCCGGTGTGGGCCGGATAGCCCGAGTTCATCGCCGTGGCGAGCTCGACAACCGAGGCCTTTTGGAAGATCGCGGCCAGGACGGCCGCCGTGAGCGAGGAGAGAAGCATGCCGGGAATGGTCGGCCTTTTTGCCACGGCGAAATAGAAAACGACGACCATGGGCAGAAGCAGGAGCACGTTGAAGCGGAAGTTCGCCCGTATCGTGTCGGTGATGAGGTTGATGCTGCTCGTATCCAGTCCCCGCGCGCCGTATCCGAGCCCGACCAGGAGATAGACGAGGAGGCCGATGAGCCAGGCCGGCGTCGCCGACCAGAGCACGTGCTTGATGTGGTCGAAGAGGTTCGAGCCGGCCACGACCACGGCCAGGTTGGGGATGTCCGACATGGGCGACAGCTTGTCCCCGAAATAGGCCCCGGCCACGATCGCCCCGGCGGCCGGACCAGGCGGAATGCCGAGCCCGAGGGCGATGCCCATGAACGCCACGCCCAGCGTCCCGATCGTTCCCCAGGACGTCCCGGTGGCGAGCGAGGTCAGACTGCAGACGAAGCAGGCCGTCACCAGAAAGAATTTCGGCGAGATGAGCTTCAGCCCGTAATAGATGATCATGGGAATCGTCCCGCTGGCGATCCAGGAGCCGATGAGAACCCCCACGCTGAGCATGATCAAGATGGCGGGCATGGCCTTGTGGATGCTGTCCACGATCCCGCGTTCCATGTCCTTCCAGGCGAAGCGGAGGAGGACGGCCACGACTCCCGTGAGGAAGGCGGCCGCCACGAGCAGGACCTGGGGTTTGATCTTATAAAGGCCATAGCCGACGCCCAACAGCAGGCCCATGGCCAGGATCGGGATCAGGGCCACGATGAAGCTGGGCCGCAGACCGCCGGGGGAGACAGGCGGAGTCAGCGAGGCGGGAGAAGCGGACGAGGCCGACCCCCGGCGGACCCTGGGAACCGAGGGACCCGGCTTGGCCGTCACCCTTTTACTCCCCGCTCGTGCGGCCGCTGAACGTTCCGTGAGCCAGGAGCTTTCCGCCGGCCATCATTCGCCGGCCCATGGCCCAGACATCGGTCAGGTTGAGGGCCTCGTCGAGGATGATGAGGTCGGCGTCCTTGTCCGCCTCGATCGCACCCTTTCGGCCGAGCTTGTAGAAATCGGCGGGGTTGACGGAGAAGATCAGGGCCGCCTGGTCCAGGCTGAGCGTCTTGCGGGCGACGAGCGACCGGAACGTCCGGAGAAGCGTCTGCTCGCTGGCCACGGCCAGGAACATCAGCCGGCCGTTCTTATCGAAGACCGGCACGCTGCCGTTGCCGTCGGAGCTGATCGTGATCTGAGTCAGCGGCGCACGGTGCGACTTGCAGATCTCGATGGCCGTCTCGACGCTCAGGTCCTTTTCGCTCTCGTCCTGGGGTTTGGTCCCGGCCGTAAAGTCGAGGAAACCGCCGAGCTTCATGAATTCCAGCCCCTCCTCGAGAAGGGCCATGTTCCGGTTCATGTGGGTGGGGATGACCTGGGTGGCCGGGATCTCGGTTTCCCGGAGGAGCCGGAGGATCAGCTCCAGCCGCCGCGAGCCGTCGCCGAGATGGCAGTGGAGGACCCCGGCCTTTCCGCCGAGCATGCCGCCCACTCGGCACTCGGCCGCGAGGCGCGCGAATTCCTCGAAGGTGGGCTGGGAGGAGCGGTGGTCGGACAGGGCGATCTCGCCCGCGCCGATGACCTTGTCGATGAGGATGAGGTCGGAGCGGACGCTCCCGGTGATCGTCTGGACTGGGATCTCGTATGACCCCGAGAAGATGTAGGTCGTCACGCCTTCGGCCTCGAGGGCCCGGGCCTTGGCCAGGAGGGAGGTCATGTGCCGGGTCACGCCGTCCGTGCCCAGGCAGCCGATGAGGGTCGTGACGCCGCTCAAGACGACGTCCTCGAGCGTGATCTCGGGCGCCCGGGTGGTCGGGCCGCCCTCGCCCCCGCCGCCCAGGATGTGGACGTGAGTGTCGATGAGACCCGGAAGGACGATGCGGCCCGAGGCGTCGGCCACCTCGACCTCCAAGCCGCCGAGGCTGAGCCGGCCGGGTTCGGTCACCGCTCCGATGGCCCGATCCAGGAGGAGGATATCGCGTACGCCCAGGGGCTCCGGCGCAAAAACCGAACCGTTGCGGATGAGAGTGAGCATTATTGACTCCGTTCGTCCCGTCCCTGGGGCTAAAATAGCACGCCTCTCGCCCGAAGGCAAGGAAACTCAAGCCGCGCTGGTCGAGGCGAACAGGCAAAAAGCGGGAAGTTTCAACGCGACGCCATTTTTATTATTTCGCGGCTCCGGCTCTTCTGGTAAAATATTCACACTTGACACGACCGATCGGGAGGAGAAAGCTCAGCGATCCATGGCGACCTTTGAAGAGGAACTCAAGAACTTCGAGCCTATGATCCGGTTTCTGTCCGGGCTGTCCCTGCTGGGCAAGAAGGTCGTCGTCCAGGGCGGGGAGAACTTCGTCCCGGATGGCCCGAACATCATCGTCGGCAATCATATCGGCTCCTACAAGGACGTGGCCACTCTCTTTCGTGTCGTGCCCCGGCCGATCTTCTTCACGGCCAACAAGGAGATCTTCAACAAGCAGGATCTTTATTTCCTCATCCGACGCTACCTCAAGCGGCATCTCAAGGACTTCGGCTGGACCGTGGACCGGTTGATCACGCCCCTGAAATCCCTGTTCGCCGGCTATATCTCGGCCAACATCGCCAAGATCGGGACGGTCCCGGCGAACATGAAGCTGGACGATAAGAAGAAAACGGGCGAAGCCGTCGCCCGCTGTGTGGAGATCGTCCGGAGCGGCCGGGCGCTCATCACCCTCCAGGGCCGGGGACGTCTTCAGAAAAAGGCGGCCAACCCCTACGTGGACACGTTCCGGCGCGGCGTGTCCTTCATCGCCTACAACCTTTACATCGATCATCGGCTCGACGTGCCCGTCACGCCCCTGGCCTTCTACGGGACACAGACGCCGGTGCTCGTTCCGGGCAAGGTCAGGGTCAACGTCGGACGCCCGATGTTCATCCGCGACTACGCGGTCCAGGGGATGGATGAAAGCGTTGAGCGGTTTCGTTCCGCGCTCGAAGCGAGGGTCAAGTCGCTCTTTTTCGAGATCATCCGCGCGCGGGCCTGAGGTCCTTCCCCGCCCAAATCTTCACTCCTCCGGGGCGGCGTCGTCCATCGCGGGACGAAATGCCCGCCGCCCGTGCCCGCTCAGATCAGGAACTTCCCGTTCCTGGCGATGACCCGGCCCTTGGCCCTGATCGTGACCTTCTCGACCAGGGCGTCAAAGTGGAACTTGCTCTTGTTCCGGCCCACGCCGTAGGAATCGCCGATGGCGAAGTGGACCGTGCCGAAGGCCTTCTCGGCCTCGAGCATGTTGGGGCAGACCTTGGCCCCGGGGTTCGTCCCCACGCCGAACTCGCCGATGATCTTGCCCGTCGGGTCAGAGCCGATGACCTTGACGATCTCGGTCACGCCCGCGCCGCTGTACTTCACCAACTTGCCCTTCTTGAACTCCATCACTCCCCGGCCGAGCTTGTCGTCGATGAGGCCGATGATGATCTTGCCGGTGAAAGTCTCCTCGACCGGCGCGGTGTAGCACTCGCCGGCGGGCAGGTTGCCGCTCAGTCCCTTTCGGCTGATGTCGCCGTTGTCGTTGTGCCACTTGCGGCCCTTGACGCTGAACGCGATCCGGGTGCCGAGGGAGTTCTCGATGACCACGTCGGCGTTGTTGAGCGCGGCCATCACCTTCCGGGTGAAGCGGTTGAGCCGGTGGAAGTCGATGTTGACCAGCCGCTCCATCATCTCCCGGGTGAGGCCGGGCATCATGCAGATCCGGCGCGTGGGCTTCATGCCCATGCCGACCATGTAGCTCCGGAAGGGCTTTTCCTGGATGCGGCCGTCGAGGACGTAGGCAATGACCGTGGCCCGCTTGGCCATCTCCTGGAAGAGGCTCGTGGGGGCGGTGATGGGCCGGAGGGTCTCGGTCATGAGATAGGTCGTCACCTCGGCCCCGGCTCGGCGGGCCCAGTAGGCCAAGGCGTTCGCGATCTCGAGCTTGGGCTCGTCCGTGACCAGGAGGAACTTGTCCGCTGAGCGGATCTTGAGTGATTGGTTGACGGCCTTATCGGCCGCTTGATAGAGCTTGTTCATTATTTCCCCTTATTGTTCTTGGAAGCCGCGGCGACGGGCGCCTTGGCTTGCCGCGCGCTCATATAAACATAACCGATGAGGATCAGAAAAGCGATGAGGCTGATGATCTCGCCAGACCTGTTGAACCACGGCCTGGGATCGCCGTCCACCCAGCGGCCGTTGCTCAGGACCATGGGAATACCCCAACTGATGAGGTGGTCGAGCTTGAAGATCTTGAGCAGGGCCAGGATGATCCCGACCAGCGCTCCGCCGGCGATGAACCCCGAGGCAATGAGCGTGCCTCGGTTGTTCCGGAGGTTGGCCAGCTCGGCGTCCTTGGTGGATTTCTTGACCAGGTGGGCGATGAACCCGCCGACGAGAAGCGGGGTGGTCAAAGCCAGGGGCAGATACATGCCCAGGGCGAAGGCCAGGGTCGGCGCCCCGGAGAGCTCCACGGTCAGGGCGATGAAGACCCCCATGCCGTACAGGATCCAGGTCACGGGCTCGTGGGACATGAGCGATTTGATGACCGCGGCCATGAGGTTTGCTTGCGGCGCGGCCAGGGCCCCGCTCTGGAAGGAGAAGGCCCGGTCGAGGATGGCGATGGCCAGGCCCACGGTCAGGGCGGCCACGAACACGCCGGCGAACTTGAACCGCTCCTGATTGCGGGGCGTGGCGCCCAGCCAGTAGCCGATCTTCAGGTCGGTGATGAAACTGCCGGACAAGGCCAGGGCTGTGCAGACCACGGCCCCGATGAGCAAGGCCACGGCCATGCCCGCCGTCCCGGACAGCCCGGCCCCGATGAGCAGGACGCTGCTGAGGATGATGGTGATAAGGGTCATGCCCGAGACCGGGTTGGTGCCGACGATGGCGATGGCGTAGGCGGCCACGGTCGTGAAAAGGAAGCTCAGGATGAAACAGATGAGCACGCCGAAGATGGCGTACTTGACGTTGGAGATCCAGAGGAAGTAGAAGAACAGGCCCACGGTCGTGGCCAGCAGCCCAAGCAGGATCGTGGACATCCGGAGGTCGCGGTTGGTGCGTTCGACCTCGTGCCCGACGCCCTTCTTGCCGCGGAAGATCTCGCGGAACCCCAGCGACAACGACCGGACCATGACCGGCATAGCCTTGATGATACCCAGAACGCCGGCCATGAAGATGGCCCCGATGCCGATCTTTTGCACGTAGGTGCTGAAGATCTGAGCTTCATTCATCTGGCTGATGGCCACCGTCCCCGGGTAAACCGCGCCGCCCAGGTGCTGGCCGATGAACCAGACGATCGGGATGAAGCCCAGGTGCGAGAGCAGGCCGCCGGCCACGATCACGGCGTTGTAGCGGAGACCGATGACATAGCCCAGGCCGAGGAAAGCGGAGAGGGCGTCCACCTTGAGGACCATCTTGGCCTTGACCGCGACCTTGTCGGCGAAACCCAGGAAACGAAAGGTCAGGTTCTCGTTCCAGGCGCGGACGGCAATGGCCAAGAACTCATAGACCATCGCCACCGCAACGCCGGTGACGAGGAGCTTGGCCTGCGCGCCGCCGGATTCGCCCGAGACGAGGATCTCGGTCGTGGCCGTGGCCTCGGGAAAGGGCAGCTTGCCGTGCTGTTGGGCGCAGAAGTACTGCCGCAGGGGGATGAGGAAGAAGATCCCCAGGCAGCCGCCCAGGAAGGTGGACAGGAAGATCTTGAGGACATCAGCCGGTAGTCCGAGGATGTACAGGGCGGGGATGGTGAAGATGGCCCCGGCCACGATGGCCCCCGAGGCCGCGCCGATGGACTGGATGATGACATTCTCCAGGATCGTATTCCGACGCTTGTAGAGGTAGCCCAGCCCCACGGCCAGGATGGCGATGGGGATGGCCGCCTCCGGGACGGTGCCGACCTTGAGCCCCAAGTAGGCGATGGAGAAGGTGAAGAACAAGGACATCCCCAGGCCCCACAGGACCGAACGGAGGGTGGCCTCGGGGATGAGGTTCTTAGCCGGAACGAAGGGCCTATAGGTCTGACCGGCGGGAAGCTCCTTGTAGGCCGAGGCGGGGAGAGACCTCTTTTCGGTTTCCATGTCCAGCCTCCTTTTCATGAAGTGGGGGACACGCGACACCGTCCCCATTCCAGGCAGACAAGATCCTCCGGGACACGGACCGAATCAGGGGATTCGGAACGGTCCCGGGGATGACTATTCGGAGAAACGGGAAAGGATATCGGATTGGACCTGGATAAAAGCTTTATAGTTGACCTTGACGCCCTTCTCTTCCCTCAGCTTGACGAGGTAGGAGGTGAGGACCTTGTTTCCTTCATCGGACAGGAGAGTGTCCATTTCCTTGTCCTTTTGCTTATCGAAATCCGCGCGGCTGACCTCCTTTCGCGCCAGGACGCGAAGGATAAGGTAGCCGTTGGCGAATTCCACGGGCTCGCTCACGGTGTTGAGGGGCAGGGAAAAAGCGAGCTGGTCGACATCGGCATTCTCGCCGATCGTGCCCATGTATTCGCCCCTCTTGTGGGCGTCCAGGGTCTTGATCTCAAGGCTGTTCTTCTTGGCCAGGTCCTCCCAGTTCGCGGCGGGGGGCATCTTGGCCCGAATGTCCTGCAGAGTCGCCTGGGCTTTTTCCTTCTTGCGTGTTTCGTCCAAGTTTTGAAGGACGTCCTGGCGGACCTCGTCGAGCTTGGCCTCGCGAGAGGGGGCCACGGTCTGGAGCTGGGCCAGCCCCACGCCGCGATAGGTGTCGAGCGGAGCCGAGATCTCCTTTTCTCCCATGGCGAACAGGGCGTTGCTGATGACGCCCGAGGGGTCGACGGAGCCCAGGGCTTCTCCCTTCTTGAGCAGGCCGGAGCGCTCAACCTTGAAGCCGGCCCTGACGGCCGCCGTCTCGAGGTTCTTGCCCTTGCGAGCGTCCTTTTCAAGCTTGCCGATCCGCTCGCCGGCCAGGGCCTGGGCCTTCTGCTCTTCGAGCATCGTCCGGATCCTGGCCTTGGCCTCGGAGAGGGGGGTCGTGGCGGCCTCGGTCTTTTTTGTCACCTTATCGATGGCCACGCCGTCCGCGAGCTCGATCGGCTGGGAAACGCCGCCCGCCGGGAGCTTCTTGATCTCGTCCTGCTCGTTGGCCGGCAGAGACATCCACTCTGTGGGGCCGTAAGCGCCGCCCGCAGAAGCCTTGGCGTCCATGGAATGTTTCTTGGCCAGGTCGGCAAAACTCTCGCCCTTGGCCAGCCGGTCGAGGAGACCGCGCGCCTCGGCCAGGACCAGGTCCTTAGCCTTCTTCTCCAGGGGCAGGTAGATGCGGCTGATCTCGATCTCCCCTGGGTTTTTGAATTGGTCGATGTTAGCGCCGTAGTATTTCTGGATCTCGGCCTCGCTGAGCTCGATCTCCTTCTTGATATCGTCCGTTTTGAGGAAGACGTAGGCGGCCTCCCTCTTTTCCGGGATCTTGAACTTGTCCTTGTCCTTCTCGAAATAGGCCTGCACCTCGGCCGGGGCGGGTTCCTGATCGAGCTTGACCTTGTCCTTTTCGAGGACGAGATACTCGAGCTTGGCCGTTTCGCTGGCCTGGCGATAGTTCTCCCAGGCCTGGTCCGGGGTGACGGCCAGGCCGGCGGTCAGAACCCGGACGAGCTTGTTCATGATGATGTCCTGGCGCATCTCATTCTCGAACTCGGGGATGGGGATGTGGTTCCAGTTGAGGAGCTGTTTGTACTCCTCGACGCCGATGAACTGCCCGTCGCGCTGGAAGCTGGGGTAGGTTGTGATCCTCTCCTGCAGTTCCTCGTCCGAGGCGGTGAGGCCCATGTCCTTGGCCATCTGGAGGAGGAGGCTCTGCTGGATGAGCTCTTCCAGGACTCGCTCGGGGATGTTGAGCTGTTTGATCATGCCCTGGTTGAGGTCCTTGATCTGTTTCTTGATGCCCTCGATCTTGTTGCGAACGGCCGCGGTGAAGGCCTCGGTCGTGATCTTGTCCGCGCCGACCGTGGCCAGGACGTTGGACCCGGAGTTCTCACCGATCCGGCCGGCGCCGCCCCACACGGCGAAGATGGCGATGATGAACGTGGCGATGATGATCCACAGGATGGGCGATAGCGCCTTGACATTCTTGCGCATGACCTTAAGCATGGTGACACCTCGAGAGAGAGACTGGGAATGATGGGATCGGGGGACGGGAGCGAACGGCAGGCTCGGTCTGTCCGAGCGGACAGCGTCCGGGCCGCCCGAGTTCCGTCCGGATACGCGCCGCGCCGGTCGAGCGGTGATTCATCGCGGGACTCTAACCTCGTCTCCTCGGCGTTCGTCCGGCCGCGCGGGCTCCGCCGGGGAGGAGCGGCCGCAGGCGGGCGTAGGTCGCGGCCAGGTCCTCGATGAAAACCCGGGTTCCGCCGACGAGGGGCATGAAATTGGAATCCCCGGTCCAGCGGCAGATGATGTGAAGATGATAATGGTCGGTGATGCCCGCCCCGGCGCTCCGGCCCAGGTTCATTCCGGTGTTGAACCCTTGGGGCTTGTACAGCCGGCGCAGGGCCCGCAGGGAAAGCTTGGCGAGGTCGGCCATTTCGTCCGTGGCCGCCTTGCCGGCCCGGTCGTAGTCCGCCATGTGGCGGTAGGGAGCGATCATCAGATGGCCGACTGTGTAGGGATACTTGTTGAGCAGGACGAAGTTGTGCCGGCCGCGATAGAGGACGAAGAATGCGGCGTCGTCCTTGGCTTGGGCTGCCCGGCAGAAGAGACAGCCTCGGGGCGTCTTGTCCAGCCCGCGCACGTACTCTTCCCGCCAGGGAGCGGCGATGTAAGGCTTCATTTGTTGAGCAATTCTTTGAGCTGCTTGCTGGGTTTGAAGTACAGGACCTTCTTGGGAGGGACGCTGACCGGGACCCCCGTCCGCGGGTTTCGCCCGGTGCGGCCCGTCCTCTGCCGGAAGCGGAAACTGCCGAAGCCCCGCACCTCGATTTCCTCGCCGCGGAGAATGGCCTCTTTGATGGAATCGAAGAAGAGATTAACGCCCATCTCCGCCTCTTGCTTGGGAATCTCCATGTCCCGGGAGATCTTGTTGATCAGGTCGGCCTTAATCATCCTTCTTCTCCTCCTTGGCCTCCTCGGCGGGGGCCGGCTCGGTCTTCGGGGCGGCTCTCTTCGGCGCTTTGAGCTTGAGGTCCTTCATGAATTCGCCCAGGGTCAGCCGGTCGTCCTGGCTGTCCATGAACTTCTGATAGTCGAGCTTGTGCATTTCCGACTGAGCCTGGCGGAAGCTCAGCGACAGCTTCTTGTCCTTGGGGCTCATCTTGATGATCTTGGCCGTTTTTTCCTCGCCGACGTGGAAGACCTCGGCCGGGTTGTCGATCTTCTTCTCGTCAAGCTCGCTGAGGAAAACGACGCCCTCGATGCCGGGCGTCACCTCGGCGAAGAGCCCGAAGTCGGCGATGCGGACGATCTTGACCGTGACCAGGTCGCCGGGCTTCTGCCGGGAGAAGAAGTCCTCCCAGATATCGCCCTGGAGCTGTTTGATCCCCAGGGAGATCTTCTGCTTGTCCACGTCGATGTTGAGGACCACGGCCTCGACCTCATCCCCGACCTTGAGCTTCGTCGAGGGATGCTTGATCTTCTCCCAGGAGATGTCGGAGATGTGGATCAAGCCTTCGATGCCCTTCTCGATCTCCATGAACGCCCCGAAATCGGTGACGCTCGTGATCTTGCCCTTGACCCGGGCCCCGGGGCTGAGCCTTTGCTTGAGGACCTCCAGGGGATGGGGCTGGATCTGCTTCAAGCCGAGGGAGATGCGCTTGGCCTCGGGGTTGACGTCCAGGACCGTGACCTCGACCTCCTGGCCGAGGCTGAGAAGCTTCTTGGGATGAATGAGCTTGCGGGACCAGCTCAGGTCGGAGATGTGGACTAGGCCCTCGACGCCCTTCTCCAGCTCGACGAAGGCGCCGAAGTCGGTCAGGCTGACGACCTTGCCGTGGACGCGCGTTCCCCGGGGGAACTTGTATTCGATGTTCTCCCAGGGGTCGGGGGTGAGCTGCTTCATGCCCAGGGAGATCTTATCGTCCTGCTCGCTGAAGTCGAGCACCGCGACCTCCACTTCCTGGCCGACCTTGAACAGGTCCGCGGGATGTCCGATCTTGCCCCAGGACATGTCCGAGACGTGGAGCAGGCCTTCCACTCCGCCGATGTCGACGAAGGCCCCGAAATTGGTCAGGGACCGGATCGTGCCCTTGATCTTCTGGCCCTTGGCCAGAGAGCCGAAGACCTTGTGCTTCTTCTTCTCCCGCTCGTCCTGGAGGAAGAGCCGGCGGGACAGGACGGCGTTCTCCGATTTGCGGTCAAACTTGATGACCTTGAACTTGAAGTTGCTCCCGACGAGCTTGTCCGGGTCCCTGACCGGACGGAGGTCGGCATGGGAATCGGGCAGGAAGCAGCGGATGCCGACGTTGACGACGTAGCCGTTATTGATCCGCTCCACCACCTTGCCGATGATCCAGCTCTGTTGGGCGAACGCCTTTTCCAGGTTGTCCAGGGCCCGGATGACGTCCGCCTTCTTCTTGGACAGGATGAGACTGCCGTCCTGAGGGTCGGTCCGTTCCAGGATGGCATCCACTTCCTCGCCCGGCTTGAGCTTGTGCGGGTCCAGGCCGGCCTCGATGAAATCCTCGACGGGGATGGCCCCCTCGGACTTGAAGCCGATGTCCACTAGAACCTGCGACGACGTGATCTTGATGATCCGGCCCCGGACGACCTTGCCCGGGGTCACATCCTTGACGCTGAACTGATATTGGTCCAGGAGGTTTTGGTACTCTTCGGGACTGGATTTTTCTTCTTTGTCGTTGGACTTGGTTATGTCTGACATTGGACATTCATCTCCTGATGGAATTTCCGTTCTAGGCTTCGCTTGACCTTGTCGACGGTCTGTCGGATGGCTTCCGGCGGTGTGGAAGCGCCCCCGGATATCCCGACGCGTCGCGACCGGGCCAGCATGGCCGCCCTGATCTGGGCGGCCGTCTCGATGAAGTGGGTGTTGGGCAGGACGCGCTTGGAAATCTCGTAGAGTTTATTGGTGTTGGAGCTGTTCTTCCCCCCGACGATGAACAGCGTGTCCACCCGGGAGGCGAGCTCCGACGTCGCCTTCTGGCGGGTCTGAGCGGAAGAACAGATCGTGTTATAGGCCGTCAGGGTCTCGGTCTTTTCGACGAGCCGGGCGGCCACCCGCTCGAACAGGAAGAGGTCCTGGGTGGACTGGGCCAGGACGGCCCGCTTCTTGCGGAAGGGGAGCGCCTCGACCTGGGCTTCGTTCTCCACGACGCAGGCCTTGCCCCGGCTGTAGCCCAGGAGGCCTTGGATTTCCGGATGGCGCCGATTGCCGACGATGACGATCTCGGCGCTGCCCCGGGCCAGCCGCGCCACGAGCTTCTGAATCTTGCGGACGATGGGGCAGGTCGCGTCCACAACGGTGATGTTCTTGCGCTTCATTTTCTCGTAGACGTCGGGCGACACGCCGTGGCTGCGGATGATGACCGTGCCCCGGCTGACGCGGTCCAGGTCATCGATGGATTCGATGCCTTGCCGCTTCAGGTCGTCGATGACCTGGGGATTATGAATCAGGTCTCCGAGCGTCATAACTCTTCCTTCATTAGATTGTCGAACCTTTCTGGCCAGGGTCAGGGCCCGCTTGACGCCGTAGCACAATCCGGCGTTCTTAGCGATGATGATTTCCATAAGCGGCCAAAAAGTAATGCATAATACTACCCCATGAACCAACCCTTGTCAATCCTAAATGATGGAGTTATCGATAGTTACGGGCTTGGAAAGGGGCGAATCCAAACCGCCCCGCGGAGCGTTAGAAGAGGGAGGAAATGACCGGGACGCCCCCCGGGGAGGACCGGTTTGCAAAATTTCCGGTTCGGTCGTAAAGTGAAAATTCAAGGCATGAAGACGATGAAACGGATCCTTCTCGCGGCGACTTTGCTCCTGGCCGGGTTTTCCCTCGTCGGCACCGCAACCGACAAGGCTCAAAGCCTTCCGGAGCGCTATCGGCAGTGGCTCGACAAGGACGCGGCCTATCTCGTCGGGCCCAAAGAAAAAGAGGTCTTTCTCAGCCTGACCACGGACCGGGAAAGGGACCTCTTCATCGAGGCCTTCTGGAAGCAGAGAGACCCGAGCCCCGGGACCGAAAGGAACGAATTCCGGGAGGAGCACTACCGCCGGCTGGCCTACGCCGACGAACATTTCGGCCGAGGGGCAACGAAGCCTGGCTGGAAGACCGACCGAGGGCGCGTGTACATCATCCTTGGCCCTCCTCAACAGAGCCTCCTTTATGACCAGAAGACCGAGGTCGTGCCGGTCGACGTCTGGTACTACCAGGGTTTTGCGAAGTTCGGCCTGCCCGACGGCTTTTCCTGCGTCTTCTACAAGCCGGACCCCTCAGCCGACTATGAGCTTTACAGCCCTGCTGCCGACGGCCCGGCCAAGCTCCTTCGATCGACGAATTTCGACCCGGCCGATATTGCGACGGCCTACTCCCGCCTTCGGGACATCGAGCCCGCGGTCGCTCGGGTTTCGCTGTCGCTCATCTCCGGGGAAGAGGGCGGGGGCGAGAGCTCGAGTCTGGCCTCCCAGACTCTCCTCAACTCCATCCCCCTCCTGCCGCTCAAGATGGTCGACGACGAATACGCCCTCCGCTTCCTCAAGTACAAGGACATCGTCGAGGTCGAGTACTCGGTGAACGCCATCAACAACCGGGCGACGGTGGCCGTGATCCCCGACCGCTCGGGATTATCGTTCGTCCACTACGCGATCGAGCCCGAGCGGCTGACCGTGGAAGACGATAACGGCCGGTTCACGACGACCCTCGAGGTCAACGGTCAGGTCAAGGACAAGCAGGGCCGGCCGGTCTTTCAGTTCGAACGAAAGACGCCCGTGAGCCTCAGTCGTGAGCAGGCGGGCAGGCTCGGCTCGCGGCCCGTCAGCCTTCAGGGGCTCTTCCCCCTGGCCGAGGGGGTCTATGACCTGACCCTGATCCTTAAGAATCATACGTCCAAGGAATTCACGACCGTCGAGGAGCCGATCGTCGTCGAGGCCCGTCTGACCGGGCTCGGCGCGACGCCGCTCGTCATCGGCTACGGTTCTCGGAGCGAGCCGGCCGGGGAGCGCGAGATCCGGGCCTTTCTCCTTGATGATCTCCAGCTTTACGTTTCGCCCCTGGTCCTGTTCACTCCCGGGGACACCTTAGCCGCGGCCCTCGAGCTTCTTGGCCCGGCCGAAGAGAGGGCCAAGGCGCGCTCGGCCCGTTTCGACATCCGGGCCGCCGATGACCATGTCGCGGCCACGCGAACGTTGCCGCTAAGAGGACCGGCGCCGCTCGGGACAGTCTCCGCGGCCCTTGAGCTCAAAGGCCTGCCCTTTGGGGATTATCGCCTTGAGGCCGCGGTCGAGGACGGGTCCGGCCGGACGCTTCTCGTGAGGTCGGCACGCTTCGGGGTGACGTCGGTCTCGGCTGTTCCGCGGCCGCTCGTTTTTTCGGACCCCCTGCCGGGCCCGGACGATCCGATCCACGCCTATCTCGTCGGAGGGCAATATTTCAACGCGGGCGAGCTCGGTCCGGCAGAATCCTATGCCGGCGAGGCCTATCGGCGCGAGCCGTCCTCGCAGAAGTTTGCGATCGGCTACGCCCGCGTCCTCTTGACCTTGGGGCGGTTCGAGGCAACGCGGGACATCCTTCGGCCCTTCGCTCTGAGCGCCGAGCCCGAGGCGGCGACGCTCGAGCTCATGGCCGAAGCCTCGCGGGCGGCTGGCGACCATCCCGAGGCCGTGCGTGTCTATCGCGATTTTCTGGCGCGCTTCGGGGCCAAGCTGACGGTGCTCAACGGGCTGGGCGAGTGCTACGCGAAAATGGGCGACACGAAAAACGCTCTTCTCGTCTGGGAAAGATCGCTCGCGCTCAACCCTGACCAGAAAGACATCAGGGAAGCCGTAACCGCCCTCAAAAAGTGAAAGGTCCCGAATCCCGGGACACGGAACCCGAGGATTTCTTGGCGAGGGCCTTGAGAACATCCTGCCTGAGCTTCTCGTCCAGGACGACTCCCTTCTCCTCGGCCGCGTCGATCACATCCAAGGCCCTGTAGGCCTGTCCCGCGGTGAGCAAGATCCGCGCCAGACGGTCATAGGCATCCGGGGACGTCGGAGCCGTTTCGATCGTGATCCGGTACTGCGCCTCCGCCTCGGGATAGCGTTTGAGCGCGACCAGGATCTCTCCGTGGAGGAAATGATACTCGGTCAGGCCGCCGGTCGGGAGGGACAGCGGGCTTAGGAGCCGGTCCTCGATGTTCGCCCTGATCTTCTGGGCTTGAAGGATCCGCGCTTCGAGCGTCCGGTGCGAGGATGGCTCCGAGATGCGGGCCATGTTCCTTTTGAGCTCGGTCAGGATCTCGTCCTGTTCATCCCGCATTCTCTGCAGTTCGAGGAGAAGCTTGTTCTGCTGCTCGGCCCTGATCTTCGACGCGAAATCATAATAGGTCTCCGCCTTGTTGATGTGATTCAGGGCCCGGTTGAAGAACCCCTGGCGGAGGTTGATCTGGGCCATCAGGTAATGGGCTTCGCTGTGTTCGGGCATGACGTCGAGGCACAGGGCCAGCTCGGAGCGGGCGTTCACGAGATCCTGTTTGAGGAAGAATTCCTCGGCCTTGAAGAAGTGCGCGTCGGCGGATTCGTACCTCTGGACGAGGTCGTCCTCCTGGTAAACGGCACCCTGGACGGCCGGCCCGGCCGTTCCGACGAAGGAAATGAGAAAGAGAGCGGCCAGAGCTGATTTCAGAAAAAACTGACGTCCCACCTGCGAACCTTTGTTAAGATTATATGATAACTCGTCCTTCTGAACAAGGCGGGGAGTGGGGGGCGGTATACCCTTGCCCCGCACCGAGAGAATTGTCTCCCGCGTTTTCTTTCTGGTATAGTATCCTCATCCGACCTCTCAATCCCATCGAGGAGGGTGGACCATGAAAAGCAGGATTCTCGGCGCGGCGTTTCTTTTTGCCCTTGCCGGCTCACTGGCTTGGGGACAGGTCTTTGATCGGAAGCTTCAGGACAGCAGCGGCTTGCATGAAGTCCGCATCAACTTGAAGTTCGGTTTCATCAACAACTCGGGAAAGGTCGTCATTCGAGCCGAGTTCGATGAGGTCGGTTTCTTTTCCGAAGGGCTATGCGCCGCGAGGCTCCAGAGACTCTGGGGCTTTATCGGCACGAACGGACACTGGGTCATCGAGCCCCGTTTCGACGCGGCCGGCTGTTACGCCGAGGGATTGGCCGCGGTCAGCTTGAGGGGACACTGGGGTTATGTGAACCCGCGGGGCGACTTGGCCGTCCCGGCGCTCTACGAGGAGGCAGGGGATTATTACGAAGGCCGGGCGCGGGTCAAGCTGGCCGGACGCTGGGGCTTCATCGACCCCAAGGGCGACCGGGTGGGCGTGCCCCTTTATGATGATGCCCGCGATTTCAGCCAGGGCCTGGCCGCGGTCAAAGCCCGGGGCTTGTGGGGTTTCATCGATAAACAGGGTAAAATGGCCATTCCGCCCCGCTATGATGACGCGTTTCGCTTCCAGGAAGGGCTGGCCCTGGTCTCTCACAAGGGGATCCTGAATTTCGTCGACCCCACGGGACGGGTGATATTGCCCTCTCCTCCCTTCAGCGAAGCCCAGGAGCTCTTCGAGGGCCTGGCCTTGGCCAAGGCGCGGGTCAACGGCCGATACGGCTTCATCGACCGGGAAGGAAGATTCGTCATTCCCGCCCGCTTCGAGGCCGCCTCCTTTTTCTGGGGAGGTCTGGCTCCGGTGCGGTTCAACGGCCGCTGGGGCTACATCGACAAGAGCGGCGCCATCGTCATCGGCTATCAGTTCGACGCGGCGGGCGCGTTCATCGAGGGCCTGGCCCGGGTCGAGGTGCGCGGGCGCGAAGCCTACATCGACCAGCAAGGGAAATTCATCTGGAGGCCGGGTCAGCAGTACGGCCTGGTGCCTCAGCCGACCGAAAAGAAATAGCGGAAAGACGGGCCGGACTCACGCCTCGAGCCGTTTGACTCGCCCGGGGGCTGGCGATAAAATAATAAAGCAACCCCGAGGGTTGAGAAAGGATTCGAACGGGCGGGAGGGCCGCAGTTTCGCTTTTTCTCAGGAGACACCGTCATGAAAAAACTCTTCATCATCCGCCATGCCAAGTCCGCGGCCGTAAGGTCCGGCTTGCCCGATTTTGAGCGCCCGCTGGTCAAGAAGGGGGTCAAGACGGCCAAAGACATGGCCCGCCGGCTCAAGGAACAGGGAATCATGCCGGGACTCATCGTCTCCAGCCCGGCCCATCGCGCCCTTGAAACGGCCCATATCTTCGCCGAGGAATTTGGCTATCCCTTGCAGAAGATCCGGCTGGAGGACACACTTTATGAGGAGGCCTTGCGGGAATCCCTGTTGGGCCTCGTGCGCCGGCTGGACGATGCCTGTCAAACCGTTCTTTTCTTCGGCCATAATCCGGCCCTTCAGGATTTTGCTCAGTTCCTGGTCAAGGACCTTCCCGGACGCCTGCCCAAGATGGGAGTCCTGGGAGTCGAGCTCCCCAGGGACACCTGGAAATCCGCGGCGCCGGGAGCGGAGAAGCTCGCCTTCTTCGACTATCCGGAACGCGAAGCCGAGGAGGCGCGACAAAAAGCCGATGACCTGTCCGCGCAGGTGGCGCGCGCTGTGGAATTGGTCCTGGAGCGAATCGACCCCTCCGGACTCGCGGAGGCCCTGCCCCTCGTGGAGCGATCGAGCCGGAGGATCGCCGCGGAATTCCTCGCGGCACTCGACAAGCGGCGAGGGGAAGAGGGCGGCGGAGGCAAGGGGAAGGGTGAAGAGTCCGGGCCCGGGCCGGAAACGAAAAAAAAGGCGGCCGGGGGCTCGAAGCCCGACGAGCGGCCGCGCCGGACGGCCGCGCGGACCCGGAAGATACACTATGTCAAACCCGGACTCGAGAAAAAGGACGCGGAATGGATGAGCCCTCCGGCGCTTGGCCCTCTTCCGATATCAAAGTCACGCCGAACCCGCTCCGGCTCGAGCCGTCCGTCGTCCGCTGGACGCCGCAAACCCAGGAAGTGACTCCGATCCGAACCGGCTTCGACAAACCATGCCCCCCTCCTGCCTTCGTCGGACTTTCGACGCGGAGATTTCCAGGATCCGCAAGATGACCGGGCGGTCGCGCCGAATGTTCGGTCTGGAGGCCATCCACGACCTGCGCGTGGAGATCAAGCGCCTTCGGGCGCTGTTCGACCTTATCGAAGCCTGTCGCCCGCGTTTCCCTCGCCGCAAGCGGTTCAAGCCGTTCCGCAGGCTTTTCAAGGCCGCCGGCGGCTTGCGCGAGGCACAAGTCGAATCGAGCTTGGCTCGCGACAAAGCCACCTCTCCGCGGCTTGACCTCGACGCTTACCGCAACGTTCTCAAGGACGACGAGCTCAGAGCGCGGAGGAGGTTTTGTGCGGCGGCCAAGGCGTTCGAGCGCGGTTCCTCTCTCCCGTGCCGGAAGGCGATCGATAAGGCGCTCGACGGTCTGGACCCCCGTTCCGTCCAGACCGCGATCGAAGCCCGATGCGACAAGCTCCGGCGCGGCCTTCTCCAGCTCAAACGAGCCAAGCTCGCCAAGCGGGGCCTCCACGCCATTCGCGTCCGGGCCAAGCGAATGCACGACACGCTCGAGATCCTGCAGGGTTGCTTTCGGCCGGACGACGCGGCCCTCGCGGGTCTGAATGAGTCCTTGCGGGCCGTTCATCAGGCGCTGGGGCGATGGCACGATCTTGAGCTTGCCGCGGCCTCTCTCCGCGATTTTCTGGCGAACAGGGCGGTCCGGCCCCTGGCCGAAGAGCCCGCCTACACCGACTACGCCCGCCTCATGCGCGCCGATAGTCGCCGGCATCTGGCCGCCTTTGAAAAGGCTTGGGAGAATTTCATCCGCCGGGCCTCGTCCCGGCGAATCACGCCGACCGCGGGCGCTTAGGACTCGCTGTTGTTTTCCTGCTCGAGGATCTTGGCGATCTCTTCCTGCGAGGGAAGGTCGCTCAGGTCGTTCAGGCCGAAGTAGATGAGAAAGTCCTCGGAGGTTCTGTAGAGGAGTGGACTGCCCGGCGCCTTTTTCCGGCCGCTGATCTTGATGAGTTTCTTCTGGAGCAGGGTGTGGAGGGTGAACGTGGAATCCGACACGCTGCGCAGGGCATTGACCTCGGCCTGGGTGACGGGCTGGTGATAGGCGATGATCGATAGGGTCTCCAGGGCGGCCCGGGACAGGCGGCTTTTGCGCTCGATCTGGAGCAGGCGCCGGACCTCGGGGTCGAAGGCCGATTTCGTGGCAAACTGAAAGCCCCCGGCCGTGCTCACCAGGCGAATGCCGCGGTCGCCCGCCTCGTACCAGGCCTGGAGCTCCTCCACGGCTTGCTTGATCTCGTCCTCGGTTGCGTCCTCGAGAACGGACCTGATCTTGCCCACGGTCAGGGGTTCGACGGTGATGAAGATCAGGGCTTCCACAATTTCCTTAAGGTGGTCTCTCATGCGGTTTTCATCCGTGGTCCGTCCTTGCGCAGCCAGACCTTGATCGAATGGAAGAGCTGCTCCTGGACGGCGATGACGAGGTGGGCCTTGATAAGCTCAAGCAGGCAGAAGAAGGCGACCAGGGCCTCCTCCAGGGTCTCTTGCGCCTCCAGGTAATCGAGGAAATCGAGGAACGTTCGCTCCCGGAGCGCGGCGAAGATCTTCTTCATCATTTCCTCGATGGAGATATCCTTGCCGCGGAGCAGCTTGTGATGCTCATACTCGTGCTTCTTGAGCAGGGCGAAGAACGATTCGGCCAGGTCGAAGAGCGAGACCTCGATGAGGTCCACGATGCCCTCCGTCTGGGGCGGGAGGGGCGGCGGGGACGTCCGCTTCCAGAGCTGAAGCTGCTCGTCCTCCTTCTCCTTGAGGATGACGGTGGCGGCCTTGATCTTCTGGTAGTCGAGGAGCCGGTCGACCAGCGGCCGGCGCGGGTCATCCTCCTCGGTTAGGGGCTGTTCGCGCGGCAGGAGGAACTGCGATTTGATATAGATGAGCAGGGCGGCCATGAACAGGAACTCGGCCTCGCGATCGAGATTGATCCGTTCCTTGCGGTTCAGGTAGTCGAGGTATTCCCGGGTGATGACCGCGATGGGGATGTCGTCGATGTCGATCTTCTTCTTGCGAATGAGGAAGAGGAGGAGGTCGAGCGGCCCTTCAAAGACCTGCAGCTTGACCTGGTACCCGTCGGCGGGCCCAGCCGCGGCCCCGGGTTCGGTCGTGGGGGTGAGGTCGCTGGGCTCCATGGCCTTCCCGGTATCCGTGCTATCAAAAGCCCAGGCTGTCCCGGACTTCCTCCATGGTTTTCCGGGCCGCGGCCCGGGCCTTGTCGGCGCCCGCGGCCAGGATGTCCCAGACGAGCTTGGGATCTCTCTCGAAGCGGGCTCTCTTCTCGCGGAATGGTCGAAGCAGGGTCTCCAGGCTGTCGATGACGACCTGCTTGCATTCGAGACAGCCGATCCCGGCCCGGCGGCACGCGGCGGCCAGCTCCTCGCGGCGACTTTGATCGACAAAGGCGCGGTGGAGGGTAAAGACCGGACAGTCGGCGGGCTCGCCCGGGTCGCTCCGCCGCTTGCGGCGCGTGTCGGTGGTCATGGTCGAGATCTTCTGGCGGATGACCTCGGGGCTGTCCTTGAGGTAGACGGCGTTGCCGAAGGACTTGCTCATCTTCCGGCCGTCCGTCCCGGCTAGGCGCGGGACCTCGGTCAGCAGTATCTGGGGCTCGGGGAAGATCGGCCGGGCCATGCGGTTGAATCGGCGGGTGATCTCCCGGGCCAGCTCCAGGTGATAGGCCTGGTCTTCGCCGACGGGGACGACCTCGGCTTTGTAGAGGATGATGTCCGCGGTCTGGAGGACCGGATAGCCCAGGAAGCCGTAGGTGTAGATATCCCGGTCGGCGAGCTCCTGCTGCATCTCTTTGAAGGTCGGCACCCGCTCCACCCAGGGCAGGGGAGTGAACATAGACAGGATGAGATGAAGCTCGGCGTGCTCCTTGACGTCGGATTGGAGGAAGAGGATGCAGCGCTCCGGGTCGAGGCCCAGGCCGAGCAGGTCGCAGGCCACCTCGAGGACCTTGCTCTTGATCTCGGTCGCGTTCTCGTAGTCCGAGCTCAGGGCATGCCAGGTGACGATAGAGAAGATACAGCGGTATTCGTCCTGGAGCTTGACCCAGTTGCGCAGGGCGCCGACGTAATTTCCGAGGTGGGCCGAGCCGGTCGGCCGGATGCCGCTGAAGACGATCCTTTTCTCGGTGCTCATGGTCAGAAGAAGATGACGGCGTAGATCAGGGTTTCGATGGGCTGGACGATGATGTTCAGGACTCCCAGATAGACCAGGCCGATGACGATTAAAAACCCATAGGGACGGATGCGGTCATAGGTTTGGGCCGCCGCGGGCGCGAGGAGGCCGTACAGGACGCCGCTGCCGTCGAGCGGCGGCACAGGGATCATGTTGAAAACGGCCAGGTAAACATTGATCAGGCAGGCGAAGAACAGGAACACGACCAGCCCCTCAAGGGGGTAGAACCCGTGGGGCAGGGCTCCCTGGGTCAGGAGGAAATTCCTGAGGTAGAGACCGACGCCCGGCCGGGCGAGTTTGACGAGGACGATGAGAAGGAGAGAAGCGCCGGCGGCCAAGAGGTTCGCGGACGGCCCAGCGAGCGAGATCCACAGGCCGTCGCGGCGAGGGTTGCGCAAGTTGAAGGGGTTGACCTGGACCGGCTTGGCCCAGCCGAAGGCCGGAAAGCCGACCAGGACGAGAAGGAGGGGCATGATGATCGTGCCGAAGAGGTCGATGTGAACGATGGGGTTGAGGGAGACGCGTCCCATGGCCGCGGCCGTCGGGTCGCCCTTTTTCCGAGCCATCCAGGCGTGTGAA
Organism: Candidatus Aminicenantota bacterium; assembly: GCA_963705895.1. Lineage (GTDB taxonomy): Bacteria > Acidobacteriota > Aminicenantia > Aminicenantales > JAFGAV01 > MFD04408-113. The sequence goes on along the minus strand of OY970122.1, from coordinate 1,840,502 downwards.
GCCTCGTGGATCGTGATCGCGAACAGCAGGACGAACAGGCTGATGATCTTAATGACGATGTTCATGACTCTTCTGTCCCCTTTTTATAACAGAAGCGCCCCTGAAGCTCAAGGGGTTTTTCGGGTCAGGGAGGGGCTGTTCTCATCCGAAGCCGAAGTCCGTCATTTTCCGGAATCGGGGTTTCTTGACTTTTGCGTCTCCCGACCATCAGTTTGCCCTCCTTTCCTACTGGAAGCATTTCCAACCAACATCCTCAAAGGCGAAGGGCGGACGGCAGATACCACTTTTGGCTATTTCGGATAAAAGCAATTCCACAGGTTTCATGCCCGAGATGAACGGGGGGCGAGGATGGGGGAAACCCGAAGCTGGGGCCCCGTTCATTATTCAAAAGGTTAACCGCTGAAGTCGCATAGCCCGAGCCTTTTATCACAAAATTGGAAACGCTTCCCCCGCTCTTTTCTTCCTTGACCCCACCTTCCGGCCGATGGTATAGTCATCCAACGCGGCCACTATGAATTCCAAGCGGCAGAAGGTCTTTTTATCCTTCTCGAGAGGTATGTTCATGAGACGCTTTCCTTTCCGGTATTTTCCGATCTTTCTTGTTTGTTTGTTCCTTGCGCCAATCTCCCATGGTGCGACGGGCAGCGCGCAGCTGGATAAGGTCCTGCGCACCGATTATGGGCATTGGGCACAAATCATCGAAGCCAATAAGGATCTTTATGTGAAGGAGCTCGAACGGCTGAACCCATATTTTGGAGCCGGAAGCCGGGAGTCGATCACGAGCATTCCTCAAAAAGTCATTTTGTCCTTGATGGCAATGCAAAAAAACAAGGGCGTGATCGTGGAGCTTGGTTCCTGGACCGGGGGCGGAATCCTTCTCATGGCGCCCTATTTGATCCATGATCAAAGCTACCATGCGGTGGATACCTTCAACGCGGAGCATATGCCGGACCGGTACGTCCAGGAATATCTCAAAGGGCGGAAACACCTTGATGTTTTCAAGGCCAATATCGCCCCGCTCAAGAACAAGGTTGTCATCCATCAAGGACTGACGACCGCCATTGCGGCAACCTGGCCCAAGGCCCAAGTCATCGACCTCCTTTTTATCGACGCCGACCATTCCTATAAAGGGGTCTCTTCGGATTGGAGAAATTGGAGCCCATTCGTCAGGAAAGGCGGGCTCATCGTCTTCCATGATTACTACAGCGACGTCAAAAAATTCGGCCATCCCGGCGTGCGCCGATTCGTCGATGGATTGATCGCCGACAAAAAGATCATAAATCTTTATACCGTCGAGGGAATGGCCTGGTATGTCGTTGAATAGCAAGTTGCGGAAAGGGATCTTCTAGCCCTGGATCCGGGCCGAACGGCGCACTATCGAAGCGGAGAGGGATTACGAGGGGGCTTCCGCTCCATTGCCCGAAGCAAGGTGCCGAAGTTTCTTGTTCGTCCTGAGCCGCTCAGCCCGGGGCGGGCTGAAAAACCCGCATCAAAAAAAAGGCTCCGCGGGCCGCAGCGCCACGGAGCCTTGGACAGTCGTTCCGAAGTCCTGAGCCTCAGCCCTTGAGGATCTTCTCCACTTCCTTCTTGTCCATGTCCAGGATGTAGTTGATGCCGCTGATCTCGGCCGCTTCCTTGGTCAGGGCGGCGATATCGTCCCGGGTGATGTATTCCAGGGAGAACTTCCGCTCGCCGGCCATCATCTGGCGCAAGCCCTGGCTCAGCCGCTTGAAGTACGTGTAGAGGCCGATGGCGCCGGTGGGCAGATTGTTGAACTTATTGCCGTACTTCTTCCGGAGCTTGGGGGTGGTAACGAAGATCTCGTCCACGGCGATGCCGAACCGCTCAACGTACACCGGGATCTGGCCTTCGTTGATGCGCTTGCCGATGGTCTTGCCGACCATGGCCGCGGCCAAGGGAGAGCGGGCCATGCCCACGGCCTTGATGTAGGGCGCGCCCATGGCCAGGGCCTTGAAGATCTGGTCCTCAAAGGTGATGCCGCCGGCGAAGACGGTGTCCGGGATGTATTCGCCCTTCTTGTGCAGCTCCGCGAGGTGCTGGAGAGTAAAGGCTCTCGAACCCCCAACCTTCAGAAGCGCAATCCCGGGCTCAATAAGCTGAATATTCTCCCCGTGCGAATAGGGAGGGGGCTCACCACTCTCCAGTCCTTAAATAGGCGTCGATCGATTGGGCCGCCTTTTTGCCTGCCCCCATGGCCAGGATGACCGTGGCCGCGCCCGTGACGATGTCGCCGCCGGCGAACACCCCTTTCCTCGAGGTCCTGCCCGTGGTTTCGTCGGCAACGATGTTCCCCGTCTTGGTCAGCTCCAAGCCGGGAGTCGTTGAGGTCAAGAGGGGATTGGGGCCTTGGCCGATGGCCATGATCACCATGTCAACATCAATGATGTGCTCAGAACCCTTCTTTGGAATTGGCCGTCTCCGGCCTGATTCATCCGGTTCTCCGAGCTCCATCTGGATGCATTCGATCCCCTTCACCCAGCCTCTTTCGTTTCCCAGGATCCGAATGGGATTGGTCAGCAACCGCGGCTCTACGCCTTCCTCGAAGGCGTTCACGATCTCCTCCTCGCGGGCCGGCATCTGTTCTCTCGCCCGGCGGTAGATCAAGTAGACTTTTTCGGCTCCCAGGCGGAGCGAGGTCCGGGCGGAATCCATGGCCACGTTCCCCCCTCCCACGACGGCGATCTTCTGCCCATAATGGACGGGCGTGTGAAATTCCGGGAAGAGATAGGCCTTCATGAGGTTCACCCGGGTCAGGAACTCGTTGGCCGAGTAGACCCCGTTCAGGTTCTCCCCGGGAATTTTCATGAAGTACGGCAGGCCCGCCCCGGTCCCGATGAAGACGGCGTCATAGCCGTTGTTTAAAAGGTCGTCGATGGTGAAGGATTTTCCCGCGACCTGGCTCACCCGGATTTCGGCCCCCAGCCTGCCGATGTATTCGCATTCGCGCTGGACGATCCACTTGGGAAGGCGGAACTCGGGAATCCCGTAAACCAGGACGCCGCCCGGCTTGTGGAGGGCCTCAAATAGAGTGACGCTGTGCCCCATTTTGGTAAGATCGCTGGCCGCTGACAAACCCGCGGGCCCCGCCCCGATGACAGCGACCTTTTTCCCCGTCGGGCTCAGATTTTTCGGCATCCGGACGTCTCCCTGCTGGAATTCATAATCCGCCACATACCGTTCCAGCCGGCCGATGGCGATGGGCTGCCCTTTTTTAGACAGGACGCAAGCGACCTCGCATTGCTCCTCCTGCGGGCAGACTCGTCCGCAGATGGCGGGGAGGCTGTTCTTCTCTTTGATCTTATGACTGGCCGCGATGAGGTCACCCTTCCGGACGAGCTCGATGAAACCGGGGATGTCGATATCGACCGGGCATCCGGCCACGCAGGGCGACTTTTTACAGCTCAGGCACCGCGAGGCTTCACGGATGGCCTGTTCCTTGGTGTAGCCCAGGGCGACCTCGTTGAAATTTTGAACCCGGAGTTTGGCGTCCTGCTTGGGCATGGGCTCCCGTCGTTTCGCCTTCCCGAGCGCCTTCTCGGCGGCCAGGAGCCGGCAGGCATGATCCCACATGGCCCGGTGCTCCTCTCGCTTGTACATTTCCGACCTCTTGAGGAGCTCCTGGAAATCCACCTGGTGGGCGTCGAACTCGGGGCCGTCGACACAGACAAACTTCGTCTCGTTCCCCACGGTGATCCGGCAGCTGCCGCACATGCCTGTCCCGTCCACCATCAGCGAGTTCAGGCTGATGATCGTCGGGATCCCGTGTTTCCGGGTGATGTCGGAAACGACTTTCATCATGATCCCGGGCCCGATGGCGATGACGAGGTCGATCGGCACCTTGTCCGTGATCAGCCTCTGGAGTTCGTCCGAGACGAACCCATGGCGGCCGGCGCTGCCGTCGTCCGTGGTGATATAAAGCTCGTCGCTCACGGCCCGCATCTCGTTTTCCAGGATGACCATCTCTTTGTTCTTGGCGCCGATGATGGCCAGAATTCGGTTTCCAGCCGCCCTGTAGGCTTTGGTAATGGGATAGACGGGGGCGACGCCGACGCCTCCGCCGATACAGACCACGGTCCCGGCCTTTTTGACCTTTGTCGGCTGCCCCAGGGGCCCGACGACGTCGAGGAACGCATCCCCGACCTTGAGCGTGTCCATCTTCCGGGTCGAGAGGCCGACAACCTGGACGATCAAGGTGACGGACTGGTTTTCGAGGTTGCGGTCGGCGACCGTCAGCGGAATCCGTTCCGCATAATCATCGGCCCGAACGACGACAAACTGGCCAGCCCGGACGGTTCGGGCGACGAGCGGAGCATAGACCTCAAACAGCGTGATGCCCGGAGCCAATTGCTCCTTCCTGAGGATTTCGTTGGGTTGATGTTCCAGGCTTGGGCTCATGTCGGCTCTCTGTGCTCCTCTTTCATGTCCGGTAAGGCAGGTATACGGAGAAGGTGCTTCCCTTGTCCAGCTCGCTCTTCACTTCGATACGCCCGAAGTGGGAGTCCACGATTTTTTTGGCGATCGTCAACCCCAGTCCGGTTCCGCTGATCTTGTCCGTTTTGCTGTTTTCGGCCCGGAAGAAATCGTCGAAGATCCGCGGAAGGTCGTCCCGGGATATGCCGATCCCGGTATCGTGGATATGAATCCCGACGTAGTTCGCATCCAAAGACGTATCAATCGTGATCGATCCCTTTTCGACGTTGTATTTGATGGCATTGCTGATCAGGTTGGTGAAGAGCTTTTCCATGTCCTGGACGTCGGCCCGGAGGAGCGGAAGCGGCGCGGATGATTTCATGTGGATGGAGATTTTTTTCTTGTCGGCTTCGGGCTTGAAGAAGTCGACGATCTTGCCCAGGATGTCGGTCACCTGCACGGACTCCATCTTCAGGGCGACCTTCCCGGCCTCGATCTTGTTGATCTCCAGTAAGTCCTGGACGAGAGCCAGAAGAGATTGGGCCCGCTCTTTCGCTCGCCACAGCCATTGTCGTTTTTGCTCTTCGTCCTTTTCGACTTCGCCGGACAGCAGGAGGCCCAGCCAGCCTTCGATCGCCGCGAGCGGCGAGCGAAGCTCATGCGCTACCATGGAGACGAACTGGGATTTGAGCTTATCGATCTCCTTGAGTTTTGTGATGTCCCTCAGGACCGTCACGGCTCCCAAACGCCTCCCCTGTTCGTCCTGGACGGGGGCCATCTGGGCCATCAGGACCGATTTCTGGTCATCCGAGGGGATCTCCTGGCTGATCATCGAGACGGTGTCATCCTTCGAGTCCATGATTTTTTCCAGGGATTCGATTAAAAGCTGATTCTTGATATATTGGCTCGAAGGTTTCCCGGGTTCCTCCGTTCCGCGGAGTTTCAGCATTTTCACGGCGGAAGCGTTCCACAGGACCAGTTGACGCTCGAGGTTGGTGACCAGGACACCGTCGGCCATGCAGCCGATGATGCTCCGGAGGCGGCTCTTTTCGCCGGCCAGCTCCAGGAGCCTCTGCTCCCGTTCCTGATGAAGCCTTTGGGCCTCCAGCCGGAGCTCCCGCTTCTCAAGCCCCCTTTTGACCAGAACGGCCAGCGTTTCCGGAGTGAAGGGTTTGGGGAGATAATCGTAGGCCCCCCTCTTGGTCGCCTCGACCGCCGTTTCGATGTTGGCGAATCCCGTGATCACGACCATGATGATCTCGGGGTCGATCTCGTGGATCTTGTTGATCAAGTCCAGGCCGCCGATGCCCGGCATCATGAGGTCGACCAGGACGAGGTCATAGGGTTTTTTCAGGGCCCTCTGCAGGCCGACATTTCCGTCCTCGGCCAGGTCGATGTCGTACCCTTCCTCGGCCAGAACGCGCCGGCACCCTTCCCGGATTCCCATTTCATCGTCGACGACGAGAATTCTGCTCTGGGTATTCATTTCACTCTTTTCTCTTCTGAAGAAGTTTATCGACGGTTTCCAGGAGGACCTCCGGCGAAACGGGCTTATTCAGAAAATCGTCGGTTTTCATCCAGTACCCGTCTTCCTCGAACGAAAAGCGATAGCCGGTAGCCTCGGCCACCGACGTCACCATGAGGATGGGGATTTTCCTGAACAGCGGGTCGGTCTTTATCGTCTTGCTGAAGGAAAATCCCGCGTCGTGTTTCTCCATCATCAGGTCCAGGACGATCAGGTCCGGCATCTCCGTCCGGACGCGTCCGAGCCCTTCCTGCGCGCTCGTGGCGGTGAAAACCTCATAGCCGCGGTTCTCGAGAACGGCCTTGTGCATCTCCAGAAAATCGAGGTCGTCATCAACCAATAAAATTTTTCCTTTGGCTTTCATGGTATTTTCCTTCGAGCCCGGTCTCTAAGTCTTCGACCTGACTTTCGCGCTTCAGCCAGTCTTCCTGGCTCAGAATAGGCAGCAGGATGAGGAACGTGGCGCCTTTCTCCAGCTGGCTTTCCACGGTGATCGATCCCTTGTGCTTGGAGATAATGCTGTAAACGAGGGCCAGGCCCAGCCCCGTTCCCTTCTCCTTGGTCGTGAAGAACGGCTCGAAGAGCTTGGGGATGTGTTTCTCCGGGATTCCCTTGCCGGTGTCCTGGATCCGGATCTCGATCGTCCTGCCGTTATCAATGTTCTGGGTTCGGATGGTCAAAGTCCCTTTCCCGTCCATGGCCTGAGCGCCGTTCAGGATGATGTTGAAAAATACCTGCTTCAAGAGGTCCGGGTCGGCAAATGTCGTCGGCAGCGCCGGGTCCAACAGGACGACCACTTCGATATTGTGAAAGAGAGACTGCTTGACCAGAAGTGACAGGGTTTCTTCGATGACCAGGTTGATGTTCACCTGCCCCGGCCTGACCTTCGTTTCTCTGGCAAAGCTCAGCAGGTCCTTGATGATCTTGGCCGCCCGGTCCGCTTCTTGGACGACGAGAGTGATATCCTTCTGCCATTTTTCATCCTGGGCCATCTCCCTCTGGATCATCCGGCTGAACATCATGATCGTGCCGATGGGGTTGTTCAGCTCATGGGCCACGCCCGCCGCCAGCTGTCCGAGGGAGGCCATTTTCTCCGTCTGGATCAACTGTCGCTGGGCCCCCTCCAGCTGCTGGTGGGAACTCTTGAGCCGCTGGTGAGACTTTTCCAGCTGCGAATAGAGGCCCTGGAGGCTTTCCAGGAGATAATGGTGACACATTTCCATCTCGGCCAATCCCAGGACGACGGCCTTGGCCTTCTCCCGGCAGGAGTTGTAGCCACAGGCCCCGCAGTCCAGGTTCTGGTCGGGGTAGGATTTCCCGAGTTTGGCCAGAATGGCCTCGACCTCCGCGTCCAAAGGATCCGGCAAGGACACATCGTGGGGTCGAAAGCTCCGTGAAAAATTCAAATGAGAGAGCGCCCTGAGGCCGTCCTTTTTTTTCGCCGGCCTGATCATATCCTGGGATTTAATGAAGTCCACGACAATCTGCTTTCGACTGGGACCCGAGATTTGCTTGTCCGTCACGGGACCATTGATGCAGCCACGGCAGAACAACAAGTCGAGAAACCGGGAGCGGATCTTTCCCTCCTGGAGCTGGTTCAAGGCCCGTATGGCTTCTGGAGCTCCGGCCTCAACCACATAGTCCAGGTTCAGGAGGTCCTGATCGAACCCGGCGCACTTGCTCATCCCCCCCGAAAAGCTCAGGATCCTTCCCAGGCTGCTCCGGGGCCCGTCAAATTCCGACGGTTCCTGTTCTTCGCGGTCGATTCCTCTCTCCTTGAGAATGTTGGTGATGTCACGGTAGATCAAGACATAATCGATGGCTTCCTTTCCGTACCGGTCCATGCGCTCCCAGATTCGAGAGATGCACGGCCCGATAAAGATCACTTTCGTGTCGACACCCAAGAGCTGTTTAACCGCTCTGCCGCAGGCAATCATCGGAGAAACGATCGGCACGAGCTGGCCGCTCAGACGGGGCGCGAATTTCTGAATGTAGTAGACGAGCGACGGGCAGAATGAAGAAATCCAGGAAGATTCTCCATTTTGGGCGAGCCAAGCACGATAGGGTTCGGACACGAGGTCCCCCCCGACCGCGGCCTCCCAGACTTCTTGAAAACCGAGTTTCTTCAACGCGGTCACGAGCTGGCCTGGAGTGCCCCTGTCCAAAACCGCCGGGAAAGTGGGGTCCAGGCAGGCGACGACTTTCTGGCCCGAGTCGAGCAGCTCCAGGACGCGCTTGATTCCGGTATGGGCGTTCACGGCCTCGTGAGGACAGTGCCGGTAGCAGAGTCCGCAGAGAATGCAACGGCTCCAGATCCTCTTGACCACCCCCTGGTCGATCTTCAGGGCGTTGGTCGGGCACTCCCGTACACACCGGTAGCACTTGCGGCACTTGGCGTTGGAGATGCTGAGGATGTCCATGGAAGCCGTGGGTCTCTTACCCCTTCTTCTTGGGCGCGGTCAATCTCTCGATTTCGGCGATGAACACCTCGGGGCTGACCGGCTTGTCGAGAAGAACATCGGCACCGGTGGTTCTGAGGACTTTGGCGTTGGATGAGAAGTCCAGCCCTGTTTGATGCCCGATGGACGTGAGGAGCATCACCGGCAGGCCGCGATATTTCTTCTTGATTTTCTTGCTCAGTTCAAACCCGGCGTCGAACTGCTCCATCATGACGTCCAGGACCACGAGGTCGGGCCGGCCTTTCTCCAGGGCCATCAGGCATTTTTTTGCACTCGGGGCCGTGGTGACCTCGTATCCCTTATTTTTCAGGACGGCGGAGTGCATTTCGAGGAAATCCACGTCGTCGTCAACGATCAGTATTTTCTTTTTTTTATCTGGCTTCTCGGTCGGTTTGCTCACCAGGAGGAGGATCCGGCGGAGGCTTTCCTGGTCCTTCACAGAATTGAGAACCTTCTCTACCAGCTTCCCCCCGTCGTAATATTGATATTGAATCTTGCAGTCGCATTGGACATGGCAGCGGAAGATCTGTTTCAGCGCCTCCTCGGTGTTCGACATGTCGAGCTTCTGGCCTCGATAATAAGGGCAATCGGTCCATTCTCCCGGGTTTATCATGCCCATGACTTCCGGGCAATAGACCTGGATAAAGGATCCTGTCTTTTTCTCCATGATTATCGACTCCTAAGGCACTTTGGGCTGGAGGTCAATCTCCCTGGGCTCCGTTGTTTATCGAACACGCTTTCTCCGCGGAAGAGGCCCGCCCCGGAATGCCCCACGGTATTTAGTGGATTTTCATTCCGGCTGTTAAGTATATGAGAAAATCCAAGATTCCGTCAACTTGGGGCCGGGGCTTGGCCTGTGCCCCAACGCACGCAAACCCTTCCCATTAAGTGAGACAAGTGCCAAGACCGTTCAATAAGCGTTGAAGTGGGGCGCAAAGGTTTAAGGGCCATGAGGGGATGTGGCGCCGGAGACGAGGGGAAGTCAGAATGGCTGGGAAGCGAGGATTCGAAACTTGATTGCATGATCAAGGCGCATTATTAAAATAGACATCTTCCGTGTCACGAATATGTCACGGATTCGATTGAACAGCGCGCCAACTACGTTATTGGAGCAGAGAGGAAGAAAGAAGGCAAAGGATTGATACTAGCAGCAAATGAGGTGAGGTGGGACAGGGACCAGCTTTCGACACTTGGAATGCCCCATTCGTCATCATATGCCAGGGGCTCATGTCCCTGCCGCCGATGGTACAGTCGTCCAACGCGACCATAAAGAGACCTATGACGACGCGGGTGTTTTTATCTTTCTCAAAGGGGATATTCCTGAGCCGCGTTTCTTTACGGTATTTTCCTATCGTTCTTGTTTGTTTGTTACCTGTGGCAACTGCCCATAGTGCCACGGGCAGCGCGGAGTTGGATAAGGTCCTGCACTCCGATTATGGGAAATGGGGGCGGTTTAGCCGGGAGCACGTCTTTTTCTTCTCATGGGTTTACATTCCCAGGCTGTATGGAAAGAATTGAGAAGGCCGTGACGCGCCTGAGTTTTTCCGCTCGGGATTGCGTCATCGTTTCCAGCGTCGCGAGCGAGTTCAGGTCCTTTACAGAGACGCGGGCTTATTCTAAGATGAAAAAGCCACGATGAGCATTGCAATCAGCGAGAAAGCCGGAGATGTCAAGGTCTACGGATCGGGAAGACCGGGCGGGAAGGGGGACGGGCTTATCAAGATCAACAGCATCCACATCCCCAAGGTGGGAAAGCTTAAGACGCATATCCTGGCCACCGATTTTTATGACCGATACTTGGAAAACAACGGCCGCTTCGGAGAGGAAGACCTCTCGGCCGTCAGCTCTATCCTGGACGAACTCGGGGAAGTCCCCCTGGGCATCCGTTCGTCGGCGACGAATGAGGCGGACCGGACGACGGCCGGCATCGGTCCCGTTCATGCCGGTGAGAACGTCTCCTTCATGCTGCCCAACAACCACCCCGATCGGCAGGCGCGTTCCACTCAAGCGATCCTGGCGATCTTCCACATTTATGATGATTTCCGGCGGAAACAGCCGCCCGGCAGCCGGGAAAAGATGGCCATCGTAGTCAACCCCATTCCGGGCCTTTACGACGACACGCTCGCCGGCCCGGTCTATTACCCTTATATTTCCGGCGTGGCGAGTTCCTTTTTTCCCCATGCCCTCAAGAACCAAAGCCCAAAGGACGGGTTTGCCCGGATCGCCTTCGGCCATGGCTACGCCACCGTCCTGGACGATTTTCCAGTTATTTCCATGGCTACTATCCGCAACCCGATTCCCCTAAATCTCCTCAGGATCGGTAACGGCCAGCAGTATTTTTATGCCCTGGACATGACCAGGAACAAGGACCTTAAAGGGGAAGAACTGGAAACAATGAGGAAGCTCCATGTGCGGTTCGCTAATTTTCATAAGATCCGACTCCTGGGGATTCAGCGCAACTTGATCACGATCGAGGAGCTCATCCAGAACAACCATTTCGGATTCAAGACCACCCTCGTGGAGATCATGGAAACGATCGCTGCCCGCATCTCCTCCCATTTCCAGGTCGAGTTCGTCTTCAACCTCGACTTCTCCCGGAAGGAGGACAGACAGGGGACCTTCCACATCGTCCAGCTCACTGAGCTGCCCGAACTGAGATTCAACGCGCTGCCTGTTCCGCGGCACGTCCGCCGCACTTACCTCTCGATCAACAACGCTCAAGGACACGGAGTCATTAAGAATATCAAGTACGCCGTCGTGGTGTCTCCGTTCGCCTATGTCCGAGATATGCAGGCGGAGGTCAGAAAGCGGATCGCCGAAGTCAACCGGGAAATGCAGGGCCGGAGTGAAAGATACATCCTGGTCGTCCCCGGCCGCCTGGGCAGCAAGAATCCGGATTGGGGCATCTTTGTTGAATTCGAGGACGTCGACCAAGCAGCGGCGATCTTCGAATACGGAGTAGATGTGGCCGGCCGGTCCGAGCCTCTGCCCGAAGAGGGAAGTATGACCGGAGGGATCTATGGCAGCCATTTCCTGTACATGATCCAGGGCGGGTATGACGAGGATCAGAAAAGGCTCCAGACCCGGATGTACGGGACCCAGGGCACCCATTTCCTCACCAACTTGATGAGCAACAACATCATCTACGGCTATGTGACCCCGCAGGTCGATACCTTCGACCCGTGGCTCTTCTCCGGCCCTCATCCTGAGACCGCGCTTTCTGTGCTGGTTTCTCCGAGCCCCATGACCGTGTATGCGGATTCTCTCAACCAGCGCTGCCAGGTAGTTTCCGAGAATGACTAGCCGAACCTCCCCGGAGTACCAGTTCACCCCTCGGATCATTAATCCCGTCAAGATGAAGAGGGTGGTGTTTTTTGCCGCCGACGGCCAGGTCCGCCAGTCCCGAAAAATCCTGGAAGAGAGGATGCCGTGGCTTAGGACGGAAGTCCTTGCGGACCCCCAGGCGGTTCTTTCAGCCACATCGGACGAACCCTCGGTCTTCCTCTTCGATGACAGCGGCCTGGCCATCCTTGACGCGGCAAAGCTGCGCGCCGGGAGCAAAAACTCCGTCCTAGTCCTCCTGTCCTACCAGCCGTTCATCCAGGGCGCCCCGCCCCAAGCGGCCCGGCAGAAATATCCCTACACGGCCGGCGCCGACTTGGTCTTCGCCGTGAACAAGAACGAATATCCTCCAGAGGCCATCGTCCTGCCGGCGGTCAAGGCGGCCGAGGACCTGCTCAACATTAAAAAGCATTCCAGCCTCAGGCGGTTCATTTTCCATATCGTGGACGATGAGCCGCGATGGTTTTCGCAGTTCCTTCCCGTTCTTTACGCCATCATCGGCCAGCGCGCGGACGTGATGATCACTCGGACCTACGAGGAAAGCCTCCGTTTCCTTTTCGGGGTCGAGAAGGAGTCAATGATCAGCAGCAAGGACTGGAGCTCCCGGGGTTATGGAGATGATGTTGTCTGCCTTATCACCGACATCTTCTTCCCCAAAGGAAACGAACTCCAGAGTGGCGCCGGTCGTGACCTCACCCGGTTGGTGAACAAGCACTTTCCCCGTATTCCCGTGATCATCGCCTCAAAAGCGAAAGAAGCCCATGACCTTCAAGAGCTGGGCTTCGTCCTCCCCAAAGGGGACCCGGGGAGCCTCCAGAAACTCAAAGAGTACATCCTCAACTTCACTGGGATGGGAGACTTCCTAATCTCCGATGATGAGGGCCGGGAGCTCTACAGGGCTAGGAATATCCGGGAGATCTACGGGATCCTTCTTGAAGCTGAGAAGGAAACCGAAAGCGCCCGCCGGCTGCGCCAGATACTGGAAAACTACGGTGACAAGGACAAGTTTTCGACCTGGCTCTACATGCATAGCTACCGTGAGCTGGGGGACCGGTTGCGCCCCCGGAGGAGCCGAGGCCGAGAGCTCATCACCCTTCTCAAGAGAAACCTCCAGGTCGAGATAGCGCGCCTAGACCGAACTCCGCTCATCATCGGCCGGCTGAAAATCAATAACCTGGACCTCCTCCTGGCAGCCCTTCGTTCCCTGCCGCCGGAGGCAATTCAGCCTTACTCCGATAACGATATTATCTCTTCTTGGCTTAACCGCAGGGGCTATCCCGAGCTGGCCGATGAGCTTCGCCCCATCCACGACAGCGGGGCTGCCCTGCGTCATACCCTGGTCGAAATCGTAGAAAAATGGATCACAGTTTATGGGGAGCGAGGTTCTGGGCCCTGATATTTCCTGATCTCGATTACCGATAAGAATCCCTCAGGTATCTTTGGCCGACTATTTTGATTTCGTTTGCTTTTTGTTTGGTTTTCATTAAAATTAATATTCAAAGGTGAAGTCCAACATGAATTCAGCGGCCGAAGATACCCCACCCAGGGCCAGAATTTTGTGCGTCGAGGACGACGTCAACTTTCAGAAAAGCCTGTCCTTCATCCTGTGGCAAGAGGGCTATGAAGTCCTCTGCGCCCAGACCGGAGAGGAAGCCCTGAGGCTGGCCCGACGGGAGAAACTGGACCTTATCCTCCTGGACCTCGTGCTCCCGGGAATCGATGGGCATAAAGTCTGCAGCGTTCTGAAAAAGGACCCGAACACCGCCGAGATTTTAATCATCATGGTCACGGCCAAGAAGCGGATGGAAGATATCGTTGCTGGCTTGAAGGACTATGCCGACGACTACGTCACTAAACCCTTTGAGCCGCAAGTCCTCTTGGCCCGCATTCAAGCTCTTCTGAGGAGGCGGGTCCAGTCGGCGGGCAATCAAATGACGACGCTGGAAATCGCCGGCCTGGTGATCAACCGGAGTGCCTATGAGGTCTTGTCCGGCGGCCGGAAAATCGCCCTGACCAAGACGGAATTCGAGATTCTCGCCCTGCTCGCGGGGAAGCCCAACCTGGTTTTCAGCCGGTCTCGAATCCTGGATAGCATCCGCGAGGACGGCTACCCCATCACCGAGCGGGTCGTCGATTACCATCTGACCGGCCTTCGAAAAAAATTGGGCAGGGCCAAGCGATATATCCAAACCGTCCGCGGCGTCGGCTATAAATTCAATGTTGGAGAAGGTTCATAGCCCCTGTCTTTGAACGCTTGCCGGCGCGAAATGGGCGGGGTTGTCGCCCCCTCAGTTTTTCGCTATCATTCTTCCCGTGCCTTTGACCTTCTTTGTCTCGGACCTCCACGGCAGGACAAGCCGCTACCATAAGCTCTTTGAGGCGATCTCCCGGGAAAAGCCCGAGGCTGTGTTTATCGGGGGCGACCTTCTCCCTCCTGCGTGGCACGTCCATGAGAGTTTGGATTTTCCGCACCGGGATTTCATCAACGATTTTCTGGTTAGGAATTTCCTGGTTTTGCGTCGGAAGCTTCGGGGCGGCTATCCGCGGGTCTTCGTGATCATGGGCAACGACGATGCTCGCATTGAAGAAGCGGCGGTCCTGGACGCGGCCGCCCGCGGGGTTTGGGAGTATATCCATCAGCGCCAAGTCGCGTTCGGGCGATTTGAGGTCTACGGCTATGCCTATGTTCCCCCCACGCCTTTTCAATTGAAGGATTGGGAACGGTACGACGTCTCCCGCTATGTCGACCCCGATGCCGTCTCACCGGAAGAAGGATTCCGGTCTTACCCCGTCTCCGAGCAGGACCTGAAATATGCGACGATCAAGGACGACCTGGACCGGCTCGCGGCGAACCAAGATATGGCCGGGGCGATTTTCCTCTTCCATGCACCCCCGTACCAGACCAAGCTCGACGTGTCGGCCCAGGGTGGAAAGATGATCAATCATGTCCCTTTGGATCGTTATCTCGGCAGCATCGCCATCCGCCGATTCATCGAAGACCGCCAGCCGCTCCTGACGCTTCACGGACATGTCCATGAGTCGGCGAGGCTGTCTCATTCCTGGCGGGACCGGATCGGCCGCACCCATTGTTTCTCGGCGGCTCACGATGGGCCCGAGCTCGCGCTCATCCGCTTCGACCCCGACATTCCGGACGCCGCCAGCCGCGAGTTGATTTAGGCCCGCCCCCGACCCGATACGTCGGCGCTGTCCTTGAGACGCAAAGGCCGGGCCGTATCGGTGACGGCGTCGATCTTGACCGCGTAGCTCGTCTTATCGGCGATGTCCTTATCCGTAACCAGATGGACGTCCAGGATCCCGTCGCTCCTGTATCCCGTCTTTTGAAAGTTCATTTCGTCCAAAGACAGACTCCAGCCCTCCATCCAGGTCATCAAGTCCTGCCGCTGTTTCATGGTGCCCCGGAAGTGAACCAGGAGGTCGATGTCGCTCTGCGGGCCGGCGGTGGCGTTCTTGGTGCTCCCGATGACGTACATGGCCTGGACTCCGAAACGCCGGGGGTCGAGCTTCGAGGCGATGTGTTCGGCCATCTCGAGCCGCCAGGCCCAATGGTTCTCAATCCGTTTCTTGTCCATCTCCTTGGAAAGCGCAGCAGAGGGAGGGTCGATGCGGGGGTCGACGAGAAATCCCACGGCTTCGTCGAGGTCGGCGTTCATTAGGATGCGGAGCACCTTCCCTCCGGCGGCCTCAGCTACGTCGATCACCCTGACGGTTTCCGCGAGGTCCGCATGTTCGGGCAAGACGCGAGGCAGGATGTTCGGCGAGTCCCTGAAGAACCGTTCCTGGAAGAGGGTTCCGTGCTCGTCGGGGTAGAGTGGAAGGTAGCGGATTTCGGCTTCCACCAGGTCCTGGAAGAAGTGGGTGCCGAAGGAGAGATCGGGGAGAATATTTCCTTTCTTCCGGGCGATCTCCACCAGAGCGGCTGTGTTCGAGATGTCCGAGTAGGAGACCTTGACTCCGAGCCTGATGTCTCCCCGGCTCCCCCAGCGGCCCGGCCCCATCAGGATGAAGCGGCGCCGCGGCAGGAGCTTGTTCAGCCGGCCGACTGCGCGTCCCACAGCCAGCAGGTCCGCCTGGCTGGAGAGGCCCTCGTAGCTCTCCGGGTCCACGTAGACAATATGGGTGATGTCGGGCAGGCTGCCGTTGGAGATGAACCGGTTGGCCAGGAATACGATTCTCTCTTCGGGCAGGTCCTTGGGAATGCGGGCCGGTCCGCCGCCCTCCATGAAGCTTTGTGGTCGGCACTGGAGGAGGTAAAAGCTCTGGCCGTCGGAAGCGAATTCGATGTCAACCGGCGAGTGTAACTTATCCTCCAGGAGCCGGATGACCTGCCTTAACTGGGCGATGAACGAAGTCTCGCCGATCAGGCCTTCAAAAGTGACTACGAGGTCGTCCTTCGCAAAATCGATGACCTTGCCCAAGGCCTTCCGAAGACACTGGCCGTCATAGATGGAAACCATCTTATCGATGGCCGGGATGTCCGCGCCGCATTTCTTCAACAGGTCCCTAACCTCGATGGTCTCGAAGCTGTTCGTCTTCAGGTTGATGAGGTCGACTTTCTGGGGTGCATAGCGGACGACCTCATCGGCCGCGATGTTGACCCGGAGGCCGACCTGCCCGGGCGCGATCAGGACTGGGTGGTCGTCACTCATCCGGTCGACAGCCCGCGTTCCCAGCCCCGGGACCAGTCGCAGCAGACCGTCTTCGCGTTTGATCCGCGGCGACCAGCGGAACTCATTGCGGCTGAAAGCGACGCCCGCAAACGAGGGAAAGAAATAGTCCCCCACCCGGGTGCCGACGACCTCCTGGATCATGATGCCCATCTCTTCGGCGAAGTCGAGTAGGCCGCGCTCCGCGCGGTACCCGATGGGGTCCGGCCCGTAGGTTGAAGCGTAGACCTCGGCGATGGCCTCCATCAGGGCTTCCAGCCGCTCTTGCTTGCTTCCCTGGTTGGCCAGGAAGAGGCTTTTGTATTTCCCTGAAAAGGACGCGCCCGTCCGGTCCTCGAGCAAGCTCGAGCTGCGGACGATGATGGGCTTGTCCTTGAAGTCATCCAGGACCATGGATAGGCCCTGGACAATATCGGTGGGAAAACGGGAATTCTTGAACGTCTGGATGATATGGGGATACTCCAGCCTGACCTGGTTGATATCCTTGTACTTTTGCTCGACCACTTCGTTGAGGTTGTTGTGAGTGAGGAAGCTCAGCAGCCCGTCCGAGGTGATATACCAAGTCTTGGGAATTTTGATCTCCCCGAATTGACTGAGGGAGTCGGCCGATCTTTTGAGGATATGCTTGGCCAAATAGAGCCCCGTGCTCTTCCCGCCCAGCCGGCCTTGGCTCTCCGGCGAGTAGACGATGTGATCCATGACTTCGTAGAAGTCGTCGATCTCGACGTGCTCGACCGCTGTTTGGATGAACTCGGCCTGGTCGGAGAGAAACCGCCGGATTAAGGAAACCAAAACACCGCGCTTGCTGGCCGGAGGAAGCTCGATCCCTTCGGCGGCGATGTGGTGGTATCTCCGAATCGCATCGATGACCTGGGCCAGGGCGAGGTTCCTGTTCGTGACCTGGACGAGGAAACTCAGCCGGTCCTCCTGAATCCACTTCTGGATGTTGGACAGGATCTGTTCGCTAGTCAGGTGCTTGGCCGCCAGCCGGAAGGTCTCATTGCTCAGCTCCTCGCTGAAAGCGGGCAGGGCTATCTGATAAGGACGGTTGTCGTCTTCCGGATAGCTCACCGCCCGTCCCTCCTGCGCAGCCAGCGATTTCTGGAGGATCTTCTCCGCTTCCTGGATGCCACTCCAGCTGAGGAAGTTGAGCATGCGGCGGGAGATGCCGAGGAATAAGTTCTTGTTGGTCTGGCGCAGGAAATTTAAGGCCACCTGCCATTCCTCAGCCCTATGGGCCGCGACGTCCTGTCGGGCCGACTGGTATTCCTGGTAGGCCTGTTTCATCCTTGAGTAAAGGAGATAATGACCCAGCCTCTCGACGATCGTCCCCAGGAGTTTTGTCTCTTCTTTTAAGAAAGGCCCGTCGTCGGCGTGGGGCATCTCCTCCGTGTAGTAAACGCTCAACCTCCCGACTTTCTTGCCCTGGACGTTGATGTCGGCTGACTGAATCCAGGGCGTCTCCTGGAAATTGTTGGACTGACAACTATGCCCTTCCAGCGTGATCCTGGCCACGCAAACGTCCGGGTACTGCCAGCCGGGGGGGATGGCTTCGATAACCCCGCGGCAGATGTTGGCCAGATTTGTGTCAGGTTTATTCAGGATCTCCTCGATTTTGTAGAGGCAGCTCAGTTCCTTGGCCCGTTCGGACAAGAACCAAATTAGGGTGTCGATGTTTTGAGGCCGCTCACTCATGGCGAATCACTCCCCGGCTGGTTGTCCCGTCGACTTTGATCTTCAGAGGAGAAGAGAGCCGGACGTGGCGGGCATGCTCCGTTTCCTGCACGGCCGGCTGGGCCTTCAGCCAGTCCCAATCGATCCTGTATTTATCCTCCGCGCTCACCGAGAAATAAAAAACCCGGAAGCTGGTGATGTTGTGGAAGAAATGGGAGCCTTGGCTAAGCATGGAGCTCGTTTCGGGAAGGGCGGACTCAACGATGACCTTGGCGCCGCATATCTGCCCGAAATTCACGGGAATACCGGCCTGGGGGTCGGATGTTCCCCAACGTCCAAAGCCGATCAGGAGGTAGGGGCTGTTGAACTCGACCAGCCCAGTATTCAGTCTCTCGAGCTCGGAAGCGACCGCCTCGGAATAATGAACATTAAACGTCTCGGGCTTCACGTAAACGATATCCCGGATGCTATCCAGAACCCCGTTCCCGAGGGCCGATTCGGAGGCCAGGAGGACATTCTTTCCCGTGAGCTCGTCCGGTGAAACCTCGACCTCGCCCGAGGAAACGACCATCGGCCTGACTTGAAGAAAACCGAAGCGGGCGGGCGTGCCCCGTCGCTCGTCGAGAACGATGGCGAATTCGATTTCCACCATTCTCCCCAGCGCATCCTCGCAGACCTTCAGCAACTCTTTTACCATTGCGTTGAGCGGGATGAGGTCGAACTTGAGGATCGGCGCGAAGTCGATGACCCGAGGGCCCTTCTCGGCGATCCCGTAGACGATTTTATCGTCCTGCGCCCGGTAGGTGGAGGCGAGAAACTGAAGGACACCATCCTTCTCCGCGTCCTCCAGGCTGAGCTTCATCATGTACTCCGTCTCCTTGATGGGATTGAACTCCGTCGGGCGGCCCATGTTGATGGCCCAGAATTCCGATTGGGTTTGACACAGGAGGTCGGCCAGGGTGTTATAGGGCGGGTTCGCGCGGGGAAACGACGGCGAAAACGACCAGGCGATTCCGTCATCCACGATGGCCTTTCCAAGGCCGAGCGCGAGGTCGATGATCCCGTTGGAAGGCTTGGCATGGCCGAGGGGATAGAAATTGTATGACCGGGCCACGCCGGAAATGTGAGGATAAAAACGCTGTCCGCGGCGCAGCCCGACGACCTCCTGGATGATCACCGCCATTTTCTCATCCGCCGTAGCGTGCTTCGTCGCCCGGATATAATTTTTCGCATCCTTGAAGAAAGTCGAGGCATAGATAAACTTGACGGCCTCGGCCAACTTCGTGAAACGGGGGTCGGGGCTCATTTGGTTGTTGGGGATCATCTTGGTGGCATAGACGCTGGCGAACGGCTCGAACATGGCGTCCTCGAGCAGACTCGAGGAGCGGATGGCTAGGGGCGTCTTCACTTGGACGATCAGGGCGCGCAGGTCTCCCACGAGCTGGGCGGGAAGGTCGGCCTTTTGAAAGGCGCTGGCGATGAGATCATCCCGGAGGTTGGATCGAGCAATGTCGCGGAGGCCGTTCTGTTCCATAAAGACGTCGAAGAACTCGGTGGTGATGACCGTGAGTGTGGGGATGGTGATTTCGATCTCGGGGCGAAACCGGGCGGCCAGCCGGCTCTCGAGGAGATCCTTCATCAAGGCCAACCCGTGGGCTTTTCCCCCCAGGTCACCCCGGCCGATGGCAGTGAACTTCTCCTTCCCGGTAAAGAAGCGACGGTCGAAAGACGAAATGGAGGGCCGGTCGGGCAAGATCAGACCCATCCGCGGTCTTTGCAGGCCTGGGCCACTCGAGCGACGGCGATGCAAAAGGCCGCATTTCTCATCGGCAACTTCCTTTTTTTGGAGAACTCGAGGACGTCATTGAAAGCCGAGGTCATCTTGACGTCGAGCTTTCCGAGGACCTCGTCTTTTTCCCAATAGTAGTTCATGTTGCTCTGGACCTGTTCGAAGTAGCTACACGTGACTCCCCCGGCGTTGGCCAGGATGTCGGGGACGATGAGGACGCCCCTCTCGGCGATAACCCGGTCGGCTCCGACAGTAGTCGGGCCGTTGGCCCCCTCGGCGATGACCCGAACGCGCGGCCGGATGGCCTGCGCATTTTCCTCCGTGATCTGGTTCTCGACGGCCGCGGGGATGAGGATGTCTACGTCCTGAGAGAGCCAGGCTTCTCCGGGCAGAACCTCATACCCCATTTTAAGGGCCTTTTCTTTGTCGATGCCGCCGAAGCGATCCGTGATTTCCGCTAAGGCCTGGACGTCGATGCCCGCTTCCTTCTTGTAGGCATAGGAGACGGCGTCTCTCTGGTCCCAGCAGGATACGCAAACCACCCGGCCGCCGATCTGTTCGAAAAGCCGGATGGCATGCTGGGCGACATTGCCGAATCCCTGGACGCTTGCGGTGGTGCCGCCCGCCGGCATGTCCAGCTCCTTGAGCGCTTCGCGCAAGGTGAAGACAAGGCCAAATCCGGTGGCTTCCACCCGGCCGACGGAGCCGCCCATCCCCACCGGCTTCCCGGTGATGAAACCGGGGACCTTCTCGCCGCGCAGGGATTCGTATTCGTCGAGCATCCAGAGCATGTGCTGGGCGCCGGTCATGATATCGGGGGCGGGGACATCAATCCGGGGACCGAGTTCGTGGGAGAGCCGCCTGACCCAGGTCCGGCAGAGCTGCTCCTGCTCTCGCAGAGTTAAGCTGTGAGGGTCGCAGGTGATGCCGCCGCTGCTTCCGCCGAGGGGGATATCTAACAGGGCGCATTTCCAGGTCATCCACATGGCCAGGGCGCGGATGGTGTCGATGGTCTCCTGGGGGTGGAATCGGATGCCTCCCTTGGCCGGTCCGCGGGCGTCGTTGTGCAGCACGCGGAAGCCTCGGAAAATCCTTACGCTGCCATCGTCCATCCGGAGGGGGATGAGGAATTGATGCTCTTTCATGGGGGCGCGGAGGAGCTCGCGGGTGGGCGGGTCCAGCCCCAGCCATTCCGCCGCCCCATCGAACTGGGATTGAGCCGTAGTGAACGAATTGAACGCCTCTTTGCCCATGCCGTTTTTCCTCACTTTTTCTTCTAAAAATAAGCCCGGCTCCGCCAAATGTCAAGGAAGCGGCACGGTTCCCGGAAAGTGGGGGGGGTATGATTTAATACAATCCCAACACAACCCAAATAAGCCGCTAACAATTTTGCGCTACGAATAATCGCGGTGAATTATAAGAATTCGTCTTATAATATTTTATGTTAAAGGAGCTCTGATGAGTAATTATGTAAAGGATTTCATGGATGAAATCAAAGCCAAGAACCCGGCTCAACCCGAGTTCCACCAGGCCGTCTTTGAGGTGGTGAATTCCATCTCCCTTGCCCTCGAGCGGCATCCCGAGTACCGTAAGGCCAAGATCCTGGAGCGGATCGCCGAGCCGGAGAGGGTCCTCATGTTCCGGGTAAGTTGGATGGACGACGCTGGAGAGATCCAGGTTAACCGCGGCTACCGCATCCAGATGAACAGCGCCATCGGCCCCTACAAGGGAGGGCTTCGTTTTCATCCCACGGTCAACCTCGGCATCCTGAAGTTCCTGGCTTTCGAGCAGGTCTTCAAGAATGCGCTGACAACCCTTCCTATGGGCGGCGGGAAAGGCGGCTGCGATTTCGATCCCAAGGGGAAGAGCGACAACGAGGTGATGCGCTTGTGCCAGAGTTTCATGAGCGAGCTCTATCGGCATATCGGCCCGGATACCGACGTCCCGGCCGGAGACATCGGAGTGGGCGGACGCGAGATCGGCTTCATGTACGGCCAGTACCGAAAGCTGAGGAACGAGGTGACCGGAGTGCTGACCGGGAAAGGATTAGATTGGGGCGGCTCCCTCATTCGGACCGAAGCCACGGGCTACGGTGCCGTCTATTTCGCCTCCGAGATGCTGGCCGCGAGGAAGCAGAGCTTCGAGGGCAAGACGTGTCTCGTCTCCGGGAGCGGTAACGTCGCCCAGTACACGATCGAGAAAATCAACCAGCTCGGCGGGAAGGCCGTGACTCTCTCCGACTCTAACGGTGTCGTTCACGACCCGGCGGGGATCGATGCCAAGAAACTCGATTTCGTTATGGACCTGAAGAATGTCAGGCGAGGACGCATCAAGGAGTATGCGGACAACTTCAAGGGGGTGACCTACACGCCGCTGACACCGGGCATGGACCATAATCCGCTCTGGGATATCAAGGCGGATTGCGCCTTCCCCAGTGCCACCCAGAATGAGATTAACGCCAAGGACGCGAAGAACCTGGTCAAAAACGGCGTGTACGTGGTCGCCGAGGGCGCCAACATGCCGACGACTCCCGAGGGTGTCGAAATCTTTCTGGATGCCAAGATCATGTTCGCTCCCGGCAAAGCGGCTAACGCCGGCGGCGTGGCCACCTCCGGGTTGGAGATGTGCCAGAACAGCATGCGGCTGAGCTGGACCAGGGAGGAAGTCGACAAGCGGTTGCATCAGATCATGAAGAGCATCCACAAGACCTGTGTGGAGTCAGCCGCCGCCTACGGAACGCCGGGCAACTATGTCAACGGCGCCAACATCGGCGGCTTCCTCAAAGTAGCCCGGGCCATGATGGAGCAAGGTTTGGTCTGAGCAATATCCTTATCCTAAAATACCAATCGGCAAGGGGCTCCTTAGCCCGGAAAGAGCTGAACGTGTGCTGTCCTGGCGGCAGAGGGGATTCTCTGTCCACAGTCACGTTCGGGCCAAGACCAAGCAGGTTCTTGGCAGCGCTCATCAGCCGGAGATTTAATTTTTGTGTGGAAGGCAGCATGGTTTTGGGGCTTAAAGGGGAGCAATCGCGTGCGGTCACAGAAAACAAACTCGCTGGATACCGGAGTGAGCTGAAAAACTCTTATCATAAAAAAAGGCTCCGCGGACCCGGGGGCCGCGGAGCCTTGGACTGTCGTTCGGAAGCTAAGAGACTCAGCCCTTTAGGATCTTCTCCACTTCCTTCTTATCGACGTCCAGGATGTAGTCGATGCCGCTGATCTCGGCCGCTTCCTTGGTCAGGGCGGCGATGTCGTCCCGGGTGATGTATTCCAGGGAAAATTTCCGCTCGCCGGCCATCATCTGCCGCAGGCCCTGGCTGAGGCGCCTGAAGTAGGTGTAGACGCCGATGGCCCCTGTGGGCAGGGAGTTGAACTTGCTGCCGTACTTTTTCTTGAGCTCGGGCGCGGTGACGAAAATCT
This sequence comes from Candidatus Aminicenantota bacterium, assembly GCA_963705895.1. Classification (GTDB taxonomy): domain Bacteria; phylum Acidobacteriota; class Aminicenantia; order Aminicenantales; family JAFGAV01; genus MFD04408-113. The sequence goes on along the minus strand of OY970122.1, from coordinate 1,817,178 downwards.
CTTCCACGGCGTTGCCGAACCGCTCGACGTACACCGGGATCTGGCCCTCATTGATCCGCTTGCCGATGGTCTTGCCCACCATGGCCGCGGCCAGGGGTGAACGGGCCATGCCCACGGCCTTGACGTAGGGGGCGCCCATGGCCAGGGCCTTGAAGATCTGGTCCTCGAAGGTGATGCCGCCGGCGAAAACCGTATCCGGGATGTACTCGCCCCGCTTGTGCAGCTCATGGAGGTAGTTGTAGGTCAACGACCAAATCTCGACGCTGGGGATGCCCCACTCGTTCATCATCCGCCAGGGGCTCATGCCCGTGCCGCCGCCCGCGCCGTCCACGGTCAGCATGTCCAGCTTGGCCTTGGAGGCGTACTTGACCGCGCGGGCCAGGTCGGCCGGCCGGTAGGCGCCGGTCTTGAGGAAGACGTATTTGGCCCCGGCCTTGCGGAGCTCTTCGACCCGCTTCATGAAGCTTTCTTCCTCGACCATGCCCAGCCGGGAATGCCGCTCGAATTCCTTGAAGCTGCCCTTCTCAAAGGCGGTAATGGCGTTGGGGTCTTCGGGGTCGGGCAGGACGATGTAGCCGCGCCGCTTCAATTCCTGGGCCTTTTTCAAGGATTTGATCTTGACCTCGCCGCCGATGTCCTTGGCCCCCTGGCCCCATTTGAGCTCCACGGCGGTGATGCCCAGCTTGTTGAGACAATATTCCTGAACACCCAGCCTGGTATCCTCGACGTTGGCCTGGATGACGACCGTTCCGTAGCCGTTATCCTGCCAGTTCTGGAAGAGCTTGACCCGGTTTTCCATGTCCGGCGAACGGACGATCTTGTCGTTCTTGATCTCGGAATCGTCATCCATGCCGCAGACGTTCTCGCCGATGGTCAGGATCGTCCCTGAGATGGCCGCGCCGATGGCCAGGCCTTCCCAGTTCTGCTTGGCCACGTTGGTCGAGCCCATGCCCCCCATAACGAAGGGAACCTTGAGCTTGATCGACTTGTCGTGACCGATGCGGGTCTCGGTGGTAACTTTTTCAAACGTGGCTTTGTCGCTGTCGGCCGGCACGCCGTGGGCGCCCATGGCCGTGCCCATGATGCTGAAATGGGACAGGTCGTAGGGATATTCCTTCTCCGCGCCGGCGGTGACGATCCCGAAGGGCTGGGGGTAGAGGACCTCGGCCCCGCGATAGGCGGACTTGCCGATCTCGCACATGCCGATGCAGCCGTCGACGCAGGTGACGCACATCCCGCTGAAGGGGCTGACCGATCCCTCGGTTCTATTCTTGGTGAGAGTGGCTGCGCTCCGATTGAGTTTTGTGTAAGACATGGTGACCTCCTTAGTTCCTTTTTGATCCTTTATGAATGGTTAAGTTGTTGATCACGGTATTTATGACTCGTCCCTGGACTAGGCCTTCTTCCCCTGCTCCGAACCCTTCGGAACACAGGTCCCGCACCGTCCTGCATCGTACATCCAGCAGTGGAGTTCGTCGAAGGCGTCGAGGCAGGTGGGATCCATGGTCAGGCAGGCGTTACACAGAGCCGTGTCGGCCTGCGGCCCCTGGCAGCGCAATTGGCAGGCCGGGCAGATGTAGATGCAGGCCCCGCACAGCCGGCACTGCTCGGATTTCATGTCGAACGGCGTCCCGATCTTCCGCTTGTAGCCGCGGTTCTGGAAGCCGATAGCCTGGGCGTCCATCTGCTCGGCGCACATACGGACGCACAGGCCGCACAGGACGCACTCGTCGTTGCGGGGTTCGAACCGCACTTTTTTCACGCCGAACTGAGAGGCCAGGTCCTGGAGGACCTTGGAGTAGGGCGCGGTGGAGATCATGAGTTCGATCATTATCCGCCGGGCCTCCACCACCCGCCGGGTGTCGGTATGGACCACTAGCCCCTCCTCCGCCGGATAGGTGCAGGAGGTCACGAGCTTGGTGTTGGGGGCCTTGCCGATCTCGACCAGGCACAGCCGGCAGCCGCCGTAGGGCTCCAGTCCATCATGGGCGCAGAGGGTCGGGATCTCCAAGCCGTAAAACTTGGCCGCGTCGAGGATGGTCGAGCCCTCCTCGACCTGGACCTCGAGGTTGTTCATGATGAATTTGATCACGTTCGTTCCTCCACGATCTGGATGGCCGCGTCTCGCTCGGTCTCGATCGCCTCGAACTTGCAGGCTTCGTAGCACGCCCCGCACTTGATGCACTTGCTCTGATCGATGAGGTGGGCTTCTTTGAGCGTGCCCCGGATGGCGTCCGACGGACAGGCGGTCTTGCAAGCCAGGCAGCCGGTGCAATTGTTGGGAACGACGACATAGCGGATGAGGGCGGTGCAGACGCCCGCCGGACAACGCTTCTCCCGGATGTGGGCCTCGTACTCATGGCGGAAATACCGGAGCGTGGACAGGACCGGGTTGGCCGCGGTCTGTCCCAGGCCGCACATGGAGGCGTCCTTGCAGGCCAGGGCCACCTCTTCCAGGAGGTTGAGGTCGCTCATCTTCCCCTTGCCCTGGGTGATGTCCCGGACGATCTCCCACATGCGCTGGGTTCCCTCGCGGCAGGAGACGCACTTGCCGCAGGACTCGTCGCGCAGGAAGTTGAGGAAGTATTTGGCCACGTCGACCATGCAGGTCTTGTCGTCCATGACGATCATGCCGCCCGAGCCCATCATGGCCCCAGCGGCGGTCAAGCTCTCGTAGTCGATGGTCAGGTCGAGGAGCTTGCTCGGGATGCAGCCGCCCGAGGGACCGCCGATCTGGATGGCCTTGAATTTCCGGCCCTCGGGGATGCCGCCGCCGATGCCGTAGATGATGTCCTTGAGGGTGATGCCCATCGGGACCTCGACCAGACCGGTGTTGTTGATCTTGCCCACCAGGGAGAAGATCTTCGTCCCCTTGCTGGTCTTGGTTCCCAGGCTGGAGAACCAATTGGCCCCCCGGCGAATGATGTTGGGCACGGTGGCCCAGGTTTCGACGTTGTTGATGACTGTCGGTTTCCCCCAGAGTCCTTTCTGGGCGGGGTAGGGCGGTCTCTGTCGAGGCATGCCGATGCGCCCTTCGACGGAGGCGATCAGGGCCGTCTCCTCGCCCGAGACGAAGGCGCCCGCGCCCTGCACGATCTCCACATCGAAATCAAACCCGGTGCCGAGAATATTCTTGCCCATTAGGCCGTTGGCCCGGGCCTGGCGGATGGCGATGTCCATCCGCTTGAGGGCCAGGGGGTATTCGTTCCGGATGTAAATGAAGCCCCGCTCGGCGCCGATGGCCTTGGCCCCGATGACCATCCCCTCCAGGACGGCGTGCGGGTCGGCCTCGAGGACGGACCGGTCCATGAAAGCGCCGGGGTCGCCCTCGTCGCCGTTGCAGATCAGATACTTGGGTTCGCCCTTAGCTTGGCGGCCGGCCAGCCATTTCTTCCCCGTCAGGAAGCCGGCCCCGCCGCGGCCCCTGAGACCCGAGGCGGTAATCTCCTCGAGGATCGCCTCGGGGGTCATCTCGGTCAGGGTCTTGCCCATGGCCTCGTAGCCTTCGAAGGCGATGTATTCTTCCACCTTTTCCGGGTCGATACGGCCGCGGTTGCGGAGGACGATGAGCCGCTGGTGTTTGAAGAACTCGATGTCCTTCATCTTGGGAATCGGTTCTTTTTCCGCGGGCGGGACGTACATGAGTTTCTGGACAGGCCGTCCCTTGACCAGGTGCTCTTCGACGAGGTGGGGGATGTCCTCCACCTTGAGCTGCTGGTAGAAGATGCCCTCGGGCTGAACCATGAGGATCGGCCCTCGCTCGCAAAATCCGTTGCAGCCCGTGGCGATGACCAGGACCTCGTCTTGGAGGTTACGTTTCTTGACCTCCTTTTCCAGGGCTTCCTTAATCTTAAAGGAACCGCAGGAGACGCACCCGGTGCCGGCACAGACTAACACGTGAGTTCGATATTGTTTCACGGGTTCCTCTCAGTAGACGGTCTCGCTGCCCACGGCCAGGGCGTATTCCGCCACGGGTTGGCCGCCCACGACATGCTCGACCAGGATTTTGCGGATCTTGGGCGAGGTGAGGTCCACGTACTTGACCGGCGGCTGGCCCTTGAGCTCAACCGTAGCCATGGGTTCCCGGCTGCAGAGTCCGACGCAGCCGGAGGTCGTTACGATCACGTCCTTGACATTGCGCTTCTGCATCTCGTCGAGGAGGGCGTCCATGACCTCCCGAGCGCCGGCCGCGATGCCGCAGGTTCCCATGTGGACGGTCACTTTGGCCCGGCCTTTGCCCTCGCGGATGGTCAGCAAAGCCCGCGTCTTGTCCCGGATCTTGGCCAAATCCTGAATACGGAGTTTCTTTTCGACGGCCTGTTTCGGCACGGGCTTCTTGGCGGCGGTTTTTCGGGGAGCGGGTTTCTTCGGCGCGGGCCGCTTCTTGGCCGGTTTCTTCTTGTCGGGTTTCTTTTTCATGGGCTTCTTTTTATCAACCACTAGCGTCATCCTCCTTTCATCATGTTTTTCTGACTCCGCTTGGTGCGGTTCGATGAATCATCTTGATCGACTCGATGGGGATGTTACGAACTCGGCTGTTTGACCCTCTGCGCCTTGGCCGCGGAGGCATCCGATTTCTGGTACTTTTTCAGGATGGTGTTCACCTTGCGAATGGTGGCGTGACCGTGGTACTCGCCGTCCACGGTGACTACGGGTCCGATGGCGCAGCACCCGAGGCAGGCGACGGTCTCCAGGGTGAATTGGTTGTCCTTCGTCGTCTCGCCCGCCTTGACGTCCAGCCTCCGCTCGAACTCCTCCAGGATCTTGGGACCGCCCCGCACGTGGCAGGCCGTGCCCATGCAGACGAGCGCCGTGTGCTTGCCCCGGGGGGTAAGACTGAAGGCTCGATAGAAGGTGGCGACCCCCACGACTTGGCACAGGGGTAAGTCCAAAGCGCTGGCGACGTGACGGAGGGACTCGGACGGAAGATAGTTGTACTCGGACTGGATATCCAGGAGCGTGGCGATCAAGTTCCTCCTGAGGCCTTTGTGCTTGTCGATAATGGATTGGACTTTCTGTTTATTGACGGTCAAGTTCATTCCTCCAATTTCAGGAGATTGATGGCCTTGGATGAGGGTCGGCCCAAGGTGTTGCGGGCCAGCCCGGCCGGGCCGCCGACATAGGTTGAACGGCGGGGGATATTTTGGAAAGCTATCCCGAAGGGGTTTTTGGAGAACGGACGGCCGAGATTTGATGGGACTTGGGAGTCTGCCGCAACTGAGCAAAGCAGGCTGTGAGGGCGGCTTATTTCTTTGACTAACGAAATTTTTTTATGCATAAAATAAGAACCGATTTATAACAAAACGAGTTTGGTTCTGTCAAGACAAATTTGGGTTATGTTTGGCTTGTGTTTGATTTCTGTTTGGCCCGGGTTTTAACACTCTTCCGCGATTCGCGCCCAGCTCGGCCGCGATTAAAAATGCATGGCCAGAGGGGTACGGGCCTCATCCCGGGGAAAGCCCTCAAATTTGCCGGAGAAGGGAAGGCTGGCGGATTGTATCCCGCGTTACAGCGCTCTCCGCCCGTCGTTTATGTTCTTCCGATTCTCTTGAGGCCGGCTTGAAGTTTCTTCTTGACCGATCCGATCAATCTCGGGTTCATCCCGGGAGAAGTCCAGGAGTCCTTGAAAAAGGGGTGAGAGGCGAACCTGAACGCCCGGCCGTTGCGCCGGTGGCGGTAGTGAAAATCGATCTCCCCATGGCCGAGGATGAGAGTCAACATCGTCCCCGTCATGTTGGTGAGCGGCGGCCGGTCGATGTGGCCGAAGGGGAAGCGGGCCAGGACTCTCGTCCCTTTTCCGGGCGCCGTGGTGATGATGACCCGGCCTCCGCATTGTTCGGCTGCCTGAGCCAGGAACGGAAGCCCGAGGCCGGTGGCCTTGCCTTTTGTCGAAAAGAACGGGTCGAAAGCTCGTCCCAGGATAACTCGGGACATCCCCCGTCCGTTATCCGAGATGCGGATCGTCAGAAGATTGCGTTTTTCGTTCTCGTTGATGAGCACGGCTACCCGTGTCGCGCCGGCGGCAACCGCGTTCTCGGCGATGTCGAGGATGTGGAGCGAGAGATCCTCCATCATGAGAGGCAGACCCTCCTTCCCTTTATTCTGTGGAGAGCCATGCGGATCTCCGGGAGGACGGGAGACGCCAGAAGAAAATCGGTCGAGGCCCGACCGATTTCTTCCGGTCGATGGGCATCGGAGAAGCGGACCAGGGGGATGCGAGTCTGGGCCGCATAGACCAGTCGGGCTTCCCGGATGGTCATGAGCGGCGAGACCTCCAGGGCGTCGAGTTCGAGTCCGGGCGGGACGAACCCCAGCTGGGAGATCAGGCTGAACGCCTCCCGGTCGATGTGCGAGGCCACGGCCAGGCCGCCGTGCCGATGGATCAACTCGACGACCTCCTGGACATTCAGCTGGGCGGCGCCCATCAGACCATGCGAACTGAAGCCCGTCACTTCGTCATCCTGGTTGACGATCACCTGGTCCTTGCGGGATGAGTCGCGACTCGGAAGCGGGGGGAGTTTCCGAAAAACCTCTTCCTGGACGGGGAGGATGTCCTCCATCTTTTCGAACAGGCCCAGGATATGGACCTCTTCCTCGGAGGTGATCTCCATGCCCGGCAGGACCGTCAGCCCCGTGCCCTGCGCGGCCAGGAGCGTGGCCGCCGCGTTCTCGGCCGTGTTGTGATCGCTGATGGCGATGATGTCCAGTCCGGCCTCGAGGGCCTGCTCAACGATCTTGCGCGGATAGATCGTCAGCTCACCGCAGGGCGAGACGCAGGAATGGATGTGAAGGTCAACCCGAAAGCGCCTGAGCGCCATTCCTATCCTTTGATGCCCAGTCCATAAAGCCTTCCCACCACTTCAAAGGCGCTCAGGGAGGTTCCGACAAGGGGAACGCGTTTTTGTTCCGCCTGCTTGATGGTTTCCGGGGCGGGCTGGCGGCCGTTGACCAGGACGATCGCGGCCAGCTCCTTGAGCGCGGCAACGGCAACGATGTTGGGATGAACCTGGAGGGTGACCCAGAGATGATCTTTCTGGCCGTGGGCCATGACGTCGCTGAGAAGGTCGCTGGCGTACCCCCCGCTCACCGGACGGGCCAACCCGTTCCGTCCCGCGTAGACCTTCAGGTCGAGCCGCTTGATGACTTCGGCGAGGTTCATTTCTTCTCCTTCATCATGAACGGGCAGTCGGTGAGAAGAGCCAGGTCGCGGATGATATCGTCGGCCAGGGTCCGGCAATCCGGAGAGCCGCAGGCCCCGCAATCCTTGCCCGGCAGCTGATTGATGATCCTGTTCCGGCGCTTGGCCTTCTGGATGGCCCGGACCGGGTTGGCGTCAAGAGGCGTGGCCTTTACCGGCTTGAGGGAGTGGGTAAAGGACATGAAATTCTTCTGGTACAGGGTGTTCGTATCCGAGTCGTCGACCACGGATCGCTCGCCCAGGAGGCTCACCAGGCGCAGGATGCGGCTCTTGGCCATGAAGCGATTCTCAACGGCCAGCGGCCCCCCCACGCAGCCGTCCGGGCAGACCATGCACTCAAGCAGGTCCACGTCCCGGAGCATCCCCATCTCGACCTGGTTCAGGACGCGGATCGTGTCCTGGATCCCGGACACGGCCACCGTTCGGAGATTCTTCAACCCGCGGGTTTCTCCCCCGGAGAGGGCCGTGCCCAGGCCGAGGCCGCTGAAGATCGTTTCCGGGAAGAGGCGGGACATGATCGCGTCGTCCTTGCTCTGGCGGAGCGCCTGCAGGACCGGTTTGTAGATGTCCCGGATGGAGATGGCCCCATCCAGGTAGGATTTTTCCATCGAGACGGGGAAGTTGATCGAGACCATCTTGGCCGGGCAGGGCGTGATGTGGATGATGCCGATATCGGACGGGTTGACCTTCAGCACCCGGGGCAGGTTGGCCCTCAGGATCTTGGCCGCGATCTCCCGCGGCGGCTCGATTGGCACGATAAGATCGCACAGGGTGGGGTAGCGCCGCTGGATGAGGCGCAAGACGACGGGGCAGGTCGAAGCGATGAACGGCCGGGGCCGGGGATGGCTCCTGAGAAACTTCTCCGTGGCTGAGGTGTTGAGCTCGCAGATCGTGCTCAGCTCATAGATCGAGTCGAAGCCCACCCGGCGCAGGGCGAAGAGGATCTCGTTGGGAAGAGTGGCGTTGTCGAACTGCCCATAGAGGACCGTGGCCGGGATGGCGACCTTATACTTGAAGGCGTTCAGGTCGGAGAAGGACGTGGTGTGGGAGTCGATGGCGTCCTGGGGGCAGAACCGCATGCACTCCCCGCAGTCGATGCAGAGCTCGCCGATGATCCGGGCCTTGCCGTTCTTGATGCGGATGGCCTTGGTGGGACAGGCCGTCAGGCAGTGGACGCATCCGACGCATTTCTTGGCGTTGATATGCAGGGGGTGCCGATCTTCTTTGTTCATGGCTTCCGTCCGTTCATCTTGATCGTGAGCTCCAGCCGCGTCCCGCGTCCCACCTTGGATGTGATCCGGAAGGTGTCGGCGTTCTTCTTGATGTTGGCCAGACCCATGCCCGCCCCGAAGCCCAGCTCGCGCATCTCGGGCGTGGCCGTGGAATAGCCCTCGCGCATGGCCTGCTTGATGTCGGCGATCCCTGGGCCATTGTCCTCGGCGACGACCCGGATCCGATGTGGGGTAACCAGAAGGTCCAGATGGCCCTGCCAGGCGTACATGATGATGTTCATCTCCGCCTCGTAACAGGCGATGGCGGCTCGGCGCACGAGCTGGGGGTCCAACCCCAGGTCCCGAAGGAGGCTCTTAATCTCGCAGGACGCTTCTCCGCCCCGGGAAAAATCCCCCCCTTTGACCTTGAACTCCTGCTGGAACGAAACGTCTTCGGTCATGGGCGGCTTCCGGGAAGGGATTGTGATATCCTCGCGCAGGCTTCGAACATGGAACAGCCCGTGGCGATGATGGGCACGTTATTCCTCAGGGCCTCGGCCACGACGTCCATGTCCGGCCGCTTGCCCTGAACGACGATGATGGCTTTGACCTCCACCAGCCGGGCCGTCCGGACCACGTGGGTATTGACCAGACCCGTGAGGAGGACCGACCCGGGGTCCATGAAGGCCAGGACGTCGCTCATCAGGTCCGAGGCGAAGACCTTGCCGCATTCCGCCTCGAGATTCACCCCTTGAGTCAGCAACTCCCCGCCGAGCAGCATCCGAATTTCTTGCAGAGTCATCACTCTTTCCGGACGAGAGGGAAGGTCAAAGGCCTCCACCCATCCTTCATCTTAATATTATAGGGGGAGTGGGGGCGCGTCAAGTCAGGGGGGAAGCGTTTCCTTATTATCAACAAGAGGAAGGCTCGGGGCAAACGGCATCGGAGAGGTTGCATTTCTTTCTTTTAATGGACGGGGCCCCGGCTTCGGGCTTCCCCCATCAGCCCCTCATGCCGGATTCATTTTAGACTGCCGGGAGGCTGCTCGGGTCTGATGGGGTACCCCCTCCCTCGCCCCCCATCCATCTTAGGTCGAAAGAATGGCTTAAACGCTTAAAAGGGTCCATCTCAACTATTCTCGTCCACGCCCCTCGCCTTCCTGGGAGCTGCCGGTGTGGAAATGCTGCCGGGGGAGGGACGGGTGAACTGCTGGTGTCCGCTACGTCTCGGGTTAGGCCTCGGCTCGCTGCTTCGTCCTTCGCCCGATTCCTGGGGGTGCGTGCCCGCGTACCGTTGGGCGTCTCTTGGGCATCGACCCCCGCCTTCATGCTGCATGTTGGGGATGCCTTCACGGAAAACGGCAGGGCGAACGGCATGTGCACAAGCTCCGCCTTGCGCACTATCCATAGGGGACGGTAAGGTGATGTATAGGCGACTCAGCATACCATGCTGCTAAGCCCTAATCGGGACCCAATGACCGGGGGTTCCCGGGCTCAGAGGAACGGCATGTAGCGATCGATCTCGTATTGGCTGACCTGCTTATCGAATTCCTGCGAGACGTTCTTCTCATAATCCTCGATTTCGGCTCTCTTGTTGGCCGCGAACCGGGAGAAGATATGATCGCCGAGCGTCTCCTTTGTAAGTTCGCTCTTTTCCATGAGCGATACGGCCTCCTCCAGGTCGCGGGGCAGGGTCTTGATGGCAAACTGCTTCTGGCGGGCGTTGCTCATCTTGAAAATGTTCTCCTCGACCGGCGGGGGAAGGACGGCCTTGTCGCGGAGGCCGCTCAGGCCCGCGGAGAGCATCACGGCCAGGGCGAGATAGATGTTGCAGCCCGGGTCGGGCGAGCGGAGCTCGATGCGAGTGGCCTGCTCCTTGCCCGGTTGGTAGCGCGGCACGCGAATATAGGCCGACCGGTTACGCTGACCCCAGGCGATGTAAACCGGCGCCTCGTAACCCTCGATGAGACGCTTGTAGGAATTCACCCACTGACTGAACACGGCCGAGACCTCGCGGGCGTGGCCCATCAAGCCGGCAACGTAGCGCCGGGCGGTTTCCGAGAGATGATAGGGGTCTTTCTTATCAAAGAAGGTGTTCCTACCCTCGCGCCACAGCGATTGATGGACGTGCATCCCGCTCCCGTTCTGGCCGTTGATGGGCTTGGGCATGAACGTGGCGTAGAAGCCGTGCATCCGGGCCACTTTCTTGACCATGTAGCGAAAGAGCATGGCGATGTCGGCCATGTCCAGGGCATTGTCATAGCGGAGGTCGATCTCGTGCTGGCCGTGAGCGACCTCATGGTGGTCGTATTCGGAGGGGATGCCCATGCGCTTGAGGAGGATCTGGATCTCCTTGCGGAGTTCGCCATGGAGCCCGGAGAAGAAGTAGCCGCCTTCGTCGAGGGGCTTGGGCTCCCGGTTGCTGGGGAAGATGAAGAACTCGAGCTCGGGCCCGACCTTGAAATCCTCGAAGCCGAATTCCTTTTTAGCCCGGGCCAGGATCGTTTTCAGGACAGCCCGCGAGTCACCCTCATAGACTCGGCCCTCGGGAGTGAGGATATCGCCGAACATGACGCCCTCGCGCCAGCGAATATCCTCGGAGAATCCCTGGTACTCCCAGGGCAGGAGGCGGAAGGTGCGGGGGTCGGGTTTGAAGTTCAGGTCGCTTTCCTCGATGCGCACGAAGCCCTCGACCGATGAGCCGTCGAACCCCTTGCCCTCGGCGAAGGCCGCGGGGAGCTCCTCCCGGGGGATGGTAAAGTCCATAGGCCGGCCCAGGATATCGGGGAAGACGAGCCGGATGAACTCGATCCGGTTGGCCGGGTTGTTGACGACCTTCAGGACCTCGTCCTGCGACCTGAACCCGAACCTCTTGATCGACGCGCTGTCCGAAACAGTCATTTTCTAGCTCCTCTCAATGCTTATTGTCACGAATATTATCAATGAGTTAAATTATTGTCAAGATAATATTAATAAATGTTGACAAATGAATTCATTTTATTGTAAATAAATGACATATGAGCTTAGGGGATGCCTCCGATGATCGATGAGCTTGAAAAGAAAGTCATTCGGGCCTTGAACGCAAACGCCCGCAAGAGTTTCCGGGAAATCGCCCGGGACGTGGGTAGTTCGGTGACCGCCGTCATTCACAAGGTGAGAAAGCTCGAGGAAAGCGGCGCCATCAAGGGCTACATCCCGGTCCTCGACCCGGCCCGCTTCGGGTTTGACCTGATCGCCATCATCGCCCTGCGCATCTCCAAGGGCAAGCTTCTCGAGACGCAGAAAAAGATCGCCGAGGAGGCGTGCCTGTCGGGCGTCTATGACGTCACCGGCGAATGGGATTCTCTGCTCATCGGCCATTTCCGGGACCGCACTGAACTCAACGATTTAATCAAGCGCCTCCTCTCCCTCCCTCACGTGGACCGCAGCGTGACCCACATCGTTTTGAACACGGTCAAAGAGGAGCGGCGCTTGCCCGTTTAAGCTCGGGTCATAACCGTGCTGGCCGCAGGTCGCGGGGCACGAGGTTTCCTCCATCCGCCTTGAACCCTAAAAATACGATGTGCTAGAATCAACGCAGATAGGGGAAGGAAGAGCGGATCACATGGCTTTGCTGTCGGGCGCGTTCCGTGTGCCAAAGAAAAGGAATTCATGCGTTCCGGGGAGGAGGGGTCTCATGAAATCTCTAATTCGTCGGGGTTTCGCGTCTCTTGTCGCCGTGATGTTGTTGGGGCCTCTCAGCGGTGCCCTCTCTGCCGCCCAGCTCAAAGTTCATGTTTCCTACGATTGCGACCCCCAGGGGAACGCCTATTATGACCCGTGGTGCCTGGAATTCGATGTCCAGGTCAGCATCAGTCCCAACGGTGCCGTTTCGGCCGTGATCGGCAGCGTGCATCCTAAGTATTCCCAGGCCTGGATCTCGGAGGAGTTGAAGCCGGAGATCGGCGCCATCAAAAAGTTATTTAATAGTGTCGAGGTGGAATTCAAGGTCCGGATTTCCGGATATCAAAGAACGTACAACTACACTCAAAAAACATGGGTCATGGATTCCAAGAACCCCACGGACCATACTGTGCCGGGGAGTCTGAAGTTTCCATTTGACAAGTTCCCCGAACTGCAAAATATCCAGAACTTCCAGGGCCAGAACTCTCCGTCGAATATCCCCGAGGCGAACTCACCTCCAGAGGAGCCGCCTGTGAACCCGCCACAAGCGAACCTGCCGCTGAACCCTCCCCAGCAGGAGCCGCTGGATTGCGCAATTTTGCAGAGCAAGCAGGGAATGGTGAGAATAAAAAAGGCTAATGGCCCTTGGGTCAAAGCTGTTGAGGGGATACACATCTACTCTGGAGATATGATCAAAACCCTATCGAACGGGTCGGTTACGCTTAAGTTGAACGGGGGTTCGATCGTCACGGTGAAGCCCGACAGTGAGTTTGTCATTCCGGAGGATCCGGCCAATACCAAAGAAAAAGTATCCGTGATCAGAGTGATGCAAGGGGCGCTTTTTGCCCGGGCAAAGAAAGAAGAAAACTCCCTTAATGTGGGAACTCCCAACGCCATCTGCGGCGTGCGAGGCACAGAATTTGAAGTGAACGTCATCGGGGATCAGACTTGTGTCGAAGTCTATGAAGGCATGGTTTGGCTCCGGGATCTGGCCACCAATATAACAGTGGATATCAAGGCCGGCTCCAAGAGCTGTGTCAGCGGGGCCCCGCAGCCTTCCGAGCCGGTCGCAGGAGGCGCGGCCGTGTCCTCCGGAAGCGTCACGTTTCTGGGGACATGGCAGACGACGTCCGATTTCGGCAAGCTGGAGATCAACCTCGCAGGCCTTCGAGTCAGCGGTACATACACTCATGATAATGGCAAGATCGAGGGGACGCTCTCAGCTGACGGGAAAACTTTGACCGGCACCTGGTCGGAGGCGCCGTCCTACAAGCCGCCTCAGGATGCCGGGAAGTTCATTCTCAAGCTGGCGGATGACGGGCAATCCTTTTCAGGCAGATGGTGGTACGGCTTGACGGAAAGCGCCTTCTCCCAAGTCTGGAATGGGGAGAGAATCAAGTAGCCGGAACAGGGGCTGAGGGCTCGGCGGCTTTTAGAACTTGGACGCCCCGCCAATCTCTCAATGACGCGGGTTTGAGGGGGATCGTCGCCGAACGCTGAGCCGCAAGGTCACGGACGGCCTTGAAAAGCTCGAACCGTTCAAGCCCCTCGCCGGACAGGCCTGCGGGCTTTCACTGAGCCGGCTGAATCCTTGACAGGATTCGGAATTATGCCATAATGTGACCTTCCCGCGCCAAGAAGGAGCGTCGTCATGCCCGAAAAAGTCCACGCCACCATCGGCCGTCATTATATCGTTGAGGCCTCCGGTTGCAAGTCCAGCATCATCGGCAGCGTCGAGCGGGTCCAGCAGATCCTGGTCAAGGCGGCGGAGATCGCCGGAGCCCAGGTTTGGGCCATCTCCTTCAGCCGGTTTCCTCCGAACGGAGTGAGCGGGGTCGTGGTCATCTCCGAATCCCACATCTCGACCCACACCTGGCCTGAGTATGGCTACACCGCCCTGGACATCTACACCTGCGGGAAGGAAGTCGACCCGGAGAAGGCGGTCATCTTCGCCGTTGACGCTTTCGGGGCCGCGACGTCCCATGTGACCGAGATCACCCGCGGCATCGACGAGGGCGACGCCATCTTCTTCCACAGCTTCGTGACCTGGGAAGAGGAGTTCAAGAAGAAGAAGGAAAGGGAAGCCATCCAGAAAAAGGCGAAAAAAGAAAAAGCCGCAAAAGCAAAAGCCTAGGCCCTGGGATCATGATCGTCGAATTCAGCGTCGTTCCGATCGGCAAGGGGGAAGCCCTGGCCGGCCGCGTGGCAAGGATCGTCGATATCATCGACAAGAGCGGGCTGCCCTACAAGCTGACGGCCATGGGCACGATCATCGAGGGCGAATGGAATGATGTTTTTGAACTCATCAAGGAATGCCATGCCCTCATGAGACGCTCCGCCGACCGGGTCATGACGACCATCACCATCGACGACCGGGACAGGGCCAAAGGCCGGATCCAGGGGAAGGTGGATGATGTGGAGGCCATCCTCGGCCGTCCCCTGAAAAAGTGACCTCTTTGTAAATATTGTTTACAATCCTGGGGCCGATTTCTCGGCCTCGATCATGCCCCTCATTCAAGGATATATCGGCTTTTCCGGCACCGGTATTTGGTTCGGGTTGGCACAAATAATGCTTTAGAAATGCTTGTCCGCAATGAACGCACCCTGGGGATGGTGAGGCCATGAATGCCACTCGATTCCTCGTGCTGATCACGGGCTGTGTTCTTCTCACTCTGGCTCTTTTTTCTCCCGCCTCCCCCCAGGAAACGGCCTTGGACGCCCTGGTTGATCGACTCCAATCCAGCCTGGCCGCCAAGGACCAGGCCGCCTACCTCGACCTGTTCGTCCCGGAGCTCCGCGAGCAGGAGAAGAGCTTCCTTGATGACATCTTCGTTCACTACGCCATGAACGGGGTCTCGCTCCATCGGAGCGGGTCACCGGGACCGGTCGATATCTCCGCGCCCGTCTACGTTCAGGGTTTCTTCGAAAACTCTTTTTCGGCGCTCGAGGAGACCTGGCAGATCTCGCTCGCGGCTTCCGACGGGCGATGGCTGATCAAGAAAAAAGAGATCGTGGGCGATATCACCAGCCTCTATCGGATGGTCATGCCCAACGGCCGCGCGGAGAGAGTGGACCGGGTCGAGATCAGCCATCAGGATATCCGGCTGACATTCACCGACGCCGTGGTCTTTTATGATAACATCCCCGAGCTCGAGACCGGCCTGATCATCCTGGGCAAAGGCCGGCTCCTCTACACACCTTCGGTCGAGGCCGAACAGCATCAGCTGGAGATGACCTACGGCCAGAGCGGCCTTAACGAGGGGCTGGAGTTCGTCTACCTCCGCTTCTCCCCGAGCTTCTTCAAAGGTCATATTCGGATCGAAAAGTCCGCCGGCACACGTACGGAGCCCGTGTCCCCGGCCGACATCAAGCGGGCTTATTCCATCTTCGCCAGGGATTATCCCCGGTCGTTCACCGTCGAGAACCCCCTCAACGATGAGCTCTATTCCGTCCTGCCCCAGAGCGAGGAGGCGGTCTTCGAGTTCCGAACGGATTCCGGACGCGAACTCACTTACATCAATTCTCCCTTCGCCCCGGAGGAAATCCATCTCATCGACCGGCACGATGACCGGCTGGTGAACCTTTACTCCCCGCGAGAGGAACCGGGACAGCGACGGATGCTTGTGTCCCTCGGGCCGAAGTTCGACATCCAAAACTACAGCCTGGACGCGGATTTCACTCCCTCGACCAAGTATTTCTCGGTCAAGGCCCGGATGGAGATCCTGTCCAAGAGCGATCACCTCAGCAGCCTCAAGCTCGTCCTGAACTCCGCGCTCGAGATCGTCCACCTTTATGACGGTGCCGGGCGCGAGCTGTTCTACACCCAGGATCGTCTTCGCAACCTGCTCTACATTTATCTTATCGAACCAGCCGGCCGTGATACGACCTTCACCCTGGAGGTTTACTACCGGGGACAGCTGCCCCCGGTCCAAGCCGCGACCGACGTGCTGGCCCTTCCCCAGGAATCGACGGCTTTTTCTCTGATGCCCATCATCTACGATACCCACTTTTATACCAACTCCTCCCACTGGTACCCCGCGCCCCAGGAAGAGGACTATTTCACGGCGCGCCTGAGGCTCATCGTCCCGCCCGAGTACACCTGCGTGGCGAACGGACTCCTCCAGAGCCGGGGACTTCTCAACGACGTCAGGAGCGTGGAGTCCATCGAAAAGGTCGGCCGTCTCATCTTTACCTTCGAGATCCGGAGCCCGGTCAAGTATCTGTCCTTCATCGCCGGCCGATTCGAGAGGGCGGACTCGGCCTCGACCGGCCTGGCCGGGTCCCTGTTCATGACTCCCAGCATCTACCTTCACTCGTCGGGGACATGGGATATGTGCCGGGAGGTTCTCGGATTCTACGAGGACTATTTTGGCGGCTTTCCCTTTGAAAAGCTGGACATCGTCCAGCGGCTGTCACCAACGGGCGGAGGCAGCAGCCCCGCCTCGTTCATCGTCCTGAACGAGCTCCCCCGGACGCGCGATGCCCGAGTCATTCTCAACCCGAGGAGTCCCGTGGACTTTTCGCGATGGAAGGAATATTTTTCCTCCCATGAGATCGCCCACCAGTGGTGGGGCCAGGCCGTCAGCTGGGATACCTACCACGACCAGTGGCTGAGCGAGGGGCTGGCCCAGCTGTCGAGCTTTCTGTATCTCCGCGAGAGATATGGGGACAAGGATTTCCTGACGATCCTGAAAAAGCTCTGCCAGTGGACGAAGAAGGATTCCGTTTGGGGAGCCATCACCCTGGGCTCACGCCTCAGCTTCCTGAACTTTGAAGCCTTCCAGGCGGTGGTCTATGACAAGTCCGCCCTGGTTCTGCTCATGCTTCGCGATATCCTCGGGCCGGAGACGTTCCGGGCGGGGCTCCGGGAATTCTACGGGACTTTCCAGTATCACGCCGCCCGAACGGCCCAGTTCTTCCAGGTCATGACCAGAGTCTCCGGCCGCGACCTCGACCGATTCTTAAAGGGCTGGTTCGACTCCTACGCTCTGCCCAAGGTGCGGCTGACTTGGTCCGCGACGGAGAGCAACGGGCGCTCCCTGCTTCGCCTCAGCCTCGACCAGATCAAGGACGTCTTCGTTTTTCCCCTGACCCTGCAATGGAAGGAGAACGGCCAAACCGTGCGGAGGATGATCGTGGTCGACCAGAAAACCCAGAGCTTTGAATTCGAGCTCAAGGGTAAGCCGCAAAAGATCACGGCGGACCCGGACGGTATCTTCCCCGGGTCGATCGAGGTCGGCCGCTGAGACGGGCCGGCCCGAGGCCATGACCGGGCCGCAGGGCGTCAGTCCAGGCCGTCAGTATCCACCCGGAGCCGCTTGATCATTTCGTTCAGGGTGGTGGGCTTGATTCCCAGGAGCTTGGCCGCCTGTTTCTGAACGCCCTTGGTCTTCTTCAGCGTATCCAGGATGACCTTCCTCTGGAAGGCCTGCATCTGATCCTTGAAACTCCGACCGTGCTCGGAGAGGGGCCAGACCTCGGCCTCCTTCTCCCCGGACTTGATGAGGAAGCTCGGCAGGTTGGCGGGGGTGATGATTCGCGTCTTGGTCAGGACCACGGCCCGCTCGATGAGATTCTCCAGCTCGCGCACGTTCCCCGGCCAGTCGTAGCGCTCCAGGATCTCCAGAACGTCCTCCGACACTCCCTCGATGTCCTTCTTGTTCTCTTCGCGGTAAACCTGGAGAAAGTGACGGACGAGAAGGGGGATGTCCTCTTTGCGGGCCCGGAGGGGCGGCAGTTCGATCTTGATCACGTTCAGGCGATAGAAAAGATCCTCCCGAAAGAACTTGCGCCGGATCATGTCCTCCAGGTCGGTGTTGGTAGCGGTGATGATCCGCACGTCGACCTTGATGGTTTTCGTCCCACCCAGCCGCATGAATTCCCGTTCCTGGATGACCCGCAGGAGCTTGACCTGGGTTTCCTGACTGACCGTGGAGATTTCGTCGAAGAATATTGTTCCCCGATCGGCGGCTTCGAACAGGCCGACCTTATTGCTGATCGCGCCCGTGAAAGCGCCCTTGACGTGCCCGAACAGATGGCTTTCGAGAAGGTCCGGGGGCAGGGAACCGCTGTTGACGACGATGAAGGGAAAATCCGCCCGGTCGCTGTTCTGATGGATGGACCGGGCCACCAGCTCCTTGCCCGTCCCGCTCTCGCCCTGGATGAGGATGGTGCTCCGGGTGGGGGCCGCGGCCCGGATGAGCTCGAAGACGGCCTCCATGGCCTTGCTCTTGCCGAGGATACTGCCGAAGGAGAACTTGCGCTTGAGCTCATCCTTGAGACGCAGGTTCTCCTCCCTGAGGCGTTTGTGCTCCAGGGCCCGGCGGATGACCATGAGCAATTCGTCGTGCTTGAACGGCTTCTGGACGTAATCGAAGGCGCCCATCTTCATCGCCGCCAGGGCCGACTCCACCGAGGCGTAGGCAGTGATGATGATGATCTCGGCCTGGGGGTCCTTTTTCTTGAGGGCTTTCAGGACTTCGATGCCGTCCAGGCCGGGCATCAGGAGGTCGAGGAGGGTCAGGTCGAAGACCTGGTCGTCGGACTTGGCCAGGGCCTCCTCGCCCGAGGAGGAGATCTCGACATCGTAACCCTCGGCCTCAAGAAGCTGGCCCAGGACCTCGTGGATGATGGGTTCGTCGTCGATGAGGTGGATGAGAGAGTTGCGGGACATGGCTCAATCCTGATCCGGGTTCTGTCCGCGAGCGGGCTTGGCCGCCAAGCCGGGGAGCCGGCGGAGGTCCAGGTCCTTGGGGATGATAACCGTGAAAGTCGTGCCCCGGCCTTCGACGGAATCGACGAGGATCCGGCCCTCGTGTTCCTTGATGATCGCGTAGCTGATCGACAGGCCCAATCCGGTGCCCTTGCCGATGCCCTTGGTGGTGAAGAACGGGTCGAAGATGTGGGGGAGGTGCTGCTTCTTGATGCCCGTGCCGGTGTCGGTGATGCGGACCGCCACGAACTCGCCCTCTTCCCCGACGTCGAGGCGGAGCGTGCCGCCCTGGGGCATGGCGTCCAGGGCGTTGAGGATGAGGTTGATGAAGACCTGCTGCAGCCTCTCGCCCTGAGCCCAGATGGGCTTGAGGGGCGGGGCGTTGAACTCCAGGACAATGTTCATGGCCTTGAGCTTGTAATCCATGAGGGCCAGGATCTCCTTCAGGCCGTCGGGCAGGTTCACCCGACTGAAGGAGATTTCGGACGGACTGCGGGCGAAGTTGAGCAGGTTCTTGATGATGCGGGCCACGCGTTCGGTCTGGTCTTCGATCTTCCCCAGGATCTGGGCGTAGTGGGTGTCGACCAGTTTTTTCTGGAGGAGCTGAACGTAGCTGGAGATCCCGGTCAAGGGGGTGTTGATCTCGTGTGCCACGCCCGCCGAGAGAAGGCCGATGCTGGCCAGCTTCTCCGAGGTCATGAGCTGGTGCTGCATCATGATCTTCTCGGTGATGTCCTCGAAGACGATGATCGTCCCGTAGGGGTTGAGGTGGTTGTCGAGCAGGGGCGTCTTGGCGATGTCGAAGACCCGGTTCTGGCCCATGGCCACTTGGATCTGGATCTCGCTCAAGAGGCGGCAGTCCGACTGGGTCTCGGGAGGGAAGATGGCCGTCATGTTGTTTTCCCCCAGGACCTCGGCCAGGCTTCTGCCCAGGACCTCCTCCTTCTTCTTATAGAAGGTCTCCTCCAGGACGCGGTTCCAGCCGATAACCCGGCCCTTCTGGTCGAGCACGGCCACGCCCACGGTCAGGCTCTCGATGATGTTTTCGCTGTAATCCTTGAGCCGCTCGAGCTCCAGGGCGCGGTCGCTCGCCTGGTCGTAGAGGGTGGCGTTTTCCAGGGCCAGGGCCACCGGGTACGCGATCGTGCTTAGGAGCTCCCAGTCCTCGATGTTCAGGAAGGTCGTGTCCAGCTTTCGCCCCATGCCCAGGAGTCCAATGAGCTTATCTTCGACCTTGAGGGGCATGAACTGGCTGAAGCCGAAACCGGCCATCTTGTCCAGGGCGTTCCGGACATCCTTCTGCTCCGCCAACTGATAGTGGGTGAGATAATCGTGCTCGCGGAATGTCCGGGTGAGCTCCGCCTCAAGGGGGATCCTCCGCGGCAGGGACGCGAATTCGCCCCGGGCGCCGAGCACGACAAGATGATGGCTGTCGGGGCCTTCGGGCAGGAGAAGGGCGATGTCCCGGATCGAGAGGGCGTTGGCCACGAGCTCGAGCAGTTTCTGGGAGAGCTTCTGGAGGTTCCTTTCCCGCGACAGTTCCTGGCTGATGATGAGCAGGGTCTTGCGGTACTTGTAGCTGCGCTTGTAAAAGACGCGGTCGAGGAGGGACCCGAAAAGCTTCCTCAGCGGCCGGAAGAGGGTCGCCCCCAGGACGATGGCCAGGACCCCCAGGATAACGGCATTCAACCGATTCTCGGAGAAGATCTTGGTCTGGGAACTGACCATGAGGTACAAGGTGGCGATGACGAAGTAGGAAAAAGCCAAAGTGGCCGCTTTTTTCAGCAAAACCTCGAAGTCCATGAGCTTGTAGCGGGACAGGGAATAGGCGAGGGTCAAGGGCAGGAGGGCCAGGAAGAGGATGGTCAGCTCCGAGAAGCGCGTGGGGATCTGGCCCAGGACGAAGGGCAGGCCGTACAGCACGGCGAAGGGCAGGGCCCCGATGCCCAGGCCGTACCTGATCCAGCCGAACTGTTTCTTGATGAGAAAGCTCGTCGCCCGGGAGCGACTGACGGAAACGGCGATCAAGACGGCGACGAGGAAAGCGAAAAAGTTGAACAGGTCGAGCTTTTTCAGCCAGCCGTAGAAGAAGAGGACCTGGGCGTCGTCCAAGCCGCGCGAGGCGGGCAGAAACAAGAAGATCTTGGCCGCAAGAATGAGCGCGGCCGGAGCATAGAAAAAGCTGGCGATCGAGGGATGGCTTTTGAGAAACCTCCATCGCTGGGGGAAGATGACGAAGTAGTGGAAGAGAAGAGGCGGAAAGAGAAGGAACGCCGTTTCGTTGAGCCAGTAAAAAACGCTGTCCAGGGCGTTGAGCTCGCCCGTGGGAGAGAAGATGAACGCGGAGTACAGGGTCAGGGAGGTGATGAAATAAAAGATGTTCGGCCTGGAAAGGGGCATCTTGGTGTTGAAGAACACGATGAGGCCGATGACGAAGGCCGTCAAGCCGATCAGGGCCAGGTAATAATAGCCCAGTTCGGTCGTCTTCTTTCCCGGGAAAAAACTGGGATGGATGAGCTGGCCTTCGCGGCTGATCTCGTAGATCATCTTCCGGCCGGCGCTGGCGTTCACCCACAGGGTCTTGACGACGTCGATCTTGGTCTTGATCAGGCTGTCGTTGATCTTGTACAGGATGTCGCCCTTTTTCAGGCCAGCCAGATAGCCGGGGCCGTTGGTCTCCACCTTGACCGCCGCGATCCCGTCCGGGGTCTTGGCCCAGGTGACGCCGTCGGTCGGCTCCTCCCAGGAGATCTTGTGGATGATGTTCAAAACGCCCAGGGTGAGAAGGATGACGCAGGGGAGCAGGACAAGGGCGATCTTTTTATTCATGGCCGGCTCTTCCGGAGAGCGGGCCGAGGAGGAAACCCCGTCGACCCCGCGTGTTCATCCGCCCCGTTTCATCCAAAAAATTGAATCCTATAAGCAAAAAATATATCTCCGATTTTTTTAGTCCAATGAGTGACGAATCCCGGCACGGATAGCCCACTTGATCGCGGGCTGTCTGAGGAGATTGCGCAAGACCACGTTTTCCTTCAGACCCAGGGGTTTGGTATCCCTGGACAGGACGTTTTGCAAGTAATCTTCAGTCGTCTTGCCAGAGGTGTAACCCTGCTGGTAGGGGTCGGCCTCGGGGAGAGTCTTCGATGGGGAAAAGCGGCCCTGCCCGGGCATGAGGGACACGATCCCTACCAAAGAAACCAAACCGAAAATCGAAAAGAATTTCCTCATAACGCACCCTCAACATAGGACTTTTGCCGAATTTTGTCAATGCGCCGGGTTTGACAAAGAAATAGGCTTAACCTATGATGAGCCGTGTACTAATGTCTTGGGAACGCAAGTCCCGGGAATTGAGTTATTGAATTCATGCCCTATTTCCTCTGTCGCCTCGCCACGGATGACGGCCGTCTCGTAAACGAATCCTTCCTGGCTTCTTCGCGGGAGGAATGCTTGAAGCATTTCGAGAGCGAAGGGTTTCATGTCCTTACCGTGAAACGAGATGTGCGCCGCACTCGATTTTCGCTTCGGTCGCTCGAGCACAAGGTCAAAGACAGGGATTTCATTTTGTTCAATCAGGACCTGATGGCCCTCCTCAAGGCCGGCTATCCCGTTCTCCGCAGCGTTGAGATCATCGCCGCCCGGGTCAAGAGCCTGCCCCTCAAGGAGATCCTGGTCAAGGTCCAGTCGGAGATCCGAAGCGGGAAGACCATTTCCGAGGCTTTCGCCCCCTACGAACGGCGTTTTTCCACGGTTTACACGGCTTCGCTCATGGCCGGCGAGCAGAGCGGCAACCTGTCCGGCTCGCTCGGGCGCTATATCAATTATGCCCGGTCCATCTCCCAGACGCGGTCCCGCATAAGATCGGCCCTGATCTATCCCAGCGTCCTGGCCGTATTTTCGTTCGCTTTGCTCATGATCCTGCTCAACTTCATCCTGCCCCGCTTCGCCAGCTTTTACTCGGAAATGAACGCCGAGCTTCCGGGCATCTCGCGCACTCTGATGAGCGTCGCCCTGCGGGTCCGGCAGTCCCTGGTCGTGGTCGTGCCGCTCGCCGCGGTCCTCCTCATCGCTCTGTTCGTCCTGCGCAAGCGAGAGTACGTCCGGATCTGGATCGACCGGATGAAACTCAAGATCCCCCTGGCCCGCTCGGTCTGGCTCGAATCCGGAGTCTCGCTGTTCTGCCGGACCTTCAGCCTTCTCGTCGGCGCGGGGATCAACCTCCTGACCTCTCTCCAGATCTCGAGCAAGGCCATTCCCAACCGTTACTTGGCGGCCCGACTGGCCGGCGTTCCGGGCGACGTCAAGAACGGCCAGGGCCTGTCCGATTCCCTGACCAAGACGGGCTTTTTCCCCGGCCTGGCCATCGACATGATCCGGATCGGCGAGACCTCGGCCAACCTGGAGGGGATGATGGGCGAGGTGGCCGATACGTACGACGAGCGGATCAAGGCCAGGGTCGACACCTTCGTCTCGCTCATCGAGCCGATCATCATCATTTTCATGGGCGTTTTGATCGCCCTGATGCTCCTCTCCGTTTATTTGCCGATTTTTAATATAATAAAGGTCGCCCGCTAGACGCCCATGAACAAGACCGTGACCAAGAAGGACAACGAGGAAAAGAGCCTGCTGGCCGAGGAGCGGGAGGTGCGCGCCCTGGCCGAGCGCTACCGGGTGCCCTACCTTGACCTGTCCAAGGCCTCCCCGGACCGGGAGCTCGTCCAGAGCTTTCCGCCCGAATTCCTCCACCGGTCGGCGTTCATCCCCTTGTCGAGCGACGGCCCGACCGTGACCATCGCCATCGCCGACCCCTCGAACATCGCCGCCATCGACGCCATCGAGTCCTTCTTGGGGCGCAAAGTCCTGGTCATGGCCGCCTCCAAGCGGGCCATCAACGAGGCCCTGCGCAAGAGCGAGACCGCCCTCCAGGTCCTGCGCGACGCCACCGAGGGCTTCATCACCCAGATCGTGGAGAAGGACGGGGGCGAGGAGGAGGAGGTCATCTCCATCGAGAAGCTGGCCGACCAGGACGGCTCGATCATCAAGCTGGTCAACACCATCATCTTCACCGCGGTCCAGAAGCGGGCCAGCGACATCCATATCGAGTCGCGCGACGAGGGGGTCATCATCAAGTACCGCATCGACGGCGTCCTGGGCGAGGCCATGGAGCCCATCGACAAGAAGTTCCAGTCGCCGATCATCAGCCGGATCAAGGTCATGTCCGAGCTGGATATCGCCGAGCGCCGCATCCCCCAGGACGGCCGCTTCCGGCTGAAGATCAAGGACAAGACCATCGACTTCCGCATCTCGATCATGCCCTCGATCTACGGCGAGGACGCGGTCATCCGCATCCTGGACAAAGAGATGATCACCGAGGCCATCGCCGAGCTCCGTCTCGACCTGCTCGGCTTCTCCGAGGAGATCCTTCGCAAATTCCGGCGCTACATCGTCCAGCCTTACGGCATGATCCTGGTGACGGGGCCCACGGGCAGCGGCAAGACGACGACGCTCTACGCGGCCTTGACCGAGATCAAGTCGCCCGAGGATAAGATCATCACCATCGAGGACCCAGTCGAATACCAGATCGAGGGCCTGACCCAGATCCCGGTCAACGAGAAAAAGGGCCTGACCTTCGCCCGGGGCCTGCGCTCCATCCTCCGCCATGACCCGGACAAGATCATGGTCGGCGAGATTCGCGACGCGGAGACGGCCCAAATCGCCATCCAGTCGGCCCTGACCGGCCACCTCGTCTTCACCACGGTCCATGCCAACAACGTCTTCGATGTCATCGGCCGGTTTCTGCACATGCAGGTCGACCCCTACAGCTTCATCTCCGCCTTGAACTGCATTCTGGCCCAGCGCCTGGTGCGGGTCCTCTGCCCGGCCTGCAAGACTCCGGTCAAGTACAAGGACGTCGTCCTCCAGGAATCGGGGCTGACCGCGCGGTCCTTCCGTGACCATGTCTTCTACGAAGCCAAGGGCTGCTCGGAATGCAGGCTCACGGGCTACCGCGGCCGGACGGCCATCGCCGAGCTTCTCGAGCTGTCCGACCCCATCCGGGAGCTGATCTTGAACCGGAAACCCTTGTCCGAAGTGAAAAAGCGGGCCAAGGAAGAGGGCATGGTCTTCCTCCGGGAAGTCGGCCTGGACAAGGTCCTGAACGGGACAACGAGCCTGCGCGAGCTGAACAAAGTGACCTTCGTGGAGTGATGCCCGATGATGCTGAAGGCCAGGCTGAAGGATTTTTTTACGCGCCAGCCCTTTCCGGCGACCGCCTTTCAGCTGTCCATCCCCGCCCTGTCCGGACTTCACCTCGAGAGACATGAGGCCAAGAACGGCCGGCACGTCATCCTTCCCCTCCGGCCGGGCAGCCTGGAGCCGTCCTTCGACCGTCCCAACATCAAGGACCCGGCCCATGTCGCCGACCGACTCCAGGATGCTTTCAAGAAGCTCGGACTGCGCGACGGAGCCGTCTCGCTCCTTGTGCCGGAATCCTGCGTGAAGAGCAGCATCCTCGCCTTTGATGATCTTCCCGATTCTCCCGCCGAGCGGGAGCGGCTCGTCCTGTGGCGCCTCAAGAAGCAGATGCCTTCCCTTCCCGAGGATATCCGGGCGTCGTACGATATCCTCAATGGCGGCCGGCCCTGGCGCGTGTTCGTTTCCGTCGTCCACCCTTCGGTCCTGGCCGAGTACGAAACCCTCTTCGGCCGGCAGGGAGCGTCCGTGAAGAACGTCGGCCTGGCCACCCTCAGCCTGGCCAACCTCCTGCCGGCGGACCCGGCGACGACCGGGATCGTGGCCAACATCGAGGAGGATGGACTGAGCCTTATGGCGGTCATCGATTCCGAAGTCATCTTCTACCGTTCCAAGCCCTTCCTGCCCGACAGCCGCGAGGCAAAAGCTCCGGCCCGAAGGATGGAAAACATCGCTCGGGAGATCCTCAACACCGTGACGTTCCTGGAGGACCGGGAAAAGATAAAGGTGGAGACGCTCTGGATGCGGGCCGCCCTGGCCGACACCGAGGACGACGCGCTGGCGGTCCTGAAGACCCTGGTGCCGCTCTCGATCCGAACCCTCGAACCCGGCGGCTTCGCGGGATTGAAAGCCAGGGAGGCGAGGTTCCTGGCCCCCTTAATAGGACAACTGCCGTAGTCCCATGAACAGCTCCGTGAGACGCGTGCGAATCAACCTGGCCAGCGCGCCGCTGCGCAACCGGAACATCTTTTATTCCGCAGCCGCGCTCCTCATTGTTCTCGCCGCGGCCTCGGCCGTGACCGGGGGCTTCATTTATGCCCGGTATCACTCCCGGAACTTCGAAGCCCGGTCCGTCCGGAACAGCATCGAACTCGCGGCCGAGACCGCCCGGACCGAGACCACGGGGTTCCTGATGAAGGGCCAGGAGGTGGCGACCAAGCTCAAGAGCCAAGTGGGCTTCGCCAACGAAATCATCTTTCTCAAGAGCCTGTCCTGGACGAAGTTCCTGACCGAGCTCGAAACATCCCTTCCGGGAGGAAGCTATATCGCCGCCCTGGCGCCCAACCCCGTCGGCCGGGCTCGGGTCGAGGTCCGGCTCCGGGTCGTCTTTTCCAGCTTGAACGAGGAGCTCCAATTCATCAAGAATCTCAGGTCGCATTCCTTCACCGATATCCGCTTGATGGGGGAGGAACAGCAGGGCGGACGGATCGTTTCCGAGGTTTCGCTGAGCTATGAGGAACATCGCTGAATTCGTGACGCCCAAGGAGCGACGGACCCTGGCCGGCCTGGGGCTGCTCGTCGGGCTGGCTTTTCTCTTCCTCGTCTTCGGGGGACTGGCTCAGCGCCGGGGCTATTTCCGCAACCTGGCCTCGGCGGACGCCCTGCGCCAGGAAGCCTGGGCGGCGGTGGCCGAGCGGGATTCGGCCAAAGCTAGCTGGCGCGCCTGGATCGACGCCCGGCGCGACCTGGACAAGCTCCGCCGTGAGTCCTTCTACCACAAGGAAGAGGGCATCGCCCGTCTCCGCCTCGACCTCCAGCAGGTCCTGGGATCCTTAGGGCTCAACCCCGCGGACCTGAAGTTCGACTACGCCGATTACGAAAAGGATAAAGCCCAGAAGGTCACGGCCA
Source organism: Candidatus Aminicenantota bacterium (assembly GCA_963705895.1). Taxonomy (GTDB): domain Bacteria; phylum Acidobacteriota; class Aminicenantia; order Aminicenantales; family JAFGAV01; genus MFD04408-113. The sequence goes on along the minus strand of OY970122.1, from coordinate 1,790,298 downwards.
CCTTCACCTTCTCCGGGTCCTACGACACCCTCCGGCGATTCCTGTTCGCCGTGGAGAAATTCCCCCGGCTTCTCTTTGCGGAGCGGATCACTTTTGTCTCGATCGAATCCAAGAGCGGATCGCTCAACCTGAAGATCGCCATGGCGGCCTACTATGAACTCTAAGCGGATTCTCCGGATCGCGGCGGCGGTGGTGACGGCCGCGGGATTGGGCCTGGCCGGGATCGTCGGCGCCGAAACGTCGTCCTCGAAGGCGGCCAAAGCCGAGCCTGTCAAACCCCTTGTCCGTCTCGACCTCCTCCAGCCGGTCGCGTCGATGCTCGTTTCGGAACGCCGCAACATCTTCATCGGCGGGTCCGAGGAGTCGGCGGCTCCCCTTCTGCCCTCGCCCGGCGGAAACCGCGCGTCCGCGGGCCGCAAGGCCGAACAAGCTGAGCCCGAGGAGGACGCCGTGGAGGTTCAATACGTCGGCTACATCCTTTCTCCCCGGGGCCTCATCGGTCTCGTTCTTGTCCAAGGCACGGCCCAGGCCGTGGCCCAGGGGGAGGCCGTCCAACCGGGATACACCGTGACCCGCATCACGCGCAAGGAGATCGAGATCGCGGGGCCGGACGGAGCCAAGAAAACGCATCTCCTGCAGGGAGTCCAAGAATGAAAAAAACCCTCCTTCTGATCCTTCTGGCCACGGCCGTCTCGAGCTGCGCGACATTCAACACCAACTATAAAATGGGCAACGAGGCCGAGCTCAACATGAAATGGGAAGAGGCCATCCCCCTGTATGAAAAAGCCGTCTTGGCCGACCCCCACGAGCCCATCTATCGGATGGCCCTCGCCCGGGCCAAGTACGCGGCCAGCCTCTACTACCTGTCCGCCGCCCGGCGCTTGGCGGCCGAGGGCAAGACCAAAGACGCTCTGGCCTCCTACGACAAGGCCCTCCTCTACGACCCGCTCAACTCGATCATCATCGGCGAGCGGAGCGCTATGACGGGCAATCCCGTGCCCGAGGCGGCCCCGGTCTCGGAGACGATCGAACCTCCCATCAAGCTTAAGGTCAAGCAGGAAAAGCTCGTCCTCAATTTCCCCGGAGAGGCCAGCCTGCGCTCCCTGTTTCTCACTCTGGCCAAGGCCGCCGGGGTCAACATTCTTTTTGATGAGAACTTCCGGGACATCCCCTTTTCCATCAGCCTGAGCGATGTCGGCTTCGAGCAGGCCCTGACCTCGCTCACCACAGCCACCAAGAATTTTTATCGGATCATCGACGAGCACACGGTCATCGTCGTCCCCGACAACCCCATGAAGCGCCTCCAGTACGAGCTCAACGCCATCCGCTCCTTCCCCCTGTCCAACATCAAAGCCGAGGACATCCTGGCCTCGCTCCAGCAGATGCTTAGCTCTCAATTCAAGGCGGTCAAGGTCTTCGCCGACAAGAACCTGAACGCCATCACGGTCCGGGACACGCCGGCCACGATCGCCATGGCCGCCAAGCTCATCCGGCTTTGGGACCGGCCCAAGGGAGAGGTCATCATCGACCTGGAGCTCATGGAAGTCTCCCGGACGCGGCTCCGCCAGCTCGGCATCTACTTCGATAATAACATCATCGGCCTTCGCTATGGTCAGCCGGCGACACCCAGCTCCGACAGCACCACGACCACCACCGATACGACCATCTGGACGAACCTGTCCAATCTGAAGCTCGGCTCGAAGTCCAGCTATTATCTCAACCTTCCCACGGCCTTTCTCGATTTTTTGCAGACCGATTCGGACACGAAGCTCATTGCCCAGCCGCGCCTGCGGGGCATCAGCGACGAGCCGATCGAGACCATGGTCGGCCAGCAGGTGCCCATCCCTCAGACGACCTTCACGCCCATCGCCGCCGGAGGGATCAACCAGCAGCCCGTGACGTCCTACGAGTACAAGAATGTCGGGATCAACATCAAGGTCACCCCCCGAGTCCATCCCGACGGGGACGTCACCTTGGAAATGGACCTGGAGATCACATCGCTCGCCGGAACGGGTTACGCCAACATCCCCATCATCACTTCGCGCAAGGTCAAGAACGTCCTGCGGCTGAAGGATGGGGAGACGAACCTTCTGGCCGGCCTGCTGCGGGACGAGGAGCGCAAGTCCCTGACGGGCATCCCCGGGCTGAAGGACCTGCCCCTCCTCGGGAGGCTGTTTTCCCATGAGGTCACGAACTTGGAGCAGACCGACGTCATCCTGACCATCACCCCTCACATCATCCGCAAGATCCCGGTCACGGCCGAAGACAGCAAGCCGATCTGGGTGGACGTCCAGCAGACGGGCGGCGGGGTCTCGGAAGAAGGAGGGGACGAGGAAGAAGTCGAACCGGAAGTTCCCGAGCAGGCTCCGGCGGCCCGGCCGCGCCGGGAACAGACAGATCAGAGTCAGATCGTATTCAGCCCGGGTAACTTCGAACTGCCTCGGAACAGGGATTTTCGGATCACGGTCAACATGCGCAGTTCCCAGCCCGTGGGGAATTTCTCGGCCACGATCACCTTCAACAACCAGATCATGAAGTTGAAGGACGTCAGCCCCGGTCCGGTCCTGAGCCAAATGGGGGCCAACGCTCCCTTTCTGAAGAACATCGACAATGCGTCGGGGACCTGCACCATCGGCTTCACCAGCCCCGACATGACCCGGGGGACTTCCGCCGCAGGGCCTTTGGTCATACTGCAGTTCGCGGGGATCGGCTCCGGCGAGGGAACCATCACCGCCCTGTCCGTCTCGGCCAACGGGCCGGGCGGGAAAGTTATATCCTTCGACGTTCGGCCGTCCCGGGTCGTCATCCGGTGAGTCCGTTCAAAGCCGGCGCCGGTTCTCCGCCGAGCCGGGGGCCGGCGAGTGTCTTCATTCTTAGCGGGCCGGTCCATTCGGGGAAAACAACCTTCCTGGAAGAGCGGGCCGCGCTAGCCCGCGAACAGGGCGTGCCGGTCCAGGGCTATCTGAGTCCGTCGATCTGGTCTGAAAAAAGACATATCGGCTATGACCTCCTGAGTCTTGCCGAGGGGCAGGCCTTTCCTTTTATAAGAGAGAAAGGCTGGCTGGAGGGACAGAACGTCGGTCCGTACTTTCTCATTCCTGAAACGCTCGCCCTGGCCCAAAGGATCATCCGCCAGGCGTCCGGGGCGCGTTTGCTTGTCGTGGATGAGATCGGGCCGCTCGAGCTCGAGGGCAAGGGTGTTTGGCCGGCGCTCGCCGACGCTCTTGACAAATCCCCGCGCCGGATCCTGGTCACGATCCGCGACGGGCTCGTCGATCCCTTTCGGCGCAAGGTCCCGAGCTTTGATTTCGCGGTCGTCTTCGGCGTGGGGGACAATGAGGCTGCCGCCGAGGCGTTCGGCCTGCCGAGCTGACCTTGCCCCGGCCGACCGCCGACGCCTTTCCGGAATCAGCGGCCCGGCGACTTCCCCTTATTTTATCCTCGTGAGAGTGATCGTGTATTTCAGCCAATCCTTGACCTGGACGTTCTTGGTGTAGCCGTTATTCAGGGGAAGGATTTCTTTGTCCAGGGAATACTTCAACTGGCCGCTGCCAAATTCCTCGCGGAAGGGGAGTTTCCCGAGAAAGGATCTCAAGGGCGTGCACATCACGCAGGCTTTGGTCGATAAATCGCTGAGCGGCCAGGTCAGTCTGACGCTTTGGCCCTCCATCTGTCCCAGGACCGCCCCCGCCCAGTCTCCCGGAGTGGCTCCCGGACAGTCGACGACAGCGCACTTATAGAGATCGGTGCCGTAAAAGAAAAGGCTCGTCGATCCCTTATACTGTGTCGTTGTGCCCTCCTTGTAATGCCATCCGGTTTTTATTTTGCGGACCACGAATTCTCCCGCAAGTTGATGGTCGAGCTCCATCCAGATCGGAAGCTCTTTAAGCTGCCCGTCTCTATCCTTGTACTTGATCGGAGGTTTGAACTTATCACGTTCCCAGGCCTTGACCTCGACGCGCCAGCGCTGCTCCTCGATTGGGCCGAAGGCGATGGTGACCGTCACTGTGCCCTTGATGGTATAGATGCCCCGGAGCGGAAGCGGCTCGGTATCCCGGGCGGCGATCTGATAGACTTTCTTGACCTGTCCCACCCGGAGGCCCTCAAAGATCTCTTCGGCGGTCAACGCATCTTGGCTATGAAGCTCTCGGGACATCGCGAAGTTGTCGCCGGTCTGGCCGACGCTGAGCTTATAGGCGAACGGGCCCCAGAAACGGCCGCAGGTCTTGATGACCGTCGATTTGTTGATGGACAGCTCGGACGAACTGATCTTGCCCTCGAGCAGGCCGCTCGACTCTCCCCTAAAGTGGAGGGAGCCGTATCCGGAATCGCTGGCGGGGACTGCGCCAAAATCCTTGGCGTTCAGATTGTACAGGCGTTTTTTGCTGCAAGTGGGGTAATCCACGCAGCAGATGACCTTGCCTTCATACACATTCAGCCTGGCCTTGCCTTTTCCGGGGCAGGGAGCGTAGCACGGCTCGGGTCCCAGTATGTCGAACGACTCCCATTCGTTCTTTTTCAGCTTATCGAACCAGCCGTAGTAGAGCTCTAGATAAGCTGGGTACTCCTCCTCGAGGTCAAAGACGAGATAGTCTTTGCCGAGCATGTGTGTGTTTTCTTCATCCAAGTTCCATTCGACATTGATGGTCAGGGGATAGCATTGGATGTAGGCGGGGTCCCGGGAGCCGAAGGCCTTCTTGTAGTCCTGAGAGGCCATGATGAATTTCTTCATCTGCTTGACCTTGTAGCAGGGGTCGTTGGATTGATTGGCGCCGGAAAAATCCTGGGCGGCGGGGACCGCCAAAAGAACGACGCAGCAGCAGACGATGGCCAACAGGAATGTTCTGAGTTTGAGCATGATGGGGCCTCCTCCCGTCCCAACATGTTCTATGTCAAAGAACCGGGGAGTGTCAAACAGGGAGGGGCGGGAGTGCGGCGGTTACTTGACCAGGGTGATCTGGGCCGCCAGGAATTCGGCTATGGCCTTGGCCTCGAAGGGCCAGACGTAAACGAACAGGGTGTGGAGATGGGCTTCCCGGGCGGCCTGGATCGAGGCCGGGATCTCGCGTTCGGCATGCTCCCCGCCCCGGGTCATCATGGGCGTAACGACGATGACCTTTCGGCTTTTTTCCGCCGCCTGGTTAAGGGCTTCCTCGAGGCTCGGCGAACAAAACTCGTTGAACCCCAGGATGACCTCGCGGCCGACCGCTTTCTCCAGCCGGGCGGCCAGGTCGCGGGAACCCGAATAGAAGGGGTCGTTGAACGCCGTCCTCGGCCAGGTGCGGATCATGCGTTCGAGCGCCTTGCAGCGCTGGATGAGCGCGTCGCTCCGCAGCTCGCCGCGAACCCAGCGGGAGTGCAGGCTGAAGAATTCGTCCAGGTCCCCCCGGGGAAAATCCAGGGCCGGAGCGCCGTGCATGGCCAGGACGACAACGCTCTTGGTCGAGAGTTTTATGGGGCTCATTCTATCACTCCAAGGCCGATCTCAAGACGAACGGGACTTCGGGTCCAAGGTCAGTCCTCACTCGCGGCGCAGACGCGGTTCAGAAACTCCAGCCCGCCCCGGGGGTCGGCCGAGTAGGCGTCGGCTCCGATCCGGTCGGCGAACGCCTGAGTCACGGGTGCGCCGCCCACGAGGATCTTCAGGCCGGGATGCCGCGATCTGATCTCGGCCGTGATCGTTCCCATGCGGGCCATGGTCGTCGTTAGGAGAGCGCTCAGCCCCACCGCCTGGGGCTTGTGGCGGTCGATGGCTTCCAGGAACCTCTCCGCCCCGGCGTCCACGCCGACGTCGACGACGCGCCAGCCGCCGCCCTCGAAGATCAGACTGACGATCTTCTTGCCGATGTCGTGGAGGTCGCCGCTGACCGTGCCCATAACCACCACTCCCCGGTAGCGAACCTGGCCGCTCCGGAAATAGGGCTGGAGATGCTTCAGCCCGGCGTTCATAGCCTGGGCGGACATGAGGACATCGGGGAGAAAAATATCGCAATCATGAAATTTCCGGGTGACGATCTCCATGCCGGCCACCAGGCCCTGGCTGAGGATCTCGCCGGGGGCCCTTCCGGCCCCGAGAGCCTTGAGGACGAGCTCGTCCACTCCCACCTGGCCGGCCAGGTCCGGCGGGTGAGTCGAGGCGGCATCGGCCTTGCCGCGTTCGATACATCGAGCGATCTCGTGGAGGAGGGCATCCATGTGGGCAACTCCTGGCCGTCGGAGCCGGGCTCGCGGCGGCGGGTCAGAGCATAACAGCGAACGGGGAGGGAGTCAAACCACGGCCGGCCCTCGGCGGCGCCCGCCCGGGAGGTATCTAGGGGTCGAGCGCGCTGAGCTTTTTCCTCAGCCAAACATAGCCGATCAGGTTCGAAGCGAGCCCGCCCAGGATCATGGCCGCGGCCACGGACAGGAAGCCGAAACCGAGCAGGAAAACGAAGACATAGGCCAGCGGAACGGCCACGATAAAGACGCGGATCAGGGTGATGACCAGCCCGGCCGCGCCAAAGCCCATACCCTGCATGACGCGGGCGATGATCATGGTCGTGGACATGAGCGGGAAAGTGAAGACGTCCACCCGAAGATAGGCCGAGCCGATGCGCAGGATGTCCTTGTCCTCGGTGAAGACCCTCAGGAAGAGCGAAGGTACGGCGAACATGATGAGCCCCACGGCCGAGGTGAGAACGATGCCCGCTAGCAGGCCGTCCCGGCAGAGCCTTTTGAGCAGGTCGAACCGTTGGCTGCCGTAGAACATGCCCACCAGCGTCAGAAGGGCCAGGCTCAGGGCGGCAATGGGCAGAGAGGCGAAGCTCTCCAGGCGCGAGACCAGGCCGAAGGCGGCGACGTAGGGCGTCCCGAAATGGACCATGTAGCCGTTGAGGAACATGACATAGATGGACAGGAGGACGATCATCAGCGCCGCCGGTGCTCCTACACGAATGATGTTGCCGCATAAGAGTAGGGACGGCCGGAAGGACCTCGGTCTCAGCTTGAGAACGGACCTTTTGCGGGCAGAGAGGACGTAAAGGACGAGAGTGACAAAAAGGGAGATGACCGTGGCGATGGCCGCTCCCCGGACCCCAAACCCGGTCTGGACAAGCATGGCCACGGCGATGGGCAGGGACAGGGTGATGAGGGCCCGGCGGGGATCATCGGCGAACTCCTCGATGCGGCTGGTCATGTCAAAACATTGTAATCTATTCGAACTTCAGCTCCTAGCGCTCCGCCGGCCAAATTGACTTATGCTCCGCTTTCCGCTAGAATTTTTCGCACACTGGCGGCGTAGCTCAGTTGGTCAGAGCATGCGGCTCATATCCGCAGTGTCGGGGGTTCAAATCCCTCCGCCGCCATTTCCTCCCGAGCTTTCATGGCCAAGCCAAGACCGTTTCAATGCGTCGCGCGGCGGTTCGAGGAGACCGTTATCCGGCATGCCCTCCTGAAGAAGGGGGACCGCGTGCTCGTCGCCTTTTCCGGGGGACAGGATTCGACGGCCCTCCTCGGACTCCTGCTCGAGATCCGGAAGAAATGGTCGCTCGACATCGTCCTGGCCCACTTCAATCATCATCTTAGGCGAGCTGCGGCCGGAGACGTGGCCTTCGCCAAAAAAACCGCGCGCGAACTCGGCCTGAGACTTTTCCTGGGTGAAGCCGATGTCCGGGCCCACGCTCGCCGCCGCGGCCTGAATCTGGAGGAAGCGGCCCGGATCCTTCGCTATGATTTTCTGAAAAGAACGGCCGCTCAGGCCAGGGCCGATAAGATCGCCACCGGCCACACGCTCACCGATCAAGCCGAAACCTTTCTCATGCGTCTCCTCAGGGGGAGCGGACCCGCGGGTTTGGCGGGGATTTTTCCCTGTCTCGACGGGCTCGTCATTCGGCCTGTCCTCGGTCTTGAGCGCCAGGAGCTCGAGGCCTATCTCCGGGATAAGAGATTGGCCTTCCGGCAGGACGAATCGAACTTCGACCTCCGTTACGCGCGGAACCGGATCCGCCTCAAGCTCATCCCCCTTTTAAGAAAAGGATATGATCCGGCCATTGTCAAGCATCTGGGTCAGGCGGCCTCGATTCTTCAGGATGAGAACGGCCTTCTCGAGGACCTGGCCGCCCATGTCGCCCGCCGGGTCCTGCGTCGCGGGCCCTCGGGCCCGACCATCGACCGGGCGGCACTGATCCGGATGCCCGCCGCGCTGCGCCGACGCGTCATCCGGATCTTTCTCAGGGAGCTCAAGGGAGATCTGAGAGATGTCTCATTCGATGATGTCGAAGCCCTGGCCGGGCTGGGGCCGGGCAAGGAGCTTGTTCTCAGCCCGAAGCTTATCCTGAAGCGGGAGGGCGGCCTCATCGTTCCGGGGAAAGCCAAGGCTCAGCGGCCCCCCAATTATGATTTTTTGTGGGACGGTCGCGGCACTCTCAAGATTCCCCAGGCCGGCCTGGCCTTGCGCGGCCGGTTCCTCCGCGCTCCCCGCCTCGACACATTGAGGTTTGAAGATGAACAGCGGGCGTACGTCGACGCGTCCCCCCTGGCTTTCCCCTTGCGTGTCCGGAGCCGGCGGGCCGGGGACCGGTATCGTCCCCTCGGGGCGCCGGGCAAGAAAAAGCTCAAGGAAATCCTCAGGGCCAGGGGCCTTCCGCTCGGCGAGAGGGACCGGCGTCCGGTCATTCTGTCCGGAGACCGCATTCTCTGGATGCCCGGTCTGCGAGTGGCGGAGGAGTTCAAGGTCGGACGGCGGACGTCCCGGGTGTTGATGATCGAAAAGCGCGATGTTTAGAGGTAATTCTCTTTCCAGATCTCGAAGACGAGCAGGGCCCAGAGCTCATGGCTGTAGTTCTCCCGGCCCTGGAGGTGGCGGTCGAGCATGTGTTTGACGGCCGCATAATTGAACAGCCCTTCCCGTTTGATCCGCGCCTCACTCAGGTGGTCGAGGAGGAGCTCCCGCAGCTCCGCCTTGAGCCAGTGCTTGATGGGAATGCTGAAACCTTCCTTGCGGCGATAGATGTTGGAACGAGGCAGGAGCCGCTCCATGGTCTTCTTGAAGATCCACTTGGTGGTAAGGCCGTGCACCTTCCAGGACCCGGGAAGCCCGAAGGCGAACTCCACGACCTTGTGATCGAGAAGGGGAGCCCGGGCCTCGAGCGAGGCGGCCATGCTCATTCGGTCGACCTTGACCATGATGTCGTCAACGAGATAGGTCTTGAGGTCGAGATAGAGCTCGGCGGTGATGGGATCGAACCCCGCCATCCGGGCAAAGACCGGGGCGAACGGATCCCGCTCCCGTACTTCCCGGATCCCGGACAGGGCTTCGACCAGGGCCGGCGCGTAGAGCCGGGTTTTCTCCCGGGCCGATAAGAACGTCATCCACCGAAGGTGACGCGAGGCGGGGTCGAGAGCCAGCCCGCGGGCGTAGCGCCGGGCCTTGTTCCACACGCCCTTCTTTTTGGCGGAGGGGGGAAAAGCGCCCGTCAAGGCCGATGCGGCCCGACCCACGAGAGCGGCGCCGGGCAGGCGGCCGAGCTTCTGGGCTTGGTAGTGTTCGTATCCGCCGAAGACCTCATCGCCGCCGTCTCCGGACAGGGCCACCTTGACCTCGGCCCGGGCCATCTGGGACACCAGGAACGTGGGAAAGATCGAAAAATCGCCGAGCGGCTCGTCGAGATGGCGGACGAGTCGTTCGGTGAGCTCCAGGGTCTTGGGTTCGAGGATGAGCTCTTTGTGGTCCGTCTGGAACATCCTGGCTGTGCGACGGGCGAACTCGAGCTCGTTGTAAGAGGCGTCCTTGAAGCCGATGGAGAATGTTTTGAGGGGCGAGGCGCCGAGCTCCCGCATCAGGCCGACGATGCACGAGGAATCGATGCCGCCGGACAGGAATGCTCCAAGCGGCACGTCGCTCACGAGCCTCAGCCGAACGGATTCCCTGAGGAGCTCGTAGAGGCGGTCGCAAGCGGCCGAGAAGGTGAGGCCGTGCGCCTCGGGACCCTCCGGGTTCCGGGGTTCGACGTCCCAGTAAGAATGGACAGAGACCCGGCCGTCGCGATAAAGAAGATAGTGCCCGGCCGGAAGCTTGAAAACGTTCTTGTAGATGGAGAGCGGCGCGGGAACATATTCCAGCGTCAGGAAAAGGTCGAGAGCCTGAGGGTCGAGCTCTCGCTCGAGGCGGGGGTGGGCGACCAGGCACTTGAGCTCCGAGCCGAAGGCGAGGGTCCCGTCGGCGAGGAGCGTGTAATAGAGCGGCTTTTTCCCCAGGCGATCGCGAGCCAGGAGCAGCCGCTGCTTCCGGCCGTCCCACAGACTGAAGGCGAACATGCCCCGAAGCTTCCGGAGGCACTCCTCGCCGTATTCCTCATAGGCGTGGACGATCGTCTCCGTATCGGTCCGTGTCGAGAAGGCGTGGCCCCGGGCCTGGAGCTCGTGCCTCAGCTCCGGGAAATTGTAAGTTTCGCCGTTGTAGGCGATCCAGATCGAGCCGTCCTCGTTCGACAGGGGCTGGTGGCCGGTCTCGAGGTCGATGATGCTCAGCCGTCGAGTGCCCAGGGCTGCCCGCCCGGCGAGGCAGACGCCTTCGTCATCCGGGCCGCGGTGGACGATGGTCTGGAGCATCCGGCGGAGGACATCGGCCGAAGGCGTTTCACCCGGAGGGACGACGAACCCGCAGATGCCGCACATCAGATTCTGGGGATGAGGTCGAGCCCGAAGAATACCCCGAGGTTGCGGTGATCGGCGCTCGACTCGCCCTCGAAATAGGGGATGGCGTATTTCGAGGATCGGATCTTGATCTTGTACAGATGGGTCTGCTTGATGACGAACCCGTCGCCCAGGGGGAATCGGAGCGTGCCGGCTTGCCTTTCCTGGAGGGTGAGGGTCTCGCTCCGGCCTTCGACCGTGACCGTAACCTGGTTGTTCCTGCGGGGATTGTTAGTCAGGCGGACGACCATCTCTTTCACGGGGAAATACGTCCTGAGGATCATCTCCGTCGTTCCCGTCCCGGATGTCCAGATGCCGTCCGGTTCCTGCCTGGGGTTGAAATTATCGTCGAGGAAATACAGGTAGCCCGGGAACTCGGCCGAGCCCACGGGAACCCTGAAAGCCGTGGGACTGGTGTTCGTCGGCAATTCGTTGATCTGGGTCAACTCCACCGGCAGGAGCTTGAAGGGCAGGCTCTTGGCGTGGGTGGCCGGCCGGGCCGAAGACGCGAGCGGGTTGATGAGGATGGTCCCGAGGAAGATCGCCGCCATGACCCAGGAGATGATGATCTCCTTCCGGGTTTTGACCAGGGGAGCGAGGAAGAAGAAGAAGGGATAGATGTTCAGGAAATAGCGGTTGGCCAGTGTGCCGCCGCCTCCGCCGAAGTTGTCCGGCATGAGGATGACGTAGATCAGGATCTCGGCGGCCAGGGCGGCGAGGAGCAGCCATCGCGCCAGGGATTTCTTGCCGATAAAGAACAGGACGAGGGCCAGCACGGCCGGGAAGAAGTACCAGGCCAAGCCCATGAACCGGCCGAAGAAATAATAGAAGACGTTGATGAAAACGAATCGGGGGGGGTAGAGCTTCTGAAAATAGCCCTCAGAGGTCATGGCGTGCCCGGCCGTCTCGAAGGTCACGCCCTCCTTTTCAAAGGGGAAGCCGCCCTCGGTCGTGTAGAAGGATTTTCGTTCACCGCCCTGATAGTTCCAGTCGCCCGTCAGGGCCGCGTTCGTCCCGAACAGGATTCCGGCGCCCAGGGCGAAAAGGGCGATAAGGCCCGCGGTCTTCAGCCAGCGTTTTTGCACCAGCGTCCAAAGAAGGAGCGGTCCGACGAGCGCGATGTTGGGCGGTTTGGAAAAAAAAGCGATCCCGGCCAGGAAGGCGGCCAAGTAGTCCGAGCCGTCCGAAAGCAGGAAGCGGTGGAACGGCCCCGCCGGCCGGTGCGGGGGCGCGGCGCCCTCGGGAACGGTTTTGGCCAGCCACAGAAAAAGGATGATGAACGCCAGAGCGAGGTTGAAGAAATCCGGCGATACCCAGAGAAAATAGACTCCGGCGACCGAGGCGAAGACAAAGGTCAGGATGACGAGGAGCGACAGGGTCGGAGGGTTGGCCCGGGAAAAATAATAGAAGCCGAAGTAGAGAAGAAGAGCCAGGAGCACGAAATGGAAGACGAGAAACCCATTGGGCCCGAAGATCCTGACGAACGGCGCGGCGAACAGGCTATAAACGAACGGCTTGGCGAAGAAGATCTTGCCGCCCTTTCCTTTTTTAAGAAAGATGCCCTGAGGACCGGCCTCGAAATACGTGAAATAGCGGACGAGGTCCCTCTTGGTGTATTCGAGGTCAAGATCCCGGGCGATGCTCTCGGTCATGGCGAAGTAAATGGCCTGGTCGCCGAAGAGGAAGCCCCGCTCGACGCGCGGGAGGTTGAGAAAAAGCGCGATGCCCAGGAAGAAAAGGAGGATGAGAAGCAGAGCCGTGAGCGCGGTTTTTCTTTCCGGGTTCATGTGTTAATTCCTTATCATATCTATCCCTTGAATTCAACACGGCGGCCGCGGCCCGGGTCCCCGGTCCCAAAGCCCGCGTGTCGATCCGGGGAGCCACGCCTGGGGATTGAGGAACGGTTCCGAGCGGGAGCAGTGCGCCCGGCGAACCCCGCGGCGCTCCGGACCCCTGATCAGTGCCTGTAAAGCCCCAGGTACCAGGAGATGATCCGCTCGCCCCAGACGAGAGCGATGAATGCGGCGGGGGCGAGGAACGTCCCGAAGGGCAGGGCGAACTGAAGGCTCTTTTTCCTGCGAACGATGAAAAACACCCCGACCAGCGCCCCGACCAGAGAGCCAAGCATGATGGTCAGAAGCGCCAGGCGCCAGCCCAGGAAAGCTCCGACCATGAGCATGAGAGTCACGTCGCCCAGGCCTAGCCCTTCCTTTTTCCGCACGAGAAAATAGAGGCCGTAGGCGATGAGCAGGAACCCGCCGCCGACCGCGGCTCCCAAGAGAGCCTGGAGCGGCCTCAGGTCAGGCCGGAAAAAGGAGTAGGCCAGGGCCAGGACGATCCCGGGCAGGGTGATCGCGTCCGGCAGGACCTTATGATGATAGTCGATGAAACCCAAAGCGATGAGTCCGCTGGTGAACAGACAGCAGGCGATGAAATAAGACCCCGGCCCGTTGAGCACATAGATCAGGACGAAGCAGGCCGGGGTCAAGGCTTCGACGATCAAATAGGATGGGGAGATGCGTTGGCCGCACTTGCGGCATTTTCCGCGGAGAATGATGTAGGAGAGCAGGGGAACGTTCTCATAGAACGGGATTGGGCGTTTGCAGTGGGGGCAGAAGGACCGAGGCCGCCAGAGGCTGATCCCCTCCGGCAGGCGATAGATGACAACATTGAGGAAACTGCCCCAGGCCAGACCGAAGACGATGATGAGGATTATCGCTTCCATGGGATGGTCGCCGGGCTGACCTCGCCCGTGCGGGGGTCGTAAAGATACTCCTGGCCGTCCATATCCTTGGGAATCGAGGCCATGAACCCTGCCCTGACCAGCTGGCCGAGATTCATGGGCCAGCGGCGGTACCTGTCTTTGTACTTCCGGGCGGCCGCGGTGATGCGCGCCGTGTCCATGGCCGCCTTGACCTGGTAGAGATGGTTGGAGGCGATCTTCTTGATGCGCTCGTCCGCCGCCGTCTGGTAGACATCGAGCCAAGTCTTCCAAGCCGCATCCATCTCCTGGGAGTGGAAAGCGGCATTGGCGTAGAGACGGCGGGCGATGGCCGGAGCCCCGGGCAGGCTCATGGCCCGTCCGTAGTATTCCTGGGCCAGGCTGAAGTCCTTCTTGAAGATCTGGGCGTAATGACCCGCCTCGAAGGGGAAGATCCAAGCCTTCGGATTCTTGAGCATGGCCCGGTCGAGGATCTTGAAGGCCAGGTCAGGCTGCCGTGCCTCGTAGATCGCGATCAAGGCGCCGGTCAGGTAGGGGTCCTCGTAGCGCGGGTCGAGCTCGGAGATGATGCCGAAGATGTGGTCCAGGTTCTGATAGGGATTGGGGACGGACGTGTCGCTGTAATATTGGATCGCCCAGAGGTAGATCATGTCGGCCATCACGGACTCGTAGCCGAAGGAGGCCATCCTCAGGGATTTGCCCGAAGGGATGTAGAGGATGGAGGACCCGGGGACCTTGGCCCGACTGATCCCGTCGAGCTTGAGCTTCAGGCCGGCGAATCCGGCCGCGCTCACCGTGAGAAGCAGGACGAGGAACAGAGTGGAGAAGCCTTTCTCCCCGCGCCGTTTCCCGTTCATAGGAAATCCCGCTTGCGAAAGACGATGACCGCTAGAGTCAGGAGGAAAAGGGTGTAAACCGCCCCGTACAGCAGAGAATAGCCGATGAGAGCGGGCGGAATGGCCAGCCCGTGGACGACCTCGGTCTTGAAATTGAAGTTCTCCAGGTCCGGCAGGAGGGCATAGACGACCTGGCCGACGACGCGACCCGGGCCCGGGCGAATCTTGCGGAGGAGGGTTTCCAGGCTCCAGGAAAAGTGGCCGATGAGGTAGAACGACAGCGAGAACAGGGCGCTCAGGATGGGCGTCGAGAAACAGGAGAAGAGGATGGCCACGGCGGTGACCAGGACGAGCTCGACGAAGATGAAGGCGATGGCCAGCAGGATCTTGGGCTCGAAGCTCAGGGTGTGGGCGAAGATGAGGCCGAGGAAGATCAGGCTCATGGCGGCCAGCATCACGAACAGGGTCAGCACCAGACCGAAGAACTTCCCCAGGATGAACTCGTGACGATGGAGGGGCTTGGCCATGAGGGTCAGGATCGTTTTCTTATCGATCTCCTTGTAGACGAGCCCCGTCCCGATGAGGATGGCCATGAGCGCCCCGAACAGGGAGATCGAGGCCAGGCCCACGTCCTTGATGATCTTGACCCGGTCGCCCACGGTCAGGAGGGCCAGGACCCGGGAGAGGATGATCGACGTCGCGGCGAAGAACAGGAGAAGGTACAGGATTCGGTCGCGGATGGCTTCCTTGAAGGCGTTGAGAGCGATGACCCGGATTCTCATTCGTGTTTCACCATGCCCACAAATAGGTCCTCCAGGGTCTGGGCCCTGGGAATGAGCGACAGGACCCTCCCCCCGCGGGACAGGATATGAGCCAGGGCCTTGTCCACCGAACCCTCATCGTGAACCTTGACCAGCGTCCGGCCGTCGGCCGAGGTCAGGCATTCCCCAAAAGGAGCGAGCTCGGATTCGGGCAGGCCCGCCACCTCGACCTCGGTGAACAGGATCTTTTCCGAGACAAGGTCGCGTAGCCTGCCCTGGCTGACGACCTTGCCGCTCAGGATGATGGCCACCCGTGAGCAGATCATCTCGATATCCTGAAGGATGTGGGAGGAGAGGAGGACGGTCTTGCCCTCATCCCTCAGCCGGATGATGATATCCCGGAGTTCCTTTCGCCCCAGGGGGTCGAGGCCGCCCAGGGGTTCGTCCAGGATGACGAGCGAGGGGTCGTTGATCAGCGCTTGGGCGAGCCCGATCCGCTGGAGCATGCCCCGCGAGTACTTCCGGAGCTGAAGGCCGGCGGCCTTGTCCATGCCCACGAGCTTGAGCAGGTCGGCGATCCTTTGCCGCCGCTCCGCGCGGCCCAAGGAGAAGAGTCGTCCGTAGAAGTCCAGGAACTCCGCGCCCGTCAGGTAATCGTAGAAGTAAGGATTTTCGGGAAGGAATCCTACTCGAGACCTGGCTGTCAGGGAAAGGTGGGGCTGACCGAACATTTCGATCGTCCCTGAATCGGGAAAAATGAGTCCGAGGACGCACTTGAGCGTCGTGGTTTTGCCCGCCCCGTTGGGGCCCAGGTAGCCGAAGATCTCGCCCGGGCTGACCTCGAAGGAGATCCCCTTCAGGATCTCCTTCTTTTTGGGGATGAGCCCCAGGGGGAAGGACTTGTGAACGTTATCGATTCTAAGCACGGCGGCCATGGGGATGCCTCATTATAAGAAAAAATCCTAAAAAATTAAAGGCATTGCCGGCGCTTTTTTCTCACCACCCAAAGGATGAAAAATATCACCCCGAATATCACCGGGGGGGGTGATTGTCAGAACGACGGCGAGATTGCAATATGAAGCCAATGATAGGCACTAGAGCCTCTAGGGCCTATCGGTTACCTCATCCAAGGTAAAGCCGAGGTTCTGAAAGGGGAGAGGGGGAAGGAAACCCTCTCCTCCCCCCCAACCACCAGGAAATGCAATACTCGTCCGATCGGGGCTTTCACTTTTTTCGTCTTTATGTATAATAAAAAAATCATGACCGATTTTGGCGGAGCCATCCGGCAAAGCAGGAAGTTCGACATCGCCCTTTTGGGCATTCCCTACGACGCTAAATCCTCGTTCATGCGGGGCACGGCCCAGGGGCCGGCTGCGATCCGTCAGGCGTCGACGAGCCTGATGATCAACGAATGCACGGAGAGCGGGCTGAGCCTGGAACAGGATACGGTGATGGTCGACCTGGGGGATCTGGATGGGTCCGGAGACTACGACAGGGTCTCGGCCCGCATCCGCGAGGCCGCGGCCGGCATCCTGGCCCAGGGCGCCGCGCCGATATTCCTGGGCGGCGATCATTCCATCACTTATCCCCTGGTCAAGGCCCTGGCTGAAAAATTTCGCCCCCTGGATATTCTCCACTTCGACGCGCACCCCGACCTTTACGATGAACTGTACGGGGACCCCTACTCTCACGCCTGCTCCTTCGCCCGGATCATGGAGGAAGGGCTGGCCCGGAACCTGGTCCAGGTCGGCATCCGGGCCGCCTCGATCCCTCAGCGCCGAAACGCAGCCCGGTACGGCGTGCGTTGGGTCGAAATGAAGGATGTCCGCGACAATCTGGTCCTGGAATTCCCGAACCCCCTCTACATCTCCTTTGATATGGACGCGCTCGACCCGGCCTTCGCTCCCGGAGTATCGCATCTCGAGAGCGGCGGCCTGACCTCGCGCCAGGCGATTTCCAT
Organism: Candidatus Aminicenantota bacterium; assembly: GCA_963705895.1. GTDB lineage: Bacteria > Acidobacteriota > Aminicenantia > Aminicenantales > JAFGAV01 > MFD04408-113. Next base: position 1,773,348 of record OY970122.1, on the reverse strand, counting down.
CATCCAATCCGTCAAGGCCCGGGTGGTGGCCGCGGACGTGGTCGAGCTCAACCCCGCCCGAGACCCCTTGTTCATCACCGCAGCGGCAGCGGTCAAGATGGTCAAGGAGATCGCGTCCCGAATCGTTGAGGGACGAAGGTCCGCCTGATGAGGCCTCGACGGGCGAGGTTCGAAGCCTTTTCGCCGGCCGCGCGCCGGGGAAGGGGACCGGCCGGGCCGAGATCGGGCGACGCGGAGGGGGAGATGTCCGATATTTCCCTGCGGGGAATGGAGGAAGGATCATGAAAAAAACCGCCATCCTGTTCGGATTGGGAATCGCGCTCCTCGCGGCCGGGATCGTCCCGGCGGGAGCTCAGCCGGGGCCCGACTTCGATCGCTATTTTATCGACAAGACCCTGCGTGTCGACTACTACCATACCGGCGACAGCCAGAAGGAGCTCATCACCCTCGACCGGATCTACGAGCAGGGGACGTGGGCCGGGAGCACGCGGCATCTCATCGATGCCTTCGACAACGGCCGCTGTCTGGTCAAGGTCGTCGACCCCAAGAGCGGGGCCCTTCTCTTCTCCAAGGGTTTCGACAGCTATTTCGGCGAATACCGCACGACCGAGGCAGCCCTGAAGGGGATTCAAAAAACCTATGCGGAATCCGTGCTGGTTCCTTATCCCAAGAATCGGATCCGTCTGGTTCTCGAAGTCCGCGACCGGACGAACGTCCCGCATCCGTTGTTCAGCGTTGAGATCGACCCGGCCGGGCAATCCATCATCCGAGAACCCCTGATCGGCGGAGTCAAGGTCTTTGACCTCCAAAAGAGCGGCGACCCCCATCGGAAAGTGGACATCGCCTTCATCGCCGAGGGGTACACTTCGTCCGAGGAGGCTAAGCTCAGAGCCGACCTGGACCGGTTCGTCCGGGTCTTTTTCTCGGCCGAGCCCTATCGCTCTCACCGGACCGATTTCAACATCTACGGCGTGTTCAAACCCTCGGAGGAGAGCGGTTGCGATGAGCCCTCCCATGGGGTTTTTAAAAGGACGGCCCTGTCCGCGAGCTTTGATTCCTTCGGCTCGGAGCGCTACCTCCTGACCGAGGACAACACAGCGCTCCGGGACATCGCCGCCCACGTGCCCTATGACGCGCTGTATATCATGGTCAACCACAAGCGCTACGGCGGGGGCGGGATCTACAATCTTTATTGCACGTTCACCACGGACAATCAGTGGCACGAATACCTTTTCCTCCACGAATTCGGCCATTCCTTCTCCGGCCTGGCCGACGAGTATTACACCTCGGACGTGGCCTATAATGAGTTTTACCCCAAGGGCGTCGAGCCCAAGGAGCCCAACATCACCGCCCTGCTCGACCCCGGCCACCTGAAGTGGCAAGACCTCCTCACGCCCGGCATCGCCCTCCCCACCCCCTGGGAGAAAGCGGCCTTCGACGCCATCGATCTGCAATACCAAAAGACCCGGCGAGAGCTCAACGCGAAGATCGCCCGGATGAAGAGGGACAAAGCGCCGGCGGCCGACGTGGCGAAAGTCGAGGAAGAGAGCGAACGCCTGTCGCGCGAGAACGCCAAGACCCTGGACGCCTTCCTGGCGAAGAGCAAGTTCGCCGGAATGGTCGGTGCCTTCGAGGGCGCAGGTTACGCATCTCAAGGGCTCTATCGGCCGATGGTCGATTGTCTCATGTTCACTCGGGGCAACAAACCTCTGTGCCGGGTTTGTCAAGCCGCTGTGGAGCGGGTCATCCGGTCCTATACCGAATGACCGGCTTCGCGTTCCTTCTGAAGAAGAACTTGATTTCGACCCGGGCCCGGACTAGAATGGCGGAATTAAGGGAGGGTCGTAAGAGTGGCCGCTTCGAATAAGGAATCTGTATCCGCTCGGTTGCCCGAGGAGAACCATTTTCGCCGGGCGGCCATCCTCGAGGCCGTGAGTTATGTCGCGGATTCCTTTCTTCGGTCCCGCTTCTGGAAGGAGTGCATCGGCGAGGCCTTGAAGCGTCTCGGCCAAGCGGCCGACGCGTCCTCCGCCTACGTCTTCGAGAATCACACCGGCCCCGACGGAACGCCGCTGGCCAGCCTGCGCTATTATTGGCTGAGGCCGAATATCGAATTCAAAAAGGGAAGGGCCGCCTTCGAGAATCTTTCCCTGAAGGACTCGGGATTAGGGGCTATGGTCGAGAGGCTCGAGTCCGACCGGCCCGTGCACGGCTCGATCGATCAGTTTCCCGAGCCGATTCGGGCCATCCTGGAGGTCGAGGGCATCAAATCCTTCCTCCTCGTCCCGGTTCTTGATCAGGGCCGCCTGTGGGGTTCCCTGGGTTTCGACGAGCGCCGGAGGGAACGCAATTGGGCGGTGGAGGACACCGAAGCCCTGCGGGCCGCAGCGAACATTCTCAGCGCGGCCATCGCCAGCGAGAGGATCAAGGCCGAGCTGGCCACGTCGGAATCCGAACTCCAGGCCATCTTTTCCGCCATACGCCACGCGGTCTATGTCGTGGACGCCGAGGGCCGCTACCTCAAGGTCGTGCCCACCAACCCCGAACTGCTTGTCCGCCCCGCGGAGGAAATGCTGGGCAAGACTTTTCACGATATCCTCCCCCCCGAACTCGCGGATAGGTTTCTGATATGCGTCGGGCAGACCCTGAGCGGCAAAGGCCCGGTCCAGGTCGACTACGTCCTGCCGATCGGGGATCCGCCGCGAGTGACGTGGTTCACTTCGGTCATGACCGCCTTATCCGAGACCAAGGTCCTGATCGTGGCCCATGACATCTCCGAACGCAAGAAGACCGAGGCGGCGGTCCGTCAGAGCGAGGCCCGCTACCGGCAGCTCTTCGAGAACCTGCTCGAGAGCGTTTATCAGAGCACGTCCAGCGGACGGATCGTCTCGGCCAATCCGGCCATGGTCCGCCTGCTCGGCTATGATTCCGAGGAGGAACTCCTGTCGGTCAAGGCCGCCGAGACCTACGCCAGCGTCGAGGACCGCAAAGTCTGGGTGGAACGGATGTCCCAGGAAGGGGAACTGCGCAACTTCGAGCTGACTCTCAAACGCAAGGACGGCAGTCCGATCTCCGTTCTGCTTAATGCCCGCGCCTTCCAGGCCCCCGAGACCGGCGAATCCTACTACGAAGGGACGATCACCGACATCACCGACCGCAAGCGGCTCGAATCCCAGCTCATCCTGGCGGCCAACCGCGACCCGCTGACCAGCCTCTTCAACCGGCGCCGTTTTCAGGAGGAGCTCGAGCTGCAGCTGAATAAATCCAAGCGCTTCGGCATGCAGGCCGCCCTTCTCTGGGTGGACATCGACCGCTTCAAGGAAGTCAATGACATCATGGGCCATCGCGCCGGGGACGAGCTTCTGGTCGAGCTGGCCCGGCTCCTGGAGGGGCTGCTCCGGGGGGGTGACGTCCTGTCGCGTCTGGGCGGAGACGAGTTCGCCATCCTCATGCCAGACGTGGACGCCCTGCAGGCTCAGGTCGTGGCGGGGCGCCTCCTCGAGGCTGTTCATAAGCACACCTTTGAGATTGGGGACCAGCCGCTCCGGATAACGGTCAGCATAGGCATCGCCCTTTATCCCGAGCATGCCGCGAGCGCCGACAAGCTCCTGGTCCACGCCGACCTGGCCATGTACCGGGCCAAGGAGGAAGGCCGCAACCGATTCAGCTTTTATAAGATCCGGGAGAATCACCTGGAGCGGCAGGGGTTTCGCGTGACCTGGATCAAGAAGATCCGGCGTGCCCTGGACAACGACCAGCTCGTCCTGCTCGTCCAGCCCATCCTCGACCTCAAGGCCGACGCCGTTTCCCAGTACGAGCTTCTCCTTCGAATGGAGGGCGAGGGCGGGGGGCTTGTCTCTCCCGCGACGTTCATGGACGTTGCGGTCAAGTTCAACCTCATCCAGGAGATCGATCACTGGGTCATGCGGCAGGCCATCCGCATCATTCAGGACCAGACTCGGGCCGGACGACGCCTTCTGCTCGAGATCAACCTTTCCCCCAAGGCTTTTGTTGACGCCGAGCTCCTGGAGCTCATGGAGAACGAGCTGGCCGCCATCGACCCGGCCTGCCTGATCGTGGAGATCACGGAGATCTCCACCCTGGCCGAGTTCCACCACGCCCAGAGATTCATTTCCACTGTGAAGAAGCTCGGCTGTCGCTGCGCTTTGGATGATTTCGGTGTGGGGTTGACATCTTTCCAGCACCTCAAGCATCTGCCCCTGGACTTTCTCAAGATCGATGGCAGTCTCATCGAGAACCTGGCCCGCAACGCGGTCAACCAGCACATCGTCCAGGCCATCTGCCACTTGACCCATGGCCTGGGCATCAAGACGATCGCCGAGTGCGTGGACGGTCCGGAGACGATCTGCCTACTCAAGGAATACGGAGTGGACTTCGCCCAAGGCTTCGGGATCGCCGAACCGAAATCCTTGGCGAGCGTTTTTAATTAGAAAAGGCCGACGATCATCTCCGGCGCGGCCCGAGCCGTTTTGGTGGAGATGACGGGGCGGGTTCTATCGACGTCGAGAACGCCTCAATACTCCTCCCGTTCCATCCCTCAAGGATAGCATGATCTCGGAGCGTGACTCGTTCCAAGCTTGTCAAAACGGGCAGGAGACAATCCCTCGCAGGCAAGGCCCGGCTCGATTCCCGGAGACCTCCGGGGGGGAGGTGCGGGCTGTTGTCAGCAAAAGGGGGGTTGATGATGGGAACCAAAAAGGTGGGGGCTTTCTCCAGCCCGCGCAAGAAAGCCGATATAATTATAAATAGAAAAAACTATTTGTAAAGGGGCATAGACAATTTTTTTCATTTTTTTCGCCCCGGAACAACAAAACTTGGCAATCGTTGCTTTTTTCCTTTTATTTCTTCAAAATGGATATACTGGTAGTTTTAAGGAGGGCCCATGGAAGAGAAGAAGATCGAGATCAAGGTTGATGAGCAAGTAGCTCTGGGACACTATGCCAACCTGGCCGCCATCCGCCACTCCAAGGAGGAGTTCATTTTTGATTTTGCTTTTCTTTTCCCGGACGGTCCGGTGGGCAAGCTCCTGGCCCGGGTCATCTTGAACCCGTCTCATGCCAAGCGGTTTTTTGAAGCTCTCCAGGCCAACCTCAAGCGCTACGAGGAGAATTTTGGCCCGGTGACGCCGGCCGACGTTCCGCCACCGGTCGGGTTCGTTCACTGAGAGGAGCCCTGAGGCCCGCTCGTCTTTCCGTCATGGGCCCGAGCCTGCAAGCCCCCCGGCTTGGCTTGATTCCTGAGTGACGGATCAACCTTCTGAAGGACGGTTTCGAATCACCGCGCGGCGAAAGCGGGCCCGCGATCCGGCGGCCGCGCAACGGGCGCGCTGATATTGGAATGGCGAGGAGGCATGATCATGGCTTATGAATTCACGAATTCCAAAGGAGTCAGGTACTACCTGCACGCCAAGGATGTGAACCTCAAGGGCGGGCGGATGCAGAAGATCTTCTTCTTCGCCCGCGACGTGCGGCCGGGCGCCCTGGACGAACTCCCGGCGGGCTACGCCGTCGTCGAGACGGCCAAAACCGGTATGCCCGTTCTCAAGAAAGCCTAGGGCCTGCCGGCCTTGAGGCTCCGCAGGAGTCATTGCTGCGGCGCCCGCGGTGGATCAACCTTCGAAGCATCCCTTGGGGAGGGACGGGCCAGACCCGAACCTTTGACGGGCAGGGGACGCCTGAGTATACTGAACCCATGAACACAACTGTTCGGAAGCTTATCATCGGCTTGACCTGTCTTTTCCTCCTGGCCTCCTTCGCCTGCCACGGCAAGAGCTCCAAGGGGACGGCGGCTTCCGGTGCGAAACGATTGACCATCGCCGTGATCCCTAAGGGCATGACCCATGAGTTCTGGAAATCCATTCACGCCGGCGCGGCCGAAGCCGCCCAGGAGCTCGGGCTGGATATCATTTGGAAGGGGCCGCAGAAAGAGGACGACCGGGCCCAGCAGATCACCGTGGTCGAGGATGTCATCAGCCGGGGCGTGAGCGGCATCGTCCTGGCTCCGCTCGACGACCGGGCCCTGACCAGCCCGGTTCGCGACGCCTCCCGCGAGAACATCCCGGTCATCATCATCGATTCCGGGCTGCAAGGGCAGGATTATATCAGCTTCGTGGCCACGGACAACTACCAGGGCGGAGTCCTGGCCGCGCGGCGGCTGGGCGAGCTCTTGAAGGGCAAGGGCGACATCTTCCTCATCCGCTACCAGGAAGGCTCGGCCAGCACCATGGAACGGGAACGCGGCTTCCTGGAGACCGTGGAGAAGGACTTCCCGGGGCTCAACCTCCTCGTCAAGGACCAGTACGCCGGCGCGACCACGGAAACGGCCTTCCAGCTGTCCGAAAACCTCCTCAGCCGTTTTCCCAAGGTCCAGGGCATCTTCTGTCCGAACGAATCGAGCACTTTCGGCATGCTGAGGGCCCTCCAGGAATACGGCCTGGCGGGCAAGGTCACGTTCGTCGGGTTCGACAGCAGCCCCAAGCTCATCCAGGCCCTGAGCGCGGGAGAGATCAACGGGCTCATTCATCAGAACCCGGTCAAGATGGGCTACCTCGGCGTGAGCCTCATGGTCAAGCACCTCCGGGGCGAGATCATTCCCAAATATGTGGACACGGGCGTCTACCTGGTCACCCGGGAAAACATGAATGATCCCGAGGTCCGGGCCCTGATCCATCCGGATTTTTCGCCCATCGACAAGGAATGAGCATCCCATCCTCAGCCGCAGGACCGATCCTGGTCATGCGGGGCATGGCCAAGTCCTTCGGCGCGACACGTGCCCTGGAGGATGTCGATTTCGAGCTTCCGACAGGGCGGGTGCACGCCCTCCTGGGCGAGAACGGCGCCGGCAAAAGCACTCTGATGAAGATCTTGAGCGGCGCGATCCGGCCCGACGCCGGACAGATGCTCGTTGGGGGGAAGCCTTACGCACCCGTCGGTCCCCTGGACGGCCGCCGCCGCGGCATCTCCATGATCTACCAGGAGCTCACCCTGGCGCCCCACCTGACCGTCGAAGAAAACATCGTCCTGGGACGGGAACCCCGCCGACTGGGGTTCGTGGACCGGGCGGAGATGCGCGCCCGGGTGCGGGAGGCCCTGGAGCTCGTCCATCATCCCGAGATCTCGCCAGAGGTCCCGGTCAAAGGCCTGAGCGTCGGCGCCCGGCAGGTCGTGGAGATCGCCCGGGCTCTCGTGGCAAAGGCTCAGATCCTGGTCATGGACGAGCCGACCAGCAGTCTCTCCCTGGAGGACACCGATCGCTTGTTCGAGATCATCCCTCGTCTGAAAGCGGAGGGCGTGAGCGTCATCTACATCAGCCATTTTCTGGAGGAGGTCCGGCGCATTGCGGATATGGTGACCGTACTGCGCGACGGCCGCCGCGTCCACACCGGCGAGATGAGCCGGGTCAGCCTGGACAGACTCATCCAGATGATGGTCGGGCAGGAAGTGAAGGAGATGTTCCCGCGCCTGCCCCACGTGCCGGGCGAGGTGATCGTCTTGGCCCGGAAGCTCAAGGGCCGACACATGTCCGCGGCCGTGGACCTCGAATTGCGCCGGGGAGAGATCCTGGGCCTGGCTGGGCTCATCGGCTCGGGACGAACCGAGACGCTCCGGGCCCTTTTCGGATTGGACGCGCTCGAATCCGGGGAGATCATGATCTCGGGCGCCTCCGCAGGCCGACTCTCCACCCATCGCCGAATCCGGCAGGGAATGGGGTTCCTGAGCGAGGATCGTCAGGGCGAGGGCTTGGCCCTGACCCAATCCGTGGCGGACAACGTGACCTTGAGCGATTTTTCTCCCTACGTCCGGATGGGGTACCTGAGGGTCAAACGGCAGATGCGCGCCGCGGCGGGCTGGATCGAGCGGATGAACATCAAGGCCCGCCAGCCGCGTCAGCCGGTCTCGAGCCTCTCGGGCGGGAACCAGCAGAAAGTGGCCTTGGCCCGGCTTCTCCATCAAAGGGCCGAGATCCTCCTCCTCGACGAACCCACTCGCGGCATCGATGTCGTCAGCAAGTCCCAGATCTATGAATGGATCGGACGTCTGGCCCAGGAAGGCAGGACCGTCCTGTTCGTGAGCTCCTATTTTCCCGAGCTCCTGGGCGTGTGCGACCGGATCGCCGCCTTCCACCGCGGCCAGGTCGTGGATGTCCGTCCGGTCGCGGATTGGGACGAGCATCATCTGATGACGGCGGCCACGATGGGCCGGGCTGCCTGAGGCCCGGGTCAGGGGTGAGCGGGGACGAAGACAGGTCAAAGGAAGGAACGATGAAAGGCAAGAACAAGCTTCGGGCTTTGCTCAACCTCCTCGCGCCGTTTCTCGGTCTGCTGCTGGTCATCATCCTGTTTTCGCTGATGCCCGAGATCCAGGATCGTTTCCTTCGCCTGGCCAACTTCAAGAGCGTCGCCACCCAGTCGGTGATCGTCGCCCTGGGCGCCCTGGGCATGACCTTCATCATCATCAGCGGCGGGATCGACCTCTCCGCGGCGTCCAACATCGCTCTGGCCTCCGTCATCACCGCTTACGCCATTAACGCCGGACTGCCCCCGGCCCTGGGCATCGCGGCCGGCGTTCTGACCGGAGGCCTGGTCGGGTTCGTCAACGGCAGCCTGGTGACCTCTCTGCGGCTCGTGCCTTTTATCGTCACCCTGGGCATGATGGGCATCGGCCGGGGAGTGGCCAAGTGGATCGCCGGAAATCAGAAGATCGACGCGCCCATGACCTGGGTCAACGAACTCATGGCCAAGAGTCCCCGGCCTTCCTGGCTGGTCCTGGCTCCCGGGGTGTGGCTGATGATCGTCCTGGCCGCGATCATGGCCGTTGTCCTGCGGCGAACGGTCTTCGGCCGCCACGTGTTCGCCATCGGGTCGAACGAGTCGACCGCCCGCCTGTGCGGCATCCGGACCGTCCGGTCCAAGATCCTGATCTACTCCATCTCCGGGCTCTTTTGCGGGCTGGCCGGGGTGATGGAGTTCTCCCGGCTGACCGTCGGCGACCCGACCGTGGCGGTCGGCCTGGAGCTGGACATCATCGCCGCAGTCGTCATCGGCGGAGGGAGCCTCAGCGGCGGGCAGGGCTCCATCCTGGGGACCATGATCGGCGTGTTTATCATGGCCTTCCTCAGGAACGGAAGCACGATGATGGGCTGGCCGAACTATATCCAGGAGATCATCATCGGCGCCATCATCGTGATCGCCGTGACCCTTGACCAGTTCCGGTATCGCCGGGAGGCCTAGGGGCGAGCCGTCATGACCCAGACCCGTCCGGAGACCGTCATCCACAGCCGGGCGCCCCTGCGCATCAACGACATCGGGGGCTGGACCGATACCTGGTTCGCCGGAGACGGCCGAGTCCTCAACCTGGCCGTGGACCCTCCGGTCGAGGTCCAGCTCAGAATCCTCAGGAATGAACGCCGTGTCGCCGACCGGGCTGAAGTGCACGCGGAAAATTTCGGCGATGTCTTCCGCTTCGATCCGGACCATCCCCGGACGAGTCCCCATCCGCTCCTCCAGTTTACCCTGGCCGCCATTCCGGTTCCCCGGCGATTCCGGATCGTGGTCCGGATCCATTCCCCGGTTCCACCGGGAATCTCGACCGGGACCTCGGCCTCGGTGGCCGTAGCGCTCCTGGGCGCGCTCGACCTGGCTGCAGACGGGAAGCGAACGCGGCTTGAGATCGCCGCCCTGGCTCATCGCGTGGAAACGCAGAAGCTCAACCGGCAGAGCGGCATTCAGGACCAGATCTGCGCCGCGCGAGGCGGAGTGAGCGATATTCATATAACCCGCTACCCTCGGGCGCGGGTCCATCGGGTCCCCTTGAAACCCGAGGTCTGGGACGAGCTCAACCGCAGGCTGATACTCGTCTATCTGGGACGGCCCCATCACTCCTCGGCCCTGCATGAACGCGTCATCGCCCGTCTCGAGACCGGCGGACGCCGGACGCGTCCTCTCGACAAGCTGAAAGGCCTGGCAGAATTGGGACGACGGGCTCTTCTTGGCGGCGATCTCGAGGAGTACGGCCGGGTCATGATCCTGAACAACGAAGGCCAGAGGGCCCTTTTTCGCGAGCTTATATCTCCCGAGGCGGACGAGGTCATCCGCCTGGCCAGGAAATGGAAGGCCTCGGGCTGGAAGGTCAATGGGGCGGGGGGCAAGGGAGGATCCCTGACTCTCCTGGCCAGCGCCGATGACGACCTTCGCCGGCGCCTGAGCCGGGATCTCCTTCTTCTTCCGCGCGGAATTCGGCTCCTGCCCGCATCCCTGTCTCCTGCAGGTCTGAGCGCCTGGCGCCCGGCCTGATTTGCCCGGACTCGTCCCCATCCGGCGGTCCCCCGATTCCGGCCCCCAAAGGATTCCACGGCCGCCTGTGTCTAAGTATTTGAGACCACAAGGAGGCTCGCGATGAAAAAAAGATGGGAGATCGCTTTCGTGTCCGTACTGTGCGGACTGCTCATCCTGGCGGTTTCGGCCGCGCCGCTGCGGCAGGCTCAGGACAAACAGCACTCCAACCAACAGCAGCCCGGTCAGCGGGGCTGGTTCGACGAGGGCTTGGGCCGATGGCTCGGCCTGACACCAGAACAGCAGTCTCAACTCGACGCTCTCCGCAAGGCCCATGAGGACCAGCACCTGTCCTCCGGGGCGGAGATGAGAAAGCTTAGAGACGAACTCAGGGCTCTTGGCGAGGACACCAAATCCGACCCAGGGAAGGCGGATGGCCTCATCGACCGGCTGTCGAAGCTCGTGGCCGACCGGATGAAATCAGGCTTTCGCTTTCACCAGGACCTTGAGAAGATCCTCACTCCCGAGCAGAGGGAAAAAATGGCCCGATTCCGGTCCCGCTTCGCTGCGAGGGACGAGCATCGGGGTTTCGACGGGATGTTTCCGTCCTTCCGCGGGGGCTTTGGCCACAGGGGATTCCTGAGGCCGTGCCAGGAGCGAGGCTGGGGCGGATTCCTGGGCGGGTTTGCGCACCGCGGCTTTTTCGGTCCATCGGGGTGGCGTCTTGAGCGCGTGCGGCACTTTCGCCGGGACTTCCCGAGGATCTGAGGAACATAAACAGAGAGATTGAGTTCAAGCCGCTGGGATCAACCCCAAGAAGGGGAGCGTTCCAGCGGCTTTTTTTGTGCAGGTATGTTATCGAATCAGTTGTCCCTTAAACAGGACAGTTCTTTCTTTTTTTCGGGCCGGAATGCCTCCTTTTTCCCCATTTCACGGTTGGCACGTTCCTTGCGATAAAGATAGACGTGCTAGAGGAGGCTAAAATGAAAAAACTCTTCACAATCTTAATGGCGGGCATCCTGTGCCTTCCGCTCCTCGCTCTTGCTCAGCAGGAGGAAGGCTACTACAGCCGCAGTTACGCCAGGCTCAACTCTGTTTCCGGGGACGTGTACGTCCAAAGGCCGGGGAATTTGGGCTATGAGGCGGGTTCGATCAACCTCGCCGTTTCCGAGGGTGATAAGCTCGGGACACGCGAGGGGCGGGCGGAGATCCAGTTCGGAGGGGGCAACTACCTTCGATCCGACCGCCTGACCCAGGTCGAATTTGCGAAGCTCCCCCATCAAACGGGTGACCCTTACAAGCTCCATCTTTTAGGCGGCAGCATCTACCTCAGGGTCGGCTCCATGGACACGGACAAGGCTTTTGAAGTTCATACCCCCGACGCCTCCTTCTACATCCTGGAGACGGGCCTCTATCGCTTCAACCTCATCGATAATAGCGAGACTGAGCTTCAGGTCATCAGCGGCTCATGCGAGGCCGCGGGCGAGGGCGGTTCCGTCGTCGTCAAGTCTCAGGAGCGCATTGTCGCCGCCGACGGTCAACTCCGTTCGGACCCCCAGCGGTTCGTTTCGAATTCCGACGAATTCGCCCGATGGAACGACTCACGCGACAATCTGCTGGCCGAGAGCGTTCCCTCCCAGTCCTATCTGCCCTCCGGGCTCGACGAGTATGCCAATGAGCTTGATGACAACGGCTCCTGGTGCAACGAGCCGACCTACGGCAACGTCTGGGTTCCGCGGGTCATCTATGAGGATTGGCGACCCTATTATTATGGCCACTGGGTCTGGTATCCGATCATCGGCTGGACCTGGGTTTCCGACGAACCCTGGGGCTGGTGCACCTATCATTACGGACGCTGGGGCTGGGGCTACGACCTGGGCTGGTACTGGATCCCGATGTCTTATTGGGGTCCGGCCTGGGTCAACTGGTGGTGGGATAACGACTACATCGGCTGGTGCCCCCTGAACTACTATAACCGGCCCTGCTTCCTGAGAGACCACGACTTCTATACACACTGGGATCACGATTTCTACCCTCACGAAAATCGGGCCATGACCATAATCCACAAGAATCAGCTGCAGGATCCACACGCCGATCGATTGGCTCTGAACCGGGACGGAATGAGCCGAATTGGCCGGATCAGCATGTCGGAGAACCAGCCCCACCTCGCGCCGAGCGTGGACCGCGGAGGCACGCTGTTCCGCGAAGCCCAGGGCGCTTTTTCTTCGGGGCGCGCCCGGTCAGTGAGCAGGGTTTTCGGGACGCTCGGATCCGCCAAGGGTTCCCTTGGGCGAGCGGGCTCGGTCTCCTCGGCCCGCGACAGCGGCTCTCTGACTCGCAGTTCATCGGATTCCCGGGGCGTTCTTTCGTCCCGCCCGAGCGCCGTCGGCGGAAACAATGCCCTGAGCCGCGACACGGAAAGCCGGAACATCCGTTACTACTCCTCGCGGGGAATCGGTTCGACCAATGGCTCCGGCTCCGGGACGAATTCGGGCCGGAGGGTGGAGAGCGGCCGCACCTCTGACAGCCGGAGCTCGTCGAACTCCGCAGTCAGGGAATACGGCTCGCGGAGCGGGTCGTCCGCGATCCGGCGCGACTCGCCGTCTTCAAAGGACGGCTCGGCCCGCACGATCCGGCGTGATTCCTCTTCCTACGGATCGTCTTCCGGCGGCAGGACCATCCGTGAATATCGATCGAACGAGGCCAGCCCCGTCTCCCGTTTCCGATCTTCGACGGGCAGTTCCGGCACGTTTCGAACCTATTCCTCTCGATCCAGCTTGTCGTCCGGAAACGGATACAGCTCGACGAATCGGGGCTCCGTAACCTCGCGATCCTACCAACCTTCATCCCGGCTCGATTCCGGGCGCTCCTTGAGTTCCTCGGGAGAAACTCGCAGCTATTCTTCATCCCGTAGCATCAGCGCTCCATCCCGCTCCTACAGCTCCCCTTCGTATTCTTCACGCGGTTCCTCTTATTCCTACAGTGCCCCGTCCCGTTCCTACAGCTCCCCTTCATATTCTTCCCGCGGGTCCTCTTACAGATATAGTGCTCCGTCCCGCTCCTACGGCTCCTCTTCATATTCTTCGCACGGCTCCTCTTATTCCTACAGCTCCCCGTCCCGCTCCTCCAGCTCCTCTCGGTCTTACAGCAGTCCCTCGCGAAGCTCGAGCAGTTCGAGTCGCTCGAGCTCATCCTCCCATTCGTCCTCTTCATCCCATGCCCGGAGAGGGCGTTAGGGCTTAAAGCTCGACCCCCATCGGCTTCGACGGGGAGAGCCGCTGCCGCCCTCACGGCGGCCAGCCGCTCTCCCCGTTTCTCTTTTCGCCGGAGTCTCCGGCCGCGGTTCCCGATTTTTCCTTTACTTTTGGTTCCTTCGATGGTATAAATTTAATCTATTTGGAAAAGGGAAATTTTTAGGCCTTTTCCTGAGCTTTCGACTTCATCATGGAGGTCTCAAATATGACTCTTGGCAACAACAAACGGAATCGCGCTCTGGGAATCCTTGGAGTTTTCGGCCTGGCTCTGGTCCTGATCCTGACGGCGAGCGTCGCTTGCAAGAAGAAAGCCGAGGCGCCGGCCGCGACTGCGGAGCCATCCACGATCATCAAGGAAGGCCTGAACGAGTTCGAGGGCACGGTCAAGATCGCCTCCAGCAAGTATCTCTATATCCCGGAGATCCAGGGCATGGATGTCCTCGTCCCGGGCATGACCGACCTGGCCGGCCTGGCGGGCAAGGCGGTCAAGGTCCAGGGCGAATTCAACCGGGAGCGGCCTTCGCTCCTCGTGGCCACGAAGATCGATGTCAAAGAGGACGGCTCCTACAAAACCGCCTTTACTCGGACGACGGAGCCCGACTTCAGCGATTACGTCGACCTCAGGGAACGCGCTAGCTATCCGATCCTCAAGATCGCCAACGTCAAAAAGACAGATGTCTGGGAGGGCAAGGCCAAGGCCAGGGTCTTCGGCAAACTGATGAAGCAGACCGAGACCGCGGGCGGGACCGCCAAGGACGTTTACAGCATCGCGGTGAATGACGACAGCGGCAAGCTCGTGGGCTATGTCATCGCCGATCAGTTTTCCGATTATGCCGCCTATTATTTGAGTAAACTCCGCCTCTTCGACAGCTTTTGGTTCTACCTGAACGTCAAGGCCACGGTCGAGGCGAAGACCCGGGTCAAGACGAAAGACCTGTTCCACGCGGATATCGCCTGCGCAGGCCTGTTCTAAGAAGGATCTCAAGCCGGGAATCGATGAGCCCCCGGATGCGTCCGGGGGCTTTTTTTATACGGCGACGGATGTGCTGGACGACGGACAGGAGGACACGATGAAGATCAACAAGCTGGCGGCGGCCGCCCTCATGATCAGTCTTGTCTTTTTCGGCCTCGAGGCCGCGGCCCTGCGCGGCCAGGAGGGGGCGTCCAAGGCCAAGGTTCTCGGAACATGGGATGTCGAGGTCACGGCCGACGACCAATCCTATTTCCTGACCATGGTCCTGAACGAGAAGGACGGCCAGCTCACGGGCACGATAAGCGAACAGAATGGGGTCTTTTCCGATGTCGCTTTGTCGTCGCTGAATTATGACGGGAAGACTCTGACTTTTGAATTCACCTGCCCGACCCCGCCAGACGGGATGCAGCGGCTGCTCCAGGTGACATTCGCCTGGGCCAACGAGGCCCTGGACGGATCGATCACGATCCCCGACCTGGGGATGACGGTCCCGGCTAAGGCCGCCAAGAAATCCTAATCAGCGCTCTCCGGCCTTGGCCTCTTTAGCCTTGGCCAGCGTGACCTCGAGGTCCGGATGCTTGAGGCGGAAGTCCGTGGCCTGCTCGTAGGCCTGGGCCAGCCTCAGGGTCTGAGCCTCTCCGTAGAGATTCCCGATAAAACTGATGCTCGTCGGCGAGCCCTTCTCATTGAAACCGTTCGGGACGACCACGGCCGGATGACCGGTGAGGTTCGTGACCAGCTGGATATTCCCTCCGTCTGATGGTGTGACGAACACATCCACGTTCTTCATCCTCTCGGCGACGGCCTCCATGAGCAGCCTCCGAAGCCGGTTCGCCTGAATGTACTCAACGGCCGGGATGAATCGGGCGGAACGGAACACGGTCGGCCAGTCATAAGGCCCCTGGCGGGCCAGGAGGTCATCCCGATCGCTGCGCGTCAGCTCATCGAACGCAGCCGCCGATTCGGCGTCCACGATGAAGGATAGGGAGTCCGTGGGGAACTTGGGAAGCTCGAAGGGGACGAGGCTCACGCCCAGCGAACGAAAAACACCCAGAACCTTGAGGTCATTCTCCCGTTCGGCCCTGCCCTTTGTTTCCTTGCTCTGCGCTTCTTTGTCGAAGGCCGACTTGAGATAGCCCACCCGCAGAGTTTTTGGGTCGAGGTCCGGGTTCCAGTTGAAGGGCAGGTCCACGACGGTCTGGTCGAGGTCATCCGGTCCGTAAATCGCCTGAAAGACCAGGGCGCAATCCTCAACGGTCCGGCAGATGGGACCGATCTTGTCCATGCTCCAGCAGAGGGCCATGGCCCCGGTCCGGCTGACGCGTCCGAAGGTCGGCCGAAGGCCCGTAGCGCCGCAGCGCGTGCACGGGGAAACGATCGAACCCCAGGTCTCGGTGCCGATGGCAAAAGCCACCAGACCGCCAGCTGTAGCCGCCGCCGACCCGGCCGACGAGCCGCTCGAGCCCTCGTTCGGATTCCAAGGGTTGCGGGTCATCCCTCCGAACCAGACGTCGTCCATGGCCAGTTCGCCCATGGACAGCTTGGCCACGAGAATAGCCCCGGCTTCCTCCAGGCGCTTAATCACGGTCGCATCCTTGTCGAAGACCTGGTTCTTGTAGGGCGCGGCTCCCCAGGTCGTCGGAATTCCCTTGGTCGCCAGAAGATCCTTGGCTCCCCAGGGGATGCCCTGAAGGGGACCGCGATAGTGCCCGGCGGCGATTTCAGCGTCCGACCGGCGGGCCTGACTCAGGGCCAGGTCCTCGGTTAGGGTGATGACGCAGTGCAATCTCGGCCCGTATTTTTTTAGCCGCTTGAGGTACATCTTCGTCAACTCGACCGAGGTGATTTTGTGATTGCGAATGAGCTCGGCCAGGTCGGCCACGGAATGGAAGGCCAGGTCCTCGAGATTCCGGGGCAGAGTCACGCCCCTGTCCTTGAGGTTCGGAAACGGCTTTTCCTCTCGGTCGAAAGTCATGCCCGGCAGAATGGGGCTGAAGGCCAAAGCTGGGGAAACCGCATTCGGCAGGATGGTCTTTCGATTGTTTGTATATGCCGAGCGGTTGTTCTTCAGGGTTTCCTGCATCAACCCTCGCTCGTGCCTGTTGAAATCGAGCGCCACGAGCTTCTGAGCATGCCGGATATCCCCCAGTGTGATCTTGTTCGTGGGCCCGAGGACAAAGAGGTAGAGCGCCGCGGCGACTAAAAGAACGACGATTATCGGGACAAGAACTTTTCTCATGCCGGTCTTCTCCTTGGGGAGAATTAGATTTTAGATCGCTCGAGCGCTCCACCCTCCCGGGCGTCCGCTTTCTTAAGGAGGAGGGCGAAAATCAATCCGGCCAACCCCAAGCCGGCGAACATGATCAAGCTCGAGGTATAAGTGCTGGTCAGTTCCCGGAGCTTTCCGTTGAGGAAGGGAAAAGTCGCCAGCCCGATGTTCTGGATCATGGTCGTCAGGCCGAAGGCCGTGCCGACCTTATCCTTGGGAACGATGAGCGGGATGGAGGGCCACATGGCCGCCGGGACGAGGACGAAGGCCACGCCCAGGCTGATCATGGGGTAGGCCGGGTAAACCTTGGTCAAGCCCATGATGAGGTGGCTGGGGATCATGATGAGGGAGCCGACGATCATCAGCGTCGCCCGGCGTCCCCACTTGTCCACCAGACGGCCGGCAAAGGGCGCGCAAATCATCGAGGCGAAAATGATGATGCTCGTGATCCCGGGCGCGGTGCTGAACATATGGAAGAGGTTAAAGAAGACTTGATACAGGAAGCTGCCCGAGCCGGGCTGGACGTCGGGGATGCCCCATTTGGTAGAAAAGAGATGAGTGGACAAGGCCGTGAACGGGAAAATGGCCGAGTAGAAGGAGAGGCAGATCAGGGTCACGTACCAATAGGAAGGCTTGAAGGCCTTGATGTCCGACAGGACGATCTTATCGCTGCCTCCGGCGTCCTTCATGTGGAGGACTTTCTCCCCCCGGGCGTCCATCAGGTTCGAGATTACGTTGCTTAGCAGGGAGACCAGGCACAGGAGGACCGCGGCCCACAGGGCGTACTTGTAGTTGCCGAAGAAATTGGCGATCATGGCTTCCGTGTTGAAGCTGAACAACGTTCCCAAGCGGCTGATGGTCAGAGAGATGCCGAACGACAGGGCCAATTCCTTGCCCTTGAACCACTTGGACAGGATGGCCAGCTGGGCGACCACGAGTGATTCGGACCCCGCCCCGAAGATCAGGCGACCGGCGAAAAGCATGCCGCTCGAATCGGCCAGGGCGACGACGAGGGCCCCTAGAACCACCAGGCTCGAAAAGAGCATGCTGGCCCGGCGGGTGCCGAGCCTGTCGGTCAGGACCCCGCCGAAGAAGACGATGGCGATGGCCGCAATCGAATAGGCCGAGTAGAGACTGCCGACCGTTCCCGGCTGGAGCTTGAGCGCCTTGATGAGAATGTTCTCGATGGCCCCGATGCTGTCGTAGGCGAAGTAGCTGCCGAAAGTCAGGAGGCTGACGAAGATCAGGAGCGTGTAACGATAAGGCTTTCTTCCCGGATGGAAGAAGGGGAGTTTGGTTGCAGTCTCGTTCATTCCTCGCTCGCTTTGTGTTTTTATCCTGCAAGGATAGAGCCTCGAAGCCCCAAAGTCAAGGTTGAGAGGGGAGGAAGCATTTCCTTGAATAATTAAGAAGACTTGGGGAAGGGCTTTGCTCCCCCGGGTTTTTTTCACGCCTTTTCGCACGCCGTCCTTCTCGGCGCCTGCGTATATCGTTACCGGTCGCCTTCCTGAGAGCCGCAGGCATGGAAATGCTTCCAAGGAGGGGGGCGGGCGAACTGCAGGTGGCCGCCACGCCGCTATGATCTCGATTGAATGGCGGTGAGGTCGCCGCGGCCCTTTCTTTTATTGAACAATGAGGTCCTCACGTCGCAAGGCTCCTCGGGATGACGCTTCGCGTCACCTCGCGGTGACCCTTCGGATCAGCTTCGGCCTTCGGCCTTGGCTTTATTAATGCGAAACTCTTATGGGATAGCAGGAAGAGGGGACATGGCTTCCCCGGGGTTCTTTTATGCTTTTCCGGACGTCGTCCCCATTAAGCCCCCCCGGACTAATCGTCCCCATCCGGGAAATGCCAATTCGTTAAAATGGGTTGAAAAAAAGACCGATTTGTTATATAAAATGCTTTAAAAAACGGGGCTGAAACAAGCCTTCCGAAGCTTTTTTAAACCTGTTTCGAGCCCGGCTTAGGAGAAACTATGGACAAAGAATTCACGACAGTCTCGATCCCCACTTCTCTCTATAAAAAGATAGAGGAAGCCATCAAGGGCACGGAATTCGCCTCCGCCTCGAGCTACATCGTCAAGGTCCTCCGGGAAAGCCTGTCAAAAGAGCAGCCCTCCCAGGATGTTTTTACCAAGGAAGAGGAGGAGAAGGTCAAGGAAAAACTGAAGGCGCTGGGCTATATCGATTGATCGCGGCATCCGTTTCCATCGGTCCGCAGTCTCCCGCCCCTAAGGAACATCAATAACCCACCCGGCCATGATCAAGGAGGAATAGATGATACAACCCCATGGCGGCAAGCTCATAGGAAGAAACCTGAATCCCGACGAGAAGAAGGAAGCCCTGGAAAAGTCCAAGGGCTGGCCCAAGATCAAGCTCAATGCCGAGTCCGTCTCGGACGTCGAAAACATCGCCTGGGGCGTGTACAGCCCGCTCGAGGGGTTCCTGGGTGAGAAGGAATTCCAGAGCGTTCTCAACACCTCCCGTCTGCCGAACGACCTGCCCTGGACGATCCCCATCGTCCTCGACGCCGGCGTCGAAGAGGCCAAAGCGCTCACGCCCGGACAGGACGTCCTCCTGACCGACGAGTCCGGTCTGCCTTTGGCCGTTTTCCATCTCCAGGAGAAATTCGGCTATGACAGGGAGACCATGGCCTCCAAGGTCTTCGGCACGGCCGACCCCAAGCACCCGGGCGTGGCCAAGGTCAACGAAATGAAAGAGGTCCTGCTCGGCGGTCCGGTGGACCTGATCCAGGCCCCGCCCACGGAGTTCGCCCGCTATTACCTCACCCCCAAGGAGACGCGGATCCTTTTCAAAGAAAAAGGCTGGCGGACCGTGGTCGGGTTCCAGACGCGCAACACGCCTCACGTCGGGCATGAATACGTCCAGAAAGCGGCCCTGACCTTCACCGATGGCCTGTTCATCAACCCAGTCATCGGCCGGAAGAAGAAGGGCGACTACAAAGACGAGGTCATCCTGGCCTCCTATGAAGAGCTCATGAAGCACTACTACCTCAAGAACCGGGCGGTCATGGCCATCCTCAAGATGGAGATGCGCTACGCCGGCCCGCGGGAGGCCATCCACCACGCCATCCTCCGCAAGAACTTCGGCTGCACGCACATCATCATCGGCCGCGACCACGCCGGAGTGGGCAAGTACTACAGCCCCTACGCCGCTCAGGACATCTTCGAGGAATTTCCCGACCTGGGTATCATCCCCCTGTTCTTCCGGTCCTTCTACTTTTGCAGGAAGTGCAACTCCGTGGTCAACGAGAAGATCTGTCCCCATCCGGCCGAGGACCAGATCCAGTTCAGCGGGACCCAGATCCGGGACATGATGGTCCGGGGCGAGGTTCCGCCGGCGGAGATGATGCGGCCCGAAGTGGCGAAGGTCATCATCGATTTTGCCCATCCCTTCAACGAATAGGCCGTCCGTCCGTCCATGACTCGACGCAGAGGTTGCTCATGAAAAAAAAGATCCTCATCCTCGGTCTGGATTGCGCTCCGGCCGAGATCGTCTTCGACCGCAAGGACCAGTTCCCCAATCTGAGGATGCTCCAGGAGAACGGATTGTGGGGAACCATGCGCAGCTCCGACCCGCCGATCACTATACCGGCCTGGATGGTCATGTGCACCGGCCTCGATGCGGCCCGGCTGGGAGTCTACGGATTCCGCCACCGGACGGATTATTCCTACGACAGGATGTGGACGGCCACTTCGAAATCGTTCAAGGATAAGAAGCTCTGGGACTACATCGGGGCCCAGGGCGGCCAGAGCGTCCTCGTCAGCGTCCCGCCCAGCTATCCGCCCTATCCCGTTGCGGGTAACCTGATCTCCTGTTTCATCACTCCGGGCCCGGAGAATCCTTACACCTATCCGGCTGAGCTCAAGGGCGAACTCGAGGCCAAGTTCGGTCCCTACGTCTTCGATGCCGTGTTCCGGACCGACGACAGGGACCTCATCCTGAAAAAAACCTACGAGATGACCGAGAAGCGCTTTGAGGTCATGGACTACCTCATCACCACCAAGCCCTGGAACCTGTTCATGTTCGTGGAGATCGGCGTCGACCGGATGCATCACACCTTCTGGAAGTACTTCGACCGGCAGCATCACCTCTACCAGCCGGGCAACAAGTACGAGAACGCCATCGTCGACTACTACAAGTTCCTGGACGGAAAGATCGGCGAGCTCATGACCCATATCGACGACGACACTCTGGTCCTGGCGATTTCCGATCACGGCGCCAAACGGATGAAGGGCGCCTTCTGCATCAACCACTGGCTCATTGACCAGGGGTTACTCGCCATGAAACACATCCCCGACAAGCCCGAGACCATCGAGAAACTGCCCGTGGACTGGTCCAGGACCAAAGCCTGGGGCTGGGGCGGCTACTACGCCCGGATCTTCCTCAACGTCGAGGGCCGCGAGCCGGCCGGCATTATTCCGGCCGAGGACTACGAGAGGTTTCGTGACGACCTGGCCGAGAGGATCAAGGCCATCAAGGGACCCAACGGCGAAACCTGGAACACCCGGGTCATCAAGCCCCAGGAAACCTGGGAGGAGCTGAACGGCGATTATCCCGACCTGATGGTCTACTTCGACGACTTATTCTGGCGCTCGGCCGGGACTCTCGGTCATAAGAGCCTCTACCTCGCCGAGAACGACACCGGCCCCGACGACGCGGTCCACGCCCAGCATGGGATGTACATCCTCTATGACCCCAAGAACACAACGGCCAAGCGGCGGGACATCGACATCCTGGACGTGACCCCCACGATCCTCGACCGCCTGGGCCTGCCGGTTCCCAAAGAAATGAAGGGCAAGGTCATACGCTGAAACCCGGAACCAAGAGCGACATGTTCGCCAACGATATTCCCTAAAGGAGCGCACCGCACATGACGACCCAACAGCCGAATCAAAAAGGAGTGGCCCTCTGGTTCACCGGGCTGCCCTGTTCCGGCAAATCGGCCATCGCCGACCGCCTGGCCGCAATCCTCAAGGACAAAGGCTATCGCGTGGAGCGCCTGGACGGCGACATCGTCCGCCAGGACCTGACCCGGGACCTGGGATTCTCCAAGGCCGACCGCGATGAGAACATCCGCCGGGTGACCTTCGTCACCAAGCTTCTGGCCCGCAACGGCGTCTTCGTCATGACCTCGTTCATCTCGCCCTACCGCGAGATGCGCGATCGCGCCCGCCAGCAGGTCGAGAACTTCATGGAGATCTACGTCAAGACCTCCCTCGAGACGTGCATCAAGCGCGACATCAAGGGCATGTACAACAAGGCCCTGGCCGGCGAGATCAAGGAGTTCACCGGCGTGTCCGACCCCTACGAGGAGCCGCTCAAGCCCGAGCTGACGATCGTGACCGACAACGAGACGCTCGAGGAAAGCACCCAGAAGGTTTTGGCCCGGATGAAGGAACTCGGATATCTCTGAGAAGCCCGGGGAAGGGAGGGGATAAGATGAAAACCTATCTCGTTACGGGCGGGGCGGGTTTCATCGGCTCTCATATCGTCGAGGAGCTCGTCCGACGGGGCGAGCGCGTCCGGGTCCTGGACAATTTCCTCACCGGCAAGCGCGAGAACCTGGCGCCCTTCCTCGAGTCGATCGATCTCATCGAAGGCGATATCCGCGACCTCCCGACCTGCCGCCAGGCCGTGCGGGGGGCGGATTTCGTCCTGCACCAGGCCGCTCTGCCGTCCGTGCCGCGCTCGATCGAGGACCCGCGGCTGTCGCATGACATCAACCTCACCGGCACGGTGAACATGCTCCTGGCCTCCAAGGAAGCGGGGGTCCGGAGGTTCGTCTTTGCCTCATCGTCCTCGGTTTACGGGGATGATCCCCGCTTGCCCAAGAAGGAAGGCCAGGAGGGACGGACGCTCTCGCCCTACGCCGTGACCAAGGCCGCGGGCGAGAAGTACTGCCGGGTCTTCGAGACCGCCTTTGGTCTGGAAACCGTCTGCCTCCGCTACTTCAACATCTTCGGCCCGCGCCAGGATCCTTATTCCCAGTACGCGGCCGTCATCCCCCTGTTCATCCTCAGGTTTCTCGGCGGCGAGCCCCCCGTCATTCACGGCGACGGAGAGCAGTCCCGCGATTTCACCTACGTATCCAACGTGGTCCAGGCCAACCTCCTCGCGGCCGAGGCGGCCGGCGTGCGGGGCCGGGTGTTCAACATCGGCTGCGGGGACCGGACCACGGTCAAGATGCTGGCCGGCCTCATCCGCGACATCCTGGGCTCCCCCCTCAACCCGTCCTTCGATGCGGACCGGCCGGGCGACGTCAAACATTCCCACGCCGATATTTCGCAGGCTCGGGCCGTGCTCGGGTATGAACCCGGGGTCGACTTCCGGGAGGGCCTGGAACGGACCGTTCAGTGGTACAAAGACAAGGAGTTTCTGGGATGAAAAACAACCTCGCCGCAGTCCTGGAAAAGAAGATACGGGATCGAAAGGCCCGCATCGGCGTCATCGGCCTGGGGTATGTCGGCTTGCCCCTGGTCAAGACGTTCCTGAACAAGGGCTTCTCGGTCATCGGCTTCGACGTCGACTCCAAGAAGATCCAGGCCCTGAACCAGGGCCGGAGCTACATCAAGCACATCTCCGCGGGCGAGCTTCGAAAGTTTCTGGCGCTCAAGATGTTCGAGGCGACATGCGACTTCAACCGTCTGCCCGCGGCCGACGCCGTCCTCATCTGCGTCCCGACGCCGCTCGACAGTCATCGCAACCCCGACCTGTCCTATGTCCTGGACACGACCCGGGTCATCGCCGACAACCTCCGTCGGGGACAGCTTGTCATCCTGGAGAGCACGACCTATCCCGGGACGACCGACGAGGAGATGCTGCCCATCCTCGAATCGCACGGCCTGCGGGCCGGGACGGATTTCTTCCTGGCCTTTTCTCCGGAGCGTGAAAACCCCGGCGACCCGGTCTACTCCACGTCCAATACGCCCAAGGTCGTGGGCGGCTTCTCCCGGGAATGCCTGCGGGTGGCCAAGGCCCTTTACGACCAGATCGTCTGCCGGACCGTCCCCGTCTCCTCGACCAAGGTGGCCGAAGCCTCCAAGCTCCTGGAGAACATCTTCCGCTCGGTCAACATCGCCCTGGTCAACGAGCTGAAGATGATCTTCGAGCGCCTGGACATCGACATCTGGGAGGTCATCCAGGCCTCCTCGAGCAAGCCTTTCGGCTTCATGCCCTTCTATCCGGGCCCGGGCTACGGCGGACACTGCATCCCGGTCGACCCCTTCTACCTCACCTGGAAGGCCAAGGAAGTCGACTATTCGACCAAGTTCATCGAGCTGGCGGGCGAGATCAACACGGCCATGCCCTACTATGTCATCTCCAAGACGAGCGAGGCCCTGGGTGAACGGGGACGATGCCTGGCCGGGTCGAAGATCCTGGTTCTGGGCGTCGCCTACAAAAAGGACATCGATGACCAGAGGGAGTCGCCCGCGCTCAAGATCATCAGCATCCTCCAGAAGAAAGGGGCCCGGGTGTCCTACAACGACCCCCTCGTCCCCCGGTCCTCGGGTCACCGCGAGTATCCGGGGCTCAACCTCAGGTCGGTGCCTCTCACCGCGGCCCGCCTGCGCGCTTCTGACGCGGTCATCATCGCCACGGCCCACAGCGCTTATGATTATCCCTGGCTGGTGAAGAACGCCCGGCTCATCATCGACAGCCGGAATGCGATCAAGGGCCGGCGCCGCAACGTCGTCAAGGCTTGAAGGAGAACGCCATGAAGATCGCCGTGATTGGAACCGGGTACGTGGGACTGGTGACGGCCGCCGGCCTGGCCGAGTTCGGCCACGAGGTCATCGGCACGGACAAGGTCTCGGACAAGATCCGGCGGATCTCCCAGGGCGAAGTGCCCATCTTCGAGCCCGGCCTGGATAAGCTCCTGGCGGCCAACCTCAAGCGGGGCAACCTCCATTTCAGCGACGACCTGGGCCGGACGATCCAGGCGGCCGACGTCATCTTTGTCTGCGTGGGCACTCCGCCCCAGGATGACGGCAGTGCCGACATGTCCCAGATCGAGGAAGTGTCGCGGATGATCGCCGAGAATCTGAACGGCTACAAGGTCGTCGTGGAGAAAAGCACCGTCCCGGTCAAGACCTCGCTCTGGATCAAGCGGATCATCTCCCTTTACAAGAAGACCGACATGGGCTTTGACGTGGCTTCCAACCCGGAGTTCCTGCGGGAGGGCTCGGCCGTGTCCGATTTTCTCAACCCCGACCGGATCATCATCGGCGTCGAGTCCGAGCGGGCCCGGGAGATGATGGTCAAGATCTACCAACGGTCCAAGGACCGCCTGCTCGTGACCAACATCGATACCGCGGAGCTGATCAAGCACGCCTCCAACTCCTTCCTGGCCCTGAAGATCGCCTACATCAACCTCATCGCCAACCTCTGCGAAAAGACGGACGCCGACGTAGAGCAGGTGTCCAAGGGCATGGGCCTTGACCCGCGCATCGGCGGCCTGTTCCTGCGGGCCGGACTGGGCTACGGGGGCTCGTGCTTCCCCAAGGACATCAAGGCCTTGACCAAGATCGGCGAGGACCTGGGAGTGAACATGAGCCTTCTCCGCGAGGCCGACCGGATCAATTCCGACCGCATCCGGGTCTATATGGAGAAGGTCAAGAAGGCCCTCTGGATCCTCAAGGACAAGACCATCGCCGTCCTGGGCCTGTCCTTCAAACCCCAGACCGACGACATCCGCGAGGCTCCGAGCATCAAGGTCATCCGGGAGCTGCTCAACGAAGGAGCCCATGTCCGTCTTTATGACCCCGAAGCGGCGTCCAACATGAAAGACGTCTTTGCCGAGGATAAGCTCCGGGTGACGTATTGCCGCACGCCCTTGGAGTCCACCCAGGGCGCCCACGCCCTGTTGCTGATCACGGAGTGGGAAGAGTTCCAGAAGCTCGACTGGGCCAAGATCCGCCAAGGCATGGCCAACCCCATCATCGTCGACGGGCGGAACATGTACGACCCCCAGGCCCTTCGCTCTCAGGGGTTCGAGTATTATTCCATCGGGCGCAAATAGCGTCCGGGGTTGGCCTGGCCCGGAACGTCCCGCCGAACCTCGAGCTGGTGATTCTTGAAATCCGTTTCAAGCACGACGTACTCGTCCTCGTTCACCCTGGATAGGGAGTAAGCCGCCGGCCGGCCGTCCAGGGTGACTTCATAGTCAGCGCTCAGGGGTTGGAGCGAATCAAGGGCCCGAGACGGCCAGGGCAGTCTGACTCGGACGTGCCCGCGGCCGCGGAAATTGCTGTTGAAGGCCAGGGTCAGGGACCGTCCGTCCGGGCCGGGCCGATAGTCATAGGCGACGAACAACCCCGTCCCCGGCAGGTGAGCGTGGATCCGGGCCCGGTCGGCCCCCATCCGCGGCTCGAGGTCGAGCGAATCGAGGCCCAGGCTGATCCCGAAGTAACCCTCGAACAGGGCCCTGCCCAGACTGCCGGCCGAGCCCGCGTAGAAATCGCTTCCCCGGCCACGGCCCTGCTTGTCATCCCACTCGAACAACCCCCCGTTGGCCAGGTCCTTGGAAGCGATCTCGAGGAGCTTGTTCATCGCTTGACGGCTGAACCCATTCTGAAAAAGAGCCAGGACCAGCTTGCCGCCGAACCAATCCCATTGGCCCCCGTTCTGGTATTCATAGGGATCGTCCACCAGCGGATGCTTGAACACGCCGCGGGGGTAGGGCGGCAGGAGGACCCCGGCAGCCGTTGACGCTCCCCAGGCTTTTTGACGGGACAGGGCTTGTTCCAGGATGAGCTTGCACTGGGTTTCGTCGGCCAGCCCGGTGAGGACGGCGGAGACGTTCCCCCCCAGGGCGAAGAGATCATCCTCGCGGAAGGCATGGGTCAGGCGGGCATCAAGGTGCACGTGGACCCGGTAATAGCCCTTGTCCTTCAGCCAAAGCCATTTATCGGCGTTTCGTTTGATGGATTCCGCCTTGACTCTCCAAAAGAGGGATTTCTCCATCCGCCCCAAGCCTTCGAACATCGTGGCCAGGTCGCGGGCGGCTCCGTAGAACATGCTTTGGCTGTAGATGCCGGCCACCCAATGGGTGCGCTCATCGACGTCCACGGCTCGCTCGTCCGCGTCCTCGATGTCCACATCGCCCCAATCGATCGTGTGGGCGGACCTGACCAGTCCGGTTCTTTCGTCGAACCGGTCGGTCAGGACGTACTGGAGGGCTTCCTCCAGGCGGTCGATGATCGTTTGGTTTGCCGCTCGATCCGCCAGCCAGCCCGTTCCCTCCAGACGGCAGACCTGGGCCGCGGCCTGAACCGCGCTGGATTCCTGGTCGCTCTCCGTGGTGTTCTTGTCGGATCGGCCGGACGCGTCCAGCCAGTCCTCGAGAGATCCGCTCGTTTCTTGATGGGCCAGGTGTTCGACCAGCCACGACCGCAGATGGTCCTGCCCGTAGAAAAAGCGCGCGGCGGGGATGATGGTGTTGGCATCCCTCAGCCAGATCTGGGGATAGGCAGCCCCGGCCTGAAAGCCGCTGACCCGGCCCGTGACGCCCTTGAAGGAAAGTTCATCCGCATCCAGGGTGAGGCGAATGAGCTTGAGGAGCTTGGCCAGGGTTTCCCGGCTTGATTCGAACTTGGTGAACGGCCCGTCTTCGAGGCTCAGGTCGCAGCGGTCCTCGGGCCAGGATCGCCGCACGACTTTGAGCTTGACCTGGAGCGTTTTCGAGCCTTCGGAAGCGAACCAGGCGGCGCCCTCGCGGACCATGTCGAATTCGACGATATAGCGGCCCGCCTCGAGGGGCGCCTTGACCCGGACCGGGAGCGAGCAGGCTTCCCCGGGCTTGACGGGCCGGGGCAGGGGAATGCGGACATTGTCCCAGCGCAGGACCTTCTTCTGGTCGCTCAAGAGATGAAAGGAAAGGAGGATGGGCGGCGCGTCGAGCGAGGACCACGGGGCGCGGCCGATATTCTTGACCTTGAGCGCAACTTCGATCGTCTCGGCTTCCTTGGCGACAAGGCTTTTCTGGTCAATATAAAAAAGGCAGGAGAAATCCCGGGCGGGTCCTGCTGCGGAGCCGGCCGCCGTCTGTCTTTTTTGACAGGCGGACGTCGCGGCGAGCAGGGTCAGGAGAGCGGCCAAAACCCGGCTCTTCAGCGAATGAGGGAGGACGTTCTTCAGCATATTCGAGGAAGGATCTCCGAGGTCAGCGGTTCAAGGAGCCTCAGGCCCCCGGCAGTCGTCTCGAGGATCAGTTCTCCGGCCCCGCCGGCGGTCCTTGAAACCTCTCCGATAACGGCGGCTTTTCGTCCGAGCGGGTGACGGCGCACCAAAGACAGGATCCCGGCGGCTGACCTGGACGGGACGACCATGACCGCCCGTCCCTCGCAGGCCAGGAACAGGGGGTCGATGCCGAGGAGCTCGGTCGCGCCACGAACCGGCGGGGAGATCGGGATCTTGTCCTCGGCGAGGACGATGGACCAGCGAAGATGCTCGGCCAGCTCGGACAGGATCGTGGCCAACCCGCCCCGCGTGACGTCCCTCATCCACAGGACGCCCTTGGCCCAGAGGGGGAGAAGAAACGTCAGAGGAGCGCAGTCGCTCTTGATCCTGGCCGCCAGGCCGAACTCCCCGCGGGCCAGCATCACGGCCAGGCTGTGCTCGCCCAAAGGGCCGGTCAGGATGAGCTTGTCCCCGGGCCGGATCTTCCGGACGGCCGGCCCGCCGATGACGCGTCCCACTCCCGAGGTCGTGATATAAAGCTTGTCCGCCTGTCCCCGACGTACGACCTTCGTGTCTCCGGTGACGATCTGCACCTTGGCCTTCAGGGCCGCTTTTCGGATCGAACCCAGGACGCGCTCCAAGTCCGCCACGGGCAGGCCCTCCTCAAGGATCAGGGACAGCGACAGGAATTCCGGCCGCGCCCCGGACACGACCAGGTCGTTGACGGTTCCGTTAACGGCCAGACTGCCGATGTCGCCGCCGGGGAAAAAGAGCGGGTCGACCACGAACCCGTCGGTGGTCAAGGCGATCTTCCCCGGGAGGTGGCTGGCGTCGGGGAGGCTCGCGAGATAAGGGTTGCGAAAGGCCGGCAAGATGTGGCGGTCGATCAGGCGGCGCATGAGCAGCCCTCCGCTTCCGACCTCGAGGCTGATCCTCTCGGGCTCGCCCCCCGGACGCGGGCGCGTCCTCGTCATGATCGTTTTCCCTTAGGCCGGGCGCTCGTGACGCGCGGCGCTGCGGCCTGTCGCGAGGAGTATTTGTAGCAAACCAAGCAGGCCCCCTCGAAGGAAACCATGCAGGGCCCTTGGGGCGAGTCGGGCAAACAGGTTTTCCCGAAGAGCCTGCAATCCGGAGGCGCGATTAGCCCTCGCAAGACTTCGCCGCATCGGCATCCGGCCCGGTCTTCCGCGCCGGCTTCGATCTTGAGTCCGAACTTGCCCTCCGCGTCCCAGGCCGTGAACCGCTCCCGGGGCTTAAGGCCCGAACGGGGGATGAGTCCGAGGCCCCTCCAGGTCGCATCCTTGACCTCAAGGACCTCCTCCATGAGATTCAGGGCGAGCCGGTTGCCCGATGGAGCGACCACCCGCTTGTATTCCAGACCCACTTCCGGCTTGCCTTTTTCCATTTGGTCGATGATGGCCAGGATTCCGAGCAAAACGTCGCCCGGTTCGAACCCGGTCACGGCGCCCGGCAAGCCGAATTCCTTGGGAATGAAGGCATAGGGTTCAAGGCCGATGATCGCGCTCACGTGGCCGGGGTAGAGAAAGCCCGAGATCTTGACCTCTCCGGATTCGAGGATCGCCCGCAGAGGAGGAGGGATGAGCCACATGGCGCTCAGGACCGCGTAGTTTTTCAGCCCGGCCGCGGCCGCCTCCCTGATGGCCAGGGCGATGGAGGGGAT
Source organism: Candidatus Aminicenantota bacterium (assembly GCA_963705895.1). Taxonomy (GTDB): domain Bacteria; phylum Acidobacteriota; class Aminicenantia; order Aminicenantales; family JAFGAV01; genus MFD04408-113. The sequence goes on along the minus strand of OY970122.1, from coordinate 1,743,679 downwards.
GGTGGTCTCGAACCCGGCTCCAAAAAAAACGACGTCCTTGTCGGGATGCTGAGCGGCCAGGGCCAGGGACTCCTGGGGCGAATAGACGATCTTGACCATGGATCCCTCGGCCGGGATCGCCGTTTGCAGAGAGCCGTTGCGCGTCGGGACGCGGGTCATGTCGCCGAAGGTCGCCAGGATGAGGTCCTGCCGGTCTGTCACTAAGTTGATGGCCGCCTCGTGGACCGCGCCGGGCGTTATGCACACCGGGCATCCCGGCCCGGAGATCATATCCACTCCCGCCCGTTCCAGGAGTACCTTGAGTCCGTACCTGTGGATGGTCATGGTGTGCGTGCCGCAGACTTCCATGATCCGGACTCGGCCCCGTCCGAGCCGGGTCGCGCGGCGGCCGATGGCCCCCAGGAGGTTTTGGAGAGCCTCCCTTTCTCTGAGTTCTTTCATGGGTTCTCGGCTTCCGAGATCTCGCGGAGGAGGGCCAGGGTCTCCTGGGCCTCCTTTTCGTCAAGGCGCGATATGGCGAAGCCGGCATGAACAATGACCCACTCGCCCAGCTTGGGCTCCTCGAGCAGGAGGAAGCTGGCCTTGACCCTGGTCCCGAGATAGTCCACCGTTCCCTGCTTGTTTGCGTCGAGGCTAGTGATCTTCGCGGGCACGCCTAAACACATGGCTCGTTCCTGATTGAGGCTTAAGATTACCAGATTCGGCCGTCATTCGTCCATATCCTTCTCGACGCCGGGCCGCCCTCGGACCTGTCCCTCAGAAGTCCCTTCAGGAAGGCTTCGGCCTAGCCGTGGCCGAGGCGCTCCGGAAAGGTACGCCGGATCTTTGGTTCCTGGGATATGACGGTCCGCTGGTCCCTTGGCGGATACCCCCGGCCAGGCGCCCCTGCCGGCCGCGCGAAAACACCTTTTGCTGCTAGGACGTCATGTCTTGAAAAAAAACTCTAATCCCCGGAATTGTCTCTTGAGCCGGCCGAAGGAATGATGCTAGAATGCTAGAAGAAAGGGCAGAGTCGATATGACGTTCCTGGACTTGCTTAAGCTCCTCGTGGCACGCCAGGGATCGGACCTCCACCTCCTGGCCGGCCTCCAACCCGCGATCCGCGTCCACGGCGAGCTTCTCGCCTTGACCGAGCTCGAGCGACTGACTCCGGAGACGTCCAAGGCCATCATCTACGAGATCCTGAACGGGTACCAAAAAACCCTTTTCGAAAACGGGGCCGACACGCGGCACGAGCTCGATTTCGACTATGGCGTCCCGGGTTTGGGGCAGTTTCGCATCAATGTTTATATGCAGCGGGGAACGGTCGCGACGGCCGTCCGAGCCCTGTCGAGCGTCATACCCGATTTCGACGGATTGGGCCTTCCCACGTCGATCCGGGCTTTCACGCAAGCCAAGAAGGGGCTCGTTCTCATCACCGGGCCGACCGGGAGCGGCAAATCGACGACCCTGGCCGCTCTCATCGACGCCATCAACCGGACACGCTCGGACCACGTCTTGACCATCGAGGACCCGATCAAGTACCTCCACAAGTCTCACAAGTCCTACGTGACCCAGCGCGAGGTCGGCCCCTCCGGCGATACTCTCTCTTTTAAGAACGCCCTCAAGTACGCCCTTCCCCAGGACCCGGACGTCATCCTGATCGGGGAGATGCGGGATGCCGAAACGATCGGGATCGCCATCACCTCGGCCGAGACCGGCCACCTCGTTTTCGGGACCCTCCAAACCTCGAGCGCGGCCCAGACGGTCAGCCGGATTATCGACGTCTTCCCGGCCGACCAGCAGCCCCAGGTCCAGAGCCAGCTCGCCACGAACATACTGGGCGTCGTCTCCCAGGTTCTGCTGCCACGGATCGACAAGCCGGGACGCGTTCTAGCCTGCGAGGTCATGTTCGCCAACGCCGCGGTCCGGAACAACATCCGGGCCGGCAAGGTCGAGACGATCTTCCAGATAATGCAGACGTCGGCCGGCGAGGGCATGCAGACGATGGACCAGTCCCTCACCCAGCTGTGCAAGAGCGGCATAATCGACTACGATACGGCCAAACCGTTCATCTATGATAAGGGGACGCACGACGCCCTGAAGTCATTCTGCCGGCCGAAGAGAGCCTGAGGATAGCGGAGCAAGGCCCGGACGGCGGAGAGGAGAAAAACGATGCCGGTAAGCACCAAGAAAGAAAAAGCGATCTTTCTGAAAGCCTCCCGCTCGTTCCAACTCATCGTCAAGTCGATTCAGACCCTCCGGGCCTACTTGAGCGAGGACCATCTGACCCGGTCGCCGGATTATTATCTGGCCCGGAATCTACTGCGCGATGCCGAAACCCTCTACTGGGAGGCCGTGGCCGAAGCCAGGAAGCTTCTTGGGCCGCTGCCCGGCTACATTTCGTCCCAGGACGCTGATTCCAAGAAAGCGATACTCGAGGCCTTGGGCGTCGTCGCCAAGAGCGAGGATATGGCGAACCTTCAATCCGAGCTTGAACGGGACGAGTTCATCGCTTCTATGTTCGAACCCGACGAGATCGCCCTTTATATCAGGGCGAACTTCGAGAGCCAGAGCAAGGGCAAGAGGAAACTCCCCAACATCAAAGCGCGGATGGCCCTTGATAAGATCCAGGGGGAAATCGCCGAGGCCCGCGAGCTTCGGGAGCGGGCCCAGCAGAAGCACAAGGCCTTGTCCTCCTCGGCCTAGGGCTTCCCCTCTTTCAGATCGACCTCGTCCCTCCAGGAGCACAGCTTCCCGATCCTAGGCTTGGTCCGTGCGGCGTCGAAGGCGAGTTCGAACAGCGACGGCTCGGCTCCGACCGGAGCACGGCCTTGATGAAGGGCTTTGGTCAGGTTGACGAATGTCCTTTTCTGCCTGTTCCCAGCGGGGCAGTCTTTGACACCTGGCCTTCCGGCAGCTAGCAGCCGGGCCGGCCGGTTTTTGACAATTATCCGGCCAGTCCTTATAATTGACGCATGTTGGACAGGCTCAAAGGGTGGATCAAACCAGGCACGATCGAAGAGGAGCTTGTCCGAAAAGTCGATTTTTCCAGGATTCCCCGTCATGTGGCCGTCATCATGGACGGCAACGGCCGCTGGGCCAAGGAGCGGAACCTTCCCCGGGTCGAAGGTCATCGTGCCGGAGCCAAGGCCGTGCAGGAGATCGTCGAATCCTGCGCCCGCACGGGCGTCAGCATACTGACCCTCTATGCCTTTTCGAGGGAAAACTGGAAGAGACCCGAGCGTGAGGTCCGAACCCTATGGAAGCTCCTCGAAGAGTACCTGAAAAAACAGGATAAAGTCCTCATAAAGAATAAGTTCCGATTAATGGTCATCGGACAGCGGGAGGGATTGCCCCGTGCGATCCGCCGTGACCTGGAGCGTGTCGAAGCGCTGACGCGGGACAACACCCGCTTGACCGTGATCCTGGCCCTCAACTACGGCGGCCGGGCGGAGATCGTGGACGCGGCCAAGAAGATCTTGAACGATGGGTCCATCGAGCCCGGCGGGCTCGACGAAACCGCCTTTGCCCGCTATCTCTATACGGCCGGTCTCCCCGACCCGGACCTTCTCATCCGGACGAGCGGCGAATACCGCGTATCCAATTTTTTATTGTGGCAGATCGCCTACGCGGAGATCTGGATCACGAAGGTTTACTGGCCGGATTTTCGAAAAAAGGATTTTCTTGAAGCCCTCCTGGACTATCAGAAACGCGAGAGGAGGTTTGGGGATATTCACCCGCCCGAAGAGCCCCACCGAGGATGATCGGCTTTCCGGAGCGGCGTCGAGTCCCAGCGAACACCATGGAAATGCAGAAGCGCCTGGTGACGGCCGCGGTTCTCCTGGCGATCCTCATCGTCGTCATCCAGTACGCGCCGGAGTGGTTCCTTTTCGTGTTTCTGCAGCTCGTCGTGGCCGCCTGCCTTCTGGAATTCTACGCCCTGGCCTCGAGGAAGAATCTTTTTCCCCAGCGCGTCCTGGGCTTGTTCATGGCCCTTGTCATAGGAGCTGCATTCGTCGTCCCCCGTGTTACGTTTCCCCTGGCCCTCACCGTCTGTCTTCTGGCCGCGGCCTTTTATTTTGTCGCGCGCTTCAACACCATCGAGCGCATGATGCGGTTTCCCCAATCGCTGGCTATTACCTTCTTGGGCCCGATCTATCTTGGCGCCACGCTCGACCATTTTCTCCTGATCCGACGGGAATTCGGCTTTTATGCCGTCTATTTCCTGTTCGTGGCAGTTTTTATCGGCGACACGGGAGCCTTTATCATCGGCAGCTGGGTCGGCCGTCACAAAATGCTGCCGGTGGCCAGTCCCCGCAAAACATGGGAGGGGGCCGTGGGCGGCCTCCTTTGGGCCGGACTGGCCGGAATCCCGAGCCGGATGCTCTTCCTCCGGGAATTGTCCCTCCCCTTGGCCGTCGCCACGGCGGTGCTTGTGAGCGCCGTGGCCCAGGTCGCGGACCCGCTCGAATCGCTCTTCAAGCGGGCCGTGGGGGTCAAGGACTCCGGGAACATCTTTCCCGGCCATGGAGGCGTCCTGGACCGCGTGGACAGTCTCATTCTGGCCGGGCCCTTTTTCTATTATTTTCTGAAACTCATCCTTAAATGACAAAGACCTCTTCCACGACGAAACGCGTGGCCATTCTCGGGTCCACGGGCTCGATCGGGACGAGCACCCTGGCCGTCATCGAGCACCTTCAACCCGGGTTTCGCGTCACGGGACTATCGGCCGGACGAAACGTCGCCCGTCTCGTGGAGCAAGCCGAGCGCTTTCACCCCCGGATCGTCTCGCTCGAAACCAAAGCCCAGGCCGATGAGTTCCGCCGCCGCTACCATGGCTCCCGACTGCGGGTCGTCTTCGGCCCGGAGGGCGCCGAAGAGGTGGCCGGCCTGGAGGGGAACGACATCGTCGTCTCGGCCATCACGGGCGTCAAAGGCCTGAGGCCGACCCTGGCCGCGGTCAAAGCGGGCCGGCGGGTGGCCCTGGCTAACAAGGAATCCATGGTCGTCGGCGGACGTCTGATCCGGGACGCGGCCCGCCGCTCCGGGGCGGAGATCATCCCGGTGGACAGCGAGCACAGCGGGGTCTTCCAATGTCTGGCCCGAGTCAACCCGGTTCACGTGCGGCGGGTGATCCTGACAGCCTCGGGCGGTCCGTTCTTCCGAACCCCGCTCGAAGACATCCCGGGCAAGACCGTCGAAGAGGCGCTCCTCCATCCCCGCTGGAAGATGGGTCCGAAGGTGACCATCGATTCGGCCACCCTTATGAACAAGGGGCTGGAGCTCATCGAAGCCCGCTGGCTGTTCGACCTCGACCCGTCCCAACTGGATGTCCTCATCCATCCCCAGAGCATCGTTCACTCCCTGGTCGAGATGCGGGACGGGTCAACCCTGGCCCAGCTCAGCCCGACCGACATGAGGATCCCGATCCAGCTCAGCCTGACCTATCCCGACCGCGGCCCGTCGCCCTTACCCATGCTGGACCTGGCCAAGGTCCGGACGCTGGAATTCCATGCGGTCGAGGCGGCCCGCTATCCGCTGCTCGCCCTGGCCCGCCGGGCGCTGGAGGGAGGGGAGAGCCGGACGGCGGCCTTGAATGCCTCCAACGAAGTGGCCGTCGAGGCTTTCCTGGCGCGGAAGATCTCTCTCTCGGATATCACCCGGGCCGTGTCCTTCGCCGTGGAGCATCACCAGCCCGCCCGTCTCGATTCCCTGGAAGACATTCTTCGCGTGGACGGCGAAACGCGAAGCCTGACCGAAAAATTCATCGAACGAGGTTGCTGACATGGTCTCCTTGCTCGGAACGCTGCTGGCCTTCATCATCGTCTTCGGCATCATCGTCTTCGTCCATGAGTTCGGCCACTTCATCATGGCCAAGGCCATGGGCATCCGAGTCGAGGTCTTTTCCTTCGGCTTCGGCCTCAGGCTGTTCGGGTTCAAGAAAGGTCCCACCGATTACCGCATCAGCCTCATCCCGGCCGGCGGCTATTGCAAGTTCTTGGGCGAGGGAGTGGTCAACCCGGGCCAGAACCTCGAACCCGATGATTACAACGCCAAGAAGCGCTGGCAGCGGTTCCTGGTCATCGTCATGGCCCCCCTGGCCAATATCCTCCTGGCCGTGATCTTGCTGGCCGCGGTCAACATGGTCGGCGTGGACGCGCCGGCCTATCTCGACCAGAAGCCTGACATCGGCTGGATCGAGCCCGGATCGCCCGCGGAAAAGGCCGGCCTCAAGCCGGATGACATGATCCTCGGCCTGAACGGCCGGACGGTCAAGACCTGGTCGGACGTCGAGCTGGCCGTTGGCACCCAGCCCGAAAAGAGGCTCACGGTGGACATCGTCCGGAACGGCCAACCCCTGACCCTGGAGCTCATGACCAAGAACCTGAGGCAGGAGAAGAAGTCCCCCTTCGACCTGGGTTACGCGGGATTCTTCGGCAAGATCATGACTCAGGTCAAGATGGTGACTAGGAATTCTCCCGCGGAAAAGTGCGGTCTCAGGCCCGGGGACATAATCCTGTCCATAAGCGACCAGCCGGTGTATTTCTACAAGTTCGTCGAGATCCTGGAGAAGAACCCCGGACGACCGCTGTCGGTGACGGTCGAGCGCCAGGGACAGCCGGTGACTCTGACCGTGACGCCCAGGCTGGAGAGCGGAGTGGGCAAGATCGGGATCATGCAGGTTCCCCAATCGGTCAAGCGAAGCTACGGCTTTGTCGCGGCCGTAGGCCAGAGCGTCAAGGAGAACGCCAAGCTGGTAACCCTCGTCGTGGATGTCATCAAGAAGCTGTTCACCGGTGAGGCGTCCACCCGGCAGCTGGCCGGACCGATCGAGATCGCCAATTTCTCCTACGCCGCTCTGCGGCTGGGGCTCGTAGCCCTCATCAGCTGGATCGCCCTGTTCAGCCTCCAGCTGGGCGTCATCAACCTCATCCCCATTCCCGTGCTCGACGGCGGACAGATCTTCGTCCTCCTCATCGAGGGCATCATTCGGCGCGACCTCAGCCCCAAGGTCCGGCAGATCTGGATGAACATCGGTTTCGTCATCTTCATCTTCTTGGTCGCCTTTACCATCCTGAACGACATCGTAAGGCGCATGCCCCACGGCTGGCGCAGCCTAGTTCCATTTTAGAACATGCAGGTCATTGCGAGGAGCGCAGCGACGTGGCAACCTCGGTTAGCGAAGCGGAAACCTCATGTCATGCAGGTCATTGCGAGGAGCTCCAGCAACGCAGCAACCCGACCCGAAGGGTCGTTGCGAGGCATGGGAGATGGCACGGCGATCTCTTCGATAGAACTCCAGAATTGAAATGAAGACGAAGTTGTGGCTTCCCCGGCGCAAGACGCGTCGAATCCGAGTGGGCGGTGTGCCCATCGGCGGCGGAGCGCCCATTGCGGTCCAGTCCATGGCCAAGACCGACACCCGCGATGTCAGGGCTACGCTGGCCCAGGTCAGGCGCCTCCAAGCCGAAGGCTGTGAGATCGTCCGGCTGGCCGTCCCGGACCGCGAGGCAGCCGCGGCCCTGGCGGCCATCAAGAAGGGCTCCCCCCTGCCGATCATCGCCGACATCCACTTTGACCACAGGCTCGCCCTGGCGGCGCTCTTCGCCGGCGTCGACGGCCTGCGCCTCAACCCGGGCAATATCGGCTCTCGAGAAAAGGTCCGGGAGGTGGTGCGGGCGGCAAAGGAGCGGCATGTTCCCATCCGGATCGGAATCAACTCCGGGTCGCTCGAGAAGGACCTGCTCCACAGATCCGGGGGGCGGGCGACGGCCGAGGCCATGGTCGCGAGCGCCCTGCGCCACGTCCGCATTCTCGAAGAAATGGACTTTCGCCTGATCAAGATCTCGCTCAAGGCTTCCGACGTCAAGCGGACGGTGGCCGCCTACAGGCTCCTCGCCCGAAAGGTCGATTATCCGTTCCACGCCGGGATCACCGAAGCGGGCGGCCGACTCAACGGATCGATACGGTCGGCGGCCGGACTGGCCCTCCTCCTCAACGAGGGCCTGGCGGACACGATCCGCGTCTCGCTGACCGCGCCTCCCGAAGAGGAGGTCAGAGTCGCCTATCAAGTCCTTTCTGCCCTCGACCTCAGGCGGACGGGGCCGGTCGTCATCTCATGTCCCACCTGCGGCCGGGTCGAAGTGGATGTCATGCGCATCGCGGCCGAGGTCGAGGAGAGGGTTGCGGACCTCGGGTTTCCTCTCACCATTGCGATCATGGGCTGTATGGTCAACGGCCCGGGAGAAGCCCGGGAAGCGGATATCGGCTTGGCCTGCGGGAAAGCCAAGGGCGTAATCTTCAAGAGGGGAAAGCTTCTGCGTCAGGTCCCGGAGACGAGTATCGTCGGCGAATTGCTGAAAGAGGTCCTAAGGTTGGCCGGAGAAAGGCGGCATGGGGAAAGATAGGAAGGGAACGGGCCGCCGTCTCACCCCCGCTCTGGCGGCGAAGCTCGAACGATTAAGAAGGATCCTGACCGGCATGGGCCGCGTCCTGGTCGCGTTTTCGGGCGGTGTCGACAGCACGCTGCTTCTCAAGGTCGCCGCGGACGTGCTCGGACGAAACGTACTGGCCGTCATCGCCGGTTCCGAAACCTATCCCCGCAGAGAAGTCGAGGCGGCTGAACGACTGGCCAGGAGGCTGGGTGTTCGGCATCGCACCATTCACACCCGCGAGCTCGAGAACCCGAAGTTCGCCTCCAACTCGCCCTCGCGCTGCTATCACTGCAAGAGCGAGCTTTTCGGCCGGCTCAAGGCCATGGCCAAGACGGAGAAGATTCCCTTTGTCCTGGACGGTGCGAACTTCGACGACCGGCTGGATTTTCGGCCGGGAGGCCGGGCCGGGGCCGAGCTGGGAGTCCGCTCTCCGCTCAAAGAGGCCAGATTGACCAAGGATGAGATCAGAGCCCTATCGCTCGGTCTTGGGCTTCCGACCTGGGACAAGCCATCCCTGGCCTGCTTGGCCTCGCGGTTTCCCTACGGGACACGGATCGAGAAAAGAGGCCTCGGTCAGGTGGGTCAAGCCGAAGACCTCCTCCGCAAGCTCGGATTCGGTCAACTGCGGGTCCGCCACCATGGCTCCATCGCCCGGATCGAGGTAGAACCCGGGGATTTTCCGAAGATATTGAAGAGCGGGAACAGGGACAAGATCGTCCCCGGTCTTAAAAAGCTCGGTTATCTCTACGTGACCTTCGATCTCGAGGGCTACCGCACTGGCAGCCTGAATGCCCCTCTGAGGCTCAAGCGTCCTTGATCGAATTGCCGGAAGGTCTCTTGTTGAGACGATCATAGATCCGGGCTGCCAATCCGATCCTCTTGCGGGGCGCTCCTTTTTTCGCCAGGATGAAGATCCCGGCCAGCATAAAGACGCCGTCGGCCATGAAGACTATTGCCATGCGGTCGGTCAGGGCATTGAACACGGCCGTCGCAGCAGCAAAAACGATGAAGGCCACGGCCTGGAATATCCGCAATCGCCTTTGCGCCCGTTCGAGGCTTTCGGCGCGAGTCAGGAGCTGGACCAGGCCGTTACTGAGATAGATGAGGCCGACGAAGGCCAAAAATATCGGTATCCAGTGCTTGCGTTTTTCGAGCAGGATGGAGGCGCAGATGATCTCGACCACGCCCTCCAGAATATGGAAAAGCCCGGAGGAATTCCTGATCCTTTTCTCGAGACGGTCGTGGAAGGCCGTGCCGGTGATGACGAAGGCGGCGGCCAGGAGGATGAACACGACCCGGACGGGGAACCGGTCGAGATGCTCGGCCTCTTCCCAACCCGTGCTGAGAAGGGTCAGGCCGATGCCGTATTCCGCGATCTTGGCAAACCTCTCGCGCACTTTTTCGTTTCTGTCCTGGTCCGCGGGTATCACGCGCTGATCCTTCTCCTGGAAAGAGGTGGATTCTATAACAGGCATCCCCGTGAAGCAAGGTCGCCCGCGACCTTGAAGACTTTCGCACCAACTGCTTTATTTATTCTGTCGCTAACCGATAAAGAGGCCGACCGCGTGCCGCGGCTCGATTCACCGGATAAGATTTTCCGGGATCTCGCCTCGCAGGCCCTGGACGAGATTCCGGGCGGCGGTCATGGCCATCCGCAGGCGCGCGGCATAGGTAGCGCTTCCGATGTGGGGCAGGAGGACGACGTTTTCCAAGCCGAGGAGTTTCTCCTCGATCTCAGGCTCCCTCTCATAAACATCCAAGCCGGCGCCCCAGAGCCTTCCCGCGGCCAGGGCTTCGGCCAGGGCCGCCTCATCCACGATCGGACCGCGGGCCACGTTGACCAGGACCGCGTCCTTCTTCATCATGGCCAGCTTCTCCCCGGATATCAGGTGATGGGTCTGCGGTGTGAGGCTGGCGTGAACGGTGATGATATCGGCCGTGCGCAGGAGATCATCCAGGGGCATGAAGCTGGCCCTGTAGAATTTTTCGATGTCCGGCATCACCCGGGCCGGGTCATGGTAAAGGATCTCGGCGCCGAAGGCTGAAGCCCGCTTGGCAACGGCCCGGCCGATGCGGCCGAAGCCTATGATTCCCAGCTTAGCCCCGGCCAGGTCCCTGCCCAGCCACAGGTCCAGGGCCCAGCCCTTGAACTTTTTCTCGCGGGTGAATCGTTCCGCCTGGGGAATGCGCCGCAGGACAGCCAGGATCAAAGCCATGGTCAGCTCGGCCGTGGTCTCGGTCAGCACGCCCGGCGTGTTTGTCACGAGGATGCCTTTTTTCCGAGCGTATTCAAGGTCGATGTTGTTGCAGCCCGCGGCGCAGTTGGCGATGATCCGAAGTCGCGGGGAACGGTCCATGATCCGCCGATCGATGACGTCGGTGAGCAGGGACAGCAGGCCGGATTTTCCCTCGACCTTGGTCCACAGCTCCTCGGGCGTCAGGTCGCGGCCCACGGCGCCCACTTCGACCTCGACCCAGCCGCGGAGAAAGGCCATGGCCTCGGGCAGCAGCTCCCGGGTGACGAGGATTTCGGAACTCATGAGGCACCCTCCGGAATCATTTCAGAAAAAGCGAAAAATACGCGGCCACGCTGTGCTCGAAAACCGGGTCCTCGAAGCCGGGTTTCCATGTGCCGCTGTGGAGCTCGTCGCTGACGATCATCAGGGCCGCGGCCCTCCGGCGGTGATGCTCGGCCAGGGCGAACACCGTCGAGGTCTCCATGTCGACCAGCCCGGCGCCGCGCCTCCGGTTGCGCTCGAGCCAGGACGGCGTTTCGCGAAAGGGCCCATCGGTCGTGACGATCACCCCCCGCTGGTAGGGCAGGCCCCGGGCCGTGAGCGAGGAGTGAATGCTCCGCTTGAGGGCCGGCTCGGGGAAAAAGGTCTTCTTCTTGGAAAAATACATCCGGGACGTGCCCTCCTCAGAAAAGGCCTTGGTCACGCTGACCGCCGCCCCGAGGCGATACTCCGCGCTCAGCGACCCGCTGATGCCCAGGACCAGAAAGTCCCTGACGCCCGAGGCGATGAGCTCTTCCATGCAGATCCCGGTGAGCGGCGCCCCGACAGCGCCATAGACGACGATCCGGTCGTGAGTTAAGTACGCGTGAACGTAGGGACGGCTGATTTCTCGCGTCTTCGATGCGAGGAGAGCTTTGCGCAGGACTTTTGAGGGAAGGTCGAAGGGGAGGAACACGGCGGTCTTGGTCTTGACGCCCCGCCAGGGCCTCGGGCGGATGATGGGTTTTTCTCTCATGGCGATTCACCTTTCTTGAGGGCGAGGGCGCCCATCCGCCTTCGGGGTCTTCGGCCTCCCGCCGCGACCTCGCGCTTGGGGAGGGATGGGGGACATCCCCGGATCAGCTCGTCAATTTATAAGAAACCTGGACGTGTTCCTTATCCTCCTCGAGAACGTCCGCCACGCCCAGCAGGCGGGCCAGGTCCAGCGCCTCGCGCCGCCAATCGCCGTAAACCGTGACCCGGTGCCAGTTCAGGTCCCAGTTGTCGAGGATCGTCCGGGCGTTCGCCTGAGCCGCAAGCTTCGTCCGGCAAGCCTTGGGCTCGTCGATGTTCTCCACAGCCTTGGCCGTGTGGATGACCATCTTCTTGGTGGCGACCTCGATTTCGAGGGAGGTCACGACCTCCCCCGTGGGCAGGAGCGACTGGACTGACGCGCCCTTCCCGTCCTCGGCATGGGAGCGGATGATGTAGGGGTTGGTCTTGCCCTTGGGGCCGAACACCCGGTTGGTGGCCACGCAGTGGGCGTAGATGATCTGGCCCTTGGACGTGTCGATGACCGGGTCAGAGACGTAGCCCGGCCGACCGGTCAAGTAGCGCAAGGCGAGCTGGGTGCAGGTGGAATTGAGGTCGGCTTCGCAGACCCCCGTCCCGCCGTCGTTGTTCATCTGGAAATGGGACAGGCAAGGGTAGGCCGTAATGCGGCCCGAGTAGAACATCCCCAGGCAGTCCATGGTCACGGCGTCGGCCTTCTTGTCCGTTGCGGCCTGAGCCAGAGCCAGGTGCATTCGCCCGGAGTCGACAAGGTCCTTGGCCGTCGGTTCGACGACTTTGCGGGCGTTCGCGGCCCAGAACTTGGCCCAGGCTTCCGCCTCGCGTGTGTCGGCCTGGGCGTAGTAGTGGGCCAGCTCCGAGGAGCCCATCTTCACCACGGTCGCACCCAGGAAATCCTTGACGGCCTTGGCCGCGTCGGCGATGTCGGAATCCACGACATCCAGGATGACCGATTCCTTCAGGGAGCGCAGAGGTTCGAAAAGGCGGACCGCCTTGACGACGTCGTTGAAGTCCGAAGAGCTGACCGTAAGGCAGCGCAGGCCTTCGCGCCGGGCGCGGCCGTTCTGGATGAGCACCTCGCCCGAGCCGGCGTAGAGGTCATCGACCATGACCACCGGCTTGCCGCTGTGGAGGATGATGCCCGGTGCTCCGCTCCAGATGCCGATCACATAAAGGAGGTAACCGTCCATGAGGAGCGAATCCTTGACCAAGGCTTTGGCTTCGGCCTCGCTGCGGGCGAACTTGGTAACGAAGTTGATGCCGGGGCAGGCCTTGAGGAGCTTGACCTCCAGCTCCGCGGCCCGGCCCGCGTAATCATAATCCTTGGTCGGCCAGGTGGCGGTGCCGGAGGGGAGATGGCAGAATACCAGAGCCACGTCCGGTTTGTGCTTGAGGAAGAGCGGGGTCCGGGAGGAGGGGTCTGACGAGGCCCCGAAGAGGGGAGAGGATTCATCGAGGAGCCCTCCGCCCGCGGCCGCACCCATGGCGACCCCGGCGGTTTTCAAAAAATTGCGGCGGCTGATCTCTGAGGAAAGGATCCTTGTCATGCGAGGTACCTCCTGAAACAAAGGTCGATTTCTCCTGACGATTATCATAGAAGCCCAAGGCCTGTCAATTTGACGCCCGACGAAGGTGGGGCGGATCGATCCTCGGCGATGGCAGCACGGCCCGGATGTATTACAATAGGGGCGTGAAAAGGATACGCCTGAACCTCGAGGCTATCGATTGGGCCGATGAGAGCTTCCGCACTTCACCCCCGGTCTCCCTGGACAAGCTGGTCGCGTCCCTGAAGGCCATCGGCTTGCTTCATCCTCCGCTCGTGACCGGCGGGGGCGGCCGCTGGGTCATCGTTTCGGGTTGGAAGAGGCTTCTGGCCTGCCGGGCGCTGGCCCGATCCCCGGTCGAAGTCATCGATACGGAGGAGCGGGACGCCCTCAAGAACGTCCTGCTGGGGTTTCTGGAGAACGTTGCCTCGCGTCCGATTGGCCTTATCGAAAAAGCGGAGATTTTGTCCCGGCTGGTTGCCTTTGGAGAGGATCGGGAAACGATCAGGCGGGATTTCTTGCCTCTTCTCGACCTCCCCCAAAACGCCGAGATCCTTCAGGATCATCTTCGGATCGCGGGTTTCACCCCGGAGATCAAGCGGGGGATCGAGGACAGGTCCGTGGCCTTCCCCGTCGCTCGCGTCCTGGCCGCGTTCAGCCCCGCGGAGAGGCAGGCCGTTTTTCCCCATCTTCTTCCGCTCGGCCAGAACAAGCAAAAGGAGATCCTCGAACACCTGAGGGAAATCTGTCTTCGCGATGATATTACGGCCGTGGATATCCTGGGCCTCGAGCGGGTCCGGGAGGCGGTGAACCTTGAGAACGTCCCCCCGATCCAAAGATCAGAACTCCTCCGGCAGGCCCTCTTTCGAATGAGGTTTCCCGCCTATTCCCTCCGGCGCGATGAATTCGAGGCCGCGGTCAAAGCCCTTGACCTTCCGCCTGACCTCAGCCTCGAGCCCGACCCGTTCTTTGAAAAGAACGAGGCTATGGTCTCCTTTCGGGTGAGGTCGCCCGGGTCGCTCAGGGCGATCCTGTCCCGGTTCGAAGGATTGGCCTCGGATGAGGAGTTCCGCCGGGTCTTTTCCTGGATGACATAGGAGCCGCCGTGCCGTTCACGCCGAGAAGAGTCCTGGTCGAGGAGCGGGCCCTTCCCTATCCTTTGACGTCCCGCATCCTGGACGATCTCCGCGGCGTGCCGGTCGACGTCGTGACATCGGCCGAGAGCGCCGCGTCAGCGCTCCGGGCCGAGGCCGACCCCATCGGCCGGGGCAAGGAGACACTGCTCCTGGCCGTCCAGAAAGGGCGATTCATCAAACCCTGTCCCTGCACTCCCGGCCACGTGCGGTGCGGGTACTTCATCATCAACCTCAACCTCAATTGCCCGCTCGACTGTTCCTACTGCATCCTTCAGGGATATCTGTCCAACCCGTATCTTACGGTCCACGTCAACCGGGAGGATCTATGGCGGGAGTTGGATGATTTTTTGGGGCGCCGGAATCGCCCCCGGCCGGTCCGCCTCGGAACGGGCGAGTTGGCCGATTCGCTGGCCCTGGACCCCATAACCGCCGATTCGACGGACCTCATCGAATACTTCCGGGGAAAACCGGGGGTCGTCTTCGAGCTCAAAACAAAAACGACCCATATCGAGCGGATTCTTCAAGCCGAACCGGCGGACAACATCGTCATATCCTGGTCTCTCAACACGCCCCGGACGGCCCGCGCCGAGGAGAGGGGAGCTCCCTCCGTTGCGGAGCGGCTCGCCGCCGCGGCCGAGGTCAGGTCCAGGGGATTCCGGGTGGGGTTCCACTTTGACCCCCTCATCCGCTACCCGGGCTGGCGCGGTGATTATGGCCGCGTGATCGGAGACCTTTTTCGGGCCGTCGACTCCGACGGCGTGGCCTGGATCAGCATGGGAAGCCTGCGCTTTCCTCCGGCGCTCAAGACGGTCATCCTTCGGCGGTTTCCGACGAGTCGTCTCCCGGGCGAGGAGCTCATCCGGGGCAGGGACGGAAAGTATCGTTATTTTCGGCCGCTTCGGGTGGAGCTCTATCGCTCCGTTCTGGAGGATATCCTCAACGCCTCGGGCGGAGTGGTGCCCGTCTATCTCTGCATGGAGAGTGTCGAGGTCTGGCGGGATGTGTTCAAAAAAAATCCGGGAGGAAAGGCCGCCCTGGCGAGCTTCCTTTCCTCCCGGCGTTGAATACGATACGACCGCGCGCCCGGGAGGGCGTGGGCTTAGGTCGTCTTCTCTGCTTTCTTCTCGGTGATGATTCCGACGACTTCGATGCCAGCGTCACGGATGGCGTCGATCAGGAGGGCCAACTTGCCGAATTCCAGTTCGGAATCCGCACGCAAATAGAGCTTCTTGTCGGTCACGGTCAGGAAGGCCTCCTCGAGGCTGGACTGCAGGTTATCCGCCGTGACCTTCTTGTCCTTGAGGTAGATCGTGCCGTCCCGCTTGATGGACATCACCACTTCCGGGCTGTCGGGCATGGCGATGGTGTTCACCGCGCTCGGCAGGACGACCTCCGGGCCTTTCTGGATCATGGGTGTCACGATCATGAAGATGATCAGCAGCACGAGCAAGACGTCGCAGAGAGGGACGACATTCGGTTCGGAGCGGAACTTCTTGTCTCCGCCTAATGAGATGGACATGTCAAACCTCTTTTCCGGAACGGGTCATGCGGGGCACTCCCCCGTCCGTCGATTTCGTCTTACTTGCCTTCCTTGCGGATGAAGAAGTCGAGCAGCTGGGACGAGGTGTTGGTCATCTCGGCGTCGAAGACTTCGATCCTGGAATTGAGGAAATTGTAAACCCACAGGGACAGGACGGCCACGCCGATCCCGAAGGCCGTGGTGATCAGGGCTTCAGCGATACCCGAAGCGACGGCGCCGATTCCGCCCGAACCGGTCAAGGCCATGCCGCGGAACGCATTGATGATGCCGAAGATCGTCCCAAACAGTCCGATGAAGGGGGAGGAGGTGGCGATGGTGGCCAGGATGGGCAGGCCCTTGCGGAGCTCCTGGTCGAACAGGATTTGGGACCGCTCGGAGCCGCGCTCGGCCGAGGCGATGAGTTGGTCGGTGTCCAAACGGGCTTCCTTGGCTTCCAGGTATTCCCGGATGCCGCCGGCCGTTACGCGGGCCAGGTGGCTGCCCTTGTAGTCTTTCTTGGTGGACAGGGTCATGGCGTCATTGACACTGCCCTTCTTCAAAAGGTCGGACAACTTGGGGGCCACTTCCTTGCTCTTGTTCTTGGCCTTGCTGAAGGTCATCAGTCGCTCGATGAGCATGTACAGGGTGACGATAGACAGGCCGATCAGAAGGATGGCAACCGTCTTGGCCAAAGCGGCCATTTGATTCCACATTCCAATTAAGCCAAATTCCATTTGAAATACCTCCTTTTAGTTCTCAAAGACCTTGGGTCTCAAGCTTTTCATAAAAAGCGTTATTTCAGTTTGAAGCGAACGGTGACTGTGAAGATGACTCCCCGCGGCCGGCCGTTGATGATCATCGGCTCGTACACCCACTGCCGAACGGCGTCGATGGCCGACTGATCCAGCAGGGGAATGGAGCGGAGGACTTTCCAGCTGGCCACCCGGCCGTAGATGTCGGTCGTGGCCTCGATGATGACCACGCCCTCGACGCGGGCCTGCCGGGCGATCTCCGGATATTCGGGCTGGACTTCCTTGATGAGCCTGGGCGGCTTGATTTCGCCGACCGCCCGGACCGGAGCCTCGACGTCGCCGACGACGCCTCCCAAGATGCCGCCCACGACACCCCCGAGTACGCCGCCGACCACACCGCCCTCGACACCGCCCTCGACACCGCCCTCGACGCCGATGTCGGACAGCTGTTCTTCGACGATCTGATCAGGGATCTCGACCGGGGCGACGAGCTTGCCGGCCTGCAGAGTGCTCTGGGCTTGGACGGGCTTGATGCGAGCCGTACGCTCAGAGGAGCGCTTCTTGGCGGCCGGAGGGGGCGGCGGGGGGGGAGGGGGCGGAGGGGGAGCCAAAAAGGCGCTGATGACTTCCACTTTGGGCGTATCGCTCGTCGAGAGCAGGGGAAGTACGATCAGGCTGCCGAAGGCGAGAACGTGAACCAAGATCGCTACAGGCAGGGCGAAGGCCTTCCTCCCCGCGGATTTCTTGGCCGAAAAAAAGGAATCGCGGAAGAGTTCTGGCGCTTCAGTCCTGGCCTCTGGCCTTGTCTGTTGAGCCATATTGAACCTCGCCTAAAAAATGAACTAATACAGATAAGAAAGTATAAAGAAAAAACATCTTTTTGGCAAGTTTTTCTCGAAAAATTATTTCCGATAACCTCTTTTGGGAGGGAAGAGTTGTTGCCAAAAGATGACCACCGGACAGGAGAGATAGATCGAGGAATAGACGCCCTCGATCGCGCCGATGAGCATGATGAAGGCGAAATCGTTGATCACCTCTCCGCCGAACAAGAACAGAGCCAGGACCGTCAGGAAGACCGTGCCGGAGGTGATGATCGTCCGGCCGAGCATCTGGTTGATGCTCGTGTTCATGACCTTCTCCAGCGTGTCCTTGCGCATGGTCTTCAGGTTTTCCCGAACCCGGTCGAAGGTGACGATCGTGTCGTTGATCGAATAACCGACGATGGTCAGGAGCGCGGCGATGACCGGCAGGTTGATCTCGCGGTTGGTAAAGGAGAAGAGGGCCAGCGAGATGAGCACGTCCTGCGTCAGGGTGAGAATGGCCGAAACGCCGTAGGCCAGCTTGAACCGCAAGGCGATGTAGATGAGCATGCCGATGAGGGACCAGATGACGGCCAGGGTCGCCTTGCGGCGCAGGTCGGCACCGGCCTGGGGCCCGACCGTCTCGCGGCTGATGACCGATATCGGACCGAGGTATGTTTTGTCCTGAAGGACCCTGACCGCTTCCGGCTTGAGTCCGGCGGCCGTAAGCTCATCGTAGCCGGTCAGGACGCCCGAGATCGTGCCGGCCGTTCCGCCCAGGATCCTTTCTCCGTTGCGGACGGCGAGCACATCTTTGGCCAGATTGTCGCCCTCTCCAGGGAATGACGGGTCGAGCAAGGCGGTCAGGCTGGCGCGGTCGATGGTGTTCAGGTCTTGTTTGCCGCTCTGCTCCTTTCCTGCGCCCTCCGTTCCCCTGAGCGCGGCGATGACCTGGTCGGCCAGCTTGGCATGGGCTTCGAGCTCTTCCTCGGCGCTCTTGCCCTTGAAGACCTGCCGGGTGCGGATCATGAATTCGTGGCCTCCCTTGCCCGTGGCCTGGATGAGGCTGCTGCCGAGCCCGACACTCTTGAGCGAATCGCGGATGTTCGAAACAGAGACGGAGTTCTTAAAAACCACGCGGATGAGCGTCCCTCCGCCAAAGTCCACTCCGAGCTTCAGTCCCTTGCCGAAGAAGATATTCCCCGCGCCGGCGAGGATGATGACCAGAGTCAGCCCCAGGGCGGCGAACTTCCACTTCATGAAATTGATATTGGTCGCTTTGAAGAGTTGCATGTTAGATACTCAACTTCTTGGTGTTTTTGCCGTGGGTCAGGTCAAAGATCAGGTGCGACACGAAGACGGCAGTGAACAGGTTGGCCACCAGGCTGACGATCAGCGTGATCGCGTAACCCTTGATCGGGCCCGTCCCGAACTGGAAGAGGAAGATGGCCGAGATGATCGTTGTCAGGTTCGAATCAAAGATGGCGGAAAAGGCTCGGCTGAACCCGAGGGAGATGGAATTCAGGATGCCCTTGCCCAGGGCCTGTTCTTCGCGGATGCGCTCGAAGATCAGGACGTTGGCGTCCACGGCCATGCCGATGCCCAGGATGATGCCGGCGATGCCCGGCAGGGTCAGGGTGGCCCGGAAGTAGGCCAGGGACCCCATCAGGATCATGATGTTCAGGAAGAGCGCGACGATGGCGTTCAACCCGGACATCTTATAATAGAGGATCATGAAACCCATGACCGAGATGACGGCGATTAGGCCCGAGATGAGCCCGGCCCGGATCGAATCGGCTCCGAGCGAAGGGCCGATCGTCCTGTTTTCCAGGGTCTTGAGCCCGGCCGGAAGCGCCCCCGCCTTGAGGACGATCACCAGGTCGTTCGCCTGCTCGAGGGTGAAATGACCGGTGATGATGCCCTGGTCCGGGATCCGGGCGTTGATCCTCGGCGCGGATTGGACTTTGCCGTCCAGGACGATGGCCAGCAGCCGTCCGATGTTCTGGGCCGTGGCCGATTCGAAGCGCCGGGCGCCGTCGGCCTTGAGGCCGAAGGACACGGCGGGGTTATTCCACTCATCCACACTGCGGCGGACGACCCTCAGGTCCTTTCCGGTGACGATGGCGACCTTGTCCAGCAGGTAATAGTTCCCGCCCTCGGACGCGCGCGACTTGGCCGCGACCACCGTGACTTCCATATTATCCGGCGGCTTGCCCGCATAGTCCTTGAGGAGGGTGGCTTCATCGAGCGCCGGACCGGCCTGGACGAGCTTGAACTCGAGGACGGCCGTGGTCTTGATCAGATCTTGGACGTGCTCCGGGTTATCCACGCCCGGGAGCTCGACGATCATGCGGCTTGAACCCTGCCGCTGGATGATGGGCTCGGCCACGCCGAACTGGTCCACGCGGTTGCGGATGGTCTCGACGGACTGCTCGACGGCCTGATCCCGGATGGATTGCGCGGTCGCCGGCTTGTAGCTGGCCGTGGCCGTGGTTCCGGAGATGGAATAGGTCCATTCCCGGAGCTGGTCGAGCTGGTCGCGGACTTGTCCCTCCTGGTCGAGGTTGATGCCCTGAACGGTGAACTTGCCCGGCTCGACCCTGGTCATGGAGACGGAGGTGAGGTTGTTCTTCTTGAACAATTCCTGCAGCCGGAGGATTTCCTGGTCCGTCTCCATGTTGATCGCGTCGTCGGTCATGACTTGCATGACGAGGTGGATGCCGCCCTTGAGGTCCAGGCCCAGCTTGATCTTCTTGGTGATGGGGTAGGAGACCACGATGGCCAGGAGCAGGACGGCCAGAATGAGAACGATTTTCCAGCGTAGTCCTTTTTTCATTTCGATCCCTTAGATGTGATTCGAGTTAAGAGCTAATCCGTCTTGCCCGTGCCCATTCCGATGCCGCCCTGAGGCAGGACGGCCCCCACGGCGCTCTTGGTGATATCGACCTTGACGTTGGTGGCGATCTTGAGCTCGATCCTGTCCTGCTGGACGCTCATGATCGTGCCGTAGATTCCGCCCGTGGTGATGATCTTGTCGCCGGGCTTGAGGGCGTTGACCGTGTCCATGTGCTTCTTCTGCTTCTTGCGGGTGGGGAGGATGATGAGGGCGTAGAAGATGACGAAGACGAGGACAAAGGGGATCAGGGCGGTCAGGAGGTTGCCCTGGGGCCTGGCCGCGGGCGGGGCCTGTTCAAGTGACGTCATTAATCCGGCTGCTAGCATGCTCTTTATCCTTTGTTGATTTGAAAATCCGCTTCTCTAGGTCGCTAAGAGAATGAGATTCAATACTTTGCCGGATTTTCCGAAAGAAGTCAAGATAAAAGTGCAGGTTATGGATGGTATTCAGCACGGCCGACGCGATCTCGTTTCTCTCGTAGAGGTGGCGGAGGTAGGCCCGCGAGAAGTTTCGGCAGGTGTAACAATCGCAATCCTCGTCGAGAGGCCGTTCGTCCCGGGCGTACTTTGTGTTCTTGATG
Organism: Candidatus Aminicenantota bacterium; assembly: GCA_963705895.1. Classification (GTDB taxonomy): domain Bacteria; phylum Acidobacteriota; class Aminicenantia; order Aminicenantales; family JAFGAV01; genus MFD04408-113. The sequence continues at coordinate 1,722,748 of OY970122.1, read as the reverse complement.
ACCAGGGTGCCCCCGCTCGTGAACAGGCTCCCGGTGCGGGCGTTCCGCGTCGGCAGGACGCAATCAAAGAGGTCCACGCCCCGCTTCACGGCCTCCAGGATGTCGTCAAGATAGCCCACGCCCATGAGGTAGCGCGGCTTGTTCTTGGGCAGGAGGCCGTCCGAGCGTTCGAGCATCTCCAGAAGGTCCGATTTCGGCTCGCCCAAACCCAGGCCGCCCAGGGCGTAGCCGTCGAAATTCAGGGCCAGGAGCTCCTCGGTGCTCTTTCGTCTGAGGTCCCAGTGGACCCCGCCCTGGGTGATGCCCCACAAGAGCTGTCGCGTGGGTTTGGCCCGGTGGCGGGCCATAGCCCGGCCGGCCCAATGTGTCGTCACCTCCACGGCCTCTTTCATCTTTTCCAATGAGGCGGGGTAGGGGACACAATAATCGAGGACCATCATGATATCCGAGCCCAAGCCCTTCTGGATATCGACCACGTCCTCCGGCGTAAGCTTGATCTTCGCCCCATCGAGATGCGAGGCGAACCGCACGCCCTCTCGGGTGACCTTGGCCAGGGGGGAGAGGCTGTGGATCTGGAAGCCGCCGCTGTCCGAGAGAATGGGTTTCTTCCAGTTCATGAAGGCGTGAATGCCGCCCATGGCCGCCACGGTCTCGACCCCGGGCCTGAGAAAGAGGTGGTAAGCGTTGACGAGAACGAGCTTGGCCCCGAGCTTCAGCACCTGTTCGTGGGTCAGGGCCTTGACCGAGCCCTGGCTGGCCACGGGGGCGAAGGCGGGGGTGGGAATCCTGCCGTGGGCGGTGGGAATGAAGCCGGCCCTGGCCGATGAGGCGGGGTCGACGGCCGTCACGATGAACGTCTGGGTCATGAGCAGAACCGGAAATAGATGACGTCGCCGTCGCGGACGGGGTAGTCCTTGCCCTCAAGCCGAATGCCGCCCTTATCCTTGGCCGCCTGAAGGGAACCCGCCGCGAGGAGGTCTTTGTCCGGGATCACTTCGGCCCGAACGAAACCGCGCTCGATGTCCGAGTGGATGGCGCCCGCCGCGGCCTGGGCGTGACAGCCAGCCCGCACCATCCAGGCCCGGACCTCATCCTTGCCGACGGTGAAAAAAGTGACCAGCCCGAGCAGGCGAGGCACGGCTTGAAAGAAGCGGGTCGGGATGGTCTGCCCCAACCCGAATTCGGCCATGAACGTCCGGCGCTCGGCGTCCTCAAGGTCGAGGAGCTCGCTTTCGAGCTTGCCGCAGAAGGCCATGACCTCGGAGCCCGTCGCGGCCTCGGCGTAAAGCGCCGGGGCCGTCTCGATCCGGCCGATGTCCTTCTCCGCGACGTTGACCATATGAAGGAGGGGCTTCTGGCTGAGAAAGGCGAAGCTCCGGATCATTTTTTCCTCGGACGGGGTCAGGCTGAGGCCGCGGACGCCCTTTTCCTGCTCGATCGGGGTTCGGAGCCTGAGGAGGAGGTCGCGTTCCTTTTCGCCCTCGGGGTCCTTGATCTTCTTCAGGTCCTTGTCCAGGCGCTCGAGTCGTCCCTCGATCGAAGCCAGGTCGGCCAACAAGAGCTCGTCCCGCATGGCCCGCATATCCTCGGCGGGGTTGATCGGCTTGGGCGAGGGAAGGGCCGGGTCATCGAAGCCCCGCACGACGTGGACCAGGCCGTCGGCCTTGCGCAGGAAGGCGAGGAGGGTCGTACTCTTGACCTCGCCGAAGGAGATGCCCGCCAGATCGACGATATCGATCCCGGCCGGGACTTTTTTCCTTTCCGGATAGAGCCGGCCGATGCGGTCCAGGCGCTCGTCCGGAATGGGGCATGTCCTGAGGCTGGGTTCACGCTGGCCTTCCTCAAAGGCGTGGACCTTCTCCCGGGCTCCGGTCAGCAAGTTGAAGAGGGTCGTTTTGCCGGTCCGGGGGTATCCGAAGAGGGTGAAGTTCACTCGCTCAGTAAAACGCGAAATGGGATTCCTGTCAACCTCCTCATCTGCCGAAGGCCCGCCCTTCCTCTTTTAATAAGCGCCCCACCGTGAGGGCCGGAGTCCGGACCGCTGGGCTGGCCGCGTGTTCGAACGATCCGAAGACCCGATTCCTGGAGCGGTCACGTCACGAGCCGCATCCTCAGGTGGCGGCGGGGGCCGAGCGCTTCGTGACGGCCGCGGAATGAAGTCCTCGCTTCCCGCCGATCCGGGCTCGGAGGGCCGTGGTCCTCATCAGGGCGCTAAAGGCCTTGCCGAAAATACCCTTTTCGGTTATCATAAGCGCTTTAAGAGTGGACGCCTATGACCAAAAAGCAAGATACAGCACCGAAAAAATCGGAAGCCAAGAAGAAACGCGACCACGGGTTGTTCCGTGAATATTTCGAGCTCATCGCCGAGACGGCGGTCTTTGTCTTTTTTGTCATGACCTTCGTCGTCCAGGCCTTCCAGATTCCCACGGGCTCCATGGAGCCCACGCTCCTCGTGGGCGATTTCCTTCTGGTCAACAAGCTCGCCTATGCCCCCACGGTCTTTCCTTTCGAGAAGGCCATCCTTCCCCACCGGGACATCCAGCACCGGGACATCATCGTCTTCAAGTTTCCCAACGACCTGACCAAGGACTATGTCAAAAGAGTCATCGCCCTGCCCGGAGATACTCTGGAGATCAAGGATAAGCAGGTTTACATCAACGGCAAGCCCCAGGAGGAAAAGTACAAGGTCCACATCTTTCCCGAGGTCTACTCGCGCAACGGCATGTCCGGGTCCTCGACCACGACCGAGTATCAGCTGGACAACATCAACCGGGACAATTTCGGCCCGTTGGTGATCCCCGCCGGGCACGTCTTCGCCATGGGGGACAATCGGGATAACAGCTTTGACAGCCGTTTCTGGGGACCTCTGCCTATCGATAACATCAAGGGCCGGCCGTGGCTCATCTATTTTTCCTACCGGGCCGACCGGGATACCTATCAGCACACGAGCCTGTCCGACCGGATCAAGAAGATCGTCAGCTTCCTCCCCCGAGCGCGCTGGCGCCGCATGCTCAAGATCATCCATTGACACCCCGATCCGACCGCCTCTAGCGGCCCGGGCTCAGGGTGTAGTCTTCGTAGGAGGAGATGGTGAAGACCGGGTTGTCGGCGGTGAAGTCCCTCTGGAAGAGCGAACTGCGGACGATCCCGTCCATGTCCTTGCTCACCGGCAGGCCAAGGTAGTACAGGATGGTCGGAGCGATGTCCACCAGCCTCATGCCCTCGATGTTCTTCTCGCGGAAGATGTTCTTGCCGTAGAAGAAAACCGCCCCCTCTGGACCCAGCTCGTGAAAGGCGGAGATCTCGGTGTCGCCCCCCAGCCATTCGACGACCCGCTTCCAGAAGGGCAGGGGCTCCATGCCGTGGGGAGAAAAGACGATGAACAGCTCGTCCTCCTTGAGCCCGGCCAGGTACTTGCCGATGATCTGATCGTAGAACTGGTAATAGCGCTCGATGACCGATCCGTAGCGCGTGCTCTCTTCGGGCGTCACGTTGCCGAAGATGTCGGGAAAGCTGTAGCGGTAGAAGTACTTCTCGACCGTGTTGAGCCCGTTGAGCTCGAGGGCGAACACTTGGGGCGATGCGGCGGTCCGCTCCTGGAAGGCCGCCTCCTCGCCCAGGCTGTCCCGGATGAAGGCCTGCCGGGCCAGGCCGAAGGATGGGCTCGGGTCGTGCTCGAGGTCCTTGTAGAACAAGCTGAAGAGGGTCTCGGCCTTGGACGTCGTCCTGGCCGGGTCCACGGAATCGGGGGCAACCCTCCGGACAAGGGGCATGCGGGTCTCGGCAAAGATCTGCCACAGGTCCTTGGGCCGGGACGCGGGCCGACCGGGAGACTCGGTCAGGAGGCCAGTCCGGACGAGCTGTCTGAAGAAGAGAAACCGGGGGATGACCTCCAGCTCCTGCGGAATCCGGCCCGCCCGATAGCTGACGGGCGAGAGCTGGCGGTGACGGAACGGCATCTTCCCCGTGCGGAACGAGGCGTTGAGGACAAAGGGGTCGCTGGGGGTGAAGGACCCCAGCCGGCCCCAGCTGCCCTGTTCGACCAGCAGGGAAAAATTAGGCAGTTTGTCCGCCGAGATCAGGGGGATGATGAAATCAAAGCTCAGGCCTTCGAGCTGGATGATGGTCACTTTCCTGTTCGAATTCCTGGTTTCGAGGCGGATGAACTTCCGGGAAGCCTGGAGTGGGACATCATCCGGCCTCTGGGAAAAAGCGTAACTCAACAGTCCGGCGGCGATGAGAAAATACGCGGCAAAGACCGGGGCTCTCTTGTGACGGCGGTAATAGACAAGACAGGCCAGGGGTCCGATCGAGCCCAAGGCCAGGAGGGCGGTCATCTGGTGATTGAGTCCGGCCCGGGTCGCGACGTCGAAAAACGAGGAGAAATAGCTGGCGTTGCCCCGGAAGATGAGGAGGAGGAGGAAGGTCAGGGCCGAGAAACCGAGAGAGAGAAAGGTGGGCGAGACCAGGGCCATGTTCTTTCTTGAGGAAATGAACGCGGTGAAGCCGAAGACGATGAGACACAGCACGGCGACGGCGAGGCCGTAGGTAATGAACAAGACAGCGGCCAGCCGGACGAGAAAATAGAGGTCATACCGGGAATTGACGTTCAGGTCGGCCAAGAGCAAGGCCAGGAGGCAGCTGAAAAAGAATCCGCACAGGAGGGAGTTCAGCAAGGCCTTGAGATACTTCATCGGTTGGGAAATTATCATGATTGGCGGGTCGGGTCAATCACGTCTAATGGGGTCGATGCATTCCCCATATCGTTTTATGACGCGAGTCGCGGGAGATCCCTCACTCTCCGCCACGTCGCTTTTTAGCGAACCCTTTGAAGAATCCCCCGCGGCTTGCCGCGTGGGATGAATTCATGCCTTTCCGAGGGGGTTATAAGGGGGACCGGCAAGTCCCCCTTATCCGGCTAGGCACTTGCCTGGAGGGCAAGGGCCTGCGCAGCTTTCTTTGAAGCTGCGCTCTTAATGCCCCGCGGCTTGCCGCGGGGATAGTTTACTATCGCGGCTTATGTCTAAGTGTGAGGTCCCCACGTCGCTTTGCTCCTCGGGATGACCCTGCGGGTCACCCTCGGCCTCGGTTGGGGATAACCATCCTTTCCGGGTTAGGTCGCTCCGCTCCCTGTATCGCATTGTCGCTAGGGTGAAGGAGATCCCTCACTCTCCGCCACGTCGCTTCGCTCCTCGCGGCTTCGGCCCTCGGCCTCGGTTGGGGATAACCATCCTTTCCGGGTTAGGTCGCTCCGCTCCCTGTATCGCATTGTCGCGATGGTGAAGGAGATCCCTCACTCCGTGTCGGGATGACCATGGAACTGGAGGTTGAGTCGCTGCGCTCCTCATATCCTGACCTGGGGCTGGTTGAAGGAGATCCCTCACTCCGTGTAGGGATGACCATCGACTGCTGGTTAGGTCGCTCCGCTCCCTGTATCGCATTGTCGCGATGGTGAAGGAGATCCCTCACTCTCCGCCACGTCGCTTCGCTCCTCGCGGCTTCGGCCCTCGGCCTCGGTTGGGGATAACCATCCTTTCCGGGTTAGGTCGCTCCGCTCCCCTTATCCTTCTAATACGATGGTCAATTGACCCTCTTCGGAGATTGGGCTAAGATGATGAAAAATGCAGCATCCCGTGATCGCCCTCATGACCGATTTCGGCCTGGACGATTTTTTCGTGGCGTCGGTCAAGGCCGTCATCCTCAGCATCAACCCGGCGGTCCGCACCGTCGACATCACCCATAACGTCCCCTCCTATGATGTTCGCGCGGGGAGCTTCATCCTGGCTGCCTGCACTCCCTTCTTTCCCCAGGGCACGATCTTCCTTTCCGTGGTGGACCCCGGCGTCGGCTCGGAGCGCCGGATCCTCCTGGCGCGCACGGCCAAGCATGACTTTATCGCTCCGGATAACGGCCTGCTGACCCTGGTCTTGGACGAGACCGGAAGTCTCGAGCTGAGGTCGGTCTCCGCGCCTAAGTTCTTTCTGTCCGAATCGAGCCGCACGTTCGAGGGCCGGGACAGGATGGCTCCGGCCGCCGCCTGGCTATCCCTGGGGACTCCCGTTGCGGAGTTCGGGCCGCGCCTCGACGGCTACGAGAAGCATCCCGTCCACAAGCCTCGCCGGGAAAAGAACCGCATCAAGGGCGAAGTGGCCTACGTGGATAAGTTCGGCAACCTCATCACCAACATTCCGGCCGCCTGGCTCTCCGGCCTCGGCCGCCGCCCATCGCCGCCTTTTCGGATGCGGATCAGGGGACGGACGATCGACGCCTTTCCCGAGTCCTACTCCAGCGGTCCGCGCGGGCAGCTATTCGCCCTGGCGGGAAGTCTCGGCACGGTGGAGATCGCCCTTCGCCGGGACTCGGCCGCCGCTCGCCTGAAGGCCCGCGTCGGAGACGAGGTCAGCCTTGCCCCGCGCTAAAGCATCCTCTCCCGCGCTTCCCGGCTCGTCCGCCCAGGAAAGCCTGGAGGGGACGGTCGAGCAGATCCTTTTCTACAACCCGGACAACGGCTACACCGTCTTGAAGTTTTCGCTCGAGGACGGACGGCAGCTGACCATGGTCGGGTCGTTTCCCCCCTGTCGCCGGGCGAGAAGCTGAAGGTCAGCGGGAGCTGGGAGGTCAACCCTCGTTTCGGCCAGCAGTTCAAGGCGGACAATTTCATCCCTGTTCTGCCGTCGTCGGCGGCCGGGATCGAGAAGTTCCTGTCCTCGGGATTGATCAAGGGTATCGGGCCGGTCCTCGCCCGCCGGATCATGGAAAAATTCGGCGAAAGGACGATCGAGGTCCTGTCGCACAACCCGGAGGCGATGACCCGGGTGCCGGGCGTGGGGGCCTCAAAGCTGAGCGAGATCAAGAGGTCCTGGACGGAGCACGAACACATCCGGGACCTGATCATTTTTCTCCAGGAGCACAACGTCTCGACCAACCTGGCCACCAAGATCTACAAGCAATACGGGGAGAGATCCTACCAGGTCCTGAAGGCCAACCCCTACCAGCTCTGCCTGGACATCTGGGGGATCGGGTTCAAGACCGCGGACCAGATCGCCCTGAAGCTCGGCACCGACCCGGAATCGATCGACCGGGTCAAGGCCTTCCTCCTTTATCGCCTGGAAAAGGACAACGAACAGGGTCATGTCTTCTCCTTCCAGGCCGACCTTGAAAAAGACAGCCAGGAGGAGATCGGCGTCGGTCCGGAGAAAGTCCGGGCGGCGATGAAGGCCCTGGAGAAGGCCAAGCTCATCGTCACGGAACCGGTCGAGGCGGGAACGGCCGTGTACCGGCCTTTTTATCATCAAGCCCAAGGCGATGTGGCCCGGGCCCTGAACGAGCTGGCCGCGACCCCGCCCCTCATCCCGCCCTTCGACCTCGAGGCGGCCATCACCCAGGTCGAGGACGAGAGCCGCATCCATTTTTCGGAGACGCAGAGGCGGGCTATCCGGGAGTGCTTCGAGAAGAAGATCCTGGTCATCACCGGGGGGCCCGGTACGGGCAAAACGACCATTATCAAGGCCGTGGTCGAGGTCTTCCGGCGCTGGGGACGCGAGGTGATTTTGGCCGCGCCTACCGGACGGGCGGCCAAGCGGCTGTCCGAGACGACCGGCAAAGAGGCCAAGACCATCCACCGCATCCTGGAGTTCAACCCCAAGCTGGGTTCTTTCAAGCGAAACGACAAGCGGCCCCTGGCCGGCGACGCCCTGGTCGTGGACGAATGCTCCATGGTCGATCTGGCCCTGATGCACTATCTCCTGCGGGCCGTGCCGCCCCAGATGCGGGTCGTCTTCGTCGGCGACCAGGACCAACTCCCTTCCGTAGGGCCGGGCCGCGTGCTCAAGGACATCATCGAATCCGGCCGGTTCGCGGTCGTCCGCCTCGATGAGATCTTTCGCCAGGAGAAGGACAGCCTGATTGTGGTCAACGCCCACCGGATCAACCAGGGAGAGAAACTCATCAATCCGAACAAGAGCGACAAGGACTCGGATTTCTACTTCATCCCCATGGAGGACGAGACCCGGGTTTTCAACATGCTCATGAAGCTGGCCTGCTACAGCGTGCCCCATAAGCTCGGGCTGTCGGCCCTGTCCACTGACATCCAGGTCATCAGCCCCATGTACAAAGGGCTGGTCGGCGTCGACCGGCTGAACCAGGAGCTTCAGCAGAGGCTCAACAAACGGCCCGAGGGACTCAAGGTGGGGACGCGCGAGTTCCGGGTGTGCGACAAGGTCATGCAGGTCCGGAACGATTACGAGAAGGACGTCTTTAACGGGGACATCGGGGCCGTGACCGGCATCGACCGCGCGCGCTATCGCCTTTATGTCAACTTCGACGGCCGCGAGGTGAGCTACGAAAAGGACGACCTGAACGACATCACCCTGGCCTATGCGGTCTCGGTCCACAAGGCCCAGGGCTCGGAGTACCAGGCGGTGATCATGCCCCTTCTGACCCAGCACTTCATGATGCTCCAGCGAAACCTGTTCTATACGGCCCTGACCCGGGCCAAGAAACTGTGCATCATCATAGGCTCGTTCAAGGCCCTTTATATCGCCATCAAGAACGACAAGCCGGTCAAGCGGAACGACTTGCTCAAGGAGAAGCTGGAGCTCGTTTTCGGAGCCGAGATCAAGCCCTGACCGGCGGACAGCCGATGGATTTTCTGAGGGCAAAAAGCCGGCGCCGGTCCGATTGACTTGGACCGAGCCTTTTTCCTATGATGGACGCGGGTAAAGAATCGCCAAGGAGGATCCGTTGAAGAAGATGCCCCTGACCATCGGCCTTTCCTGCCTTATCTTTATGGCCGTCCTTTTCGCGGCCGAAACCTTTGTTGTCAAAGTGCGGTCGACAAGCCTCCGGAGCTCGCCTAAGTTCTACGCCTCGAGCGTCCTGGCCCTCAAGGCGGGCGACGGCGTGGAGAAGGTCAGCGCTCAAGGAGATTGGCTTCAGGTCCGGACCGCCTCCGGGACCGTGGGCTGGATCCACTCGAGCGCCCTGCAGCCCAAAAAGTTCAGCCTCTCGGCCATGACTCAGGGCCTTCAGACAAAGGCCTCGGCCGATGAGGTCGCCCTGGCCAGCAAAGGGTTCAACAAGCAGGTCGAGGACAGCTACCGGGCCAAGAACAAGAACCTCAGCTTTGAGTGGGTGGATAAGATGCTCAAGATCGTCATCTCCCCCGGTCAGGAGAACGACTTCCTCAAGGACGGCAAGCTGGGCGATTTCCGAGGTGGAAAATGAACGCCCGCCGCACACGGCCCCTGCTCGTTCTGGTCCTGACCTTGACCCTGGTCGGGGTCGGCTGCTCCCTCCTCCAACACCCCGAGGAAACCGTCACCAAGGTCAAGAACAGCCCCATCACCAAGGTCGCCGTTTCCATGCGGAATTCGTTCGCCGATATCACCGATGAGGAGGAGTATTACATCGGCCGGTCCGTGGCCGCCCTCATCCTGGCCAAGTATCCCGTTTATGAGAACGAACTCCTCACCCAGTACGTGAACAGGATCGGAGCGGCCGTGGCCGCCTATTCCGACCGTCCCGAGACCTATGCCGGGTATCATTTCCTGATCCTCGACTCGAGCGAGATCAACGCCCTGGCCGCGCCAGGAGGGTTCATCTTCATCACCAAGGGCCTCATCGCCCAATGCCGCGACGAGGAAATGCTGGCCTCGGTCCTGGCCCATGAGGTGGGGCATGTCAACGCCAAGCACGGCCTGAAGGCCATCAAGAAGTCACGACTGATGGATACCTTTAAGCTCCTCGGAACGGAAGTCGCGGCCAAGTACAGCCCGGCCGACATCGCTGAGCTGACCAACCTGTTCCAAGGCGTTCTTTCGGACATCGCCGGCGAGCTCATCGAGAAGGGCTATGACCGGACGCTCGAGTATGAAGCCGACGCTCTTTCGGTCAAGTTCACCAAGGCCACGGGCTACAACCCCAACGGCCTGAGCGATTTTCTGAAGACCCTGGTCAACGTGACCAAGAAGGAAGGGGGCAAGGGCTGGTTCCAGACGCACCCCACGCCCCAGGACCGGCTGAAAAGGGTCGAACAGCAGATCGCCGGCCTGAAAATCGTGCCGGTGAAGTTCCCCCTCCGGACGGCCCGCTTTAAGCAGGTTCTGGCGTTCATGAAGTAGACCCGTTCGCGCCGCGGGTCAAAGGTCTCGCCGGTTTCCATGCCCAAGAAAATAACCCGGGGCCTCATCGTCGGGCTGGTCGCCTTCCTGGCGGCTTGGGCCGTGTCCCAGACCTCGCTCCTCCGTCCGCTCGAGTGGAAGAGCTGGGACGTGCGACTGAGGCTCTTGGCCGATCCTTCCCGGGCCGGTTGCGATATCGTCATTTTCTACATCGACCAGAACAGCCTGGACGTTTTCGCCAAGCAGGGCGTGTCCTGGCCCTGGCCGCGACAGATGTACTCGGCCGTGGTCAAATACCTTGCGGCCGGCAAAGCCAAGGCCGTTTTTTTTGACATGATCTTCAGCGAGGCCTCGGTCTATGGGGAAGCCGATGACGCCGAGCTTGCCCGGTCCCTGGCCGCGTCGGGACGCGTCTTCCTGCCGTTTTTTCTCAGCCGAGCCAAGGAGGAGGAACCCGTTTCTCCCGGGGTGCTGGACCGCCTCGCTCTTAGCGAAAGGCCCTTGCCGCGAGGACCTCTGCCGGCGTTCAATTCCGTGTCCCTCCCGCTGCAGGATCTCCTGTCGGCGGCCCGCGGCTCGGGCAACGTCCAATTTTCCCCGGACGGCGACAGCATCTTCCGCCGCATCCCCCTCGTTTTTTCTTACAGAAACCGTGTTCTCCCGGCCCTGCCCCTGGCCTTGGCCGAGTTCGTTGCCGGCCCCCAGGCTCTGGATAAGATACCCCTCGACTCTACGGGGCAGATGGTCATTCGCTATCACGGTCCCCTGGGGACCTATAAGAACTATTCCATCGCCGCTGTCATCAACTCCTGGGCGCAGATCGAGGAGGGTCGCGCTCCCCAGATCCCGGATTCCGACTTCGCCGGCAAGGTCGTGTTCGTGGCCGGGAGCGCGCCCGGGCTGATGGACCTGCGTCCCAACCCCTTGAACCCGAAAAGTCCCGGAACCGAAATTCATGCCGCCGCGCTCGACAACCTCTTGCGGCGGGACTTCATCCGTTTTCCCGCCCCGGCCGCTTCCTTCGCCCTCCTCCTGGCATTCTGCCTGTTCACCGGGGTCGGCGCTTCTCACTTGAGGCGGGTCGGCTCCATCGTTCTCTTTTTTATCGTCTGCCTGGCCCTGCCCGCGGCCGCCGCCCTCCTGGCCATGACGTCCGGCTACTGGCTGAGGTTCGTCGCGCCCGAATTCGGAGTCCTGACGAGCTTCATCGGCGCGGCCATCGTCAACTACAACACGGAAGGAAAACAGCGCCGGTTCATCAAGAACGTCTTCCGCTACTATCTGAGCCCGTCCGTCATCGAGCAAGTCCTCGCTGACCCCTCCCGGCTCCGTCTCGGAGGGGAGAAGCGGGACATCACTTCGTTCTTCAGCGACGTCGCCGGGTTCACCTCGATCTCCGAGAACCTGAAGCCCGAGGAGCTGGTCAACCTTCTTAACGCCTACCTTTCGGAGATGACGGACATCATCCTGGATACGGGCGGGACACTGGATAAGTACGAAGGCGACGCCATCATCGCTTTTTGGAACGCCCCCCTCGACCAGCCCGACCATGCTCTCCGGGCTTGCCGGGCCGCCCTGCGCTGTCAGGCGCGTCTGGGAGAAATGCGGGCCGACCTGGAGAAGCGCTTCGGCCGGGGCCTTAGGGTCCGGATCGGCCTGAATTCCGGGCCCGCCGTCGTGGGCAACATGGGCTCGGCCAACCGATTCGATTACACGGCCATGGGCGATACGATCAACCTGGCCTCACGGCTCGAGGGCGCCTGCAAACCCTACGGCGTTCCCATCCTCATCGGCGAAGTGACGTACCTTCAGGTCAAGGACGAGATCGTCTGCCGGGAGGTGGATACACTTCGGGTGGTGGGCAAGTCCCGGCCGGTCCGCGTGTTCGAGATCCTGGGGGAAAAAGGAAAGGTTCCCGCGGAGCGGCTGTCCGACCTCGAGGCGTTTCACCGCGCCCTGGAGACCTATAAGAATAAGGAGTGGTCGTCCGCCCAGCCGCTTTTCGAGGGCCTCGGCGAAGATGCCCTGGCCCGGCTGTACGCCGACCGGTGCCGGGGTCTTATCGAAAATCCGCCCGCCGACGGCTGGGACGGCGTGTTCGACCTGAAATCCAAATAGAGGGGGCGAAGGACGATGGAGCTTGAGTTCTGGGGAGTGCGGGGCACTCATCCTGTTTCGGGACCGGCCCGCAGCCGGTACGGCTCCGGAACGCCTTCGGCCCTGATCGTCGCCGGGAGCGGAGACCTGATCGTTGTCGATGCCGGAACGGGGATCATCGGCCTCGGCCGCAAGCTCTCCGGCGCGGCCGGCTCGGCCCGCCTGCACGTTCATCTTCTCCTGACCCATTTCCACCTGGACCACATCATGGGTCTTCCATATTTCGAGCCGCTCTTTGACAAGAACGCGACGATCACGTTCTACTCTCCGGCCGAACCCGACGAAACCCAGCGCCTGTTGGCGGGGATCATGGCCGGATGCTACTTCCCCATGGATCTTCCGGACACGGCCTCGGCCAAGCATTTCAAAAGGATCCCCGCCGGCCGGCTGGAGATCGGGAGCCTCGTCATCACCCATCATCCCTTGAATCATCCCCAGGGCAGTGTCGCCTACAGGATCGAAGAGGGAGGGGGGAGCATCGTTTTCGCCACGGACACCGAGCATCCCCTCAAGGGCCTGGACGCGCCGCTTCGGGACTTCGCCCGGGACGCCGGGCTTTTTATCTATGACGCGACCTTCACCCCCGAGGACTACGAGGCCGGCAAGCGCGGCTGGGGACACAGCACCTGGCTTGAGGGAACCAAGCTGGCCCGGGAGGCGGGGGTGGGAGCGCTCGTCCTCTCCCACCTGAACCCGGACTATCCGGACAAAGTCCTGGATGACATCGAACGGCAGGCTCGGGAAAAATTCCCGAGGACTCGCGCCGCGCGCGAAGGATGGACAAAAGCCCTTCGAGGCGCATGAAAGGACGGACCCCATGAGCCCAAACGTCGCCCTTTTTCTCCAGGTCGTGTTTTTCCTTTTGGCCATGGCCTTCGCCCTGGCCCTGTACGTCCTCCTGCGGCTCATCGTCACCCGGACGCTCGTCGCCGCCGGAAAGCCCGTCGGCACCTTCCTCATCCTTCTCATCCTGCCGGCGGTCTTTGTCCTGGCGACCCTGGCCTTCAAGCTTCCCATCATCCATCGCGCCTTTCCCTTCAGCCCCAAGTTCTATCTGTTCCTCGACGCGGCTCTGGTTTTCTTCCTGGCCTTCCTCCTCATCCGTCTGATCAACGCCGGCCTGCTGACCTGGTACGCGCGGCGGAAGGCCCCTTTTCCAGTGCCCCGGATCCTGCACGGGTTCATCCTGGGGGTCATCTATCTGGCCGTCCTGTTCGCCGTGCTCAAACAGGTCATGGGGATCAACATCACCCCCTTCCTGGCCACCTCGGCCATCCTGACCATGATCCTCGGCCTGGCCCTCCAGGGCATCTTGTCGAACATCCTGGCCGGCATGTCCCTTCATTTCACCAAGTCCTTCACTCGGGGCGAATGGATCAAGGTCAAGGACATCGAGGGCGTGGTCATGGAGACGAACTGGCGTGAAACCCGGGTGCTCGACCGGGCTTCGAACCTCATCATCATTCCGAACAACGTCATCTCCGGCGAGGTCGTCACGAATTTCAACCAACCGGACAAGAAAACGGCCCTGCTTTTTCCCGTCCGGGCGTCCTTCTCCGCCCCTCCGGCGCTCGTCCAGGAAGCGCTCCTGGAGGCCGCCCGAGACGTCCCCGAGGCTTTATCCGCGCCGACACCCCTGGCCTTCATCCGCGGGTACGATGATTACGGCGTGACCTATACCTTGAAGTTCTGGGTGACGGAATTCAGCCGGAAGGAAGCGATCTTGAGCAAGGTCGGCCGGCTCATCTGGTACAAGTTCGAAAGGAAGGGAATCGAGATTCCCGTGCCCTTCAGCGAGCGGGTGGCCGATGTTCTCAACGCGGTTCGGCCCGAGAGGGCCGGCGCCGAACGGGAGTCAGGCGCGGAGGACAACCTGCGCGCCCTCACGGAATCATCGTTCCTGCGCTACCCCGAGGGAACACGGGCCGGAGGGCTTATGGTTCCCGAGCGGGAGGTCCGCGAGCTGGCCCAGACGGTGCGGCGGAGGAAATACTCGGCGGGCGAAGTTCTTTTCCGCCAGGGCGATACGGGAGAGAGCGGTTTTATTGTGGCCTCGGGCCTGGTCCGGGGCGAGATCATCTACGAGGAAAAAAGCAAGAAGTACAGCTCTGAGTTCAAAGTCGGCCCGGGAGGCATCTTCGGCGAGATGTCGCTCTTCACCGGCCTGCCCCGGACCGCGACAGGCACAGTGGAACAGGAGGCCGAGCTGCTCGAAATTCGAGAAGCGGATTTCGCCCGCTTGCTCGGCCGGAACCCCGGCCTGGCCGAAGTCATGGCCGGGATCGTCGCCGAGCGCAACAAGCGCAACGCCGAGTTTCTGCTGAAGGTCAAAGAGCTGTCCGCAAAGGATGTCGCCTCATCCTGCAATAAAAAATCGATCCTCGAGCGTTTAAAAAACCTGATTGGAATTCACAAGACCCGCACTTAGCCGGTTGGGATTGTCAGTTTGGGGTCGGGCCAGGATAATCCTATTTCTTATTTCTTATAAATAAGTGAGATTGCTTTCTTATAAACAAGTGAGATTGCGCCTGTCGGACTGAATTATGCTCCAACGATCTGCTCTGGTGGGGGGTCTCTTCGCGTCCGATCATGAGTGGCCGGCGCGTTATCACTGAAAACAATAGAAATATCGGGACCTCAATTCTACACCGATTCTATCGAGCGGCGTTTTCCCATTCCCTGACCGCGATATAGGCTTCATCCGGACCTCCGCAAGAATCCAAGCATTGTAGGAGATGCCGGCTTTGGGCGGCGCGGCTGGCCAGGCCCAGAAGCTGGACCTGCACCGCGGGCGTCTCAGCCGGGGAGAGAATGAGAAATACGATTTGAACGGGCTTC
Organism: Candidatus Aminicenantota bacterium; assembly: GCA_963705895.1. Classification (GTDB taxonomy): domain Bacteria; phylum Acidobacteriota; class Aminicenantia; order Aminicenantales; family JAFGAV01; genus MFD04408-113. The sequence continues at coordinate 1,707,632 of OY970122.1, read as the reverse complement.
TCTGTGGCGACGTCCGAGACGCCGGCTTTGGTCAGACCCAAGGCTACAACCGGTTCCTTCAGCCCGGGGATTCGCACGTGCGGGAAAGCCACTCCCTCATTGAAGAACGTGGAGCCCTGATCCTCACGTTTCAAAACGGCTTCGTAGACTTGATCGACGTTGACCGCCTTATTTCCGGCTACGGCCGCCTCGGCGAGAGCCCGCAGAACCTCGTTCTTGGCTGCGGGCATATCCCAGAGAATGATCCGCTCGGGCGATAGCGGAAGGCCGGGGGAGGGAGGCTTGGGGGCAGGCGCCTCCTCGACCGTCGGCGCGGGCGTCGGCGCTTTCCCTTCCGCGACCTCGACGAGAGGTTTGGTCCAGAGCGGTTTTTCCTCACGGGTATCGAGGACGATGATGTTCACCCCGTCGGCGTTCTTGATGAGGTCATGGACGATGTTCTTGTTTTTGCCCCATCGTTTCCAGAAAGGCCTGGGTCGCGGCCGGCCGATCAGGATCTGCCCGACGCGGTATTCCTTGGCGAATCTCAGCAAAGTGTCGGCTACGTCTTCGCCCTTGTAGGTAAAGACCACGGCGCCCAGCTGTTTGGCCAGGGTGAGGGTCTCGGCCAGGATGCGCTGGGTGCGGGCATCGATGACCGTGGCTTCTTCGGAGGGCGTCTGGACGTATACGGCGTACCAGTTCCTGTTCAGCCGCCCGGCCAGGCGCGACCCGTAGCGCAGGAGTTTTTCGCTGTTGGGGCCGTGCGAGCTCAGGCAGACCATGATCTGGTCCGAGGCGGCCTGGCTGTCCTCATCCTCGGTCCCGCGCCGCCGCAGGTCGATCTGCGAGGCCAGCTCCCGCAGGGTCATCTCCCGGAGTTTCTCCAGGTTCGAGGCCGTGAAGAAATTGGCCAGGGCGGTCTCGATGCGCTCAGCCGGGTAGATCTTGCCATCCTCCAACCGGCGTCGAAGGTCCTCGGTGGCCAGGTCTACGTCCACGATCTGGTCCGCTTCGGCCAGGATCGAATCGGGCAGCCGCTCGCGGACTTTAATGCCCACGGCCTTCTCCACGATGTTGTAGAGGCTTTCCAGATGTTGGACGTTCAGCGTGGAGATGACGTGGATCCCCGCGTCCAGGATGTCCTGGACGTCCTCGAAGCGCTTGGCGTTCCGGCTGCCGGGGACGTTGGTGTGGGCCAGTTCGTCGATGAGGGCCACCTGCGGCTTGCGGGCGAGGATGGCGTCCGGGTCCATCTCCTCGACGACGATGCCGCGGTATTCCTGGCGCCGGCGGGGCACGACCTCCAGGCCTTCGGCCAGCCGGGCGATGTCGGCGCGGCCATGTGTTTCGAGGAGACCGATGACCACGTCGATGCCGTCGCTCTTCAGGCGGTGGCCCTCCTGGAGCATCTGGTAGGTCTTGCCCACGCCCGCGCTGTAGCCGAGATAAACCTTCAGCCTTCCGCGCTGGGACCGCCGGATCATTCTCAGAAAAGCGTTGGCTCTGTCTTCGGCCATGGCCTATTCCTTTTGTATCTCGTTCTTCATTTTTCGGTTGAAAGGTTCCGGTGAGCCGAGCCGCGCTCGAGGTCGTCCAGAGCGAGGTTCAAAAGCAGGACGTTGACTCCCGGTTCACCCAGGATGCCCAGGTCGCGTCCCCGGGTGAAGGCTTTGACTTGTTCGCGGACGGCCGCTTCGCTCATCCTTCGGGCCTTAGCTACCCGCGGAATCTGAAGCTCGGCGTTATCGAAGCTGATGTGGGGGTCAAGCCCGCTGGCCGAAGCGGTCACCGCATCCGCGGGCACGGGCGAATCCGCGGCGAGGCCGTTCTCCGCGCGATAGGATTTGACCCGACTGCGGACGTCATCAGCCAGACTCCTGGACAACGGGCCGAGGTTGCGGCCCCCCGATGCGCTGGCGTCATATCCTGTCCCGGCCGCGGAGGGGCGGGGATGGAAATACTTCGCCCCGGTAAAATTCTGACCGATGAGGCGTGACCCCACGACCCGACCCTCTCTCACGATCAACGAGCCGTTGGCCCTGGCCGGGAATAACCCCTGGCTCACGACCCAGACGGCCAGGGGATAGAGTCCGCAAAGGATGACAGCCAGAACCGCGACTGCCGCAAGCGCCGTCCGAAGTTCCGTCAGTATCTTTTTCATGGCGTTGTCCTAAACCAGATGAAGCGCGTTCACGATCAAATCCAGGAGCTTGATCCCGGGGAACGGGGCGATGATGCCGCCCAGGCCGTAGATCAGCAGGTTTCGCCTCAGCAGGGCCTCCGGGGCCAGCGGCCGGAACTTGACTCCGCGCAGGGCCAGGGGGATGAGGGCGATGATGATCAAGGCGTTGAAGATCACCGCGCTCAGGATCGCGCTCTGGGGGGACTGCAGGCGCATGATGTTGAGCGGAGCGATGACCGGGAAGACGCTGACGAGCATGGCCGGGATGATGGCAAAGTACTTGGCCACGTCGTTGGCGATGCTGAACGTCGTGAGCGCCCCGCGCGTGATAAGCATCTGCTTGCCGATCTCCACGACCTCGATGAGCTTGGTCGGGTTGGAGTCGAGGTCGACCATGTTCCCGGCTTCCTTGGCCGCCTGGGTGCCGGTGTTCATGGCCACCCCGACGTCGGCCTGGGCCAGGGCGGGAGCGTCGTTCGTCCCGTCGCCGGTCATGGCCACCAGATGCCCGGCCGCCTGCTCCCTCCGGATCAGGGTCAGCTTGTCCTCGGGCCTGGCCTCGGCGAAGAAATCATCGACGCCGGCCTCGCGGGCGATGGCCGCGGCCGTGAGGCGGTTGTCGCCGGTGATCATCACCGTCTTGATGCCCATGGCCCGGAACCGCTCGAAACGGTCCTTGAGACCGCCCTTGACGATATCCTTGAGATGGATGACGCCTAAGACCCGTCCCTGATCGGCCACGAGGAGAGGCGTCCCGCCAGAGAGTGAGACATAGTTGATAGAGTCCTGGACCTCGGGCGGATAATCGCTGCCGAGGAAGGACCGAATCGCGTCCGGCGCGCCCTTGCGGATCTGGCGGCCGTCAACGTCCACACCACTCATCCTTGTTTGCGCCGAGAAAGCGATGAACCGGGCGCTGGGCCATTCCGAGATCGAGCGGCCCCTCAAACCGTATTTCTTGGCCAGCACGACGATGCTCCGTCCTTCGGGCGTCTCGTCGGCCAGAGATGCCAGCTGGGCGGAGTTGGCCAGGTTCTCGACCGCGACTCCCGGCGCCGGCAAGAAAGTCGTCGCCTGGCGGTCGCCCAGGGTGATGGTCCCGGTCTTGTCCAGGAGCAGGACGTCCACATCGCCCGCGGCCTCCACCGCCCGGCCGCTCATGGCCAGCACGTTCTTCTGGACCATGCGGTCGATGCCGGCGATGCCGATGGCGTTCAGCAGGCCGCCGATCGTGGTGGGGATCAAGCAGACCAGCAAGGCCACCAGCACGGTGACCGTGAAGGACATACCGGAATAGGTCCCGAATGGTTTCAGGGTGATGATGACCACGAGGAAGATGATCGTCAAGGCCGAGAGGAGGATGGTCAAAGCGATCTCGTTGGGGGTTTTTTGCCGATGCGCGCCCTCGACCAGGTTGATCATCCGGTCCAGGAAGCTCTCCCCGGGGTTGGCCGTGACCCGGACCTTGATCCGGTCCGAGAGGACGCGCGTCCCGCCCGTGACCGCGCTCCGGTCGCCTCCCGCCTCGCGGATAACGGGCGCCGACTCACCGGTGATGGCCGATTCGTCTACGGTGGCCACACCCTCGATGATCTCGCCGTCGGCCGGAATGAGCTCGCCGGCGACGACCAGGAACAGGTCGCCCTTCCGCAGTTTATCGGCCGGGATGTTTTCCACCGAGCCGTCGGGCTTGACCCGGCTGGCGATTGTCTGGGTGCGGGTCTTGCGCAAGGCCCGGGCCTGGGCCTTGCCCCGTCCTTCGGCCATGGCCTCGGCAAAGTTGGCGAATAGGACCGTGAACCACAGCCAGACCGTCACCTGGAAGACGAAACCTGCGGGTTCCGTCCTGGACCGGATGATAAGACCGATCGTCGTCAGGAACGCTCCCACCTCGGTGACAAAGATCACGGGGTTCTTCAGCAACGACACAGGGTTCAGTTTCTTGAAGGAGTCGAGCACGGCCCGGCCGACGATCTGCTTATCGAAGAGCGGTTGAGACTTAGCGGGCATGGTTCATTCTCAGTCAGTACAACAGGCCTGAGCCCGTCATCAGGAAATGCTCGACCACGGGACCGAGGGCCAGGGCGGGCAGAAAGGTCAGGGCACCGACGATCAGGATCGTGCCTACCAGGATCAAAGTGAAGGTCAGGCCGCCGACCGGGAAACTGGAGCTCGAAGCCGGGATGAGTTTTTTGCGGCCCAAACTGCCGGCCAGGGCCATGACCGGCACGATCATCAGGAATCGGCCGAAGAGCATGGCCAGCCCCAGGGTCGTGTTGTACCAGGGCGTGTTGGCGTTGAGCCCGGCGAAGGCACTGCCGTTGTTGCCCGTCCCGGAGGTGTACGCGTAGAGCATTTCGCTCAGGCCATGCGGTCCGGCGTTATTCAACCCCGCCCGGCCCCAGGCGCTCGCGGAAGCCCAGGCCGAAAAACCGAGGATACTGAAGATCAAGATGACAATGGCCAGGACACTGACCTTGACGTCATGGGCCTCGATCTTCTTCCCGAGGTATTCGGGAGTGCGGCCGATCATCAGGCCCGTGAGGAACACGGCCAGCACGACGAACAACAGTATGCCGAACAGTCCGGCGCCGACGCCGCCGAAAACGACCTCGCCCAATTGGATATTAAATAAAGGGATCATCCCCCCCAGGGGGGTGAAGGAATCGTGCATGGAATTCACGGCTCCGCAGGAGGCGTCCGTGGTGACCGTGGCGAACAGGGCCGAGTTGAAGTCCCCGAAGCGGACCTCCTTGCCTTCCATGTTTCCGCCGGCCCTGGCGACGCCGAGGGCTTGGAGCCGCGGGTTGCCCAGGCTTTCGGCCCGCCAGCAGACCAGGAACGCGGTTAGGAAGAGGAGGGCCATGGCGCTCCACACCGCCCAGCCGTGACGCTGGTTCTTGACCCTTCGGCCCAGGTAGTAGGTCAGCCCGCTGGGGATGAGGAAGATGGACAGCATCTGAAAGAAGTTCGAAAGAGGAGTGGGGTTCTCATAGGGATGCGCCGCGTTGGCGTTGAAGAACCCGCCGCCGTTCGTGCCCAGCATCTTGATCGCGACCTGTGAGGCGGCCGGGCCTTGGGGCAGCGTTTGCGTCGCCTCGGTTCCCTTTTGCGCCGGGGAATGAGCCGCGGATTCGACCGGATTGGCTTTGGCGTAAGGGCGGAAATTCTGGACCATGCCCTGCGACCCCAGGAAGATGGCGAATACAAAGCTGAGCGGCAGAAGAAGGTAGAGGTTCACCCGGACCAGGTCCACCCAGAAATTCCCGACGGTCAGGCATGAGTGGCGGGCGATGCCCCGCACCAGGGCCGCGGCTACGGCGATGCCAGCGGCGGCCGAGACGAAGTTGTGGAAGACGAGTCCGACCATCTGAGAAAAATAGGACAGCGTGATCTCGGGAACATAATTCTGCCAGTTGGTGTTGGTCAGGAAACTGACCGCAGTGTTGAAAGCCAGCCCGGGGTTGACCGCTCCCAACCTCTGGGGGTTGAACGGCAGGATGTGCTGCAGGCGCAGGACAGCGTACGTGAGAAGGAAGCCGATGAGGCTGAAGGCCAGCAGGGAGAACGTGTAATGCTTCCAACCCTGCTCTTTTTTGGGGTTGACCCGCATGAAGCGGTATAAAAGACGTTCGATCGGCTTGAGCGCTGGGTCGAGGAAGGTTTTCCCTTCGGGCTCAAGGACCCGGCTGAGAAACAGGCCGACCGGCTTGGTGACAAGCAGAAGAACGGCCAAGAAGAGCACGAGCTGGACCCAACCGATGATGTTCATGATTACTCCCTCAGAATTTCTCGGGCCGGATCATGGAGAAGAACAGATAGCCGATCAGCATCAGCCCGATGATGAGTCCCGCTACGTTTCCCATGATTCAGATCCTCTCACAGCCGTGGGCGTAGAGGGCGCACACCCCGAAAAAAACGATGACGACGGCCAGGTAAATAAGGTCACTCACGCGTTTGCCTCCTTGCCTTGAATGCGGCCGGCCCGCCGGAGGGTGAAGGTGAACGTCGCCCCCTGTCCTTCGAGGCTTTCGACCCCGACGGTCCCGCCGTGGGCTTCCACAATCTCCTTGACGATGGCCAGGCCGAGCCCGGCGCCCGTTTCTTTAGCCTGGTCAGGGATGCGGAAGAACTGCTCAAAAATGTGGTGGAGGTACCGCCCGGGAATGCCCCGGCCCGTGTCCGCCACGGAGAAGCGGACGAACTCCTCATCAACTTCGGCCGACAAGGTTATCGACCCGCCGGCCGGCGTGTACTTGAGGGCGTTCGACAGCAGGTTGCCAAAGACATGACTGACCCGGGTCGTGTCGGCCCAGACTTCCGGCAGGTCGTCGGCCACCGCAACCGTGAAGGATACGCCCTGGTCCTTGGCGGTCCGGCGGTAAAGGTCCACCGCTTCCTCGACCAGGGCACAGGGCGAGACGGCCTGGAAATCCATCCGGGCCCGGCCTGATTCGATGCGGCTGATATCGAGGAGGTTGTTCAGGATGCCGTACAGCCGGTCGCTGTCCTCTCGGGCAGCCACGAGGAGCCCGGCCTGCTCCTCCGTGAGCGGACCGACCTTTTCCTCGAGAAGCAGGTGAATGGCCATCTGGACCGAGGTCAGGGGCGTTCTCAGCTGGTGCGAAACCGTCCGGATCACGCCCCGCTTGATCTCGTTCTGCTGGCGGACCTGTGTGACGTCTTGGAGGACAAGGATGACGCCCGTCGGCTGACGCTCGTTGTCCAGGATGGGCACGGCCTCCGGCCGATAATAGCGTTCCTCGCCGGCCACGAACTGCTGGACCAGGCGATGGTCGTCCTGGGGAAGGACGGCGCGGCCGGTCTTGAGGGCTTCGTCGAAGAGGCCGGCCATCCAGTCCGTGGGAAGCTCCCGGATGGAAGACCCGGGTTTGAGGCCGAAGACCTTTTTGGCCGGCTCCGTGGCCACATCCACCTTTCCCTCCAGGTCGAGGACGGCCACAGCTTCGGGCAGGCTGTCGAAGGCCTGCTGTGTCGCGCGCTGGATGCGGATGAGCCGGGCCTGGTCGGAGCGCCGGAATTCGCGGAGGCTGGCGGCCATGTCGTTGAACGCCTGCGATAGACGTCCGATCTCGTCCCGAGAGCCGCTTGTCACGACGAGGTCCAGGTTTCCGCGGCGGATCTCCTCGGCGGACCGGATCAGTTTTTGGATGGGGCGCAGGATCCATCGCCCGGCGACCAGGATAAAGACCACCGAGACCAGCGCTTCCACCAGAAGGAGTATAATCATCTGCCTTCGGGCCATGCTGGCCCGCTGGCGGGCCCGGTCATTGGCCTCGCTCATGTTCTGCTGGTTCATCTGGAGGATCCGGTCGGCGGCAAGCTTGATCTGCCCGAAAAGCGGGAGGAGGGTGGTGAAGTAGGCGGTACGGCGAGGGGCGGCCGGCCGCGATGGGTCCGTGACCTCGTTCAAGCTGGTTTTATAGCGGCCGTAGAAATCTCGGAGGGCGCGCGCTTGCTCGCCCTCACCCGGAAGCGTGATTGTGTTGAGTTCCACCTGGAGTGATTTTTCGAAAGCGTCTTCGTTCTTGAGGATGAGCTCGCGTCCCTGGGCGTTTTCGCCGAGCAGAGTGAAGAGCAGGCCGCTGTCGATTCGCTCCAAAGCCTCTTTCATCTGCTGGCAGGCGATGACGCTCCTGTAGTTCTCTTTAAGGATGATGTCGATAGACCCACCCAATCTGGTCAGGTGCAAGATGCTCTGGGCGCCGATCGCGGCCAGGATGATGACAAGGCCTCCGAAGCCCAGGAATAGTTTTTGGCGCAGTCCTAACATTGTTTTCTCGCGGAACCCGTGATAAGGTGCAAGAACTATGCCAGGAAAAATCAATTCAAGTAATTGATAATATTAGCATTAATAAGGCATAACAAGTCTATTTATTGCATTTCGCATCGCTGTCTATTTTTTTGCATTGCAGATTGCAATGATATGGATACCTGGCTGAAGGCTTGAGACTGGCGGGAATCCTAGATTCCGTACTTTTTCCGGCGCCGCCATAGGGTCGCTTGGTCGATGCCGAGGATCCTGGCCGCGTCCTGCAAGGATTTGGCCTTGGCCAGGACGCGCCGGATATGAAGCTCGTCGATTTTGTCCAGGCTGATTGAGTCGCCAAGGTTCGGGGCGACTTCGCCGGGCTGGAAACCGGACGGCAGATACTCGAGTCCGACGCGTTCGGCCCCGCAGATGATGGCCGCCCTTTCGATGACGTTGCTGAGCTCGCGGACATTGCCAGGCCACGAATAGTGTTCGAGGGTCTGCAATGCCTCCGGCGTGAAACCGGCGAATGACTTGTGATTGGCTCTCGCAAAAAAAGCCAAAAGCCTCTCGGCCAGAGGGACGATATCCTCCGTGCGGTCGCGGAGCGGCGTGACTTCGATCGGGATGACGTTGAGTCGGTAGAACAGGTCCTCGCGGAAGCGGCCCTCGCGTACGGATCTTTCGAGGTCGGCGTTGGTCGCGGCGATGAGGCGCACGTCCGCCCGGCGGGTGAACGTGTCACCCACTCGCTCGTACTCCCGTTCTTGGACGAAGCGCAAGAGCTTGGGCTGGAGGGAGAGGGGCAAGTCGCTGATGTCGTCCAGGAAGAGTGTCCCGCCCTCGCAGGAAGCGATGCGGCCGGGGTTGTCTCGAACGGCGCCGGTGAAGGCGCCCTTGACATGGCCGAATAACTCACTCTCCAGGAGCTCGGACGGAAAAGCCGCGCAGGACATGATGGCCATAGGCCGCGACGCGCGCCGGCTCCAGGAATGGATAGCCCGCCCGAGGGCGGTCTTGCCCGTGCCGCTCTCGCCCCGGAGAAGGATGGTCGCTTCGGCGGCGGCCGCCTGGCGGGCCAGGTTCACGGCCCTCTGCATGGCCGGGCTGACGCTCGAAAAATCGACTTGGGGATGCATCCGGCCGAGGTCTTCCTGGAGGGCGGCGATCTTTTGCTCAAGGCTCCTCATCTCGAAGACCTTGCGGACGGCGAGCTGGATCTGGGCCGGGGTGAAGGGCTTGGGAATGTAGTCCGTGGCCCCTCGCCGCATGGCTTCGACGGCGGTGTCGATCGAGGCGTAAGCCGTGATCACGACGATCTTGAGCCAGGGGGCGGCGGCAAGGAGAGCCGGGATGAGGTCTAGCCCGTCATCGGCGCCCAGGCGGAGGTCGACAAAGGCCAGCTCGAACGAGCGCCGCGACGCCTCGGACAGGGCGTCCTGGAAATTGCTGACTGCCATGACCCGATGGCCCTCGGTCTCGAGGGACACAGCCAGAGTTTTGCGGATGTTGATCTCGTCGTCCACGACGAGGATGTTGAGAGGAATGGCGACTCCGATTTCGGGAAGCCGAACATTTTTGGGCGGATTTGATTCGGCGGACATGCTCTGACCCCTTCAGGCAATATAGTCCCCAGCATGAAGTGCTGTCAATGCGGCTGATCGAGTCATCCAATGCTTCACGAAAGGGGAGCGCAGGATCACCCGAAATTTATCCCACATATCAGCCGCGCGTGCGCTTGGTCCGTTCCAAATTGATAAATGCCGGCCTTTGCGCTATATTGGCTTCGCTTGTGGGCCTGTAGCTCAGTACGGATAGAGCAATGGATTCCTAATCCGGAGGTCGCCAGTTCGAGTCTGGCCAGGCCCATTTAAGATTCCCTTATATTGCCTTCAGATAGGCAAAAGCTAGATTCAATCCTATTCCACAGAAGTCCGCAATTTTCTATCTTGTTTTGGCACAAATATGGCGGAAGCAAAAGGGGCAGGGGGGTATGGGAACAAGAGTGGCTGAGGTGCTCTGTTTTAAGTTCCCAATCTCCGCAAAATGTGCGAAAAAAATTTGCAAAGCCTGGCTATTTAGAAATTAGGAGAGGGTGTGGTTCCCAAATGCCCGCCCCAGAAGGTCAGGAGACTAGAATACTAACTTCACAGTTGGTACAATAAAAAAGGGCAGGTCAGCCCATATCGACTCCCTTCTTCCAGGTACTTTCCTAACATTATACCTGGACCGATTTTTGGGGGGGCAGGTCAGAACGAGCATTCTCCCGACAGGCCCGATTCCAGAAATCAGGCCTTCGCTCTTTGAGCGCGTTCGGAGTTGTGCTATAAGTGGGTCAGTCTAAGACGGAAGGGGGGCTATCATGACCAAAGCACTCAGGATCGCGCTTTTAGGGGCGTTCTCGACGATCGTGTTCCTGGCCGTCCTGCCTTTTCGGGGCCCGGCCCAGGACGAGCGCGAAAAGGCATGGATCAAGTCGGGGGACCCGTGCTGGCCGAACACGCAGTTCAAGGCCCAGATCAAGGCCAGCTACGGCGTCACGGCCGATTATCTGAAGTGCAAACCCCTCAGGATCAACATGGACTGGGACATCGACGAAACCTTCCATCATCATAGCGACCTCGGCGATGACCGTCTCAGGGCCAAGATCCGGGTTTCGTTCCGGGGTTACATCCAGCTCAACTATAACCAGCAGAAACGCAGCCAGCTGGACGATTACCTCATCCTCGGTCCGGCGCCATGCTGTCCGGGCATGGCCCAGGTCGACCCGACGAGCCTCCAGGCTTCCGTCCTCGGCTGGAGGCCGAAGGGGTTCTCGAGCCAGGAGTTCAAGATGTTCGAGTTCAGCGGCGGGGCCGATATCCTCACCCGGACCGACAAGGCCGGCTTCTTTTCTCTCAAATGGCGCCGGGACGGGCTCGAACGGAAGACCGAGCTGAGCGGACCAGCCATCGGCCTCGCCCGGGGCGCGGTCCCGAAGCCTTACTCCTTCGGGGGGCCCGCGTGGATAATGGACCATCACAACTATCATCTGGAAAAACCCGTTGAGCCGCCCTCCTGGGAGGAGCTCAAACCTGTCTATGACAAGCAGGAAGTCTGGCGCAAGCAGTACGATTTCGAGGAGCGGGTGGATTGGCCCATGAGCCCCAGCTCCCTGTCCGAGTTCTACGCCCTCCGGGGCACGGTCGCGGTCGAGGTCGATTTCAGCGAGGAAGAGGAAGAGGAATGGCAGATGAGCGTCGAGGGCAAGGAAAAGGACGAAACCAGCAGCATCCTGGGTCCGCTGGACGTCGGGACTTCGGTCAAGCCCGGCCCGCTCGCGGTCGAATTCAGCTGGTCGCTCGGGGCAAAGATCACGACCCGGAAACGCAAGGGGGTCCGGACCTTGGTGGAAGCCGATATCACCCGATTCGACCAGTCCCCGAAGCTCATCTTCAGCCCTGGCGATCCTTTTCACTATGACTTTGTGGCTTGCGGAGGCCAGCTGACCTACGAGCAGGCCCAGAAGTTCGTAGGCCTTCCCACAGAGGGAAGCGTTCAGGGCGAGAACATCAACATCAAATGGCCTTTCCTCCCAGCGCGGGCTTGCATTCTCGGCATACCCAACAAGTCGTCCGCGGGTAAGGCCGTTTATCGAAAGGAGCTGGGCAGCAAGGAATTCACCACACAGGTCAGCGGAGAGTCGCTCCCGTTGAGGGACGGCGCGGTAAGGACGGGCGGACTCGGCAAGTGGCTGACCTATCGGATAACGCTCAAGAAGCTCGGGTGAAAGTCTGGGGTCGAACCAGGTTTTCTTTATCAATGGGATGCGTCGGCTCAGTCCTTCGGCCGGAGCGCAAGAACGGGAGGACGGACTTAGCCGTTGATAAAAAAACAAATAACCCGGCCCGACCCCAATCCCCTCCGACGATGGTTGTATGCGGCCGCATTCGTCCTGTCCGTGATTGTGGCGGTGCGCCTCGGTCAGGCTTTATTGCCCATCTGGAAGCCGACCTGATCTCGTACGACCAGGCCTCACGCGCCGCTGAGGCCGTGAGGCTGGCCAGGGAATTCCATTTCGCGGAACCCGTTCGGTTTTTCCTCCACGTCCTTTCCCTCAACTGGTGGCCGCCGCTCGTCTAGCTCTTTCCAAGTGGCCTGGAGGACGCGTGACCAGCCCCCCTTAAATCGGTCCAGGTCTAATCGGGAAAAACCTAGGAGAGTTAGAGGCCGGGGCTATTTTCCGCCGGCCGGCGGATGAGGAGTCCAAAGGCCATGCCTGTAAAAAACTCGGCGCGGGCCGATAGTGGCGGGAATTGAGACGGGCCGGAGCCTATTTAGGGCCGCTCCGTCCTGCTCAATTTGAGCTCTGGGCCCAGACCGACCCGGAGAGGTGGGGCGGCCCTATTCTATCAAGCTTGCACAGAATTTTGACCGCCCTAAAAAAGGGGAAGAACTCTAGTTAAGAACTACAACCCCGGGGCGAGTTCGTCACGATATAATTCTCTTATGGAATCCTATTTTGCAGGCCTTTATTTCAAGCTGAGGGAGAATATCACGCCGTAGTTTGAAGCCCCTCCCCCATTCGCCGTTCCGAACAACGCGGAGCCTTTTAATATCAGCGAGCCATTTGGAACCGCTCCATCCGATGCGCCACCGGCAAACGAATGAATGAGCTCGAATCCCGTGCCGACCGTCGTGATCGTGAATATCGTGCCTAGGTCGCTATTGCCGCCTTTTTCGGTCATTCCGTATATTTTGGAGCCTTTAAGGACCAGTGACCCAATTGGAGATTTCCCATCCGATGCACCGCCGGCGAACGAGTGGAGCAGCGCGAATAACGTCCCGCTCGTGTTGACCTTGAATATCGTACCTGAGTCGCTGGTGCCGCCCCCGAATGTCATTCCGTACAAGGCAGAGCCTTTGGCTCTCAGTGACCCGTACGGGTATTTCCCATCCGATGCGCCGCCGATAAACGTGTGAAGCAGCGCGAATCCCGTGCCGTTCGTATTGATCTTAAATATCGTGCCATCATCACTGCTGCCGCCCTTTTGCGTCATTCCGTACAACACGGAGCCTTTGAGAATCAATGACGCAAAAAATGGGTATTTCCCATCCGATGCGCCGCCGATAAACGTGTGAAGCAGCGCGAATCCCGTACCGTTCGTATTGATCTTAAATATCGTGCCATATGCAGCGCTGCCGCCGATATAAGTCATCCCGTACAACGCGGAGCCTTTTAATATCAGCGAGCCATATGGACCTGCTCCATCCGATGCGCCGCCGGTAAACGTGTGAAGCAGCGCGAATCCCGTGCCGTTCGTATTGACCTTGAATATCGTGCCATAGCTGTAGGTGCCGCCCCCCGAAGTCATCCCATACAACGTGGAGCCTTTTAATATCAACGAGCCCAACGGATCTGCGCCATCTGATGCCCCGCCGGCGAATGAGTGAAGCACAACGAATCCCGTGCCGTTCGTATTAATCGCAAATATCGTGCCTAGGTCGCTGGTGCCGCCATTAATTGTCACTCCATACAGCATGGAACCTTTTAATACTGGCGCCGCATATGGGTACTTCCCATCCGTAGCGCCGCCGGCAAACGAGTGAAGCAAGTTGATTTGTGCTTGAAGAGATGCAGCCAGGAAAAACATGAAAAGAAATATCCACCCAAATCGCTTTTTCGACATTTCGTTTTTCTCCTTTGTTTTGGTTGAGTTTTGCCGCTCTTTGGCTGAATTAATATGCCAAAAAGAAGACGATGTCAAGCGCTTCAGGCTTTGCTCGACGGGCGGGATAATCATTTGCCATCTATAGACAACAAAACGGGCGGAAGTTTAGCCGGGCCTCTATCAAATCGCCCCCGAGCTGTCCTTGACAAGTGATTGCCCCTACTTCAAATCGGTCCAGATATTATGAGAAAAACCAGGAAGAGTTAAAGACCGGGGGCAATTTTCCGCTGGCCGGCGGATAGCTAGTCCGCGGGGCAAGCCTGTAAAAAGGCTGGTAAATAGCGAAAATGGCGGGAAATGAGACGGGCCGGGGCCTATCTGGGGCCGTTCCGTTCTGCTCATCATTTGAGGCCTGGGGGAGACCGCCAGGTGAGGCGGGACGGCCCTATTCTATCTATCAAGCGGGCACAGAATTTTGATCGCCCTAAAAAAGGGGACGAGCTCTAGTTACGAACTACAACTCCGGGGGCGAATCCGTCACGATATGATTCTCTTATGGAATCCTATTTCGATGGCCTTTATTTCAAGTTGAAGGAGAAGATAACGCCTAAGTCTGAAGCCCCTCCACCATTCGTCATCCCGTACAACGTGGAGCCTTTGGCTATCAGTGACCCAAAATATGGATATGCCCCATCCGTAGCACCGCCTTGAAACGAGTGAAGCAGCTCGAATCCCGTGCCGTTCGTGTTGACCTTGAATATCGTGCCATAGTTGCTGGCGCCGCCCCCATACGTCATTCCGTAGGACGTGGAGCTTTTTAATATCAGTGAGCCATTTGGATACGCTCCATCTGTTGCGTCGCCGGAAAATGAATGAAGCAGCGTGAACCCCGTGCCGTTCGCATTGATCTTGAATATCGTACCTTTATCGCTAGTGCCGCCCCAATATACCATTCCGTATAGCGTGGAGCCTTTTACTATCAGAGAATCCCACGGACCTTCCCCATCCGACGCGCCGCCGGAAAACGAATGAAGCAGCGCGAATCCTGTCCCGTTCGTATTGATCTTGAATATCGTGCCACCAAGGCTGGAGCCGCCGCCCACAGTCATTCCGTACAACGAGGTGCTTTTGAGAATCAGTGACCCCCGGGGATGCATCCCATCCGTTGGCGCACCGGCAAACGAATGTAGCAACATGTATCCCGCGCCGTTTGTATTGATCTTGAATATCGTGCCGCCATCACTGGAATTGCCATAATTCGTCATTCCGTACAACGCGGAGCCTTTTAATATCAGGGACCCCCAGGGATATTCTCCATCCAATGCGCCACCGCCAAAAGAATGAAGCAGCGCGAATCCCGTGCCGTCCCTATTGATCTTGAATATCGTTCCAAGATCGCTGCCGCCGCCCCCATACGTCATCCCGTACAATGTGGAGCCTTTTAATATCAGTGATCTACTTGGACCTGCTCCATCCGATGCGCCGCCGGCAAACGAATGAAGCAGCGCGAATCCCGAGCCGTCCCTATTGATCTTGAATATCGTGCCTAGGTCGCTGGTGCCGCCCCCAGACGTCATTCCGTACAACGTGTAGCCTTTTAATATCGGCGACCCGCATGGCCATTCCCCATCCGATGCTCCGCCGGCAAACGAGTGAAGCAAGTTGATTTGTGCCTGAAGAGATACGGCCAGAAAAAACAGGAAAAGAAATACCCACCCAAATCGCTTTTTCGACATTGATTTTCCCTCCCCTTTGCTTAAATTATTAGCTTGATCGCCCTATTGATTAAAATAATATGCCGGGCCGCAAAATAATGTCAAGGCCGGGGGAGATTGCAAACTTCAGAATTTGCGGATACTTGCCAAACTCGAATTCGGTCTGCAAGTTCGTTCTGTCTGCGAACTGCCTCTGCGGACTATAGCCCAAGGGGCGAATTTGTCACAATATGATTTTCTAATGGAATGCTATTTCGTGCGCCTTTATTTCAGGCTGAAAGAGAAGATAGTGCCCATGTCTGAAGCACCTCCCCGATACGTCAGCCCGTATGACATGAAGCCTTTCAAAATCAGCGCCCCATCTGGCCATGACCCATCCAATGTGGGGCCGGCAAACGAGTGAAGCAGGGCGAATCCTGTGCCGTTCGTGTTGATCTTGAATAGCACACCTAATCCAGTGCTGCCGCCGTTTTGAGTCAATCCGTACAGCGTGGCGCCTTTTACTACCAGTGCTCCAGCTGGCCATTGCCCATCCAATGTGGGGCCGGCAAACGAGTGAAGCAGGGCGAATCCTGTGCCATCCTTATTGATTTTGAATATCGTGCCGATATCGCTGGTGCCGCCCCCATTCGTCATCCCGTACAACGTCATGCCTTTGGCTATTAGAGACCCCTGTGGGTATCTTCCATCCGATGCGCCGCCGGCAAACCAGTGAAGCAGGGCGAATCCTGTGCCGTTTGTATTGATCTTGAATATCGTACCCCAGTTGCTGGTGCCGCCGTATTGAGTCATTCCGTAAAACGCGGAGCCTTTGAGAATCAGCGACCCATATGGGTAATCCCCATCCGAGGCACCTCCGGCAAAAGAGTGAAGCAGCACGAACCCGCTGCCGTCCTTATTGATCTTGAATATCGTGCCCATATTGGCGGTGCCGCCGTATTGAGTCATTCCGTACAACGCGGAGCCTTTTATAATCAGTGACCCAATGGGAAGAACCCCATCCGATGCTCCGCCGACAAAAGAGTGAAGCACCGCGAATCCCGTGCCGTTCCTATTGATCTTGAATATCGTGCCGCCATCCCCAGTGCCGCCATTAAGTGTCGTTCCGTATAATGTGGAGCCTTTGAGAATCAGTGACGCCAAATATGGAGCTCTCCCATCCGATGCGCCGCCGGCAAACGAATGAAGCACAGCGTATCCCGTGCCGTCCTTATTGATCTTGAATATCGTGCCATCACTGTCGGCGCCGCCCCAATCCGTCATTCCGTACAACGTGGAGCCGCTTGAAATCAGTGATCCACTTGGATATCCCCCATCCGCTGTGGCGCCAGCGAACGAGTGAAGAACAATCATTTGTGCTTGAAGAGATACGGCCAGGGAAAACAAGAAAAGAAAAACCCACCCAAATTGCTTTTTTAACATCTATTCCCCTCCTTAATGCTTAAATAATAAGCTTTATCGCCCTATTGATTGAAATAATATGTCGGCCCGAAAAATAATGTCAAGGCTGGTGGGGAAATTGCAGAATGCTGAATTTGCAAACGCATCCCGGACTTGAATTCGGTCTGCAAGTTCGTTCTGTCTATTAACTACCTCTGCGGACTATAGCCCCAAGGGCGAATTTGCCACAATATGATTTTCTATGGAATGCTATTTCGTGCGCCTTTATTTCAGGTTGTAGGAGAGGATAGCGCCTTTATTTGAAGCCCCTCCCACATTCGTCATTCCGTACAACGTGGAACCCTTGAGTATCAGTGATCCATGGGGATACGCTCCATCCGATGTGGCCCCGGCAAATGAGTGAAGCAGCACGAATCCCGTGCCGTCTTTGTTCATCTTGAATATCGTGCCAAAGCTGCTGGCGCCGCCGTTCCATGCCATCCCGTACAACGTGGAGCCTTTGATAATCGGTGATCCAAATGGATACAGTCCATCCGTGCCGATAAAGGAGTGAAGCAGCACGAACCCCGTGCCGTTTGTATTGATCTTGAATATCGCGCCATCCCCAGAGGCGCCGCCGTATTGGGTGATTCCGTACATCGCAGAGCCTTTGAGAATTAGCGACCCATATGGCATTTGCCCATCGGATGCGGTCCCGGTAAACGTGTGAAGCAGCGCGAACCCGCTGCCGTTCGTATTGATCTTGAATATCGTGCCCCAGTTGCTGGTGCCACCGATTTCAGTCATTCCGTACAACGCGGAGCCTTTTAATATCAGTGAATCACATGGACTTGCTCCGTCTGCTGCGCCGGCAAACGAATGAAGCAGCACAAACTCGCTGCCGTTCCTATTGATCTTGAATAACGTGCCTACATCGCTGCTGCCGCCGCCATTCGTCATTCCGTACAACACGGAGCCTTTTAATATCAGTGAGCCTTTTGGGTACTCTCCATCCGTAGCGCCGCCGGCAAACGAGTGAAGCAGCACGAACCCGGTGCCGTTCGTATTGATCTTGAATATCGTACCGTAGTCATAGGGACCGCCTCCTACGGTCATTCCATACAATGTGGAGCCTTTTAATATCAGTGAGCCTTCTGGGTAGTCTCCATCCGTAGCGCCGCCGGCAAACGAGTGAAGCAGTGCGAACCCGGTGCCGTTCGTGTTGATCTTGAATATCATGCCAAAGTTGCTGGTGCCGCCATTAGATGTCATTCCGTATAACGTGGAGCCCTTTAATATCAGTGAGCCTGCTGGGTAGGCTCCATCCGTAGCGCCGCCGGCAAACGAGTGAAGTAGGTTGATTTGTGCCTGAAGAGATGTAACCAGGAAAAACAGGAAAAGAAAAACCCAGCCAAATCGCTTTTTCGACATCGATTCCCCTCCTTAAGGCCTAAATAATAAGCTTTATCGCCCTATTGATAAAAATAATATGTTGGGCCGCATAATAATGTCAAGGTTGTGTAGGACTGATCATGATTGGTTACACTCGAGCCCGACTCTTTCGCGAAAGCGTTCATAAGGGGTCTTTCCCCCTAGTGCCGAATGGGGCCGATCGTAGTTGTAGAAGTCTTCCCATTCCCTCAGCTTCTCGTTGAATAGACCCGAATCGTCGATGACGACCCCATTCAGCATTCGATAAAACTCCTCCTCGTCAATCCGATGACTTCGTTCAACCTTCCCATTCAATCTAGGTCGACGTGGTTTTATATATACATGATTTATCCCCTTATCGAGAACATGCCAATGGAACTGCCCTTGAAACTCGGAGCCATTATCTGTTTGGACCACTTCGGTCCTAAAGGGTAAGCGCGACAGGGCATAATCAATAAACTGAATCGCAGATTTCTGGGTATTATTTTCATAAATCCTTAAAACGCGGAGCCTGGTGCAATCGTCAATCGCTGTATATTGGTAGTACCGTTTCCTGGCGCCCGGTATCTTCTCCAAAAATTTAACATCTACCTGAACTCTGTGCCCGGGCATGGGCTTCTCGTATCTCTTCCAGCGTTCCGAGTGCCTTGCATAGCGCTGATTTGAAGGTAGGCGATTCATCTGAAGTTTCTTAAGGATCCTCCAGATCCCGGAGCTGCTGACATGCATATCGTGATAGCGTTCAAGATAAACCATGATCTTCCATGGTCCAAAATGATAGGTTTGCCTCAGATAGATAATCTTGCCGATGATCTCGGGTCTCGTTGCCCTGGGGCTACGGATAGGTCTACGAGAACGGTCCAAGAGACCCTGCTCTCCGAGCTCAAGATATCTCCTCCGCCATCTATAAAAAGCGCATCGACTGATCCCAAAGTATCGACATGTCTTCGAAGCATTATGACCCAGCTCCTCATAATGACGCATGATACCCAGACGCCATCTTTGATTTTTGACGGGATCGTAGCTGACCATGGGGCTTCTCCTTTGCTAATCGAAATAAGCCTATAAAAGAAAGCCCAACGTGTAAACCATGTCTGTCAGTTTTAGAAGAGAGGGGTTGGTGGTGAAATTTCAGAATTCTGAATTTGCGGACACTTGCCAAACTCTAATTCGGTCTGTAAATTCGTTCTATCTACGAACTGCCTCTGCGGGCTATACCCCTGGGGCCGAGTTCGTCACGATAGGATTCTCTTAGGAAATCCTATTTCGCAGGTCCATATTTCAGGCTATAGGAGAAGATGACGCCATTATCTGAAGCGCCTCCCCCATAAGTTATTCCGTAGAACTTGACGCCCTTTTCTATCAGTGACCCATAAGGATAGGCTCCATCCGATGGATAGCCGGCGAAGGAATAAATTAAATCGAATCCCGTGCCGTCCGTGTTGATAATAAATATCGTGCCCATATCATTGGTACCGCCGTCCGGGGTCATTCCGTACAATATCGAGCCTCTAAGAATCAGTGATCCTAATGGATATTTCCCATCTGATGCGCCGCCAGCAAACGAATGAAGCAGCACGAACCCAGTGCCGTTCGTATTGACCTTGAATACCGTGCCGAGATCATTGATGCCGCCGTCCATTGTTATTCCATACAACGTGGAGCCTTTAAGTAGCAGTGAACGCCATGGATACGCTCCATCCGATGTGGCCCCGGTAAACGAGTGAAGCAGCATGAACCCACTGCCGTCCGTATTGACCTTGAATATCGTGCCGTTGTAAGAGGAGCCGCCGTTATGAGTCGTGCCGTACAATGTGGAGCGGCTTAATATCAGTGAACCTTCTGGAAATTGTCCGTCTGTTACGCCCCCGGCAAACGAGTGAAGCAGCTCAAATCCCTTGCCATTCGTATTAATCCTAAATATTGTTCCGTTGCCGTTCGTGCCGCCATACGGGGTCATTCCGTACAATGTGGAGCCTTTGAGAATCAGATTCGCCATAGATGGAAGGGATCCATCGGATGCGCCCCCAGCAAAGGAATGAAGCAGCGCGAACCCTGCGCCGTTTGTATTGACCTTGAATATCGTACCTAGGTCGCTGGGGCCGCCACGTTCAGTCATCCCGTACAATGTGGAGCCTTTGAGAATCAATGAGTCGCATGGAATTGCTCCATCAGCAGCGCCGCCGGCAAACGCGTGAAGCACGGCGAACTTCGTGCCGTTCGTGTTGGTCTTGAATATCGTGCCGTTGTCGCTCGTGCCGCCATGCGAAGTCATTCCGTACAACGTGGAGCCTTTGAATATCAGTGAACCCCATGGATGTGCTCCATCCGATGTGGCCCCGGCAAACGAATGAAGCAAGTTGATTTGTGCTTGAAGAGATGCAGCCAGGAAGAACAGCAAAAGAAATACCCACCCAAATCGCTTTTTCGACATTGATTTTCCCTCCCCTTTGCTTAAATTATAAGCTTGATCGCCCTATTGATTAAAATAATATGCCGGGCCACAAGAAAATGTCAAGACCTGGCATATCTCGAATTCCCTAAATTGACCATATCTTTACCATAGCATGTCCATGGTGTCGTTTTGTAGCAATTCAAGCGGCCCCCGGATTGCTAGTCCAAAGGCCATGCCTGTAAATAATTCGATGCAGGCCAAGAGTGGCGGGAATTGAGACGATAAGGGGGTAGCCGAGCGATCACTGGGCATATTGGACTTCGACCCTGCTGACGCAGGAAACCTTCGAACCGGGATTCATCATTTTCAGCAGAAACGTATCGGGGTCGGAGGGGGAAAGCGGAAAGCGAAAAGTAACCCATCGGCCGCCGCTCTTGCCCGCCTTGATCGCGCCGATCAGCCTGTCATTGAGATACAGGACTAGATCTCTTTCCACAAAATCCCACATAGTGATCAATAGGATTCTGGAAGCGGCTGCCGGCAGACGAAGGACAACGTCATAGTGATCCCTGGGTTCGATTAGGACGTAATTCGGCCAATTCTTGGAACCGGGCCAGTCCTTGAATTCTATCAGTGATGGTGCAAATGCCGCTTTGTGACTGTAAAGTCTCACCGGTAGTTCGAAATTGGGGAAAAATATCCGGCCGCCGCAGTTATAATCGGGAGGCAGCAAGTCCGATTTGGCATAGGCGGACTTAGGAGTTTCCTCGAAGTTCCTCTGCAAGAAAGCGGCCCGCGTATACGGGGGATGGTCATCTAAAGCGAGATACCAGACATTCCGGCCCATGTCTCTCAATTCATCCAGAGAATAGCGGTCCGGTCTAACAAGGGCGACGCCGTTTCTTTTTCTGTAGCTCCAGTCCATAACGTAAGATGCATAATCTTCTCCGACAATGATGTCGCCCTGTTCAACCCGGCAGTGCAAGTAAGAACATAGCCCGCTCCAATCGTTGATCTTCTCGACCCTGTAACCTTTCCATGTCAGGGGGAACACGGTGAAAAAAATAACGCTCACGACAATGCCGGTCGGCATCCAACTCCAGACCTTGCTCCCCAAGGACATCTTGGGCAACACAATATCCTTGAGACGGCCCAATGCTTCTATGACCCTGTGACATCCCAAAGCAATCGTCAGAAGATAAAGCGGTTGGATAAAAAGAAGGTAGCGCAAGGGAACGACGCGGCGCGGCTGCATTATCCCGAGAGAGACTAATGGAAATGCTATCCAAACTAAGGTCAAGATCCCAAACCAAGGACGGCGGAACAACGCCGTTCCCAATCCAATAATCGACAACAAAATGAACGCCCATAAAAGTGTCCCGTTCCCTGCCCCGAAGGAACTAAACAGACTTCCCAGGAACTGAGATGTCAACTGAAAACGCGTGTTTTGGCCCGGCACAAGGCCCTGGAGTTTGATGAGAATAATCGCTTTTGCGAGGACGGGAAGAGCGATGACGGCCGCAACGAAAAGGCCGCTCCAAGCCATCCACAAGGACCTCCGGATCTTGTGGCGTTCTGAAACATCAGTCTGCAGCTTTGTAGATCGAGCTCGTAGCCACCAGATTATTCCTATCCCTGCGCTGACCATCAATTCCGTAATAAAAGGCAAAGATGCCAGCATATGATTATAGAAGTTCAGGGTTGTCGCCAGCACAAAACCCAGCCAGGCTTTCCACGAAGGCCGCTCCAGAATCTCCGCAAAAAAATAAAGGGATAGCAACGAATAAAAGACTAGCGCGGAATAGGGCCGGGCATCTTGGGCATACCAGACATGATAAGGTGCAAGAGCCATAAGCACGGCCGCCGTGAGCCCGGCTCTTTGCCCGAACAGCTTGCGGCCGAGCAGGAACATAATTAGAACGCTGGCTGCGCCGAGAAACGCCGAAGGGAACCGGGCCCAGAATTCACTTGTCCCGAGCTTGGTGGTGAGATGCGTCCAAAGAAAATGCAGCGGATAGTTATCGACGCTCGTCACCAGGACGGGGAGCTTGCTATCGCTTAGATGGCGAAGGCTATTCGCTTCGTTAAATATCGTAAAGCGTGCGAGCGTCTGCCAAAAAGATTGTTGTTGAGACCAATAGACCTGCCAGACTTCATCGCCCCATAAGCCTTTGGAGCCCAGCCTAAAAAATGCCGTGGACAGACCTAACATCGCGACAAGGGCGACTAAAAGGAATTTGTTATTCCGGCGGACTTTGTTTTGTATCTCTTCCGGCATTGACCCGGCCTCTCTCTTCAGGAAAGGGAATTCTGACTTCCCATCATGCAAATATATATCACCGGCACATGAGAGATATCAATAAAAGGAAAAGGGAGGGCTTAAGGGATAGGAATGTCTGACTTGCCCCCCTTAAATCGGTCCAGGTATAATGAGAAACATCTGGGAGAGTTGAAAGCCGGGGTTGACCTTGTAACGGTCTCGAAGATCCTCGGCCATGCCTCAATCCAAATGACGATGCGCTATGCTCACCCGACACCCGAGAACATGAGGCTCGCTGTCCTCAGATTGGGCGAGATTCTGGACCCGTCCCGTCAAAAAGTTGACACTCACCAACGTGCCGTTATTGAACTGACGCCCGAAGCCTCAATAGGGTCAAGGCGATAATCGAAGTCCACGATGTTCCGCACTCTGGACTTACAGTCCAATTCTCACCTTGACCTCATTTATTCATTTCAGTATGCTTAGACCAGCCGGGTTAGGGGATGGAATTTGAAGTGCCCGAAGTGTCATACCGATAATCCCGACACCTCCCGGTTTTGCGGCAGCTGCGCCGCGGCCCTCGCTTCTGACGGCCACCCCCCACCTGACCTGACGAAAACGCTCCAGACACCCGTAGGGCCGGCTGTGGCAGCGTCGATCATCGCTGGAAAATACCGAATCGTCGAGGAGATCGGCAGGGGCGGGATGGGCGTCGTCTACAAGGCCGAGGACATCAAGCTTAGGCGCATGGTTGCCTTGAAATTCTTGCCCCATCAGTGGATATCTGACGCAGACGCCCGGGAGCGGTTTGTGCAAGAAGCCCGTACTGCTTCAGCCCTCGATCACCAGAATATTTGCAGTATCTATGAGATCGGCGAGGCCGAAGGCGACCGGATGTACATTGCCATGGCCTACTATGAAGGGGAGAGCTTAAGAGACAAGATTAAGGGCGGCCCATTGGCCCAGGACGAAGCTCTCGGGATAGCCATCCAGGCGGCCACGGGCATGGCGAAAGCCCATCAAAAGGGCATCGTCCATCGCGACATCAAGCCGGCCAATATGCTCATCACAACCGACGGCGTTGTGAAGGTCGTGGACTTCGGCCTAGCGAAGCTGGCCGGCCAGGTCAAGCTGACCCGCGAGGGCACAACCGTGGGCACGGTCGCCTACATGTCTCCGGAGCAGGCGAAGGGCGAAGCCGTCGATCAACGCACCGACATCTGGTCGCTGGGGGTCGTCCTCTATGAGATGCTTTCGGGAGTCCTTCCGTTCAAGGGAGATTATGAGCAGACGGTGATCCACTCGATCCTGGAGCAAGAGCCGGACCGCTTGACGAAACTCCGCAAGAACCTCCCCGCAGGGCTAGATAATATCATGTTCAAAGCCTTGGCGAAGAAACCGTCCGACCGATACCAGAGCATGGACGAGCTGCTGGAGGACCTCCAATCGGTCGCTGAAGGCTTGCGGCCGGTCCGAGCCGCTTCGATGATTCTCCGCGGCCGGTTCCTGGGGGTCAAGAAGGTCCATGCCTATCCGGCGATCGCGGGGATCATGATCCTGGCCATCGTCGCGTGGCTTATGATCTTCCCCAAACGCGGCCAGGCCTTCGACTCCATCGCCGTCCTCCCCCTCCAGAACCTCACCGGAGATCCCGAGCAAGATTATTTCTCCGACGGGATACACGAGGCGCTGATCACGGACCTCGGGCGGCTTGGCGGCCTGAAGCGTGTGATCGCCAGGAGCTCGGTGATGAGTTTCAAGGGAACGAAAAAGCCCCTGCATGAGATCGCGCAGGAGTTGAAGGTCGACGCGCTGATCACCGGCGCGGTCCTGAAGTCGGGAAACCGCGTGCGCGTCACCGCCCAGCTGATCGATCCCGCGAACGATGCGCAGATCTGGGCCCGCAGTTTCGAGCACGACTTGAGCGATATCCTGTCCCTGCAAAACGAGATCGTATCGGAGGTGACCCGGGAAGTAGGAGTGAAGCTCACCTCTCAGGAAGAGACGCGCTTGGCCAGCGCCGGCAACATCGATCCCCAGGCCTACGAGGCCTACCTCAAGGGCCGGTTTCACCTCTATAAATTGACTCGGCCGGACATCGACAGCGCGCTCCAGTATTTCGAGTTGGCCCTGAAGACGGATGCTAACTACGCCTTGGCCTACGCGGGGATCGCCATGGTCTGGGGCGTGCGCCAGCAACAGGGATTGGCTTCGGCGAGCGAGACGACGCCGAGGGTCGCGGAGGCGGCGGCGAAAGCCCTGGAGTTGGATAGCACGCTCGCGGAAGTCCATTACATGTTGGCCTGCATCAGAACATGGGTGTATTGGGACTGGGAGGGTGCGGAGACGGAGTTCCGCACGGCCATCGACCTCAATCCCAACTATGCGGAGGCACGGGCCTACTATTCGCATTTATTGAACATCCTCGGACGCCCGAAGGAGGCCATGCCGCAGATCGAGCGGGCGCTGGACGTGGACCCGTTCAATTCCCTCCTTCAGGCTCTCTACGGGATGGACCTGATGTATGCGCGCCGGTATGACGACGCGATCGGGCTACTTCGCAAAACGCTCAAGACCTCCCCCAACGACCATTTGGCTCTCTCCACCCTCCGCTCGGCCCTGCACATGAAGCACCTGGACACGGAGGCGCTGGAGGTGTGGAAGCAGTCTTATGCCGCGAGGGACGACCGGGAAGCCGAGGAGGCCCTGGCGCGCGGGTTCAAGGAGGGTGGCTACAGCGGCGCGCTTCGGCGCGTGGCGGAGACGCTGGCCGCGCGCTCGAAGACGACCTATGTTTCGCCCTGGCAGATCGGCACGCTCTATACCCGGGCCGGGATGAAGGATAAAGCCCTCGAATGGCTGGAAAAGGCCTACATAGCGCGTGACCAGAATATGCCTTATATCAGCGTGGATCCCATATTTGACGGCCTCCGGGATGATCTGCGATTTAAGGATATTCTGCGTCGGATGAATCTGAAATCCTGACCGCCATGGAAACTCACGGAATTGTCTTGGAGCCCCCATTCGGTTATAATAGACAAAAGACTTCGCAAAATTTAAGGGAGGAAATCATGAAGCGTTTTGGCCTGACAATCGGTCTTGTCCTGGTCCTGGCGTTCGTCCTGGCGATCCCTTCCCCGTCCCTCGCCCAGGGGGCTAAGGTCCCGGCGAGCCTCAGAGCCAGTGTGATGCAAAGATTGGGAACGGATTGCGATATCACCATCGACTACGGCCGGCCGGGCGTTAAGGGACGGAAAATATGGGGGGGCCTAGTACCGTACGGCATGAATCCCGGAAATCAATATTCCAAGAATAAACCCTATCCTTGGAGGGCTGGCGCCAACGAGAACACGACCATTGAATTCAAGAAGGACGTCCTCGTCGAGGGCAAGCCCCTGCCGGCCGGAAAGTACGGCCTCCATATGATCCCGGGCGAAAAAGACTGGGTCATCATCTTCAGCAAGAACAACGCCGCCTGGGGTAGCTTCACCTACAACGAGGCCGAGGATGCCCTCCGGGTCACGGTTATGCCCGTGAAGGCCCCCCACGAGGAGTGGTTGATGTTCGGGTTCGATGACCTGGCCGGGACATCGGCGATCGCCTACCTCCACTGGGAACAGCTGAAAGTCCCCTTCAAAATCCAGGTGGCGCAATAACCCGCGGGCAGGATTCCCGGGACGGCGTTCCTGAGGCGCAGACGCGTTGCGGCCGATGAACGGGACTATCCTAAAAAAGCTCATAACGATGGCCGTGGGAATGGCCCTGTTCCCGAGCATTCACGTCCACGCCCAGCCGGCCGGGATTGCGAGTTCCGCGGATTTAGATATCGCCCTTCACAAGCTCAACGTCCTCGGCAGCGTCCTCTATGTGGGCGCCCATCCGGATGACGAAAACACGGCCGTCCTGTCCTATTTCTCGAAGGGACGAAAATTCCGGGCGGCCTACTTGTCGCTTACGCGCGGCGAGGGCGGACAGAACCTGATCGGCCCGGAGCAGGGCGCCGAAATCGGCCTCATCCGGACGCAGGAGCTCCTCTCGGCGCGCCGGATCGACGGGGCCGAACAGTATTTCACGCGGGCCGTCGATTTCGGCTACTCCAAGACCGCCGAGGAGACATTCGAGTTCTGGGGGAAGGAAAAAGTCCTGGCGGACATCGTCTGGGTGATCCGGAAATTCCGGCCCGACGTGATCATCACCCGGTTCACCTCTGATAACGCCGGCGGGCACGGCCACCACGGGGCGTCTGCGATATTGGCCCAAGAGGCTTTTACGGCCGCCGCCGACTCGTCGAGATTTCCGGAACAGCTGAAGTCTGTGTCGCCTTGGAAGGCCAGGCGGCTATTCTGGAACGGTTTTCCCCAGGCCAAGGACGAAACCGGGAACATGTTGCGGCTCAACACGGGCGAATATAATCCGCTGCTCGGGAAATCCTATAACGAGCTGGCCGCGGAGGGCCGGTCCATGCACAAGAGCCAGGGATTCGGTTCTTCCGCGCGCCGCGGGAACCAATACGAGTCCTTCGACCTTCTGGCCGGCGATCCGGCGAAGGAGGATCTCTTCGACGGGATCGACGTCACCTGGGACCGCGTCCCCGGCAGACACAAAACGGGACTCCTCTTGGCCGAGAGTTTACGGTCGTTCGACCCGGAGAATCCCTCAAAATCCATCCCCGGCCTGCTGGCTGTTCACGACGAATTAGCCAAGCTCCCCGATGAAAACTGGGTTCGGCTTAAAAAACAAGAGCTCCTCCGCGTCATCCAGGCCTGCGGCGGGATCTGGATGGAGGCCATGGCCGGGGATTTTGCGGCCGCGCCAGGGGACGACATTCTGGTCAAAACGACGATCATCAACCGCTCCGACCAGCCGTTCACCCTTCACAGCCTGGGCTTCCCGAAAGTGGCGCCTGACGCAGTCCTCGACCGGCCCCTCAATAACAATGAGCCCGCCGTCATCGAAACGACCCTTCGTATCCCCAAGGATTATCCGCTGTCCCAGCCCTATTGGCTGGACACCGCGCACCAGGAAGGCTTCTATTCGATCGAGGACCAGAACCTCATCGGGCTCGCGGAAAACCCTCCGGCGATCTGCGCCAGAATCAGACTGAACGCCGGCGGACGTCTCCTGGAATACTCCATCCCCGTGGCCTTCCGCTGGACGGACCAGGTGAACGGCGAACTCCTGCGTCCCTTCGAGGTCCGGCCTCGCCTGACCATCCAGGTTGAAGACAAGGTCCAAATCTTCGCGGACGCAAATTCCAAAAAGATCAAGCTCCAGCTGAAGAGCCACTCCCCGAATGTCGCCGGCGAGGTCCGGCTCAAAGGGCCGGAGGCCTGGAAGGTCAGCCCGGCCAGCCGGCCTTTTTCCCTGGCAGGCAAGTATGAAAAGGTCGAGGTCACTTTTGACGTGGCTCCGCCGAAAGCCGCCGGCGAAACCGACCTGACCGCAGAAGCCGACATCGGGGGCGAAAGATTCAGCCGGGAACTGGTCGAAATCTCCTACCCCCACATTCGCCGCCAGGTCTATTTCCCGGAGAGCCGGTTCAAGGTCGTGAAGCTCGACATCAAAACAAACGGGAAAAGGATCGGCTACATCATGGGCGCGGGGGATGAAGTCCCCGAAGCCCTCCAAAACCTCGGCTACGACGTCGTCGAGCTCGGTGACGAGATGCTCGAAAACGCGGACCTCTCCGGCTTCGACGCGATCATCACCGGGGTCCGGGCTTATGATACGCGGGATGTCCTCAAGCTCGTGAAGGAGAGGCTCCTCCAGTACGTCGAGCGGGGCGGGACGCTCGTCGTCCAGTATAATGCAGCCTCGGCGTCTTTGGCCGACCGCATCGGGCCCTATCCCTTCACCATCGGAAGGGACAGGGTCAGCGTCGAGAACGCGCCGGTCGCCTTTCTGGCTCCCGGCCACCCGCTCCTGAACGTTCCCAACAAGATCACGCCCCAGGATTTCGAGGGCTGGATCCAGGAGCGGGGCCTGAATTTCGCTTCCCAATGGGACGAGAAGTACGAGACGGTCCTGGCCTGCCATGACCCCGGCGAGCCGGATCGAAAGGGCGGACTGCTTTACGCCCGCTATGGGAAGGGAGTTTTCATCTACACCGCCTATTCCTGGTTCCGGGAGCTGCCGGCCGGTGTCCCGGGCGCGTTTCGGCTTTTTGCCAATATCATCTCGGCGGGGAAAACCACTGGAAAAGCACCCAACGGAAAAAGGTGAGGACGAGCGGGGGCGGCCTCCCTTGTTCTCGTCATGGCGCGGCTTGTACGCCGCTGTCCTGCTGAATCTGGCGTTCCAGATCCTGCTCTTCTACATTTTCACCAAGGTTTTTAGCAAATGACGGAGACGATCCGGCATCCGCCTCTGCCGCCTCTGGCTGATGACTATGTCTATGACCACGGCAAGGTGCGCGAGTTCTATAACGGCGACTTTCGGGACCCCGGCGCCTATGAGCGCCAAGCCGAAAGAGTCCGGTCGCGCCAAATCGCCCGGGAAGATCTGGCCGAGGTCCTGACCGAACAAAATAGAAGTTACGGCTGCGGGCCCGAGACTCTGGGCGCGATCGAAAGAATCGTCCGGGAAGAGGCCTGCGCCGTGGTCACCGGGCAGCAGACCGGGCTTTTTTCCGGCCCGCTCTACACAATCTATAAAGCGCTGACTGCGACCAAACTTGCGGACGTGCTCAACCGTCGCGGTTTCGGAAGTTTCGTGCCGGTATTCTGGCTGGCTTCGGACGATCACGACCTGGCCGAGATCGATCACATCGCCCTCATGGACAAGGACAATCAGCTCCGGGAAATCCAGTGTCCGTCGCCGCCGCGCGAATCGAAGGTCCCCGTCTCGAATATCGCGTTGCCCCCGGACGTCGCCGATTGCCTCGAGCAACTCAAAGGCATGACCCTGGACACGGAATTCAAAGCGGACATCATGGGCTCCCTGAGCGAGGCCTACGCGCCCGGCCGCTCCTATGTCGAAGCGTTCGGCCGCTGGATGACGCGGCTGTTCAGGTCTCGCGGGTTGATCCTGATCGACGCCGGCCATCCTCGCCTGAAAGAGATGGGGCGCGACGTCTTCTATCGCGAGATTGCCGAAGATTCCCCATCGACCCGGCAGGCCTTGGCCGCGTCGGAGCGGCTGCGCCAGACCGGATACGAGGCGCAGATTCCCCTCCACGCGGGAATCCTCAACCAGTTCTACGTGGAGCGGGAACGCCACGCCATCCAATGGAAAGATGGTGCCTTCGACATCAAAGGCCTTCCGTCCTTGGCCACGAAAGAGGACCTTCTCAGGCTGGCCAAAGAAAAGCCCTTCCTGTTCAGTCCAAATGTTCTTCTGCGCCCGCTCTATCAGGATGCCGTTTTGCCCACTGTCGCCTATGTCGGCGGTCCTTCCGAAATCGCGTATTTTGCCCAGC
Source organism: Candidatus Aminicenantota bacterium (assembly GCA_963705895.1). Classification (GTDB taxonomy): domain Bacteria; phylum Acidobacteriota; class Aminicenantia; order Aminicenantales; family JAFGAV01; genus MFD04408-113. The sequence continues at coordinate 1,677,446 of OY970122.1, read as the reverse complement.
TGAAAGGCGTCTACGAAGCGTTCGGACTGCCGATGCCCGTGATCTATCCGCGCAAGAGCCTGACCATCGTCGAAAGGAAGGTCGACCACATCCTGAAGAAATATCATCTGAGCGTCCCGGACCTCTGGCGCAACGCGGGCGGGGCGATCGGGAACATCACCAAGGAAGACATCCCCGACTCCGTAGGCCGGGCCCTATCCCGTGTCCGCGATCAACTCGAGAGGGACTACGCCGCCCTGAAGTCGGAAATCCTGACCTTCGATCCCGGGCTCGCAGAATCCGTCGACCTGGCCAAGGGGAAGATGAACCTGCAGTTGAACTTTCTGGAAAAAAAAGTGGGGCAGGCGGCCACGAAGCGGAACGACATCGCGGTCCAGCAGCTCCACAAGGCCGTCGACAACCTCTTCCCGAACCGGCACCTCCAGGAAAGGGTTTTCAATATCGTGCCGTATTTGATAAAGTACGGCGCCGCTTTCATCGATCAGCTCGACCAGGCCATCGCGATCGATGTCGTCGATCATCAGTATCTGGTCCTGTGAGGGATATTGCACGACAAGGAGACTGCCATGGACTTGGATGCCTTAGCGTTTGGGGCTCACGCCGACGACGTCGAGCTCGGCTGCGGCGGCACGTTGGTCAAACTGGCGGGGTTGGGCTATAAAACAGGGGTCGTCGTGCTGACCCAGGGGGAGATGGCGACTCGGGGCAGCGCCGCGATTCGGGCCCGGGAATTCACGAACGCCTCGAAGGTCCTGGGTTTGACGGCCCACGAGATGCTGGACATCCCCGACGGGCGGGTCGAGGGGACCTGGGAGAACAAGCTCAAGATCATCGGTGTCCTGCGCGCCCTCAGGCCGAAAATCGTTTTTGCGCCTTACTGGGTCGACCGTCACCCGGACCATGAGCAAACATCCCATCTCGTGCGCCAGGCGGCCTACCTGGCCGGGCTGAAGAAGCTCGAGACGGGCGAGCCTCCCTTCCGGCCCCGCAAGGTCATTTATTACCAGACCCGGTTCGAGTTCACGCCCTCCTTTATCGTGGACATCTCCAACGCGCACGAACAAAAAATGAAGGCGGTCAGGGCCTATGAATCCCAATTCCACCGCCCGGGCCGGGGCGAATCCGGGGGAGAGGAAACGCTCATCGGCCGGCCCGAATTTCTCGACACCGTCGAGACCCGGGCCAGGCACTACGGCGCCCATATCGGCGCGAAGTTCGGCGAGCCCTTCCTGGTTCGGGAGGCCATCCGGGTGGAGGACCCCGTCGGATTTTTCGGGCCCGAATACCTGTGGACAATCCCATGAGGTCCGGCATGAAAATCGGCATCGTCTGCTATCCGACCCACGGCGGCAGTGGGGTCGTGGCCTCGGAATTGGCCATCGGTCTCGCGAAAAAGGGTCACGAGCTCCATATCATCAGTTATGCCCCCCCGTTTCGCCTGCGCACGTTTTACCAGAACATTTTCATCCACGAGATCGAGGTTTCCACGTATCCGCTGTTTAAGTACCCGCCGTACGAGTTGAGCCTGGTCACCAAACTCGTCGAGCTCGCGGAGACCCGCGGCCTGGACATCATCCATGCCCATTACGCTGTGCCCCACGCCGCGAGCGCCTACCTGGCCAAGCAGATCCTCAATTCCGAGCGTCTGAAAACGATCACGACCCTTCACGGCACGGATATCACCCTGGTCGGCGCCGACCCGTCCTTCCAACGGGTCGTCAAGTTCGCCATCGAGCAGTCCGACGGCGTGACGGCCGTCTCCCGCTACCTCATGCAACGCACCGTCGAGGAATTCGACATCCGGCGCGAGATCCGGGTCATCCCCAACTTTGTCGAAATCGCTCGGCCCACGCAGAATCACGACCTGTGCTCGAGGGAGGCGCTGGCGCCGCGGGGCGAGAAGATCCTGATGCACGCCTCCAATTTCCGCCCGGTGAAACGGATCGCCGATGTCGTGCGCATTTTCGCCCAGGTCCGCGAACGCCTCCCGGCCAAGCTCATTCTGATCGGCGACGGGCCGGAGCGGCTGTTCATCCAGCAGCTCGTCCGTGAACTGAAGCTCAACGCCGACGTCCAGTTCATGGGAGAACAGGACCAGCTCGAGCCGCTCTTTCTCTGCGCCGACCTGTTTCTCCTGCCGAGCGAGCAGGAGAGCTTCGGACTGACTGCCCTCGAGGCCATGAACTGCGGCGTCCCGGTGATCGCCACCGCGATCGGCGGCCTGCCCGAGGTCATCACGCACGGGGAGACGGGGTATCTGTTTCCCGTCGGCGACGTCGCGGACATGGCGGCCAGCGCCGTGGCCCTGCTCGGCGACCCGGCCCGGCACGCCCTTTTTAGGGCGCAGGCCCGGAAACGCGCCGAGGAATTCTTCGACGCCGACCAGATCATTCCGCTGTATGAATCCTTTTATGAAGAAATCCTGAAATCATAGCCCATGCATCCCCTGGACTGGGTCGTCCTGAGTTCGTTCCTCCTGTTCGTGGCCGTCTACGGCGTTTGGAAGACCCGGGGCAAAAAGGACATGCACGGCTATTTCCTGGCCAATAAATCGACCCCCTGGTACGGCGTCGCGATCTCAATCATGGCCACTCAGGCCAGCGGCATCACCTTCCTCTCCATGCCCGGCCAGGCCTACGTCGACGGCATGCGGTTTGTCCAGTTCTACTTCGGCTTGCCCATCGCCATGGTCATCCTCTCGATCACGGCCGTTCCCTTGTTCCATAAACTCAAGGTCTACACGGCTTACGAGCTTCTGGAACAGCGGTTCGACCTGAAGAACCGGGCCCTGGGGAGCCTCCTCTTCCTCATCCAACGAGGGCTGGCCGCCGGGTTCACGATTTTGGCCCCGGCCCTGATCATCTCCGTCATCCTCGGCTGGGATTTCCGCCTGACGATTTTCATAATCGGCGGCCTAGTTATCCTCTACACGGCCTCTGGCGGCACGGAGGCCGTCAGCAAAACGCATCTCCTGCAGATGGCCATCGTGACCGTGGGAATGGGCGCCGCGTTTGTCATGATCTTCCGCCGGCTGCCGCCCGACATTTCCTTTTCGAGCGCCGTCCATCTAGCCGGAAAACTGGGCAAGCTCAATGTCGTCAATTTCGCGTTCAACTGGACCGACCGTTACAATTTTTGGTCGGGCCTCATCGGAGGGGGCTTCCTGGCCCTGTCCTACTTCGGGACGGACCAGTCGCAGGTCCAGCGCTACATTTCAGGGCGGTCCGTCGCCCAAAGCCGGCTGGGACTCCTGGCCAACGGCGTGTTCAAGGTCCCCATGCAGTTCATCATCCTTTTCATCGGCGCCATGATCTTCGTCTTTTATCAGTTCGTGACGCCGCCGCTGTTCTTCAACCCGATCGAAACGTCCCACGTCAAGAACGGCGCCTATGCGGGAGCGTACACCAAACTCGAGACGGACTACCAGCGGCTGAACGGGGAGAAGCAGGGCCAACTGAGGCAGATGCTGGGGGCCATCGAAAACCGCAATGACCAGGACGTGGCCGACACCATGGAAAAGCTCCGGCTCACCAAGGCATCGGAAGCCGGTATCCGGCAGGAGGCCATCGGCCTGATCAAGAAGAACAATCCCCTGGCTGAGACGAACGACACGAATTATATCTTCCTGAGTTTCGTGACCCGCTATCTGCCAGTCGGGCTGGTCGGATTGATCCTGGCCGCGATTCTCTCGGCGTCGATGTCGGCGTCCTCCGCCGAGCTCAATGCCCTGGCCTCCGTCACCGTCATCGATATTTACAAGCGCCTTGTCCGGCGAAACGCGCCGGACCGGCACTATGTTCATGTGTCAAAAGCCGCCACGATTTTTTGGGGGCTGTACGCCATCGGTTTCGCCCAATTCGCGAACCACCTCGGCTCATTGATCGAAGCCGTGAACATCATGGGGTCCCTATTCTACGGGACGATTCTCGGGATATTTCTCATCGCGTTTTATTTTAAGAAGATCGGCGGAAACGCAACATTTATCGCCGCGATCATTGCCGAACTAGCTGTGCTGACCTGCTATTTTTTCACGAAAATTCCCTACTTATGGTTTAACGTCATCGGCTGTGTCATTCTTGTTGTTCTGGCCAATGCCATGAACCCTCTCCTCAAAGAACAAAAGCCGGCCATTGTCTGAACAGACACCACCGTTTGCCCCAAGCAGGACTTCATCCCTAAATAATGGTCCAGGCATAATGTGAGTTTCTTGGCTGTTTGGCTTCCAATGAAAAACGCAAGAAATCCCGGATCCAACACGACAAAAAGTTGACACCTGAACCAAAATAGGCTTACGGTCCAATAGAATAACTCAATGATAAATAAATAGTTAGCGTATTTTCAGGGAATTGATGCAGTGCATTCCTAATCCGGAGGTCGCCAGTTCGAGTCTGGCCAGGCCCAATCCGCTTTTCCCTTTAATTCCTTCTGATATCAATAGCTTGGAGACTTTCCCCTCCAAAATGGCATTAAGCCGTTTTAGGTCGTTTTCAGCATGAAAGCCGAAAGAAAGCGGAAAGCGTTTTTTGAGCGGTCTATCGGAATGGTAGGAAATTCAATTCTCTTATCGTGGCGCCTTCCATGAGAAAAGGTCAGGAGGCCTAAGGTCCTCTTAAATGAAGCCAACTTTTCAAGGGTAACCCGGCCCGCTCAACTGAGGGAGGAGTCTGAACCTGGCACGTCCCGGGCCTTCCCCCGGCCTTGACATTGTTTTGCGGTCGGCTGTATTACTAATGGCAAAGCCCATAATTCGGGCATAAGGGAGGGACAAAAAATGTTGAAAAAGCAATTTGGCTGGGTATTTCTTTTCCTGTTTTTCCTGGCTGCATCTCTTCAGGCACAAATCAACTTGCTTCACTCGTTTGCCGGCGCCACAGCGGATGGGCAATATCCGTTCGGGTCACTGATTCTTAAGGGCTCCACAATGTACGGAATGACATATCATGGCGGCACCTACGGCGGTGGTACGATATTCAAGGTCAATACGAACGGCACCGGGTTCGTGCTGCTTCATTCGTTTGCCGGGGGCGCATCGGATGGGAGCGAGCCATATGGGTCACTTATTCTCAAGGGCTCCACATTGTACGGAATGACTTACTCAGGCGGCGCCTACGGCGGTGGTACGATATTCAAGGTCAATACGAACGGCAGCGGGTTCGTGTTGCTTCATTCGTTTGCCGGCGGCGCGTCGGATGGAGCAAGTCCAGAAGGCTCACTGATATTAAAAGGCTCCGCGCTGTATGGAATGACCGAATTCGGCGGCACTCTTGGTAACGGTACGATATTCAAGATCAATACGAACGGCAGCGGGTTCGCGGTGCTTCATTCGTTTGCCGGCGGCGCATCAGATGGGAAATATCCATATTTTGAGTCACTGATTCTCAAGGGCTCTGTGTTGTACGGAATGACTTCTGGGGGCGGCACCAGCAACTGGGGCACGATATTCAAGATCAATACGAACGGCAGCGGGTTCGTGTTGCTTCATTCGTTTGCCGGCGGCGTTACGGATGGAGCAATCCCATATGGATCACTGATATTAAAAGGCTCCGCGTTGTACGGAATGACTTACTCAAGCGGCGCCTACGGCGGTGGTACGCTATTCAAGATAAAAACGAACGCCAGCGGGTTCGTGCTGCTTTATTCGTTTGCTGGCGGCCCATTGGATGGGGAAGGGCCAAGGGGGTCACTGATTCTCAAGGGCTCCGTGTTTTACGGAATAACTTTTGGGGGCGGCAGCAGCGACTTAGGCACGATATTCAAGATCAATACGAACAGCACGGGATACGCGCTGCTTCACTCCTTTACCGGCGGCCCATCGGATGGGGAATATCCATATGAGTCACTGATTCTCAAGGGCTCCACATTGTACGGAATGACGATCCATGGAGGTGCTTCAGACTTAGGCGCTATCTTCGCCTACAGCCTGAAATAAAGGCCTCCGCAATAGGATTCCATAAGAAGATCATATTGTGACGGATTCACTTTAGGGGCTGAAGTCCGCAGATGGAGTTCGCGGGTTCACAAACAAGTTGCGAATTCGCATGCTGATTTTGAGTTCGGGAAACGTCTGCAAATTCTGAAATCTGCAATCCCACCGGCCTTGACATTATTTTGCGGTCCGCTATATTATTATTTTCAATAGGTCAGCAAATCCTCTGGTTCGGGCATAAGGGAGGGACAAAAAATGTCGAAAAAGCGATTTGGTTGGGTATTTCTTTTCATGTTTTTCCTGGCTACATCTCTTCAAGCACAATTCAACTTGCTTCACTCGTTTGCCGGCGACACAACGGATGGAGAAGATCCAATAGGCTCACTGACCTTAAAAGGCTCCAAGTTGTATGGAATGACCGAATTCGGCGGCGCCAGCAACAACGGCACGATATTCAAGATTAATACGAACGGCACGGGATTCGCTGTCCTTCACTTCTTTGCCGGCGGCACAACGGATGGAGCGTATCCATGGGGTTCACTGATACTCAAAGGCTCCACGCTATATGGAATGACGAATGAGGGCGGCGCTTACGGCGAAGGCACGATATTTAAAATCAATACGAACGGGACGGAATTCGAGCTGCTTCACTCGTTTGCCGGCGGCCCATCGGATGGGGGATATCCACGTGGGTCGCTGATAGTCAAAGGCTCCACGTTGTATGGATTGACTCATAACGGCGGCACTAGTGATGCAGGCACGATATTCAAGATTAATACGAACGGCACGGGGTTCGCGCTGCTTCACTCATTTGCCGGCTATCCATCGGATGGGCTGGCGCCAAATGGGTCGCTGATATTAAAAGGCTCCACGCTGTACGGATTGACTCATAACGGCGGCACTAGTGATGCAGGCACGATATTCAAGATTAATACGAACGGCTCGGGGTTCGCGCTGCTTCACTCATTTGCCGGCTATCCATCGGATGGAGCCTATCCAGATGTCTCTGTGATATTAAAAGGCTCCACGTTGTACGGAATGACTGCTTATGGCGGCACCAGTGATGATGGCACGATATTCAAGATCAATACGAAAGGCACCGGGTTCGCGCTGCTTCATTCGTTTGCCGGCGGCACAATAGATGGAGCGTTTCCATGGGCTTCACTGATACTCAAAGGCTCCACGTTGTACGGAATGACGTATCAGGGCGGCACCAGCGGTTATGGCACGATATTCAAAACCAATACGAACGGCACGGGATTCGCGCTGCTTCACTGGTTTGCCGGCTATCCATCGGATGGAGCCTATCCATTGGGTTCACTAATAATAAAAGGCTCTACATTGTATGGAATGACGATTTTTGGAGGTGCTTCAGACTTAGGCGCTATCTTCTCCTACAACTTGAAATAACAGGACGAAAGAAAATTCTTAAATATCCCCAAATGAGGCACGAATCGCCCTCTGGGTATGGAGCCTGATCTTAGCCCGCGAGCGCCACTCATTCGAGGTCGGTCATCAAATCCGGCTCCGGCTCTGGGACAGGAACAGTCACTAATCTCGTTTTAGCTGGAGGTCGCCAGTTCGAGTCTGGCCAGGCCCACCACCGCGTTCTTCCCGGCTTTGCCAATCTAAGGAATTAACCTCGGCCGCCCAAGTCGTTTATCGTCCTTCCGGCCTGCACTTGATACCTGCCGGGCCTGTTTCAAAATCATTGCCGCCCGCAACGGTTTTGCCTATAATCAAGGCCTCGGCACGTCCAGGGATGGTGTCAAGCGTGTTGGAATATCTCAACCGCGCCATGGATTTTTCGCGCATCATGCGGCGCGTAAGCCTTTCCCAAGGCGATATTCTCCGCTATCAAAATAAAAAACTGCGGCAGATCATCGAGCATGCCTTTCTTCACGTCCCCTACTATCGCCAGCTTTTGACCCAGGCCGGATTAAAGCCCGGCGATATCCGCGGCGTCGCCGATATCACCCGGATTCCGCTGACCTCGAAGAAGGACCTCAAGAGGGAAGTGCTCGCCTTCTACCTCGACGAGGATGCGGACGGCTCCCGGTTGAAGACCTTCAAGACGACCGGCTCGACGGGTGTCCCGCTGATCCTCAAACGCTCCGCGGCCGAGGATTTTCTTTTCCATCTTCTCCGGATGAGAGCGATCCGTTCTTACGGCCTTCGGAGCCTGGATCATGTCGTTCGCACACGGAGCGGCAACCTCGATTATCGCCCGTTGTCCTGGCGACTGGTCCAGGCCTTGGGGCTTTTCCGCCAGTCGATCCTCAACACAACGGACACTCCTCAAAAGAACGCTGCCGACCTCCTCGCGCTGCGACCTCATGTTTTGGCCGGCTACAACAGCACCCTGGCTCGGCTCGCCCGAATCATCACGGCCGATCTCGGAACAACCCTCCCCCTCCGGATCGTCGTGGGCGGCGCGGATATGCTGACTCCCCTGATGCGCAAGCAAATTCAGGAAGCATTCCAAACCAGAATCTATGACACCTATGAATGTCAGGAAGTCGGTCTCCTGGCCTGGGAATGCCGTGAAAGCGGGCTCTATCATGTTTGCGACGACAATGTGATCATCGAGGTCCTTAAGGATGGCCGGCCGGCGGCGGAGGGCGAACAGGGCGAACTCGTTGTGACGAGCCTTCACTTGCGGGCCATGCCCTTCATCCGCTACCGGCTCGATGATCTTGTCACGGTCGGGCCCACCCAGTGCCCTTGCGGAGAGCCCTTTCGCACGTTCAAGTTCATCGAGGCCAAGAAGCAGGACTATTTTCGTCTGCCCGGCGGCCGGGAGTTCTATCCCTGGGCCATCTGCCTCCTGCTGATCGACGAGGCGCCCTGGATCCTGCAGTTCCAGCTGGTCCAGGAGAGAGTGGATCGCGTCGTCATGCAGGCCGAAGCCGCCGCCCTGCCGTCAGACGAAGAGCTCGAACGGCTCAGGGGACTGATCCGCCCGATGCTGGGCGAGCGCGTTGAACTCGCGATCGAGATCGTGCCCGAGATCGAGCTGACGCCGGGTGGGAAATTCTGGGTGCGGCGCTCGCTGGTCAACTCGATGTACGAGGATGACCCGCAACTCTGTAAAGAAAAGTGAATGATATTGTGTCCCCGGTATGAACCGGCTACAATCTCAATGCCGGCGCCGGGCCGCGATCATTTCCGCTTGGCCGGGACAGGAAAGGAGAAAGCTTCATGACCAAGACCATTCGCCTCGGTGTTCTGTTTCTTGTTTTCAGCATCGCCGTGTCAGCCGGCTCCACTGCCTGCAAGAGCTCTAAGGGAACGGGCGGCGCAGGGAGCTACCCCTGGATGACCGTCGACGCGAACTACCAGCCGGCCGACAGCGTCGAGACCTTTATCAAGAACGACTCAGCGATGAGGGGGCTCCTGCCCGTGTCGATCAAGAACTACGGCCACGACGCGTCCATCCTCCGCCGGTTCAAGGGATCTCGCTTTGCCGGCCCAAACGCTGCCGTTCTCGAGATGTTCTTCAAAGGCCTTAGCGACTGGAAGCTCGTGGACCTGAAATACAAGAACGAAAAGAAGCAGGAAGTCCTGCGCACCGTCCTGTATGTCTATGTCGAGGGCGCCTGGACCGTGGCCGACAGCGGCAGCTTGATGAAATAGCCCGGTCGGGGAAGGCGCTCCCCGCGGTCCTAATCGGGGATCTTAAAGTTGCGGAAGGCCATGAAGATCGGCAGGGAGACGATCAGCATCAAGCAGTAGATATAGAAGGACGGCATGAAGAAGCGGCGGCCGTAGGCGATGAATAGGGGAACGGCGGCCAGGGCCTGGAGGGAAAGACAGACGCCGTAGATGAGGACCGCCTTGCGCGTTCGGGTGTCGAAGATGCGTCTGAGGCAGATCACGACGAGCGCCGCGCCCGGAATGATCGCCAGGCTCGGATAGTAGAACCCGTAATCCTCGGGCTGAAGCATGAACACGAATGCCGCCAGGACCTGGGGAACAAGGGCCGCCAGAGTAGCCCCCAGCCAGGCGGCGAGGAGAGAGGGCTTCCTCGATTTTTCCCCCTTGAGGATCCGCCACAGGATCGTGCCGGCCACCACGACCGAGGAAATGTAGAGAATCGGGGCGGGAACTATAAAATAGAGCAATCCGTGGGTTTGGGTCATCCTGTCCTCCCGGCCCATCTTCTTCGAAACGGATGAGCCTTGTCAAGACGAAAGGGGCCGGGGATTTTCTTTTCCGTACCGGCGTTCTATGATAAAAAGAATGAACCGATACGAATTCCCGCCCCTAGCCTTCCTCGACGGCGAATGCTGGCCAAGCCGGGCGTGAATTCAAGGAGGACGACCCATGGCTAAAGCGCTCGTGATCTATTACTCCCGGACCGGCAACACCAAAAGGATGGCCGAAAAGATCGCCGAGGCCCTGGAGAAGCACGGTCTCGAAACCGACCTGCGCAAGGTTGAAACGGTGGCCGCATCCGATCTGCTCGGATACGAAGCCGTCGTCATCGGCTCGCCGACCTATTACGGGACCATGTCTTGGGAAGTCAAGAAGCTCCTGGACGAGAGCGTCAAGTTCCACGGCAAGCTCCGCGGCCGGGTGGGCGGGGCCTTCACCTCGTCCGGGAACATCGCCGGGGGCAACGAGACCACCGTGCTCGACATCCTCAAGGCGCTCATGATCCACGGCATGATCGTCCAGGGGAGCGAGCACGGGGACCACTACGGACCGGCGGCCGTAGGCCGGCCCGACCAGCGCTCGCTCAAATCGTGCGAGCGCTACGGCGAGCGTCTGGCCGGGCTGGTCAAGAAGCTCTTTCCCGTCACCTGATCCTTAGGCTTTTTTCCCCTTTCCGCTTCCGTTCAAGGCATAGGCGTTGATATCCAGGAAGCCGTGCCCTGACAGGTTAAACAGGATCGTCCGCTCTTTTTTCTGTCTCCGGGCTTCGAGGGCCTCGTCAATCACCGCCGCGATGGCGTGGGCGGACTCGGGCGCGGGGAGGATGCCCTCGGTCTGGAAGAAGACCCGGCCGGCGTCGAAGACTCTCTCCTGACTGAAGGCTCGCGGTTCGACCATGCCCATCTTGACCAGGTGGCTGACGAGCGGGGCCATGCCGTGGTAGCGCAGGCCTCCGGCATGAATGGGCGCGGGAATGAAGTCCTTGCCCAGGGTGTGCATGAAGAGCAGGGGAGTCAAGCCGGCCGAGTCGCCGTGGTCATAGCGCAGTTCGCCCGCGGTCAGGCTGGGACAGGAATCCGGCTCGCAGGCGATGAAGCGGATCGCGGCCTTGTCCTTGAGATTCTGGCGGACGAAGGGGAAGGCGACTCCTCCGAAATTGGAACCGCCGCCCACACAGCCGATGACCGTGTCCGGCCGGGCGCCGGCGGCCCGCATCTGCTTGTCGGCCTCCAGGCCGATGACCGTCTGGTGCATGAGCACCGCGTCCAGGACCGACCCGAGCGAATACTTGGTTCCCTTGCCGGTGACGGCAGTTTCCATCGCCTCGGAGATGGCGATGCCGAGACTGCCGGGATGCTCCGGGTCGGCGGCCAGGTAGCGGCGTCCGGATTCGGTCGAAGGGCTCGGGCTCTCCTCGACCTTGGCCCCGCACAGCTCCATCAGGATGCGTCGGCCGGGCTTCTGGCGGTAGCTGACCCTGACCATGAAGACGCGGACGCCCACGCCGAACAGCGCTCCGGCATGGGCCAGGGCGCTGCCCCATTGACCCGCGCCCGTTTCCGTGCACAGCGTCGTGACGCCGTCCTTGGCCGCGAGATAGGCCTGCATCAGGGCCGTGTTGCTTTTATGACTCCCGGCCGGGCCCACGCCTTCGTACTTGTAGAAAATGTGGGCAGGTGTATCCAGCGCCTTCTTCAGGCCCGCGGCATAAATGAGCGGTGTGGGCCGATAGAGGCGATAGACGTTTCGGACCTCGGCCGGGATGGGAACGAGGGCGTTTGAGAAACCGTTCTGGGCGATGAAGCTCTTGGGGAAGACAGGCTCCAGGTCTTCGGGCCGGAGCGGCTGTTTCGTCCCGGGATGGAGAGGCGGCCGGGGCAGCACGGGCAGGTCCGCCTTGATGTTATAGATATTCTCCGGCAGAAGGTCCTGGTCCCTCGAACTGAATCGTGCATAAGCATCCATGGGAATTCTCCTTTTCTGGTTTTAAAGTCGCTGAATTCGCGGGGTCGCCGGGAGGAGGCCGTCATCGAAGGCGCCCGAACGCGCACGGCGATCCCTCAGGGGTTACCCTTGGGAAAATACAGGTAGACGGGTAGGCTTATCGGGCGGGGGGAGCCGCCCACCAGAAAAGGGGAGCAGAGGCGGAGAACGACGCGCGGTTCACTGTGAGAAGCGCGATGTGTTCAAGGCCTAACATGGCGGAAATTATAAGCCATGCGCCAGACGATGTCAAATCCCCGGCTCTCCGGTATCGAGTTTCAGGCGGATCGCGGGCGGAAATCCTGAGCCCCATCGCCTCGGCCGTGGTGTTCCACGGGTCGGGCATCGATCCGGTCCGCTGGCGGTCTTGGATTTTTTCTGTTTATGTGGTAAATAAGGGGGCTGACATTCCTTGGGCTTTGAGGGATATCCAAAAGCCAGGAGAGAAGAATGAAACAGCAAGAACGACACCGTCTGAAACAGGACGATTTTGCTTTCGGAATCCACAAGCTGGTGAATTTTGGCCGGACGTTTGGCCGTCAGTTGGCCGTGCTGGGTATCGTTCTCGTCGCCCTGGTCCTGGTTTATCTTGGCCTTCAAGTTCTGCGGGGCCAGAGCCGGCAGAAGGAAAGTCGGGCCATCGCCGAAATCCTCCAGCTCCGCGCCGACCTGCCCAAGAATCCGGGCAATCTGTCAAAGCTAGAGGGCTACAAGGGCAACGCCGGCCGTCTGGCCGACGTGCTCGTCGGCACTTACTGGGTCGAGCAGGGCGACCTCGATAAGGCCGAGGCTTCCGTGACCAAGGTCAAGGAAAGCCCCAAGGACAACGCTTATTTTCAGGCCCAGGACCTGCTGGCCCGGATTTACTTCTGGCGCAAGAACTATGACAAGGCGATCGAGATCTATAAAGGGATCGTAGCGGAGAACCCCAAGGATTATCCTCTCGACGGCGTGATCTATCACCAGGCCGAGGCGCTCGAGAAGAAAGGCCAGAAGGCTGAGGCCCTGGCCCTTTACAGGAAGCTCCAGGTCGACTACGCCCAGACATATTTTGGCTACGAGGCTCAGCAGAAAGTCGCTTCGCTCGAGGCCGTTAGATAGTTTTAATGCGTCCCGAGGGGCCTGGCCTTGGCGGCGTCCTCACTGCTTCCCCTTGGTGGAGGAGGCGACGCGGCCATCTCTCCCGTCTCCTTGACGGAAATCGCGCCTTCTTGTAATATAACCCCACCTCTGTGGGGCTGTAGCTCAGCTGGGAGAGCGCTTGAATGGCATTCAAGAGGTCGCCAGTTCGATCCTGGTCAGCTCCACCAACCACTTTGCTAAGAAAACCACGTCGTATCGAGTAATAACGACCTCGACCCCTGCCTATCAACACTCTATCAATTTCGCCTGTTTTCCGCTCAATTTCCAATTTATGGCAAAAATCCCGTCATTGACAACGCCGGCATGCGAGCGTCAAATTAAATCCGGGGCTAGCTTGATCAGCGAAAGGCGGTCCTCCCTAGCCGCTTGCCCCGGCCTTTCTTTTAGGACTGCGAAGGGAGGCAGATATGTTAACGCACGACATTCTCAAAAACATTAAAGAGCGGATCGAGGAAGGGAAAAGAAAATATAGGTCGGGCGAGATACGAGGCGAGCTTTTAAAAAGGAATCCTAAATTCAAGAGGCACTTGAATCAGGTTATAAGGTTCGCTAGCACGGATGACCGCTGGCTCGAATTCTGCCGACAATGGGGAATCGCGGAACAATGGAACGGGGATTTAGAAGCACTCGCCGATCACGCTTCATCTCTGCCCTGGATCTACGTCAACAGGGATGATAGGGTAATAGAGACAGCCAAGAAGAATAAGAGGCAAGGTCCGCAGCTAAAAGCCTATGGCTACGCTATGGGGATCGGAACCGGCAAACTCAAAAGCGGCGATTTCTTGCGCTGTGTGAATCCTGTGCTCAATGATCTCCAAAGCACTATGTTTGACCGCAAAAACAAACCCTATCCCGGCGGCGAAATCTTCGTGAAGATTTTTCCCTGGACTGCGCTTCAGGAACTAAAATACATTTGGCTTGCGCTCAAGTATGAACAGAAAAAGACCTTCGGCTTTGCCCTCACCGGGCGCGAGAAGCGGACCTTCGAGCGGGACCTGTGCTTTTACGATCTCCACAAGGAGAAGCGATACGGCAAGCTGAATGATCGTAGAATTGCAAGCGCTTGGGAGCATTACACCGGCGAGAAAGTCCCGCTAAAGACAATCACGAAAGCCCGCGAGCGCATCGCGGCCAGCATCAAAGCACTCGGCCGCTGATATCCGGCCCCCGAAAAGCCCCCAAAAAGAGACATTAAGCACTACCCTTAATGTCTCATTAATTCTTTTAGAATCAATTACTTAGCCTTGACAAGGGAAGAGAAGAAGCGCATATTTTTCCGCGTGAGGTATAAAATGGCATTAAAAAATCTGGAAAACCTGGAAAAGCGCCGGTGGTTGACAATTCGGGAAACATGTCAGCTTTACCATCTATCGGAAAAATCTCTGTATCGGTCCTTGAGATGTGGCCGCGTGCCGGGCACCAAGATCAAGGGAATTGGTTGCCGGGTCGATAAACTGAAACTCGACGCGCTCCTCGAAGGCACAGCGCCAATCCCAGAGTTGAAACACCTGGAACCCGCGAAGCCCAAGCGCGGACGCAGCGGGAAGCGGTGACGAAGAAAATCAAGGCGCAAGGTGTCCGGTTGGTTGGTTCCCTGGCCGCCGGCCCTTGCGCTTCTTATACAGGGAACGGCGATGATAAAACATGAATCCGAAAATGAAATAGAGCGCCAAGAACTCGACGATGCAGCCGAACTCGTTCATCAAAAGAATAATCCGGGCTCGACTCCGCTTCCAAGAGATACAAAACCCGGCCCTGAAGCAATAAGGTTTTATAAGCCGGCCGCAAAAAAGGCTGACGACGAGGTCATCATCGCCCGGCGAAATACGAAGAACGTCGGAATCAGAAAAATTCCCTATCTATGGCGCGGCGTGATCCCGTCTTATATGGCAACGGCAATCACGGGCGACGCCGGGGAGGGGAAAACCTTAGTCACCCTGGACGCAACCGCCCGCGTCTCGAAAGGCGTTGCGTTCCCCCTCTATGACAAACCCGGCGAAGTTGTCCAAGGCCGGGTGTTCTATGTCAGCAGCGAAGGTGTCCCGGAGATGATTCTGGTCCCTCGGCTTATCGCGGCCGGCGCCGATCTTAGCAAGGTGGACCTCATCGAAGGCGTTTATAACAAAGAGGGCGAGTTCGATATTTTCGACATTACGCAGCACCTTCCGAAACTTGAAAATGACGCTCGGACCTGCCCAGAACTCAAACTCATCGTCATTGACCCCATAGCCTCTTTTCTCCCGGAGCGAATTAATACGAATCAGCAAAACCAGGTACGGCGAGCGATGGACCTACTCAGCACCCTTGCCTATCGGGTCGGGGTTGCAGTAGTTGCCGTGATGCACTTCGCCAAGGCCCAAGACCCGAAGGCAATCAACCGAACCTCGGGCAGCGCTCAATTCATGGCCGGCGTTAAAATGTCTTGGTCCGTCATAAGACGGCCCGAGGATCCCCGGAATGTCCGCCTGCTTGTCCCACAAAAAAGCAATATCACGGGCGGCACTAAAAGCCTATCCTTTATCATTCAGCCCATCACGTTCAAAGCCCCAAACGGAGACGACATCGAAACGGCCAAAATCGAATATTCAAACCTGATCGACGTGGATCCCAACGTCCTGATCTGCCCCCCGCTCGAAAATATCGAGGTCACCCGAGCCGTCGAATTCATCAAGCCCAAGCTCAAAGTAGTCAAAGAGGGAGGCGTTATCTTCAGCGACGACGTTATCGCCGAGGCAAGGGAGGAAGGTCTCGCCGAATGGACGATCAAAAGGGCACGGGTCAAGCTCGGCCTTATAGCCGATAAGGAGCCCAAGTATCAAGGCCGCTGGTTCTGGTATCTGCCCAAGGGAAAGCCATGAAACCCTTAGACTCTTTTTATGTATTCTTTAGTATTCTTTGGGAAATATGGGGGTTGTGTGTATTCATTGGAAAAAGTCCAAAGAATACCAATGAGTACAGCCTAGAGAGCCTAGGGCAATCCAGCCCATCGCCGAAAAACATCGCCGGAGACAGGCACCCTTTTGCCCGTTCTGTGCTTATAGAAAGCCTGAGAGAGCTGCCCGGCCTTCTGATTGCCTGTCATGCTCTCGGCAAGTCATATTGTCTTGTCAATAGAGGAAATCGGGAAACATCGGGAAGCGGTGGAAGTGGTCGTTGCCGGGTCCGCTGCCATTTTGAAACCTATTTGAAATATGGCTTAAAGTGAAAATAACGATGATTAAAGACAATCTGCAAAAGCCGAAAGTGAGGATAGGCCGGCCGCCCCGACATGGTGCCTATTCGCTCATGATTAGGGCAGGCGAATTGCCAAAGCGCCGGACGTATCTCAGGGCTTATTTAACTGAGGTCCGGGACGGCCTCATCCGGGACCTGGGGCCGACAGAGGCGGACCTCACGACTGCACAGAGAATCATCATCAATTCCCTCATCGGGAAACTCTCAGTCCTTCGCTGCATAGAGGAACAGGTCAGAGAGGAAGGCGTATTTCGAGGCCATGAATTAAGCCCGGTCCTTGCCCGATCATACGTCACTTATGCCGAGGCCCTGCGTCGTGACCTTCAGACTCTAGGCATAGATAGGAAGCGGGCGGATGAGACACTTGACCTTGGCCGGTATGTTGAGACGAAGTACGGCAAGGCAAAACCCGCGTCCTCGGACAAGGGCGGCTCGGAGATCGTTCAACCTGGGGCAAATGTGAGCGATAAGGACGGCAAGGAATGAACGATCTCAATATCATCCAGGCCATAGAGGACAAGAACCTTTTGGGCGGCGCGTTCAAGGACCTTTCGACATGGCGTCCCTGGATGGTGTTTTTGAAAGCGCTCTTTGGGCTGGAGATTCAGGACTCCGATGACTTGAAGTTGCTCCGGGACTGTACTGACCTTGCCATGCCCCCCAAAGAGAAGATCCGGGAGTGTTCGGCGATAGCTGGCCGTAGATCGGGCAAGAGCTATATCAGCTCGGTCATCGCTGTTTATCTAAGCTGTTTTAAGGACTGGACTCCCTTCCTGAGTCCCGGTGAACGAGGTTACTTCTTCATCCTGGCCTGCGATAAGGACCAGGCGAAAATAATTCGTCGCTATATCGGCGGGTTATTGCGCGGTTCGCCCATTTTGCGAAAGATGATCGACAAGGAGACCGTCGAGAGCATTGACCTGAAGAACGGCATTACGATATCGGTTAAGACGGCGAGCTTCAGGAGTGTCCGGGGCTATACGTTGATCGGGGCGATTTTGGAAGAAGTTTCTTTCTGGCGAGCAGAGGACAGTGCGAACCCGGATGAGGAAGTCCTGGGGGCTATCAGGCCGGCGTTGGCGACAATTCCCGAGAGCCTGCTTTTGAGTATTTCGACGGCCTATGCGCGGAGGGGAATTTTATGGCAAAGCTACAAAAAGAACTTCGGGCATGAGGGCCGGGCGTTTGTGTGGCTTGCGCCGAGCATGACCATGAACCCGACGCTTGACGCGGAGATCATCAAGGAGGCGCTGGTGGATGACCCTCAGCAGGCGAGCGCCGAATGGCTCAGCCAATGGCGGGCCGATATCGAATCATTCCTGTCCTTCGAGGCGCTCCAGGCGTGTGTGGTGCCTGACCGCTTCGAGTTGCCTGCCCTTCGCGGCTTGAAGTACACGGCCTTTATCGACCCGAGCATGGGCGGGCAGGATAGTTTTACCTTGGCTATCGCTCATGCAGAAACGGAGGGGCGGTTCAAGATCCTGGACTTGGTGAAGGAACGGAAACCGGGTTTTGATCCTGCCCAGGTGGTTGCCGAATACGCTGCCATCCTCATGGGCTATGGTTGCCTGGAGGTCACGTCCGACAGGTTCAGTCGGGAATGGATAAAAAACGCATTTGAACTTCGGGGGATTCGGGTTAGGTTTTCCGAGCGCTCGGCGAACGAACTCTATCTCGATTTGCTCCCCATCATCACGTCGCGCTCGTGTGAACTTCTCGACAATAAGACACTCATCGGTCAGTTGGCCAATCTTGACCGGCGGGTCCGCAGCGGCGGGCATGACATGGTGGTCCACCTTTCCGGGAAACATGACGATGTAGGCAACGCGGTTGCCGGAGCCCTCACCCTGGCCGGGAAGCCGCAGGGGGTTACTTGGACAGCGTACCAAGGCAAGTTTAACGCGGTGACGGGCAAATGGTACTGATAAAAAGGGCCGGGGCGGTTTCCATGACGTCCTATGGCTCTTGGAAATCTTTTAAGGAAGAAGGGGGCGGGGCCTGAGCTCGCCCCCACTAACTTCGATAGGAGGAAAGATGGAAAAAGAAAAGCCGACCAAGTATCAGGCGACGATGGGCGTCAGCTTAGAGGGAGGCGAAGCGATCTTGACAGACTTTCAGGGCCGTGAGTACGAGATGAACCTGAAGCGGGTGCAGCTCATCAAGACTCTCGGCGAACAGGCGGCCTTCACGTTCATCACGGAATTGCTGGACCGGGCCGTAAAGGACGCGCTCATTATGTCGAATCTCGGGTGCGGATATCGAAACCCGCCCGTCGATTTTGAAACCTTGGGGGTGCCGAAGCGATGAGCAATATTTTTATCATCCAACATTGGAGGGCGGACTTCACGGGCTATTTTGGGGCCGTGGACTTTTATCAGGGCAAAGGTTCGACGTCGAACGTTGAGGACGCGGGGAAACTTTTGTTAAAAGGCTGCACGATTGAGGATGAGGCCGCGCGGGCGATCGTCAAGGGCCATATTCTTGCGAGGGCAAAGAGTCGGGAGGAGGTTGAAGCGATGCACAGGGCGGAGGATGCAATCAATCGGAATCCGGGAAATCCATTCACACCCGACCGAGAGGCGGCGCGTCAGGCCAAGAAGGTCAAAGACGCGCAGGAATTCCACGGCCACGGAACTTATATCGGACGGCGAGAACGGAAGGCGAGACAGATAAAAGTGAGGAAACAATGACAGAAGAACCGAAAGACAAGCCGGTCTATAAACGGCAGCTCAAGCCCGAGGAAAAGACGATAGAGAAGATCCAGGCCGGACTTGCGGCTAACGAAAAGGCGAAACATGAGCCGCTACTTTCAGCGGACGACCTAAAGAAAATTATGGAGGAAAACAATGAGTAATCGACAACTAGACGCGATCCACGCGGAACTCGCGGAAAGTGCGAGGAAGGCGGCGGGAGAACCCGAGCTCACCCCGGAGGAGAAGATCAATGCCGGGTTCAAGGCGAACGAGGACAAGGCGGTTGCGGACCTTACGGCAGAGGTGGACGGCCTGTCCCAAATCGCGGCGAAGGCGATGACCTACAAGGCGGGGAACAATGCAGCCTGTTGGCATGAATTCGGCCGGGGCGAAAAGAATAAAAAAACCATCAAGGATCTTGGTGCGAAATATTTTCCTGTGAGGAATGAGGTTATCCTGAAGTATCAAGGGCACATTCTAAGCCATGAAGGACGCGCATTTTTGGAGCGGGTCAAGTCGCACCTTGCGTCCCTGGACAAGGCTTTCGAGGACTAAAAATGGCGACCATCAAGAACCTGGGGAAGAAGGACCACGTCATTAGCTTCGATCAATTTGAGGTTCAGGGCGTCATCACGGCCCTTCTTGACATGGCGACGGACGGCATGGACAAGGTGCAGAAGCGCGACTTCTGGAAACGGCTCAGGGCCAGACTAAGGAAAACGACGGCCTCGGGAAAGGCCGACTAGAAAACCCGCGTCCCATCGGCCCCGGCTGCGCCTGAAAGCCCGTCCTAGAGCATCCTAGGGGCCTGTTTAGCCCTGCTCCGGGATTTGCGCAGGGGTTTCCTGACCAATTTCCCCTCCATGAAGGCGTCCACGTCCTGCCGGCGAAATAAGACCCGTTTCCCGAGCTTCACGTAGGGGATTTGCTTCATCAACGCCTGGACGGTCCCATGGCTGATATGTAGATAGACCTCTAGCTGCTTCTTGGTCAGATATTCGTCCACATCCAAAGCCTACCACTATCGCCCAGGGATAGCAAGAAAAGAAAAGAATTTCCTTGACATCAGCCTATAAAAGAATATATTAGTATCCTATGGCTACTAGTGGACGCAGGAGGCGACACATGACCAGGCTGCGCACGTTCTCGGCAAGCGAGGCCATGCGTCTGCTCAGGGCGCTGGGAGATACCGAACATATCCTCTATGCCCCGTCCAGGGCTGAGCTTGAAACCCTCTCTAAATGGATTTGGGGGCAACTGCTTCCCGAGTTCACGATTGAGGTTGTCGAAGATTATTTGCGCGGGGGCGAAGAGGATGGGCCGAGTCTGCCGTGGTTCAAATGCGGTGAGGTGAGGAAACGATGAAGGTCAGCAAGAACGATAATCTGGAGAACTTCATAATGCGGGGTCGAGCGCTCCTCTATTATTTTAAACTGGAAGATGCTCTTCGTGAAATCCCGGCCGAACCGCCCAAGAATTTATCAGAGGCAGATTTTAAAAAGATCCAGCGCAGATGGCGCTCGATATTGAATAAGCTGAGGTTCTTCACAGATGATTGGAGGGAAGAATGAAAGTCAGCAAAAACGATAAAGGCCAATGGTTCTATGACTTAACCTTCGATTATCGTCGCTATCGGGTCATCACCGGGCTTTCCAGGGCGGACACAGAGCGGGCGATGTATGAGAAGCTCGAACATCTTAAAAAAGAAAAGCACGGCATTTTTGAGAACCCTGCGCCGGCCATGAAGCCGGTCCTGTTTGAGGACTTCGCCGAGGACTACCTCAAACTCCTCGCAGAGAAGGGAAAGATCCGCCCCAACACGATGGCGAGCTATGAGAACTCGATCCGCGTTCACTTGGTCCCGGCACTCAAGGGGAAGTCGCTTCAGGATATTACGCCCGAGTTTGTGGAAAGGTATCAGGCTGCTAGGAAAGCAACAAAAGCCTCTCCATGCTCGGTCAACCGGGAGCTTAGTTGTTTGCGGGCGATCTGCCAGAAGGCTCTCCGCTGGAAGAAGATCACCGACGACCCCACCGCGGATATAGAGAAGGATGATGAACCGAAACCGGAGCGCATCCTTACCAGCGGGGAGCGGGGACGATTAGTGGAGTGCGCCAGCGCCAGCCTGAAACCCATCCTGCTTGTCGCCCTGCACACCGGGATGAGGAAGGGCGAGGTCCTGGGGCTGAGGTGGGAGAACGTGAGGTTTAGAGAAAGGTTCATCACCATCCTAGCCGCGGAGGCGAAGAGTAAAAAACCGAGAGAGGTCCCGATGGATTCTGTGGTGGTCGAGATCCTGAAGGCGATCCCTCGCCGGGATGCGTTTGTGTTCGGCGTGAAGGACGTCAAGACCTCATTCCATACGGCTTGCCGGCGGGCGGAGATCAAAGGGCTGCGCTTCCATGACCTGAGACATACCTTCGCCACCTGGTACTACCGGGCGACGCACGACGTCGTGGCCCTCCAGAAGATCCTCGGTCACTCCAAGACCGAGATGACGATGCGCTATGTCCATGAGACCTTCGAGGATATGCAAGCCGGGATGGAGAAGTTCGAGGCGCTCTATGCTGGCATAAATCCCGTCATTCGGGTCGATAAACCGAAAGCGGAAACTCCCGCAACTCGCTCGTCCGCATACAATTAACCGAAATGAACAAGGTGAATGGCATTCAAGAGGTCGCCAGTTCGATCCTGGTCAGCTCCACCAATTCAATTACTAAGAAAACCCCGATAGACCAAGCAAATGCGCTTCGGTCCCAATTTCTAACCAATCCTCTACCTTCGCTCATTTTCACCTCATTTCGGTCTAGGTTTAGGCAAGAAACTAGAATTGGCCTCCACGGGTCATTGACAACTCCGTCATCGGAGTATCAAATAAAATTACTGATTATGATAAAAGATCCGAAGAATGAAACGTTCGCTTTGATTAGGAAAGTATGATGGGCTTAAAAAGATTCCTGGCTTTCTTTAAAGGACGCAAAAGGATTTCGTTTGAAGACATTCTTCGGCCTACTCCACTTCATGAGGCCATCCACCAGGAGAACGAAGAAGCGGTCAAGATGTTGCTCGCCAAAGGCGCGGACGTAAACGCAAAAGATTCTGTTGGGCAAACGCCGCTGCAATTGGCCACCCGGAAAAACAATCTAGATATGGCAAAGCTACTTATTGCCGCCGGGGCTGATATTAATGCAAAGGACGGTTGGGGCAGGACGCCGCTCATCGAGGCAGCGAGGGAAGCCAAGGAAAAAATCGTCGAGTTATTGATTGAAAAGGGCGCGGATTTAAATGCCAAAGATAAGGAGGGGAGGACACTCCTTCATGATAGGAGCGGGGACAAAGTTTTGTCAATAATGGCCCGAGGAAATACGTCAGGCTTTAAGCCCTCGAACGACAGCACACAAGAAGCGGCAAAGGAAATAGCCCAAGTATTAATACGCCGGGGAGCCGATATTAACGGCGCGGATAACTGGGGTTGGACGCCACTGCATTGGGCGACGGTTTTTGCGAGCGATGAAGTGGTAGGGCTTCTAATAAGAAAGGGTGCAGATGTGAATGCCAAGGATAACAATGACTGGACACCTCTGCACAGTCGAAGCAGGAAAGGTGCCGAGCTACTAATTGCCAATGGGGCGGAACTGGACGCCAAAAATAAGTCCAGGTGCACGCCGCTGCATTTGGCGATTGTGGGAGGCCGCAACGATGTGGCGCAGTTCCTTATCGGCAAGGGAGCAGATGTGAACGCCAAGGATAACAATGAGATGACGCCTCTGCATGAAGCGGCCTTTCGTAATCAAAAAGATATAGCCGAACTGCTGATCGCGAAGGGTGCAGATATTAACTGTAGGGGCTTTGCCGGCAATACAGCCATGCACTGGGCCGCCTCTGGCGGCAGCATAGATGTGATTGCGCTATTAACTGCCAGGGGCGCGAATATTAACGACAAAGACAAGTATGGCACGACTCCATTATACGGCGCAGCTGCAAATAACCGCATAGGGATGGTCGAGTTGCTAATCGGCATGGGAGCCGATATAAACGCTAGGCGCTATGATGGTGTAGATCCACGAGGTACAAGTCCACTGGGCATTGCTCTGATGAACGGCCACAAAGAAATGGCCGAGTTGCTCAAAAAGCATGGAGCAAATTAATAAATTGGATCCTATGCTTGAAAATAAAATTCGGGCCTAGGGTCGCCCCCGAAAAGCGGAATCCCTACCGCCTGGCCCGTCTTCCCGACCGAGGACGAATGCGCCTGTAGCTCAGTGGATAGAGCGGCGGACTCCGGATGCAAGATACCGAGTTTCCTAACCTCCACATTCTGAAGTAATAGCCTGATTTATCAGGGGTTTACAATTTAGTCCGAGGTATCTGTAGGTATGCGAAAGTATGCCGAAGTATGCCTGGGATAGTCACAATTTGGTCACAGTTTCCGATTCTGTCTTTCTCGAGGGACAAAGAGACCGATCCTATTCAAAGGCTTACGGAATAGCCATTCACCACGTCGCGGAAAAAGGTAAGTCCTCTATATTGAGCACAACGGATGATTGACTCTTTTCCTATTTGTTGATATCAATTAATCAAACCTTCAAGGGGTTCGCAGATGGAATGCCCCAAGTGCCACTTTGACAATCCTGCCGATACCTATTATTGCGGCAGGTGCGCCACGCCCCTTCCTCCTTCCAGGGATATTCCTGACTCCAGAACCGAAACTGTAAACACGCCACTCAAAGAACTCACCACTGGCACGACCTTCGCTGGGCGCTACCAAATCATCGAGGAGCTGGGACATGGCGGCATGGGCCGGGTATACAAAGTCTATGACACGAAGATCAAGGAGAAGGTCGCCCTGAAGCTCATCAAGCCTGAGGTCGCCTTCGATAAAGAGACGATCGAACGTTTCAGCAATGAGATTCGGCTGTCGCGCCGAATCGGACACCGGAACGTCTGCAAGATGTTCGATATCGGCGAGGCGGAGGGGACCCATTTCATCACTATGGAATACGTCCATGGCGAAGACCTGAAAAGCATGATCGAGATGACCGGGAGCCTGAGCCTAGGGATGTTGCTGAGCGTCGGGAAGCAGGTCTGTGATGGGCTGGCCGAAGCCCACAGTCTTGGCGTCGTCCACCGCGACCTGAAACCCCAGAACATCATGATCGACAAGCACGGGAATGCCAAGATCATGGATTTTGGGATTGCCCGGTCGGTCAAAGATAAGGGGTTAACGGGCGCGGGGGTGTTGATCGGGACGCCCGAGAACATGAGCCCGGAGCAGGCCGAAGCCAAAGATGTCGACCATCTCTCTGATATCTATTCCCTGGGCGTCATTCTTTATGAGATGGCGACAAGCCACGTGCCCTTCACAGGGGAGACCGCCCTAAGCATCGCGATGAAGCACAAGGGGGAAGTCCCCAAAAATCCAAAGCAGCTGAACCATCTTATCCCAGACGATCTCAGCGGCGTTATTTTGAAGTGCCTGGAAAAGGACAAAACCAAACGATACCAGAGCGCCGCCGAAGTCCGTTCCGAGTTGGAGAAAATCGAAAAAGGCATCCCGACAACGGAGCGGGTAATCCCTGAGCAGAAGCCGATAACTTCGAGAGAGATTACGGTCAAATTCAGCCTAAAGAAGCTCATGGCGCCGGTCCTGATTGTCGCCGTCATCGTCCTTGCCGCCGTGGCATATTGGCTGTTTATCCCGAAGAAACACGCTCCGCTCGCTCCGACGCAGAGACGTTCGATCGCCGTTCTCCCCTTTGCGGACTTGAGCCAGGCCAAGCAGTACGAATACCTTTGCGATGGCCTGTCGGAAACGCTGATTGATGCCCTGACCCACATCGAGGGACTTTGGGTTCCGGCCAGGACATCGGCCTTTTTCTTCAAGGGGAAAACCCAGGACATCCATGAAATCGGCCGGAAGCTTGGCGTGGACAACGTTCTTGAAGGCAGCGTCCAGGTCGCCGGGGATAATCTCCGGGTCACGGCACGGATCAGCAACGTTCAAGACGGCCGCCAAGTCTGGTCGGAGATCTACAACCGAAAAATGGCCGATTTGTTCTCCATCCAAGACGACATCGCCAAAGCTATCGTAACTGAACTAAAGATCAAGCTGCTTGGGGAGAAGGGCGCCCCTCTCGTCAAGAATTATACCGAGAATCTCGAGGCTTACAGACTCTATTTGCAGGGCCTCAGTGCTTGGAATAGGAGGGAGGAGGCAGACCTTATAAGATCCGTCGAATACTACAAGAAGGCGATTGAAGTTGATCCGAATTATGCGCTGGCCTATGCAGGCCTAGGGGATGCCTATTACATTCTCGGGAATAACGGCTTCTGGCCAGCTGAAAAGGCGTTTCCTCAAGCTAAGGCGGCAGTATTGAGGGCATTGGAGATCGACAGCAACCTCGCTGAGGCTCACGCCTGTTTGGGGAGCGTCATCGGTGATTATGAATGGGATTTCGCCGGTGCCGAGAAAGAATTAAAGCTAGCTCTTGAACTCAATCCCAGCTACGCGACGGGCCGCCACTTTTATGCGTACCATTTGGTCATGCAAGGCCGATTCGAGGAGGCTATGAGGGAGATCAAGATCGCCAGGGACCTTGACCCTCTGTCGCCGCGGATCAGCGCCAATGTGGGACTTTTCCTTTATTTTGAGCGTCGATATGGGGAGGCCGTTGAGCAGCTGAAAAGGGCGCTCGAGGTGGACCCTACTCACGCGATGACTTACATGTATCTGGGATGGGCCTATGAAGCGATGGGCAAATATGAGGAAGCCGTCAGGAATTATCATCGAAGCATGGAGTTGACAGCCATTCCCATGCGCCCAAGTGCCTTTCTCGCGGGCTGCTACGCGTTTATGGGCAAACGAGAAGAGGCGCAGAAGATACTGGACGATCTCATCGAGTATTCCAAAGGGAATTATGTGCCCCCGGTGGGGATCGCATGGATCTATTCGGCTCTTGGAGAGAAGGACCGGACTTTTGCCTGGCTGGAGAAAGCCGTCCGCGAGCGCGACCCATTTTTCTTGATGTTCGTGAAACCTTCACACGCCTTTGACCCGGTACGCTCCGACCCGCGTTTCGCTGCGCTGCTGCGCAGGGTCGGCCTGGAGAAATGAGAATTAGAGACCACGCGGGACTTCTCGCTCCTATTAAGGACACCGACCCCGGCCTGCCCGAAGTCGCGGATGCTAAGCGGAGACTGGCCGGTCTTTAGGAACTTTGATCTATGAAATGCCCTCAATGCCGCTTTGAGAATCCATCCGACACGTTCTTCTGCGGCAAGTGCGGGACCAAGCTGGACGCTTCAGCCCCTGGCCATCCCCTAGGCCCTGAAGACCGGGCATCCCTTACCCGGACGCTCGAGACCGGCACGGATGAGCTTACCCGCGGCACGACCTTCGCCGGCCGCTACCAAATCATCGAGGAGCTGGGCCACGGGGGCATGGGCAAGGTTTATCGGGCCTTGGACAAGAAGCTCAACGAGGAAGTCGCCCTCAAGCTCATCAAGCCCGAGATTGCCCTGGACAAAGGCACCCTGGAGCGCTTCCAGAACGAGCTGAAAGTCGCTCGCAAGATTGGCCACCGGAACGTCGGCCGAATGTATGAGCTGATGGAGGACCAGGGCCTCCACTTCATCACCATGGAATACGTCCCGGGTGAGGACCTGAGGAGCTTTCTCCACCGGACCAAGCAGCTGACTGTGGGCACGGCCGTGGCCATCGCCAAGGAAGCCTGCGCGGGGCTGGCGGAAGCCCATCGCCTGGGAGTCGTTCATCGGGACTTGAAGCCGTCCAACATCATTATCGACAAGGACGGGAACGCCCGGATAATGGATTTCGGCATCGCCCGTTCCATCAAGGCCAAAGGAATCACCGGCGCCGGGGTAATGATCGGTACCCCCGAGTATATGAGCCCAGAGCAGGTCGAAGGGAAAGACGTCGACCAGCGGTCGGATATCTATTCGCTGGGCGTCATTCTCTACGAGATGGTGACAGGCCGTGTTCCGTTCGAGGGGGATACACCCTTCACGGTCGGCGTCAAGCACAAGAGCGAGACGCCGAAAGATCCCAGAGCGACTAATGCTCAGATCCCGTTCGACCTCGACCGGTTGATTTTAAAATGTCTAGAAAAAGACAAGGCCAAGAGATACCAGAGCGCCGAAGCGCTTATCGCCGACCTCGACCGCATCGAAAAAGGCCTTCCCACCACGGAGCGCGTCGTTCCTGAGAGAAAGCCCCTTACCTCGCGAGAAATTACGGCAAAATTTCGACTGAAAAAACTCTTTGTTCCTGCCGCGGTCGCATTATTGGCCGTCGCCTCAGGCTTGTTCTTTCTCCTCAAGAGCCACGGCCCTCGCTACGACCCAAAACGGATCATCGTTTCCTCTTTTGAGAACCAGACGGGGGACAAATCCCTTGACCCCATCGGCCGAATTGCCTCTGACTGGATTACCGAGGGACTGTCCAAAACAGGACTGGTTGAAGTCGTGACAGTCCCGCCGGGGCGGCCATTGGTCGCAGTGGCGATGTTCTGGCTTATGCCGTCGAGCCGTTGCCATCGAGTCCGAGCCCTCCCGCGCAATATCTCTGGATCATTTGCCCATGCTCGCCCGCGGATCTTTGGGAGTGGCGCGAACGGCGCTCGTGACGGACATGTCAAAGGTTGTTGTCAGGAGGGACGTGGGTTCGAATCGTCGGGAGTCGCGACTGCGCTGCTGGGCGGCAAGCCCAGATGCTTTGTAAGTAGATCAGCAGAGAGGGAGCAATTGGTGACAAATTGGTCGAGACTAAGGATTGCAGGATGCCTGTTGGCAACGGTTGGTACGTTTTGGGTCGGAGGCAGTGCGATGGGGCAGGTCAGTCAGCAGAGAAATCAGCAATATGAGGGATTTATCCTCATTCAGCCAGGACTTGAGAGCAGGGTCTTCAAAAGCGATTTGGACAAGAAGGAGTTTTGCTGGGTCGACTATGGACCGGACATAAATGAGGAGGCGATTAATAAAAAGATGATCAAGCTAAACAAGGTGACCCTTGCAGTATGGGTTCAGATCGAGGGAGAAATGGAATCAGGAGGCTCCTTTGGCCATTTAAATCAATACGAGAAGCGCCTATTGATCAGGAAAGTAATTAAGTTCTCCTCCGGCCCCGTTGAACAATATAGAGCAAAGCATAGGTGATGGAGCCGTAAAAAGTTTAAATGCCTTGATTATGAGTGAAAAGATGGTGAGTTTATGAATTTAAGTTTCTTTTTGTTTGCGACCTGCGGGTTTATCTTGTTTGGAGCCTGCGGTATGGGTATCTCGGACGCCGAGGGCAAGGGAACCCAATCTGATGATGACCTGGATGCTGGCAATAAGCAGGTGCTGGTTGACACCTTTCGCAATCTCGTGCGCTATGCGCTGCTGAAGACCAACCGGGACGTGGCAAAACTCGGTGTGACGCCAAGCAACTTCTCCATGGAGGCCATGGACGAAAGCCTTGCTGCTCGCTCCAACGCCGGGATCTTAGGGGAGCCGGGCGGCCTGTCGCTGGCGGGGCTCCTGGAGAAAGCCCACAAGCACAAGCCATCCCTGACCTTTCAATTCTACTGGAAAGCTCCAGCTGCTCGGAAACCACTTGATGCAGCATTCGGTCTCTCGTATGAGCCGGATGGAGACCTGAAGGTGAGGCTCCTCTGGCTTGGTCTGCCTGAGCAGGTACCGATTTCGCCTCGCGTCGGGGTTGTCGACGGCCGCAAACCGCTCGAAGAGGCGGTCTCGGAGCTATTGCGCTTTCACGGGGATGGCTGGCTCGCGCCGTACCCTCCCCCTAAGTAGACGACCAATGCCGGGTCTGCCTGCAGCATTACTCGAACCGGATGTCTTTGTTCGGGTGCTGTTTTCTCTTGGGAGCTGTGACAAAGGTGCAATTAGGAACGAGTTAGCAATCATGCTATAAGATACCCAAATAATCTAAAAAACAAAATGGATAAGGTAACACTATTTTATTTAGAAAGACCTGATATTAAAATATCAATGGAGATTTATTTTAATGATAAAGACCAGTTATTCTTTGACGGATATGATATTGGTAAATCTGTTGAAGAAGCTTGGGGGGACTCTGATTATGAATATACTTATACTATAGAACCAGAGGAAGTCAATAAGTTCTATCAAATTTTTAATTTAAAAACTGGAGATAAATCTGCTCTATTACAATCATTGAAAGAGCGTTTCAGTGTTAATGAAGCTTATTCATTATTTGGCGACTTTATGAAAGCAAATAATATAAAATATGAAAGCTTTACTTGGACTTGATTAAATTATTGAAAGCACGAACCGCTAACAAGGGCTTAGCTGCTCAAGGATTGACTTGAGTTGACACTATGAGAAGACAGGTGGTCAAATTACCTCCGAAAGAATCAGGTAAATCAGAAAGAGGAGGATCAAATGACCACCCAAGAGAAGCTTATCAGAAGGAAGCTCTCGCTACTAGAGCTGGCTGAGTTCCTGACCAACGTCTCCCAAGCCTGCCGGATCAACGGCTGCTCCCGCCAGCACTTCTACGATGTTAAGCAGGCCTATGAAGAGCATGGCATGGAAGGGCTAAAGGAGAAGAGCCGGCGGAACCCCTGCCTGAAGAACCGAGTGGCACCCGAGGTCGAAGAGGCCGTGGTCCAGATGGCCATCGAATATCCAGCCTATGGCCAGGTGCGAGCCGCCAACGAGCTGAAGAGGAAGGGGATCGTGGTCTCGGGGGGCGGGGTGAGATCGATCTGGATGCGGCACAACCTCGAGACAGTGAAGAAGAGGCTTAGGGTCCTGGAAGAAAAGGCGGCTAAGGAGGGCATCGTCTACACCGAAGAGCAGCTGCGGGCCCTGGACAAGAAGCTGAACGAGGAAGTCGCTCTCAAGCTCATCAAGCCCGAGATCGCGGCCGAGCGGAGGGTGGTCGAGCGCTTCCGGTGAAGTCAAAAAATCAACAAAGGTTAAACTAACGCAACTCGATCTATTTTATAATTTGCGACCTCGAAAGGACCTCATGGTCTCAGCCGACGTCTCGGATGTAGTGAACGGGATCACCGCCTTGACAGTGCCGCGCAGCCGGAGTTAAATCTATTTCATTATCGCGAGGGAAGGTTATGGCTCGATTCCCTTTCGGCAGCCGCCCTAGGCCATAAGGAGGTATCATGAGGCTTCACCGCTTTTCTTGGAGAGCGCTCATCGGAGTGTTGTGCCTTAATATTGTGGCGATCGGCGTAGAGGCCGGTGCGAAAACTAGTACGGCGCAGGTTTCCGCTGCGAAAGGCGGCACGATCACCTCTCCGTCCGGCAGCTTGACTCTTTCCATTCCGCCTGGCGGGCTGGAAAAGGACACCGTCATCACCATCGATGAGCTTGCCCCGGGCGAAGGTTCGGTCGTCGGGCCGGCTTACGAGCTCGGGCCGAACGGCCTGAAATTCAAAAAGCCGGCGACGCTCACTCTGCGCTTCAAGCCGGCGGACATTCCTCAAGGCTTCGAGAGAGAAGACATCGCCATCACCGAAGAGAAGCCTCAAGACCTGGCCACACGGTCCCAGGGCGCCGCGAGGGGCCCTCAGACCGCCACTGGCGCCCCCGGGATCAACCCGCTCGCGACCACCGGCCTCAATTTCCTTGATAGCGAGGTGAACCTTGCCGCCGGCACTGTCTCAGCCCGGATCGAGCATTTTTCCCGCTACTCGGCCCGCGCCTACTCCTCCTACACCCTGGGCAGCGGGAAGGCTGAAATTATCCGCGCCTACGACTACTTGATAAAAGCCGCGAAGTCGAATGGCTCCGGTTACGCGGAAGTGCAGGCCTCGGTCAAAACGGGCGGCCAGTTTTACGAGAAGGTCGGGGCTAAGATGGGTGTCTCAGGCAGTGGAGTCGCCACCATTTGTTTTGGGAAATTTTTCCGAGTGAAAGCCGGCAAAAAAGGAGAGCGGTCCACCAGTCGCGGCCAGCTCATTATCGGTATCGACCATGACGCTGTGCTATCCGCCAACAACTATTCAATCGTCATGGGTGTATCCTTCATAGATTTCAGCGGCCAGCCTGGCGGAAGAGCTTACTTACCCGTACAGGATCCTAACTCCAGATTGATCGTCTTGCCCGGACACGCCAGCCTGTACTTCCATGATGACCCATTTCCCAACCCTAAGGCGATGAAAGAGATGGCCGGCTTCCCTTATAAACCGGGCACTTTTACGGTATGGTTCGACCAGGGCGAGTGGCAAGCAGGCCGGTTTTATGCTGTCTTCATCTTTCTGGATACCGTAGTGTGTGGCCTACCCAAGAGTGAGTATGGCCATTGCCCTCCCAGCGGAGGCGAAGTGCGCTGGACTGGAGCGACCGAGCCGGGACACTGCATGGCTAAGGCGTTCCGGATCGAAGGGTAACGGCCGCGCAGCCGGAGCTATATTTTGTGTATCAACGAAGGGGGGAAAGTTATGACCCGATTCCCTCTCGAACAACCGCCCAGGCCATAAGGAGGAACAATAAGGCTGCATCCTGCTTCCTTGATGCTCCACCGCACTTCCCTGGGAATTCTCGTCGGACTTATGTGCTTCCAGCTGGCGGCGGTCGGCGCCGCGCCCGGCGTGAATATGATCACTAAGCGGGTTTCCGCCGCTCAAGGCGGCACGGTTACATCGCCTTCCGGAGCCATGACCCTCACCATCCTACCCGGCGCTTTGGAAAAGGACACCAGCATCACCATCGAGGAGTTGGCTTCTGGCGAAGGTCCGGTCATCGGGCCGACCTACAAGCTGAGGCCTGACGGCCTGAAATTCCTAAGGCCGGCGACCCTCACGCTTCGCTTCAAGCCGGCAGACGTTCCCGAAGGCTTCGAGAAAGAGGAGGTCGCCAGAAATTCCTTTTCTGCTGGGCCTGCTTGATTAGCATTCAAGAGGTCGCCAGTTCGATCCTGGTCAGCTCCACCACCTAAATAACCCCGTTCAGCCAAACCCTGAATTCTTCCGTTAGGATATCCGGATTTAGAACCGGGCCTTCCAGCCATTTACGGGAGTGCATCGACCGCTGATTTCGTATAAAATACCTGACGGTCAACGTCAAAAAGGAGAAAAATGATGCCCGATGTCGATGACCTCAAGGAAGCCAAGAACTACCGCTCGGATATTCCCCAGAAGTCGCCGGCCTTTTTCCTGAAAGGCTGCGGCTCACTTGATTGGGGCCTGCAGAACAGGCTAGCCCGGATCTTCAACCCGGAATCGGGCCGGACGGTCATGCTGGCCATCGACCACGGGTATTTTCAGGGCCCGACCACGGGCCTGGAGCGTGTCGACCTGACCATCCTTCCCCTGGTGCCCTTTGCCGACACCCTCATGCTCACCCGGGGGATCCTCCGGACGATCATTCCCTCATCCACTCTCAAATCCATCGTCCTGCGGGTCTCGGGCGGGGCGAGCATCCTCAAGGAGCTGTCCAACGAAGAGATCGCGGTCGATATCGAGGACAGCCTCCGCCTGAACGTCTGCGCCGTGGCCGTCCAGGTCTTCATCGGCGGCGAATTCGAACGGCAGTCGATCATCAATATGACCAACATGGTCAACCTCGGTACGCGCTACGGCCTCCCGACACTGGCCGTGACCGCCGTGGGCAAGGACATGGCCCGCGACGCGCGCTACTTCAGGCTGGCCACCCGGATCTGCGCCGAGCTGGGGGCCCACTACATCAAGACATATTATGTCGAGCGCGACTTTGATACGGTCTGCGCCGCCTGCCCGGTGCCCATCGTCATGGCCGGCGGGAAGAAGATCCCGGAACTCGACGCCCTGACCATGGCCCATAAAGCGGTCCAAGAGGGCGCCGCCGGCGTGGACATGGGCCGGAACATCTTCCAATCCGACGCGCCCACGGCCATGATCCAGGCGGTCCGGGCCGTGGTCCATAAGAATGAGACTCCGGCCAAAGCCTATGAACTCTATCAAACCCTGAAACGGCAGGGGAAACCTTGAGACAGCCGAAGCGACCGTTCTCCGGACATCGCTTTTCGATTTTGAAGCGGGTTTCAGGATGAGAGTCGCCCTTTGGTATAACAACCGGGATATCCGCCTCGAAGATGTGCCCACCCCAAAACCCGGGCCGAAGGAAATCCTGATCAAAGTCATATCCTGCGGCATTTGCGGCAGTGATATTGTGGAATGGTACAGGCTTCCCAGGGCGCCTCTTGTCCAAGGGCATGAAATCGGCGCGGAGGTCGTCGAGGCGGGCCGGGCCGTAGCGGCCTGCAAACCCGGAGACAGGGTCATGGTCGCTCCCAAGGTTCCGTGCCTCGATTGTCACTACTGCCGAGAGGGGCACTACCCCGTCTGTCCGAACGTCAAAGTCCGTCTTCCGGGCGGCTTCGCCGAATACATTCTTGTACCGGAAGCCCTTGTTGACAAAGGGATGTATCACCTGCCCGAGGCCATTAGCTATGACCAGAGCACGTTTATCGAACCCCTGGCCTGTGTCGTCCGCGCCCAGAACCTGGCCGGGATCAAGAAAGGCCAAACGGTCCTGGTCATGGGCTGCGGGATGTCCGGACTCTTGCAGGTGAAGCTGGCCAAGGCCAAGGACTGCCGTGTCGCGGCGACGGATGTGAACCCGGCGCGGCTGGCCTTGGCCAAAAAGAACGGGGCCGACCTCGTCCTCGACGCCGCCGGGGACGTTTCGGAACGGATGGCGGCTGAACTGGGCCGAAAGGCGGACGTCGTCGTCCTTTGCACCTCGGCTCTGTCCGCGATCGCCCAGGCCTGGAGAAGCGTCGACAGGGGCGGGGCCGTCGTTTTCTTTGCCGTCCCCGGCCCCGACAAGCAGGTCACCGTGCCGCTTAATGAGTTTTGGACGCAGGAGATGAGGATACTCACGTCTTATTATTGCGGCCCGCCGGACATTGTCGAAGCCATGAAGCTTCTCGAGACGAAAACGATCGAAATCGAGGACATGATCACCCATCGCCTGCCCCTTTCGGAAATCGCCCGGGGTTTCCAGCTCGTAATCGACGGCCGGGAATCGATCAAGGTCATCATCAAGCCTCAAGAATGACTCTGAGAGTTCGATGGACTGCTATGCCGAGCGACCCAAGGGCGTGCGGCAATCTCCTCTTTGCCCAGGGGGTTACTCTTGATTAGAGGATCATTTCCATGCCCGCGGAGGGTTCGATGAATTTGCGTCACGTGGCCCTTGTGTACAGTGCCGAGCGAAACGCCGACAGATTTCTCGGCGGCGTTCTTGAACTCAAGAAATCAGAGCCTAAAACGCTTTCCCGGGAACTTTCCCAGGCTATTTTTGCTCTGAACCGAGAGCTTCTGATGATCAACTACACGAGCGACTCGCTTCAGGTCGAAGCCTTCATCGACGGCAATCATCCCGGCAAAACGCGGCTGGTCGAGCATGTCTGTTTGGAGGTCGATGACCTGCCGGCCTTCCTCGAGCGTTGCCGCCTTGAAGGCATGGCCGTCAGCCGGATTCCGCGAGGGGATTCTTTTCTGATCTTCGTCCGGGACGCCGACAACAACCTCTTTGAGATCAAGGAAAAGAAAGCCGGCACCTGACTACGGGTCTTGTCGTCACAGCTGGCCGGCCAGGCCTTGGCCGGGCCGCGCTGTCAACGCTTCCCGTCAGAGCTTATAGCCGATCTTGCGCAGAAAGTCCTTGCGCCACTTGATATCGGACTCGGTCTCGACGCCCTTCGTCTTCGTCCCGTCAACGACGCCCAGGATCCCCCGGCCTCCCTCGGTCTCGGCGATCACTACCTCGACCGGGTTGGCCGTCGCGCAAAAGACCCGGCAGACTTCGGGCACGGCCTTGATCGTGTTCAGGATGTTGATGGGGTAGCCGTTCTCCATGAAGATGATGAACGAGTGGCCGGCCCCGATCGCGAGCGCGTTTCTCGCGGCCAGCTCGATGAGCTTCGGGTCGTTTCCCGAATGGCGGACGAGCGCGGGCCCCGACGATTCGCAGAAGGCCAGCCCGAACTTCATCTGAGGCGCCGTGGCGATGATGGCCTCGTGGATGTCCTCGACGGTCTTGATGAAGTGCGATTGACCCAGGATGAAGTTCATGTCCTCGGGCTTATCGATCTTGACGGTCGTGATGTCCATGCCTTTCCCTCCTTTTGTTCTTATTATCATATGAGTTTTGGCTCGAGGCAAGGGACGAAGGCCTGTCCCGTCAGGTCACGGTGAATGCGGCGACCCGCTTTCAACGGGCCGCGCGTTACAGCCCGTATTTGAAAAGCCTCAGTCCTGCCGGGGCCAGAACCTTTTCCTTGTAAATGTCCCAGTACCGGGCGCGGGCTTGTCCGAGAAGGCGATAAAGCTCATGGCTTTTGTCGGGATGATGGGTGAAGGCCGCCCCGCCGGACTCATTCACCAGGACGAGCTTGGCACAGCGGTTGAGGATGCCGGCCGTGCCCACACTGCAGGCGGCCACCAGCTCGCCGGCCGTGGCCCGCTTCACGAGCTCGCCGTAGGACAGATGCCGCTCCTCGGTCTTGACCCCCATGCTGTTGAGAATGGTCACGATGCCCCGGATCGTGACCGAGGGCAGGATCAGATTGCTCTCCGGGATCTTGACCACCGTCCCGTCGCGGAAGCCGAACAGACAGCAGGAGGAGTCCCATTCGGTGATGAGCCGGTCCTCGAGCCGGGCCGAGGTGTTGTCGTCGAGGAACAGGGCCGAAGCCGCATCGGGAGAGATCCTCTTGGCCTCGTCCACGGCCTTGACGCTCATCAGGTAATTGACCCCGAGCTTCAAGCAACCCGTCTTGTTGACACCCAGGGCCCGCACGACATGGGGGATGACGACTCCGCAAAACGGCTCGCCCAGGTAGCGGTCGTAGCGGCAGACGACGGCCCGGATCGAGGGCTGGGCAGGGAATGTGACCCCGATCGATTGCTCCTCGTCCACGGTAAAGGGGCGCAGGTAGCCCTGGGCCTCCAGCCCGGCCATCTCCAGGAGGAAGGCCTTCAGGGCCGGGTCCTCGAAGTAGAGGCGGATGAAAAGGTTCTCGAGCTCCTCGGCTTCGGGGACGAGGTCCTGCTGATTCCGCCCGAGGTTAAACGAGATCCCTCGCCGGAACCGCTCCAGGTTCTTGTCCCAATTGAGGAAGATGACCTCGGGCCGGCCGTCGGCGGTTTTTTTACAGAAGAAGCGAATGCCCTCGAAGGCGAGGAAGGCTCCGTAGTGGATCGATCGCGACACGGCGAAGACCTTGTCCTCGACCCCCGTGAGCTCGAACTGTTTGTCCACGAGCGTGTAGCGCATCTGGCGCGGGGCCCACTGGATTCCCTCAAAACCGGCCATGGTGTCTCTCCTTGATGATTGCGGAATTTATGAAGGCATACACTCTCTATGCTTAGCGCACCGCCCGCGCCCTTGTCAATAAAAATAAGGCGAATCAGAAAAAAACAAGATTTGGGAAGGAGCGAAATTTCGGCAAGCTCTGAGCAGGAAGCATGAGGGCGCTGGCCCGACGATGGTTCTCGAAAAATACAAGGCTGAGCCGGCCAAAGCTTGTTGACCGTCGTTCACTTTCGCCGGTTTTTGGCCCGGGGGGGGGCCGGGGAGCCCTCCGATTTGCGCTCAGGCTCCCGCTTTCCTAAACTAATCCTGTTGACAGACTGAGAGCTCGGCGCTATATTTTTTCACATACGATTTGGAGGGCGCCGCTTTCAAAGGGTGGGTATGCCTCGCCATAGGGTTATGGAATCTAATCCTGAGTTCAGACTCCTCCTCGTCTGCTCAAGCGGCGGGCATTTCTTTGAGATGATGGCGCTCTTCCCCCTTTGGAGGAAATTTACCCGGACCTGGGCCACTTTCCGGTCGCCGGATACGGAGTTTGCACTGAAGGGTGAAACGGTCGTCTGGGCCTTCTCTCCGACGAACAGAAACATCCCTAACTTCCTGCGCAACCTCGTCCTGGCCTTTAAGGTCCTCCGCCGCGAGAGGCCCGGTCTCATCGTTTCCGCCGGGGCAGGCGTCTCGGTCTCGTTCATCTATGCGGGATGTCTTCTGGGCATCCCTTCGATCTATATCGAATCATTGACCCGGATCCGCGACCTCTCTCTTTCAGGGAAGCTCGTCTATCCGTTCGTCAAGCGTTTCTTGGTCCAATGGCCCGACTTGGCCAAAAAATATGGAAAGGCGGAGTTTAGGGGGAGTATCGGATGATCCTCGTTCTCACCGGACAAGAACGTTTCCCTTTCGACCGGCTCCTGGCCATGGTGGACGAGGGGATCAGACGGGGGATCATCCACGGCCCCGTACTCGCCCAAACAGGATCGTCTCGCTATGTATCGAGGTACATGGACGGCCAGCCCTTCTTCCCGCCCGAACGCCTGGAAACGATCGTCCGGGAATCTGACAGGATCATCAGCCACGCGGGCGTGGGCTCGATTCTCATGAGCCTGAACGCCCGGAAAATCCCTATTATCGTCCCGAGGCGCTCAGCGTTCAAGGAGCAGGTCGACGATCATCAGGTCGAGCTGGCCGCCCGGCTGGAAGAGATTGGACGGGCCAGGGTCGCCCATGACGCCCAGGACCTGTACAAGATCTTCCAAACCCCTCCGGGACGAATCCCTCGCCCCTCCCGGAACGACCGGACTGCGGGCTCCTCGACTCTGGTTCAATACTTGAGTTCAATTATTGCCGAGCTGGCCGCGAAAGGCGGCTGACGCGCCATTTTTTCCATTCCCCCAGGCTGATGCCGACCTGCCGGACGTAGATCAGCGCCGGAACGATTGTCAGGGCGGCTGGAATTGAAACGCCGATCTTGCGGCGCCGCTTCCAGAGCAACGGGTAGGGTTTGGTCGCCAGGGCCAATCCGAAGAGAAAAACTGCCCACAGTCCGGCCAGTGCTCCAATCATCAGCCAGGGAAACAGGGGCAAAGCGAAAAGTCCCGCCAGGAGCACAATGGACCAGACGGGGAAAAAGGGGTTGAGGACGATCCGGACCGGTCCTGGCCTCCACAGGTTCCATTTGGTGACTCCTACGCCGATGTTCCAACGGAAGTAGGACCCCAGCGTCGCCCGCGGCTTATGATAGATAGTGAGGTCGGGGATATAATCGATCAGAAAGCCCTTGGCCCTCAACCGACGTGAGATGTCAACGTCCTCACCGCCGTCCTGAAAATCAGGGCTGAATCCTTGGACGGCCTTAATCGCCATCCGGCGATAGACGGCGTTGCAGCCGGGGGCGAACTCGATGCCACCCTTTCCCTCCGTCACGTTGGCGTCGAGGCCGATGGCCCCGCCGCCCGGGTGTCCGACGCAGGACGACCAGAGCCCGAACTTCGATGTCCCCGGGGGTGGGTAGGCGTTTCCGCCGGCCGCGGCCAGTGCCGGGCGGCGGAAAGACCGCTCGATAATACGGAGCCAGTCCGGGGGGATGATGCAATCGGCGTCAGTGAAGGCCAGAATGTCGAAGCGGGCTTCGGCGACCCCCAAGTTCTTCTGCGTGCTGATGCCCTTGGCCGAATGAAGGACCCGAACCCCATCGATGGAGGCGGCGATCTCCGGAGTGGCGTCCGAGGAGGAGTCCACGACGAGGACTTC
Organism: Candidatus Aminicenantota bacterium; assembly: GCA_963705895.1. Taxonomy (GTDB): domain Bacteria; phylum Acidobacteriota; class Aminicenantia; order Aminicenantales; family JAFGAV01; genus MFD04408-113. The sequence continues at coordinate 1,638,752 of OY970122.1, read as the reverse complement.
AAAACGGTCCCTGGGAAAGTCCTGGGCCAGGAGTGATTCCAGGCAGCCTCGGATGTTGTGTTGCTCATCGCAGGTGATGACGATGACCGAGATGGGCTGGACCTGACGAACTGCCTGTTTCATCGGCGAAAAACTTCCCAATCGACGACACAGCCGGGGATCTTTTTATAATCGTAGACACAGTCACGGCAAAAGCCCAGCCCGGCCCGGTCCCGGTGGAACCGCCTTCGCACCGCCCTCGCCTCGGGTCCGAACCAGATATCTCCGAAGCTCTGCCGATTGATGTTGCCGAGTGGGCGTTCGTAGCGGAGGTCGAACTCGCAGATGAGGACCTCCCCGTCGGGGAAAAGCGTCGGCTTCGTCCAGGGAAACTTGCAGGCATAGCGGCCGGCCCGTGGGTCGGCCACGTACCCGGGACCATAATCGTACCAACGGAAATGTTCATCCCGGGAGGCGAATGCCCGATCATGGGCGGGGTTGGCGTAGCCCGGCTGGCGCGTCGAGAAGGACTTGAAGCTGACCATGTCGACGCCCAGGTCACGAGCCAGACGGCGGAAGGCCTCGACTTCGTCCTCGTTCTCGCGCGAAACGACCATGCGCAGATTGAGGAAAGGCCGGCGTGCGTCCGCCCGGACCCTTTCCTCGACAAAGAGGCGGGTATTAGCGATGACCCGCGAAGCGCTCCCGCCGGGGCGAAGCCGGCTGTAGGTCTTGTCGGTCAGGCCGTCCAGGGCAATGATCAGGGCGTCGGGCCCGGAGCGGACGAGGTCGGCCGCCGTTTGGCGCGTGAGCCGATTCAGGTTCGTGCTCGCTACAGTGAGAATGTTTCGGTCGCGGGCGTAGGCGCACATCCGGACGAAATCGCGGTTCAGGAGCGGCTCACCCCACCCCCAGAGAATGATGTAGAGCAGATCGTCTCCAGCCTCGTCGATGAACCTCTTGAACGTGGACAGCGGAAGAAGGCTCCGGCCGCGGTTCCTTTTATCGTTCGCGGGACACAAGACACATCGCAAGTCGCAGAGTCCCGAGGGCGAGATATGGGCCATGTAGGGATGGCCCAGCGCCGGCGCCACATCAAAGATGCGGTTGAAGCCGATCCTGAGGAGGTTGAGGATTTTCCGGAGCGAAAGGTGTTCGGCCCGGAGCGGCATGCGGTCAAAGGTGAAGTCGAACTGGCGTCGGATCAGCATGTTGTAGGCGTTTCGGAGCACGAAATGCCAGGAAAGAACCCCAGCGGCGGGCGGGGTTCGCGAGTCGTTCATGACTGGCCTTCCCCGGCCTGACTCGGCAGACGACAGTTCTGGGAAGAGGGTTCGCTGAGCCAGACGCCCAGGTCACGGCCGATAACTCTCTCCAGGCGGACGATATCCTCGCGGAAGAAACCGGCAAGCTCGCGGCGCAGTGAGTCGACAAGGATTGGTTGTTGGAAGAGGCGGGCGCCCACACGGTTTTTCAGGTTATAACGGAGGGCGCGCGGGATAAGATGTTTGATCAGGGATTTTAGGGCATTAGGTTGAAAGGTCAGACGCGACAGGCCCTCGGCCGCTCGGCTGCGGGAGACGCCGCTGGTGTTCAAGCGCTTCGTTTTCGGAGATAGGACAGGGGGCTTGAGCCCGAGAAATTCAAACAGGCCGGTCAAGGTCTCGACGGCGTCCCGGCGAAAATCATCGAACAGGAGGACTTTGACCGCGTCGAAGCTCTCCAGAAATGTTTCGACATTGCGGCTGTAGAGGCTCTGACCCAGATAATCGAACCCGAGGGAGCAGCGCCGGGCCATACGATCCTGCACGACCTTGGGTCGAATGGCCTCGGCGAACGGCAGATGCTCTTCCCCCTGGTTTCTTTTCAGCCAGTAATGGGACCAGGCCCGCTCTACGGGGCTCCGCAGAATGAAGATGATCTTCACCCGGCGTGCTTGTTGCCCATAGAGCCGGCGAATGTTGGCGATCGTCTTCTCCCCTCCATAAAGGTACCAAGACGAAGCTTCTCCGATTACGTCGGTCTGGCGGGCGGGTTTGAAAAGCCTGAGATAATCTTCGCGAGTGTAGGATATGTAGTCTGCCGCATAGCGCCGCCTATCATCTATATAATAGGGCTGTTCGTCCCAGGCTAGGAAGAACTCGGGCTCTTTTTCCCTGGACATGAAGATGCCGGCAGCGCGGCTCAAATAACTATAGAGCGTCGAGGTCCCGCAGCGAGGCGCGCCGGCGAGCAGAAAATCGGGGACACGATTCGACCGGCCCTCGATGGAAAAATTCACTACGGCTATTATATAGATCTTCCAATTGCGAAATCCAGCCCACTCCGAAGAGCTTTTCCTTCAAATTCCCGGCCCGGGCCGCGGCCTCGACCGGAATCTCCGGCCACTCTAGGGAATGGACTGGGCGGGTTAAGGAGACCTTGGGGACGACTGCCCCCAAGCCAGGAATCCTGCGCCGGCGGATGTCGCCGGGGATAAACACGTTGGGACCGAAAATTGGCCTTTGGTTAAGGAGGAGTGTTTGCCCCGGGGGGCTTACATGCTATCGGGCTCGGCGTGGATGATGATCCGGTCGAGGGAGGGGATCTCGCTCCTCAACCGCTCCTCGATCCGGGTGGTGATGTCATGGACCTTGATGATGGGCGTCTTTTCCCCGAACGTGCAGTGGAGTGCGACCGAGTACTTGCGGCCCTGGCGGCGGAGGATGACCTCGTGGCAGGCGTTCCGGCCCACCTCCTGGTCCGCGATCTTCTTGATCTTTCGGACGAGCCCGCCCTTCCGGCCCGTGACGATCGGCCCGTCGGCCAGGCTCGTGCCCCGGGATTCGATGTGGGTGTTGATCTCGGAGATCTCCGGCATGTCGGCCCGGATGTCCTTCTCGATACGGCTGGCCATCTCATGGGCCTGCTCGAGGGAGAGGTGATCGTCGACCTCGAGATGCAGGTCAATGATGACCTGGCCCTTGTCCTCGTGTAGTCCGATGTTGTGAACGGCCATCTGGTTGCGGTTGGCGATGCCGCGGATGCGGTTGGCCACGCTCTCCCGCTCCGCCTCGCGCGGGTCGGTGTGAACGACGACGTCGGCTCCGGGCGAAAGTTTCTGGACCTCGGCTTCGACCGCCTCGGCGATGGCGTGCGTCCGCTCGATGGACAGGTTGCGGTCGACCTCGACGTTCATGTCCACGAAGACCCGCGCTCCCGAACGCCGAACCCTCACCTTGCCCACGTTCAGGACACCGTCCACCCGCGCCGCCGCCTGGCTGAATTCGAGGAGAGTGCCCTCGGGTGCGCGGTCGAGAAGGACTTCTATCGTCCTTTTGCCCAGCTTGTAGCTGATGAAGAGGACGATGAAAGCTACGCCCAGCGCGGCCGCGGCGTCGGCCTTCGCCAGGAGCCGGTTCAGGCCGGGAAAGATGTGCTTTCCGAGCCAGACCAGGAGCAGGCCGATGATGACCACCGACGAGCTCCAGATATCGGTCGAGAAATGGAGAGCGTCGGCTTCCAGGGCCTGGCTGTAATGCTTTTGGGCTGCGCGGTAGAGCATGCGGGACCGGCTGTAGTCCACGCCGATCGATACCGCCATCACCAGGAAGGCCCATAAGCTGGGATCGATCTCTCTCGTGTGGAAGAACATGCGGTTGACGGCTTCGTAAATGATCCAGGCGCAGGTCACGAAGAGCAGGACGGTTTCGATCAGGGCCGAGAAGTTCTCGACCTTGCCGTGGCCATAAGTGTGCTCGTGGTCGGCCGGCTTGTCCGAGATGCGCACGGCCATGAAGGTGACGAAGGCCGCCACGAGGTCCAGACCCGAGTGGGCGGCCTCGGCCAGAATGCCCAGGCTTCCGCTGATGATCCCCACCACGAGCTTCAGGCCGACCAGGAAGAGCGCGGCGAAAACGGAGTTGCGAGCCGCGGTTCTTTTTTCAAGCTCCGCTTCAGAGAGGAAAGAGTGTCTTGGTTTCATCCCGGATTCTCGACTGCCGCAGGCCAGCCTATTTTATCACCCCGCGGCTTGAAAGAAAAAGGGGTAGACCTGCATATCGAACGGGGCCGTTGGGCATTTTGGAAAAAAGATCCCCGGCCTCCCCGTTGTCGATCCGGATAGCGGCGACCTCGGGCTTTGTTAAGATGAAGATGTCCTCCTCCGGTCACGGCCGTGAAGGGCGCCGTCTTTTCGGACCCCGGGCCAAGGCGGCTTCAGGTTGAAAAGTTGCGCAGGAAGGCGAGCGATTTCGGCTCGCGTTCCAGGTGGTAGATGATGATGCTCTGCAGGGCCTGGCGGATTGTTTCGAGCTCCGCTTCGGAAAAGGGAAGGCCGCCCTCGGTCCGGGGCGAGTTGTTCCGCACCCAGTCGACGAACTTGACGAGCTCGCCCCGCGTCTCCTCCTTTTGGTAGGAGGCGCAGGCCGGGCAATAGACCCCGTCCCTCGTGGGGGCCAGCCAGCCGGTCTCGACCGGCTCGCGGCATTTCTTGCAGCGCTTGAAGTCCGGGAGAAGGCCGTTGATCTGGAGGAACCAGACCTCGAAATAGCGCGTAGTGAAATTCCTATCGGACCCATCCCTGAGGGCCTCGAGCACCGAACGCAGGAGCCGGAAAATCTTGTGCTCCCCTGCCCGCGCCGGGAAGAACTCCTCGATGAGCTCGGCGAAGTAGGCCAGGGTGAAGGACATCTCCGGGCTCTTTTGCATGTCGAAGAATGAATCCACAAGATCGCAGTTGCTGATCGTCACCAGGTCCCGCCGTTCCTTCTCGTAATAGAAGACCTGGACGACCGACAGGGGTTCGAGAGAGCTTCCGAAACGGTTGCCGAACTTCCGGGCGCCCTTGGCCACGCCCCGGATGAGCCCCCGGTCCCGGGAAAAGAAGGTTACGAGCTTGTCCTGGTCGGCCAGGGGGAAGGTCTTGAGGACGATGGCTTCGGTCTGTTCCAGGGGCATGTCGGAACCGTCCCGCCCGCCGGGCCTCAGGGAATGAGCGTGACCTGAAGGGCGCTGATCTTCTGCCGGAGCTCGGCCGGCCCGATTCTCAGGTCGCCGGCCGTTTTGTCCACGTCCCATCGATTGCGGAGGAGGGCCTCGTGGATGAGCCTCTTCTCGGACGACCTCAGCGCTTCGTCCAGGGAATGGGCCGGACCCAGGCCGGGGATGTTCTCCATCTCCCGGGCCTCGACGAGGAGCGACAGGTTGGCCTCGTTGATCTCCGGACCTTCGACCATGATGACGAACCGCTCGACGACGTTCATCAGCTCGCTGACGTTGCCCGGCCAGTAATAGTTGCGGAAAGCCTGGACGGCCTCCGGGCTCATGGTTTTGGCCTTCTTGCCGTACTCCGCGGCGAAGTATCCGAGGAAATGGTCGATGAGCAGGGGAATGTCCTCCTGCCGCTCGCGCAGGGGCGGAATGGTCAAGGGGATGACGTTCAGCTTGAAGAAGAGGTCCTCGCGGAACGCCTTCTGGCCGATGAGCTCCTTCAAGTTCTTGCTCGTGGCGGCCACCAGGCGGGTGTCGATGGAAACCGGGTCGGTCGCGCCCTGGGGCTCGAACCTCTGCTCTTCGATGACCCGCACCAGCTTGGCCTGGGTCGTGAGCGGCAGTTCGCCGACCTCGTCCAGAAAGAGCGTCCCGCCGTCGGCCTGGAGAAACTTGCCCTTCTTATCCTTCAAGGCATGGGGCGCGGACCCCCGGGCGTAGCCGAACAGCTCGCTCTCCAGCATGTCGGCCGGGACCGCGGCGCAGTTGAGCTCCAGGAAGCGCTTGTCGCGGCGCCGGCTCTGCTGGTGGATGAGCTGGGCCAGGAGCTCCTTGCCCGTGCCGTTCTCGCCCTGGATCAGGATGCGGGAGTTCGTGGGGGCGGCCTTGGCGATGTCCTCCCGGAGCTTTTGCATGGCCCGGCTCTGTCCGGCCAGGTGGTACCGTTCCCGGAAGCGCTCCCGGAGCTGGATGTTCTCCTCTTCGAGCTTGGACTGCTTGAGCGCGTTGCGGACGGTCAGAACGACCTTCTCCAGGGTCAGCGGCTTCTCCAGGAAGTCGAAGGCGCCCATCTTGACCGCTTTGACGGCGGTGTCCACCGTGCCGTGCCCTGAGATGATGACCACGGCCGGGTTGTCGTCCATGGACTTGACCTTGCGCAGGACGTCCAGCCCGCCCATCTCGGGCAGCCAGATGTCGAGGAGGAGCAGGTCGAAGTTCTGCTTTTCCATAAGGCGGAGTCCCTCCTCTCCGCTGTCCGCGGTCTTGACCTGGAACCCCTCGTCCTCGAGAATGCCGCGAAGGGAAGATCGGATGCTGGTTTCGTCGTCGATGATCAGGATTCTTTCTTGGCTCATGATGTTGGCAGCTGAATGATGAACTTGGCTCCGCTGGGCTGGTTATTCTGGACGCTGATCGTCCCCTCGTGTTCCCGGACGATCTGGTCCACGATGGCCAGGCCCAGGCCCCGGCCCTTCTTCTTGGTGGAGAAATAGGGCAGGAAGACCCGGTCCCTATCCTCGCGGGGGATGCCCGGCCCGCTGTCGATGATTTCGATCCGGACCCGGTGCGGACCGGGGTCGTATTGGGTCCGGATGACGACTCGGCCTTTCTTGTCCATGGCGTCGATGGCGTTATCGATCAGGTTGATGAACACCCGCTTGATCTGATCGGGGTCCACCTGGAGCGGCGAGGGCACGTCGGTCCCGAACCGGACCTCGAATTCGATGTCGGCGAAGATGCCTCGAAAGAGGGCCAGGACCTGGTCGATGATCGTGTGCAGGTCGGCGGCCTGGAGCTTGACCTTAGGCAAGCGGGCGAAGTCCGAGAATTCGTCCACCAGGGACTTGATCGTCTGAGCCTCCTGGATGATGGTCCGGGCCCCTTCGGCGATGACTCCCGATTCGGCCGGATCCTTCTTCTGCAGGTTCTTGATGATCCGCTCGGCGGAGAGCTGGATGGGAGTCAAGGGGTTCTTGATCTCATGGGCCACCCGCTGGGCGACCTCCTTCCAGGCGGCGATCTTCTGGGCCTTGATGAGCTGGGTCAGGTCGTCCAGGACGATGATCAGTCCCGAGAAATCGCTGTCGGCGACGCGGAGGGGAGTCAAGGCCAGGGCCAGAGTCGTTTGCTGGCCGTTGTCCAGGATGTTGATCTCCTTGTCGTCCAGCCTCTGCTTGTTCTTGAGCCCCCAGCCGATGTTCTTGCGCAGGTCCTCGTAGCGCGGGGGCCCCAGGACTTGTTGGTAGGACCGGCCGACCGGATTCTGGTCGCGCAGGGCCAGCATCTCCCGAGCGCTGGGGTTGATGGTGATGATGATGCCCGAAGCGTCAAGGGCGATGACCCCGGTGGTGATGTTGTCCAGGACGGTTTCGATGTAGTGGCGGCGGGCCTCGAGTTCGCCCGTCTTGGAGGCGATGTTCTTCTGGCTGCTCTTCAGGTCGCCGATCATCTGGTTGAAGGACTCGATGAGGATGCCCAGCTCGTCCGAGGCGGGGTCCTCGACATGGACATCGAGGTTGCCCCCGGATACCTCCCGGGTGGCCTGGACCAGCTTCTCGATGGGCGCGGTGATGCTCCGGGCCAGGTGCAGGCCGATCCAGGAGGCGGCGAAGACGATGAGCACGGTGATGAAGATGAGGGTCATGAGATAGAAGGTCTTGACCGGGTCCTTCTGGATCTTGCCCAGCCGGTAGCGCTCGACGTAGGAGGTGATGTTGTTGATCTTGTCGGCGTAGTTCTGCGACAGGAACTTGCCCGTCGTCACCAGAACGTTGCCCACCTCGGGAACCTTGAGGGCGACCCCCCGGCGGACGATCTCGCCGTTGCCCAGAGGCTCGACGCTGCGGAGGGGCTCGCCCAGGTAAGCCCTCTTAATCAAGTTAGGCTTGATGTCGCGGTAATCCTGGAGGGGGATGTTGGGGTTGAGGTAGGAGAACAGCTCCTCCTCCTCCAGGAACAGGCCGATTTCATCCAGCCGGTACTCTTTGAGCTTTTCCCGGATGAAGTCTCGCAGGAGCGGCCGCTTTTCCGGAGTGAGCAGGCGTTCCCTCTCCAGGTCCCGGCCGAGCTGTTGGGCGTAGTGGAGAGTGATCTCCTCGGTGTTGACGTAGAAGCCGTCGGCGATGCTCTTCGTGTCCTCCAGGAGCCTGTCGAGGGGCGTCCGGAACCAGCTTTCGATGTTCCGGCTGATGAGGTCGCTGGCAAAGTAGAACAGGAGAAGAGAGGGGATGAGGGACAGGCCGATGAAGAACATGACCAGCTTGGTCTTGAAATGCGACCCAGGGACCTTCCGCTTGCGCTCCATGTAGAGCTTGATGAGGTATCGGCCCAGGACGAAGACCACGATGAGAAGGAACAGGACCACGACGACCTGGAGCGTGGTCAGGAGGATGCCGGTCAGGGGAGAGGCCCAGACGCCCTGGGATTCGCGGTAGAAGACCTCGATGAGGACGAAGAGGAGGATGAGGACGACGATGATGGCCGAGACGACCCTCGGACCTTTTTTCCTTGTGCGCTCCTGTGCCTCGGCCACGTCGTCCTTCCTGCCCGGATGCTAAGCCGCTCCGAGATAATCGCGAAAATTCCCCAAGCCGATGCGGATGTTCTTCACCACGGCCCCCCGGCCGCCGAGCGGTTTCCCTGTCCGGCCGTTGAGGGTGTAGGTGAACCCGCCGGCGTTCCCGGTGTTCACGACGAATTCCTTCCGGCAGGAAAGGGTGACCCGTTCGCCCGGGTTCTTGACCTCGTCGAGGACCATCTGTCCGTCGGATGCGACCTGGATCCACGTTTTCTGCTGGAAGGTGATCTCAAGGCTGAGCTCCGCGGGCGAGATCTCGGCGGCCGTCGGAGCGGAGGAAGCGGCGGTGACGGGGGGGCCGACCTTCGCCGCGGCGGCCGGAGCCTCGGTCGCGGCCGAAGTCGACGCCGTCCGCGAGCTTTTCTTCAGGCCGAAGCCCAGGATGATGAGGAGCGTAACGGCCGCGACGAGTACGGCCGCGGCCCCGATGAGGAGGGTGTTCGGCTTGCGGGATTTAAGAATTGGAGTTTCCCGCTTCCTCGACTCGTAGACCTTATCCTGGGCCTTTTGCTGGAGGGAATGCGCGTAGAGGGTCAGGATCTGGTCTTCGTCCAGGCCGATGACCTTGGCATAGGCCCGGATCATGCCTTTGATGAAGAACTCGCCCGGGAGGAGGTTCAGGTTGTCGTCCTCCAGGGCCTGGAAGGAGCTGAGCTTGATCTTGGTGATCTTGGCGATATCCGAGAGGGCGATGCCCCTGAGCTCACGCTCGCGTCTCAATTCCTGTCCGATGGTCGGCATGGCGCAAAAATTGTAGGCCAAGTTGTGCGCGGAGTCAAACGGCCCTCAGGACCCGACCCCGGGGATCTTCAAGAATCGCCCATAACCGCACAAACCCGGCTGATTGGGTCTGCTTGCCCCTTTGCAGTGCTCTCGGCCGCGGAAAGGGGATCCTTGAACAACAGAGGCCCCCGGAATGACTTGTCTAGATCTTGAGGAATCGCTGGAGCGACGTCAGGCTTCCCAGGAAGCCCATGACCCCTCCGCCCGTGATGAGGGTCAGGCTCTGGCCCAACGAGAGATAGCGAAAATTGATGATGTCCTTGAACGCGCCCAGGGATCGTCCGAGGTAAAAAGGAAAGATCCCAGTCAGGATGCGCAAAAGGGCCAGGGACAGGAGCCCTCCCAGCACGCCCAGGGTGATGCCTTCCATCAGGAACGGGACGCGGATGAAGGTGTTGGTCGCGCCGACCATGCGCAGGATCTCGATCTCGTTCCGACGGGCGATGACGTTGAGCTTGATGACGTTGGAGATGATGAAGAACGAGGCCAGGACGAGGATGCCGCCCAGGAAAAAGCCCACGGCCCGTGCCAGGCGGCTGAGCGACTGCATTCGCTCCACCCAGTCCCGGTTGTACTGGATGTCGATGATGCCCTTGGTGGCCCGCATCCGGTTGAGGAAGGGAACGACCGCGGCCGAATCCCGTCCCTCCTTCTTCAGGACGGCCTCGATTGAGGGAGGGAAGGGGCTCGGTCCGATGTCCCGCAGAACCTCCTGGAGCTCGGGGAACTTACGCCTCAATCTCTCCCGGGCCTCCTCCGGGCTGACCTCCCGGACCTCGGCCACGAAGGGCGACTTTGCGATCGTCCCGAGAAGGGCTCGGCGGGCGTCCGGGGGCAGGTCGCGCTGGAGGAAAAAGACCACGTTCATGTTCCGGGACAGCTCCCGAGCCAGGAACTGGAGGTTGTTGGATAGGGCCAGGAAAACGCCGATGATGAGGAAGGACAGGCAGATGATGGTGATCGAAAAAAAGTTGCGGACCCGGTACTGCCACAGACTGTTGAGGGCCTCCTTCAGAAAGTACTTGAGCTTGGGGATGGCTAATCGGCCTCCTTCCCGATGAACTTGCCGGCGTGGAGGAACACGACCCGGTCGCCGAAACGGCGGATGAGCTCCTTGTCGTGAGTGCAGATGATGACCGTCGCCCCGTGCTTGTTGATCTCCCTGAACAGGCCGATGATCTCGAAGGCGAGCTCGGTGTCCAGGTTGCCCGTCGGTTCGTCGGCCAGGAGGATACTCGGGTTATTGACCACGGCCCGGGCGATGGCCACTCGCTGCTGTTCGCCGTAGGACAAGTGGGCCGGGTATTCCCAGATCTTATGATGGAGGTTGACCATGCGCAGGGAGTTGAATACCCGGCGCCGGATCTCCTTGCGGGACAGGCCGAGGACCTGGAGGGTGATGCCCACGTTATCGAAGACCCGCTTGGAGAAGGCCAGACGAAAATCCTGGAAGACGATGCCCATATGCCGCCGGATCTCGTAGATCTTGGCGTTCGGCACGCGGAGGATGTTCTTGCCGGCGATGATGATCTGGCCCTGGGTGGGATAGATCTCGCGGAAGATGGTCTTGAGGAGCGTCGTCTTGCCCGAGCCGCTCGGCCCGGTGATGAAGGTGAACTCGCCCTTCTTGACGTGGAGGCTGACGTCGGCCAGAGCCCAGGTCGGCTTCTGGTACTGCTTCCAAACGTGATAGATCTCGATCATGAGCCGGACGCGAGGCCGCGGGTTATCCTCTCCGTCGGGCGAATTATATCACAGGTCATTTTCATATGTCATGACGGCGAGTGTTCTGGACCTGGCCCGCCGGGCAGGAGAGTGGCCGCAGGGATGACAGCGATGGGGACAGGAGATCGCCCCGCCGGTCAGTGGATGAAGAGAAACATGAACCAGCCGAAGAGCAGGGCCCCGACGACCATGACCGCGAAGAGGAACAGTCCATACTTGAGCCGGGCCTTCCGGGTGTCCCGGCGGATGAGGGCCAGGACGATCGCCGCGAGAAGGGCGTAGATGATCATGGATACGAGGTGGCTGCGGAGGATCATTTCTTTTTCCCGAGACTGATATCGAAAGCGTCGAAAGCCACAAGATAGTTGAGGAGCCCGGCGCCGGCGAGATAGGCCGTCCCGAACTCGAAGGTGACGTTTCGCAGGACGCCGGTCCCGATGGGCAGGAACAGGGATAGGAGATAGACCAGCCCGTTGCCGATGTCCGCGAAAAAGGCGAGCAGGGTCAGGGGGTTCTGGGCCTGCAAAGGATAGATCTTGCCGCCCATGATGAGCCCCAGTCCGGTCATGCCCAGGATGCAAACGAGGAAGGTGAGGCCGCGCAGGAATCTTTTCTGCACGATGTGACCCAGGCCGGGGATGAGCCAGCCCAGGAAGAAACAAATGACGGCTTTGGCTTTCATGTTAAAGCAAGATATTAATCGAATCGAGGCACGAAATCAAGAAGAATCAAAGGGGAAGCATTTCCGATTCTATAAGGAGGAGGCCGCCACGCCTCGGGTTATGTCTCGGCTCGCGGCTTCGGCCTTCGGCCTCGGCTCGGATTACGCGCAGATGCTACGTGCGGGCGGCAGGAGGGCCTTGCTTCCCCGGGGTTTCTTAACGCCTCTCCGCACGCCGTCCTTCTCGGCGCCTGCGTATAGCGTCATTAGGTCGCAAAGAGCATCATGCTTCTCAATCTCGTCGCGAGCATCCTAATGGCGTCCTTCTCGGAGTCTATGCGCGAGGCGAGGCTTTGATTCGGGTCTCTATCCGGAGATAATAGGGCCATGCCGGAACTGCCCGAAGTCGAGACATTCGCCCGATCGCTCGAGCGGAACATCGCGGGGCGGCGGGTCGCTTCCTGTCGGCTCGTCTTTCGGCCTCTCCTCAAATCGGGGTCAGCCCGGAGTCTCGGCCGACTCGCGGGCCGAAGCGTGGAGAGCGTCGGCCGTCGAGGGAAGTACCTGATCATTCGCTGTCAGGGCGGCCTGAGCCTCGTCTTCCACCTGAAGATGACCGGCGGGTTTCTTCTCGTTCCCCGAACGAGCCGGCCCGACAAGCACACGAGGCTCGTCGTTTCGTTTCGCGGCTCGGGCTCCGACCTCCATTTTCGCGACATCCGAAAGTTCGGCTGTCTCTATGCCGTGCGAACTCAGGATCTCGAGGGATTCCCGACGCTGGCGGCGCTCGGTCCCGAGCCCATCGGTCTGTCCCGGGCCGAATTCACCCGGCTCATCCGGGGCCGCACGGGACGTCTGAAAAGCCTTCTCCTCAACCAGGAATTCATCGCCGGCATCGGCAACATCTACGCCGACGAAATATTGTTCCGGGCGCGCCTGCATCCTCTGCGCCGGGCCACGACGCTCAAGGTGGGCGAGGTGAAACGGCTGTGGGCAAGCATGCAAATCGTCCTCCGCCAAGCCATCGAGCGCGGCGGCTCGTCCATCCGGGACTATGCCGACTCCGAAGGCCGGCCGGGACGGTTCCAGGAATCGCACCGGGTCTACGGCAGGGCGTCCCGTCCCTGCCGCCGCTGCGGCACGCCCGTTGAGCGTCGGGTCATCGGAGGGCGAAGCAGTTTCTTCTGCCCGCACTGCCAGCCCGCGCCCCGCCGGTCTTGAGCTTCCTGCCGACACGAGGAGTCTCGCGGTCGCGGGATGATGTGGCGATCCGACCCTCCTCCCTCTTGTCATCACGAGGAGTCTCGCTCTTGCGAGACGACGTGGTGATCTCACCGCACTATTATCTGCTCCTCCTGTCATTGCGGCCAACATTTTTTAGCAATTCTATCCGGAACGACCATGGTTCGAGCATTTTTCGGGATTATCGCTGAAATTTTACTGCCGGTCGGGTTTCTGGTATCCCACCTCACCTAAATAATAGGAAACGACTCGAAGGTCATAGATTTCCGGCCAAGATCGTTCCCCTCGGGGGTTTGCCATGAATAATTGACGCTGGAGATTCTTTTCCCCAATTCTTTCTCAAGAAAAAAGCGAAAAGGAAGGCAGGCACCATTTTTAGGCTGGGTTGCCCGAGTCCGGCTCAGGACGCCTTGATTCCCTTGATGACTTCCACGAACTCGGCCAGGACCATGGCCGTCGCGCCCCAGATCTTGTGCGGGCCGAAGGCATAGAACGGGACCTCCACGGGGATGTCGCGGATGACCCAATCCTCCTGCCGGACGTTGGCCGCGTCAACCAGGTGAGCGAGGGGCAGCTCGATGACCTCGGCCGCTTCCCTGGGCTCGGGAACGAAGGTCAAGGATTGTTCGGCCACGCCGACAACCGGGTAAACGTAAAAGCCGCTGACCGGGATGTCGAGCGGAGTCAGGCGGCCGAGGACGCGGATGAGGTCGGAACCGACTCCGATCTCCTCCCGGGTTTCGCGCAGGGCTGCCTGCTCGATGGTTTCCTCGCCTTCGACCTGGCCGCCCGGGAGCCCGATCTGATCCCGGTGGCGGAGGACGGTCGGGGTTCTCCGGATGAGGACGAGATGGATGAGCCCTTCCCGCGGATACAGGAGGAGCATCACCGCGGCTTTGGATCGGTCTTCTTCCGCTTCTCCGAACGGAGGCTGACCGGGCCTGGGCTTGGGGGCCATGGCCATCTGCGCCGCTGGCCCGGGCGCGACTCGGGCGAGCCTCGCTTCGAGTTTGCGGAAGAATCCTGGTTCGAATCTCATCGGAAATCTATTTTGGGCGAAACAGGCCGCGAAGGCAACCGGGGAGCCTGCCGGCAAGAACCCTCCGTCTATTGTCGCCGTTTGGCCCAACCATCCCAATGGCATGGAATTTCGTTGGCAGGCACCTCGCCCTTCGAATCGGGCGTCAGATCATCCCGCGATCACACAGTCGCCGTGAACTTGAAGTCCGCCGGCCAGACCGAGTTCTTGATGGAAGTGCCGTTCCCTATAGCCTGGACGCTCCAGCAATAGGTCTTGCCCGACTTGAGGCCGGTCTTGAGGAGCGATGTGGTGCCGGGGTCCAGGGTTACGGTCGTGTACAGTCCGCCCGCGACCTTGAACCGGACCTTATAGTGCAGTTCATCCGGACTCGAGTTCGTGTCCGTCCACTGCAGGCTCACGGACGTGGGCTGGCCCGTTGCTCCGTTGGCCGGCGAGGTGAGGGTCGGAGCCTTCAGGGTCACGGGCGGCGCGACCGTGAACTTGTAATCGATCCCGTTATCGCCCCAAGCGGAGGTCTTGCTCGTCGTGCCGTTGCCCACGGCCTGGACGTTCCAATAATAGACCTTGCCTAGGGCAAGCCCCGTTTTGATGTACTGGACCGTATTGGCCGCCAGGGTGTAATTGACATAGGACCCGCCGGCCTTCTTGATCCGGACCTTGTACTTGACCTCTTGGGGCGTGTTGTTCGTATCCTGCCACTGGAGGGTGACCGTCGTAGGCAGTCCGGTCACATCATAGGCCGGCTCGAGAAGGATGGGGGGGAGCAGGTTCTTGGTCTGGGCCGTGTTGATATTCGAAGTCGCAGAGTCGTTGGCCGAGTTCGGGTCGATCTCGTTCTCGGCTGTCCTGGTCGCTGTATTGGAGATCGCGCCCGAGGAGTTGACCCTGGCCGTGAGGGTCAGGGTGGCCGTGCTGCTCGGCGGATATTCGTTAGGGTTGCCCAGCCTTCCAATGTCCCAGACCCCCGTCGAGCGCTCATAAGAACCCTGGGTGGGCGAGTCCGAGACATAGGTCAGCTGGGCGGGCAGGAGGTCCGTGACCTTGACGCCCGTCGCCGTGTATGGGCCGTTGTTCTGGGCCGTGATCGTGAAGTTGACATTTGCCCCGCCCTGGGGGTTGAGGTTATCGGTCTGCATGGTTATCGCGACATCGGCCCTGGGTAATATGTCGAAGGAGAAGACCGTCCCCTCGCCGCTGCTTCCGCCGGACTCTGTGGTCCCGATCACGTTGGAGCCGGTCAAGAGCCCCATTCTGGGAACGGAAGCGGGAGGGATCCCGGTTTCGGTCTCGAAGCGGAGGAGCAGGGCGAACGCATTCCCAGTGTTTTCCACCATGAACATGGTCCCCAAGCCGGTTCCCTCGGCCGAGCCGCCGTAGGCAGTAAATCCATAGAGCATCGAAGAGATCTTGATCAGCCCATCCGCCGGAGTCTGCCCGTCGTCGACGCCCCCCTGGAACTCATGGAGCTTGGCGTAGAATGTACCGTCACCGTCCGTGGACATTATAAAGACCGTGCCCTTGTCATTTGCGCCCCCCTTTTGTGTCATCCCATAGAGCACACCGTTGTCCAGAACGAGATATCCCGTGGGCGCTTCGCCGTCGGCCTCGTAACCGCTGAAGGAATGGAGAACGGTCAGGGTCGGCCCGACCGGGTCCAGCTTGAAAACGACTCCTTTATTGCCTGTCCCGCCCTCCAAGGTCGTCCCGTAGAAGACCGAACCGTCCGTGGTCAGCGATCCATAGCCTTTGTATCCGTCGGACTCGCCTCCGGCAAAGACGTGGACGACGGCGTAATTATTCCCGTCCGTATCGATCTTGAAGATCGTTCCCCCGGCGTAGCCGGTGCCGCCCAGCCAAGTCATCCCGTAGAGGGTCGTGCCGAGCTTGGTCAGACCGGAAAAGGGATAGTAGCCCTCTGAGCTGCCGAAGGAATGAAGGATGGCAAAATTGTTGCCGTCCGTCCCGATCTTGTAGATCGTTCCTCTGTTGTCCGTTCCCCCGTATTCGGTCGTTCCGTAAAGCCAGGAGCCGACCAGGATAGGATTCGAGAGAGGCGTATCCCCGCCCGTCGTTCCGCCGGTGAAGTTGTAAAGGTCCTGGAAGTCTGTACCGTCGGCGTCGATCTTGTAGAGCCAGCCCTTAGTGCTGCTTCCGCCATGTAGGGTCGTCCCGTATAGGGTGGTGCCGTCCGAGGCCAGAGGTCCATGGCTTAGATTATACCCCTCCGAGCCATAGAACGAGTGGTAGAGCGTATACTGGGCGAACACGGGCGCACCCGATAGGAAGACAAGCAACGCCAGGAGAAGCAAACCCTTCTTCATCATGCCAGGATACTCCTTATGATCCACGTGGGATCGAGGGAAAAACGCTGCGGAGGTGCAGACCTCCGCGGGCCTCTGGATGAAATTACCTTGGCCACGCCTTCCCCTATGATCTTCGCCCCGCCGTCAGAGCGTGGGTTTCGGCAAAGCCCGGCTCCAACGAACGCTTTGGACGAAGCCTTTTTCAAACCCGCTGGGCAATCCTTGTTTATGTTAAATTCCGCCCCTTGTCAAGGAGCCCCTCCCCACTCTTCTTGACGCGGGCGCCGGGCGTGCGGTTTGACTCCGACCTCGAATTCACTATAATGAATATCCCCCAACGACGAACGGTCACCGACCTGTCTGCGGGCATTTCAAACTCGGAGGACGATCGATGGCCGAGCAAGGCAAGGCCTATGTTTGCGAGATCTGCGGGCAGGAGGTCCGGGTGGAGAGATCCGGAGCGGGCAAGCTCGTCTGCTGCAACCAGCCCATGATCAAGAAGGAAGAAGCAGAATGGAAACGCGAATGACTTTCACCAGCCTGAAGGACATCCTGGATTTCGCCGTGGCGCGAGAGGAGGAGGCCGCCGCGTTCTATGCGGACCTGGGCCGATCGACCAACGAACCCGCGCTGAAAATGCTCCTGGCCGACCTCGAGAAGGAAGAGAAGAAGCACAAGGCGCTCCTGCTCGGTCTGCCCCGGAAGAAGGCGGAGTCCCTGGCGGCCAAGCCCGTGACCGATCTCCGGATCACCGATTACCTCCTGGCCGAGCCGCCCGGCCCCGAGATGAGCTTCCAGGATCTGCTGATCCTCGGGGCCAAGAAAGAACAGAAGGCCGTGGATCTTTACACGGCTCTGCGTGACCGCGTTCGGGACGCGGAGCACAAGAAGCTCTTTGAATTCCTTATCATGCAGGAGAAGTCCCACAAGCTTAAGCTCGAGACGGAATACGAAAGGCATGTGATTCCAGAGGATTGAGCCTCAGCCTTGTTTATCAGTAGAGATAAGGAGACGACGGCATGGAAAAATGGGAATGCACGGCCTGCGGCTATATCTACGACCCGGCCAAGGGCGACCCCGATAACGGGATCAAGCCCAACACGCCTTTCGAGAAGCTCCCTGACGATTGGGCCTGCCCTCAGTGCGGCGTGGGCAAGGATTTCTTCCAGAAAGTCTCCTGACCGCCATCGGCTGGGGCTTCGCCCCCGGACGAAGGTGAGCACGCCCGGAACCGATCCGGGGCGGGGGACGGCCCGACGGCCTTCTCGAGGAGAGACAACGATCATGAAAAGGACTTTTATCCCTGTCTTGGTCCTGCTTCTTGTCTGCGGCGCCTTTGGCCAAGAGGCCACGACTCCCAAGGTCGGCGGATATCTCTTCCTGGATTACAGCAAGGGACAAGCCGACAGCCTGTTCAGCGATGGACGCATCGGCGGCCTCGGCGCCGGCTTGCTTCTTTCTGGGCAGCTATCGGATTATTTCAGCTATGACCTCGAAGCCCGCCTTGGCGGGGAAGGCCGGGTTGAGATCGACCAGGCCTGGCTAGCCTTTAGCACTTCGTCGTCCATTCGCGTCATCCTGGGGGCATTCCTTGTGCCCTTCGGAAAATACAATCAGAACGGCCGGCCGCACGAGACTTTCCTCGTGAACACACCCTTGATCTTCGAATTCGCCTATCCGGAGAGGTGGCGCGAGCTCGGCCTGCAGGGGCAGGCGACATGGACCTGGTTCAACGTGACCGCTTTCATCGGCAACGGCCTGGCCGAATCCGATTCCGTCGCCCAGGGCCAGCAGTTCGGCGACAATAACGCGAACAAGGCCTGGGGCGGGCGCCTGGGCTTTCAGCCCGACAAAACCATCGACCTCGGCGTTTCCTATTCGCAGGGGAAGTACGACGACCTCAACCAGCGAAACTTGAAGTTCCTCGGGGCCGATGCCTCCTGGGTGACTCAGGATTATCAAGTCCTGGCCGAATACATCAAGACCCAAAACGACAACCCTGCGCCCTTCGGGAAGGGCATCGTCGAGGGCTTCTCAATCCAGATGGCCATCAATTATCAGAATTTCTTCCCGGTGATCGGTTTCCAGAAGGTCAAGGAGACCGACCCCTTTCACGGCGCCGGCTGGGTTCTTCCGGACACTCCCGGGGCCGGTCTTTCGGTCAACCGGACGCGCTGGGCCTTGGGCCTGGTCTATCAGCCCGCCGCATCGGTCCGGATAAAAGCCGAATACGACTTTAACAAGGACACGGGGCTGACTCTTAAGGAAAATGTCCTGAGCGTCCAGGCCGCGATCAGCTTTTAAAAGTCGATTTTCATTGCTTGAGAAGTGGACCGGATTTTGATAGAATAAATCAACGTTGACGGCGCCCGCTGCGCCGCACGTCCTTCAGGGGCGTCAATCACGAGATTCTGTTCCTAGGTGGTTTATGGCCAACGTCGTTGTTCTCGGCACTCAATGGGGAGACGAAGGCAAGGGCAAGATCGTCGACCTCATCACGCCCTCCTTTGACGTCGTGGCCCGCTATCAGGGCGGCCACAACGCCGGCCATACGGTCTACATCGGAGGCCAAAAGGTCGTCCTCCATCTCATCCCCTCCGGAGTTCTGCACGGGGGCAAGCTGTGCGTCATCGGGAACGGCGTCGTGCTCTCGCCCAGGGCGTTCCTCGAGGAGGCGGAGTCCTTGAAGAAGCTGGGGATCACCGTCGGCCGGAACGTAGTCATCAGCAAGAACGCTCACCTGATCCTGCCTTACCATGAACTCCTGGAGCGGATCAGCGAGGACAGGCGCGGGGACCACAAGATCGGGACGACCAAGCAGGGCATCGGCCCGGCCTACGAGGACAAGGCCGGCCGCCGCGGCATCAGGGTCGCCGACCTCCTGGACCTCGACGTCCTCAAGGATAAGATCCGGGAGAACCTCGCGGAGAAGAACCCGCTTCTGGAACAGGGAGGGATCGCCCCGCTTGACCCGGAGGCGGTTTTCGAGGAATTCAAACGCTACGCTTCGCTCCTGACCCCCCATATCGCCGACGTGCCGCTTCTTCTCGACGACCTGATCAAGGAAGGCAAGTCGATCCTGTTCGAGGGTGCCCAGGGCGTGCTCCTGGACATCGACCACGGGACGTATCCCTATGTCACGGCCTCGAACCCCACGGCCGGCGGCGTTTGCACGGGCTTGGGCGTCGGGCCCAACAAGATCCAGGCCGTTCTGGGCATCACCAAGGCCTACACCACCCGCGTCGGCAGCGGGCCGTTCCCGACCGAGCTCGTGGAAGGTCAGGGCCCTATCATCCAGGCGCGCGGGGACGAATTCGGGGCCACGACCGGACGGTCGCGACGGTGCGGCTGGTTCGACGCTGTGCCCGTCGCCTACGCCTGCCGGATCAACGGCATCGAGACCATCGTCCTGACCAAGCCCGACATCCTGGACGTGTTCGAGGAAATCCGCATCTGCACTTCCTATAAATATAAAGGCACCTCGCTCCGGAGTTTTCCGGTCGAAAGCGAGGTTCTGGCCAAGGTCGAGCCGCTCTATCGCACGGTCCCCGGCTGGGGCCGGCCCCTGGCCAAGGCCACGGATTTGGCCAACCTGCCTCCGGCCTTCAAGGATTACTTGAAGATCATCGAAGACCTGGTCGGCGCCCGGGTCGGCATCATCTCCACCGGGGTCGAGCGCGAAGACACGATCTTTCTCCCGGACAGGCTCAAGGGCCTGATCGACCTCGACAAGGTCCTGACCGACC
Source organism: Candidatus Aminicenantota bacterium (assembly GCA_963705895.1). Taxonomy (GTDB): domain Bacteria; phylum Acidobacteriota; class Aminicenantia; order Aminicenantales; family JAFGAV01; genus MFD04408-113. Next base: position 1,618,723 of record OY970122.1, on the reverse strand, counting down.
GGCTCCGATGAGCGCCGCGAAGATGGCCAGCCACCCCCTCCTCTGGGTCGAGATCGACCGGGCCGCTCTCGGCCACAACATCCGGCTCTTTCGCCGTCTCGTCGGCTCCGATAAAAAGATCCTGGCCGTGGTCAAGGCCAACGCCTACGGTCACGGACTCCGCGAAGTCTCGGGCTTGGCTCTCAAACACGGCGTGGATTGGCTGGGCGTCCATTCCCTGGACGAAGCGTTGACCTTGCGTCAAGCCGGGGTCGAAGCCCCCGTGCTCATCCTGGGCGCCGTGGCTCTGGACGACCTCAAGATCGCCGTCGAATCGGGAGCGCGGCTGACCGTTTATAACCCCGAGACCGTGGACCGCCTCCAGGCCGTTTGCTGCCGCTTGCGGAAGAAGGTCCGGCTCCACATCAAGGTCGAGACCGGGACGAACCGTCAGGGCGTCGCCGAACGACAGCTCCTCGGCCTGGCCCGCCGGATCCGGAAGTCGCCGAACCTGATCCTGGAAGGCCTGTCCTCGCATTTCGCCAACATCGAAGACACGACCGACCCGGCCTATCCCGATCTTCAGCTGGAGAACTATAAGAGGTCCGCGGCCGCGCTCGAAAGCCACGGCATAACGATCCCTGTCAAGCATATGTCCTGTACAGCGGCGACCATTCTTTTCCCCCGGACGCACTTCGACATGGCCCGGGTGGGGATTGGCCTCTACGGGCTGTGGCCGTCCAAGGAGACCTACCTGTCCTGCCTCCACCTTCACCTTACCCCTCTCAAGCTCCAGCCGGTCCTGAGCTGGAAGACGCGCGTGGTTCAGGTCAAGGCCCTGGCCAAGGGGTCGTTCGTCGGGTACGGCTGCACCTATCGCGCCACGCGGCCCAGCCGGCTGGCCGTCTTGCCCGTGGGCTATTCCGATGGCTACGACCGGCGCCTGTCGAACTCCGGTTACGTCCTCATCCGCGGACGGAGGGCGCCCATCCGGGGCCGGGTGGCCATGGACTTCATCATGGCCGATGTCACCGACGTTCCCGGCGCGCGCCTCGAGGACGAAGTCACGCTTCTCGGACGCGACGGCCGGGAATTCCTTTCGGCCGAACAGCTGGCCTCGCTGGCCGGAACGATCTCCTATGAGATCCTGGCCCGGATCAATCCCCTCATCCCGCGCCGCATCGTCTGAGCCCGCCCGCCGCGCTTGGACCCGGAACCTTCCGGCGGGGAATTGACTTGGGTCAAGGAATCGCGGAACGAGATATGGTCTCCTATTCAAGGATCTTCGTTTTTTCGATACGATAGATATAAGGAGTGAATCATGAGCGCCAACCTTCCCCGGACCCAAGACAAAGTCTCTCTCGAGACCGGGGCCCTCACGCCCCAACAACTCAACCTGATGCTCAAGCACCTGCCGGTGGACATCAGCTTCGTGGATGAGAACGATACGGTCGTCTATTATTCCGCCTCGCCGGCCCGCATCTTCAGCCGCGTTCCGGCCGTCATCGGCCGCAAGGTCCAGAACTGCCACCCGTCGGCGAGCGTCGACATCGTCAACCGGATCCTTGAGGCCTTTCGCCGCGGGGAGAAGTCCCTGGCCGAGTTCTGGATCGAGCTCGGCGGCCGCTTCATCCTCATCCGCTACTTCGCCATCCGTGACGCGAACAACGCCTACCGCGGATGCCTGGAAGTGTCGCAGGACGTGACCTCCCTCCGAGCCCTCAAGGGCCAGAAAAGGCTTCTCGACTGGAAATGAAGCGTATCGTTGCCCGGGGTCTTCCTGATGATACAGCCTGCGGCGTCGGAGCGGCCTCCGAGGGTTCGCGGCGAAATCGGCCTCGAGGGTTAAATTTGATTAAACATATAGGAATTGTTGATTTTAAGCCGGCGGGCTGTTAAACTATCGTTGTCTCCGGCCGGGCCGCAACGGAGCGGCCGAGCTTGAGTCCTCCGGAAAAAGTCGTGGAAATATATCGCCAAAACATCTATATTAGAAAAAGGAGCTGCTCATGAAAGAGAAAGTCGAAGCCGCTTTGAACAAGATTCGCCCCGCTCTTCAGGCTGATGGGGGCGACGTCGAGCTCGTTGAGGTCAAGGATGGTGTCGTCAAAGTCCGCCTGACCGGCGCCTGCGGCGGGTGCCCCATGTCCCAGATGACCCTGAAAATGGGCATCGAGAGGATCCTGAAGAAAGAAGTCCCCGAGGTCAAGGAGGTCCAGGCCCTCTGAGCCGGACCCGCGAATTCCCAGGGGGGTCGGTTATTCCTTAAGGACTCGAGGGAATCGATCGATGCGTCAAGCCTATCTCGACCACATGGCGGCCACGCCCCTCGACCCGAGGGTGCTCGAGGCCATGCTCCCGTTTCTTAAGGGGACCTTCGGCAATCCCCAGAGCCTTCACTCCCTCGGCCAGGAGGCTCTGGCGGCCGTTGATGGGGCTCGGGAGAGCGTCGCCCGCCTGATCAACGCTTCGCCCGAGGAGGTCTATTTCACCGCCAGCGGCTCCGAGGCCAACAATTTGGCCCTGAAGGGGTTGGCCCTGGCCAACCGGGAGCGCGGAATCCACGTTATAGTCTCGGCCGTCGAGCACCAATCCATCCTTCAGAGCGTCAAAAACCTGGAGCGGCTGGGCTTTCGGTCGAGCCTCGTCCCGGTGGACGGCGCCGGCCGCGTCAACCCGGCCGATGTGGAGCGGGCCCTGACCAAGGAGACGTGCCTCGTCTCGGTTATGACCGCCAACGGCGAAGTGGGGACGATCGAGCCGGTGGCCGAGATCGCCCGAATCTGCCGCGAGAAAAAGGTCCTCTTCCATTCCGACGCCGTGGCCGCTGCGGGCAGCATCCCCCTGGATGTCAAGGCCCTGGGCGTGGACGCCCTGAGCCTGGCCGGCGACCAGTTCTACGGCCCCAAGGGCTCGGCCGCGCTCTTTCTCAGGAAGGGGACGAAGATCCTGCCCCTCGTCGACGGCGGCATCCAGGAGGGCGGCCGGCGCGCGGGAACGGAGAACGTGGCCGGCATCGTCGGCCTGGGCCGGGCCGCGGACATCGCCCGGTCCGAGATGGACGACCGCTCGAGCCGGATGCGCGAATTGAGGGACCATCTCATCGACAATCTTCCCCGGCGGGTCGAGCACGTCGTCCTGACCGGTCACCGGACCGAGCGCCTGCCCCACCAGGCGAGCTTCTGCGTCCGGTTCATCGAGGGCGAGGGCATGCTCCTCAGCCTCGACATGAAAGGCGTGGCCGTGGCGAGCGGCTCGGCCTGCACGTCGAAATCGCTCAAGGCCTCGCACGTCCTCTTGGCCATGGGACTCGACCACGCCCTGGCCCAGGGTTCGCTCGTCTTTGGGCTCATCGACAGCACCCGCCGCGAGGACATCGATCATGTCCTGGACGTCTTCCCCCCGATCGTCCAGCGGCTCCGCGATATGTCTCCCCTCTACACGCAATACCTTCAGGAGAAGAAGTGATGTATTCCGATAAAGTGATGGAGCATTTCCAGAACCCGCGCAACGTGGGCACGATCCCCGACGCCGACGGCGTGGGCCAGGTCGGCAACCCGGTCTGCGGTGACATGATGACCTTCTACATCAAGGTCAAGGACGACCGCCTGGCCGACATCAAGTTCCAGACGTTCGGCTGCGGAGCGGCCATCGCCGTGTCGAGCATGGTCAGCGAAATGGCCAAGGGCAAGACCCTGGACGAGGCCCTCCGGATCACGAACAGCAGCGTGGCCGACGAGCTGGGAGGCTTGCCCAAGAACAAGCTTCATTGCTCGAACCTCGGGGCGGACGCCCTTCACGCGGCCATCAAGGACTACAAGGCCAAGAAGGCGGGCCGGGCGGCGGCCGCGCCCGGCGGGGCCGAGCACGCCCACGGCGACGAGGCTTGCAGCTGCCCCTATTGCGACGGGCCCCTGGAAGAGGACAAGGCCGTCTGCCGCACTTGCGAGATCGAGCTCATCGAATGCCCCCATTGCGGGGCGATCACCAACGCCCGCGGCGAGACCTGCATCCACTGCGGGACGGAAATGACCCACGATTGACTCCGGACGGCGGAGGGGGCTTTGAAGAAGGCGAAGGATGGATAAGGGCGAGATTCGGACCGGCATCGGACGACTCAAGGCCGATCGCCGGGCGGTCATCCTGGCCCATAACTATCAGCCCGCCGAGGTCCAGGACGCGGCCGACTTCGTTGGGGACTCCCTCGAGCTGAGCCAGAAGGCGGCGGCCACCGAAGCCGAAGTCATCGTTTTTTGCGGCGTGCATTTCATGGCCGAGACGGCGGCCATTCTCTCCCCCCGAAAAACGGTTCTGCTTCCGGAGGTCGGAGCCGGATGCCCCATGGCCGACATGATCACGGCCGACGAGCTGAGGGCCTGGAAAGCGCGTTACCCGGGACGAAAAGTCGTCTGCTACATCAACACTTCGGCCGAGGTCAAGGCCGAGTCGGATGTCTGCTGCACATCGTCCAATGTCCTGCGGGTCGTGAACTCGATCCCGGACGAAGAGATCCTCTTCGTCCCGGACAAGAACCTGGCCGTCTTCGCCGCCCGCCGGACGTCTAAAAAGATCATCGCCTGGGACGGCTACTGCTACGTCCATAACAACATCCTCGTTTCTGATGTCGAGGCGGCCCGCCGGCGCTATCCCGCGGCCGAAGTCTGGGCCCACCCGGAATGTCGTCCCGAGGTCATCGACCTGGCGGACAAGGCCTTGTCCACCGGGGGGATGATCCGCGAGGCGCGGACCACCCCCAGCCGCGAGATCGTCCTGGCCACGGAGGGAGGGATCATCCATCGGCTCAAGAAGGAGAACCCGGGCAAGGAGTTCTACCCGATCAAGGACACGGCCTTGTGCTCCAACATGAAAAAGACGAACCTGGCCAAGGTCCTCCTGGCCTTGGAGAAGAACCAGCACGTCATCACCGTCGCCCCGGACATTGCCCAAAGAGCCCGGGGGGCGATCGAGACAATGATCGCGCTCTAGGAGCGCGGCCGAGCCGGTCCCGGCCGGAATTCATTCGAGGAGTGAGACGAGCATGAAACTCAGCCCCAAGTCAAAACCTTACGATATCCTGGCCCTGGGCATCAAGTCGGAGATCGATGCCGCCGACTTCTACCAGACCCTGCGGTCCCGGGTCAAGAACATCCTCCTCCAGCAGAAGCTGGATTTTCTGGTTGTCGAAGAGAAGCACCACCGGGCGATCCTCGAGCGGCTGTTCCGCGACAGGTTCAGCGACCGGAAGCTTGTTCTCCCGGCTGCCTCGTTCCTGTCCAAGAGCCTCGGTCCCAAAGCGGGCAGGCTCACGGTCCCGGAGCTGTTCGACGTTGCCTTGAAGGCGGAGAAGTTCTCCGAGGATTTCTACAAGGACGCCGCGGCCGCGAGCGTTGAGGAGACCGGCCGGAAGATGCTTCTCTACTTGAGCCGCGTGGAGCGCAGTCACTATTTCATGGTCAAGTCCGAGATCGACCTCCTGGCCAAGTTCCCCGATTACTACAAGGTCGAGGACTTCCAGGTCGGTGAAGAGATGATCCACGTCGGGCCCTGAGACGGGTCCAAGCCTCGATCGCGAGCCGGGGTCTTCTCGTCGGAAGGTTTTCCGGGCCGGGTTCGGGGGGAGCCATTCATGAGGCCGACCGACGCATCGGCCGGGTCTTCGCGGGATCGTCAGGGGATGAGGGAGTCATAAGGCGCGGCCGGCGCCGGGGAGGGAACGATGCTCAAGGGCAAGGAAATTGAGAGGGTCCGGGAGAGGATGCCGGGCATCATCAGGATCCTGCGGCGGCGATACCCCCAAAGCCGGACGGCGCTCTACTACCAAACGCCACTCGAGATCCTGGTAGCTACGATCCTGGCCGCCCAGTGCACGGACGAGAGGGTGAACAAGGTCACGCCCGACCTCTTCCGGAAATACCCCGACGCGGCCGCCTTCGCTGCGGCCGACCCCTTGGTCCTTCAGGGCGAGATCCGCTCTACCGGGTTCTTCCGGAACAAGGCCAAGAACATCATCGGTGCGGCCCAAACGATGGTCCAGGATTTCGGAGGAGAGGTCCCGTCGACGATGGACGAGCTCCTCACTCTTCCCGGCGTTGCCCGCAAAACGGCCAACATCGTCCTGTCGGCGGGCTTCGGCAAGGCCGAAGGAATCGCCGTCGATACCCACGTCAAGAGACTGTCCGGAAGGCTGGGATTAAGCCGCGAGAGCGACCCGGTGAAGATTGAGCGGGACCTCCTGGCCGTCGTTCCCAGGAGGGATTGGCTCGACTTCAATTACATGCTAGTCAACCACGGCCGTCAGGTCTGCCAGGCGCGCAAGCCTCGCTGTCCGGAATGCGCCCTGCGACGGCTGTGCCCATCGGCCGTGGTCCTTTTCCCCGAGCTCAGGAAGGAGCGGAAGAAGGTCTGAGCCATGATCAAAGAAGCCATGCTCTATGAGGCGGCCGAAGGGGGCCGCGTGTCGTGCCGTTTGTGCGCTCATCGCTGTCTCATCGCTGATTCCAAGTTCGGCGTGTGCGGGGTCCGGCAAAATCGGGGAGGCAAGCTGATGACGCATGTGTATGGAGAGGTCATCGCCGCGCACGTGGACCCCATCGAGAAAAAACCGCTCTTTCACTTTTTGCCCGGGACGAAGTCGTTTTCCATGGCGACCATCGGCTGCAATTTTCATTGCGGGTTCTGCCAGAACTGGCAGATTTCCCAGACCGGGAAGAAAAAAACCGAGTTCGGGGGGCAGGCCCTTTCCCCGGAGGAGGCCGTGGACCTGGCTGAAAGCCAAAACTGCCGGAGCGTTTCCTATACGTATACCGAGCCGACCATATTCTTTGAATACGCTTATGACACCGCCCGCCTGGCCAAGAAAAAAGGCCTGTCCAATGTCTTCGTCACTAATGGCTTCATGACGGCCGAGGCGCTCGAGGCCTTGAAGGGAATTCTCGACGCGGCCAACGTGGACCTGAAGTCGTTCCGGGACGAGACCTACCGGCAGGTTTGCGGCGGCCGTCTCCAGCCCGTGCTCGATTCCATCGCCCTCATGAAAACGCTGGGAATCTGGGTCGAGGTGACGACGCTCATCGTCCCGGGCATGAACGACGGTCCCGACGAGCTTTCGGCCATCGCCCGATTCCTGGCCGGCGTCGACCCGAACCTGCCCTGGCACATCAGCCGCTTTCATTCGGACTACCGATACACTGACGTGCCGCCGACGCCGGTCGAGACTCTGCGGCTGGCCTTTGAGCGGGGACGTGAAGCCGGGCTCAACTACATTTACATCGGTAATGTGGGCGGCGAATCCGAGGACACCCTGTGCCCGGCCTGCGGAACGGCGCTCGTCCGCCGGAGAGGGTTCTCCGTCAGCGAGAACAAGGTCAGGGACTCCTCCTGCCCTCAATGCGGGGCCAGGATCGCCGGCCGGTTTTCCGGATGATGACATGGAACGATGCAAGCTCTTGCCCCACACCGCGGACGGGAAATTCCGGGCCTTCGGCCGCACGCTTTCTTTCCAAAGACGCCGACCCTAGGTCCTCAGCTTTCCGAAGACGTCGTCTACAGGTTCCCCTGATTCACAGGGGAATAACGAGGGGTTGAGTAATTGAATGAATATGGAGACGTCTTTGGCAACGAGAGGGGAACTACGGGGGGATAAGAAAGACGTGAAGAGATAGAGGCGTCTTTGGCTGATTCACGCTGGGGGCGATAGATGCTTCCGGGGAGATAGTGATTAGTATATAATTTTTCCATGGGGAGAAAGCCGAGCTATGAATTTCTCGATCATACGTCTGACGCCAAGTTTTGCGCACGTGGCGATACGATAGAAGAGGCTTTTTGCAACGCGGCCCTGGCCCTGGCGTCTCTGATGTGGGATTGGACCGCGGTCGAGCCCAAAGACTCGGTTCCGGTCCGGGTGCAGGGCCGCGACCACGAACAGCTTCTGGTCAAGTTCCTGGACGAGGTCATCTATTTAAAAGAGACGCGACGGTTCCTTTTGGGCCGGGTCCGGGGGCTCGACATCGAGGCCGGCCCGGGGGGCCTGACGCTGATCGGGGAACTGCTGGGCGATCAGCTCTCCGACCGCTATGAGATCCATGGCGACGTCAAGGCCGCAACCTACCATGAGATGAAGATCGCCCGGGACGGCGGCTTTTCCGTCCACGTCGTCGTGGACATGTAAGGTTCGACCATGGAGCTCGTGAAGGTATCGGAGAACATCTGGGACATCCCCCGGCAGGGCGCCATGAAGGTCCCGGCCCGGATCTATGCCTCGGCCAAGCTCATCCGAGCGGCAGAGAAGGACAAATCCCTCGATCAGGCCAGGAACGTGGCCTGCCTGGAGGGCATCCAGCGAATGGCCTACGTCATGCCCGATGCCCATCAAGGCTACGGCTTTCCGATCGGCGGAGTCGCGGCCTTCGATGCCGAGACGGGAATCATCTCGCCCGGCGGCGTCGGCTACGACATCAACTGCGGCGTCAGGCTCCTCCGCACTGACTATCGCCAGAAGGACGTTCAGGCCCGGCGCCAGGAGCTCCTGGCCGAGATCTTCAAAGAAGTCCCGGCCGGGGTGGGCAAGGGGGGAGTGACCAAGCTCAGCCGCGGCATCCTTAAGGACATTCTTGTCCGGGGGGCCGAGTGGGCCATCGACAACGGCTACGGCACCGCGGACGACCTGCGGACGACCGAAGAGAACGGCCGGATGAAGGACGCCGAGGCGGGTCGCGTCTCGGAGCGGGCCCTGGAGCGGGGGATCCCCCAGCTCGGGACCCTGGGCGCGGGGAACCATTTTTTGGAGATCCAGAAGGTCGACAGGATCTTCGACGCCGGCGTGGCCCGCGCCTTCGGCCTGGAGGAGGAAGGCCAGATCACGGTCATGATCCATTGCGGCAGCCGCGGTCTGGGTCACCAGGTCGCCTCGGACTACATCCACATCATGGAGGACGAGTTCGGCACGGCCGGGCTCCCCGACCGGGAGCTCGTCAACGCCCCGCTCCGCTCGGCCTCGGGTCAGGAGTACTACCGGTCCATGTGCGCCGCGGTGAACTACGCCTTCGCCAACAGGCAGATGATCGCCCACTGGGTGCGCGACGTGTTTCAAAAAGTGATGGGCTCGTCCCGGGGCATGCGCCAGGTCTACGACGTCTGCCACAACGTGGCCAAGGTGGAGGAGCACATCATCGGCGGCGCTTCCCGGCGATTATGCGTACATCGCAAGGGCGCGACGCGAAGCTTCGGTCCCGGGCATCCGGAGATTCCGAGCCCCTATCGCCCCTTCGGCCAGCCCGTGCTCATCCCAGGGAGCATGGGAACGGCCTCCTACGTTCTAGCCGGGACGGCCGAGGCCGAGGAGCTGAGCTTCAGCTCGACGGCTCATGGCGCCGGCCGGCTCATGTCGCGGAACGAAGCCCTGCGGCGCTTTCGGGGAGAGCAGATCCGCGACGAGCTGGCCCGCAAGGGCATCGAGCTCAAGTGCACGAGCTGGCGAGGCGTCGCCGAGGAGGCCTCGGCCGCTTACAAGGACGTGGAGGATGTGGTCCGCGTCTCCCATGAAGTGGGGTTGGGAAGGCTCGTAGCCCGTCTGGTTCCCGTGGGCGTGATGAAGGGTTGAACCGTCAGCCGCTCCTTTTTGACTTCCACTTTCTTAGTCCCGCGGCCGTCAGGCTGTTGAGGATATCGCCCTTTTCCAACCAGGCCCGCCGGGCGATGCCGACCCCGAATCGCATCATGGCCAGGCCGTCGGTCGCATGCGTGTCCGTGCCCAGGCCGATCTTCACGCCCCGCTCTTTGGCTTTTTTCAAGTTGATCTCGTTGAGGTCGAGCCTGTCAAAATAGGCGTTGAGCTCCAGGGCCTTGCCCAGCTCAGCCGCCGCTTCGATGACCCGGTCGATGTTCACCTCATAGCCTTCGCGGCCCGAGATAAGGCGGCCGGTGGGATGGCCGATGATATCCACGTGCGGATTTTGCAAAGCCTTGATCATCCGCTCGGTGATGTTCTTCTTGAACCCGGAGTGGATCGAGGCCACGACGAAGTCGAGGTCCTTCAGGATCGAGTCGGGGAAGTCGAGACTGCCGTCGGCCCGGATATCGACTTCGACGCCCTTGAGCACGGTGAAGCTCTTGAGCCTGGAGTTCAAGGCGTCGATCTCCTTCATCTCTTTCCGCAGGCCTTCGGCCGACATCCCGTTGGCGTAGGCCGCCGAGCGGGAGTGATCGCAGGCGGCGATATAACCGTAGCCCATCTTCTTTCCCATGTCCGCCAGCTCGGCTAGGGTCTGGCGGCCGTCGCTGTGCACGGAGTGGACGTGGAGGTCGCCTCGAACGTCGTTGTAGCCGATGGGGCGGGGGAGCTTTCCTTTGAGGGCGAGTTCCACCTCGCCCCGGTCCTCTCGCATCTCCGGCGGGATGAGCGGCAGGCCGAGACTGCGGTAGACGCTCTCTTCGTCAAGCCCGGCGATCTTCTTGCTGCCCTTGAACACTCCGTACTCCGAGATCTTGAGCCCGCGGTCCTTGGCCATGCCCCGGAGCTTGATGTTGTGGCTCTTGGAGCCGGTGAAATACTGGAGCGCGGCGCCGAAGGCCGATCGGCCCACGACTCTGAGGTCCACCTGGCGCGGTCCGCTCGGGCCGCTGATCATGACCGAGCTCTTGGTCTCTCCGGCGCCCAGCACCCGCTCGACGCCGGGATAGGCGATGAAGTGGCGGATGATGGTCGGGCCCTCCTTGCCCGCGGCCAGGATGTCGATGTCGCCGATCGTCTCCCGCATCCGTCGGAGCGACCCGGCGGCCTCGACCTGGGCGACCCTGGAACTTTTCCTCAAGTAGGGGAGAAGCTTGTCGACGATGGTCATGGCTTCGTAGATCGAGATCCGCTCGCTGGCTTTCTCGTGCAGCTCCAGACCCTTGCGGATGTTCTCCACCCTTTTTTCGCCCATGCCCTTGAGCTTGGCCAGCGACCCGTTGGCGATGACCCGGCTGAGGTCGGTCCGATTCTTGACTCCGAGCTCGGTCCAAGCCAGATGGATCGTCTTGCCCCCGAGGCCTTGGACATCGAGCAGTTCGAGCAACCCGGACGGGACGTCGGCCAGGACTTCGTCATAGCGCTTCATCCGGCCCGTTGTCAGGAACTCCTCGATCTTCTCCGCGGTCCCGGTCCCGATGCCGGACATGTCCTTGAGCTTTCCCGAGGCGGCGAGGTCGGCCACGTCTTCGTTGAGATTCTCCAGGGCGCGGGCGGCGTTATGATAGGCGATGACTCGGAACCCCGTTTCCCCCTTGATCTCCAGGGCATCGGCGATGCGGTCGAACATCCGGGCCAGCTCTTTGTTCTTCATGTGTGCACCCCCCGGCGAAGATGATGATGTCTTCATGACGTCGAAAACCATCTTTATGAAATTTTATCAGATTATTCACACTTTGGTAACAACTCCAAGCCGGGACTCAGTTACATTTCAGCCGGCTCAGGGAGGACCTCACGGCCCAGTGGGAGATTCGAAGACTGTGCGCGGCCATGTCCCGTCAAGCGAAGAAGGTCTTTCCGCTGACAGCGGTGCTCCTCGGGGCCAAGGACACCTATCCCGCGCTCTATCGCGGCCTCTTGGGCCGAGACCCGAAAACCCTCCCTCCGAAGTTCTGGCGTTGAGAAGCCGCACGAAGGCGATCCGGTCCAGACAGCGTGGCGATGACCGGATTGGCTGTAGGATCATCGCCTCCGGCTCTGGCCGTTAAAAACTCATAAATGCGCCGACCGCGACGGCTCCCAAAGTTGATGGGACAAAAAGGGCATACTCGGCTCTTAACCCGAGTTTCGGGGCTAGGCGAAATCTCAGCCCTCCGCCGATAAAGGGGAGAAAGCCGCCCGCGGTTGAAGTCAGAGCGCCGACTCTGATCACGGGGCTGATGGGTTTTTCGAAAAACGGATTCATGACGAACGATCCATCAAAAAAAAAGGCCCCGAACCCTTCATACCAAGGAGCGCCAACTATGCCCAGCTCGAATCCGATTCCCTTTGTGCAGTAGCCAAAACCGATGCGTCCAAGATAGATGGAATCAATCCATTCGTTCCCAACAAACGTCATGCCGGCGAGATTGATCTCCATGCTGGACTTGGTCGTGTCGGCCGTGGCCGCCAGGCTTGTCAGAATCATGATCAGCACGGCTGCCAGGATCCCTCTGAAGGCCATCTTCGTGTTGCGCATTTTTTTCTCCTTCTCTCTGCGTTTCCGGATATAAAGTAAAAGAATAGGCGGGTGGAGTTGTCACGATCAGGTCAAGGATTTGTCAAGATTCCGCAAAGATTTTCGCCCCGTTTATGATTGCGTTTCAGCCGATCCTGCCCTAAGATGCGCTCATGGGACGAAGCGGAAGGCTCTCGGCTTTTGCCAAGGACGTGATCGCGACCATCAAATCCGTTCCGCGGGGACGGGTGGCGAGTTATGGGCAGGTCGCCTGGCTCGCGGGTCATCCCGGCGCGGCCCGCCACGTCGGATGGATCCTCCATTCCTCGTCGGAGAGGCACAAGCTTCCCTGGCACAGGATTATCGGAGCCGACGGGCGGATCTCTCTCCGCCGAGGCTGCGGGTTAGAAGAGCAGAGAAGGCTTTTAATAAAGGAACGAGTCGGGGTCGATTCCTGCGGCCGCGTCGACCTGCGGAAATATCTTTGGGAGCCCTAGGTTTCAGACCCGTCTGCCCGCCCTAACCCAGCCCTGGACGCTCGACCTTGAACTCTTCGCCGGGGCCGAAACGCAAGAATCGACATCAAAGGCAGCATCTCGGGACCTGGGCGTTATTTGTGGAGCTGCTGGCTTTGGTAGGAAGCCTTATAAACGTTATTCGTTTCGTCGCTTTCCGTGATCACGCGATCACAATCCGCCGTGGCCTGGAAGAAGATCGCTTGTCCGGACGTTTGCGTCCCGCGCTTGGTGAATTGCCGGGGCTCCAGTTGCTTATATTGTCCGGCGCTGATCCCGGAGACGTGGATCTTGCAGGTGGGGCAAGCCAGGTAAGGGCCCTCGTTGTTGATGCGATACTCGAGAAGGACGTCGAACGGGCCGGCTCCGCCGGGGCCGATGTTGCTCACGATGACGATGGCGTTGAAGGTGACGTAATGGCCCCCCGCATTATCACCTTCCGTAACGACCACGAAATTGAGGTGGGAGACCAGGTCGGGTTTGCCCGCAACCTGGCCGGTGGCCAGGCCGGCCGTCAAGTTGCTGCAGCCGAGGGTCTTGGTCAGGGTGTTGTTGCTTTCGTTGCTTTCGTGCAGGGCGTTATCGACGTCGATCATGGCCGTCACAGTTTTGTTGATCCCGCCGAGCTTGTAGCCGTCGCCTACCCCGACACCATGGCTGAAATACGCGTTGGGCGCAAGATCGAAAGCCCGCACCGTGTCCTCCACCACGCCGACGCCCTGGACCGAGGTCCTTTCCCTCAGCGTGGCTTGGATCGTGGTCGTGCCCGTGTTCTGGTAGGTGACCCACAATCGGCAGTCTTTTTTATCGACCGTGATGTCGGCGACAGCGATGTCACCGAGTGTCTTTGGTCCCCCCGGGCCCTGCGGCAAGACTGAAACCCCGAGACTCAGGACAAGACCGCCGAGGATTATCAAGGCAGCTAAAAAGATCGGGTGAAGTTTGTTGTTCATGTCCCCTCCAATATCCTTTTCTTTTATCGCCGGGGAGGCTTTTTGTCAATAGCGGGGGACGGACGTCCCTCTGGAAATCAGGACCTGGGCGGGCTTCCGGGGGCCGGAGACCCGGCCGCGGCTCGAGCGCTAGAAAATCTCCTGCTCGATGCCGAACAGCTTGCAGGTGGCCCTGATCTCGTCCGGCGACAACCCGTCGGCCTTCTCTCCGGCCAGAAGGTTCAAGTATTCGTAATGGGCCGCAGTTTCCGCGTACTCGATCCGGTCCGCGGCCCGCTTGACGGACCGGTCGGAGCGGGCCACTGCACCGTGTTTCGCCCAGAGAGCCACGCGGTGCCGGCGCAGGGCCTCGACCGTAAGCTCCATGAGCTCCGGCGAGCTCGGGACGCGGAAGGGAACGACGCCCAGGCCCTCGGGAAGGTGGAAGATGGCCTCGGGCTGCCAGCGCAAGAGATGCCGGTTAAGGAACGTTTCGTCCCTATAAGCCGGGACATGGCCCAGGTAGGTCAGATGGATCGGATGGGCGTGGACAACGGCGTGAAAACGAGCCCGGCTGCGAAGCACCTGATCATTATGCAAGGCCAGATGGGAATTGAATTCACTCGTTAACTGGGAGAACAGCTTCCGGGGCGAAGTGAAGAGACGGGCGGTCCGGCCGTCCGGGTCCAGGGCGACGCAGCCCAGGTTCGCGGCCGGGTTGGACTTGATCTCGCGCAGGCGCCGCCCGCTTCCGGTGATGAGAAGGAACCCTCCTCCCAGGGCCGGCGCGGGCTGGGGCAGGCTCAGGGCTTCCTCCAGGGAAAATTCGCGCCGCGGCTCGACCGGCCAGCCGATGAACACGGAAATGTTGCCCGCCGTTCCCTCGCTGGCTTCGATCTCGGAAAGCCGCCGGCCTGCCTCGCCGATTGACAAAAGGATCTCTTCGAATTTCGGGAATGGGGCTTCGATTGACATGCCTTTTCCTCTCGTCGTTGAAATAATAGCCCTATTGTGCCCTTTGGCACGCGGGAGAGCAAGTGGTGTCTCTCCCTGAGGGTCTCTCTCGTGACCGCTTTTTGATATTCGAAATTCCAGGTCCCTCGACGGGGGAAATGCCTGTCCCTCCGGCCCTGGGGCCAATGCCCCGTTCACATTTCCGTCCTTTCTGTTCGATTGTGTCCGGGCAAGCACTATGCTATAAAAAGTCTAGGCGCGGGGAGGGAGGCTTCCCGCGGACAAGGAGTCGAACAGCGTTGAGCGGAAACATCTATGACGAACTGAAGGAACGGGGGTTCATCGCCCAGGTTTCGGATGAGGGCGCCGTGCGGAAGATGCTCGGCGGCAAGCCGGTTACCTTTTACGTCGGCTACGACAGCACGGCTTCGAGTCTTCACGCCGGGAGCCTCGTCCCCATCATGGCCATGGTCCACCTGCGTCGCGCCGGCCACCGGGCCCTGGCCGTCGTCGGCGGCGGCACGACCATGGTCGGCGACCCGAGCGGCAAGAGCGAGATGCGCCAGATGCTCGACGAGACGACGATCCGGGGCTACGGGAAAGCCATCCATGCCCAGCTCGACCGCTACCTTCATTTTGACGGGAAGGGCGCGATCGCCGTCGACAACGCGGACTGGCTCCTGCCGTTGAACTATGTCGCTTTTCTCCGTGACATCGGCCGGCACTTCAGCGTCAACCGGATGCTCGCCGCCGAGGCCTACAAGCTCCGCTTGGAGAAGGGTCTGTCCTTCATCGAATTCAACTATCAGCTTCTTCAGGCCTATGATTACCTCCATCTCTATCGCGCCTACGGCTGCACGCTCCAGATGGGCGGCGACGACCAGTGGGGGAACATCCTGGCCGGGGTCGACCTCATCCGCCGAGTCGAAGAGGCCCAGGTCGAGGCCGTGACATTTCCTCTCCAGAGCACGTCCTCCGGGGCCAAGATGGGGAAGACCGCCCAGGGCGCCGTCTGGCTGGACGCGGCTCTTTTCAGCCCGTATGATTTCTACCAGTATTGGGTCAATTGCGACGATCGGGATGTCGGCCGGTTTCTCCGCATTTATACGCTCCTTCCTCTTGATGAAATCAGCCGCCTGGAATTGCTCAAGGACCGGGAGATCAATGAGGCCAAGCGACTGCTAGCCTACGAAGCGACCAGGCTCGGCCACGGCGAGGAAGCGGCCAAAGAAGCCCGGGCGGCTTCGGCGGCGGCCTTCGGCGGGGCGAACGACGTTCTTCTCAAGGTTGACGACGTGACAAGTAAAACGTATATCGATCATATCAGACTGCTCCCTACGACGACCGTCGCTCGGGCGCGGCTCGAAGCGGGGATCAGCCCGGCCGAGCTCTTCACTGAGGTCGGCCTGACGCCCTCGCGCGGCGAGGCCAAGCGGCTGATCAAGCAGGGCGGACTCTACGTCAACGATGAGCCGGTCGCGAGCCTCGAGCGGCTCCTGACGATGAAAGACGTCGGCCCCGAGGGCCTGCTCCTCAAGGCCGGCAAGAAGAAGATCCACCGCGTCGTCGCCGGATGACTCAGCGCGTTGGAGGCATGATCTCACCCCCGAGGAGGCCTGAGCCATGGATTTCTACGAAGCCGTGAAGAAGAGAAGGACCGTCCGGGAGTTCCAGAACAAGCCCGTCAAGGAAGAGAAGACGCGATGTATCCTTGAAGCGGGGCTCAAGGCCCCGGCCAACGCCCACCTGAAGGATTGGGAATTCATCCTGCTTCGCGACCCCGAACAACGGACGAAAGCCATCGCTGGCGCCCTCAAAGCGCGGGACCTGAAAGACAAGGACGACATCGAGGAGCTCGTTGCGACCATGCCCTCCGAGGAGCTGAAGGAGGTCTATCGAAAATCGCTCCCTCTTCAGCTCACGATGCTGCTCGGGGCGCCCGAGCTCCTTATCGTCTGCTACAAGATGAGGAAGCCGCTTGCTGAGGTGAAGACTCTCTTCGAGCTCAACTCCCTCGCTTCGGCCTGGTGCTGTATCGAGAATATCGTCCTGGCCATGGCCGCCGAGGGGTTGTACGGCTGCACTTACTCGCCCTACGATACCTCGGCGTTGAAGAAATATCTGGGATTGCCGTCGCCCTGGGAGATCGCGGCCATCATCCCCTTCGGCTACCCGAGGCAAGAGCCCCGGCCGCGAGAGGCGCCGAGTCTCAAACCCAGGCTCCACATCGATCGATGGTGAACGATCCGTTCTCTTGTGAGGAGGGGGAGGCTGTAGTAAACTCGGGACCTGCGGCCAAACATGGACGGGACATGAGACGCCAAATCATTTGGGAGGTATGAGTATGAAATTCTCAATCGACGGCAAAACGGTCCGGCTCAGGGTTTTTCTTCTGATTTCGATCATCGGGCTGCTGGGCCTGTCCTCCGTTTCCGGCCTGTTGGCCCAGGACAAGGCGGTAGCGCAGAAGCTCAAGGGTTTCGATGCTTACATGGAGAAGGTCCTTAAGGACTGGAACGCGCCCGCTCTGGGCGTGGGTATCGTCATGGGCGACAAGCTCGTCTGGGCCAAAGGCTACGGGTACCGGGACTATGAGAAGAAGCTCCGCTTCACCCCCTCGACGCTGTGCCAGATCGCTTCCAACACCAAGCTTTTCACGGCCGTCGCGGCAGGGATGCTCGTCGACGAGGGGAAGCTCACCTGGGATAAGCCGGTCCGGGATTCCGTGCCCGTCATCCGGTTCTACAACGACCAGCTCAATGAGAGCGTAACCCTCCGGGACATGCTGTCCCACCGCACGGGGATCACCAGGCATGATGCGATCTGGTTCCAATCGAGCGACACGCGCAAGCAGCTTTTCGATAAGGTGAAGTACCTGGAACCCCAGGAGCCTCTCCGCCAGACCTTCCTTTATAACAACCTGATGTACGCCGCAGCGGGGTATATCATCGAGCTCCAGTCGGGCAAGGTCTGGGAGGATTTCGTCCGGGAGAGGATCTTCAACCCCCTGGACATGAAAAGCACCCTCTATTCCGTCGCGGACATGCAGAAGCAGGCCGACTTCGGAGTGCCCTTCACCGAGAGGCGCGACACGTTCGATATCTACAAGATCCCCTATTATGAGGACATCGGCGGCGTCGCGCCCTGCGGGGCCATCATCTCCAACATCCAGGACATGTCCCACTGGCTCATCGCCCTGATGAACGACGGGAAGTATCAGGGTCAGCAAGTCCTTCCCCCGGACGTGCTCAAGGCTACCCTGGAACCGGCCATCGCCCTGCCCAACACCGCGGCACAAGCCCTGGGTTATTGGGAGGTCCTGAACTCCGCCTACGGGATGGCCCGAGAGACGGCCTCCTATCGGGGCCACCTGCTCACCTACCACGGTGGCGACCTTCCCGGTTTTCATTCCCAGGTATCCTTCATGCCTCGGGAGCGGATCGGGGTCCTGGTCTTCGTCATCGGTGATCATTGCGCCAGCCTCTATAACACTATAAGCTACAACGTTTACGAGCGGCTCTTGGGGCTGGATCAGACTCCCTGGAGCGAACGCCTCCTCGAGCTCCGGCTTAAGGGCAAGAAGGCGGGCATCGAGGCCAGGTCCAAGGCCGGGGCGGACCGGGTCCCCAACACCAAGCCGTCTCATCCCCTGGCGGACTTCGTGGGCGAGTACGAGCACCCGGCTTACGGCGTCCTGAAGATCGGGCTGAAGGACGATCAGCTCCAATTCGACTTTCACAAGCTGCGCTGGACGTTGAGCCATGTCCATTACGACCGCTTCGATACGCCCGACGACGAGCGCTTCGGCAAGTACGCCCTCAATTTTTCGACCAACCCCCAGGGGGACATCGACAAGGCCGTCGTGTCCCTGGATGAGGCTGAGGTCACCTTCATCCGCAAGCCCGAGACGCTCGACCCCAACCTCATCAAGCAGTTCGCCGGGACGTATGAGACGCCGACGGGCATCAAGTTCGAGGTCGTTCTCAAAGAGGACGGCGGACTCTTCTTGGTCTTTCCCGGCGCGCCCGAAGATAAACTCACGCCGTATAAGGGCTTCAAGTTCCGCATCCCCCATTTCTCGGATGTGGTCCTGGAGTTCGTCGTGGAGAACGGTCAGGTCACGGCCCTCAAACAGATCGACCCCTCGGGTGTGAACGTTTTCAAGAAGAAATAGCCGGCGGCTTTCGGCGGGGCGGGGGAGAAGGACATCGAGTCGCTCCCGACCACGACCATCGCCCGGTCGAGGCTCGAGGCGGGGATCAGCCCGGCCGAGCTCTTCACTGAGGTCGGGCTGACGCCCTCGCGCGGCGAGGCCAAACGGCTGATCAAGCAGGGCGGACTCTACGTCAACGATGAGCCCGTCACGAGCCTCGAGCGGCTCCTGACGATGAAAGACGTCGGCCCCGAGGGCCTGCTCCTCAAGGCCGGCAAGAAGAAGATCCACCGCGTCGTCGCCGGATGATCCCCCAGGGCATACGGAATTCCCGTAATGACGGATCCCGAGGGCGAATAGCGCCGTACCTTGATTGATAGCCTGAGAAAATCAGGTCATCAGCTTGACATTCTTTCTTGAGCTACTTATCTTTTGGTCAGGCAAACACGATCTCAGACAGAGGAGGGTTCTATGATAAAGAAAATTCGTTTCTTTTTGTTGGCATTCATTCTTTTATCGGCTTTGGCATTTGCGGCTGTCCCCCCCAATATGATCGGGACTTGGACTGGGAGTGCAGCCTTTGTGAGCGTTAAAGATGGGTATGGAAGCGTCGACATCACTCTCATCGTGACGGATCAAACAGGTTCACTTTTTCGCGGCACTTTTGTGGCAATTATCTCGGGAGTGCCAACGAGTACCATCCCCTTTACCGGATATGTCTCGGCCAAAAAGGAAGTCATCCTCACCTTGGGGGACGATCCGGATAATAATGAACCTTCTTTAATCACTGTCACCGCTAAGCTGACCGGGGCTTGGATCAAGGGCTACTTTCAGGACTCGCATGATTGCGGCATGGGATATTTGGCTGTTCGCAGGTAACGGAGGAATACGCCCAACGATGGCGGTTTGCCTTTTTCCGCATCGGCGCGATCCTGAGTGAGATTGGCGGCTCACTTCGCCCTCCGCGTCGTCGTCGGGTGACCCCCAGCGCCCGCGATATTTCGCAGCATCGGATTCCCAGGCCCACAAACGCCGTTCCTCCCAGGACCTCCCGAAAAAAGACAGTCATAGCCTTGACATCTTTATCAAAGCCCCCTTATCCTTTAGTCACAATAATCCGAACCTTGGAGGAGGATTCTCTCATGAAAAAAGCGAGTCCCTTTTTGCTGGCCTTTGTTGTTCTCTCGACCGCGGCCCTGGCCGCCCAGCCGCCCAATATGATCGGGACCTGGACGGGGAGCGCAGACTACGTAACCATTAGTGATGGCTATCTCAGCCTGACTCTTTCCATCACCATCACGGATCAAACGGGTCCTCTGTTTCGCGGCGCTCTGACGGCGACCATTTCGGGCGTTCCCAAGACGATCCCCTTCACGGGATATATCTCGACTAAGAAGGACGTCATCCTTACCCTGGGGATCGATCCGGACAACAGCGAAGCCTCTATGGTCACGTTCACGGCCAAATTGACCGGGCCCCGGATGTCCGGCTACTGGCAGAACATACGCGACAGCGCCATGGGCTATTTTGTCGTTCGCAGATAACGGAGGGAAACGGCCCTCGCGAGAATATCGTTCTTTAGCTTGGCCGACGCACCGAGCTGGGCCGGGGCGAACCCCATCTTCTATTATTTAATAAATACGCGGCGGCCACGGACCTCGATTCGGCCCTCGAAAAATAGACGCACTGATTCCGGATAGATCTTGTGCTCCTCGACAAGGATTCGGTCGCTCAGTGTCTCTTCGGTGTCATCCTGGAGGACCGGCACCACGGTCTGGAGGATGATCGGCCCCATGTCCACTTCCTCGGCCACGAAGTGCGTCGTGCACCCCGAAAACCTGACGCCCCACTCGATGGCCATCTGCTGGACGTGAAGCCCGGGAAAGGACGGCAACAGCGCGGGGTGGATGTTCATGATCCGATTCTTGAACTCCCGGCAGAAATACGGAGTGACGATCTTCATGTACCCGGCCAGGCAGACGAGGTCGATGTCCCGCTTCCGCAGCTCTTCGACAATCCGCCGGTCATAGTCTTCCTTGGAGGGGAAGGGCTTGGGGTCGACGGCCATGGCCTCGAGCCCCCGCTCGCGGGCCGACTCGAGCCCAGCCGCCTCGGCCTTGTTGCTGTAGACCAGGCGGATGTCGGCATTGATCCGGCCCGCCTGAACGGCGTCGTGAATGGCGCGGAAGTTCGAACCACGGCCGGATAGAAGGACTGCGATCTTTCCCCGTTTCTTCGGGCTGATGAAAACGTCCTCGGTCATGCTGCCCCCTCTCCCGCGCGTTCGCCGGAACGCCGGTCATTTCATCCGGAAAAATTCCGGGATGGCTTTCTTCCAGGCGGCGAAGGCCTTGGCCACCGGAAGGTCGATGAGCTTTTGGCCCCGATGCCGGATGACGATGTCCGGACCACCTGTCTCGCCGATCACTGTCGCGGAAACCTTGCGTTTGTCCGCCAGGCGGAGGAGCTTGTCCACGTTCTTGCTTTCTATGGAAACCACGATCCGGGATTGGCTCTCTCCGAAAAGCAGGGCATGGGCCCGCATGTCATCCGTGAGCGAGACGGTGCAGCCCGTCCGCTCCGTGGCGTGGAAACAGCTTTCGGCCAGGCATACGGCCAGGCCGCCGTCCGAAACATCGTGGGCCGAGCGCAGCCAGCCCTTGTCGACCGCTTCCAGGCAGAGCTCCTGGACGCGCTTCTCTTCGGCCAGGTCGATTCGGGGCGATGGCCCGTTCTCCGAGCCGTGAAGGACCTTGAGGTATTCCGACCCCCCGAGCTCTTCGCGCGATCGCCCGAGGAGGACGATCGTCTCGCCCCCGGCCGGAAACCCGGGCCGAACGACGGCGTCGATATCCTCGATGAGGCCGACGATTCCCAGCACCGGCGTGGGGCAGATGGATTCGCCCTCGGTGTCGTTGTAGAAGCTTACGTTGCCGCCCGTGACCGGGATACCGAAGGCACGGCAGGCCGTGGCCATGCCCGCGATCACTCCCTCGAACTGACCCATGACCTCGGGCTTCTCGGGGTTGCCGAAGTTGAGGCAATTGGTCACCCCGATCGGCCGGGCTCCCACGCAGGCCAGGTTGCGGCAGGCCTCGGCCACGGCGATGATGCTCCCGGTCTCGGGATCGAGGGCCGTGTAGCGCGCGTTCCCGTCGAGGGTCGCGGCCAGGGCCTTCTTTTGCCCCTTGATTCTGAGCACGGCCGCGTCCGCTCCGGGGAGAAGGGCCGTGTTCGTCTGAACCATGTGGTCATACTGGCGGAAGACCCACTCCTTGTCGGCGATCGTCGGCGAACCGAGGATCGCAAGCAGGGCTTCGTTGAGATCGGGCGGGATCGGGATCGCCTCGATCTCGAGCGACGGCCTCGGCTCGACGAGCTTGCTCGGCCTCTCATAGACAGGGCAAAGGTCGATGACCGCGTCCAGGGGAAGGTCGATGACCATCTTTCCCCCGGCCTCGGCCTTGAGGCGCCCGCCCTGCGTGATCCGGCCGATGACCACCGCGTCCAGGTCCCATTTGGCGAAGACGTCCTTGACCTCGGCCACCTTGCCTTCCGTGCAGACGATGAGCATCCGTTCCTGGGATTCGCTGAGCATGATCTCGTAGGGGGTCATGCCCTCTTCGCGCTGGGGAACACGGTCGAGGTCGACCTCCATCCCGAGCCCGGACTTGGCCGCCATCTCGGTCGTGGAACAGGTCAGGCCGGCGGCGCCCATGTCCTGGATGCCGACGATGAGGTTCCGGTTCATGACTTCCAGGCAAGCTTCGAGCAGGAGCTTCTCCCGAAAGGGGTCGCCCACCTGGACGTTCGGCCGCTTGTGCTCGGTCTCCTTGCCGAACTCGGCCGAGGCCATGGTCGCCCCGTGGATGCCGTCGCGTCCCGTCTTGGCCCCCACGTAGAGGACGAAGTTGCCGGGCTCTCCGGCCCGGGCGTAGAAGATCTTTTCCCGGGCGGCGATCCCCAGGCAGAACACATTGACCAGCGGGTTGGCCGTGTAGCCTTCGTGGAACGAAACCTCGCCGCCCACGGTCGGCACGCCGATGGAGTTGCCGTAGCTCGAGATCCCGGAGACGACACCCTCCATGATCGACCGGTTCTTGGGCTCGGTCAGGGGGCCGAAGCGGAGGGAATCGAGGATGGCGATGGGCCGCGCGCCCATGGTGAAGATGTCGCGCAGGATGCCGCCCACGCCCGTGGCCGCGCCCTGGAAGGGCTCGATGTAGGACGGGTGGTTGTGCGATTCGATCTTGAACACGACCGCCTGGCCGCCGCCGATGTCGATGATGCCCGCGTTCTCGCCCGGGCCCTGGATGACCCGTTTCCCGGTCGTGGGGAGCTTCTTGAGATGGACCTTGGAGCTCTTGTAGGAGCAGTGCTCGGACCACATCGTGGAGAAGATCCCGAGCTCGGTCAGGTTGGGCTCCCGGCCGATGAGCTTGACGATGCGGGCGTATTCTTCCGGGGTCAGGTTGTGGTCGGCGATGATCTTTTTATCCATCACGAACCCTTGATGAGCGATTCGAATATCACCCCGCCGTCCAGACTGCCCAGGAGCTCTTCCGCGGCCCTCTCCGGATGGGGCATCAAGCCCATGACGTTGCCCTGCGTGTTGATGATGCCGGCGATCGAACCCAGGGAGCCGTTGACGTTGGCCTCTTCTGTGAGGCGGCCCTCCGGGTCCGAATAACGAAGAACGACCTGGTTGTTCCGCTCGATCTCCCGCAGGGCTTCCGGCGGAGCATAGTAGTTGCCGTCGAAATGGGCGATGGGGATGCGCAGGATCTGGCCCCGGTTGCCGTTCCGGGTGAACACGGTCGTATCGTTTTCGATGCGCAGGTTGACGAACTGACACAGGAACTTCAGGTTCTTGTTGCGCAGCATAGCTCCGGGCAGGAGCCCGAGCTCGAGAAGGACCTGGAACCCGTTGCAGATGCCCAGGACGAGGCCTCCCCGGCCGGCGAACTCGACCACCTCCTGCATTAGGGGGGAGAAGCGGGCGATCGCGCCGGACCGCAAGTAGTCTCCGTAGGAAAAACCTCCGGGCAGGACGACGCAGTCCACCTTCTTCAGGTCGTGGTCCTTGTGCCAGAGGAAGACCGTCGGCTGACGGAGGACGTCCTTCAATACGTCGTAAGCGTCATAATCACAGTTCGAACCGGGGAAAACGACGACTCCGAACTTCACTGTGCGTTCACTCCGCTGTTCACCGGCCTGGGGCGGGCGCGCCGCTCGGGCATCCCCTCGCTCAGGAACCCTTCAGGATCTCCCAGGTGAAATCCTCGATGATGGGGTTGGCCAGGACCCGGTCGCTGATCTCGGGGATGAGTCGGCCGGCCTCGGCTTCCGACGTGTCCTTGAGCTCGACCTCGAAGACCTTGCCCTGGCGGACGCCCCGGATGTTCGCGTAGCCGAGCGTGTGCAGGGCGTTGGTCACGGTCTGGCCCTGCGGGTCGAGGATACTCTCCTTGAGGGAAACGAGGATTCTAACTCTCATGGCCCAGCACCTTCTTGAAGATGTCGTCGATCTTTTCCAGGTAGGGGTCGAGGGAAAAGCTCTTCTCGATATCCTCCGCGCTCAGCACCCCGCGGATATCCGGGTCGGCCAGGACCAGGCTCCGGAGGTCCTTTTTTTCATCCCAGGCTTTGAGGCTGTTGCGCTGAACGAGCTGGTAGGCATCCTCGCGAGACATGTTCTTCTTGGTCAGGGCCAGCAGCAGCCCCTGGGAGAAGACCAGGCCCCGCGTGAGGTTGACGTTGTCCAGCATCCGGTCGGCGTGCACATTCCAGTTCTTGATGATATCCGTTGCCTCGGCCAGCATGTAGTCGGCCAGGATGAAGGAATCGGGGAAGATGATCCGTTCGGCGGACGAGTGGGAGATATCGCGCTCCTGCCACAGGACGATATTCTCCAGGGCGGCCTGGAGGTTCGAGCGAACGATCCGGCTCAGGCCCGAAATGCGCTCGGCGCGGACCGGGTTCTTCTTGTGGGGCATGGAACTCGAACCCTTTTGGCCCCGGGTGAACGGCTCCTCGACCTCCAGGACCTCCGTGCGCTGATGATGCCGGATCTCGGTCGCAAACTTGTCGAGCGATGAGGCCAGCAGAGCCAGGACGGCCATGACCTCGGCGTGCCGGTCGCGCTGCAGCACCTGGGTCGAGACCCTGGCCGGCTTGAGGCCGAGCTTGGCCAGGGCGATGGTCTCGACCCGGGGGTCGAGGTGGATGTACGTTCCGACCGATCCGGAGATGCGGCCCACGGAGATGACGTCCAGGCCGCGGTCCACCCGGTCGAGATGCCGCTTGACCTCTTCGTACCATACCAGGAGCTTGACCCCGAAGGTGATGGGCTCGGCGTGCACGCCGTGGGTTCGGCCGACCATGACCGTTCTCTTGTGGCGGAGGGCCTCGGCCTTGATGACCTCGGCCAGTCCCGTCAGCCCTTGGCGGACCATGAGGAGCGATTCCCGGATGAGCAGGCTGAGGGCGGTGTCCACGACGTCATAGGAGGTCAGGCCCAGATGAATGAAGCGCGCGTCGTCCCCGACGGACTCGGCCACGCAGGTCAGAAAGGCGATGACGTCGTGCTTGACTACGCGCTCGATCTCCTCGATGCGGGCGACGTCGAACTTGGCCTTGTCCTTGATGCGCTTGACGGATTCCGCCGGGACGACGCCGATCTGCTCCCAGGCCTCGCAGACGGCGACCTCGACCTCGAGCCACTTGCGGAACCTGTTCTCCTCGGTCCAGATGGCGCCCATCTCGGGACGTGTATAGCGATCGATCATGAGATGGTTTCCTCGCGAAAGAAAGCCCATCATAACAAGGTCGTGGGGTGAAGTCAATTCACATCGGGGCAAAGGATTCCTTATAATTATTGTCTAATCTGATGAAAGAGCCGATGAATGCCGAAACGGACGCGCTTCTTGTGTCGAGGGCTAAACAGGGCGACAGGCAGGCCTTCACCGAGCTCGTTCGGAGCTCCCAGGAGAGGGTGTTCAACACCATTGTCTCCTTCACCCGGAATTGTCAGGACGCGGATGACCTCCTGCAGGAGACGTTCCTCCAGGCCTACAGAAACCTGGGCCGGTTTCGGGGACAGTCGACATTCTTCACCTGGGTTTATAGGATCGCCGTGAACCGGACTCTGAATTTTCTGAAGAAGAAGACCCAGGAGAAGGGCGGGGAAACGCTGACCGAGGCGACCTCTTTGCCCGTCCCGGGCGGGGCCGGGCCCGAGGCGGCTTCCCTCAGCGAGGAGCTCGGCCGTAAGATGAAGGAGGCCATGGACGCTCTTCCTTTAATATATCGCGCCGCGTTCAACCTCGTGGCCTGCCAGGGGTTGAGCCACCTCGAGGCCGGGCGGGTGCTTCATATTTCGGAAAAGACGATATCCTGGAGGATGTTCCGGGCCCGGAAGATGCTCCAGGAGAAGCTGGGCCCTTACGTCGAAGGAGTCGATTCGTGAGCTGTCGCCGATTCCGTCGGGATATCTCCGATAGCCTGGACGGTGCCTTGTCCGCGCGGCGCCGGCGCCGACTCGACGAGCATCTCGGATCCTGCACCGCCTGCCGGTCGGTTGAGCGCGATTTCCTTCGACTGCAAGACAGGGCAGGGTCCGGACGGGAGACGGCATTCACGCCGGAGCGCGGCGAGGAATTCCTGGTCCGCTTGCGCCGCCAGCTCGACAGGGAGCCGAGGCCGTCCCCGGTGATCGCGATGCCGCTCGGGAAGAGATGGTGGGCCTGGGGTTCAGCCGGGGCGACGGCCGCTGCTGCCGTGCTCCTGGCCTGGCTTTTCGTCCTTCGGCCTCTGCCCCGGGCCGAGATCTATCTCCTGTCCGAGTCGGACGCGTTCAGCGGGATCGCCCTCGAGGTCGCCCAGGACCCGGAACTGGAGTCGGCCCTAGACGATATCCTCCAATCCTCGATTGTCGAGAGCCTGAGGGGCGCCGAGGAAGAGCTTGACTTCGACCTCTTTGAGAATCCTCTGCTCTCCGAGGGCCTCTCGGACGAAGAGATGAGAATCCTCGGGGAGAGCGACGCGAACGAAGCTCCGGCAAGAAGGAGGGAATGACATGAGACCAAGATTTCGAGCGGCGGTTCTTCCGCTGACTCTCCTGGCGGCCTGCGTCCTGACCGCGGCCGCCCAAGGTCTGACGGCCGACTCCTCGGGGAGGGCGCGGGGCGAGTCGGTCCAGCAGCCGGCCCCCCGCATCCGGGAGAACATCATCACCCTGAAACTTTTGCGCATGACCCAGGCGCTCAACCTGAGCCCGGCGCAGACGGCTGTCATCTATCCGACCCTGACCCGGCTGGAGAACGAAAAGTACGACGCCACGCGCAAGCTCAACGGAGTCATGGGCGACCTGAGGCTGCTCGTGGGACAGGACAGGCCTGACGAGAAGAGGATCCTGGAGCTCATGTCCGCCGTCCAGCGATTGAGAGCCGAGATCACGGCCAAGGACCTGGAGATGGCGGACTTCATGAAGTCGAAGCTGAGTGTCGTGCAGGACGCACAGTATATGTTGTTCAGCGTAGAATTCTACCGGGGCCTGGGCGAGCGGCTGGAGAGGTTCCGGATGTTTCGTCACGGAAAACCCTTTACACAATAGATCTTTTATTGTAAAATACGATTCCGCTTAAGGATAAGCCGGTTTTGTCAGAGGGCCGGCGGGTGAGTACAGGAGGCTTCGGCGCCAAAAAGCGCCAGTCTCTTGACAAAAAAATTGAAATGGGTTAGTATTAGCAAGGACAGTTTTACTTTTTTATTTAACCTAATAAAAGCATGCCGGAGTGCATTTTCTGACCCTTTCTCCCTCACGCTCGGTAGTGAGAGGTTAAATAAACGATTTCCTGTCCTCAGGCTGTTGCGCCAGCGTAGCTCAGCAGGTAGAGCGGCTGATTTGTAATCAGCGGGTCGGGGGTTCGAATCCCTTCGCTGGCTCACGTTCGAGGGTAAACTGTGTTGGGTTGCGGTCATAGAGTGAACGTGTTCATGCGTACCGGTTCGTCGGCCAAACCCATTCCGGATAGGCTGCTGCGTTATCGGTCGGGCAGGTACCAAAGTGGCCAAATGGGGCGGGCTGTAAACCCGCTGCGGAAACGCTTCGGAGGTTCGAATCCTTCCCTGCCCATTGATGCGGGAATAGCTCAGTTGGTAGAGCGTCGGCCTTCCAAGCCGTCGGTCGCGGGTTCGAGTCCCGTTTCCCGCTCTTCCGCCGCAATTCTTGCCCAGGTAGCTCAGCCGGTAGAGCACGTCCTTGGTAAGGACGGGGTCACCAGTTCGATCCTGGTCCTGGGCTCAAGAATATTTTCGTTCGCCGAATAACAGGAGGTCAAGACCATGGCGAAGCAAAAGTTTGAGAGAACGAAGCCGCATTTGAACATAGGGACGATCGGGCACGTGGACCACGGGAAGACGACGCTGACCTCGGCCATCACCAAGGTTCTGCACAAGATGAACCCGAAGGTGGCGGTCAAGGAGTACGGGGACATCGACAACGCGCCGGAGGAGAGGGAGCGGGGTCTGACGATCCAGATTGCGCACGTGGAGTACGAGACGGCCGCGCGTCACTACGCGCACATCGATTGTCCGGGGCACGCCGACTACATCAAGAACATGATCACGGGAGCGGCCCAGATGGACGGGGCGATCCTGGTGGTGGCGGCCGACGACGGGCCGATGCCGCAGACGCGGGAGCACATTCTGCTGGCGCGGCAGGTGAACGTGCCGGCCATCGTGGTGTTCATGAACAAGATCGACCTGGTGGACGACCCGGAGATCCTGGACCTGGTGGAGCTGGAGGTTCGGGAGCTGTTGACGAAGTACGAGTTTCCGGGGGACAAGATTCCGGTGATCCGGGGGAGCGCGCTGAAGTCGATGGAGTCGGACGGCGACCCGGGGAACGAATGGAACAAGAAGATCATAGAGCTGATGGATGCGGTGGACAAGCACATTCCGCAGCCGGTGAGGCTGGTGGACCTGCCGTTCCTGATGCCGGTTGAGGATATTTTTTCGATTTCGGGTCGGGGGACGGTGGTCACGGGCCGGGTGGACCGGGGGAAGGTGAAAGTTGGGGAGGAAGTGGAGGTTGTGGGGTTTGGGGAGACGAAGAAGCGGGTGGTGACGGGGGTGGAGATGTTCCGCAAGCTTCTGGACGAGGGCCTGGCCGGGGACAACATCGGGGTTCTGCTTCGGGGGACGGACAAGGAAGAAGTGGAGCGGGGGATGGTGCTGGCCAAGCCGGGGTCGATCACGCCCCACCGGCGGTTCAAGGCCTCGATCTACGCCTTGAAGAAGGAAGAGGGAGGGCGGCACACGCCGTTCTTCACGGGCTACCGGCCGCAGTTCTATTTTCGGACGACGGACGTGACGGGTTCGTGCAAGCTGCCCCAGGGGGTGGAGATGGTCATGCCCGGGGACAACGTGAACCTGGAGATCGCCCTGATCACGGACGTGGCCATGGAGAAGGGGCTGCGGTTCGCCATCCGGGAGGGCGGCCGGACGGTGGGCGCCGGAAGCGTCACCGACATCCTGGAATAAGGGCTTTCCTCCGAGTCTTGGGCCTGAAGAGAGAGGCGCATGAGAGAGATCATCACTTTGAGTTGCGGCCAGTGCAAGCGGCGCAACTATACCAACACCCGGAACAAGAAGAAGCAGACCGAGAAGCTGGAGATCAATAAGTATTGTCCGTTCTGCCGGAAGCACACCCTCCACAAAGAGGTCAAGTAAGAGGCGGAGCGCGCCACGGGAGCCGCTCCGGAGGAAGGGTTCATTAGGAAACGGCTGAAGGTGAGTAGCTCAACTGGCTAGAGCAGCGGTCTCCAAAACCGCAGGTTGCGGGTTCGAGTCCTGCCTCACCTGCCAATCGATACTGTTCGGACCGTCTCCCGAGAGAGAAACCGAGTCGAGCGGCCGATCGAGGATAGATATTTTTACTTCGGACAAAGGGTAAGCCATGAGCGACAAAGAACGGTGGTACAAGCGTCTCATCAACTTCTTGAAAGAGACCAGGGCCGAGCTGAAAAAAGTCACCTGGCCGTCGCGCAACGAGATCACCAATACGACGGTGGTCGTCATCCTGGCCACGTTTTTCTTCGGCTTCTACCTCTTTTTCATGGACATCATCTTCTCCTGGCTGATCACCCAAGTCAAAGCTTTCCTGAAATAAATACAATGGATTGTTGCGATGTCTAAGAATTGGTACGTGGTTCACACCTACTCCGGCTTCGAGAAGTTCGTGGCGGAGTCCATCCATCAACGGGCTCTGGAGATGAGCATCGAGGACCAGGTCGGCCAGATCATCATCCCCACCGAGGACGTTGTCGAGATCAAGGGCGGCAAGAAGGTCGTCTCGACCAAGCGCTCCTACCCGGGCTATATCCTGGTGGAGATGGAGATGACCGATGAGAACTGGCTCATCATCCGCGACACGCCCAAGGTCACGGGCTTCGTCGGGTCGGGCAAGAAACCCCTGCCCCTGAGCAAGGACGAGGTCAAGCAGATCGTCACTCACATGGAGACGACCTCGGAGAAGCCCAAGCCCAAGCACTCTTTCGAAAAAGGCGAGGCCGTGCGGATCATCGACGGCCCGTTCTTCAATTTCAACGGCATCGTGGAAGAGGTCAACCACGAGCGGAATACCCTGAAGGTCCTGGTGACGATCTTCGGCCGGTCCACGCCCGTGGAGCTCGAATTCCTGCAGGTGGAGAAAATCTAGGAGGATCGGATGTCCAAAGAAGTCGTGGCCCGAGTCAAGCTGCAGATCGTGGCCGGCCAGGCCAGCCCGGCCCCGCCGGTGGGCCCGTCCCTGGCCCCGCACGGGATCAACCTCATGGACTTCGTGCGCCAGTTCAACGAGAAAACGAGCCGCATGGAAGAGGGCATGATCGTGCCCGTGATCGTGACCGTCTTCAAGGATAAGAAATTCACCTTCACCCTCAAGACCCCGCCGGCCTCCTATCTTCTCAAGAAGGCGGCCGGCATCGCCAAGGGTTCGGGTGCCCCGAACAAGGACAAGGTGGGCAAGGTCACGCAGAAGCAGATCGAGGATATCGCCCGGCTGAAACTGCCCGACCTGAACGCCAACGACCTCGAGGCGGCCAAGAAGATCATCGAGGGCACCGCCAGGAACATGGGATTGGAGGTCGTCAGTGGCTAAGCGAGGCAAGAACTATCTCAAGGCCAGGGAGAGCGTCAAGGCCGGCGTCGAGGCCCAGCCCGAACTGACCGTCGAGGAGGCCGTGGCCCTGCTCAAGAAGGCCCATTACGCTAAGTTCGACGAGAGCGTGGACATGGCCATCCGCCTGGGGGTCAACCCCAAGCATTCGGACCAGATGGTCCGGGGGATCGTTATCCTGCCCTTCGGCACGGGCAAGAGGAAGAAGATCTGCGTCATCGCCTCCGGGGAGAAGATCAAGGAAGCCGAGGAAGCCGGGGCCGATTTCGCGGGCGGCGACGAGATCATCGAAAAGATCGCCGGGGGCTGGATCGACTTCGACGCGGTCATCGCCACGCCGGACGTCATGCGCGGAGTGGGCAAGCTGGGCCGCATCCTGGGAACGAAGGGCCTCATGCCCAACCCCAAGTCGGGCACGGTCACCTTTGACATCAAGAAGGCCGTGGAGGAGCTGAAAGCCGGCCGGGTGGAGTTCCGCGTGGACAAGACGGCCATCATTCACTCGACGGTCGGCAAGGTATCCTTCACCGAGGACAAGCTGGTGGAGAACGTCAAGGTCTTCATCCAGGCCATCGTTCACGCCAAGCCCGCCGCGGCTAAGGGCAAGTATATCCGGAGCATGTTCCTGTCCTCGACCATGGGTCCCTCCTTCCGGATCTCCGAAGCCATCCTGGAAAAGTGAGCGAGGTGAGCATGAAACGGGACAAGAAAGACGAGCGCATCAAAGAGCTGACCGAGATCTTCAAGAAGGAGAACACCTTCTTCCTGCTGGATTTCAAGAAGATGACGGTCGCCCAGTCCGTGGACCTGCGCAAGACCCTGCGCAAGGATTCGCACGGGGTCAAGGTCGTCAAAAACCGCCTGGCTCTCAAGGCTATGGAGCCGGGAGCTCCCAAGGAGTTCCGAGGCCTGTTCGAACAGCCCACGGCCCTGGCCTACACGTCGCACGACCCCATCGGCCTGGCCAAGGCCCTCAAGGATTTCGCCGCTCAGAACAAGGTCCTGGCGGTCAAGGGCGGCATGCTCGAAGGCCGGGTCTTCGCCGCCGACAAGTTCGAGGACATCACCAAGCTGACGTCCCGGCAAGCCCTCCTGGGCAAGCTGGCGTACCTCATGTCCTACCCGCTCAACCGGTTCGCCCAAACCCTGCAGGCCCCCCTGGCCGGCATGGACCGGTTGTGGCGTCAGTACGAGAATAAAAAGAGTTAAGGTTGGAGGCCATCATGATCAAAGCCCAAGCCATCGAAGGCGCGGAATCTGAAAAAGGAGGAGTCAAATTGACTAAAGAGGAATTCTTCAACCACCTGGATAACCTGACCATCCTGGAGCTCGCGGACTACATCAAGGAGTTCGAAACCCGCTACGGCGTCAGCGCCGCCGCGGCCGTGGCCGTTCCCGTGGCCGGCGCCGCCGCCGCCCCTGCGGCCGAAGAGCAGAAGACCGAGTTCAACGTCATCCTGAAGTCGGCCGGCGACAAGAAGATCAACGTCATCAAGGTCGTCCGGGAAGTGACCAGCTTGGGTCTCAAGGAAGCCAAGGACCTGGTCGATGGCGCACCCAAGCCGATCAAGGAAAAGGTCTCCAAAGAGGAAGCGGACGCCATCAAAGCCAAATTCGAAGAAGTCGGCGCGACGATCGAGCTGCAGTAAGCCCGCGATCGTGGGACAGGCCTTGTTCACCGTCGGAGCCCGAGCCGCCCAGGCGGCCGGGTTTGAATTTTTTAAAGATGGACGCTTATGAAAGAATCCCAAAACATGCATCGGGACCGAGTCAATTTTTCGAAGATTAAAACCGTCTTTCCCATGCCCGACCTTCTGGCCATCCAGAAGCAGTCCTACGGGGAGTTCCTTCAGATGGACATGCTGCCCGAGGAGCGGACGGACACCGGGCTGCAGGCGGCGCTCAAGGACGTTTTTCCCATCTCCGACTTCAAGGAAACGACCCAGCTCGACTTCATCAGTTACTCCATCGGCAACTGGGAGTGCAAGTGCGGCCGCCTCAAGGGCGTCGAGAACGCGCGCTTCCGCTGTCAGAGCTGCAAAACACTCCTCAAGGCGGACCTGGACGTGACGGAGAAAGAGGTCTGCCCCTACTGCGGGGCCTCGCGCAAGATCGACATCCCTCTCTGCGAGCACTGCGGCGACCGGGTCGAACTCAAGCTGAAGTACAGCCCGACCGAGTGCCTCCAGAAAGGCTACACCTTCTCGGTGCCCCTGCGGCTGAAAGTCCGCCTGATCTCCTGGGACAAGGACGTCAACACCAAGGCCAAGAGGCTGAAGCACATCAAGGAGCAGGAAGTCTATTTCGGCGACATCCCCTTGATGACCGAGAAGGGGACCTTCATCTTCAACGGCATCGAACGCGTGGTCGTGAGCCAGCTCCAGCGGTCGCCCGGCGTCTTTTTCCGGCCGGGCGAGGTCAAGGGCTTGTTCGTGGCCAAGATCATCCCCTACCGCGGGGCTTGGGTGGAATTCGAGTTCGACGTCAAGAACTCGCTCTTCGTCCGGCTCGACCGAAAGAAGAAGTTTCTGGCCTCGGTCTTTCTCCGAGCCCTGGGCTTCGGCTCGGACGATGAGATCCTCAAGCTCTTTCACTCGGTGTATAAGGTTATGCCCGAGGATGGCGGCCTGTTCTGGGAGCTGAACGCGGGACTGGTGGGCAAGACCGCGGGCGCGGACATTATCGACCCCAAGAACAAGGGCGTCCTCATTCCGGCCAAGAAGAAGCTGACCGAGGAAGCCTACCAGAGGCTGAAGGACCTCGCCGTGGCCAAGATCCCGATCGACAAGAAGGAACTGCACGGCGCGTATTCCCTGGCGGCCATCAAGGGCAAGGTCCGGCCCAACGAAGAGCTCAACGATGTCCAGGTCGACCTGCTCATCGGCCGGGCCGAGCCGTTCGAGGTCTTCTTCCCCGAGGAGGACAAGGCCGGCCCGATCATCCTCAACACGCTCAAGAAGGACCTGAAGAAGGACAGCAACCAAGCCCTGGCCGAGATCTACCGCAAGCTGCGACCGGGCGAGCCCCACACCATGGAGAGCGCCCACAACCTCTTCCATAACCTGTTCTTCAACTCTCAGAAGTACAACTTCTCGCGTATCGGCCGGCTGAAGATGAACATCAAGCTGGGCCTCAACACCTCCCTGGAAGAGAAGACCCTGACCCCCATGGACTACGTCGAAGTCATCAAGTATCTCTTCCGCCTGCGCAAGGGTGAGGGCGCCGTGGACGATATCGACCATCTGGGCAACCGCCGGGTCCGGTCCGTGGGCGAGCTCGTGGAGAACGCCTTTCGCATCGGCCTGACCCGGATGGAGCGGACGGTCAAGGAAAAGATGACCGTGACCGCCGACCTGGCCTCGGCCATGCCCCAGGACCTGATCAACTCCAAGCCCGTCATCGCCGCCCTGAAGGAATTCTTCGGCAGTTCCCAGCTGTCCCAGTTCATGGACCAGATCAACAGCTTGGCCGAAGTCACCCACAAGCGGCGCCTGTCCGCTCTGGGCCCCGGGGGCCTGAGCCGCGAGCGGGCCGGGTTCGAGGTGCGTGATATCCAGACCTCGCACTACGGCCGGATCTGCCCGGTCGAGACGCCGGAAGGCCCGAACATCGGGCTCATCTCCTCGCTCAGCTGCTACGCCCGGGTCAACCCCTTCGGGTTCCTCGAGACCCCTTATCGCAAGGTCAAGGACGGCCGGATCATCGACTACGTCCAGGTCCTCCATCCCGGCGACGCCGACTTCAAGGTCGGCGACATCCTGGAAAAGGACGCCTATCTCAAGGAGCTCGACAAGCTCAAGCGCAACAAGGCCCGTCATCTGCCCCAGGTCGAGCCCTACTGCTTCTACCTGACGGCCTGGGAAGAAGAGCCGTTCAACATCGCCCAAGCCAACGCCGACGTGGACGACCGCGGATCCTTCACCAAGGACATGATCACCGCCCGGCAGGCCGGCAACTTCAAGACCCTGCCCAAGAATCAGATCGATTACATCGACGTCTCCCCCAAACAGCTCGTCTCCCTATCCGCGGCCCTGATCCCGTTCCTGGAGCACGACGACGCCAACCGGGCTCTGATGGGCTCGAACATGCAGCGTCAGGCCGTGCCGCTCCTGAGGCCCGAATCGCCCCTCGTCGGAACGGGCATCGAGCACCTGGTGGCCAAGGGCTCGGGCGATGTCATCGTCTGCCGTCGCTCTGGCGTCGTCGAGTTCGTGGACGCGGAGCGGATCCTGGTCCGCGTGGACGAAGCCCGAGGGACAAAAGACTTCGAAGTCGGCACGGACCTCTACCTCCTGACCAAGTTCCTGCGGACGAACCAGAACACCTGCCTCACCCAGCGGCCCATCGTCCACAAGGGCGATGAGGTCGAGAAGGGCCAGATCCTGGCCGACAGCTCCTGCACCGACGGAGGAGAACTGTCCCTGGGCCGGAATGTGCTGTGCGCCTTCATGCCCTGGCGCGGCTACAACTTCGAGGACGCGATCATCGTCAGCGAGAAGCTGATCAAGAACGATATCTTCACCTCGATCCATATCGTCGAGGAGACGATCGAGGCCCGGGACACCAAGCTGGGCCCGGAGGACATCACCCGCGACATCCCCAACGTCCCCGAGAATCTTCTCCGCAACCTCGACGAGAACGGCATCGTCCGCATCGGCGCCCAGGTCAAGTCGGGCGACATCCTGGTGGGCAAGGTCGCGCCCAAGGGCGAAACCCAGTTGTCCCCCGAAGAGAAACTGCTCAAGGCCATCTTCGGCGAGAAGGCCCTGGACGTCAAAGACGCCTCCCTGTACTGCTCCCCGGGTGTGGAGGGCACGATCATCGACGTCCGCATCTTCTCCCGCCGCGGGACCGAGAAGGGAATCCGGGCCAAGCAGATCGAGAAGGACGAGATCGGCCGGATGAAGCGGAACCTGGATGATGAGATCACCATCCTCGAAAACGAGAAATGGCGCAAGGTCAAGCTCTATTGGAAGGGCGGGGAGCTCGAGAAGGACTTCAAGTCGGGCGACATCAACCTGAAGAAGGGCACGACCCTGACCGAGCGCACTCTGGACTCGCTGGATTCGGACGACCTGGCCAAGCTCAAAGTCAAGGAAGACGCCGAGCGCGACAAAGAGATCCGGGACATGGAGAAGAAGGTCAGGCGCCAGGTCGAGGCCCTGAAGGCCATCTTCAAGGACAAGGTGGACAGTCTGAAGAAGGGCGATGAGCTCGCCCCGGGCGTCATCCAGGCCATCAAGGTCTTCATCGCCATGAAGCGCAAGCTGTCGGTGGGGGATAAGGTCTCCGGACGGCACGGCAACAAGGGCATCGTGGCCAAGATCGTCCAGGAAGAGGACATGCCCCGCTTGCCCGACGGCACCCCGGTGGAGATCGTCCTCAACCCGCTGGGCGTTCCCTCCCGGATGAACGTCGGCCAGATCCTCGAGACGCATGCCGGCTGGGCGGCCCACGTCCTCAACCGCTGGTTCGACACGCCGGTTTTCGACGGCGTTTCCGAGAACGAGATCAAGGCCCTCCTCCGCGAGGCCGGCCTGCCCGAGTCGGGCAAGACCATCCTCTTCGACGGGATCAGCGGCGACGTGTTCGACCAGGAAGTGACGGTCGGCTATATCTACATGATGAAGCTCTACCACCTCGTGGATGATAAGATCCATGCCCGGTCGACCGGACCCTACTCGCTCATCACCCAGCAGCCGCTGGGCGGCAAGGCTCAGTTTGGAGGCCAGCGGTTCGGCGAGATGGAGGTCTGGGCCCTGGAGGCCTACGGTGCCGCCTACACCCTCCAGGAGCTCCTGACGGTCAAGTCGGACGACGTCGAGGGCCGGGCCAAGATCTACGAGGCCATCGTCAAAGGCGACCTGGAGTTCACCCCCGGTCTTCCCGAATCGGTCAACGTCCTGATCCGGGAGCTCCAGAGCCTGTGCTTGAACGTGGAGCTGGAAAAGATCGGCAAGGAAGAGGTTCTGCCCTGGGGCATCGAGGTGCCTAAGGCCAAAGGAGAACGCTGATGGAAGTCAGGCAAACCGCGGGCGGAAGGCCGAGGGTCGATTTCGACAGGGTCCGGATCAGCATCGCTTCCCCGGATAAGATCAAGAGCTGGTCCTGGGGCGAAGTTACCAAGCCTGAGACCATTAACTATAGAACCTTCAAGCCGGAGAAGGACGGCCTGTTCTGCGCTAAGATCTTCGGCCCGATCAACGATTACGAATGCTTGTGCGGCAAGTACAAGCGGATGAAGTACCGGGGCATCATCTGCGAGCGATGCGGGGTCGAAGTGACCAAGTCCAAAGTGCGCCGGGAGCGCATGGGCCACATCCTGCTGGCCTCGCCCGTGGCCCACATCTGGTTCTTCAAGAGCCCGCCCAGCCGGATCGGCCTGGTCCTCGACCTGTCCATCAAGGAGCTGGAGAAAGTCCTGTATTTCGAGTCCTACATCGTCCTCAAGAGCGGCGATACGCCCCTCAAGGAAAAACAGCTCCTGACCGAGGAAGAATACAAGGAAGCCGAGGAAAAGTACGGCGACAAATTCACGGCCTCGATCGGCGCAGAAGCCATCAAGGTTCTCCTGGATAAGATCGATATCAACAAGGAGGGCGACCGCCTTCGCCGGGCCATGAAAAAGGAATCGTCCCAGCAGAGGCGCCTTCGCCACGCCAAAAGATTGCGGGTGTTCAAAGCCCTCAAGAAATCCGGCAACAGGCCGGAGTGGATGATCGTGGACGTCGTGCCGGTCATCCCGCCCGACCTCAGGCCCCTGGTCCGATTGGATGGCGGCCGTTTCGCGACGTCCGATCTCAACGACCTCTATCGCCGGGTCATCAATCGGAACAACCGGCTGAAGAAACTCATCGAACTGCGCGCGCCCGAGCTCATCATCCGCAACGAAAAGCGGATGCTCCAGGAAGCCGTGGATGCCCTGTTCGACAACGGCAAGCGCGGCCGGGTGCACCTCGGTGCCAACCGTCGGCCGCTCAAGTCCCTGAGCGAAGCCCTCCGGGGCAAGCAGGGCCGCTTCCGCCAGAACCTCCTGGGCAAGCGCGTGGATTATTCCGGCCGGTCAGTCATCGTCGTCGGTCCGGAGCTCAAGCTCAACCAGTGCGGCCTGCCCAAGAAGATGGCCCTGGAGCTGTTCAAGCCCTTCATCTTCCACAAACTGGAGAAGGACGGCCTCGTGCCGAGCGTCAAGATCGCCCGGGAATGGCATGAGCAGGAGCGCCCCGAGGTGTGGGATTATCTCGAGGAAGTCGTCCGCGAGCACCCCATCCTCCTCAACCGCGCTCCGACCCTTCACCGTCTGGGCATCCAGGCCTTCGAGCCGAAGCTCATCGAAGGCAAGGCCATTCAGATCCACCCCCTCGTTTGCACCGCTTTCAACGCCGACTTCGACGGCGACCAGATGGCCGTTCACATCCCTCTTTCGGTCGAAGCCCAGATCGAGGCCCAGACCCTGATGCTTTCCACGAACAACATCTTGTCCCCTGCCCACGGCCGACCCTTGACCATTCCCAGCCAGGACATGGTCTTGGGATGCTATTACACCACTCTGACCAAGAAGGGCCAGAAGGGCGAGGGGCGGGTCTTCAGTTCCTTCGATGAGGTCCTGCTGGCCAGGGAAACCAAGGACATCGGCTTGCAGGCCAAGGTCAAGGTCCGCTATAGCGGTCCCTTCATGAACCTGGTCACCTACTACGACGATCAGGCCGTGACCACCTGTCCCGTGGTCCAGGTCGATAAGGCCCTGATCGAGACGACTCCCGGCCGGATCATGTTCAACAGAGTCCTGCCCGAGGAGGTCCCCTACATCAACGGCATCATGAAGAAGAGGGGCATCGAGAACCTGATCCACCTCATCTACCTGAAGCACGGGCTGTCCAAGACCGTTGAGACCCTGGACCGGATGAAGGAGCTCGGGTTCAGCATGGCCACCCAGGCCGGGTTCTCCCTGGGCATCGACGATTTCGTCATCCCCAGGGAGAAGGCCGATATCGTGGAGAAAGCCCAGAAGGAAGTCTTCGAAATCGAGAAGCTCTATCGCGACGGAACGATCTCCTCGGGCGAGCGCTTCAACCGCGTGGTCGAGATCTGGGGCGCGGTCACCGACCGGGTGTCCAGCGCCATGCTCGCCGAGATGAAGCGCATCAGCGAGGAGGGGCAGGAGCTTAACCCTCTGTTCGTCATGTCCGACTCCGGCTCCCGCGGCACGAAACAGCAGATCCGGCAGCTGGCCGGCATGCGCGGCCTGATGAGCAAGCCCTCGGGCGAGATCATCGAGACGCCCATCGTCAGCAACCTTCGCGAGGGCCTGAACGTGGCCCAGTACTTCATCTCGACCCACGGCGCCCGCAAGGGCTTGGCCGACACGGCCCTCAAGACGGCCAACTCCGGTTACCT
Source organism: Candidatus Aminicenantota bacterium (assembly GCA_963705895.1). Classification (GTDB taxonomy): domain Bacteria; phylum Acidobacteriota; class Aminicenantia; order Aminicenantales; family JAFGAV01; genus MFD04408-113. The sequence continues at coordinate 1,579,448 of OY970122.1, read as the reverse complement.
GACCCGGAAGTTGGTGGATGTCTCCCAGGAGGTCATCATCGAGGAGCACGACTGCGGCACCCTGAAGGGGATCAACGTCTCGGCCATCGTCGAGAACGGCGAGATCGTGGAGCCCTTCATCGACCGGGTCGTGGGCCGCAATTCCGTGGACCGGATCCTCCATCCCGACACGAGCAAGGTCATCGTTGACCGTAACCAGGAGATCACCGAAGCCATCGCCCAAGAGCTGCAAAACCAGGGCATCGAGCGGGTCCGGATCCGTTCGGTCCTGACCTGCGAATCGAAGCGGGGCGTCTGCCAGCTCTGCTACGGCCGCAACTTGTCCACGGGATTCCTGGTCGAGCTGGGCGAGGCGGTGGGCATATGCGCCGCCCAGTCCATCGGCGAGCCGGGAACCCAGCTGACCATGAGAACCTTCCACATCGGCGGTATCGCCACCCGCGGCGCCGAACGCTCCCATCTGGAAGCCAAGAATGACGGCCTCCTGCGGTTCAACAACGTCAAGTCCGTCACCAACAAGGAAGGCTCCCTGGTCGTCGTCAACCGCAACGCTAACATCGCCGTCATCGATCACCGCGGACGGGAGGTCGAGCATTACCAGGTGCCCTACGGCGCCAAGCTCATCCTCGGCGACGGCGAGCACGTCAAGGCCCATCAGAAGTTCACCGAGTGGGACCCCTTCAACACCTTCATCCTGACCGAAGAGGCGGGCGTCGTCCAGTTCCACGACGTGGCCCTGGGCCTGACCATGGAAGAGGTCCAGGACGAGTTCACGGGCATGATCGCGCCGGTCATCATCGACCCCAAGGACGAGAAGATGCAGCCCCGGATCGAGATCGTGGACCCGTCGAAGAAGGCCAAGGACAAGCACGGCAAGGAGATCCCGCTCGTCCTGCGCAAGTACTTCCTGCCCTCGGGCGCCAACCTGGAGGTCAAGGAAGGGGAGAAGGTCTTCGCCGGCGACAGTCTGGCCAAGATCCCCCGCGAGGCATCGCGGACCAAGGACATCACCGGAGGTCTGCCCCGAGCGGAGGAGCTGTTCGAGGCCAGGCGGCCCAAGAGCCAGGCCGTCATCTCCGAGATCGATGGGGTGGTCGAATTCGGCGGCCTGGTCCGCGGCTACCGGAAACTGACCGTCAAGTCCGAATTTCACACGGAAAAGGACCGCATGGTCAAGGAATACCTGATCCCCAAGGGCGCTCATCTGAGAGTGGGCGAGGGGGAGCGGATCAAGGCCGGCACGCCGCTCATGGACGGGCCGGTCAACCCTCACGATATCCTCCGGGTCCTGGGAGAGAAGGAACTGGCCGAATACCTCCTCCGGGAGGTCCAGGAAGTCTACCGCCTGCAGGGCGTGTCCATCAACGACAAGCACATCGAAACCATCGTCCGCCAGATGTTGCGCTGGGTCAAGGTCGAAGAGGTGGGCGACACGGAGTTCCTGATCGACGAACAGGTCGACAAGTTCATTTTCCAGGAGGAGAACGAGAAGGTCATAAAGAAGGGCGGAAAGCCCGCCAAGGCGCGGCCTCTCCTGCTGGGCATCACCAAGAGCGCCCTGAGCACCGACAGCTTCATCTCGGCCGCTTCCTTCCAGGAAACGACCCGAGTCCTGACCGAGGCCAGTTTGTATGGGAAAGTCGACCATCTGCGGAGCTTGAAGGAGAACATCATCATGGGTCGGTTGATCCCGGCCGGAACCGGATACAAGTTCTATCGCGATGTCGAGATCAAGGAGGAGGACGAGCTCGGCTCCGAAAAGGGAGTCAAGGAAACCGTCCCGGAGCAGGATGCCGAGGTCTGACGGCCTCAAATATCCTGAATATTCTTGACATTAGAGGGGTTATTTGTTAGTATCCGAACATTCGTCCCGGGAAAATCCCCCCTGGTGGATGGATAGTACGGAATTCTTTTTTTTGAGGAGTAGGTGTATTGCCAACAGTCAACCAATTGATCAGAACGGGGCGAGTTCCAAAGAAGTATAAGAGCAAGTCGCCGGCCCTGGAGAACTGCCCTCAGAAAAGAGGGGTATGCACGCGCGTTTTCACTACGACGCCCAAGAAACCGAACTCGGCCATGCGCAAAGTGGCCCGTGTCCGGTTGACCAATAACATCGAAGTGACGGGCTACATCCCCGGGGTGGGGCATAACCTCCAGGAGCACTCGATCGTCCTCATCCGGGGCGGCCGAGTCAAGGACCTGCCCGGCGTCCGGTACCACATCGTCCGGGGCACCCTCGACAGCGAGGGCGTGGCAAACCGCCAGCAGGCCCGGTCGCGGTATGGAGCTAAGAGACCCAAGGAGAAGAAGGTCGCTAAATAGCGGAGCTGATCATGCCAAGACGCGGAATCATCAAGAAGAGGAAGCAGCAGCCGGACGACCACTATAACAGCACCCTGGTCTCGAAGTTCGTCAAGGTCTTCATGAAGAAGGGCAAGCGGAGCACGGCCGAGGGCGTCGTCTACGGGATGATGGACCTCATCAAGGACAAGGCCAAGGAAGACCCGCTCAAGACCCTGGAGAAAGCCATCGACAACATCCGGCCTCTCCTGGAGACCAAGTCCCGCCGGGTGGGCGGCGCCACCTATCAGGTTCCGGTGGAAGTCCCGGTCAGCCGGTCCACGGCCGTGGCCGTGCGCTGGCTCATTCACTACGCCGGAGAGCGGGGCGGCAAGAGCATGGAGGACAAGCTTTTCGCCGAAGTCATGGACGCCGTGGGCAATCGAGGAGGAGCGGTCAAGAAACGTGAAGATACCCACAAGATGGCGGAGGCCAACAGGGCTTTCGCCCATTACCGATGGTAAGATCTTGAGGAATCGAGCGACGTTTCTTTGGAATAAAACGGAGATGATACTTGGCGCGTTCGTACCCCATCGAGACGGTCAGGAATATCGGCATTATGGCCCATATCGATGCGGGCAAGACCACGACCACCGAACGGATCCTGTATTACACGGGCATCACGTACAAGATGGGAGAGGTCGATGAGGGTACGGCCGTCATGGATTGGATGGCCCAGGAGCAGGAACGCGGCATAACGATCACTTCGGCCGCGACGACCTGCACCTGGAACAGCCATCGAATCAACATCATCGACACTCCTGGCCACGTGGATTTTACCGCGGAAGTCGAGCGGTCGCTGCGTGTGCTTGATGGGGGTGTCGTTATCCTCTGCGGTGTCGGGGGCGTAGAACCCCAATCCGAGACGGTCTGGCGGCAGGCCGACCGATACCGCGTGCCGCGCATTGTCTTCATCAATAAGATGGACAGAGTCGGCGCGGACCCGGAGAGGGCGACCGAGCAGATCAGGTCCAAGCTCGGCGCCTGCCCGCTGCCCATTCAGGTCCCCCTGGGCAGGGAAGAGAGCTTCCGGGGCGTGGTCGACATCGTCGAGAGGAAGGAATACGACTGGGGAACGGACCTCGTCGGCTCGGAGTTCACGGTCCGGGACATCGGCCCGGAGCTTAAGGACGAGACGGAGGCAAGGCGGAACGCGCTCATCGAGGCGCTGGCCGATATGGACGATATTTTCATGGAACAGTACTTGGGCGGAACGGAGATGACCCCGGAGGTCCTGAAGCAGGCCATCCGGAGAAGCACCATCGGTCTGCACGCCGTTCCCGTCCTGTACGGAGCTTCCTTCCGGAACAAGGGGGTTCAGCCCCTGCTCGACGCGATCGTGGACTACCTGCCCGCGCCGTCGGACATCCCCCCGGTGGTCGGTCACCATCCCCGAACCGGGGAGGTCCGGACCCGCCGTCCGGCCGACGACGAGCCGTTCTCGGCCCTCGTCTTCAAGGTCATGAACGACCCTTACGTCGGGACACTGGCCTTTTTCCGGGTGTACAGCGGCAAGGCCCACATCGGCTCCCTCCTGTATAACTCGACCAAGGAAGAGGAGGAGAAGATCTCCCGGCTCCTGGAGATGCATTCCAACAAGAGACGGGAGGTGCGGGAGATCCACGCCGGGGACATCGCCGCCCTGGGCTCGATGAAGAATCTGGGGACGGGCGATACGCTCTGCGACAAGCATCAGTCGATCGTTCTCGAATCGATCAAGTTCCCGGAGCCGGTGATTCAGATCTCGGTCGAGCCCAAGACCAAGGTCGAGCACTCCAAGCTGGCCAACGCCCTGGCCAAGCTGGGCAAGGAAGACCCCACGATCAAGGTCACCAACGACCCGGCCACGGGCCAGACCCTCGTCAAGGGCATGGGCGAGCTCCACCTCGAGATCATCATGGACCGCATGCTGCGGGAATACGGCGTGCGGGCCAACGTCGGCAAACCCCAGGTCGCCTACAAAGAAACCATCGTCGGCCGGGCCGAGGGCGAAGGCCGCTACATCCGCCAGACGGGCGGCCGCGGCCAGTACGGCCACGCCAGGGTCACGGTCGAGCCCCTGAAGAGGGGCGCCGGGTTCGAGTTCGGGGAGAAGATCAAGTCCGGAGTCATCCCCAAGGAGTTCGCCCCCGCCATCCGAGACGGCGTCCGGGAATCCATGGAGGCCGGCCTGCTGGCCGGGTTCCCCCTGACCGACATCCGAGTGACCCTCGTCGGCGGCTCTTTCCACGAGGTGGATTCGACACCCATCGCTTTCAAGATCGCCGGGTCGCTGGCCTTCAAGGACGCGGCTGTCAAGGCCGGCCTGGCCTTGCTCGAGCCCATCATGAGGCTCGAGGTCGTGACGCCGGACGAGTACCTAGGGGACATCGTCGGCGACCTGACTGCGCGCCGGGGGAAGATCGACGGGATGGAGATGCGCGGCCTGACCCGGGCCATCCACGCCCTCGTCCCCCTGGCCGAGATGTTCGGCTATGCCACGATCCTCCGCACCCTGTCCCAGGGACGCGGAGTTTTCACGATGGAGTTCTACAGCTACGAGCTCGCCCCTCCGCAGAAGACGGAGGAGGTCGTAGCCCGGATCGAGGGCCGCCTGCCTTCGACCCGGACGGAAAGGTAAGAAAACGACACCAGGAGGTCAAGACCATGGCGAAGCAAAAGTTTGAGAGAACGAAGCCGCATTTGAACATAGGGACGATCGGGCACGTGGACCACGGGAAGACGACGCTGACCTCGGCCATCACCAAGGTTCTGCACAAGATGAACCCGAAGGTGGCGGTCAAGGAGTACGGGGACATCGACAACGCGCCGGAGGAGAGGGAGCGGGGTCTGACGATCCAGATTGCGCACGTGGAGTACGAGACGGCCGCGCGTCACTACGCGCACATCGATTGTCCGGGGCACGCCGACTACATCAAGAACATGATCACGGGAGCGGCCCAGATGGACGGGGCGATCCTGGTGGTGGCGGCCGACGACGGGCCGATGCCGCAGACGCGGGAGCACATTCTGCTGGCGCGGCAGGTGAACGTGCCGGCCATCGTGGTGTTCATGAACAAGATCGACCTGGTGGACGACCCGGAGATCCTGGACCTGGTGGAGCTGGAGGTTCGGGAGCTGTTGACGAAGTACGAGTTTCCGGGGGACAAGATTCCGGTGATCCGGGGGAGCGCGCTGAAGTCGATGGAGTCGGACGGCGACCCGGGGAACGAATGGAACAAGAAGATCATAGAGCTGATGGATGCGGTGGACAAGCACATTCCGCAGCCGGTGAGGCTGGTGGACCTGCCGTTCCTGATGCCGGTTGAGGATATATTTTCGATTTCGGGTCGGGGGACGGTGGTCACGGGCCGGGTGGACCGGGGGAAGGTGAAGGTTGGGGAGGAAGTGGAGGTCGTGGGGTTTGGGGAGACGAAGAAGCGGGTGGTGACGGGGGTGGAGATGTTCCGCAAGCTTCTGGACGAGGGCCTGGCCGGGGACAACATCGGGGTTCTGCTTCGGGGGACGGACAAGGAAGAAGTGGAGCGGGGGATGGTGCTGGCCAAGCCGGGGTCGATCACGCCCCACCGGCGGTTCAAGGCCTCGATCTACGCCTTGAAGAAGGAAGAGGGAGGGCGGCACACGCCGTTCTTCACGGGCTACCGGCCGCAGTTCTATTTTCGGACGACGGACGTGACGGGTTCGTGCAAGCTGCCCCAGGGGGTGGAGATGGTCATGCCCGGGGACAACGTGAACCTGGAGATCGCCCTGATCACGGACGTGGCCATGGAGAAGGGGCTGCGGTTCGCCATCCGGGAGGGCGGCCGGACGGTGGGCGCCGGAAGCGTCACCGACATCCTGGAATAAAGAGGCACGGAACACCGGTCACTGGTGATAAGAGGAAGCAGAAACGGCAGGCGGATGACGAAAGAACGCGCCTAGCAGAGGACGAGGATCATGGAAAAAATCAGAATCAGGCTACAGTCGTTTGACCACAGGCTTCTGGACCAGTCCGTCAAGGACATCGTCATCAAAGCCAAGAGGACCGGGGCTCATATCGCGGGACCCATCCCCCTGCCGACGCGAATCCATCGGTTCTGCGTCCTGCGCTCGCCTCACGTGGACAAGAAATCCCGCGAGCACTTCGAGATGAGGATCCACAAGCGGGTTATCGATATCAGTGAGTACAACAACGAGACGATCGAGGAACTGCAGAAGCTGGACCTGCCGGCCGGGATCGATGTCGAGATCCAGGCCTACGGCACCGGAGGAGAATGAGCCATGGTCGAAGGGTTGATCGGAAAAAAAGTCGGCATGAGCCAGGGTTTTGACGAAGCGGGGAACATCTACCCCGTCACGGTCATCCAGGCCGGACCCTGCACCGTGATCCAGAAGAAGGACAAGGTCAAGGACGGCTACATCGCCCTCCAGCTGGGGCTGGTCGAGACCCGTCCCGTGCGCAAGCCCAACAAGCCTCAGACCGGGCACTTCCTGAAGTCCGGGGCCCCGGTCCTGCGCGTCCTGCGGGAATTCTCCTGCACCGATCCGACCCACCTCAAGGAAGGCGACCAGGTCCTGGTCGACATCTTCGCCGTGGGCGAGATAGTGGACGTCGTGGGCACGAGCAAGGGCAAAGGCTTCCAGGGCGTCGTCAAACGCCACGGGTTCGCCGGAGGCAAGGATACTCACGGCTCGATGTTCCATCGTCGGCCGGGGTCGATCGGCGCGTCCTCCTACCCGTCGCGGGTCATGAAGGGCATGCGAATGGCCGGGCACATGGGCCACGCGCGCGTCACGACCAAGCGGCTGTCCGTGGTCGAGCTGGACAAGGACAACAATCTTCTGGTGGTCAAGGGCGCCATCCCGGGACCGAGGGGCGGCTATGTCCTGATCCGCAAGAACAATTTTACCAAGGCTTCCAAGTAGGAGGCTGAAGCGAGCGGACCATGTCAAAACTTCACGTCACCGACACAAGCGGGAACACAACCAAAGAGGTGACCTTGCCCGAGAAGATCTTCGCCTATCCGGTGAAGGAGCACCTCCTCTACGAGGCCGCCGTCAATCACCAGGCCAACCTCCGGCAGGGCAACGCCTCGACCAAGACGCGCGGGGAAGTGACCGGAAGCACCCGGAAGCCTTGGCGGCAGAAGGGCACCGGCCGGGCGCGGGCGGGCAGTATCCGCTCCCCCCTGTGGCGCAAGGGCGGGACGGTCTTCGGGCCCACCCCCAGGGATTATTCCTATGGCCTGCCCAAGGCCATGAAGGCGAACGCCCTGAAATCGGCCCTGTCCCTGAAGAACAAGGAGAATCGTATCCTGATCCTGGACAGCCTGGCCCTGACCGAGCCCAAGACCCGGGAGGCCCGCAAGGTCATCCAGGCCCTCAAGCTCGATTCGGCCCTGTTCGTCGACAGCCACACCAACACCAACCTCTTCCTAGCCATGCGAAACATCCCCCGGGTCAAGGTTGTCGACCCCCAGATTGTTTCGGTTTTCGACGTTTTGAAGCACAACTGGCTGGTCATCACCGAGCCGGCCTTCCAAACCCTGGTGGCGAGGTTGCAGTAATGGACGCCCATCATATCATCCGCAGGCCCGTGATCACCGAGAAGAGCACCCTCCTCAAGGACAAGAACCGGGAAGTCTGTTTCGAGGTGGCCCGGGAGGCTAACAAGAGCGAGATCAAGAAGGCCGTCGAGCACCTGTTCAAGGTCAAGGTGGAGAGAGTCCGGACCCAGCACCGCCACGGCAAGGAGAAGCGGGTCGGACGGAATATCGGCCACAAGAGCGACTGGAAGAAAGCCTACGTCAAGCTCAAGGCCGGCGAAAAAATGATCGAATACTTTGAGGCGGTTTAACATGGGTATCAAAGCCTACAACCCAACCACTCCCGGCATCCGGCACCGGACCGGGCTTACCTACGAGGAACTGACCGAGTCCAGGCCCTACAAGCCCCTTCTGCGCTCGATCGGCAAGTCGGGCGGCCGGGACAACCGCGGTCACCTGTCCATACGGCACCGCGGGGGCGGCTACCGGACGATCTACCGCGTCTTGGATTTCAAGCGGGACAAGCTGGAGATCCCCGGCGTCGTGGAGACGATCGAGTACGACCCCAACCGTTCGTCCTTCATCTCTCTCGTCAAGTACTCGGACGGCGAGCGCCGCTACATCATCACTCCCGTGGACCTCAAAGTGGGTCAGACGATCCTGTCCTCCGATAGCCTGGTCGACATCCTGCCCGGCAACGCCATGCCCCTGCGGTTCATCCCCCTGGGCACGGTCATCCACAACATCGAACTCCGCCGGCACAAGGGCGGCCAGATGGCCAAGAGCGCGGGCGCGGGCGCCCAGATCCTGGCTAAGGAAGGGGACTATGCCCAGGTGCGTCTGCCCTCCTCGGAGATCCGCAAGATCCACCTCGACTGCCGGGCGACCATCGGCCAGATCGGCAACCTGGACCACCAGAACGTGTCGGGGGGCAAGGCCGGCCGGACGCGCTGGAGCGGCTGGCGGCCCCACGTTCGCGGCACGGCCATGAACCCTATCGACCATCCGCACGGCGGCGGGGAGGGCAAGTCCAAGGGCGGCCGGCACCCGGTCAGCCCCGAGGGCATCCCCACCAAAGGCTACAAGACCCGGAAGAACAAGCGGACCCAGATCTTCATCGTCCGGAGAAGGAGCAAATAATGGGCAGGTCGCTGAGCAAAGGTCCCTTTGTCGATACCCATCTGTTGGACAAGATCAAGGAACTCGAGGCCAAGGGCGAGAAGCGGAAGGTCATCAAGACCTGGTCGCGGCGTTCGACCATCACTCCGGACATGATCGGCCTGACCATCGCCGTCCACAACGGGCGGAAGTTCATCCCGGTGTTCATCACCGAGAACATGGTCGGCCACAAACTGGGGGAGTTCTCTCCCACCCGGACCTTCAAGGGCCACACTTCCAAGGCGGCCAAAGCGGTAAGGATTGCGAAGTAAGATGAAAGACCAGACGTTTATTTCCAAGGCAGCGGGCCGGTTCATCCGGATCTCGCCCCAGAAGTGCCGCCTGGTGGCGGACCTCGTCCGGGACAGGTTCGTGGGCGAGGCCCTGACCATCCTCAAGTTCAACGAGAAGAGGAAGGCCAGCGGCATCGTGGAGAAGGTCGTGCGTTCGGCCATGGCCAACGCCCAGACCAAGTCGCCCAACATCGACGTGGACGACCTGTACATCTCCGAGATCTACGTCGACGACGGGCCCCAGGTGAAGCGCATCCGTCCGGCGCCCATGGGCCGGGCCCACCGGATCATCAGGCGGAGCAGCCACATTCACGTTTTCCTGAACGAGAGAAAAGGGAGCTAAATCATGGGACAGAAGACACATCCCTACGGATTCCGGCTGGGTTTCAATAAACAGTGGAGCTCGCGCTGGTTCGCCAGCGGGTCCGAGTACAGCCGGCTCGTCCACGAAGACCTCAAGATGAAATCCGAGATCAAGAAGAAGTACTATCACGCCGGCATCGCCGAAGTGGTCATCGAGCGGGTCGGGCCCAAGATCCGGGCCATCATCCACACCGCCAGGCCGGGCATCATCATTGGCCGGGGCGGTAAGGAGATCGAGAGCCTGAAGGGTTTCCTGGAAGGCATCGCCAAGAAAGAAGTCTATGTCGACATTCGCGAAGTCGATAAGCCCGAGCTCGTCTCCATTCTGGTCGGCGAGGGCATCGCCGTTCAACTGGAGAAGCGGATCGCCTACCGCCGGGCCATGCGCAAGGCCATCGACATCGCCATGAAGATGGGGGCCAAGGGCATCAAGGTCATGTGCTCGGGACGCCTGGGGGGAGTCGAGATCGCCCGGACGGAGTGGTACCTCAAGGGCCAGCTGCCCCTCCAGACCCTGCGGGCCGACATCGACTACGCCTTCACCGAGGCTTTCACCACCTACGGCCAGATCGGGATTAAGGTCTGGATCTACAAGGGCGACGTGGAGAAGCCCAAGATGGTCTCCCAGACCGCGGAGATTGAGGAGATTTAGCCGTGTTAATGCCAAAGAAAGTCAAGTTCCGCAAGATGCAGCGGGGCCGCATGCGCGGCCAGGCGACGCGCGGCTCGGAGTTGGCCTTCGGCGAGTTCGGCCTGCAGGCCCTGGAGCCCTGCTGGCTGACCGCCCGTCAGATCGAGGCCGGCCGCATCACCATCAGCCGCTACATCAAGCGTCGCGGCAAGCTCTGGATCCGGGCTTTTCCCTACAAGCCTGTGACCAAGAAACCGACCGAAGTCCGCATGGGCAAGGGCAAGGGCGACCCGGAGTTCTGGGTCGACGTCGTCCGCCCGGGCAAGGTCCTGTATGAGCTCGAGGGCGTTCCGGAGGAAATGGCCCGGGAAGCGATGCGTCTCGTCGCCCACAAGCTGCCCATCAAGACGCGCTTCATCTCTCGGGAAAGTCGAGAATACCAATGAAGGCCAGAGAATATCGAGAAATGGACTCGGATGAGCTGAAGACCAAGGCCGCGGACCTCCGCGACCAGCTGTTCAAGCTCCGCTTTCAGCACTCCCTGGGCCAGCTGGACAGCCCCGGCAAGCTCAAGAACATCAAGAAGGACATCGCCCGGATCGAGACCATCTTGAAGGAACTCGAGGCCGAAAAAAGCCAAAGGACGAAATAGACCATGGACGCTCAACAGCCCCAACAGGCCAAACGAAAAACCACCAAGGTCGGCGTGGTGGTCAGCAAGAAGATGAAGAAGACGGTCACGGTCCTCGTCTCCCGGCAGGTGCGCCATCGTCTCTACAAGAAGATCGTCCGGAAGAGGAAGACCTTCCTGGCCCACGACGAGTCCGATAAGTGCAAGGTCGGCGACGTGGTCAAGATCGTCGAGACCCGGCCCATCAGCAAGCGCAAGAAGTGGCGCGTCCTGGAGGTCACCGGCCGGACGCTGACGGTCATCCCGGGCCAGCCGGAGCCGGACCTGGAAGGAAACCCGTCATGATCCAGATGCGAACGATGCTGAAGGTTGCCGATAACTCCGGCGCCCGGCGGATCCAGTGTATCACCCCCCAGGGCGGGGGCGTCGGGCTCACGGCCTCGATCGGGGACATCATCTCGGCCACGGTCAAGGAAGCCGAGCCCGAGAGCAAGATCCCCAAGGGCAAGGTCGTGCGGGCGGTCGTCGTCCGGACACGGAAGGAGGTCCGCCGCCGGGACGGGTCCTACATTCGGTTCGACGACAACGCCGCCGTGGTCATCGACAAGACCGGCGAGCCGGTCGGGACGCGGGTCTTCGGCCCGGTGGGCCGTGAGCTGCGCGAGCGGAAGTTCATGAAGATCGTGTCCCTAGCCCCGGAGGTGCTGTGATGAGCAAGATGATCATCCGCAAGAACGACATCGTCCACGTCACCAAGGGCAAGGACAAGGGCAAGACGGGCAAGGTCCTCAAGGTTCTGCCCGAGACGAACCGACTCATCGTGGAGCGGATCAACTTCCGCAAGGAATTCGTCCGGGCCGACCGGAGCAAGCAGAAGCAGGGCGGGATCATGGACAAGGAAGCCCCCATCCGGGCGGACAACGTCATGCTCTACTGCGAAGATTGCAGCCGACCCGTCCGGATCAAGACCAAGGTCCTGGACGACAAGACCAAGATCAGGGTTTGCGCCCGATGCGGATCCCAGATCGAAAAACAGAAGTGAGGACGCCATGAGCCGTCTTTTAGAGAGATTCAAGAAAGAGGTCCTGCCCGAGCTCCAGAAGGAGCTGGGCGTCAAGAACCCCATGGCCGTCCCCCGGATCAAGAAGATCGTGATCAATATGGGCGTGGGCGATGCCATCGGCAACATCAAGGTCCTGGACGCGGCCAAGAACGACCTGGGCTTGATCACCGGACAGCTGCCGGCCATCGGCCGGGCTAAGAAATCCATCTCGGCCTTCAAGCTCCGCAAGGGCCAGGCCATCGCCTGCTATGTCACTCTCCGCGATCGACGGATGTATGAATTCTTCGACAGGCTAGTTAACATCGTCCTCCCCCGCGTGCGGGACTTCCGGGGCGTGTCGCCCAAGTCCTTCGACGGGAAGGGTAATTACACTCTGGCCCTCAAGGACCAGCTCGTCTTCCCCGAGATCGACTACACCAGGGTCGAGAGAGGCCGGGGAATGAACATCACCATCGTAACCTCGGCCCGGACCGACGGCGAGGCCTTCGCCCTTCTGAAGAAGCTGGGCATGCCTTTCCGCGAGGCCTTATAAAGGAAGGATAACGTGTCAAAGATCTCCTCTATGGTCAAGTATCAGGGTCCCCACAAGTTCGCCGTCCGCAAGCATCATCGCTGTCGAAGATGCGGCCGGCCCAAGGGTTACTACCGTCAGTTCGACATGTGCCGGCTCTGCCTCCGAGAACTGGCCTTGAAAGGCGACATCCCGGGCGTGACCAAGGCCTCCTGGTAGAATTCGGAAAAGGATAGGACAATGAGCCAAACAGACCCCATCGCCGACCTGCTGACCCGGATCCGGAACGCGGCCCTGGCCAAGAAGAAGGAAGTCCAGCTTCCCGCCTCGCGGATGAAGGTCGAGGTCGTCAAGATCCTCAGGGACGAGGGCTACATCAAGAATTTCAAGGTGGTCGACGACCCCAAGCAGGGCATCCTGACCATCAGCCTGAAATACACCGAGGACAATCATTCCGTCATCACCGGCATCCGCCGGGTGAGCAAGCCGGGCTGCCGCATCTACTGCACGAGGGATTCCGTGCCCAAGACCCTGGATGGGCTGGGCATCACCGTCGTCTCCACGTCCAAGGGGCTGGCCACGGGCAAGAAGTGCGAGGAGATGGGACTCGGGGGTGAAGTCGTATGCCTCGTCTGGTAAGGCGGGCACAACACAGGAGAAGACCATGTCGCGCGTAGGAAAACAGGTCATCGTCGTGCCCCAGGGGGTCAAGGTCAGGATCGGCCCCGACAAGCTCGAGATCGAGGGCCCCAAGGGGAAGCTCGTCTCGCCCCTGTTCCCTGGGATCACGGCCCGCATCGAGGACAACAGGATCTCCCTCACCCGGGCCGAAGAGACCAAGTCGATGCGTAGCCTCCACGGGCTCTGCCGGACCCTGGCCAACAACGCGGTCATCGGCGTGTCGCAGGGGTTCATGAAACAGCTGGAGATCGTGGGCGTCGGCTATCGGGCCAAGGTGGATAAGGGCAATCTCGAGCTCAGCCTAGGCTATTCCAAGCCGGTCATCTATCCGGTTCCGAAGGACATCGAGATCACGGTCGATAAGACGACTCTGATCACGGTCAAGGGGATCGACAAGCAGCGCGTGGGGCAGGTGGCCGAGGAGATCAAGAGCTATCGGCGTCCCGACCCCTATAAGCTCAAGGGCGTCCGGCATCTTGGTGAACGGCTGATCAAGAAAGAGAGAAAAGCGGGAGTGAGCGGTGCTTAAAAACGTCACGGAAATTCGCAAACAGAAGAAGTCGCGCGTTCGTCAGCGTATCCGCAAGAAACTCCACGGCACGACCGAGCGGCCTCGGGTCCACGTGTTCAAGAGCAACCGCTACATCTATACTCAGGTGGTGGATGACACAACCGGGGCGGTGCTGGCCGCGGCTTCAACCCTGGAGAAGGCCTTCAAGGACAAGAGTCCGAAGTTCAAGAATCGGGGCGCCTGCGAGGCCCTGGGAACTCTTCTGGCCGAGCGGCTCAAAGCCAAAAAGATCACCGCGGTAGTCTTCGACCGGGGCGTCCATCTCTATCACGGCGGGATCAAGGCTTTGGCCGAGGCCATGAGGAAGGGCGGGCTCGCTTTCTAAGCCGGCGGGACCCAAGGAGGAGCAAGCGTGACAAACTATGACCCCAAATCGAGATTGAGTCAGTCGGGCCGAAGACCTTTTGGCGCCCCGTCGGACGAGGCCCCGGAATTCAAGGATCAGGTCATCTCCATCCGCCGAGTGACCAAGGTCGTCAAGGGCGGCAAGAACCTCAGCTTTTCCGCCCTGGCCGCCGTCGGCAACGGCAAGGGACAAGTGGGGATCGGCATGGGCAAAGCCCGGGAAGTCCCCCAAGCCATCGCCAAGGCCGTGGAGGCCGCCAAGAAGGCCATGGTCACGGTCCCGCTGGCCGAGACGACCATCCCCCATCTTGTCCAGGGTGTGGATGGCGCGGGAGTCGTTGTCCTTCGCCCGGCCTCCAAAGGGACGGGCGTCATCGCCGGGGGCGCGGTCCGGGTCATCATGGAACTTGTCGGGGTCAAGGATATCCTGACCAAGTCCCTGCGTTCCTCGAACGCGATCAGCGTCGCCCACGCGACCATGAACGCCCTGAAGCGCATCAAGAGCCCCGAGGCCGTTGCCAAGAGCCGCAACAAGACAAAGGAAACGATATGGCAGTGACACAGACTCCGGCGAAGCAGAAGAAGGGAAGCCCTTCCGTGGGGGCCGACAAGGCCTGCACTCTGGGCGAGCTCCGGATCACCCTGGTGCGGAGCCTCATCAGCCATCCCATCCCCCAGAGGGAAGTGGTCAAAGGCTTGGGCCTGCGGAAACTCAACTCCTCGGTCGTCCGCAGGGACTGCCCGGAGATCCGGGGCATGATCCGCAAGGTCGCGCACCTGGTCAAAGTAGAGGCGTTGGAGAAAAAATGAAACTCAGCAACTTGCATCCGGCACCTGGTTCGCGAAAGAACCGCAAGCGCGTCGGCCGCGGCCCCGGTTCGGGCATGGGCAAGACCTCCGGGCGCGGACACAAGGGACAGCTGGCCGGCACCGGCTACTCCCGCTTGCGGGGCTTCGAGGGGGGCCAGATGCCCCTCGTCCGCCGCATCCCCAAGCACGGCTTCATCAACATCTTCCGTCAGGAATACCGGGTGATCAACCTCGACCGGCTGGACAAGATCGCCAAGCCTGAGGTGACCCTCAAGGACTTGGTGGAGGCGGGGCTGGCGGGCAGCCTAGAGGAGCGGGTCAAGGTTTTGGGCCGGGGCAAACTGACCTCGTCCAAAGTAGTCTACGCCCATAAATTTTCCGAATCGGCCAAGAAGTCGATCGAGGCCGCGGGCGGTCAAGCCGTCCTCATTGGAAGCTAACCATGCTCGACAGCATCCGAAACATCTTCAGCATCCCGGATTTGCGCAAGCGGGTGATCTTCACCCTTCTACTCCTGGCGGTCTACCGACTGGGCGCCCAGATCCCCAACCCCGGCATCAACAGCCAGGCCTTGGAGGAGCTGTGGAAGACCCAGCGCGGGACGATCCTGGGGTTTGTCGACCTGTTCTCCGGCCGGAACATGTCCCGGATGACCGTCTTCGCCCTGGGCATCATGCCCTACATCAGCGCCTCGATCATCCTCCAGCTGTTGACCGTGGTCTGGCCGTACCTGGAACGGCTGTCCAAGGAAGGGGAGCTTGGCCGGAAGAAGATCACCCAGTACACGCGCTACGGAACCCTGGGTATCTGCATCATCCAGGCTTTGGCCATCGGCATGCTGCTCGAAAGCCGGCCGGGAGGTTTCCACCTGGTCGATAACCCGGGAATGGGCTTCAAGCTCATGACCATCCTGACCCTGACCACAGGAACGGTGTTCATCATGTGGCTGGGCGAACAGATCTCGGAGCGCGGTATCGGCAACGGCATCTCCCTGATCATCTTCGCCGGCATCGTGGTCAACTTCCCCCAGGGCGTCGAGGCCATCGTGCGGGGCCTGCGGACGGGGGACATGGACCCCCTGCGGCTCATCCTCCTCGTCATCATGATGCTCGCCGTCGTGGCCTTCATTGTCTTCATCGAGCGAGGTCAGCGGCGCATCCCGGTGTCCTATGCCAAGCGCATCGTGGGCCGGAAGATCTACGGCGGACAGAGCACGCACCTGCCTCTCCGAGTCAACACCGGGGGCGTCATCCCGATCATCTTCGCCGCGTCGATCATCACCATCCCCAACACCTTGGCCAAGCTGGTTCACCTGCCGTTCTTCGCCTTGATCGAGCGCCAGTTCGCCGTGGGCATGCCCCTCTACAATCTTCTCTACGTCGCCTCCATCATTTTCTTCACCTATTTCTACGTTTCGATTATCTTCAACCCCAACGACGTGGCCGAGAACCTGAGAAAATACGGCGGGTTCATCCCGGGCATTCGTCCCGGGCAGAACACCTCGGACCACATCGACGGCATCCTGTCCCGGATCACGCTCATCGGGGCCATCTACCTGGCCGCCATCGCCATCCTGCCCGAATTCCTGATGACCGGGTTCAAGGTTTACACTCTGCCCTTCGTCGGGCCGTGGCTGGACGCCAACCTACCCAAGTGGATCACCCAGGGGATGAACATCGACTTCTATTTCGGCGGCACGTCGATCCTGATCGTGGTCGGAGTGGCTATGGATACTCTCCAGCAGATCGAAGCCCAGCTGGTCATGCGCCATTATGATGGGTTCATGCGTCGGAGCCGGATCCGAGGCCGGAGATAAGGGACGAAAGCGATGAGGATCATTCTGCTCGGCCCGCCCGGGAGCGGCAAGGGAACCCAGGGGGACCTCATCTCCCGACGGTATCGGTTCCCTCGGATCTCCACGGGCGAGATCCTGCGCCGGGCGGTGCGGGACAAGATCCCGCTCGGGGTCAAGGCCGAAGCGATGATGAACAGGGGAGTCCTGGTGAGCGATGATATCGTCCTGGAGGTCGTCCGTCAACGGATCTCCGCGGATGACTGCCGGCGGGGCTATGTTCTTGACGGTTTTCCAAGAACGGTCCGTCAGGCGGAGGCCCTGGAGACGCTCGAGGCGGACCGTCCGGAGCGGGCCCTGGAACTCCGGGTCGATCTTCCCGAACTGGTCAAACGCCTGAGTGAGCGGCTGGTTTGCTCCCGCTGTCCGGCCGTCTATAACCTTCGGATTCAATCCCCCCGGCAGGCCGGCGTCTGTGACGCGTGCGGGGGGACGCTCATTCGTCGCAAGGATGACGAGCCGGAGGTCATCGCCGAGCGGCTGAACATCTACCGGAAGGAAGCCGAACCCCTTCGGGAATTCTACATGAAAAAGAACGTGTATTTCGCCGTCGACAGTCAGGGTTCGCCCGAAGACATCTTCGGCCGCGTGTCTTCCTACCTGGACGGCATCCTGGCCGGGGTCGCGGAGCCCAAGGGGGAAGCCCGACGATGATCATCTACAAGACGGCGGAGGAGATCGACTTCATGCGGCAGGCCGGTCGGATCGTCGGCCGCATCCTGTCCGAGCTCAAGCCTCGCATCAAGCCGGGCGTTCGGACCGCGGACCTGGATGCCTACGCCGAGGCCCGCTGCCGGGAGCTCGACGCCCTGCCCGCCTTCAAGGGCTACCGAGGCTTTCCGGCTTCGCTCTGCACTTCGGTCAACGAGGTCGTGGTCCATGGCATCCCCTCGGCCCGGGAGCTCGTTGAGGGCGATATCATCAGCCTGGACTTCGGCGTCCTTTACCAGGGGTTCTACGGCGACGCCGCCGTGACCTACCCCGTGGGCAAGGTCAGCCCGGAGGCCCAGACGCTCATCGACATCGTCGAACAGTCGCTGGCCCGAGGGCTGGCGGAAGTTCGGGACGGCCGCCGGCTCTCGGACTATTCCCA
Organism: Candidatus Aminicenantota bacterium; assembly: GCA_963705895.1. GTDB lineage: Bacteria > Acidobacteriota > Aminicenantia > Aminicenantales > JAFGAV01 > MFD04408-113. Next base: position 1,561,581 of record OY970122.1, on the reverse strand, counting down.
CGCCGTCCAGGAGTTCGTCGAGGGACGGAGCCTGGCCGTGATCCGCTCTTTCGTCGGGCACGGCATCGGCCGCGCCCTGCACGAGGAGCCGCAGGTGCCCAACTTCGGTCTGGCCGGACGCGGCCCTACTATGCGTCCGGGCCTGACCCTGGCTCTGGAACCCATGATCTGCGCCGGGGATTGGGAGGTCGAGATCCTGGCCGACGGCTGGACGGCCGTGACCCGGGACCGCCGCCTGGCCGCGCATCATGAGCATACGGTCGCCCTGACCGAAAAGGGCGTTGAGATCCTTAGCCGCTGGGACGGCGAGACCCAGGCGGCTGACGGCCGCTCACAGGAGACGCATTATGCCTAAGCAGGATGTGTACGAGGCCGAGGGGACGGTCATCGAGACCCTGCCCAACGCCATGTTCCGAGTGGAGCTGGCCAACAAGCACGTCATCCTGGCCCACATCTCCGGCCGGATGCGCAAGCACTTCATCCGCATCCTGCCCGGGGACAAGGTCCTCGTGGAACTGTCGCCCTACGATCTGACCAAGGGACGGATCACTTACCGTTTCAAATAAAAAAGGACGAGACCCATGAAAGTCAGAGCTTCGGTCAAGAAAATTTGCCGGAACTGCAAGATCATCAAGAGGAAAGGGGCCGTGCGCGTCATCTGCTCCAATCCGCGGCACAAGCAGAAGCAAGGCTAAAGGAACGAGGTGCGCTATGGCAAGAATCGCCGGTATCACGCTCCCGCCCGAGAAGCGGATCGAGGTCGGGTTGACCTACATCTACGGCATCGGCCGCTCCAAGTCGAACACGATCCTCGCGGAAGCCAAGATCGACCGAGACAAGAAGGTCAAGAACCTCAGCGACGAGGAAGTCAATAAGATTCGTCAGATCATCGAGAAGCGCGAGAAGATCGAGGGCGACCTCCGCAAAGAGGTGGCCATGAATATCAAGCGCCTGGTGGACATCGGCTGCTACCGCGGCTTGCGCCACAAGAGGAAGCTCCCGGTGCGCGGCCAGCGGACCAAGACCAACGCCCGGACGCGCAAGGGCCCCAAGGGCAAGTCCATCAAGAAAATCAAAGCGGAATAACGAGGAGAGCACAACATGCCACCTAAGGCTGCTGCCCCCAAGGCCACTCCGGTCAAGAAGAAAAAAGTCCGGAAAGAGATCGGGTTCGGCGTGGCGCACGTCCAGTCGACCTTCAACAACACCATCATCACCATCACCGACCACTTGGGCAATTCCATTTGCTGGTCGAGCGCCGGCACGTCGGGCTTCAAGGGCGCCCGGAAGGGGACGCCCTTCGCCGCCCAGCTGGCCGCCAAGGACGTGGCCACCAAGGCCCGGGAGGCCGGCGTTCGCTACGTCGATGTCCGGGTGACGGGCCCGGGGGCGGGCCGCGAGTCGGCCATCCGCTCCCTGCAGACGGCCGGGCTGGAGATCAAGTCCATCAAGGACGTGACGCCCATCCCGCACAACGGCTGCCGGGTCCGGAAGAAGAGGCGGGTCTGAGCCGGGGCCCGGGTGTTGAGCAAAGGAGACTACCATGGCTGATAACGATCAAAACGTGTGCCGACGCTGCCGCGTGGAAAAGGCCAAGCTGTTCCTCAAGGGGAACAAGTGCCTGACGGATAAGTGCCCCGTCGAGCGCCGGGCCTACGCCCCGGGCCAGCATGGACGGGCCCGACGGAGGATCCTGGGTTACGGCATCCAGCTCCGGGAGAAGCAGAAGCTGAAGAGGTATTACGGCATGACCGAGAAGCAGTTCCGCCTGTTCTTCAAGCGGGCCGAACAGCAGAAGGGCATCACCGGCGAGAACCTGCTCATCAGCCTCGAGCGGCGGCTGGATAACGTCGTCTATCTCCTCGGGTTCGCCGCGTCGCGGGCTCAGGCCCGGCTGCTGATCAACCACGGCCACTTCCTGGTTAACGAGCAGCGGGTCAACGTGCCGTCCTACCCCGTCGCCGTCCAGGACGTCCTCACCTTCCGCGACCGTTCCGCCCAGTCCAAGTACCTTAAGGCCGTGGTCGAATCCCATCAGGGCAAGACCGTCCCGGGCTGGCTCGAGGTCGACCGCCAGGCCATGAAGGCCCGCGTCCTGGCCCTGCCCACCCGGGCTGACGTGACCTTGCCCGTCGAGGAACACCTGGTGGTCGAGCTGTATTCGAAGTGATGAGACGATATCCCTGGGGCTCATACGAGAGACCGAGCAAAAGGAGGGTTCATGACTGAATTGGGTTTTCAAAGACCGAAATATCTCGAGTGCGATTACGACACGCTGACCGACAAATACGGAAAATTCTCGGCCCAGCCCTTCGAGCGGGGCTACGGCATCACCGTGGGCAACGCCCTGCGGCGGGTGCTGTTGTCATCGATCAAGGGCGCGGCCATCACCGCCGTCCGCATCCAGGGCGTCGTGCATGAATTCTCCACGGTCCCGGGCGTCGTCGAGGACGTGACCGACGTCATCCTCAACCTGAAGAGCATCCCCCTCAAGCTCGCCGGCGAAGAGCCCCAGACCATGACCCTCAAGAAGGAGGGCCCGGCCGAGGTCAAGGCCTCGGACATCGTCCATGGCTCAGAGGTGACGATTCTCGACCCGGACGTGCTCGTCGCCCACCTGGACAAGGACGGCAAGCTCGACGTGGAGATGATCGTCGGCAACGACCGAGGCTACATCCCTGCCGATCAGAACTTCGACGAAGCCCTCAGCCTGGACTACATCCCCCTCGACTCGTCCCATTCGCCCGTCAAGAAGGTCAACTATAAGGTCGAGCCGGCCCGGGTGGGCAAGCGGATCGACTATGAGAGCCTGACCCTGGAGATCTGGACGACGGGGGCCATCTCGCCCGGCGACGCCCTGTCCCAGGCGGCCAAGGTCCTGCGCGACCATCTGGCCATCTTCCTCAACATCGTGGACGAGCCCATGGAGAAGGAGCCTTCGGCGGCCAAGAGGGAGATCCCCTACATGTCCCAGGCCGACATTCTGTCCAAGCCCATCGAGCACCTGGAGCTGTCGGTCCGGTCCAACAACTGTCTCCGCTCGGCCGGGATCGAGAAGATCTACGAGCTCGTCCAGAAGACCGAGGACGAGCTGCTCAAGACCAAGAATTTCGGCCGGAAATCTCTGTCCGAGATCAAGGAGACCCTGGGCAATCTGGGCTTGGGTCTGAACCTGGACCTCCACCCCAAGCTGCTCGAGCGGCTCCGCGGCGAGCGGGGAGCGGAGATCGAGACGACCAAGGAGTCAGATGAATGAGGCATCTCGTACACTACCGGAAACTCGGACGCACTTCGGCTCACCGCCGCGCCCTCCTGCGCAACCTGGTGACCTCGTTCCTGGAAAAAGAGCGGGTCAGGACCACGCTGGCCAAGGCCAAGGAAGCGCGGCCCCTGGCCGAGAAGATGATCACCCTGGCTAAGAGGAATACTCTCGACACTCGGCGTCAGGCCCTTGAGTTCGTGACCAAGCGCGAGGCCGTATCCAAGCTGTTCAAGGATCTCGGCCCGCGGTTCGCCGAGCGGCCGGGCGGATACACCCGCATCGTCAAGCTGGCCCCGCGGCCGGGTGACGGGGCTCCCATGGCCATGCTCGAGCTCGTCGGCTCGGAATTCAAAAAAAAGGTCAAGAAGCCCAAGGACAAGCTGAAGGAAGCCCGCAAGGCCCAGGCGAAGTGACCCGGCAGACTCGGCCGGGTCGCGTTCCCGCCTAGGGCGCGCGGCGCCTCGTCAAATTCTCGATCAACCCCCGAAAGGTCGGAGTCCGGCCCTATTCGCGGCCTTTGACGCTTGGCCTTTTCCGGATCGGCCGTGATCGGGCCAAACCGATCTTCACGGCGTTTTGCTTCTGAGGATGACGGACAGGAGAGAGTTCGCCGCGCCATCAGCCGGCCGGCAGGATCATTTCTTCTTGATAATGACGACCTGGCCGGGCATGAGGAGCGAATCGGCGGCTAGGTTATTGACCGCCAGGAATTCCTCGAGCGTCAGGCCGAACTTCTTGGCGATCGCATAGGATGTATCCCCCCCGGCGACCGTATAGGTATTCCCGCTGGACGTATCGGACGGCGAAAGTGCGTTCTGAGCGATGGGCTTGGCCGGGGGCTTGGCGGGGATGATGTCCATGCCGGAGGAGGAGGCGGCCCCGCGGCCCGGGACCTTGAGCTGCCAGCCGGGCCGGATGAGCCGCGAGCTCTTCAATCCGTTCAGCCGGACGATGGCCGCGACGCTCGTGTGGTAACGATGAGCGATCAGGCCCAGGGTCTCGCCCGTTCGGACGTAATGGATGACGTACGTTGCCTCGGGGGGGACCCACTTGGGCAGCGAGGCGATCGACGTCTGGGCCTTATCGGCGTATCCCACGGGGACTTTGAGTTGGTATTCGTAATCGGGCGTGGCATCATAGCGCAGCTCGGGGTTGAGGAAGGCCATCTCCGAGGGGTCGAGACCCATGGCCGCCGAGAGCGACGACATCTTGGTGGGGTGGGTGACCTTGACCGTTTCAAAGGCCAGGGCCGGATAGGGCGTCGGCAGCGTGAAGCCGTACTTTTCGGGGTTGTTGATGATGAGCTGGGCGGCGATGAAGCGCGGCACGAAGCGGGCCGTTTCGTAGGGAAGCTGGGCGAACAGGTCCCAAAAATTGTCGAGGTAATCGATCTGCTGGGAGCTGATGACCCGCTGGACCCTGAACTCGCCGCAATTGTAGGCGGCCAGGGCTGTGGTCCAATCTCCGAACAAGCCGTGCAGGTCGGACAGGTAGCGCGCCGCTGCCCGGGTTTCCTTAATGGGGTCCATACGCTCGTCGACATAACGGTCCTGCCTCAGGTCATAGAGCGAGCCCGTGGAAGAGATGAACTGCCACAAGCCCAGGGCCCTCGCTCGGGATAGAGCCCGGACCTTGAACCCGCTTTCGATCACGGGCAGCCAGCTCAGCTCATCGGGAATACCGGCCTGGCGGAACTCCTGAACGATCATGTCCCGGTACAGCCCGGCGCGCTCGAAGGCCTCCTCGAAGGACTTGCGCTCCCTTGTTCGGAACGATTCGATTTCTTGGAGGACATACTTGTTCTCGATGAGGGGGATCGTTTTGTGATTCTCACGGGGCGGAACGATGCGCGAGGCGTGAATGGTCTGTATCCGCTTGGCGATCATCAGACGCAGGTCGCTCTTCTCCTGGAGAAGGGGAGAGTCGGGAGGAAGCTCTATTTTTAGGAGCAGGGCATAGGCGCCGTCGAGGGTGGCCAGGGCCGCGTCGAAATCACCTTTTTCCCGGAGTGCCTCGGCTTCCTGACAGGCGTTGAAGGCCTCGTCCATCAGGGCGGCCGGGTCGTTGTTATCCTGGGAGGCGGCTTTGTCCGGAGCGCCGTTTTCAAGAGGCGCGGGCAACGGCTCGATCTCCTTGGCGGGGATGGACGTCTTCGGCGGCTGAACCGTGGTTTGGTTTTGAGACGGAGTGCCCGGAGCCTTGGACGGCTCGCCGGCCTTGCTGACACCCGGCGCTTTCGGCTTGGCGGCCGGTTTGGGGCTAGAGGAGCATCCCCAGGCGACGAAAAGGCCGATGATCAAGAGAACGATAGCTGTTTTTCTCATCTTAGCATTCATGATTCCTGGCTTTTATACCATGCCGGAATGACCACGTCAACGCCGACATTCCCCCGGAGTGAAGCCGGGCATTTCGGATACCGCAGCGCGACGGGTTAGCCCTGCTTGACTTGAGGGCCTTTGCCGATGGCCATCTTGCCGCTGTAGTAACGGCGTTTGATATCAGGCGCCTTCTTGAGGAACTCGCCCAGGCCGTGCTTCTGGATATAGCACAGGTTGAAGACCTTCAAGTTATGGGGCAGGATGTCGGCCCTGTCCGCGGCGGGGTTAAGCCTGTCGCAGGGGAAATCCGGGCATTCGTAGCAGAAGTCGAGGCTGCGCCCGGTGACGCAGGAGTACGTTTCGCACGTTCCTTCGAGGACCGGGCAGAGGCCTTTGACAGGCCGACAGCCGGGGCAGGGCAGACGGTCCCTTCGAATTCCTCTGGCGACCAGCGCCTCAAGGAGCGCAAGATCATTCTTGGCCAAAAAGGGTTCGCACTCCACGCAATGGATTCCGCACGGTGCCACGCCGGCCAGTGTCTCGTCCTTCTTTTTCATTTCTTTTCCTTCTCATTTACCGTTTTCACTTCTCGGCCGAATTTCTTCCTGTCCGTGCCGGCGAAGCCATTTTTATAGGACGCCCAGAAAATGCAGGGCCAGCACCGCCGCTCCGGCCAGTCCGCAATAATAGGCGAACATCCTGAGCGATCGTTTCTGGATGATGTTCAGCAAGACGCGGATGGCCAGTCCGCCGCAGACCGCCGAAGCGGCAAACCCGGCCAGGAAGACCCCGGGACCCAGATGAATGCCGGCGGAGATGCCCTTGAACTGGAGGATGGTCGCGCCCAGGATTGCCGGGACCGACAGCAAAAAGCTGAACCGGGCCGCGAGCTCCCGCTCGAGGCCCAGGAAAAGGCCGGCCGAGATCGTCGCGCCCGACCGGGAGATGCCCGGGGCGATGGCCGCGGCTTGGGCCAGGCCGATGATCAGGCCGTCCCGAAGGGATATGTCCCGGGCCGTCTTGTGCCCCCGTTTGACCGTTTCCGCCGCGAAAAGAAGCCCACCCGTTCCGATGAGGAGCAGGGCTACTGCCGGGATCGAGGAAAAGAGATCCTCGAAGAATTTCCGGAACAGAAAACCAAGGGCCGCCGCCGGGATCGAGCCGATAATGATGAGCCAGGCTAAACGCTTGAACGGGTCCTCCCTCAAAGCGCAGAAGAAGCCGGCTCCGGGGATATCCGCCAGGCTCCGAAAAAATGCTTTGACCATGGCCAGGATGTCCCGCCAAAAATAACCGACGACAGCCGTCAGGGTTCCGAGATGAAGGAACGCGTCAAAGGCGACACCCGGGGAAACGCCCATCAGGGCCGGAACGAAGACGAGATGGGCCGAGCTGCTGACCGGAAGGAACTCGGTCAGACCCTGGACGATCCCCAGGATCAGCGCTTGGAGGATGTTCATTGTTGGCTCTTTTGTCGCTTCTGCCCTGTCCCGGCTCCGTGCGTCCCCGGCCAGGGGCTGGAGGTGGAGCCGCGGACAAGGCCGCAATTATACCATCAAACAAGGCGAGGGGGGATACCGGCTTGGGGCGTTGCGATCAGGCGGGGCGAATCAGTGTTCTTGGTGCCACTTCCAGGCCGTGGCGATGATGGTCTCGATATCCGAAAAGCGGAGCGTCCAGCCGAGAAGCCGCTCAGCCTTGTCCTTGGAGGCTAGAAGCACCGGCACATCGCCTTTGCGGCGCGGCGCCTTGGCGAACGGGACCTCGCGTGCCGTGACCTCTTTGACCTTATTGATGATGTCTAGGACCGAGTAGCCGCGGTTCGTGCCCAGGTTGATGAATTCGCTCGAATCGCCGCGGGCCAGCCGGTCCAAGGCCAGGACGTGGGCCTCGGCCAGGTCCGAGACATGGATGTAATCGCGGATGGCCGTTCCGTCGGGCGTGTCGAAATCCGTGCCGAAGACCTCGACGTTCTGTCTCTTCCCCAAGACCGCAAGAAGGACGTTGGGGATGAGATGCGTTTCCGGGTCATGCATCTCTCCCAGGAGTCCCTCAGGGTCGGCGCCCGAGGCGTTAAAGTAGCGGAGGGAGATGAACTTGAGGCCGTAGGCCCGGTCATAATCCTGGAGGATCGACTCCACAAAAAGCTTGGTCTGGCCGTAGGGGTTGGCCGGCGCCAGGGGATGGGTTTCGGTGATGGGCGTTTCGCGCGGAACGCCGTAGACCGCCGCGCTCGAGGAGAAGATGAAGCGCATGACCCCGGCCCGGCGCATGGCCTCGAGGAGGGTGAGGCTCCCGGTCAGGTTCTGAACATAGTATTTGGCCGGGTCGGTGAACGATTCGCCCACTTGAATGAGCGAGGCGAAATGGAGCACCGCTCCGAACTCGTGCTTGCGGAAGACCTTGTCCAGGACCCTCGCATCCTTGATGTCGGCCTCGACCACGCGACTGCCCTTGACGACAAGCTTCTCGCCGGCCGCTCGAAAAGTCATCGACGAGGACCACCTCGTGCCCCTTGGCCAAGAGGTTCTTCACCGTATGTGAGCCGATGTAGCCCGCCCCACCCGTGACCAGGACCTTCATGAGGTTCTTCTCCCGATGAGCTTCTTGGCCTGATTGAGCCCGCCGGCCTTGTCCTCGAAGGCGTTGTCGAGCTGGAGCTTGTAAAGCCGCTTGAGGATCTTGCCCATCCCCGGCCCGGGGGGGACGCCCAGCTTGACGAGGTCGCGACCCATGACGATCGGCTTGATCGTCTCGCGGGAGATGTTCATCTCCTCGACCTTTTTCCTGAGCCACTGGGCGGGCCGGTCGAGCCCCGCGACGGGCTTCGTGCGCCGGCCGGCCCGGTCGGCCGCGTCGAGGTAGACGAGAAGGTCGATCTCGCCTTCGAGGTCGGCGGCCAGGCGGTTAAAGGCCTTTTTGGTGACGGCCGCCCGGTTCTGCCACAGCTCGGCGGCCCGGTGATGCGTGCGGATAAGGCGCAGGGCCTTCTTCCTCAGGTCGGCGCCGTTCCAGGAGAAGATCTTGAGCCGGTTGAATGCGGCTCGGGCGATCTTCTCGCTGGCCAGGTCATGGCGGATGTTGGTGATGACCATTCGGCCGTGCTTGTGCTCCCAGGCGGCCGTGGCCGGCTTGCCCACGTCATGATAGAGCGCCGCCAGGAGCAGGACGAGTGTCTTTTCCGGACCGAGGCCGAAGATCTGGGCCAGGGTCGCGGCCTGGTCCACGCTGAGCTTCGTGTGCTGCCAGACGGTGTGGTGGCCCAGGCTATCTTTTTCCGGATGGAATTTCGAATCCTGGATGGAAAGGGTGAGCTTGTAGAGCTCGGGAAAAAGCTGGCGCAGGGCACCCAGGCGAAACAGCTCCTCGAGGCCGACCGAGGGCTTGGGCGAATGCAGCAGGATCTTGAACAGCTCCTCCGTGACGCGCTCGACGCTGAGCCCGCGGAGATCGAGGTCCCGGCTCAGCTCGTAGATGGCGGGGTCCACGGCAAAGCCGAGCACCGAGGCGAAGCGCGCCGCCCTCAGGACGCGGAGGGGGTCTTCGGGAAAGGAGAGGAGGCTCGTGACGCGCAGGACCTTGGCCGTGATGTCCTTCCGCCCTTGGAACGGGTCGATCGTCGTTCCGTCCGAGACTCGAACCGCGATGCTGTTGCAGCGGAAATCGCGCCGTTCGAGGTCCTTTTCGATGGGCAGGTAGGGGTCGGCCTGGACGGCGATGTCCTTGTGGCCGCGAGCGCCCTCGCCTTGGGCCGCGTCCGTCCGGGGCAGGGCGATGTCGTAGGTCTTGCCTTCGCGCGTGAACTTGATGATGCCGAAGCTTTTTCCCACGAGGTCCACGCGGCCGTGGGGAGAAAGCCCGCTGATGACGTCGTCCAGAGGATGCCGGGTGATGATGAGGTCCACCTCCTCGGGAGGGACCCGACGGAGGATGTCCCGGACATAGCCGCCCACGGCATAGACGTCGGGGCCGAAGAGCTTGACGAACAGCGGCTTATCGCGGAAGACGATTTTAATCTTGCTCTGCATTTTCGCGGCCGTGTGTCTTTTTCCCGGCGGGTTCGCGGTCATTCTACCACAGTTTACCGCCGCCATGGGGGCCAGCTTCGGGTTTACTTTCCCTTAATGATTCTCAGCCCAACGTATTCCAGCGGCGGGGGAACGTAGGCGCCGGGCACGTCCGAGGCCGTGACCGCGCTCCCGCCCACGACCTTGCCCGCGCCCTTCTCGTCCATGGCCCATTCGGCAGCGTTCCCGCCCAAGCCGAAGATCATGGTTTCGGAAGATGGCACGAACCTGTCCACGGGCAAGAGGAGTGGGGCGAAGCCCTTTATCTCCTTGATCTTGGCCAGGAGCAGCCCAGCGTCATCGGGGCCAAGGGCGTAGCCGGCCCAATAGTCGAGGGTGTTATCGCCCGAGCCGCCGGTGCGGGCGAGCTTCTCGGCTTCCTCGGCTTTCGGCAGTCGATAGGCTGCGCCGGTCAGGGACGACAGCCATTTGACGTAGCGGGAGGCCTGATCAAAGGTCACGTTCGTGACGGGGTAGTTGCCCGTGCCCGGCTCGAATCTGTAGCCCTTTTCGAAGGATGCCCACTGGGCCCGTGTCACCTCGAAGCGGCCGACTTCCAGCCCCTCGGTCGTGACCGTCTCGGGAATGAGCGCGCCCTGGACAAGGACACCGTAGCTGCCGCCCGACTTCGCAAAGGCCGCCATCTTGAGAGTCGCGTCGAGCGGGGAGCCTTTCTTCAGGGCTTCGATCGCCGGCTTTTCGGTCTGGAAGAGGTACCTGTCGAACCAGGCCGTTTCCTCGGTCACCTTACGATATTGGTGCGTATATTTCTGAAGGCCGTGAGGCTCCCCGGGGAAGACGATGAACCGGGCCGGCGCTTTGCCGATCTGTTGCAGAGCTCGGTAGTATTCCCAGCCTTGCTCGTAGGGCACGTTCGTGTCCTCGGTGCCGTGAAAGATGATCGTCGGGACCTTCATGTCCTTGAGATGGAAGAGCGGCGATTTCTGGATGTAGTGCTCGAGTTGGTCCCAGGGCGCACCCTTGAAATAATAATTATCGAAGCACACGCCAAAGGCGCAGTTGCCGTAGTCGCTCGTCCAGTTGACGTCCGCCGCGCCGACGCCCGCCGCCTTGAAGCGGTTGGTCCAGGTCGTCAGGGCGATGGTTAGGATGCCGCCGTTCGACCAGCCCATGGTCCCCAGTCTCTCTGGGTCCACCCAGCCTTTCTTGATGAGCTCGTCGATGCCGTTCATGATGTCCGGGATCTCGAGCTCGTAATAGCGGCCCTTGATGGACTCGGCGAACTTCTGGCCGTAGCCGCCCGAGCCGTGGTAGTTAGGCTCGAGGACGAACGCGCCGCGCTGGGCCATGAGGTTCGGATAGTAGGCCCAGGAATCGTCGAAGGCGTCCATATCGACTCCGGTAGGGCCGCCGTGGATCATGAGCACGAGGGGATATTTCTTGCCTTCCTTAAAGTCGTGGGGATAGAAGAGGATGCCCTCGACCGTCTCGTCGAGCGCGCCCTTCCATTTGACCACCTCGGCCTTGGCCAGCTTCCGTGCCTTGAACGTAGCGTTGAGCTCGGTGACTTGCTTCTCATTCTTGAGGACGTTGCCATCGAGCGAGGCCGCGTACCACTGGGCCGGGCTCATGGCCGTTGAATAGCGGTAGAGTGCCGCGTTGCCCTTCTCCTGCAGGACAAGACCGTAGAGCCGGGCGGCATGCGTGCCTTCGAGCTCTTTATAAGAATAGGTCGCGCCGGACTTGACGTAGCGGCGCCACTTGGGAGTCGCGCCGTTGGCCAGGCAAGCTACGAATCCGTCTTCGCGCGGCACGAAGCCGAAGTAAAACAGGCCCCATTCCCAATCGAGCGGAATTTCGGTGTAGGATCGGCCCGCCAGACTATAATAATAGAGGAAATCGGCGCCGGCCATGTCATTGACCTTGTCGCTCGTTCGGGTTACGGAGAAATAGAAACCCTTGTCGTCCATGGCCCATTCGAACAGGTTGGGCTTGAAGAAGGGGTCGTTGAAGACCTCGGTCGAGGATTTGTCGGCCAGGCTGATGAGGAAAAAGCGAGGCTTGATCTTTTTATCAATCCCGAAGCGGACGCTCTGGTTGTTTCGGGTCAGGACCCACTTCTTGTCGTGGGACAAGGCAAAATCGGTGATCTCATCCTTGTTTTGAGTGAGTCGCTCGGCCTTCTTGGCCTTGATATCGAAGATGAACAGGCGGACGGGCGGCATGTGCTCCTGGTCCTCGACCGCATAGGCCGTGTCCTTGCGTTCCTTCTGCTGCAGTTCGAGCTGTGTCGGAATCTCGCGGGCGACGAGGAGAAGGCGGCCCTCGTCGATCCAGGCGTAGGCCATAACTCCGGGTTCCAGGGCGGTTACGGCCCAGGGTTCGCCGCCGCGACGGTCGAGCATCCAGACCTGGGTCGTGGGATCTTTGCTGTCGGCTTTTTCCTTGCGTCGGCTAAGGAAGCTGATTGTCGCGCCCGAGGGCGACCACTTGGGGCTGAATTCGCTGCCATCGCCCCGGGTCAGGGTGATGGTTTCAGGCTGACTCTCAAGGCTGGTAAGGTAGAGGTGGCTCACCCGGCCATCCTTCTCCTTGTCCATGGCGGATTTCGTCCAAACGGCCCACTTGCCGTCGGGCGAGACCTCAAATCCCCCGGCCGACTCCTGGAGGATGACATCATCCGCAGTCCAGGGCGAAAGCGTGGGCGCCGGCGCGGGAGGGGAGGCCGGCTTTTCCTGAGGTTTCGACGCTGACTGGGCAGAGGCCAGCGAAGCCAGCGCCAGAATGACGAGAACCATGATGAGTATCGACCTGATCGATTTCATGCTGTTCCTCCTAGATTGTTTCCGATTTAAAAGGCGTTTCCTATTATAAAAACACTCGGCGCCGAGTTCAAATTTTCTTTTTGAAAACAGGCCAGGGGGCTCTGGTGCCTCATCCTCTTTTTAGCACCTTCTTCACAAAATCTTGACAGAATCTTGACAACTCTTCCTGTCATTCGATCTATATTCTGAGAGGAATGAGCAATCAAAAAAGGAGACAGATGATGAAAAACAAAAGCAAAGGATCGATCAGGAACGCCGGGACCCTGACGCTTATCTTCCTCATTTTCACGATGAGCTTAGGTCCCGCTTTCGCTAAAGAGAGGAAACACGGCAAAGAGCTCACCATTCAAAAAAAAGATGGAGAGATCATAAGAGGCGAGCTCATCGCGGTAAAGAACAACTCGCTTCTGCTTGATTCAAATTCTTCATCTGAAAACTCGATCGATATCCGCGATATCAGCGCCATCACCATTATCAATAAATCTCAGTTCTGGAGCGGGGCCGGCATCGGATTCTTGTCGGGAACTGCTTTTGGAATGGGAATCGGCTTTGCATCTGGAAATGATAAACCTGGATTTATGAGCCATACAGCAGGGGAAAAAGCAATGCTAATAGGACCAGCCTTTGGGATAATTTTCGGCACCCTTGGAGGAATTTTTGGAGCGGCAGCAGGAATAGATGATACAATTAAGATCAAGGAGACCGGTGACCCAAATAAGATAGCCAAGCTACTCGGAGAATTGAGGTCCCTAGCACGATACCCGGATGAGAAATGAAATAGACGATGGGAACTTTTTCCAGCCATGTAGCTGTCATTGCGAAAGCCCTATTGGGTAAGCGGCAATCTAACCGTTAGAAAAGAACTTAATCTCCCCAATTTCCGTTGACAGCCCTTCGCCCTTTCTAGTAAATTCAACTCAAATGATGATCATCAATCCTTTCCGCGGCGTGGTTTTCCATTGGCTGGGCGGCCTGGCCTTGGGCAGTTTCTACGTTCCCTATCGCGGCGTCAAGAAATGGTCCTGGGAAGTCTATTGGCTCGTCGGCGGCTTCTTCAGTTGGATCATCGCCCCCTGGGTCCTGGCCTCGGTCAACACCCGCGACCTCCTGGCCGTCCTGCACGAGGCGCCGCCGTCCGCCTCGTTTCCTCCCACAAGGTTTATATAGATCTTGAGCCAGCATCCGACGCGCCTTCCTAGTCAATTTATGAGCAATCTTCTATCCCATACTTTTGCAGATGTCAAGCTAACGAATGAGTCGCTTGCCGCTCGGACGCCGATAGTGTATCCTTCTCTTTTTTGAGGAAGAGGATGAATAGACAGATCTCCGTCGCAATCGCCGTTCTCGCCGTTATCGTCTCGCTCGCCGGTCCGTCGGCCGCGGCCGGCGCCTCGGCCAAGAAGGACCTCACCGTCACCTTCCACGAGAAACGGATCCAGGACCTGAGCGGCGTCGGGTTGACTCTGAACTTCGTGTTCAAGGTCGTCAACGCCTCGACCGCACCCTGGTTCGCGACCGGGTACGATTACCGGGTCGTCGTCGAAAACACCGGGTACTTCTCGGTCCGGGACTCTCTCGCCCAAGCCATCACCATCAGCCCCTCATCCGCGACACTCATCGCCCTCCCGGTCAAGATCACGAACGAAAATCTCTTCAAAGCCGTCCCGTCCGCGGAGGGCAAGGATAAGCTGAGCTGCTATCTTATCGGCGGGATGAGCTTCAGCGAGAACCCGGGGTCGGAGGGATCCCGGCTGGCCGTGGCCTGCTCGGGCGATTTTCCAGTGTTCCGGGATATCGGGATCCTCTTCCGTCCCCTCGAAGTCATGACGCTGACGATCGGCGGGGGCGATGTGGCCTTCAAAGCCAGTCTCACGAACGACAACGCCTTTGCGATGCGGGTCGAGTCCTTGTGCGGCACTCTGGACCTCGGCGGGACCCGGGTGAGCGAAGGCCGGGTCTCGGGCGTGACGGCCCTCGGCGCCAAGGGGACCCAGGAATTCTCGATTCCGCTTCTCCTCGATTTTTTTGAGATCGGGAACGCGCTCTACGGCCTTCTCCAGAAGCCGTCCATCCCCTGCAGGTTTTCGGGTACGATCGAGATCGAAACCGGCTGGGGCCGCTTTTCCATGCCCTTGGAAAGATTGGAAGACATCCCCGTCCAGCCGGCGCCGGGGCGATGATCCGTCCGGACGCCCATGCTGAGCGTCATCATCCCCACCTACAATCGAGCCGGCCTCCTCAAGGAGGCCATGGACTCAGTTCTTGCCCAGGACTTTTGGCCCAAGTCGACGCCGGCGGAGGATTTTGAACTGATCGTCGTCGACGACGGCTCCGAGGATGGGACGGCCGCCGTGGTCGAAACCTACGGCCGCCGGGTCCGCTATGACACCGGGCCCCATCGGGGAGTGAGCGCCGCGCGGAACCGGGGCCTGGCCCTGGCCCGGGGCGAGTTCATCGCCTTCCTGGATTCCGACGACCTGTGGCTCAAGGAGAAGGTCCGTCTGCAGATGAACTATTTTGAAGCTTTCCCCGCGACCCGAGCCCTCTCAGCCGAAGAGATCTGGATCAGGAAGGGCCGGCGGGTCAATCCCATGAAGAAACACCGGAAGTACTCCGGATGGGTGTTCGATAAGTTCCTGCCGCTCTGCCTGTTAAGCCTTTCGGCGGCGATGTTTCGGCGGGAGGTGTTTGACGAGGTCGGCGCGTTCGACGAGAACCTGCCCGCCTGCGAGGATTATGACTTCGGGCTTCGGCTGGCCCATCGGTATCCCGTGATCCTTCTTGACAGGCCGCTCATCATCAAGCGCGGCGGGCATGCCGATCAGCTCTCCCGCGCGCACTGGGGCCTGGACCGGTTTCGCGTTGCCGCCCTGGAAAAGGCTCTGGGCCTGGGCCTCACTCCGGACGAGGAGGCGCTCGTCAAAAAGGAGATCGTGGCCAAGAGTCGCGTGCTGGCCGCCGGCTTCGAAAAGCGAGGACAATCGGAGGACGCCGCGGCCTTCCGCGCTCGCATGGCCAAATACTCCCCGTAAGACCGGGGAAATACTGCCCGCTCACCTCATTCTATTTGCTTTCCTGGGGAGAACATGGCATGGTATTTCTCATCGGAGGACAGCATGGACAAGATGATCTCTATGTGCGGATTGACCTGCAGCGAATGCGAAGCCTTCATCGCCACGAAAAACAACGACCCTGAGCTGAGGAAAAAGGTCGCCGCCAAATGGACTGAGGAATATCATCATCCGATCAAGCCCGAAGACATCAACTGCGTCGGGTGCACCACGCTCGAGGGCGCCCACCTCAACTATTGCGGCCTGTGCGAGATTAGGGCTTGCGGCCTGACGCATAGCGTTCCGAACTGCGCCCCCTGCCCCGAGTACGCCTGCGAGAAGCTCACCAAGTTCTTGGCCATGGCCCCTGCCGCCAAAAGCACGCTCGAAGAGATTCGAAAGGGCAGATAGGGGAGCGCTCTACTCTTTCTCCGTCGCGAACGCTCAGGGTTGCTTTCTCAGGGTTTGCGCCGGCGACAAGCCGAACGGACCCGAGAAGATTTCCCCAACGAGATTTCAGCTGATATCGACGCTGAGATCCGGGGAAAAAAGGGAAAACGATGCCTCTCATCCTTTTAAGAAAGGTGAGAGGGGATCGTCTCCCCGGTTTTTGCTAGGCTTCCGAATAGACCGTACTTGGTGTTGTGTCCCCGATCTAGAACCAGTAGTTGATGCCGAGGGTGATCTCGAAGCCGTCAAAATCCATGGGCTTGAAATCCTGGATCTTCTTCAGGGTGCCTTTCCCGATGATGTATTTGAACCCCCCATCGATCGTCATCCTGACGCCGACAGGAATCATGACTCCGGCAAAAGCCTGGTAGCTCACGTTAAGCTTGGTGCTGTCGCGCGCATCGACGATGTACACGGGGTAGATCGTGACGTCTCCGACAGGGTAGTGGGGCCTTGGATCGCTAAAATCGACCATGTCCCCGTAGATCCTGACGCTCCAGATGTTGAGCGCCGCCCCGCCGCCGAAATAGGGGATGAAGCCTCCTCGCCGGCCTAAGGGAGTGACTTTCAACGAAACCTGAATGGGAAGGATGGACACGCTGAACGTCTGAATGAGGGAAAATGATCCCTGGAATTCCGAGACCGGGAAAGCGAAATCTCCGTCGGTGAGCGAGTAACCCACCCAATCATTATAAAATCCTGACTTGGTCTTGCTGTAGGTGTCGGCTCCGACTTCTACGCTGAGGTAGGGGTTGAACGAGTGCTCGTAGGAGATCCCGAAGATCGTCGCTTGGTAATCGGTCCGGGTCAAGGTCAGATTCTCAAATTGCGTCTTCCACAGCGAGCCCTTGCTGTTATCCGCCCTGGGAAAGAAATATCCCACGCGGAAGCTGAACGTGTCGGAAAAGCCCAACGCGGGCAGTGCGATCAAGACCGCAGCAATGAGGATAAGGTGCTTTTTCATGTCAATTCCTCCTGAGATCCATGAGTGCAATTTCCGTGCCAAGATGGCTTGCCATCTCCTTTGATTAGCCGTGTCGTTTCGTGTTATCAAAACAGGTCAACTGTCCTCCGCACCGCTATTTTCTCATGAAATCAGGAGAATTTCCATAACGCTTGCCGGCACAAGCCCTGGGCTTCGGTTTCGTTGACTTTTGGGCCCGCGGCCCCTAACATGGGCTTCGTGATCACGCGCTTCATCACTCTTAACCCGGAATGCCTCGAGCCGGAGAAGTATGACCGGGTCACAAGGATCCTTAACGAGGGCGGGGTCATTGTTTACCCGACGGATACGTTCTACGGCTTGGGTGCGAACTGCTTTTCGGCCGCTGCCGTTGCGCGCATTTACGCCCTTAAGAAGCGTGACGCTGCCAAGCCTCTCCTCGTGGTCATATCCGATACGGACATGGCGGACCGGGTGGCTCGGGACATTCCGCCGCTCTTCCGCGAGCTCGCCTCTCGATTCTGGCCCGGCCCCTTGACCCTGATCCTCAAGGCGGGGTCATCGCTCCCGCGGCGGCTCCTGGGCGACGGCGATTCGATCGCGCTCAGGCTTCCCGATGTTCTCTGGCTCAGGGCTTTGATCCGTCAGGCTGGGTTTCCCGTCGTGGCCACGAGCGCCAACCTCTCGGGCGAAAAGGAGATCTCCACGGCGGAGGACGCTTTGGCCCTGTTCAACGGGCAGGTGGACCTCATCGTCGACGGCGGCCGGACGGCCGGGGTCAAGCCCTCGACCGTGGTCGACCTGACGGGCGAGAAGCCGCGCCTGGTGCGCGAGGGCGCCGTGCCCAAGGCCAGGCTGGGAAAATATTTATGAGCGTCGGATACAAAACCACCTCGGGCGGAGCTCAGTCAGGGATGCGTCGGTCACTCGAAAAGGAGGGAATCATGCGGAGGAAATTAGCTTTGGTTTTCAGCCTGCTGGCCGTCATCGGCGCCTTCAGCCTATTATCCCCGGGAACAAAAACTGATCCGCGACTGGCGCACGCCTTCCGGCGTCCGGAGCTCAACGGCTGGACGTTTGCTCACCTGGAGGGCACTCCGGCCGAAATCGGATATCAGCACGGATACCTTTTTGCGCCGGAGATCCAGGACATGCGCCGGGTGTGTTCTTTGGAACTCGCTCATGAGCACAAGAAGGAGTGGGCGTTTTTCCGGGATGCGGCCCGGGACATGATGTGGCCGCGCATTGAGCCCCGCTATCGCCAGGAGCTGCAGGGTATCAGCGAGGGGGTTAATGCCCGGGGCGTCAAGCTGGACTTATGGGACATCGTAGCCATAAACGGGTTTCTCGAGTGGCCCTACTACGTGAAGGAATACGACAAGCAACACCATATCGCCTCGGGCCCCAGCCCGTCCGTGCCCGAGCGGTGCAGCGCCTTTGTGGCCACCGGCCGCTACACCCGGGACGGCGGCGTGGTCATGGCCCACAACGCTTGGACGTTCTACCTGGAGGGCGCCCGATGGACGATTGTTTTTGACATCGTCCCCCGGGAAGGCCATCGGATCCTTATGGACGGTCTTCCGGGATTCATCGCGAGCGATGATGATTTCGGGGTTAACGCCGCCGGCCTGATGATCACCGAAACCACCATCAGCGAATTCGAGGGCTATGACCCTTCCGGGATCCCGGAATTCGTCCGGGCGCGAAAAGCCATGCAGTTTGCGTCCTCGATCGACGACTTCGCCCGGATCATGAAGGACGGCAACAACGGGGGCTACGCTAATGATTGGCTGGTGGCCGACCGGAAAACCGGCGAGATCGCGAGTCTGGAGCTCGGCCTGAAGAACGTGACCCTGGAGCGGACAAAAGACGGCTATTTAACGGGAGCGAATTTTCCCGTTAACCCCAAGCTGGCCCGGGAAGAAACGAAATTCGATACCCGCGATCCGAGCCTGAGCGCCAACGCGCGCCGCATCCGCTGGGAGCAATTGATGAAGGACAACAAGGGGAAGATCGACATCGCCCTGGCGCAGCGTTTCCTGGCCGACCACTACGATGTCATCTTGAAAAAGAACGAGCCCAGCGAGCGAACCCTGTGTGGGCACGTCGATCTGTCGCCGCGCGGTATGCCGACCTGGTTGCCGGCTTTCGGCGTCGGGGGCGCGGTTCAAAATAAGGTCATCGACTCACGGCTGGCCGAACAGATGTCCTTCTGGGCCGCGGCCGGACACGCCTGCGGTCTGGCGTTCAAGGCGGAGGAGCATCTCCAGTTTCACCCCGAGTTCGCCTGGCAGAAGGACCTTCTCCGCGATATACCCTCCCGCCCCTGGACCCTGTTCAGGATCGCGAAATAAGCCGGGGTTGCCGGCTGAAAGCGAAATCCGGCTCCTGATCAGCCCAGCTACTTGACCTTGGTGCCGGCGGCCACATCCCGGTCGAAGAAGGGGATAATGGCTTTGTTGTCCGGGGATACCGCGGCCAGGAGCATGGCCTGTGATTCGATGCCCCGGATGACGGCGGGCTTGAGGTTGGCGATGACGATCAGGCGCTTGCCCACCATGTCCTCGGGCGCGTAGGTTTCGGCCACTCCAGCGATCATCGTCCGCTTTTCCGTGCCGAGGTCCACTTCGAGCTTGAGGAGCTTGTTGGCCCCCGCGACGCGCTCGGCCTTGAGAATCAGGGCTACCCTGAGGTCCATTTTCAGGAATTCTTCGTAGGTGATGATGTCCATGGCTTTCTCCTTGGTGGGTGTCGCGGCTTTCGACGGCGCTTGGGGCGCGGCGGCCGGTTGGTATGGGGCCGGCGTCGGCAGCTCGGCGCCCCCGCCCTCGCTCAAGAAATCCTTGAGGGCGACTCTCGGGAAAAGGGGCTTCGGCTCCTTGGCCTTCTGGCCCGTCCGGTAGTTCTCGAATTTCGAATCGGCCCAGAGCTCCATCTCCGGCCGCTTGTTCTCGCCCAGCCCGTCCCAGACCTTAGCCATCGACTCCGGCATGACCGGGAAGAGCAGGTGGCTCACCTCGCGGATGGCGGCCGCGGCCTGGAACAGGACCCGGGCCAGCCTCGGCCGGCTGTCCGGGACTTTGGCCATCTTCCAGGGCTCGTGATCGGCCAGGTACTTGTTGACTGCGGTGATGTACGACCAGACTTCTTCCAGGGCCTTGTTCAAAGCGTAATCGTCGTAAAGGGCCTCGACCTTGGCCTTCATCTCGGCCAGTCCCTGCCGGAGCTCCGCGTCCCGCGGCTCCTCCGGGCCCGGCTGGTCGATCGATCCCTGAAAATAGGTGTTGATCATGGTCAGGGTTCGTTGGACGAGGTTGCCCAGGTCGTTGGCCAGGTCGGAATTCACCCGGTGGATGAAAGCCTCGTGCGAGAAATTCCCGTCGAGGCCGATCGGGATCTCGCGGACCAAGAAATAGCGCAGGGGGTCGGGCCCGAAGAATTTCAGGATCTGGTAGGGGTCGAGGACGTTGCCCTTGGACTTGGACATCTTGGTGTCATCCTTGAGCCACCAGCCGTGCCCGAACACCGTTCGGGGCAGTTCGAACCCTCCGGCCATGAGGAAGGCCGGCCAGAACACGGCGTGAAAGCGGAGGATGTCCTTGCCCATGAGGTGCAGGTCGGCCGGCCAATAGGTTTTGAATTTTTTGTCGTCCGTCCCGTAGCCGATGCCGGTCAGGTAGTTGTGCAGGGCGTCGAACCAGACATAGATGGTGTGCTTGGGGTCGCCGGGCACGGGGATGCCCCACTTGACCGTGGTCCGGGTGATGCTCAGGTCCTTGAGCCCCTGGCGGACGAAGCTCGCCACCTCGTTCATCCGGCTCGGGGGCCGGACGAAGGACGGGTTCTTATCGTAGAAATCCAGGAGCGGTTTTTGGTAGGCCGAAAGCTTAAAGAAGTAGCACTCCTCGGAGACGACGATGCATTTCTTGCCGCAGTCGGGGCAGACCTTGTGGCCTTCCTTCTCCAGGGGCACTTCCTCGGCCAGGAAGTTCTCGTCCGAGACGCAGTACCAGCCCTTGTATTCGCCCTTGAAGATATCGCCCTTGTCCATGAGCCTCTTGAACAACACCTGCACGCCGCGCTCGTGCTCGGGCATGGTCGTGCGGATGAAAAAATCATAGGAGATGTCGAGGGCCTTCCACAGGTCGAGCACCCGGCCCACCACCTGGTCGGCCAGCTCCTGGGGCTTGAGCCCGCGCTCGGCCGCGGCTTTTTCGATCTTCTGGCCGTGCTCGTCCGTGCCCGTCAGGAAAAAGACGTCGCGGCCCCTGAGCTTCTGGGCCCGGGCCAGGATGTCGGCGATGATGGTCGTGTAGGCGTGGCCGATGTGCAGGACGTCGTTGACGTAGTAGATCGGCGTCGTGACGTAGAAGGTGGGTTTAGACGTCTTGGCCAAGGCCCAGCCCTCCTCGGATGAGAGTGATGGCCTCGGCCCGGGTGACGCTGCTCGAACGGAACGAACCGCGCACGGCCGAGGTAACGGTCAGGGATTTTGGCTTCTTGGCCCCCCGCATGGACATACACAGATGCTCGGCTTCGATGACGACCATAACCCCCAGGGGCTCCAGGCGGTCCATGATTAGGTCGGCGATCTGCTTCGTCAGCCGCTCCTGGACCTGAAGACGCCGCGAAAAGATATCCACGACCCGGGCGATCTTGCTCAAGCCCACGATCCGGCCGCCCTTGGGGATGTAGGCGACGTGGGCCACTCCGGCGAAGGGCAGGAGGTGATGCTCGCACATCGAGTAGAGGGGGATGTTCTTGATGAGGACCATCTCGTCATGGCGCTCGTTCTGAAGGGCGCGGAGGTGGACGGCCGGGTCCTCGTTTGTTCCGCCCAGGATCTCAGTGAACATCCGGGCCACGCGCTGGGGCGTCGTCTTGATCCCGGGCCGATCGATGTCCTCGCCGATGCCCTCGAGGATCAGGGACACGCCCTTCTCGACCTTGGCCGGATCGGGCTGGGGCCGGTGCTTCCGCTTGTCCTTGGGCGCACTTGTTGTCTTGGGCATCGGTTTCACTTCTTGTTCCCGTACGCGGCCGCGGCCCTGTCCAGGATCTCCTTCACTGGGAGACGCGTCTTTTTCGCCGCCGCCAGGCAGTCCGCGAACTCGGGCCGGGCGTTGACCTCGTTCCCCGCGAAGCTCGAAACCTTGATCCCGACCTCCTGTCCCAGGACTCGAACCGCGACGCGCTTCCTCTCGAGGACGCGGCGCTCAACGGGAAAGTACCGGACGCCGATGGAGGTCGTCTCCCTGAAGACGGCGGCGATAAGGTCATCTATTCTATCAATCCCGGCTAAAAGCGTCAATTTGGACCCCAGGCGGTTCTTCTTCATGACCACGGGCGTGAGTGAGGCGTCCAGGGCTCCGAGCTTGAGGGCGGTCCCAAGAAAATGGGCCAGGACCTGGGGGTTCGAGTCATCGATCGTGGACTCGATGACATAGACCTTCCGCGCCGGCTCGAAGGCGCGGGCTTCGCCGCAGAACGCCCTGAGGATGTTCGGAAAGCCGGGGATGTCGCGGCCGCCGGCCCCGCAGCCGATCCTGTCGTAGGTAATCTCCGGGAAGGGCAGGAAGGCTTCGGCTAGAGTGGTGATGATCGCCGCGCCGGTCGGGGTGACCAGCTCCTGCTCGACCTCGGCGGAGTAGACCGGCGCTTTTTTCAGCAGCTCGGCCACGGCCGGGGGCGGAACGGGGAGGACGCCGTGCGACGTCTTGATCCAGCCCCGACCGATGTTGAGCGGCGAGCAATAGATGCGGCTGATGCCGAGCTCCTCGAGGAGATAACAGCTTCCCAGGACATCGATCAAGGCGTCGTCTGCCCCCGCCTCGTGGAGGTGGACCTCCTCCAGGGCGCGGCCGTGGACTTTTGCTTCGGCGCGGAAAAGGCTCTCGAAAACCGCCAAGCCTCTGTCCTTGACCGTGGGCGAAAGCTCGGCTTTCTTGATGAAGGACCGGATGTCGGCCAGGCGCCGGGGCTTTGAAGCGGCTCGCTTCAGGACGACATCGACCTTGAGTCCGCGCAGGTCCGCCCGCTTCACTTCGCGGATGCTGAGGCCGATCGGAAGACCGAGACTTTCCATGGTCTTTTTGAATCGCGCCTTCGGCAGGCCGAGGTCGAGAAGGGCGGCTAGGATCATGTCTCCGCTTAAGCCGGAGGACGCATCAAAATAGGCGTATCTCATAGCCGGTTCCTTTTCACGCGTGGGATATTTCTATGAGTTGCTGTTCGATGAGAGGCAGGATTTCTCCGGCCTTGCCGCGAAACGAAAAATCCGCGTCCGGAGTGAGGGGAGTCGTGTCGGGGTTGACCTCGACAATCGTGGCTCCGGCCCGGGCGGCGATGGCCGGCAGCGAGGCCGCCGGCTGGACGACGGCTGACGTACCCACCACGAACATCAAGCGGCAACAGCGGCTCGCTGTAAAGGCCTGGTCGATATCGGCCGTGTCGAGCGGCTCTCCGAACCAGACGACATGAGGCCGAAGCATCGCTCCACAGCACGGACAGACCGGCGGGATGGTTTTCAGTGGAACCTCGGCGTTATCCCCGACGATTCCCTCGCGCGTACAGCGAGTTTTCCAGATGTTGCCGTGGAGCTCGATGATGCGCCTCGAGCCCACCTTGGCGTGCAGGCCGTCGATGTTCTGAGTGATCAGGACGAACTCCGGGAATCGTTCCTCCCAGCGCGCCAGAATCCGGTGCCCCGGGTTGGGCTCGACCTTGGCCATCAGGCCCCGCCGCCAGTCGTACCATTCCCAGACGAGCTTGGGGTCACGCTGAAAAGCTTCGGGAGTGGCCAGGTCCTCCGCCCGGAATTGCCGCCACAAGCCGCTCTCACCGCGAAAGGTCGGGACTCCCGACTCCGCCGAGATCCCGGCGCCGGTCAGGACCACGATGCGCGCGGAACGGTCCATGAGCTTGACCAGCCGTGGAATGTCTGGGGTCATCATCTAACCTTTTCAAAGACAATAGAATAGCTTTTTAGTCCTCAAAAAGCAAAAATCGAAGGACGATGGCCGCGTCCGCCGCATATCCTGCCCCCCACAAAATGGGCGATGGCGCGCCCCGGAGCTGGATTTCATTCGGGGAATCTCAGGATTCCGGTTTCTTGTCGGCTTGACTTCGGGAGGCCCGGCACGTATATTCACGGCGCAGCGTGCTTTCCATGTTCTTTGATCTTTGCGGCCGGAGATCTCTCCCAGGCGGCTCCACAGTTTTCCAGGCCAATTGCTGCGCGAGAGTCGCTCAAGGCGCGCCCCGGATGTTTTCAGATTATCTGAAAGGACAGAAAAGATGAAGAGATTCGCGACGGTGGCCTGTCTTTGTCTCTTGGCCGCGGCCCTAGGTTTCGCCCAGAGCGCGGCCAGGCTCTCCGAGATGAGAACGTCGAGAGCCGTGGACCCCAAGCTGCAGAGTCCCATAGATGTTACGGAAACCTTTTCCCCCGAGGCCCAGCCCATTTATGTCACGGCCAAACTGCTGGATGCCCCGCCCGGAACGCAAGTCAGGATCGTCGTCCGCTATATCGAAAACGGAGACGAACAGATCGCAGCCCATGATTTTCCGGACATCAGCGGGACGGGCTATTTCTCCTTCCGGCTCAGCCCTCCGGACTCGGGCTGGCCTGTCGGAAGGTACAGGGCGTTCTTCGATCTCAACGGCAAGGAGCACGGGAGCATCGGCTTCGCGGTCGTCCCTCCGAGGGGAGCGGCCCAGGCGACCACGGCCCCAACCTCCTACACGACGTTTTCCAGCAAGGACTTCGGCTTTACAGTCCAGTATCCCGCGGGCTGGGTCGAGGGCGAAAGGTCCACTCCGAGCGTCGCCTGCATGTTCCTCTCCAACCGCGACAACAATCCCGTGGCCAGCTTGAATGTCCAGGTGGTCCCCATAGAAAACGCCAGTACGTCTCAATCCAAGGAAGCGATCAACCTGGTCGCCCAGCAGCTCATCGACCAGATTACGAAAAGCTTCAAGGGCCGAATGCGAGGCGACACCTGGGTCACCGCCGGAGAAACGACCGGCCGCGAACTGGATTCCGAGTATCCGTACAAAGGCAAGAGCATCAGGCAGAGGCAGTTCCTGACCTTCCATGGAGACAAGGTTTTTGTCGTGATCTACACCGTCGAGGCGAGCCTGTACGGCACCTATTCCGCCCATTATCTCAACGCGACGAAATCTCTCGCCTTTTTCGGGAATTGACCGCCTGAAGATGCGCCGCGCGGGCGGCCTCCTCTGGCCGTCGCTCCGGCGGTGCCGTGCATTCCCCGAATAGGGGGGATTTCTTTATAATGTGACTCCGCGCCCGAGAGCGGGTGTCCGGAGCGAGGACGACCATGAAGCGCTATGATCTGGATTTTCTGCGGCGGCAGACGATCGGCAGGGACCTTCTTTTCCGAACCCCTTTCGGCTGGCGCAACATGTTCTATGCCGATTACACGGCCTCGGGGCGCGGCCTCGAGTTCATCGAACGGAAGCTGGCCCACATCGAACGATCCTACGCCAACACGCACACCGAGGACGATTATTCCGGAAAATACATGACCCGGCTTTATCACCGGGCCGAGCAGAGGATCAAGGACCTGGTCAACGCCGGACCCCAGGGGAAGGTCTTCCCCGTGGGTTCGGGGAGCACCGGCGCGCTCAAGAAACTCCAGGAGATCCTGGGCGTCTATATCCCTCCGCTGACCAAGGAGCGGATGTGGTCCGCCTGGGCCGGCGATCCGGATCAGGTCCGCGCCCGGGAAGAGGAATTCAACAGAACGCGGCCCGTGGTCTTCATCGGTCCGTACGAGCATCATACCAATGAGCTCATGTGGCGGGAGGCCTTGACCGAGGTCGTCGTGGTCCGGCTCGGGGAGGACGGGAACATGGACCTGGGCGACCTGGAACGCAAGCTGGCCGATCCCCGGTTCAGGGACAGGGTCCGCCTAGCCTCTTTTTCCGCGGGTTCCAACATCACCGGCGTCCGAACACGCGTTTATGACGTCGCCCGGCTCTGCCACCGGTTCGGGGCGCTCGTCTTCTTTGATTTCGCCGCGGTCGCTCCCTACGTGGACATCGATATGAACAAGGACGAAGACGCTCATTTTGACGCGGTCTTTTTCTCCCCGCATAAGTTCCTGGGCGGCCCGGGAAGCTGCGGGATCCTGGTCATCAACGAAAAGCTCTACCGGTCCGATTTAGCGCCGACCGCGGCCGGGGGCGGCACGGTCGTTTATGTCGGCCACCGCTATCATGACTACTCGCCGGACATCGAAACCCGGGAAACGGCCGGCACGCCCCCCATCCTCCAGATCATCAGGGCCGCCCTGGCCATGGATCTCAAGGAGCGCGTCGGAGTCAAAACCATCCTCCGGGTCGAGGATCGGCTTCTCCGCGATTTTCTGACCAAGATCAGACGTCTCCCGGGGATCGAGCTCATCGGTCCCTATGATCGCGACGACCTGACGCCCATCGTCTCCTTCAACATCGCCCACAAGGACCGCATCCTCCATCCCAAGTTCCTCACGAAACTCCTCAATGACCTATTCGGCATCCAGTCGCGGGCCGGCTGCAGCTGCGCGGGACCCTACGGCCATATCTTGCTGGGGATCGACAATGAGACTTCGCTCCGTTTCCGCCGGGTCATCTTGAGCGGCCTGCAGGGGATCAAGCCCGGCTGGGTCCGCATCAACCTTCACTACACATTCACCGACCGCGATGTGGACTTCCTGGCCAAGGCCATCGAGTTCGTTGCGAGGCACGGGCACCTTTTCCTGCGGAAATATGCCTTTGATTTCGAAACGGGGGAGTGGAGGTTCAAGGGATTCGCGGACAGGGACGACGCCTTCTCCGTGGATAGCGAATTCCTGGCCCGGACGATCGCCGCCTCCCGGATACCTGGACTCCGCGCCTCCTATTTCCGCCGGGCCGAGGCCGAGGCCCGCAAGCTCGAAAAGCTCGGGGAGCCGAGGTTTCGGGTCGACCCTCCCGAGGTCGAAAGCCTGAAGAACTTCTATTACGCATAGCCTCCTTTTCGGGCCGGAAGATCGGTTGTCTCCGCCGTATTAGCATTTCCTTTTATGTGATGAAACGAGTCTCTTTGGGCCAAGGCCGTTCGTTGCTGCCTTGAGTGAGGCGCCCACTTATTGAAAGGATCACGATGGGCCCGCGCTCCCTGTCTCTCTCCTCAGCATATCTGGCCCATCGTTCCTGCAGTTTACCCTCTTTCCCCCGGAAGCATTTCCAACCAGCTTCTCATAAGGCGAAGGGCGGATGAGAGAAACCGCGCTCGGCCATTTTGGATAAAAATGATGACCCAGGTTTCAAGTCAAGAATGAACGGGAAGCGAGGGCGGGGGCCCCCCGTCAGACCTGAGTCGCCAGCCGGCAGACTAAAAAAGGTCAGGCATGAAGGGCTGATGGGGGAAGCCCGAAGCCGGGGCCATACCAACAGCACGGATGGGTATCATGCCGCGCCCCCTAAATACAGAGGGGGCAATGGGGGTTAATAAATCTGAAAGAGTCTGAAAACCCATCCGGACTAAAACTCGCATAGCCCGAGCCTTTTATCATGAATTTGGAAATGCTTCCTCCTCCGATTCCCGGCTTGACTTGATGTTTCATAAATTATATATGAATACCTTTCAGGAGGACCCATGGCCGCGCCCAAGAAAAAATCGACCGCCAAAACCGACACCCGCCGGGCTCCGCGGCTCATGAAGACTTCGAGGCCGCGGGTCGAGATCGGCATCCTGGGCGGGACCGGACTTTATGCGATCGAGGGCATCGAAGACGTCCGCGAGGTAAAGCTCTCGACGCCTTTCGGTTCCCCGACCGACGCCTACATCGTCGGACGCTTGGCCGGCCGGGACGTTGCCTTCCTCAGCCGCCACGGCCGGGGCCACCGCTTCCTGCCTTCGGATGTCAACTTTCGGGCCAACGTTTACGGGTTCAAGATGCTGGGCGTCGAGCGCATAATCTCCGTCAACTCCTGCGGCTCGCTCAAAGAGGAGATGCGCCCGCGCGACATCGTCTTCTCCGACCAGATTCTCGACCGGACCCGCCGGCCCAGCACGTTTTTCGTAAGCGGGATCGCGGCCCACATCGGGCTGGCCGAACCGATCTGCGGCGACCTGTCCCGGACGTTTTTTGAGGCCGGACAATCGCTCGGCCTGAGAGTCCACCCGCGGGGGACCTACCTGTGCATGGAAGGCCCCGCCTTCTCCACCAAGGCCGAGTCGCTTGCCTATCGCTCCTGGGGCTGCGACGTCATCGGCATGACGGCCGGCACCGAGGCCCGCCTCTGCCGCGAGGCAGAGATCTGCTACGCCACCATGAACCTCGTCACGGACTATGACTGCTGGCATAAGACCGAGGAAACGGTCTCGGTCGAGCTCATCCTGGCCAACCTGAAGGCCAACATCGAGAACGCCAAGGCCATCATCAAAAAAGCCCTAGCTTCGATCCGAAGCCAGAAGGACAGCGTCTGCCCCTGCCGCGACGCGCTCAAGATGGCCATCGTCACGGCCCCGGAACTCATCTCCGGGCCGACGAAGAGGAAGCTCGGAGCGATCATCGGCAAATATATTAAATAAGGAGCGCTGGATATGATCGTCCGCAGTGCAGAGCCGATGAGTACGATACTTTATTCATTGGTGCGCCGACTGCAGTATGAGATTGCCACGTCGCTCCGCTCCTCGCAATGACACAGAGGATCATAAAGGATTAACCTAATATGAGTCTGGTCATCGTCGGTTCAGTGGCCTTCGATACGATCGAGACGCCCTGGGGACGGAGAGACAAGATCGTCGGCGGCTCGGGAACCTACTGTTCCCTGGCCGCCAGCTTTTTTACCAAGCCCAAGATCGTGGGGATCGTGGGAGAGGATTTTCCCCGGGACGTCATCGACTTCCTCAAGTCGCGTTCGATCGATACCCAAGGGCTCGAGATCCGGCCGGGCGGCAAGACGTTTCATTGGGCCGGCCGCTATGACTACGACCCCAATGTCCGCCAGACGCTCAAGACCGAGCTCAACGTCTTCCAGGATTTCCGGCCCTCCATCCCGGCGGATTACCGGGCGGCGGACATCCTTTTTCTGGCCAACATCGACCCCGACCTGCAGGACTCGATCCTGGAGCAAGTGTCCAAGCCCAGGCTCGTGGCCATGGACACGATCAATTTCTGGATCGAGACCAAGCCCGAAGCGCTGTGGCGAGTGCTCAAGAAAGTGAACATCTTTTTCGCCAACGACCAGGAGATCAAGATGCTGACCCGGGAGGTCAACCTCGTCCGGGCCGGGAAGAGGATCCTGGCGGCGGGGCCATCGCTCGTCGTGATGAAAAAGGGCGAACACGGGGCGCTGGTCATGGGGCCCGATCTCATGTTCGGCGTCCTGGCCAACCCCTGCGAGGACGTCGTCGACCCGACCGGCGCGGGGGACAGCTTCGCCGGAGGGTTTCTCGGCTACCTGGACGGCGCCCGCCGTCTGTCCGAGCGGAGCATCCGCCGAGCCGCGGTCTACGGCAGCGTCATCGCCTCGTTCGTCATCGAGGATTTCGGCATCGATCGGTTCCGGAGCCTGACGCCGGGCGACATCCGGAGCCGTTATAAGAGTTTTCAGAAATTGGTTTCGTTCTAGGACAATTTTCATAATGCAAAGGCATGGCGATCTTCTATAAGACGCGTGACGAATCTTTCTTAATTATCGAGAGGTCCACTTTTAGCTGTCTCGCCCGACGCAATTATGAATGATACAATTAACGGACTTTTCGGGCTATCCCCTGACTCCCAGGATTTTTGAGGCGCTGCAGGCGTCCCGCCTCTAACGTTTTAGAATAAGGATTGGCAGCCGAAAGGTCTGACGATCCTCTTATTATTTAAGCCCCAATACTGATTGGTAGCCCGGGATATCTAAGAATCCATGGCCACTGATATTAAAGGCAATGGCCTTTTTCTCTCCGGTATCACGGCATTTTATCGCTTCGTCGATTGCGCAGCACACGGCATAGGCTGATTCAGGAGCAGGCAACCAGCCTTCGCTTTCCATGAATAATTTAGCATTTTGGAAGACATGCTTTTCATCGCCGGGATAAGCAACCGTGTCGATATAACCTCTATATCGGAGGAGGCTGATAATCGGTGAACATCCATGGTAGCGCAATCCATCTCCTTTGATAGGTTGCATATCAGTCTTGTGACCTAAAGTATACATCTTCAGCATCGGCGTTATCTCTGCATAGTCGGCATGATCATATTCATATTTGCCTTGCAGGTTTGGCGCTACTTGACTCTGGGCGGCAATGAATTTTGTCTTCTTCCCCTTTTTTAACACATCGCCGATAAAGGGCAGAGCAAATCCACCAAAGTTCGAACCACCGCCAAGACAGGCAATAACCAAGTCCGGATAATCATCAAACAGTTCAAATTGCTTCTGAGTCTCCAGTCCGATTATTGTCTGATGCAATAAGACATGATTCAAAACTGACCCCAAGCTGTAAGCTGCCTTGGGATCATTTTGAGAATCCTCCAACCCTTCTGATATGGCGATGCCGAGAGAACCCACATGCTCGGGATTTTTATCATATAGGCTTCGGCCAAATTTAGTTTTGGGGCTGGGTGAGGCATACACTTCTGCTCCCAAGAGTTTCATAAAATTTAAACGATCTTGTTTCCAACTATACACGCTGCGCACCCAGTAGACCGTGCATTTCAAGCCGGATACAGCCGCGGCATAGGCGAGTGCAGTGCCCCATTGCCCGGCGCCGGTTTCTGTGGTCAGCCTTTCAAATCCTTGCTGTTTGGCATACCAGCATTGGGCAAGGGCAGTGTTTACCTTGTGGCTTCCGGTTGGGCTGAAAAATTCACTCTTGTAGTATAGCCTTGCGGGCGTATTAAGCCTTTTCTCGAGAAGAGTTGCGCGGAAGAGGGGCCTTGGCCTGCCTGCTTTGGAATATAAATCCAGAATCCCGCCGGGAATATCAATCCAGTTTTCATTCGAGAATTCCTGCTTCAAACACTCTCCGATCATCAAGTTGGGCAAGTTTTTGATTCTTGAAGGACCATCTTTTGGATCCAAGGGCGGAGGCAATGGCTCGGGCAAATCAGGCGCAATGTTATACCATTGCGTCGGAAGATCATCGAATTTTAGATTTACCATGTTCTTCATGCGGTACTCCTCTTTGAGGCTATGATTGTGCAAAGGACTATTTCTGGAAATTGTATTAATAAAAAGATAGTGATTGGCATGAAATATTTGGTTTCAGTCGAGCTTATTATGACACGCAGTTTATTATTGTGTCAATTTGTATTTCCTGCGGGCGAGCATCTTTTTTAGGGATAATCAAGCTGCATAGCGGGCGTACTCTTCCTTGCCTTCTTGCCAATGTGCTTCCCCATAGAATCGGTGATATCCAACCAATTTCCGGGTTTCTCAATCGGGATAAAAGGTCAATTGACTGTGCATCACCAAGTTTATGATGGACGACAATTGTATTCTATTCCCGTTGGCGAGAACCGAGTCAAGGTCCAGGGCAGGCGCAACTTCCGCAATCTCTTCTTCTGAGGCCTCGCTTTCCAAGGGAAACCTCGGGTGAATGGGTTTATTAAGGTAGATATTGCTATTCTTCCAGGCATGCGATTCCCGGATTTTTTCCTTACGAAACAAAGGAGAAAAGCCCCTGAGATCAAGCCTGCAAACCAATTCCGCAGCGTCATCCGCTTCGACCTGATATTCCTTAAAGACTTTCAACCCTGGAAGAGCTATAATAAGAAACAAAATATCAATCAACGAAATTTTCCGATCAAATTTGGGGCCAATTTATTATGGTGCCAAATTAATGGTCGGAATTTTGGAATTCTGAACGAGGAGGGCCCATGGCCCATCGAACCCTACCGCAGCTTTTTGAGGAAAGCGTCCGATCCTTTCCAGACAACATCCTGATGTGGGAAAAGACGGGCGAAAGGTACGAGGGCCTGACCTATGCCGCGACGCGTTCCCGGGTCCATGCCTTCGGAGCGGGCCTCGTCGCCTTGGGTCTGCGCAAAGGCGATCGCGCCGCCCTGATCTCCGAAGGCCGCAATGACTGGGTGGTGAGCGAGCTCGGCATCCTGTTCGCCGGCGGGATCAACGTCCCCGTCTCGGTCAAGGTCGAGGAGCTGGCCGACCTCAAGTTCCGACTGGCCCACTCCGGATGCCGGATGGTCATCGTTTCCCAAAACCAGCTGCGAAAGATCCGCGAGATCAAGAGGGACCTGCCCGACCTCGAGCGGACGATCATCCTCGACCGTGTCAGCCCTCTCGATCCGGATGAGATATCCGCAGCGGACGTCCTGGCCCGGGGCGAGGAATACCTGCGCGTCCGCGCCTCGGACTTCGAAGCCCTGTGGCGATCCGTGGGCGAGAACGACCCGGCCAACATCTGCTACACCTCCGGCACCACGGCCGACCCCAAGGGGATCGTCCTGACCCACCGCAACTACACGGCCAACATCGAACAATCCCTGAGCCTGGTGAAGTGCCGCGAGGATTTCCTCTTGCTCCTCGTTCTACCCTGGGACCACGCCTTCGGTCACACCTGCGGGATCTATACCATGATGAGCCGCGGGGCGTCGCTGGCCGCGGCCCAGCAAGGCAGGACGCCCTTTGAGACCACGAGGAACCTTCCCTTGAATATCAAGGAGCTCAGGCCTCACATCTTTCTTAGCGTGCCGGCCTTGGCCAAGGCCTTTCGCAAGGCCATTGAGAAGGGCATCCACGACAAAGGCCCCAAGGTGGAGAAGCTCTTTCGCCGGGCGCTCAAGCTGGCCTATTCCTACAACGCCGACGGCTGGAGCCGGGGCCGCGGCCTGCATCCCATCAAGAAGATACTCTACGCGCTCTGCGATAAGCTGCTCTTCTCCAAGATCAGGAACGGATTCGACGATCGGCTGGAATTTTTCGTCGGCGGCGGGGCCCTGCTCGATATCGAGCTCCAGCGGTTTTTCTACGCCATCGGCCTGCCGATGTACCAGGGCTACGGCTTGACCGAGGCCGCGCCGGTGATCTCGGCCAACAGCGGCGAGGCCCATAAGCTTGGCTCCTCCGGTCGCGTGGCCAGGGGCATCGAGCTCAAGATCTGTGATGACAAGGGCCGCGAGCTTCCGACGGGTCAGTCGGGCGAGATCGTCATCCGCGGCGAAAACGTCATGGCCGGCTACTGGAAGAACGACAAGGCGACCGGCGAGGCTCTCCGCGGCGGTTGGCTCTTCACCGGCGACCTGGGCTACCTGGACCCGGACGGCTTCCTCTATGTTCTCGGCCGGGTCAAGAGCCTGCTTATCGACAACACCGGGGAGAAGTACAGCCCTGAGGTCATCGAGGAAGCCGTCACCGAGAGCTCGCCCTACATCGACCAGTTCATGCTTTATAACAACCAATCGCCCTTCACCGTGGCCCTACTCGTGCCCAATAAGGAAGCGCTCCTGCTCTGTCTCAAGGAACGGAATCTTTCCTGCCGGACTGAGGAAGGTCAGAAGGCCGCCCTCAAGCTTCTCGACGAGGCGGTCGGCGCCTTTCGACAGGGCGGGCCGAAGGGCGGGATGTTTCCCCAGCGGTGGCTGCCCACGGCCGTGGCGGTCTTGGGCGAATCCTTCACCGAGGAGAACCGTTTCATCAATTCGACGCTCAAGATGGTGCGAAGCCGGATCGTGAGCCACTACCAAGGACGGATCGATTACCTTTTTACGGCCGAGGCCCGCGACATCACGAACCGCCAGAACATAACCATCATCAGCCGATTTGAATAGGACGTGTTCATCCACACCGATCGGGTGCCGATCGGAATTCCCGCCCTTGCGGGCGGGCCGTCAGGGCTCGGGCCGGCTTGAGTCTTGGGGGCTAAAAACCAGCTCAAGCTCTGGCGCGCGGCGGAGGGACTTGTAGCGGGCGAAGATCTGCATGTAGGTTTCACCGCTGGCCTGGCTCATGTCCAAGCCCAAGGCCGAGGCGGCCGCCCGGATCCCGTCCTCCGGCGCTTCGATTTCCAGAAAAAACCCCAAATGGGGAAGCTCATCCAGGAAGATCGGAAGGCCGTTCCAATCGTAGGATTCCCTGATCTTTTCCTTCCTGAACTGCGCGACAAAGCCCATCATTTCGAGCATCCGGCCGAATCGGGACGCGTTGTCGATTTCCACCTGGATCTCCTCGAGGACCTTGAGCCCGGGCTTGCCCTGGGAGCCGGCAGCGGGGGTGGACTTGATGGTGAAAAGGCCCCTCCGGCCGATCGAGCGAAGACGCACCGCGGTCAGGCCTTTCCCCTCAGGCGTCGCATAATAGGTATCCTTCTCAATGTCCCGTGATACGGGCCGAGCGCCGATTTTCGCTAATTTAAGCCGGACCTCATCCGCGGAAGGAATCTTGAACTTGGTTTCGATCTCCATGAGCCGGGTACGCCTCTTGGGTCAAATTATAGCCGAATCCGCCACACATGCCAGCAAAAAGGAAGGGTGAGGGGAGTCCCTCTTTCGATCCGTCCGGGCGGGCTCGCCGGCCTCGGGGGGATGCAACCGAGCCCGAATGCTGATACAATAGAAAGCCGGCGCTGGAGGGAAAGCGATGGCAGATGAAAAGAAGGATAAGCCCATGGTCAACCCATCGGTCATTCTCCGGGAGGAGTTTGACGATTGGGCCGTGCTCTTTGACCCGGACACGGCGGAAGGCTACGCCCTGAATCCGGTCGGCGTGCTGATCTGGAAACACCTCGACGGCAGGCACACGCTGGATGATGTCCTGGCCGTGATCAAGAAGAACTGCGAGGATGTCCCTCCCGAGGTCCGGGATCACTGCCGGGATTTCATCGCCGACCTGATCAAGCAGGGATTGGCCGCTCTCGAGGTCGCCAAATGACCCAGCCCGCGGCGTCCGGCGCTCAGGAGCGGCCGCGCGTCATGCGCACGCCCAAGAGCGTGGACATCGATATCACCGACCGCTGCAACCTGCGTTGCCGGTACTGTTATTTCTTTAACAGCGCCGCCGACGTCAAGGACCTGCCCAAGGAAGAGTGGCTCGCCTTCTTTGAGGAGCTCAACCGCTGCGCGGTGACCGAGGTCTGCCTGGCTGGAGGGGAGCCCTTCATCCGCGAGGACCTCCGGGATATCCTGACGGGCATCGTCCGCAACCGGATGCGCTTCCGCCTGCTGAGCAACGGGACCCTGATCGAGGACGGCATCGCCGCCTTCATCGCCTCGACCCGGCGGTGCGACCATGTCCAGGTTTCGATCGACGGCTCGATCCCCATCACCCATGACTCCTTCCGCGGGAAGGGGAGCTTTTACAAGGCCGTCGAGGGCATCCGCTGCCTCCAGCGCCATGGCGTGCCGGTGGCGGTCCGGGTGACCATCCACCGGCAGAACGTCCACGACCTGGAGAACATCGCCAAGCTGCTGCTCGAGGACATCGGCTTGCCCTCGTTCTCCACGAACTCAGCCGGCTACATGGGTCTGTGTCAAAAGAACAACGAGCAGGTCCAGTTGACCACAGCGGACCGCCAGCTGGCCATGACCACCCTTCTCAAGCTTATCGCCAAATACGGCGGCCGGATCAGCGCCACGGCGGGACCGCTGGCCGAAGCGCAGGGCTGGCTGGAGATGGAGCGAGCCCGGCGGCAGGGGTTGGAATCCCTGCCCGGGTGCGGCCACCTCGTCGGCTGCGGCTGCACGTTCAACAAGCTGGCCGTGCGGGCCGATGGGGTCATCGTTCCCTGTAACATGCTGAGCCATATCGAGCTCGGCCGGATCAACAAGGACAGCCTGGCCGACATCTGGCAGAACCATGCTGCCCTGTGGAAAATCCGGGAGCGGCGGGCGATCCCTCTCAGTCGATTCGATTTCTGCCGGGGCTGTGCCTACATCAGCTATTGCACGGGCAACTGCCCGGCTCTGGCCTACACCCTGTTGGGCGAGGTCGATCATCCGAGCCCGGACGCTTGTTTGAGAAAATACCTGGAGGAGGGGGGACGACTCCCCGAGGAGGAGGTGCAGGGTTGAGGTCACAGTCCGCGGCGAAAAACGGCAACCCGCGCCTCGACCCAACGCAGGCCGACAAGAAACCCTCGAAGGTCGGGGCGGACGAGCCAAAAAAAGAGTCCTCCTATCCCCTGGACACCCTTTATTTTTACCTGACCGAAGGCTGCAACCTGGCCTGTCGCCACTGCTGGATCGCGCCCAAGTTCCAATCGGGGGGAGCGGTCTACGCGTCGCTGCCTTTGGAGACGCTCAAAGATATCGTTCGAGAGGGGAAGCCCCTGGGTCTCGCCGGCGTAAAGCTGACTGGCGGAGAGCCGCTGCTGCACCCCAACATCTTCGCCATCCTGAGGTTCCTACGCGAGGAAAACCTGACCGTCACCGTAGAGTCGAACGGCGTCCTGTGTACTCCCGAGCTGGCCCGGGAGATCGCTCTGTGCGGGGGCCATTTCGTCTCGGTCAGCCTGGATGGGGCCGACGCCGAAACCAACGAATGGGTGCGGGGCGTCAAGGGCAGTTTCGACGCCGCCGTCCAGGGCATCAAGAACCTGGTTGAAGCCGGAATTCACCCCCAGATCATCCTGACCGTGATGCGCAAGAACCACCACCAGGTCGAGGACATCGTCCGCCTGGCCGAGTCTTTGGGCGCGAGCTCGGTCAAGTACAACGTGCTGATGCCCTGCGCCCGTGGCGAGGACATGTACAAGCGCGGCGAAGCGCTGGACATCGAGGAGCTGGTGGAGCTCGGCCGCTGGGTGGAGAACGACCTGGCTCCGCGAACCAAGCTGCGGCTCGTCTTCCACCACCCGGCCGCCTTCAGGCCTCTGGGCAAGATGTACGGCCAGGAGGGCGACGGCTGTTCGCGGTGCGGCATTTTCGGCATCCTGGGCGTTCTCTCCGACGGGTCGTTCGCCCTGTGCGGCATCGGCGAGCAGGTGCCCGAGCTCGTCTTCGGCCATGCCTCCCGGGACCGGCTTGAGGATGTCTGGAAGAACCATCCGGTCCTCAAGGACATCCGGGAAGGCTTGCCCCGGAAAATGGAGGGCGTGTGCGGCGAGTGCGCGATGAAGCTCCTCTGTCTCGGAAGCTGTGTCGCCCAAAATTATTACATGAGCAAGAATCTCTTCGCTCCCTTCTGGTATTGCGAGGAGGCCCGCAAGCGCGGCCTTTTTCCTGTCTCGCGCCTGCTCCGAACGGACGCGCGTTGAGGTGTCATGCCCGGGACCCGCAAGCCTGAGCACGCACGAAGGCCGGCTCGAGTTCGGGCCGCGGCCAACCGTCCTCCGAAGCCCGCCGCCCGCGCCCGGGATTACCGGCTGACCATCGGGCCCCTGTCCTGGTGGATGAGTGCCGGACGCGGGCTCGAGGACTGGCTCGCCCGGCTGGCCCGGATCCTGGAGCTCGAGCCGCTCGGCGCCGCTCCGGCGCCCGAGTCCGACGAGCCCAAGATCATTTTTCTCCGCTTGGATCCCAAGGCCATTACCGACGACTCGCCCGGCATCGTCGGCCTGGCCGCTTCGTCGGGCTGGCCCCGGTCCGGATGGCTGTCCCGCTGGTTCTTTCCGGTCCGATTCTGGTCTCATCCTCGGATCCCGCATCTTATCTGCGAAGTGGTCGGCGATCTCTCGCACGAGCTGGCGATAGAATCCATGTCGTTTTCGTGTTTTCCGATCATGGAACGCATTATCGACCTGGGCGGTCTTCCCCTCCATTCCGCCCTGGTGTGCCGGTCGGGGTTCGGGGTCGCATTATCCGCATCGGGCGGGACGGGCAAGTCCACCTCGAGCCGCCGCATCCCGTCGCCCTGGCGGACCCTGTGCGACGACACGACTCTCGTCCTGCCCGGAAGCACTACGGCGTTCGAGGCTCACCCGTTCGCGACCTGGAGCGATTACCTGTGGAAGCGGTCGGAGGGAACCTGGAACGTTGCCGGCCGCATCCCTTTAAAAGCGATCTTCTTCCTAAAACAGGCCGACAAGGACAAAGCCTCAGCCATCGGCCAAGGCGAGACGGCCATCTATATCGCCCGGTCGTCGACCGAGATCCTCACGCCGTTCATTCGACGGCTCGAGGTGGAATCGGCCCGGGCCCTGAAGGGCCGCATCTTTGATAATGCCTGCCGCGCGGCCAAGGCCGTCCCCGCCTATGTGCTTGATGTCAGCCTCGAAGGCCAATTCTGGGAAGAGATTGAGCGGGTGCTCGACTAAGACAGCGCCCGTCATCCGTTACTCAAAACAGCCCACGGGCAGTCCATAACTGGTCTCTGAACCGCTCACGAGGAGCGCGAGGAAGGAGAAAGGCCGCGCTTCAAGAGAAGCTCGCCATGACCCAGGGATTAATTATCTTATCCTGTAGAACCACATCAGCGGGAGCCAGAGTTGGTGGCCGTAAGGAAGGCGTTTGTGGTTGACCAGGACCTCGGTATCATCCCAGTCGTGAACGAGCTGGAACAGGGCGAAGAGGTCGTCGACTTTATCGGGCGTATAGGTCGCCGAATGACGGACAAATTCGCCGCTCCCTTCTTGGCTATAGGTCGGGTTTCTTTTGGCCAGCTCCACGGCTGGGGCGTAGGCCGGCACGATCTTGTAGCCGAAGATGATGGTGATCTTGAAGGTTTTGGCTCGGTCGCTCGGGTGCAGGATCTCGTCGAGCTTTTCGGCTTCCGCTTCGGGGTCGGCCATCTTTCAGCCTTTCATCCTCGCCATGCCGGGCCCGAACGGGCGCGTCCGCGCCCTGGGAAAGGCCGGGATGACGATTCGTGATTCGTCTCGGGCTTGAACATCTGGTGACATTTCCGATTATAAATATATCAGGCCCGCCGATTTGTCAAACGATGAACATGCAGTCGCCATAGCTGAAGAAGCGGTAGCGCTCGCGGACGGCCTCGGCGTAGGCTTCCTTGATGAGGTCGAACCCCGCCAGGGCCGAGACGAGCATGAGCAGGGAGGACTTGGGAAGATGAAAGTTGGTCAGGAGCTTGTCCACGAACTTGAATTCGTAGCCGGGCCGGATGAAGAGGCTCGTGGCGCCGGGTCCGGGCGGCACGGAACCGCCGCCCACTGCCACCGCGCTTTCGAGAGTCCGAACGGACGTCGTGCCCACGGCCGTGACCGGCCGCGATTCGCGCTTGGCCGCGTTGACGACCCGGGCCGTTTCAGGGCCGATGACATATGTTTCCTCGAGCATGCGGTGATCCTCGAGCCGCTCGGCTCGCACCGGCTGGAACGTGGCCAGCCCGACGTTCAGGGTGATGGTTTCGACCTCAACGCCTTTGACCCTTAGGGCGGCGAGAACGTCCTCGGTGAAATGAAGACCCGCGGTGGGCGCGGCGATCGAGCCCGCGGACGAGGCGAAGACGGTCTGGTATCGCCGCAAGTCCTCTTCCCGCAGATGGGCCAGCTTTTTTCCGCGCTTGATGTAAGGGGGGAGAGGGGCGAACCCGGCCTCGGCCATGAGGTCGGCCGCACCCTTCCCACTGAACCGCAGAGTCCGCCGGCCTTCCTCGGCGGCGGCCGCAACCTCGGCCTCATGACCTCCGGCGAAAACCACGATGTCTCCCGGCTTGAGCCTTCGGGCCGGACGGCAGAGGACGTCCCAGGTCTCGGGAGCGACCTCTTTGATGAACAGGAACTCGATATCCCGGCCGCCCTTCGTCCCCCACAGCCTGGCCGGAATGACTCGCGTGTCATTGAGAACGAGGACCTCGCCCCGGCCGAGATAGGTCATGAGGTCCGCGAACCGTCCGTGCCTGATCGTTCCGGCCCTCCGGTCGATGATCATCATCCGGGCCGCGCTCCGTTCGGGAAGCGGCCGCTGGGCGATAAGCTCGGCAGGCAGATCGAAGTCGAAATCGGAAACCAAAACAGGGGCGGCTGCTTCCTTCATTTTATTCAGTTCTTGACCTTGGCTACCCTTCCGTTGTGGCGCTCATCCGGTCGGCTGGATAGGCCCTTTGAATTTTTCTTTAGGATGAGAAACCTGATCATGACCCGAGCTAATCCGCCGGGCTATTCTTTGAATAGCTTCTTCTGCGTCGTGCGGGGCGACGTTCCCGGCGGAGGATAGCCCAGATGCTCGTAGGCCTTGGCCGTCAGCTTCCGGCCGCGCAGGGTCCGCTCCAAGAAACCGATCCGCATCAGGAACGGCTCGTAGATCGATTCGATCGTGTCCTTTTCTTCGTCGATGGCCGCGGCGATCGTGGAGATGCCCACTGGACCCCCGCCGTAATTGTCGATGATCGTCTGGAGGAGCTTGCGGTCCACATCGTCGAGGCCCAGAGTGTCGACTTCCATCATGTCCAGCGCTCGCCTGGCCTCCTCGGCGGTGATGACGCCCCGGCCCTTGATGTCGGCATAGTCGCGCACGCGCCGCAGGAGCCGGTTGGCGACGCGGGGCGTCCCGCGGGCGCGGAGGGCGATCTCGCCCGCGCCCTTGAGGTCGATGTCCACTTTCATCAGGGCGGCCGACCTCTGGATGATCTTTCGCAGGTCCTCGTCACGGTAATAGTCCAGGCGATGGATGATGCCGAACCGGCCGCGCAGGGGAGCGGTGATCCGGCCGGCCCGGGTCGTGGCCCCGATCAGGGTGAATTTCTTGAGCCGCAGCTTGTGGCTCCGGGCGCTCGGGCCCTGGCCGATGATGATGTCCAGACAATAGTCTTCCATGGCCGAATAGAGCAGTTCCTCGACGGTGGGCGCCAGGCGATGGATCTCGTCGATGAACAGGATCTCCTTGGTCTGGAGGTTGGTCAGGATGGCCGACAGGTCGCCCGTCCGCTCGATGACCGGGCCCGACGTCGGCTTGAGGCCGACGCCCATCTCCTTGGCGATGATGTAGGCCAGGCTGGTCTTGCCCAAGC
Source organism: Candidatus Aminicenantota bacterium (assembly GCA_963705895.1). Taxonomy (GTDB): domain Bacteria; phylum Acidobacteriota; class Aminicenantia; order Aminicenantales; family JAFGAV01; genus MFD04408-113. The sequence continues at coordinate 1,520,864 of OY970122.1, read as the reverse complement.
CCGGCGGCCCGTAGAGGAGGACGTGGTCGAGCGATTCCCCGCGTTTGCGCGCGGCCTGGATGAAGATGCCGAGATTCTTCTTGACCGTGTCCTGGCCGATGAACTCGTCGAAGCTTCGCGGCCTGAGGCTCTCCTCGAAGAGGAGGTCCTCCTTGGTCCGGACCGGGTTCAGGATATCGGGCATGGCTCGCTCATTCACTTAGATCTTGGCCAGGCGGCGCAGGCATTCCCGGAGAAGCTTCTCGATGCCGGCCGAGGCGGTGTGGGTCTTGATCACTTCGTCCACAACGGACTCGACCTCCTTCTTCCGGAAGCCGAGGTTGGTCAGGGCCGAGAGCAGGTCCTCGGTTTCGGGCGAGGGCTTGCCGGTGCGGACGTAATCCTTCTTGTCGAGCTTGGGCGCAAGCTCCAGGGCCACCCGGAGGGCCGTCTTCTTGCCGATGCCCGGGATGAGGCTCAGCCGGGCGATGTCGTTCGACCGGACGGCGTCCTCGAGGTCCGAGGGGCCGATCCCGGACAGGATGTTCAGCCCGAGCTTGGGTCCGATGCCGGCGATGCTGATGAGCTTGAGGAAAAGGTCCTTCTCGAGCGCCGTGGCGAACCCGTACAGCGACAGGGACGAATCGGTGAGATGGGTATGGATGTGGAGGGCGGCGACGCCGCCGACCTCGGCGAGCTTGGTGTAGGTCGAGAGAGGAATGGCCGCCGCGTAACCCACTCCCCCCGCGTCGATGATGACCAGGTTGGGCGATTTGTGGATCAGGGTACCTTTGAGAAAAGCGATCATCGGTCGAGCCGCCTCCGCTCGTTTCCCCTCACAGCTTAGCCTCTTCGACGGTTTTTTGGAAGAGCCGGGAGTTGAGGTGGCATATGGCCGCGGCCAGGGCGTCCGCGGCGTCCTCCTCGACCGGCGCTTCTCCCAGGCCGAGGAGGGTCTTGACCATGAGACCGACCTGCTCTTTCTCGGCCTGGCCGTAGCCCGTGACCGCCTTCTTGATCTCCAGGGCCGAGTACTCGAAGAGCGGCCGTTCCCGGGAGGCCACGGCCACCAGAATCGCTCCCCGGACCTGGCCGAGGGTGATGGCCGTCCGGACGTTTCGGGCATAGAAGGGGTTCTCGATGGCCACTTCCTCCGGATCGTAGCGGACGATCAACTCCTCGATACGGGTGCGGATGTCGTTGAGCTTCTGGGCCAGGGTCAGACTCCGGCCGGGCTTGATGACTCCATGGGTCAGGACGGTGGTTGTCTCGCCCGAGCCCTGGATGATTCCGAACCCTGTCGCTTGACTGCTGGGGTCGATGCCGAGGACTCTCATCGGGCCGGGGTTCAGGCCTCGAAGCTCGAGATCTCCGCCTCGTTGATGTCGAAGTTCGCCCAGACGTGCTGAACGTCTTCGTGATCCTCGAGCTCCTCCATGAGGCGCAACATCTGCTGGGCCTGCTTCCCTTCAAGCTTGACGTAGGTCTGGGGGATGTAGCCGAGGTTGGATTCGGCCGTCTCAACGTTGTTCTTCTTAAGGGCCTCGACCACTTCCTCGTAGTTCTCGGGAGCAGTGATGATCTCCCAATTGCTGCCGTCTTCGAGCATGTCCTCGGCCGAGGCGTTCATGACGATCTCGAGGAGCTTGTCGTCATCCGGGTACTTCTCCCGTTCGACGACTAGATAGCCCTTCCTCTTGAACATCCAGGCTACGCAGCCGGACTCACCGATGTTCCCGCCGTTCTTGGAAAAGATGTGGCGGAATTCGGACACGGTCCGGTTCTTGTTGTCGGTCAGGGCTTCGACGTAGATGGCCACGCCGCCGGGACCGTAGCCTTCGTAGATGACCTCTTCGTAGGAACTTCCCTCGAGCTCGCCCGTTCCCTTCATGATGGCCCGCTTGATGTTGTCGGCGGGCATGTTGACGGCCCGGGCGTCCTGGACGGCCTTTCGGAGCCGGGGGTTGGCCTCGGCGTCGCCGCCGCCGATGCGGGCGGCGATGCTGATCTCCTTGATGATCTTGGTGAAGACCTTGCCGCGCTTGGAGTCTGCCGCGGCTTTCTTATGCTTGATTGTATGCCACTTCGAATGACCGGACATGAAGGCTCCTTCGAGATTGATTCGCTTGAATATTAGCATAAAAGGCCTTTCCGCGCAATTGCCGGCGAAGCCGGGCCGGAGCCCGATTTCTCCGATTCCGATGGGTCTTTCGCGGCGCGGTCCCATGGCGCGGAAGCGGCGGCTTGAGCCCCCAACGGCACGCGAAAAATGGCGCAGGGGAGGGCGTTCCCGAGCTATAATTAGAGGGGTGAGGATCTTGCGAACCGGGATCGGAGCAAAAAGCGAGGAAGCTTTTTAATCATGGAGACCAGACCAAGGGCTTATAAAATGAAGTCCCGCGCCTGGGGGCGTCCGATTTTAGGGATCGTTCTTCTTCTGGCGGGGTTTTCGAGCCTGCAGTCGGTTCCCCGAAGCGATGAATACCAAGACCTGCGGATCAGGATGGTCAACGAGCAGATCGTCGCCCGAGAAATCACGGACAAGCGTGTCATCCAAGCCATGAGAGAGGTTCCGAGACATCTCTTCGTGCCGCCCGAGGAGGCATCCCACGCCTACGAGGACAATCCCCTGCCCATCGGCTGGGGCCAAACGATTTCCCAACCCTTCATCGTCGCCTTCATGACCCAGGCCGTGGACCTGGAGAGAACATCGCGCGTGCTCGAGATCGGGACCGGTTCGGGCTACCAAGCCGCGATTCTGGCCAGGATCTGCGACGAGGTGTATTCGATCGAGATCGTGCCCGATTTGAGCGCCCGGGCGGCCGCCGTCCTGGGCCGGCTCGGCTATTCCAACATCAAGCTCAAGACCGGCGACGGCTATCTCGGCTGGCAGGAGTTCAGCCCGTTCGACGCCATCGTCGTCACCTGCTCCCCGACCCATGTTCCCCCGTCCCTGATCCATCAACTGGCCGAGAATGGGCGGATGATCATCCCCGTGGACGAGAACGGACATCAGGAACTCGTCCTGCTGAAAAAAAGGGACGGACGACTGACCCGGCGTTCGGTCCTGCCCGTCCGGTTCGTCCCGATGGTCGACACGAACAAGCGAATCCGCTAAGGGGGCATCCGGACCCCTTCCGTCACGATCGCCCGATCCGCGGCTATCCTGAATCCCGGGCCAAATCCGGCCCACGGCGTTCTGGGCCGTATCCGGGGCGCTCGACAGGCCCCATCCTAGAAGCTTGATTTTTGAAATCGCCGTTGATTAAAATAGGTGCGGAAGAGATCCTGGGGATGAAAGGAGTCGAGGCATGAAAAGGAACATGGGCTACTTGGACCGGATCATCCGCATCGTCATCGCCGGGGTGATCGTCGTGCTTAACCTGACGGGCAAGATCCACGGTACGCTGAACCTTGTCCTCGTGATCCTGGCGGTCATCTTTCTCCTGACTAGTCTCGTCGGCTTCTGCCCGCTCTACGTCCCGTTCAAGATATCCACCAACAAGAAAAAGGCCGCCTGACCGATCGGCTCCTCGGGATTCCCGCAACCCGCTCGGGTTGGCCCTCGGCTGTTGCCTGCGGGGGCTGCAGTCTGTGCGTCCAGGATGCGGTTCCTTTTAGCCAGTTTCATTTTCGGGGGACATCGGTCCGGCGATAGATCAGGAACTTGAGAGGGGAGTGGGACTTGTAGTTCCGGGCCTCTTCGCCCCACCGATAGACCGTTGTCCGGCGGGAGATGATATCGGCCAGCCCGACGAGCGTGTAATTCCGGTCCCGGAAATCCTCATACCAGCGAACAAGAGGCTCATAGGCATCCTTGGTGGCGTATTCGTCCCTCCAGGAGGGGGTGTAGATGAGGTACTCGGGTCGCGACCTCTCGATGTCGCCGATGAACTCTCTCCTCATCATTCCGGCGTATGGCTGGCCTTCGGTCAAGTAGTACAGATAGAGAAAACCCGTCGGGGCTTTTTTCTTCAGGTAAAAATAGAGCTGGGGTTCCGAGCCCATGACCGCTACCGTGTCCGCGGCGGACAGGTTCGGCCTCAGGATCGCCGCGAGATTCCGGGCTTCATTCATGGCGAAGGGCAACGGTCCGTACATCTGCCAGCTGGCGTCCTCGGCATCCGCCGCGAACAGCATTCCCCGCTCGAGATAGATCTGTCCGCCGATGACGATGATGGCCAGGGCCGCGACGATGATTCGCGCCGGCCGCGGCGAGGCGCGGGATCGCAGGGATTCGAACGTCCTCATCGCCGCCGCGCCCACCCCGAGAGCCGCCGCGGGGAAGGCCAGAACGAAATAGTGGGGGCGGAAGTAGAACCCCGGGACTACAGCCAGGAACGAAGCGGCCGCCAGGCCGAGAAGGGACAATCTCGACCCGCCCGCCCATCGCTTGCCGATGACGAAAGCAAGCCCGATCGCCGCGGGAACCCAGATCAACGGGTCGGCGAGAACGATCTTGCTCACGGAGAGATACAACGATTCCAAGGCCTCGCGCGCGGTCGCTTGGGATATGTAGGCCCTGGCGTAGACCATCGTATAAAACCAAAACTGACGGAAGATTCCCATTCGAAGAAATACGAGGCAAGCGCCGGCGAAGGGCAGAGCCGCACCGGCCGCGAACGCCAGGAATTTCGCCACGATCCTTGTCCGCGGTGATGACGTCCGACGGCGGAGGAGCACGGCCAAAAGATAGAACCCGCCGAACAGTCCAAAGGCCGCGCCGTGTTGTTTGATCAGGAACGCGGCGCCGAACGACAGCCCGCTGAGAAAAAGCCGAAGCCCGGCCCGGCGGCTTTCCAGGGCGCCGAGCAGGAGAAGAAAGCCGGCCATGACAAAGGGCAGGATGAACGGTTCGGCGTTGGCGGCGAACCCGGTGGCGGCACGGCTGGAGCTGAGAAGGGCGAAGCACGCCGCCGCGGCGACAGCCGAAGCGTCATCGAGGAGACGCCGGGCCAGGACGAAGACCAGGATCGTGGACAGGGAAACCGCGAAGAGGAGGCCGAGATGGATCCCGACGACGGTCCGGCCGAAGACGAGCATCGAGCCCGCATAGACGAGAAAGATGCCGGGGAACTTCATGCTGTAGGAATCGCGATAGGGCGAGGAGCCATCGAACATGATCTGCGCGGTGTAGGCGTATTCACCCTCATCACGTTCGAGGGGCAGGTCGAGCACACGGATGCGAAGTCCGCCGAAGAAGACAAGGATGGCGGCCAACCCCAGCAGAGGAGCGAGGGGCACCTTCCCGAGGCGGGAGCGGAGGGCGGGGTCGGTCATGAAGTCCTTTCCGGGATTCCCGTAACAAAGAATAGCGATTACCGTCGATTTCCGCAAGAGCGGCTCGTAGGGGGAAGCATTTCCAATATTGTCATAAAGGGCTCGGGCTGAATGGCTTCGAAACACTTACTTTGGCGCCACGCGGAAGGAGGAAATCGGGCCGAAGCTTCGCTCGCTCGGAGATTTTTCACGCCGGCCCATTTCGGCTTTTTCGGCGGCTCAGAACTCGCGTCCGGCCTTGATTGTACGGAGACCGTCGGCCGCTCAGACATCTTCGCCGGTCGGCTTCTTCCGAGCCGGCTGCCCTCAAAAGCCTTATGTTCCGGCTAAATCTCCTTCATGGTCGCTCCAGCCTCGGCCCGATTCCCTGGAAAGGGGCTTGAGTATAGCTTCATCGGCCATTCTTCCCTCGCCTTTCCGAGGGAAAAAGGATGGAAATGCTTCCCAAAGGGGAGGGAGGGTAAACTGGAGGAACGATGGCCCGGACCTGTGAGGTAAGAGACAAGGAGCCGGGCCCATCGTGATCTTTTTAAATGGGCGTCTCGCTCGAGGCAGCAACTAACGGCCGTTGCTTTAGGAGATTCGTTTCATCGCACAAAAGGAACTGCTGACTCGGATGGGGAGACAGCCGGGCCGTCCCGATCCCTAGGTCGACAGGGCGAAACCCTTGGCCAGGGACTCCAGGAGCGCCAGTCTTTGAGCGGGGGCCGAGGGCAGGCTCTCGATTGTCCGGATCTTGCCCGCGTCGATGGTCACAGCCCGGTCGGCCATTTCCACGAAAGGCTCAAGGGCGTGCGATACGACGACCACGGCCGCGCCCGAATCGCGCCGATCTCCAATCCAGGTCATGATCTCGCTCGTGATCCGCCGGTCCATAGCTTCGAGAGGCTCATCGAGCAGGATATGCTCGGGCCGGCCGATGAGGACCGTGGCGAAAAGCGCTCTGCGTCTCTGGCCCAAAGATAGCTCCCGCACCGAGCGGTCGGCCAGACTCTCCAAGCCGACGGCCGCCAAGGCCTCACTGCCGCGGTCGGGCTTATCGCCGCGCAGACGGCAGACGAGCCTGAGGATGTCCTTGATCGTGGCGTAGGGCGTGAGGTCCGGATGCTCAGGAAGATAGGCCAGGCTTCGCCGCGCCGCCACTTCGTCTTTCCAAAGGTCCCGGCCGCCGAGCAAGACCCGTCCCGCGTCCGGATACTCGACGCCGGCGGCGAGCTTGAGGAAGGTGCTCTTGCCGCAGCCGTTGAGTCCCAGGCAGAGGGTCAGCCCGGGCCCGAGACTGCAATCCGCCGCATCGATGACTTGGACCCGGCTCTCATAGGAAAAGGAAACGCCTTCAAATCGGATCATGTCGAGCTCCAGGATTGGGAATCCCCCGCGGCCAGATGATGAAGCTCGGTCCAGCGGCTGACCTTGATCTTCTGTTCCGAACGGGCCGCATAAGAGAGAGCCGGAAAAACGGCTGCCAGCAGAGCGAGCGAAGCCCAGGGAGCGAGGGCCAAGATGAGGGCGACCAGACTGCCCTCGATCATGATGACCAGGGCCGGCCCGGTCCGAAGCTCCGGGCTTCGGCGCATGACGGCCGCGGCGCGAACAGCCAGGACGGGGAGGCTCGCCAGGAGAGGAAGACCAGCGGCGAAGTTCAGGGCGACGACCACTGCGGCCAGGGACAAGCAGGGAACGCCCAGGAACACGGCGTCGGTCGCGATTCGCAAACGTGCGGATGTCGGGAGGGAGCGATACCAGGGCCAGGGCGGCCGTCGCGCCGCGAGAACGGAAGCCAGGAGGGCCAGGAACAGGGTGATGCTCAAGGTCCCGCCGAACCGGATGGCCGCTGTCGCGAGAGGCCCGCTCAGCCGGTTGTTCAGGACAAAAAGCCGGCTCAGGATGAGCGAGATGAAGCTGACGAGATAGAGGGGCACGAATTTCCAGCCCACGGCCCTGATCGAGATGAGATGGAGAAGCCCCGGACTCTTGCCCCGGGGAACGTAAAGCCGCAGCCGGCCGCTTCGACACAGGGGACCGGCCGCCCGGTCCGCCGCGGCGAGGCTTAGAATCCCGGCCGCGAACAGCGGGGCGAATCCGGAGCCGAACAACAAGCAGGAGAGGAAGGCCAGTGACCGCGCCGCCAGCCTGTTCTTGACCGGTGTCCAGAAGAGGGACGAGGCCAGCCCGAGAAAGGGCAGGCCGGCCACGAGCCACAGGGATGAGCGCCCCGCGTTCCGGGAGGCAAGGATGATGAGGAAGGCCATGATCAGCAGAACGGGCGCGCCCGCGACGGCGGCGCCGAGCACTGCCAATCGTCGGTGGCCCGAGCTTGTCAGCGGCAGGTGCCGGAGCCAGCCTGTCGCTCCCAGCAGAACACGCGCGGTCGTGACTTTGGCCGTCAGCAGGGCGATGACGGTCAGGGTCGATCCGGAGATCAGGAGGCCGTTCTCAAAGAGGAGGACGCGAACGAAGAACACCGAGAACTCAGGCCTCAGGACGTAGTAGATGAACAGGAAGAATCCTGCTGTCGGAGCCAGGGCGCGCAGGGCGACACGGGCTCCCACTCTCAGGTGGAACTGAGCAACGGCTCCGATGAACCGGGCCTGTTCCGGCATGTTTTTCAGCAGACTATAGCAGAGGACGCCGTCTTCGTCAAAAGAACACAGCTCTCCGCGGCCTCCGGCTGTTGCGGGAAAAAAGTCTGGGCCGAGAGGTTGAACTCCCGCGGCCCAGGCTTGGGCGTCTCGATGATTTCTGGTATTCTAATAAAGAGGCCGGGTCATGGGTCCTCCATCGCCCGCGGAATCGCCGGGCGCTCGGAAACCATTTCGGAATATGGCCTGGGTTCACCGCGTCGTTTTTCCCTCCGGGATGAGACTTTTTGGCGCTCTCCCCGGGGAATTGAATATCAATGAAGAAAACCGTTGTAGCGGCCATGAGCGGGGGAGTGGACTCCTCGGTCGCGGCCTATCTCCTCAAAGAACAAGGTCACGAGGTCATCGGCCTGACCATGGACCTCTATGACATCCCCGGAAGCAAGTGCGAAGGGGAAGAGGCCAAGGGCTGCTGCGGCTGGCGAGCCAAGGAGGATGCAGGCCGAGTCGCCGCGGCCCTGGGCATCAGCCATTACATCGTCGACCTTAGGCGTGAATTCGCCGAGACCGTCATCAATGATTTCTGCCGCGAGTACGCCCTCGGACGGACGCCCAATCCCTGCATCCACTGCAACGAGCATATCAAGTTCAAAGCCCTGACCGAACGGGCCCGGAAGCTGGGCGCGGACTTTATCGCAACAGGACACTACGCCCGGGTTTCGCGCGAGGCGAAGACCGGTCGATACATGCTCCGCAAGGGGCTCGACGGCGCCAAAGACCAGTCCTATTTTCTCTGCTCTCTTACCCAGGCCCAGCTCGGGGCCGCCCTCTTTCCGATCGGAGAATTGACCAAGCCGGAAGTTCGGCGGATCGCCCGCAAGCTCGGCCTGGAAGTCGCGGACAGGCCGGAGAGCCAGGAGATCTGCTTTGTTCCCGACAGGAACTATGCCGGGTTAGTGGCCCAGCGCTGTCCCGAGGCGCTCGTCCCGGGGCCCATAATAGACACGGCGGGGAGGGTCCTCGGCCGCCATTCGGGCATCATCCATTACACTATTGGCCAGCGGAAGGGAATGGGCATTGCCGCGCCGCATCCGCTCTATGTCCTGGCCATCGATCCGGACCGCCGGGCGATCATCGTCGGGCGAAACGAGGAGCTTTACAAGCGCGGGCTCGTGGCCGAACGGGTCAATTTCGTCTCCGTCAACGGGCTTGCCCGGCCGGCCGAGCTCGGGGTCAAGATCCGATACCGGCATCGGGAAGCCGGAGCCGTGGTTGCCGCCGAGGGCCGTGACCGGTTGCGGGTCGTCTTCGCCAAGCCCCAGCGGGCCGTCACTCCCGGTCAATCCGCAGTTTTTTATGACGGCGACGACGTCGTGGGCGGCGGAGTCATTCGGGAGGCGTTGGATTGAAGGCGCACATCGGTGGGGACAATCACGGGAGCGTCGGAACGCACTTTCATCGAGGACGATGATCCGCTTATCCCGCGCTATTCACAAGGAGCCTGAAAGATGAAGCCGCTTGAGACCGTCTCGCGCCGCGTCGTTCTGGATTTCAGCCCGCGCCTTCGCGTCGAGAGTCATCGGGTCAGAGTTCCCGATGGACGGGTCGTAGAGGATTGGCCCTGGATCGTCACCCGCGATTACGCCATCGTTGTGGCCCGGAACAAGGAAGGCCGGTTTCTGATTTTCCGTCAGCCGAAGTACGCGATCGAAGGGACGAGCCTGGCTCCGGTGGGGGGATACCTCGAGGCGGATGAGCCGCCGTCCGCGGCCGCACGGCGCGAGCTCCTGGAGGAGATGGGCTGCCGGGCTGAGACGTGGAGCCTGCTCGGAAGCTTCCAGGCTGACGGGAACTACGGCGCGGGCGTCGCCCATCTTTTTCTGGCCACGGAGGCCGTCAAAGTCGCGGAGCCGAATTCCGATGACGTCGAAGAACAGGAGACTCTCTCTCTCAGTCTTGAGGAACTTAGGGAGGCCGTATTGTCGGGCCAATTCAAGGTCCTGGCCTGGTCGGCCGCGGTGGCCATGGCCCTGCTGAAATTGAGCTAAGACTCATTATTCCGTTCCGTCTGAATATATCGGGCATGGAGGGCGGATGGGGGAAGCCCGAAGCTGACCCGAAGGGTCATCGCGAGGCCCTCCGGGGCCGTGGCGACCTCACCGCGATCCAATTGAGATCATAGCGATGCGTCCCTCTACCTGCAGTTCACACCTTTCTTCCCCTTCGGAAGCAGCTCGATCCTGCAACCTCTTCGAAAGGGCGAGGGGACGTGTCGTCAAGAGGAACTGGGATCCCCTGAAAGTAATGGGGAAGATGTTTCCTGCCCAGGATGAATGGGGAGCGAGGGCGGGGGCCCCCCGTCCGGCCGGAGCAGCCGGCGTGCAGCATAAAATAGATCGGGCATGGAGGACGGATGGGGGAAGCCCGAAGCCGGGGCCCCATTCATTAGAGAAGATCCGTTGCGAGGGCCGCGCCCCTCGCCCTATTCTTTATCAGGAGATGCTTCCCGCCAATATTCTCCGCCGCCGCCCTGGCGCTTCATGAGGCCGAAGTCGACCAGGGAACGGCGCAGGCGGGCCGTGTCCTCATTGAACTCCCTGAGGATCTCCTTGACCCGCTTTTCGCTGTAGCGCACGCCGGGTTCGAAGGACTCGACCACGTGCCTGAGGATGACCTCGAACTTCTTCCTCTGCATGGGGAATTGCTTGATGCGGCCCTCGGCATCGAGATAAACGCTGAGCACCTTGCGGTCATAGGCATCCTCGGCCGTTGCCGCCGCGGCGGACGCCGGGATCTCTTCGGTCCGCAGTCTCTGCGAGACCTCCTCTAAAACCTTGGTCTCGAGACGATAGATGCTGTAGTATCCTTCGGCCCGAGCGCTGACCAGCCCGACTTTGCTCAGCTTGGCCAGGTGGTGCGAGGCCGTCGAAGAATGGAGGTTCAGCCGCTTGGCGATGTCCTCGACGCTCAACGGTTCCTTGGCCAGGAGGCCGATGATCTTCAGACGGTTGGCGTCGGCCAGGGCCTTGAAAAAATCCAGAAGTTCCGGGGAACCGATATGCTCAGTCATTGTCGTGATCCTTATATTGAATTTACAATTGAGCAAATAATTTGATATAAATCAACATAAATGTCAAGCTCTTTTTTGGGGTTTGTCTTAAGCGAAAGGGCGACGAAGGTGAAGGACGAGGGAGGATCATCCGGGCGCTGAGCCTGAGGCGGTGCGGCAGGCGCAAGAACGCGGCGGCCCAGCCGGCCCGCCGACCCGCCACGGGGTCCTATCGGAAGCGCAGGGTCCGTGCCTATCCGAAGAAGACCTTGGCCAGCTCGTAGAGCTCCATGTCTACGGTCTTGATCTTGGCCACCGCTTCGGCCAAGGGCACGGGCACGATCTTGTTGCCTTGCAGGCTGACCATGTGCCCGAACCGCCCCTCTTTGACGAGGTCGATGGCGGCGATCCCATAGCGCGTGGCCAGGATCCGGTCGAAGGCCGTGGGCGATCCGCCGCGCTGGATGTGGCCCAGGACCGTGGCCCGCGTCTCAAAGCCCGTGCGTTTCTCGATCTCCTTGCTCAGCACGTAGCCGATGCCGCCCAGCCGGACGTGGCCGAAGGCGTCCTTTTCTTCGCACTGGATGGTGAGCTCGTCTTCCTTGGGCGCCGCGCCCTCGGCCACGACGACAATGCTGAAATCCTTGCCGCGGTAGTGGCGCTTGGTGATCTCCCCGCAGATCTCGTTGATGTCGAACGGCACCTCGGGGATGAGGATGTAGTCGGCCCCGCCGGCCAGTCCGCCCTCTACGGCGATCCAGCCCGCGTGCCGGCCCATGACCTCGACGACCATGACCCGGTGGTGAGCCTCGGCGGTGGTGTGAAGCCGGTCCAGGGCCTCGGTGACGATCGATACAGCCGTGTCGAACCCGAAGGTGTAGTCCGTGCAGGAAAGGTCGTTGTCGATGGTCTTGGGCACCCCTACGCAATTCACGCCTTTTTCCTGGAGCTTGTTGGCCACGCCCAGGGTGTCCTCGCCGCCGATGGCCACCAGGGCATTGATCTCGTTTTTGGCCAGCTGGGCGTGGATCTTGTCCACGCCGCCCTCGACCTTGAAGGGGTTCGTCCGGGACGTGCCGAGGATCGTTCCCCCCGAGGCAGGATGCCGGAAATGGAATTCAGGTCCAGGGGAATGAAGTTGCCTTCCATCAGTCCCAGCCAGCCGTTCTTGATGCCCAGCATGTCGAACCTGTGGTAGAGAATGCCTTTACGGACCACGGCCCGGATCACGGCGTTGAGGCCGGGGCAGTCCCCTCCGCCGGTCAAGACGCCGACCCGCAGGGAAGATGGTTTGCCGGTCGGTGTGCTAACCACTGAAGGTTCTCATCATTTCGTGGATCTGGCGGCTCATCTTGATGGCGTCGTCGTATTTCCGTTGCCACATGTTCCGGCCGAAGATGATCCCGTTCACTCCCGCTTCGAGGCAGATCCGCGTCTTGTCCAGAAGCTCCTGGTCGCTGAGCTTGCTGCCGCCCGAGACCAGAACCCCGGTCCGTCCGGCCGACTGAACGGCCATCTTCAGGGCCTCTGTCTCGGACAGGGTGTTGTAGGCGTTATAGGCCTTGAAGGGGCCCTTGTCGTCGTAGCTCCCGCCCTTGGGCGCCGCGGGAAGGTTGATCTTGCAGATGGTCGCGCCCAGCTCATTGGCCATCCGCGCGGCGTAATCCACCATGGCCAGTGAGTCGCGGCCTCCGCCGCGCGTGTCGACGAACGGACCGCGCGGATAGGACCACATGATGACCGGCATGCCCAGCGCCCGGGCGTCCTGCCGCACTTCGGTGAACTGGGCGATGTCTTCGGATTCCATGGGCGAACCGACGTAGAGAGTGTATCCGACGGCGTCGGCGCCCAGGGCCACGGCCTCGGCCACGCTGGCGTCCAGAGGGGAGAAGGGGGTCTCTTCGGGCAGGATGGCCGTCTTGCCGTTGAGCTTCAGCACTAGGGGGACCTTGCCGGCCCATTTTTTCATGTGCTTCTCGGCCAGGCCGATATGGCAGGCAATGCCCGAATAGTTGGCCTCCTGGGCCAGGGACAGCTGAAACTCCAGGTCGGCGGCCGGCGGGTTGATGAAAAAGTCGCGCGGCCCATGCTCCAATCCCTGGTCGATGGGCAGGAACATGAGCTTGCCATTACCGGGGCCGTGGGCGTACATGAATTCATAAAGATGCCGCCGTTCGCCCGCGCCCAGGTGATCGAGGTCGATAGCGAATCTTTCGGCCCGCTCTCCCTTTTTCATCCTTTCTTCGATGGTTTTGATCGTCTCGTTCATGATAGATAATCCTCCTTCTCCTTATGTTGCCGCATGTTCAATAAATCGTTCCGACCGCGGTTTATTCGTCCCGGAATTCGATTTGCGAACGAACTCCTCTCCGCTTTGCGTGGGCTTTCATTATAAAATCTCAGTTTTTATTTTTCAAGCGATTAAAACTCATCCGGAACGAGCCGGTCGGCAAGCTACAAAGGCTGTTTCCCGGCAGGCTTTGACTGGAGGGGTCAACCCCGGCTCTCAGCCGAGCGATGCCCGGGACAGGGCATGCGTGGCGCACCTGAGCCAATCGGCCTCTTTTTTATTGAGAATCGGGGTGAGAGTCCGGCGAACCCGGGCATGGTAGTCGTTGATCCAGGATATCTCGCGCTCTGTCAGCAAGCTCTTCTTGACCAGATTGAGGTCGATGGGACATACGGTCAAGGTCTCGAACGTGTAGAACGTCGTTCCCGCCGCTCGATGTTCCGCATCCTTGACGACGACCGCGATGTTTTCCGTGCGCAGGCCGAACTCGTCCTCGGGATACACGCCGGGCTCGATGGTCGTCATCATTCCCGGCTCAAAACCCACCCCGATACAGCGATAATAGGAGATGGCTTGCGGGCCCTCGTGGACGTTGAGGTAGGTTCCGACGCCGTGCCCCGTCCCGTGGATGAAGTTGAGGCCCTTTTCCCAGAGAGGCAGGCGCGGGATGGTGTCGAGCTGTTTGCCCGATGTGCCCTGGGGAAATGAGGTCGTGGTCAGCGTGATGAGCCCTTTGAGGACTCGAGTGAAACATTCCTTTTGTTTATCCGTCGGCTTGCCCAGGCCGACCGTCCGGGTGATGTCCGTCGTGGCCTCGAGATACTGGCTCCCGGAATCGATCAGATAGAGACCCCGAGCCTTGAGCGGGATGTCGGTCTCCGGAGTGACCGAGTAATGGCCGATCGGGCCGTGGAGAGCGTAGGACGAGATCGTCTCGAAACTCAGCCCCCGGAAATTCTTCTGCTGGGAGCGAAACTCCTCGCATTTTGCAGCGGCGGAAAGCTCGGAAACTCCCCCCTTCGTGACGGCGGATTCCAGCCAGCAGAGGAACTTGACCATGGCCGCGCCGTCCCTGAGGTGAGCGGCGCGAAACCCGGCGATCTCCGTCTTGTTCTTCACGGCTTTGAACAGGGCGACCGGGCTCGGCTTGAAGATCAGGCGACCGGCGCCGCGGAGCGCTTCGACCATCCACTCGCTGGCCGAGGCCTCGTCCAGCCAGACGCGCGCCTTCCTCTCGGCCAGCCAGTTGAGCACGGCGCCGAAGGCCTGGTAGGCGAGGATCTTGACATCCTTGGGCAGAGCGCGCCGGACGTCGGCTGTGACCTTTCTTTTGTCCACAAACAGCAGGGCCTGACGGGGCAGGACGAGGGCATAGGCGATGACGACGGGGTTGAAGGCCACGTCCGAGCCGCGGATGTTGAACAGCCAGGCGATGGCGTCGAGCTGGGTCAGGACATGCGCTTCGGCCCCGGCTTCCGCCATCCGGGACCGGAGCCGCTTGAGCTTGTCCGAGACCTGCTCGCCGGCATACTTAAGCTCGTGGACCTTGACTTTTCCCCGCGGCGGCTCGGGACGGTCATCCCACAACTCGTCAACCAGGTTCCGGCTGATGGCCTTGATCCTCAGCGTCTTGTCTTCGAGGTTCGACTTGAGGGCGGTGTATTCTTTGTGGGAGATCAGGTGCGGGTCGATGCCCACCGCTTGACCCTTGCGGAGCTCGCGGCTCAGCCACTCCTGCCAGGAGGGAACGCCCGGCAAGCCCGTCTTGAAGAGAGTGAAGAAGCGACTGTCGATCTCCGACGCCGCGCGGAGCCAGTAGCGGGAATCCGTCCACAGACCGGCCTTGGTTCGGGTGACGACCACATCCCCGGCCGAGCCCGAGAAGCCCGACAGGAACTTTCGCCGCTGCCAGAAGTCGGGCACGTATTCGCTCTGATGAGGGTCGGAGCTGGGCACGACGTAAGCCTGGATTCCGTGAGCGGCCATCAGGCGGCGAAGGGCAGTCAATCGGTCTCTGGGGGTCATTGCAGTCTCTCCTGTTTTTTCCATATTAATCGCTCCTTGGGGAAAATGCAATTTGTTCGCTACGGCTGCGTCAAGAGCCGTTCCGGTTCCGACTCTGGTCTGTCCCCAATCCTCACCTCCGGCCGACCCTCGGTCTCTTTAAAGCCGGCGGCTGAATTTGACATACCATAGGGAGGTATGGTATATTATAAATCAAACAGGAGGCGAACCATGGCCACAGCGATTTCTCATCGGGATGAGGTCGTGCGCCTGAAGCGCATCGAGGGGCAGGTCCGCGGCATTCAGAAGATGATCGAGGACGGCAGGTACTGCATCGAGATCCTGACCGTGCTGGCCTCGGTCTCGGCCGCGCTCCACCGCGTGGAAGAGAGCATCCTTAACCGTCACCTGCGGACCTGTGTGCAGGATTCCCTCAGCCGCGGGCCTCAAGCCGACAGGGAGAGAAAGATCGGCGAGATCATCGAGCTTTTAAGAAAATTCCGAAAGGGTTGACAAAGCTCCAGAGAGAAGGACACGTCGAGGGAGACACGGCCATGGCCACCGACCCGGTATGCGGCATGCACGTGGAGGAGAGCGAGGGAGCCCTCTTCACGGAATACAAGGGCAAAAAATACTTTTTTTGCTCCCCGATGTGCCGGACGAAGTTCAAGGCGAACCCTGAATACTATCTGGCCAACCCGTCCAAACCCATGGAAGCCGAGAAGCCCACATCATCGACTCCGGACCGGTATAAGACAGAAGGCAAGTCCCAAGCCGAAAGGCTGGACCTCCCCATCCTGGGCATGAGCTGCGCCGGCTGTGCCTCGAACATCGAGCGCAGCCTGGGCGGCCTTGAGGGCGTGAACAAGGCCGACGTCAATTTCGCCGCATCCAAAGCCACGGTGCTCTTCGAGCCCGCGCTTGTATCGTCGGCGGATATCGTCAAGGCCGTTCGCGGGGCCGGCTATGATGTAGCCACAGCCACGGCCGACATAGCTATCGAGGGCATGTCCTGTGCCTCGTGCGTCCTTAGGATCGAGCAGGCGCTCCAGGCCCGGCGCGGGGTGATCAAGGCCTCGGTCAACCTGGCCACGGGCCGCGCCAGGGTGGAATACCTGCCGGCCGTCATCTCCCTGTCCGAGATCAAGTCGATCATTGCCCAGGCTGGGTACAAGGTCCTTGAAACGGGCGAGGGGGAGGACAAGGACGCGGAACAGAAGCTCCGTGAGCGGGAATACCGCGGCCTGTGGCGCGGATTTCTCGCGGGCGCCGTGCTGAGCTCCCTCGTCTTTCTGGGAAGCATGGCCATGTACTTGCCCTGGGTTCCGGGCTTCCTGTCCAGCCCATTTCTTCTTTGGGCGCTGGCTACGCCGGTTCAGTTCATCATGGGCCGCCGGTTCTATAAGGGGGCCTGGGGCGCTTTCAAACACCGGACGGCCGACATGAATACCCTGGTGGCCGTGGGGACCTCGGCCGCCTATTTTTACAGCGTCGTGGCCACGCTCTTTCCCTCCCTGTTCACGTCCGGCGGCTTGCGTCCGAATGTTTACTTCGACACGTCAGCGGTCATCATCACCCTTATCCTCTTCGGCCGCTCCCTGGAGGCCAGGGCGAAGGGACGAATGTCGGCCGCGATCAAGATGCTGGCTGGGCTGCAGCCCCGGATTGCCACGGTCATGCGCCAGGGGCAGGCCGTCGAAGTCGGCCTGGCCGACGTGGCCGTGGGCGATGTCGTCCTGGTCAAGCCGGGCGAACGCATTCCCCTGGACGGCCTAGTGGTCAAGGGCCGCAGCTCGGTCGACGAGTCCATGATCACCGGCGAAAGCATGCCCGTCTCCAAGCGGGAAGGGGACGAGGTCATCGGCGCGACCATCAACAAGGCGGGCGGCTTTGAGTTTCGGGTGACGCGTGTGGGCGGGGACACGGCCCTGGCCCAGATCATCCGGCTCGTCGAGGATGCCCAGGGCTCCAAGGCGCCCATCCAGCGGCTGGCCGATGTCATCGCCGGCTTCTTCGTGCCGGTGGTCATCTCGCTGGCCCTGCTGACCTTCGTCGTCTGGTTCGATTTCGGACCCTCGCCCCGCCTGACCTTCAGCCTGCTGAATTTCGTAGCGGTCATGATCATCGCTTGCCCCTGTGCCCTGGGTCTTGCCACACCCACCGCGGTTATGGTCGGTACGGAAAAGGGCGCGAGCCGGGGAATCCTGATCAAGGGCGGGGAGAGCCTGGAGACCGCGCACAAGCTGGACGTCATCGTCTTTGACAAGACAGGAACTCTGACGCGGGGCGAGCCCCAGGTGACGGACTTCTTCAGCCTGCCGAGCTTTGACCCGGCAGAGCTGCTGGCCCTGGCCGCTTCGGCCGAGCAGGCTTCAGAACATCCCCTCGGCCAGGCCATCGTCCGGAAATTCCAGGAAGAAAGGACTCCGTTCCTGGCTGCGGACAGCTTTGAAGTCGTGGAGGGCCAAGGCGTCCAGGCCGTCTTCAACGGCCGCCGGGTCGCGGTCGGCAACCGCGGCCTCATGGAGAAGAATGGAATCCCGCTGATGGAATTGGAAGCCAAAGCCCGGGAATTCAGCCTGGAGGCCAAGACGCCGGTTTTTCTCGGGCTGGACGGACGGGCCGCAGCCGTGCTGGCCGTGGCCGATGAGCTGAAAGAGAACGCTGCCCCGGTCGTGGCGATCCTCAGGTCCAAGGGCCTCGAGGTCATCATGCTCACCGGCGACAATCGCCGCACCGCCGAGGCCATCGCCCGCAAGGCCGGAATCGAGCGGGTCGTCCCCGAGCTGCTGCCGGGAGATAAGGTCCGCGAAATCCGCAAGCTCCAGGCCGAGGGACGGCGGGTGGGCATGGTCGGGGACGGGATCAATGACGCCCCCAGCCTGGCCCAAGCCGACGTGGGCATCGCCATCGGCACGGGCACGGATATCGCCCTTGAGGCTTCGGACATCACCCTGATCCGCGGCGACCTCCGGGGCGTCGTTGAGGCGATGGAGCTCAGCCGGAGGACGATCCGCACCATCAAACAGAACCTTTTCTGGGCCTTCGCCTACAATACCCTGGGCATCCCGGTCGCCGCCGGAGTCCTGTTTCCCTTGTTCGGCATCCTTCTCAACCCCATGATCGCTTCGGCGGCCATGGCCTTCAGCTCGGTTTCAGTCGTGTCCAATTCGCTCCGGCTCAGGCGGGCCCGGCTCGACCGTTAGGAGAGATGAAACATGCTGGATAAGATCCTGGTGACCTTGGCCGGCTTGGCCCTGATCGTTTTCGTCAACGTCTATTTTTTCGGCCGAAAGAGATGATCTTGCGGCAAGGCCCGGAAAGCGGTGCAACGCCCACCTATTGATTAAAGTTATAGATTTAGTATAATTAAGTTTCAACCTTAAGGAGGTTTTCGATGTTCAATAAATCACGTGTGATTGGCTTGCTTGTAGCCCTGATTTTTGTATTCGTTCTGGCGGGCGCCGCGGCTCAGCAAAGCGCGACCCCCCAGAAAACGACCAAAGAGTGCTCTCAGGAAACGGTCATCTGCCCGGTCTCCGGCGAAAAGATAAATAAGGCCGAGGCCAAGATCTCCTGGGAATACAAGGGGAAAACTTACTGCTTCTGCTGCGAAGAATGTAAGGCCAAGTTCATGAAGGACCCTGAATCCTACCTGCAGAAGAAACCCGAAGGGAAGTCGGAGTGCAAGGATATCTATGTCTGCCCCAAATGCCAGGACGTCAAGTCCGATAAACCCGGCAAGTGCCCCAAGTGCGGCATGGACTTTGTGAAAATGGAGCCTGGAAAAGACATCATCATCAAGAAGGTCCAAATGGAAGGACCCATGCATGAAAAGGGCATGATGATGGAACACGAACCGGGCATGCCCGGCATGATGATGCACCGCGGCATAACGGCCCATGGCCTGATGGGCGGCTGTCCCCTGATGAGCAAGGATGTCGACTTCAAGGTGGAGTACATCAAGGACGGTGTCGTCGTCACCGTGACCTCGAAAAACATCGACACCGTGAAGATTATCCAGGGTCATGCGGCCATGATGAAGCAGCGCTGCCAGGCCGGCTGTCAGGATCAGGGGATCAAAAAAGAAGTGGTCATCAAGGAAGAGATAAAAAAAGAACCTGACAAGAAATAAGTCCACATCCAGGGGCTTCTCCGGTTCGGGGAAGCCCCTTTTTTTACCTTGAAAAGTTGGCGGCCAAGGTCCAATACGGGTCGGTTTTCGGATGGACAAGGTCCCGTTCCTTGCCGCCCTTGATGATCCGGCATCCCCTCGCGCGAGGCAAGATCTCGCCGCAAACGGCGCTCAGGATCCCTTTTCGCTCCAAGGCGGCGACGAGCGCCCTGGCATCCCGGGCGGCCACGACGATGATGAGAGTGCCCTCGCTGATGGCGCTGAAGGGGTCGAAGCGGAAGAGGTCGGCCGTGCGGCGGATGACGGGCAGAATGGGGATGCGGTCCTCTTCCACCCGCAGGCCGTAGCCGCCGGCCCGGGCCATTTCAGACAGGCCGCCCCAGACGCCGCATTCCGTGGCGTCGTGCATGACGTGAACCCCCGAAAACCTCCGGGCGATCGCGCAATCGTCCATGACGCTCATCTGATCGAAGACCGCTGCCGCCCTCCTCTGAAAATCCACGCCGCCGGCCTGGATGAATCGGTCGGGAAAAAGGACGGACAGAAGGCCGGTCGTTTCGATGGCCGGCCCCTTGGTGACGATGATCCGGTCTCCCGCTCTCACCCGGAACGGTCCCCGCAATTCGCTGCGCGTCCCGACGGCGACGGCCGTAGCCCCGCCGACCATGGGGTAGTCACAGCCCGTGTAGCGGGCGGTGTGGCCGGTGACGACGCTGACCCCGTATTTGTGCGCTTGCCCGTGGACCACGGTCCACAGCTCCTCGAGCTCCGATTCCTGGATGGAAGGGGGAAGGTTCAGGTCGATGGTCAGATATTTCGGCTTGAGGCCGGAGACGGCCACGTCGCTCATAATGATGTGGAAGCCGAACCAGGCCGCCCGGGCGAAGCCGAACGAGGGAACGATGAAGAACGGGTCGGTGGACATGGCCAGGTACTTCGCCCCGACCTTGACCACGCCGTAATCGACGCCGTGGCGCGGCCCGATGATGATGCTGGGGTCGCGAGCGCCGAGCCTGGGGTAGATGACCCGATCGAAAAACTCCGGCGGGATCTTACCGAGGGGAGGAAGATTCTGTTCACTCATGACTTTGCTCCTGGGCCCCTGCGGGCTCGAGGCTTATTGCCGATGATTATACTGTTCCGGGCAGGCCTTTTCAAACCGCCCTCGGCTGTCGAGGCTAAGTCTTGAAAACCTGCCAGCAAAAGCAAAAAACGCTTGACATGAGTTATTGTAAATGCTAATAATTGGTATATACAATAATTGTATGAGTACATGATTATAAGGATAGAAAGGGAACTTCGATGAAGGGCGAAACCGTCGCGATCATAAAGGACAAGCTCAGGCTCCTCGAACGCATCCTGGGGTGGGAATTCGGCGACCAATCCGAATGCTGCGGTCTGACGAACTCCCAGCGAACGGTCATCATCGAGGTCGGCGGAAAGGGACAGGCCTCTCTCGTTGACTTGGTCCAAAGCCTCGGCCTGGATGCGAGCACTCTAAGCCGGACCATCAACGGGCTGGTCAACATCGGGCTCGTGCGGCGCGAGATCAAGGCCGAGGACCGCCGCTACATCACGCTGACGCTTACCCCTCAGGGAGAAAAAACCTACCGGAGGATCGAGAACCTCGTCGACGGCTACTTTCGCGAAGTGCTGGGGACCATTCCCACGGACAAGCACAAGGGGATCGTTGAGAGTCTCGGCCTCCTGGCCGACGCCCTGCGGAAGACGAGGAAGCGAGGCGAACCCTGTGCCCTGAATTGTCAGGAGAATAGCCTGGAGGCTGACCATGTTCGAGACAGAGCCGGAAGACGCTGAATGCCCGTCCTGCGAATGCGGCCGCCCGGCGTCCGAGAGGAAGCGGGACCGCGGGATCCCCGAATCCCTGCGTTTCGAGGGTCATCAGAAAACCCCGGCGGGCGATGTCCCGTGTGTCGCGGCTGATCTGAACTTCCGAGACAAGCTGGGTGCGTTGAAAGTCCGGTGGGGGATCGGTCGAATGAGCTACCGGGTTTCGCCCGGTCTCTACGCCGTCGGGAATCCCGACTCCCGCTCTCCGGTTCTCGTGAGCTCCAATTATAAGCTCTCCTTGGATAGCCTGCGCCGGGAACTTGTCGGCCGGGATGCCTGGATTCTCGTTCTCGACACCAAGGGCATCAACGTTTGGTGCGCGGCGGGCAAGGGGACCTTCGGAACGGAAGAGATCGTCCGGCGCGTGGATACCGCACGCCTGGCCCAGGTCGTTTCCCACCGCAAGCTCGTCCTTCCTCAACTCGGCGCGCCCGGCGTGGCCGCTCACGAAGTCCAGAGCCGGACAGGCTTTCATGTGGTCTACGGGCCGGTCCGGGCCGCCGACCTGGTGTCGTTCCTCGATCGGGGGATGAAGGCCGCGCCAGAGATGCGGCGGGTCAAGTTCGGCTTTCGTGAGCGTGCCCGGCTCGTCCCCGAGGAGATCGTTCCCGCGATCCCGATTCTTCTCATCATCGCCGCGATCCAGGCCTTGCTCAGCCTGCTCAGCTCTAGCCGCCTGTCCGTCCTGGATTTCGTCCCCATAACCGGCGCAATCCTGGCCGGCTGTGTGCTCGTGCCGCTTCTCCTACCCTGGATCCCGGCCCGGGCGTTCGCCCTCAAGGGCTGGCTCGTCGGAGTCCTGTGGACCCTGGCCTTCCAGGCCTACTCCGTCCAGGTGCTGGGTCATGCCTTCCGCTGGAGCCGCCTCGTCATGAGCTTGCTCCTTCTTCCTCCGATCTCGGCTTACGTGGCCATGAACTTCACCGGTTCGAGCACCTTCACCTCGCTGTCCGGGGTGGTCAAGGAGATGCGGCGGGCCGTCCCGCTCATGATCGCTTCAGTTTCCCTTTATGTCGTCCTGTTCGTCCTGGCCTTCTTCGTCAGATTCTAGGGTGAGGGAAAGCCATGCCTCTGCGCTATCTTAAGAACGTCGTGACCTTGAAGTACGATCTGGCCAAGTGCACGGGCTGCGGCCGCTGTCTTGAAGTCTGCCCCCATGCGGTCTTCGCTATGGACGGCGATAAAGCCATACTGTCCGATCGCGATGCCTGCATGGAATGCGGAGCCTGCAGCCGCAACTGTGCCTACGGAGCGATCTCGGTCAGGGCCGGGGTGGGCTGCGCCTGGGCGATCGTCCGGAGCAAGCTCAACAAGAGTGACGTCGCCTGCTGCGGCTAACGCTTTTTTCGAGGGGGAATGGCTCGAGAAGCGCGGCGCGCCGCGGCGGCCCGTGTCCGGCGCTTCTTTCCCACCGCGGTCTTAACCCTTTCCTCGTGGATCCTCAGGTATTCCAGCGGATGGCGGAGCCTTAGCTCCCGTCCGATGATCTTGCCGTCGAGCCAAACCCGGCTCATGGGGAAGACCTCGGGCCGGAGATGTGCATGGTACATGTGCCAAATGAGCACGGCCAGCACGGCCAGTGTGGCTTCATAGCTGTGGACGATAACGAAGATCTGATGGAGCCAGAGAGGGAAGAGCCGCAGGCTGATATCGACCCGCCACATAAAAAACCCGCTGACGATCATGATGAGCGAGCCCAAGACGAGAGACCAGTATTCGAATTTCTCGACGAAGCCGTAGCGGTCCGCGAGGGGCTCTGTTTTGAACAGCCAATAAGGATGGCGAGCGAAGAATTTCCTGCCCAGGCCTCTCCGGTAGAGGAAGCGAGTGAACCCGAGGCCGTGCCCGAACGATTGGACCGCGTCGCGAAAGTCCTTGGCCCTGAGCTTCATGTCCCTGATATACTGCCGCCCCCGGCGGCTCAGACCGACGTAGGCCGTGTGAATGACGGCGGTGACGATCAGGACAACGGCGGCCGCGCGGTGGATCAGACTTCGAACCTGGAAGGCGCTCTCGCCGCGGAACATCTTCCGGACGATCTTCAGGCTGAAGAGGAGAAGCGGGAAGCCGGTGAGGGCCAGGAGGACGAAGGCGATAATTAAAGAAAGGTGCTGCACCCGTTCGAACGCACTCATGCGCTCGAAGACCTCGTCCTCGGCGATGAGCGGCGAGATTTTTATTTTGCTATCGGAGGCGGACATAGCGCAGGATATCGGCAAAAACAAAGCTCAGTAGGCCAGAGACGACGACCGCAATCAGGATGATATAGAAGACCCTGACGGCATGCGCTCCTGGGTTGGAGACTCTCAGCGAGACGAGGTGAATCTTCCCTCGACTAAAATTGGCCCCCGCGCCCGCGTGGCACTTCCCGCAGGTGCGGGCGAGGTTGGCCGGGTTCACGGAAGACAGCGGATCATTCGCCGGCCGGATATCATGGCTTCCGTGGCAGTCCCAACACTCCGGAACGCGGCCTGCGGCGCCGCCTTGGCCCGGCCGATGGACGCTTCCGATGACCTCCGCGGTCGGCTTATCGTGGCAGACCCAGCAATTCGCGGGCTTGAGTTTCTTCGGGTGGGGGAAATCGTCGGCGCCCTTCAGGTCGGCGTGACAGTCGACGCATCCCAAACCCGCCTTTCCGTGGAGTGAAGCGGCGAGCTTCCGGGCGTCAACGTAAACCGAGCGGCCATCCGAAGCCGTGAGCTTATTGTCGCCGTGGCACTCGACGCAACGGGTGTCGGGGGCCGGCTTTCCCATCCCCGCGGTTGCCATCAGGGCCGATACGAGGGTGAGGGCACCCAGACCCAGAATTCGAGAAAGCCTTTTCTTCGGGGAAGCCTCTTTCGGTTTGGACAAGATGGATAATTCTCTGCCGCACTCCCTAATTCGGGTTGGGGATGGAATGCCTGATCTTGTCCCAGGCCGTGGCGAAGTCGAAGGGAACATTGTGGGCGCTCCCGTGGCAGGTCAGGCAGAGGGCCTTCCTGGCCTCCGGGCTTCCGTATAGGATGAGCCCGTTTTTCACGGCCTCAGCCTTGTCCTTCATGATCGAGAATTTATTGTATTCGCTCCCGGGCCCGTGGCAGACCTCGCAAGTCACACCCTCGGCCTTGAGGTCCGGGGCTTCGATGAAGAGAGGGGCGTGACACTTCAGGCACTTGGGATCCTGGACCGGGTCCTTGACTCCCGCGGCCAGGGCGTTAGCCGCCGCCTTGTCGGAGCTCAGGTTGGCGAATGACGATGCGTGCCGGCTCGCCTCCCAGATCGGATACTGGCGTCCCTGCTTTTCCGTCCTGTGACAGATCTGGCATTTGGCGGCGCCGACAAGGTAGGCCGGAGTTTGACCGAACACGATAAGGGCCATGGTCCCGACGATCACAACCAATATGACCGGGATCATTCGTTTCATCCGTTCCTCCTCGGACCGATCTCCCATTCTAGGAGAAGGGTCGCGGGGCGTCAACATCAGGCGTAGCTGTGGAGCCCGGCCAGGAGATAGTTCACACCGAAATAGGTGAAGAGCGCGGCCAGAAACCCGATCAAGGCGATAAGGGCCGAGCGGCGGCCCTTCCAGCCCATGACGATCCGGGTGTGAAGATAAAGGGCAAAGACGAACCAAGTGATGAGGCTCCAAACCTCCTTGGGGTCCCAGCTCCAGTAGGAACCCCAGGCCTTGTAGGCCCAGACCATGCCCAGGACGAGTCCGCCGAGGGTGAAAAGAGGGAACCCGAGCGCCACGCATCGATAGCTGATGACGTCCAGCCTGTTGGAGGACGGCGCGGGCGTGCGGCCTTTTTTCTCTTTGGCCGCGGCCCGGAGGTACATGATGCTGGTGACGAAGGCGACGGCAAAAAAGGATTCCCCGAGCAGGGTGATGGAGACGTGGAGCCAGAGCCAGTAGCTCTGCAGGGCCGGGACGAGCGGCATGATCTCCTTGGGCATGGCCGGCGAGGACGCCAGGGCCATCAGGGCGATGACGATCAGCATGAAATAGGCGCCGGCGCGAGGGATCTCGAACTTCTTATCGATGATGAGATAGGCCAGGACCGAAGCCCAGGCGAGGAAGGAGAGGGATTCATACATGTTGGTGAACGGCGCATGGCCGCTCTTCATCGTCCGGATGATGAGGGCCGCTGTGTGGGCCCCCAGGCCGGCGAGAGCCAGGAAGAATCCCGCGCCGGCGCGGCCCGGCTTGTGGCTGAACTGAAAAGCGAAATAGGCGGCCGCGGCCAGGATGTAAAGAATGAGGGCGATGAGGAACACGACCGATTCGTTCATGAGCTTCTCCTCGTCGAAGAAATGAACCCGCGAAACTCCGATTCGAACGCCTCCTGCGCCTTCGAAGTTAGTCCGCCGGCGATGACCTCCGTCTTGCCCCCACTTTCCTCGAGCAGAACCCGGATCTCGCGGGGCGGCCAATAGAAGGCCAGGAACAGGCCGGCCATGACGAGAGCGCACCCGGCCCAGATCACGCCGGCGCCGGGGTCGCTGGCCGCCTCGAGGACCGAATACTCAGGAGCCTGGGCGTCCTTGAGTTCGACCGTGTAGTCCGCATCGGGTCCGGAATGCACGCCGGCAAAGTCCGGATAGGCGACGAAGACCCAACCGGAAAAAAGCGTGTCCGGGCCCCGGACGATCGCCACCTGGGCGGCGGGATTGTTGGGCTGATCGGACCGGGACGCGACCTGTCGATCGCGGCCGATGATGAAATCGGGAACGAAGCGCGCGACGCTCAGCCCGATCCCGGGGACGACTTCCGCTTTCTCGCCGGGACGGAGGCGGCGCTTCTCCAGAAAAGCCGGGTCGCTCTTCTTCTTGACCCACAGCTCGAGGGTCGGGCTCGACCAATCCCAACCATAACTGCTTTGATAAAAATTGACCCCCCGGTAGGAAAGAGGGCGATTGACTTCGATGACTCGGGTCATGACGCTCGTCCCGTTTTCGACGACGGTCACCGTGCTTTTCCAGGATCTGACCCCGCCCCGCGGGTACATTTCCGTTTCGAACTTATCCAGCCTCACCGAGAAGCCGGACCCGAACGGCTGCGCGGATTGTCCTTGCTCGAGCGGGAGGTATTGGCGCCGTCCCAGGAGGCCGCTGAGAATTCCCCCGACCAGGATGACGATCAGCCCGAGATGGACGATATCCGAACCAAAAATTCCCAATATCTTCTTCCGGGCCAGGAGGCGCCGCCGCTTCCCGGTCCCTTCTTCCCGGACGCGAAAGCGAAGCCGGCGGAGTTCCTGCCGGGCGGATTCGAGGGCGTGAGCCAACGCCCCCGGCCTCTTGAACCGGTCGGATAGCTTCAAGACATGCAGGCCCGATGCCTCAAACCCGATATCGGGGCGCACGGCCTTTCTCAATTTGGGCCCCAGTCGCTCGAGCGAACAGACGATGATATTCAGGGCCAGGAGCAGGAGGAGAGTCAGGTACCAGAGAGAATGGTAGAGATGGGTGAGCTGGAGATGGGTCATCAGGACCGCGATCCGCCCGTATCGAGCGGCGTACTCCTCCTGACCCCGATCCTGGGGGATGAGCGTCCCGAGCACGGAAGCCAGGATGATGACGATGATGAGGACGATGGCCAGCTTGACCGATGTCAGGAACTTGATGACCGCGTTCACCCTTCCTCCCCGACCTTCAAGGTGATGATCCGCCGGGTATCAGCCGTCTCGCGATGCGCATCTCCGCTCGCGGCGGCAAAGCTGTTCGAAGGATCGAACCGGGCGATCGAAAACGGACCCAGGGACGGGGTTGAGAATCCCCCTCGGAGCCCCTCGCTTCGATCTTCCGGGACGGAAATTATATCCGACTCCGCCAGCTTTCTCAACGGAAGAGGAATCGCCGCCTCGCTCGAGGGAAGGGCGGGCGGGGGTGGGATCGTTCCCGGGAAGGGAGATCGGGAGACGGGTGTGAAGCGCTTCGGCCGGCTCCGGCTGTTCAGACCGTTCGCGGCCGCCGATTGGCCTGGCCGCAGGATCTTCCGTTGGCGGCCAAAGCCGCCCGGGCCGTGGGGTTGCCCTTGGCCAACTTGTCCTTTTTGGCCTGCATGACCAGCATGTCTTGGAGACTGATGCTCTCGAAATATTCTTTGAGGAGCTTGGTCGCCCCTTGCCAGACATCGTGGGCCGCGCAATAGGTCATGCGAGGACAATGATCCTTGTCCTCGACGCACTCGACCAGACTGCACGTGCCCTCAAGAACGTGGAGGATGTCGCAGACGTTGATCGTGCCCGGGTCGCGGGCTAGCGTGTAGCCGCCGCCGGCGCCGCGAATGCTCTTGACCAGCTTGGCGATCTTGAGGGGGATGATGATCTGTTCGAGGTAGCGGATGGAGATATCCTCATTGTCGGAAACGCTCTTGAGGATAACGGCGTCTGACCCGTCCCGATAATGACGTGCCAGATTAAGCATGAGCCGCGTGCCGTAGCGGCCTTTGGTGGAAAGCTTAATCATGGGCTCCTCCTGGGGCAATCCCGGGCTCGATTCTTCCGAGCCGTTTTTCGGCCGTATTATATATGAAAATGTCGATAAAAGTATAGACCCTATAGAAATTATCGATTTTTTAATGGGCCGTCCGGCTGCAGGCGGAAACCTTCCGAAGCTCGGCAAAAAACCCCGCCCCTTTTGATTTTTTGCTTGCCCCAGGCCGGGGCCCGGCCGTCCTTGACACACGGAGCGAGAGAAGGTATTCTGGCCTTTCTCTTGAGCCGTCAGGCGGTTTCTCATGATCAATTCCCTATCAAGGACGTTCCCATGAAGCCAGTCATCGTTCTGGGCGATGAAGCCGTGGCCCTGGCCGCGATCCAGGCCGGGTTGACCGCGGCCTATTCTTATCCGGGGACTCCGGCCACGGAGATCATGGAGTACCTCCAGGCCCATCCTGAGGCGGGGAAGTCCTTCCTCGCCTCCTGGTCGGTCAATGAAAAAACGGCCTACGAGGAGGCTCTGGGCACCTCTTTCGCCGGCCGGCGCGCTATGGTCTCGATGAAGCACGTCGGGCTCAACGTGGCCGCCGACCCGTTCATGAACTCAGCCCTGACCAAGATCGGGGGCGGGCTCGTGGTCGTCTCGGCCGACGACCCGAGCATGCATAGCTCCCAGAACGAGCAGGATTCCCGCTACTTCGCGGAGTTCGCCCGGATCTTTTGCTTTGAGCCCGCGAACCAGCAGGAAGCCTATGACATGACCCGCCAGGCTTTCGACCTGTCGGAGAGGTTCGAGATCCCGATCATGATCCGCCTCGTCACGCGCCTGTCGCACAGCCGCTCGGCCATTCAGACCGCGGAGACGAAGCCCCAGAATCCGCTCAAGCTTGGGCAGGGCAGGGACTGGACCCTGCTTCCGGCGAACGCCCGGCGCCGGTTCAAAAGGCTGTTGGAGATTCAACCGGAGCTGATTAAGACTTCCGAGTCCTCGCCCTTCAACATCCTGACCAAGAACCCTCGCGACCGCAGACTGGGCGTCATCGCCTCGGGCATCGCCTTCAATTATGTTCGTGAGAACTGGCCCGATCCCGGTCAGGGGCCATCCGTGCTCAAGGTCGGGACCTATCCGCTGCCGGAATCTCTCGTCCGGGAGCTCGTGTCTCATGTCGAGACCCTGCTCGTGGCCGAAGACGGCTATCCGCTCATCGAATCCCGGGTGAAAGGCATGTTCGGCATCCCGGGCAAGAATATCCGGGGTCGGCTGACCCGCGACCTCCCGGCTTCGGGAGAGCTGTCGCCCGATATCCTCCGCGCGGCGCTGGGCTTAACCCCTTTGCCTTCGGCCGCGACGACTGATGTCCCCATGGCCAATCGGCCGCCCCAGCTCTGCACGGGCTGTCCTCACACCGACACTCTGACCGCCTTGAAGCGGGCCCTGGATGAGTTCGGCCGGGGAACGGAAAACGTCTTCAGCGATATCGGTTGCTACACTCTGGGCGCCCTTCCCCCGCTCGAGGCTGTTCAGAGCTGCGTCTGCATGGGGGCCAGCATCGGCATGGCCAAGGGCGGCTCGGAGGCGGGCGTCCATCCCGCCGTGGCCGTCATCGGCGATTCGACCTTCGCCCATTCGGGTCTGACCCCGCTCCTCAGCGCCGCGGCGGCCAACGCCGACATGACGGTCATCATCCTCGACAACGGCACTGTGGCCATGACCGGCGGCCAAAGGAGCTACGGCACCGGCGAGCGGCTCCTGCGCATGGTCGAGGGTGTGGGCGTGGCCAAGGAGCACATCCGGGTCATCGAACCCCTGCCCAAGAACCTGAAGACGAACGTCGGGATCATCAAGGACGAGTTGGCCTACAAGGGCTTGTCGGTCATCATCCCCGTCCGGGAATGCCTGGAAGAAGCCAAGAAGAGGAAGAGGAGCTAGCCATGGCTGAACGAAACCCCGCCGCCGCTGAGAAGCAGGACATCATCCTGGCTGGCGTGGGCGGCCAGGGCATTCTCTCGATCGCCTTCGTCATCGATTCGGCCGCACTGGACGACGGTCTCTTCCTCAAGCAAGCCGAAGTCCACGGCATGGCCCAGAGGGGCGGCGCCGTCCAGTCGCATCTTCGGATCTCGCGCCGGCCGATCTTCAGCGACCTTGTGCCCAAGGGCGGAGCCGACCTTGTGTTGAGCGTCGAGCCGCTCGAGGCCCTGCGCTACCTGGATTATCTCGCCCCGTCGGGACGGATCATCTCGAGCTCCGCCCCGTTCGTCAACATCCCCGACTACCCGGATCTCGGCTCGATTCTGGACCGGATCAAGAAGCTCCGGGGCAGCGTCGTCATCGATACCGAGAAGCTGGCCAAGGAGGCGGGCTCGAGCCGCGCCCAGAACATCGTCATGCTGGGCGCCGCCTCACCCTACCTGATGCTGAATGAGGCCGGGCTTCGCCGGTTCGTGGAAGTCCTGTTCAAATCGCGCGGGGATAACATTGTCCAGGTCAATCTCAAAGCCTTTGAGCTTGGCCGCCTGGCCGCGTCGTCCTGACGTCCGGCGGCCCGTAAATCGAGATAATCCGTCGGGAGTTTTCTCATGAACGTCGCCAGGATAGCCGGGATCCTCCGCCGGGCCGAAAAAGACGGCCGTGATTTTCTTCTGGAACACGAAGTTTACGCCCTTCTGCGCGAGGCGGGCATCGCTTCCCCTCGGGGTTTTTTCCTGCCCAAGGGCCAGAAGGTCAAGCGGGCGGCGCTGGCGAAACTTACGGGCGACTCCGTCGTCCTCAAGATCGTCTCGCCCCTCATCGCCCACAAGTCCGATGTCGGCGGCGTCCGCTTCGTGAAGAAGACCGCCGCGGCCGTGGACGCCGCCTGCCGGGAAATGGCGGATGAAGTGCCGGCCCGATACCTGGCCTGGTCCAAAAAGCATGCGGCCCACGACTCCGTCGTCCCGGTGTCGCGGCGCGAGCTCCGCGAATCCCTGCGCGGGGTGCTCATTATGGAAAAAGTGGCCTTCGAGCAGGCCGGGTTCGGGTCCGAGCTGCTCCTGGGCCTGCGGCATTCCCGCGAGTTCGGCCCGGTCGTCACTCTGGGCGCGGGCGGGCTCGAAGTCGAATACATGAACGCCAGGCTCAAGGAGCGCGGCGCTCTGGCCATGGGGTCGGCGGCGCTTCTCCGCAAGGAGGACATCCTGCCGGTCCTTCGCCGCCTGGCCGTCTTCGAAAAACTGACCCAGGATTTCCGCGGCCGGAAGGCGCTCTTGCCGGAGGGCGAGGCCGCCCGGGTGTTCTCGGCCTTTCAGGAGCTCGGGGCCAATTTTTCCTCGGCCAACCCGGCGGCCGAGTTCGTCATCGAGGAAGCCGAGGTCAACCCCTTCGTCATCCGGAACAAGAAGCTCGTTCCCCTGGACGGACTCTGCCGCTTTGCGCGGAGGACGCCCCTCCCGGAGGGACGGCCCGCCCAGGGCTTGAAGTCCCTCCTTCGACCCGAGAGCATTGCCGTCATCGGCGTATCGGAAAAGATGAACATGGGCCACATCATCCTCAACAACATCCTGAAGAACGGCTTTCCCCGGGAACGGACCTATGTCGTCAAGCCCGGCCTCAAGGAGATCGAGGGGTGTCCGTGCGTGGCCCGGCCGGCCGACCTGCCCGAGACCGTGGACCTGTTCGTCCTGACCCTGTCCGCCGAGCAGAGTCTGGACGTCATGCGCGAGCTCATCGAACACGGCAAGGCCCGCTCGGTCATCATCATCGCCGGAGGCATCGGCGAGAAGAAGGGAAGCCAGGGTCTGGAGCAGGAGATACGGACGCTCATCCGCCAGGGACGCCGGGAGGGCAAGCTCGTGCCCGTGGTCAACGGCGGCAACTGTCTGGGCATCTATTCCAAGCCGGGCCGCTATGACACGACCTTCATCCCCGATTACAAGCTGTCCTGGCCAAAAGCGCGACGGGCCGACCTCGTGTTCATCAGCCAGAGCGGTGCATTCATGATCGCCCGGCTGAGCAAAGCCTTGGGCATCGAGCCCCTCTACGCCATATCCCTCGGCAACCAAATCGACCTCACGGCGTCTGACTATCTGAATTTTCTCAAGGAGGACCCCGAGGCCCGCGTCTTTGGGCTGTATATCGAAGGATTCCAGCCCGGGGACGGGCTGGCCCTTGCGGAAGCGGCCCAGGAGGCGATTCGACGGAACGGAAAGCAGGTCGTCGTTTTCAAAGCGGGCCGAACACCCGAAGGCCGACAGGCCACCTCGAGCCATACGGCTTCGGTCGCCGGCGATTACAGCGTCTCCCGGGCGATCCTCGAAGAAGCGGGCGTGTTCGTGACGGAAACCATTTTTGAATTCGAGTCGGCCCTCAAGGGGCTGACGTTCCTGGCCGATAAAACCGTCCGGGGCCGCCGGGTGGCCTTGTTGAGCAACGCTGGGTTCGAGTGCGTCGTCATGTCCGACAACCTCAAGAACGGCGAGAAGCTCGACCTGGCCTCGCTCTCCGAGGCGACGAGTGCGCGGATCTCCGCGGCCCTGTCCCGGCAGGGCATCGACAAGCTCCAGGACGTCCATAACCCCATGGATGTGACGCCCTCGGCCGACGACGCGGCCTTCTGCGAGACCGCAGCCGCCCTGCTTGACGACCCCGGGGTCGACGGACTCGTCGTCTCACCCTTGCCCATGACCCCGGCCATGCAGACCCTTCCGCCGGGCCCGGAGCACAAGGAGGACCTGCTTCAGCCGGGCGCCACGGTTCCGCGGCTCATCGACCTCTTTCGACGGACGGACAAGCCGTTCGTGGTCAACATCGACTCCGGCCGGCTCTACGACCCCATGGCCGACGAGCTCGAAAAAGCGGGAGTGCCGGTGTTCCGGCGCTCGGACGAGGCCGTCAAATTCTTGCGCAAATACGTCCGCTACCGCCTGGGGATTTCCCCGATAAAGGGGCGAGGCCGAGTCTAAAAAGAGGAGCGACATGCCTATCTACGAGTTCCTGTGTCTCGACTGCGGGCAGAAGTCGTCCTTCCTGACGCCGAGCTTCAAGGCCGCGCTTGAGCCCAAGTGCCGGAAGTGTGGGAGCGCGAACTTGCGCAAGC
This sequence comes from Candidatus Aminicenantota bacterium, assembly GCA_963705895.1. Lineage (GTDB taxonomy): Bacteria > Acidobacteriota > Aminicenantia > Aminicenantales > JAFGAV01 > MFD04408-113. The sequence goes on along the minus strand of OY970122.1, from coordinate 1,488,194 downwards.
TCGTTTCGCGAGTCGCCGTGCTTCGATCCGAGGGGAGCGCCGACGACCTGGGGGATGATTTCGGCGAAGGAAACTCGGAATCCCCGGGATCAATGGGTGATGGGGGAGGGTCGGGGTTTGGAGAGGACGGGGGCGAAGACGAGGGCTGAAAGCAGCTCAAATTAGACTGATAAGGCTCAGGGTGGATGGCTTCGAAACACCCGCCACGTCGCTTTGCTCCTCGCGGCTCCGCCTCAACGCCTCCGGTCCCAGCGAGGAAAGGAGGGATCGGGTAAAGGCTTCGCTCCCACGGAGATTTTTCACGCCTGCCCCCATCGGCTTTTTCGGCGGCTCAGAACTCGCGTCCGCCCTTGATATTACGGAGACCGGCGGACTCTCAGACATCTTCACTGGCCGGCTTCCTCCGAGCCGGCTGCCCTCAAAAGCCTTGTGGTCAGGCTAAATCTCCTAATGGTCGCTTCATCCCTTACCCGACCCCGTATAAGGAAGAACGAAGGGGGGCACAGGCAGGGGCTCCGCACCCTCGCACCCTAATTTATCTTAAGCTGGATGTTTGGGCTTGCTTTCACCATTAGCGCCTCGCCATTTTAGCCTGCCGCCCCTCGCCTTATTGTGCTTGTAAGGGCTTGAGCTGCTTTCAGCGGAAAGGGGAGAGTGAAACGCAGGAGCGGAGGGGGGTTCAGGACCGCGGCCCGAAGATCCTCGTGCCGATGCGGACCATGTTAGCCCCCTCTTCCACGGCCACCCTGTAGGAGTCGGTCATCCCCATGGACAGAGTGATGATCCGCGTGCCCGGGATGTTCATCCCCGCCAATTCATCGAACAAGCGCTTTGTCTCCCGGAAATAGGGCCTTGATCCTTCCGCGTCGCCGAGCTCCGGCCCCATCGTCATCAAACCCTCGAGGCTCACGTTCTTCAACTTCGATACGGCCGCCGCGACTTCGCTCAGATGTTCAGGAAAGACGCCGAACTTCTGGGGCTCGCGGCCGCTGTTGACTTCGATGAGAAGGGGCATGACCTTGCCCGCCTCGGCGGAACGACGGTCGATCTCCATCGCGGTTTCGAGCGAATCCGCGGTTTGGATGAGGTCGAAGAGCTCGACGGCCTTCTTCACCTTGTTCTTCTGGAGATGGCCGATGAAATGCCAGCGGCATCGGCGGCCGACGACAGCCTGGGCTGCCGTTGTCTCCTGGACATAATTTTCGCCGATGACGGAGATGCCGGCCTCGACGGCCGCCAGGACTTCGTCAGGCATCCGCGACTTGGCCGCGGCGACGAGCGTGACTCCGGCCGGAAGTTCGGCCAGCAGGCGGGCGACATTGCGGCGGATATTCTCAAAATTCTCGGCCATGGGAATGAGTGCCGTTTTCAACATACGTGAGCCGCCCTGAAATTTCAAGCGGCCGAGCGCGGCGAGGCGGAGGAAGCGGAGCCCCGGCGGACTTCGACCTCCAATCGCTTATATCGGGAGAGATATCCTTGACTCGGGAAAAGGACGCCCCTATAATTCGGCCAGGACTCGGATCTTTTCGATCGAGGAGGAGAAGAGATGGGTGTTCTCATCGGCGGCTTCCTGGTCCTTTTCGGCCTCATCTTTTTTGCCGTGGGCGCAATCCCCCTGATCATCGCCGCGGCCTCCGGTCGCCCGTTTGTCGGAGGGCCAAACATCGTTTATTGGATTTTCGGCGTCGTGGGCTTGATCATCTTGCTCATCGGGGCGACCATCCTCGTCAGGTCGCTCGCCGGCGCCAAAAAAAAGAGGGCCCTGGCCATGTTGATCTACGAGAGGGGCGTCCCCGTCGAGGGGACGGTGACCTTTGTCGATAAAAACTACAGCATGCTGGTCAACCAGAAGCCGATTTACTCCATCGTCGAGTTCAAGTTCCGCGATGGCTCCGGGAAGGAGCAAGTGGCCCGCAAGAACGACGTGGAATCCGACCTCGTCATCCGCCTCAAGCTCGAAGTCGGCAGCAAGGTCCAGGTTAAATACCTGAACGAGGATCCCCAAAAGAACATCCTCATGCTTCCCGACCCCCAAGCCGGGCGCTGACTTTCCTGGATCGAACCGCTTTGGGCAGGGCGTTCCCGGATTCCCCGGCCGAGACCCGAAGCTCCGCAGCCGCGTCCGCGACAACGCCGACCTAGAACTCCGTTTTGCCGAAAGTGGAAAGTGTCGACGCGACCCCTTTCTTTGCTGGAGGCCATGCTATGATAAATAAGCATCCACATCCGCAATATGAAATCGGCGTGGTCGGGTTGGGCGTTTTGGGCACTGGCCATCCGCAGGTCCCGTATTCTCCGAGTGACTAGGAGGTTAACGAAATCCAAATTATCTTGAGGCCGAGGATAAATTCTAACCGACATCGAGCTTGGCCCCGAAAGATTTTGAGACCCTTGCTTCTCGGAATAAGGCCTTATCTCCTTTTTGAGGACACAAAGATACTTATGGTTGACATTGTTATGAGCATATGCTTATAATGTCACCGTGGCCAGGCCAAAGAAGTGTAGATGCATAAATTGCACGCCCAATGCTTTTTATTTTAAGCCGAGGGGGATTCCTATGTTCCAACTCGAAGAGGTATCCCTGAGCCTCGATGAACTCGAGGCGATAAGGCTCGCCGACTACGAAGGCCGTTACCACGAAGAAGCCGCGATCGGAATGAAGGTGTCGCGTGCAACCTTTGGAAGGATATTGAACAAGGCCCACAGCAAGATTGCTGAAGCGATTGTCTATGGTAAAGCCTTGCGCATAGAGACAAACACAGAACAAGGAGGTAACAGATGAAAGTATGTTTCGCAGTTCAAAAAGATGACGGCGTAGAAAGTGTGGTTTATGGTCATTTCGGCTCTGCTCCTGCATTTATCGTTGTGGATACCGAGATTGACAAGACAGTGACGGTCAACAATCGCGATCTGAACCACGTCCACGGGGCCTGCAATCCGATCCAGGCCTTAGGCGGACTCAGCATCGATGCATTGGTAGTCGGAGGTATAGGGGCTGGAGCCATCACGAAGCTCAATGCGGAAGGGGTCAAGGTTTACCGCTCTGCGGCTGAGACAGTGAAACAGAACCTGGGCCTGTTGAAAGAGGGCAAACTGCCCGAACTCTCGGCGCGGAACGCATGCGGGAGACATCAGGAAGGCCAGGGGGGCTGCTCACACTAACATCCCGGCGGAAACGTGAAGGAGAATATATGCCGATCTACGAATATCGTTGTGCAAAGTGCGCTGAAGTAAGTGAATTTCTCATCTTGGGCAAGCAGAAACAGCTCAACTGTAAACAGTGCGGAAGCGAAGAGTTGATCAAGCTCGTTTCTGCCAACACGACGGTCGGCAGTCCGTCAAGGGGCTCCGGCGGCTCGAGCTCCGGAGGCTGTTGCGGCTCGCCTGGTTCATGCGGAACGCCGGGGAGCTGCTGTTCAGGATAGCCTGACAAGGGAAGCCGCAGGACGCGGTGCAAAAGGAGCGACTGCCGCCCGGGCGGCCAGTGATCCAAAATATCTTGGCAGCGAAAACACGTCCGGGGTAATAAGAGACCGAGGATAGTCACTGTGCAGGCAATCACAACGGATTCTGGAGTGAATATCCTCCGCTCGGAGCCGGCAATTGGGAACGTGCCCGGCATCGCGTCCGCGTCGGTTCCCGACACGCTCGCGGCGCTCCATGTGAACCCCGACACAGGTCTCACGCACATTGAAGTAGACACCCGCCGGAAGGAGCATGGCTACAACGAGGTGGCCGAGCAGAAGCGGCACCCGGTCCTTAAATTCCTCGGAAAATTTTGGGGCATATCGGCGTGGATGCTCGAGCTGATCATGGTCCTATCGGCTGTGCTCGGGAAGTACGCGGACCTCGCCGTGGTGGGCGCGCTGCTAGTCGTCAATGCTGTGTTGAGCTTTATACAGGGGCGCCGGGCCGCCGGCGTCGTCGAGACGCTGCGGCGGCGGTTGCAGGTCAGTGCGCGTGTGCGGCGCGATGCGAGCTGGCAGGTCGTTCCCGCCCGGGAACTGGTCCCCGGCGATATCGTCCGCGTGCGCCCCGGCGACATCGTCCCGGCGGACGTGAAACTCTTGACCGAAGCGGTGAGCGTCGATCAGTCGGCCCTCACGGGCGAGTCGAAGGATGCCGAAAAGGTCCCCGGTGATGTGCTCTCGTCGGGGTCCGTCGTCCGTCGGGGGGAAGGCAACGGCGTGGTCATGCTAACGGGGGCGCAAACCTACTTTGGTCGCACCACGGAACTCGTGCAGAAGGCGCGCCCAAGGCTCCATATCGAAGCGGTCGTGGCCAAGGTGGTCCGTCGGCTCTTCGTCATCGTCGGCGCGCTGCTAGGGGTGGTGGTCGTGATGTCGCTCGTCCGCGGCGCGCCGCTCCTCGAGATGGTCCCGCTCATACTTGTCCTGTTGATGAGCGCGGTGCCGGTCGCACTGCCCGTCATGTTCACGGTCAGCATGGCCGTCGGGTCGAAAGAGCTGGCGAAACGGGGCGTGCTGGTCACGCGCCTGAGCGCCTCGGAGGATGCCGCCACGATGGACGTACTCTGCGTGGACAAGACGGGCACGATTACGATGAACCAACTGGCCGTCACTAGCGTGATCCCGCTGGAGCACGCGACGGAAGCCGATGTCCTGTTCGCCGGCGCCCTCGCGTCTCAGGAAGCCAACCAGGACCCGATCGACCTCGCCTTCCTGGCCGCGGCGAGGGAGCGGCACATTTTCGACGGCGTACCCACGGTCACGCCGGTCTCCTTCGCGCCGTTCGACGCGAAGAAGCGGCGAACGGAAGCCGTGGTCGAACAGAACGGACAGCGCCTGCGCGTGATGAAAGGCGCCGTGCGAACCGTCGCCGAGGTCTGCGGACTCAAGCCCGCGGCAATCGAGACCTTGGAGGCGCGGACCAGTGACTCGGCCCTGAAGGGCTATCGGACGCTGGCCGTGGCGCGAGGTCCCGAGACGGGCTCTCCCGTCCTGGCTGGATTAGTAACGTTGTTTGATCCGCCTCGACCGGACGCTAAACCTCTCATCGCCGCACTTCGCAAGCTCGGCGTGGCAGTGAAGGTGCTCACCGGGGACGCTCTGGCGGTCGCGAGCGATATCGCCCGTAGTGTGGGGCTGCCCAACATCCGGCGCGTGGCGGACCTGAAGGCCGCGGGCGCTCGGGCCGGCAACGAGGCGGTTGACTTGTTGGCTGGCGCCGACGGTTTTGCCGAAGTGTATCCCGAGGACAAATACATCGTGGTGAAGCACTTGCAGGCCGCCGAACATGTGACGGGCATGACGGGCGACGGCGTCAACGATGCGCCCGCCCTGCGCCAGGCCGAAGTGGGCATCGCCGTCAGCACCGCGACCGACGTGGCCAAGAGCGCCGCGAGCGTCGTCCTGACCGAGCCAGGGCTGACGAACATCGTGGCCCTGGTCGAGCAGGGACGGACGATCTACCAGCGCATTCTGACGTGGATCATCAATAAGATCAGCCGGACGATCCTGAAGGCGGCCTTCGTGGCCATCGCCTTCCTCGTGACCGGTAAGTTTGTCGTTTCAGCTTTTGCGATGCTGCTGCTCGTTTTTATGACGGACTTCGCCAAAATCTCTCTGGCCACCGACCACGTTCGACCGTCCAGAAAACCGGAGACGTGGAACATCGGGGGATTCATCTCGGTCTCCGTGGTCCTGGGCGTCGCGATGGTCGCGGAGGCGCTCCTCCTCTTGTGGATCGGCTGGTCGCGATTCGGTTTGGCGACGAGCGATAAAGCCCTCTCGACCTTCAGTTTCCTGACGCTGCTCTACTTTGCCGTGTTCTCCATCGTGTCCGCGCGGGAGCGCCGCCGGTTCTGGGCGACGATGCCCAGCAAGACCCTGGTGGCAGCCCTTATGGCCGATGCGCTCATTGGCACTGTCCTGACGTTCGTGGGCCTCCCGGACCTCATGCCCTTGCCCTGGTGGCAGACGCTCGCGATTTTCGCCTATGCGTTGGTCGCGTGCCTCATCGTGAACGATGCCGTGAAGGTCGCGATGATCAAATGGCGCGTTCTTAATGCGGTGTGATATGGAGACCCTCAGTTGACAAGGAGAGCATATTGAGGAAACTCTAAGGGGACACAATACCCTGTCCCTAATCAAGGTCGTTGGCTAAAGAGGGACACAGTATTGTGTCCCTCATCTTGTGCCAACTCTTGCCTCCCGGCTTTCGAGCGGCTTCTTTGTGTTATAATTCTCGAGTCACTTCCTTCGAACCATGAACATCCGTGAAACGCTCGAGGACATCGAAAAAAATATTCTCTCCCCCAAAGCCAGCCTGAGCGCGAATTCCAAAGGCCGGGAGCGGCCGGAGGCGCCTCATGCTTTCCGGACCGCGTTCCAACGGGACCGAGACCGCATCATCCACACCAAGTCCTTCCGCCGCTTGAAGCACAAGACTCAGGTTTTTCTGTCGCCCTTCGGCGACCATTACCGCACCCGGCTGACACATACCCTCGAGGTCTCTCAGATCGCCCGGACCCTGGCCCGGGCCCTGCGCCTCAACGAGGACCTGACCGAAGCCATCGCCCTGGGTCATGACTTGGGCCACACGCCGTTCGGCCATTCCGGCGAGGCGACCCTCGCCAAGCTCCTGTCCGGAGGGTTCAGCCACTACGAACAGAGCCTGCGGGTTGTGGACAAGCTCGAATATGAGGGCAAAGGGCTGAACCTCAGCTTCGAGGTCCGCGACGGGATCGTTAAGCATTCCAAGGGCCGGGGCGCGATTCTAGGCGGCCGGAAAGCCGACCTGCCGGTAACCCTCGAAGGCCAACTCGTCCGGGTCTCGGACGTCATCGCCTACGTCAACCACGACATCGACGATGCCACTCGGGCTGGGATGATCAAAGACAGCGACATCCCTGCCCACCTGGTCAAGTTCCTGGGCAAGTACCATGCCCAGCGGATCGACCGGATGGTCGAGGACGTGCTTGTCGAAAGCTTGAAGCTCCGCCTCGGCCGGATCGCCATGAGCAAGGCGATGACGGCCGCGGTCGTCGAGCTCCGGGATTTTCTCTATAACCATGTTTACATGAGCGATTTCGCCCGAAAAGAATTCGAGAAGGCGCGCAAGATCCTGACCGACCTGTTCCGTTTCGTCCTGGACAACCCCGACGGCTATCTCAAGGACTATCCGAAGGGCGATTCGCCGGAGAAAAGGGCAGGGGATTTCATCGCCAGCATGAGCGACCGCTACGCCATCGCGCTCTTCGAAAAACTTTTCTTTCCCTCGTCCTCGCCTCTGTGAATCTTTGACCATCCGACTTTCCTGTCGTTGAACGCCGGGAAGCCTTGTGCTATATTCCCCGTTTCCAAGAAACGCACATGGACGCGCCTATCGTTTCCGTTTCCGGCCTGACCAAGGTCTTTAAAAAATTGACGGCCGTGGACCATGTCAGCTTCGAGGTCCGGCGAGGCGAGATCCTGGGCCTGCTCGGTCCGAACGGTGCCGGCAAGACGACCATCATCCACATGCTCCTGGGGCTGACCACCCCAAACGCGGGCGAGATCCGGATCTTCGGCCTCGACCTGCGGACGCACCGCCAGGAGATCCTCCAGCAGGTCAATTTCTCCTCGACCTACACCGAGATGCCTTACTCCCTCACCATTCGGGAGAGCCTGCGGGTCTTTGCCCGGCTCTACAACGTTCCTAACCGCGAGGAGAAGATCCGCGACCTGCTCCAGACGTTCGGACTGCTCGACATCAAGACCAAGCAGGTCCGGACCCTGTCCACGGGCCAGCGGACGCGTCTCAACCTGTGCAAAGCCTTAATCAATGACCCGCGGCTTCTCCTCCTGGACGAGCCCACGTCCAGCCTCGACCCGGACATCGCCGACAAGACTCGGCGTTTTCTGCGCATGGTCATGACCGAGAGGGAACTGTCCATTCTCTACACCTCGCACAATATGAAAGAGATGGAGGAAATCTGCGACCGGATCGTTTTTTTGCATAAGGGCCGGATCCTGGCCGAGGGAACGCCGGATGAGGTCGTCCGCTTCTTCCGGGGAAAGAACCTGGAAGATGCTTTCCTCAAGGTGGCGCGGCAGGGGAGCGACAAGCGATGAGCCGACACCGGATCGCGGCCGTATGCTTCCGCTATCTTTTCCTTTATAAAAGAAGCGTTGCCCGGCTCATGGAGATCTTCTACTGGCCGCTCCTCGACCTTTTGCTTTGGGGGTTCATCACCCTCTACCTGGCCAAGTACAAGCAGAATCTGCCGAACTTCACCGCCTTCCTCCTGGGCGCCCTCATCCTCTGGGATATCCTCTTTCGCTCCCAGCAGGGGATCTCGGTCTCCTTCCTGGAGGACGTCTGGGCTAGGAATTTTCTGAACCTGTTCGCCAGCCCCCTCCGGCCGGGTGAATACATCATTTCCTTGATGATCATGAGCGTCTTCAAGATCCTGGTCGCGGCCACGGTGATGTCCTCCCTGGCCTGGCTGTTCTATTCCTTCAACGTCTTCCTGATCGGCCTGTCCCTCGTTCCCTTCGTCTTGTGCCTGGTCATGCTGGGCTGGGCCATCGGCATTATCACCTTGTCCTTCATCCTTCGCCTCGGCCAGGAGGCGGAGATCCTGGCCTGGGGGATCGGCCTCCTCTTCCAGCCTGTTTCGGCCGTCTTCTATCCCGTATCGGTCCTGCCGGGCTTTCTGAGAGTCGTCGCCCGGGCGGTTCCCGCGTCCTATGTCTTCGAAGGCATGCGTCAGGTCATCACCGACGGGCGATTCGACGTTCGCGGCCTGGCCATTGCCCTGGGGCTTTCGGTAGCGTATCTCTGCCTGTCGCTCATCGTCTTTCATTTCGTTTTCAGAACCGTCCGGATGAAAGGCCTGCTCACCCGGATCGGGGAGTAGTTGTCCTTTCGGGCGGATCTGAATATAATGGTCACCTTTTGAATGTCGGGGCCTGGCTCCGTGAACCTACGGAAGGTCTCGCTTTCTGCGTTTCGAAGATGAAGGAGGATTTTCCCGATGGAAAACATCGAGGTCCTGGAAAAGATTGCCAAACGTTTGCGCATTCACTCGCTGGTGATGACCACCAAGGCCGGCTCGGGTCACCCCAGCACCTGCTTGTCCATGGCCGAGCTGGCGGCTTGCCTGTTCTTTCACGAGATGCAGTTCAACATCCAGGACCCTCGCGATTGGGCCAACGATGAGCTTGTCCTGTCCAAGGGCCACGCCGCCCCCATCCTCTGGGCGGCTTACGCCGAAGCGGGCATCATTCCCTTGGCCCAGCTCCACGACCTTCGCCGGTTCACGAGCAACCTCGAGGGCCACCCCACCCCGCGGATGAAGTGGGTCAAGGCCGCCACCGGGTCTCTGGGGCAGGGCTTATCCGTAGCGGTGGGCATGGCCGCGGCCATGAAGCTCGGGCGCTCCCCGGCCCGGGTGTACGCCGTCCTGGGCGACGGCGAATGCGCCGAGGGCTCAGTCTGGGAAGCGGCCAACGCCGCGGTCTCTTTCAAGCTCAACAACCTCTGCGCCGTCATGGACATCAACCGGCTGGGGCAATCCGAGCCGACCCAGCACGAGCACGACGTCGAGGCTTTCGTCCGGAAGTTCCGGGCCTTCGGCTGGGAGACCTTTCCCGTGGACGGCCACAACATCCCCGACATCCTGGCCGCCTTCGACGCCGCCCGCAAGGTGAACGGCCCGGCCGTCGTCCTGGCCCGGACGATCAAGGGCAAGGGCGTGTCCTTCATCGAGAACAAGAACGGCTGGCACGGCAAGCCGCTCAAGGAGCAGGAGCTCCAGGCCGCCCTGGATGAGCTGGGGCCCATGCCTCAGGTCGAATCCAAAGCCCTGGTGCGCAAGCCCCTAACCGTTCCCGCGCCGGACCTGCGTCTCAGGACCCGTTTCAAGAGAACGGCCTATACCGAGAAGACCGCCACCCGCTGGGCCTACGGACAGGCCCTGGTCGGCCTCGGCCAGGTCAACAAGGCCGTTGTGGCCATCGACGGCGATGTCAAGAATTCGACCTATGCCGACAAGTTTTTCGAGTCCTTTCCCGACCACTCCTTCCAAGGCTTCATCGCCGAGCAGAACATGGTGGGCATGGCCATCGGCTTTTCGGCCAAGGGCTACGTTCCCTTCCTGGCCACGTTCGCCGCGTTCCTAACCCGGGCTCACGACCAGGCGCGCATGGCCGCTTACTCATGGGCCAACATAAAGTTCACGGGTTCGCACTGCGGCGTCAGCATCGGCGAGGATGGGCCTTCCCAGATGGGACTCGAGGACATGGCCCAGTTCCGGTCGATTCCCGGCTGCGCCGTGCTCTACCCGAGCGACGCCTTCGCCGCAGAGGCCTGCGTCGAGACGATGGCCGCCCATAAGGGGATGGCCTATCTGCGCACGACCCGGCCGGCCACGCCGCTCCTCTACGCCAAGGATGAGGCTTTTCCCCTGGGAGGGTCCAAGGTTCTCCGTTCGAGCGGGAGGGACGCAGCGGTCATCGTCGCCGCGGGCATAACGGTCTTCGAGGCGCTCAAGGCCTATGAAGAGCTCAAGAAGAAGAAGATCGCGGTCCGCGTCGTCGACGCCTATTCGGTCGAACCTTTGGATAAAGCTGGCTTGATCAAACATAGCAAAGCCGCCAAAGGCCGGGTCGTTGTCGTCGAGGATCACTATCCTCATGGCGGCCTGGGAGAGGCCGTGGCTGGAGCCCTGGCCGGTTCGGCGCGAATCGAGCACCTGTGCGTCCGGGAACTGCCTCGCTCGGGCAAACCCGAGGAGCTTCTGGAGGCCTACCGGATCAATGCCCGCCACATCGTCAAGGCCGTTCAGAAGCTCGCGAAGAAAGGCCGTTGACGAGCCGGGGCCGTCTTTTCCCGCAGGTCCATTTCCTTTGGCTGATACTTACGATTTTCGGGCCCGGAGCGGCCGGACAGGATCCTCCGCGCGGCGCGCCTTCTCAAACCTGTCTCGTGACCCGTATTTCCGACGGCGACACGATCCAGGTGCGTTTTGATGACGGACGCACCAGCCGGGTCCGGCTCATCGGCGTCAACACGCTCGAGCGGGACGATCCGAGCGAGGAGAAGCGGTGCTGGGCGGAGATGGCGACGCGGTTTGCGGCGCACAGCCTCCTCAACAGGAAGGTCCGGCTGAGCTATGACCTGGAAAAGGAGGACAGGTTCGGCCGGGATCTGGCCTATGTCTGGCTCGACGGCGCGGAGCCATTCAACCAAACGCTCATCCAGGAAGGGTACAGTCCGGCCTATCTTAAGTATCCGTTTCGCCTAGACTACCAAGAATCATTCCGTCAGGCCGAAGCCGTAGCCCGTCGATCGGGGAAGGGGATGTGGGGAACCCGGGAACCAGCGCCCATGACCGTATCCGAAACCGGCTCGCACCTGGGGGAATACGTGTCGGTCCGCTTTCGCTGCGGCCGCCTATCGGAGGGGCGAAAATATCTCTTTCTCTGGAGCGATGACCGGCGCCTCCAGGCCCTTGTATTGAAGGACCGCGCCTCGGAGATCATGCCGAGCGGGAAATCCTATCAGGGGAAAGAGCTCGTCGCGACCGGGGTCCTCGAAGGCGACCGGGCCTTCGCCAAGATCTACATCCTATTTCCCCGGCAGCTCGCCGTGCGGTGACCGGGATTGCTCGGCGGGCGTCGTCGCATGCGGCGCGCCGAGAAGATGTTCCCCCCGGCATCGATTCGCCTGCCGTCCCGTCCCGGGTTTGACTTTGCCGCCGCCTTCTGGATAAACTCCTTTTCTCCCGGGTCGAAACCGGCCGCCGCGGCCGGAAATTCTCGGGAGACCGGAGAGACTTGTCCAACACACACAGCGCTGGTTTCGGCAGGGTCGATGCGGAGCTCGTCCGGAGACTCAAAGATGTCCTGGGCCCATCCGGGGTTATTACCGATCGCGACCACCTCGAGTCCTACAGCCACGACGAGTTTTCTCTCCTCGATATCGCCTGCGTCCCCGAGGTCGTGGTCCGGCCCCATTCGACGCCCGAGGTCGCGGCGGTCCTTAAGCTGGCCGACGAGCAGCGCATCCCAGTGACACCCCGCGGGGGGGCCACGGGCCTGTGTGGGGGTTGTGTTCCCGGACGGGGAGGGATCGTTCTTTCCCTGGAGGCCATGAACCGCGTCCTCGAGATCGATAGCGATAACAGGATGGCCGTCGTCCAAGCCGGGGTGACCTTAAAAGAATTTTCGAGGGCGGTCGAGGAGGCCGGTTTTTCGTTCCCTCCTCATCCGGGGGACGAGGGGGCCATGATCGGCGGTCTCATCGCCACCAACGCCGGGGGAAGCCGGGCTGTGAAATACGGCGGCATCCGGCAGTACGTCCGGGGGCTCGAATGCGTTCTCGCCGGCGGCTCCGTCATCCGTCCGGGCGGGAAGCTCATCAAAAGCAGCACCGGCTACAACCTCCTCCACCTGCTCATCGGCTCGGAAGGGACCCTGGGGGTCATCACCGCCGCCACGATCCAGATGCTTCCGCCCCTGCGCTTGACCCGGTCCCTCATCATCCCCTTCGCCGATATCGACTCCGCGATCGGGTCCGTGACCCCGCTCCTGGCGGGCTCGGCCCTGCCCCTGGCCGTGGAGTTCATCGGCCGGGAGGTGATCGAGATCACCGAGAAGCACCTGAACAAGAAATGGCCGTGCGCCATGGGCCGAACCTACCTCCTGGTCATTCTAGACGCGCCGGACCAGGAGACCATGGACAAGCTCTCCCAGGAAGCGGCTGATGTCTGCCTTGCCCGGGGCGGGCTGGAAGTGTTCATCGCCGACACGGCCGGCCAGCAGGAGCAAGTCCTCGAGATCCGGAGCAAGATCTACGACGCCATCAAGTCCCAGACCGTCGAGATCCTGGACATCTCCATGCCCCCGGCCGAGATCCCGGGACACGTGCGGCGCATCGCCGAGGTCGAGCGGGAGCACGGGTTGTGGCTGCCCACCTTCGGCCATGCCGGCGACGGGAACGTCCACACCCACATCATGAAGGCCCGCTTCGCCGGGGGCGAGCTCGTGCCCCTGGCCGAGGATGTCTGGCGGCCGGAGTGCGACCGGGTGCGCCGGAAGCTCTACGATGACGGCCTGGCCCGGGGCGGGGTCATTTCCGGCGAGCACGGCATCGGCTCGGTCAAAAAAGCGTTTCTTGTTTCTTGTCTCGGCGGCGAACAGGTCGAGCTGATGAAGGGACTGAAGCGAGTCTTTGACCCCCGCGGGATCCTCAATCCCGGTAAAATCTTTGACGAGCCTTGACCGTCAGCATAAAATAAGAACAACTTGCTTTACTCTTGAAGGAGCGTCCCATGAGAAAAGCCGCGATCATGCGCCGCACCGTCGTCTCGATGGTCCTGGTCGTTCTCGGCTCGGCGGGAGTCCTAGGCCAAACCGAGCGGGCCGCGGGTCCAAGGGACCTGGCCGTCAGCACCGGACTCCTGGCCAACCTCGAATGGCGGAACATCGGGCCGGCCAACATGGTCGGCCGCGTGACTGATGTCGAGGGCGTGCCCGGCAACCCCAACGTCGTTTATGTCGGAGCCGCCTCGGGCGGAGTCTGGAAGACCCTGGACGGCGGACTGACCTGGAACCCGATCTTCGACGGCGCCGGATCGCCCTCGATCGGCGATATCGCCCTGGAACCGGGGAACCCCGAGGTCGTTTATGTCGGCACGGGCGAAGCCAACCCGCGGAACAGCGTATCGTTCGGGGACGGGGTCTATAAGTCCACGGACGGGGGCGCGACCTGGACCCACCTCGGACTGGAGGAGACCCAGACGATCTCCCGGATCCTTGTCAATCCCCATCATCCCAACATGGTCTATGTCGGAGCCTTGGGTCACATCTTCGGGCCCAACAAGGACCGGGGCGTGTTCCTGTCGTCCGACGGGGGCAAGACCTGGGACAAGGTCCTCTACACGGACGAGCACCACGGCGTGGCGGACCTGGACATCGACCCTCAAAACCCGAACATTGTTTTCGCCGCCCTGTGGCGGTTCGAGCGCAAACCCTGGACCTTCACCAGCGGCGACGAAGAGGGAGGCTTGTGGAAATCCGTTGACGGCGGCCGCACCTGGAAGAAGGTCACCCAGGGTCTGCCCAAACTGGTCGGCCGGATCGGGGTCAAGGTTTCCGCCAGCAATCCCCGGGTCGTCTATGTCATGACCGAATCTCCAGAGGGAACGCTCTTCCGCTCGGACAACCATGGAGAGTCGTTCCGCCTGGTATCCAAGGACCCCGAGATCGTCTCCCGCGGATTCTATTACACCGACCTTCGGGTCGACCCGAGCGACGAGGACCGAGTCTACGCCATCGCCTCGCGTCTGTCCGTGTCCATCGACGGCGGCCGGACTTTCAGCCGGATTTCCCGCACGACCCACGTCGATTATCACGCCCTGTGGATCGACCCTCTTGACCCCGCCCGTCTCTGGCAGGGGCAGGACGGAGGACTGGCCGTGTCGACGAACAAGGGCCTGACCTGGCGTTTCGTCGACAACATTCCCATCGGCCAGTTCTATCAGATTTATGCCGACAACCGCGAGCCGTTCTACTATCTCGGCGGCGGTCTGCAGGACAACGGCACCTGGTACGGCCCGAGCCGGACCAAAGAGCCGGCCGGCATCCTGAACGACGACTGGCGCCAGATCAGCGGCGCGGATGGGTTCCACATCGCCGTGAACCCGGACAACCCGGACCTCTTCCTGAGCGAGACCCAGGCCGGCGGGATCGTCAGGACGGACATGAGGACGCGCGAACAGCAGGGTGTCAGCCCCCAGCCTCGCCGCGCGGACGGCGGCCCGGTTTCTCAGCTCAAGTATCGCTTCAACTGGAACACGCCCATCATCCCCTCGCCCCATGATCCGAAGACGATCTACCTCGGGGCCAACGTCGTCTTCAAGTCCACGGACTTCGGCACGACCTGGAAGGTCATCAGCCCGGACCTGACGGCCAACATTCCGGAGCGTCAGAAAACGGCCGGCGGGCCGGCTTGGCCCGAGAGCACGGGCGCCGAGTACTACGATACGATCATCAGCCTCCAGGAGTCGCCCTTCCAGGCGGGGATCATCTGGGTCGGCACTGATGACGGCAACCTCCAGTTGACCCAGGACGGAGGCAAGACCTGGACCGAGGTCATCAAGAACGTCCCCGGCCTACCGCTCTCCTCTCCGGTCTCATCCGTTGAGCCGTCCTGGACCGACCCGGGTGTGGCCTACTGCGCCTTCGACCGTCACATGTTCGACGACCTCAAGCCCTATGTTTTCAAGACCAAGGATTTCGGCAGGACCTGGGTCAACATCACCGGCAACCTTCCCGACAAGTCCCATGTCTGGATCGTCCGGGAGGACCTCGAAAACCCCAGCTTGATCTTCGTCGGGACGGAGCTCGGGCTTTTCGCTTCCTTTGTCGGCGGCAACGACTGGGTCAAGCTCCACGGCAGGAACCTGCCCACCGTGGCGGTTCACGATATCGTCATCCATCTTCGCGAGAACGACCTCATCCTGGGGACCCACGGCCGAGGTCTGTGGATCCTGGATGACATCACGCCCCTCCAGCAGATGAACCCCGGGACCCTGGACCAGGCGGCCGCCCTGTTCGACATCCGCCCCGCGGTCCGCTGCGCCACGCTTGCGACGCGCTACGGGATAGGGGACGCTCCTTTTCGAGGACGAAACCCCGCTTACGGGGCTGTGATCACCTACTATCTGAAAGACAAATCCGAGAAAGAGACGACGCTCAAGCTCGAGATCATCGACGCCTCGGGCAAGATCATCCGGACCCTGACCCGGATCCCGGGCGAGGCCGGGCTGAATCGCGCGGCCTGGGATCTCCGCGGCGAGGGGCCGCGATCGAGGGGCGAGGCTGAGGCGGGCGAAGCGAACGAGTTTCGCCCCGGCCCGAGGGGCGTCCAGGTGCCGCCCGGGGCGTATACGGTCAAGCTGACGGCGGGGCTCCAATCGCTGACCAAGTCCTTCGAGGTCAAGCTCGACCCGACAGTGATGACGTCCAAGGAAGACCTTCGTTTCCAGTATCGCTATGGATTGAGACTCATCGAGATGCAGTCCGTCGTGAACGATACCTTGAACGCGCTCGACGGGATCGCGGCTCAAGTCGAGGAGAGGAAAAAGACACAGCTGACCCTGGCCCGGGGCGACCGGGACCGGCCCGAGGCCCTGAAGACCATCCAGGAACAGCTCGGCCGCCTTCAGGATCTGGAGGATTTACTCTCCAGGCCCAAAGGCAAGCCCTTCTGGACAGAGGGCCCGCGACTCGTGGACAGGATCTCGGACCTCTTAGGGCAGATCGACAGGACCGATGCCCTGCCCACTCAGGCCCAATTGACCTATTGGGCTGAGCTCGTCATCGAGCTCAGGGAAGCCCTTGGCCGGGTGAACGAGTTCCTGCAGGATGGGACGAAGAAGCTTAACTCCGCCCTGTCCGACCTGCGCTTGCCTCCGGTCTATGTTCCCGACCCGATTAAGATGCCCGAGCTCGAAAAGATCCTGTGAGAGTCACCTCCGCTTCGCGGGTTTCCGGCCGCTCTTCGGCCGCGAAACCTGCCTTTTGACCTTGGTCAAGGACTCGACGGGGCTCAAGGGGGACACTGCTCTTGGGATGATACAGAAAGGAGAACCGTGATGATGTCACGACAGATCGTCGATAAGGTGTACTGGCTGGGCGCGGAGGATTGGGACCGCCGCCTGTTCGATTCGCTGATCCCCCTGCCCGACGGGACGAGCTATAATGCTTATCTTGTCAGGGGGAGCGAGAAGACCGTGCTCATCGATACCGTCGACCCGACCAAAAGCGACGTCCTTCTGGCTCAGCTTCGGGACGTGACCCGGCTGGATTATCTTATCGCGCACCATGCGGAGCAGGACCACTCCGGCTCGATCCCTCACGTTCTGGCCAGGTTCCCCGAGGCCAAGGTGGTCGCCTCGCCCAAATGCGTGGCCATGCTCCAGGACCTGCTCCTCGTTCCCGCGGACAAGTTCCTTCCTGTCGAGGACGGCCAGACCCTGTCCCTGGGCGACAAGACCCTGGAGTTCGTTCATATGCCCTGGGTCCATTGGCCGGAGACGATGTGCACGTTTCTCCACGAGGAGCGGATTCTCTTCAGCTGCGATTTCTTCGGGTCGCACATCGCCGGCACGGACCTTTACGCCGTCGACGAGGCCCGCGTCTATGAGGCGGCCAAGCGCTACTACGCCGAGATCATGATGCCCTTCGCCGCGGTCATCCGCCGGAACCTGCAAAAAGTCGAAGGCCTGGCGCCGCTCGTCATTGCTCCCAGCCACGGACCGGTCCACCGGCGGCCCGAGTTCATCCAGTCGGCCTACCGCGACTGGACCTCGGACAAGCCCCGGAACGTTGCCGTCATTCCTTTCGTATCGATGCACGGCAGTACCCAGGTCATGGTCGACCATTTGGTGACGCACCTTTCCGCTCAGGGCGTGACCGTGCACCAATTCAACCTGGCCGATTCTGATATCGGCAAGCTGGCCATGAGCCTCGTTGACGCGGCCACGATTGTTCTGGCCACTCCGACAGTCCACGCCGGAGGCCATCCTCGGGTCCTGTACGCGGCCCTGCTGGCCAACGCCCTTCGGCCCAAGGCCAAGTTCGCCTCGATCATCGGATCCTACGGATGGAACACCAAAGTCGTGGAGCAGATCGCGGGACTCATCCCCAACCTGAAAATGGAGATCCTTCCGCCGGTCATCGCCAAAGGTTTCCCGCGGCCCGAGGACCTCAAAGCACTGGAACGGCTGGCCCTGGACATCGCGGACAGGCATCGTCGGCTCGACCTTAAGAACTGAACGGAAGAAAGGCCTCGCTGCTTCGAGTCTCGGCCGGTCGGAAGCCCTCGCGGCCGGGTGTGACATCGGGCGGCGGATGGCCTTTTCGCAAAAAAAAGGCGGGCCCGCAGGCCCGCCCGTGAAAGCTTCGTTCGAATCTAGAGTCCCGGGTAGAGGAGCGCGTTCAGCAGGAACTTGTACGTCCCGTGAGATTCGGCCCGGTGCTGACAGCGGATGCCGATGAGGACGATGCGGCCCTTCTTGTAGCGCGCGTCCACGACCGCGGCCTTCCGGGCGATGACCTCCCCGCCGAGAAGCCAGCCGCTGAGAAGGATGTCGTTCTTAGGATAACTGGCCACGACCTTGCGGTCCCAATCGAAGGGAGGCAGGGATGTATCCATGGCCAGGCTGTTGACGAACATGGCCGGGGCCTCGGCCGGCATCCCGTAGCCGATAGGCGTCTGGCTGTCCACGTTGAGCCTCAGGATGGAGCTCGGGCAGAAGAACTTCTTGCGGTCTACCTTGTCCAGGGCGTCGCGGATCGGGGGCTGGAATTCCTTGAAAACGAGCTCGCAGGCGCCGTTCAGGGTCACGAGCAGGCCGCCCTCTGCCACAAAAGCCTTGACCGTCTCGACGCCTTCCTTCTCGATCCCACCCTCGTACTCCGGCGGCCAGCTGACGTTGCCCATGTACCGGGCGTACTCGGAATTCGGGTCGGGCTTGCCGGTCTTGATTATGTCATAGTCCTCGTCGGCGAAGATGAGGATGTCGAACTTGTCCTTGAGGTTGACCTTGACCTCCTTGGAACCCTTGGCGGCCTTGGCCGGCTTGAGATCCGCGTTGTGGAGGGTCGTGTAAGTGATTCCCATATCATCGAACAGGTAGCGTGTCCAGGCCTCGTCCATGCTACCGCGCCACGATTGGTACATGGCGATCCGCGGGTTCTTCAGCGGAGACTTGGCCAGGGACGACACGTCGTCCAGGGCCTGAGCCTCGAGATGCCAGCGATCGAGCAGACCGGGAAGCATTTTGACGACTTGGGGGCTGTTCTTGATGAGGAAGCTTCCGGCCGCGAGCTCGGCCGAGCCGGCCTTGAAAGCCGCCTGGCTTCGATAGACCTCAGCCTTGTCTTTGAGCAGCCCCAGGACGACGGACGAGGAGGCGTTGGCCCGGGAGTCCAGGACGACCCAGGCCGCGGATTCCGGAGGGGCCTTGACCTCCGGCGCGGGAACACGGTCGATTCCTTCGAGTTCGGCTTTGAACGCGGTCTTGATTTCATCGCAGGCGACGCCCATCTGCAGGGGCAGGGTCCAGCCGGCGCTGTCGTAGGGCGGGATGGGAGGGCCGCCCGGATACTGGCGCAGGTCCGGGTAATGCTGCTTTTCGAGAAGGGCCCAGGCGTAAGCCCGGTAGGGTTGGCTGAGCAGGACCACGAACGATCCCGCCGAATAGGCCTTGCCATCAGCCAGGAAATCCGCCTTGGCCCGTTGGATCTGGAGGCCGCCCCGCATCAGGATTTCGATAAGCTTGAAGGCAGTGGGGGGATCGTCCTGCCGGGCGGGGATGACATAGGCATATGGCTGTCCCGGAACCGGCACGTCGATGGACTGCTTGTTCATCTGATAAAAATTGAAGAGGAAGTCCTCCTTGCGTTCGGCGGTGGTCTTGACCAGGCTCTTGGTCAGGGTGAGCTCGTAGTCCACGATATCGCGCAGGCGCCACCATCCGCCCGGCCAGGGGTCGACGAAGCCCATGCTCTTATCGGCGTAGTCATCCGGGATTTCGGTCGGCTCGACCCGGATGGGCGTGGCCACGCGGACCGAAGCCATCTCGCTCAGCAATCCGGCTGCGTTGTGCAGCCAGTCCGTGTCGTCGCAGGCGCCGATCCACCAGCCGGTGAAGCTCCGGCCGTGCTCCACTCCGCTGAAGCCGTTCTTTTCCAGGTCGTAGGACATGCTGGCCCCGCAGAGGTTGACGCTTCGCCAGAGGAGAGGCAGGGCGTTGGGGATGGGCGGGTCCATGAATGGCGGGAGGAAGAGGCGGGCGCCGGTGGAGCCCATCTGGTGCTCGTCGAGATGGACCTGAGGGATCCAATCGTGATAGGCGACGCCGTTGACCGCCCGGGTCTCGGGGAGGTTGAGCATGAAGAAGTCCCGGTTGTTGTCGTGGCCGGCGTAGGGATGATAGACCCAGGGCATGTTGCCGCCCTCGTAGGGCGTGCCCACATGCTTGCGGTACCAGTCCGTGACCATCTGCTCACCGTCGGGGTTGATCGTGGGCTCTAGGAGAACGATGATGTCGTCCAGAACCTTGTTCGCGTCATAGGGCGTCCGCCCCGTGACCAGGTCGTAGGCCAGCTCCATGGACATCTGCGAGGCGGCGATCTCCGTGGCGTGGATGCTGCAGGTGATGAAGAGAATTGCCTTTCCTTCGCGGCTGAGCCGGCGGGCCTCGTCGGGAGTGAGGCCGGCCGCGTCACGGAGTTTGCGGGTGATGTCGCGATAAGCGTCGAGTTTGGCCATGTTGGCTTCCGAGGTGATGACGGCCATGATCATCGGCTTCTTCAGCGACGAGCTTCCGATCTCGACGATCTTGATCTTGGGCGATTCGGAAGCCAGCTTCTTGAAGTAGGCCTGGATCTGGTTGTAGTCGGCCAGCTGGCGGTCCGCCCCGACCTTGAACCCGAGGAAAGCTTCCGGCGAGGTCTGGGCCGAGAGAACGAGCGGCAGGACAAAAAGAATGAGCGCCGCGGCTCCGGACAGGAGTTTGTGTTTGCGCATGATCATCTCCTTGGACGGATTCAGCATGAAACTCCTTTCTAGCACTCCGATACCGTAGAGTCAAGTTGAGGGGAGGGTAGCCTTTCGAATTTTGCGATAATAGGTCGGGTTGATTAAACGCAAAATACGGACCTTGGCCTGACGAGGAAATCTGGAAGCGGGACCGAGCTCCGAGCCCGGAGCTAATCCCTGGAGTCGCGGATGAGGAGCATCCGGACGAGCTGCATGACGGCCATGGCTGTGGCTGCGACATAGGTCAAGGCCGCGGCCGAAAGGACCTTCCGGGCACCGACCATTTCCACTTGGTTCAGGTATCCACGTTCTTCAAGAACCACCAGGGCTCGCCGCGAGGCGTTGAACTCGACTGGCAGGGTAACCACGCTGAACAGCACCGCTCCGGCGAAAAGAAGAATGCCCAAGTCCATCAGAACGCTTGGACCGTGCTTTTGGCTGAAAATGAACCCGATGAAGAACAAGGGGAAGGCCAGAGTCGAGCCCAAACTGGCCACGGGATAGATCGCGTTGCGGATGGCCAGGGGAGAATAGCCGTCGTGATGCTGGATCGCATGCCCGGCTTCGTGGGCGGCGATGCCCAGGGCGGCCAGGGAACTTGAATCGTAGACGCCTTCGGACAGCCGCAGGACCTTTTTTCTCGGGTCATAGTTATCCGAGAGCTGACCCGGGATCTTCTCCACGGCGACATTCTGCGCGCCCCGGGTGTCGAGGATCTGGCGGGCCACTTGGGCCGCGGTCAGGCGCGAGGCCGCGCCGACCTGACTGTAGCGGCTGTATGTGCTCTTGACTCGGGCCTGAGCGTAGAGGGCCAGGATCAAGGGGGGAATCAGAAGAAACCATGTCCAATCCATAAAAAGCATCGCAACCTCCGAGTTTCATCTTACCGGCAATATGCCGTTCTGTCAAACCGGCTCGGCCAGGCCCTCCGAAGGCCGAGTTTGACAAAGAACCGGCTTCCCTTTAGATTATTCGTGATGAAGACACAAAAGAGAACCCTCGCCTTGGTTTCGGTCCTGTTCTTGCTCGTCGTTTCGGCTAGTGGGCTCTGGGCTCAGACCTCTCAAGAAAAAAGGGCCCAGTTCGAGGACGTCCTGGGTCAGGCGGAAAAACAGTTCAGCTCGGGCAACTATCGGAACGCCGTGGAAAGGTTCTTCTTCGCTTCCAAGCTGGCTCAGGAGCGCTCCGATTTCTCCCGCGTGTATTTCGGCATGGCCCTGTCCTATTTTTATCTCAAGGACACGGACGAGTGCGAGAGATACATCAGGATGGTTTTGGAGGTCGACCCGCGGAAGGCCGTGTCGGCGGCCTTCTATCCCATCAGCTTTGTTCAAACGTTTGACCGGATCCGCTCTGAGCTGAAACTCCCCCCTCCCCAGCCGAGCGAAACGGAACAGGTCCAGCCTGAGTTCAAGCCGCCCGAGCCCAAGCCGGCCGCGGAGACCAAGGTTCCGCCAGAGATGGAGCCTCGGGTGACTCAACCCGCGGCTCAACCGGCCGCGGCGACGCAGAATCCTCCGGCCGTTTCGGCCGAGACCCCGGCGATCGAGATCGCCCAGGAGCCGGGCGGTCACTTTGAGGTCATGGCCTTCGGTTCGAGCTGGAGCGTCAACCTCATCAAGGGACTGTTCGAAAGCTCGATCGTCGATGATTTCAGCACGGAGATCCGGAGAGTCATCTCCAACGACCTCCGGGACGTGTACCATCACTACAGCCTGGTCCCTGACGCCTCAAACTATGAAGCCAATCTCGCTTTCAACTCCAGCGGCCCAAACTACGGCCTGGACATCCGCTACTACTCCCGGGGATGGGGCGGCTCGTTCAGCGTCGGACTATCGTTCGAGCAAACGCGGATGAAGCTGGCCATTACCGGCTCGGTCAAGCAATCCTACACCGACGGCTCTTCCGCTTCGGCCACGGTCGAGGGGAGCGCCGAGGCCAGCATCTTTTCGACAAACCTCAGTTTTCGCTGGGATATCCTCCCCAAAGGTCGGGTGAGTCCGTATTTCGTCCTGGGCTTCGGCTGGGCGCCTTTTGCCGTCAACGTGACCGAAACTTACGACGGCACATTCGTTCGGGGCGGTGTTTCGGAAACGATCAGCGGGACCACGGTCAAGGCCCTGAAGGACATCGCCACGGAAAACGATTTCAACATACACGATGCGATCATCGTCGTTCACTTGGGGTTCGGCCTCAAGGTACGGATCGTCGCGGGGTTATCCGCCCTGGCCGAAGCCGGGATCTGGGACGGTTTCCTGCTCCGCTTGGGCGCAGCCTACCGCTTTTAATCATCAGCCCCCACCTCCCGTGCGCTTTCGCGAGCCGCCGGCTCGGTTCCGCCAGGCCATGCTTGTTCCCGGCCTGTGGTTTCCATCAGCTGCCCAGGCCGGCTATCATAGGCTTTTCGATGCGTGTATAATGAAGCCGACCGTGCTAGACGGGGAGCCAGCGGTGCCCTGTAACCCACAACCCGCTACAGTGGGGTCGAATTCCCTGTAGAGGCTGGCCACTTTCTGGTCTGTGTTCCGGCACAGCGGCGATGACGGTCGGGGAACTGCGCGAAGGGTCTCCTGTGAACCCCGTGAGGACCGGAAGGTAGCAGCGGCAGCAGGTCGGCTCCTTGTGCGACAGACTGCCTCGCCTGAGCCAATGACCGGGATAACGCGGGGAGTGACCGGTCGAAGCGGGGTGCACGGTCGCTTTTTTCCCCGAGCGTCGCGACGGCCGCTCAGGGGCGGGCGACGGCCATGCCCGTGAGAATGGCGTCGATCTCGACCTTGCCCTTGTCCGAAAGAGGCAGCAAGGGAAGCCGCGGCAATCCCCCGAAATAGCCCAGCTTATCCATCGCATACTTGAGCCCGGCGATGCCGTGCGCCGGAACCACGGCCCGGTTCAGGGGGACCAACGCTTCCTGGATCCGGCGTGCTTCCTCGAGGCATCCCCGGCTGAAGAGGTCATAGAGCTCGACGCATAACGCCGGGGCCGCGTCGGCCACGGCCAGGATGGCTCCGGCGGCCCCCATCAGGAGGCCGGGCAGGACGACGCCTCCCGCGCCCAGGAGGAAGTCGAAGTCGGGCCCGGCTTGGGGCACGACCTCGCCGACCGCGGCGAGGTTGCCGGAACTGTCCTTGATACCGGCGATCCGCGGATGGCGCGAGAGCTCCACGACCGCGGCGCTGTCGATGGACACGCCAGTATTCTGGGGGATGTTATAGATCAGCACGGGGATGGGCGAGGCATCGGCCAGGGCCGTGTAGTGGCGCTTGAGCGCTTCGGCGGTCATGCCCGACCTGAAGTATCCGGGAGTCCGGACCAGGGCGGCCTGAGCGCCAAGGTCGGCCATCCTTCGCGTGAAATCGATGGTGAGCTTGGTGGATTCCCGGGCCGTGCCGACGATGATCGTCCGGCCGGCCGCGGCGGTCTCCCGGGCGGCCCGGACCAAAGCCGCGGATTCCTCATCCGAGAGAAGAACGCTTTCCGCGGTCGAGCCCAGGACGAGGTAGCCCGACAACCCGAAAGCGTTGTAGCGGCGGATATTTTCCCGGAAGCGTTCGACGGACACTTCGCCCTCGATGAAGGGCGTGGTCAGGGCGGCGTAAATCCCGCGGAAACGAAGAGCCATGCTGCCTTCTTTTCTCTAGCCGGTCTCGTCGTCCGCCGGCGAATTCTCGATCTGTCTGAGCTCTTCCTCGCTCAGCCCGAAATAGTGGCCGATCTCGTGCATCAGCACTTCGCGCACTCTGTCCCGGATGTCTTCTTCGTCCCCGCCCAGGCTTTCGATGGGCTGTTGGAAAAGGACGATGACGTCCGGCGGCGTGTTGCCGTAGTAGGGGCCGCGGTGTTTGAAGGGCACGCCATGATAAAGACCCAGGAGGGTTCCGCCCTTCGGCGTGCGAGTGCCGCGCCGCGTGCCGGCGCCCGCGTGATCCTCCACCATGATGGCCACGTTCTGGATGAGCTTCTTGAACCCGTGGGGAAGGCTTTCCAGGGCTTCCTGGGCGAGCTGTTCAAACCGTTCGCGGTCCATGGGTGCCGTCCTTCCTCACTTTTCGATCCCGCGCCGGGCTCGCACTCCGCCGGCGTAGTAGTGCTTGATCTCCACCATGTCCGTGACGAGGTCCGCCCGCTCGAGCCACGAGGCCGGGGCGAACCTCCCGGTCAGGACGAGCTCCACGTTTTCCGGCTTCGCGTCCATGAGGTTAAGGATGTCCTTTTCGGTGAGAAGCTTGAAATGAACCGCGAGCGAAACCTCATCGAGGATGACGAGATCGAAGCCGCCCGAGCGCAAGGCGCGGCGGCATTTTTCAAGTCCGCGACGGGCCCGCCCGACGTCCTCCTCCTGGATGCCGTCGTCCACGGTCAGGAAGCCCGTGCGGCCGAACTGTTCCACGGTCACGAAGGGGGCTAGCACTCCGAGAGCGAGCAGCTCGCCGTAAGGCTGGCCCTTGAGAAACTGACCGATGTACGTCCTCAATTTCCAGCCGGCGGCCCGCAGAGCGAGACCCAGGGCGGCGGTGGTCTTGCCCTTGCCGTTTCCGGTGTAGATCTGGATGTAGCCCCGGAACGGCCGGGCTGATTCTTCGGGCGGCATGAATTCGGCTCCGCGTCCCACTATAGGCAATCCCCGGGGGGCAGTCAATCCCGGTCGAGGCCATCGAACGCTTTTATTTTCTTGCGAAATTCTTTATAGTGTTACTCGCCCTCGGGGCGCACGGCAAAGGAATCGCAACCATGCTCGACAGCAAGTTCGTTCTGGACAATTTGGACCTTGTCCGCAAGAAGCTCGAAACTCGCGGCTTCGGTCTCGACCCGGCGGAATTCCTGAGCGCTTCGGAGCAGAGGAAAAAAGTGCTCAAGCGTGTCGAAGACCTTCGGGCCGAACGGAACGCGTCCTCGGAGGAGGTCGGCCGGGCCAAGAAGGAGGGCCGGGATGCCTCGGCTCTCATCGCCGCGATGAAGACCGTGGGCGATGAGATCGCCGCTCTCGATGAGTCGCTCAAGGGCCTCGAGGACAAACTGCGGTCGCTTCTTCTCAACGTGCCCAACCTGCCTCACGACAGCGTGCCGGTCGGACGGAGCGCGGAGGACAACGTCGAGGAGCGGCGGTGGGGGAGTCTGCCCCGGTTCTCCTTCGAGCCCGAACCCCATTGGGAGATCGGCAAGCGGCTCGGCATTCTCGACTTCGACCGGGCGGCCAAGCTGGCCGGGTCCCGGTTCGCCGTGTATTTTCGGGCCGGGGCCAGGCTGGAACGGGCCCTGATCAATTTCATGATCGACCTCCACACGCGGGAGAGGGGCTTTGAGGAGGTCCTGCCGCCCTTTATCGCCAACGTGGACAGCCTGACCGGCACGGGCAACCTGCCCAAGTTCGCCGGAGACCTGTTCAAGCTCGAGGGCTACCACTGGTATCTCATCCCGACGGGCGAGGTGCCGTTGACCAACCTTCACCGGGATGAGACCCTGGAGGTCGAAACCCTGCCCCGGCGCTACGCGGCTTACACGCCGTGCTTCCGCAGTGAAGCCGGCTCCTACGGCAAGGATGTCCGGGGATTGATCCGCCAGCATCAGTTCAACAAGGTGGAGCTGATGATCTTCTCGACGCCCGAGAGATCGTTCGAGGAGCTGGATGCGTTGACGGCGTCGGCCGAGGAGGTCTTGAAGCGGCTGAGCTTGCCCTACCGGGTCATGTCCCTGTGCACGGCCGACCTCGGGTTCGCCAGCGCCAAGACCTTTGACCTGGAAGTGTGGATGCCTTCCCGGAATGGATACATGGAGATCTCCTCCTGCTCCAACTGTACGGATTTTCAGGCCCGGCGGGCTAACGTGCGGTTCCGGCGCGGGGCCAAGACCAGGCCGGAGCTCGTCCACACCCTGAACGGTTCCGGGTTGGCTGTAGGCCGGACGGTGAGCGCTATCCTGGAGAACGGCCAGCAGGAGGACGGATCGGTCATCGTCCCGGAGGCCCTCCGCCCCTACCTGGACGGGCTGGCCAAGATCGAGTGACGCCCGCCGGGACGTTCGGCGTCCGGAGAAAGGTCGGGAATGTTCATGACGGAGGGATGGCCGAGTGGCTGAAGGCGGCGGTCTTGAAAACCGCTTTACGGGCGACCGTAACGGGGGTTCGAATCCCTCTCCCTCCGTTTTTGGAAGAAAGGTTTGAGGCACATGGGCAAGTCGAATCGCGTGGAGATCGTGGACCTTGGCCCCGGGAATCTGTCCGCGGAGGACATCGTCTGCGTCCGCGGCGAGCGGAACGTGGACGGAATCGCCTGCAAGAAGAGCTGGCTCAAGGAGCGGTTCGCCGAGGGGCTGAAGTTCAAGGTGCTCAAGGTCAACGGCCGGTCATGGGGTTTCATCGAATACGGCCCCGCGGAGAATGCCTGGCGCCCGGTGGATGCGGCCGGCTATCAGCTCATCAATTGCCTGTGGGTCATCGGCCGAAACCAGAAGCATGGCTTCGGCCGGAGGCTCCTCGACCGCTGCGCCGAGGATTCCAAAGGCAAGAGCGGCCTGGCAACCATCACCAGCCCCAAAGCTTTCCTGGCCCGCAAGGATTTTTTCCTGGCGAACGGGTTCGAGGTTTGCGACACGGCCCCGCCCTATTTTGAGCTCCTGGCCAAGCGTTTCAAGAAGAACGCCCCCTGGCCCAAATTCCGGGAGAGGGCCAAAAAGACCCTGGGCCCCGACAGGCCCGGGCTGACCTTTTTCTACAGCGACCAATGCCCTTACATCGCCCAGAGCTTGAAGCAGATGACGGACCTGGCCAAGAAGCGCCGGATCCCTTTCCAGCTGTTGAAGATCAAGAACAAAAAGGATGCCCAGAATTGTCCAGCGGCCTACGGGACGTTCGCTGTTTTCCTGGACGGCCAGTTCTTGACTCATCAGCCCTTCTTCGCCAAGAAGCTTGACAGGCTATTGTCCTCTCCCCAAAAGGGCTGATCGCCGGGGGCTGCGAGACGAGCCGTTTGCTGATTCCCCCGGCCGGCCCGGTCCTCGGGCTTTGATTGACCCGGTAAAAATGTTAGAATAAAACGCTTTTTCCGGCGCGCGGAGAGGTGCTGGAGTGGTCGATCAGGATCGCCTGCTAAGCGATTGTCCTGGTGAATGCCGGGACCGTGGGTTCGAATCCCACCCTCTCCGCCATTTCCGACTTCCTTCGTCGCGTCCTTCGCCGATCGCGGGGTTCACATGAAAAAAGCGGTCATCGTCGGTGCGCATGCTCTCGTTCTGTGGATGCTCTGCGGCGGCACGATGTCTGTCGGCCGGTCCGTCCTCGGACTCAAGACGGCGCTCATCGTCCATGCCGTGGCCGCCCCGCTGTGGGCCGGGCTCGTCTCCTGGCATTATTTTCGAAGGTTTACGTATACGGCGCCCCTGCCCACGGCCTTTATCTTCCTGGGCTTTGTGGCCGCGGCGGACGCCGGCCTTGTCGCCCCCGTCTTTGAAAAGAGCTTTGTGATGTTCCGAAGCGTGGTGGGGGTTTGGCTTCCATTCGGTCTTATCTTTCTGGCGACGTTGCTGACAGGGCTCGTGGTCAGGGGGAAGAATGTCCAAGGGTAAAGACGATCGGCAAAGGTGGAGAGAGCTGCAGAAGATCCCGGGCGTGGGCCCTCGAATCGCCCAGGATCTTCTGGCCTTGAATATCCGGTCTGCGTCCGACTTGAAGGGCCGGGACCCGGAGCGGCTCTACGTCCGCTTCAACACGATGACCGGCCGCAAGAATGACCCGTGCCTTCTGTATGCCTTTCGCTGTGCGGTGTACTTCGCCTCGAGCCCCAAGCCCGAACCCGAGCTCTTGAAGTGGTGGGCCTGGAAAGAACCGCGAAAGGCCTGAAGCCTAGTCCAGGACCAGGCTGACGTTCCCCGGCACGCGGATCCTCTTGGTTTGCTCGGGGCGCCCTCCCTCAGGCTCCGAAGAGATCCTCAGCTCCAAGTATCGTCGTCCGCGATCCTCGACCAGTCGTTTGTCCGTGACCGCGGTCCAGGGGATGAAGATCCAGCGGTCGAGAAGGCCAGACGAGCCGACCACGATGAAGTTATTGCGGGGGAAAAAGGATAGAACCAGGCAGACCAGCGCCAGCGAGCCGAAGGAATCGATATCCAGAGGCCTTTTGATCGCGACCGTCACGGCAGCGGCCAGGCTTCCAAGGAGGAAGACGAGCCGCAGCCACTCCCAGGGAAAAGCGAGGTTGAAATGGAGCTTCCATTTGGCCCTGACGTCCCCCACGAGGCGCTTGCTGTTTCGGTAGGAAATCCAGTTCACGAAAAGCATAAGAACGGCCAGAACGAGAATGACGATGTCGATGATGATCGCCGAGCTACTCATGGTATCCGTCTCCTTTGAGGATCTCTTGTATCACGATCAGGGCCTCGGGCGCGAGAGGCAGGGGAAAGGCGCGGACCGATCGCGTCCGGCCGTCAAGAATCAGCAGTCCCGCCCCCTCAGAGGAAAGGCCTTGCCATTTTCGCGCTTCGTCGAGGACGATGGGGCAAAGAAGGCCATGGGCTCGGAGAACTGATTCCGCCCTCCGGGCGATCATGACCCGATAGGATTCTTCATCCGCCCCCGTCTCCGGCGGATCGTACAGCACGACGGCCCACAGCCCCGCCTGACTCGAACCGACCGGGAGCACTCGGGCAAAGGCGATGATGCGCTCGAAGCAGGGCATGCACAGGAATGAATCGGCGCTCAGGATGAGAAAGAACGAGGCCTGGTCATTCCGGCTCTCCGCCTGGGTCTCGGAATGCGCTGTGGCCGGAAGTCCCGCGGCCGCGGCCGCGAAAAAAACGACAGCCAGACGAACGCACCGGAACATTCTCATGGTCGGCGCCTTCCGGGCGCGGGGTCGCCCTTTTCAGCCGGAAGCCGGACCCTGTATTTTTTTATGGTCAGCCCGTTGTTGGCCCGGCTGTAGAGATAGTCCTGAGAATCAAGGGCAAGGCAATGCGTGGAGTCGGGCAGAGTGAGAGTCGCTATCAGCCGACCTTCGGGGTTCAGC
Organism: Candidatus Aminicenantota bacterium; assembly: GCA_963705895.1. GTDB lineage: Bacteria > Acidobacteriota > Aminicenantia > Aminicenantales > JAFGAV01 > MFD04408-113. The sequence goes on along the minus strand of OY970122.1, from coordinate 1,458,633 downwards.
ACGTAAACGTCGCGGCTCGGATGCTCGGACATTCCTCCTCCGAGCACGTAGATCCGTCCCGCCCGGTCGACCGCCACATCCTTATAAATGAATTGCGTCGGGACCCTGAGGCCCAGAATGCTCTTGGTTTTCGCCTCGGGGAAATGAAAGAGGTCGCGGGCCCAAATCGTGCGTCCTTTTCGATCGATGCGCACGACTCGATCCTTGAAGTTGTAGACCAGGATGAAATCCGGGCCGGCTAAACCCAGGCTGATCCGCTCGCTGGCGGGCCGTCCAGAGTCGGTCCCGTGGGGAATTTCGTCCAGGGTTCTGCCCTTGCTGTCGGCCAGCCATACCGTCCCGTTCTCACCTTTCTTGGTGGAGATCATGGCGGCGGCTATAGTCCCGTCGGGCCGAGCCCGCAGGGAAGAAATCGGCCTGGATACGGGAATGGCGTATTGATACCTGAGGTTTTTATCGAAAACGGAGATCTGCGGCCGGTCCTGGTCGGTCACAAAAACGAGGGAAGAAGAAAGGGCCAATTCTCTCAGGTTCTGAAACTCGCCCGGCCCCATCCCGGGCCGTCCGGCTTTGCGGAGCAGGCGTCCCTGACCGTCAAAGACCTTGATGGCATAGTCCATGGCGTCCGAGACGAACAGGTTTCCATCTTCATCCACGGCCAGTCCCACCCACATGAGGAGCTTGTCTCCGTCCGGCCCGCCCACGGCGAGGACTTCTTCCAGCCCGGCCTGGGCTTGAGCGGCGGCTTGCCCAAACAGGGACCCGGCGGCGCCCGCCGCGAGAAGGCTCAGCAGGATTACCGACGGGATGCCGCGGAAAAGTGATTTTTTAATGGTCATCGGTGTTCCTTTGGCGTTCGCGGGGGATGGGTCGGCCGGGGGGCGAACCGCGAACCGGCAAGGTCCCGGCCGTCCCCCGGCCGCAGGGTTCATCTTTCCAGATATTTTTTGCAGAAGAGGTAACCCTCTAAGCAGAAGATGGTGTAGATAAAGCCGATGACGGCCGCGACTTGGCTGCACGCGTTGAAAGCGGCTTCACACGACCTCTGTTCCGCTCTCAGTCCGAGGGGCGCCCCGATGTGGAGCAGCAGCAGGACGAGAAGGACCACGGCCGCGGGCCGGGCGATGTGTTTGAACTTCATTGAAATCTCCTTTCTTGTTGGTGAGCTTTCGGCATCTCAAATGCAGTACGCAACGCAGAAGAGGTAGCCGCTGAAGCAAAACTGCCCCAGGATCGCGGCCGAAAGGCCGCCGCTGGCGATCAGCGAAACGACGCTGGCCATTCCCGCGTCGATCAAGCACCGGCCCAAGGCCCGCTCGCACGGGCCGGCCTGGGACGGCGTCGCCCCGAGGACCAGGGCCAGGATGATGCCCAGGGCGATCGTCACCGCGAGCCGCCGCGTCTTGGTTTTGGAAAAGAATTTCATGATGAACCTCCTTTGTGAATTCATGGAATAGGGACGTTCCGCTTGGCCGAGGATTCTCGCCGGCCCGTGCGGAAGAGCGTCCTGTGCCCGCGCCGCGGGCTTTACATTCCCCTCCGCCGGCGGATAGAATGGAATAAATCCGCATGTCGGGGTGTTATATTCGTGGAAGCTCGAATCGTCTCGCTTTCGTATTCTGGGAGCTGTTCGATGCCTCGTCATGCGACATCGCGACCCCATTCTTTAGGGAGGAACCATGAACCAACGATCCTTTCGCATCATCGGCACTCTCTGCTTGCTTGCAATACTCGTCCTCGTTTTGGGCGGCGCTGTGAAGACTAAGACCGTCCCCGTCCCTCAAAGCGCCGATACCAAGGAGCTGTGGAAGAAGGTCGAGAAAGCCGAGAAGGACGGCCTGCCTCAGACCGCCATCGACGCCCTCAAGCAGATCGTCGCCGCCAGCCGGACCCAGAAGCACTCGGGCGAATTCCTGCGGGCCCTGACCCGCCAGCTCATCCTGGAATCCGTGATCAAGGGCAACAAGCCCGAATTTCGCGTGAACCGGATGACGGAGGAGATCGGCCGCGCCCCGGCCGAGCTCAAGCCGATGATGAAGCTCATCCTCGCCCAGTGGTACTGGCATTATTATTCCCGGAACCGGTGGCGGTTCATGAACCGCACCGCGACCGAAGGGCTTGATGAGAAGGATTTCACCACCTGGGACCTGCCCAAGCTCTTCCGCGAGATCGATTCCTTGTATCGCGAGGTCCTGAAGGACGAGGACCGGCTGAAGAAAACGCCTCTCTCGGCCTACGCGGATTTCCTGGTCGAGGGCAACGTTCCCGCTTCTTACCGGCCGACGCTTTATGATTTCGTCGTCTTCGAGGCCCTCGATTTCTATACTTCGGCCGAGCAGGCTGCCGCCCAGCCCGAGGATGCTTTTGAGATCCCGGCCGATTCGGCCGCGCTGGGCACGGCCGCCGAGTTCCTGGCCTACAAGCCCGAGACTACTGACGAAGGATCGCCCAAGCTCGAGGCCCTGAGACTCTACCAGGCGATTCTATCCTTCCATCTTGCGGACGAGAACCGGGAAGCCCGGCTCGACGATGACCTCAATCGTCTTCGCTACATGAAGAACGCAGCCGTCGGTGAGGGAGCTTCCGACCGCTATGTGCAGCGTCTCCAGGAGATCGTCAAGGGGACCGAGCCTTCGCCCATCCAGAGCCGGGCGTACCTTGACTGGGCCGAGGAACTCTACGACCGTCAGGATCTCGTTCAGGCCTACGAGGTCGCCGGCCGCGGAGAAGCGGCTTCGCCGTCGTCCATCAGCGCTGCGAACTGCAAAGTCCTGCGGGGCCGGATCACGGCCAAGGACTTCGACCTGCGCGCCGAATCCGTCCTCAGGCCCGGGCTTCCCTCGAAGCTGGCCGTCAGCTATCGAAACGTCACGGCCCTCAACCTGCGGCTGATCAAGGAGGATTTTCGCGCTCTCATGGAGACCTCCAAAGCCGAGAGTCTCTTCTGGATGTCGGATGACGACGTCCGCCAGCTCATCGTCCGCAAGCCCGTCGCCCAATGGTCCGCGGTCCTGGCGGCCACGGCCGACTATAAGACACGAAAGGCCCTGGTTAATGTGCCCGCTCTCGCCCCCGGGTTCTATCGGATCCTGGCCAGCTTTGACAAGAGTTTCTCCTGGGGCGATAAGAACAGGATCCAGGCGTCCTCGATCTGGGTCAGCGAGCTCGGACTCATCACTTCCGGAATCGAAGGCAAGGTCGGCGGGTATGCCGTGCTCAACGGCCCGGGCCGGCCGGTTCCCGGAGCGGAGGCGGCCCTCTACCGGTGGGATTACGATAAGCACCTCCTGTCCAAGCTTCAATCGGCGACTACCGATGCCCAAGGCGCGTTCGATTTCGGCCCGGTCGATGTCTCCTATAACAGCCTTCTCTACGTTCGGAATGCCGAGGGCGCGGAGGTCGGGCAGACGAATGTCCCCCGATCCTACCCCCGCCGGGAAGAGCCCGAGTCCCGGACCCTGTTCTTCACCGATCGTTCGCTCTACCGTCCCGGCCAGATAATCTTCTTCAAAGGGATCTGCCTGAGCGTCGATCGTGAGCAGAACAACTACAAGATTCTGCCCAAACAGCGGGTCCGCGTCGTTCTCCACGACGCGAACGACCAGGAAGTTGCGAGACTCGACCTCGTGACCAATGATTTCGGCTCCCTGAGCGGGACGTTCAACGCTCCCACGGATCGCCTAACGGGCCAGATGACGATCTCGACCGAGAACCCGGAGGGAGAGTGCACGGTCCGGGTCGAGGAATATAAGCGTCCGAAGTTCCAGGTGAAGCTCGACGTTCCGGAACAGGAATTCCGGTTGAACGACACGGTGTCCATTCCCGGCGAGGCCATGGCTTATACGGGCGCGCCCGTGGACGGAGCGCAGGTCAAGTACCGAATCTTGCGAGAGGTCCGCTATCCGTGGTGGTGGGGCTATTGGTACGGCCGCGCGTCCGGCGAGAGCCGGGAGATCGCCCACGGGGCGCTCAGGACGGACGAGGCGGGGAAGTTCAGCATCGTCTTCCAGGCCAAGCCCGACCTTTCGGTTCCAGCTGCCTCGGGTCCCACGTTCACCTACTCCATCTCGGCCGACGTCACGGACAGCGCGGGCGAGACTCGGAGTGCCAGGGGCTCGGTCCGCCTCGGATATACGTCGCTCGAGGCGAGCTTGAGCTGTGCGGAGTGGGAGGAAACGGGCAAGCCGGTTTCGATCGAGGTCACGACCACGACGCTCAATGATAAGAAAGTGGCAGCTCGGGGTGAGGTCGAGATCCTTCGTCTCGCCGGACCCGAGAAGCCCGTGCCCGCGGACCTCATCGGCGAAGTATCCATTCGTGAGATGGAAGCCGCGAGCGGCCCCGAGCCCCGCGGATTCAAGGAGACCCCGGATTGGCGAAAGTGGCCGGAGGGACCTCGGGTCGCCAAAAAGGAATTCGAGACGAGCGCCAAGGAAGACGTCCGTTGCCGCCTCGCCTTCGAGCTTGATAGGGGCGTCTATAAAGCAAAACTGAAAACCAAAGACAAGTATAGCAACTCCGTCGAGACCGTTCTTTTCTTCATGGTCCTTGACCCGTCGGCCAAAGAATTCGGGGTCAAGATCCCGTTCTATTCCGCTTCGCGGAGCGCTCGGGTCGAAGTCGGGCAAGCCTACGAGGCCCTGTGGGGAACGGGTTATGACCAAAGCCCGACTCTTGTCGAGATTTACCAGAACAACCGGCGGCTTGAAGGCTATTGGACCCAGGCCGGCGAAACACAGGGATCGCTCCGGATTCCCGTAGAGGAGAAGCTCCGGGGAGGCTTCACGGTCATCCTGAGCATGGTCAAGGAGGATCGTCTCTACCGCGACGAAACGCGCGTCATCGTCCCCTGGACGAACAAGGCGCTCAACATCAAGTGGCAGACCTTCCGCTCGAAGCTCAGGCCCGGACAGGAGGAGACCTGGTCGCTCAAGATCGCCGGGCCCGACGCGGCCGTGCGGGCCGCCGAAATGGTCGCATCCCTCTACGACGCTTCCCTCGACCAATTCTACGGCCACGGCTTTGAGAGCTTCTCGGGAATATTCCGTACGGATCGGACATCCGTCCGTTCGAGTTTCGGCAACAGCAGTCTCGACCTGCGAACATTTCTTGATAACCTGAATCCTTATCTGAGTTCCACGACGCCCCTCTATGTTCACTTCCCGCCGGATATCATCGAGGATGCCTACGGTTACCGGTATCCGGGGATGGTCAAGTACGCGGCCAAGCGCGGGGAGGCTGAGGCAATGCCGCCCCCTTCGCCGGGGGCGATACGCGAGGAGATCACCGTAACCGCGGCGGCGCCCCAAGTTGACGCTAAAAAAACCGCTATAGGGGTGAACGAGGTTGAAGGCGGTGTTGTCGGGGGGGTGCTGGGCGGGGTGAGCAAGGAAGGGAAAAAGCCTCCTGAGCCCGACCTGTCGAAGGTCCAGGCCCGCAAGAACCTGAACGAGACGGCTTTCTTCTTCCCTCATCTCCTGACCGATAAGGACGGCGTCGTGACCCTTGAATTCAAGGTGCCCGAGGCCTTGACCGAATGGCGGTTTCTCGGGTTCGCCCACACCAAGGACCTCGAGAGCGGATCGATCGAGGACAAGGCCGTGACCCAGAAGGACCTCATGGTCCAGCCCAACCCGCCTCGCTTCATGAGGGAAGGGGACGAGCTTGAGTTCACGGTTAAGGTGACGAACATGTCCGAGAAGGAGGCGTCGGGCGCAGTCCAGTTGACCTTCTTCGACCCGCGAACGGAAGAGTCCCTTGACGCCGCCCTGGCCAACGCCAGGCCGAAAATCTCCTTCACGGTCCCGGCCAAACAGTCACGGTCGTTCTCCTGGCCGGTAAGCGTGGCGGATAAGCTCCAGATCGTGGGCTTCAAGGCCGTGGCCGCGACGGACAAGTTCTCGGACGGGGAAGAGGGCGTTCTGCCCGTCCTGAGCCGCCGCATCTTCGTCCAGGAAGCGATCCCGCTCTGGATCAGCGACAAGGGGGAGAAGAAATTCAGCTTTGAGAAGCTCCTCAAGTCGGGCGGCTCGACGTCCCTCGAAAACCTGGGCCTCACGGTTCAGATGGCCTCGAACCCCGCCTGGTATGCGATCCAGGCTTTGCCCTTCCTCATGGAATTCCCCTATGAGTGTTCCGAGCAGGTCTTCAATCGGCTCTACGCCAACGCCCTGGCCCAGAAGATTGCGGGTTCGAGCCCCAAGATCCGGCGGGTCTTCGACCAATGGAAGGGGACCGAAGCCCTCCAATCGAACCTCGAGAAGAACCAGGACCTTAAGAGCGTCCTGCTCCAGGAATCGCCTTGGGTTCTTGACGCCAAAGCCGAGACCCAGGCCAAGCGTAATGTCGGGCTTCTGTTCGACGAGAACCGGATGAGCCAGGAGCTCAAGAACGCCCTGTCCAAGCTCGAGAACATGCAGCTATCGGACGGCAGTTGGCCGTGGTTCCCGGGCGGACGCGGGAATGAATACATCACCCTCTACATCGTCACCGGCTTCGGCCGGCTGAAACATCTGGGGGTAGGAACCGTGCCGCAGGACATGGCCCTTAAGGCGCTCGGAAGGCTTGACGGCTGGATCAACGGTATCTACCAGGAGATCTTGAAAAATGGCAAGCCGAACCTGAATCACCTGAGCTCGACCATAGCCCTCTACCTTTATGGCCGGAGCTTTTTCTTGGAGGAAAGGCCCATCCCGTCCTCGAGCCGGTGGGCCGTGGACTATTTCCTCAAACAGGCGGCCCAATACTGGCTGCAGCTTGACTGCCGCCAGAGCCAGGCGCATCTGGCCCTGGCCCTGAACCGGATGGGCGACAAGCTGACCGCCCAGAAGATCATGCGCTCCATGAAGGAGCGAAGCCAGACGGACGAAGAACTGGGCCGCTTCTGGAGCGAGCTCGAGCTGAGCTGGTGGTGGTACCGGGCTCCCATCGAGACTCAGGCGGTGATGATCGAGGCTTTCGACGAGGTGATGAAGGACGAGAAGGCCGTGGAAGAATGCAAGGTCTGGCTCCTCAAGCAAAAACAGACCCAGGACTGGAAGACGACCAAGGCCACCTCGGACGCGGTCTACGGCCTCATCCTCAAGGGGACGGACCTCCTGGCCTCGGACGAGATCGTCAAGGTCAGCCTGGCGGGCAAAGCCGTCGAGCCGGAAAAGGTCGAGGCGGGCACGGGCTTCTATGAGAAGCGCTTTGCACCGTCGGCCATCATCCCGGACATGGGAAACATCGTGGTGACCAAGGAAGATAAGGGCATCGCCTGGGGCGGCCTCCATTGGCAGTATCTGGAGGATATATCCAAGGTCACGGAGCACGTCCAGGGCCCGTTGAAGCTCAAGAAAAGCGTGTTTGTCCAGAGGCTGACCAAGAAGGGGCCGGTCATCGAGCCCGTGCACGGAACGCTGGCCGTCGGTGATACGCTCGTCATCCGCATCGAGCTGCGCACGGACCGGGACATGGAATACGTCCACATGAAGGACTTTCGCGGAAGCGGCCTCGAGCCGACGAACGTCCTGTCGGAGTACAAGTACCAGGGAGGGCTCATCTACTACGAGGCGACGAAGGACGCGGCCACGCACTTCTTCATCGATTATCTGCCCAAGGGGACGTATGTTTTCGAGTATCAGCTCAAGGTCCAGCTCCGCGGCGCCTACCAGAACGGCATGGCCCAGATCGAATGCATGTACGCCCCCGAGTTCAACAGCCATTCGGAGAGCGTGAGGTTGGAGGTCAAGTAGGGTTTTATAATTATAACATCATCTTGCTGGTAGAGGTTGAACATGAAGTGGTATTCGGGTAGTTCTATGGTTTCATATAAATATTGCTGGGCTGACATGAGGAGAGAATGCAGATGAAGCGCGAGATGTCGGCCCACGAAATCCAGAGCAGCGATGACCCGGCCTTTCGCTACCAGATGATGCGCGAAGTTGTCGAAGCGGTCAAAGCTCGGGGCACGCTATTCATGCCACTCCTCAACCTCGTTTCCACCTTTATTGATGGTCTTGCCTCAGGCGCTCCACATAACACGAAGGCAGCCTACCTCGCCTATCTGAAGACTCACTTCCCTGACCTCTGCAAGGCGTTAGGAGCGGAAGTCTTTTACAGTAAGTACCGGTGCGCCGCGGTCCACGAGTTTAATCTTAAGCCGGGCTTCGCTATCGGGCGCGCCTCAAGCATGTCGGGCGCATACGCGGACACTCGGACCCTAAAAGAGACAGGCCAAGAAATTATCGTCCTCAACATCGATCGCCTCGTTCGCGACTTTATCGCGCACGTCCGGTCTCTAGAACAGTCGCTGACGGCCGGTACGCCTTGAGGGGAGGCCCAACAACCGGATGAAGCTGACGAAGCATGAGCCTATCGGAGCCTCGCAGCTTTACCCCAGTGTTAGGCACTAACCTCTGCGGAGTCAGGAGGCGCCGGTCTTGACCACGGTGGCGTGAACGAGGCGTATGAGCGCCTGTTTAAGGTGTCGGGAAAGTATCAAAACACATAAAGATTAAGAGCGTCGCAGATATCAACGACACTGCGCTCCGCTACTATATTGAGCAAGCCGTTGAGTTCGAAAACGAAGCCCGATGAACGTCGAGAAGACTTCAAGGTCCCACCAAGCTCTTGATTACTTGACCCCGGCCGAATATTATCGCACTTGGCTTCAATCTCATAAGACCTCGGCGTCTGGATGTAGTGAACGAGTTCAAAATCTTGACATCTTTACAATCAGAGTGATAATCTCCATTTGCGTTGAGGGGAGATATTTGCAGACAAGACAGGAAGGAGTCTTCGTCGCGGAACAAAAAGCTGCATATTCAGCCCGGCCCCCGAAGTTGCTCGATTGACTTCGCGAAGCGCTCCGCACCTTCTATAGTACGACCATGATTTATGCCCACGTCTTGAATAAGGGAGGCCGCGGTGTGCGGGGCCCCTTCGATGGGTTGTAGGTCGGTTTATGCAGGCTGTATAAACCTGGAAGCTCTGTGGTGAAAGATGGAGGTAAGCAGTTGAAATGAAAGGCGATGGACGGAAAGATAAGGAAAGGGAGAGACTTCTTATGCGGAAAGGGACAGTCTATATTTCCAGAATTATACAGACTTTATAATCATTATTAGGCAGTATATAGTGAGATCATCGCATGAGAAGTGAACCCATTACAAGTTACATTTGGTTTGGACTTTCCTGGCGGTATCTTCAAGACGCGCAGCCGGGAATCCAGATTCACGGCGAAAGCCTCATCCTCGACAACATTAGCAGGGTATTGAAGGAGCTTGCCCGATTTGAGCTACAAGTGACGCTTCGGGCGGCGTACGATCTTCAGAAGCTCCAATTGGATCTCAAAGCCTTACCCGTCGAATCAACTCTTACTCAGCAACAAGCACAAACACTTCATAAATTAATGAGCGACCTTCAACGCACTCTTTCTGCGGAGGGATCTGGTAATCTTGCCTACATTGTGACAGATAAACGCCTCGATGTTCGTAAACTCATTGGCAACCCACAAGCCCTATTCGCTCCCGAAGTATTCAACTCTCTGCCTCCAGTCGCAAGGCACGATTTTGCGGAAGCAGGGCTTTGCATCGCATTCGGGCGTTCTACAGCCGCAGCATTTCACCTGCTGCGGGGTACAGAAGATGTACTACGCAAGTTCTATTGTGAAGTGGTCAAGCGTAATAGGGTCGCTCCTTTGCTCTGGGGCCAGATGACTGACTCTCTCAGAAAGCGTCGGGATAGACCGCCAGACGAGCTACTGCAAAATCTCGACAATATTCGTCTATCCTTTCGTAACCCAACCCAACATCCCGAAAAAATCTACGACATCCAGGAAGTACAGGACCTCTTTGGCCTTTGTATTGACGCTGTTAATCGAATGGTTCAAAAAGCCTCAGGGAGAAATACTGCCTAAAACCGGCTATAGCGGACAGCGGCTCTGCCGCTCGAATCCGCAGCGCGTTTCCATAAGTGATGCGAAAATTGGAAGGAATCCCGCCGCTGCCGCTGAGCCATACCGTTGTGAAACACTTTACCGTGTTCCTGATCTTCGGATCATTTCAAGGTTCGGCTGGAGCATGTCTGTGTCGCGCCTGTTTTGGAGCCCCTAATAACGGGGTCTGGGCGGAAGCTCGGCCGTGGCGTGCCCACATGCTCTTGATTACTTAACCCCGGCAGAATATTATCATTCTTGGCTTCATTCTTTTAAGACTGCTGTGTCTCGGATGCAGGGAACGAGTTCAAGGAACCAATGTTTGAACAAGCTTTCAAAAACATCGACGACGTTCTCCGGAAAGAGGCGGGATGTACCACCGAGCTTGACTACACTGAACAGACGTCCTGGCTCCTTTTCCTGAAGTACCTCGACGGGCTGGAGCAGGATCGTGCCGACGAGGCTGCGCTGGACAGTAAGAAATACAACTATATCCTCGACAAACCCTACCGCTGGGAAACCTGGGCCGCGCCCAAAGGCAAGGACGGCAAGCTCGACCACAATAAGGCCCTGACCGGCGACGACCTTCGCGACTTCGTCAATCTCAAGCTCTTTCCTTATCTTCACGGGTTCAAACAGAAAGCCAGCGGGCCGAATACGATCGAATACAAGATCGGGGAGATTTTTGGGGAAATCAAAAACAAGATCCAAAGTGGCTACAACCTGCGCGAAATCATCGATTACATTGATGAACTCCGCTTCCGCTCCCAGACCGAGAAGCACGAGCTTTCGCACCTCTATGAGGCCAAGATCAAGAACATGGGCAACGCCGGGCGCAACGGCGGCGAGTATTACACTCCGCGCCCGCTAATCCGCGCCATCGTGCAGGTAGTTCAGCCCCGTATCGGCGAGCGCATCTACGACGGCGCATGCGGCTCGGCGGGCTTCCTGTGCGAGTCGTTTGAGTATATGAAGGCGAAGCGTAACCTCACCACCAAAGAAAACACCACACTCCAAACCCGCACCTTTTACGGCAAGGAAAAGAAGTCCCTCGCCTATGTCATCGCGATCATGAACATGATCCTGCACGGCATCGATGCGCCGAACATCGTGCATACAAACACGCTCACCGAAAACCTCGCCGATATTCAGGATAAAGACCGCTACGACGTGGTGCTGGCCAACCCGCCCTTCGGCGGCAAAGAGCGCAAAGAAGTCCAGCAGAACTTCCCCATCCGCACCGGGGAAACGGCTTTCCTTTTTCTCCAGCATTTCATCAAGATGCTCAAGGCCGGCGGACGCGGCGGCGTGGTCATCAAGAACACTTTCCTATCTAATAACGATAACGCCTCGATAAGCCTGCGTAAGCTTCTGCTCGAAAGCTGCAATCTCTATAGCGTGCTCGACTGCCCCGGCGGCACTTTCCAGGGGGCGGGCGTAAAGACCGTGGTGCTTTTCTTCGAAAAAGGTGCGCCTACGCGGAAGACCTGGTTCTACCAGCTCGACCCCGGCCGCAACCTCGGAAAGACCAATCCGCTCAACGACGACGACCTCGCCGAGTTTGTGAAAATGCAAAAGACTTTCGCCGACTCGCCCAAGTCTTGGAGCGTGGATGCGCATAATATTGATAAGGAGACCTTTGACCTCTCCGTGAAGAATCCCAACGGCAACGAGGAAGTGACCCACCGCAGCTCGAAAGCAATCATGGACGAAATCGCCGCGCTGGATGCCGAGAGCGCGAAGGTGCTGGCGAAAATCAAAGCGTTGCTATGAAGAAGGGCTGGCAATTAAAGACTTTGGCGGATGTATGCCAAATCAAGCCTCCAAAGTCCGAGGCGCGTGAACGCGTCACCGCGGATACTTTAGTGTCCTTCGCCCCAATGGAAGATTTGGGAATCGACCGAAAGTTCCTGAATCCAACACAAGTGAAACCACTCTCGTCTGTAGTCGGCAGCTACACATACTTTGCCGATGGCGACGTTCTCCTCGCAAAGATCACCCCATGCTTTGAGAATGGAAAGCTCGGGATCGCAGCAGGCTTGAGCAATGGAATTGGGTTTGGATCGAGCGAGTTCATGGTCTTTCGGCCATGCACGAGCTTGGACAAGGAATACCTATATTACTATTTGTCACGCCCGGATTTCAGGAACGAGGGGGCAGAACGGATGGGCGGGGCCGTCGGTCAACAAAGAGTCTCAAAGGAGTTTATTGAGAACTATCCCATTCTACTCCCCCCACTCCCCGAACAGCAGCGGATTGTCGGCATCCTCGACGAAGCGTTTAAGAGCATCGGCACCGCCAAAGCGAACGCCGAAAAGAACCTCCAAAACGCCCGCGCCCTCTTCGAAAGCCACCTCCAATCCATCTTCACCCAGCACGGTGACGGATGGGTTCAGAACAAGCTGAAGTCGCTCACAAAAAAAATTGGGAGCGGGGCGACTCCGCGCGGTGGAGAAGAATCCTACAAGCCGGAAGGGATTTCGTTGATCCGCAGTCTGAACGTCCATGATTTGGGTTTCAGGTATCCCAAGCTTGCCTTCCTCGATGATGCTCAAGCCGATGAGTTGTCAAATGTCGAAGTGCAGCGATGCGACGTTTTGCTGAACATCACGGGTGCTTCCGTCGCGCGGTGTTGCATCGCTCCAGAAGATGTCCTCCCCGCTAGGGTGAATCAGCATGTGTCGATCATCAGACCGATTGCCGACAAGTTAGACGCAGACTTCCTGCACTATCTTCTCATTTCAAAACCCTACAAAGATCAATTGCTTCAGACGGGCGCAGAAGGCGGTTCAACGCGACAGGCGATAACCAAGGCGCAGATTCAAGATTTCTATATCGGATATCCCGCAACCCTTAAGGAGCAGAAATCCATCGCTGCAAAACTGGACGCTATGCTTGCCGAAACCCAGCGCCTCGCCACCATCTACGAGCGCAAGCTCGCCGCGCTTGAGGAGTTAAAAAAATCGTTGTTGCATCAGGCTTTTAACGGACAACTTTGAGAGGACTTGACACATAACTTGACTTATACTTGACACATAATTTGCCATGAACGAAGCCGAAACCAGGGCCGAACACGTTGATCCCGCGCTGAAGGCGGCAGGCTGGGGCGTCGTCGAGGGCAGTAAAATTCTGCGCGAATATTCTATTTCGCCGGGCCGTATCGAAGGCAGCGGCTGGCGCGGCAAAGCCTTAACCGCCGATTACGTTCTAGTCTATCGTAACCGCAAACTGGCCGTGATCGAAGCTAAGGCATGGGACGAAGAGCTGACCGAGGGCGTTGGGCAGGCAAAGAATTATGCGGGGAAAATGGCCGTCCGCTTTACTTATGCCACCAACGGTCGGGGCATCTATGGCATCGACATGGAGACCGGCAAGGAAGGTGAGAAGCCGCGTTACCCCAAGCCGGAAGAGCTCTGGAATTTGACCTTCGCAGAGCAGAACGCATGGCGCGACCGTTTTGCCGCCGTGCCGTTCGAGGACAAGGGTGGGTCACACCCAAGCCGCTATTATCAGGACATCGCGGTCGACCGGGTGATGGAGGCCATTGCGGAAGACCGGAAACGCATCCTGCTCACCCTCGCCACCGGCACCGGCAAGACTTTCATCGCGTTTCAGATCGCCTGGAAACTGTTCCACAGCCGATGGAATCTAAGCCGCGAGCCCTTGCGCCGACCGCGCATCCTGTTCCTCGCCGACCGCAACATCCTCGCCAACCAGGCCTACAACGTCTTTTCGGCCTTCCCCGAAGACGCGATGGTGCGGATCGCGCCGGAAGATATCCGCAAGAAGGGCAGAGTGCCGAAGAACGGCAGTCTGTTCTTCACCATCTTCCAGACCTTCATGAGCGGCCCGCCGAAGGACGACAAGCCGTCGCCCTATTTTGGCGAATATCCGCCCGATTTTTTCGACTTCATCGTCATCGACGAATGCCATCGCGGCGGTGCGAACGACGAAAGCAACTGGCGCGGCATCCTCGAATATTTCGCCCCGGCGGTTCAGCTCGGCCTCACCGCAACGCCCAAGCGCAAGGACAACGTGGATACTTACGCCTACTTCGGCGACCCTGTTTACATCTATTCGCTCAGGGAAGGCATCAACGACGGATTCCTTACGCCATTCAAGGTGAAGCAAATATCCACGACGCTTGACGAGTATGTCTATACGTCCGACGACATGGTGATCGAGGGCGAAATCGAAACCGGAAAACTCTACACGGAAACCGACTTCAACAAGATCATCGAGATCAAGGAACGAGAAACCCACCGCGTCAAGATATTTATGGATCAAATCAACCAGAACGAGAAGACGCTGGTGTTCTGCGCCAGGCAGGATCATGCGCTGGCCGTGCGCGACCTCGTCAACCAGATGAAAACCAGCAAAGACCCGAACTACTGCCAGCGGGTTACGGCCAACGACGGCGAGCTCGGCGATCAGCATTTGCGCGACTTTCAGGACAACGAGAAGACGATCCCGACGATCCTGACGACGTCGCAAAAGCTGGCCACCGGCGTGGACGCGCGAAATGTACGAAATATCGTTTTGATGCGCCCAATCAATACCATGATCGAATTCAAGCAGATCATCGGGCGCGGCACGCGGCTTTATGACGGCAAGGATTACTTCACGATCTACGACTTCGTGCAGGCGCATCATCATTTCAACGATCCGGAGTGGGACGGGGAACCACTCGAACCGGAGCCGGAGCCGAAGGAGAAGCAGCATGAGCTGCGGCCGGAAGGGAAACCTGGCGAGGTGAAAGAGCGGCGAGAGCCGTTTGAAAAGCGCGTGAAGATTAAGGTAAGGCTCGCGGACGGGAAAGAGCGTACCATCCAGCACATGATGGCCACGACCTTCTGGCATCCCGACGGGACCCCGATGTCAGCTCTGCAGTTCATGGAACTGCTCTTCGGCAAACTGCCCGAGTTTTTCAAGGACGAGGCCGAACTACGCGCTATCTGGAGTGCGCCCGATACGCGGAAAAAGCTCTTGCAGGGGCTCGCGGAGAAAGGCTTTGGCGGAGAGCAATTGGCCGAGATGCAGAAGATCATCGACGCCGAGAAGAGCGACATCTTCGATGTGCTGGCGCACGTGGCTTATGCCCTCCCGCCGGTCACTCGCGAGGTTCGTGCCGCCAATGCCAAGGTTTTAATCCACAACCGATTCGGCGCCAAACAGCAGGCATTTCTCGATTTTGTGCTGTCCCATTACGTGTCGGTCGGCGTAGGGGAGCTTGACCAGGAGAAGCTCACGCCCCTATTGCGGCTCAAGTATCACGACTCCATCGCTGACGCCGTGGCTGATCTCGGAAGGCCCGAGGAGATCGGCAAGGTTTTCGCGGGCTTCCAGAAATACCTGTATCAGCCACAGGCCGTCGCACCACCGGCATGAACACAAACCGGGCTGACAATGCGATGGAACACTGCTCTGCGAATCGCGGCGATTTTCACTGCCGCCGTTAGGCAGTCATTGGAGGGAAAGACAATGGACGTTCTTACTTTCATTGCGACGCCCGCCGCGAGGGCGCCTAACAACAGCATGCCACTGACGGCGCTGCGTGCCGCAGCTGATGCTGGGGGTTGGGCCGCTCGTTGTGAGCAGTCCACGCAATCAATCTATTCACAAATTGTTAAGAGTTTGGTTAGGAGGTAACCATGGCCGCGAAAAAGAAATGCCCGTCCTGTAAAAAGGAAAGTAAATATCCCCGCGGCTTGCCGCGGGGATATTTACTTATTGTTAGCTGCAATAAATTACGAAGTACCATAAGGAGGTGAAAAATGATGAAAAGAATCGGCTACATCTTACCAAGCATTCTATTTATTTCATTTTTAACTGTGGGGATTGCTCTCACCCAAACAGATATACAAGGAAGTAAGGATCACCCATTAATAACCCGCATGCCCGGCTACTACATCAGCCAATATAATGTATCTGAGTTTGCCGCATTCGATCCGACGGTGATTGGGGGCAAGGATGTTCACTGGGAAGGGAAAGTATACTCCTACGGATATTCGCGGGAGGAAGGTGGCCGGCCCATCAGTATGCTGCAGATCGTGCGAAACTACGAAACGGCGATCAATGTGGCCGGCGGAAAGATACTCGGCGGCGATGAAAGGCGGATGGCAGCCGAGATCAGAAAAGAAGGCACCTTGATCGGGGTCTATGTGGAAGCGTTCAACGACGGCATGAATTACAATCTGACGATCGTTGAGTCGCAGACGATGCAGCAGGAGGTCGTCGCAGACGCCAAGGCGATGCGGAATGACCTCGCCGAAACAGGCAAGACAATAGTCCATGGCATCTATTTCGACACAGCTTCGGCCACAATCAAGCCTGAGTCGGAGTCGGCCCTGGTCGAGATGGTGAAGCTGTTCAACGGCTCTCCCACACTCAAGGTCTACGTCGTCGGTCATACGGACAACGTCGGCAACCTCGAATCAAACCTCAAACTCTCCTCTGACCGCGCCGCTTCCGTGGTCAAGGCTATCAGCGCGCGAGGCGTAGCAGCTTCACGCCTGAAGTCTGCTGGAGTCGGTCCATACTCGCCGGTAGCCTCAAATGACACGGATGGTGGCAAGGCGAAGAACCGTAGGGTGGAGTTCGTCAAACAATAGACCATTGATTTTACGGCAGAGGATGGGGCTTTTAATGGAACCAGCTAACAACTCGCTGAAGAGGGACGCGGGAAAAGAACGCCGCGCCCCTTAGCTTTCTGTTAGGCAGAAAGGGGGGCTCGATGAAGATTGAGCAAGCCAAGCGCTGCTTCCTGTGCCGATACAACACGCGGGTCGGCGGTGAGTGGGACAGCGGCCTCGCCGAAACTAGTGGCGTGAAGGCGGCAACCCAACACAACCCCCCCTTACGAGAGGCATTGACCTAATCGGCACCGTTGGGTGCGGCATCAGGTGCCTGAGCGCAACGCTCTGGCACGGTGGAAGCCGTGACTGACGACCGTGCCCACGCCGCTCGGGAGCGCGCGTCCATCGCACGCCCGGACCAGGTCCTTGATGAGCTGGTGCGGCGGGAGGGCAGCTGAAGCAGAAAGAGGAAGAGAAATGAGGCTCGACAAGGGGGACCACGGGTCATTGGTGCTCTGGGCCACTGACTGCGCCGAGCATGTACTTCCATACTTCGAGGAGAAGCATCCAAAAGACGACCGACCTCGGAAAGCTGTCGAAGCAGGGCGTGCCTGGGTGCGTGGTGAGATAGCGTTGAGCGGGGCGCGCGCCGCCGCATTTGCCGCTCACGCCGCCGCCCGCGACGCCGATCAAGCTGCGGCCCGTGCCGCCGCCCGTGCCGGCGGTCACGCCGCCGCAACCGCCCACGTTGCCGGTCACGCCGGTCACGCTGCCGCTTACGCTGTCACCGCCGCCACCTACGCCGCTGTTCCCGCCGACGCCGCCGCTGCCACCACCAAGGAACGTGATTGGCAATACCGACACCTTCCGAAGCATCTTCGGCCAGTAGCGTTTCCCGCCCGAGGCATTAGCTGAGAACGTTCGAGGTGGGCCTCAGGACACTGGATCGCTTCCTCTACGTCGACGGCGACTCAGAGGCAGAGTGAGATTGGCTGGAATTGCCTGCCTAACAAGCGCATCGAGCAGAACGCCAATAGGTAGAATCGTCCCGAAGCGCATTGGCGTCTGCTCATGCGCAACACGTTGGGAAACACGATTTTGTGTCCCTGATCTTCGGATCATGTCAAGGTTCGGCTGGAGCATGTCTACGTCGCGCGTGTTTTGGAGTTCTTGAAAACGGGGTTCGGCCGGCCGCCCGCCTGCGGGGCGTCCTTGTGTGTGCTTGACAGCGATTCTTGGCTGGGCGCATCATTGTTAGGTCCATTGGGAGGTAACGATGATAGTAAGTCTCAAGTTCTGCCGCAGTATGCTCCTGGCCAGTGCCGCTCTGTTTGTCGTGGGGGCCCTCGTGGTAGCCGCAGGCGTGATTCCTCCGGTCAAGGCCGATATCTTCCCCTCTGCCACGCCACAGAGGGCCGTTGCCGCGTTTTGGGGTAACGTTGCCTTCCACCTCCTCGCCGCAACGGTGCTCGTGTTCATCGCCCTTCGGGCTACCGGCCGTAGTCGTCTCTCGACCACCGTTCTCGGCCTTCTGGCGGCGCTCGCGCTCCTGCTCGCCTTTGCGCTCACCGACGCGGCCTTCGCGTTCCAGACCCACGGCGCCGCAATGCAAACCGTGCCCATCCGCCTTTTCCTCTGCTCCGCCACCGATCTCCTCGCCGCGGCGCTGGTCATTACAGCAGTGTTCCTTTTTCCCAAGAAAACATGAATGGACCTAAACATTGTTAGACGGCACGAACACGAACGAAGACACTCGACAATGAGCCACCCAGACGCTGTCATCGTCAAGGCATCCGCCATCGAAGGCCTGGGGCTGTTCGCGGGTCGTCGCTTTCAAGAGCGCGAGTGTATCCATCGGATCAATGTCGTCCGAGAAATCACCGCCGATGCGCCACTGCGTGAAGAGCTCGGCGAGCGGTTCGACCATTGCGACTATCCAGACGGGAAGGTCGTTCTCATCGGATTCCCGAGTCGGCACTTCAACCATTCGTGTGATCCGAATGCGTATGTCCGCTACGAGGCAGAGGCCTGCTACGTGATCGCTCGCCGGACTGTTGAGGCGGGTGAAGAGATCACCATCGACTACAACGTGAACAACTCCGGGGGGAGTGCCTGGCCTTGTCACTGCGGTTCTCATCGTTGTCTGGGGACGGTCGTCGGCGACTTTTTCCTTCTCCCGGCGGAAGTCCAAAGCGAATACCGGCCGTTGCTAGCCGAATGGTTTGTACGGCGTCATGCAGAACGCTTGGCTCTGGTGACTTGATACGCCTGCCGTCTAACAACGCGTTGCACCCGACGCCGGCACGCGCCGCTATGTGCCGGCGCGGGTGAACGCCGGACGTTCGCCGCTCGGATGGGATTGAGAGGGAGGGTTGGCACATCGCAGCACGACTTGCCAGCGATGACCACGGCCAACATCGGTGCGGGCGACACCTCGTGCAACACGCTAGAGTGGGTTTTCGCAGCAAACCGGCCGGTACCCGTAGTACAATGATCGGAGATCACCGTTGACTTTCAATGGCGGTCGGGACAACTCCTCGACGTAGGAGAAGGGGGTAGACGGGCCGAGAATGCGGCATATGCTGCCGAGCACAAAGAGGGGATTCCTATCACCAGTAAGATGAGACGAGAAGCGCCAGAAGTGGCGCAGGAGGTAAGCATGGGGAAAATCAATTATGGACGTGTGTTTCTCGGGGGACTGCTGGCCGGGCTGGTCGCTATATTATTAAAATCTGTCAGCTGGGTCCTCTTCGGCAGCAAACAATGGAAGCCCGCGATGGAGGCGCTCGGCCGACCGCTCCAAGTAACGACCGGCTTCGCAATCTTTTGGATTGTCATGTTCTTTGCGGTGGGGATCTCGGCCGTCTGGCTATATGCAGCGATCCGTCCTCGTTACGGGGCGGGCCCGAAAACTGCGATATGCGCTGGCGTTGCATTTTGGTTTGTGGGCGCTTTGCTCCCAGAATTGGTGTTCGGCTCGATGGGATTGGGATTGTTCTCAGCACGGCTCCTCGCAATCGACGTTTGCTCCTATTTTGTCATCATCGTCGCGGCCACCTTCGTCGGTGCTTGGCAATACAAAGAGTAGGCCCTCCAGCTGCAATGGTGTAGAAGACCGGGTTAAGGACCGCCGGCGCGACCCTCCAAACCCGGGATTCCGCACGAAAACTGCTGAGAAGTCGGGCTCGGGCTTCCGCAATGGCGCAAAAGACATCGGTAAGCGGAAGGCCGGTTGAGACCCGGAGCCATCACGCATGAGCGGAGAGCGGGCGAACAACGAGATGCAGCCGACAAACGGGCGCTGGCTCGGGAACCGCCCGTTTGCAGCTGATCTCGAGCGTTCGGCGGCTGATACGCGGGCTCAAAGGAGGATCTCATGCAAAGGTTGACAACACTGGTATTCCTTCTTGTGGCGGTTGCGCTCTGCTTGGATCCCGCAGCGGCCCAGACGGGTATCAAAAGCCTCAGGCCACCCATCATCGACATGCACCTTCATGCTTACCGGCTGGACGACGGAAAACCACCCGCAGTGAATCCCGTCACCGGGCGACCGTCCGCCGCAAGAACGAGCGCCGAACTTCGCGATATGTCCTTGGCGGAGCTCGAGCGCTACAACATCGTGAAGGCCGTCGTCAGCGGGCCGCCAGAAATGGTCGGCCAGTGGCGTGAGGCCGCTCCGGACAGGATCATGGTCAGCGCGTGGGTCGACGAGGCGGGCCCCCTACCTGACCTCGCGAGACTTCGCGCCGAAATGCAAGCGGGTCGCGTGCATGTTCTGGGCGAGTTGATCCTGCAACACAGAGGCACGGCGCCGAACGACCCTTGCATGGAGCCCTACTACGCTCTCGCCGAAGAGATGGACATCCCAGTCGGGATCCACACGGGGCTTGGCCCCGCGGGAACGCCGTACGACCCGTGCTGCCCGAAGTTCCGTGTGACGCTCGGAAACCCGATCCTCGTTGAGGAAGTGCTCATTCGCCATCCACGGTTGCGCATCTACCTGATGCACGGCGGGTGGCCGTACCTCCAGGAAACGAAGGCAATCCTGTCGGTGTACCCACAGGTTTACGCCGATCTTGCTACGATCAATTGGATCATCCCCCGGGAAGAATTCCACAGCTACCTGCGCGAACTCGTCCGCGCCGGCTTCGGCAAGCGGCTGCTCTTTGGGTCAGACCAGATGGTGTGGCCTGAGGCCATTGAAATGGCAGTGGAAGGGATCGAATCAGCCGCTTTCCTGACCGAGGAGGAGAAGCGGGACATCTTCTTCAACAATGCGGTGCGGTTCCTCAGGCTTGACGAGAAGTGATGTGCGAGTCGCTGCTTGCGAAGGCCGACCGCCGAACAAGCGCATGCATGCGTAGGCTCGCAAGGCTCGCCGCGCCTGATGCGCAGCGTTAGGGATCCGGAAAGAGGCATCGACACATGGCGATCAAGCAGTCACGGGATGAATTGCTATCCCACCTCCGGGAGCAGATCGCGTTCTTGCGGGCATCCTGCAAGGCCGTTGACGAAGGTCTCCTCGCTGAAGCCAAGCGGATCGCCGCGACACTCCGTCTGCTCCTCCACGACACTAGCAAGTCGCCGTCGCTTCTCGGGCAACTCGGGATTCTGAAGGTGGAGTTCTTCGGAACCGCGGGATCGATCCATCCGCTTGAGAATCTGACCCAGCACTCTCTGATCGGGATCGAGATGACTGCCAGCGCGGTAAGGTATCGTGTTCCCTTGGCTGACCGTCCCCCTCACAAGCTCAGTTGGATGAGCTTCGAGGACTGGTGGAACCAGCCCGTATTCTTGGATCGTCAGAAGCGGGTGTACTCCCGCAAGAAGCTCGTCCTGTCTGTCGCCAACCAAGATGGCGGTGTCCATGTCGATCCCACTCTTGACGACACGTACGCCGACCTGACGAGGGGCCATTCGGTTGGCTGGACCGTGAACCTCGGTGGCCGTGAAGAACCGATGGGTCCGAGTCCGGCACTCCTTAGCTTGCGCCAGATGGGGTTCGAAGTTCTCACCACAATTGAGCGGCACGTCCCAGAGATGAGGCCGGAGGCCTAACAAGCGCATGAACCCGACGGTCTCGCGTGTCACGACGATTGCGAATAGCGGCAACCGGCGCGCCACGCGGCCCGCGGGTTATGCGCAGCGTTGGGCCGCCTCAAATTGCATGGAGTGTGTGACATGAAATACGTCGCTGCAATTGGATTAGCACTTTTCATGTTAGGATTTGCGCGATGTGTGCCTTTGCTGGGGTGGGGAATCACTGATTGGCAAGGGTTTTTCTCTAATCCCGCACGGGTGTTGTATAGCATAAGCGTAGGGCTTTTGGCTCTATCTATAAGCGTGGGTTTGCATTTCCTTCGCTTTCCCTATACGCCTGGAAAACGGGAAGGCGAAAGAAATAAACGAGTATCCCGGCAAAGCATAGTTCCTCTACTGACGCGACTGGTTTGGTTAGCGGTTTTTGTCATTTCGCCGTATGGCGATCGACGAGATATTGCGATGATAGGAGCAGGGGATGCGTTTCGTTATGGGGGGTGCTGTTGTTTGTTCCGGGGCTAGTATGGGTAGGCTGGGCTTTCTTGACATTGGGTAAGCAGCACAGCGGGGAGGTGACGGTTCAATCCGGCCATCAACTGGTCACCAATGGGCCTTACCGTTGGCTCCGGCATCCGATGTATCTGGGGTTGATCGTATTTCCGATGGGGGTCGGGTTGGTGTTTCGTTCGTGGCCGGGAGTGCTTTTACCCCTGCTGCTGATTGGCTTATTCATTTGGCGGATTGGCGATGAAGAGGCGTTAATGCATCGAGAGTTTGGTGAACAATGGGAAAGATATTGTCAGCGGACATGGCGGTTTATTCCTTATCTCTACTGAACTGAGCGTGGTGGATGAAGTCTGAGTACATGTGGTTGCTCAACAACGGCTCCAGCGGACAGCGGCTCCGCAGCTCGCGACTGCGGCTCGTTTTCAGAAGTGATGCGAAAATGGGAAGGAGTCTCGCCGGTCCCGCCGCTGCCGTTGAGCCAAACCGTTAGGCGCAAGAGAAGAAGCAATAATAACGCTTGACAGCAATAACGTCACGCGTTACTATTAGGGCATGATAAACAGCTTCTCGTCCAAAGATACCGAGAAGCTGTTCTTTCGAAGGAAGTCGTCAGGCGTTCCCGCGCACATCCAGAGAGTCGCACTCCGGAAGTTGTTGATCCTTGATGCTGCGGAAAAGCTCGACGACCTGCGGGTTCCACCCGGGAATCGGTTGGAGAAACTTTCGCATGACAGGCAGGGACAACACAGCATTCGAATCAACGACCAATGGCGGATCTGCTTTCGGTGGTCGGGGAGCGATGCGTTTGACGTAGAGATTGTGGATTACCACTGAGAGGACGAACCGATGAGAGACAAAAAGATCAATCCGATTCACCCGGGTGAGGTTCTCATGGAGGATTTTCTCCTTCCAATGGGGATAAGCCAGTATAGGCTGGCCAAGGACATCAGCGTCCCAGCGCGAAGGATCAACGAAATCGTCCATGGGAAGAGGTCAATCAGCGCCGACACTGCTCTTCGCCTCTCCCGCTACTTCAAGCTCTCCGAGCGTTTCTGGCTGAACTTGCAGGCCCGGTTCGATCTCGAGACTGAGAAGGACCGGCTCAACGGACGGATCGAGGCAGAAGTAAAGATATTCGAGATGAGTCACGCCTAACCAGGCAATGCAGCCGACCGGCAAAATACGGCGCGGCTCATCGCCGAGGCGTTATGCAAAAATGAAGTAGCAATATTATGAAAGTTTGTATTCACCTTTAAGACCTCGGCGTCTCGGATGCAGTGAAAGCGTTCATACGGATCTCTATGAACATTGTTGGGCGGCTTCGCTATTAGACAACAGGAGACATTTATTGCAATGAAACATATCCTTGAGGCATTTTTTAGAGCCGCCCTTTTTGTGATCCCTTTGTTGCTCTGGTTGTGGGTGTTCAATCGGCAGTTTTCGAATATTGTGAACCTGTCCATCATTGTAGGGGGAGTATTGTTAGTATATCCGGTCGTTTGGCTCGGGAGGAAGATGCTCGACAAACTGCCAACAATGAGCAACGCGGCTAGGATAACCACGTTAGTCCATTTTGCACTGATGATTCTGCTGGGCGCAGCCATTATCAAAGCGGTTACCACCCATCAAGATTGGTCCGGATGGGTGCTTCCCGTTCCCGTTGAAATCGGCCGGCTATTGGTCCTCTTGACAGGAGCCGCAACACTGCTGACAGTGGTAAACCTTGCCATAAAGGGGCTCGGTGCGCCCTTTGCGATTGCGCTCAGTCGGAAATTGACGGTAGATTGGTTGTATGCTTGGACACGTAATCCTATGGTACTGGCAACTCTGGCTTTTTTATTGGCATTGGGGATCCGATTTCAGTCAGCGCTGTTCGTGCTATGGGTGTTCATCTTGGTTGCACCAGTTTGGCTTGTGTTTGTGAAAGGGTATGAAGAACGAGAACTGGAGATTCGCTTCGGGGCATCCTATCTGAAGTACAAATCCAAGACGCCCATGTTGTTGCCAAGAAGGCCGAGAGGTTGAAGGATGCGCCGCCTAACAGGGCATTCCAGCGGACACGGGCAAGCCGCGCCGCTGAACTTTTTAGTTAGGCCACGAGTGAAAGGATAAGCGCAACTATGAAGCGACATATTGACCTTTTTGGGAAAATGCTCCTGAGGGGATTTAGCCTTGTCTTGGCTTTTATTTGCTTCATCTCTGTGCCGGCTCGTGCCTGCACCATCTTCGTGCTCACCGATGCGAAACGGGCGCTCTTCTGCAATAACGAGGATTGGTCAAACCCCAAGAGCCGGATTTGGTTTGTTCCGGCCGGAGAAGGACATTGGGGCTGTGCTTATGTCGGATTTGATGACGGTCAGCCCCAAGGTGGAGTAAACACGGAAGGCCTCGCCTTCGATTGGGTGGCGGGATTCATGGAGAAATGGGAGCCGGATCCCGGGATGGAGAGTGTTTTGGGAAATCCGGGAGAACGAATGCTCGAAACCTGCGCCACTGTCGAAGACGCCGTCGCTTTCTATCGAAAGTATCGAGAGTTTGGCTTCTCCAGTGCGAAAATGCTCGTCGCTGATCGGACTGGAGCCTCGGTCATTATTGGGGCACGGGACGGCCGGCTGCAGGCTGAGAGCTCAAACGTAAGCCGGGGATTCGGTTATGGAGGTCGAATACTCGATAAGATGCTGGCGAAGCCTCCAGAAGCCCACCGTGGCCAACGGTGTCACCATCTTGAAGGCTTGTTTGTTCCCGCGGGACGGTCAATACGCCACCAAATACTCCAACATCTACGACTTGAAGTCCGGCGACATTTTCCTCTTCCGGTTCGACGAGCGGTCGGATGAAGTGAAACTCAACCTCGCTATCGAACTTAACAAGGGAGCGCACTACTATGACATCCCGCAAATTGGCCGGCAACTCACCCAGGCACCCTTGCCGCTTCTCAATAGCATGAAGCGTTTATCTTTGGCCAAGCTCCAGCCGATTCCCGACCGGGAACCCAATGTCACGAAACACCTTCGCGCCATCATTCAGGATGCGGTGAGTGGCACCATCCGGCCCGACGACTACGCCGCTGATTTTTGGAAGGAGTTTTCTCCCAAACAAAAGGAGTTTCAGGCCGATCTCAAACGATTCGGCGGCTTGATCTCGATGACCCTTGTCGAGCGCTGGGACGAGGACGGTCGCCGGAATTATCGTTATCGCACGGAATTTGCGAACGCTACGCTGCTGCAGCACTATGTCCTTGATAAACAGAACAAGGTGGCGCTCATCCAATCGGACAACATTGAAATCAAATCCAACGCCGCTGGCAGAGCTCATTGATCCGTATGAGAATGATATGGCCTGCATTGGGCGGTTTGAAATCGTTAGACCTGGCATTACACAGATAAGGAGAAACAAATGGCAAAATGTCCGTACTGCAAACACGTGATCACTCTGGAAAAAACCAAAAGAGAATCTGCTGAATTCACCGAAGAAGTACACAAAGACGTATCTGGCGTAGTAAAAAAAGAAATCATGTACTCGTGTCCGCATTGTGAATCCGTCCTGGGATTCGGCTTTTTCATGGGCGGTCTCCTTACTCGTAGACCTTAAAAGGAAGGTTTGATGTATATAAATAATTATCGTATGCGCGAGTTCGGAGTGTTAGTAAGGTTCTCGTTGCCGGAGGTAAACTTCAACCGTCAGTCGGCGGTTATCAAAATCAAGTGGACTCGGAGCTATCAATGACAGAGATATTTCCCGAACCAATTCGCAACTTACCTGAAGCCGACATTCCCTTGAAGGGCGTCAAGGCATATCTTTCGCAATCAGAGAATCACCAAATCATCTTCATGGAGTTCGCGGAGGACGTCGAACTGCCGGAACATTCCCATTCTGCCCAAATAGGCATAGTCCTCGAAGGCAAGATTGACCTCGCCATTGGCGGCGAAAGACGAACATACATTAAGGGAGACTGCTACTACATTCCTGAAGGAGTGACACATTCAGGAAGGATCTATGCTGGATATGCGGACGTGACATTTTTCAACGAACCAAGCCGCTATCGGACAAAATAGTTGCTATTTCATTTCGGATGCAGTAAATGAGTCCAACGGCTTGCAGCGGGCCTGCCGTCGCTTCGATGGGCCGTTCAGGCGCGGCGCTTAGCGTCCTTTCATGGGGTTCAATGAGGCGGTTATGGAAGAAATCGATTCGCTGATCAAACAACAAATCGAATATTACAAGGCGCGAGCCTCGGAATATGATGAATGGTTTCTTCGCCAGGGACGTTATGATCGCGGTCTTGAAGAAAAAAAGAAATGGTTCGCCGAGGTGGATCAAGTTCGTCATTCTCTGGATCAGTTCAAGCCGACCGGCAGTGTCCTGGAAATAGCCTGCGGGACTGGGTTGTGGACCCAACAACTGCTCAACTGCGCTCGATCGATCACGGCTCTAGACGCAGTCAAAGAAGTCCTGGAACTCAATGAGAAACGATTGCGGTCTCCGCGCGTCAAGTACATTCAAACGAATATATTCAACTGGCAGCCGGAAGAAGGCTATGATGTGGTATTCTTCAGCTTTTGGCTGTCGCATGTTCCTTCGCAATACTTCGAGGATTATTGGAAAAAGGTCCGACAAGCCTTGAAACCTAAAGGCCGGGTATTCTTTGTCGATTCAAAGTATGAACAGACGTCCACAGCGCGAGACCATGAGCTGGGCGATGCCAAAACTGGCACTGTCAAGCGACTCCTGAATGATGGGCGGGATTACCGGATCGTAAAGATATTCTACGATCGCGAAGAGCTGGAGAAGAGATTAGGCCGATTAGGATGGGACGTGAAGATCAGCGAGACCGCGAGCTATTTTCTATTTGGCAGCGGCGGAGTGAAGTAGCTTTCGATCCGCTTGGCTCAAAGGGAGTTGCCGATGGGTGGGGATGACCGGATAACAAAGATCGCGGAGACGTGGGGAGCGGACTTTTATGGCGTCGCTGACTTGTCCCTGGCCCATGAGGCGATCCTGGCCCAGGGCGGTCCGGTGATAGCGGCTTTTCCTCGGGCCATTTCCGTTGGGATCGTGCTGCCCCACATCATTGTGGATCAGCTGCCAAACCGCGCCGATCGGGCGGTGGCCGTAAGCTATCGACATCACGCCTATGACGTGATCAACCAGCGGCTTGACCTTCTCATTTCGCACATGAGCAGCAGGCTTCAACGAGAAGGCCATCGCGCTTTGCCTATCCCGGCATCGAAACGAGTCGATGACGAACGGATCTGTGCGGCGTTTTCGCATAAACTGGCGGCGCACCTAGCGGGGCTGGGCTGGATCGGCAAAAGCTGCCTTTTAGTGACCCCCGAAGAGGGGCCGCGAGTGCGTTGGGCTACGATCCTCTCCGATGCTCCGCTGCCGGCGACAGGAACGGCGATGGAAGAACGTTGCGGCAGTTGCAGTGAGTGTGTGGAGATATGCCCCGTCCAAGCTTTCACGGGGTCGGCCTTTCGCGCCTCCGAGCCGCGTGAGAAACGGTATGACGCCGGCAAGTGCGACCGCTACTTTAAAGCGATGAGGGCAAAAGATGCTGAGATGGCCGTATGTGGGTTGTGCCTGTATGTCTGCCCCTTTGGGAAACATCATGATCCCGGGCAGGGGGAAAAACAAAGCGCGCGAAAAAGCAGGCTCCCCAAAAAATGAAATATAGAATTCACGACAGGCTAAAATTGAAAAAGGGAGGTTGTCATGCCGGCGATTGCATCCCTTGAAGACCTGAGATCAGCCCAGGATGACCTCTTGCGGGCAAAAACCATCGACGAACTGAAAACCGCCTTCCGGAAGTGGCACCGAATCGGGTGGAAAAATATCTGCAAGCTTTGGCTGCAAGAGCGGACTCCTGAGCAATTGAAAGGAGAAGAGTAGCCGGCTCGAATCAAGAACGTTCCCTTCATTCGGCTTTCTTTCTTTATCCAGGGGGCTTTAAACAGTATGATATGAGGTCTATGCGGCGGGTTTGAGGGAACTGCGCCGCAGCGCCGTTCGACCCGTGGAGAGCCAAGGCCGACTTGCGCTGACCGGCTTTTCTCAGCTATTTTTATGGAGGTTGCGAACAAGACGATGATCGTTCTGCTCATCATTGCCGCCGTAGCCCTGATCGCGGCGGCTATCTATTTCAGTTTGTGGCTGGCCGCCAAGCGCCGCAAGGAGCTATCCGACTGGGGCGCCGCGCACGGCCTGACCTTTTCGCCCGCGAAAGACGGCTCGCTCGAATCCCGGTTCCCGGCGTTCAACTGCCTCCGGTCCGGTGATCACCGCTATGCTGACAACATCCTGACTGGGAAATGGTCAGACCGCGATTTCCTGAGCTTCGATTACCACTACGAGACGCACACGCAAAGCAGTAAGGGCGGAACGCAGACGCAGCACCACCACTTTTCCGCCGTCGTTCTCTCCAGCCCTGTTCTGCTCAAACCCCTGTTCATCCGGCCGGAGGGAGTATTCGACAAGCTGGCGGGGTTCTTTGGGTTCGATGACATTAATTTCGAGTCGGCCGAGTTCAGCCGCAAGTTCTACGTCAAGTCGCCCGATAAAAAATGGGCCTACGACGTGATCCACCAGCGCACGATGGAATTCATGCTCGGAATGCCCAAGTTCAGCCTGCAGTTCGACGGACATTCGGCCATTGCCTGGCGCCACTCGACGTTCAAAACCCAGGACTTCGAGCAGGCCGCGGAACTGATCAGGGGGATTCTCGACCGCTTGCCGGAGTACCTGGTGCAGCAGCAAATGTCCCAACCTTAGGAGTCAGCCATGGAACCCATTACGATCATCATCATCGCCGTTGTCGTGCTCCTTATCGCCTGGGTCATCGGCATGTACAACTCGCTCGTGAGGATTCGCCAGCATTGCCGCGAATCCTGGTCGGTCATCGACACCGAGCTCAAGCGCCGCTACGACCTGATCCCGAACCTGGTCGAAACCGTCAAGGGTTACGCCAAGCACGAGAGCGGCGTGCTCCAGGCCGTGACCGAGGCTCGCAGCAAAGCCGCGGCCTCGACCGGTTCGCCCGCCAGCCAGGCGGCTGACGAGAACGTCCTGGTCGGCGCGATGAGGCAGTTATACGGCGTCGTGGAGCGCTACCCCGACCTCAAGGCCAACCAAAACTTCCTGAAACTGCAGGAGGAGCTGGCGAACACGGAAGACCGCATCCAAGCCGCCCGACGCTTCTACAACGCCAACGTCCGCGATATGAATACCAAGGTCGAGGTCTTTCCTTCAAACATCATCGCCGGAATGTTCGCGTTCCGTCGGGAGGAATTCTTCGAGATCGAGGACACCGGCATCCGCACGCCGCCCTCGGTCAAGGCATGATTATCCAAAGGTTGGAAAAAGGCAGAGGCTGGGTTATCATGACATCCTCATTCTAGAAATTGAGGGAGGCTAAGAAATGAAAGCTCTTGTTCTAGTTAGAAGCTTCTACGGCAATACGAAACAGGTCGCGGAAGTCATCGCCCAGCAGATAAAAGCCCTGGGCCATGAAGCGGAGGTCCAGGACGTTCGCCAGAAACTTCCGGACCTGAACGGCATCGACGTCATCCTGATCGGCGCCCCCACAAGAATGGGAAGAGTCAGCCGAAAGGCTAGGAGCGTGCTGAAGGAGCTGCGGAAGAAAGGCTTTGGAGAGAAGCCGATAGCCGTCTTTGATACTTATGGACCCGTGCCGACAACGCCCGAGGAAATGGAAAAAAGCAAGAAATGGCTTTACCCGGGCGCAGCCGGGATCCTGCACAAGGTGGCGAAAGAGCAGGGCTTGAATGTCTACGAGAATACCCTGCGTTGTGAAGTCGCGGGATCGAAAGGTCCTCTGAAGGATAACGAAAAAGAAAAAGCGGCATCTTTCACGAAAGCGTTCATCTCGGCAACTGGGAAGAAGCGGTAGCAGAAAAAGAAAAGGGATACGATACCGTATCCCCGAGTTGTTTTGAACCATTGGCCGTCCAAGGCGGACCCTTGCTGCCGAAAACCCCCGCCTGCCATATGACCGGGCAAGTCGCGCTCTGAGCGTCAGAGGAGAACGCGGAAGTCTTATGAGTGGCCTAAAATTCGCCTGGAAGGGGAGTCTGGCATCCTCCGGCCGGTGTAGCTGGGCTTTCTCTGTCAATAGGCCCTTTATCGCCGCCATTAACGGGCATTGACATGTCCGCGCGACGAGCGTTATAGTTCCGGTGTGGTCAAAAGGGGAAAATATTCGACCGGAACCGCTATTTAACAGGCCCCAGTATCAGCAACTTCCTCCCTAATAATCTCGTCCCCGCGCAAAGCTGAACGGATTTCTTGGCCGAAGTCGAGATCCACTGCGCCGCGTAGCAAGAAAGTTCCGGCGTGGTTCCGCCGTGATGGGAAAGGCTATGAGAGAAGCCGGCATGAGATTTCGAAATGAGATCGCTTAATGCCCGGTTTTGGGGGATTACTTGAAAGATAAATTGAGTTCGCGTTTTTGGGCGCGATGGCTCCTGGCCACGTTTCTTCTTCTGTTTTTCTGGAATGGCGTGCTGGAAGCTCGCCCGGTGGCGTACCACGAAGCCTGGTTGGTCTCCTTGCGCTTGCTGGAAATGGAGAACAGCCGCCCTGATCTACGTCTGACTCAGGGCACATTTTGGCTGGACGGCCTCGAACCGCTGATCTATCAGGATCAACCGGTCGCCTACCTGGTCAAGCTCAAGCCGCAAGGTTTCATGATTCTCTCGGATATCACCGAGGTTTCGCCCCAGGTCTTTATCTCCTTCAGCGGAGACTACGATTCCGTGCGCACACATTCCTTGCTCACCAGTATCCTGGATGATTTGAAGTACAGCAAGGTCTGCCTGCGCTACTTCGCCTGGCGTGAATCTCCGGGCGGTCAAGGCGAGCCCGAGGAGGCTCCCGATCTCGTCCAGATGGAACGCAACGAACGTCGGTGGTCCATCCTGTTGGGCGGTTCAAACGATGCCGCCGGAACCAACGACGTGATCATGTCCTCCGAGGACGTGGCGCCCATGCTTACCTGCCATTGGAAACAAGGCTGGCCCTGGAACGCCTATACCCCCTTTCTCGACAACGGGGCGAAGCCTCCGGCTGGCTGCAGCGCCATCGCCATGGCCCAAGTCATGTACTTTTGGAAAAGCCCTGATCGGGGACAGGGCAGCCACTCCTACATATGGCACGGTCAAACCCTCAGCGCCGATTTTGATCACCCCTATTATTGGGACAGGATGCTGGACTCCTATGATTCCGGGTACTTCGGCGCGGAAGCCATTGATGCTGTCGCCCGGCTCGTCTCGGATGTGGGCATCGCCATCGACATGGATTACGAGTCCGGAGGCTCGGGAGCCATAGTCGACCCCAACGCCTTCGTGAATTATTTTAAATACAGTCCGGCCGCGCACATCATCAGGCGTTACTCTGTCGCCGACTGGGCCGCCTGGTTCGACATCCTCAAACAACAGATGGATATGCGCCAACCTGTCGTTTTATCCGTTTTTTCAACGAGCAGCGGCCATGCCCTGGTCGTCGACGGCTACCGAACCTCGCCCTCCAACCAGATCCACGTCAACTTGGGATGGGGAGAGAGCTATGACTGCTACTCCAACGTCGAACAGATCTTGGGCTTCGACCATGGGTACTCGTATTCCGCGGTCATCGACATTCATCCCGCAAAGCTGAGGCTGACCATTCAGGCCAACGCGGGCGGCACCACCGACCCGGCCCCCGGGGTCCATGATTACGATTATGCCCCGGGACTTGTCGTCCGCGTAACGGCCCAGCCGGACGTGCACTTCGAGTTCCTCAACTGGTCCGGAGACGATAGCACTTCGCAGAACCCGCTCGATATCGCCCTTGACCGGAACAAATCCGTCACGGCCAACTTCCAGAGGATCATCTATGCGCCGTCCAACGCGGCGGGCGAGAAGGTGCTGAACCGCTCCCTTTCCCAGGCCGAATACATCAACGTCATCACCTTCGAACCCAACCCCGACAACGTCGACATCGTGCATTATAAGATCTACACCGTGGAGGGCGGCCAGAGGACGGAGCTCGTCACCCTGGATGCGAACACGTTCAAATACCTGCATCGGGGCGTATCCAAGAATAAAAGCTATACCTACCAGATCGTCGCCATAAACAATGAGCCGCGGGAGGGCCTCCCGGCGACCGTCGTGATCCAGTGAGCGCGGCGATCGGAGACGAACCATGAGAAAAGCATTCGTCCTGACGCTGATCGTCCTCATGTGCTCGGCGGCGGCTTCCGCGGCCACGTCGTTCGGGCTGCGTATCGCCTATTTTTCCCCGTTGGACTCGGACTTCCGGAGCATCTACGGCGGGGGAGTCATGTTCGGCGGGGACGCCCTGTTCAGTTTGTCCAGGAGCCTGGACCTCTGGCTGGATATCCGGTATTTCGGGAAAACAGGAAGCCTTTCCTATACCATGGAAGAGACAAAGCTGACCCTGGTGCCCATCGGCGTCGGGTTGCGATACCGGATCCTGCCGGGGAAGGTCGTCCCCTATGTCGGCGCCGGCGCCCGATATGTTCTCTATTGGGAAAAAAACATCCTCGGGGAAGTCAGGGCGGGAGGCGTCGGGTTTGTCGGGAAGGCGGGCCTGGCCATCGCCCTCTCCGATCACTTCTGGTTAGACATCCAAACCGCCTACTCCTACTGTAAGATG
The DNA here is from genome assembly GCA_963705895.1 of Candidatus Aminicenantota bacterium. Taxonomy (GTDB): domain Bacteria; phylum Acidobacteriota; class Aminicenantia; order Aminicenantales; family JAFGAV01; genus MFD04408-113. The sequence goes on along the minus strand of OY970122.1, from coordinate 1,425,921 downwards.
CAGCCCGCGGATTTCGAGTTCAACGTCGGCGGTTTCGAATTCGGGGCGGGGTTGGTCTATTCCTTTTGACTCTGTAACCACGGTGTTCTAAAAGTCGAGGCGGCGAGAGACCATCGGCGAACCGCCTCTCCTAAAAAATATCCTTGCGGACGTCGGCCGCTAAAACCTAAACGAGCTCTCGCCGGACCTTGTCTTTCCACCGGCGAGTACGGACCACCTTTTCATTCTCGAGAAGAGTGCAGTTGATGTCCAGGATGAACTCGTCGGTCGTGCTCCGCAGCTCCCCTTCGGCCCGAACCTCGACCCGGCGATCGCCGTATTTTTCCAGGTTCGACCCGGAAGTTTTCAGGGACGCAGCGGCGGGGTCATCGTCCTTGACCCGGCATTGGATCTTTCCCCCGAAGGGCAGGTTAACGATGGTGGTGTGAGTGCCTCCCTGTAAATCATCGATGGTTCGGAGCCAGCTTTCCTCTTCGCTCGGGGGCTCCTCCTTTGCTCTCTCTGTCCGCGCCGGCTCTTCCGGAAGAGGGGGGAGGGCGGCTACAAGATACGACAACTTGGGCAGGACGGGCAGGTCGATATGGGATGGACGGTCGCCGCCCGTGTAAAGGGTCGTCGTCATGGCGTGGGGCGAGGGCCAGAGCACCGGAAAATCAGCGTTGGTCACGACCACTCGCACACGATGTCCGGGCTCGAACTCGTAGCCGACGCACAGTAACTCCACCTCGACTTCATAGACTTCGCCAGGGATGAGCGCTTCGGGGTTGGTATGCGAGCGGCGGTGGGTCCCGTTGAGGAATCCCCGGCTGATCAGGTATGAGGTCCCGTCGGGCGCTACGTCGCACAGCCGGACGATCCAGTTGGCCACCGGGGCTGTGCTCGAGACGAAAAGGCGCGCTTTGGTGAAACCCAGGATCTCGACAGGCTCGCCGAGCGGCGGCGTGTCGAAGCACAACCCCCAAACGTCTTCAGCCCGATGGTCCAATCCATAATAGCCCTCGTCGGAAGTCGGGCCGAACGACTGGGCGTTTCCGCCCGTACCTGGATAATAGCGGAGCTTGAGGGCCGACGCCGGGCCCGATTGTCCGGCGAGACGGCCGCCCTGCCCGGGGGAGGGATCCATGGCTAGCGCCCGATCCGGCCTGATCTCGGGGTCCGGCCGCAGGAACAGGCGCCCCTTGGGCTCAAAGACCGTGTCGGGCCAAGCGTCGAGGTGCCTCCATTCGCCGGGGATGTCGCCGGTGTACCGGAAGGACTGCCTCCGCCAACGCGGCATGTAGAAGGAGACGCGAGGTTCTTTTAGCATCCCCGAATCCTTCCCCTTGAGCCAATGGTCGAACCACCGAACCATCAGGGCATTATCGATATCGATTTTCGGCCCCGGCTCCGTCAGGCTGTGATGCCAGGGGCCCAGGAGACCCTTGGTCACCGCATTATTCGAATGCCTCATGATTCGCGGGACGAAATTCTGATAGGTGTCGAGATAGCCTCCGACGAGAAAGGTCGGAACGGTCAGCCGCCCATAATCCGGGGCGAGCGAGCCTCGGCGGTAATACGGCCCGTCGAGCTGGTGGTGGAGAAAACCCTGGAGCCAGGGCGGCGTCTCCCATCGGTCGAGCGATGCCTTGCTGTTCACGTCCAGCCCGGGGGCGCCCGGCATGGCGTTGTAGGTCACCATGCCCAGGGCCCAGGAATTGTCGACCATGAGCATTGCCCCTCCCGGGTGGTGGATGTCGTCCGTATAGCGGTCATCCGTGCCGCACATGGCGTAGATGGCTTTCAGGGCCGGCGGCTTGATCGCGGCGGCGGTCCAAACGCTGTTGAACGCCCCATAGGAGCCGCCGTACATGCCGATGTTTCCGTTCGACCAGGGCTGCTTTGAAAGCCAGTCGATGATGAGGGCGATGTCCTCATACTCCTCGACGGAGTATTCGGTCGTGGGGATGCCTTCCGAACCGCCCGTGCCCCGCACATCGACGAAGATCGACGCATAGCCGTGACGCGCGTGATAGGAATCCTTGTTCGGGCCGTACCGGTAGGGCATCGTTTCGAGCAAGCCGGGGACCTTCTCGGCCGCAGAGAGCTTCTCGGGCAGGTAGAGAAAGGCGTTCAGGCGCACTCCGTCGGGCATGCGCAGGCAGAGGTTTTCGAGGTGAACGCCCGGCTCGGTTGCCGGGAGGGTTGTCCAGGGTCCCGGGGAAACGCGGACTTTTCCGGCGTCCGATGCCCATAATCGCGAGGGCATTCTTTGGGTCATTTGAAGGGCGCCGAAGAGCGAGCGGTCAAGGGCGGCGGCTCCGGCGATGATCCCGGCGGACTCCAGGAAGCGGCGGCGAGAATACATTTGCGGTCCTCCTCTAGTCGGCTCTGCCCTGAGACAAGAAAATTCTCGTGCGTGGTCGCGGGCTCTGCGTTCCTCTCCGGCGGGCCAATATCGCGGCCAAGAACATTATTGAATACAGATTATCGAAAAGGTCCTGGAACTGTCAATTTGAGAACGTGGTCGGACCTACATAACTGATATTTAAGGAGAGGAGTGACCGGAGACTGTGAAATGCACAGGCCTGACTCCCTATGATCACAAATAATACGGATAAAAGTGGAAAGTGCAGGCGCCCTCTGTGAGTCAGAAGATGGCTCCCGAACGTCTATTGGTTTGAGAAGGAGCCGTTGTGAAATACAAGGTCAATCTGATCGAGACCGACAGCGGGTTCTCCGTTTGGGTGCCAGGGCTTCCGGGCTGTTGGGCTCACGGCCGGACCGAGGGGGAAGCCATGGACAACATCAAAGCGGCCATTGCCTCCTATTTAGAGGCCCTGGACGAGGTCAACGCCGACTTGGATTCGCGCACAGTCGAGGTCGGCTGAGGTCGGCCCGGCTACTCGCTCTCCAGCATCCGCTTGGCCTCGACCAAGCTCTTTGTCTTCGCCGGGGACATCTCCGGATAGCGAAGCTTCAGCTCCTCGAGCTTCTTGACGATGATGTGGGCGATGGCAGCCCGGGAGAACCATTTGTTGTCGGCGGGGATGATGTACCAGGGCGCCCAAGGCTTGCTCGTGCGGCAGAGCATGTCCTCATAAGCGCCCATGTAGGCCTTCCAGTCCTTGCGCTTGGCGACGTCCTCGGCCGAGAACTTCCAATTCTTCTCCGGCTCGTCGATGCGCTGGAGGAACCGCCGCTTCTGTTCTTTTCGGGAGACATTGAGGAAGAACTTCAGGACGATGATACCGTTATTGGACAGATATCTTTCATAGCCGGCGATATCCTTGAACCGCCTTTTCCAGATATCGCCCTTGCGCGCCGAAGCCGGCAGCTTTTGCTTGTCCAGGATCTCGGGCTGCACCCGGACGACCAGCACTTCCTCGTAATGCGACCGGTTGAAGATTCCGATGTTGCCCCGCTCGGGCGCGGCCTTCATGGACCTCCACAGATAATCATGGTCGAGCTCCTCGGCCGAGGGGGCCTTGAAGCTCGTCACCTGGCAGCCCTGGGGGTTGACCCCGGACATGATGTGCTTGATGGCGCTGTCCTTGCCGGCGGCGTCCATACCCTGGATGACGATGAGCAGGGCGTAGCTGTCCTGGGCGTAGAGGATGTCCTGGAGCTTCATCAGCTTCTGGATGTCGCCTTCGAGCTCTGCCAGAGCATCATTCTTGGTTTTGTAATCTCCGATGTAACCCGGGTCATAATCTTTGAGACGGATCCTCTTTCCGGGCATGACGAGAAATTTTTTGACCTTGACCATGGGGAACCTCCTCAGGAAGGATCAGGCTGCCAGGAGAACCGGCAGATGCAGGACCGCCAATAGTCCGTAGCGCCACGCGGCTTGGAACTTCTCCCGAGGCGCGAGCGCGCCGAAATAGGTGCCCTTGAACAGGGTATTGCTCATCGTGGCCACCAGCATGGCTTTGATCATGACCTGCGCGATCGGCGCCGTGCCGCGCGCCAAGGATAAGACGAGGGGGTCCACGTCCACCAGCCCGCTCACGGCCGAGAGCCCCAGGATTCCCGTGTTTCCCAGGGCCTGCTTGGCCAGGATCGTTGCCGCTGACAACAAAGTAAAGAGCCCGGCAAAAATAAGAGCGGGCTTGAGCTCGAAAGGATTTTGGAGGCGGAGGCCTTCGGTCGATTCGTTCGCGTCCGCGGCTTTTTTCAGCCCCAGGCTGAGGAGAAATCCGGCCCCGGCCAGGGCGGCCAGCCGCCACCAGATCATGGGGATGAGGGCCGGGCTGACGACCGCCAAGAGCACGAGGAGCCGCAGGTACATCACGCTCCCGGCCAGGATCGCCGCCTGAAGGGCGCTCGCGCTCTGGGAAGGGTTCTTCCGCGCCGCCCGTCCCAAGGCCACGGTCGCCGCCGTGCTCGAGACGATCCCGCCCAGAAGGCCGCTCAGCCGCAGTCCGACCCTGGCCCCCAGCCTCTTGGTCAGGAGGTAGCCCAGGAATCCGACCGTGCTGACCAGGATGACGATCTTCCAGATCTCGGCCGGGTTCAGGTTGAAGCGCGTGTAGCTGCGGTTGGGCAGGGCGGGCAGGATGATCATCGTCACCAGCAGGAACTTGATCGAGGCCAGGAACTCCGTCTGGTCGAGCTTCTTCACCGCGTTCTCGAGCTGTGTTTTTTCAGAGAGAAGGAACGTGGTGACGATGCCTAGGGCCATCGGGATCCAGATATCGGCCAGCAAGCTCAGGGCGCCCGCGACGAAGGTCAGCAGGGCGGCCGCCTCGGTCGTGATGCCGAATCGCTCCGACTGTCGGATCTTGGCGAAGTAGGACAGACCTGCCAGGACGGTGACGGCTAAAAGTCCCATGGGCAGGACCGCGGCCAGGCCGAACCCGCCGAGCCAGGCGCAGCCGAAGCCGAAGAGGCTGATGAGCGGGTAGGTCCGCACTCCGCCCAGCAAGAGGTGATGCTGTTCGAAGCGAAGACGCTCGCGCTGCAGGCCGACGAGCAGGCCCAGCCCCAGGGCCACGGCGAAACGAAGCTCGACCGTCCAGCGGATGATGTTCATCGCTCTCCTCGTCCTCCCGGAAGCCTCGGTCCTGCCGGCTGAGTCCGATGACGCCCGGTTCAAGGGGTGTCGTCAACCCCGGCTGAGTTTTCATGATAACAGAGAGAAAACGATCCGTCAAAAGAAGTTGATTTAGGAAGGTTGAGCGATTAAACTCAAACCTCGGGTCAGCATCCGAGGAACTTGCCCTTCTCGAGGGCAGGGGGGTTATACAGTCAGGTATCATTTCTGCGCAAGAGGTGTGTGAATGGCCGAAAAATCGCTCATCATCGTCGGCGCCGGGTTGGCCGGCCTGTCGGCGGGCTGCTACGCCCGGATGAACGGCTACGCCACGCGCATCCTCGAGCACCATCACGCCCCGGGCGGAGTCGCCGCATCCTGGCGCAAGGACGGTTATCAGTTCGACGGAGGGATCCACTTCATGATGGGCCATATGCCGACGAACGGGTCGCACCGTCTGTTCGACGACCTTGGCCTCGACCTTAAGGACAAGGTCGTGCCGATGAAGGTCTACGGCCGATATCTTGATGAGAACAAGGCCCGCCGGATCGACCTCACCCAGGACCTGGACAAGTTCGGCCGCGAGCTCAAGGCCTACTGCACGGAAGACGCGGACCTCATCGACGGCCTCATCGCGGCCGCGCGGCGCCTGCAGGGGATCGACCTCAGCCTGGTTGGCCTCGGCCGTCCGCCCGAACTGGCCGGGCTCGGGGACAAGCTGAAGGACATCTGGTCCGTGCGCCGCGCCCTTAAGGTCTTCGGCGGGAAGTACTCGAAGTCCGTTGAGGACTTCTCGTGCGATATCCACGACCCCTGGCTGCGGGAGCTCCTGAAGAACCTGTTCCTGCCCTCCGTTCCGGTCTGGTTTCTGATCATGATCCTGGCCCTTTTGGCGGACGGCCAACTGGGCTATCTAGAATCCGGCTGTCAGGACTTCGTCGAATCCATCGTTCGGCGCTACAAGGAACTCGGCGGCGAGCTGACCTGCGGGGCGACGGTCGAAAAGATCCTGGTTGAGGACGATAGGGCCGCGGGCGTGAGGCTGACCGATGGCCGGACGATCACGGCCGACGCCGTCATCTCGGCGGCCGACGGTCAGACCACGATCTTTGCCATGCTCGATGGCCGCTATGTCGATAACAAGATCCGCCATCGCTTCGACTCATGGCCGCTCAGCCCTTCGGTCCTCATGGTAACCTTCGGCGTGGCCCGGGAATTCCCGGACGAGGTCCCCTTTACGACCCTCGTCCTGATGCATCCCTTGAGCGTGTCCGGCCGCAAGGCCCGGGCGATGTTCGTCCGCATCTTCAACTACAGCTCCAAGTTTGCGCCGGGCGGGAAGAGCGTCATCCAGGTCGAGCTCGAGGAATCGGACTTCGACTACTGGAACGACCTCCAATCCCGCGACCGGGCCCTTTATGATCAAGAAAAGGAGCGTCTGGCGGCTGAGATCCTGAGCCGCCTGGAAAAACACTATCCGGCGCTTTCGGCCAAGGTCGAGACGGCCGATGTGGTCACGCCCTACACGCTCTGGCGTTGTACCCGCAACCATCGCGGGGCGTCCATGGCCTGGCTGCCCACGCCCGAATTTTTCAAGACGACCCTCGCCCGGACGCTTCCCCGCCTGCGGAATTTTTGCATGGCCGGTCAGTGGGTCATCGGCGGGGGAGTCCTGCCGGTGCTCTATTCGGGCCGGCACGCCGTCCAGATCCTCTGCCACCGCGACGGCCGCGAATTCCATCCGCCGGCCTGACCTCTCGTCGTCTCGTGACGTCACCCTCCATCTTCGCCTTTTTTTGAACGGCGGAGGTCGGGTATAATAGCCTCCTGCCGAACAGGATGTTGATCGGCGTTTTTATCCCTTGCGATCCGTCCTCCGGTCACCTCCGCGGGGCGGGGCGGGCGAGAGAAAGCGAAATCGGGGAGACATCCGTGAACGAGCCGAACGCCTCAGACCGCAGGCGCCTGGTGCTGGTCATAACCACCCTGGGCTCATTCCTGACTCCCTTCATGAGCTCCTCGATTAATATCGCCCTGCCGGCCATCGGCCGCGAATTCGGACTCAACCCCAAGCTCCTGGGCTGGGTGGCGTCGTCCTTTCTTCTCGCGGCGGCCGTGTTCCTCGTTCCCTTCGGCAAGCTGGCCGATATTCGCGGCCGGAAGAGGATCTTCGGCTGGGGCGTCGGCCTCTACGCCCTGATGTCCTTCCTTTCGGCGGCGGCGCCCTCGGCGCCGCTTCTCATCGCCTTTCGAGCGGGGCAAGGGCTGGGCGGGGCCATGATGTTCAGCACCGCTGTCGCCCTGCTGACTTCGGTCTATCCGCCCAGCGAGCGGGGCAAAGCCCTGGGGATCAACACCGCCGCGACGTACGTCGGCCTCTCGCTCGGGCCGTTCGGGGGAGGGTTTCTCACCCAGGACCTCGGCTGGAGGAGCATCTTCATCGTCAACGGCGTCTTGGGCACCCTTCTCGTCGTCCTCGTCGTGACAGCTCTCAGAGGCGAATGGGCCGGGGAACGGAAGGAGAAATTCGACGCGGTCGGCGCTTCGATCTTCGCCCTGTTCCTTCTGGGCCTCATGTACGGGCTGTCGCTCCTGCCCACGACGGCCGGGTTCGGGATTCTTCTGGCCGGGATCGCCGCGGGGGCCCTCTTTGTCGCCTGGGAACTGCGGGCCGACTTTCCCGTTTTGAACATCAACCTCTTCCGGAGGAACACCGTCTTCGCTTTCTCGAACCTCGCGGCCTTGATCAACTACAGCGCCACGTTTGCCGTGACCTATTTCCTCAGCCTCTACCTTCAGTATGTCAAAGGCCTGTCGCCCCGGGAAGCGGGCTTCGTCCTCGTGATTCAGCCGGTGATCATGGCTGCCTTTTCGCCCTTGACCGGCCGCCTCTCGGACCGAGTCGAGCCGCGTCTCCTGGCCTCGGTGGGCATGGGACTCTCGGCCGTCGGGCTTGCTCTCTTTGCTTTTCTAACGACCGGCACGACGACGGCCCACGTGGCGGCCGGCCTGGCTCTGCTCGGGTCCGGGTTCGCCCTGTTCTCTTCTCCCAACACCAATGCCGTGATGAGCTCGGTAGACCGCCGGTCGTACGGAGTGGCGTCCGCTACGCTGGGAACCATGAGACTGACCGGCCAGATGTTGAGCATGGGTCTGGCCATCCTCATCATGAGCCTGAGCTTGGGACCGGCCAAGATCACGCCGGAGCACTTCCCGGGCTTTCTCGGTGGGCTTCGTCTGGCTTTTCTTTTGTTTTCGGCGCTCTGCGCGCTGGGCGTTATCGCCTCACACGCCCGGGGCAAGGTGGCGCGTGTTTAATCGAGGGGTGGATCTGAAAGGAAAGCGGACTGCCGCCCAAGGAGCGTCAGGAGACACTAGGGAATAGTGTATCGGGAGACGGCCCGTGTCGCTGGCTCAAGCCGCCTCGCCCCAAAGCCCCGATGCGAAACGTATTCATGAGGGACATGGACAAGGAGGGATGATGCGCGTCAAAGATCGCCGGGATTGTCGGGAAATCCGGTCGCTTGATGGAACGGCTCTGCGTGAACTGCTGAATCCGGCCCACGAAGCCGGCTTGTTAATCCGCTTCAGCCTGGCCGAAGCTCGGGTCGAGCTGGGCAGCGGCACCCTGGCCCATCGGCTCAGGAGCTCGGAGGTCTATTATCTCCTCGAGGGCGAGGGGGAGATGCGGATCGACGGGGAGAAGCGGGCCGTTCGCGCGGGACAGGCGGTCGTGATACCGCCCGGCTCCGTTCAATCCATAACGAACACCGGGAACCGGGAGCTCGTCTTTTTGTGCCTGGTCGACCCGGCCTGGCGCGCCGAAGACGAAGAGCTTGCGGCCGGGGACGCCTAAGATAAGATAATAAGAAATGCAAGAGCCTGCGATTCTCAAGCATGGGGAAACCCCAGAGCCCGCGGATTCGCGGAGAGGCCCTTCCGAGCTTTAAGATAAGGAGGACAGCATGAAGATCATCGATCTCACGCCCGAGCATGAAAGCCTCTATTGCCAGTGTCTTGAAGAATGGTCCGAGGACATGAAGGATGCCGGGGATCACAAAATCCGCTGGTACCAGCGGATGAAGGGCCCGCGCCTGGGAGTCAAGCTGGCCCTGGATGACGCCGGCGTCGTGGGAGGCATGATCCAGTACGTGCCCATTGAATACTCCCCGGCCGAAGGCCGCGACCTCTATTTCGTCCTCTGCATCTGGGTGCACGGGCACAAGCAAGGCCGGGGGAATTTTCAGAAGCGGGGCATGGGCCGAGCCCTTCTCCAGGCGGCGGAGGAGGACGGCCGGGCCCGGGGCGCCAAAGGGATGGCGGTCTGGGGGATGGCTCTTCCTGTTTTCATGCGAGCGTCCTGGTTCAGGAAGCGCGGCTACAGGACGGCTGACAAGATGGGGCTCCAAGTACTCCTGTGGAAGCCTTTTGCCGATGATGCCGTGCCTCCCCGATGGATCAGGCCCAAGAAGAAGCCCGAGCCCTCTTCCGGCAAAGTCAACGTCACGGCCTTCATGAACGGCTGGTGTCCCGCCATGAACATGGTCATGGAGAGGGCCAGAAGGGCCGCCGCTGAGCTCGGGGACAGGACGGAATTTCGGCTCATCGATACGTTCGATCGGCAGACCTTCCTCGAGTGGGGGATGTCTGACGGCCTGTTCATTAACGGCCGACCAGTCCGGACCGGCCCGCCGCCTTCCTACGACAAGATCAAAAAGAGAATAGCGAAGCAGGCGAAAAAAGGACGCTGATGGGGGCGCGGCCGGATCACCGGCCGGAGAAGCTCAGAGCGGATCGGGTCAAGGGCCTTGGCCGCCCTCAGAACGCGGGGCCGCGAAAACGCCGCGTCAGGCTGCTGAACTTTTTCACTTCTTCGACGATATCATCAAAGGCGAGGACCGAGCCGTCGCGCGGGGAGACAACGATCCTGTTCTCAAAGAAGGCACAGTTGCCATCATACCATTTATAGCGGAAGGCCATGTCCTTCCCCTTCCGCATCTCGGCTTCCCGGGAGTCCAGGAGCGGACCCAGGCCTTTGAGAGTCACCCCGTGTTCGACGTCGACTCCCATCATGTACCGTCCCGGCCCGATGCTCGACAACAGGAAGGTGAAGCCGTTGTTGCGCGAGGGATGGATGTGATCCAGCCGGGCCCATTCCTTGAGCAAAAAGCTCCGCGCCCTGCGGACAAAAAGTCCATCCACCCTTTTGCGGCCGTGCCCGGCGGCGGGGATGAGGGGGAGGTAAAGCTCGGCCGTCTGCGCTTCCCGGACGTCCTCGAGGTACTGGAAATAGTCCTCCTCGGCCCGGCGCATGGCCCGCTCGTACCTGTCCACCCCGGTGAACAGCTGGCGGTTCTGGAGCAGGTCCTGGCCTCGCTGGGCTCGGGCGTAGAGGAAGCGCATGAACTTCAAGCCCTCCTCGATCCGGCCCGCGTTGGTCGTTTCTTCATCGCGTCGGCGGATCTGAGAGAAGAGCGCCCGGAGGATGGTGTGAGGCGTCGAGGCCAGGTCGAGCGATTTGGGCAGGGAGGCCGAGTCCACGATCTTGGCGTACTCCGCGATCTTGCGCATGGGGTCGTCGACGTGTCCGATCTCGAGCAGCTGAAGCACGAGGAAGATTGAGCTCACAGCGTCGAAATCCGGAAGCCGATGAGTGACCAGGGTCAGGACCCCGGGCCGATTCGGAACGGTCGTGCCCGGCTCGATGCCCAGATGTCCCAGGACGAGCTCGGGGTACTTGACCACGAGCGACGCCGCGCATTCCGCCTCGGCCTGGGGATGATGATGATCGATGACGCCCGGGACCATTTTCATGCCCACGTCGAGGGCGATCGTGTTCGGCTGGGGAAAGATGTCCTCCCCGTAGTTGACGAATGAAAAGCGTGTTTCCATGTCCAGGTTTCAGGAATTCAGGGAACTCTATATTTTAGGTTTCTTTTCCAAAAAATCAACAATTTTCGCGCTTCCCGAGGGGAAGGGATAATGGCGAAGCCCGGACAGGCTGACCCAGCGCAGACTTCGGCCGGGCGGCGGAGGCGGCTCCAGGCGGCAAGCGAAGGCGCGGATCGTGACCCGGAATTGCGTGTAGGCGTGGTCGACCTTGACCAGGAATTGCGCACGGCCGAGTTTCGCCCCGAGTTCTTCCCGGAGCTCTCGCTGCAAGGCACGTCGGGGGGATTCCCCGGGCTCGACCTTGCCCCCTGGAAATTCCCAGAGCCCGGCCAACAAACCCGTATCCGGCCTTTTTTGAATAAGATAGCGTCCGTTGTTCTCGATGATTCCCACCACGGCCTCGACGCGACGGACGATGCTCCTTTTGGGCCGGGGGATGATCTCCTGCTCGCCGAAGGCGTAGGCCAGGCAGTGCCGTGTCACGGGACAGGCCAGGCATAGAGGATGACGCGGCCGGCAGACGAGCGCCCCGAGCTCCATCAAGGCCTGGTTGAAAAGGCCGGCCTTCCGCTTCGGGAACAGGGTCCGAAGATGACCCTGCAGAAAACCGTCCTGGCCCGGGCCGCTTTCTCCCCGACGGCGGAGGACCCGCATCAGGACCCTCCGGACGTTGGCCTCGATGACGGGATAGGGCTGGTCAAAAGCCAGGCTCAACACCGCGGCGGTCGTGTAAGGCCCGAACCCCGGGAGTTTGCGGAGCGCATCATAATCGCGGGGAAGGTGGCCCCGGTGATTAGCAACGACGATCTGGGCAGCCCGGTGGAGGTTCCGGGCCCGCTCGTAGTAGCCCAGCCCCTGCCACGACTTTAAAACCTTTCTGATCGGTGCCCGGGCCAGTCGGCCGACATCCGGGTACTGTTCGAGCCAGTGTTGAAAGTAGGGGACGACGGCGGCCACGGTCGTCTGCTGGAGCATGACTTCCGAGACCCAGATGCGGTAGGGGTCGCTCGTTTTCCGCCAGGGAAGCCGGCGGTGATGTGCGGCGTACCAGCGCAGGAGCTTGTGCCGGAAATCGACTCCGGGAGGAGTTTGAGGCTCTATGGCGTCTTGTCCTTGGGCTCTTCCTTTTTCCAATCCTTGGCCGCCTTGGGGAATTCGTCGAGGAAGGCGGAGCCGACCCGGAAGAGGTAATCGAACTTTGCGTTCCTGATGACGACTTGCTTGGCGGTCTTGTCCTCGGTGCCGACGATCAGGCTTATCTCGTGTTTCTTGTCGCCCTCGCCCGCGGTCTCGACCCGGACCTCGGCCTGAGGCTTGTCCAGCCCGTAGGAGCGGAGCGGCCCGGGCTTGTCGATGAGCTCCACCGCCTCCTGGGAGCCGATAAGGCGGATAAAGGATTCGACCCTGGAATCGTCGGCCGCGCCGGTTTCACCCGAGAGGAACGTCCACTGACCGGACCTGCCCCTTGAAACCGCTATGCTGAGTCCGTCCCTTCGGAGTTCGAGCTTGTCGGCCTCCCAGGCGTTGAACGGGTCCAGGCGCTTTTCGCGAAGGTCAGCCGGCTTCTTTTCCAGGTCGGTCAGGAGCTGGTCCTCGGCCACGACGATCGTGTTCGAGATCGAGGTCGTGACGTAGACCTTATCGTCCTTCTTCCGGACCAGGAAGGCGAGGTTCGAATTCGATGGGAGCAGAGCGAGGCCAACCTTGTATTCGGGCTTGTCCAGCCCATAGGTTTTGAGGTCTTCCGGGGTCTTTCGCTCCGAGGCGAAATCCTTGGCCCGGAGTCCCGAGAGCGCGCTGAGAAGGGCGTCGACCTTTGATTTCTGGGCCAGGCCCGCGACGGGCTTCTGAAGGAACCACTCGCCGCCGCGGCTCACTGCGTCCCAGGTCATGTTCTTGGATTCGAGAGCGATCGAGGCGACCTCGGCCGTATCGAAATGGAAGACGTCCTTCTGCCTGAAGTCGAAGAGCTTCTTGTCGATCGAGCTCTTGACCAGGCTGGGCAGGAGGACGACCCTCGGGTCTCCCTCCAAGCGGGCATAGAGCGTGTTGTCGAGCGGGTTTTCGGAGCCGATGTCGACGACGACGGGTTCGGCCCGGCCCTTAGCCCAAAGGGAAACGACGCTCTGGGGGATGCCGAACTGGGCCAGGTCCTTGTCCTGGGCTTGAGGCTCGACGACCTTTTCGACCTTCAGGGAAGCGAAGTCCTCGGCCAGGCGATTGACCTCGAAGGCATCGGCTTTGGCCGCCAGAGGCCGGGTGATGGCCCACTCGCCCTTGTCGTCCTTTTGAAAAACGAGGTCCTCGGCGCCCTTTTTCAGGCTGATCTTCTGGATGTCCTCGACCTTGAGGTCGGTGAGCTTGAGCTCGGCCTCTTCCTTGACCTTAGGCTTGAGAAAGAGCACGACAGCCAGCAGGGCGATGAAGACGAGAAGGAGAATCGGTGTCGCTTTGGATCTCATCGAGACCTCCTGCGGAGCCAGAAGCTGATCCCGGTTACGAGAACGATGAGGGGCAGGATGAGGAGCGAGATGTAGCCCATGAGCCGCTTCTGGGTGTCGGTCAGATTGAGGAGGCGCGGGGCGGCGGTCTTCGGCTGAATGGAGATGAGGTCCGACTCCTGGGTCAGCCAGTTGATCGTGTTCAGGAAGAGGTTGCCGTTGCTCGGGAAGCGGCTGATGAATCGGTTGGAAACAAAGTTTGAGGAGCCGAACACGGCCAGCCGGCCCTCCTTTTTTTCGGGCGCGGCGGGGGACGGCGGAGCTTTCTCCTCCTTTTTGGGCTCGGACTTCACCTCCACAGCGGCCACGGCCGCGACGGAGATGGGTCCGGCCGTGTCCTTGCCCTTGTCAAAGACGGGTTCCTGGTCGAAGCGCGTCTCCGCCCAAGAAGTGGGAGATGTCTTGGCCAGGACCTGGACAGTCACGCCCTCGGGCTTGGCCGGCAGGGCCTCGACCGAACGGACATAGGGGAAGAAGGTCGCGTAGCGAAAGTTTTTGGTGATCTCATGACTCTCATAGCTGCCGATGAAAGGAATGTACATGCCGCCGCCCATGAGGGCGGACACTTCGTCTACGACCAAGTCGTTGTCCAGCTTGAGGCCGAAGTCCCGAAAGAAACCGGATAAGCCCGGCGCGGCCTGAGGGTCGCACAGGAAGAAGGCCTTGCCGCCCCGGTCGATGAAACCCTTGATCGTCTGAAGCTCCTCGGGCTGAAGGTCGTTCTTGGGCCCCGGCACGATGAGCAGGTCGCAATCCTGGGGAAAGGACGTGGGCAGGGCCAGGCTGATCTTCTTGACGTCATAGCCGATCTTGGTCAGCTGGTCCTTGACCGAGGAGTATCCTTCGGCTTCGCTGTCGTCGATGCTCGCCTCGCCGTGGCCGTCCAGAACATAGATCGTCTTTTTCCGCTCACGGGTGACCTTAATCAGGGCGTTGGTCACATCCTCCTCCTCGGTCGTAGTGACCCGGTCCTGTCGGCCGCCGCACTCGAGGATGATCGTGTTGCGCTCGGTGACCTTGTAGTACTGAAGGACCCGCGGGTTCTTGTAGGGGTCGATGATCTCGTACTTGAGCTTGGCCGGGTTGTGGTAGGCATACATCTTCATCAGGCCGTCCATCCGGTCCCGCATCTGAACATTGTCGGGGAAGCAGCGGATCGTGACCTCGTTCTTGAGGCTGTTCATGACCTTGATCGATTGATCGGACAGGCTGTGGAGCTTCGTCTCGGTGAAGTCGAGCCGATAGTGGTAGCGGCTGCCGACGATATTGACCAGGACGACGATGCCCAGCACCAGCGTGACCACGAGCAGGAGGTTGGAGGAATAGAGGAAGGAACGACGCCGAAAGCCCTTCTTCAGGTCGGACAGGTTGAGCAGGATATAGGCGACAATCAGCGCCAAGCCGGCCGCGGCCAGGACGAGAGGCCAGGCTTTCTTGTAGGGCCAGATGAGAGCGGCCACGGCCGCCGCGACGAGTAGGGCGACCCCGGCATAGGGGATGTATTTTTTAAGCGTTTCCATGTCTTATCTCCACCGCCGGGATTGGATCACGGAATGGGTCAGGAACAATCCGAAGAAGGCGAAGCTGAGATAGTAAATGAGGTCCTGGGTGTCGATCAGGCCCTGGGTCATGCCGTCGAAGTGCTGGAAGAAAGAGAGGTAGTTGAGCACGCCCCGCCAGACTCCCCCCGCGGAGTAAGCCGCCCAGTTCATGATGAGGAAAAGCAGGAGAGTCCCGAAGGCCAGGACCGCGGCCACGATCTGGTTCTCGGTCAGCGATGAATAAAAGATCCCCACGGCGATGAAGGCCGCGCCCAGCAGGAACAGCCCCAGGTAGCCGATGAGCACCGGCGCGAGCTGGGGGTTGCCGTAGGCGAAGGTCAGGGCCGTCGGGATCCCGGTCAGGAGAAGCATGACCGCCAGGACGAACAACGCCCCCAGGAACTTGCCCAAAATGATCTGGGTCACGGACAGGGGCGAAGTGAAGAGAAGCTCCTCGGTCCCGATCTTCTTTTCCTCGGCCAGGAGCCGCATGGTCAGGAGGGGCATGACCAGGAGGAGGATGATGCTGATGTTGTGGAAGAGCGGGCCGAAAACCATCTGGTTGATGTTGAGCTGCTGATAGTAGTAAGGGTTCTGCGAGGCTTCCATGGCTTGGGTGTTGAACCACCAGATCGAGTTGTAGAAGAAATAGCCGGTCAGCACCAGGAAGACGGTGATGACCACGTAAGCGATGGGCGAGTTGAAATAGGCCTGGATCTCTTTTTTGGCGATGAATCCTACGTTCTTCATTGGACCGACCCTCCCGAGACGATCTTGAGATAGAGGTCCTCGATGTTCAGGGCCGTCGGCCGGAGCTCAAGCAGGCCCAGGTCCTTGGCGACGACCAGGCGGGCGATGTCGTCCCGGAGGTCGTCGCGCTCCTTGGTCCACTCGACGCGGTATTCGTTGGCCTTGCGTTCGACACGCTCGACGCCGGGGATCTTTTTCAGGAGGGCAACGACCTCGGCGTTCGCCCGGCGGAGCTTGAGGATGACGCCCTCCCGGTCCTTGAAGGAGGCGGTCAGCTCCTCGAGCGAGCCCGAAGCCATGAGCTGGCCTTCGTTGATGATGACCGCGCCGTCGCAGGTCTGGGTCACTTCCTGGAGGATGTGGGTGGAGAGGATGATGGTGTGGTTCTTCTTCAGGGACTTGATGAGCTGACGGATCTCGATGATCTGGGCCGGGTCGAGGCCGATGGTCGGCTCGTCCAGGATGAGAACCTGGGGGTCGTGGATGAGCGCCTGGGCGATCCCCACCCTCTGCTTATAGCCCCGGGAGATGTTTCGGATGAGACGCCCGCGGACGGATTCGAGCCCGGATTCCCGAACCGCCGCCTCCAACGCTTCTCGCCGCCGGGCCGCCGGGACCTGCTTGATCTCGGCGATGAACTCGAGGTAGCCCGCGACCGTCATGTCGGGGTAGAGGGGCACGGTCTCGGGCAGGTAGCCGATGATCTTCTTGACCTCATCGGGCTGCTCGAAGACGTCGTAGGGACCGACCGAGGCCTTGCCCTCGGTCGCTGACAGGTATCCGGTCAGGACTCTCATCGTGGTCGTCTTGCCCGCGGCGTTGGGGCCCAGAAGCCCCCAGATCTTGCCCTTCTCCACGCGGAAGCTCAGGTCGCGGACGGCCGTCAAGTTGCCGTACTTTTTGGTCAGATGTTCAACAACAATCATGCCGACTCCTTTCACATCCTCTCCGGCCGGGGAATGCCCATCAGGCTCAGGGCGCCGACCAGGACCTCGCGCACCCGGTGGATGGTCAGGATGCGGAGGCTCTTGAGGGCCGGGTCGGCCTCGTTGAGGACGGGGTATTTATGATAATAGGCGTTGAATCTCTGGCAGAGGTTGAAGCCGTACTTGGCCAGGTGGGAAAACTCCAGGGACTCGACCGAATGGACGACCTCTTCCTCAAACTGGGAGGCGATCAGGATAAGGTTCCAGAAATCTTCGGCTTCGGCACCGGCCAGGGTCGCCGGCGAGGGGCCGCCCCGGCCGACCAGGTTGCGCAGGGCCTCCTCGCCGAAGCCGTCCCGCTCCTCGAGCTTGCGAAAGATGCTGTTGATTCGGACGATCGTGTACTGGAGATAGGGGCCGGTTTCGCCCTCGAAGCTGAGCGCCTCCTCGAAGTCGAAGACGATGAGCGAGTTGCGGGCGAACTTCAGCATGAAATAACGCAAGGCCCCCGAAGCGACTTGCCGGGCAATGGTCCTTTTCTCCTCGGCCGCGGCTTCAGGGTTGTGCTTCTCGACCTCGGCCCGGGCCTTTTCCTCGAGCCGGTCGAGTAGGTCGTCGGCCTTGACGCCCAGCCCCTTGCGGCCCGAGACTTCGAGGAACGACCTGTCCTTTTCTTCGGCCGTGGTTTCGTAGCCCAGCTCTTTCAAGCTCCGGGGCGACAGGGCGACCATCTCGTAGGAGAAGTGGACCGACTTGCCGGCCTGCTCGTCGTATCCCAGGGAACGGAGCCCCTGGACCACGACCTTCTGCAGGTAGGATTGACGCGTATCGATGACGTTGTAAACCTTGCTTCCGGCGCCGAAGGACGGGGTTCCGGGCCGGCGCTCCTCGGGAGTCGAGATCCAGACCGTGCGGCCGTCCTGGGCCATGAACGGCTCATAAGAAAAATCCTTCTCGAGCAGGCCGAACTTCCAGAGCTGGTAAGCGATGTCCTTGCCGACGTAGGTCACCGTCCCGTCCGAGCGGACGATGACCTTTTCCTTGTCCGGGTCGTCCTCGAGCGGCATGACCCAGCATCCGGCGTTGGGCCCTTCGGCGCTGAGGTTTATGCTCCCCTTGGCCTTCAGGAGGGCGAAAGCTTTTTCCCAGAACTTGAGGCCGAGGATGCTGCTCTCGCAGGGCAGGACGTCGTAAGTGATATCCAGCCGGCTCATGGTCGTCAAGTGGGCCTTGATGATCCGGCGCGAGATGTGGCGGGCCAGGGCCGCTTCGGGATCCTGGCCGTGCTCGATCCTTTTCAGGATCTCGGCCTTTCGCGCCTGGGACTCCGGATGGGAAGCCAGATAGGCCGAGACGCGGGCGTAGAGGTCCCAGCAGAAGTAGTCGAACTTTCCCGGGATGCGCTCCACGTCGGCCAGGGACTTTTTTTCGAGCTCGAGGAGCCCGAAGACGACATCCACCACCTGGACGCCCGTATCGTCGATGTAGTTCTGGACCTCGACCCGCTCGGCCATGAAGCGGAGACAGCGCACGAGCGAGTCCCCAAGGCAAGCGTTGCGAAGGTGACCGATGTGGGCGGCCTTGTTGGGGTTGATGTTCGTATGCTCGACGATGACCTTTTTTTCGCGGGGGGAGAAAGCCGAGCCGGCCTGCGTCTCGAGGCCCGAACGGAAGAACCGCTCGCGGTCAAGAAAAAGATTGATGTACCCGGCCCCGGCGATCGCGGCCCGGGTGATCCCGGTCAGGGAGGAAAGCCGGGGAAGGATGTCCTCGGCAGCCTTTCGGGGCGGTATTTTAAGCTTCTTGGCCAGCTGGAACGGCAGAGTGAGGGCCAGGTCGCCCATCCGGGATTGAGGAGTGTAGGTGATCTCGATCTCGGATTCGGACAGAGAATAATCCTGCCCGACCTTGTCCCATATCTCTTTCTTCAGCGTCTTCTTGAATTGGATCATTCCGAAACTAACCTAAACCAAAGCCGATAAACTAGTCGAGAATGATAGACCAAAGGGCTTAAAAATTCAACCCACCGGCCTCTCGCCTGAATCTCATTCCCGATGATAAACCAGCCGGAAGCATTTCCATGCCTGCAGCCCCCAGGAAAGCGAGGGGAAGGGATGATGCGGCCACGGACTTGAAACCCCGGCGGTTTAGTGTAAAATGAGTCTGGGGGTGGGGATTAGGGTCCCCAGGTCTGCAGTCTGACAACCTAAGCGGAGGGCGAACTGATGGAAGATACGTATGCGGGAACGATGGGCAGCAAAGCTCCGGATTTTCTTCTCCAGGACCAGCACGGCCAGGAGGTCCGGCTGTCCGACCTCAAAGGAAAAAAGATCCTGTTGTCCTGGCATCCTTTGGCCTGGACCCGGGTATGCGCCAAGCAGATGAAATCAGTCGATAAGAATCATGATGAGCTCGAACGGCTGGGGGTCATGCCTTTCGGGCTGAGCGTGGATACTGTCCCGTCCAAACATGCTTGGGCCAAGGAGCTCCGAATGGAAAAGCTCCGACTGCTCTCGGACTTCTGGCCCCACGGCGCCGCGGCCGCGGCTTTCGGGATCTTCCGCAGTCAAAACGGTTTTTCCGAGCGGGCCAACTTCATTCTCGACGAGACGCAAACGATCGTTTTCCGCAAGGTCTACGACATTCCCCAGCTCCCCGACATCGAAGAGATCCTGACCTTCCTGAGGAAATAGGGCCGCTGGCGGTCCGACCCGGAACGTCGGCGAGCAGGCGGGTCGTCCCCTGATGAAGAGATAACCTTCTATGATCGTATTGATCGGCGCAACGGGCTTCATCGGCCGCGGACTCGTTCGGGCTCTGGCCGGTCGGGGCGGGATCGTTGTCTTTACCAGGGACCCGGAAAAGGCCCGCCGGTCGTTCGGGGAGAACGTTACAGCTCTCCGATGGGACGGCTTGACGGCGGAAGGCTGGAGCCCGTGGGTCGAGGGGGCGGCGGCCGTGATCAATCTGGCCGGGGAGAATCTCTCGTCTGGACGCTGGACCCCGGAACGGAAGCGAACGATCCTTGTCAGCCGCACCGGGACGGGCCAAGCCGTCGTCGAGGCGGTCAAAGCCGCGAGGGAGAAACCCCGAGTCGTTATCCAGGCCTCGGCAGTCGGCTTCTACGGGTCGCGGGGCGAGGAGACCCTGGATGAGTCATCATCGTCGGGCTCCGGCTTTTTGGCGCAAGTCTGCCGGGAGTGGGAATCCTCGACCGAAGAGGTCGAGGCCATGGGAGTGCGGAGGGTCATCCTCCGCTCAGGGATCGTGCTCGGGCGTGAGGGCGGGGCGCTGCCCGTCATGGCCCGGCCCTTCAAGCTCTTTGCGGGCGGTCCCCTGGGAAGCGGCCGGCAGTGGCTGTCCTGGATTCATCTCCGGGATGAGATCCAGGCGATCCTGTTCCTGATGGACAACGAGCGGGCGCGCGGCGTTTTCAACCTTGTCGCGCCCGTTCCGACAAGACAGCGCGATTTTGCCGCGGCGCTTGGCCGGGCCCTGAAACGCCCGCATCTCTTTCGGGTGCCGGCCTTTGTCCTGCGGGTGATGTTCGGCGAGAAAGCCGCTGAGACGCTTCTCGTGAGCCAGAAGGTCATGCCCCGGCGGCTCCTTGAAGAGCGCTTTCCTTTTCGTTATCCCGAGGCCGGCCCGGCGCTCGGGAACCTCTTATTCCAGAGATAGGCGCCGAGCGCTCCGTCAGGGATTCCCATCCTTTTTAAAGAGGTCCAGCTGGCCGCTCTCGATGCGCTTGACGATGTCCTGCAGGGCCGGGAAGCGCTTCAAAAGGAGCTCGGGGATCTCGAGTTTTTCTCCGGTGATCATGTTGCGGATCTGCAGGGCGTTGGCCACGGCCTGGCCCCGGTAGTGGTTGTTGGTGACGACGAAAACCCTGGCGCTCTTCTGGCCCAGGCTCCTGATGCGCTCCACCCAGTCCTGGAGCTCATCCTTGGCGTAGAGATAGTTGTAGCGATCATCCCTCCCCGCGCCCTCGCGGAACCAATCCTTTGCGTTCCGGCCGTGAAGACGCACGTAGGAAAGGTCGGGGTTGGTCACGATCGCGCCGGGCTCGATCGAGTGGGCGAAAATCGGCTGGTCGATGTTGCACAGGGCGACCCGCCGGTCCGAGAGGACTCGATAGAAATCCGGCGTTTCCCAGGAAGCGTGGCGAACTTCAAGAGCCAGCGGCCAGCCGGCGAACCCGTCGAAGAGCCGGAGGAGGTAATCGGTGTTCTCCGGTGTGCGGGAGAACGACCAGGGGAACTGAACAAGGAGGGCGGCCAGCCGTCCGGCGGACTTGAGAGGAATGAGGCCCTGGGTAAAATCATCCACGGCCTTGCGGTCGATGCTGGTGCGCTCGTGGGTGAAGGACCGGTGGATTTTAACCGTAAAGAGGAAGTCCGGAAAGGGCGAGACGCGGCTCACCCAGGACAGGGCGAACTTGACCGAGGCGGGTCGATAGAACGTGCTGTTGATCTCCACGAGGTTGAACATGGCCGCCAGAAAAACGAGGGGATGGAAGCCCCGGGGACGGGTCGTGGGGTAGACGGCTCCCTCCCAGTCTTCATAGCTCCATCCTGCGGTCCCGACGTAATAGTGAGCCATGGGCAGCATTTTAACCCAATCCGGCCCGTTCCCAAACACTTCCGGCGCTGTGTTTTGGGGCTGAAGCCTCTCTGTGAACAAGAAACGACTTTAGTCGAGGCGAAAAAGGGAGCAGCGGATTGCCTAGAAGGAGAAGGTAATGACCCGGCGGCCTCGTCCTGGAAGCCGGCTTCCGCGGATGGCCCGCGCGGTCAAACTGATGGCCCGAGCACACGCCCGCACGAGCGATTCTCCGTCGGCTAGAAAACCCAGGATTGCGGCCGAAAGGAAGCATCCTGTTCCGTGGACATCGGCGGCCTCCCGGCGGTGCCGAAAAATCCGAAAGCCGCGGCCGTCGAAGAGAAGGTCGGTCACGGGACCCTTGAGGTGCCCGCCTTTGATGAGGCAGGGGACATCGGACCGCCCAAAAATATCGCGAGCCGCGAGGCGCATGTCCTCGAGAGAGCGGACGGGTCGTCCGGAAAGCCAGGAGGCTTCCTCAAGGTTCGGAGTTATGAGCGTAGCCCGGCCTTTGATCGTGGGCAGAAAGCTCCGGATGGCCTTCGGTTCGAGGAGCCAGGCCCCGGAGCTTGACCTCAGCACCGGGTCGACGACCCGGGGCAAGCCCGCGTTCTCAGCCAGGACGCGGCCGATGAAACGCAGGTTCTCCGATGTGCCGATCATGCCCACCTTGATCCCGCGCCAGGTCAGATCTTGCCGGAGGGTCCGGTACTGCTTCTCCAGGAAGTCGGCGCTCAAGAGGCGCACGGCCGTCACCCGCCGCGTGTTCTGGATGGTCAGAGCCGTCACCACTCCGGCGCCGTGGAACCCCAGGCGCTGGAAGACGCCGATGTCCAGGACGAGGCCCGCGCCCCCCGACGGGTCGTAGCCGGCGAAGGAAAGAAGGGTTTTAGCCTTGGGCATGGCTCCGTTATCCCGCAGCCCATTATGGCCGATGTCCCCGATTTGTCAAACGGCGAGGCTTATCAGCGATCATCCGATATGAAAATGCTGCCGATCCGCACTCACTTTTTTTGCGCCCGGCCCTATGCTAGGATGAAGCCGGAATGGAGAAGACGAAGAGAGTCCACGTCCTTGTCTCCGGCCGCGTCACGGGTGTCGGCTTTCGCTATTTCGTTGAGCGCTGGGCGGCGCGCCTCCGGCTGACGGGCTGGGTGCGGAACCTCCCCGACGAAGGGGTCGAAATCGTGGCCGAGGGCGACGAGCGCGCGCTCCTGGAGTTTGTCGGCCGATTGAAGGAGGGGCCGCCTTTCGCCCGAGTCGAGGATCTCGGCGTGGAATGGGAATCCTCATCGGGAGACTTTCCGGATTTCCGGATCGTCCCCTACCGCTGATCGGACTCAAGACCCGGACTTTTTCCGGTCCAGGAACTTCTGCCGACAATCCTGCGAGCAAAAAAAATATTCCCGGCCCTCGGAAATCTCCTTGATGGCGTCCTCGACGGGCAGGTACGTGTTGCAGGTCTCATCCTTGACCATCATCTGGGGAAGCCTTTGGGACGGCTGAGTCCGTACGGGTTTTTTCCTGGGGCTCTGGATGAATTTCCAGACGAGGTAAACGAAATAGATGATGAGGGCCCAGTAGATGAATCGCATGAACTCGATGGAAAGAATTTAGACCAAGCGGCCCTTCCTGTCAAATCGGCTGAGGGCGGGGGGCGAGAGGCGTGGAGGCAGCTCTTCGAAGAGGGACGACACACTTGGTCAATGGCCTGAGGGATACCGGAAAAAGACTCAGAGCCTCTTGCCGTGACTCAAGGTCATGACCCACTTGGCGAAGGCCCGGGCATCCTCGAGGTCCGATTCGTCGGGGTGGGTCATGGCCGAGACGGCCATGTCCGCCCAGGCTTCATGCTCGGGGGATTTTCCGAGGACTTCCATGGCTTGCCTTGATACCTTCCCCCGGCAGGAGAAGGTCCCGATGATCTCGGCTTGAGCCATCAGGACCTGGGCGTACTCGAGGGCTTCCTGGGACAGGCGGCTCCCGTTCAGAGAGCCGTGGGTGCAGAACAAAGCGATCCTGGTCTTGGCCGGGATCGCGCGCAGAAAGACCTCGGCCTTGTAGGGTACGGTGTGAGACATGACGGGAAACCCTACGAACAGAAGCCCGAACGGCGTGAAGTCCGCGACCTCACCGATCGGGTTGATCTGCTTGGGTTCGGGCAGGGCCTCATGGATGGCCTCCGCGATCTTCTTGGTGTTGCCCGTCAGGGTGTGGTAGGTCACGAGGGTGGATTGCATAGCCTTATTTTTTCACAGGTCGGCGTGTTTTTCCAGACCCCAGCGCCGGCAAATGGATATCGACCCGCGTGCCCCGTCCGGGCTCGCTCGAGACGCGGATCGAACCTCCGTGATCCTCGATGATCTTCTTGGCGATGGGCAGGCCCAGCCCGGCGCCCGTGGCTTTCGTGGAGAACGATGGCTCAAAGATGCGTTCGAGCGTCTCCTCGTCCATCCCGAGGCCCGTGTCGCGGATGTCGAGGGCTAGTCGCTCCCGGGAACGGCCGAGGGACAGGGTGAGTTCGCCCCGGCCGGGCATGGATTCGATGGCGTTGATGATGATGTTGCGAACGGCCATCTTGAGCTGGGACTTGTCGGCCGAGCAGACGAGGGGAGAATCCCCGTAGGATTCCCGGATATCGACCCGGCCGGCGAGCATGATTTTGTAGGGAGCCATCGTCTCGCGGACGACATCCCGTATGTCCACGGGATTGCGGCGTGGAGCGGTCTCCCGCGAGCTCTCCAGGAATTCCTGGGCGATCCTTCGGAGGTTCTCGACTTCGCTGATGATGTAGTCCGTAGATTCCTTCAAGGCCCGGCCGAAGTCGCCCCGCCCGTCGGCGTAGACCCGGAGGAGGTGTTCCGCTGAAAGCTGGATGGGCGTCAAGGGATTCTTGATCTCATGGGCCACCTTCCTGGCCATCTCGGCCCAGGCCGCCTTCTGGCTCATCTCGGCCAGGTCGTGCTGGTGCTGTTTCAGGTTGCGGACCATGGCGTTGAAGCCCTCGACCAGCGTTTTCATCTCGTCGTTGGGCTTGTGTTCGAGATGGATATCCAGGTTGCCCCGGCCGGCTTCCCGGGTCGCGTCCAGGAGCTTGCGGATCGGGGCGACGATCATCGTCCTCAGGTTCCGGGTAAAGAGGACCACCAAGCCGAGGACGAAGGCGAAGAGGAAAAGCAGGAACTCGAGGAGTTCGGCTGCTGCGCTCGAGATGGCCTGCTGTTCGAAGGGGAAGGGCAGGGAGATGAGGAACGTGGAATCGGGCAGGGCGTAGGGAATGGTCAGGGTCTCAAAGGAATAATCGCCGATCGTCCGGCGCTCTGTGACGAGAGGGTTCCGGGCGATGACCAGGCTGTGGTAAGTGTCTCCGTTGATGAGCTCGGGCAGGATGCCCGCGTCGAAGAATTCGGCCCGGCTGGAGAAGGCCAGGCGCCCATCCTGGTAAAGGTTGACATCGCTGCCGATGGTCGAGCTGATCCAGAGCACCAGGTCCTCGGGCGGGGCCTGAGGGGTCCGGCGTTCCTGCTGCTGGGCGTAGAAAAAATCTCCCATCACGTTCCGGGCGAAATCGGCATGGATCTCGGCCTCTTCCGTGAACTGCTGGCTGAAGATGCGATTGAAGAACCCGCGGGTGGAAAAGGTGAAAAGGAGAAGGGGGATCACCGCCGTGGCGATGAGAGCCAGGTAGACCCGGTTGGAGAACGACCAGAAGTACCGCCTCAGGCTGGGCCGGCGAAAGAGCGCAGCCAAGAGGAGGGCCGGCAGGCCGACCGCGGCCAGAGCCAGGAAGAACAGCTTCAGGAATTCCACGGCAAAGGTCAGGGGAAGCTTGCGGGGGATGAGGAAGGCGCAGGTCCGCCGACCCGCGGCGAAAAAGAAACCCCGATAGCCCGTCTTCTTATGAACCCAGCTCGACCAGATTCCCGAGGGGGACGCCTGGACGCGAGCCCGGAGCTCAGGCGGCAGGCTCCGGGTGAGCTTATCGGGGTTAAAAACGAGCTCGCCCTGGTCATCGAACACGGCGAACCGAAAATCGAGTGGCTGGAGCGTGGGCAGGGAACGGGCCCGCAGGAGTTCGAAGTAAGGGTTGGCCGAATAGACAAAGGGCAGCATCTCATAATCCAGGGCGGCGGTGAGGACGGTTCGTCCGAGACGAACGTCGCCCTCATACCAGTCCTTGGAGGCCAGGAGGAATTCCTTCTCCTGGCCCATCGAGGAGACGATGGCCCGGGACAGGGACCAGTCCCTGCTCGGCGAGGGGGGCGCCGAAGGCTGGAAGATGCGGGGCAGGTTGAGGGAAAAGCGCGAGAGCAAGGCGGATTCGGGGTCGAGGATCTCCAGGCTGGAATAGTAGTTGTTCTTGGCCAGGCTCGTTTTTGCCCAAAGGAGGTGGGCCAGGGCCGCGTCGCCCGGCTTCTTGAAGAAGGCCAGGAGAGCCGGGGCTTGGTTTTCGACGTCGGAAAATGATTCCTCCAAAAAGAACTTCGCCCACAATTCCTGGGAAAGCACCGTGTTCTTTAGCGAGCGCTCGACGAGCGCTCGATCGCGGCTCAGGGTGTTGAAGTTCAAGGTCAGACAGAGCCAGAGGACGGCCAGGCCCAGGCCGACCCACAGAGTGTCAGCTCGGCGGAGACTTTCGGGATAGAAGGCCGCAACCGCGGCGAGGAGAACCGGTCCCAGGGTCAAGGCCAGGATCGCCGGATGGGCACGGTGGAATATCGCGACGAAAATCGCGAGGCCGGACAGCAGCCCGGCCAGGGCGACGAGATGTCGAGGCGCGAAGGCGACGACGCTCTTGAGGAGAAGCCGTCCCGCGAGAAAAAAGCCGAGGAGGACCGAGAACACGCTCAGATAGAGGAGCACAAGCGAGGCGCTCAGGGAAAGCCGGAGCAGGTTGAGGTTCGAGTTCATCACCAGGGCGTACACGAATTTCTGAACGAGCCAAGACAGGACCAAGGAGACAAAGGCCGCGGCCGCGCCTCCGGCCAGGAGCGGGATGACGCCCCAGGACCGGCTCCGGCCCAGGACGATCCTCCTCCCCAGGTGAGTCAGGCCGAAGAGGATGAGGAGAAGGGATAAGCTCGAGAAAAAAATGTCCGCCGGCGAGCGGGTGAGGAAGGCAAGGCTGAAGAACGAGGCCGTAGCCGGCGAGAACACGGATAGGGACCGCGGGCCGTCCAGCCGGCTCAGGCCGAAGATCGCCAGCCTCAGGGCGCAGACGGTCAGAACAAAAGCCAGGGTGAGGCCGGATCGCGCGCTGTCCGAACGAAAAAGACGGACGGAGAGCTCGACAAGGAGGAGGATGAGAAACAGGACCAGGGCAATTCCCGACGCCAGAAGCCATCGGCCTCTCCCGGCCGAGACATAAGCCTTGGGAGAAGGGGCGCTGAGGCTGACCGTGGCCAGGATCTGCCCGGGGCCGGGCCGAAGAGGGAAGATCAAGGACGGGACATCATCCCTTTGCCGGGGCTGGCCGATGTACTCGTCCTGGTGCCGGCTGAAGATCTTCTCGAAGCCTAAGATGTCCTCACGAAAATCCCAGTAATCGACGCTCGAATTCCGCCGAAGCGAAGGGCTGAGGAATTGGTATTCCTTGAGGTAGGGCGATTTGATCTGGGGGATGAAAGCCATGAGACGAAAGAGCGCGAGGTGACCGCCTTCGGGCGTGGCGATGACGGAGACCAGGTAGGACGAGGCCTTGTCTTTGATGATGAACACGGGGCGGTCCGGGGGAGGGAAGACTCCGGTCTTGTCCTGAAACAGCGGCTCGAGGTTGAAGACGCTGCCGAACCAGGCCACGAGCCGCCCGCCGGGTGCGTGGAGGCTGAGGCCCTCGATGTCGGCGGCGAGCGGAATGCCCTTGAGACGGGACCAGGCTTGTTTATCGTCCTTCGGGAAGGACATTCCACCGAGGTCCCGGCGGCGGACCTCCAAGGAAGCCAGGGCCTGGCGGAATTCCGCTTGGATGCGGCGGGCATCGCTCCGCAGAAGGACGAGGCTCTTCGGATAATAGCGGGCTGAGGAGAGCTCGGGGAGAACGAAGGACAGAGCCAGGAAGACCGCAGCGGCCAAGGCCGTTCCGATGAGGGCCGGGCGCAGGCCCCGGAGCTTCGAGTTCGCGAGCGACAGCCTCAAATCTTCTCCGCCTTGATCTCGGTGATTCTCCACAGGGAAGGGGGCCGTCGGAGGTTCGGGCGCGCGGCCGCGGCGGCCGTCTCCGGCTGCAGCATGAAATAGATGCGCAGAGCGTAGCGGCTATTATTGCTGGCATCAGTGAAGAACCAGCGCGCCTGGATGATGATTGGACCCTGGGGCTGGACCTGGAAGATCCGCTGTTCGGGAATGAACTCCAGGGTGATGTAACGCCGGAAGATCCTCTGAAAGAGGAAGAAGGCCTGCTCATCCGAGACCTGATCGGAGAAAGATAGCGGCTCCGGAAGATAGATGTTGAGCCGGGTCTCGCGGGAAAGTTGGGAGTGGAGCTGTCGGACGTCGTTGAGGAGGAACGACTTTTCGATGTTCTGGGCCGGGATAGAAACCAGGGAGAGAACGATCGAAAAGAGCGAAGCGCTGACCTGGAGCACTGAGGAAAGAATACCACAGCCCCGGACGGGCTGACAAGACGGAAGGGCGCCGCTAAGCTTTCTTTTCCTTCCCCACTTCTTCGGAAATGATGCTTTTCAGCTCTTCCTTGATCTTTTCGATCGTCTCCAGCTTGTTCGTGATCTTGTTGAAGAGGGAATCCTGGCTTCGGATCCCCTGTTCGATGAGAAAAGCCGCGCTCTCGGAACGGCTCCGGAAAAGTCCGCTCTCCACAAGCATGTTGAGCTTCTTGTTGCTTTCATCGTTGACCCGTATGGTGAGAACCGTGTTTCGGGATTCCATGGCGCGGTCGATCGCGTTCCTGATGGACTCGGCCGTCTTTACGGCGAACGTCTCCATCTGGTCGCCGAATTCGCTGATCCTGGTCTGATAGTGCTTCTTGTCCTTGGTTTCCTTTTTTGTTTCTTCCATTCTTGTACTCCTCAATAAGATATACGAAATTATCAATTACAAGTTACGGCAAATTAGGATTCTTGTCAAGGCTTTTTTAATAAGAGAACAAATGTGGCGGTTTCGTCAGTCTGTACAATGAAACCGAAGAAATTAGGATGCTATTGGACCTTTGTGGAGCATATCCCGCTCGCGGTGGTTTTGATCGAGCCACTCCGGAGGGTCTGCTGTTTGACCAAAAAAATAGGGACGCAAGGACCATCCCCCGCAAACCCGAAACCATTCGGATTCCGGAGAAATGGACCTTGAGTCCCCTAAACGCGTGTCGGAGCCGCCGCGGCTTATTTCTTTTTCTTCTTTTCCTCTTCCTTGGCTTCCTCTTCAAGCTTCTTGGTTCTGGCGGCATCCTTCATGCTGCTGATACCGGCGATTATGGCGATCAATCCGCCGAAGATCAGAGCCGGGGGAACGATCCCGCGACAGAGCCACAGGAAAAACTGCCACCAATGAATGAGGAGCAGAACGCCGCCCACCAGGGCAATGAGACCTCCGAAGATAGCCAGCACTTTACCCATGCCGATCCTCCCGTTAGTAATATTGAGTTGAGCGAAGCGCATTATAACAAAAGGAAAGAATCAAGGCAAGATATAAATATCGGAGAATTTCCGATTTCGCGAGGGAAGGCGAGGGAAAGGGCTTCGCTTTCCCGGTGTTTCTTCACACCTTGCCGCCCGCCATCCTTCTCGTCACCAGCGAATTCTGTTTTTTAGCGCCCGCTCAGATACGCCGCAATGAGTTGTGAATGTTCGCTGACCGATATCCGGCGACGCGTGCCCAGCGGCGAGCGCGCGATTGCAGGTGAGCCGGAATTGAACTAGAATGTCGTCCGTTCGAAGTTGATAAGGAGGCAGCCCGCATGCATCGTCCTCATCTCCATATCACCATGGTTTTTTCGGTCCTTGTCCTACTTGGCGGAGTGGCGACCGCATCCGCTTTGGGCCGTGACTTCCAGGTCGGGAGCTTAGTGGTCAATCCAGGGGAGACGGCCTCGGGATATCTGGATGTCCCCAAGATGGGGGACGAGGGAACCGTCATCCCCATTACGGTCATCCACGGGGCGAACCCCGGCCCGGTCCTGGCCTGCGTGGCCGGCGTCCACGGCTTTGAGTATCCGCCCATCTTGGCCCTGTACAGGCTCAAGGGACAGGTCGACCCCCGGGCGCTGTCCGGGACGCTCATCCTCGTCCACATCGCCAACGTGCCATCGTTCGCCAAGCGGACGATCTACTACAATCCGTACGATTGGAAGAACCTCAACCGGGTCTTCCCCGGAAAGTTGAGCGGCACTCTGTCCGAGCGCATGGCCTACGTCCTGAACGAGGAGGTCATCGGCCGCTGTGATGACCTCCTCGACCTGCACGGAGGCGACGGGAACGAGGCCCTCATGCCTTACACCTACTGGATGGTGGGCGCGGACGCCCAGCTCAACGCCAAGAGCCGGGAGCTGGCCCTGGCCTTCGGCCTGCAGCACATCATTATCGATGCCACCCGGGGTCAGGTCCTGGCCGATTCCAAGTATCTGGCCAACACGGCCATCCTGCGGGGCAAGCCGGCCATCACCACCGAGACCGGGGCTCTGGGCCGGACCGATGAGGACTACGTCCGGATGGTTGAGAGGGGAGTGATCGGGGTCATGCGCCACCTGGGCATGATCGAAGGCCGGGCGGAGCCGGTCCGCGTCCCGGTCTGGATCGACAAATACGAGGTCCTCAACTCCGGATCGACCGGACTCTTCACTCCCCTGGTCAAGATGGGGGACTCCGTCGCCGCGGGGCAGAAAGTGGGCTTCGTCAACGACTATCTCGGGCGTCACGCGGAGGACGTCACTGCCCCGTTTGAGGGATTGGTGCTCTATGTCATCGCCACACCCCCCATTTCCCAGGGCGAGCCCGTGATCGAGATCGGTCATCTCAAGAAATAGCGGGGACCTCGGGCTCATCGCTCCAGGCCTCGGATTTCTCCCGATGCACGGGGCCTGGGTCTGATTTGATTTCACAGCGGTTTTTGGTTAAAATAAAAATTTCAATTTGGTGGTCTAAGCCCGGAAAGCTGCAATAAAGGAAGATTTATGCAAGCTATAATCCTCGCCGCAGGAATGGGAAAACGGCTCAGGCCCTTGACGGACAATATCCCCAAGTGCATGGTTCCCGTCAACGGCACCCCGATCCTCATAAACACCCTGGACATCCTCAGCCAATTCCCGGTCCAGGAAGTCATTATCGTCGTCGGGCACAAAAGGGAGGCCGTCAGGGACCGGGTGGGGGACCGGTACAAGGGCATGACCATCACCTATGTCGTCAACGAAGTCTACGACAAGACCAACAACATCTACTCCCTGTGGCTGGCCAAGGACCTCGTCCGGGACAACGTCCTGCTTTTCGAAGGGGACATCTTTTTCGAAAAGGCCCTGGTCGAGCTGGCCCTCAAGGATGAGAACCGGAACAGCGTCCTGGTCAACTCCTACAAATCCTACATGGACGGCACCGTCCTCGAGATCAACAGCGACCTGTCCGTGCGCAAGATGATCCCCCGCCGGGAGCAGGGCGAGGATTTCGACTTCACCGACAAGTACAAGACGGTCAATATCTATAACTTCACCAAGGACTTCTTCCGGAACACGCTCGTTCCTCACCTGGACACCTATCTCAAGACCCAGTCGGTCAACGAATACTATGAGCTTGTCCTGGGCGTTATCATCTACATCGGCAACCCGAAGCTGTACGCCGCCATCGCCGACGACGTCAAGTGGTACGAGATCGACGACGCCAACGACCTGCAGAAGGCGAACTACATCTTCGCCTCGCCCGCCGAGAAGATCCGGACGATCGACACCTCCCACGGCGGCTACTGGCGCTATGATTTCACCGACTTCTGCTACCTCTACAACCTGTACTTTCCCACGCCCCGCATCTTCAACGAGCTGACCTACGCCCTGCCCAAGCTCGTGTCCAACTACCCCTCGGGCCTGGCCTTCATGAAGCGGCTCCTGTCGCGGTGGATCGGCGTCCCTCCCGAGCATCTGGTCGTGGGCAACGGCGCCTCGGAGATCATAAAGATCATGAACCGCCGGCTGGTCAAGAGGATGACCATCCCCGTGCCGAGCTTCAACGAATACGAGAACACCCTGGCGCCGGACGCGGTCCACTTCTATCCGCTGGCCGAGACGGGCTTCGCCATTGACCCCGGGCGGCTGGTGGACGAGGTCCGTCGGAGCGGGAGCAACGCCGTACTCCTCATTAACCCCAACAACCCGACCTCGATGTATCTGCCCAAGGCGATTGTGACCGGCCTCCTCGACAAGCTCCGGGACCTGGACCTCATCGTCCTCGACGAGTCCTTCATCGATTTCGTGGACGCCGAGCCCGCCGCTTCGCTCCAAGACGTCTACCCCCGCTATCCGAACCTCGTAATCCTCAAGAGCATCAGCAAGGTCTACGGCGTGCCGGGCCTGAGGCTGGGCTACGTCCTCACCGGGAACTCCGCCCTGGCCGAAGGTCTGTCCCGGGAGCTGCCCATCTGGAACATCAATTCCATGGCCGAGTATTTCCTGGAGATCTTCATCAAGTATCAATCCGACTTCGAGGCTTCGTGCCGGAGGGTCATGGCCGACCGGGAGGATTTTCTGAAGGAGTTGAAGGGCGTTCCCTACCTCGAGTTCTATCCGCCCCAGGCCAACTACGTTTTCGCCCGGATCACGGACGGCCGGAGTTCGGCCGACCTGAAGAACGAGCTGTTCAGCCGGCACGACCTTCTGATCAAGGATTGCGGCAACAAGAGCGGCCTGCCCGAAAAGAAATACATCCGCATCTCGATTCGCAGGAAAGAGGACAACGATAGGCTCATTCGGGCCCTGCGCGAGCTCCGCTAAGCCGAAGCTGCCGTCCCGGGCCCAAAAAGGCGTTGAAAATTCTCGAGGACTCTGACAAAATGAACCCCAGCGCGAGAATCGCCAAGGATCGGCCGAGCCTCATGAATCTTGTCGAGCAATACAAGGCCACGATCAAGGGCCTCTACGTCGAAGAGATCCTGGACCTCGTCCTGTACCGGCCGCTCTCTTTTTTCCTGGTCAAGCTGGCCTACCCCTTTCCCGTCACCCCCAACCAGCTCAGCGTCCTGGCCATGGCGACCGGGGTCGTGGCCGGGCTGTACTTTACTCTGGGGACCCCCGGGGCGTTCCTCGTCGCCGGATTGCTGTTTGCCCTGGCCAACGTCATCGACTGTTCGGACGGGATGCTGGCCCGGCTCAAGCAGAACGGGACCACGACCGGCCGGATCGTGGACGGGGTGCTGGATTATGTGGTCAGCATCTCCCTTTACGTCGGCCTGGCCGTCGGGCTGCAGCATGCCCGGGAGATGGGCCGCGTCGAGCTTCCGCTCAACTCCTACCTCATGTGCGGGATCGCCGGCGCAATAAACATCATCTCCTCCAGCATCACCGACCACTTTCGGAATCGCTACGTGACCTACGTCTACGGGAAGGAGATCATGCCCCTCGTCGAGCTGCGGAATTTCCGGGAGGAGCTGGCCCGGCTCAAAGGCCGGCCGGGACGCTACCTTGACAAGCTCATGATCCGGATCTACATCCGCTACACCCAGTTACAGCTGGGCCGCGACCCCAAGCCCATCGCCCGCTATGACGCGCGGGAGTACAAGAAATACAACAGCTGGCTGGTCGTCCTGTGGAACCTTATCGGGCCGACGACCCACATCTCAGTCCTCGTGGTCAGTGCCCTGCTCTACCAGCCGATGATCTTCTTTGCCTACGCCATCCTGTTTTGCAGTGCTTGGATTCTCATCCTCTATCCCGTCCAATGGTGGACCAACCGGAAGCTCACCCCGCTCGCCGACGAGCCGTCCCGCCCGAGCGCCCTCTAAGAACCCTTTTGATAGACGATCTTCCCTCCGAGGATCGTCCAGACGGCCTCGGTCTCGAGAATTTCCCTGGCCGGGATGCTAAACAGGTCCCTGGAGAGGACGACCATGTCGGCCATCAGGCCGGGCCGGAGCTGCCCTTTGAGGCCCTCCTCGAAGGAAGCGTAAGCCGCCCCGCTCGTGAAGGCCTTGACCGCCTCGGCCATGGTCAGGCACTGGTCCGGGAACCAGCCGCCCTCCGGCGCGTTAAGCTCGATGCTCTTGCGGGTCACGGCTGAGTAGAGGCCGCGCATGGGGTCGAGCGGCTCCACGGGCCAGTCCGAGCCGAACGCGAGCCGTGCTTTGTTGTCGAGGAGGGTCCGCCAGGTGTAGGCGTTCTTTGACCGCTCCGGTCCGATTCGCCGCTCACAGAACCTCATGTCGGTCGTACAATGCGTTGGCTGCATCGAGGCGATGACCCCGAGCTCGGCGAAACGCGGAACGTCCCGGGGGTCGATGACCTGGGCGTGCTCGATCCGGGGCCTGAGGTCGCGCCGTCCGTGTTTCTTCTGGGCCGCCTCGACGGCGTCGAGAACCCAGCGCACGCCTTTGTCGCCGATGGCATGCACCCCGATCTGAAACCCGTTGGCCATGGCCTTGTCGACAAGCGCGGCAAAAACAGGGTAGGGGTATTGCGGCAGACCGCTCTTGGACGGTTCATCCGTGAAGGGCGCGAGCATCAGGGCCGTGCCCGAGCCGAGCGTGCCGTCAATGAATATCTTGAGGAAGCCCGTCTTGAGCAGGTCGTCTCCCTGGCCCTGCCGGATCCCTTTTTGGACGCAGAGATCCATGTCCTCGACCGGGAGCCAAGCGTACATCCGAAGGGTAAGCTTGCCCTCGCTCTCGATCTTGCGGAAGGCCTCGAGTTCCCTCATGTCCGCGCTCGTCCCGATACCGGTCAGGCCGAGGCTGGCCGCGTGGGCCAATCCCCGCAGGATATCGTCCTCGAGCGTTGAAGCCGGGGGCTGGCCCTCGACCTTGAGAAGGCTCATGGCGGCTTCGGTAAGGATACCCGTGGGCTCGCCGGTTTTAGAGTCCCTCAGGATCTCGCCGCCGGGAGGGTTCCTGGTTTCCTTGCTGATGCCCGATTGCCTGAGGGCCAGGCTGTTGGCCCAGACCGAATGACCATCCACCCGCTCGATGATCACGGGGTTTTGGGGAGAGATCTTGTCCAGGTCTTCCTTGGACGGCCAGTTGCCCCCGGGGAAGAGGGTGTGGTCGTACTGACTGCCGTAGATGGACGTCCCCGGCGGAAGCTCTTTGATCTTGGCCGCCACCAGCTCCTGAACCTTGCGGATCGAATTCACCCCGCGAAAGGTCAGGGAGGCGAGCGATTTCCCGCCCGCGGCGAAGTGAGTGTGGGCGTCGATGAGGCCGGGGAGGACGAGCCGCCCCTGGACGTCGAGGATGTTCGTTCCGTCGGCCGCCAGTTTCTTCATGGCGGCGCTCGTTCCCACGGCCAGGATCTTGCCTTCCTTGACCGCCACGGCTTCGACCCAGGGCTGGGAATCGTCGGCGGTAAAAACCTTTCCGTTCAGGAGCACGAGGTCGGCCCGTTCCGCCGTCTGTCCCGGGGCGAAGGAAAGACTCAAGCTCAGAATGATGAGGAGGCTCAAGATAATCTTTTTGTTCATGGCGGACCCATGATAGCAGTTTTTTCTTGATTTATTAAGGCTTTCAGGGTAAAAAAGGAAATTCAAGGTCCGTATGAGTCCTGATAAACTCCTTCTGATCCCCGGTCCGAGCCCGGTCCATCCGCGCATCCTCCGCGCTCTCGCCCAGCCCACGGTCTCGCACGTCAGTTCCGTTCTGGCCGAGGAATTCAAGGCCTCGCTGTCCGAGCTCAAGAAGGTCGTCTTCACCGAGCGCGGGGAGCCCTTCGTCATCGCCGGGGCGGGGACGCTTTCGATGGAGATGGCCCTGGTCAACTCCATCGGCGCGAAGGACCGCGTTCTCGTCCTGTCGCAGGGTTACTTCGGCGACCGCATGGGCCAGATCCTGGAGAGTTACGGCTTCGCCTTCGACATCCTGGACTGCCCCTGGGGAGAGGCGGTCCGGCCCGAAGAGCTGGAGAAAAAACTCGCGGGCAAGCGCTACAGCGTTGTCATCGCCACCCATGTGGATACGGCCACGGGCGCCTGCGCGCCTGTCGCGGACTACGCCCGCATCCTCGGCGGCCGCGACGTTCTTTTTATCCTGGACGGCGTGTGTGCCACGGGCGGCATTGAGGAGCGGATGGACGACTGGAATCTCGATATCGTCCTGACCGCCGCGCAGAAGTGTTTCGGCGCGCCTCCCGGCCTGGCCATCACTGTCTTTTCCGAGCGGGCTATGGCCAAGCGCCGGAGCCTCGGTTCGGTGCGGGCCTACTATGCCGACATCCTGCGCTGGCTGCCCATCATGAACGATCCCCAACGCTACTTCTCGACGCCCTGCGTCAACGAGCTCAGGGCTTTTTATGAAGCCATGCGGATGATCATGGAGGAGGGTCTCGAGCGGCGTTTCGCCCGGCACGCGCTCATCGCCAGGGCCTTCCGCGCGGGTCTCGCCTCTCTCGGGTTCTCGCCCTTCACCCGGGAGCCGTTCCTGGCCGACACGCTCTCGGTCGTCCGATATCC
The DNA here is from genome assembly GCA_963705895.1 of Candidatus Aminicenantota bacterium. Taxonomy (GTDB): domain Bacteria; phylum Acidobacteriota; class Aminicenantia; order Aminicenantales; family JAFGAV01; genus MFD04408-113. Next base: position 1,390,119 of record OY970122.1, on the reverse strand, counting down.
CGAAGGACTGGAGGACAAATCCTTTCGCGCCCGTTGGCTCGAGAACGGCGTCGTCGTGGCCGGGGGCCTGGCCGATACGGCGGGCAAAGTATTCCGCCTGGGCCACATGGGAAGCCTTACCGCGGACCAGACTCTCTTTGCCCTGGAAGCTCTCGAAAAGACCCTGGGGGACCTCGGCCACTCCTTCAGCCCGGGTGTGGGCCTCCGGGCGGCCCGGGACATTCTCGCCGGAGCCTGAAAGGACGCAACTCCGCATGAAGACACCTGTCTATATCATCCCGGCTCAGGCCAGTGAACGGCCCGAGTCTCTTTCGGCCAAGGCCGTCGCGCTCTTCCGGTGCCTGGACATCGAGAAACACATCAGCAAGGAGTCCTTCGTCGCCCTCAAGACGCATTTCGGCGAGAAGGGGAACACGGGGCACATCAAGCCGGCCTGGATGGCCGGCGTCGTGTCGCTCATCCGCAAGCGGACGTCGCGCGTCTTTTTCACGGACTCGAACACACTCTACGTCGGCCATCGCTCGAACGCCGTGGACCACACCCTCCTCACCTGGCAGCACGGCTTCGGTTCGAACGAGGTCTCGATTCCGGTCATCATCGCCGATGGCCTCCTGGGCCAGGACGGGGAAGAAGTCAAGGTCGGACTGCCTCACGTTAAAACGGCCAAGGTCGGTTCGGCCATCGTCCACAGCGAGGTCCTCGTCTGTTTCAGCCACCTGACCGGCCATCTCCTGAGCGGCGTCGGGGGGGCGATCAAGAACCTAGGCATGGGCTGCGCCTCGCGCGCCGGGAAGCTCGAACAGCACTCCGACGTCCACCCCTTCATCAGCGCCAAGGCCTGCCGCAACTGCAGTATCTGCCTCGACCACTGCCCGAGTGAAGCCATCTTTCAAGCCGAGGGGAAGGCCCGCATCGATGATGACAAATGTATCGGCTGCGGCGAGTGCCTGACGGTCTGCAAGTACGGCGCGGTCAAGTTCAAGTGGGGGGAGGACTCGCGGCACCTTCAGGAAAAGATGGCCGAGTATGCCTTCGCCGTCAAGAGCCTGTTCAAGGAAAAGATCGGGTTTCTGAACTTCGTCCTCAACGTCACCAAGGACTGCGACTGCATGTCCACGTCGCAATCGAACATAGCCGAGGACGTCGGCCTGTTGGCGTCTTCGGACCCCGTGGCCCTCGACCGGGCCTCGATCGACCTGGTGCTGGCCGGCGCCGGGAGCGACGTGTTCCGGAAGGGCTACAAGCTCGATTGGAGCCTTCAGCTCGCCCACGGGGAAAAGATCGGGCTGGGGACCCAAACCTACGAGCTCGTCAAGCTCCCCGGGGGATGAGGAGGCGGCCGTTACCAACTTGCTGGTTCTCATCGCCTTGGCCGTCGTGCCGGGAGTGGCCATAGCCTTTTTTCTGTACAAAAAGGACATCTACGAGAAGGAGCCTCCCCGCGAGCTCATCAAGGCCTTTCTCCTGGGGAGCCTGTGCGTCGTCCTGGCCGCTTTCATCGAGATGGTCCTGGGCAAGAGCTCGACTTTTGTCGAAGCCTTTCTCTACATCGCCCTGACCGAGGAGCTCTGCAAGTATCTCGTCCTGATCATCGCCTTTTATCCCAGGCCGATGTTCAACGAGCCCTTTGACGGCATCGTTTACGCGGGGTTCATCAGCCTGGGTTTCGCCACTCTCGAGAACCTGTTCTACGTGGTCGACAAGGGCATCGCCGTAGCCATCGTCCGCATGTTCCTGTCCGTCCCGGCTCACGCGATCTTCGGCGTGGTCATGGGCTTTTTTGTGGGCGGGGCCAAGTTCTTCCGCGGGAAGAGAAGGACCTTCCTGAGCCTGGGCCTCCTGGCGGCCGTATTTCTTCACGGGCTCTACGATTATTTCCTGATGGCAGGCATCCCCTGGCTCGTCCTGTTCTCGCTCCTCCTCGTCGGCATCGGGGTTATCGTATCCCTCAAAGCCATCCGTATCCGGGAAAGCCAATCGCCGTTCATGCCTGGAGCTAAGCCGGTCGAGCCCCAGGTTCCCCTGCAAGGCTGAGTCCGGCGCGATCAATCGGCCGGTCTCCCGTCTCAGCTCACGCGGGCGTCCCTTTCCGCCGATAAAGTCTACCCCGTCCGGGCAGCGGGACGCGCCCAGTGACAGCTTTTGGAAGGGGGTGAGATACTTGGTGTGATATGGTCGGGGAGAGGGGATTTGAACCCCTGACCCCAGCGTCCCGAACGCTGTGCGCTAGCCAGACTGCGCTACTCCCCGGCCGAAAGGAACAACATTATATCCGGAAAGGCCTCGCGTTTAAAGCCCTGGGTTTGAAACGTTCCTAGGACTAAGAGGTTCTTCGCAGATAGACCTTGGTCAGCTCCATGACCATGAACTCGAACAGGCCGAACCCGACGATCACGGCCAGCGTCCCCTGCGTGGGGATCTCCACGCCGAACCCATTCCTGATCGAAGGGATGAGGACCAGGCCGAAAGCCAGGACCACCTGGGACAGCACTGCGAGCACGAGCCCTTTGTGCGGGGGGAGACTGAAGATGCTGAATCGCATCGAGCGGAAGTTCAGGGCGATCACGAGTTCAATGATGATGAACAGGAAAAAGATCTCGGTCCGCGCCTGGCTGACAGTGCTCAGGTCATGGAAGAACATGAACAGAAAGAACGGGCTCTCGATGACAAAGGCCAGGAGGATGTAGATGACCACGTCCCTGGAGAAGATGCTTTCCTTGGGGTTTCGGGGCGGCCTGGTCATGATATCCGGGTCCGGGGGAGCGACTCCCAGGGTCAGGGCCGGCAGGCCGTCCGTGGCCAGGTTGATGAACAATATGGCCGCCGGGAGCAGGGGAAGGTATTTCGGCCCGAGGGCCAGGACCACCCCGCCGATGACCACGACCTCGGTGATGTTGCAGCGGAGCAGGTAGGTCAGGTATTTCTTGATGTTATCGTAGATCCAGCGGCCGCGCTCGATGGCCTTGACGATCGTGGCGAAGTTGTCGTCGGTCAGGATCATGTCCGCCGCTTCCTTGGACACGTCCGTGCCGGTGATGCCCATGGCGATCCCGATGTCGGCCTGCTTCAGGGCCGGGGCATCGTTGACCCCGTCGCCGGTCATGGCCACGACCTCGCCCCTTTTTTTCCAGGCCTTGACGATCTTGAGCTTGTCGAGCGGGGCGACCCGGGCATAAACCGTCACCCGGTCCACGATCCGTTCCAGGTCCTGTTCGGTCATCCGTTCCAGGTCCTCGCCGGTCAGGACGATGTCGCCCTCCCGGAAAATGCCCGTTTCCCGGGCCACGGCCATGGCCGTGAGCTTGTGGTCGCCGGTGATCATGACCGGCTTGATCCTCACTTCGCGGCAGACCCGGATGGCTTCGATGGCCTCTTCGCGCGGGGGGTCGATCATCCCGAAAAAACCCAGGAACGTCAGACCCCGCTCGATGGTCTCTTCGTCGGTATGGTCCTTATCGGACAGCTCCCTGACAGCCACGGCCAGCACGCGCAGGGCGGCTTCAGCCATGCGCTCGTTCACCGCCAGAAGGGCTTTGCGGTCGCCGTCCTGCAGAAGGCGCGTCCCCTGGCCGTCACGGACTTTGTCGCACAGGCCGAGCACGATCTCGGGGGCTCCTTTGGTGATCGCGATCTTTCCGCCTCGCGCGACGGGGTGGATGGTCGTCATGCGCTTGCGTTCCGAGCTGAAGGGCAGCTCTTCGAGCCTTGGATTCTCGATCTTGACCTCTGTGGGTTTGAGACAGTGCTTGACCGCGGCCACGACCAGGGCGCCTTCGGTGGGGTCGCCCTTGATCCGCCATTGCCCTTCCACTTCTTCGAGCGACGCGTCGCTGCAAAGAACGCCCGCCCTAAGCATCTGCTCGAGGACCTCGTCCGACCCCGGCCGCACAGTGCGGCCTTCGTGCCGGAGTTCTCCGTGAGGCTCATAGCCGACGCCCGTGACATCCAGCATCCGGCCGCCGGCGTAGATAGTGCGCACGGTCATTTCGCCCTTGGTCAGGGTTCCGGTCTTATCCGAACAGATGACCGTCGTGCAGCCCAGGGTCTCGACGGCTGGCATCTTGCGCACGAGGGCGTTCCTTTTGGCCATCTGGTGCATGCCGATGGCCAGGGAGCCCGTGACGATGGCCGCCAGGGCTTCAGGCACCGCGGCCACGGCCAGGGCCACGGCGAACATGACCATGGTGATGACGAAATCAAGCTTGACCGGACCGGCCAGGGCGGCCCGCGCCACGCTCACGCCGCTGATGAGAAAGCATATGCCGAAGGCGATGATGCCGAGCCATTTACCGATCTCTTTCGTCCTCTTTTCGAGGGGAGTTTCCTTTTCTTCAACCGCGGCCACTTGCTCGGCGATCCGGCCGAACTCCGTGCGGAGGCCGGTCTCGGCCACCACGGCCTTTCCCCGGCCGTAGGATACGGTGGCGCCGGTAAAGACCATGTTCCGGCGGTCGCTGACGCCGACTCCCTCAGCCAGAGGGCGCACGTCTTTGCTCACAGTTATGGATTCGCCAGTCAGGGGCGCTTCGTCGCACTTGAGGGACACGGCCTCGACGAGCCGGGCGTCGGCCGGGACCTTGTCCCCGGCCTCGAGGAGGAGGATGTCCCCGGGCACGAGCTCCTTGCTCGGTAGCTCTTCCTCTTTTCCGTCGCGCAAAACCGTGATCATGGGCGAGAGCATTTCTTTCAACGCTTCCAGGGCGCGCTCCGCCCGGTATTCCTGGAAGAACCCCAGAAGGGCGCAGAAGATAACGATGGCCAGGATGAGGGCCGCGTCGAACAGCTCGCCGATAAGCGCCGAGAGGGCCGTGGCGATGAGGAGGATGATGATGAGAACGTTCTTGAACTGACCCAGGAACACGCTCCAGGGCGAGACGGCCTTCTCCAGCTTGAGCTCGTTCGGGCCGAACTTCTCCAGCCTTGCTCGGGCTTCCGGGGCCGTCAAGCCGCGCTCGGGATCGGTCCCGAGCTCGCGGAGGACGTCCGGAACCTCGCGGCTATGCCATAGGCTAGATGTCGTCATGGATCGCCTTCTCGGGAGGGGGCGGGTCGTGTTTGATGATCTCGGGCTCCGCGGACGGAGGAGTTACCGGCTGCTGCTCCTCGGAGCTCATCTGACCCCGTTTTTGCATGATGGCCAGGATCTCCTGGCTTCTCTCGTCGAGATAGGACGAGCTGCGGATGATGCTCGGGCTAAAACGCCGGGGCAGGGGAAGGATGGCCGCCAGCCGCGCCGCTTCGGCCGGGGTAAGGTTCGAAGCATGCGTCTGGAAATAGAACGCGGAAGCCGCCTCGGCGCCGAATATCCCTTCGCCCCATTCGACGACGTTCAAATAGAGCTCGAGGATGCGTTTCTTGGTCAGGACCCGCTCCAGGCGCCAGGTCAGGATCGCCTCCCGGGCCTTTCGCACCAGACTGCGCGAAGGGCTGAGGAAGAGGTTCTTGGCCAACTGTTGGGTGATCGTACTGCCGCCGTAGTGGACCTCTTTTCGCTTGCGGTTGCGCTCGTAGGCCTCCTTGATGGCCTGCCAGTCGAAGCCCTTATGCTGCCAGAACTTGTCGTCCTCGGAGATGATGACCGCGTTCACGAGGTTGGGCGAGATCTGGGACAGGGGAACCCACTGCTGGGTCAGGCTGTGTTTTTTCCCCTGGGCCTTCCATTGGGCGAGGCGGTATTGGATGAAGGAAGTGGTTTTTGGGTTCTGGGTTTTAAGCCTGGCCATGGAGGGAAAGAGGAGGTTCCAGGCCACAAAAAGAAGGGCGAGGCCGACGATGGCCAGCGGGGCGAAGAAGATCGTCTTCTTGATGGTTTTTTTCATGTCTGGGAGAAAGCATTATAGGCAAGAAAACCCAGGGATACAAGACATCAGAGTCTGTTGGAGCGTTTTAGCGTCTGCGGTTTGCCCTGGGGTTATTGAGCCCGGCCCGTTTCTTGGGCTTCGCCTGCAGCAAGAGTTCAAGGTCGGCTTTATCCTGCGCCCGGCCCGACCGCCTTTTCAGCATGATGAGGTCGGCAAGCCCGATGAAATTCACGCGCTCTTTGCCGAAATTCCCCCGGCTCCTGTTCGTCCATACCCGGCTGAAGGCCAATCCTTCCACCCCTGTCAGCAAATCGACCCGAAGCGGCTCATAGCCGAGTTGAACGATGCGCTTCCGGATCCTGAAATCCGTCTCGGACAGGTTGAGGCTTTTAAATCCGAATTCGTTCAAGGCCCGCACGACCCTGCGGCTGTTTTCCCGGCTGGGCTCGATCAGGACATCGATGTCCTTGGTGTAGCGGGGGGAGGCATAGAAGGCTAGGGCATACGAGCCGACGATGCAGTATCGGACTCTATGCCTGTTGAACGACGCGAACAGTTCTTCGTAGTCTTTTTCGACCTTCATGGTCCGTACCTCTTGTGAGCTTGTGGGCTTGATCCCGGAGAAGTTGCACTGTTTCAAGCCTTTCCTCAGGACTCATGGCCAGATAATAGGCCCGGTCGGATTGCAGGGCTTCAGAGGAGGCGGAGAACGTCCGAATCCAAATTCTTTTTCCCATTGGTCGCATTATAAATCAGCTTCTTGCTTCAGGCAAGGCTGGCTATTCATGGGGTCGGGTCCGTACTTTCTATATCCGATAAAGAGCCGAAGCGATAGACGAGAACTGACAAGACGCAACATCGGGCGCCCATCTCTTGACATTAAAGAAGTTAACCGCTAGATTTTCGACTAGGGTTCAAGGTCTTATGGGGCCAAAAGAGCGCATTGAACCGCGAAAGGTTTCACTCAGCCGCTGACTTCCTTTGCATCGCAAGCGTTGCTTTTCTGGGGATAGAACGCTTTTTCATCAAGAAAAGGAGGGTGCCATGCCGGGCGGCGGAAGCGATCCCATGGTTCAAGCGGTTTCCTATCGAATGAAGTTCTGCAAGCCGGGGTCTTCCCCGAAAATGGGCAAGGCGGACCGGCACAGGATGAGGCTCTCGAACGACCCCTTTGCCGCGCTCCGGCGGCAGGCCTATTATCTCAAGTACCGGAGCCTCAAGGCCTATTGGCTCCTGTGCGAGAGCGCCGAGGCCTTTAGGGGCGATGCGCGCCGGAAAATCGAAGCCTTCCTAGCCTTTATCGAACGTGCGCTCGGGACGCCGGGAGGGCTTCCGCAGATAGCGTCGCCCATGAACGGGTTTTCAGGCGGCTCATCGGCCGGAGTCTTTGCCGTTTTGAATCACGGCCCGCCCTCGGCCGGAGAAAATTCCCGCATCGTCCCCCGCCTGATCTCCCACCTCATAACCTCAACGCGAAAGGCCCTATGCATCGCGCTTTCCGGGTTTATAGCCTGCCTTGGCTTAGCAACCAAAGCCTCCGCTTCCACCCAACAAACCGTAGGCACCGTCCGCCCGGCCTCAGTCCTTGTAGAAACCCAGCTTCCTTCCCAGAGAAAAGAACTCTCGGACATTATTCTTAAGGAGAAAAAATTAAACTTTAATGTGAAAGCTGCTTCTGCCTATGATTATTATTTCAATACTGCAGTCCAATATGCAGAGGATTATTCGCAGGACAAAAACCCAGAGACCAGGCAGAAAGCAATTAATTCTTTCAAGGAAGCAATAAGACTCGACCAAGTTCTTACAATGCAAAGAATGCAGCAAGCAAACATTGACTCTAATGTTGAAGCAGCCTACCTTACAGCAGTCTACGAGAATGGCGAGGAGAAAGCAAAAGAGGAAAAGAAAGGCGGAAGCAACCTCGGAACATACTTGCTCATAGGAGGAGGAATAGCAGCAGCAGCAACAATAGCTTATTTCTTGCTAAAAAAGAAAACCACCGTAACTCCGCCACCACCGCCTGTTCAAATCACTATTAATTATGATGTTTTTAACCACAGCAAAAAAGGAGTTTTGACAAGCTTCAGCAAGACTTATACTGCAGGCAGCACAGTCACGCTGAAAATATCTGACATAAGCGAAATAAGCGGAGTAGATACTACGCACATCATTGTAAGAGAGGACAGCATTAACAATAGAGTCGGTGCGAGAATAGCCTTTGATAAAACTTCAGGCACAGCCACATTCACAGCGCCAAGCGCCAGCACAAATTATGATATATTCCTGCTTAACAATACAGGAAAATATAATTTAATTGATAACTGGGTTGACCAAGGAGCAGGAATTTTAAGATATGCTCGTAATTGCACTTATAACAGGCAGGACAGAGATGGAAAAACAGGCTCAGAACAGCCTATTATTGATTGCATGAATCAGCTGAACAAGGCTCTTGATAGCGGAGAAATAGATTTAGGAGATATTACCAAGATTAGCAGTGGAGGAAACTTTGGAGTTGGGTGGTGTTATTCTCAGGGCTCTCTTGGAGACCACACAGCTATTTTTGCTGGTGTTGACAAGGATGCTTGTGATAAGTATAATGTTCCTTACTTATCTGTTTTTACTAGCGAGATTTCTGAGCTTCAGGGTAGGTTTGATGATATTGGCGGAGCTAATAGTTATTCTGTGCTTTGCAATGCAGACGGCACTCTTAATCAGGTTGGTATTGACTTGATAGATTATATTTATGTTAAGGATGAGGCTCTTAATAATTCAGCCAGTTCTTCTAATGTTAAGGCTGCGGTGCAGGCTCTTGGTGGTTTAAAGGCGAGGATTGGCGGCGTTGATGTCGGGTTTAATGGAGATTCTTTGTCAGCAAATTATAAGGGCAAAGTGTTCGGATTATCTACTGCTATGAGCATTATGAATGGCAGGCTTGCTAATGCATCTTCTGCAAGCATTAGTGCTGGTAATCTTGACGCTACTGTCGCTGCTAATTTGTCGCCTATTGAGAAGGCTATTTCTGCAGGCGTAACTGCAAGGACTAAGTATGCAGATGTGGGTTTTAGGGGAGCTTTTGATAAGAAGTCAGGAGCTAACTCTTTTGGCTTGAGCATTGGCAAGAATAATTGGAGCATTGGCGTTGACAGGAATGCTTTTGGAAATAGTGTGTCTAATGCTGTCAGACTTGGCAACACTTTCTACCTTGGAGGAAATCCTGTCTCATTATCAGGGAGTTACCTTGTTTCGCATGGGAGCACCAACGGCCGATCTATCAGCTTTAATGCCGGCGCGACATTGAACGACCTGGGAGGCTTGGGCTTCTACGCGGGCTATAATGATAGTCGCTACGGGCTTTGCGGCGCCGGGGTTCATGCGCTCGGCGTCTCAAAGCAGATCGGGCCGGGTGCTTTCAATATCGGGGTCGTAGGCGGCAAAGGGCTGAAGACGGATTACCAGGTGGTCTACAGCTTGTCCAGGGAGTTTTAGGACCAGGCGAGGAGATTTTCTGGGAACGGATGCAACTTAGCGCCGGAAACCTGCAAAGGAGAGAAAACCGATGGCCTTTGAGCGTTATTTAAAGCAAAGAGGCGAAGTGACCAAGCCCTTGGCGACGGTCTGGAAGACGGGGCAGATCTGGCTCAACCGGGCCGCCCTGGACGGCCTGGGGCAGAAGAAAGTGACCCACGCCGTCCTGTTCTTCGACCGGGACAAGAAGAAGATCGGGATCAGGTTCACTGATTCAGCCAAGGAGGAAGGCGCGGTCAGGGTCTCGACCCGGGGCGCCGGCGCCGCCGTCTTCGCCAAGGGGTTCCTTAAGTATTTCGGGATCGAACATAATAAATCACGCCGCTTCAAGCTCGTCTTCGATAAAAAGCAAAGACTTTACATTCTCGAAGCAGAATGAACACAATCCATGATGAAGCCGAGCAGTTATTTGAAATACTTTGATCCCGCGCCTTAAGGAACCAAGGATTGTAACGTGACCTGGAATGAGCGCCACGGGCGGCCGTCGGTGAGCTGAATTCCTGAAGCGCCCTGACGGCCACCTCAGAAGGACGATTAGCTCGCGCCATCAGAATCAGATCCCATCAGAGCTCCATTCATTGACAACCACATAAATATGTGTTACACATAATAAAAAGAGAAAAATATGGATAAGCGCAATTTAACCCTCTCTCTTCCCTATCCTTTAATCCGCAAAGCCAAGGAGATGGCCGTTCGGGAGGAGCGATCGCTCAACGACTATGTGCGCCGGGCGATCACGGAGAAGATCGACCGCTCCTCGGGCTTCGCCAAAGCCCGCGAACGTCAGCTTCGGTATCTCAAGAAAGGATTCGACCTCGGGACGCGGGGCCAGCGACCCGCCAAGCGCGAGACGCTCCATGACAGGCGATAGCGTCTTCATCGATACGAACGTGCTCGTGTATGCCTATGATGCCAAAGCCGGGCGCAAGCACGAGATCGCCAGGGACCTGCTGATCGAGTTTTGGAGCAAGGGAGGGGCCGCCCTCAGCATCCAAGTCCTGCAGGAATTTTATGTCACCGTGACTCGGAAGATCACGAGGCCGATCGAGCCGCGCTTGGCGAGGGAAATCGTCGAGGACCTCCTGACCTGGAACGTCGTTGTGGTTGACGGCGCGTCCGTCCTGGCGGCCATCGACCTCCAGGGGCAGGAGAAAATATCGTTTTGGGACGCCTTGATCGTCACGGCCGCCGAGCGGGCAGGAACGAACGTGCTCCTGTCCGAAGACCTCGCCCACGGCAGGGTTTTCGGCGACGTGACTGTCCGCAATCCGTTTGTTACGAAATAGATGGGGTCGGACCCGACAATCGAGCGCACGGCGAAGGCGTTCCGCTGATCTCCGAAGAAACTCATGCCGGTTCCCGGGTAGGGCGCCAAGCCGGACCGAGCTTTGGCCCGAAAAGAACGTTGATTTATCGGGATTGAGCGGGTACACTATCTCCCTCGTTCCGGCCCCGGGATTCGTCGAAGGCGCCTCGAACGATCGGCCCCGGCCGGAGCCCGGAGATCCTCTTCAGGATAGACGATGAACAAAGAGAAAGTCGGCAGCTTCTATGATGTCGTTTGGACCGAGTACATCCCCGAGTACGAAGCTTCGGAAAAGCATTGGCTCCTCTTCTATTCGCCCGAGGAGGTGAAAGGGAAGACCGTCTTGGATGCGGGCTGCGGCACGGGCGTCTTCAGCATCATCTTCGCCCGCAACGGCGCGGCCAAGGTGACCGGGATCGATATCAGCCCGGGCTCGCTCGGCACGGCCCGGGGCCTCAAGGAAAAATTCGGCCTGGCCAACGCCGAGTTTCAGCAGCAAGACATGCTCCATTTGTCGTTCCGAGACGCCTCCTTCGACATCGTCTGGGCCTGGGGAACGGTCCATCATACGACCGACCCCTTGGGGGCGATCACGGAGCTCATCCGCGTCCTCAAGCCCGGCGGGTCGCTTTTTCTTGCGATCTACAAGCAGACGAGCGTTACCTGGATCCACGAAATCATCCGCAAGACCATGATCCGGACGCCGCGCTGGAGCTGGAACGTCCTGGCCAAAGCGGGCGCCTTTATGCTGACCCCGGTCGTCTTCCTTTTCAAGCGGCGCCAGAAATCCCGAAAGGGTGAGAAGCTCTCTGAGCTCATCCTCGACTGGTATTTCGTTCCGATCCGCCATTACTACACGCCCGAAGAAATCCGGGTGTTCCTCGAGCGAAAAAAATTCAGGATCGAGAAATATCTCGCTCATTCGGGCCGGTTCAACAGCTCCTCGAACTTCATTTATAAAGCCCGCAAGCCGAAATAGGGGGCCGGACCGCGCATTTGACAGTCAGGCCGCAAGCCGGATCGCGGGCGGCAAGTCAACCTGAGCATCTTTCGCACGATGACCGGTTTTTTGGCTTTTTGGATATAATAGAGACCCGAGAAAACAGAGTGAACGCACATGATCGTCGTCGATAATCTCTCGAAGAGTTACGGCAAGCAGCAGCTCTTCAAGAGCATCAGCTTCAAGGTCAACCGCCGCGAGCGCGTGGGCGTCGTCGGCCGCAACGGCAACGGCAAGACGACCCTGTTCCGCTTGATCGCCGGCCTCGAGGAACCTGACTCGGGGTCGATCGCCATCCCCCGAAACTACCACATCGGCTATGTCCAGCAGGAGCTGTTATTTTCCAAGCCCACGGTCCTCGACGAGGCCTGTCTCGGCCTTCCTCATCATGACGCCGACCAAACGTGGCGCGTGGAGAAGATCCTGTTTGGCCTCGGGCTCACTAAAGAGGATATGAGCCGATCGCCGGCCGAGCTCTCGGGCGGGTTCCAGGTCCGGCTCAACCTGGCCAAGGTCCTGCTCGACGAGCATAGCCTGCTTCTCCTCGACGAGCCCAATAATTTCCTGGACATCACCTCCATCCGCTGGCTGGCCCGCTTTCTTACGTCCTGGCCGGGCGAGCTTATGCTCATCACCCACGACCGGGGTTTCATGGACCGGGTCGTGACCCATATTCTGGGCATCCATCGTCAAAACGTCCGCAAGCTCGCCGGCGACACGGCCAAGTACTACGCCCAGATCGCCCAGGACGAGGAAACGTACGAGAAGACCCGGGTGAACGAGGAGCGGAAGCGCAAGGAGATCGAGAATTTCATCAACAAGTTTCGGGCTTCGGCCCAGCTCACCGGCCTGGTCGAGTCCCGCAAGAAGACCCTGGCCAAATGGGACAAGAAAGAGAAACTCCAGACGATCGCCAACCTCGAGTTCGATTTCAACGCCAAGCCTTTTCACGGCAAGTATGTCATGAGCGTCGAGGACCTGCGCTTCGGCTATGACAAGCAGAAGCCGCTCATCAAGGGCCTGGACCTCACCGTGGGGAGCCGGGACCGGGTCTTCGTCGTCGGCCCGAACGGCCGGGGCAAGACGACGCTCCTCAAGCTCATGGCCGGGGTCCTCGAACCGGACGCGGGCGGAGTGAGCGTCCCGCTCAACGTCTCGATCGGCTACTACGAGCAGACGAACGTCCGAACCCTGGTCGACGACCGGACCGTGCTCGAGGAAGTGACTTCCGCCGTTCCCGACGGCGACCCGAAGCGGGCTCGGTACCTGTGCGGGACGATGATGTTCGAGGGCGGGGACGCCCTGAAGAAGATCAGCGTTCTCTCGGGCGGCGAGAAGAGCCGGGTCCTCCTGGCCAAGATCCTGGCCACGCCTGTCAACCTGCTCCTCCTCGACGAGCCGACGAACCACCTCGACCTCGAGTCGAGCGAGGCCCTGCTGGCGGCCCTGGACAAGTTTGAGGGCGCGGTGGTCATGGTTTCCCACAGCGAGACGTTCCTGAACGCCCTGGCCGAGCGGCTGATCGTTTTCCAGAGCGGCGGGGTGAAGATCTACGAGGGCGGTTACGAGCGCTTCCTGGAAAAAGTGGGCTGGCGCGAGGAAGGGGAGTTCCCGACGACACCCGCTCGGGCGTCAGGCCCGACGACCCCGGCCAAGCCGATGGACAAGCAGAAGCTCGGTTCGAAGGAGCTCCGGCGCCTTCGGGCCCAGATCCTGGCCGAGCGGGCCGCGGCCTGCAAGCATCTTGAGCAGAAGGTGGCCGCGATCGAGCAATCCTTGCTCCGCGAGGAGGAGGAGCTTGACCGGATGAACCGCGAGGTCGCCGAGGCCTCGTCCGCCCGGAACAGCCGGAAGGTGGTTGAGCTCTCGAAGTCCATCCATCGCAGCCGCGACGCGATGAACCGTCTCTACAAAGAGCTCAGCCCGCTCGTCCTCACTCTCGAAGAGCGCAAAGCGGTGTTTGACGCGCGTCTGGCCGAGCTCGATGAGATGAAATCCGACTGATTATTTTTGCCGGTCGGAGGCCAGCTCGCCGGCCGCCATGTACTCCTTGGGCGACATCTCCTGGATCCAGACCCGGATGCTCGGGAGCGGAGCGCCGATGGATTCGTGGACGGCGGCCGTGACCGCGGCCAGCAGATTCTTTTTCTGGTCGTCCGTGCGTCCTTCGAGGAGATGGATCTCGATGAGGGGCATGGCGTATCTCCTTTTTATTTTATTATACCATGCCCCCCACGAGGGACAGAGTATCGTCTCCCCCTATCATACGGCAGCTCCAGGCGAGCGCCCCGACCGTGAAGACGTTAGCGGAGCTTGAAGGTCACCTTGACTTCGAAGATGACGCCCCGCGGCCGGCCGTTGATGATCATCGGCTCGTAAACCCACTGCTTGACGGCATCGATCGCGGCCTGGTCGAGCAGGGGGATGGAGCGGAGGACTTTCCAGCTCGCCACCCGGCCGTAGATGTCGGTCGTGGCTTCGATGATGACCACGCCTTCGACCCGGGCCTGTCGGGCGATATCCGGGTACTCCGGGGAAACTTCCTTGACGAGCTTTGGTGGTTTAACGCTTCCGACCGCCCGGACCGGCGCTTCGACTTCGCCGACGACGCCTCCCAGCACGCCGCCCACGACGCCCCCGAGCACGCCGCCGACAACGCCCCCCTCGACTCCGCCCTCGACCCCGCCTTCGATGCCGACGTCGGACAGCTTCTCCTCGGCGATTTGGTCGGGGATGACGACCGGAGCGATCAGCTTGCCGGCCTGCTGAGCGCTCTGGGCCTGGACCGGCCTGATCCGGGCCGTCCGCTCGGACGAGCGTTTCTTGGCTGCCGGAGGAGGCGGCGGAGGAGGAGCTGGTGTCGGCGGAGCCAGGAAGGCGCTGACGATCTCGACCTGCGGCATGTCTTTGGTCGTCAGCAGGGGAATGGCGATGAGACCGACGATGACAGCCGCGTGAATGAGAATCGCCGCGGGCAAGACGAAAGCCTTGGTCTTCAGGTTCTTGTCAGCGACGAAGAAGGAGTCACGAAACACGGCGGCCTCCTGGGAAGAGGCGGGTTCGGCCGTCTTGCGGATGATTTCCCCGACCTTCGCCGGAAAGCCGTCCCAGTATTCCGGGGAGGGTTCGGTCCAAGCGCGCGACCGGACAGCCCGGTCCAGGACAGCCATGTTCTGCCGCCGTTCGCGGCAAGCGGCACAGGCCTTGAGATGCTCTTCGACCTTGAGCGCTCGGCCCGCGTCGAGCTCGCCGTCGTGATACGCGCCCAGAAGCCTTCGAACTTTTCCGTGTCTCATGCGACGCTCCTGCCCAGCTTTGCGGCCAGGGCTTTCTGGAGCCGGCTCCGGGCTCGGCTCAGCCTGGACATGACCGTTCCCACCGGGACGCCGACGGTCCGGGCGATGTCCTCGTACTTCAAGCCTTCCACGGCATGGAGGACGAAGACCGCGCGAAGTTTTGCGGGAAGAGCCTTCAAGGCTGTGTCCACCGCCCGGTCGATGTCGTTTTTCAGGAGCTGTTCATGGGGCGTTTCGGTTTTCGAAGAAAAAACGGCACCGGGGTTGTCGCCGGAACGGCTGCCGAGAGGCTCTTCCCGTCGTCGGATCTTGAGGTAGTTCAGGCTGGAGTTGACCGCGATGCGGCGGATCCAGGCGGAGAAGTTCGTGCCCTCCTTGAACCTAGCCAGGGCCAGGTAAGCCTTGAGGAACGTCTCTTGGGCGAGGTCGTCGGCCGCGGGATGGGTGCCTGTCATGGCCAGACAGAGCCGATAGATCCGGTGCTGATAGTTCCGCACCAGGGCCTCATAAGCTGACGCGTTGCCGGATTTCGCCTTTTCAATCAAGACCTTTTCCTCAGCCTCTTCCAATGCCCTCATGGGTGCTCCCATTGAATAAACAACCGGGTGCCGCGATTATTCCCTCTTTCTGCGGCCTGATCCCGATGACGTAAAGTGCATAATTCATGCCACCCGCCAAGGGTCGTTTTCCCCTGTCAGGGCCGATTTGCCTGGACACCGGCCGCCTCGGAGGCCGTAAAACTCATTTACAGCGGGGGAAGCGGGGCAGTTATGTGCTATAATAATGCGAATCTAGTGCCCCTGACGAGAGTGCTGCGCTGTTTCCTGGGTCGGCCGGCATAATCAGCCGGCTCCGGGACCGGCCGCTGACAGAGGGGGAGAGGAATGATGATGGTTGAAAGAATCACGGAAACCGAATCGAAGAGATTGGCCCTCCTGATCGACGGGGACAACGCCCAGCCGTCCCTCATCGGCAAGATGCTGAGCGAAGCCGGCAAGCATGGCTCCATCACCATCCGCCGCATCTATGGCGACTGGACCACGTCCAACATGGGCGGCTGGAAGAGCACCCTGAACAACCACGCCATCCAGCCCATCCAGCAATTCCGCTACACGATTGGCAAGAATGCCACGGACAGCGCCATGATCATCGACGCCATGGACATCCTGCATGGCCACCAAGTGGACGGGTTCTGCATCGTCTCGAGCGACAGCGATTACACGCGCCTGGCCACGCGCATCCGGGAAATGGGCATCTTCGTCATGGGCATCGGCAAGCAGAAGACGCCCAAGGCCTTCGTCAACGCCTGCAACATCTTCATCTACACCGAAAACCTCGTGCCGCACGAAGTTCGCCACGCCGGCCGCCGCGACGCCAAGAAAACCGAGGTCAAGGATCGAACCGAAAACAGGGAGGAGAAGGAAAAGGACCTCGACCCCGTGCCCCTGATCAAGGGAGCCTATGAAATGGCCATGGAAGAGGACGGCTGGGCCAACCTGGCCTCCATGGGTTTCTATCTCCGCCAGCTCGACCCGAGCTTTGACCCCCGCACCTACGGCTACAAGCAGCTGTCCCAGCTCATCAAGGCCCACTCGACCCTGTTCGACCTTCGGGTCCAGGACGAGAGCGGCAAGAACGCCATGTGGCTCAAGAGCAAGGAATAAGATCGGGGACGCACGACTCATTCACCTTTTTTGTCCGATCATATCCAAAACCAGGAAGCCCAGAGGCCCCTCGACCGTCCTTTTTCTTGACAAGAAAAGATAAGTCGGATAATTTTCTATCATTGTTCGTTTTTTCGCATCGGGATGGATAATTCGGTGGAATCGGCGAGTCCGGCGATGACCAAGATCGGGAAATACGAAATCCGGGATGTTCTGGGGAAGGGCGCCATGGGCGTCGTTTACAGAGCTCTTGACCCGGATATCGACCGCGAGGTCGCCGTCAAGGCCATCCATTACGATGGAGTCCGGGACTCCTCCGAGCGGGAGGATCTCATCCACCGGTTCATGAGGGAAGGACGGGCGGCCGGCAAGCTGAACCATCCCAACATCGTCACGATCTACGACGTGGGCCGCGAGGGCGACCTGACCTACATCGTTATGCAGTACATCCACGGTCAGAGCCTGCAAAGGATCCTGGACTCGGGCCGGACCTTCGAACCCGTGGACGTCGACCGGCTCATGCTCCCCCTGCTCCGGGCCGTCGACTACGCCCACAAGAACGGGGTCGTCCATCGGGACATCAAGCCCGGCAACGTCCTCGTGGATACGGCCGGCGTGCCGTATCTCGCGGACTTCGGAGTGGCCAAGACCGCCGCCTCGACCCTGACTATCGACGGAACGGCCCTGGGGACGCCCGGCTATATCTCTCCGGAACAGCTTCAAGGCCAGACCGCCGACAAACGGTCGGACGTCTTTTCCCTGGGCGTCCTTTTTTATGTCCTTCTCACCGGCCACGAGCCCTTTGCCGGCAAGAAGATCGCGACGGTCATGCATAATATCGTCCATGAAGAAGCGGCCCCGCCCTCATCCCTGAAACCCGACCTGCCGGCGGGATACGATATCATCGCCGGACGGGCCATGGCCAAGAAGCCCAAGGAGCGCTACCAGTCTTGCGCCGAGATGGCCTCCGCCCTGGAAGCCTTGGACAAGGCCGCGGCCTCGACCATCACGGTCAGGCTGACCAAGGACGAACGACGGCGGGCCAAAAAGGCAAGAGGAGGAATTCGCGCTCTCGCGGCCTCGCTCGGGATTCTGATCCTGGCGGGAGCCGCCGCGGCCGTGTTCGTTTTCCATGTCTTCGAGAAAGGCGGTCCGAACCGGCTCGAGAGTCTCAAACGCCCTGCCTTGTCGGCTTCGCCCGCAACTTCGACCGAGCCGCCCCAGGCCAAACCCGACCCTCTCGCGGTCAAAATTGCCGCCATCCGGGAAAGCTTTGGACGCGGCGCCTTTCCCGAGACGGTCCGCATGGCGAACGATGTTCTGGCCGTGGACCCATCCCGAAAAGAAGCCCGAGATTACCTCGACCAGGCCGAGAAGAAAATCAAGGACACGGAGACTTCCGACCTCCTCACTAAGGCCCGTTCGCTCTACGAAAGCCGGGATTATGACCAGTGCCTGACGGTCCTGGAGAAGGTCTTAAAATCCGATCCGAACAGCGCCGAGGCGATCCGGGTTCGCGACCAGGCCGAGACGGCCATATCCACATCGGCCATCGGCCGGGTCATGGAGCGCCAAAGGCGAGCCGAGGAAGAGAAGGACCTCGTCGTCCTGCTGAGCGCCGTCGACGCCCCGGACGAGGCGGCCCTTCGCAAGGAGGAGGCCCTCCTCCTTTTTAATTATTATGACGAGATCAAATCGATGATCTCAAACGTAAGCTATCGCTTCCCGGCTAAGGACCGGGCTCGGGTCCAGTTCCTTCACGTTGTGACGGGGCTTTACAAAAAAACCGGGGAGAAAAAGGTGCTGGTCCAGGATGTTCAGACCTGGACCTTTGAAAAGAAGGGGAAAGAATGGAAGATCATCGCATTTCACGGAGATGCGCCGCAGGACGCCGCATGACCTCCGGTCGGGGAGAGGCAGGGGCATGACCGCCGAACGGCGAGGGCGGAAAGCGCCGAAGGGCCTCATCTTCCTCGTCCTGGCGGTTCTGTGCGCCGTGGCCGCGCCGGACAGGGTCAAGACCGTGGTGGACAAGGCGAGCCTCAAGGCTTCGCCCGAGATCAGCGCCAAGTCTTTGCTTAAACTGCCTCTGGGTTCGGTTCTCGAGGTCAAGGACAAGCAGGGCGAATGGTACAAGGTCGAATTCGAAAAAGACGGGCAAAAGATCTCCGGCTTCATTCATGAGATGCTGGTCGAGGAAGCGCCTACGGAGCCCGCTGTCGAATCTTCCGCCGGGGCGGGCCCGGGGGCGGCCCGAGACCCGGCCTCGGAGATCGAGAGCGGGATAGACGGTGCCCGTGAGCGTATCCGCCAGGATAAGGACCTGGCCCAAGCCCAGGACAGCCTGGACGGCCTGTTGGCCAAGGTCTTCACCGTGAACGACCCTCATAAGCAGAAGACGCTGGCCGTCGAGATCTATCTCTGGCTCGGGATCGGCCGGGTGAGCCAGGGTCAGGACGCTGCTGCTCTCAGGGAATTCAAGAAGATGTTCGACGTCGACGCGGCGGCGGCCCGGGAGGCGATTCGGAACATAGCTACGCCCAGGGTCGACGCGCTCCTCAAGCTGGCCGAACAGCAGAGCCAGGGCTTGATCAGCGACTTCGGACTGGAAGTGGAGAGCGAGCCGCCCGGCGCCGGAGTGATCATCGATGGGCGGGAGATGGGTTCCACGCCAGGCACGTTTCGCTGGCCCTCGCCCAAGTTCATCCTCGAAGTGCGCAAGACCGGCTTCGTTCCCGTGCACGAGGATGTCCTCCTGACATCGGCTTCGGAAAAGAGGACTTATCGCCTCGACCTCTTGAAGCGCGACTTGCGCCTGTCCTCTTTTCCGCCGGGGGCGGCGGTTTTCCTCGACGGTCAGGACATGGGGCTCGTCACCGATTGCAAGCTCACCGGTTTGACCTTCGGACGCCACGACATCCGCTTGACCAAGAGCTCCTATCTCGATTGGTCGGGCTTCGTCGAGATCGGCGAAACCCAGGATGCGGCGCTTCAGGCCGGCCTCGTCGGGACAAGCTACCTCAGCGCCGGAAGCTGGGGCGGACGGGGGTCGGGTGTCTTCGAGGGTCCTGCCGTGCTGGCGGGCGACGCGGAGGGCTTCCTGTATGTTCTGGATGAGAGTTCGAACCGGATCCGAAAGCTGACGGCCGAGGGAAAACCGGTCACGGGCTGGACTGTTTCGGCGCCGGAGCTTCGCGACCTTAAAAGTCCGACGGCTGCGGCCGTGGACAGCCAGGGCACGCTCTACATCGCCGACGGCAAACGCGGCCTTTTCCTGAAGATCGGTCCGGACGGCCGGACGGCCTCGGTCTGGAACGGCGAGGGGGGAGGGACTTCGGGATTCCGAGGCCCGAGCGGGATCGCTTTCGACAGCGCCGGGAATATTTACGTGGCCGAGGCGGGCAACGATCGGGTGAAGAAATACTCCGGCCGGGGTCAATATCTCAAGGCCTGGGGCAGTCAAGGAACCAAGGACGGCCAGTTCATGGCTCCCCGGGGCATCGCCCTGAACGGACGGGACGAGGTTTTTATTCTGGACAAGACCCGCGTTCAGAAATTCTCGGCGGACGGCGTTTTCCTGGTCTCGTTCGGCGGCGCGGGAAAAGCCGAGGGTCAGTTCTCGAACCCCCAGGGTCTGGCACTGGACGCGGCCGGATGCGTCTATGTCGCCGACACGGACGATCACCGAATCGAGAAGTTCGCGGCCGACGGCAAGCTGATCGCGGTCTGGGGCTCCCGGGGCCGCGAGGACGGACGGCTGGGCGCGCCCATCGCCGTCCGGGTCGACGGGCAGGGGAGAGTCTTTGTCCTTGAAAAAGAGAACGAACGGCTCCAGGTCTTCGTGGTGGGCGGCCAGGGTTCGGCCCGATGACGTCCGTTCGCTTTGCTTCGGAGTCAAGTCTTCTCGGAGGAGAGGAATCATGCGTCTGACAAAACCTTTGATGATGCTCCTGGCCGCAGGGTTCGTCCTGCAAACGTCCTGCATCATGCTTGACATCCCCTGGGATCTGGGCGGAGGCTATCAAGGGGAATTCCACAGGATCGTCAGCTTCGAGCCTGGCGGGACAGTTCAGCTCGACAACCCCCGGGGCGACGTCGAGATCCGGGGCTGGGATGAGAACCGCGTCGAGATCACCGCCCGCCAGGAAGGTGCGCAGTCCTACGGCCGGGGCGAATACTTCCGATGGTCTCTCCGGCGTGAGCCGCGGGTGGCCGTGGACACGGCCGGCGGCTCGGTGACGATCACCGCCCTCGGCTCCGGCCGCGATAAGACGGGGTCCGCCGTCCACTTTCTCATCTATGTTCCCCGGTCGATCGACCTCAAGGACATCCGTATCGGCAGCGGCTCGCTCATCGTGGGCGACGTTTACGGCCACCTCTCGGTCTCGCTCGGCGACGGCGACCTGACCATCGATAACTACTCGGGCTCGATCCAGGCCTCGATCGGGAAGGGGTCGGTCGAGGCCGAGGTCCTGGACTTGAGGGGCGGCGATCGGGTGGCGATCGCGCTCGACCAGGGCGACATCGCCCTTATCCTGGAGGATGACGCGGGAGCCAAGCTCGAGGCCGACGCCGGGGACGGACGCGTCCGGTCCGACTTCGATGTGAAGGCGCCGGTGGGCACGGCCAAGGTCTCGGCCCTGCTCGGCGACGGCCGGGCCGTCATCAACCTCAAGACGTCCCATGGGAACATCCGGTTGAAAAAGTCTCAATAACGTCATGGGTCGGACCGCCTTCGAGCGCGGGGGCGGGCCAAGGGAGAGTGATCGTCATGGACGAAAAACGGAAGGTCGCGGTTCTGGCCGTGGTGATCCTGGGCGCGATCGGAGTGCTCGTCGCCGGCTATTTTCTCTTCTTCGCAGGCGGGGAGAAGGTTGAACCGGTCCAGAAGCCGGCGGAGGCCGTCGCGGCCAAGGAGGAGGCGGCCGGCGGAGAGAACATCCCCGTCTTTCCCCAGACATCGCTCGACAGCTCCGACGAGCTCATCCGCAAATTGGCCAAGGAGCTTTCGTCCCATGCCTCGCTCGATGCCTGGCTCCAGACGAAGGACCTCGTTCGCGAGTTCACGGCCGCCATCGATAACATCGCAGCGGGCGCCAGCCCGGTTCCGCACATCGACTTCTTCAAGCCCGGCGAGCCGTTTGCGGTCTA
Source organism: Candidatus Aminicenantota bacterium (assembly GCA_963705895.1). Taxonomy (GTDB): domain Bacteria; phylum Acidobacteriota; class Aminicenantia; order Aminicenantales; family JAFGAV01; genus MFD04408-113. Next base: position 1,368,376 of record OY970122.1, on the reverse strand, counting down.
CAAGGTGGGGCCCGATGAATACATCGACCCGAAGTCCTACGATCGCTACAACCCGCCGACCGCGGTCTTCGTCTCATTCGACGTCAAGGAGTCCATCCGGTTCTATCGGGGACTAAAGCCTCTCTTCCAGGATGCCTACAAGGAACTCGGCTATCCGAATAAGGACTTCGACCTGACCCTCCAGAAGGCCGTGCTGGAATTGCTCGAGACTCCTGTCGTCGAGGGAGACATCCGGGTGGAGAAGAAGATCAAATCCTACGCGTTCGTCGACCCCAAGCTCGAAGCCCTGAGCGATGCGCAGAAGGCGTTCTTGCGCATGGGCCCGGCGAACGTGGAGGCCATCCAGATTAAGCTCAGGGAAATGGCCCAGGCCCTGGGGATCCCGGCCGATCGGATTCCGCGGCCCCGGCTCTATCCGGCGAAATAGAGACGCGCCCGAGCCGGGGTCCTAGTCTTCCCAGCCGAAGGGGTCGTCCCGGTCGAAATCCGGAAGGAAGTGCTCGTCCGGTCCGAACGCCTTCGGTTGGATGAAAACGCGCTCGAAGTCGAGCGCCTCGGCCTTGGCCACCACCTCTGCGTATTCCGACCGGCTCAGCCTTCGCCGCATTTCCTCCGGTGCGCGATGGCAGGGATGATACTGGCTCATCAGGCTCAGGCAGAATCCGGGGGGGAGGTTGGCCTTGATCCAGTCCAGGACGGCCAGGGATTCCCGATGATAGTGGGGCAGGACGAGATGGCGGATGATGAGACCGCAAACCGCGACATCGGCTTTGTCGAGGACGAGCTCCGGCTGCTGGCGGCTCATTTCCTTGACCGCCCGTCCGGCCGCCTCAAAATAGTCCGCGGCGCCCGAGAGCCTTTCCGAGACAACGGGCGAGAAATACTTCAGGTCCGGAAGGTAAACGTCGATGATCCCTTCAAGGTGAGCGAGGACCGAGGCTTTTTCGTAGCCGTTGGAATTGTAAACGATCGGCAAGGACAGCCCCTGTTCGAACGCCAGGCGCAGAGCGCGGAGAATGGGGAGGATCATGTGGGTGGGGGAGACGAGGTTGATGTTCAGGGCTCCCTGTCTCTCGAGCCCCAGCATCAGGCCGGCCAGCTCCTCATCGGATACGGTGTGGCCTTCCTGGAGCCAACTGATCTGAAAGTTCTGGCAAAAGAGACACTTGAGGTTGCAGCCCGTGAAGAAGATCGTTCCTGACCCGGCTCGGACCCGGCCGTCGCGCCAGCGTTGTTTTTTCCAGTCCTCATAGCCGCTGAGGACCGGCTCCTCGCCAAAGTGGAGCAGGGCGCTCGACAAGGCCGCCTGCGTCCCGCTCCGGCAGAATCCGTCGGCGGCGCGGCGCCGATCCACCCCGCATTCCCGGGGACAGAGGCGGCATCGGGATTCTGATTGGGACAGGGACGCGAGGGCGCGCTCGGTCAGCTCCAGCTTATGCTTGAGAGTCACGTTCAACAAGCTCTTAAGTTTATTTGAAAACCAAATGCCCAGAGTGACAAATTCTGCCGGCTCGAACGCATAAAACTGCGCTCCCCTATGAAAAATACGATGGTCGCTGAAACGCACTCTCGCGTTTGAGCCAGGTTCATCCATCGTACTAGCAGTAGCCTCGCTCTCCCCCCGGAAGCAGCTTCATCCTGGCTTCCAGGGCGAGGGTTGGATGGTTGAGAAACGCGTATGGAGGCTGAGCGGGCGTTGCGAGGAGCAGAGCGACGTGGCAATCTCCCGCAGGCCCCGCATAATTCTTCGCGTTCCCGCCGCGCGGAAATCGGCCTCAGGCCGAGGAGAGCGAAGCCGCAGTCGCAGTGAGCCGGCTCGCTGGGGCGGCGAACGTGTTTCGAGACCATTCGTCCCGAGCCAATTTCACTCAACCTGAGATGCTTCCTCATCCTCCGTCCCTTGACAACTCCCGAGGAGTGTATTATAAGCCAGAATTCTTCAAACCCTGTAAGGCCGGGAGTCCATGAGCTTCCTTTCCCGAATCATCGACATCGTCCTCCATCTCGACAAGCACCTCGGCGCGCTGATCGAGCAGAACGGTCCGTGGACCTACGTCATCCTTTTCGTGGTCATCTTCTGTGAGACCGGGCTCGTCGTGACGCCCTTTCTTCCCGGCGATTCCCTGCTCTTCGCCGCCGGGGCGTTCGCCGCGAGGCCGGTCCTGGCCGGCGGCATGGACCTCAAACCCGGCTGGCTGTTTCTCATCCTGGCCGGGGCGGCCGTCCTGGGCGACACGGTGAACTACTGGATCGGCCGGGTCGTCGGGCCCAAGCTCTTCCACAAGGAAAAGGTGAAATTCTTCAAGAAGGAATACCTCGACCGGACCCATAAGTTCTTCGAAAAATACGGCGGGGAGACGATCATCATCGCCCGGTTCGTGCCCATCGTTCGGACGTTCGCGCCCTTCGTGGCGGGCATCGGACGGATGACCTACCCGAGGTTCTTGAGCTATAACATCATCGGCGGCGCGGCCTGGGTGGCCCTCTTTGTCTGGGGCGGATACTTCTTCGGCAACATCCCCTTCATTAAAAAGCACTTTTCTCTGGTGATCGCCGCCATCATCCTCATCTCCATGATCCCCGGCGTGGTGGAGTTCCTCAGACAGCGGCGGGAGGCGGGGGAAAGAACCTCCTGAATCGGGGCGCGTCGGGGAAGGGGCGCCCGTATCTCAGCCGAGTTCTTCCTCCTGGAATTCCGCGGCCAACCGGCCGAGGAGCGGGTCCCGCATCATCTCGTAGCTCGTGAGGTCGGAGTGCAGGGGGGTGAGGGAGACGTATCCCTGCTTGGTCGTTTCGATATCGCTCTCCCCGTTGCCCACGAGCAGAGGTCGGCCCATCCCGATCCAGAAGTAGGGCAAGTGCCTCGGGTCCCGGGCTTCGATGATCTCGGGCGAGTAGCGCTTCTGGCCGAGCTTCGTGATCCGCAGCCCCTTGAAGGGAGCGGGCGGAATGTTGACGTTGAGCGTGATTCCGGGCGGGACGGCGTTCTTGAGAAAGTATTCAGCCAGCCGGGCCGCGATCCCGGCGGCATAATCAAAATCAAAATGCCGCTCGGAATCGCTCAAGCACGACACGGCTATCGACGGCACGCCGAAGAACGTGCCCTGGACCGCTCCGGCCACGGTCCCCGAATAGGCGACATCCTGCTGGCCGAGGTTGGGACCGTTGTTGATGCCGGACAGGATGAGGTCCGGACTCCTGGGCAGGAACTTCTCCATGGCCAGGTAGACGCAGTCGGCCGGAGTTCCATCCACGGTGTGGACGCCCCGGCGAACCTCCTTCACCCGCAAGGGATGATTCAGGGTCAGCGCCAGCGACGTGGCGCTCTTTTCGCGGTCGGGGGCGACGATGATCACTCGGGCCAGCCGCTCGAGTCCGTTTTGAAGGGCGGTGATCCCGGGGGCCAGGTATCCGTCGTCGTTGGTCAGGAGGATGAGAGGCTTCGCTTCCGTCATGGTATGTTTCTCGTTTCGGCCCCCTTCGCTTTTCCCGGCTGCTCCCGAGGGGGCTCGGACCGATCAGGACTTGATCATGACCAGCGCCATCTTGAACGGCTCGACCGCCTTGAGCGCGTGAGGCCTTCCGGCGGGCAGGAGGATCATCTCCCCCCGGCGAAGACGGTGGGGGCGCCCTTCGAGGACGACCTCGGCCTCGCCCTCCAGGCCGAGAACGAGGGCGTCGAACGGAGCCGAATGTTCGCTCAGGGATTGGCCTTGGTCAAAGGCGAAGAGGGTCACCGTGCCCGAGGGGCGGTTGATGACCGTGCGGCTGACGATCGCGCCCGCTTGGATGGAAACCAGCCCGGCCAGGGAAAGGGTCCGCCCGGTCAGGTCTTCGTCCGGCGTTCGCGTCGTGCGGGATTCTTGGGTCATGAGGATGAATGCTCGAGCGGAACCTCGAGGCCGTCCTCGGCGGATCCGCGCCCGGCGAAAAATTGGTCGGGACGGGCGGATTCGAACCGCCGACCCCACGCACCCCAAGCGTGTGCGCTACCAGGCTGCGCCACGTCCCGAACCGACGAAGCAAGATTATAGCAGAAACCCGGCCCAAAGATCACTTATTTTTCTTGGGCTTATCCAGCTCGCGCGAAATGTCTTCGAGCTCGTCCCGAACCTGGAGCAGGAGCTTGCGCAGACGGTCGGGGGGGACGAGCGAAAGCTGTCGGGTCCCGAACTCTTCCTGGATCTGCCGCCTGGTCCCGGCCAGGGTCAGGCCTTTGTTCTGCAGGAGTTCCTTGACCCTGACGATGATGTCCAGGTCCTTTTGGCGAAAGATCTTCTTCCCGGTTCCGGTCAGCCCTGCCCTCAGGAAGGGGAACTCCTTCTCCCAGGATTCGATCGTCTCCGGGTCGACCCCGGACAGACGGCTGACGTCGTCCAGCTTGTAAATGAGCTTGTCCGGGATTCTTGCCTGACGCATGGGATGGAGTCCACATTAGCATGTCTCATGTTCAAGGTCAACGGCCGCGTCATCTCTGATATAATAAGGTCGATGCCGATGACGAAAAGCCCCCACGAAGAGCACATCCCTTTGGCTGAGAGAATGAGGCCCAAGACCCTCGACCGTTTCTACGGTCAGGATGATCTCCTGGGCCGGGGCAAGATCCTGACCGAGCTCATCGAGGCCGGACGGGTGGTGTCTCTCATCTTTTGGGGCCCACCCGGCTCTGGGAAAACAACCCTGGGGACGATGCTGGCCGACCGCTTCGGCCTGCCTTGCGTTTTTTTCAGCGCCGTCCTGTCGGGCATCAAAGAGGTCAAGGGGGTCATGGCCCAGGCCGAGCGTCAAAAGAAGCTGACCCGGACGCCCCTAGTCCTGTTCATCGACGAGATCCATCGCTTCAACAAGGCCCAGCAGGCCGCCTTCCTGCCCTATGTCGAGCGGGGCGACATCATCCTCTTCGGCTCCACGACCGAGAACCCTTCCTTCGAGATCATCGCCCCTCTTCTGTCGCGGACCAAGGTCCTCGTCCTCAAGCCGTTATCGGAAGAAGCTCTGTCCCGGATCCTGGACGATGCCCTGGCCGACGAGAAGAACGGCCTGGGCCTGAGGAAGCTCAGCCTCGAGCCCGAGGCCCGCGCGCTCGTCATCGACAGCTCCAACGGGGACGCCCGGCGGGGGCTCAACACCCTGGAGATCGCGGCCAGCCTGGCCAAGTCCGCGGTCCTCAACGCCTCCGACGTTCAGGAAGCGCTCCAGAAGAGGACCCAGCTTTATGACAAGAGCGGGGAGGCGCATTACAACCTGATCTCCGCCCTTCATAAGAGCCTGCGCAACAGCGACGTCCAGGCTTCGCTCTATTGGCTGGCCCGGATGCTGGCCGGGGGTGAGGACCCGCTCTATATCGTGAGGAGACTCATCCGCTTCGCCTCGGAAGACATCGGGCTGGCCGACCCGCAGGCCCTGAGCCTGGCCCTCGACGCCCGGCAGGCCTATGATTTTCTGGGATCGCCCGAAGGCGAGCTGGCCCTGGCCGAGGCCGTCGTTTACCTCGCCTCGGCGCCCAAGAGCAACAGAGTCTATGTCGCCTTCACCAAGGTCTTGGAGGATGTCGAGAAGAGTCCCTACGAGCCCGTCCCCCTGCAGCTGCGAAACCCCGTCACGCGTCTGATGAAGGACCTGTCCTACGGCTCGGGCTATGAGTATGCCCACGACTCGCCCTTCGAGACGACGATCATGGACACCCTCCCCGAGAGGTTCAGGACTCGAGTGTATTATGAGCCTGGCCGTCTGGGCCGGGAAGCGGAGATTCGCAAGCGGATGGAGTGGTGGGAGAACCTCAAGGCCAAGCTGAAAAGCGAGAAGCCGACCGGGGAAAAAGGCCCGGGGACCGGGGACGGCTCAGCCTGACCGCTCCTCCTCTTTTTCCTTGAGCAGGTAGTAGATCTCCCAGCTGATGTCCGTGGCCAGACAATCGATGCAGGACCTTTCGGTCGTGGCCAGCTCCCCGTCCTCGATCTTATCCTTGATCAGGCGTTTGACCCTCTTTTTGATCTTATAGAACAGGATGTAGTTGACCATCGGGAAGCGGAGTTCATCCTACCATCGAACCGCGTTTTAAGTAAAGATTGTGGCTAAGTCCGAATACTGCTAAGATAAGAAACCCGCGGAAGATGAAGAACATCGGCTTGATCCTCACTCTCACCGCCAGCTTGGCTCTTTCCTCGTGCGCCCTGTTCACGAAAAGCGCCCCGCCCTACCCTCGAGGCGTGGTCTTCCCCTTGTCTCAGGCGGCGGCCTTGGACTACCCGGGCGAGATCGTAGGGGCGCCGGCCTTCGAATCGGGGCGGCTCTATTTCGGGACCGACAAGGGCTTGGTCTGCGCGGTCGACCTCGTCCATCGGGTGGCGTCCTGGCAATTCGTCGCTTTCGGTCCGCTGCTTTGCACGCCGGCCCTGAGCGGTACGATCGTCCTGGCCGTCGACGTTGAGGGGAGGCTGGTCGCCTTAGACAAGAGCGACGGCCATCCGCTCTGGCAGACGGAGGTCAAGCACCCCGACCTGGCCTGGATGACAGCTGTCCAAGACCGGGTGATCCTTTCCGGCCCCTCGGGTCTGCTTGTGAGTCTGGCCTCGAGCGACGGCCGCGAGCTCTGGCGAACCCAGGCCCCGTCCGCGCTGGTCGTTCCGCCGCTTGTCCGGAACTGGGGACTCCCGCACATCCTGCTCTTCGGCCAGGATGGGACTGTTCAGTTCCTGACCGTCGAAGGGAAACCGGGGACCCGCCTTCGCCTGAAGGCCCCGCCTTGCGCGGAACCTCTTCTCGACCATAACCTGATCTATTACGGCGGCGTGGATCGTCGGGCTTATTGCTTCGACCTGTCTTCGGGAAAGGTCCGCTGGCGCGCGGGCATGCCCGGTACCGTCACCTGCACGCCCACGACCTTCGGCCGCTATCTCTACCTTTGGACGAGCCACGGGGCGCTTTACTGCATGGACAAATCGGAGGGTGATATTCTGTGGTGGAAATCCGTGGCCTCGCGCCTGTCCTTTCCGCAGGTCGTCATCGAGGACAAGATCATCGTCAGTTTTTCCTCGCCGAGCATCATGAGCTTTGATATCCGGACGGGAAAGGAATCCGGCACCTTCGACGCGGGCCTCGAGCTCTGCGGCGGCCCCTTATGGTTCGACCCGGCCCTCCTTGTCAACGGCTACGACCCGATCGCGGAGAAGGGTCGCCTGCTTTTCCTGCAGAAGGAGGTCAGCGTCGATCTCAAGGCCTCCAAGGACTCGCCCCAGGGGACCCTGGACGAGATCATCTTCGTGGCCAAGCCTGCCGGGTTTTTCAGGCCCAAGTTTGAGTTCTTCCTGACCGGCGTCGAGCCGGAGGAACTCGTCCAGAAGGCGTCCGACCAGAACGCCTGGTCATGGTATCCTGACAAGGCGGGCGATTATAAGGTCAAGGTCCGTGTCACGGACGAGAAGGAGAAGGCCGAGGCGGAGATGCCCTTCACGATCACGGCCGAGCCGGCCAAGAAGGAGCCCGCCGCTGGCCAACCCCCCGGGGCCAAGCCTCCGGCGAAGAAGGCGCCCGCTGAGAAAAAAGCGCCGAGCAAAAAGTGACGAGGGGGAGCATGCATCGACAAGAAGCTTTCGAACTGCTGACGGCCCACCTGAAGAATAAGAACCTGGTCAAGCATTGCCTGTCGGTCGAGGCCTGCATGCGGGCCTTGGCCGCGCGCCTGGGGCATGACCCGGAGCCCTGGGGGCTGGCGGGGATCCTTCACGACCTGGATTACGAGCTGACCGAAAAGAGCCCGGAACTCCACACGACGGAGACGGTGAAGATCCTCGAGCCGTGGGGACTCGGCCCGGATGTCATCCACGCCATTCAGGCCCATGCCGGGAAGGTCCCGTGCCTGAGTCCTATGGACTGGTCCATCTATAGCGTCGACCCCCTGACCGGACTGATCATCGCCGCGACGCTCATGCATCCCAGCAGGCAATTGAAGAACATCGACCTGGAATTTGTGAAGCGTCGCTACAAGGAGAAGAGCTTCGCCCGCGGCGCGCGGCGCGAAGAGATCGAAAAGTGCGCGGAGCTCGGACTGGATCTGGACGAGTTCATCGGCATTTGTCTTGCCGCCATGCAGGGCATCGCCCTCGAACTCGGGCTCTGACGCCCTTCGAATTCCGCAGGTCCGCTTAGAGAACCGCCATTCGGACGCCCGCCTCGAAATATCGTCCCCGCCAGGGGAAGCCGGGGTCGGTGTAATAGAAGCTGTTGAGCAGGTTGGCGGCCTTGACGTACATCTCCCAGCTGCCCAATCGGTAAACGGCCGTGGCGTCCAGCTCGAAATAGGCCGGGACCTGGAGGTCATTCCCGCTCGACGAATCGAACCAGAAGGTGTGCGAGGCGAACAGGCCGCGCAGGCTCAGCCGCAGGTTTGAGATGGACGTCAGGGTCAGGTCGGCGTTGAAGCTGTTATTGGGCACTCCGTCCAGCGGCCGGCCCCCGGTTTCATTCCTGTGGTCGAGAAGGGTGTAGCTGAAAGTGGCCTCCAGCGGGCCGAAGGTTCTATGGGCGTCCAGCTCGAAGCCGTTGATGGAGGCCCGACCGATGTTGAAATACTGGCGGAAACCCGTGGGCAGCTGGACACTATCGATCATGTTATTGAGCCGGTAGGCGAAGACCGCCGCCGTGACCTCGACAGGGCCCGAGTAGGCGCCGCCCAATTCCCAGACCGTACCGTCCTCCGTAAGCAAGTCAGGATTGCCCGATCCCGTTGAGTAGAGGGACCGCATGCTGGGGAAACGGGTCTTCTTGGCGAACGAGAGATGAAGGTCGAGGCCTGCCGTTGGGGCGTAGCTGAATCCGACCAGGGGGTTGAGCCGCGTCGTCGCGGGTCCGGTGAACTTGGCGATGGTGTCCAGGCTGACCCCTGCGTTCAGGGTTAGACCCTCGAGGAATCGGTACCGTCCCTCGACGGCCGCTGAATAGGTCTCCTGATGATACTCGAGCCAGGGGGCGCTGACATCGTCCTGTTGACGGGCCTTGTCCCTCTCGAAATTCAAGCTGGCCTTCAGGCCCAGGACCGAACTCAGGTTGAATTCGGCCAGGGCGAAGGCGCCGAGCGTGCTGTTGTCGAAGGTGCTCCGGAACTGCCGGATTGTCATGGCCTGGTCCTTGAACTGATCGAGTATGTTGTCGTAGGAAACGGTGAAGACCCGAAACCTGAGGAGCGAGGTTTCGCCCAGCCCGATGAACCCTCCGGCTGACACAGAGGAGCGGTCCCATTCCGGGAATCGCCAGTAGCGCGGTTTTTGAATGAAGAGCGGCGAATCCATCCCGTATTGGGATCGGAAGAGGTCGCCCTCGACGAGGATCTCGGAGTCGTCCGTGGGGTAATAGAAAAGCTTGCCCGTCAGGCTCAGGCGGCGGTAATCGGAATTGGCCCGGAATCCGCCCGGCGTGACGACCACGCCCTCTTGCGAGTCGTCGGGGTAACGGAATCCCTTGGAATACTGGTATTCCGCGTTCCCCACCATGGCGAAGCGCTTCCAGCGATACGAGCCGTCGAGGCCCGCGCTCCAGGTCGTGTCCTGGCCGAAGGAGCCGCTGAGCGTCAGGCGCGGCTCGGCGGCCGGCCGCTCGGTGATGACGTTGATGATCCCGCCCAGGGTGTTGGGCCCGTACAGAACGGAGGACGGCCCCTTCGTCACCTGGAGGCTGGAGATGTTCGCGGCTGATATGGTCTTGAGGTCGAAGGTCCCATAATACGGCTCATAGACTGGGATGCCGTCGAGGAGGAGGACGATGCGCTTGGCGTCGATGCCTCGGAGAAGGAGGGTGAATTCGTTCTTCTGACCGACGGTCACGGCCGTGGCAGGCACGAGGCGCATGACGTCCGACAGGTCGAGCGGCTTGATCGTGTTGAGGGCCGTCGAACCCATGACCGACACCGTCCCGACCCGAACATCTTGAGGAGCCTCACCCACGACCAGGATCTCTTCGGTGATCCTGGCCTGCTTCTCCCCGTCCTTCTTGGGCTGGGACGGATCGCTCGCCTGGGCGGCGGACAGAGCGCCGGCCCCAAGCAAGAGCGTCATGAGGAGGAGGACAACTCGCGTCAGCGTTGAGAGTTTTTCCCGGAGAATAGATGACATCCTGAACACTCCTTTTCAAGGTTGGAAGGCTCTCCGGTTTCCCGGGGAACCCTATCGGCCAAAGGGCTTGGCCGCAGCGGCTTTAGCTCTCTTTGGCTCGGAGCGAAAGCGTATCTTAGCAGAAGAATCTACAACGGGGCAAGAATGAACTCCGGGGGACGTGGGAGGGCCGGCTCAATCGGCTTCCTGGAAGACGCTGACGTTCTTCTCCCTCATGATCTTAAGACAGGCATCGACGATCTCCGGGTCGTAGAGTCGGCCTCGATTCTCCTGGATCTCCTCCATAGCGTCATCGAAGCTCAGGGCCGGACGGTAGGGGCGGTGAGACGACATGGCCTCGACCGTATCGGCGACCATGATGATTCGGGCCTCGACAAGGATGTCATCATCCTTGAGCCCTTCGGGGTAGCCCGAGCCGTCGATCCGTTCATGGTGCTGGAGGACGATCTGGGCGATGGGCCAGGGGAAATCGATCTTCTTCAGAATGTCGAAACCGAGCTGGGGATGCATCTTGATGATGGCGAATTCCATCGAGCTTAGCTCTCCCGGCTTGCTCAGGATCTCGGTCGGGACGTAGATCTTGCCGATGTCGTGGATGTCGCCGGCCACCTTGATGCCCTCGACCTGATTGACCGGCAGGCCCATCTCCTCGGCGATGGCGCAGGACAGGCGGCTTACCCGACGCTGATGGCCCGCCGTGTACTGGTCCTTGATCTCGATGGTTGTGGCGATGGCCCGGATGGCGCCCTCCAGGGCCTGCCTCAGCTTGCCCCAGCTCTGGCGGAGCTCCTCCTCGGATCGTTTGCGCTCGGAGATATCCCGAAAGACCAGGATACTGCCGTGGGTGCTGTCCTCCAGATGGAAGTTCGACCGCAGGATCTCCGCCGGGAACGAAGCTCCCCCCCTGTTGAAGAGCGTGATTTCGTGCGTCTTGTCCAAGGTTTGGCTGGGGATGTCGGCCCGGGGCAGGATCTCGGCCAGAGGCTTGTCCAGGGCATCGGTCTGATTCCAGCCGGTCAGTTTCTCGGCGTAGAGGTTGAGGAGGGTCACCCGTTCCCGGCCGTCCAGGGCGATGACGGCCTCGCTCATGTTCCGGAGCAAGGTTGACAGCCAGACCTCCCGCTCTTTCAGCTTTTTTTCCATGGCCGCCTTGAACAGGGCGATCTCGACGCAGATCTTCAGCTCCCGCTCCTCGAAAGGCTTGAGGATATAGCCGAACGGCTCCGTGACCCTGGCCCGCTTGAGAATGGCGTCGTCGGCGAAGGCCGTGACGTAGACCACGGGGATGTTGTGCTTGTCCCAGAGGGTCGATGACGCCTCGATCCCGTCTATCCTCCCCTTGAGGACGATATCCATGAGGATGAGGTCGGGTTTGAGCTTCACCGCCGCGGCCAGAGCCTCCTCTCCCGAGGCAACGACCGCCACCACTTCGTAGCCCAGGCTCTTGAGCATCAATTCCATATCCCGAGCCACCAGCCCTTCATCCTCAGCGATCATGATCCGGATCTTACTCATGGTTTCCCGCCTCTAGTCTTTCACCCGATTCGCGAAATTCAACCTGAAAAGCAGCGCCCCTTTCCCGGCCGATCTGAAGCCGGCCGTCGATCTGGGAGACGAGGGTCATGACGATCTGCATCCCCAAGCTTTCCGAGAGGCGAACGTCGAACTCCGCAGGCAAGCCGACGCCGTCGTCCTTCACCCCCAGTCGAATGCTCGAGTCGTCCCCCCGGCGAAGGGAGACGGTGACCTCGCCCGATCTCTCTCCGGGGAAGGCGTGCTTGAGGGCGTTGGACACCAACTCGCTGATGATGAGTCCGCAGGGGATGGCGATGTTGATGTTGAGTTCGACCGGCTCGAGGTCCATCTTCAAAGCCACCCGGCCCGTGTTGGGCGCCATGGAGTGGAACAGGTGGACCACGAGGCTGCGCAGGTAATCGGCGAACTCGATCCGGCTCAGGTTGGTCGACTGGTAGAGACGCTCGTGGATCAGGGCCATGGAATGGATCCGGCGCTGGCTTTCCTTGTACAGATCCAGGGCCTGCCCGTCCTTGATCCGCCGCGATTGGAGGCTGATCAGGGACTGGATGACCTGCAGATTGTTCTTGACCCGGTGGTGGATCTCGCGGAGGAGGACCTCCTTCTCCTGGAGCGAGGCCTGCAGTTTGTCCTCGGCTTCCTTGCGCTCGGTGATGTTCCGCACGTACTCGATCACGCCTTTCATCTGTCCGGTATTTTGATCGATGAAGGGGAAGCTGTAGAGGTCCAGCCAGCCGGAGAGGACCCCTCCTGACCCCAGGAGCGGGACGATCTCGTAAGCCGCTTGTTTGTCAGTCAAGGTCTTCCGGGTGGGACAGACGGAACAGGGTTCGCTCCGGAGATGATAGGCCTCGTAGCACTTTTTGCCCACGAGAGGCATGGAGTGGGCGTACCACTGCTCCATGCTCTGATTGACCCGCAAGATTGTAAAATCCGTGTCCAGGATGGAGATGCCGTCCTGGATGCTGTTCAGGACGCCGGACAGGAACTGCTCCCGTTCCTGGGTCTCCTCGGCCGTCCGGCGACGCTGGAGAGACATGGCCACCTGGCCCGAGACGAACCGCAAGATATCCCGTTCGACTTCCCCGTAGCGGACGCCCGGCGTGTAGCTCTGAACGACGAGAACGCCGAACGTCCGGTCACCAATCGTCAGCGGGACGCCCAGCCAATCGATGCTGGGGGGGCCTACGGATTCCACTTCGCCCCTGGCTACGAGATCTTCGAAAACCTCGGGCGTGACGAGGTGCGGCCGGCCCGTGCGCAACACGTACTCGGTCAGCCCTCGGCCCAGCGGCTCGGGCCCCGGCACCGCCTCGAACTCGTCAACGAAGTAGGGGAAGGTCAGCAGCCCGCTGGCGTCGTCAAGGAGAGCGATGTAGAAGTTATCGGCGGGCATCAATTGGGCGATGATGTCGTGGATGGAACGGAGGAATGTTTCGAAGGATTCCGAGGAAACGGCCGCCTGGGCGATGCTCAGGATGGACGACCGGATCTTCTCGTCGCGCTTATGCTCGGTGATGTCGCGGCTGACGCCGACGAGGCCCACGAGCTTTCCACCATCATCCAGAATGGGCGTCTTGAGAGTTTCAAAGAACGTCTCTCCCTGTCCGCTCGCGGCCAGCTTTTCCTCAAAGCGGATCGTGCGGCGGTTTTCCAGGACGAGGGCGTCGCTCCGACGGCGCTGCTCGGCCAGCTCCGGAGGGAAGATCTCGGAGTCTGTCCGGCCCTGGATCCTCTCCGGAGGAAGGCCGACCACCTTTTCGAACGCCTTATTGATGATCAGATTTCGCCCCTGGTCATCCTTGAAATAGACGATATCCGGAATGGCTTGAAGAAGAGTCTGGAGCCGAATGTTGGATTCGGTCAAGGCGCGGACGGCGCTCTTGCGTTCGGTGATATCGATGAGCGTCCCTTGGATTGCGGGCTGGCCCCTGTAGTCAAAACGGCTGCCGAAGACCTCGACATCGATCGGCCTGCCGTCTCTCCGAAGCGCCTGGGCTTCATAATTCACGGTTTCCGCCTGCCCGGATATCCTGCGGCGCACTTGCTCCTGAACGAAATCCAAACTTTCGGGGACGACCAGCTTTTTGATGGGAAGTCCGATTATCTCTTTCGGCTCATTGTAACCGAAGATTTCGGCGAATTTTCTATTACAGAATTCGAGCTTATTATCCTGGAGAATGTAGATCCCGGCCACCGAGGAATCGATCAGACTGCGGTAACGCTCCTCGGCCTCCTGGAGAGCCGACTGGGCCTCTTTCCTTTCGGTGATATCGTGGAGGATGACGAGCGTGGAGTTGGCGCCCGGAGGGAAGAGGAGGGCGCTCGAGGTGAGCTCGACGAAGACGTCCCTCCCGTCCTTCGTCTTTAATATGGTATCATAACTGGCCTTATAGGAGGGATTATCCACTCTCCGCTGGAGGTGCATCGCAACCTTGGGCAGTTCCTGCGGGTGGATAAAGCGATGGGCCGGCCTGCCGATGAGCTCCTCGGCCTGATAGCCGCTGATCTCCAGGATGCGGTTGTTTACGTAGGTGACGACCCCGTTTTCAAGCGTGATCACGCCATCGCTGGCCGACTCCACAATGCTCCGGTACCTCGTTTCGGTTTCCTCGGCCCGGGCTTGAGCCTCTATCAGGGGGGTGATGTTCCTTTGGATGACGACCACTCGTTCGACGCGGCCGGATGGGTCGAGGACAGGGAAGATGTGGGTCTGGAAGGCGCGGCTGCCCTGCATCGTTTCAGTGACCTGCGGCTTGCCCGTCCGGATGATCTCCCGGATCTTTTTCCTGCCGAGCTCGGCTTCGGCGGGTGAGAGGAAGGACAGGGGGTCGAGCCCGATGAGGTTCTCCACATCCTTCCCGAGAAACCGGGCAAAGGACTCGCTGGCTTTGAGGACCTTCCCTTGTCGATCTAAAAGCACAGCGGGGTCCGGGATGGCGTTAATCAGAGTCTGCAGGGAGGCTTCGGTCTCCAGGAGTTCGCGCGGAGGTCGATGGCCGTCCGGCCCGGGCGCATCCCGACGGCGAATGCCCGTCCGATGGCCCCGAGCGGTCCGGACCGTCTTGGGATGGGCCGACCTGAGCCGGACTTTGGCTTTGTCCAAGTAGCGCTCCCCTTGATGCTCCGAATTATGCCCGGAACTCCCGACGGAAATCAACACCTCTAGGGGTGAGCCGGGGGGTGAGGCTGGACGGCTCCTCCCCGGTTGAGGCCTGGCTCGGCGCGCCGGCCGGATTATTGAACAAATAGACCTCTTCCCTTATAATAGGGCATCCCGGCTTCGGATTTGATGCCCGGAAGCAACACCAACGGAAGAAGATCGTTCAGGAGGTTCTTATGACGAACGGCATCATCAGCGTTCCCAAGCCCTATAACGAGCCCGTTTTGAGCTATGCTCCGGGGTCGCCCGAGAAGAAGGCTCTCAAGGAACAGCTCAGGAAAATGCTGGGTGAGCAGCTGGAAATCCCCTTGATCATCGGCGGCAAAGAGGTCAAGACCGGCGAGCTGGCGGACTGCCGCTGCCCCCATGATCATCAGCACGTCCTGGCCCGCTATCACAAAGCCGGGGCCAAGGAAGTCGAGCTGGCCGTGGCCGAATCCCAGAAAGCCTGGAAGGACTGGTCGGAAATGGATTGGGTCAGCCGGGCGGCCATCTTCCTCAGGGCCGGCGAGCTTCTGGCTACGAAGTACCGCTTCATCCTTAACGCGGCGACTATGCTCGGCCAGTCGAAAACGGCCCATCAGGCGGAGATCGATTCCGCCTGTGAGCTCATCGATTTCTACCGCATCAATCCTTATTTTATGCAAGAGATCTATTCTCAGCAGTCGATGTCCTCGGCCGCGACCTGGAACTACCTGGAATACCGCGCCCTGGAGGGCTTCATCTTCGCCGTGACGCCTTTCAATTTCACGGCCATCGCCGGCAACCTGCCCACCTCGCCGGCCATGATGGGCAACGTGGTCCTCTGGAAGCCCGCGTCCTCGGCCGTGTATTCGGCTTACTTCCTCACCCGGCTGTGGAAGGAAGCTGGCCTGCCCGATGGCGTCATCAACTTCATCCCGGGTCCCGGACGCTACGTGGGCGACCCTGTCGTCGCGAGGCCGGAGCTGGCCGGAGTCCACTTCACGGGCAGCACCGCGGTCTTTCAGGACATGTGGAAGCTCATCGGCAGCAATATCATGAAGTACAAGGGCTACCCGCGGATCGTGGGCGAGACGGGCGGCAAGGACTTCATCATAGTTCACGCCTCGGCTGACCCGGACGTCGTAGTCACGGGCATGATCCGGGGCGCCTTCGAATACCAGGGCCAGAAGTGCTCGGCCGCCAGCCGGGCCTACATCCCCGCCAGCCTTTGGCCGTCGGTCAAAGCCAAATTGGCGGACGAGATCAAAACCATCAAGATGGGGGACGTCCAGGATTTTTCGAACTTCATGGCCGCGGTCATCGACAAGGCTGCCTACCAGTCGATCACCCAGTATATCGACTACGCCAAGAAGTCTCCCGAGGCCAAGATCGTCGCCGGGGGCAATTTCAGCGACAAGACGGGCTACTTCATCGAGCCCACGGTCGTGGAAGTGACCAACCCGCGTCACAAGCTGATGGAAGAGGAGATCTTTGGCCCTGTCATGACCCTCTACGTTTATCCGGACAAGGACTACGCCAAGACCCTGGAGCTGTGTAACCAGACCTCGACCTACGCCCTGACCGGGAGCATCATCGGCAACGACCGGCCGGCCATCATCGAGGCCTTTCGCGCCCTGAGGCACGCGGCCGGAAACTTCTACATCAACGACAAGCCCACCGGGGCCGTGGTCAGCCAGCAGCCGTTCGGCGGAGCCCGGGCCTCCGGGACGAACGACAAGGCCGGCTCATACCTGAATCTCATCCGCTGGGCGAGCGTCCGGGCCGTCAAGGAAAACCTGAATCCTCCCCGGGACTATCGCTATCCCTTCTTGAACGAGAAATAGGCGGTGCATGAAAGTCATCGCGGTCGTCGGGAGTTCGGGAAGCGGCAAGACGAGGCTCATCGAAAGCCTCATCGCTGAATTCCGAAAGCGGAACTCCCGGCCGGCCGTGGTCAAGCACTGCCCTCACGGGTTCGACCCGGAGGACGCGGCCAAGGACAGTCAGCGATTTCTCAGGGCGGGAGCGGCCGCCGCGACCCTTGTCGGGCCGGGCCGCCGCGCGACGGTGAACCGGAGTCCCCGGTCTTCCGGCCTTCTCCGGGCCGCGCATGACCTCTTCCTCGAGGCCGACGTGGTCCTGGTCGAAGGCGGGAGCCGAACGCCCGGCCTGAAAAAGATCGAGGTCCGGAGCGAGGGAGTTCCGGCCAAACCCATCAGACCCGCGGAGGACGTGGTCGCTTATGTCTCTGAAGACCGCATAAAAACGGGCAAGCCCGTTTTTCGTCCCGGCGAGGTTTCCCGCCTCGCGGGCTTCATCGACCGGTCGGCCGCGGTCGTCGGGCCGAAAATGCGTCTTGAGGTCGACGGCCGGGACGTTCCCCTGGACCGTCCTGGTCAGAAGATCATGGAAAACCTCGTTCTGGGTCTGACGGCGGCGCTGCCCAAAGGCAAAGCCCGGCCGCGGAGCGTGGTCCTGACCCTCAAAAGGAGTGACCGTGCAGCTCAAAAAGCTTAATCACTGGGTTCTGCTCTTTTTGTTCGGTTCGCTATGGGGACTCATGGAAGTTTTGGCCGGCGAGGCCTTCTTCAAGAACGCCGTGCCACATGCCACGGTCGTGCTCTCGGCTTGGGCTCTGCTGATGCTTGCCGTGGCCCGGGTGACATGGAACCGACCCGGCACGTCGACGTTGGTCGGCGTTTTCGCTGCTCTGTTTAAGCTCGCCAACGCGGCGCCGTTCTATTGTCACCTCGTGGGGATCGTCATGGTGGGGATCGCCTTCGACCTGGCTGTGACCCTCCTTGCCCGGAAAGTGAAACCCCTGTCCCTGAGGAGTTCGCTCGTGGGCGTTGTGAGCCCTTTAACGGCCAATATGCTCTTCGGCATTTTTATGGCCTTCATCATCCGGTATAAGTATTGGGCGGCAGGTGGCTGGCCCAAGGTCCTCGACTATGTTTTTGTGACCGGAGGGCTGACGGCCTTGGCCGGCGTCGTTCTCGTCCCCCTGGGATTTTGGCTGGGGGCGAACGCGGAATCGCTCAGCATCCGCAAGCCGCGCCTGGCCTTGGCCGGGGCAATGACCGGCCTCATCGCCGTCTGGACTCTGGCCCGCGTGCTGGGTTAGGAGGATATACCGTCTATGGCCGATACTCCCGCAGTCACGGCTCAGGATCATTTTTTGCGGATCAAGGTCAACCGGGACCATTGTACCGGCTGCCGGCTCTGCCTTCAGGTCTGCGGCCTGATGCATTTCGATGAGATCAACCCCAAAAAGGCGGCCATGCGCGTCGAGGCCAAATTCCCCGACCCCGGCAAGTTCCGGCCCTACGTCTGCACCCAATGCGGGAAGTGCGCCGAGGCCTGCCCGGTCGGGGCCATCAGCCGCAACGAGCGCGGCGCCTATATCGTGGATAAGGACAAGTGCGATAATTGCGGGGCCTGCGTTTCGGCCTGCCCGTTCGGCGTCGTTTTCCAGCACCCGGACCTCAAGTTCGTCATCATCTGCGATTTCTGTATGATGTGCACGGAGATGTGCAACACCCGGGCCATCGTTCCCTGGCAGCGCGAGGCCGCCCCGGCCGCCGCCAAAGGGGTGGCCCATGGGTAGCGGTCTGGCTGGCACGACTCTCCGCATAGACCTGACCACGGGCGTCATCCGGCGCCAGCCCACCGACGAAGCGCTCTTTCGGCGCTGGCACGGCGGCCGCGGGGTGGTGGCCAAGATCTGCTACGATGAAGTGCCCCGGGACGCCGACCCCTTGGGCCCGAAGAACGTTTTCATCATGAACACCAGCCCCATGAGCGGCTGCTTCATCCCCGCCGGGTCCAAAGTGGAGTTCGGCTCGGTCTCGCCCCTGACCAACGGCCAGGGCGATTCGAACATGGGCGGCCACCTCGGCCCGGCCCTGAAGTTCGCCGGATACGACATGGTCATCTTCCAGGGCATCTCTCCCAAGCCCGTTCTCCTTTATATCGACAATGACGCCGTCGAGCTCCGGGACGCCTCCGCCTACTGGGGGATGAAGTCGCTCGATTGCGAGAAGCGCCTGAAGGATGACCTGGGCGAGGATTTTGAGATCGCCACCATCGGGCCGGCAGGCGAGAACGGCATCCTCTTTTCCTGCATCACACACGATTTTGGCCGTCAGGCCGGACGCACCGGCCAGGGCGCGGTCATGGGCTCGAAGAAGCTCAAGGCCATCGCCGTCCGGGGAAATCGGGGCCTCCATGTCCATGACCTTCCGGACCTGACGCGTCACGTCATGGGCATCATCAAGAGAACCAAAAAGCATCCCAACATGGAGCCCTGGCAGAAGTACGGCACGGCCTTCTTCATCCGATGGTCGAACGACAACGCGGTCATGCCCACCCGGAATTTCCAGACGACCTATTTCGAGGACGCGGACAAGATCGATGGCGACCAGCTTGTGGAGAAATGCCTCATCACCCACAAGGCCTGCTTCGGCTGCTGGATGAACTGCGGCAAGTTCACCAAGGCCGTCATTCCCGGCAAGCCCGAGGTCCACCTGGAAGGCCCGGAATACGAGACGGGTGCGCTGTGCGGAGCGAACCTGGCCATGACGGACATCAATCACGTGGCTTATATCAACTGGATGCTCGACAACCTGGGCATGGATTCCATGTCCGGCGGGGGCATTATCGCCTTCGGCATGGAGTGCTTTGAGCGGGGTTTCATCACCGAGAAGGACCTGGAAGGATATAAACTGCGGTGGGGCTCGGTGGACGACGTTGAGCACTTCCTGGACATGGTCGCGCATCGCCGGGGCATCGGCGATTGGTTCGCCCGGGGGACTAAACAGGCCGCGGAGCGGATCGGCCGGGGCAGCGAGAAGTTCGCCATGCAGGTCAAAGGCCAGGAGATGTCCGGCTACGACGGCCGCTGGGCGCCGGGCATGCTCCTGTCTTACATGACGTCCGACATCGGCGCCCATCACAACCGGTCCTGGACGATCACCGTCGATATGGCCGAGGGCCGGGAAACCATCAAGGGCCGGGCCAAGATCGTCGTCTATCTCCAGCACATCCGCCCCCTGATGGACACCTGGTGCATCTGCCGCCTCTTCTGGGGCGAGATCGACGTCACGCCCGAGGAGATCGTCCAGGCGCTCAATCATATCACCGGCTGGGGCGTTACCCTTGAGGAATGTCTTCGGACATCGGAGATGACCTGGAACCTGAACCGCTGCCACTATCTCGAACGCAATCGGGCCAACGGCCGGACCTTCGATTATCCTCCGGCCCGAAGTTGGGAAGATAAGATCCCGACCGGCCCCGGCAAAGGCAAGGGGGTCAGCCGGGAACAAGTTGAGGCAATGCTGGATGATTATTATGCCGCCCGCGGCTGGGACCAAAACGGCAACCCGACCCGGGCCGTCCTGGAGGACCTGGACCTCAAGGATGCGGCCGACAGCCTGGAGCGGATCGGACTGCTCGGCGCCCCCATCGCCGGGGGAATTCCCGCCGTGCGCGGTGAAAAATACAAGCCGAAGGCTTTCTGAAAAAGGAAGAACCGTCATGATCGTTTTTTTTCGCGCGGGGAGTGAGCTCCGCCACAGGCTCCAGCCCGATGTCGACGACTTCACCCGCCGGGTGGAGACCGAGCCGGGGAAGACCGTCAGGGATATTCTCAAGGACCTCGGCCTCGACCCGGCTTTTGTGGCTTTTATCTTTGTCGAAGGCAAGGTCAAGAACTTGGATTACATTCCGGCCGAGGGGCAAAGCATAACCCTTCAACCGCCGGTTTCGGGGGGCTGAGCTCCTGCGAGGGAGAGGGCCATGAGCCTGAGCGATAGGGAGAGGGAACGATACCGGCGCCAAATCGGCGTGCCTCTCTGGGATCAGGAGCGCTTGAGATCGTCGTCCGTCCTCATCGCCGGCGTCGGCGGATTGGGGGGAACGTCTTCGCTGTACCTGGCCCTGGCGGGCGTGGGGCGTATTCGGATCATTGACAGGGATCGTGTCGATCCCTCGAACCTCAACCGTCAGGTCCTCTACGATGAGCGATCCGTGGGCCGTCTGAAGGTCGAGGAGGCCGGCCGTCGTCTGCGCGAAGCCAACCCTCACGTCCTCATCGAAACCTCGGCCGAGCCCATCGAGCGGCACAGCCTGGAACGTCAGGCCGCCGGGATGTCGCTTATCGTCGACGGCTTGGATAACTTGGAAACCCGCTTCCTGCTGAACGAGTATTCCGTCAAGAACAAGGTCCCATATCTCTACGGAGCGGTCCGCGGCTGGGAGGGCATGGTTTCTTTGTTCCATCCGCCCCGGACGGCCTGCTTGGCCTGTCTGCTCAAGGAAAAGGCGACAACGGCCTCGGATATCCCAGTCTTCGGCTGTCTTCCGGGAACGATCGGTCTTATCCAGGCTACCGAAGCGGTGAAGTTTCTGATGGGCGTCGAGCAGACCCTTCAGGGTCGGCTCCTGATCTACGACAGCCGTGACCTCTCCTTCGATCTTGTCGAGGTGGCCAAGAACCCGGCCTGCCCGGTCTGCTCGAGCCGACCGGCGTAATGCGGCGGCTCCTCCTTGGAGCGGGACGGCCGGAGTCTCCGCTTCGCGCCCCGCCGCGCCCAGAACTCTTTCGCGGCATTTTCGTATCCAGATAAAGCAAGACCGCGGGCCGATGAAGACCGAGTCTTGCGAGGAGGCATGAACATGGTCAAGAAACTCACTCGATCCGTTCACAATAAGATGCTCGGCGGAGTCTGCTCCGGGATGGGCGACTACTTTGACTTGGATGTTTCGCTGGTCAGGCTGATCTTTGTCGCCCTGGATCTGGTCACGGGCCTGGTCCCCATGTTTCTTTTTTATATCATCGCCTGGATCGTCATCCCCGTCGGGCCCCCGGCGCCGGCCCAGCCCGAGTAAAAATTCTGATCGCCTCCGCGGTCCGTGCCGCCGCGGCAAAGTCCGGGCGGGCCTCCTCCGGTTCCTGATCGCTCGTGCCCTAAAGCCTCTTCCAACGCATCCGTCCTGATTGAGAGGCGCCGGCCCCGGGGCCAGCCCCGTTTTCCTATGGCTCAGAGCCGTCTTGTCCCTTGAAGCGGAGGGGCCGGGGCCGCGGCTCGATAGTGCCTGGAGGGGCTTTGACTCCGCTTTTTAATTGACTTCACCGTCGTTATCGGCTATTTTTTATGAGATTCCGATCAGAGTTATGGCATGGCAGATAAAGAAGAAATCGCCTTTCGGCACATCGCTGTCGAGGGCGTCTTGAAAAGCGGGAAAACGCTCTTGGCCAACCTTCTGTCCCAAAAGCTGGGCGGCCGCGTCGTCCTGGACAAGTCCGATAACCCCTACCTGAAGGAATTTTACGAGGAGAATGAGGGAGGCGCCTTCCTGGCTCAATTGGTCTTCCTGGTCAATCGCTATCATCAGCAGGTTCGACTGGCCCAGCGCGAGCTGTTCGAGGAGCGTATCTTTTGCGATTACCTCTTCGAAAAAGACAAGATCTATGCTTATCAGACCCTGACCGACGAGGAGCTGGTGGTTTACGACCGGATCTACGGGATCCTCTCCGAGCGGCTGACCAAGCCCGACCTTGTCGTCTATTTGCAGATCTCCCTGCCGACCCTGCTCAAGAGGCTGAGCCGGGAGGGAACGCCGCTCGAGAAGAACATCTCCGAAAGATACCTTGAGGACCTTATCGAGGCCTATGATTACTTTTTCTTCAACTACCAGGTCTCGCCCCTGCTCGTTATCCGGGCCGACAGCCTGGACCTGTCCCGCGACGCGGACCTGGATGTAGTTATTCAGCAGGTCCGGCAGATGAAGACCCGCCAACAGTTCTTCGTCCCGGCCGGCCACGCCTCCAAGGAGTTCAGGAAGAACAGATGACTTTACCTCAATCCCGCCCGCCGCGGGATGGGGAGAAAGGAAGGTTCATGAACGACATCACCAAAACCCTCGAAATCAAGGTGACGATCCCCGGCCTCCAGGCCAAGAAGGGCCGGGGGGAAAAGATCGTCGCCTTGACTGCCTATGATTTTCCCACGGCCCGGATCCTGGACGAGGCGGGCGTCGACCTCATCCTGGTGGGGGATTCGCTGGGCATGGCCGTCCTCGGCTATGACAGCACCCTGCCCGTGACCATGGACGACATGATCCACCACACCAAGCCCGTGGTCCGGGCCGTCCGCCGGGCCCTGGTCATCGGCGATATGCCCTATTTCTCGTTCCATCGCTCGCTCGAGGACGCCCTCACGAACGCCGCCCGGTTCGTCAAGGAGGCCGGGGCGGCCGGGGTCAAGATCGAGGGGGCGACTCCCTTCCGGCTGAAGCTCGTCGAGGCCCTGGTCGAGGCCGAGATCCCGGTCATGGGGCACGTCGGCCTAACCCCGCAATCGGTGAATCGCCTGGGCGGGTTCAAGGTCAGGGGTGTGGAGCGGGAGGAAGCCCAGTGCATCCTGCGCGACGCCCGCCGCTTGGAACAGGCCGGAGTCTTCAGCCTTGTCCTGGAGAGCATCCCCCTCGAGCTGGCCCGGGCCGTCACCGAGCGGGCGACGATCCCGACCATCGGCATCGGGGCGGGTCCCCACTGTGACGGCCAGATCCTTGTCTTTCACGACCTGGCCGGATACTCCCAGGGTTACATGCCCAAGTTCGTCAAGACATACGCCAACCTCCAGGCCGTGCTGACCGGGGCCGTCCAATCTTACGGACGGGACGTCCGGTCGGGACTTTTCCCGGACGAGGCCCATTCCTATCACCTGAAAAAGAACGCGGCGCGGGCGGTCCGGACCGGCCGGAAGACCCCTAAGGGCAAAGCCCGCCCATGAAAACGCTGACCTCTATCCCCAAGATGTCGGCCGCCGTCGCCCGGGCCAAGGCCGCCGGCCGGACGATCGGTTTCGTGCCCACCATGGGCTTTCTTCACGAGGGCCATTTGAGCCTCGTCCGGGAGTCCCGGAAGAAGGCGGACGTCACCGTGGTCAGCATCTTCGTCAATCCCCTCCAGTTCGGACCCCGGGAGGATTTTCGCGATTATCCGCGGGACATCGCCCGCGATTCGAGGCTGCTCAGGCGGGAGAAAATCGATCTTCTTTTCTGTCCCGAGGCGGATGAGATGTATCCTCCGGGCTTCCAGACCTTTGTGGAAGTCCGTGACCTGCAGGACAAGCTCTGCGGCCGTTCGCGGCCGGGACACTTCAAGGGCGTGGGCACGGTCGTGCTCAAGCTCTTGGACATCGTCCGGCCGGACTTCGCCTTCTTCGGTCAGAAGGACGCCCAGCAGGCGCTTATCATCAAGCGGCTGGCCGCCGACCTCAACCTGGGGGTATCCATCGAGGTTCGGCCGATCGTCCGCGAGCCGGATGGCCTGGCCTTAAGCTCGCGAAACACTTACCTCGGGCCTGAGGAGCGCCGGGCGGCCGTGGTGCTCTGGCGGAGCCTCGAGGCGCTTCGCCAGGATTTTTTGGGAGGCGAACGGTGGGCCGAGGCCCTCATCAGCCGAATGAGCGGGCTCATCGCCCAGGAACCGCTGGCCCGCGTGGACTATCTCGCCGTGGTCCGGCCCGAAACGCTCGAGCCCGTCACCCTGATCGAGGACGAGACGCTTGTCGCCCTGGCTGTTTTTATTGGGCGGACCCGGCTCATTGATAACATCGTGTTGATGCCCCGCGCTGCACGTCGGGGCGAAAGCGAAATCCATCGAAGGACGGATCCATGAAGAGAATCCTATTGAGAGGCAAGATCCATAAGGCCACCGTGACTGAATCCAACCTTGACTATGAAGGGAGTCTGGGCCTGGATGGCCTGCTGATGAAGGCCGCGGATATGATCCCCTACGAGAAGGTCCATGTTTTCAATGTGACCAACGGCGCGAGGTTCTCCACCTATCTGATCAAGGCCAAGGAGGGCTCCGGCACGGTGGCCATCTATGGGGCCGCGGCCCATCTGGCCGGGGTCGGGGACAAGGTCATCATCGTCTCCTATGGTTTTCTGGACGATGAGGAGACCGAATTCTTCATGCCCAAGGTCGTCATCGTGGATGATCGAAACCGGATCAAAGAGATCAAAAAATAGCCGCGGGCTCGGCGGCCCTTATTTTTTAGCCCAATCCTTCAGGGTTTCGTAGAGGACTTCCCCGCACATGACGGCCTTGGTCTCGGTGTTGAAGAAGGTCGGCGTCACGAGCTGGCCGCCGCACTTCGGGGCCAGGATTTCCTTGTAGGAGCGCATGAGGTCGGCGTTCTTTTCCTCGTGCCAGACCTCGAGCTTCTCGAAAGAGATGCCTTCCTCTTTTTCCAGCTTGTCCACCAGGGGCATCATCCTCCGGCAATGGGGGCATTCCCGACCATGGAACAGAATGAGCTTCTTCATGCTAGGTCCTCCTGACGAATAACCCGCACCAGCATTCTCCCTTTTCGACTCCCTTGTATGTCTTATGGATGAGGAAATTGCAGGGGCAGACGAGCTTGCTGTCTTCGGCGAAATCCTTGCTGATCAGACGGCAAGGGCAGTAGCGGAGCCCGAAACGGGTCTCGTTGGCCTGGAGGCCGTCCAGCAGGGTGTTGACCCGCTCGGAGTCCGGGTTGACCTGGAACTCGTTCTTTTGGGTAAAAGCTTGAATGGCGGCCAAGAACGTGTGCCTGTCGAAGGCCGCGGCGCCCTCGGCCGGGGTGTTCATCATCCGCCTGGCTTCGGCCGCCGAGATCTCAACGTAGGCGTTGAGGACGCCGCAGGTGGGGCAAAGCTCGGGCGGTTTAAGCCCGAAGTGGATATCGTTGCATATGAAGCAGCGCCAGTATTTCTTCATAGCCGGTCTTCCTTTTCCCGATGAACCATCCTAGCAAGAGGGTCGGGGTCTGTCAATAAATTCTCTCGGGATGGTCGGGATTGATCCTTCTCTGGATAGGAAGCGGACCCTGTACGCGTCCGGCCGACGACCGATCATGATCTTGACCGGGGCGGCCGGGCCGGTCAATCGAGACTGTAGTTCGGCGCTTCCCGGGTGATGGTCACATCGTGGACGTGGCTCTCCTTGAGTCCCGCCGGAGAGATTCTGATGAAGCGGGCCTTGGTCTGGAGGTCCTTAATCGTCCGGCAGCCGGCGTAGCCCATTCCGGACTTTAGTCCGCCGACCATGATCTGGATGACCTGGGCGACACTGCCCTTGAAGGGAACGCGCCCGACGATGCCCTCAGGCACGAGCTTGTTTTCGCTCAGGGGCGAGTCCTGGAAATAGCGATCCCGGCTGCCCTCCCGCATGGCTTCAAGGGAGCCCATGCCGCGATAGGTCTTGTAGGACCGGCCCTGGTAAATCTCGACCTCGCCCGGGGATTCCTCGGCTCCGGCCAGGAGGTTGCCCAGCATGACCGTGTCCGCCCCGGCGGCCACGGCTTTGGTGATGTCGCCCGAGTACTTTATGCCGCCGTCCGAGATGACCGGGACGCCTTTTTCCCTGGCTACCCGGCAGACCTCGGAAACGGCCGTGATCTGGGGGATGCCGGCGCCCGAGACCACCCGCGTGGTGCAGATCGAGCCGGGCCCGACGCCGACCTTCAGCCCGTCGACCCCGAGCTCGATGAGGTCCCGGGCGGCCTCGGCCGTGCCGATGTTGCCGGCGATGAGCTCCTGCTCCGGGAACGTTTGCTTGATGAGCTTGACCCGGTCCATGACCCTCTGGGAATGCCCGTGGGCCGTGTCGAGGACGAGGATGTCCACTTTGGCTTTGATCAGGGCCGCGGCCCGATCGAGGACGTCATCGGCCACGCCGATGGCCGCCCCGACCCTCAGCCGCCCGAACGTGTCCTTGGAGGCGTTAGGATACTGGATACGCTTGAGGATGTCCTTGTAGGTGATGAGCCCCTTAAGGTGGCGCTCCTTATCGACCATGAGCAGTTTCTCGATCTTATGCTTGTGGAAGACCTCCTCGGCCTGGTCCAGGGACGTGCCCACCGGGACCGTAACAAGGTCCCGGGTCATAACCTGTTCCACGGGCAGGTTGAGCCGCGTCTCGAAACGCAGGTCCCTGTTAGTGACGATGCCCACCAGGCGGTTGTTCTCGTCGGTGATGGGCAGGCCCGAGATGCGGTATTTTCGCATGAGCTCCTGGGCCTTGGCGATCTTGTCCTGGGGACGGATGGTGATGGGGTCGACGATCATGCCGCTCTCGTGCCGCTTGACCTTGTCCACTTCCTCGACCTGGATATCCAGGGGCAGGTTGCGATGGACGATCCCCATCCCGCCCTGCTGGGCCAGGGCGATGGCCATCTTGGATTCCGTGACGGTATCCATGGCCGCGCTGATAATGGGGATGTTGAGCCGGATGTTGCGGCTGAGCTGGGTCGAGACGTCCGCGTCGATCGGCTGGACGTCGGACCGGGCGGGCAGAATGAGAACGTCGTCGAAGGTCAAACCCTCCGGAATGGGCAGGTTGATCATGGATACCCCCTAATGATGTCGCTTTTTCTTGGACGGGATCATGGACCGCGCCTGCTTGGGCCGCTGAGAAGGGGAGCCGGCCCTCTGCGGCTCCTGGTAATAGAGGGACTGTTCCTTCCTCTGGGGCAGGTCCTGTTCGCTCACGGGCTGGAGAAGGAAGAGGTAGCGCAGGGCTTCTTCCTCGACGCGATCCATCATGGCCTGGAACATGTCGTAGCTCTCTTTTTTATATTCGACCAAAGGATCCCGCTGGCCGTAACCCCGCAGGCCGATCCCTTCCTTGAGATAATCCATCCCCAGGAGATGGTCCTTCCACTGGGTGTCGATGACCTGGAGCATGATGACTCGTTCGAATTCCCTCATGGCCGACGGGCCCAGGAGTTTTTCCTTCTCCTCGTAAACGGTCCGGAGCCGGGCGAGGATCTTGTCCCGGATGTCCTCGAACGCGTCGCCCGCCCAGTCGATGCCCAAGGTATCGACGTCCAAGCCGAACTGCGAGCCGACCGCCTTCTTCAAGGAGTCGAGGTCCCAATCCTCGGGCGATTTGTCCTTGCCGGCGTGATTCTCCAGGATCCAATCCACGAGCGTTTCGACGAGCTCGAGGATATGTTCTTTGAGGTCCTTGCCCTTGAGGATCTCCATCCGCTCCCGGTAAACGGACGTGCGCTGTTTGTTCATGACGTCGTCGTACTCGAGGAGGTGCTTGCGGACGGTGAAGTTCTGGCCCTCGACCTGCTTCTGGGCCCGTTCGATGGCCCGGCTGACCATGCGGTGCTCCAGGGGAACGCCCTCGCTCATACCGAAGCGGGCCAGGAGGCCGGAGATGCGGTCACTTCCGAAGATCCGCATCAGGTCGTCCTCGAGGGACAGGTAGAACCGCGAGGAGCCGGGGTCGCCCTGACGGCCGGCGCGGCCGCGGAGCTGGTTATCGATGCGGCGGGCCTCGTGGCGCTCGGTGCCCAGGATGTGCAGGCCGCCCATGGCCACCACGCGCTCGTGCTCGTCCTGGGTGACCTGGCGGGCCGCGGCCAGGGCCTTTTCCCAATCTTCGGGCGTGGCCTTGGCTTGATCGATCCCCATCTTGCGCAGCTGCTCCTTGGCCAGGAAGTCCGGGTTTCCGCCGAGGAGGATGTCCACGCCGCGGCCGGCCATGTTGGTGGCGATGGTCACGGCCCCGATCCGGCCGGCCTGGGCGATGATGGTCGCTTCCTGCTCATGATACTTGGCGTTGAGGACGACGTGCTTGACGCCTTTCTTGTGCAGGCGGCTGCTGAGCAGCTCCGACTTCTCGATCGAGGTCGTGCCCACGAGGACCGGACGGCCCTTCTGATTCAGCTCGATGATCTCCTCTTGGGCCGCTTTCCATTTCTCATCGGCGGTGCGATAGATCGTGTCCGGGTTCTCGAGGCGGATGAGCTCTCTATTGGTCGGGATTTCGTTAACCGGCAGGTTGTAAATCGTCTGGAACTCGGTGGCCTCGGTGGCCGCCGTGCCGGTCATGCCCGCCAGCTTCTTGTACATGCGGAAGTAGTTCTGGAAGGTGATCTGAGCCAGGGTCTGGTACTCTTCCTCGATGCGGACTTTTTCCTTGGCTTCCAGAGCCTGATGCAAACCGTCGCTGTAGCGGCGTCCGGGCATGAGCCGGCCGGTGAACTCGTCGACGATGACAACCTTGCCCTCGTTGGTGACCATATAATCCACGTCACGCTTGAAAAGGTGATGGGCTTTGAGGGCCTGGTTAATGTGATGGACCTCGTCCATGTTCTTCAGGTCATAGAGGTTGGAGATGCTCAGGAACTTCTCGGCCTCGGTCACGCCCGGCTCGAGAAGCGATACGGTGCGGGTCTTTTCGTCGACCTTGAAATCCTTCTCGGGCTTCAGGCGCCGGACGAGCGTGTCGATCTTGTAGTAGAGGGCCGTGGATTCCTCGGTCGGGCCGGAAATGATGAGAGGGGTCCGGGCCTCGTCGATGAGGATGCTGTCCACCTCGTCGACGATGCCGTAGTGGTGTCCCCTTTGCTGGACGAGGTCCTGCAGCCGGAACTTCATGTTGTCCCGGAGGTAATCGAACCCGAACTCGTTGTTCGTCCCGTAGGTGATGTCCTGGCCGTAGGCCTCTTGGCGCTCGGCGTCGCCCATGTCGTGCTGGATCGTCCCCACGCCCAGGCCGAGGAACTTGTAGATCGGCCCCATCCACTGGGTATCGCGTTTGGCCAGGTAATCGTTGACCGTGATGATGTGCACGCCCCGGCCATCGAGGGCGTTGAGGTAGGCGGGCAGGGTGGCCACCAGGGTCTTTCCTTCACCCGTCTTCATCTCGGCGATCCGGCCCTGGTGAAGGACGATGCCGCCCACGATCTGGACGTCAAAATGGCGCATGTTCAGGGTCCGGCGAGCTGCCTCGCGGACGACGGCGAAGGCCTCGATGAGGATATCGTCCAGGGCCGCGCCCTGGTTGAGTTTTTCCTTGAACTCCGCTGTTTTTGCCAGCAGCTGAGCGTCCGTGAGGGCTTGGATCCGGGGTTCAAGCTCCCGGACGGCTTCCATGAGGGGGCGTATCTTCTTGAGGTCGCGCTCGTTCTCGGTGCCGAAGATCTTCTCGATGATCTGTTTGAACATTTGTTCTTTTGTATCAGAAGACGGCGGGGCTTGTCAATTTGCGTCATCTCAGGGCCGCCGGCGCTCAGCGTTGACTCTCACGGGGATTTCGATTAACTTGTCAGGAACGCTATCGCCGATGAATGAAAGAATCTTGAAGCCGAAAGTGCCCCTGCTGATCCTGGGAATCGTCGTCTTTTTAGCCCTCCTGACCTTGGGCTACATCGTTTCTATCCGCAAGGACATGACCGATTTCGGCGTATGCTACAAGGCCGGGCAGAGGATCAAGGCGGGGGAGATGCTCTACCGGGCCTCGGATGGGCATCTGCAATACAAGTACGCGCCGGTTGCCGCCTGTTTTTATGGCATGTTCGCATTTTTCCCTTGGGAAACGGCCAAAGTCCTCTGGTATCTCCTGTCGCTGGCGGCCCTGGGAGCCACCGGATGGCTCACATACCGGCTTATCTCCGAGCCGAAAAAGAAGGCTGGAATGGCGCTGGGACTGGCTTTCCTCATCATGCTCAAATACCTCGGCCGGGAGCTTCAGCTCGGTCAGGTCAATATCCTTATTATTTTAATGCTGACGGCGATGTCGGTCTTGTTCATTGGCAGGAAGGACTTCTGGGCTGGCGTCGTCTGGGGGGTCTCGCTTATCTTCAAGCCCTACGCCCTGGTCTTTTTGCCCTATTTCGCTCTGAAGAAGAGGGTCAAGGTCTTGTTGGGCGGCTTAGCGGCGGTCGCGGTGGGGCTGATCCTGCCGGTGATCGACTACGGGTTCCGGGGCAACTGGGCGATCCTCAAGGCCTGGAAGAGTTCCCTGTTCCAATCGACGCCCGTGCTTCTGAGCGTCGGCGATAACTCCTCACTCTTCGCTTTTGTGCTGAAGGTCTTTCAAGGCCAATTAAATCCCGGCGCTATCGCCGTCCTGGGCCTCTCAGCATCGGCGATCGGCCTGGGCCTTCTTTCTATGATTTTCAAGAAAAAAACCGTCGATTCTCGAACGTCCGAGGTGACGGAACTCGCCTTTTTATTCGTCTTGATCCCGCTCTTCTCTCCGCTCGGCTGGTACTACAATTATCTTTACGGCTTTTTAGCCGTGGTGATCATGCTTTATCGGCTGGGAGAGTTCCCGGCCGGACTCAAGTGGGCGGCCATCGTCAATTTTTTCATCATCGGCGGGACCTTGCGCGAAGTCCTGGGTAAGACCCTCTTCCGATTTTATGCGTACTACTCGCTGGCCACGCTGAATTTTCTTGTGGTCTTGGCTTTTCTTTTCCTTCTCCAGGTCAGGGCCTCGCGCCGGGCTTCCTGACCATCCCGCCCTGTTCCCCAGGTCTATTTCTTGCCAAGGATCTCGTCCACCAGCGGCTTGGCCTTGTAGATCTTGAGCAGGGCTTCGAGGATGCCCCGCGCGTCAACGATGACCGACCGGGCGACCTCATCGGTGTAAACGAAATTGCAGGGCAGGGACTGCATGTTCCCGTCGAAGAGCACGCCCACGAACTCGCCCTTGCGGTTGACGACGGGGGAACCCGAGTTTCCGCCGATGGAATCCGCGGTCGAGACGAAATTGAGGGCGACGCTCATGTCCAGACGGGATCTCCCATTGATGAACCTTTGGGGAAGCTCATAGGGATCCTTGTTCCTGTTCTGGGCAGACTTGACATAGAGGCCGGCAAACGTTGTTTCGTAAGGGACGTGCTTGCCGTTCTCGACATAACCCTTGACCGGGCCAAAGCTCAGGCGGAGAGTTCCCGTAGCATCCGGCGGAACCGAGGTTCCCTTGAGCTTGAACATGGCCTGGGCGATGAGCGCCCCGCTCTTGGTCTCGACCGAGGACACTTCGCGCTCATAGCGCAGGCGGAGTCCGCGCGACAGCGGGTCGATGAGCAGGACCAGCTTGATCATGGGGTCGGTCGAGAGATAGACGTCCTCGAGCGTTCCGTCCAGGTACTTTTTTCGAACGTCCAAATCCTTGAGCTTCGTCCCGGAGATGATGTCCCTGGCCGCCTGCTCCGGGGTGCGGCCGGCCAGGATCCAGGTGACTTCGGGCAGGTCGCCCAGGTTGTCCTTGAGTTGAGCCAGGGAATCCGCCAGCTTGACCACTTCGAAATCATCGTAGATCGGAGAAGGGGAGAGGATGTTTCGCTTGACCGAGGGGAGGGCCGTGTCGCGGAATTCCCGCAGGCGCTCGGCGTTGGGTTTCGACTTCTCCATGGCCAGCCGGGCGAGGTTTCGAGCCAGGCTGAAGTACATCGTATTGAAGCCCTGGCTTCTCTCAAAAAATACCAAAGGCTTATAGAACGAAGCGTAGGTTCTTTCAGCCGCGGCGATCTCGTCCCAGGCCGCGCTGAACGGCTTGCTCAGAGCGGGGTCCTTGGCAATAGCCTCGCGGAATGACTTTTCCTCGGCCGCCTTCTTGGCCATGAGCTTGGGGTTGACGAGACCGGAGTTGTAGCCGGTGACGGCCTTGAGACCGTTCTCGATGCCGAACAGGCTGCGCAGAGCGATTCGCTTTTCTTCTTCGCCCTTCTTCCCGTATTCGATGCACAGCGCGCGCCGGCGCTGGGAGTTGGCCATCGTGAAGGGATAGCTCACATCGCGCAGGAACTCGAGCTGAGCCGTGGTCAGGAGGCGGCCCGTTGAACCGGCATGGCCCGAGACCAAGACCAGGTCGCCCTCGCTGATTCCGCGCGTGCTCCACTTGAGATATTCGGGAGTCGCCAAGGGCTTGTCGTTTTCGTAGACTCGAAAAAGGGTGATGTCCAAGTCGTAGCGGGGATAGGTGAAGTTATCCGGATCGCCGCCGAAAAAGGCGATCATGTATTCCGGGGCGAACACCAGGCGGATATCGGTGTAGGATTTGTATTCATACAGGTGATACATCCCGCCCGCATAGAGCGTGACAACCGTGCACCGCAAACCCGTTTTTTCGCTGTTTTCCTTCTCCAGGCCGGCGATGACCTTATCCCGGGCTTCACCGGCTTCGGCCGCGCTCATGCCCGGTCTATCCGCGGCCCTGACCGCGTCCGTGACGTCGTCGATGCCCTGCAGAACCAGGAATTCCATGCCCGGGCACTTCAGCTCTTCCGCCCGCGTCGGGGCATAGAAGCCCGTCTTCATCAGGTCTCGGTCCTTGGTGCTGAGGTTCTGGATCGCGCCCTGTCCGACATGATGGTTGGTCAGGACGAGACCGTCCGGAGAGATGAACGATGCCGAGGCGCCGCCCGGCCGGAGCGAGGCGAGCTGGAGGTGCTTCAGCCACTCGGGCGTCGCGTCGAACCCGTACTTGGCCTTGAGGTAATCCTTGGGGATCATGTTGAACGGCCACAATCCCTCATCGGCGAGAAGAGGGAAGGCCAGGGTCACGATGACCAGAATGATCAGGAATCTTGTCTTGAACTTGTTCACGGCGCCTCCGTTTCCGAAAATTAAAGGTGCTATGATAGCAGAACGCGCCGCTTTCGAAAAGGGGGGATTGCTCTGCAGCCCACCGCATATTCCCTTGCGGAAGCACGGAAGGGGGAGGTTCGGGCTTTAGTCCTTTTCCAGTACGACCATGGCCAAGCCGTAATCACTGATGTGGGACAAGCTGACGGTGGCCCGGTCGAACCCGAGGTCCTCCTTGAGCGTGACCACGAGCGCGGGCTTGCCCGAAGGAAGGTTGACGACTCCCACGGCCGTCCAGGACACCCTTCGGCCGAGGGCCTTGAAGAACGCCTCCTTGGCCGCGAAGCGGGCGGCCAGGTGCAGATACTTGTTATGCATGGACTCGCAGTAGCGGATCTCTTCGGCGGTGAAGAGCTTTTCTAAAAACCGGGCATGGGCCTCGGTCGCCTTTTTGACCCGGGCGACCTCGATGATGTCAATCCCAATTCCCGTGACCATGGTTCGACTCCTCCCCTCCGATTTTTTGAAGTAGTGTTCGAGCGGCTGCTTTCCCGACGAGCGACTCGAGCTCAGCGACGGGGCTGTCACGGATCTCCTCAAGGCTCTTGAATTTCAGCAGAAGCGACATTTTCCTTTTGGGGCCGATTCCGGGGATGCCGTCAAGAAAAGACTCGAAGCTTCGTTTGGACCGGCGGGCCCTGTGGAATGAGATCGCAAAGCGATGGGCTTCGTCCCGAATGCGCTGGAAAAGCCTCAGGGCCGAGGACGTCGGGTCGAGGCGGAGACCGTCGCCCGTGCCCCTGGTGAAAACGATCTCTTCTCTTTTAGCCAGAGAGATGAGAGGCAGACTCTCGAGCCCCGCGGCGTTCAGGGCCTCTCGGGCGGCCTGGAACTGGCCTTTACCTCCATCGATGAGGACGAGGTCGGACAGGATCCGTTCGCGGCCCGGGGCCTCGGCGAAGCGCCGGGCCACGACTTCCCTGATGCAGGCCACGTCGTTCGGACCCTCCACGGTGCGAATGATGTATTTCTTATACTCGCTCTTCTTGGGCAGGCCGTCCTCGAAGGCCACGGAGGAGGCCACGGTCTCGGTCCCGCCGATGTTGGAAACGTCGAAACCCTCGATGCGGCGGGGGAGCGAATCCAGGCTCAGGATCTTCCGGACCTCCTCGAGCGCGGCCGTCTCGCCCTGCCGCCGGCCCATCATGATCTCGGCGTTGCGCATGGTGAGGTCGAGCAAGTCCTTGTTCTTGCCTTTGGCCGGGACGAAAAGGCGAGCCTTCTTACTCCTGGCGGCGGATAACCTTGCGGCTATGACCTCGTCGTCTCGGGGCCTAACGGGCACGAGAATCTGATCCGGGATGTCCGCCGGGCCCTGATAGAATCTTTCCAGGGCCTCGGCCATAGCCCGGGCCGGATCGGCCCCGGTCCCGACGTCGAGGATGAGCTCCCTCGTCTCGCTGACCCGGCCCTTTCTCATCAGAAAGATGAGGAATCCGTCCTTGTCTCCCGCCCGGCTGCGGCCCCAAATGTCCTTGTCTTCCCGGCCCACGGAGATCAGCCGCGGTCTATCCCTGAGGCGCTCGATCGTCACCAGCGTATCGCGCCAGTGGGCGGCCTGTTCGAATTCCTGGCGGCCAGCGGCCTGATCCATTTTGGCTCTCATGGCCTCGGCCAACTCCTTGGTTTTTCCTTCGAGAAGGAGCAGGGCGTTGGCCACGTCCTCCCGGTATGCGGATGGGCTGACCAGGCCGACGCAGGGGGCGGCGCAGCATTTCAGTTCATACTCGAGACAGGGACGCTTGCGGCTGCGGAAAACGGTTTCCTCGCAGGCCCTCAGTCCGAAGAACTTGCTCGTGAGCCTGATGGTCTGGCGGGCCTGGTGAGCGGGGGAGAAGGGTCCGAAGTAGCGGGCCCCGTCGGGCTCGACCCGGCGCGACAGGTACACGCCCGGGTACTCTTCCTGAACCGTGATCTTGATGAAGGGAAAATTCTTGTCGTCCTTGAGCCTGAGGTTGAACTTGGGCTGGTGCTGGCGGACGAAATTGTTCTCAAGGAACGCGGCTTCCCGTTCCGATCCGGTGAGGATGTATTCGATGTCGGCGGTCTCGGCCAGGATGTTGCGGACCTTGGGGTCATCGCTCGGCTGAAAATAGGATCTCACCCTGTCGCGAAGGGAACGGGCCTTGCCGATGTAGACGACCAGGCCGCGGCCATCCTTGAAAAAATAGATGCCGGGCTTTTCCGGGAAGAGCCCGGCCTTGCGCTTGAGGGCCGCCGTCTTCACAGGCCCCATTCAACCTCTCCCCGCTTGAGCTTGGCGATCTCGTCCCGGATGCGGGCCGCCTTCTCAAACTCGAGGTTCTTGGCCGCCGCCTTCATCTCCTGGTCGAGCTTCTCCAGGAGCTCATGGCGCTTTTGGGGCGAGAGGAAAACGTCCTTGTCCTCGGCCACCCGCGTGTAATCCAGGTAATCGCGCTCGTAAACGCTCGACAGGACCTCGTCGATCCTCTTCCGGATGGATTGAGGGGTGATGCCGTTGGCGGCGTTGTACTGCTGCTGGATGGCCCGCCTGCGGTCGGTCTCGGCCATGGCCTGCCGCATCGAATCGGTCATGACGTCGGCGTAGAGGATGACCCGGCCCGAGACGTTGCGCGCCGCCCGGCCGAAGGTCTGGATGAGCGAGCTCGCGGAGCGGAGGAAACCCTCCTTGTCGGCGTCCAGGATGGCCACCAGGGAGACTTCGGGCAGGTCCAGGCCCTCGCGCAGGAGGTTGATCCCCACCAGGGTATCGAAGACGCCCTTCCTCAGGTCGCGCAGGATCTTGACCCGCTCCAGGGTGTCGATCTCGGAATGCAGGTAGCGAACCCGAAGCCCCAGCTCGTGGTAGTACTGGGTCAGGTCCTCGGCCATGCGCTTGGTCAAGGTCGTCACCAGCGTCCGCTCTCTCAAGGCGGCGCGTTTCTCGACCTCGGTCCGCAGGTCGTCCACCTGACCCTTGATGGGACGCACCTCGACCTCCGGGTCGGTCAAGCCCGTGGGACGTATGACCTGTTCGACCACGTGACCCTTGCTTTTCTTGAGCTCATACAAGGCGGGAGTGGCCGAAACATAGAGGACGGGCCCCACCCGCTCCTCGAACTCGGCGAAGTTGAGCGGCCGGTTGTCCAGGGCGGACGGAAGCCGGAAGCCGTGCTCGATCAGGGTCAGCTTGCGCGAGCGGTCGCCGTGATACATCCCTCCAACCTGGGGCACGGTCTGGTGCGATTCGTCGATGATCGTCAGAAAATCCTCGGGGAAATAATCGAGGAGGGTGTAGGGCGGCTGACCCGGCCGGCGGCGGCTGAGGTAGAGCGAGTAGTTTTCGATGCCCGGGCAGAACCCGAACTCGCGGAGCATCTCCAGGTCGTAGCGCGTCCGCTCCTCGATGCGATCGGCTTCGATGACCTTGCCCTGGCCGCGGAAAGAGGCCACGCGTTCTTCGAGCTCGCGCTCGATGGCCGAGGCCGACTCGTCCAGGATGTCGCGCGGCGTGGAGAAGAACGTGCGGGGATGGATGACCAGCTCCTCGAACGTGTCGAGGACCTTTCCCAGAAGGGGGTCGATGGACGAGAGCCTGAGGATGCGTCCTCCCTCGAGCTCGACCCGATAGGCATGATCCTCGTAGGAGGGAAAGACCTCGACGACGTCCCCCCGGACGCGAAAGCCGCCCCGCTTGAAATCGGCGTCCTGGCGCTCATACTGGACGCCGACCAGGTCCTGGAGGATGCGCCGCCGCGTGACCTCCTGTCCCTGCCTGAGGGAGAAGCTCATGGCTCGGTAGGTCTCGGGAGCGCCGATGCCGTAGATGCACGATACGGAAGCGACGATGATGACGTCCTGGCGCTGGAAGAGGGCGTTGGTGGCGCTCAGCCGGAGCCGGTCGATCTCGTCGTTGATGGTGGCCTCCTTGGCGATATAGGTGTTGGTGGCGGGGATGTAGGCTTCGGGCTGGTAGTAGTCGTAGTAGCTCACGAAGTAACCGACCGCGTTCTCAGGGAAGAAGCGGCGGAATTCCTGGTAGAGTTGGGCGGCCAGGGTCTTGTTGTGGGAGACGACCAGGACCGGCTTGTTGAGCCGGCTGATGACGTTGGCCATGGTGAAGGTCTTGCCCGAGCCCGTCACGCCCATGAGGGTCTGGTGAGCGGCGCCCTGGGCCAGGCCCTGGGACAAGGCTTCGATGGCCTGGACCTGATCGCCCCGGGGCTCGAATTCCGAACGGAGTTTGAAGGCCTTCATCGACCTCATTATAGCAGAAGAGTCCCGAAGCACAGGGGACGGAAGGCGGACATCGAGCGCAGAACGTTGCTCGGTCCGGTGGCCTGCCCGCAAAGCTGCCGGTTATTTCCTCTTGGAGTCCTTGTCTCCGGCCGGTTCGGACTTTTCTCTGGGGGCGGACACCATTTCCATGTCCTCTTCCATCTTGATGCTCCCCTTGAAAATGGCGCCCTCGGAGATGGAGATTCGCGCCGCGGCGATGTCCCCGCGCACGTGCGCTTGGGGCGCGACATACACCTTGCCGGCGGCGAAGATGTTGCCGTTGACGAGGCCCCGCAGGATGAGGTCCTTGACGATGATGTCGCCGTCCACGCGGCCGCCCTTCTCGATGAAGAGGTTGTGATCCTTCAGGTCGACACGGCCTTTGATGTACCCCTTGACAACCAGGTCTTCTTCGCCGGTGACCTGCCCGTTGACGAAGTGGGTGGGACCGATCGAGGCCGCGCCGGCCGTTGGGACAAGTTCGGCCTCTGCTTTCTTGTCCTTCGGGTCGAAAATCGACATCTTGCCTCTTTTCCCCACCTTCCTCCGATTGCCGCATAAATTATAGGAGCGGCTCGGCGCCTTGTCAATCGCCTCTGAGCGATCGGCACGAAAGGAATCGCCGTTTCGACATTGATTCTCGTTTAGCTTTACGATAATGTATGGGCCATGGCCAAAGAAAACATCAACCCCTCGCCTTCGTCCTCGGTCGAACAGAAGCCGGGCTTGGTTCGAGTTCTGGGACTCTGGGACATGATCAGCATCGTGATCGGCGGCGTCATCGGCTCCGGTATCTTTCTCGTGCCGGCGGCCATCGCCGGCCAGGTCGGCTCGCCGATGCTGATGCTCCTCGTCTGGGTGGTCGGCGGCTTGCTCAGTCTTTTCGGGTCGCTGTCCTTCGCCGAGCTGGGCGCGGCATATCCGGAGGCCGGCGGGATCTACGTTTACCTGAGAGAGGCCTACGGACACCTGGTCTCGTTCTTGTTCGGCTGGACGCTGTTCCTGGTGATCGATTCCGGAGCGGTGGCCACTCTGGCTGTGGCCTTCTCCAAGGAATATCTTCCCCGGCTCATCCCCAACATGTCCGGCTTGGCCATCCAGCTTGTTGCGGCCGGGATGATCATCTTCCTGATGGCGGCCAACTACATCGGGGCCAGGTGGGGCGCCAACCTTCAAAACCTCCTGACGGTCATCAAGTTCGGGTCCTTGATCATCATCTGCGGCGTGATCTTCATCTTCGCCAAGGGCAGCACGGCCAACTTCTTCGCTCCTCGGCCGGGCCACTTCAATATGGGCATGATCGGCGCCTTCGGAGCGGCGCTGGTCGCTACGCTGTGGGCTTACAAGGGCTGGGAAGCGGCCACGTACAGCGGCGCCGAAGCCAAGCGGCCCGAGCGCAACCTCCCCCTGGGCCTGTTCATCGGGACCCTGGCCTGCGTGCTGATCTACATCGTCGCCAACCTGGCTTACCTTTACGTCATGCCGATCTCCAAGATCGCCCAGACGACCTACGTAGCCAGCGAGGCCATCCGGACGGTCGTGGGCCCGCTGGCCGCGGCCCTGACGGCGGTGGTCATCCTTTTCTCCATCATGGGCGCCGCCAACCAGAACTTGCTCTGTTCGCCGCGGGTCTATTATTCCATGGCCCGGGATGGACTGTTCTTCAAGAGCCTGGCCGGAGTACATAAAAAGTATCACACCCCCCATCAGGCCATCATCGCCATGGGGATCTGGAGCATCGTCCTCAGCCTGTGGGGATCGTTTGAGAAGCTCTTCACCTACGTCGTCCTGGGGGAATGGGTCTTTTTCGGCATGACGGCGGCCGCTGTCATCGTCCTGCGGAAGAAGAGGCCGGATCTCAAGCGTCCCTATAAGACGTTCGGCTACCCGGTCACGCCCATCATTTTCATCGTCGGCTCGCTCTTCATTCTCAGCCTGGGCATCAAGGACATGGCCAAGGATATCCAGGGCTATGGTCAGGCGATCTCTGCGGGCGGCTCGTTCGGCCAAATGCTCAAATCGTTCCTGACCAACCCGGTGACGGCCCTGTTCGTCATCGTCCTGGGCATCCCGGCCTATGCCTATTGGCAGAGGCGGAACCGGAAGAGGGCCGCTCGGACGTCCTGAAATAGCGGGTTCTGCGCCCTGCTTGACTCGATGCCGCGGGCGCTCCGGGAAAAGGAGTGCGGCGAGGCCCGCTTCCCGCGGAGGCAATCGTTGCCCATCGAAACGCGGAAAAGTCTTTATCCGATCTGACTCTTCCGAAGGCGCGGAAAC
Organism: Candidatus Aminicenantota bacterium; assembly: GCA_963705895.1. GTDB lineage: Bacteria > Acidobacteriota > Aminicenantia > Aminicenantales > JAFGAV01 > MFD04408-113. The sequence goes on along the minus strand of OY970122.1, from coordinate 1,328,641 downwards.
CTTGACAAGTGGGGTTCAACTTTATATATTTAGCCTTCATTTTAATGAGCTAAATCATTCATGAACACAGCCACCATCGTCCTCCTAACGGTCTTTGTCCCCGTCATCGGCTCCTTGACCATTCCCATCGCCGGCCGCATCTCCCGATCCGTGCGCTCCGCGTGGTCCGTGCTTCTGGGAGCGGTGACCGCGTTTCTGCCCTGGCTCATGATCCCCTCTGTCATGGGAGGCGGACAGGCGGTCTATCGGCAGCCGTTCGCCCTGGGCCTCGATTTCATCCTGATCGTGGACCCGCTGTCGGTGTTCATGGCCGCGGTGAGCTCGTTCGTCGGCTTCCTCATCATCGTCTATTCCCTGGGATACATCGCCCACGAGGAGAACCAGAACGAGTACTACCTGATGGTCGTGCTCTTCATCGGGTCGATGATGGGCTTGGTCTTCTCCGGCAGTCTGATTTTCATGTATCTTTTCTGGGAGATCATCGCCATCTGCTGCTGGAGACTCATCGGGTTCTACCGGCAGAAGGAATTCATCGTCAAGGCCGATAAAGCGTTCCTCGTCACGTTCTTCGGGGCCGTGGTCATGCTCCTGGGTTTCATCCTGATCTATGGACAGACCAAAACGTTCGACCTGACGGCGATGCGCGGGGTGGCGATCCCCGGCACGGCCGTGCTTCTCATCCTGGCCGGCATGTTCAGCAAGTCGGCCACCGTGCCCCTCCACACCTGGCTGCCGGACGCCGGCGTGGCCCCGACCACGGTCACGGCCCTGCTCCACGCCGCGGTCCTGGTCAAGATCGGCGTCTACGCCTTCGCCCGGATCTTCGTGGCGACGTTCCAGATCCCCGCGGGCTGGAAGGAAGCGCTTCCCTGGGTCGTCATCATCTCGGCCCTGATCGCCGCCGGGGCGGCCGCCGTGGAGAACGACTTCAAGCGCATCCTGGCCTATTCCACGGTCAGCCAGATCGGCTACATCTTCCTGGGGTTCAGCGTATTTAACCCAACCGGCGTCTCCGGATCGCTGCTGTTCATCCTCATGCACGGCCTGGCCAAGGCCGGGTTGTTCCTCTGCGCCGGGATCGTCATCCACGCCACTCATAAGCGCGACATCCGGGACATGGGCGGCCTCATCAAGACCATGCCCGTCACTGCCGTGGCCTTTCTCGTCTGCGCCATGTCCGTCATCGGCATCCCGCCCTTCGGCGGCTTCTTCTCCAAGTTCATGGTCATCATGGGCACGGTCCAGGCCGGAAAGGTCGGAGTGGCGGCGGTGGCCTTGTTCACGGCCGTCCTGACCATGTTCTACTTGTTCAAGGTCTTCAGCCAGGTTTTCCTGGGCGAGCCCAAAGAGGCCGTTCCGGAAGGCACGCGGTCCATGGTCTTCGTCGTGGCCCTCCTGGCCGTCCTGTCCCTGGCGGGCGGGATCCTGGTCGCCTATCCGATGAAACTGGTCAACGTGGCGACGACTTCCATCATGTGGTGGCTCAAATGACGCCCGAAATGCTTCTAATTCCCATCCTCCTGCCCGCGGTTCTGGCCGCCGTCTTCTTCCTCATCCCGAGCCGGGTCAAGCTCGTTCGCGAGATCCTGGCCGTTCTGGGCTCGGCCGGATTGTTTTTTCTCGGGCTGGTCATGTTCGCCGTCAAGAACCTGTCCTGGAAGGTCGCCTGGCTGGGCAAGGGCATCGACTTCGACCTGAGGCTGTACCATTTCAGCGCGTTCATCCTCCTCGGTCTGGCGGGTTTCTTGTTCCTCATCGTGCTCTATTCCACGATCAAGATGAGGAACCTTCCCCGGATCCGCGAATACTATGGCTATGTCTTCCTGACTGCCGCCCTGGCCAACGGCGCGGTCCTGGCCAACAATTTCGTGCCGTTCATCTTTTTCTGGGAAGGGCTGCTGGTGACGCTGTACGGCCTGATCACTCTGGGCGCAAAAAAAGACTCCAACCGCACCGCGGTCAAGAGCTTCATCCTGGGCGGGTTCTGCGATTTTTGCATGATCCTGGGCGTCGGCCTGCTCTGGGCCCAGACCGGGACCTTGACCATGAGCGACATCTCGGTCAAGCCCGTGGGCCCGGCCGCGGCGGCCTTCATCCTGATGATGATCGGCGCCATCGGCAAGGCCGGGGCCATGCCCTTCCACACCTGGATCCCCGACGCCGCCGTGGACGCTCCCGTGTCGGTCATGGCCTTCATCCCCGCCGCCCTGGAAAAGCTGCTGGGCATCTATTTCCTGGCTCGGATCAGCCTTGATTTCTTCAAGCTGGAAAAGAACGGGGCCATGGCCCTGACCCTGATGATCATCGGCGCGGCCACCATCGTCCTGGCCGTGTTCATGGCCCTCATCCAGAAGGATTTCAAGAGGCTCCTGTCCTACCACGCCGTCAGCCAGGTCGGCTACATGATCCTGGGCATCGGCACGGCCGTGCCCATCGGCATCGCCGGCGGCATCTTCCATATGATCAACCATGCCATGTATAAATGCGGCCTGTTCTTGAGCGCCGGTTCGGTCGAGCACCGCTGCGGCACGACCGAGCTCAAGAAGCTGGGCGGCCTGCGCAAGGAAATGCCCGTCACCGCGGCTGGGTTCGCCGTCTGCGCCCTGGCCATTTCCGGGGTCTGGCCGCTCAACGGCTTTGTTTCCAAGGAGATGGTCTTCCACGGCGCGGTCGAGACGGGCTACATCGTTTTCGCCATCGCCGCCTGGGCCGGGGCCATCCTGACCTTTGCCTCGTTCCTCAAGGCCGGTCACTCAGTGTTCCTGGGGCCTCGGGGAGAGGAAGTGCCCAAAGTCAAGGAAAGCGAAAGCCCGATCCTCCTGCCCATTGTCATCCTGGCCGTTCTGTGCATCGTCTTCGGCGTCTTCAACAAGCTGCCCTTGAACACGTTCATCGCGCCCATCTTGGACGGACATATCGGGGCCGGCGAGCACCTGGACTTCACCAGCCATGCCCTGGCCGTGGCCAACCCGATCGCCCTGGTCTCGATCGCCTGCCTGGTCCTGGCCTTCCTTCTTCATTATTACGGCTGGCGCCGGGGCGGGAAGAAGGCCTACTTGGCCTCCGAGCCAGTTCACAAGTTCCCCGGGCTCAAGCAGGTCTATGACCTGGCGGAAAAGAGGGTCTTTGATATTTATGAGCAAGGCATCACCTTCCTGAAGGCCCTGTCCGCGGCTCTCTTCAGGGGCATCGACCGGCCGATCGATGCGATCTACGAAAAAGGCGTCACGGCGGTCGGCGGCCGTTTCACCGGCCTCCTCCAGGCCGCCCACAACGGCCACTACGCCAACTATCTGGCCTGGTGCCTGGGCGGCCTCCTGGCCGTGGCCGGGATCATCAGCTGGCTCATCGGGATCTAGGATAGAGGAGAGAAGAGTTGATCTTCCTGTTTATCGCGCTGCCACTCATCGTCGCGGGGCTTCTGCCGCTCATCGGCAAGGTCTCAAAAAGGATTCTGCCTGATGTCCTGGCCAACGGCGTCTTCCTCGTCCTCCTCGTCTACGCCGTTTTCGTCGGAAAATCGCTCATCAGCCGGGGGCCGATCCTCCAACAGCTCATCTGGCTGGGCGAGCCGGTCAACATCCATATGGCCCTGGATGGATTCAGCTTGCTCATGCTCTTTACCATTTCCCTGGTCGGTCTTTGCGTCGGGATCTATTCCATTAATTATATGGAGCACTACGGAGACAAGGCCGCTTACTACGCCCTGCTGTTGATCATGCTGGCCGGGATGAACGGTTTGGTCCTGGTCACCGACCTCTTCCAGGTGTACCTGTTCCTGGAAATGGCGGCCATCGCTTCCTATGCCCTGGTCGCCTACGGCCTGGGGCACGATGAGCTCGAGGCCTCGTTCAAGTACCTCATGCTTTCTGCCGTGGCCTCGGCCTTCGTCGTGGCCGGCATCGCCATCATCTACGGCCTGACCGGAAGCCTGAGCTTTGAATCCGTAGCGGCCGGGCTCCGGGCCCTGGACGCCCGTTATGTCGTCGGCATCTGCACCGCTTTTTTTATCTTCGGTTTCGGCCTCAAGGCGGCTTTGGTTCCTTTCCACGCCTGGCTGCCCGACGCCCACCCCTCGGCCCCGGCCCCGATCTCCGCGGTCCTGTCCGGACTACTCATCAAGGTTTCAGGGGTCTACGCCCTGACCCGGATCCTTCTGACGGTCATCGGCTTGACCCCGGCCTTGTCCACGGTCCTGATGTACTTGGGCGTCATCTCCATGGTCGTGGCCGCCTTCCTGGCCCTCGGCCAGAGGGATATCAAGCGCATGCTGGCCTACTCCTCGATCAGCCAGGTCGGCTACATCGTCCTGGGCATCGGCCTGGGGACGCCGCTCGGGATCCTGGGCGGGCTGTTCCATCTCTTGAACCACGCCCTGGCCAAGAGCCTCTTGTTCTTGAACTCGGGGTCGATCCAGATGTCGACCGGGACGCGCAACCTGGATGAGATGGGAGGCCTGGCCAAGCGCATGCCCTGGACCGCGGCGACGAACCTGGTGGGGTCGCTGTCCATCGCCGGAGTCCCGCCCCTCAACGGGTTCTGGAGCAAGCTCATCATCGTCGTGGCCCTTATCGAAGCCCATCAATGGGGCTTCGCCCTGATCGCCATTTTGGTCAGCGTTCTGACTCTGTGGTACTATTTGCTCATTCAGCGCCGGGCCTTCTTCGGGCTTCTGAACGAGCGGTGGCGCGAGGTCAGGGAGGCGCCCTTGGGAATGACGCTCTCGACCGTCATCCTCGGACTGCTGTGCATCGCTATCGGAATCTTCTTCAGCCTGGTGATCAAATCCTGGATCGAGCCGGCCCGCGACGCCTTGACAGCCGGCGTCCAGATGCTGTCGGGTTCCAGGGGAATGTGAACGATGACACTACAAATCGGACTGCTGTGCGGGTTGACGGCTCTTTCCGTGGCGGCCATTCTGGTGCGCGATATCCTGAAGGCGGCCATCTGCCTGGCCGTGGCCAGCCTCCTGCTCGGTATCCTTTTCTTCACCATGAACGCCCCCTATATCGGCGCCTTTGAGATATCGGTCGTGGCCGGGTTGATCACGGTCCTGTTCGTGGTGACCATCGCCCTGACCCGGACCGACGCCGAAGTGCGCGAATCCAAGCTGGCATCCTGGGGCTTCCCCCTGTTCTTCATCGTCTTCCTGGCCATCGATCTGCTCGTGATGAAGGGCCTCATCGGCCGGATCCCGACCATGGCTTCGGGCGGCGAGGGGGGCACGTTCAGCGAGGCCCTCTGGAAGGGCCGGACCTTCGACCTGGTGGCCCAGATCGGGATCATCTTCGCCGGAGTATTTTCGGTCCTGGCGTTGTTCCGCAAGAGGAGTAAGGATGAGTAACACCTGGCTGATCTATATGGCCTTCGCCGCGGTCCTGCTGTTCGTGGGGATCTATTGTCTGCTGACCCAGCGCAACCTGATCAAGCTTTTCATCGGAATCGAAGTCATCGGCAAAGGCGTCAGCCTGGCCCTGGTGGCCACCGGCTTCGTCAAGAAGACCATCCTTACCGCCCAGGCCTTGGCCGTGACGTTCATCGTCGTCGAGGTCTGCGTCGTGGCCACGGCCCTGGCCATCATCATCAACATCCACCGCCACACGAAGAGCCTGGACATCCGGAAACTGGCCAAGCTGAAAGGGTGAGCCATGAGCAAGATCGATTTTCTGCTGTCGCCGCCGGTCGGCTTCCTCGTTTTCCTCGGCCTGGCCTTTGCCATCTACGGCCTGGGCGGCGCTCTGGCTCCCAAGCTCAAAGGGGTCGGCGGCAAGCTCAAGACGTACGCCTGCGGTGAGGATATCCCCGGAGTCAAGCTCCAGTGGGGCTACCGCCTATTCTTCTTCATCGCCCTCTTCTTTACCATCATGCACGTAGCCGCCCTGGTCATGGCCACGGTTCCGGCGGGCAAGATCGTCTTCTTCAGCCTCATCTACCTGGTCATGATCTTCCTGTCCGTCGTGGCCCTGATCACAAGGAGCTAGTTGCGATGCTTGAAAAGATCGTCCGCTGGTCCCGCAAGAAATCCCCCTGGATCCTTCATCTGAACTCAGGGGCCTGCAACGCCTGCGATATCGAGATCGTGGCCGCCCTGACCCCGCGCTTCGACGTGGAGCGCTTCGGGGTTCTGCTCAAGGCCACGCCCCGTCACGCTGACGTCATCATCGCCACCGGCCCGGCCACCCGGCAGATCAAGGACCGGCTCATTCGCATCTATGAGCAGACGCCCGACCCCAAGTTCGTCATCGCCGTCGGGGCCTGTGCCATGTCGGGCTGTGTTTACCGGGGGGCCTATAATGTCATGGGCGGGATCGACCAGGTCCTGCCCGTGGACGTTTATGTGCCCGGATGCCCGGCCCGGCCCGACGCCATCCTGGAGGGCGTGGTCAAGCTCCTGGGGAAGCTTTAGGATCGAGGTTGCCATGAATGACGCGCAGATAATGGAACGCATCACGGCCCTCCTGGGCGAGGAGGTCGGGGACGTCACCAACCTTTCCCTCCGCCGCATCTTCTGCCGGGTCGAGCCCGGGAACTTGACGGCGTCCCTGGCCGTGCTCAAAAATTCCCTGGGATTCACCTACCTGGCCACCATCAGCGGGGTGGACCTGGGCGAGAATTTTGAGATCATCTATCATCTGGCCAACGAATACACAAACCTCAACGTGCGAACCCGGATTCCCAGGGCCAGCCCGCACGTCGAGTCGATCTGCGGGGTCATCCCCGGCGCCATCCTCTACGAACGCGAACTCCAGGACATGTTCGGGATTGTGGTCGACAACATCCCCGACCCGAGACGCCTGGTCCTGCCCGATGACTGGCCGGAGGGTCAATATCCCCTCCGCAAGGATTGGACGTTCGTCCGGCCCGAGGAGAAGATTCCCGGAGGGAAGACATCATGAAATTCACCGTCCCCATCGGACCCCAGCACCCGGCCCTCAAGGAGCCGATCAGCCTGCGCATGACCCTGGAGGGGGAGGTCATCCGGGACGCCGACATCCGCCTGGGCTATAACCATCGCGGGCTGGAGAAGCTGGCCGAATCCAGGACCTACCTTCAGAACATCTACCTCACCGAGCGCATCTGCGGCATCTGCTCCCACTCGCACAGCAGCTGTTTCGTCCAGGCCGCGGAAAAGCTCCTGGAGGTCGAACCGCCTCGGCGAGGCGTGTTTCTCCGCTACCTGACTGCGGAGCTGGAGCGCGTCCACAGCCACCTCCTGTGGCTGGGTGTCGCGGGCCACGAGGCGGGATTCGACTCTTTCTTCATGTACACCTGGCGCGACCGGGAAGTGGTTATGGACATCCTCGAGGTCCTATCCGGGAACCGGGTCCATTACGCGATCAACACTCTGGGCGGTGTCCGGCGGGACATCGACGAGGCGCAGCGCCAGCATATCCTTGATTCTTTGGACCTGCTCCGCCGGCGGACCGAGTATTACCTGCACATCGGGGCCAACGAGCCGACCTTTGTCGGCCGACTGGCCGGCGTGGGCTATCTGTCCAAGGAGCAGGCCGTGGCCCTGTGCGCGGTCGGTCCCACGGCCCGCGCTTCGGACGTCGCCCGCGACGTGCGCAAAGATGACCCCTACGGGATGTACGCCGAGGTGCCCTTCGAAGTGTGCACGGCCCAATCGTGCGATGTCCTGGGGCGGACGGTCGTCCGGGTCAAGGAACTGCTCCAGTCCTACAACATCATCGAGTACCTGCTGAAGAACCTTCCCTCGGGACCGGTCGCGGTCCGTTCGCCCCGGCGGGCCAAGCCGGGCGAGGCCATCGGCCGCTACGAGGCCCCCCGCGGGGAGAACATTCATTACCTCAAGGCCAACGGAACGGACAAACCCGAGCGTCTTAAGGTTCGGGCCCCGACCCTGGGCAACTACGCGGCCACCATCGAGATGCTCAAGTCCGGGTTCATAGCCGACATCCCCCTGATCTTCGCCGCCATCGACCCCTGTATCTGCTGCGCCGAGCGGACGGTCACTCTGGTCAGCGCCCGAAGCGGGGAAGAGAGCGTCGTGACGATGAGCCAGCTGCGGGCCATGGCCCAGGAGCGCGCCCGAAAAGCCCCATTGAAAAAGGATGCGGTATGGCCATTCTGAAAACGATCCTCTACCTGCTCGTCTATCCCGGCTTCATCTTCCTCTTCGTCTATTCCACCTTCGCCGAATGGTTCGACCGCAAGGTCTTCGCCCGTCTCCAGAACCGGATGGGACCGACCCATACCGGACGGTTCGGCCTGCTCCAGCCCGTGGCGGACATCGTCAAGCTGCTGGCCAAAGAGGACATCGTTCCGGAACTTGCGGACAAGGGCTTGTTCAACGCCCTGCCCATCTTCGGCCTGGCCATCGCCTCGACGGCCATGCTCCTCCTGCCGGTCTGGCACTTCGACCCGGTCGTACCCAGCTTCACCTCGTTCTCGGGCGACATCATCGTCCTTCTTTACATCCTCAGCCTGCCGACTCTCGTTCTGTTCCTGGCCGCCTGGTCCTCGACCAGCTTCTTCTCGACCATCGGCGGAGCCAGGGTCCTGACCATGCTCTTCGGCTACGAAGTTCCGCTGTTCCTGGCGGTCCTCAGCCCGGCCGTCATGGCCGGCAGCTGGCGCATGGCGGAGATCGCCCGATTCTTCCAGCACAAGCCCCTCCTGCTCCTGCCGAATCTTCTCGGGTTCGTGATCGCCGTCATCTGTCTGCAGGCCAAGCTCGAGCGGACGCCCTTCGACATCCCCCACGCCGAGACCGAGATCGTGGGCGGGACTCTGACCGAATACTCGGGCAAGAAGCTGGCCCTCTTCCGGCTGATGATCGACGTGGAAATGGTTGCCGGCAGCGGATTGCTGGCCGCGGTCTTCCTGGGCGGCTTCCCCGGAGGAGTCCTCCTGGGCCTGGTCTGGTTCGTGATCAAGACCCTGTTCGTGATCTTCCTCCTGTCCTTGATCCGGGCCCTGACCTCGCGCATCCGGATCGACCAGGTGGTCAGCTTCGCCTGGAAGTACCTGGCCCCTCTGGCCGTCCTCCAGCTTCTCGTCGTCATCTTACTCAAGGGATTCGTCCTATGAAAATCGCGCCCTTCCTTCCGGAGCTGCTCCGGCATCTCTTCAAGAAACCGGCCACGGTGGATTATCCGTTCAAAAAGCTGGAGGTGCCCAAGGACTTTCGCGGGACGCCCTTCCTCCGCCCTGAGCTGTGCATCGTCTGCCGGGCCTGCGAGCGGGATTGCCCGGCCGAAGCCATCGAGATATCGACCTTGAGCGACGCCGACAAGAAGTTCCGGATGATCATCCATAACGACCGCTGCATCCATTGTGCCCAATGCGTTGATTCCTGCCCCACGACCCCCAAGGCCATGGACATCGACCAGCTCTTCGAGATCTCGGTCTTCAGCCGCTGGGACCTAAAGAAGGAGTGGGACTTCGTCAAAGCCGTGATCAAGCCCAAGGCCAAGCCCGAAGCGGGCGCGCCGTCCTCAGGGTCGACTCCCGAGGCTACTCCGGGCAACACCTGATTTTCGGGCCGAAGCGGGCCCGTTTTCGCGGAACGCCCCGCAGGGCGGGGGAGTCTTCCTCCAGCCGTTCGGGGAGGGACAGACGAGGGCGGATGCGTTATAATAAGGGTGGGAAGCTGAAGGTATCCTGATGAGTGAGCCCTGGGAAACACGTCTCGAGGAAGAACTGATGCGGCCCGGCCGCCTGGCCATCCTCGGAGTGGGCAACATGCAGAAGGCCGACGACGCGGCCGGGAGTCTGTGCGTGGCTCTGATTCGCACCAACTTCCACGGGGTCCGGCCGGACCTGCTCGTTCTCCAGGGCGGGACGACGCCGGAGAACGAGACGGGGCGGGTCCGCCAGTTTCAGCCGACCCACATCGTGATCATCGACGCCGCCTTGAGCGGCCACAAGCCGGGCACGACCTTCATCCTGGACCCTCAGGCCATCAGCCCGGACGACATGTCCACGCATCACATGCCGCTCTCGCTCCTGGTGCGGTATTTCGAGGCGAGCCTGGAATGCAAGGTCATCTGCGTCGGCATCGAGCCCGAATCCGTGGATCCGGGGGAGCCGGTTTCCGACCCCGTCAAACGGGCCGTGGCCTTCCTGGCCGAGAAGCTCGTGGACATCCTGACCCGCCGGCCGATGTAAATTGACTTCGCCCCAGCCCTGTGGTAGATATCCATCGATTCTTATGAGCGACGCGGCCCGCAAGCCGCGGTGAACGCTCGCGTGTTCCCGATCCTCAACCTCAAGGAGGGACGCATGCCGTCGATAGGACTCGGCCTTTCCGATTGGCTCATCATCGCCCTTTACTTCGGCTTCATCGTGGGCATCGGTTTCTATCTCAAGCGCTACACCCGGAACGAAGAGGACTTTTTTCTAGCCGGGCGCCGGAACAGCGCCTGGGTGGCTGGCCTGGCTTTTCTCTCGGCCAACCTGGGCGCCCTGGAGCTCCTGGGCATGACCGGCAACACCTTCAAGTACGGGATGTTCGTGGCCCACTTCTACTGGATCGGCGCCATCCCGGCCATGCTTTTTCTGGGTATCTACATGATGCCTTTTTACTACAGCAGCCGGATCAAGTCCGTCCCGGGATACCTGAAATTGCGTTTCGACGAGAAGACGCGCGTCCTCAACGGCATCTCCTTCGCGGCCATGACTCTCCTTGTCTCGGGCATCAACCTTTACGCCATGGCCCTCGTCCTCCATACTTTCGTCGGCTGGAACTGGGACCTGAGCCTATGGGCCTCGGCCGTGACGGTGGGCGTCTACGTCACTCTGAGCGGGTTGCTGTCGGCGATCTTCACCGAGATTGTCCAGTTCTTCCTGATCTGGTTCGGACTGTTCCTGGTTTCGGTCCTGGGCATCGTCGAGATCGGGGGCATGAAGCAGATCATGGCCCGCATCCCCGAGGCCTTCTCCAAGCTGTGGTCCACTTCGGGCGACCCCTCGCTCAACGGCATGGCCATCACATGGGCCGGGATCGTCATGGGGCTCGGCTTCGTCCTGTCCTTCGGCTACTGGACCACCGACTTCCTGGTCGTCCAGAGGGCCTTTTCCGCCAAGAACCTCCGCTCGGCCCGGATGACGCCCATCCTAGCCTCATTCTTCAAGATGGCCGTGCCGTTCCTGGTCATTGTCGCCGGGCTCATCGCCCTGGCCTTGTCCCGGGACCCGAAGAGCGGCTTTCATCTCATGGCCGACGGGGGCAAGGTCAACTATGATTCGGCCTTGCCGCTGCTCATCGCCCGCTACTTTCCCCGCGGCCTGGTCGGCCTGGGCGTCACCGCCCTCCTGGCGGGTTTCATGGCCGGTCAGGCGGGCAACATCAGCGCCTTCAACACGGTCTGGACGTACGACATCTACAAGTCCGTCATCAACCGCAAGGCCTCGCCCAAGCACCTGCTGTGGATGGGCAGGTCGGCGACGGTAGTGGGGATCGGGCTCAGCGTCCTGACCGCCTACTGGGCCAAGAGCATGCCGACCATCATGGATTACATGCAGGCCATCTTCTCCTGGGTCAACGCTCCGCTGTTCGCGACCATGCTGCTGGGGATGTTCGTCAAATGGATCACGCCCAACGGAGCATTCTGGGGGCTTATCGCCGGCATGGGCTCGTCCATCACCATGTACCTCGGGGTGAAGTTTCATTTCATCTCGACGCGGTTGATCACGCTGTCCCATGTCTCCTCGGACATGGCCGCTAATTTCTGGCGGGCCTGGTGGGCCTGGCTCATCTGTTTCGTGGTCACGATCGTGGTCAGTCTGTTCACGGCCAAGAAGCCCGAGCAGGAGCTGGTCGGCCTGGTCAAGGGCCTGACCAAAGCCGTGCCCGAGGAGGGAATTCCCTGGCATAGGAAGCCGGTTTTTTATGCCGTCCTGTCCCTGATCTTGCTCATCGCTCTCAACATTCTCTTCTGGTGAGAGGGGAGGAGACCATGCCCAAGAAGGTCGATTATCAGCGGATGAAGCCGATCTGGTACTTCGTCGGCTTGATCCTCGTCTCCATGGGAGCCATCATCAACCTGAGCGGCCTCTATGACCTGTTCCGGAACGCGGGCCAAGAGAAAGTCCTCGGTTATCTCCACACCAATATCTGGTGGGGCGAGCTCATGGTCGTCGTGGGCGCCCTGTTCGTTATCTTCAACCGAAAGACAAGGGTGGCGAGCGCCGAAGGGACCCGGGCCAAAGGAAATCGGAAGCGTCATGCCTGACCGGGCCGCGGCCGTCCTTGAGGAATTCCGGAAGCGTTTCGGTGAATCCCCCCTTCTCGTCCGCTCTCCCGGCCGGGTCAACCTGATCGGCGAGCACACGGATTATAACGAGGGTTTCGTCCTCCCCGCCGCCGTGGACAAGGCTTTATACTTTGCCGTTTCGGGCAGGACGGACGGCCGATGCGATCTTTACGCCCTGGACCTCAAGGATTCGTTTCGGACCGGGCTCGACGCACCGGGGAAGTCCGGGAAGCGATGGCCGGATTATCTCCTGGGCGTTGCGGACCAACTCCAAAGAACGGGACATCGGGTCCCGGGTTTCAACTGTGTTTTTGGGGGAGACATTCCTATCGGCTCAGGGATGTCGTCTTCGGCGGCCATCGAGGGCGGACTGGCCTTCGCCCTGAACACGGTGTTTGATCTGCGTATTCCCCCTCTCGAGCTCGTCAAGCTGGCCCAGAGAGCGGAGAACGAGTTCGTCGGCGTCCGGTGCGGGATCATGGACCAGTTCATCAACATCTTCGGCCGTGCGGGCAAGGTCCTCAAGCTCGACTGCCGGAGCCTCGAATACACCTACTATCCCTTCGACCGAAAAGACCTGCGCATCGTGCTCTGTGACACGAAGGTCAAGAGGGAATTGGCCTCCTCGGAATATAACGTGAGGCGCCGGCAATGCGAGACCGGAGTGAGCCTTCTGACCAAGCACCGTCCCGGGATCAGGAGCTTGCGCGATGTGACTCCGGACCTGCTTTCAAGCCATAGGGGCGAATTCGACCCCATCATCTATAAGCGATGTGTCTATGTCGTCATGGAAAACGCCCGGGTCGAGGAAGCTTGCCGGGATCTAGAGAAGGCCGATTTCGTTTCATTCGGGAAGAGGATGAACGCTTCGCACGCCGGCCTGAGGGATGATTATGAAGTCAGCAGCGCCGAGCTCGACGTCCTCGCGGACGCGGCCCAGTCGGTGAAGGGCGTTCTCGGAAGCCGGATGATGGGAGCCGGATTCGGGGGATGCACCATTAACCTGGTCGAGGATTCTGCGGTGGAGTCTCTCGTAGAGGCCGTCACGCGGAGCTACGAATCCAAGATGAAAGCTGCACCCCAAGTCTATATCAGCCGATTGAGCCCGGGGACCGAGGTCGTTTCCAGCTAACCCTGAGGCCGCGCGACCTTGGCCGGCATTTCAAATTTCCCCTAAAAGTTGTAAAATAAGCCCCGTTTTTCATTCAAAGGCTTAGGAGAAATGAACACGGAGACTCCCGGAAACGGGCAGAGCCTGGGTAAGCGAATAGGCCATAAATTATTCGGCCCAGCCAGGAACGTCAAGGACCCGTCGATCTTCCACAAGCTCGCCCTCGTCCCCCTCTTGGCTTGGATCGGGTTGGGCTCTGATGGCCTCTCCTCGTCCTCCTATGGCCCGGAAGAAGCGTTCCGCACCCTCGGCGGCCATACCTACCTCGCGGTGTTCCTGGCCCTGGCCACGGCCATGACCGTCTTCATCATCTCCTATGCCTATTCCCGCATCATCGAGCATTTTCCGAGCGGGGGCGGCGGATACATCGTGGCCAGCCACACTCTCGGCAACCGGGCGGGCGTCGTCTCAGGCTGCGCCCTGCTCGTGGACTACATCCTGACCATCACCGTGTCCATCGCCTCCTGCGGCGATGCCCTCTTCAGCTTCCTGCCCCTAAGCTATCAGGCCTACAAACTGCCCGTTGAGATGTTCCTGGTCCTGGTCCTGATCGTCCTCAACATCCGGGGGATCAAGGAATCCATTCAGGTCCTGGCGCCCATCTTTATCGTCTTTGTCCTGACGCACATTTTTCTGATCGGGTATGGCATCATCTCCCATCTCCCAGAGATCGGTCCGGTGGCCGCGGGAGTCCAGCGGGATTTCAAAATGGGGTTGACGACTCTGGGCGGTCTGGGCATGCTGGGACTGTTTTTAAAGGCCTATTCCATGGGCGGTGGCACGTACACGGGCATCGAGGCCGTGTCCAACGGTCTTCAGGTCATGCGCGAACCGAGGGTCCAGTCGGGCAAGCGGACCATGCTCTACATGTCCACTTCCCTTGCTTTCACCGCCGGGGGGCTTTTCCTTTGCTATCTTCTGGTGAAGGTCGTTCCGACCACTGGCCGGACCCTGAACTCTCTCCTGGCCGGCAGCCTGTTCGGCCATTGGGGAATTGGTCCGACCCTGGCCTTTATCACAATCCTCTCGGAGGGCGCCCTGCTGTTCGTGGCCGCCCAAACCGGATTTGTAGATGGTCCGCGGGTCATGGCCAACATGGCCATCGACTCCTGGTTTCCCCACCGGTTCGCCGCCCTGTGCGAGCGCCTGACCATGCGAAACGGCGTTCTGCTAATGGGTGTATCTTCGCTTCTGCTTCTGACCTACACCCGGGGCAATATCAGAATGCTGGTCGTTATGTATTCCATCAACGTCTTCCTGACCTTCTCCCTCTCCGAGCTGGGCATGAGCCGTTTCTTCATCAAGAACCGCAAGCGGGAGAAGCTGTGGAAGAAGCACCTGCCCGTTCACATGACGGGCCTGACGCTCTGCTCGACCATCCTGGTCATCACCTCGATCGAGAAATTCCGGTACGGCGGCTGGCTGACTCTTGTCATCACCTCGCTCGTTATCGGCCTCTGCTACGCCATCCGCGGTCATTACGAGACCGTGAAAAAAGCCAAGGAACAGCTGGATGAGATTCTCATGTCCATCCCCACCAGCGGCAAGCCCAACAAAGAACCGGTAAGCCCCAAGGACATGACCGCCATCCTCCTGGTCCGGAATTTCGACGGCTTCGGCATTCATACTCTGCTGTCCATCAACCGCAACTTCCCCCACATGTATAAGAATTTCATTTTTGTCTGCGTGGCCGTGGCTGATTCGGGGGTCTTTAAGGGCACGGAAGGCGTGAGCTGCCTCGAGGAGGCCGTCCAATCGACGCTCAAGAGATACGTCCAGCTCGCCCGCAACCTGGGGCTCCGGGCCGACTATCGCCTGGCCGTGGGAACGGACGTCGTCGAAACCGGAACGCAGTTGTGCGCCGATACGGCCAAGGAGTTCCCCCGGTCCACGGTTTTCGCCGGGAAGATACTCTTCCAGCACGAAAAGTTCTATCACCGGATTCTCCATAACGAGACGGCCTTCGCCATTCAGCGGAACCTCCACTGGAGCGGCATCCCGGCCGTGATCCTCCCCATCCGCGTTCAGATCTGACCGGGGCCGGCCGGTGCCGCCAGGCTTTCGAGAACCGCTCCTTTCCGACACGAGGAAGGGATGATGCTGAAGCGACGGGTTGCCCAGGGCTCGCGGAATCCTATCTTTCGAGAAAAATCTGGTAATCACCCCTGACTTTCGATATTCTAATATTTCATGGCTTCCCCATATCCGCCCTCATCTCAAGGAGGACCGATGACCACGTCCACCAAGATTGCCGCTTTCCTGATCTTGTTTTTTGCCATCCTGTCCATCGGGTTGGCCGAAATTCCTCTGACGACCAAGGACCTCGACCAATTCACTTGGCGCCACATCGGGCCCTGGAATTTCTCGGGACGCATCACCAACGTCGCCGTGCCGCCCGGGCAGAGCCAGGCCTATTACGTCCTCACCGCGTCGGGCGGGATCTGGAAGACCGTTGACGGCGGCATCCACTTCGAGCCCATCTTCGACAAGTTCGGGGCCATGACCATAGGCTACATGGCCATCGCCCCCTCCAACCCGAACATCCTCTACGTCGGGACAGGGGAGTCCTTCCACGCCCGGTCGGCCTATCATGGCGACGGCGTCTGGAAGTCCACGGACGCCGGGAAGACCTGGACGCACGCCGGCTTGGAGCAGAGTCAGTTCATTCCCAAGATGGCCGTGGACCCTCGGAATCCCGACGTGGTCTATGCGGCGGCCGAGGGGATTCTTTACGGCGGTCAGCCCGGCGGCCAATACGGTCTCTATAAAACGATCGATGGGGGCAAGACCTGGGACCGCGTCCTCGACCTCAAGGATCGCGTCGTCGTGGATTTTGTCATCGACCTGGTCAACCCCGACATCCTGATCGCTTCGGGCTACAAGATCTTTCGCACGACATGGACGTTCATCGACCGCAACAAGGGGAATTTCCTTTACAAGACCGCGGACGGGGGCAAGACCTGGAGACGGCTGACGGCCGGACTTCCTCCAGATATCGAGACCGGCCGGAACGGTCTGGCCCTCTATGCCAAGAATCCCAAGATCGTCTACGTCCGCATGGACGAACAGGTCAACCTCGGGTTGAGCGAACGGGACAATGCGGCCGCCTTCCGGCAGGGCAACGTTTTTCGCGACGGGTTCTACTTCAATAAGCTCAAGAGCTATAAGATTGACACCGGGATCGCTCGGCTGGTCAAGTTCACGCCGCTCCAGGCGGATTCGGAAAAGGACCTGGTCAAGAAGCTCAATGACCTCATCAATGACCGCGATTTTCGGAAGGCCATCGGGCTGTCGGATTGGACCAGCTTCAACGCCGCGGCCCGCAAGGCCTACAAGAACGACAAGGACGTCCTGGCCGGCATCGGCGAGGCGGACAAGACTATCAAGGGCGAGGCGGCCTACCTGGAGAGCGCGCGAAAGCTCAACAACCTCGTGGCCATCGCCCTCCTAGCGGATTCGCCCGGCGTCGAGATCAAGGACGCGGTCAAGGTCACGGCTCTGGACAAGGCCCGGATCAACCCGGCTTTCAAGGATCTTCTGACTTTTGACCCTAAATCGGTCAAGGACGAAAAAGACCTTCTGGCCCGGCTCGACATCCTGGTGGCCGACCCGGATCTGCTGGCCAGGCTCAAGGTCGACCCGGCCAAGGTCCTGGTCAAGGCCCGCGAGGTCAACAAGGACAACAAGGACCTCCTGGAGAAGCTCAAACCCGGAGACGACCTGGCCAAGGAATACCCGGATCATGCCGGCCGGCCCGAAACCCTGAACCGGTACGCTCTGGAGATCCTTTACGGGGGAGCCCTGGCCATCAACCCTCCCGTCAAGAAGGCGGGGGTTATCTACCGTTCCGAGGACCAGGGCGAAACTTGGAAGCGGATGACCGAATACAAGATATCGGACGGCAGCGACGAGGTCAATCAGGTCGAGGCCGGGTACTATGGCCGGCTGGAGGTCGACCCCAACAACGACCAGGTGCTCCTGTGCGACGAAACCCAGATAACGATCTCCCGGGACGGCGGCAAAACATTCAAGTTCACGACTTGGGAGGGCAACCATAAAGCCCACGTCGATTCGCGCGCGGTATGGATCGACCCACTCAATTCCCTGCACATCCTCAACGCGAATGACGGCGGCCTGGCGGAGACGTGGGACGGGGGCCAGCACTGGTCGCAGAAGGAGACGGTCAGCGCCCAGCAGTTCTATGACATCTCCGTGGATGACGAACAGCCCTACAACGTCATGGGCGGCACGCAGGACAATGGGTCCTGGTTGGGTCCGTCCCAGAACCGCAACGCTTACGGCGTTTTTCCCGCGGACTGGACCTATCTTCCATCCGGAGACGGATTTTACGTGGTGAGGAATTGGTGGGATCCCAATTACATCTACTGGGAGAGTCAGTTCGGAATGTCGAGCGGGATGGACCTCAGGGACCGGCAGTCGTTCAGGCTGGCCCCGCGCAACACCGATGAGGAGAACGCGGCCGGCAATCCCGCTCAGCGCTACCAGTGGAATTCGCCCATCGTCCTCTCCCCGCACAACCCGGGCATCGTCTTCGTTTGCTCCCAGTCCGTGCACCGCTCCCTGAGCCGCGGGCTGAAGGACACCTGGGAAACCATAAGTCCGGACTTGAGCAAGAACAACAAGGAACGGATTGACCTGTCCAAGAAGACCAACCTCCAGTACGCCACGATCTTCACCTTCGCCGAATCTCCCAAGAAGCCGGGGCTCTACTGGGCCGGGACGGACGACGGCAACCTCCAGATGAGCCCTGATTTCGGCCGGTCCTGGGTCAACATCACAGCCAAGTCCTTCGACGCCAAGGGCCGTCCAAAAAAGGACATCAAGGGCGCCCGGATTCCCTGGGACCGCTGGGTGACGCGGGTCCTGCCCTCGCGTTTCGAGGAGAAGACGTGCTATGTCGCGTTCTCCGGCTACCGGACACACAACGAGGACAAGACCTACCTGTTCGTGACCCATGACCAAGGCGACACCTGGGAGGATATCAGCCGGAACATGATGAACCCGGTGAGCGACATCGAGGAGGACCCGGACAACGCCAGCGTGCTCTACCTGGCCACGGATTACGGGCTGTTCATCACCCTGGATAAGGGACAGAACTGGCTGAACATGTCCTCATCGGCGCCCCGGGTCATCATCAAGGATCTGGCCGTTCAGGCCCGGGAGCGGGAGCTGGCCATCGGGACCTACGGCCGCGGCATCTACATCGCCGATATCTTTCCCTTCAAGGAATTCAAGGACGAGACCTTCAAGAAGCCGATCCATCTCTTCGACCTGAAGGATGTCGTCCAGTGGAACCGGAACGAGCGGCGGGGCCAAACCCTGGGCGAGTTCGCCCAGGCCCAAAATCCGCCGGTCGGCAGCGCGATCTATTATTATCTTAAAAGCAAGGCCGACAAGGTCCTGGTGACGATTCGGGACCTCGGCGGCGAGCTCATCCAGGAGGTCAACGGCAAGACCGAGGCCGGGCTGGAGAAGGCTTTTTGGGGTCTGAACAAGAAGGTCGACGAGGAGAAACTGCGCGACATGCGGCCGGAGGAGCGGGCGCGGATGACCCGGGTGGAATCAGGTCGGTACAAGGTCACCCTGTCGGTCGACGGCAAGGATATCGAAACCAAAGAGCTGCGCGTCCTTCCCGACCCGGACTTCCCGGACGTCCGCTGAGCCGGCGCGGCCGACCAAGAAAGCGGGGAGGGGCCGGAATGGTTGTTTTCGTCCTGAAAAAGATTTTGGCGGCTTTTTTCATCCCCCCAGGGTTGTTCGTCACTCTCCTCGTGGGAGCCGCGGTCTATATCCTGCTCAAGAAGAAAGCCGGCAAAAAACTGGCGATCTATCTCTCCGCCGTGGCATGCTTGATCTGGGCCCTGTCGACGGCCCCGGTGTCGGATCTCATGACCCGCAGCCTGGAGAAGGCGATCCCCGCGCCGCGAGATCCCAAGGGTGACGTTGTCATCGTTCTCTACGGGACGGGCCAGCGGCTCGGGCCGGCAGTCTCGCTCCAGCTCAAGCTGAAAGTTCCCCTGGTGCTGTGCGGGTTCAATTATCTCCAGAACAATCCCGGGGACCGGGAGCGCCTCCTGGCGGGTCTCGAGGAGAACGGGGTTCCGCGAAGCGAGGTCATCATCGAAACCCGGAGCCGCGATACGCTGGAGAACATCCGCGCGGTCAAGCTCATCTGCCGGGATCGGGGTTTCTGCAGCCCCCTAGTCGTCACCTCCGCTTTCCATGGCCGCCGGGTCCGGCTCACGTGCCGCAAGCAGGATTTTGCGGCGACGCTCGTGCCCGTCAGTTTCACCGTCGTCGGGCGCGCTATCCGCTACACGTGGCGGGACGCCCTGCCCCTGGCCGAGAACCTTTTCAGTTCCTCCCTGGCGATGAACGAGTACCTCGGCCTGCTGTTCTACGGGATCGTGTACTAAAAGATGGGGATGGGTCAGGTTCGAAAATCAAGGCCGAGGGGCCGGACGACCTGTTCCCCCGAAGAGGAGGACCCATGAGATCTTTCGGTTGGATGACGCTGGCGATGCTTATCCTGGCTGCGGGATGCGCCAGGTCCACGAAATCGCCCCAGGCCCGCTTATTCAAGGATGACGCCGCTTTCCTCAAACAGCACACCGGGGTGATCATTCTCGGGGACGAGGGCGGCGCCGCGCGCCTGGCGGTTAACCCCGACCTTCAAGGCCGGGTCATGACCAGCACGGCCGAAGGGCCCGACGGCTTGAGCTTCGGCTGGATCAATCGCGAGCTCCTGGCCTCGGGTCAGAACAACCTTCATATGAACGCCTTCGGGGGAGAGGACCGCTTCTGGCTGGGGCCGGAGGGCGGCCAGTTCTCGATCTTTTTTCAGGCTGGCGCGGCCTTCACCCTGGACAATTGGTTCACCCCGCCTCCTCTCAACGAGGGCGCCTTCGACGTCGTCTCCCGGGACGCGGGGAGCGTCCATTTCAGAAAGGGGATGCATCTTGTGAACTACTCGGGGACCGTATTCGACCTCGAGGTCGAGCGGACGGTCCGCCTTTTGGATAAGGCGCAGGTCGCGGCGCTCGGAATTTCGTTGGACTGGGCGGGTCTGTCGGCTGTAGCTTTCGAATCAGAGAACCGGGTGACGAACACCGGCTCCAAGCCCTGGGTAAAGCAGGCCGGACTCCTTTCGATCTGGATCCTGGGCATGTTCAACCCCTCCCCGGAGACGACGATCGTCATCCCCTTCATGCCGGGCTCCGAGGACGACCTTGGCAAGGTGGTCAATGACGCCTATTTCGGCAAGGTCCCTGCCGATCGGCTGGTCTATAAGGAGAGCATAGCGCGTATTCGTGGACACCTCTTTTTCAAGGGTGATGGCAAGTACCGCAGCAAGATCGGCATACTGCCTCTCTGGGTTATACCCTATCTTGGGAGCTACGACGCGGCTAACAAAGTCCTTACCATCGTCCATTTTACGTTTCCGGGTAACACTACGGACTATGTGAACTCGATGTGGGAGATCCAGGATAATCCGTACGGCGGGGACGTGGCCAACAGCTACAATGACGGGCCGGCTTCGGCGGGAGCCAAGCCGCTCGGACCCTTCTATGAGCTCGAGTCCAGCTCTCCGGCCCTGGCCCTCAAGCCGGGCGAAACCTATGGCCATACTCATACAACAATTCATTTCCGGGGCGAAGAGGGGAAGCTCGACGCGATGTGCCGGGCGATACTGGGCGTAAGCCTGGCCCAGGTCGAAGCCGCGTTTAAGCCTCGCGGTCACTAGCCGCCGGCCACGAGCTACTAGCCACTAATTATCAGCGATCAACATCTAGGGCTTAATGAGCACCATCACCACGCCGCGGGAGGGGACCGAGGACGAGAAGCTGCCGGTGAAATTTCCCAGGTCCTTTTTAAGCCAGAGGTCGCGGACTTCGGCCGCCATCTTGGCCGGATAACCGATCTCGGTCCAATTGACCGTGACCTTGGTCCCGGACTTGCCCCTGTTGAGAAGGATGACGGCCCGGTTCCCGTCGGCCAGCATCCTGGACCAGACCTCCGTGTCGCCGTCATCCCGGACCTTGCGGCCTTGGCAGCCCAAGGGATCCTGATCGACGGCGATGACTTCCTTATTCGTCAGGATATCGCGGATCGCGGGTTTCATGGACCGCAGGTCGTTGCCGGCCATGAGCGGCGCGGCCAGGATGCACCATAGGCTGAAATGCGCCTGGCACTCGGCGGTGGTCATGCCCCCGTTCCCGACTTCGAGCATGTCGGGGTCGTTCCAGTGGCCCGGTCCGGCCGCGCTCTCCAGACCGACCTGGAGGTCGAGGATCTGGACGACGCCCAGACCGCCGTCTGCTTTTTTATTTTCCCATATGTCTTGGATGTCGCCGGTCGTGCGCCAGAGATTGCCGATCTCCGGGGCCCAGGTCCAGGGTTTGGTGCTGCCCCACTCGCAGATGCTGAAGACGATGGGCCGGCCGCAGATCTTGAGGGCGTCCCGCATCCGGGAATAGGCCGCCGCGGAATTCTGCTCGCCGTTGTTGCACCAGTCGTATTTCAGGTAATCCACGCCCCACGCGGCGTATTGACGGGCGTCCTGGAACTCATAGCCCCAGCTGCCGGGCCGTCCCTGGCAGGTCTTTGTCCCGGCGTCGGAATAGATCCCGAACTTCAGCCCCTTGGAGTGGATGTCGTCGGCCAGGGCTTTCATCCCGGAGGGAAAGGCCTTGGCGTCGACGATGATATTGCCCTGGGCGTCGCGGTCGACCTGCCAGCAGTCGTCGATGACGATGTACTCGTAGCCGGCGTCCTTCATCCCGCTTGAAACCATGGCCTCGGCCATCTCCTTCACGATCTTCTCGTTGATCTTGCAGCCGAACTTGTTCCAGCTGTTCCAGCCCATGGGCGGGGTCGGGGCCAGCCCGTTGTCCAGGGCCCGAATCGCCTGAGAGCTGAGGAGCAAACCGAGAGATAAGAATCAAGCCAAAGAGTGCCGTCTTCAAGGGGTTTCGTCTCATTGTCTTCTCCTTCCTTCTGATGATAAGAATATATAGCATATTTGGGGATGGTTGATAAGTGTCATGATGGACCAGGACCGGAAGACAAATGAAAGAAAACAGGGGTTTCACTAAGGACATCATGAAGGAACAAGCCAAAGTCCGCGGTTTAGGCTTTCGGGTGAGTTTTGACGGGACAGACTGCACCCTTAAGATCAAAAAGCTTAGAACGAAGTCGAGTTGATTCGCCGGGCGATCAGCGGACGAAGCCGAGCTGCATGTAGAAGCCCTGGGGTTTGGCGCACGAGGGGCAGACCTTGGGTGCTTCCTTGCCCTTATGGACATATCCGCAGTTCAGGCATTTCCATTCGGTTTCCGCGCTCTCGGATTTGAACATGTGGCCGGATTCCAGCTTCTTGGCCAGCTTCAGATAGCGTTCTTCGTGCTTTTCTTCGACTTCCCCGGTCTGCTTGAACACCTCGGCGATGAGCTTTTCGCCCTCCTGGCGGGCGGCCTTTTCGAAATCCGGGTACATGCTCTTCCACTCGTAGTTCTCGCCCGCGGCGGCCTGTTTCAGATTCTCCAAAGTGGAGCCCATGGAATGGATATCGTATGTGTTGGTCATCTCGACCCGGTCCTTCATCAGCTCGAACTCGCGCTGGGCGTGAGCCCTCTCGTTGCCGGCGGTTTCCTCGAAGACCTGGGCGATCCACTCGTAGCCCTCTTTCCGAGCGCGCTCGGCGAAGTAGGTATATTTGTTGCGGGCCATGGATTCTCCCGCAAAAGCCTTGAGCAGATTCTCCTGTGTTTTGCTCATCTCCACTCCTTTTTGATGAAAGAAATATGAAAAATAAAGAAGACTTAATATACCTGAATCCACCGGACGTGTCCAGGATTCCGATGAAGGCCGGTGACGCCGCATCTGATGACGGCCCCTGATTTGATTGTCGGCTAGAGCTCTGCTATGCTCAATGGGGGAGATGAGGAGGCATGGGTATTCCCAACAAGCGGCGGCCGAGATATCGTTTGGCGGCAGATTTCGTCTGTGAACGTTTTGGCGAGAAGACTTTGATCTATCTGCCGTCCGAGGACCTGATTCTCACTGTCAACAACTCGGCTGCGGCTCTCTTGGAATTGCTGAAGGACTGGTTTTCGGCGTCGGTTTTTTCCGAGGCTGAGTTGGGCGCCTTGATCTATAAAAACTATCGTCTGACCGAGGCGAAAGCCAATAAGGAAGCTTCGCTGATCATAAAGTCCTGTTCAAAATATCAGCTGTTAAAGAAGATCTGATCGGGCTGTCGGTTTTGCGGCCGCGTGGCCTTACCTGGGAGCGTGCAGGCAAAATCCGCGCCGAACGCGGACAGCACAATTATTTTTTTTATCGAAACTAATGAAAAAAACTTGACAAACAAACCCGCGCAGCCTAAATTTATTTAATTCCGGCTGTGAGGTGGGATCATATGAAAAATCCTAAGACTTGGTCGAAGCCTCGAATTGTCAACCTAAGTCGGCTTCCGGAGACGTTGGGGCATTGCATGGCGGGCACGACAGGATGTCCCCGGGCATCTGGATATGGGTCCGAGGGACACATCTGCCATTATGGTGATTATACTGGTCCCGACCCGTCGCACTGTTGCCAGTCTGGCGGCTTGGCGCATGCCGGCTGTTCCAACGGCACCGACGCCGGCCATTTTCAAGCTGGAGGCGGATGTCAGGGGGGAGGGACCGTCCACCAATAAGGTTTCTCCATTTCCCGGATACTCTCCGGGACGCGATCTCAACCGAGGATCTTTCCGGTTTCCCTGGGCTGCTTGATATCTCTTTCCAAAAGCTTCCAATAGGCGTCGGTCAAACCCAATCTGAGGATGAATGCGGGCAGAGACCTGGCGAGAGAACAAGCTGTTCCAAAGAATTCTTTCCTGAATAAGTGACGGCTCCGGCTGCTTTCCGGGTGATCCGACAGGGCCCGATAAAGAACGGCTGCGGCCTCTGCCGGGGCAAACGGGGAATACTCCAAGAACGGGGATTTTTCCAGGACCACGATCGCGCCAACTCTCCAGGAATCGCCCGGCTTCCATCGGCCCAAACCCTTCGGCATCCGGCTTCTTCCTGCCATGACGCTCCATGTCGGAAGCGGGCTGGCTTTGACGGTTCCGCGGCCGGACGGCCAGACAAGAGCTGCATCGTCCGCCTCGACCCTCCATGGGGCCGGGATCCTGGCCAGGGCCGTGGATTTCCCTCCGCCCGAAGGGGCGGAGAACAGGACGGCCGCTTCTCTTCGCACGGCCAGACCCGCGTGAACGACTCCTCCGCCGCGGCTGACCATGTCTTCGATAATAAGCGGCCAGGGGAGGCGAAACCTTATGGAGTCGCTCGCGGCGTCGGCCCGAGACGTCCAAAAACACTCGGGGAAGTCCGAATGCCGCCGGGTGATCGAGTGCGCGGTATCGAGGTCGCAAGACCATTGAAGACGGGGACTGCCGCCGGGCAAAAGGGCCAGGAGCTCCGGCGGGATCATTCCTTGTGAGGATTCCTCCGGACTCTCGTCCGCGGGTTCACGGAGAAGGTGGAACGTTCGGTCCGGCTTGCCTCGAAAGGTCAGAAAAGCCACGTGTCGCCGGAGGTCGTCGATCGTTCTTTGCCCCCAGCCATCGTGAGCTTTTAAAAGATATTTCAGCGGGCCGAGGGTGACCCTCAGTGAGCGAACGCCCGTCATTGATGAACTCTCCTCTTGCCGTATTCATTATACATGATACATGAGGACGGCGGCATTGATAAAGAAACAGCTGCGTCCCCCCGCTTGCCCCGCGGCGCGGACTCCGCTCCCGAAGGGGAAGGCTCAAACGCTCGGCGCGCAACATCTTTTTTTCACTGCATTTGACAGCCCGCGGATTCTATGGTATAAATCCGCGGCAAATGGACACGCATTTTGAACTGAGGACGAACACGGTCGAAAGGTCGTCGTCCGCCTCCGTCCGTTTTTTTCTTTCCCGCCTTCAGCCGCTCGGCTGCATGATAATGTGAAGCCCGAATACGCCGCACTCCAGGCCGGAGGCGGGTATTCGGGATGACCCCAAGCCGGAACAATCTCGCGGCCTATCTTATTATCCTTGTTCTGCACCTTAAGAGGAGGTCTATTGTGTCGCAATCCGACCCGAAAACTCACATCGTCAGCGATAACGGCGCGGGCCATAAAGCCGCTCCCGGGAGATACCGTTTTGAGACCCTGGCCCTGCATGCCGGGCAAACCCTCGACGCCGCCCTGTCGCGAGGCGTGCCGGTCTACCGAACCAGCTCCTACGTTTTTAAGAGCGCCGCGCATGCGGCCGACCTTTTCGCTTTAAAAGCGCCGGGTCATATTTATACCCGGATCTCGAACCCCACGACCGAGGTTCTCGAGGAGCGCCTGACTCAGCTCGAGGGCGGCGCGGCATCCATTGCCCTGGCGTCCGGGACCGCGGCCGTGTTCTCTGCCGTCATCACTCTCGCCCAGGCGGGCGATGATATCGTTTCGGCCGGCAACCTCTACGGCGGGACCTATACCCAGTTCGACGCCATCCTGCCCAAGTTGGGCATCACGGTCAAGTTCGCGGATGTGAAGGACCCGGAACGACTGGCGGACGCGGTGACGGACACGACCCGGGCCCTGTTCGTGGAAACGATCGGCAACCCTTCGCTCGATGTTGCGGATATCCGGGCCGCGGCCGAAACGGCCCACCGTCACGGGCTGCCCCTCATCGTGGACGGCACGTTCACGACGCCCTACCTCCTGAGGGCCATCGACCATGGCGCGGACATCGTCATCAATTCCCTGACCAAGTGGCTGGGCGGGCACGGGACGGCCATCGGCGGAGCCGTGACCGACGCCGGGACGTTCGACGGAAAGGGGGGACGCCATCCGCTCCTGACCGAGCCCGACGACAACGCACATGGACTGCGGTGGGCGTTCGACCTGCCCGAGCCGCTGGCCCGCACGCCCTTTGCCGTGAGGCTCAGAAACGTGGCCCTGCGCAACCTGGGCGCCTGCCTCTCGCCGGACAACGCCTGGGTGTTCCTCCAGGGCCTCGAAACGCTCCCGGTGCGGATGGCCCGCCACTGCGAAAATGCGTTGAGCGTGGCCCGCTATCTCCAGAATCATCCCGCGGTGGCCTGGGTCCGCTATCCCGGCCTGCCGGGCGATCCTTCCTATGCGACCGCTAAAAAGTTTCTTACAAAGGGGTTCGGGGGTATGGTGGTCTTCGGACTCAAGGGCGGGCACGACGCCGCGGTCACGCTCATCGACAATATCAGGTTGTTTTCCCATCTGGCCAATGTCGGGGACGCCAAGAGTCTGATCCTTCACCCGGCCAGCACGACCCATTCCCAGCTCTCGGAAGCCCAGCAGAGGTCGGGTGGAGTCACGCCCGACCTGGTTCGGCTGTCGATCGGGCTCGAACATCCGGACGACCTCATTGAAAGCCTGGACGAAGCCCTGTCTCTCATCCCCGGGTCTGCTGGCCGCGGCGCCGAAGCCTAAACCGGACCGCGCCCGGGGCGTGATGAGGAAAAGCCAAATGAATTCTTTGAAAACTTGCTTGGCGACCCGCGGCTCGACCGGCCGCGCGGCCGCAGCTTGAGGAGGATAACAAGACCATGACCATCGTCGTTCCGAAAAACTACCATCTTTGTCAGGCTCTGCAGGAGCGCCGAATCCTCTGCATCGAGCCCGAAGATGCCCTGCGCGAAGACATCCGGGCCCTGCGCATCGGCATTCTCAACATCATGCCCAAAGCCGAGGCCTACGAGTTCAGCCTGCTGCATCCGCTGGGAAGGTCGGTCCTCCAAATCGACCCCGTCTGGATTCGGCTCAAAACGCACAAGTACACCAGCAGCGATTGGGAGCACCTGAAGAACCTCTATGTGTATTTTGACGAGGCGATTGCCCAGGCTCCGCTGGACGGACTCATCCTGACCGGCGCTCCGGTCGAAGACATTCCCTTCGAAACCGTAACCTACTGGAACGAGGTCCAGCACATTCTCGACTACGCCCGCGAAAACATCCCTACGACTCTGGGCATATGCTGGGGGGGCCTGGCTCTGGCTAAGCAATTGGGCATCGACAACGTCATCTTCCCTAAAAAACTCTTCGGCGTGTTCGAGACGCGCAACCTCGACCCGCAGCATCGAATAACCGGCGAGATGGACGATGTCTTCTGGTGCCCGCAAAGCCGCTTCTCGGGAATTCCAGATAAGGTCATGATCCAGGAAAGGGACAAAGGAAGAATCAACCTGCTGGCCCACTCAGCCGAGGCGGGCTACACGATATTTGAAAGCGCGGAGCATCGCTACCTAATGCACCTGGGGCATCCGGAATACAATGCCCGGCGGCTCGTCGAGGAATACCTGCGGGACCTACAAGCCGGCAAGCCGGGCGTAGAGCCGCCCAAGAACCTGGACATCGAACATCCGGTCAATCGCTGGAAAGGCCAGGGCTCTGAATTTTTTTCCCAATGGATCAAGTTCATTCACGACAGCGTCTCGTTCGATCGCGAGCGGGAGGCGAACGGCCGGGGGGCGGAGGCGGCGAGCGGGCGCCGGAATGGGGGACTCCGCGCCGAACAGGATCGGCCGGACGCACGGCAGGGAGGGCTCAACCTTGAACTCACCGAAAAATAAGGTCAAGACCGTCGTGCTCGGCGCCACGGGGCTCGTCGGTCAGCACTTTGTCCGGATGCTCGAGGACCATCCCTATTTCGAGATGGTCGGCCTGGCGTCATCGCCCCGCTCGGCCGGGAAGAGGTACGGTTCGGCCGTGTCCTGGATGATCGGCGGGGAAGTTCCCCCCGCCGCCGCCGACCTCACTATTCTCGACAGCTCGGGCGATGCCCTTTGCTCCGGCGGCGCCCGGGTCGCGTTCTGCGCTTTGCCCGGCGCCGCAGCCGAGGGGCTCGAACCCGAGCTGAGGCGCCGGGGCCTTTTTGTCTTTTCCAACGCTTCGAGCCGTCGTCTCGACCCGGATGTCCCGATTCTCATCCCGGAGATCAACCCCGGCCATCTCGACCTGGCTCGGCGTCAGGCCTCGGCCTGCGGCGGGGCGATCGTCACCAATTCCAACTGCTCGACCGCGGGCCTGGTCCTGGTCCTCAAACCCCTGGAGCGATTGGGCCTCGCTGCGGTGACGGTCACGACCTTCCAGGCGATCTCGGGCGCGGGCCGACGCGGAGTCGCAGCCATGGATATCGCGGCCAACATCATTCCTTTCATCCGGGACGAGGAGCTCAAAATGGCCCGCGAATCCCGCAAGATCCTGGGTCAGATGGAGGGCGGCGGGATTCGGGCCGCGGAGCTTCAAGTCAACGCCAGCTGCTGCCGGGTTCCCGTACGCGACGGACATCTCCTGAGTCTGCGGCTGGATTTCGATCGCCCGGTCGACGCCCGTGAAGCCGGGCAAGCCCTGGCCGATTTCCGCGGTCTCGCTCAGGACCTGTGCTTGCCCACGGCTCCCGAGCGTCCGGTTCTCGTGAGAACCGAAGAGGACAGGCCTCAACCCGTGCTGGACGCGCTGGCCGGCACTCCCGAGCGGGCCCGGGGAATGGCCGTGACCGTGGGCCGGCTCAGAGGGAAGGGGAGCTCCCTCAACGGCTTTGCCCTGGTGCATAACATCATCCGGGGAGCGGCCGGAGCGTGCCTTCTCAACGCCGAGCTGGCGTTCCGCCAGGGACTTTTCGGCTGAGCCCCGAGTCATGCCGGAGGACGATCCATGAAAATCATGAAATTCGGAGGAGGGTGCCTGAAAGACGCGGCGAGCTTCGCCCGGGCGGCGGACGTCATCGGTCGCGAGTCCGAGAGACGCGCGGTCGTCGTCTCCGCGGTTTCAGGCGTTACGGACCTTTTGCTTGAAGCCGGGCGCCGGGCGGAGAAAAGCGAAGAGAGCGTCGAGCGAAGCCTGGGGAAGATCAGGCACGTCCATCAGTCGTTAGCCGACTCCCTCATCCGTGACGGATCGCTTCAACGCGAGACCCGGCAGGGTCTCGAGGCCGGGTTGAAGAAGGTGGAGCGGCTTCTCTACGGGATCTCTTATACATCAGAAGTGACGGCCTCGACGCGCTCCCACCTCGTGAGCTATGGAGAGCGGCTGGCCGCGCTCCTCCTGGCCTCGGTCCTCAGAGACCGGGGCGTGCCCGCGCAACGATGGGAAAGCGACAGGATCGGCATGGTCACCGACGACGCCGTGGAGAACGCCACCGTCGACCTGGCGGCCTTCAAGATGAACGTCAAACGCGCCCTGCGAATCGGCCGCGGCCGTTCGGTTCCGGTCATCACCGGCTTTTTCGGAGTCACGCCCCGCGGCAGAGTGGCGACCTTCGGCCGCAACGGTTCGGACTACAGCGCGGCCGTGGTGGCCTTCGGCCTCGAAGCCTCCTGCCTGGAGATATGGAAGGACGTTGATGGCTTCATGAGTGCCGACCCCAAGCTGGTTCCCGGGGCGCGCAGGATCGATCGCCTGTCTTATTATGAAGCGGCTGAGTTGTCCTACTTTGGGGCCAGGATCCTGCATCCCCGGACCCTCGAGCCTCTTCGCGGCCGGCCGACCACGGTCGTCATCAAGAATCTCTGGAAACCCGACAGCCCGGGGACGAGGATCCTGCCCAACGGCGCGGTGCGGAAGGACGTCATCAAGAGCGTGACCTCGAACCCGAACGTCGCCCTGCTGAGGGTCCACGGGCCGGGGGTCGGGTACAAGCCCGGCATCATCGGCGAGATCGGTCAGAGGCTGTCCGCCCTGGGGATCAACATCTACTCGATCATCACCGCGCAGACCTGCATAAACCTTCTCGTTGACCGGAAGGACGCCGGCCGGAGCTATGAATCGCTGAAAGCGGAGCGGGGAGGGGTCATCGAGCGCGTCGACCTGGGGGATGACGTCGTCCTGATCGCGGCCGTGGGCGAGGGCCTCCGTCATAGGAAAGGGCTGGCGGCCAGGATCTTTTCCTCGGTCTCGCGGGCCGGGGTCAATGTGGAGATGATCTCGTCCGGAGCCTCGGAGGTGGCGACGTACTTCATCGTCAAGCAGTCGGATGGGGACAAAGCCATCCAGGCTCTTCACCGGGAATTCTTCTGAGGCCGGGGGAGGGGATGGCCGTCCTTTCGCGGCCGGAGCTCATGTGCTGTTCGCATTCCGAAAATTCCACCACGCCGGTCATTTTCGCGAGTATACCCCGACGAAGCCGTCGGCAAAGAAGGGTGCGCCGGGAATCCTCCGCTCCGTGCTTGTCATGAGCGGGGGGATTCTTTATACTTACGGAGGGAGGATAACATGAAATTTGGCAAATCAGTTCTCATTGTGCTTATGATCTCCGTCATGCTGTTCGTGACGTCCGGCGTTTGTATCGCCCAGGAGGAGGACGCCGAAGGCTGCAAGGATTCTCCTTTGCTGTCCCGGCTAAAAGGCTTCACCATCTCCAGCTGTGAAAGCAACTATGACCAGGTCGAATTCCGCCTCGATGACGGGACGAAGACGCTGGAAGGTCAGAAGACCAAGATCAATTACAGCCTGAACGAAAACGCCGCCGCCCCTTCGGAATTCCAGATCCGGAAGAACTATGCGAACGCAGTTAAATCCATGGGCGGTTCGGTCGTCTCTCAATCCGAGGGTTCCTGCACGTTGCAGCTGGTCAAGAACGGCAAGGAGATCTGGATCGACGTCTCGATCTACAACAGCGGGACGGTTTATTCCCTGACCATCCTGGAATTGGGCGAGATGGCCCAGGAGGTCACGGCCGGCGATATGCTCGCCGCGCTGGACAAGGACGGCTTCATGGCCCTTGATATCCATTTTGACACGGGTCAGGCGGTCATCAAGCCCGAGTCCGAGCCCATCGTGGAACAGATCGCCGTTCTTCTCAGGGAAAATCCTGAACTGAAGCTCAGTATCGAGGGCCATACCGACAACATCGGCGATGCGAAAAGCAACAAAGTCCTTTCGGAGCAGAGGGCCAAAGCGGTTGCGGCGGCCGTCGCGGCCAAAGGGATCGAGATGGGCCGCCTGACCGCCGTGGGCTGGGGTCAGGAAAAGCCCGTGGCCGACAACCGCTCCGAGGAGGGCCGGGCTAAGAATCGCCGGGTCGAGATCATCAAGAAATAGACGGCCCGAGCCGCGCCATTCCAGTTGAAATCACCGCGGAAAATCGCTAAGATAGCTTTGCTCCGAAAGGGGAGCCGAAGTTGCGAGTTTTTAAAGAGCAAAGAAATCACTTGCTGGACAGGCTGGGCGGGCATAACTCAGCGGTAGAGTGCGAGCTTCCCAAGCTCGGAGTCGCGGGTTCGAATCCCGTTGCCCGCTCTTTTTTTTATTTTCATGCCCGAGCCGGAGGCGAGACCTGAAACGCTGGAATCTCATCATTGACGCGGCCCCGGCCGAGGGGTCGTGGAACATGGCCGTCGATGAGTTTCTCTTCCGGTCCCTGCCCGATGCGCCGGAAACCACGGTCCGGTTCTACCAATGGACGCGGCCCACGGCTTCCCTGGGCTACTCCCAGGAGATGTCGCGCGTCGTGGACGCGGGCTTTTGCCGGCAGAACGGCATCAACATTGTCCGACGGATCACGGGCGGCAAGCTTGTTCTTCACCATCAGGAAGTCACTTATTCCATCAGCTCTTCGGACGCGGGGACCTTCACTTCGAACCTGAGTGATTCCTACCGGCTGATCTCCCGGGGCCTCATGAGCGGTCTGTCCCTGATGGGTGTTGAAGCTTTGCTAGCCGGTCCGCCGCCCCCGGCCTACGTGCGGGGGACCCTGCCGTGTTTTTCCCACCCGGGCCTGGATGAGGTCGAATGGAACGGAAAAAAGATCATCGGCAGCGCCCAGAAGCGGGTGGGGGCCAAGTTCCTTCAGCACGGATCGATCCCCCTCGAGAAGGATGAGGCTCTGCTTCGGGCGGTGTCGTTCCTTGACCGGAAGGCCGTCGGCCTGCGCATAACGTCCTTGTCCGAGGCCCTGGGCCGTCCGGCGGACTTTGCTGGGACGGTGAAACACTTCGTGGCCGGCCTGGAGGACTTCTTCGGGGTCGAGTTCGCCCCCCTGGCCTTCATGGACGAGGACCGAACCGCGATACGCCGAATCCAGGAGTCCCGCTACGCGAACCGTGATTGGACCGAGCGCCGGAAGGCGGACGGGCTTGATTGATTTTTGAAATTTCCGGTGATATGCTTCATTTCGGCCCAATGGAACCGACCATGAACGAGATCGAAGAACTGGCCAAGCTCGACGCTAAGAAGCTGCCGTCCCTGCCCCTTGCCCTCCTGGACGATCTTCATCAGAAGACGCTGAAGAACCTTCACCTCGAGCTGGGGTCGGGTGCCGCCCTCTATCTTCTCTCCCCCTCCTACTCGATCTTGAACCCGCGGCCGAGCGGCACGGTCAACGACTTCATCACCCGGAACGGGAACCTTCTCAACTACCTCAAGGAGATGCTCATCCAGAACCTGGCCGTTTACTCTGTCCTCCTGGACATCAACAGCTACTTCGTCGAGCAGAACAGCTACCTTGTCCTGGCCCGGATGCGGGACCGTGATTCGGCCGGCCGCCGCTTTGAGGTCAAGTATTACACCCACTCGCCCCTGGAGGTCCTGAGCCATTACGAGGACAAGATCTACATCGGCCGGGATTTCGTCGACCTGTTCCATTTTCCACGGAAGTATTTCGGGGTGGACGAGTTCATCAGCTCCCTCCGTGACCAGTGCGGGGTGCTCATCGACCGGGCCGAGGAAAAGCTGGCCGCCCCGCTCGACTACAAGTCGTTCTTCCAGGAGATCCAGGAGCTGTGCAATGAGCTTAGCTCCGAGAGCGACCTCATTCTCCAGTCCCTGCCGCCGCACGTCGACCTGGACAAGGTCGGGGGCAAGGAGCTCATCGAGTTCAACGCCCAGTACCGGGCCATCAACCACTACCTCATCGAGCTCCACGACGAGGTGGAGGAGTTCGAGAACATCCTGCGGTTCAAGCTGGAGAACGACTTCGTGCGCTACGTGACCAAGTACAAGAAGGACATCACTAACCTGATCTCCTATTTCAACATCAAGATCAACGGCCTTTTGACCGACAAGATCCGCCGCTACCGGAATCACCATCACGCCTAAGATCGGCCCATAAAAAAAGACGCCCTCCGCCCGGAGAGCGCCCTCCTCGTGTACTCCGACCGTGCTTAGGTCTTGCCCGGGCCGGCCGCCTCGATGACGATATCGGCGTAGCTCGTGCTCAACGAGACGCGGGGTTGGCCCGTTTCCGCTCCGAAGGCCTTGACCAGGGACAATCCGTTCGTCTCGTCCAAGTCCGGCTTTTCGGAAAGGTTCCAACAGACCTTCCCGTAGCGGGTCCGCGCTTCGAACGGGTTTCGACTGCCCGCCGGCCAAATGAGGCGGATCTCTCCGTAGTCACCTTTGACCAGGATATCTCCGCCGATGCGAGCGGGGGCGAGGGAAACGTTGGCATGCGAGGCGGTGATATCCGCCTTGCCGGAGAAATCAGCCAAGTCGATGTTTTCATAGGATGTCGTGATCGAGATAAGCGGTCCGGCGCAGGCCCGGCCCGAGATCTCCAGGCTTCGGCCGCTGACGGTCAGGCTGCCCTGAATTCCTTTAAGGCCGACCCGGCCGTAATTGTCCGTAATGTCCACGGAGCCCTTAGCCTCGCTGACCTCAATTCCCGAATGATGGCCGATGACCGTGGCCGGCCCGACCTCGGCCAAGGAGATATCCCTGTAGGTTGTTTCGACCCTGACCGTGCCGGCCAGCCTGCGGCCCGTCACCTCAGCGTGAGAGCCGTTCACCGTGACATCGCCGGCCGCGTCTTCGAGGCGAACCTCGCCGTAGCTGTCCGTGACGCGAGCCGGGCCTTTGACCCTTAGGATCGTGACCGAGCCGTGGTGGGACTCGACGCGGCAGTCGGCCGCCGCGTCCGAGACGTTGACGTCCTCATAGCTCGTCCGGCAAACATAGGCCCCCCGGACGCTTTCGGCCGTGACCGCGCCGTGGGAATTGGCCACGGTCGTCGGGCCGGTCTTGACCGTTTTAACCAGGCCGTAGCTGTTCTCGATATCGACCGTCAAGCCCTCGGGCGCCGTGATGCGGAAGTTCGTCTGGAAACGACGCCGCCGGAAATCGTCGCGGTTCGTGGACAAGACGAGCTTCGAACCCTCGCGGCTCACGGTCAGATGCAGAGCTTCGGCCGCCTGGCGGGCCTCCTCTTCGGTCCGCGCGTAGGCTTTCTTTTCGAGCGAGACGGTCATTAGGCCGTCGGCCGAGGGCTCGACCACCACATCGCCGTGGTTGTTGACCACGCGGAGCTCCTGGGGCAGGGGCTGTTCGATCGTTCGTGCTTCCTGGGCCGCGGCCTCATGCGATAAGCCGAACAGAGGGCCGTCCCAATCGCCCCAGTTCCAGTCCCAGTTGATGTTGCCCCGGTAGGTCTGGGTCAGCAGGACGCCGGCGGCGATGATAAAGACCAGAAGGACGACTTCGCGGCCTTTCATTTTTTCTCCTTGACCGGCGTCTCCGAGTCCGCGGCCTGCCTGGCTTCCTTGATGCCGAAAAAGAGCTTCCACCCGCCCCAGACGATCAGGATGACCGGCCAGAGGTTGGCCAGGTGATGCCAGACGTCGAAGCGGATGTCGAGGTTATCCAGCAGGAAGAGGAGCCCCAGGACGACGAGGACCAGACCCCAGATCAGCGAATCCCTGTGTTTGGTGTTGGCCATGGATTGCCTCCTTTCGTCCTTACTTGCTCTTGCGGTAGTAGTCGTAAATGAACTTCCCGCCGAAGCCGATGACGAGAAGCGGCCAGAAGCGCCACATCTTCTCGTAGGAGATCACGTCGAAGTTGGCCAGCAGGAATACGGCGCCCAGGATGATGAGGAGCGCGCCCCAGAAGATGGAGCCGGTCTTGACCGACAAGGAGAAATCCTCGCCGTTCTTGGCCGCCTCGCCTTGCAGGGCCCGCTGGTTGATGCCCTTGGCCACCTGGATGGCGTCGATGATCTGGAAGATGTAGAAGCCGGCCAGGATGATCCCCTTGAAGGGCTGTCCCGCCTCGCCCTGGGCCTGGAGAGTCACCAGCCCGGCGAAGATCAGCATGTACAGGATGCCCTTCATGTATTCGCGGTTGTAGAGGGATCCCGTGCCGGGGAAGAAGAAGGACAGGATTCCAGCCAGGACCGGCGATTTGGGCGGCCTTGTGTAAACGACTTTGTCAACCATGTTAAACCTCCGTTGATCTATTTTTTATTCTTGTCCCCGTCCTTGCTCAGGGGGTTGATGCTCTTGAGCGAAGAGAGGGTGTCTTCCTTGTAAGCGTTCAGCGTATCGAGAAACGACCCGGCCCGGTCATAGACCTTCTCCGCGGCGTTGAGGCCCAGATGGACCTGCCGGTTGAGCGACCTGAGGATCGAGTCCCGGTTGGGGTTGGTCATGAAGATCGTGACGGCCAGGAGCACGACCGCGGCCGGGACGAACACCGGCTGACGAACGAGTCGCGGGAAAAAGCTCAGCCAGGATTCGGACTTTTCCGTCTTGCGCTCGGGCACGGCGTAAAGCTTACGGCGAAGGCCGGGGCTCACCTTGAGCTCGGGAAAACCGGCCAGGGCCCGGTCGGTCTCGCGGAGCAGGGCCAGGAGGCGCCGGCACTCAGGGCACTGGGCCAGATGATGTTCCACGAGCTTGCGATCCCGGCCGCCGAGCGAGCCGTCGCTGTAGGCAGGAAGGAGGTTTTCGATGCGTTCACAGCTCATGTCAAGCCTCCTTCTGTTCCTTGAGAATTTTCGCCAGCAGCAGCTTGCCGCGATTGATCCGTGATTTGACCGTGCCCAGAGGCAGGCGAAGGACCTGGGCCACTTCCTCGTAGGATTGACCCTGGAGCTCCTTGAGGACGATGGCCAGGCGCACGTCGGACGGCAGTCGGCTCAGGCCCTGCCAAAGGATCCGGCGGTTATCCGTCCGGACCGCGTCCTCCTCGGGACCGGCCGTCCGCGTCGTGCCCTTGACCAGGACGTCGTCGAAATCATCCCTGTTCTTTTTCTCCCACTTGGTCCTGCGGTATTCATCGATCAAGTGGTTCTTGGCCAGGGTCAGGAGCCAGGCCGTGAAGTTCTTCTCCGGGTCGAACTTGCCGAGAGAGCTATAGACTTTCAAGAAAATCTCCTGGGTGAGGTCTTCGGCCTCCGGGCGGCTTCCGGTGAATTGAAAGGCCATGTTGAGGATCTTCTGGGAATACGAATTCACAAGCGTTTCCCAAGCTCCTTGGTTGCCTTCCAGGCACCCTTGAATAACGTCTTTCAATTCCACTCACTACACCCCGATAGACGAGATTCTCATGGAAAAAGTTCCGTGAGGCCTGCGGCTTTCCAAGCCTCACAAAGGGCTGGTTTGGGCATGCAGTCCTTGCTGAAATCCCAGGAGGGGAGCTGTTGTGCCAAATATTGTCATTTCCTTGAGGTCAGGTCAAGTCCGGGGTAAAATTAGGCTTGAAATGCAACGTTTAGCGATGTCCGCGGGTTTTAGGGTTTGAACATGGAAGAACGGGAACTCCAGGAACTCATGGTCAAGGTCCAGGCTGGTGACGAAGCCGCCTTCACCCGGATCGTGGGGCAGTTCAAGGATCGGATCGTGAACTACGTGTTTCAGCTGGTCGGCGATTATGAAAAGGCCGTGGAGATCAGCCAGGAGACCTTCATCCGGGTCTTTTTCAAGGCCGATAAGTACCGTCCGATCGCGCCCCTGGGTTCCTGGATCTACGCCATCGCTTCGAACCTGGCCAAAACCGACATGCGGCGAAACCGAAGGCTACTGACCGTCCCCCTCGAAGAGGTCAAGAACGACCTGGCCGCGGGAACCTTCACCCTTTCGAAGAAAGACAGCGGCCTGGCCAGGAACCTGCGCCAGGCCTTGGACGCCCTCAGCCCGCGCTATCGGATCCCGGTCCTGCTGAAGGATATCGAAGGATACTCCCAGGAAGAGATCGCGAACATCATCAAGGCGCCGGTCGGCACGGTCAAGGCGCGGATCAGCCGCGGCCGGAACCTTCTCAAGAAGGCCCTGGAGAAAGCGGCCAACGGCCA
This sequence comes from Candidatus Aminicenantota bacterium, assembly GCA_963705895.1. GTDB lineage: Bacteria > Acidobacteriota > Aminicenantia > Aminicenantales > JAFGAV01 > MFD04408-113. The sequence continues at coordinate 1,291,179 of OY970122.1, read as the reverse complement.
GGAGGCATGCGTCCTCGGCAAGGAGTTTGAAAATGGAAGAGCTTGATTTGAGGCACACCCTGAACAAGGTCAAAGCCCCTCCCGGTTTCGAGGGGATGGTCCTGGCCCGTCTCCATGACGTCAAGTCCGGGGCCCGGTCCATCAAGGTCCGCCCCGTTCGTCCGAGACTCTACTGGGCCGGTGGCCTGGCGGCGCTCCTTGTTTGTCTGGTCCTGGTCAACGTGGTCTTCCTTTTGAGGCCCGGGCGCGTGACATCAACGTCCCCGGCGGGCTTCGAGTCGGGTCCGGCTCAAGGCAGGGTGGTCCCCGTCATGGACTCCGTCGATTACGGGCGCGAAGTCCGGAACATCTCCGGCGATACGTCCACCGTTTATATCTTGGAACAAGTTTCCGACAGCGGAACATACGGCAATATCAGGTATTAGGAGGCACATCCCCAAATGCGCAACACAATCAGTCGAACCCTCATGATGGCGGCCCTCGTGCCGCTGTTGTTCGTGAGCCTGGCCGCCCGTCCGGCCTATGACCCCGGCGCCCCGCTGGATGATAAGGGCATCGATGCGGTGGCCAAGCTCGTCTATCCGGCCGTGGTCAGGGTTGAGGCCCGCAACGTCATGCGAAAGATCGCCACGGGCGTCGTCGTGGACAAGGACGGTTACATCATCACCACGGCCCTCATCTCGCCCAGGGACGAAGAGATCACGGTCATCACCATGGACGGCAAGCGGATCAAGGCCGATTTCGTAGGTCTGGACGGCCAGACGCGCGTGGCCGTGCTCAAGGCCAAGGAAAAATTGCCCGCGGCCGTCGTCATGGGCAAGGTCGAAGGCCTGGCCCCGGGCACCTGGGTCGGCGTCGTCGGCCTCTCGCCCGAAAACACGCCGGCCGTGACCCAAGGCATCATCAGCTCCCTGGCTTCCGATTGGCTGCGGCTCAACGTCTGGGTCGTGCGCGGGTCGAGCGGCAGCCCGGTGGTCAACAAGGACGGTCAGATGATCGGCCTTCTGCGGGGGGCCTATTTCGAGGACAACCCCGTGGTCTTTGAGTTCCACGAACAGCAGGTGGTCGGCTCCGGCTACGCCTTCAACCGGGCCGAAGCTCCCGCCTCGGGCATGGCCCAGGCCGTTCCCATCGATATCGTCAAGGATGTCTATACCCAGATCAGGGACAAGGGCAAGGTCGAACGCGGCTGGCTCGGCGTGAGCGTTCAAGAGAGCGACCAGGGTCAAGCCGTGATCTCGGACGTCGAGGACGATAGCCCGGCTTCCCTGGCCAAGCTTCAGGAAGGGGATATCATCCTCAAGCTCGACGGCAAGGCCATCACCGGTCCGGGCATCTTGTCCTCGGAGATCCGTATGCGAAAGCCCGGCAAGGACATCACCCTGCAGATCCTGCGCGGCGGAAAAACCATGGACGTCAAGGTCAAGCTCGGGAATTACTCGGGGGAGGACGCCCGGCTTGAGATCGAACGCTCTTTCCCCCAGCTTTTTAACGCTCCAGCGCCGCTCCCCGATAAAGGTCCCCTGCCGCCCGCGACTCCGCGACCGCCCAGGGGCGATCAGCCCAAAATCGCTCCCATGCCCCGCCCGATGCCGCCCGACATGGTTTGGGAAAAGCGAAAATTCGTCGGGCTCTACATCTCCCAGACGACCAGAGAATTGGGCGAGTTCTTCGGCTTGAAGGATGGAGTCGGCCTGCTCGTCAACCAATTCACCGAGGACAGCCCCGCCCAGAAAGCCGGACTCAAGGTCGGCGACGTGATCTTCAAGGCCGACGGCAAGCGGATCCAGTCCGTGAGCGAATTGGGCGCCATTCTTCGGGAAAAGAAGAAGGGCGACAAGATCAAGGTCGAATTCCTGCGGGACAAAAAGCCCATGAGCGCCGATGTGGAAGTCGGAGAGGAAGAGAGCCAGGGATTCTATGGAATTCCGGATGAATTCTTTTCGAGGGCGCCGGGCGCCACGGGCGATGATCGGATGAAACCCATGCCGAAAGCTCTCTCGGATTACCAATTCGAATTCAAGAGGATGACCGAGGATGTCAAGAAGCAGATGGACCTGGCCAGGAGCCGATCCAAAGCCCCCAGGGCTCTGCGCTACTACTATTCCGGAGATATCTACCGAATCTAGCTTTGCGTTTTCCCCCTCCCTATTTACCCCCAAGCCTTGGTGAAGGGGAGAGAGGCGCTTCGGCGCTTCTCTCCCTTTCCCTCTTTTTTTGCCGCGTCAAAATCCCTAGGGCGCGCGGCAAAGCCGTAATCGAAGAGTTAGTCGTGTTCCGCTGACACCCACTTTTTAGCAAAGGCGGCGCAGTCTTCCGATGAAAGCCGCGGCCGCTTGAAAAAGCCTAGGGCCTGCCTCTGACGAAGGGCCTCATAAAGGATGATGCCCACGGACACGGACAGGTTCAGGCTCTGGACCATGCCCAGCATCGGGATCTTGATTGTGAGGTCAGCCAGGTCGAGAGCCTCGGACGTAACCCCCTCGGATTCGTTGCCGAAGATGATCGCCGTGGGTTTCGCGTAGTTCACCGCATCATAGGGGACTGCGTCCTCTCTCAAACATGTTGCGGCGACCTGGAAGTTCTTTTTTTTAAGAGTGGAAACACAATCTCCGATGGTTTCGTGGCGATGGAGTTCCAGCCACTTATCCGCTCGCGTGGAGATGGCCTTATTGATGGGGAAGTCGTCGCCGCCGGCTGAGACGAAGTGCACGTGCAGCACGCCAGCCGCGTCGCATGTCCTGAGCACAGCGCTGGCGTTGTGAGGATTGGTCAGCTCCTCGAACACGACACGCAGGTCGGGCTGTCTTAGGGAAAGCACCTGATGGACGCGCTTGATCCGGGCTTCGGTCGGCACGCGGGAAATATAGCATAAATCGCTTGCCACAAATACATGCGCCGTAATTCCTTTGTCATCGCGAGGAGCGAAGCGACGTGGCGATCTCACTTGTTCTGAAAAGCTGGCCGCTCTCCCGTCGATGGCTCGCCATGACAATTTTTCGAAACTTATTGCGTTTGTCTTAGTGACCTGTAACGAGTTACCAGTAACCAGTGACTACTGGCCAGTGATCAGTCCCTGTTCAAACCTTCAGGATGATCCGCGCGGACAGTATCAGCCAGTATACGGCGCCGCCCAGAAGCGCCCGGTATTCCCGGTTCCTTATATACAGGCTCCAATCGAACCTCACGTCGTCCCCAGCGGCCAGGGGCTTGCGCCAGGGGAAGAACAGGGGCACGTGCTTGATGTATTCCTTATATTTTTCAGGGAAGAGCTTTTTCATGCGCTCGCGCTCGGCGAGGATGATGACGGGGTAGAAGGCCAGGAAGTAGACGGCAAAGATGATGAAGACGATGAGCGAATTCGCGCCGACGGCCAGGCTCAAACCCAGGATCAGGTTACCCAGGTAGAGCGGGTTGCGCGAGAACCGATAAGGGCCGCTCACGGCCAGTTCCTTTTCTTTCTTGAGATGACCGGAGGCCCAGGCCCGAACGAGAAGCCCGACCAAGCTCAAGGCGGTCCCCAGGATGATGGATTTCCAGGTCGGCTTGGCCAGTGCAAGACAAGCTAAAAAAGCGAAGAGCGCGGCGCGCACCCGACAGCGATAGATCGCCTTGAAGAACGGGCGTTCGAACACCTCAGCCCCTTCTCAGCCGTTCGAGGGCCAGGGCCGCGACTTCCTCGGCGGTGATCTCTTCCAGGCAGTCGGCCTGACGGCAGTCGCGCTTGTAGCAGGGCGCGCAATCTTTGCGATGATAAGCGCACAGGTCGGCCGCGTCGAAGGGGCCGTTGCGGCGGGGGTTCGTGGGGCCGAAAATCCCGACGACCGGCACGGCCAGGGCGCACGCCGCCTGGAGAGCGAACGTGTCGCCGCTGACGAGGAGCGAGGCCTGCTTCAGAAGGGCCATAACCTCGACGATGGACAGGAACGGCACGACCGGAGCGCCGGTCTTGGCCTGAACGGTCCGGGCGGCCTCGGCCTCCTCCGTGTTGCCCCACAGGAGAACGAAAAACAAAGCGGGCCTTTTCTTTTTCATGATTTGGAGGAAGGAGACCCAGCGGGCGATCGGCCAGCGCTTCGTTTTCCAGGCGGCGCCCATGTTGCATACGGCAAGCTTCTGTCCTTTTTTGCGGCCGAGCTTCTTGAGCTCGGAATGGACCTTGGACACAGCCCGAGCCGGGAGCCGCAGGGGAAACTCGAACTTTTCCTCCCTGATCCCGAGGGGCTCCAGGAGCTTGAGGTTCTTGCGGATGACGGACATGTCCTCGGAGACCTCGTCGATGTGGTCCGTGTAGAAGATCGAGGCCAGCTGTTCTCGGAGATTCTTCTTGTTAAACCCGATGCGCGTCCTGGCCCGCGAGAGCTCGGCCAGCAGGCCGGACTTGATCAGCCCCTGAAAATCCAGAGCGACCCGGTCGCGCTTGTGGAGACCGTGGACATTCCACAGAAGCTTGCCGCCCTTCACGACCAGGATCTCGTCCAGGCCCGGAACACAGTCGAGAATGGGCTTGCCCTGAGAGCCCACGGCCCAGGCGATCCGGGCTTTGGGAAAGCAGCGTCGTAGGGCGGCAAAGGCCGGCAGGGTGTGAATGATATCCCCCAGGGAGCTGAGCCGGATGATGAGAAAGTCGCGGGCCGGCCGCGACCGAGTGGTGGACGCCGAAGCCGATGAGATCTTCTGGATGATGTCCGAAGTGTTCCGGACCTTGGGCCCGCCGGCAATGGCCACCCGGCCCCCGATGCGCTTGACCGTGTCCTTTTCGGGCACGCTGTCCTTGGTGTAGTCCGAGCCCTTGGCGTGAACGTCGGGCTGGAGCTCGAGGAGGAGGCGCTCGACGTTGAGCTCGTTGAAGACCGTGACGTAGTCAACGAAAGAGAAGGCGGACAGGATCTCCGCCCGTTCATCTTGGGGGAGGAGGGGCCGGCCGGGACCTTTGAGCGCGCGCAGGGAGGAATCGCTGTTAACGGCCGCGACCAGGATATCGCCCCGGGCCTTGGCGTCGCGCAGGTAGCGGACGTGCCCGACGTGGATCAGGTCGAACCCGCCGTTGGCCAGGACGATCGTCTTCCCGGCTCTCTTTTCGCGGGCGAGGATCGGCTTGAGCTCGGCCAGAGTCTTAAGCTTGTTCACGATTCGATCACGGACGCTTTGAGTTCGTCGGCGGTCAGGACCGCGGTGCCCTTTTTCATGACCACGATCCCGCCGGCATGGTTGGCCAGAAGAGTCGCCTGCTCGTAGGTCGCGCCGCAGGCCAGGGCCAGGGTCAAAACGCTGATGACCGTGTCGCCGGCGCCGGTCACGTCCACGATGTCGGTCGTGCCGTGGACCGGGATGAGCCGGGGTTTGGCCCCGCGCTCGAAGAGGGCCATCCCGCGCGAGCCGCGGGTGATGAGCAGGGCAGGGGAGTGGAGGCGGGCGAGGATGGTCCGTCCGGCGGCCAGAAGGGGTTCAGGGCGCCCGCCGATCTCGACGGCCAGCGCGGCCTCGACCTCGGGCTCGTTGGGCGTGGCGATGGTCACTCCGGGAAACTCGAGGAGGCGAAAGCGTGAATCAAGGGAAACGGGGATCTTCAATCGGCGGAGAGCCGGCTCGAGTACGTGAAAAACCTCAGGCTGGGCGGCGAGGTAATTGTAGTCCGAGATGAGAAGAGCGTCGGCGTGGGCGAGCGCCTTGAGGAGGCGGGACCTTATCTCCCGTTGGAATTCCGTTGTCTGGGGCGCGTTGCTTTCGCGGTCGATGCGGAGGATCTGCTGTTTTCGCGTGTTTTCTTCCCCGGCCAGGACGCGGGTCTTGACCGGCGTCTGATGGCCGCGGCGGACTATCAGCCCGGATGTGGGAATGTGGCGGGTTTTGAGAAAGTTCAGGATATTATCGCCTGATTCGTCGGCGCCGACGAGGCCCACGGGCAGGGGAGCGGCCCCGAGCGACCACAGGTTTTGGAGGGCGTTCCCGGCGCCGCCCAGGGAGAACTCCGAGCTCGAGTATCTCAGGATGAGGACAGGGGCTTCGCGCGAGACGCGGCGCGTCGTGCCGAGGAGATAGGCGTCGAGGATGAAATCGCCCCAGACCACGATCTTCTTGCCGCGGAAGCGGTCCACGATGTCCAGGAGCTTTTGTGTTTCTTTATCCACGGGGGTAGTCTTAGTTTGTACCAAAAATCGTCTTAAAAATCAAATAGGTGTTGCCATTTAAATCCACTTCCCTTGACCCCTCCTGCCGAAAATGCTAATAATGTTCCCGCGCCGGAGTGGCGGAACTGGCAGACGCGCTGGACTCAAAATCCAGTCTGTGGCAACACGGGTGTGGGTTCGATTCCCTCCTCCGGCATTCCAAATCTGCTGTGTAGATCCAGAAAATAAGAGAGCCTAGGACCAGGCTCACCGCTCCCTTTTTGCACAAGGTCAATGGAGCAAAAATACATCAAAAAACGCTGGTTTCAGCCCTCAACACGAAAGGTGACACGAAAGGTACTTACTGGCCCGGGATGCGGCGATCGACATCAACTTTGAATTCGACCCCGAAGTTTCCAGGCGAGCTTCATGAATTTCGGATCCTGGGACCGCCGATAATACTCATAGAAATTATTTTTGTTCAGATAGCCGGCCAGGAATCTTTTTCCTTCCCGGGACGTTTCGGTTTCCATGAGGTCCTCGATTATGGAGCGCGTTCGATGCCTGACCTCTCGCATAAAATCCTTAACCATCCGGATTTCGTTGTCCCTCAAATTTCTGCGGTAAGCCGCTTCTGATTTTTTGGCCAGTTTCTCCAGCGCTGCGTCGCGCTTCGCTTTATTTTTGATCGTGGCCCTGACGTGCTCGAATTTGGCATGGTCATTATCATCGACATCGGGGGACCAACCACGAACCTGGATGTATCCATATTCATCGTAGTACCCAGGTTCTCCCGGTTTAGGATCTGGAAGTTTTCCAATGGCACGGTACTCCGTTGAATCGGGACTAATCCAAAAAGATTTTATCCGGCCTTTCGGTTCATATCTACGTCGGAATTCACGATCGAAATTAAGATAAAAAGCACAATTACGCCACAGGTCGAACAGGAAAAAAACCCGCTTGGCATACGTTCGGCCCTTGGGCAATCTGCTTCGATGATAGGCCGCGTAGCAGCAGGCGGCGCAACAGCATCCGGTGTGCTGGCGATCCGCGAGGATGTCGTATAACAGTGACCGAGCTTCACCTAGATTCATTTGTGTGTAGTACTGTACTAGGTTTCAATTGAAATGTCAAGGGGGGGAATGCCATCATAGGGTGAGGTAACCATGAGCAACAACCTGAAACGCGCCCGAGAAATTCAGGGCATGAGTCAACGTGAGCTTGCGACCGCTATCGGCCAGGATCCTGCGCAACTTTCGCGCCTTGAGACTGGCCAGGTCGGAAACACGCCGGCGGGAATCAGACTCAAGGTGGAAGTGGCACGGGTCTTGCGCGTTCGGCCTGAGTGGATCTTCCCCGAACTCGAGGGCAAGAAATGAGCCCCGTCGAACCCCGCTGGCTTTCGATCCCTGCTGCGAGCCTGGCATACGGTCTGCACGTTCAAACCCTGTATTCTCTTTGTAAGCAAAAAAAAATTCCCTTCGTCAAGATTCCGTCCATCCGTCCAGGCGGACGCGGCCAGATCAGAATCGACCGCCGGCGATACGACGAACAACTCGAGAGACAAGAGATCGTCCTGGACGAGCAGACGGCGAGAATGAGCACGGGCAGGCGAACCCCGGGGGGGTCCGGGGTGGGGAAATTGAATCGCACAGGACGCACGACTCATGAACATGAGAAGCATAAATCTTAATCCCCCCTCTGTCAAGACCCCGGCCGGACCAGGCAAGGGACAACGATGATATACAACGATGAACGGTTCGCCCTGGGTTCGGTTTGCCTCAATCCTCACCTCTTTGATGAGCTTGCGGATGAGCTCGCGTCCGGATTCTTCCTCAAGGAAAAAAACAGCCTCGTTTTTTCTGCTATGGCCCGGCTCCGCGAGGACGGCCGCGAAATTAATGACGCGAACATTTTCGAGATCGTCTCGGGCCAGGGAATCGACTATGCCTTTTTGATGAGCTTGACTGAAGGGATCCCGCGGGGCACGACGGCCGAGAACGTCCGCGAATCCATGCACAGGATATCGCTCCAGCGCCTGGCCCCGAAGCTCGCGGTCGAAGCTCAGAGAATTGCCCACGAAGCCGGGAACGGCCAAGAGCCCGACTTCACTTCCGCCCAGGAGATCCTTGAGCAGGTTGCGGCACTCGACCCCGCCAAAAAGAGGAAGGCCGCGTTCGACCCGGACAAGGTCTTGATGACCGGCTCCCAACTTCAGGCCCTGGATGTCCATGTTGAGTGGACTGTGGACAAGCTCATCCCCGAGCGAGCCCTCACCCTAATCTATGGTCCGGGCGGAGTGGGAAAGACGTGGCTTGCCCTGGCCCTCGGCAAAGCAGTTTCCCTTGGCGAATCCTTCCTCGGACTTCCCACCAAAAAGAAACCTGTCTTCTATATCGACCGCGAGAACCCCTGGCCGCTGCTCGTCGACCGCGTGAGGTCGATGGACATCCGCGATGTCCTCTTCTGGCACCTGTCCTTCAAGACGCAACCGCCAAAGCTCGACGCACCCGAATGGGTTCTATATAAGGGACTGCCGACCGGCGGACTCGTCTTCTTCGACACCGCCCGATCCTGTCATGACGGCGACGAGAACAGCTCCCAGGACGTAGGGCTCGTGATGAACCGACTCAAGGAACTTCGCGAGCTCGACAACGACATCGTTCTCCTGCATCACACCCCCCGAAGCAACGAACGCTCTGCTAAAGGCAGCACCGCCTGGGAAGACTTGGCCGATCAGACTATCGCCTTCCATCGAGTCCGCCGGGGAACACTCAAAGAGATCAAGGAAGAAATCGAATCCGCTGAGTATGACCCGGACGCCCTCTATCACCTCGGCACCGGGAAGAAAACCAGGTATTCGCCGATCAAACTCTACGTCACAGCCAATTATGATACAGGCGTGTTTACTCTAGAAGAAGACCCCGATGCCGCCGCTATCAATTCCCTTGCCGAATACATCCGCGGAGCTGGCCGGGACCAAAACCAGGGCGAGATCTTCGACTGGGCCAAAGAAAACGTCGCCGGCTGCGGTCGGAAAGATAAATACATCGCCCTCTTAAAGCGGGGAATTCGAGAACGTCGCTGGCGGGCACGTACCGGACTCAAAGGAGCCAAGTTTTATGAACCAGCAATCTGACCGTGGGTTTCATGCTGTTTCATATAGAGAAACAGCAAATGAAACACCACCCTTCGCTGCTGTTTCATCACTGCGGAAACAGCTTGAAACAGGTGAAACACCTCAATGTTTTCGTGAAACACCTATGAAACAGGTAGTCCAAAAAGCAACCCTTTCCGAGGCTCAAAATGAGGTCTGCTGTTTCATCACCGTTGAAACAGCAGAAATGCTGGCAAAACCCCGCCGCAGACATCCGCCTTCTTGTCCCTTCGATGCTCTTCAGGTCAGGCGTCCATGCGCTGGACATCACATCCACTTCGTTCCGTGCCAAAAGTCCAATGAATACCGCACTTTTCGCACCTCAAAAAACAGACCTTTCGCCTTTGCCTTTCGCCTTTGTGCACCTTGGAAAGGCGGCGTAAACCTAAGTTAATGAAAACAAAAGAGTTATGAAATGACGAAAAAGAAGCCAAGGAAGACCGGCCGGCCTCACAAACACGGCGGTTACTGCTTGTCCTTTGCCCGGGATGAACTGCTCAGGCGTGAACATCCCAGGGTCCGGCAGTACCTCGAGGACGTGAGGGCTGGCCTTGTCCGGGACGTGGCCGGGGGCGAGGACCGACTCACAGAGCAACAGCGGGTCATGATTGACCGCATAATCTCTCGCCTTGCTATTTGCCGACTCATCGAGATCCACGTCTCCAAGAACGGCGCCTTCATGAAGTACAAGGGCAAGCCCGTGTCCGAGCTCGTGCCTGCCCTTGGTCAGAGTTATTTGGCCTATGTCAACAGCATCGACCGGGCTCTGGTTGCCCTTGGATTGGACAAGAAAAAGGCGGATGAGGTTCTGGACCTGGGCCGATACATCGAGCAACGGGATGCAGAGAAACCCCCGGCCAAGGACAAGGGCGGCGCGGAGATCGGGCAACCTGAGCGAACCTCGGGCGATGAATCAGGGCAGGGCGAAGGGGAACGGCAATGATTGAACTCTTCATCCCGGGTGAGCCGGTGGGGAAGCAGAGGGCCAGGGTCTTTCCTGTTCGAACAAAGACCGGGTTCATCGTCCGGCGTGGGGTCACTCCCGAGAAGACGGCCAACTATGAGGCGCTGATTAAGCAGCTCTTCGCCGTGGCCTATCCCGGGTTCATCCCTCTTGAGGGTCCGTTGTCCTTGGTCATCGAAGCCTGCCTGCTCATTCCAAAGTCAGTGAGTGGCAAGAGACAGGCGGCGATGGAAGCCGGCGAGATCCTGCCTGAGAAGCGGCCGGACGTGGACAACATCATGAAGACCGCGGCGGATGCACTTCAAGGCTTGGCCTTCAGGAACGATTCACAGATAGCGGATGCACAGATCAAGAAGCGATACAGCCGGACCCAGGGCATGAGGGTCAGGCTGGAATCCCTTATGAGGTCCGAGCAATGAGCAGGCATGGCCCTAGCAAAGTGTTAACGCCCCTGAGACGGCCGAACACCGGGCAGACGTCTCCCAGCCAGCAAGGGGCCCGGGCCTGCCGCGTCTGTCTCTCCGAATTGACAGGCAGGAAAAGGGATTTCTGCTCTCCGCGTTGCCGGCTTCTCAATTGGAGTGTAGAGGCGTTAACGGCTGCGCTGAAGGCGGGGAAGGCCAAGGGGCTCAGGGACAGGCTCCGGGCAATGTTGCGAACGGTGGAAGAGGTAAACTCATGACCATCATCGAGGCGATTCAGGACTCCCGGCTGTTTAAGCCGTTTTTCAAGGACCTGGGGACGTGGCAGGCTTGGCTTGTATATCTCCGGGCGCTCTTCGGCCTGGCACAAGAGAGCGCGGCGGACAGGCAGCTCCTGTTCGATTGCACGGGGTTGAGTGAAGCGCCCAGCAGGGCGGCTCGAGAAAGCTACGTTGTTGCCGGACGTAGAAGTGGCAAGTCCAGGATAAGCGCGATGATCGCGGTCTTCCTGGCCTCGTTCAAGAATTGGACGCCCTATCTCAGCCCTGGGGAGCGGGGATATATTTTCATCATTGCTGTGGACAAGGCACAGGCGGGGATCATCAAGCGCTATATCTCGGCATTCCTGTCTGAGAGCAAGATGCTCCGGGCGATGGTCGAGCGGGAGACGAAGGAAGAGATCCACCTGAAAAACCGGATGACGATCTCGATCAAGACGGCTTCTTTCCGGGCGGTCCGGGGCTACTCCGTGGCTTGCGCGATTCTTGAAGAGCTGGCCTTTTATCGCAGTGAGGACAGCGCGAACCCGGACAAGGAAATTCTCGGAGCCCTGCGGCCGGCGCTTGCTACGATTCCCGAATCCCTGCTCATTGGCATCAGCTCGCCCTATTCCCGGACGGGTGTTTTGTATGACGCCTGGAAAGCATCTTTCGGGCAGCCGGGGAAGTCGCTTATTTGGAAAGCCCCAACGCTTACGATGAACCCGACAATTGACCGGGGCGAGATTGAGCGGGCATTTGCCGAGGACCCCCTAGCCGCGAAGAGTGAGTGGGATGCGGAATGGCGGAGTGATATCTCGGCGTTCATCAGCTCGGAAGTCATCGAGACGTGCATCATCCCCGGCCGGCATGAACTCCCACGGATCACGGAGGCTCAATATCATGCCTTCATCGACCCGAGCGGGGGCCGGCAGGACAGCTTTACGCTTGCGATTTGTCACCTGGAGAAAAGCGGGAAGATCGTTCTAGACGTGCTGCGGGAGCGCCGTCCGCCTTTCCAGCCGAAGGGTGTAGTGGCCGAATTCTCAGATGTGCTGCGGGCCTATGGCTGCACGGAGGCCGGCTCCGATCGCTACGCCGGGGAGTGGGTGACGGAAGCATTTAGGGAGCAGGGAATCGCGGTTAAGAACTCGGAGCAGTCGGCCTCGGAGCTTTATCTGGAATTTCTCCCGCTGCTCATGAACGGCTCGGTTGAACTACTGGACGATAAACGCATGGCGGCGCAATTCGCTGGCCTCGAGCGGCGGGCCAGGGCAGGGGGCAAGGATCTCATCACTCATTACACCGGCGGCCATGATGACCTGTGCAACGCGGTTGCCGGAGCCTGCGTCGAGGCTTGCAGCAAGCCCAAGGGTTTCGCCCTGGCTATCTTTTCCGACGAAGCCGTTTATGGCTCTGACACGGAGGACGTCAACGGCGGATCACTTTTTGCGGCGCTGGTCAATAAAATGGGAGAGAAACGATGAGCAAATTTATCAGGATGCTCGAACGGCTCATAAGTCGGCGGAGCGAGGGCCGGGGTATGAGCGTTTTGCATGACGGCCGAAACTCGCCGGACGAAATTGAAGCCCTGGCCCGGATGACGGCCCAGGCGATTCAATCAGAGACCAAATTCGCTCCGCTGGGGGAAAAATTAAATTTCGTTACAACCATGGATTTTGACGGCAAGGGAAATTTGACGGCAGCAGCCCGGAAGCGGATTAAGGAATGAACATCAATTTTTTTAGGAGGTTTTAGCATGATGCTAACAACGAACAACCGGAGGGTTCAATACACCTTTTCGGACCTGAAACTCTGGCCGGAGTCGGAGCGGGCAGCCGTGGGGCGGTCAGATCATTGCCGAACGCAAATGGGCAAAGCGCCCACGGCACAGACGGAGCATCTTCCAGATCCGGGACCTGGGGGGAGGCATTGACCCCGAGACCGGGATGCTCAGGAACGATTGGAAATTTTTGAATGAGGAGGTATCAAGGTGAGAAGCATCAAAGACAAGGACGGCCGGGAAGTCGCGGTCACGACCGAGAGTCCGGTGGCGAAACCCAAGCGTCCCGGCCACTCGGAGCCTCTGATTACCACGCACAACATTGAGGCCGTCCAGCGGCAGCGCGAGGCGGAGAAAAAGCTGCGGACGAGAAAAGGGAAGCCGAGAAGGGGGCGGCGAAGAGTGGAAAGTAAAACTCCAAAAACGGCTCTCGACGTCTATCGCGTCCAGGAAGAAAAAATCCGGGAGGACGTCGCGGCGAGCGAGAAGCACTACAACCGGATCATTGCCGAGCAGGAAAAGGTCCGGGACGCGGCGCGGGTCAGGCGCGAGAAGGGCCAGGAGGTCCTGGCCGGCATGACCGCGGACTTCGAGCGAATCGAGGCCCAGCTCGAAGCCGAGGAAACGGCGAGACTTGAGGCCCAGGATGTAACAAAGAAAGCCCTCGACGAAGGCCGGACCACCGCCGCGGAATATTTCGCAAAGGGAATCTCGGAGAAAGACGCTATAGCCAAAGCTCAGGCCGCCGCTCAAGAGAAACTCACGGATCTCCGGCAGACGATCCGGGCCAAACATCGTGCTCTACTCGAAGCCGAAGCCGTGGAGCTCGAGGCTGAGTACAACATCGCCTTTGCGCGGACGGCCCCGGCCTCGGCGTTTAGAGAGAGGCTCGTGCAAATGTTAGTTGCCCTCGAAGCGAGTCTTCGGTCTCCCATTGGGATCAATTCGACGCCGGACGTGAAGGCCCGGCTGGACGCCAAGCAGCGAGACCTTCGAAACGCCCAGGGCAAGCGGTTGGACAGCGACGGCTGGCAGGATTATGACCTGGCCGGATTGAAGCGGCTGCGCCTCGATCCCCGTTGGCCGGAAGACAGGCTCCCCGACTTGGAGCGGATTATTGCCCAGGCCCGGACCAATGGCGGCGGCTGCCGGCTTATGCTCGATCTCAGGGGCGGCAAATGCTCAGTTGCCGTGATGTGGTGAGCGCCATGAGCGAAAAAAATCTCTTGGACCCCAAGAACAACGAACTTATCCCAAGCCCTGAGCGGGATGATGATGAATCCCTTGAGGCCCAGCTCGGGAATAATCTCATTCCCCTAAAGGAACCCATCGCGTCTCTTGATCTGCTGCTAAGCCGGAGCCCCCTGGAGGGGGAAAAGCTGGCCGGCGGCGTCGAGCTCGTGCACTACGGGGATATCGGGCTTCTTGTGTACAAGGACGGAGCGCCGGTTCGGGACCTTTCGACGCTTTCCGAAGTGGACCAGGACACGATCCGGGAATATCTCGGACCGACCGGCAACGGGAAGAATGAACTGATTCCGCGTTGAAAACTAGACTCTGAGAGATTCATAGCCGGGCCGGGGGAGGAGATGGTCATGCTCCCGGTCCGGCCTCCTCCTGGGGCCAAATACAGGCGTTTAACGCCTTGCCGGGGAGTGCCTAAGACCGGCGGCCGGAGATTGTGGCTCACAGCGAAGCCTGGGAAGGAAAAAGAGCTTGACAAGCTCATGTTTCCGTGTATAATTATTCTATACATTATTAAAGAGGAGAACATGAGAAAAGCAAAAGCGGAAAAGCTGGAACTGGTAATGAAGGCGGCTCCCAAGATTCTAGCGGCCATGATTCCCGTTGCGACGCGAGGCATGGGCGAAAACAAAAAGCGAACCTTTTGGAATGAGGTCATGGCCGGGATCGAACTCATGGACAAAAAGAAAAAGGGCGCATGAAAAGCAAAAAACCCCAAACGAAGATTATTCCTTTACGGCTTTCCCCGGACACGATCCGGCAGGCCAAGGTGATCGCCCGGGCTGAATTGCTTCCGTACAGCGCCATTCTCCGGCGGGCCATCGTCGAGTGGCTGGATGCACACAAAAAAGGGGGGAAGCGATGAAAAAAGAACGCAACCTAAAATTGGTCGATGGAAAATGGTACTTCGATTTCTCTTTCCGTGGGAAGCGGTATATCCGCCTTGGGGGAGAGACGAAGCAGGCGGCGAAAGAGGCGATGGTCCGGCTGCGGGTCGAGCTCCTCAATAAGCCGGAGTCCTATGCCATCGAAGTTGAGGACCCGTTCTTCCCGGACTTTGCCAGGGAATTCATCGAGCTTTACGCTAAGCCGAAAAAGCGGTCCTGGAAGCGGGACGAGTTTTCCATCGCTCGTCTGGAAGCGTTCTTTGGCCGGCGGCGGCTCTCGCAGATCTCGCTTCTGCTCATTGAGAAGTACAAACTCGAGAGGAAAACCCAGGTCTCCATCGCAACGCTGAACAGGGAGCTTGCCTGCTTAAAGACGATCCTCAGGGTTGCGATCGACTGGAACAAACTCGCCTTTTTCCCATTGAAAAAGATCGAACTTACGAAAGAGAATAACACGAGGGCTAGGGTTCTGGACCCGAACGAGGAAGCGAGGCTCCTGGAAGCTGCGGCTCCCCATCTAAGGCCGATGATTACCCTGGCACTTAACACGGGGCTGCAGCTGCGGCGAAGTTAAAAACCTTAGGCGTGAGCACCTCAACTTCCCCGGCCAGGGTCATTACAGTCCCCGCCGAAAATTCAAAGAGCAAAAAGACGCGCATGGTTCCGATGAACGCGGTCGCTCTCGAACTCATCCACAAACTTGCCCCGGCCGCGGGATTCATCTTTCGCAAGAGCTCGGGGGAGCCCTATGAGAACATAACCGGAGGTTTCAAGGCGGCGTGCGAGCGGGCCCGGGTTAAGAATTTTCGTTTCCATGACCTGAGGCACACCTTCGCGACGAGGTTCATCGAGGCCGGCGGGAACGTCGCTTTGCTCTCCAAGATCCTGGGGCACTCGACGATCAGCCTCACCTACAATCGGTACTACCATCAGAGCAACGACGCCATGCTCGCCGCGGTTGAGAATATGATCGAAAAACCCGCTCAACACGAAAGGCAAGGCGAAAGGTTGCCGGCCTATCCCTCCCTAACTAACTCTAAAATAAACAATTAGCGACTAGGGCGACTGGACTCAAAATCCAGTCTGAGGCAACTCGGGTGTGGGTTCGATTCCCTCCTCCGGCAATCCCAATATCCTTTGATTTTCAGCAACTCCACAAGGTTTAGTTATCCTTTAGCCCCTTTTTGTCTTTCAATTCTGATAGCATAGTTTCAGCGCTTTTCAATCGATTTTGGCACGCCCGTGTCACACGGCGGGCACACGGGGAGAGGTATGCATTTAGAACAATGGATTACTAATCCGCGGGTTCCGGGTTCGGGTCCTGCGCGGGTCAATTCATTCTTGAATTTAGCCCATGGATCGCAGAAGGGCAGGATACCTCCACCTGTCCATAAAATTAATGCCCTCGAATCGCTGAAAAGGATGAAATCAAGATTATGAACATAGCGATGGCACGGAATAATATGATATGAAGCAATCTTGACATTGCCGAGCGGGTTGCCCTATGCTTTAAAATAAAAAAGAGGAGGGAAAACATGTTCAAAAAGTCGTGCATCGGAGTCTTTCTTCTTTTTTTGTTCTTGGTGGCATCTCTCCAGGCGCAAGTCAAGGTGCTTTACTCATTTGCTGATTCTTCTTCCCCCTTTGAGTCACCCATACTCAAAGGTTCCACGCTGTACGGAATGACCCGATGGGGAGGCGCCTCCAGCTATGGTACGATCTACAAAATCAAAACAAATGGCACGGGATTTAAGATTCTCCATGCGTTTGCCGGAGGCACCACTGATGGAAGAGTGGCATACGGGTCATTAGTCTCCGGCGGTTCCACGTCCCCCTGGCTCTATGGTATGACCGAATATGGCGGCGTCAACAACAATGGCACGATATTCAAGATCCAGACAAACGGCACCGGCTTCCAAGTGCTTTATTCGTTCGCGGGAGGCGCAGCCGATGGGCAAAATCCAAGCGGTTCATTGATACGAATAGGGAGCACGCTTTATGGGATGACCCCCGGTGGCGGCGTCAGCAACCGTGGCACGATATTCAAGATTCAGACGAACGGCACGGGCTTCGAAGTGCTACATTCGTTTGCCGGAGGCGCCACGGATGGGGCAACACCAATGGGCTCCCTGAAAGCCATGAGCTCGACGTTGTATGGAATGACGTTCGGTGCCGGCGCCTACGGCTCGGGCACTGTATTCAAAATGCAGACGAACGGAACGGGTTTTACGTTGCTTTGTTCATTTGGCGCGAACGCAGCAGACGGGACTGATCCGGAAGGATCATTGATATTGATAAACTCCACGTTGTATGGCATGACCTTGAATGGCGGCGCTGGTATTTATGGCACCGTATTCAAGATAAAAACGGATGGTACGGGGTACGTGCGCCTTCATTCGTTTGCGGGAGGCACAACGGATGGAAGCGGTCCATATGGGTCACTCAAAGCCATAGGCTCTACGTTGTATGGGATGACCATCGTGGGCGGTACCGGCGGCCTTGGCACCATATTCAAAATAAATACAAATGGAACGCAATTCATGCTCCTTCACTCTTTTCTCAACGACGGAATGGATGGTCAAGAGCCGTTCGGGACCCCTCATAGCCTCAGTCTCTACGTTTTATGGGGTGACAAGCGGGGGCGGAGCCTATGGAGCCTATAAAAAGGGAACGATATTCAGCTTCAAGAAGCAATAACCCGCAGAAAGGAGAATCCTTGAAGAGAACTCTTTGTAGGACAGACCGGACGTCGGGAGGAGAGGTTTGGCTCCTGGCCAAGCGCTAAAGGCCATCCTCTGGGGGCTTCGGCCGCGAGCGTCCTATTTTCGTTCAGTTTGAGACACGGGAGCAAAATAGAATATTCCGGCCCGAATCAGCAGATCCTCATCCGCGGGTTCCAGGTTCGAGTCCTGGACGGGTCACTTCTTCCTTTCTGAGGTTTCAATCACTTGTCCTGATTTTTTTTGGTCTGAGTTATCCGAACTGAGCAATTTTTGGCGATCTTTGTCCCCGTGGTATCCCCACGGCTTGCACACGCGGAAGAGTCTGTTTCTCGTAAGGCGACGGACTCCGGATGCAGCGAACCGATTCCCGTAACCTCTACATTCTGAAGTAATAGCCTGATTTATCAGAGACTTACAATTTAGCCCGAGGTATCTGTAGGTATGCGAAAGTATACCGAGGTATGCCTGTGACGGTCACAATTTGGTCACAGTCTGCGATGCCATCTCCAGCGATCATAGAGTTTTTTGCCTAAGGACTTTTTGACGCCAAATCTGTGAGCAAGACTAGGAAAGGGAAGCGTCTTTGCAATAGAGGCGATTCCGATACTGTGGCTGCCTTACAGACTGGGAAAAGCTTGATATTGCCTAGAATATGTTTAGGACTTATACTCAATTCTGAGTTTTTCAGTGGAATTAGAGCTCATGACCGAGAGAGTATCCGCTAGGAGTGAGTCGATGATGATCCCGAGAAAACTTATATTCGGTCCGCCTTGGGATTATCGTCCACTTTTTCACTCCGAAGTCAGGCCAGTTCTTAACACTCCTCTTGGGGCGCTATTCAAGGGGGATTGCCTAAAAATCTTGCCGAATCTAAAAGATCAGACAGTTGATATGGTATTTGCCGATCCACCTTTTAACTTGGGCAAGGAGTACGGGGGCAAAGTCAATGATAACTTGCCAGATGGGAAATATGTCAAGTTCTGCAAAAGTTGGATTTTGGAATGCACAAGGATCTTAAAAGAAGGCGGAGCGTTTTTCATCTATAACCTTCCCAAATGGAATATATTGTTTGGTGCCTATCTCCTAGAACTAGGCCTGACATTTCGTCATTGGATTGCGATTAATATCAAGGCTGGCTTGCCCATACAAGGACGCCTTTATCCCGCCCACTATAGCCTCCTTTATTTTGCCAAGGGTAAGGCCAAAACGTTCCGGAGAATTCGCACTCCCATTGAAGTCTGCAGGCACTGCGGGGGAGAGATTAAGGATTATGGCGGGCACAGGGATGCTATGAACCCATTGGGAGTAAATCTTACCGACATTTGGAACGATATCCCCCCAGTCCGCCACTGGAAATTCAAGAATAAAAAACGGCGGGCTAATCAACTGTCGACAAAACTGCTATCTCGTGTGGTTCAAATTTCAACTGTTCCGGGAGATATCGTCCTCGACCCTTTTGGGGGAAGTGGGACGACGTTCGATGTTTGCGAGAATGAAGGCAGACACTGGGTTGGAATTGAACTAGAAAGCTCGACGTTATTGCTGAGAGAATTGAAAGCGGAAATCTGCACTATCACCCGAATAATGATTATGTGGAATAGGGCTTGCCTTTTGCCCATCCATCAGTTCCCTTCGGAATCTTTTTCACAGAACGGCTAGTCGCATCGTATTCAACGACTACTATTCTCAGCGCACCCTCTCTTATATTTATCGCGGTCCAGAGCGGGAAATAAGGACGTAGTTCGCTAATATTTCCGATTCTATCGGTGAGGTAAATCTTTAGCTTGTCGCTGGGCACCGCGAGGATTCCCCCCTTAATATCACCCCGAAGCAAAGTTAAAAGAAGCTTGTTGATCGCTCTGTGGCTAGAGGATATATTGCCAGTCTCCCATTCGAATCCAATATATCCAGCCTTAGATCTGTAGATGGCATCAAGGTCCCCTGTCCGAAGCACTCCATCTTCTATTTTGGGAAGCTTCTCGGTTTCCCACCCTAGATCTCTTAGCCTAGCAATGCATGGGTCCTTGATGGGCAATACACCGTTGCCTTCACCCGTTTTTTTCCCGCTTTCAGGATAGATGGTGAACTTTCCTGTTCCATGGGGCCAGTCGGTCGCGATGATTGCCTCTTCGACGTTTGCGCAGGCCTTTTTCCATTCCTTTGAATCTGGAAATTTTCCTTTGGCAAGGATGTCGCAAAGTTCGACAATTTTCATAGCGTCATCCTTCGATTTTTTTGATAATGGTAGAGGCCGATACTCCAAGAGCCCTGCAGATTCTCATCAGAGTCACAATCGTGGGGGATTTCTTGTTCCGTTCAAGCAGGCTTATATAAGTTCGATGCAGCCTCGCCTTATCAGCGAGTGCCTCTTGAGATAGTCCACGTCTCAGTCGGGCCTTGCGGATCTCTTCTCCCAGCACATCAGAAAGAATATCTTGACCGGATGAGGAAGACCACAGACTTTAGTATGCAATCACTTATTTCGATAAAACGCTTTTGCGATCCCGATTCAAAAACGAGTCCCGAGGCATTCCGGGAAGGACTTTGGCGGCACCTCACTTCCGGTATCCTTTCTTGCTTTTCTTGACATTTCCGCCCCGTCGGAGTTAGCATCCGATCATGATCAGGGGAAAATTGGCGGGTTATTATTTGATCACTTTTTTGGGTAGGCAAGTCTTATGCTCTCGTTTTCAAGGGGAAAACTGAATCATTCTGACGAGAGCATCAATTGACGCGTGGGAACGTGATAGCTGAACCGCAAAGTAATGTTCTATTATATGCAAAGCACAATTGAAATAACTGCCTGGAACAATGGCAGGCACCTCCCGACGGGCGGGGGTTATGGCTTCAAAATACGCGCGTCGGATCGGGATCGTTATTTTCTGAAGTCTTGGTCTACAGTGGTTATATTGCTGCCCGAAACGGATGGAGATGTCAGGGTAAATATCGCGAAGCGTTCGTTTTGGGACAATTCGTGTCGTGAATTGATTAGCCGTGATTTTGGGCGATGGCTTATTCGACGCGGTTTTGCACCCTGGGTTTCCAGAGTAGCGCCAAAGTTCCAATTGACACTCATAGATGGCAATCGCTTTAAGCTTCAGCAAACTTAATATGCAACCTGTTCGTGCAGGCGGCCGCCCGCGACAGTTGCTCTGCACCGCTTCGGGGTACCAAGGCCGCTGCGGCTGTGTGCAGGTTCGAGGCTTGATCATCAGGAGAATCTAATGCCAGCTGACGATCTTATGAGCTTCATAGACACGCAGTTATCAGAGCTCCTGCAAAGCCACCCAGAATTGCGCACTAAGCAGCGTGCGTTCACGGCGTGGGTCCTACTTCACCTTTCGGAAGTTGATATTTCGGAACCCGAGGCTATTGATTCAATAGTTGACGGCAATCAGGAAAAAGGCCTCGATGCAGTCTTTGTCCCCGAGATGGGGGGAAGAATTGTCGTTCTCCAAACAATTCTTCATGAGCAACCGAGGGGCAAGGGCATACGCAAGAACGACTTAGTACGCCTCTTTGCAGGCGTCGATTGGCTTTTGGAGGGCGACCTTTCCAGGATCAATAGGAACCCGACGCTTCGAGCCAAGGCCGAGGAGTTTCGCGAGGCCTACGTCGACTTTGATTATTCCGCTATAGAAATAGTCCTTGCAACAACGGCCGCAAACGGTCCTAGCCAAGAAGAAAAGGATGAGATCGAACGGTTTTCTGCCAAACTTGCCCAGAGAGGCGTCCCCTCCGTAATAGAAACTCTCTCAGCCACGGAAATTAGAGAGATGCTCGTCGCTCGGGCTCATCGGCGATTTCGAATTGACCTGGATCTCAAGTTCGTCGGGAAGCCATTTAATTATGAAAGGCCGCAGATTGGCGCTCGGGCAATTGTCGGGGTGGTAAAAGGTGCCCAGTTGGCAGATTTATTCTGCAAACACGGTTACCGTATTTTCGAAGTCAACATCCGCAACTTCCTTGGCAATGTTAAAATCAACCTTGGCATAGCAAAGACTGCCACCGACCCGTCTGAATCAAAGAAATTCTGGTTTTACAACAATGGAATCACCTTCGTCTGTGATGAATTCGCATTCAGGAGTCTTGAGGATACTGTCGTTCGCCTCGAAAACGCACAGATAATCAACGGTTGTCAGACTGTCATGAGTCTAAGCCGTGTCGCTACGAAGGTGCCGGACGAGGTCGAGGTGCTTGTTAAGGTCATCGAGAAGAAGGCGGACATTGAGTTCGTCCGACGCGTTACCCTTTTTGCAAATTCACAAAATGCCGTTCGCCCCGCCGACCTCGTCGGTACAGATACTCTTGTGCTTGAGCTCAAACGCCGTCTCCTCCCGATCGGGTTCTATCTTGAAACGCGTCGTGGAGACTACAAAGCCGAAAGGGACAGCCTCGCTCAGCCCGTATCCGCCGTTGCAACGCTTAAGGAGACTGCACAGGCGGTTGCCACGTGCTTCAATCAATTTCCCGGCGTAGCAAAGAAAGATACATCAAAGCTTTTTCTCTCTAATGATGATGGGGGCTTTTTTGATTCCGTCTTCACTCCGAAAACCGTTCCCGATCAACTTGTAACGGCCGTAACACTTATGCGTGCGATCCGCAAGATGAGAGCCCAAATGGAGATTTCCTCGCAAGCTTGCGCTTCTTGGCTTCCCCATTCCGATTTCTTCCTTTCTGCACTCTTTTTCCGTGTCTTTTTCCCGCATGGCAAGTTGCGCGACGAGGAGTACCTCAGAGCGTTCTCGGTCTGGCTTTCGGACGAAAGGCGTCCGTTTAAGTGTTATCAGTCTCTCGTCCGAAACGTGGCCAAAATAGTCAGGAAGCACGAAAAGGCATACGGGTATAGCCATCCGAAGTTTTTCAAAACCCAGGTTGAATACGATAGTTCCGTTAAGAACGCCGTCGCAAAGAAACCATTGCGCCTAAGGGAACTTCTCTTGAAACCACCTCGGCATTAGCTAATCTGACGGGGCCAACCCAGATCTGGGCCCGATGGGAAGATGCTTAAAATCCATGTCAGCTTCGGACTGAAAAATACAGGACGGGGCTTGGCACGCTTTCCATACCTATCGATTGAATCAAAGGGCCCCTTCACTTTCGATGATATTGCGATGGGGCAGGCCGAAGGCATTGGCTTTCGCACCCTGAGATCTTCCGACGGAAAACGGGCCCAGTTCTTGGGGGATTCAAGTTTTGTTGTTTACCCCGATTGCGAACTGATGATCTCTGCGGTTTCCAGGAGGGTGAACGCACTTGAAACTCGTCCTGGTGATTTTAGGATTGACTATGAGATCAGGGCACAGGATATGAAAGCGGAAGTTGGAAATGTAATCATTCCCGAGGGGGAAATGATTAAGAAAATGAGTGAAATATGACGCACGCGGAAACAGTCTTAAGAGCGGTTTCCGATTTGCTGACACGGAAAGGCGATGAAGAATTTAGTCGAAACGAGGTGCGGATTCAAATCGGAATCGGTCAAGAAGAATGGATGGATCACTATACGGCGATTTTCCAGGCCATGCGGGAAGACCAGCCTGGCGGAGCACCTCTAATCGGAATTAAGTACTGCGGGGTTTTCAAAAGAATAGAACGTGGCAAATACATGCTAACAGAATACGGCAAAAGTCTTGTTAAAGAGCTCAGGGATTAAGCGCCCCTGGGCACCAGGATACGACAGGAAGAATTGGGTTGGGACGGCGTGACGGTTGATGAAAATCTCATCCGCCATATTCTGTTGTTGCAGGGAGGACGAAAATAATGTGGCAAAAAGCCTGTAAACGGATCTCATATTCAGTTCAAGCCGTACTTCTTGAGACCCGAGAAAAAGGAAGCAAAGCCGTAAGATGGGATAATGTGGGAACATCTTTTGCAATAGGGGGCAAAACCGGTCCTTTCTTTATTACAAGTGCCCATGTCGTATGCGATTTGAATGGCAAACCCTGCGATCCGAAAAGATTGGCCCTTTCCGGGCACATAAATGGGAAGAAAGCAGTAATTTGCGGCGTAGGAATTGTCCACATCGATCAAAGCATTGATATTGCCGTCCTTGAAGGATCTAGGGAAGGAGAAGCCATACTTCCGGTCACATTTGCGGGGCCAAATATTTTGAGCGTAGGCACTCCTGTTGCTTCTATGGGATATCCGATCCCGGCTGAGCCAGAATTAACTGAATCGGGAGGCCACCTGACTACCGCAAGAAGACTTGCGACTGGATTCGTGAGCGCCGGGGATAGCCTGCCAGAATTCGATAGCCAGACTGCAAAACTGAACCAGTACGAAATCAATATGTTTTCATACCCAGGCCTAAGTGGGGCTCCCGTCTTCAACTTGGATGGTCGTGTCATCGGAATGAACAGAGGGAGCCTAGAACTCAGAGGGCACGAAGCGGCATATGCTTATGCCGTTCGCGGGGTGGAATTAGTGAAGTGGCTTAAAATTAAGGAAGTGGGTTTTAAGATGTATCGGGAATCGATGTGGGTAAAAATGTCCCGCCGGTTAAGCATCGACTGACATCTGCAGATACCGAGAAAAATGAAAAATTGGTGAAGCAGAATATTTGACAAAACTAAGATTATGGGTTCAAAATAGTAGCTAAGTTTAGATATTTCCAATTCGCATTGGGTTTTCACGTTCGGGGACGCATGAATACAGTAAAATAGGGGAGGCGCAATTGTCCCTGTTCAAGAAAAAAGTTATTCTTAGCCCAAAAAATGCATTGGGACCTTCTTCTAGCCTAAAAGATTATCCCCTTATATATTTGTATTTTGATGATTATGCTGAACTCCGGGAAGCAAGCAGACGCGGAGATTTTAAAATAGGGTTGGACCGTATGTACGAGGGTACGGGCGACTATAGCCGTGGTCGAGTGCTCCAGGATGAAAAGCGGTTTCTCCATTATTATGAAAACAACTTAATGCGAATAAAACTCGACGATGGAACAATATTGGACAGAGAATCAGAAAAGCGATATTGGGATCAAATAAAGCATCCTAAAAATACCAACATGAATGGTCTGATCCAAATGGGCCAGCGTGGCCAAGGCCGCCGAAGACGAGATAGATTCTGTAGTACAAGCTATCAAGCGACGCTACGGAATCAAGTATATGGCCGAGCTATTAATCGCCAAAGGCGCGGACATAAACGCCAAGGACAAAGATGGCTTAACTCCGCTCGAGGCAGCCTACTTTTAACGGTCACGAGGACATGGCCGAGCTGCTGCCAAAAAGCGCGGAGGTTAGCGCCAAGTATAAAGATGGCTGGACGCCGCTCCACGAGGCCGCTAGGAAGGGCTTTATGGACGTGGCAGAGCTCTTAATCGCCAAAGGCGCGGACGTGAACGCCAAGAGACAAAAATGGCGAGACGCCGCTGCACCTTGCCGCCTCTTATGACCACAAGGAAGTGGCCGAGCTGCTGATCGCTAAAGGCGCGGACGTAAACGCCAAGGCACGAATATGACGGTACGCCGCTGCACGTGGCCGCATTTGTGACCACAAGGAAATGGTCGAGCTGCTGATCGCCAAAGGCGCGGATGTAAACGCCAAGGACAACGATGGCTGTACGCCGCTGCACGTGGCCGCTCTTGATGGGCCACAAGGAAATGGCCGAGCTGTTGATCGCCAAAGGCGCGGACGTGAATGCCAAGGACAAGATGGCAGAACGCCGCTGCACTGGGCCGCCGCTTGGGGCCAAAAGGAAGTGGCCGAGCTGTTGATCGCCAAAGGCGCGGACGTGAACGCCAAGGACAAAGATGGCTGGACGCCGCTGCACTGGTGCCGCTATTAAGGCCATAAGGACGTGGCCGAGCTGTTGATCGCCAAAGGCGCGGACGTGAACGCCAAGACGAGATGGCAATACGCCGCTGCACGGGGCCGCTATATAAGGTCAAAAGGAAGTGGCCGAGCTGTTGATCGCCAAAGGCGCGGACGTGAACGCCAAGGACAAAGATGGCGGCACGCCGCTGCACTGGGCCGCCAAGAATGGACACAAGGATGTGGCCGAGCTGTTAATCGCCAAAGGCGCGGATATGAACGCCAGGAACAAAGATGGCGGTACGCCGCTGCACTGGGCCGCATGCTAAGGCCACAAGGAAGTGGCCGAGCTGTTAATCGCCAAAGGCGCGGACGTGAACGCCAAGGACGCAGCATGGCGGCACGCCGCTACACTGGGCCGCATATCATGGGGTAACAAGGACGTAGCCGAGCTGCTCAAGAAGCATGGGGCGAGGAAATGAGGAAATGGCCAATAATGTCCAGCAAGCCGGACAAATGAAATCTCTCTCGGGAACACTCAATCCCTGAACGGATATCTTGGCCCGTCCCGCCGTTGCTCCAAATCCTATTTCGCACGCTTGACGGCCGTGCGTCTAAGATTAGCGGTCCGTGTGGGAGAGGGGCTGGAATCCGTTCCCGCAGTCACCATGACTCCCGCGAATGTCCTCTTTGAACCCCTTAGGCGCCTCCTGACCATAAAAGAAAAAAACGGGCAGGACAGGTGCAACGATAACGAGCCAGATCAGACCTTTTTTCCAAAACAACGTGGCCATTAGGCCCGGGGAAACCGCGAGGATGAGGATCCAGATCGCAGTAGGCCGCCAACAGCATCGCCGCAAGCAGGCCTGTCCTATAAGCTTTCTTAATGGACTTTGCGACAGACAAGGATAGGACCAATAGAACAAGCAGCCCTAGGCATACCATGACCACTAAGCCAGTTATCCTGATAAAGATCCCGGCGGCGAGCCAAAGCCAGTTGGCCGCCTTGCCCACCGGTTTTGAAAAAGCCGTCAAAATTGACTTCCAGAAACCAGGCCTATCGGGGGCGCTTGAGCCGGCGGCGGGCAACTCTCTGGGATGATCGGGAGTTTTGAGGAATTTGTTGATCGTTGGGATGTAGATGGCAAGACCATAGAGAGGGACTTCGTCCTCGCTCGCGCGCCAAACGCCGATGACGTTTCCCTTTCCATTGCATATGGGCCCCCCGCTTGACCCATGCCCTCCGGCCGCAGAAACAATGAGATCTGTCGGGACGCGACCTATCCAGGCCTCTAATTATTCCGGTTGAAACTACGACTTTGCATTGGGCGGGATTGCCGAATTCAACGACGGATTGGCCAATCCGGAGTGATGAATCGTCCTTTTCAAGCTCCAGGCTTGGCCTATCAACCGAAGCAACGCCCAGGACAGCAAGGTCGCTATCGTTATCAACTTTCAAGATAATGATGCCCTTGCGTTGATAAAAATCTGAGTTCTTAGAATCACGTTCTTCGGATTCAACAATTAATGAGTATGCTCCTCGGACAACGTGAGCGGCCGTCAAAATTCTCCCCGGAGCAATAAAAAATCCGCTTCCATGGCCGATCCGTTCTCCAGTGCGGTCAAACTCTTGGATACATACGACCGCCGGCATGCACTTCGCTACTATTTCCTGAGTGCTAAGGTCCTGCGATCGGATCGAGATAGGGGCCAAAAATAAAAAAACTGGAATCGCTAATAGGCTCAGAATGCTTGAATATCTTCTATGCGTAAACAATATCCCACTCCTTCTTCGTGCTCTAAAATATCATCACGTTCGATAGTTCAGGCTCGATGAAAGCATATTTTGTCCAAGGGATGGACTTTTCAATCCCCCCTTAAGGTGAATCTGGGGGTGAATTTGCAGCGACGACGCGCGGAGTCTAAAGGTGATTTTTTGATTTCACGGCATGCGAAAATTGAAGAAAGAGCGGCAAAAGATTGCCTGCCGTAAGACAGATACGAAATCCAAGCAACGTTTCACAAGTCTGGCGCGTGTAATATAAAGAACGACAGAGACATGTCCGGCGCGTTCGATCTGCCGGTTAAGCCTGCCCCAGGGCATTATCCAGGGACAAGTCAGCAACAAGCTTCTTCAGCCTGCCGTTCTCGGTTTCCAGTTCCTTTAGCCACTGGGCTTGATCTACCCCTGCGCCGCCACACCCAGCGCCGCGCTCATCGCTGCTATTTGGGTGATAGGTCGCGGCTCATAATAAACCGTTTAAATTGAGCCCTTAAGGGACGGCTTTGGTACGGATGCCAGGCCACAAAGTCCACGACCGTTTGCCCATCCCCAGCGAG
This sequence comes from Candidatus Aminicenantota bacterium, assembly GCA_963705895.1. Taxonomy (GTDB): domain Bacteria; phylum Acidobacteriota; class Aminicenantia; order Aminicenantales; family JAFGAV01; genus MFD04408-113. The sequence goes on along the minus strand of OY970122.1, from coordinate 1,263,539 downwards.
ACTTTCGGTAGGCCGCCCCGGACCTTATAGCATGACCAGACATGACCAGGACAGAGACAATAAAGGACAGGCTTTTTAAAAGCATTTCCGCTAACGCTGATAGCCGGATATAGAAAACAGGGCATAATCAGGGCTTAGGGCGAGGCCGAAGAGCCGAGCCCAGACAGGCCCAAGCAGGACTCGCGGCCCAGGCCAAGCGGGGCCAAGCCGAGCCCGACCAGGGCAACGGCACGACTCCCAGGCTGGATCAGGCCCCGGACTAGCACCTTCGCCTTTACAATTCCTATCGTTTTACTATACCAAGGAATCATAGGGGGTACAGGCTATAGAAACCCCATTAAATCCATTCTCCAATTTCTTCTGCCTTGCCAGGCACGGCCGGCTTTGCTAGAGTAATGCTCTAGGATAATTCACATGCCGACGAGCCTGATAAAGCATGTTCTGCGCGGCAGTCTGTGTCTTATTTTGCTGTTCGTTCCGCCATTATCCATGAGCGCGACCTACCAGGTGAGCTCCTGGACGTTCGGCGATACTGTGTCTCTTGATTGGGCCACGACTCGAGGCGCCATTGATGAGGTCAATGTCGATTGGTATCTGTCCAGGTCCAACGCATCCATCAATACGAGCGACGAGGATTTGACCTATGTGGCTTTGGCCCACAGCAAAGGCCTTCGAGTGCTCGCGACCGTCAGCAACTACAGCAATGCGCTCGGGGACTTCGATTCGCCCTTGGCCCATCGTATTCTTGCGTCGCCGCCGCTCCGCGAACGACATATAGCCAACATCTGCAAACTGTGCATGACGAGAGGTTATGATGGGATCGACCTGGATTGGGAGAGTGTGCTTCGGGCCGATAGAAGCCGGTTCACGCAGTTTGTCCGCGCACTTGGCGCTAAGCTTCATAAGCAGGGCAAGCTCCTCTCGATCGCCGTCCTTGCCAAGACCTCGGAACCCGGCGATTGGTTCGGCGCCAAAGCGGAGGACTACGCGAAGCTCGGCGCCGTGGTCGACGAGTTCAAGATCATGACCTATGACTACAGCGGTTCTTGGTCGGACCCCGGCCCCATCGCGCCTCCGTCATGGGCGGATGCCGTGCTCACCTTCGCCGAATCAGTGGTTCCCTCCGCTAAGATCATGATGGGCATCCCGTTCTACGGATACGATTGGCATGGCCAGAGCGCGGACTCTCTCCTCTGGACGGACGTCCAGGCTTTGATCTCGACGTACTCTCCGGCGATCGTCCGCGATGCATCGGGCGAAGCGACGTTCCAATACACGGACGAGTCCGGAAGCCCGCACACCGTATTCTTCCAGGATCGTCAGGCGATCCAGACGAAGCTCGATATGCTTCGCACTTTGCATCCGAACATCCGAGGCATCGCCATTTGGTGCATGGGCGGGGAGAGCGACGGATTCTGGGACGAGATTGCCGCGCAGATGCGGTGATTTTGGGCCACGCCGGAGGCCATGTCTTCCCCCTTGATCAAACCTAGAAGTGGATGATGATCCCAGCCACGGCGCTGAATCCGCTGAAGTCTATTCCGGCTTCCCTGACATCGCTAAAAGCGGAACCGGATGGTTGCGTATTTAGGACGAGGATGCCCGGGTATGTCCCCAGATAGAGCGTTGTCAATTCATAAAAATAGAGCTTTCCGCTCTGTGAAAGATGTCCCCCGAAATTATTCGTGACGTCCAGCGTGCCGTCGAATCCGCCCAAGCTGGCGTATCGCCCCTGGCCTTCAAGAAAAAGAGATAAGGCCGGCGCAACTTTGAATTCTATCGCCATTCCTCCCTGAAAACCGAGGCCGCCGCCATCCGCTTGAGCGCTGTATTGAGTCCATGATGTTCCTCCGTACGAGCGAATGTCGAAGGACATCCTGGCGAGGTAATAGCTCAAGCCGGCATTGAAATTGATGTTAATGATTTTCCCCGCGGGCAAAGTGCAATACACCCCGAGACGCAGGGGCACGGCGCTGACCTTGGCTGTCGTGTTGTCGCCGGCGCTAACGGGGCCGTAGGTTATCATGCTTTCGCGCGATCCTTGAAGATAGCCGGCGCCGATGCCTATCCCGATGGCCGGAGTGATCTGGATGATGAGATCCCCTCCGAAATTCGCGCCCAAATGGACGGGGTTATAATCTCCTCCGGTCTTGGTGAGTCCGAAGAACCAAAAATTGCGGCCGTCATAATCGTTCAAGCCCTGCAACCCCGTGTTGAGGTCGCCGCCCGAGAGATAGTTCAATCCGCCGTAAAGTTTGAGGCTGAAGCTGATATTTGAGCCGTAGGCCGCGTTCGGGAGAACGATGGCCAGGGGAAAGAGCGCTAGGACGCAAACCGCCAAGAATCTTGAGAGTTTCATGGGTCCTCCTCTTCCGCCTCCCAGAGGCTCCTTCGAGACCGGGAGTTATTTTTTTGCGCCGGAAATCGATCTCAGTTTGTAGGCAGCCTCAGAACTGGACGAGACGACCGAATCCTGCACGGGTTGGCCTTTTAGGAAATCGATGAGTTTTTGCGTTATGTTGGTTCTCAAGTATTCGATGTCCGAATCTTCCAAATCACTACTGGAGATTCGGACTTCCACGCCTTTGTCGTCATACTTCATCCATTGCTCGGGATGGGGATCGAGTTCCTTCAGGGTGAACATGCCGACAATATTGCCCGTGGAAACCATGACGATCCGCCCTTCCAGTATGGCCCCGAAGACATCAGATTTGGACGCGGCTTGCGCAGGTCCTGAAGTTTTCTTGATAGCCGCCCCGGCCCGAGCGGCATAGTTCGAGTAGCCGCTCGTTTCCGAAGTGACGATTCCCTGCATCCATGTGCCGAGCTTGACGTTGACGATCTCGACAATGACGTCCGTGTCGATCTTCTTGCCGATGTCCGCATAGTTGAGCTCCCCGCCGGCGCGACGCAGGACTTCCGTAAGCAAGGCCCTGTCCCGGACGGTGAAATTGGCCTCCAGGAGCCGCTTTTCTATGAAGCTGTAAAGGGAATTATAGGACATCATTTCCTGCTGGGCGATGTCCTTCGGCGGATCGGGAACCCTGAGGACGACCTTGGGATTGGGATTTTGGGCCAGGAAGTCCTTCCATGCATCTTTCATGACCAGATCGTTGCTCGCCTGATAGGTCGTAACGATCTGGGGTATCATGCAGGCGGCCACGCCAAAAAGAAAGAGAACAAGCAGGAATTTCTTTGGGGCCATGGTTTTCTCCTACCTTAATCAGGATGTTCTTTGTATAGTACAGCCGCAGCGGAAAGTCAATTCGTCTCCTTTGCTTCGAATCGCCCAGGACCGGGCCGGCGCGAGGCAGACCATCATCTCTATCGCCCGAGTCCCTCCGCCTTGCTGGAATAAGCTGAGCCTGTCGATGGTGTTTTCTTGGGATTTTTCAGTCGACGATAAAAACGATCGTCGTTCGTTCCGTGCTGACCTGATGGGGGTTGGCTTCGTCATTTGACGTCGCGAAGCTCATGCCCGGGAGCAGGGCGAACTTGCGGCCGTCCTTGAGCTTGATCAGGAGCTCGCCCTCGAGAACAAGCCCCACATGGCCGCGGCTGCACCAGTGATCCGATTCGAAGCGCGCCGAATATTCGACCCGTCGGGCCCGGACATTGCCCTGCTCGACGGATCGCCAGTAGGACGTCCCCGTCTCGCCTTTATGCTCGACGGGTTCAACGGTGCTCCAATCCACGATGGTGAACGGGACAGCGATGATGTTCATTTGACTCTCCTGATCCCTGACCCGAGCGCGTGCCCTGCCGCAATCCAGACGAAGGGGCTTTGGCCGCGATCATAATGCGAATTCTCAGGCCTCGCCGAAGTCCCGGGGCAAGGCCCTATCCGAAGAAGAGGCCGCGACCCCGCCCTCCAGGGGGACATGATTTTTCACGAGAACCCTGTAGGCGCGCCTCGAGGTTTCGATGACGATGATGACAAGCGAGGCCATAATGATAACCGTGAGGGAGATATTGATGACCCCGAGAGATCGTTTCCCGACTTGGAACAGCATGGGCCGAAAATTGTCGAAGATGTTCCGCCAGCCGGCGTAGAGCGTCGTGACCCCGACGAAGAGCAGGGGTCCGAGGCTGACCCAAACGTAACGGACCTTGCCGGCGTTGATCACCGCGGCCGTGACCACGGCCAGGGCCACCCCGGCCAGGAGCTGGTTGGCCGTGCCGAACATCGGCCAGATGGTGCTGATGTTCCCCGTCCAGATGAAATAGGCCCAGCCGAAGACGACGAGGGCCGTGGAAAAGAGCGATCCGGGCATCCAGTTGTGGCGCTCCAGGGGCTTGTAGATCTTGCCCCCGAACTCCTGGACGAGAAAGCGGGCGATGCGGGTCCCGGCGTCGATCGTGGTCAGGATGAAGAGCGCCTCGAACATGATGGCGAAGTGATACCAGTAGGACATGAGCTTCCGCAGGCCGGGGATCCCGCTGAAGATCTGGGCGAAGCCCACGGCCAGAGACACCGCGCCGCCCGGTCGGCCGGCGACCTTTTCCCCGACCTCCCGGGAGAGATAGGCCAGGTTGACCGGATGCAGGCCCATGGCCGCGAACCTATCGGGCGTCAGGTTGATGGCGAAGTAATCGCCCGGGAACAGGGAGCAGGCCGCGATCAGGGCGATGATGCTGACCAGGCACTCGACGAGCATGGCCCCGTAGCCGATCATCCGGGCGTCCTTCTCCGCGGCAAGCATCTTGGGCGTGGTGCCCGATGAGACAAGGGCGTGGAAGCCGGAGATCGCCCCGCAGGCGATCGTGATGAACAGGAAGGGAAACAGCTTGCCGGGGATGATCGGGCCGTTGCCGTGGATGAACGGGGTGAAGGCCGGCATCTTGAGGTTGGGATGGACGATGAAGACGCCCAGGATGAGGGCCAGGACCGTGCCGATCTTTAAATACGAGCTCAGGTAATCCCGCGGCGTGAGGAGAAGCCAGACAGGAAGGACCGAGGCCAGGAAGCCGTAGATGGCGAGGGCCAGGACGATCCCTTCGCGCGGAAGGGTGAAGATGTGGGCCAGCGAGGAGTGGGCGATCGTGTTGCCGAAGATCACGGCGGCGAAGACGGCCACTACGCCGATGACGCTCGCCTCGGCGATCTTGCCCGGCCGGATCTTGTACATCCACAGCCCGACGAAGAGGGCGATGGGGATGGTCATGCCGATGGTGAAAGTCCCCCAGGCGCTCTCGGCCAGGGCGTTGACCACGGCCAGGCCCAGGCCGGCCAGGGCGACGATGATGATGATCAGGATGGCCACCGAGGCCACGGCTCCGGCCAGAGGGCTGACTTCGTGGCGGGCGATCTCGGCCAGCGATTTGCCCTTGCGGCGGATCGAGGCCACCAGGATCATGAAGTCGTGCACGCCGCCGGCCAGGACCGCGCCCAGGAGCATCCACAACAGCCCTGGGGCGAAGCCGAACTGCGCGGCCAGGACGGGGCCGATGAGCGGCCCGGCCCCGGCGATCGCGGCGAAGTGGTGGCCGAACAGGACGAATTTGTTTGTCGGGAGGTAGTTTTGGCCGTCCCTCATGGTCACGGCCGGAGTGACGCGGCGATCGTCGAGCGTCAGGATCTTCGCCGCGATGAAGGCGCTGTAGTAGCGATAGGCCAAGGCCAGGATGAGAAGGGCGATGATGACGATGACGGCGGCGTTCATCTGCAGCTCCTGTGACGTTATAGATTACAGCAGGGAAGGAGAAGGGTCAACGGCGGCGGGCGTTCGGGGGCGGTCATTGGCGCGAGTGGCCGGTCACCTATCTCATCGCGAACGACCGGAGGGAGCGTGGTTCCCTCGTCATCCTGAGGCGCTCTTGCGCCGTGAGGATCTGTTTTGTCAAGGTGAGAGAGATCACCACGTCGCCTCGAGAGAGCGGGGCTCCTCGTGATGACGCGGGGACAACTGCCCACGTCATTCTGAGGCGCTCTTGCGCCGTGAGGATCTGTTTTGTCAGGGTGAGAGAGATCACCACGTCGCCTCGAGAGCGAGGCTCCTCGTGATGACGCGGGGACAACTCCCCATGTCATCCTGAGGCGCTCTTGCGCCGTGAGGATCTCTTTTGTCAGGGTGGAAGAGACCCCCACGTCACCTCGAGAGCGAGGCTCCTCGTGATGACGCGAGGGCAGATCCTTATGTCATCCTGAGGCGCTCTTGCGCCGTGAAGATCTCTTTTCTCAGAGAACGCGGCGCCAGTGAGTCTATCCCCGATTTTGACTCGTCTTTTCTCCAGTGGCGAAACAATACTATGTCTATATTTTATCGAATAAGAATCAAAACGTTCTCTATACAGGAGTCACAAGCAATCTTGTCAGGCGAGTCTATGAGCATAAAACCGAGATCATTGAGGGGTTTACCAAGAGATACAAACTCCATAACCTCGTTTATTTCGAAATCTTCTATTCAGCTTTCGAGGCCATTGAGCGGGAGAAGCAAATAAAGGCGATGCGAAGAACAAAAAAGAACGAGTTGATATTTGGCCTCAATCCCGGATGGAAGGATCTTTATGATGGGCTATAAATGATGACAACGTGCAAAATGATAAGATAGGAGAGAGATCACCACGTCGCCCCGCGAGGGCGGGGCTCCTCGTGATGACGCGAAGGCGACTCCCTGTGTCATCCTGAGGCGCTCTTGCGCCGTGAGGATCTCTTTTGTCAGGGTGAGAGAGACCCCCACGCTCCGCTCGGGGCGACCCTTCGGGTCGGATCACCACGTCACCACGAGAGCGGGGCTCCTCGTGATGACGCGAAGGCGACTCCCTGTGTCATCCTGAGGCGCTCTTGCGCAGTGAGGATCTCTTTTATCAGGGTGGGAGAGATCACCACGTCGCCCCGCGAGGGCGGGGCTCCTCGTGATGACGCGGGGACAACTGCCCACGTCATTCTGAGGCGCTCTTGCGCCGTGAGGATCTGTTTTGTCAAGGTGAGAGAGATCACCACGTCGCCCCGCGAGAGCGGGGCTCCTCGTGATGACGCGAAGGCGACTCCCTGTGTCATCCTGAGGCGCTCTTGCGCCGTGAGGATCTCTTTTATCAGGGTGGGAGAGATCACCACGTCGCCCCGCGAGGGCGGGGCTCCTCGTGATGACGCGGGGACAACTGCCCACGTCATTCTGAGGCGCTCTTGCGCCGTGAGGATCTCTTTTGTCAGGGTGAGAGAGACCCCCACGCTCCGCTCGGGGCGACCCTTCGGGTCGGATTGCCACGTCGCCTCGAGAGCGGGGCTCCTCGTGATGACGCGAGGGCAACTCCCCATGTCATCTTGAGGCGCTCCGGCGCCGTGAGGATCTGTTTTGTCAGGGTGGAAGAGACCCCCACGCTCCGCTCGGGGCGACCCTTCGGGTCGGATTGCCGCGTCACCCGTCGGGAGCCGGTTCCTCGCAATGACGGTCCAGCCGCCTTTGCTGTGAAGCCCTACGCGCACCGGCTCCAGCCGCAGTTGGGGCAGGTCGGGCATTTTTCGTCGGGCAGGACCGCGCCGCAGACCCGACATCTCGTGGTGTAGATATCCTTCGGGGCATCCGAGGGGCCGCTCTCGCGCTTCTCTTCTCTCTTATCGACTGTCGCCCCGGCGCTTCCGACCTTGCCCTCCGCGGCGCCGAATGATCGCTCCAGGACCTTGGCGATCGCGTCCGGGATGGACTGGACGAGTCCGCCCTCGGTGAAGATCGGCTCCGAGCCGCCGATGCCCTTGAGCTGGCTGATGACTTCCTTGGGCGCGACCCCGCTCCTCAGGGCCAGGGAGATCATCCGTCCCAGCGCCTCAGCGTCGGCCATGGTCGAGTAGCCGCTCTTGCCGATGCTGGCGAAGACCTCGAAGGGCTTGCCGTTGTAGTAGGAGATCGTGACGTAGAGATTCCCGAACCCGGTCTTGATCTTGTCCGTGACGGAGGGCAGGGAATTGGGACGATCCTGGGGCAGACGCTTGCCCGCGGCCTGGGGCTTGTAAAGGACCTGCTCGGTGCGGCTCCCGTCCCGGTAGATAGTGATGCCCTTAGTGTTCAGCGAATCGGCCAGGAGATACGCTTTCTCCACGTCCTTGACCGTGGCCTGGTGGGGAAAGTTGATGGTCTTGGACACGGAATTGTCCACGTGCTTCTGGAAGGCGGCCTGCATCCGGATGTGCCATTCGGGCGTGATGTCGTGGGCCGTGACGAAATATTCCGGCAGGGACTTGCCCGGGTTCTTCTCCTTCCATTCCTCGTAAAGGGGATGGATGTCCTTGATCTCGCGGTCGATAATCATCGAGGTGAACTCGAAGGCGAAGACCGGCTCAATGCTCGAGGAGCAGCCCGCGATGCGCGAGATCGTGCCGGTCGGGGCGATGGTGAAGACCGTGGCGTTGCGCATCTTCTTGCCCTTGTAGACGGATCGGCCGATGTTGGGGAAGTTGCCCCTCTTCTCCGCCAGCCGGACCGACTCCTGCGCGGCCCGGGCCCGATGGAAGGCGGCCAGGCTCTCCGCGAACTTGACCGCGGCCGTCGTATCGTACTTGAGCTTCATCTTGAGGAACAGGTCGGCCAGGCCCATGATGCCCAAACCGATCCGGCGGTTGGCCGTGGTCATGGCCTTGATCTCGGGCAGAGGATACTTGTTGACGTCCACGACGTCGTCCAGGAAGCGGACGGCCAGCTCGGTCATCTGTCCGTAGCGCTCCCAGTCGAACCTGTCCTTTTTCTTCGGGTCGAAGAAGTTGGCCGCGTTGATCGAGCCGAGGTTGCACGACTCGTACTCGTGGAGGGGCTGTTCGCCGCAGGGGTTGGTGGCCCGGATGGGGCCCAGGCCCTTGGTCGGGTTCGAGGCGTTAATCCGGTCGATGAAGACGAGGCCTGGGTCGCCCACGGCCCAGGCGGCCTCGACGATCTGGTCGAACACCTTGCGGCTGCTCTTCATCCCGACCTTCTTCTTCTGGTAGGGGTCATAGATATCGTAAGGAGCGTTCTTCTTCAGCGCGGCCAGGAAGGCGTCCGTGGCGGCGACTGACAGGTTGAAATTGGTCACGCTGCGCATGTCGAGCTTGGTGTTGATGAAGGCCTCGATGTCGGGATGGTCCACGCGCAGAATGCCCATGTTGGCCCCCCGGCGCGTGCCGCCCTGCTTGACGGCTTCGGTGGCCGAATCGATGACCTTGAGGAAGGACAGGGGTCCCGAGGCCACGCCCTGGGTCTTGTGGACGAAGCTGCCGGCCGGCCGGAGCTGACTGAAATCGAAACCGGTCCCCCCGCCTTCCTTGTGGACGAGGGCCGCGTTCTTGACCGTGTCGAAAATGGAAACCATGGAATCCTCGAGAGGAAGGACGAAGCATGCGCTCAGGCACATGTCGCGTCCGGCGCCGGTCAGGGTGGGGGAATTGGGCATGAAATCCCGAGCGAGCATGGCCTCAAGGAATTTGCGTGCCCAGGATTGCTGGTCCGCCTTGGTCCGTTCGGCCGAGGCGATGTAATCGGCCACGCGCTTGAACAGGTCGGCGGGAGATTGATCGACGAAGTCGCCGTTTTCATTCTTTAGGTAATAGCGGGCCTTGAGGATCTTGACGGCATTTTCAGAAAATTCGAACTGTTTAAGCATGGTTCTTTCTCCCGCAATCGACGTGCTGTTCCCAGCCCCAGATGTAGTGCCTTGAGAATATAGAACGCAAGATAGGGGCTGTCAAGTGCAAATTATTTCTTGCTCCGCGGTCAATAAGTGTGATTCTCTCCAAATCAATTGAAGAGGAAGTTCTGGCACCAAGGCAGTCGAATTGAAAACCGTCTTCATCACATTCGCTCTCCTTGATCGTCGATTACACGTGTCGGCTTCATCAGCAGGATCAAAGCGCCCTCCTAACCCTGGCGAAGCTCTGAACGCATCCACCGGCGCGGCCTGCGTCTTCCAGCCGCGGACGTCTCTGAATCGGCCTTGGTCGTCGCTATGCGCTTGATGGCAGGACGCAAATTCTACGAGCAATAAAATATGACGAAGGAAGAATGAAGGCCGCGCGGCCGAGATACGGCTGCCCCGAAATTGCATCGACGGCGGATAAAAATGAAACAAATTCCGAAGGATTGCTATTATAATAACTAGGAATCGAAATGAGTGGACCTCTGTTCGAATACATCACTCACCCCGAACGAACCAGTCTGCCGCGCCGCACAAAATCCATCCTCCTGATATCCGTCCTTGTTTTTCACGTCGTTGTCCTGTACTTCGCGTTCACGGCCAAGCTGCCGATGAAGATCTTCAAGTTCGGCCACAAAACATACACCGTAGAGCTCGTCCCTCCTTTGCCCCCGCTCTCAGCGGAAGAGGGGACGCCCGCAACGGTTGCGGGCGCTCTGCCCGGCGGCGAGCAAGGACGAACCGGGGCACGGGCGGCCCGTCCCGGGGGCTCGGCGGCCACGGGTAGCGCCCAAGCCGGAGCTGGGGGAGGCGCGGTTCCCTCTCCAACGCAGGGAGGGCCGCCGCAAGGCTTGACCTCACCATTCACTCTCAAGGTCCCGGTCAAGCCCGGGCCCATCGGTCCCGAGGAGCTCCAGCGAGGCGTCCCGGGCGGAGTGGCGGGCCCTTTCACGGCTCCCTCCAAGACGACGAAGTATTGGTCCTATACCCAGACTGATCCCTGGGGACGAACGCCGGCCCCAGGCTCCGGACCGGGCAGCGGCCAGAGCCCGGGCGGCCCCCTGGGCTCGTCCTATGAGCTCATCGGTTCCGGCACAGGCCCCAAAGTCCTCTACAGGGGCAATCCCTCGCTTGTCGCCCATGGATACAACATCGCTCCCTGGGCTAGGGTCGTGGTCAGCCTGCTCCAAAAGAACTGGCAACTTCCAGTCTCCGACAGGGCTAAATCCTTCGGCCGGGTGGGCATCACGATCGTCGTTGAAAAGTCCGGCTCTCTTTCCACGGTCAGGGTCATCGAGTCGCCCAACGACCAGCTCCTGGTCCGGGCGGCCCTGGATGCCGTCACCCGCAGTCTTCCGCTGCCCCAGCTGCCCGAGGATTATCCCGGGATCATGCTCGAGGCCTATCTTCTGTTCGATTATCATGAGGCTCGCTAGAGGATCGCGTTCGGCCGCCGCCCTGGGAGCGATGCTCCTCAGTCTTGCTCTGCCCGGCGCGAGCCAGTTGCCGAACTGGAGAAGCACCGTCGCCGATCACCTGAACCAGCGGGATGTCATGGGCGCGGCCCAATTCCTTCAGGATGCCGCGAACGGACTCGAGGCGGACGAAAAGCCTGAGGCGACGGCGCTCCTTGCCTTTTTGAGCGATCGCCTGGGGAACAAGACCCAAGCCCGCGCCTGGCTGTTCCAGTTCTTTGAGACCTACGGCGGGCCCAACGTATCCTTTCCCTACCTCGGCATCGTGAACGAGGCGGATGTCCTGGGATACATCAATTCCTGGCGGGGCCGGTTCCCCGCCGTCTCCTCGGTGTGTTTTGTCTGGGACAAGAAGAACCCGGGCCCCATGCCTCCCGAGACACTGGCCCTGGGCGTGGACATGACCAACGACGCCTATTACCGGCTCTCGGACGAGGGAGGCCTAAGGGCCGGCGGGATCCTTCATAAAGGCTTCAACATTATGAGCCTTTCTTCTGAGGCGTTCTTCGACCGCTCGGCGTCCCACGTTTTTTGGCTCGAGCTCAAGGCAGGGGACATCCTTCTCAAGAAGGAAATAACGATCTCGGTGAACATGACGCCCGAGCCGGGCCCCACGCCCGAACAGAAGCTGTCCTCGACAAATAGCATGATTTACGACCTTTCGCTCTATGTCGGTGAGCAGCTAATCCTCAGCAGCAAAAGGACCGAGCTGGCCAGCGACCCGCTCAAGCTCAACATCAAGCCGGTCAACCTCGTGGCCAATCCGCTCTTCAAACCCCCCGGTCAACAGAGCATTTGGGACCCGACCTCTCACGGCATCTCGATCACCGGGGCCATCGGGGTCATCTCCGGGCTGATCAAGGACGCCCTGAAGAAGAAGCCCAAGAAGGCGGAAGCCGCCTACGAGAAATTGAGCGTCCTGGGCCTGTCCTTCTTCCGTCCCGGGACATCGAACGTGGAGACTGAGGTCAAAGCCACCCTGACCCTCCAGACCCGCAGCCTGTCCGCCGGGCATTAATCGATCGCTTCACAATCGACCCCGGATTTCCGCAGGGCGGCCAGGATCTTCCTCGTCTGCTCCGCGAAAAAGCCGTCCGTGAGGTATTCGTCGAGGCCGTGACGCGCATAGAACGCCCGGACCAGAGGCGTGTAATTCATCCGGTCGATGAGCACCCGATCGACCTTTCCGGCCACGAGCGCGGCCAGCCGGTCTGCGTTTCCCGGCAGGAGCGGTCCGAGGAAGGCAAAGGTCCTGATCCCGCGCGCGTGGAGAAGCGCCAGGGCCGCGATGCGCTCCGCGATCGACGAGGCGAGCGGCTCAAAAAGGCGGGCTATTCGTTCATCGTCCGTAGCGAGGGTGAACCCGACCTCGATCTCTTCAAATTTCTCGAAGAGGTCGAGGTCGCGCGTCACAAGGGCCGACTTGGTCTGGATGTTGACCGGAAACTGCCGGGCCAGCAGCTCCTCGAGGCAGCGCCGCGTCAACCGACGCTCGGCCTCGAGGGGCTGATAGGGGTCGCAGACCGAGGCGATCCAGACCGTCCCGCGCTTGGCCCGAACGAGCTGCTTGCGGAGGAGTTCGGGGGCGTTGACCTTGACGTCGACGAATTGACCCCAGGGTTCCTTGTGGCCGCTGTAGCGGGGGATGAAGAGCCGGGCGTAGCAGTAGCGGCAGCCCACCTGACAACCGGTGTAGGGGTTCAGGCAGTAGTCATAGACCTTAGACTTGTTGAGAACGCTCTTGGCCTGGATGTCCCGAACGTTAAGCATGGGCGGTCCGATCCGTCACGCGCCCGACCGGCGGGAAGCCCGCCGTTGCCGGCCTCTCCGGGTGGGAGAATGGAGACGAAGGCTTATTCCTTATAGAGCGAATCGATCAGGTCCTTGTACTTGGTCTCGATGATGTTTCGCTTGACCTTGAGTGTGGGCGTGATCTCCCCGGCGTCGATGTCGAAGTCGCGGTCGAGGACCAGGATCTTCTTGACCTTCTCGTAGGAGGCCAGGAAGGGCGTCGCCCGCTCGACTTCCTCACGGAGAAAATCGATGACCTTCGGGTTCTTGACCAGCTCGGCCCTCGACCTGAAGGCGATGCCGTTCGTCCGGGCGTACGGCTCGAGCTTTTCGAACTCGGGAACGATCAGGGCCGAGATGAACTTGCGCGTGCCCCCGACGATGACCGCGTTGGCGATGTACGGGTTCTGCTTGAGCGAGTTCTCGATGGGCTGGGGGGCGATGTTCTTCCCGCCCGAAGTGATGATGAGGTCCTTTTTGCGGTCGGTGATGACCAGGTAGCCGTCCTCGTCGAAGTGTCCGATGTCGCCGGTATAGAGCCACCCGCCCTTGAGGACTTCGGCCGTCTCCGCGGGCTTCTTGTAATAACCCTGCATGATGTTCGGGCCGCGGGCCGCGATCTCGCCGTCCGGCTCGATCTTGACCTCGACGCCCGGGACGGGCCGGCCCACCGTGCCGAACTTGATGTTCTCAAAGGTGTTGACGGTGATGACCGGTGAGGATTCGGTCAGTCCGTAGCCTTCCAGGATCCAAACGCCCAGGGCGAAGAAGAACTCGGCGATGTCCCGGGAGAGAGGCGCCCCGCCCGAGACGAAGAAGCGGACGCGTCCCCCGGTCTTTTCCAGGATCTTGGAGAACACGAGCTTGTGGGCCACCCGACGCTTGAATTCGAGAAAGCGCCCCGGCCGGCGGCCGGCCAGCTTCAGTCGGCCGCAGGTTTTCCCCACGCTCAGGGCCCAGAAGAAGATCCTTTTCTTCAAGCCCGAGCCCTGGAGGATCGTGTCCATGATCTTGGCGTAGATCTTCTCAAAAAGACGAGGGACGCTGACCATGATCGTCGGCTTGACTTCGACCAGGTTGTCGCCCACGGTCTCAAGGCTGACGGCGTAGGCGATGGACGTTCCCCGCGACAGAAAAGCCAGGGTCACCATCCGCTCCAAAACGTGGGACAGGGGGAGGAAGGAGAGGTTGGTGTCTTTTTCGTTAAAGACGATGATCGAAGCCAGGGCGTTGATGTTGCTGGCGAAGTTGCCGTGCGACAGGAGGACGCCCTTGGGAATGCCCGTGGTGCCCGAGGTGTAGACGATCGACGCCAAGTCCTCGGGCCGGATGGCTTCGGCCAGGCGCTCGAAGAGCCCCGGATCCTTGTCCGCCTCGGCGCGACCCCGGGCCGCGACCTCGGCCATGCTCATCGTCCCGGCCGGCGCCGTTTCGGGTCCGGAGTAGATGAAATGCTTAACCGCTTGCAGACTGCTTTTGACCGCGGCGACCTTTTCCCAGAGCGAGGGGCCCGAGCAGAGCACGGCCTTGGCGTCCGAGTCGGTGATGATATACTCGACCTGCCCGGGCACGAGCGAGGTGTAGATGGGGACGGTGGCTATTCCCTGGCAGAGGCAGGCATAATCGGCAACGATCCAATCCGGCCCGTTCTCCGCCAGGATGACGAGCTTATCACCCTTGGTCAAACCCAGGCTTCTCAGCCCGAGGGAGAAAAGCTTAACGCGCCGGCCGAATTCCGAGGTGGAGATCGGGACATACACGCTCCCCTTTTTATAGGACAGCATGGATTCCTTGGGAAAAGCTCGGATGATGTTCAGAAATTGACGGCTCAGAGTGCTGAGGTCCGGTCGGGTGGCGGGGGATGCTTCGGTTTTTGACATGGCCCTCCTCTCCTTCCTTCAACGTCGAACCGGCGGGCTCCCGACCGGCTTTCCCGGAGCGCCCGCCCTCGATGGCGAGCAAGCGTTTCGCGTCGGAATAGGTAGCGCGATGCCCGCGGTCCGCGTTTCCTTCTTGCAGGCCCCAAGTTTATCGCCCCTAAAATTGAATTGTCAACAAAGTCCGGATATCATAGATTATCTTCTGACGAGGAGGACATGGACCACGAGCGCCTTTCTTCTCTGGATGCCTTTCGCGGCCTGACGATCGCGGCCATGATCCTGGTGAACAATCCCGGCAGCTGGGAGTTCGTATTTCCGCCCCTGCATCACGCGGAGTGGCATGGCTGGACGCCGACCGACCTGATCTTTCCCTTTTTCCTGTTCATCGTCGGCGTCTCCCTGGCCTTTTCTTTATCCCACCGGCGCGAGGAACGCCGAACCGGGAGTGCGATTTACCTCAAGATCCTAGAGAGATCAGTCGTACTCTTCGCCCTGGGCCTCTTCCTCCAGCTCTTCCCGTTCTTTCGTTTCGGCGGGATGCGCATCCCGGGCGTGCTCCAGCGCATCGCCGTCTGCTTCTTTGTCGCCTCCCTCATCTACCTTCACGCCGGGATCAAGGAGCGCCTGGGCATCGTCCTCGCCCTGCTCGCGGGCTACTGGCTCGTCCTGAAGCTCATCCCGGTTCCGGGCTACGGCGCCGGGGTCCTCGACTACACGGGGAACCTCCCCGCCTATGTCGACAACAAGCTCATGCACGGGCACCTTTACGAAAAGGCCTTCGACCCCGAGGGAATTCTCAGCACTTTTCCCGCGCTGGCCACGACCCTGATCGGTTCCCTGATCGGGGACCTGCTCCGCTCGAACCGGACCCTGAGCTCCAAGTTCAGGGCCCTCCTCGCGCTGGGAATGATCTTGACCCCTGCCGGTCTCATCCTCCATCGCTGGATGCCCATCAACAAGAAGATCTGGACGAGCAGTTACGTCATCTTCACGGCAGGCGCGGCCCTCCTGCTTCTGGCCGCTTGCTTTTTTCTGATGGAGGTCCTCCACTGGAAGAAATGGGCCTTCCCATTCCTCATTTTTGGGACGAATCCGATCCTGGTCTACGCCGGGTCGGGGATGATGGCCAAGCTCATCCGACTCATCTTTCTGTCCCAGCCCGGGGGCCGGGTCAATTTGCAGGAGCACGTCTATGGCCGGCTTCTAGCGCCCTGGGCGGGCCCTTACGTCGGCTCTCTGCTGTGGCCGATCATTCTCCTCATCATCTGGTTCCTCATTCTTCTGCCGCTCTATAAGAAGAAGATATTTCTTCGGGTCTGACGCGGTCGGGGGTTTCTGCCCTCCATCCAACCGTCGCCGAAGGGATCTCTTGGGTCGGCTATCGTCCGGATTATCAAGGCCTTGCGCCTCCCTCGACAAAAGCGTATCATACAAAATTCCTATGGGTAATATCGGATAATGGACGCCATCCAAGTCGAAAACCTGACCAAGAAATTCAACGGTTTCACGGCCGTGAACGGGCTCAACTTCGCCGTTCCCGCGGGCGAGCTCTTCGGCCTGCTCGGTCCCAACGGCGCCGGCAAGACGACGACGATCAACATGCTCTCCACTCTTCTCAAGCCCACCTCAGGCCAAGCCAGGGTAGCCGGGTTCGACCTGGCCAAGGATCGGGACAATGTCCGCAAGAGCATCGGCATCGTTTTCCAGGACCCGGCCCTGGACGTGAAACTCACTGGCCGGGAGAACCTGGATTTTCACGCCATGATGTACAACCTGGACCGGGAAACCCGGCGGCGGCGGATCGCCGAAGTCCTCGAGCTTGTCGAGCTCACGGACAAAGCCAAGATCCTGGTGGAGAAATACTCGGGGGGCATGAAGCGTCGTCTGGAGATCGCCCGGGGCCTCATCCACAGGCCGACGGTCCTGTTCCTGGATGAACCAACCCTCGGCCTGGATGCTCAGACGAGGCGCCATATCTGGGATTATATCCGCAAACTGAACAAGGACACGGGGGTGAGCATCATTCTCACCACTCATTACATGGAGGAAGCGGATTATCTCTGCGGCCGGATCGCCATCATGGACGCCGGCACGTTCGCCGCCCTGGACGCGCCCTCGCGGCTGAAGGATGTTCTGGGCGGCGATGTGGTCTCGCTCGAGATCGAAGGTCCGCCCGAAGTGATGACGGCCCGGGTCGAAAAGCTGGCCTGGGTCAAGCGCGTCAAGTTGCACGGGAAAACCCTGAGCCTGACCATGGAAAAAGGGGAGCGGCGGATCCCGGAGCTCATCACCCTGGCCCAGAAGGACGGCCTGACGGTGAGCTGCGTCAACCTCCACAAGCCGAGCCTCGAGGACGTTTTCCTTCACTTCACGGGCCGGACGATCCGGGAGGAAGATCAGGCCCAGAACGAGCGGCATCGGCCGGCTCGAGGCCCCCACGGAGGGCGGCGATGATCATCCACACCACCGCCGTGTATGTCCTTTGGCTGAGGGAAATGAAGCGGTTCCTCCGGGCCAAGTCGCGCGTCATCGGTGCCCTGGCCATGCCCCTGTTTTTCCTGGCCTTCCTGGGTTTGGGGTTCAACCGGATGGGCGTCCCCGGGGTCGGCCGAAACATGACCTACATTCATTTCCTTGTTCCGGGAATCATCGGCATGAGTCTCCTCTTCTCCTCGACCTTCGCCGGGCTGTCCGTGCTCTGGGACCGGGAGTTCGGGTTTCTCAAGGAGATCATGGTCACACCCGTCAATCGTGTCTCGATCGTCATCGGCCGGATCGCCGGCGGCACGACCACGGCCCTCATCCAGGGCCTGATGCTGCTTGGAATCGCCCTCATCATCGGGTTTAAGATCCCGAGCCTAGCGTCTTTTCTCCTGGCCCTGGTGTTCATGCTGCTCATAACGACGACCTTCATCGGAATGGGGCTCATCTTCGCCTCGATCATGAAGGACATGCAGGGGTTCGGCATCATCATGAATTTCGTCATGTTCCCCATGTTCTTTCTTTCCGGGGCCATGTATCCGCTCAAAAACCTGCCGGGCGTCATCAGGACTTTGTCCTACATCGACCCCTTGACCTTCGGCATCGACGGCTTGCGCGGAGCCCTGATCAGAGTCTCGGCCTTCTCCGTGGCGGTCGATGTCCTGGTCCTGGCCGCGTTTTCCGCGGTCATGGTGATTCTGGGCGCGTGGTTCTTCGAAAGAAGCGAGAGCGTGTGAGAGGATGGGGCGGGCAGGGGAGAGGCACATGACAGCAAAGATAAGGCGCGTCAGGAGGGCCGTCGGATTCGCCGGTTTTGCTGCGCTGCTTTTGATACTATCCTCAGCCTGCCGGCCGGAGGAAAAAGAGAAAGCTCGGGACCTGGTCCAGGCCCGCCGCCCCGTTAAGCTCGGGGTCGAGGTTTTTCTGGAGAGGTTCGCGGGCCTGGTCAGCGGCAAGAATGTTGGGCTCATCACCAACCCTACGGGAGTCGACTCTTCGTTGAAAAGCGATGTGGAGCTTTTTCTGTCCCACCCCGGCATCAAGCTCGCCGCGCTTTACGGACCTGAACACGGCGCGCATGTGAGCGCACAAGCCGGCGAAACCGTATCGTTCTATATCGATGGCAACTACGGCATTCCCGTGTATAGCCTATACCGCCAAGCCGGCAGGATCGCGTCCGGCATGCTGAAAGATCGCGATGCCTACATGCGCTCTTTCGACACGAGTGACGAAGGGAAGACGCTGGAGCAGGACATGGTCCAGGGCATCGACGTTATGATCTATGATATGCAGGATATGGGGACGAGGGTTTACACCTATGTCAGCACCATGGCCTTTGCCATGGAGACCTGCGCCGAAAAAGCCATTCCGTTTATCGTCCTGGACAGGCCCGATCCCATCGGCGGAAAGGCGATGGAAGGGCCGGTCCTGGACCCGGCCTTCGCCTCGTTCATCGGCGTCTTTCCGATCCCGCTTCGGCATGGGATGACCGTAGGCGAGCTGGCCCTGCTGTTCAACGACAAGTTCCTGGCCAAGAAAGCCGACGTGACAGTGATCGCTATGGAGGGCTGGCAAAGGGCGCGATACTATGACGAGACTTCACTTCCGTGGGTCATTCCTTCGCCCAACATGCCGACGCTCGACACGGCCGCGGTCTATCCCGGGCAAGTCATGCTCGAGGGGACGAACGTCTCCGAGGGCCGGGGGACGACCAAGCCCTTCGAGCTGTTCGGCGCGTCCTGGATCGACGGCTACGCGCTCTCCCGCAAGCTCAATGATCTCGGCCTGCAGGGAGTGGCTTTTCGCGAAGCGTGGTTCACACCCACGTTCTCCAAGTTCGCGGGCGAACGGTGCGGAGGTTGCCAGGTCCATGTCCTGGATCGGGAGGCCTATCGGCCGGTCGAAACAGCCCTCCACATCATCAAGGCCATCCGGGACCTTTATCCCGGCAAGTTCAAGTTTCAACCCGACTATTTTGACAAGGTCATGGGTACCTCCCGGGTCCGGGAAGCCCTGGAAAAGGGCCGGAGCGTGAGGGATATCGTGTCTGCCTGGGAGCCGGACCTGCGCAAGTTCAGTGAGTTGCGAAAACTCTATCTCCTTTATCAATAGGGGGATATCGGCCGAGAAGACCCCCTGCCTCGCGCCGAACCATGAGGTTGTATCCTTGGGCTTCAGCCTTTAAAATAGGAACTCTTTGCTTGAAGGAAATGATCGACCTTTGTTGAGGAGCAAGCCGCATGGACGCCAAGAAACCCGATTATGCCCTGGCCAACCCGTTGTCCATTCTTATCGGCAAGCCGCCTCGTGATTTCCGGCGGAAGGATTTTCTAAGAGTCATCGAACAGCGCCGCATCGAGCGCATCACCTTTCATTACACGGGCCTTGACGGCAAGCTCAAGGAGCTCAAGATTCCCGTGGCCGACAGCCTCCAGGCCGAGACCGTCCTGGCCGAAGGGGAGAGGGTGGACGGCTCCGCGCTGTTCAAGGGCATGGTGGACACGGCCCTTTCGGACCTGTACGTCGTCCCGGTCTTTCGCACGGCGTTCCTCAACCCCTTCGACGACGCCAGTCTCGACTTCATCTGCCGCTACCTGACCAAGGACGGCGAGCCCGCCCCCTTTGCCCTGGACAACATCCTGGCCAAGGCCTGTGACCTCTTTCGCCGCAAGACCGGTTTGGACATCCAGACCCTGGGCGAGCTCGAATTCTTCCTGGTCACCGATAACACCAACGTCACCTATCAGGCCCAGAAACAGAAGGGCTATCAGAGCTCGGCGCCGTTCATCAAGAGCGGTCTGATCCTCAACGAGATGGTCCGTCACATCACCCAGATCACGGGCGCGGTCAAGTACGCCCACAGCGAGGTGGGCTTCGTGGAAAGCGTCCGAAGCGACCTGCCGGAGCTCGCGGGCAAGCGGGCCGAGCAGATGGAAGTCGAGTATCTGCCTCAGCCGGCCGAGGAAATGGCCGATGACCTGGTGCTCGGCCGCTGGCTCATCCGGAACACGGCCTTCAAGTACGGGGCCATGGCCACCTTCACCCCGAAGATCGAGGAAGGTGTCGCCGGCAACGGCCTGCACATTCATATCGAGCTCAGGAAGGCCGGGAAGAACATCATGAACGGCCCGGACGGGAAGCTCACTCCGGAGGCCCGGCGTTTGATCGGCGGCCTGTGCGATTATGCCGATTCCTTGACCGCTTTCGGCAACACCATATCCTCGGCGTACCTCCGGCTCGTCCCCAATCAGGAGGCTCCCACCCGCATCTGCTGGAGCGACCTCAACCGTAGCGCCATGATCCGCGTTCCCCTGGGATGGTCGAACCTGCGGAACCTGGCCAGCCGAGTCAACCCCGGGGACCCCACGCCCTTCGAGGAAGCGGCGGGACGTCAGACCGTCGAACTGCGGAGCCCGGACGGGAGCGCGCTCCTGCATCTCCTTATGGCCGGGATCGTTATGGCCGCCGAGTGGGGCTTCCGCGACGACCGGAGCCTCTTCAAAGAGTTCGGGCCGCTCGAACTGGCCGAGAAGCTTTATGTCAAGGGCAACATCTTCACCGACCAAGAGCTTCTCAAGCGGCTTCCGGCCCTGCCCCGAAGCTGCGTCGAATCGAGCCGGATTCTGCTCAAGAAACGGGAGCTGTATGAGCGTGAAGGCGTTTTTCCGCCGAGCGTCGTGGATTACCTGGCCAGGCTGCTGGGCGCTGAGAACGACGAATTCATGAACGAGAAACTGATCGACCTCCCGGCGGATGATCGGCTTCTCCAGACGCGCAAGATCATGCACGAGGACATCCATCGTCACTGAGGCCCCGGCATGGCCCGCGAGGACATGACTCCCCGGGAACGCTTGCAGGCGGTCGCGTCATGGACCGGCCTGAATCGAGCGCTGAGCCGCGTCTCTTCGGTGCTTCCTTGATTTGCGGGGCGAGTCTTGAGAATGCCTTAGCTCGCGGCGAGAGGGGGGATCGATGGGCCGTCTTCGATCAGGAGACGAGTTCGTCCTGGACTTTTCGATGTTCCCGGAATTCCTTCACCAGGGATTTCCACAGAGAATTGAAGCAGGACTGCAGAGCGGCGTAGATATCCGAATTTCCCGGGTCGGGCAGGATGGCCCGCCCGGCGAGCCTGACCCGTTGCTTCACAACGGCGGCAATGGAGATGTCCTGACCCTGTTCCCGCATCCAGCACCAGACCGCCTGGAGCCCGGCGCCCAAGGCCGCCGCCTCCTGCTCCTCGAGAGTCACGACCGGCAGGCCCAGGATGTCCGCGACCGCCTGAAGCCACACGCGGCTTCGGGATCCGCCTCCTGTGGCTCGAATCTCCTCGGGCTTGAGGCCCAATTCCCGCATGCGGGAAAATCCGTAGCCCAGATTGAGAACCGTCCCCTCGATCAGGGCCCGGGCCATATGCCCTTGGGAAAAAGTCTTTCGGTTCAGGCCGAAATAGACTCCGCTGGCCAGGGGCAGGACGGGCACGCGTTCGCCGTCGATGAAGGGAAGGAAGACGAGCCCGCCGGCCCCGGGGGGCGCTCCCGCAGCCAGGGCCTCAAGCTCCTCGTTGGAGAGATGATGGACCGCTTTGAACAGCTCGGAGGCATTAGTGACGTTCATCGTGCACAGGAGGGGAAGCCAGCCTCCGGTGCTGTCGCAGAACGCGGCGATCTCACCCTCGGGGTCGATGAGCGGTTTCCGCGAATAGGCGAAGATCGTCCCGGATGTCCCCAGGCTGAGGGTGCAGATGCCGGGGACGACGTTGCCCGTTCCGATGGCCGACATCATGTTGTCCCCGCCGCCGCTCGAGACCAGGACTTTGCCCAGCCCGAACTTGCGGGCGACGTCGTCCGAAAGATGCCCCAACGGCTCGGCCGAATGCCGGAGGGGCGGGAGCTTCTCTTTGAGCGCGGGGTCGATGACGGCCAGCGCCTCGGAGCGCCACTCCCGCTTTCGGACGTCCATCAGGCCCGTGCCCGAGGCGTCTCCGAATTCCATCCTGATCTTGCCCGTCAAGCGATAGTTGAGATAATCGTGGGGAAGAAGGACCGTGGCCAGCTTCCGGAAGTTTTGCGGCTCATGCTTTTTCAGCCACAGGATCTTCGAGGCCGTATAGCCCACGGCCAGGCTCAGGCCGAGCTTCTCGATGAAGGCCCTCCTTCCACCGAGCCTCCGGATGATCCATTCCGTTTCCGCGATGCTTGACGTATCGTTCCAGAGCTTGGCCGGCCGGATCGGGCGGCCGTCCGCATCCAGCGGAACGAACCCGTGCTGCTGGCCCGATATGCCCAAGGCAACGACTTGGGCCGGGTTGATCCTGGCTTCGCTAAGTGCCGCGGCCAGGGCGGATTCAAGGGCCGCGACCCAAGCTTCGGGATCCTGCTCGCTCTGACCCGGCTTGAGTCCGGGGCGTAGGGCGTGGGGCGCGAAACCGCGTCCCAGGACCTTAGTCCCGTCGAGGTCGATGACGAGGGCTTTGGTTCCCTGCGTGCCGGAATCGATGCCTATCGCATATGCCGTTTCTGCCGTGCTCATGCTTGCGCGGTTCCCTCTCTCGGCGGCAGACGCCGCTCGAATCCAGAGATATATGCGAGGCTGCGTCCGCTGTCAAGAAGCACGAGACCCTTTGGGTTGGGCGCGCAGTTCGGCGCAGGCGATGCCCCTCGGGTTGAAGCACTTGTTGCAGGAGATACAGGCCGACTTCGAGAGCTCGCCCACCCGGAACTTCCTAACGAGAAAGGGCTCGCGGATGAACGGCCGGCTGAGAGAGATGAGGTCAACTCGGCCCGAGGCGACGGCCTGCTCCATGACCCTCAAGGTTCGAAACCCGCCCAGGCCGAAAACGGGAATCGCGACCGCGGCTTTGATCCGGGCGGCGGCCGGAGCGAAGTAGCCTTCCGTTTCCTCGGGCCGCACCCCCGGCCACATCGAACCCTTGCCGGCCTCGGAGGTGCCGCCGCTGACCTCGATGGCGTCGATTCCTTCCCGCTCCAGGATCCGTGCCAGGGCTGCGCTCTCCTCGACCTCAAGTCCGCCGGGCAGAAAATCGTCCGAGTTAAGCTTGATAATTACGGGAAAATCTCGTCCGCACTCATGCTTGATGCCTCTTAGGATCTCCACGGCCGCCCGGGCCCGGTTTTCGGCAGAACCGCCGTATCGATCAAGGCGGCGGTTGGTATAAGGCGAGAAGAAACTGCTGAGCAAATAGCCGTGGGCGCCGTGAAGCTGGACGCCGTCAAACCCGGCCCGCTTGGCCCGCCCGGCGGCCCGCACGAAATCCTGGACGAGAGTTTGGATGTCCGTGGCGGTCATCTCCCTGGGCATGACCTTCATGACGGGTTCATACACGGCCGAGGGAGCCATCGGCACGCAGCCGCAGATCTTTTCCTTGGTTTGGCGGCCGGCGTGGGCGATCTGGAGTATGATTCGGCTGGGAAAAGCGTGGACCGCGTGACTGATCCGGCTAAGCCCTTCGACCTGAGAATCGGCGTTTACTCCAATCTGGCGAGGGCTGGCTTTGCCCGCGGTGTTGACGTAGGCGTGGCCGGTGATGATGAGCCCCACCTCGCCCTCGGCCAGACTGCGATACAAGGAAACGTTCCGCTCGGTCACGGAACCATCTTCTTCGGCCATGAAGTCATGCGTCGCCGACCGGACAAAACGGTTGGGGACAGTCAGGGACCCGATACGCACCGGGGAAAAGAGAATCGAGGGGCTTTTATCAGCGCACATGTTCCTCCTCCGACGCTCCGCATCTTATTGGAAATTCGAGTCCTGTGCCGGATTTCTGGGCCGAGCTCATGGCGGGGAAATCCTCGCCAACAAAAATCATCTTGCCTCTTGAAAAATGTGGGGAATCTCGGTTAGGATGATAATCTACATGGAGGCTGAAAGGAAGGGCACCATGGCGCAAGACAAGAAAGACGAACACAAGTATACGGCGGAGATCGAAAAGCTGGAAAAGGAAATGAAGGATTTCCAGCAGCAGTGGGAGAAGGACAAGAAAAAGGCCGAAGCCCATATCGAAAAGATCGAGAAGAAGATCGAACAAGAGAAGAAAAAAGAATAGTTGACTCTCCGGCAGGCAAGGCGGGAAGTTTTCGGGCCGGCCTGCTTCGGCGCTCTGATTAAAATTCTTTTTTTTCCGCCGAGAAAGGGCGCGTTCTTTATCAATGGTTTGCGCGAATCAGCGCTCGCTCGAGGGATTTTTAAAAAATATTTTTTTTAGGCTTGATTTTCGTTAATCGAATGTTATAATTATTTCAATTAACCTTGCTTCGCTGGCTGTGCAAGGCGGATAACCCTTCTTCATTATCCCCCTTTTGCTTAATTTTCCCCCAAAAAAACAGCCAGCACTTCCTTTTCGCGCTGACCCGCGGCGTCTTTACCTTTAGTCGCGGATTGACTAAACTTATGAATTCTTAATTCAGACATCTCTGAACAACTTTGAAGAAGCGAATGGCGAACCGGAATTCGGGCCCCGCGCCGAACGGCTACTTGCGCTGGGATTTTATCCTGGCCTTGGCCGGCTATTTCTTCCTCTACTTGAGCATTTCGCTCTTCTATATCTATCCTCTGTTCTTTCGGAACCTGCACGTTTCCCAGGGCCGCATCGGGTTGATCATGGGCATCACCAGCCTGACGGCCATCACCAGCCGCCCGTTCTTCGGCCGGTCGATCGACCGCAGGGGCGGCAAGAGAATCGCCCTTGTCGGCCTGGCCGTGATGGCGGTCAGCATGCCGTTCTTCCATTTGGTCCGGGATGCCGGACTCCTCCCTTTGGGCTTGCGGGCTTTCATGGGCATCGGATGGGGCATCAGCATGATGGCCACCATCGCTGTCTGCTCGGATTTGGCTCCGGCGGAGAAGCTCGCCCAGTCCATCGGCATTGTTGGCGTGGCCGGCCTGATCGGGAATTCCGTGGGGCCCGTGCTCGGGGAGGAGATCGCAAGCCGGTGGGGGTTCGGCTCGCTGTTCGACGCCGCCCTGGCCCTCCTTGTCCTGTCCTTCGTTTGTCTGGCGGCCACGAGAGAACGAGCCCGCCGCGCCGATGACGGCCCCGTCCCCAGCCGGAGCCTGCTTTCTACCGTGACCCTGGGAACGCTCATTCTCATGGGCATGATGGTCATAGCCCACGGAGCGGTGCGCAGCTCGATCGTCTACTTCATCGCCCTCTTCGGGAAGTCGATCGACCTTCCCCGGGTGGGACCGTTCTTCCTTGTCTTCTCCGGAGCGGCCATCATGACCCGGATGGGCATCGGGGACATCTCGGACCGTATCGGGCGCAAGCCGGTCATCTTCCCCGCGGCCGTCCTTATCGCCTTCAACCTGCTCGTGATCTCGCAAGTCCGCGGCTTCGGCCTGTTTCTTGTGGCGGGGTTCGTGGCCGGGTTCGGCCAGGGTCTGATCTATCCCGCGCTGAGCACCTACATCATTGACGTGATGGGCAGGTACAACAAGGGACTGGCCCTGAGCTTCTACCTGTCGCTTTTTGACGTCGGTATGTCCGTGGGAGCGCCGCTCTTCGGCTGGGTCTCCGACCTGGGCGGCTACCGGAGGATGTACATGACCGCGGCCCTGTTCATCTTCGCCGCTTCGGTCGTCTTTCAGCTGAAGGCCCCCCGGCCGCTCGAGGCGCAGGCCGCGGCCGGCCCGGGCGACCTATCCCATCTCGGAAAGGAATGAACGATGTCGATCCTTCAAGACCTCATCCTCACCCGGCGGACGATCCGCCAGTTCAACCGGCGCCCCGTCGGCCGCAAGACGCTGGAAAAAGTCGTCAACGCCGCTCGCCTGGCGCCCTCGGCCGCCAACCTCCAGCCGCTGGAGTTCGTGGTCGTGGACGAGGAAATGACCTGCCGCTCGGTCTTCAACCACCTCAAGTGGGCGGCCTACATCGCTCCCGCCGGCAACCCCAAGCCCGGCAGCGAGCCGGTGGCCTACATCGTCGTCCTGGTCAATTCCGGCGTCCGGGACAAGATGTTCGAGTATGATGTCGGGGCGGCGCAGATGAGCATGATCCTCTCCGCCTGGGAGGAGGGCGTGGCCAGCTGCTGGATCCTGACCGTGGACAAGGCCGAGGTCGCAAAGCTCCTGGGCGTGCCCGGACAGTACCGCGTGGATTCGGTCCTGGCCCTGGGCTATCCCGCCGAAAAGTCCGTCGCCGAGGTCTACGAGGATTCCCCGAAGTACTGGAAGGACGAGGGCGGCATCTTCCACGTTCCCAAGCGGTGCCTGGAAAAGGTCATCCACTACAACCGGTTCTAGGAAAGGAGGCCCGGCCGCGTGGAATTCGGCCCGGGCCGACCTCCCGGGGGAGAGGCTCATTCGCCGGCGATGGTCAGCTCCCGGATCTTGATCGTCGGTCCGTTGACCGCGCTCTGGAGTTCCGGGTCGTTGCCCACCATCTCGATATCCTTCAGGATCTGCCCCAGGTTTCCGGCGATGGTGATCTCGGACACGGGAAAGGCCACCTCTCCCTTTTCCACCCACAGGCCGAAGGCGCCGCGGGAGATGTCGCCCGTGATCGGGTTCAGGCCGTGGCCGATGGTCTTCGTAAGGATGAGCCCCTTGTCGAGCGAGGCGATGATCTCGCCGGGCGAAGCGGTTCCCGGCTGGAGAAAGAAGTTGTTGGGGCTGACGCCCGTGCCCTCGCCGTTGCCCGTGGCGGGAAGGCCCAGCTTCCGGCCGGCGTAGGTGCTGCACAAAAAGCTTCTGAGCGCGCCCCGGTCGAACACGATCGTCCGGCCGCAAGGGACGCCCTCAGAATCGAAAGGCCGCGTTCCCGGACGGCCGGGCAGGAGACCGTCGTCGATGACCGTCAGGAGATCGTTCCCGACTTGCCGGCCGAGCTTGTCGGCGAGAAAGGTCGTCTTCTGGTAGACCGAGACGCCCGAGACGCAGCCGAATAGGAAGCCCATGAGCCAGCAGGTCATGAGCGGCTCGAAAACGACCGGAACGCTTTGGGTCTTGATCTTGCGGGCGTTGAGCTGGCGGACCGTTCGCTCCACGGCCCGGCGGGCCACGGCCTCGGGATGGTCCAGGTCCCTGAGGCGGATCCCGGAGCTGAACCAGAAATCCTCGACTTTCTCGTCGGTGCGGCCGGCCTGGAGGCTGACGCTCAGGGCGCAGTGGGTCTGGTCGTAGCTCTCGAGGAATCCGTTGGAATTGGCCAGGACGCCGGTCGTCACCTCCGTGCCGAAACTTGCTCCGTGGGAATTGGTGATGCGCTTATCGGCCAGGGCGACGCGCTCGGTCTCGAGGGCCAGCTTGACCTTGGCCGCAGGGTCCATCTCCGGCACGTCCGGGTCGAAGAGCTTGAGGCTGTCGATATCGAACTCCCCCCGGGTGAGCGGGGGCAAGCCGGCGAAGTCGTCGGGTTCGGCGAGCTCAGCCCGCTCGACGGCCCGCCGCATGAGTCCCTTGAGCGTCTCCCGGCCGAGGTCCGAGGACGAGGCGTAAGCGGTCTTCTTGTCCTTGATAACCTTGAGCCCCATCTGCCGCGAACCGGCCTCAACCAGGTTCTCGATCTTGCCCCGCCGGACGTCGACGTTGAACTCCACGGCATCGACCAGGCCGACCTCGACCTCGTCCGCGCCCGAGGACCGGCCGAATTCGACCAGGAACCGGGCCAGGGCGCTGATCTCATCCCGGGCGCCGGCGCGTGTCATCGGCTTCCTCCCACGGTCATGCGCGAGATCTTGATCGTCGGGCATCCGTCCGAGACCGGGACGTCCTGACCATCCTTGCTGCAGGTGCCCGTTTGAAGGCCGAAGGCGAGGTCCGAGCCGACCATGGTGATCTTCTTCAGAACATCGATGTTCGTGCCGATGAGCGTCGCCTGCTTGACCGGAGTGGTCAGGCGCCCGTCCTCGATGAGAAAGCCCGAGCTCACGGAAAAGGTGAACTTGCCCGAGTCCTCGACCTGGCCGCCCTGGAACCGGTCGGCGTAGAATCCCTTCTTGACCGAGCGAAGGATCTCCTCCGGGGGACTCGCGCCGGGGGCGATGTAGATCGTGGACATGCGGGGGATGGGCCAGGTCGCGAAATCCTGACGCCGGCCGTGTCCGGTCGGGCGTTGTTTCATAAGTCGGGCCGACAGCCTGTCCTGCAGCAGGCCGACCATGATCCCCCGGCGGATGAGGCACGTTTTGCGGGGGAGCGTGCCTTCGTCGTCCACGTTGTAGGAGCCGCGGAAAAAGGGAATGGTCGGGTCGTCGTAGATCGTGACGAGCTCCGAGGCTACGGGCTTGCCGAGCTTGTTCCAGAAGATCGAGGTCTTCTTGCGGATGAAATCGGCCTCGAGAAGATGCCCCACGGCTTCGTGGACGAGCACTCCGCTGTGGCCGGGGGAAAGGACGATCGGCATCTCGCCCGGAGGGGCGGGGACAGCTTCGAGGAGGCTGAGAGCCTCCCGGGCGGCTTCCCGGCCGATATCTTCCGGGGTGAGATCCCGGGCGAAATATTCCAGGCCGACTCGCCCCCCGCCGCCCGAATACCCGGATTCGCGCAGGCCGCCCTTCTCGGCGATGGCCAGGCAGGTCAAACGGACCATGGGCCGGGCGTCCCGGACGCTCAACCCCTCGGAGTTCACGATCCGCATATATTGGATGACGTCCTGAAGCCCCGCCTTGACCTTGGTGATCGCAGGGTCGTGCTTCTGCGCCGCTCCGTAAGCCGCCTTGACCAGGCCGATCTTTTTCGCCAGGGACGCGTCGTGGGGCGGGATTCGGGTCGAATAATAATTGTGCGAGAAGGATCTTTCCCTGAACGGCCGGGTCTTGCCCGCGGACCCCGATAGGGCTATGGCCGAAGCCGAGAGGGCGGCCTGATGGATCTTGTTCTCAGCCAGGTCGTTGGTGAAGCCGTAGCCCGTCTGGTCTCCCTTGATGACCCGGATGCCCAGGCCGCACACGATGCTTTCGGCCGTCTCCTTGATGATATCCTCTTCCATGTTGATCGAGCTGTATCGGCGATATTCGAGAAAGAGGTCGGCGAAATCGCCTCCGCGGCTGAGGGCGATTCCCAGGATCCTTCTCAGGTTCTCGGACGAGAGTCCAAAATGGTCCCGGAAGGGAAGTGGGGCGCTTGGATTTCTTGGCATGAAATGATTCTATTTAAATAAGGAGTGCAATACCAACTCCCCCTTTCACTTATTATACCCTCCGGCAGCCTCGGTTCCGTTTTGCGAACGAGGGAGGATGAACTCTGGGCCGGAGATACCCCTTCGGTGAACAGCTGGAGGCGACGATTGGTCCTGATTTTCTTGGTGACGGCGACGATATCCCTCATGAGGAGTAGATCCGATACGATCTCAATTTTTTATTAAGCGGCGGGTCCGGATCGGCCATGGCCAAGGCTGAAGGCCGCAACCGCCGCGCCCTCGACGAGGAAAAGAATTCCGAACACGAGGAAGGCATCAGAGGCGAAGATCAAAATCGAAAAGACGTAGATCCACCACCATAGGAAATAGAGCCACCATTTTCGCCTGAACGCGACGAATCCCACGATGATCAAGGTCAGGGCGACGAAGGCCACCAGGGCTGCTTGCAGGTCAGATGTCGAAAGCAGCACAGCGAGGAACCAAGCCAGGGGGGCGGCCACCCAGGGCCATTTCTTCCTGCGGGTGATGATGATGAGAGTTCCGATGACGGCCGCGATCACGAACCCCGTCCAAGCAAGGACCCGGACTATAAGCGGCGAAGTCGGACGTCCCTCTGCCAGCCGCTTGACCTCAAGCATCATGCGCTTTTCCATGGCAAAGTGGCCGGGGTCGAAGACGAAGACGATCGGCAGGAAAGCGGGGATCGACGGCTTTGGTATGAGGCCTCGCACGAGAAGCCGTGTCCGTCCCGGGTCGATCGGCTGAAGGCAGAAAACGCCCCAATTCTTGAGCACGAAATAGCGTCCGGGCTCGGCCGCCGTGACCTGCCAGCGCACCATATTGGCGAACCTTCCATGACGCCAGCTTTCGGGCATGTTCCACACGAAATCCCCGGCCTTGATGTCTTGCCACTCTGGATGAATGCGGGTCGCATTATGATAATCCGCGCCGAGGAGGTTCTCGAACCACGTATAGCTGTAGAAGCCGGCCCGTTCCTGTCCGATCTGGGCCAGCCAAGGCCAGACCTTTTCTGGCGGGGCGTTAATGGTCACGGCCCTCGTCGACATGTAGCTCGGATGGGAAACAAGGTCATCGCCCGGCAAAGACATCTTGAGCTCGGCCTCCGTGGCCCCCCAGTGGAGAAACCAGGGACGGATGACCGGGAAATACGCGGCCAAAAGGATTCCAAATACTAGAACGATCAACAACAGCCTCATGGGGCGAGTCGTTTGAGGCATGGGACCCTCCTTTGGGATGATCCTTCAACTTTTCCGAATTTTCCGGGTTCGCTCATATCCCCCTCCTCCGAGGCGGTTCTTGATTCCACAATAGCAATTCCGGCCAAAATTGGCAAATTCCGGGGACTTCGGGGGCTTGTTTCCCCGCCAAAAATTAACAACTTCTTAGCGGACCCTTAACAACTCGATCCAATAAAAAAGCTATGTTTTAAGCGAGATGAAAACGATATGAAGAGAGGAGAGACAAAATGAAAAAAATCTTTCTCGGTTTTCTTCTCGTAACATCGCTGACCGTGGGTTCTTATGCGGCGTCCGGCGCCCAGCTTGTTCTGCAAACGAAGGACGGCCAGATCATCAGCGGCGAGCTTCTGGCGGTCAAACATCACTGCCTAATCTTGAAGGACGCTAGCGGAGTAGGCCTCAATCAAGATATCGATGACCTGGTGATTCTTAGTGTTCGGAAGGGTTCCCATCTGCTTGCGGGGCTCGGCATCGGGCTGGCCGCAGGTACGGCTATGGGCGCAGGTATCGGGTATGCGTCTGGGCAGGATGACTGGGGCCATCGACTAGAAGATGTTTTTTATGTTTATCGTTCCAGAGCGGGGTCGGCCATGATTGGCGCCGTTCTAGGCGCTTTGGGAGGAGCTGTTGCGGGCGCTGTCATAGGACACGCAGCCAGCGCTCCCACAACCATTAACTTGGGGGGCAAATCCCCCGAGGAGATCGAGAGGATCATCGCTTGGCTTCGATCCAAGGCGCGTTTTCCGAAAGAAAGCTATTGAAAGGCCCCGTCGAGGCCCCATTGGTATTGTGTCCCAGATTTAGGTATAATTTTTGCATGAAAAATCTGGAAGTTGAGGCCCTGATCGAGGCGGCCCTCAAGGAGGACATGCCGACCGGGGACATCACTTCCGAAAGCCTGATCTCCCCCCAATCGTCATCGAGGGCCATCTTTTTAGCCAAGGAAACCGGGGTCCTGGCCGGGATCGATCTGGCCGGGCTCGTTTTCACCAAAATCGACTCCCGGGTACGGTTTGAGAAAGGTTTTGAGGACGGCCAGGCCTTCAAAAAAGGCGATGTCCTCGCCGAGGTCCAGGGAAGGTCGATCCCGCTCCTGAAAGGGGAGAGGACGGCTCTCAATTTCCTTCAACGGCTTTGCGGAATCGCGACCTTGACCCGGAAATACGTCCAGGCCGTCCGCGGCACCAAGGCCAAGATCCTGGACACACGCAAGACGACGCCCGGGCTTCGGCTCCTCGAAAAATACGCCGTGCGCATGGGCGGGGGAACGAACCATCGTCTGAACCTGTCGGACATGGTCCTCATCAAGGATAATCACCTGGCGCTCGTGGGCAGCATCACTCAGGCTGTGGTGGAGGCCCGGGCCAGAGCGAAGCCCGGGATAGAAGTCGAAGTTGAAGTCAGGAACTTTCGCCAGGCCCGGGAAGCCATCGAGGCAGGGGCGAATTGGGTCATGCTCGACAATATGACGGACTCTCGAATGAAAGAGATCGTGTCCTGGGTTAGAGGTCGGGCCCGGATCGAGGCCTCGGGCGGGATCACGCTCAGGAACGTAAGGCGGGTGGCCCGCCTGGGCGTCGATTACATCTCCGTGGGAAGCCTGACCCACTCTTACCATTCGATCGATATCAGCCTGGAGTTTCTAAGGTGAAAGCGATGGCCGAGGCAAAAATCAAGACCGACGTCCTGGTCATCGGCTGCGGGATCGCGGGATGCAGCGCTGCCCTGGAAGCGGCGCGGGCCGGGCTGAAGGTCACTGTCATCAGCAAGAGCGCCGACCCGGAGGAAACGAACACCCACTATGCCCAGGGCGGCATCGTCTCCCTCGGAAAGGGAGATTATCCGGAGCTTCTCGAGGAAGACATCATCCAGGCCGGAGACGGGATCAACAACCGCGAGGCGGTCCATATCCTGGCCTCGGAAGCCAAAAAGCTCGTGCACCGCATTCTCATCAAGCAGTTGGGCATTTCCTTCACCCGCAGTTCGCCCGATTCTCTTGACTACGCCCAGGAGGGCGGCCACTCCCGGCGCCGGATCCTTCACGTCAAGGACACCACGGGCCTGACCATCGAAGAGCACTTCCTGAAAGCCTTGCGGCGCGAGCCCGGAGTCAAGCTCGTTGCCGGACACACGGCGGTCGACCTGCTGACCATCCCCCACCATTCCAAGAACCCCATGGCTTACTATGAGCCTCCGCGGTGCATCGGCGCCTACGTTCTGGATAACCGGACCGGCAAGGTCAAGACCTTCCTGGCCAACAGGACGGTGCTGGCCACGGGCGGGTGCGGGTCGGTCTTTCTCAACACCTCGAACCCGCCTGACTGCATCGGGGCGGGGTACGCCATGGCCTTTCGGGCCGCTGTCCGCCTGGTGAACATGGAGTACATCCAGTTCCATCCCACGATCCTTTATCATCGCGATGCCGGCGGCTTCCTGATCTCAGAAGCAGTGAGGGGCGAGGGCGCCCGGCTCAAGACTCCGGACGGCAAGACCTTCATGGAGAAGTACGCGGCCAACGCCGACCTGGCTCCCCGTGACGAAGTGGCCCGGGCTATTTACGAGGAGATGGTCAACACAAATTCGAACTACGTGCTCCTCGACCTGGCGTCCTACACCAGGGTGGACATCCCCAAAAGGTTTCCCAATATCTATGCGACGTGCCTGCGCTATGGGATTGATATCACCCGCCAACCCATCCCTGTCGTCCCGGCCGCGCATTACTGCTGCGGCGGCATGCTCTCAGATTCCTGGGGGAAGACGTCGCTCGAGGGTCTCTACGCCGCGGGCGAGGCGGCCTGCACCGGCGTCCATGGCGCGAACCGCCTGGCTTCGACATCGCTCCTTGAAGGGCTGGTCTGGGGGACGCGGACGGGCAAAGCCATCACCCGCGAATTCGATAAGGCCGTTCCGTACAAGGAATCGGATATCCATCCCTGGTACTACCGCGGTCAGGAAGAAGGCATCGACCCGGCCCTCATCAACCAGGACTGGCTGACGATCCGGTCGACCATGTGGAATTACGCGGGCATCATCCGGACCGAAAAGCGGCTTCAGCGGGCCAAGTCGGACCTCGAATACCTTATGCACAGGATCGAGAAGTTCTACCGGGAAGCCCGCATGGACGGGGGAGTGGTGGCTTTGCGTCAGGGGATCCAGGTGGCTTTGCTCATCACCCATGCCGCCCTGAGCAATCCCATCAGCCGCGGCGCCCATTTTCGGAAGGACTAAGAATCGGGTCGCGTCCTCCCAACCCTTAAATAAGATCGGTCGAACGACTGATCATCGCCGCCCCAAGCTCCGGCCCTCATTTCCACACGGATTGAGACGGATCGGGTTTGAACGTTTCCGTCCGGGCCTCATCGATCATCTGGGCCACCAGGAGGTTCCAGCTCACGAAGTCGGGCGCGGCGAGTGGTGCGCCCGTTTCGGCATGGTAGTTCTCATGCATCATGCCGTTTGCCGCGAGGTCGGCCAGGCAAAGTCGAGTGACTCGCTCGGCGACCGCTAGGGCCTGTTCCGGATAGCCGTAATGAATCAGGGCGTGCAGGGCCAGCCAGTTGGCGTGCGGCCAGATCGGCCCTTGCCAGTTCGAGTAGGGCTTGATGACATTTTCGTTGTTGTAGAACGGCTCGTCGGCCGCGAGCGACCTGATCCCATGGGGAGACCAGAGCTTGGCCGGTTCGAGGACGTAGCGCTCGATCATGGCCCGGGCTTGCCCGGTCGAGGCAAGCCGCGCCCAGAGGGGAATCAGGTTGCTGTAGGTGACGCAGCGGATGCGCGTCCTCTCAACCGCATCATAACTGTAATAGGTCGAATCGGCCGGATCCCAAAGATGGCGGTTCACGGCATCGGTCAGCCGGCGAGCCCGCTCCCCAAAAGCCTTGGACTCAGCGGGCTTGCCCAGGCGGGCGGCAATGAGGGCCATGGCCTTGTAGTCGAGGACCATGAAGCCGTTGACGTCCCCGGCGGCGATGCTGTTGTGATAGCGGCGGACCAGGGTCGGATTGTTGTCCGCACCGGATTCCAGGCTGTCCCACCATTTGATGAGCCCGGTCGCCGCATCGCTCATCATCCGCTCGCGGTAGGTCAGGCAGGCCTCCATCTTGTTCCAGACGGGTTCTATCCAGCTGAAATCGTCCAGGGCGAGCGAAGCGTAAAAGGCGGCCTGTCCCATGAGCGGCTTGATGTGGTAGAGACGGGCGTCGCGCCCGGCCCAGGGCCGGATCCCGCCCGGAGTCTGGCCGTCGGGTTCGGTGAGGCTGAGGAAATTCAGGCACCAGTTTTTGAGATAGATCCCGTCAGCCCTGTCCACGGAGATGAGATGGAGACCGACAAAGAAGGCGTCCCAGTCCCACTGCTCTTCGTAAACGCCGCTGGGAACGATGTAATCGTAAGGAAGCGCGCCGTTGGCCCGGCGGATGACGCGGCTCTTCAAGCCGCCGATGCGCTCCCAGGCTTCTGTCGACAGTCTGTTCAGGTCCGACGGGGTGGTCATCATAGGGGCGAAATCAATCGTCTAGCGCTATCGAAAAAACTGTATTCCCAGCTCCGAAAGAAGTCAACTTCCCAATAAAAAGGGCTGACCGCATCCTTCGGACGCGCGCCATTGTAAAGTCGTCCTTAATGTCCGCGCAGTTTTTCCTTCATAGCCGGGATTGTAGCTTCGAGCTGGCTAAGCGTGAGGTCCCTCTCGAAAACGGCCACTTTGTATTCCTCCCCTCGTCGAGGGCCGTCCTTGATTGTGCCGTAGGCGATGTAGGAACATCGGTATTTTCCGCCGCCGAGTTTCGCGGCGTTGTACTTGAGATCGATCCGGGTGGCTTCCTTATAGAAGGCGCGGAGATAGGCCGGATAAAGAGAACGGTAGACCTCAAGTATGTTTTCTCCGGAGGATGAGGACGACTTCGTCGTAGTGCCCTTTGTTTCAGCAGGCTTGTTTTCCGGGCGCTTCCTGAGACGGACGAGAATTTGGTTCTTCTGCTTGAGTTGGACCTTCAACGTCCCGGATTCGGGAAAATATCCCGGCGCTGAAGCTCGGACAGAGTAGTCGGCATCGACCATGTCTGGGAAGACTACGACCCCTCGAGAATTCGCCGAAAGCCTCCTTTGGTAGCGCGGCCTCAGGTTGATGCTTTCCATGCGGACATCTCCGCTGGGGATCGGCGCGTTTGTCTCGGCGTCCCTGAGAATAAACGTCAAATAATTCTGCGGACAGGTGAAATATCCGGCCGGATTATAGCCATCGAAAATATCCTCGATGTCGACGCGGAAGCCCGTCAGCCGGGACAGGCGGAGGAGTTTGGGCGCGTCGAGATTGTTGGCCCTGGCCGCCTCCTCGATTCTCGTTTTAAACTGATTCCAGAAAAACTGGATTCTCTCCTGGCTGCATTCAGGCTTTTTTCGTTCGTTTTCAAGAGCCGGCAGGTTGGCCGAAAGCGCTTGATAGACCTCGTCAAAATAGGCCGTATATTGTTCATCATCCGAGACGAGCAGGCTGCGTTCATGAGCATGAAAAATGGCGTGCTGGCATTCGTGCCAAAGGATCTCGGCGGGGCAATCCTCTGGCACATGGCTGAGAACGATATCGTTCGTGTAGGACATGCCGTCTTTATGCCACGTAACATACAGTGCGTTGAGGTCTCCCTTGCCGAGGAGTTTGCCGATCTTCTTAAGGCTTTCCGGACTGACGAAGACTTGGATGTCTCCGGCCCTGGCCCGCTCATTGAAGCGCTCGATATTGCCGAGAGAAATAAAGCCGTTGAAAAAATAGCCGCCGAACTCGGAGGTGAGAAAGGATTGAACGCGACTGATAACTCTATGTAGCTCAATCTGTTGACCCTGCCCCAAAAGCGCTGTTGACGATGAAAGCATTATGATCACGGACCCGATGAGGCAGGCGAGTTTTTTCATTGGAACTCCTCTTCCCAGGCTAATTCAATAGGAGGCATACGAAATCCGACGATCAATTAATAGGCATTTCCTCGTTCGTAACGCACGAATCACTTTGCGGCATGATGATATTGCCGGCCGTGCGCCGGTGTCAAGCCGGCAAGTTGGGCATGCTTTTTCACTCGGGCCCGGACAGAAGCTCGCCGGCGCCGAGCGGGCGCCATTCGGCGTAGGTGACGAGCCA
This sequence comes from Candidatus Aminicenantota bacterium, assembly GCA_963705895.1. Lineage (GTDB taxonomy): Bacteria > Acidobacteriota > Aminicenantia > Aminicenantales > JAFGAV01 > MFD04408-113. The sequence goes on along the minus strand of OY970122.1, from coordinate 1,226,823 downwards.
GCGCTCACCGGATTTCCTCAGCCTGATCTTAAGACGATAGTTGTCCATCGAGATCCGGGCGAGCTTGCGGAAAACCTTGGCCGCGCCCGAGGAAAATGCGAGGTCCGCTTGGGCAACAGCTTGTCCAGTGTCAAGCTCATCGATCCGGGACCGGAGGACATTGATGACGATTCCCCGATAGTGAGCGAAGTATTCATCGAGCATTTCCCGGGTGGCATCCTTCGAGCGGCCCTCAAAGTCCGTGTAATCTTCATCCAGCTGGCCAAGGATGCGGACCGTCTCTCGCTCCTCCGCGAGTTGGGTCAGGTTCTTGACGAGGTCGAGGACCCGTTCCCGGTCCGTCGGCCCGCTGCAAACCGTCAAGAGAGAGAGGCATAGGACCAGGACGGCCGCCAAGGTGATGACGCGCTTGATGCTCATCGCTGATACGCTATCAGCATCGCCCTAAAAAGTCCATAAAAGGGCGCTTTTCATCCAGCGAGGCGGAAAATCGGAGATTCCGCGCCGAACCGGCCCTTCCCAGCCCGTCCGATCTTTGGACCCCAATGACCCGGTTCCCCAGTGGGCCCAAAGCGACGGCCCGCCGTGCTATCATTGACATTTAGCCCGATAAAACTAAAATAAGTTAGTTTATAATAAGCACTTAAGTCCCCGTTCCCGGAGATTTTGATGTCTGAGACCAAAGACTGGAAGAACACGCTCAATCTGCCGCAGACGTCCTTTGCCATGAAGGCCAAGCTGACGCAAAAAGAACCCGAGTGCCTGAAAAAATGGCAGGAATCGGACCTTTACGCGAAGATCATCCACAAACGGCGCGGGAGCCCGACCTTCGTCCTCCATGACGGCCCGCCCTACGCCAACGGCCACATCCATCTCGGGACGGCTCTGAACAAGATCCTCAAGGACTTCATCGTCAAGTCCAGGACCATGGCCGGTTATCTGGCGCCCTACGTCCCGGGCTGGGACTGCCACGGTCTGCCGATCGAGATCAAGGTCGACAAGCTCCTGGGTGAAAAGAAAAAGGATATGTCCTTGATCGACGTCCGAAACGAATGCCGCGACTACGCCTTGAAGTTCATCGACATCCAGCGCCAGGAGTTTATACGCCTCGGCATCTTCGGCGAATGGGACAAGCCTTACCTGACCATGAACCCGGAGTACGAGGCCGCGGTCATCCGCTGCCTGGCCGATTTCTTCCGCATGGGAAACGTTTACAAGGGTAAGAGGCCGGTCTATTGGTGCGCCAGCTGCCAGACGGCTCTGGCCGAGGCCGAGATCGAGTACCACGACAAGAAGTCCCCGTCGGTCTACGTCAAGTTCCCGCTCATCTCCGACCTGGCGGCGAAGTTCCCCGCCCTGAAAGGGAGGAAGGTCTCGGTCATCATCTGGACGACGACTCCTTGGACCCTGCCGGCCAACCTGGCTATCGCCTTCCACCCCGAGTATGAATACTCCGCCTTCGAGGGCCGGGACGGCGAGGTCTTCATCGCGGCCAAGCGCTTGATCCCGGTCTTGTCCGAGGAGCTGGGCCTCCGGACGCCCAAGATCCTGGCCACCTTCTCGGGCAAGGAGCTCGAGGGCCTTAAGGCCCGCCACCCCTTCATCGACCGGGAATCGGTCTTCGTCCTGGCCGACTATGTAACACTCGACACGGGAACGGGCGCCGTGCACACCGCTCCCGGCCACGGGGCCGAGGACTACGGCACGGGCGTCCAGTACGGGCTCGACATCTATACTCCGGTCGACGAGCAGGGCCGCTTCACGGCCGACGTGGGAAAATACGCCGGGCAGAATGTCTTCAAGGCCAACCGGGCCATCATGGATGACATGAAAAAGGATAAGACCCTGCTCAAGGAGGCCGAGGTCGTCCATTCCTATCCGCATTGCTGGCGCTGCAAGAATCCCGTCATTTTCCGGGCCACGGCCCAGTGGTTCATCTCGATGGACAAGAACGCGCTCAGGTCCAAGGCCCTGGAGGCTATCAAAAAGGTCGCCTGGGTGCCGGCGTGGGGCGAGGAGCGCATCTCCAACATGATCGCCTGCCGTCCCGACTGGTGCATCTCCCGCCAGCGGTCCTGGGGCGTGCCCATCCCGGCTTTCAATTGTCAGGCTTGCGGGACCGTCCTGGCTGATGAGAAGATCGCCCTCCGGGTCGCCGACATCTTCGGCCGCGAAGGAGCGAATTCATGGTTCACCAAGACGGCCGCGGACCTTCTGCCTCCCGGAACGGCTTGCCCGAAGTGCGGCGGCCGGGACTTCAGCAAGGAGTTCAACATCCTTGACGTCTGGTTCGAGTCCGGGTCGAGCTTCAACGTTCTCGGCCGGAGGACGGACCTGCCCTGGCCGGCGGACATCTACATCGAGGGCCACGATCAGCACCGGGGCTGGTTTAATAGCTCCTTGCTCGTCGGGTTGGCGGCCAGGAACGCCTCGCCCTATAGAACCTGCATCACCCACGGCTTCATCCTCGATGAGCTGGGCCGGGCCATGTCCAAATCGCTGGGCAACGTGATCGAGCCGGCCGAGGTCATCAAGCAGAACGGGGCCGAGGTCCTGCGGCTGTGGGTGGCCATGCTCGACTTCAAGGAAGACGCCAAGTTCGGTCCGGAGATCCTCCAGCGGCTGGTCGAGGCCTACCGCAAGCTTCGGAACACCTGGCGCTTCATGCTCGGCAATCTGTTCGACTTCGCGCCCGACACGGACAGCCTGGCCGTCGAGGACATGCTCCCCCTCGACCGCTGGGCCCTGCGCAAGGCGGCCGAGGTCGGGACGAAGATCGAGAAGGCCTATGAAAGTTTCGCCTACCACGTGGTCTTTCACGCGATTTCTGATTTCTTCACTGTGGAAATGAGCGCCCAGTACCTCGACATCCTCAAGGACCGTTTGTATTGCTCGGGGCCCAAGTCCGTCGAGCGCCGCTCCGCCCAGACGGCGATCTTTCACATCCTCAAGGATACGCTCCTCCTCATGGCGCCCATCCTGCCCTTCACCACCGAGGAAGCCTGGGAATCCCTGCCGGGCTTTCGCGGCAAGGAGGAATCGGTCCACCTCAGCGACTTTCCGGCTTACGCCGAACCCGTCTGTCCTGACGGCCTGTACCAGGATATGGAAGGGCTGTTCGCCGTACGCCAATCCGTGTTGAAGGAGCTCGAAAAAGCGCGGGAAGAGAAGCTCCTGGGCACTTCGCTCGAAGCCCGGGTCGCGATCAGCGCCCCGGAATCCCAGCGGAACCTGCTGAGGAAATACCAGGCCGACTTGGCGTCGCTGTTCATCGTCTCCGAAGTTTCAGTGGCGGAGGGGGCAGACGGGGAGCTCGAGGTCCATGTCGCAAAGGCCTCCGGCGGGAAGTGCGAGCGCTGCTGGAACATCTCGACGTCCGTCGGACGGAGCGGGGAACATCCCACGCTTTGCCGCCGGTGCGAAAGCGTGGTCAAGGAGCTCGGCCGATGAAAAGAAAGATACCCTATGTCGGCCTCCTGGCCGCGTGCATCATCCTGGACCAGATCACCAAGGCCCTCGTTCAGGCCAAGATGCTCTACCTCAGCAGTGTGACCGTCATCCCCGGCTTTGCCAACCTGACCTACATCAGGAACAAGGGAGCGATCTTCGGCTTCTTCGACGGCGGCGCGTCCTCTTCTCTCAAGCTCATCCTCATCACCTCCGGCTCCCTCATCGCCTTGGCCTGCGTGGTTTATTATTTCGTCGCAACGTCCGCAGCGGAGAAGCTGACCCTGACCGGGCTGACTCTGATCATGTCCGGAGCCCTGGGCAACCTGGCCGACCGGTTCCTCAAGGGCTCGGTCACGGACTTCATAGACCTCCATATCAAGTCATGGCACTGGCCGTTCTTCAACGTGGCGGATTCCTGCATCAGCATCGGCGCCGTCCTTCTTCTGGCGACGCTTTTTTTTAGGAGAAAGCCATGCACCCCATCCTGATCAAGCTCGGGCCGCTCGTCATTCATGCCTACGGGTTCATGATGGCCCTGGGCGTGGCCATGGGCCTCTGGTTCCTCTACGTCCAGGCGAAAAAACAGGAGCTCGACGCGCCCCAGCTCCTCGACGCAGCTTTCTACATCCTCATTGTCAGCATCGTCGGAGCCAAGCTCATCCTACTCTTGGGCAATTTCAGTTACTACACCTCGTCGCCCAAAGAACTGTTCAGCCTGGCCCGCTCGGGGGGCGTCTTCCAGGGAGGGTTGGCCTTCGGCGCGGCGTTCGCCTTCTGGTATTTCCATAAGCACAAGATCCCGACCTGGAAAACGGCCGATCTCGCCGGTCCGGCCCTGGCCCTGGGTCACGGCTTCGGCCGGATCGGGTGCTTCATGGCCGGCTGCTGCTACGGGAGCGCCTGCAAACTGCCCTGGGGCGTCATCTTCACCAACCCCTATTCCCACGATCTGACCGGGATCCCGCTCGGGGTGGAGAGACATCCCGTCCAGCTCTACGAGGCCGCCCTCAACTTCCTGAATTTCGTCGTCCTGTTCATCATCCTCCGCAAGAAAAGGTTCGACGGCCAGGTCCTTTCCTTCTACATCATGAACTACTCCGTCATCCGCTTCTTCACCGAGTACTTCCGGGGCGATCATCCGGCCAAGGCCTACCTCATTCAGGGCAGTTCGCCGCTCCAGAGCCTCTCCTATCCGCAGGTCTTCTGCATCCTGGGCTTGGCCGGGGGCTTCGTCTTGTTCAGTATCCTCAAGAAACTCAAACGGAATGTCGCCTGAGAAGGAATTCCTAGCAACCCGGAACGACGGGGAGAACCAGCGGCTGGATGTCTTCCTTTCGAAAAAGGTCCCCGAGCTCGCCCGGGCCCAGGTCCAACGGTTCATCGACAAGAACACGGTCACGGTGAACGGCGAGGGAAGGAAGCCGTCCTATAAGCTCCGTGCGGGCGACCGCATCGCGATCTCATTTCAAGCGCCGGAGCCGGCTCAGGGCGTCACCGGCCAGGACATGCCTGTGGATATCCTGTTCTCGGACGAGCATATCATCGTCATCAACAAGCCTTCGGGACTGGTCGTCCATCCGGGCGCGGGCCAAGCGGCCGGGACGCTGGTCAACGCGCTTCTGTTTCGCTTCCCGGAGCTGGCCGGGATCGGGCCCGAGAACCGGCCGGGCATCGTCCACAGGCTGGATAAGGAGACTTCGGGGGTCATGATCGCGGCGCGCAGCCGAGAGGCCTACGAGTCCCTTCTCAAGCTTTTTAAGAAGAGGGACATCCATAAGACCTATTTAGGGCTCGTCTGGGGCCGCCTGAGCAAGAATGAGGGAGAGTTCACCTGGGCCATCGGTCGGCACATGAAGCACGGGCAGCGCTTTTCGACGAGGGGCCGAAAGCCGCGTCAGGCCCAGACCGCCTACACCGTCAAGCAGGTTTTTAAGGATTTTTCCCTGCTCGAGCTTAGGCCCGTCACCGGAAGGACGCATCAGATCCGCGTCCATCTGGCGGCCGCTGGTCACCCGATCGTCGGCGACAACCGCTACGGACACCGCCGGCCCAAGAAGGAATTCCCGCGAATGTTCCTCCACGCGTGGAAGCTCTCGTTTTCCCATCCGGTGACGGGCAAGCCGATGGAGTTTGTCGTTCCGTTGCCCGAGGAATTGAATAGGATGCTTCCAACGAAAGGAGAATGAAGATGCGAGCCCGCTTGAGAATCATTCTATCATCCCTCACGCTGACCCTTATCATGGCCGTTGGAGTTTTCGCCCAACTGCCCACATTCACCGACCCCTTGCTCGACCACTTCATCGGAACGTGGGTTCTTAAGGGAACGATCGATAAGCAACAGACTGTGCACGAAGTCGTCGCGGAATGGGTGCTGGGCCATCAATACCTTCGTTTTCATGAAGTGTCGCGCGAGAAGGACCCCAAAGGACAGCCGGCGTATGAGGCGATCGTTTTCATCGGCCGGGATCAACCCTCGGGCGCGTATGCATGCTTGTGGCTCGACACAACCGGTGGTGGAGGCATCTCAGCCCAGGCCATCGGCCGCGCCAAGCGCGGCGGGGATAAGATCCCGTTCGTGTTTACCCAGGAAGATGGAGGCTCCTTCCATACGACCTTCGCCTACGACCGGAAGGCCGACATCTGGGAATGGCGGATGGACGAGGAGCAGAAAGGCGTGATGACGCCGTTCGCCCGCGTCATAATGACCAGGAAATAGCTCCAGACTAAGGCCTCTTCAAGTTCGGCCTCCACCAAGGGGCCGGCCGGGTCTTGATAGTTCGCCGGCACCTGATCCGGCAAAAGGAGGTGAATGCGCACGGAGCATTCCATGTTCGACAGAACGACGAGCCGCCCGAGCCGCTTGATGGCCGTCGGGCTTTTGCTGTTGCTGGTTTCGTGCGTTCAGGCTCCCATCGTTGTCCGCGGGCCTGACTATACCGTTTATCAGGCGGATCGCGTGCGCGTATACCTGGCCGCTGAGTTTCCATGGCTACTGACAGGCGGCTCTCCCGAGGAATCTCGTCGATTCTACCAGCAGACTCTCGATGAAATAGGTGTCCTTTTTGAGCGCAAAGTTCTAACGGGCGAGATGTTTTTTAAAGCTCTCGGCGAACAGCCGGCGAATGTGCCCGTGCGCAATTTGTTCAATTATGAAACAACCCAAGTGGATGAGATTTTGGGCACGGACAAGGGGCCGCTCATGAAGCTGCTCAATTACCAGGATATTTCCGACCATCAGGATCCCAAGCATCGCCGCTACGACTTATGGGTGACGTTCACCTCCGAGGAGACGGGAATGGGCGCTTTTCACCATTTCACGCTTCTTCTTGAAAACCGTGCTGCCACCGGAGATACATCTGCAAAAGGCTTTGCTCGAGGCGCGCGAGTCACGTCTCTGACATATGAAGGAATAGAGCTTTAGGGACAAGCGGTTGAGTCAATAATGATCATGGACGAAGCTCGTGATAAGGCCCGCCAAAGGTGAAAGTCCAACGGCGCGTTATGAAACGGGACTTGGATACAGCCAAATTATTGTCCTTCACCTATCGCCGGGAATGGCGCGCCTGGCTGAGGAAGCACTATAAAACCGATAAAGAGGCCTGGCTCGTTTATTACAGGAAGAGAACAGGGAAGCCGCGCATCTCCTACGATGACGCGGTTGAGGAAGCGCTGTGCTTCGGTTGGATCGATAGCACTGTCAGGAGTATTGATGAGGAGAGGTATGCCCAAAGGTTTTCTTTGAGGAACCCCAAGAGCCCATACTCGCAGGCTAATCAGGAAAGGCTCAGAGAGCTTATCAAGACGGGGAAGGTCGTGAAGGAAGTGCGGGCAACCCTGGGCGATCTTGCGCCGGAGGCTTTCAGGATTCCGCCGGATATCCTCAAAGCCGTCAAGGACAACAAGCCTGCTTGGAAGAACTTCCAAGGATTCTCCCGACCCTACATACGGATTCGCCTGGGCTTCATAGAGGGAGCTCGAAACAGACCCCTGGAGTTTCAAAAGCGCTTGAGGCACTTCATCCGGATGACGGAGAAAAACAAGATATTCGGGTTCGGCGGCATAGAGAAGCACTACTGATGACAAGCCCAACCGATATTGTGGGCAAAAATGCCCACTTTGTTGCTTTATCCGAACAGCTGTCCTATTTGTATTAATATAGGAAAGCGGGCGAGGTATTGAACGTATTCATGATTCGATTCGAAACGATTTTCAGAGTGATATGAGCCTGGTTCCAGAGGACGCCATTGTCGTTGCGGACCGCTCGGCCGCCGGAAAGATCCTCTGCTCGCCGCGCAAACGCGCGGAGTTCGCCCATCTCGTCTCCATCGGCGCTCCCGAAGAATGGGAGCCGGCCGGCTTTCGGAACATTGACCATCGAATCCGACTGCTGTTTGAAGACGCGGCAACCCAGGCCGAGGGCGGCCCTTCGCTTGAAGAGATTGAAAAATTGGTTCATTTTGCCCGCAGCGTGGATTTTTCCCGGGGGCGGCTCCTCGTCCACTGCCAAGCGGGTATCAGCCGGTCATCGGCGGCGGCGATGATCGTGATGGCTGTGGTGCTCGGGCCGGGTCGCGAGCATGAGGCCGTCATGCTAATCCGCCGGAGCCATCCTCAGGCGAGGCCCAATCGCCGCATGCTTGAGCTGGCTGATGTCCTCTTGTGTGCGGAGGGCCGGCTTGCGGCCGGGTAGGATAGAGCCCAGGAGCCGGCGTCCAACGGTCTGACGCGGAAGTCGCGGACCGTTCGGTCACATGCCGCGCACGCCGCCGATCGTCACCGCAATGATCACCGACAGGGTGAGCATGATGAAGGTGGCCGGCGCCCAGCGCTGCCATTCCCGGTCATACAAAGCATCCATCGTGCCCGGCCGGGCAAAGATTGAAAAGCCGTAAAGAATGCGGACCGTAAAGCCGATGTTGGCCGCTGCGGCCGCTATGTCCAGGGCCGTCTGTCCGAACAGGAGCTCCGAAAACCCGGAGAGCAGCGGCCCCAGAAACATCCCCATGAAGCAGAACGAGAGGCCGGCCAGGATGAAAAAAAGCATGGCCCGAAACCAGCGAAAGGGCCGGGCCAGCAGTCTCCAGCCGGAAGCGATGAGGGCCAGGGCCACGACGGCTGTCATGGACGTGAAGAAGGAAAGGTAAAAGGCGAACGCCAGGGAATTCCCGGCGAGCACGATCACGATGAACTGGAGGAACTGACCCGAGACCAGGCGAAAGGCGGAGGCCGTGTTGAGCGGAAACCGGAACATGGACAGGAGCGATTGGGCCATGATCCACAGGACGAGGAAGGCCGCTCCCAGGAGGTAGAGGGCTATCCTTGAAAAGGGCATGATCATGGGGTTGGACATCGGCGAGAAGAGATAGAGAGCCGAGAGGGGCAGGATCATGGATTGGCAAAGGAGCCAAGTCCATTTGAGCAAGCGGTAGGCCCGCGAATCAGTTTCGTTTCCCATGGCCGATATGATACACGGCCGGCCGATATTGTTCCATTGCGGGTCCTGATCATAACGACCCGGGTTGAGCCTCGGCATGTTTCCAGGCCTATCCGGGGAGGAATCAACGAGGGGAAAACCCGACTCTGCTAAAAACGCGGATTCCCGCAAGTTTTGGGAGCCGAGACGGAGCCCGGGCGGCAAGTTATTTTCCGGCTCGAATCGCTTGAGCGGGGCAGGGATTTTTTGTAAGATAATAGCCCATTGTTTTTGGCTTAAAGCAGGCTTTCTGTTTTCTTCCAAAAAACAACAAGTCCGGAGGAGGCTTTAGATGAAAGACTATGCTCCCGCCAGCATCCGGAACGTGGCCCTGATCGGGCACGGCTCCTCGGGAAAAACGTCCCTGACCTCAGCCCTGCTTTTCGACGCGGGCGCGATCAACCGTCTGACCAAGGTCGAAAAAGGGAACACCGTCACCGACTACGAACCCGAGGAGATCGACCGCAAGATCTCGATCAGCTCGGCCGTCTGTTTCCTGGAATGGAAAGACCACAAGATCAACCTCGTGGATACGCCCGGCTACAGCAACTTCCTCTGGGACACCCGGGCCAGCCTGCGGGGAGTCGACGCGGCCGTGGTCCTGGTCGATGCCGTGGCCGGGGTCGAGGTCGGCACGGAAAAGGTTTGGGAGATGATCGAGGAACTCCATATGCCCCGGGTCTTCGTCATCAACAAGCTCGACCGGGACAACGCGAATTTCAAGGGCACGCTGGACATCATTCGCGAATCGTTCGGCCGTCAGGCCGTCGCCCTCCAGCTTCCCCTCGGCGAGGAGAAGAATTTCTCCGGCGTGTACGACCTCATCCAGGGCAAGGCCTTTGTTTTCGAGAAGGACGAGAGCGGAAAATTCAAAGAGGGCGAAGTCCCGGCCAACCTGAAGGCCGAAGCGGACAAGGCCCGCGAGGCCATGATGGAGATGGTGGCCGAGAGCGATGAGAAGCTCATGGAGAAGTTCTTCGAGAAGGGAAGCCTGACGGCCGAAGAGCTGGCCACGGGGTTGAAAAAGAGCGTCGCCGCTCGCCAGATCTACCCTGTCTTTGTTTGCTCCGCCGCCCAGAACATCGGCTGTCAGCCGCTCCTCGACGGGCTCATCGCCTGCCTCCCTTCACCTGCGGACCGGACCGACATCAAGGCCAAGGTCAAGGGACAGGAGGGCGTGATCAAGCCTTCGACCGACGAGCCCTTCACCGCCCTCGTTTTCAAGACGATCTCCGACCCCTACACCGGCCGGATCACTCTCATGCGGGTCTTTTCGGGCAGGGTCAACCCCGACGCCACGGTGGCCAACACCAACAAGGAAGCCGACGAAAAGCTGGTCGGCCTGTTTTACCTTCAAGGCAAGGAGCAGACAACGGCCGGGCAGGCCAAGGCCGGCGACATCGTGGCCACGGCCAAGCTCAAGGTCACGTCCACGGGCGACACCCTGTGTGCCAAGGGGGCCGGGATCGAGTTCCCTCCCATTCCTTTCCCCGAGCCGTCGATATCCTTCGCCATCGAGCCCAAGACCCGGGCCGACGAGGACCGCATCTCCGTGGCCTCGCATCGCATCCTCGAGGAAGACCCCACGGTCCGCTTCGAGCGCGACCCGGACACGAGCCAGCTCCTCATTTCCGGCAGCGGCGAGCTTCACGTCAAGATCATCACCGACAAGCTGAAAAAGCGCTACAACGTCGACGTCGAGCTCAAACCGCCCAAGATCTCCTACAAGGAGACGATCAAGGGTAAGTCTGACGTCCAGGGTCGGCACAAGAAACAGACCGGCGGCCGCGGCCAGTTCGGCGACATCTGGATCAAGATGGAACCCCTGCCGCGGGGCAAGGACTTCGAGTTCGAGGACAAGATCTTCGGCGGGTCCATCCCGCGGAACTTCATCCCATCGGTCGAAAAAGGGATCCAGGAGGCCCGCAAGAAGGGCATCCTGGCCGGATATCCCGCCGTGGATTTCAAGGTCATCCTTTACGACGGCAGCTATCACGAAGTCGATTCCTCGGACATCGCCTTCAAGATTGCGGCCTCCAAAGCCTTCAAGCTGGCCATGAAGGAGGCCAAGCCCACCATCCTCGAGCCCATCATGAACGTCGAGATCTACACGCCCGAGGCCTACATGGGGGACATCATGGGCAACCTCAATGGCCGGCGCGGCCGGGTGCAGGGCATGGAATCCAAGGGCAACATGCGCATCCTCAAAGCCCAGGTCCCTATGTCCGAAATGCTCGACTTCGAGCCGACCCTGACCTCGATCACCGGCGGCCGGGGGTCGTTCATCATGGAGTTCTCGCATTACGACGAAGTGCCGTCCCACCTCCAGCAGAAGATCATCAGCGAGTCGGTCAAGGAAGGCCGCGTCCGCCCGGAAGAAGAATAGCGGAAGCATTTCCAGATTTCATTTATCTTAATGAATGGGGCCCCCGCTTCGGGCTTCCCCCATCCGTCCTCCATGCCTGATCTATTTTAAGCTGCGTGTCGGCTGCTCCGGCCGGACGGGGGGCCCCCACCCTTGCTCCCCATTCATTTTGAACAGGTAGTTTGAACCCTCGCCTTGCAGCATGGCGGGCGGAGGGAAATGCTTCCGAAGGAGGAGGGCGGAGCGAACTGCAGGTAGGGGCCCCCGCTTCGGGCTTCCCCCATCCGTTCTCGATGCCTAATCTATTTTGTGCGCCGTCCTTGATGAATGGATCGCCCAAGGGCAAAGAGGAAGCGAGGGAATCTTAGCGGTTTTCTGAGGGCATTTTTTCCTTGACGAAAAGCAGGAGCCCGACAGACACAGCCGTCAAGCCCAGGGACAGCATGAACGGGGCGAGCAACCCGACCCTGTCCCACAAGAGTCCGGCGGTCACCGATGCCGGCAAGGCGCACAGGCCGACGACCATCTGGAATCCGCCCAGACTCGAAGCCCGCAGGGCCGGCGGGGCCAGCTCGCTGACCATCGTCCTTTGCACGGGTTCCAGGGCGGCCTTGTGGAGTCCGTAAAGAATAAAGACCAAGACGATCAGTTCATCGCTCCGCGAAACCAGGACTCCCAGGCACACCGCCGCCCAAAACCCAAAGGACATGAAGAGGACTTTCTTGCGGCCGATGCGGTCCGAGAGCTTGCCGAAGGGCAAAGACATGAGCGCGGCGACTACGGTGAACAACAGATAGAGAAGGGGGATGGTCCTGATCCCGGTCATGGTGATCCCGACGACCTTGAACCCCACCCAGGTTCTCTGGACCACGATCAAGAGGAAGGAATAGCTGAAGGCCCCCAGGGCGAACAACCCGTTGAGCAAGAAGTAGAGGCGAAAGTTCCGGTCGAAATCCTTGAGGGACAGCCCTTTGAAGATCCTCGTCGCCGCGGCCGGCCGGTCCTTGACCAGCGTCAGAATGAGCAAAACGCTGATGAGCGAGGGTATGGCGGCTATGGCGAAGAGCGTCCGGTAGCCCAGGATGTTGACCAGAGCCAGGCAGGCCAGGATCCCGGTCGTCGCCCCCAGATTGTCCATGGCCCGCAGGAGTCCGAAGTTCCGTCCGCGGTTGGAGTTGATCGAGACATCCGCGACGAGAGCGTCACGCGGCGCGCCCCGCATCTTGCCCGCGCGGTCGAGGACCCGGAAAGGAATGACCTGCTGCCAGACCCTGGACGCCGAGTATCCCAGCCGGGAGACGCCTCCGCACAGGTAGCCGATCCAGATGAAGACCTTGCGCTTCCTGATGCGGTCCGAGATGTAGCCGGCCGCGGCCTGGGAGAGGGAGACGAGCGCGTCGCCCAGGCCGTCGATGAACCCGAGGGCGGCCATGTTGGCCTTGAGGACAGTCGTCAGGAAGATGGGCCAGACGGGATAGATCATGTCCGAGCCCATATCATTAAAGAATGAGGCGAGGGCAAAGATTCGGATGGTCTTCCGATTCTCGGATTTCGCGTCCTGCTGTGCGTCCATGATCGATGCCTTTCTATCCTGCCGTATTCCTTGGGATTGTCCCGCATTATAGCCGAAAGGGCGGGCATTTGGCCACCGGCGAGGGAAGAATGAGCTGCTCCCGTCGCCGGCGATTTGACAATCGGGCTTCAGCGGGTCTAGAGTATCGTCTTGTCTTAAAAAGAAGCTGGCACTGATCCAAGGATCATTCTTTGACGTTCATAAGGAGGCTTTGGAAATGAAAAAGGCGACCATCCTCTTTTCTCTTCTGCTCTTCGTCCTGCTCCAGGTTGCGCTCGCATCCGCCGGGATGTCGGAGCGAGGCGGAAATCCCGAAGATAAGCCCGAGCGTGTCTCCTCGGAAACAACGTCCGGCCAACAGCCCCAGAGCTCTCCTGCAGAAAACGAAAAGAAGCCTCAAGCCGAGGCCAAAGCCGGAGACCAGGTCCAGAGCTTCGAGGTGGTTGTGACCGCTCCCCGGATTGAGATCCCTCTCAAAGAAAATCCGGCCGCGACCAGCGTAGTCGAAACGCAGGTCCTGCGGACGATGCCCCGGTCGATCGCCATCGATGAAGCCCTGAAGCTCGTCCCCGGCGTAAAAGTTGATAACCAGGCCGACGGGGAGAGGGTCCATCTCTCTATCCGCGGCCAGGGAATCCTGACCGAACGCGGCACGCGCGGCATCAAGACGCTCGTCGACGGCATTCCCCTGAACGACCCCTCAGGGTTCGTCTCGGATTTCTTCGATGTCGACTGGGCCACGGTCCATCGGCTAGAGGTTCTGCGCGGTCCTGCGGCGGCCTTCTACGGCAGCGGCTCCTCGGGCGGGATCATCAACATCTTGACCGAGGATGGAGGCGCGACGCCGATCGGGGCGAACGCTTATCTCGCCGGCGGCTCCTATGGTTTCTACAAGGGGCTGGCCCAGGTGGGCGGGACCACGGGCGCGGTGAATTACCGCGTCGCCGGGTCGTATACTTCGAGCGACGGCTATCGCGACCACACCAATTTCTGGGCCGACAATTTCTACGGCAAGTTCCATATCAACGCGTCGCCCTCGATCAAGCTGACGGCCATCCTGGGTTACACGGATTTCTACAACGGCAACGCTGAGGGGCTTAACCTGGGCTGGTTTAGCGCCAACCCCTCGGCCCTCCGCAAGATCGCCAACCCGGACTCCATCACCTACGACGAATACCAGAGGACGGGACGTTTCACCGGCGGCCTGACCGGCCTGGTCAGCTTGGCCGACAACCTTGACCTGGCCCTGACCGCCTTCTACCGACATACAAAGTATACGGAGTCCGTGCCTTCCTCGCTCATCCATCGCGACTACGACACGCCGGGTGTCTCGGTCCAGCTCAATCATAACGCCGGGGCCGGCTGGCTCAAGAACCACTTGAGCATCGGCACCGACTTCGGCTGGCAGGCGATCGACGAGCTCAAGCACCCCAACCTCGGCAAGGCGGTCGAAGGACCCGAGGTCCTTTCCAATCAGACCATGAACCAGACCGGAGCGGGCGTCTTCGTCCTGGATCGTGTCGAGCTCGGTCCTCAGTGGGGTGCGTCCCTCAGCCTGCGCTATGATGACGTCACCGCCAAGCTCGACGATCACATCGGCACGCTCTCGGGGAACGATTCGTATAAGAAGGCCACGGGCCGGCTCGGCCTGACCTGGAACCCTCTTCCTGATTTCGGGCTGTACGCGAGCTGGGGCACGGGCTTCCTTCCGCCCGGGACCGAAGAGCTGGCCAACAATCCCAATGCGTTCGGCGGTTTCAATAAAGACCTCAAGCCGGCCACCTCGAGCGGCGAAGAGATCGGCGCCCGGGGCATGCTGGGCATTTCGTTTACCTATGATATCGCCCTCTTCCATCTGGCCACGGACGACGACTTCGGCCGCTTCCGGGTCACGTCGCGTCCGCTCGAGACGTTCTACGGCAACGTCGGCTCGACCGATCGCTATGGACTCGAAGCATCCCTGGCTTGGTTCCCCGTCGAGCCCCTTGCCCTGCGCCTGGCCTACACCTACAGTCATTTCAAATACGATACCGTCCAAACCCTCGATGCGAACGCCGTCTATAAGGGTACGTGGCTGCCCAACTCGCCCCAGCATCAGCTTTATCTCGATGCTCAATATCGGGTGACGCGGGCCCTGACCGCCGGAGCCGCTCTGGAGTACGTGAGCGCCTGGTACATCGACTCGACCAACAGGGTGTACGAGTTCGACCCGGTCCAATTCCCGGGCGTTTTCTATGGACGCACGGACCCCTACGCCCTGGTCCATGTCCGGCTTTCCTACAAGTTAGGACTGGGCGGGGTGCCCCTGGAGCTCATGCTCTCCGGCCGGAACATCTTCGGCGTCGAATACTACGGCTTCACGGAGCCCGACCCAGACGGCAACTCTTACCAGCCCGCGGCGACGGCGGAGTGGTCGGTCAACCTTCGGATGGCCATCTGAGGCGGAAGTCTTATCAGGCTCACGGCTCAGCGCGACTCGGTTCGGCGCCTTTAACATCTTTCCTCTCACGGGTCCGGGCTTCCAGGGGCTTGCGGCGTCTCGTACGCAGGGCGAGTCCTGGCCGTATCACGTTTGACTTGAGAGAAAAACCGGGGATATCATACGGGGACATTGTTATCGGAGCGTGGCCATGAAAAAGAAAATTCTCACCCTCGCGGTTCTGAGCATCCTGGTGTTCTCCTGGGGCGGACTGCTCTCCGCCCAACCCAAGGACGATAAGTCCCTGACGCTGAGCATCGGCGACAAGCGTTTCAAGAACAGCACGCTGGACATCGCGTCCGGGCAGATCTACTCCGCCCAAACCGGCAAGCCCATGTCCTTGGCCCAAATGGTCCAGGAACTCGCCGCCTGCCGCTTTGTCTATATCGGCGAAAATCACAACAGCCTGCCTATCCATGACATCCAGTTTTCTATCATCAAGGCCCTTTACGAAAAGGACCGGAATGTCGCCATTGGCCTCGAGATGTATCCCGTGACCTTCGAGGAGCCGCTCAACAAGTGGAGCTTGGGCCTTCTCACGGACGAGGAATTCCTGTCCGCCGGGCAGTGGTACGTCAACTGGAATTTCAATTTCGGCTATTACGAGAAGATCTTTGATTACGCAAAGTCCATGAGAATTCCGATGCACGGACTGAATGTTTCCCGGGAGATCATCACCAGGATCCGGATGGCAGGTTGGGACGCCCTGTCCGACGATCAAAAAAAACTCGTCCCTCCGCTCGACCTGACGAATCAAGATCATCGGAAGCTCATCCGGACTGTTTTCGAGAGCACGGAGCTTCCTCCCCAGATGAAGGGCATGGGCCTGGACGTGGTTTTCGAGGGGCTCTATCGATCGCAGGTGGCCTGGGATGAGGTCATGGCCCAGAACGCCCGGCGGGCCGCCGACGTCGAGAACAAGCGAGTGGTGGTCCTGGCCGGCTCGGGCCATCTTCTTTATAACCTGGGCATAAACCTTCGGGTGTTCGAGAAGGATCAGGAACCCTCGAAAACCATCGTCTGTGTGGCCGTGCCCGCCGATAAGAAGAGCCTCAAGGTCTCGCGGTCCCTGGCCGACTTCATCTGGGGCATCCCGGAGGAGAAACGGCTCGCATACCCTGAGATCGGCCTGGCTTTGAAGAAAGTCAGCGGGCTCGACAACCTGGTCGTGGAAAGGAAGCCCATGGACGGTGCCGCGGCGGCCGCGGATTTCGACAAGGGAGATATCATCCTGAGCGTCGACGGCAAGCCCTACGGCGATATCAATGCTCTGCGGATCTACCTGGCAAAGTTCTTCTATGACCAGGAAATTGCGTTCCACACCCTCCGCGCCGGTCAGGAGAAGGACGTCACCCTTAAGCTCGTT
This sequence comes from Candidatus Aminicenantota bacterium, assembly GCA_963705895.1. GTDB lineage: Bacteria > Acidobacteriota > Aminicenantia > Aminicenantales > JAFGAV01 > MFD04408-113. Next base: position 1,210,117 of record OY970122.1, on the reverse strand, counting down.
CCGCCTCCCGCCGAGGCCGCGGCTAAATGACGGTGCGAAAGGAAGCAGAGATGAGAACCGAACGATTGAGAGCTTTAGTGATCGTCCTTGTAATGTCCCTGGCGTTCTCGAGCCTGGCCGGCCCGGCCGCCGGCGCCGGGCGGATCGACCAGCTCCGGAAGCATATCGAAGCGGCCTGCGTGGACAAGATTGGAAAAGTGGGAGTGGCCGCCAAGTGCCTCGAGACGGGAGAGGAGCTCTCTATCAACGGTGATGTGACCTTTCCTATGGCCTCGACCTTCAAGCTCCCCATTCTCGTCGAGGTCCTGGCCCAGGTCAAGGAAGGGAAGTTCAAGCTCGATGATGAGATCGGGGTCATGCCCGCAGACCAGCACCTGGGCAGCGGAATGCTTTCGTCTCTCACGGCGCCGGGCATCAAGCTTTCCGTCCGGAACGTCATGAACCTGATGATGATGATCAGCGACAATTCGGCGGCGGACATCCTCCTGGCCAAGGTCGGCGCGGAAAACGTCAACAAGCGACTGCGCGATTACGGCATTCAGGGGATCAGCGTCAACCGGTCGTGCCAGGAGCTCATCCTCGACACCCTGGGCCTCGATCCTCATGCCTACAAGAACAAGAGCGCGGCTGAGATCGATGCCGCGGTGAGCCAGGCCGAGGCGGCCCAACCGGGCAGGCTCGACGAGATCCGGCGGGGCTTCAGCCGGAATCCCGAGGACCAGAGCACGCCCCGGGCCATGAACGCCATCCTCGAGAAGCTCTTCAAGAAGGAGATCCTCGACCCGGAGAGTTGCGACCTAGCCTTGAGCATCATGTTCGCCTGCCAGACCGGGACGGCGCGCATCAAAGGCCTGCTTCCGCCCGCGGCGGCCGTGGCCCATAAGACTGGGACGATCGACGGGACGGCCAATGACGTCGGCATCATCGTCCTTCCGGACGGGATCGGCCATGTGGCCCTGACCGTCCTGTGCAAGGATTTCACGCTCGAGACTCCGGACATTGAAAAGATCATCAGCCAGGTGGCTCGTTATGTTTATGATTATTTCACATTCAGCAGATAGGCGGAGGCCCGAGGGGGGACATCAGCAGAGGAGGAGTACGGAATGAACCACACGAAGATATCGTTTGGGCAGTCGCTCCTGATCGGAGCCGGCGTGGTGCTTTTGGCGGCTGCGATCGAGGCGGCTTCGATCCTGCCAACTCCGGGCGAAGAATCGAATTACAGCCAATACACCCAGCACGAGGCCGTCGCGCGTTTTCTGAGCAGGGTCGCCGCCGTCGCGCCTGAAGCCAAGGTCAGGGTCATCGGCCGAACCAAGGACGCGCGGGAATACCCCGGCCGCGACCTCTACCTGTGCGTGCTCAGCGAGGAAGGGATAAGCCGTCCCGACCAGCGAAATCTCGAAAAGCCCACGGTTCTCATTATCGCCTCCCAACACGGGAACGAGCAATCGGCCAAGGAAGCGGCCCTGACTCTCATCCGCGACATCTCCCTGGGCGAGCTCAAACCGCTGCTTAAAAAGGCCACGATTCTCATTATTCCCCAGGCCAATCCCTACGGCAATTTTTTCGACCGTCGGACGAACGAGCAGGACCTCGACCTGAACCGGGACCACGTCAAGCTCGAGAGCGAGGAGACGGCAGCCATCCATCGGGTCTTTCGGGAATGGATGCCCGAAGTGACGCTCGATGCGCACGAGAGGGGGGACAATTATTACCGGGTTTCGATCGGCTGCGTCTCCAACGCCAATATCGACCCTCGGCTCCAGGAGTATGCCCGAAACCGGATCCTGGCCGATGTTGAGCGGTCCCTGGCCAAGATCAAGATCGCTTTTCATGAATACCTGGTCACGGAAGAGATGGGCATCAACACCTCGGCCGGCGCGGCCATTCGCGAGGAGGACCTCCGCAACAGGCAGATGATGATGCGCTATTCCACTTCGGATATCAATGACGGCCGGAACAGCCTGGGCATTTATGATTCACTGTCGTTCATCCAGGAATGTGCCTCGCGCCAAGACTTGAAGACTCTGGCCGAGCGCACGGGCTGGCAGGCGGCCGGAATCCGGAGCCTCCTTGAATTCGTGACTCGGAACGCGGCTGAGGTCAATTCGATCGTCCGCGAAAGCAGGAAATCGCTTCTCGATAAGGCCCGTCGGGCCGGCCCGGAATACCCCGTCCATCTCAAGATGGATTATGCCCGCGACCCGAAACAGCCGGAGCTCATTCTGAAGAGGTTCGAGAACGCGGACAGCACCATTGTCGGCGTCCTCAAAGCCGATAAGAAGGCTGGCGAGGCCGTGACCGAAGAAGATATGGCGGATTATCCCTGGCCGAGCCGGATCAAGGTCGTCACGGAGACCGTCAAGAACTGGTTCCCGATGGTCGAGCCCAAGTTGAGCGTCGAGAGACCGCAGGGATACATCATCCCGGCGGGCTGGCCGGACGTCGTGGAGATACTGCTCCGTCACGGGATCGAGGTTCAGACCTTCACCGGGGATGCTACTGTCGTCGAGGAGATCTATAAAGTCCGTGACGTCGTCGCGGCCAAGTATGATTATCTGCCGCCCGAGTCCCTGAGCCTTGAGGAGCAGGGCATAACGGCCGTGGTCAGAAAGGGAGATTTCTTCGTGGCTTGCGATCAGCCCGGAGCGAACCTCATTCCGTGCCTGCTCGAGCCTCAATCGGATTTCGGGTTCATTCGCTACCAGGCTTTGAAGCTCGTGCCCGACAAGGGGGGTTTCTTTGCCATCGGCCGTTGGAACGGCGGGGCGAAACTTCCCCTGGCTCCCTACCAGAATTTTCTGAGATGAAGGCGAGGAGGGCGAGCTGACAAGCCGGGACCCGGAGCGTGGTTCCGGCTGATACCCCAGAGGAGAACATCGTGTTCCTGTTCGACGCATTGGGTGAGTTCAACGGCGGGACGTGAGCCGGCCTTGACCAAAAACTTCGGGATGAGAAAGGCGAGGGGATAGTCTCATGCCCAAAGCCCGCACCTATGTGCTGTTCGTGACATTCGTCGCCGCCTTGGGCGGATTGCTGTTCGGGTTCGATACGGCGGTCATCGCCGGGGGCATGCGCTTCCTGAAAGGCTACTTCAGCCTCAACTCGTTCCAGGAAGGATTCGCGGTAAGCATCCTTCTCGTGGGCTGCATATTCGGCGCGGCTTTTGCCGGCGCGCTCTCGGACCGGCTCGGCCGCCGGCGCCTTCTTCTTCTCTCGGCGGTCTTTTTCGGGGTGTCCGCCGTCGGAGCGGCGCTCTGCCATACCCTGACCGTCTTCGTGATCGCCAGGCTCATCGGCGGCCTGGGCGTGGGCGCGGCCTCGATCCTATCGCCGCTCTATATATCGGAGATCTCGCCGGCGCGGATCCGGGGCGGCATGGTTTCCCTCAACCAGATGACGATCGTCATCGGCATTTTGATCTCGTATCTTGTCGGCTGGGCCCTGGCCGGCATCGGCCCATCAAACTGGCGCTGGATGTTCGGGATCATGGCCTTTCCCGCTGCGATCTTCTTTGCTTTGCTCTTCATCGTCCCCGAGAGCCCGAGATGGCTGGTCAAACAGGGCCGCGACGAGGAGGCCGTGAGCGTCCTGGCCCGGGTCAACGGGCTCGAGGCCGCGCAAGCCGAAGCGCGGGAGATCCGTGAGGCACTCGCCCTCGAGACCGGCTCGCTCATGGAGCTCTTTCGGCCCGGCTTCCGAAAAGCCTTGGTCCTGGGTGTCGTCCTGGCCGTCTTCCAGCAGATCACGGGCATCAACACGGTGATCTACTACGCCCCCCGCATCTTCGAGCAGGCGGGCCTCGGGCGCGTATCCGCCTTGATGCAATCGACCATTGTCGGCGCGGTAAACGTCCTGCTGACTCTGGTGGCCATCTTTTTTGTGGACAAGCTGGGCCGCAAACCCTTGCTTCTTATCGCCTCGTTGGGGATGGGAGTCTCTTTTGGACTTCTCGGCGGAGCCTTCTATTTCAAGATGTTCGCCGGGCCGTGGGTTCTGGGGTTGGTCCTGCTCTATATCGCCTTCTTTGCCATGGCCATGGGCCCCATCGTCTGGGTGGTTATCGCCGAGATATTCCCGACGCGGGTCAGAGGAAGCGCGATGTCGATCTGCATCGTTTTTCTCTGGGCGGCGGACTTCGTCGTCTCCCTGACATTCCCCATTATGGCCGATAACCTGAGCGAGGCTTATACGTTCTGGATCTACGCCGTCATCTGCGTCCTGTCGTTTATTTTCATCCTGAGGGCTTTGCCCGAGACCAAGGGCAAGACGCTCGAGGAGATCGAGAAAAGCTGGCTCTGATCGCTATTGAACGATCTCGTTCGTCCGGTTCTTTTCGACCTCGCGCTCATCCCACTTGGACGTGCCGGGCCATCGGATCCTCGCCCTGAGTTTGCCCGCGCCGGCATGCCCCAGCCCGAAATGGACCTTGATCGTGGACTGGTCGCGGTTGAAGCCCAGGCCCACCTGCCGGTACCCCAGAAACTTCCCCTCTCCTGAATAGAGCTCGACCTCGGCCCCGATCGCGTCCCTGTTCGACGTCGTTCCTCGCAGCTTGAGGATGACATACTCGTTATCGGTTTCTGTCCTGTTCAGATAGAGCTCATAGGGTCCCAGGTTGTCCGGGTTCAGCCCGTTGCCGTTGGTGAAGAAGATATCGGGCAGGCCGTCGTCGTTGAAAAACCCGTAAACCAGCCGGTCGGCCTGGAAGAGCCGATCCGGAGCGTTATCCATGACGCTCTCCGATTGGAATTTGAGGTCACCGCGGTTCATGAGGACGAACGGCGTGCCGTTCGTCCGGCCCTGCTCGCTGCCCCGGATGCCGATGATGTCGACGAGGCCGTCGTTATCCAAGTCGACCATGGCCGCCGACCGGGTGCGCTCGGTGTGCCGCAAATCCACGCCTTCAAGCTTTTTAAAGCCTTTTCCTTTATCGTTGATCAGGATGACATCCTCGGTCTGAGCGGGGGGCATGACTTCAAAATCGACGGTTTCCAAACGGCTTATCGAAAGAGCCATGATCCGGCCCTTGTAGGGGCCCGGGTTGTCTCCGTACACCCAGCGGACGTGCCAGCGGTCGCTTCCCTGATCCTTCCAGATATAGGTGCCCCAGGAATCCACGGCCGGCGCGCCCTCGGCCTCGACCGCCTTCACGACGATGTGGCGTCCGCGCGGATGCCAGCGGGAGAGACCGATGAAAATGTCCGAAGCGCCGGTGATGGGATTGCCCGGCGTATGCTGACGGAAATCGAACTCGACCTCCGGGCCCCCGGCGTCGAAAGCGAACTCATCGCCGGCGTCGCCCTTCTGCTTCTCGATGACGAAATGGATTTCGTGCTCGTCGGAAGAGATGTTATCCGAGTGAACGAAAGGCGGATAGGCGATGAGGAACAGGTCCGGATAGCCGTCATTGTTCAAGTCGCCCGCGGCGGCCCCGCAGATCGACCCGACGTCGGGCAGAACACCGTCCTTGAGGTGATAGCCGTCGGCCTGCCGCTCGTAGAAGACCGGATGGAACTGCTTGAACATGATCAGGTCCTGGTCTCCATCGCGGTCGTAGTCAATGAAGAGGTCAAGACCTTCCGAACCGATGATCTGATTGAGCCCGAGGCTCGCCTCCTCGGTCAGGACGATGTCCCGGCCGCCCCGGTTCGATAAATAAAGATTGGGGCAGTCTTCGCGGGCCAGGCCGACCATGTACAGGTCGACGTGAGAGCCGTCGGGAGAGGCCAGGGGGAGGAACTGCCGCGTCCTCCAGGGGCGATAGGCGATGCCGACCCGGCGGCTGACGTCCTTGAAGGCCAGCCGGCCGGATTCGGACAGGAGGTTTTGGAAGAGGCGGTTCCTTTCTCCGGGGCCGACCCCGTCCGTTCCGCCGCCGGCGATAACGAGGTCCTTGTCGCCGTCATTATCGAGGTCGACGGCTGCGATGCCGTGCCAATCCGAAAGGACGCGATCGGGGAGGAGGTCCGAGCGGTCGAGGAAGACGCCCTCATGATACAGGAAAAGCGACGGCGGCTTGTTGTGATTGGAGATGATGAGGTCGTCGTGACCGTCGTTATCGATGTCCGCCACGGCCACGCCGAATGTCTCTTCGCTGCGGGCGAGCTTCAAAGCCTCCGTGGCGCGCTCGAAGCGGATGCCGTGAGTGACGTCAGGAGGCGGCACCTGGCGATTGACCGGGGCAAGCTTGGCGACAGTGCGGAAGCGAGAGCCAGCACGAATATGACTCCGCACCCGCGAATGAATCTTCGGTGGTAACTGACGATCGGCATTGGCCGATTATACACCAATTCCAGCGGGGTTTGAGCCGGGATATCTGCAATAGTGCTAGCGATGGTGTATCGTCGTGGCCGATCTATGAAGGCTTGGCCCGCACCCCGCGCTGCCGGAGAAACAGGGCTTCTTGCGCCGATACCGCTGTCCGGAGCCCAATGCTGTGGATCAGTTGTGAGTGACTAGACGACAAACGGAATGAGGGCTTTGCGGTTTTGCGGATAGTCCGGGAAATGCCTGCGGTACCAGAGGTGATGACTGCGCGCGCGGGGAGCGAGGTTGGCCACGGTCCAGACGGCGAAGGCTAGGCCCGGGAGTGACCAGGTCGCCAGCGCCCAGCCGAACCATTCGATGATTTCGCCGAAGTAGTTGGCGCAGGATACGTATCGGAACAGGCCTCCGCGGGGGATTTTATAGTCGGTTTCCTCGGGCTGCCTCAAGTGCCGGAGAAGAAAATCGGACTGGAGGTTGATCACCAGGCCCGCCAGAAAAAGGGCCGCGCCAGCGATGAACCTTGGGTTCTTGAGCCAAGCCGCGCCGTACCCGCCCGAAAACTTGAAAAGCCAGCGGCTGTTGAGATAGCTGTTGAGAGATGTGAAAACGACGGCCATGAGGACGATGACGAGGGGCATCGTCTTCTGCTTGCCTCGGATCAGGAACGGATAAACGAGGCTTCGTTGAACGTAGTGGGCTTCCCACAAAGCGAAAAAGACCACGGTCGCGGCGCTCGAGCTCGACGGCGAAACAAAGAAAACGAAGGCGAACACGTAGAACGACGGCGATTCCATGAGGAGCCAGCCCAGATAGGCCTTGACCTGGGGACCCCATCCCGGCCGATTGTGACGGCCGTAGGGAACGGGGATGAAAAGAATGGCGGCGAAGGCGCCGACGGCGAGTCCCATGAAGACAAACAACAGGATGCGGTAGATCGTGAACTCGCTCATGGCCGATTGACGCGCATCTTATCACAAGCGCGGCAGAGAGGACCAGAGCAATCCCTCGACCCGGACGTTAAGGCGAAGAAGGTGACGGCCGTGAAGAATTTTCCGAGACGCATCTCAACGCCCGAAGGATGACCCGGCCTCTCGGCGGCGTCTACTTCTTCTCTGTGATTTCTTTGTAGATGATCTCGACCAGGCTGGGCCAGCTGTATCCGCCCGGGCCCGCCTCGTTCTTGATGCCGAAATCCGCCTTGATCTGGTCCAGGGTCTTGCCTTCAGCCGCCAGGGCTTTGACCTTGGCTTGCTTCGCTTCGATCGATGACGCCAGGTCCTGGATCTGGGGCTTGCCCAGCGGGTCGTTATGGCCGGAAATGAAGATATTCGCGTCGAGGTTGAGGATCGCCTTAAGGTTCTTGACCAGGCCGAAGGACGAGCCGCCCTTCTGCAGATGAATGAGAGGGTCTCGTCCGATGAAGGCCAAGTCTCCGACAAACGCGACCTTCTCCTTTGGGAAGAAGACGACGACGTCGCCGTTGGTATGGGCCGGACCGAAATGGAGAAGCTCCACGGTCTGGCCGCCGAAATCGAGAACGAGCTTATCCGTGAAAGTCTGGCTGGGCAGATAGGCCTGGAGGGCTTGGAGGTTGGGGTCTTTGAACGCGGCTTCCATATCCTTTTTGGCGTTTTCCTGGGAGATGACCTTTATCCCTTTGGGAAAACCGCCCAAGCCGTTCACGTGGTCGAGGTCGCTGTGGGTCAAGACCATCGTTGTTATTGGAAGGGCCGTCAGCTTGGCGATGGCCGCTACTTCCTCCCTGGCCGCATCGGCGGACATCTTGGCGTCGATGCAGAGAACGCCTTTGTCCCCGATGAAAAAGCCGGTGTTGGCCCCGAAACCGCCCTTGGCCATATAGATGCCGTCCTTAACCTTCTCGACGCTCAGGGGCGTCGTCGGCATCTGGGATTGCAGCTCCGAGCCAAGAGGCAGAATGGCCAGGAACAAAGCGCCGACGATGATCGTGATTAGAATGCGGGTCATGCGGTCATCTCCTTGTCTTTTTCCCGAGGCGAGCGGAGGTCTTCTTCCGCGAAGCTCCGACCTTGGAGCCCTTCCTCAAGGGTTTGGGCGCGCGGGCTTTATGGAGCCGGGCCCCGGTTTTGCCTTTTTGGAGGGCTCTCTGGACCATGAGCCCGATGTCCGCCGGGCTCTCGGCCACCCAAACTCCGGCCTTCGCCAGAGCGGCCATCTTTTCCTTGGCTGTGCCCTTGCCTCCCGAGATGATTGCTCCGGCATGGCCCATGCGTCGGCCGGGAGGAGCAGTCTGGCCGGCGATGAAACCGACCACCGGCTTGGGAAACTCTTTCTTGATGTAAGCCGCCGCCTCCTCCTCGGCCGTGCCGCCGATCTCGCCGATGAGGATGACCGCGTCCGTGCCCGTGTCATCCTTGAAGAGCTTGAGGAGCTCGATGAACTTCAGGCCGACAATCGGGTCGCCACCGATGCCCACGGCCGTAGACTGACCCATCCCAAGCTGGGTCACCTGGTCTACGGCTTCGTATGTCAGGGTCCCGGAGCGGGAGATGATACCGATGCGGCCCGGTTTGTGAATAGCCCCGGGCATGATGCCGACTTTGCATTGTCCGGGGGAGATCACCCCGGGCGTATTGGGGCCGATGAGCTGCACGGGCTTGTCCTTGAGGTAGGCTTTGACCTTGATCATATCAAAGGTAGGAATGCCCTCGGTGATGCAGACGACCAGGGAGATTCCGGCCGCGGCGCATTCCATGATGGCGTCCGCGGCGGCGAAGGGCGGGACAAAGATGGCGGCGGTGTTGGCCCCCGCCTGCTGGACCGCCTCGGCCACGGTGTTGAAAACCGGGACGCCGAGATGGCTCTGGCCGCCCTTCCCCGGGGTCATCCCAGCCACGACCCGGGTCCCGTACTCGATCATCTTCTGGGCGTGGAACGTTCCCTCGCTTCCGGTGATTCCCAGGACCACGACTCGCGTTTTTTTGTTGACGAGGATGCTCATGGTGCGCTCTCCCGCTCCGCTATTTGGCCAGCGGCACGACCTTCTCCGCCGCTTCCTTCATGGTGTCGGCCGACTGGAAGGACAGTCCCGACTCGGCCAGGATCTTCTTGCCCTGATCGACGTTGGTCCCCTTGAGGCGCACGACCAGAGGGATCTTCAGGCCGACTTCGCGCGCCGCTTTAACGATGCCGCCGGCCACCAGGTCGCAGCGGACGATGCCTCCGAAGATGTTGATTAGGGCGGCTTTGACGTCCTTGTCGGCCACCAGGATCTTGAAGGCGTTGGTCACGGCCTCCTCGTTGACGCCGCCCCCAACGTCCAGAAAATTGGCCGGCATGCCGCCCGAGTGCATGATGATGTCCATGGTGGCCATAGCCAGGCCCGCCCCGTTGACCATGCAGCCGACGTTGCCGTCAAGCTTGATGTAGTTGAGGTTGAACTTCGAGGCCTGAACTTCGAGCGGCGATTCTTCGTCGAGGTCGCGCATGGCCTGGATGTCGGGATGCCGCGATAGGGCGTTGTCGTCAAAGTTCATCTTGGCGTCCAGGGCCAGGACCGAGCCCTGCTTGGTCACCAGCAAGGGGTTGATCTCGGCCAGCGAGGCGTCGGAGGCCTCGAAGGCCCTATACAGCCCGGTCATAAACTTGACGGCCAGCTTGTGCGTCTCGCCCGACAGGCCAAGCTGGAAGGCCAGGCGGCGCGCTTGGAAGCCGGCCAAGCCCGTGACCGGGTTGACGTGCTCCTTGAAAATGAGCTCGGGCTTTTCCGCGGCCACCCGCTCGATCTCCATCCCGCCCTCGGGAGAGGCCATCAGTACCACGGCCTCGCGCGCCCGGTCGATGACCAGCCCCAGGTACAGCTCACGGGCGATGTCCAAGGCTTCCTCCACCAGCAGCCTCTTCACGACCTTGCCCTCGGGGCCGGTCTGGTGGGTGACCAGGGTCATGCCAATCATGGATTGGGCGAGGCGGCGCGCCTCCTCGGGCCCGTCGGCCAGCTTGATGCCGCCGCCCTTGCCGCGGCCGCCGGCATGAATCTGGGCCTTGAGTACGACCCGGGGCCCGACCCGAGAGGCGATGTCCGCGGCTTTGTCTGGAGTTTCGGCGACTTCGCCCCGGGGAATGGCCACGCCGAACTTGGCCAGAATTTGCTTGGCCTGGTACTCATGGATTTTCATCGTGCCCCTCCTTTTCTGAAATCAGGTCCTTGGCTACCGGGAAAAAGGGAAACCGGTCACCGAGACTTCCCCCCAAGCTTTAGCCTAAGGGTCTGGGCCTCGATGACCGGTTCAAAAAATCGATGCCGACCATGGGTCTGCTTCCGAGCCGAGGCCCAGAAGCACTCACGCGTGATCCTTAGAGTTTGGTTTCTTCGACGGTTTTGGTCACGCCGGCCACGGTTTTTTGGAGCATGGCCTTTTCGTCTTCGGTCAGCTTGATTTCGAAGATCTTTTCCATGCCCTTGTGGCTGATCAGGGCGGGCACGCCGATGAACAGGCCTTTGATACCGTACTCGCCCTGGCACAGGGCCGCGCAGGGGAGGATACGCCGCTTGTCCTTGAGGTACGATTCGGCCAGGACGATGGCGCTCCAGGCCGGGCTGAAGAAGGCCGAGCCCTTGCCGAAGAGTTTGACGATTTCCGTGCCGGCTTCGCGAGTGCGGGTGGCAAGCTTGTCGATCTGTTCCTTAGTGGCGATTTCCGCCAGCGGGACGCCGCCGACCGTGGTCAGGCGGGGCAGGGGAACCATGTCCGGGCCATGCCCTCCCAGGACCGTGCCGGCCACGTCGGCCACGGACACACCCAGTTCCATGGCGATGAACGACCGCCAGCGGGCCGTATCCAGCGTCCCGGCCATCCCGATCACCTGGTTTTTGGGGAAGCCGGTCAGCTTGTGGAAAGCATAGACCATGGCATCCAGGGGGTTGGTGACGATGATACAAAAGGCCTTGGGCGCGTACTGTTTCACGCCGTTGGCGACGTCGGTGATGATCTTGATGTTGACGGCCAGCAGGTCCTCCCGGGTCATGCCCGCTTCGCGGGGTTTGCCAGCGGTGACGATGACCACATCGGCGCCCTCGATGTCCTTGTAGTTGGAAGTGCCGTTGATGTTAGCGTCATAGTTGCCGTGGGGCGCCATTTCCATCAGGTCCAGGGCTTTGCCCTTGCATACGTTCTCGTAACCGGGAACATCCAAGACGACGATGTCTCCCAGCTCCTTCTGCGCGGCCAGCATGGCCAGGTTCTGGCCGATTTGTCCGCCGCCGATGAGAGCGATCTTCTTTCTCATACCGAAACCTCCTTTGGTTAGACTCAGACTTCTCAAGCCGAGGCGCCCTGACGGGCCGCCGATCTATGGTCAAGAAAGCCTGGTTTGCCGGACTTCACCCCGACTCATCCCACAGTCTCAAATCCCGGGATTTCCCGGGACGATATCCGTTCTTTGCTTAACGCGTTCGTATCAGGCAAAAGTCTCAGCCTTTTTCCACATAGCCTTTCCACCGGGACTCGAGTTGGGGGTCTTCGATGGTTTGCATCAGATAATCGGTGAAAGCGGCTCCGGTTGCACCTGTCGATCGGCCGGTGATGACTAGTTTTTTCTCGTACTGGCCGCAGATATCCAGGGCCATCTCCAGCTTTTTGCCACGGTCGGGATAGCCGATGTGGTTGATGAGCATGGCCTCCGCCCGGATCATGCTGGCCGGGTCGGCGTACTGGGCCCGCCCTTCGGTGACCATCCGGGGAGCCGAGCCGTGGATGGCCTCGAACATGGCGTACCGTTTGCCGATGTTGGCGCTGCCGGCCGTGCCCACTCCGCCCTGGAACTCAGCGGCCTCGTCGGTCAGGATGTCGCCGTAAAGGTTGGGCAGAACCAAAACCTGGAAATCGCGGCGCCGCTTCTCGTCCACGAGCTTGGCGGTCATGATATCGATGTACCAGTCATCGACATCGATGCCGGGATAGTCCTTGGCCACGCGGTAGAAGTTCTCCAGGAAGCGTCCGTCGGTCGTCTTGACCACATTGGCCTTCGTGACGCAGGTCACGCGCTTGCGGTTGTTGGCCTTGGCGTGCTCGAAGGCCAGGCGGCAGATGCGGTCGGCGCCGGGAGCGGTGATAAGTTTGAAGTCGATGGCGATATCGGCGTCCACCTCGATGCCGTTAGAGCCGAGAGCGTATAGGTCCTCGGTGTTCTCGCGGAAGAATATCCAGTTGATGCCCTGCTTGGGAATCCGGACCGGCCGAACGTTGGCGAACAGGTCGAGCTCCTTCCGCAGGGCCACGTTGCAGCTTTCGATGTTAGGCCAGGGGTCGCCCTTGCGCGGCGTCGTGGTGGGGCCCTTGAGGGTCACGTGGCATTTCTTGATCTCGTCCAGGACGTCGTCGGGAATCGCCTTGTTCTTTGCGGCCCGATTTTCAATGGTCAAGCCCTCGATGTCTCGGATCTCGACCTTGCCGGCCTTGACCTCTTCCTTGAGCATGTGCTCCAAAATCCTCTTGGATTCTTTGGCGATGAACGGCCCGATCCCGTCCCCGGCCAGGATCCCCACTTTGATGGGCTTGATCTTGCCGTAGTCGATCCAGTCCGGCATGGCCTTGATCTTTTCCATGCGCTTCATCTGGATTTCGAGCAGCTTGCCAAAGTGCTCTTTGGCTCTTTCGATGGCGGCCATGTCCATAATTCTTTCTCCCTTTTAAATTTTCACAAACAGAATGGTCAAAAATTGTATCCTTTTTGGAGCGCAAAATCAACTATAAACCCTGTTCTGAGGCCGCCCGGGGACCCGGCATTCTCCCCCCGATCCTTAAGGTCGAGGAGGGGTCGGCCGTATCATCGTGAAGCCGCGGCCTGTTTTCCCCGGCCCTTGGGTTTTGGCAGTTGCCGCCCCGCTCTTTGACAATAAAGCCCGCCTTGAATAAAGTGTTAGACGATATCCTCGCGCTGGAGCTTACGATGCTGGACGAATATTTCAAACAGGAACATGAGCGCCGGGGCATGGGAGTGCCACCCCTGCCGATGAACCCGGAACAAACTGCGGAGGTCTCGCAGCTTCTCGAGAATCCTCCCCGGGACAAGGCGAGCATTCTCCTTGACCTGCTGGCCAATCGCGTCTCTCCGGGCGTCGACCCGGCGGCCAAGGTCAAGGCCGAGTGGCTGTCCAAAGTCGCGGCGGGCATGGTCCAAAGCCCGGCCGTCTCGCGCGAGGAGGCGATCCGGCTTCTCGGGACGATGCTGGGCGGCTACAACGTCGGCCCGCTCGTCTCTCTCCTTGAGGACAAGGTTTTGGCCAAGGCGGCCGCCCAGGCGCTGAAAAATACCATCCTCGTATATGGGGCTTTCGAGACGATCGTCCAGCTGTCGAAGAAGAACCCCGCGGCAAAGGATGTCCTTGAATCCTGGGCGCGAGGAGAGTGGTTCCTGTCCAAGCCCGAGCTGGCCGAGACGATCGTCCTCAAGGTGTACAAGGTCGACGGCGAGATCAACACCGATGATTTTTCTCCGGCCAAGCACGCTTCGACCCGGCCCGACATCCCGCTCCATGCATTGTCCATGGGCGAGACGCGGTTTCCGGACGGGGTCGGGATGATCGCCCGCTTCCGGGCCGAGGGCCTTCGCGTCGTTTTTGCGGGCGACGTGGTCGGCACCGGTTCTTCGCGCAAGTCCGCCACGAACTCCGTGATGTGGCACATCGGCCAGGACATCCCCTTCGTCCCGAACAAGAGGCGGGGAGGCATCGTGCTTGGCGGGCTCATCGCCCCGATCTTCTTCAACACCGTCGAGGATTCCGGCGGGTTGCCGATCACGTGTGACCTGAGCGGTCTCAAAACCGGCGACCTCATCACCCTCGACACCAAGAACAGGGTCGTCACGGACGCGGCGGGCAAGACTCTGGCCTCGTTTGAATTCAAGCCGGCCACGATCAAGGATGAGTTCCGGGCCGGGGGGCGGCTCAACCTCATCATCGGCCGGGCGCTGACCAACAAGGCCCGGGCCGCGCTGGAGATGCCCGAGGCGGATTTCTTCACCAGGGTCACGAACCCGGCGGCCAAGCCCGGCCGGGGATATTCCCAAGCCCAGAAGATCGTCGGGCGGGCCTGCGGTCAGCCGGGGATATTGCCGGGAACGGCCTGCGAGCCCAAGATGACCACGGTCGGCTCCCAGGATACGACCGGGCCCATGACTGCGGACGAGCTCAAGGAGCTGGCCTGCCTCGAATTTCAGACCGATCTCTTCATGCAATCCTTTTGCCATACGGCCGCTTATCCCAAGCCGGCCGACGTCAAGACGCACAATACCTTGCCGAGGTTCGTCATCAGCCGCAAAGGCGTGTCGCTCAAGCCGGGCGACGGCGTCATTCATTCCTGGCTGAACCGGCTCCTCCTGCCCGATACGATGGGCACCGGCGGCGATTCGCATACGCGCTTTCCGCTTGGGCTGAGTTTCCCGGCGGGATCGGGGCTGGTCGCTTTTGCCGGGGCGCTGGGGTTCATGCCTCTCGACATGCCCGAATCGGTGCTGGTCCGGTTCAAGGGTTCCTTGCCTCCCGGCATCACCCTGCGCGACGCGGTCAACGCGATCCCGTACACGGCCATCAAGCAGGGACTCCTGACCGTGGCCAAGAAGAACAAAAAGAACGTTTTCAACGGCCGCGTCCTCGAGATCGAAGGCCTGCCCGGGCTGACGGCGGAACAAGCCTACGAGCTCACCGACGCTTCGGCCGAGCGTTCGGCCGCAGGGAGCGTCATAGCCCTGAGCCTGGACCAGGTGGCCACCAACCTCAGAAGCAACATCGCCTTGATGGAGAAGATGATCGAGGAAGGCTACCAGGACGCCGGGACGCTCAAACGCCGCATCGAGGCCTGCCGGAGCTGGCTGGCCAAGCCCTCTCTCCTCGAGCGCGATCGAAACGCCGATTACGCCGCCGTCCTCGAAGTGGACCTGGCCCAGGTCACCGAGCCCCTCCTGGCCTGTCCCAATGATCCGGACGACATAAAGCCCCTGTCCGAGGTGGCCGGGGACAAGGTCGACGAGGTGTTCATCGGGTCGTGCATGACCAACATTGGCCACTTCCGCGCGGCGGGCAAGATCTTCGACAGGGCCGGCTATCCGAAAACCAGGATCTGGCTCACTCCGCCGACGAAGATGGACGCCGCCCAGCTCAAACGCGAAGGCTATTACGCGATCTTCAGCGCGGTGGGCGCCCGGCTGGAGATCCCCGGCTGTTCGCTGTGCATGGGAAACCAGGCCCGGGTCCATCCCGAGGCGACCGTTCTGTCGACCTCGACGCGCAATTTTGACGACCGGATGGGCGATCGGGCCAGGGTCTATCTGGGCTCGGCGGAGCTGGCCGCCGTGACCGCGCTCGAGGGCAGGCTGCCCCTGCCGAAGGACTATTTCGCGGTGATGGCGAGCAAGGTTCTGCCTTTTGAAAACGAGATCTACAAGTATCTCGAATTCGATAAGATGGGCGATTTCAACCTGGACTATCTTCGGCCTTGAGAGGAAAGCCGTGATCGACCTCAATGGACGCAAAGCTCTGATCACCGGCGGCTCGCGGGGCATCGGCCGGGCCGCGGTCGTTCTCCTGGCCCGGGTCGGCTGCGACGTCGCCTTCAACTACCTCCGCCAAGCCGAGGCGGCGGGGGAGGTCAAGACGATCGTCGAGGGTTTGGGACGGCAGTGTCTGGCGGTCCAGGCTGAGCTCTCCCGGGAAGACGAGGCGCGGCGTCTGGTCGATTCGGCCGCCCGGCTCTGGGGCCGTGTGGACATCCTGGTCAATAACGCCGGGATATGGACCTACGGCGAAATGGGCCGGATGGACGCCGCGGTCTGGAAAGAGACCATGCGCCTGAACCTTGACGGTGTTTTCTTTGTCACGAACGCCGTGGTCCCGCTGATGAAGGCTCAGCGATGGGGCCGGATCATCAATGTTTCGTCCACGGCCGCGGTCAGGGGAGAAGCCTTCCATTCACACTACGCCGCCTCCAAGGGAGCGCTCCATTCTTTGACCAAGTCTTTGGCGGCCGAGCTCGGCCCGTTCAACATTAACGTCAATTGCGTCGCCCCGGGCTGGGTGGACACGGACATGTGCGCCGAAGCCTTCAGCGATCCGGAGTACCGGAAGGCGATCGAGGATTCCATTCCCCTGAAACGCATCCCGCCCCCCGAGGATATCGCCGGCCCGATCGTTTTCCTGGCCTCGGACCTGGCCCGGCACATCACCGGGGCCATCATCAACGTCAACGGCGGGGGAGTACTGTCCGGCTGACGGCCCGCGTCGGACCAGCGTCTGGCGAGGTTCCTGCCGGAAATTGAGTGGACTCCCTTGAACCGCGAGACCGATTCTGATAGCTTGGATTCGGACAGAGGAGGTCAGCATGGAGGAGGAGGTCGGAAAGATCACGCACTTCTTTTCCAAGCTCAACGTGGGCATCATCGAGGTGACCCATGGCGAGCTTAAGGTCGGGGACAAGATCCATATCAAGGGTCACACCACGGACGTTTTCCTGACGATCGATTCCATGCAAAAAGAGCATGCCGCTATTTCCGGGGCAAAGAGGGGCGAATCCGTAGGGATCAAAGTCAAGGACTCCGTCCGCGAGCACGACCTGGTCTTCAAGGTCATCGAAGAGACCTAAGCTCGATCCCGTCGGCGAACCCTCGGGGCGCCTTGTCACCCCCGTGCGACTCGGCGCGGCCCTTAAATATTTGCCGTTTTTTGTCACAAAAGCCTTGACACTTAATTTTCAATGTGGTATTCAAGAAGAACTTCAATGAGAAAAAAGGCCTTTTCCATAGTCTTTGTCCCCCATTCCAAGGCCGGGTCCAAGACCATCGCCGTCTCGAAGAGAGGCCTCAAGGTCACTGGTGTCCTGACCGTTATCGCCGTTCTCTTGCTGGGCGGGTTCCTCGTCGATTATTTCACCATGCGTCACACGCGTTCCAACTACAAGAAGCTCCTCAACGAAAGCCGGGCTCAGGCCCTGAACCTCAAGCAGTATGAGGCCACGGTGGGGCAATTGAAGAAGACCGTGGACAAGTTTGATGACTATACGAAGAAGCTGAACGTCATGGCCGGGCTCAGGGCTGACGGGATCAAGGAAATCGGCATCGGCGACAGCAATTCCGGCGACATAAGCACGGCGCCTCAGACTCTCGCCCCTCCGCGATTCTCCGTGGGCAACATTCGAAGCATCAACCAGAAGGCCGACGACCTGTCCAGGAACCTGAGCACGTTGGTGATCTTCTTCGAGAACCAGAAGGCCAAGCTCGCCTCCACGCCGACCATCCGGCCCACGATCGGCTGGATAATCGGGTATTTCGGCCCGCGCACCGACCCGTTTACGGACAAGCCGGCCTTCCATTATGGCATCGACATCGCTACCAACGAGGGGACTCCGATCGTTGCGCCGGCCGACGGCATCGTCGTCCAGATCAAGAACGAGCTCACGACCGGCAACATGATCCTCATCAGCCACGGCCTGGACATCACCACGGCCTACTTCCACCTGTCGAAGTTCCTGGTCAGGGAAGGGCAGAGGGTCAAGCGCGGCGATGTCATCGGGCTCGTCGGCCGGACGGGCAAGGCCCTTGGCCCGCATCTCCATTATGAGGTCCGGATCAACGGCACTCCGGTCAACCCCCTCCGCTACATCCTTGAAGAGAACGAGTGAGCTCGTCCCCCTCTGTTTCCCTATTCGAATGAAGAGTCGGCGATGAGCTGCGCTCCGCGGCTGAAGTCCGCGGCGGACATCTCTTTTTTGTTTTCAGGCTTGAGCGCTTCCAAAAGATAGATCGTTCCCTGCCCGCAACAGATGCGAAGGCCGTCCCGGCCCGAACCCAGAATGCGGCCCGGGGTTTCGGCGGCGGTCGCGTTCTCGAGCGGACGTCCCTTGGTCATCTGGATGCGCTGTCCGGCGAGAAAAGCGAAGGCCGACGGCCATGGGCTGAAAGCCCGCACCTTTCGGTCGATGATCTCGGCCGGCTCGGCCCACACGATGCGGCCGTCCTCTTTCTTGAGCTTCGGGGCATACGTCGCGGCGCTGTGATCCTGGGGAACGAGAGGCAATGACTCTCTGCGGGCAAGGGTTTCGGATAAGAGAACAGCCCCGGCTTCGGCCAGCCGGCCCTCCAGGCGGCCCGCCGTTTCGCCCGGGAGAATGTCGAGCTCTCTTTGGACCAGGACATCGCCCTCATCCATCTTTTCGTTGAGCTCGAAGATCGTGACGCCCGTCCGCGTCTCACCCTGGAGAAGAGCCCAGGCTACGGGGGACGCGCCCCGGTACTTGGGAAGGAGGGAGAAGTGGACGTTGACCGTGTGCCAGCGGGGCAGGTCAATGATGGAGGCGGGCATGATCTGGCCGAAGGCTACCACGACGCTGATATCCGGCCGGATCGATTGAAGCAGTTCCAGACTGCGCAAGTCCTTTCGAATCTTGTCGGGCTGATGGACGGGCAGCCCTCTGTCCCGGGCATAGATCTTGACCGGGCATGATGTCACGGTTCTCCCTCGTCCGGCGGGCTTGTCCGGCTGGGTGATGACGAGCTCCACTCGATGGCCGTCCTCGAGGATCCGGGACAAAGAGGGAAGGGCGGCCGCGGGGCTTCCGAAAAAAACGATTCTCATAGCCGTTTTTCGACGGGCAGCTCCTTGCGAAGCCTGCGCTTGATGAGCTGCTTTTTGAGGGCGGAGAGCCTGTCGATGAACAGCCTGCCCTCGAGATGATCGATCTCATGGCAGAACACGCGGGCCAGGATGTCTTCGGCTTCATAGATCGCTTCCTTGCCGTCGAGGTTCAGCCCCTTGACCTTGACCCGCGCCGGCCGGCTGACCTTTTCCGAGATTCCCGGCACCGAAAGACAGCCCTCCTCCGTGACGATCGACCCTTCCTGGTCCACGACCTCGGGGTTGATGAGGACTATGAGATCGTCCTTGTTCTTGCCGATGGAGAGGTCCACGGTGATCAGTCGCCGACCATCGTTTACCTGGGGCGCGGCCAGGCCGACTCCCGGCGCGTCATGCATGGTCTCGATCATGTCCCGGGCCAGGTCCAGGATCTCCTGGTCAATGACCTCGACCGGACTTGCGACCTTGGCTAGGATGGGGTCGCCGACCATTCGGATCTTGCGGATGGCCATCTAAAACACCTCACCGAATTTTAAGGCATTTCGGGCCCGGATTCAATTTCTTACTTCCCGGGCCCGGGTCGGCGGCCGGGCAAAAAAAGCCCGTGAGTTCCAGGAACTCACGGGCTTGAACGGTCCGATTAGACAATGGCCGACGGCGGCGGCGGCTCATCGGGCGCCCCGGCGTGCCGCACGGGGAAGGAGATGAGATAGAGACCCAGGATGACCAGAACGGCAAGCCCCCCGAGATAGCTCGGGTTGAGGAAGATCAGAGGTATCGGAATCTTGAAGAACGTCAGCGCGGCTCTAACTAACCCCGTCAGCGCTTCTCCGGCAATGAGGCCCGAGGCGAGGAGGATGCCCGTGTTTTCCACGCGCGCCTTTTGGGCCTCATTGAATTTTTTGCGGGCGATGTTCCGGTCCAGAAGACCCTTGATCATGCCGCCACAGAAGATAGCAAAGGTCGTCTCCAGGGGCAGGTACATGCCCACGGCGACGAGCATGGGAGACTTCACTTGGACCAGGATCATGGCCAAACCCAGGAACATGCCGACGATCACCAGAGGCCAGGCCATCTCCTTGCCGACGATGCCCTGGGCCAAAGCCTTCATCAGGCCCGCCTGAGGCGCCGAGAGCTCCTTACTCCCGAACCCGAACGCGCCATGAAGGACCATGATCGGGAAGAACATGGCAAAGGACGCGAACAAGATGCCCAGCATGTCTCCGGCCTGCATCTTCCACGGCGTGCCACCCAGGATGTGTCCGACCTTGAGGTCTTGGAGCATCTCCCCAGCGACGGCCGAGGAAACGCAGACCACGGCAGCCACGCCCAGAACAGCGGCCACGCCTCCGATCCCGGTTGCGCCCACCACGACCATGAGCAGGGCGGCGATGATGAGCGTGGAAAGGGTCAACCCCGAGATCGGGTTGTTCGATGAGCCGATCGTGCCCACGAGGTTGCCCGAGACGGCGGCGAAGAAAAAGCCGGCCACGGCCATGACCGCGGCGGCGATCAGCGCGGCGCTGAACGACCCGGAGAAGACCTTGTAGACGAAGATCATCAGGACGAAGGCCATGCCCAACCCGGCGAAGACCAGCCGGAAGCTCATGTCCTTTTCCAGGCGGCTCGTGGTCTCGGCCTGCCCAGCGGCTTTCTTCACGTCGGCCACCGAGCGCTTGATGCCCATGCCCAGACTCTTGCGCATCTTGAAGAGCGTGTAGCCGGCGCCGACGAGCATGCCCCCGACGGCGATGGGCCGGATGATGAACTTCCAGACGTTGGTGACCATGTCGCCCCAGCCGGTCGCGGCCGGGAAGATCTCCGTGAGCTGAGGCCCGAGAAAATAGACAAGCAGGGGGGCGAAGAGTCCCCAGGCCAGGACGCCGCCGGCGAAGTTCAGAGAGGCCAGCCGCGGGCCGATGATGTAGCCCACGCCGATGTAGGCCGGGTATATTCCCGGGCCGGCCACGGCCACGGTCCCTCCGGTCTTGATCCTTGGGGACAAGACCTGCGCCCCGAGTTTTACCGAGGTCAGGCCGATCGTGCCGATGCGGATTATGAAATCTTTGGAGGCGGCGAAGAGCTGGACCACGCCCAGGGCGTAAACGGCCGCGCCCGCGCCCATGGCCTGGAAGAGGAATTTCGCCCCGGCACTGCCTTTCTGTCCGGCCTTGTGGATCTCCGAGGCGGCCACGGATTCGGGAAAGGGCAGTTCCGGGTCGGTCACCATGACTCTCCGGAGGAAGGTCACGAACATGATCCCCAGAAAACCGCCGACGAACATCAGGGCCGATGACTTGAGATAGACGCTAAGGCCCTTGAACACTTTCCAGTCGGCCAGGAGGGGCGAGTCGGTCTCGATGGCCAGCAGGACGAGGGCGGGAATGGTGAAGATGGCGCCCGCCGCCACGGACTCGCCGATCGAGCCGACGGTCCGGGCGATGTTCTCCTCGAGGATGGAGCCTTTCATAAGCTTCAGGATGGCCATGCCGATGACCGCGGCGGGATAGGTGGCAGCGATGGTCATGCCGGCCCGCAGTCCGAGGTAGGCGTTGGCCGCCCCGAGGATGACGCACATCAGCAGGCCGATGATGAGCGCCCGGACGGTGAACTCCCTCATTTCGGTTTTTTCGGGAACGTAAGGCTTGTAGGCCATTCACTCCTCCTGTGGGTAAAGATGAACTATCTTTTACGGATTCTTCCCCAAAAGTCAAGGAGAAACGGAGGACAGAGGAGGACCGATCCCCATGCGGATCGACCCGCCCGACGAGCCGGGAATTCCATTTGCGCGACGCGGGGAATTGTGCTAAATATTGCTTTTCTATTGAAAGCAGAGCGCTCATGAGTTTTACGAGATGGATCAAGGACAGGCTGTTTTGCGACCTGGCCATTGACCTCGGCACAGCCAACACCTTGGTCTTCATGCGGGGCAAGGGAATCATCCTTCAGGAGCCGTCCATCGTCGTGGTCAACAAGCAGTCGGGCAAGGTCGAAGCGGTGGGCTCGCGGGCCAAGGAGATGCTGGGCAAGACCCCGGCCTCGGTTCTGGCCATCCGGCCGATGCGGGACGGAGTCATAGCCGATTTTGAGATCGCCGAAAAGATGCTGGACTATTTCATCAAGAAGGCGACCAACAACCGCGGCTTCCTCCTTCGGCCCCGGATCGTCATCGGCATCCCCACCGGCATCACCCAGGTGGAGCGCCGCGCGGTCAAGGACGTGGCCATGAGGGCCAAGGCCACCGAGGTCTACCTCGTGGAGCAGGCCATGTCCGCGGCCGTGGGCGCCGACCTGCCCATCTCCGAGCCGACGGGCAACATGGTCGTGGACATCGGCGGCGGGACGACCGATATCGCCGTCATCTCCCTGAACGGCATCGTCTTCGATCATTCCCTGCGCGTCGCGGGGAACGAGATGGACGAAGCCGTGATCCAGTACCTCAAGAAGAAATACAACCTCCTCATCGGTGAGCGGAGCGCGGAGCTGGTCAAGATGCAGATCGGCTCTGCCTATCCGCTGGACGATCCCTTGACCATGGAGATCAAAGGCCGGGACCTGCGGGAGGGCATCCCCAAGACCATCGTCGTGGACGACCAGGAGATCCGGGAGGCTTTGGAGGACGTCGTGGCGGCCATCATCAATGCCATCCGCATCGCCCTGGAGAAGACGCCGCCCGAGCTTTCGGCCGATATCATCGACCGGGGCATCATCCTCACCGGCGGCGGGGCCCTGCTCAAGAACATGGACAAGCGCATCCGGGAGGAAACGCAGCTGCCGGTGTTCATCACCGACGACCCTTTGACGACGGTGGTCATCGGGGCGGGAAAGATGTTGGACGACCTCGAACTGCTGAAGAAGGTTTCGTTGATCTGAGTGCGGCCGTCGGGACACAGCGGTCATGTCTCTTTTTCCAAAGGACAAGCGGGCGGGCCGGCTGTTCGTCATCCTCATCATCTTCCACTTTCTGCTCATCTCCTTCCAGGTTCCCCGCGGGGCTTCGTCCAGCGCCTTTGAGCGCGGAGTGTTCTTCGTCTTTTCCCCGATCCAGCACGGGGTCGTGGCCGCGCTCCGCTTCGTCCGGGACGTATGGAACGGCTACTTCAACCTCGTCCACGTTCAGCGAGTGAATCGGGTTCTCGCTCAGAATGAGATCCTCCTCCGCCAGGAGAATGCCCTGCTCCGGCAGACCTTGGAAACGGCCCTGGCCTCGCGCGATATGAAGGCCCTCCTCGAAGCCCGGTTGGGCTCGATCCAGCTCGCTTCGGTCATCAGTCTGGACCCCGTCAACTACTACAGGTCCCTCGTTATCGACCGGGGAAAACTCGACGGGCTGGAAAAGGACATGGTCGTCCTCGACCGGTTCGGCAACCTTGTCGGCCGGGTCATCGAGCCCATCTCCTTCAAGGAGGCCAGTGTCCAGCTCATCACCGACGATTCGAGCGGCACGAGCGTTTTCATCCGCGGCGACAAGGGCATCGGCGTCGTCACCGGCGACGGCCGCGGCCGCTGTCTTCTGAAGTACATCCTGGACACGGCCCCGGGGATCGCTCCGGGAGACGAGGTGCTGACTTTGGGCTTCGACAAGATCTATCCTTGGGGAATCCCGGTCGGACGCCTCGTCTCGGTTTCGTCCAATCGTTCTTTGTTCAAGACCATCGTGGTCCAGCCGGAATTCCGCTTCCGGGACTTGAGCCGGGTGGCCGTCCTCAAGGGCAGGGGATGACCCTCGAATGAGGCCCGACGAACCATGAGGGACACCTTCCGGGCGGCCTTGGGAATCGGCCTGGTCTTCGGCCTGTACACCATCCTCGGCCGTCTGGCCTCATCCTGGCTGCCGATGATTTCCCTGTTCACTCTGGCCGTGATCTATTTCGGTCAGAGGAGGGGAGAGCTTTTCGGAGCGATCGTGGGCACAGCGAGCGGACTGCTCCTCGACGCGTTCTCCTTGGGAGTGTTCGGGATCTCTGGCCTGACCCTGACCGTGATCGGCTTCCTGTCGGGCCTCGTTTCGAAGAAGCTCCAGATCGCTTCCTTCCTCAAGACGTTCATTTTCGTGGCGGCGATGACCCTTGTCGAATCTGTGCTCTGGCTGGGCCTGGTGAGGGTCGTCCTGTCCCAGAGAACGGGACAGCCGACGGATATCCTCGTCCTGCGGCCTCTGGTGACAGCTGCGGTGGGGGCCATGGTCTTCGGCTTGATCCGGCACCGGGAGGTCCGTCGTGGACAATAAGGGCATCTACGAGGATTTCTCCCTGATCCTGAGCCGCGCCCGGCGGCTGGTCATCGTCATCGAGATCGTCTTCGCTTTTCTCTTCGTTTACTATTGGAAGCTCCAGATCCTGGATTTCAATAAATACTGGAGGTTGTCCGAATCCAACCGGGTCCGGGAGGTCATCCTCGAAGCGCCGCGGGGACTGATCACCGACCGGAAGAACATCCTGCTGGCCACCAACATCGCCTCGTTCCAGGCCTCCATCATCCGGGAGAACAGCAAGAACCTGGCTCAATCGTACAAGGACATCAGCAGCCTGCTCAACCTGGACGAACAGGTCTTGCTCCAGCGCGTGGCCAAGTACGGCTCCCTGCCGACCTTCCGGCCGCTTGTCGTCCAGGACAACCTGGCCATGGACGAGGTGGCCCGGATCGACGCCCGCAAGCTCGAATTCCCGGAGCTCGTTCTGGAAAACGCACCCAAGCGCTATTACCCCTTCGGATCTTTCGCCTCTCATGTCCTCGGCTACATGCAGGAGCTGTCCGAGGGCGAGCTCCGGAACAGGGTGTTCAAGGAACGCCGACTGGGGGACCTCGTGGGGAAGATGGGCCTTGAGGCATTCTACGAAACCCTTCTGGCCGGGGAGAACGGCCGTCTTCTCCAGACCGTCGACAGCCAGGGCCGCACCGTGGCCGAGTTTGAACACATCGACCCGCGGCCCAGTCCCAGCCTTAAGCTGACCCTGGACTATGACCTGCAGAAGAAAGCCGAGGAGCTCCTCAACGGCCGAGAGGGAGCCATCGTCGTCCTGGAGGCCAAGACCGGCGCCGTCCTGGCTCTGGCCAGCTTCCCCACCTATGAACCCAACAGGTTCATCAACCGGTTCTCCCCCCAGGAATGGCAAGGGATCGTTGCTGACAACGCGCATCCCCTGGAGAATCGGGCGATCCGCGGCCTGTATTCTCCGGGGTCGATCTTCAAGCTGACCATGGCTCTGGGCGCGCTGGATTCGGGCGTCATCACCGACCACACCTCGTTTTTCTGCGGGGGCGCGATCCAGATCTACGGCACGAGGTTCAATTGCTGGAACGCGGGCGGCCACGGCTCGCTCATCCTGGACGGCGCTATTCAGAATTCCTGCAATGTCTTCTTCTACAACTTGGCCCGGCGGATGGACATCGACGACATCGCCCGCTACGCGCAGATCATGGGCTTCGGGACGAGGACCGGGGTCGACCTTCCCGGAGAAAAGGATGGCCTGGTCCCCACCGCGGCCTGGAAGAAGAAAACATTCAAGGCGCCCTGGTTCCCCGGGGAGACGATCTCGGTGGGCATCGGCCAGGGGCCGCTCCTCGTCACGCCCCTCCAGATCGCGGCCAGCACGGCTTTCATCGCCAATCGCGGCGGAAAGGTCTTTCCCCACCTGGTCAGCCCGGGATCCGATTCCTTTTGGCGGCAATGGTCCGAAAGAGGCGGAGGAATCATCCCCCCCATCACGAGCCTCAAACGCTCGGATTTCGAGAAGGTCATCCTGGGCATGTATGAATCCGTGAACAGGGGCGGGACGGGACACGCGGCCTATGTCGAGGGGCTCGACATCTGCGGCAAGACCGGTTCCACGCAGACCATAAGCTCCGAGCGGGCCGAAAAGCTCGCGCAGAGGAATGTCACGGTCAAGACCCATTCGTGGTTCAGCGGGTTCGGCCCGCGCGTCGATCCGGAGATCGTGGTCACCGTCCTGGTCGAGTTCGGGGGCATGGGCGGGGCCACGGCCGCTCCCCTGGCCCGAGAGATGTTCAGCCTGTATCAAAGCCTGAAGACCCCAAAATGATCGACCGCAATGTTTTCAGCGAGCTGGATTGGTACCTGGTGGGGATCGTCCTGCTCAACGCCGCCCTTGGCTGTCTGATGGTCTATTCGGGCGCGCACGCTCTGCCCGGTCATGTCTACCTCAAGCAGATCTTTTGGGTGGGAGCCGGCTGTGTCGGATTATTCTTGATCCTGTTCGTCGATTACAAGGTCCTTGTCACCTATTCCCCCATTTTTTACGGCCTGGGCGTCATCATCCTGGCCGGTCTGCTTTTTTATGGACGGGTCATCTCCGGAGCCCGGAGCTGGTTCCGCGTGTCCTTCGTCGGCATCCAACCCTCGGAGCTCATGAAGGTCGCCATGGTCCTTGTTTTGGCCCGGATCTTTTCCGAATTCAGGAGGCCGTACGTCACGCCCCAGCGTGCCGCGATGAGCGTCGGCGTGACCATCCTGCCCATGGCTCTCATCGCCGTTCAGCCTGACCTGGGCACGGCCGTCACCTTTGTCCCCCTCCTCCTGGCCGCTTTGCTCCTGGCCGGGCTGAACCGAAAGACCCTGATCATTATCGTCGTGGGCGTTCTGCTCCTCGGCTTCCTGGGGTGGAATTTCTCTCTCAAGGACTATCAGAAGAAGCGCATTGAAACGCTTTTCTCCCCTGGACTCGACCCCCACGGGACGGGATATCAGATCGCTCAGTCCAAGATCGCCGTCGGTTCGGGTGGCGTCCTGGGCAAGGGGTTCAAGAAGGGGACTCAAAGCCAATTGCGGTTCCTTCCCGCGCGGCACACGGATTTCGTCTTTTCCGTTCTGGGCGAGGAGTTCGGTTTCGCCGGAGTCTCGATCGCCCTGACGCTCTATTTCCTCCTGCTCCTGCGCCTCTTCCGGTCGGTGGCCAAGGCGCGCGACCGTTCCGGGATCTACATCATCTTCCTGATCGCCGTCCAGATGACCTTTCAGTTCCTGGTCAACGTTTTCATGGTCGTGGGGCTGTTTCCGGTCACGGGCATCCCCTTGCCCCTTTTGAGCTACGGCGGCTCTTCGCTCCTGGCGACGTTCATCGCCCTGGGCCTCGTGGTCAACGTCAGGATGAGAAGGTTCGCCAACGTTTGAGATACGGAAGAAGGGCCCCGGCCTCCGCTCGAAAAGCGTCGGGACACATCGAGAGAGCATGAACCATCAGCCCCGCACAGACGACGGATCGTTCGAAGGCCGACTCGTGCGTCTTCTGCCCCGCGTGGAAAAGCCGGGACGCTACATCGGCGGCGAGTGGAACGAGATCCGCAAGGAACCGTCCCGGGTTCGGCTTCGTATCGCCCTGGCCTTTCCCGATGTCTATGAGATCGGGATGTCCTACCTCGGACAGAAGATCCTCTATGACATCCTCAATGTCAGGCCGGAGCTGGCCGCGGAGCGCGTCTTTGCTCCCTGGCCGGACATGGAAGCGGAACTTCGGCGGGACGGCCTGCCCCTCGTCTCTCTCGAGACGAAGGTTCCCCTGGGGCGGTTCGACATCGTCGGCTTTTCCCTCCTCTATGAACTCAACGCAACCAATATTCTCACCATGCTCGACCTGGGCGGGATCCCGTTCTTCGCAATCCAGAGAGGCAGGGGAGACCCGCTGGTCATTGCCGGGGGGCCGGCGGCCTTCAACCCCGAACCCCTGGCTGATTTTTTTGACGCGTTTTTTGTGGGGGACGGCGAGGAGGCTTTCCCGGAGATCGCGGCGGCCGTCCTCGAGCTCAAGAGCCGGGGGCTTGAGCGGGGACGGGTCCTCGATGCGCTCAGCCGGATTCCCGGCGTGTACGTGCCCTCGTTCTACACTCCGGCCCGGCCTCCGGGCTCTCGTCTCATCGTCCCCGAGCCGCGCCCCGGGGCCCCGGTCCGGGTTTCGAAGCGAGTGATCCTGAACCTGCCGGGCGATTATCCCGAACGGATCATCGTTCCCCATGTGCAGGCCGTCTTCGACCGGGTGGCCATGGAGGTCGCGCGCGGCTGTCCGCAGAAGTGCCGCTTCTGCCAGGCCACCAGCCTCTACTTTCCGCATCGCATCAAGCCGCCTTCGGCCGTGATCCGCTCCACGCTGAGGAGCCTCGAGGCCACGGGCTATGAGGACGCTTCGCTGTCGGCCTTGTCCGTGGGCGATTATCCCTGCTTGAACGAGACGGTCAAAGCCCTCATGGCCGAGCTCACGCCGCAGGGCATATCGCTTTCACTCTCCGCCTTGCGTCCCCAGAGTCTTTCCGCGGATGTGGTGGAGAGCATCATCAAAGTCCGAAAAACCGGGTTCACTCTCGTGCCCGAGGCCGGGACGGAAAGGCTTCGGAGGGTGATCAACAAGAGCCTCAAGGACGAGGACATCATCGAGGCGGCTGAAAACGCCTTCCATCAGGGCTGGCGCTTGCTCAAGCTCTATTTCATGATTGGATTGCCCACCGAAAGCGATGAGGACCTGGAGGGGATCGAATCCGTCATCGCCGCCGTCCTGGACGCCGGGCGGAGAGTGAGGAACGCGCCGCCTCGCGTTCACGTCAGCGTCTCGTCCTTCATTCCCAAGCCCCACACGCCGTTCCAATGGCTGGCCATGGAGGAAGCGGATGTCCTTCGGGACAGGATGCGGTTTCTCCAAAGCCGGCTGAAAAAGCATCGCACGGTCGAGCTCAAGTTCCATGATATCGAGACTTCCGTGCTCGAGGGGGTTTTTTCTCGCGGCGACCGCCGCCTGGGTCCCGTTCTTGTCCAGGCCTGGAAGGACGGGGCGCGCTTCGACGGTTGGCGTGATTTTTTCCGTTTTGACAGGTGGGACAAGGCGCTGGCCGACCAGGGGCTGGATCGCCGAGACTATCTCTCGGCGCTGGACGTGGATTCGGCGCTTCCCTGGGACGTCATTGATACAGGGCTCAGCAAGGAGCATTTGCGTCAAGAATTCACCAAGGCCTTTCGGGAAGAGATGTCTCCCACCTGCGCGGAGACCGACTGCGGCGAATGTCGGGGATGCTCCCCGGAATTCCGGCCGGGTCGACGCGTCGAGCGGGCCGTTGTCGCGGAACCGTTTCGGTTCGATCCTCTCGGCGGCGAATCCCAGGGCGTCCTCCGCTACCGTGCCTTCTTTTGCAAGGAGGGACTGTCTCGCTTTTTATCCCACAACGACCTGGCCAATGCCCTGCGCCGGGCTTTCCGCCGGGCCGGCGTTTCGATCCTCAGGTCCGCGGGGTTTCATCCGAAAATGCTCGTTTCCTACCTGCCGGCGCTTCCTCTGGGAATGATCGGTCGAGAGGAATGCCTGGACCTGCGGTCCGACCGGGATTTTGGCGAGCCGGAGTTTCTGGCACGGATGAACGACAATCTCCCTCGGGGCATTGTTTTTCTTGGCCTGCGGCGCCTGGGCGCCCACGACCCGTCCCTCGGCGAGGCGCTGGAGAAGCTTTCCTATTCCCTCGACTGCGAACAGCCGGACGTCGGGGAGGCGCTCGACGAGGCTCGCCGCGAAAAAGGCTGGACTTCGCTTTCAGACCATGACCTGATGGAACGCCTGATTCAAGACGCATTCCCCGAGCCGCGAGCGCGCGGGATCTGCTTGTCAGTCGAGGCGAGCCCCGCTCGGCTGATCATGGATATCAGAGTTTCGCCCGCGGGCTCTCTTCGGCCCCAGGACGTCGTTCGTTCGATCGTTCCGGGCTTGGAACATCCGGTTTATTTCATGACTCGCGAGAAGATCGGCTTCAAGCCCTCCCCGCAAATTGACAACACACCCTGATTCCGCTATAAAAGGGGGCATTCTCGCGGGACCGTCTCGGCAACAACCCTCGATGAAGGAGGCAACCATGATCGATTTCACCCTAAGCGACGAACAGAAAGCCCTGCAGGATATGGCCCGGGAATTCGCCCTGAAGGAGATGCGGCCCAACGCGGCCCGCTACGACAGGGGCGACGAGTTTCCCGAGCCCGTCATGAGAAAAGCTTTTGAGGCGGGTTTCATGACCTGCAGTATCCCGGTTGATTACGGGGGCAGCGGCCTGGGCGACTTGGATACGGCCATCATCAGCGAGGAGCTGGCCTCCGGCTGCGCGGGCATGTTCACGTCGATGATGGCCTGCTCTCTGGCCCTGACGCCCATCGTCCTGTTCGGGACCGATGCCCAGAAGAAGAAGTTTCTCGTGCCCTGTACGCAGAAAATGTCCTTTGCCTCCTTCGGACTCACCGAGCGCGAGGCCGGGTCGGATGCGAGCAGCATCAAGACCCGGGCCAGGAAGGTCGGCTCCGAGTACGTCATCACCGGCTCGAAGTGCTTCATCACCAACGGCGGGATCGCCGACCTGTACGTCGTCTTTGCCAACACCGCCCCGGACAAGGGCGCCCGGGGGATGAGCGCCATCGTCGTTCCCAAGGGGACGCCCGGCCTGGTCGTCGGCAAGGAAGAAGACAAGATGGGGCATCGGGCTTCGAACACCTGTGAGATCTTCTTCGAGGAGGCCCGGGTCCCGACGGAGAATGTCCTCGGACGCGAAGGGCTGGGGTTCCTCGTCGCGATGCGGACGCTGGACAAGACCCGAGCCTCGGTGGGGGCCGCGGGAGTGGGGGTTGCCCGGACGGCCCTTGAGTACGCCGTTGATTACGCCAAGACCAGGCTCCAGTTCGGCAAACCCATCGCCCTGCTCCAGAATACGGCCTTCAAGGTCGCCCAGATGGCCATGGAGATCAACGCCGCCCGGCATCTCGTTTGGCACGCGGCTTGGCTGATGGACCAGGGGAAACCGTGCGGCAAGGAATCGGCCATGGCCAAGTGCTTTGCCACGGACGTCGCCATGAGCACGACCGTGGATGCTCTTCAGATCTTCGGCGGCTACGGCTACATGAAGGATTACCCGATGGAGAAGCTCATGCGGGACGCGAAACTCCTCCAGATTTATGAGGGGACGAACGAGATCCAGAGGCTGGTCATTGCCCACGAGGTGATCGGCCCGATCAAGTAGCCGGACGGGTCCCCGGGACGAACCGCGGGAGCAAAGGCGAGAGAGAGCCGGCCGCGCTCAGCGCGACAGGATATCGACCAGGTCCTGCTCGATGGACTTCACCGGGCTCTCGATGATGCGGCCCTTTTCTAATCCATCGACGCTGACGATGAAGGTGGGGATCCTCTGAATGTCCTTCCCTCCGTAATAGTCGGGGCGGGCGTCCTTATCATGGGGGACGCCGATGTAGGTGACGCTGATCAGCGGGGAGCCGACGGCGTCCAGCACCTTGAAGAAAGCGGGAACCTGCAGCTTGCTGTCCGAACACCATGATCCGAGAAAGACCTCGACCTGGACAGGGCGAGCGAATTCCTTGAGTTTGGCGACGGGGTCCGGGGCGGGGATATACGCGGCGGCCACGGCGTCCCAGCCGGGACAGCCCTGGATGATCTGTTCACGAGTCAGAATTCCCAGCATATCCTTGTCGGCGGCCAGGGACGCGACGGCCCACAGCACGGCTAAAAGAATAAGGATGAATTTTCTGCTCACGGCGATCTTGTCACCCGGCCGGAGCCGCCGGGGTCCGTCAATCCTCTTCGAAATACTCGGGGATGAGAGCGATCGTTTCGACACCCGCTCCCTTGACCAGGTCGATCAGCTCGATGACCTTGCTGTAAGGAACTTTGGCATTGGCCCGGATGAAGATGGTCTTATCCTGCCGCGCTGAATACAGGGTCCGCAGGCGCTCCTGGAGCAGACTGTACTCGATCTGATCCGCTTGGACTTTGACGTTGCCGTCCTTCAGCATCGTCACCACGATCACGTTTGAGGTGCTGCCGCTGGCCTGGTCGGCCGCTGCGGTCTCCGGAAGTCTGACATCCATGCCCTTTTGGACCAGGGGAGTGATGACCATGAAGATGATCAGCAAAACAAGGAGAACGTCGCACAGGGGGACGACATTGGGTTCAGCTGTGGCCCGCATATTTCCTCCTATCTCATAGGACACTAACTCGGAAGCATATTCTAAAGTATCGGGCTTCTCTTTGTCAAATTAATTAAGAAGAGCCGGTCCGGCAGGCCGCACGGCAAACACGGGCCAGCCTCGGACTTGAAATTCCCAAAATTCCGGAATATATTCGGACTCAGAAAGGAGGGATCATGAAAGATCTGAAAGTCGAGGTCAAAGAGGTCAAGGAGCGCTGCGGGGCCCGCCATAAGCCCGGGGACATCTTCTATATCAGGGGTGAGGGGATGATCGAGATCCCCAAGGGAAAGCGCGTCTGCGTCTACGCTCTGAACAGCCTTTTTCCGTTCCTCATGACGAAACAGCGCGAGGATGAGCTGCCCGATGATGACTGGATCTCCGAAACCGACCTTCTGGCCTGCCCCGACCCGAAAGGCGTGGTTTTCAAGGTGACGCTGCTTCGAAAATAGCGGTTCAGACGATAACCAGCTTCTCCACGGTCCGGGGCCAGGTCAGTCGGGATATGAATTGATGGCCCCGAGCCCCCATCCTCTCGGCCATGTGCTTGTCCTCGGCCAATCGGTCGAAGGTGCGCGCCAGGTCGGCCGGAGTCGGTTCCACGACGAAACCCGTTTGCCCGTCCTCGACGAGCTCCGCCGGCCCGCCGCTGTCTCGGGTCGTAACGACCGCCTTGCGGGATGAGAAGGCCTCGCCCGTGACGAACCCATAGTCCTCGTTCTTCGGACTGAAATACACGGCCAGACAGCGGCCGTAATGCGACAAGACCGCCGACTCCTCGGCTCGCCCGAGGAGGATGACCCTCCGTCCCAGCCTGTGGTGCTTGATCTGGCGGGCGAGGTTCTCCCGCTCCGGCCCGTCGCCGATGATGACGGCCCGGAGCCGCTTGTTCGTGACCAGACGGAAGGACTCCACGAGCAGGTCTAGCCTCTTGAGCTTCTGAAGCCTCGAAACCGTGAAAATGAAGGGCTCGTAGGAGTCCGTCCGATACGCCCGCTGCGGAGGAGGCGGATAAAGGACCTCGGACGGGATGCGGCCCCAGCGCTTCAAACGCTCCTGGATAGTGACCGATTGGGCATAGACCTTATGGACGCTGTGTTTAAGGAGATGCGTGTCCAGGCAATGGATGAGGAAGCGCCGCGCCGACTCCTTCACCAGGCCGCGGACGCCAAGCTGTTCCCGAAGCATATCCCAGAGGTCATAGTATTCGCGCTGGCGGTGATTGAGCCAGCAGACGTGGGCCCGGTGCTTGACCGCGTAGCTCGGAAAGCGAAAGGAGATGACCTGGTCGATCTTGCGGCCTTCGCCGTCGAGGCCGACGTCGGTGAGCCGGTTGGCCAGATAGGCGCGGAATTGCCGCCCGAAGCGGTTCTGGGGAGTCGTCATCAGGTCCGCCTCGTAGCCGCATTCGCGGAGGGCCCGGACCGTATTGCGGGCGATGGTCAGATGGCCCCCCTCGACGAAGGGCACATCCGACGTCACGACGAGGATTCTCTTGGCTGACATGGACGGCATGCCCGGAGACCGCTCGGCCATCGGCCGGCTCGGCCTCATCTTAGGGTCTCGATCGCTTTCTTGTTGTTGTTGGTTTTGAAGACAAGCAGGGCGCTCCCCATTCCGGCCGAAGACCCGAAGCAATATTCGATAAGGATGACGGCGTTGCCCAGAAGGGCTCCGATCTCAGCCCCCGCCCCGATGCGGTCCCCGATCTCGATGGTGATGACCTTGTCGATGGTCACTTTGAAGCCGAGGCTCTTAAGGGCCTTGGCCGCCTTGGCGCTATCGGCCGTCAGGAGCCGGAAGTGTCCCTTATTGCCTTCGGAGTGGACGGAGATCGCTCGGAGGTTCACCCCGGCGTTGGCCAAGGTTCCTAGAACACGGCCGTAGATGCCGGGCTCGTCCGGGGTGATGACCACCAGCACTTCGTCCGCTTTGATGTTGTGCAATGTAGGCCTCCTGGCAGGGTGAAATTATATCAAAAGAATGCCGCTGAACTCAATCCGAAGTGATGGTAGATCAGTTCGGAATCCGGGATAAAGGCGAGGGGGGGAATAGCCTTGTAAGGCGATCATTGGCAATCCCACCGGGAAGAAATATAATAAAGGCTCTTTTCCATGGAGGATCGTCCGTGAGCAATTTCACCAAGGTCGCGATAGTGGACAATGCGGTCGATCACCGGATCTACACCCCGGTCGAACACTGGGTGCAGTTTCTTGACGTGCCCTGGGAGGCCTTCTCCGCCAAGGCCGGGCGTCTGCCGCCTTTCGATGAGGGGTTCACTCACCTCATCATCACCGGATCGGAATCATCGATCCTGGACCGCGAACCCTGGGCTGAAGCCGAGGCTGAATTCGTGCGGGAGGCCGTCGGGAAGAACCTAGCCCTCCTGGGAAGCTGCTGGGGGCATCAGCTTCTGGCCCATGCCCTTGACGGTCCGGCCGCCGTGAGGCGCTGTCGCCGTCCCGAGATCGGATGGATTCCCATCGAGATCCCCGCGGCGTCCGGACTCCTCGGCGATAAGGGATTGGCCTATTCGTTCTCGCTTCATTTCGACGAAGTGACCAACGCCTCCGGCCGCTTCACGATCCTGGCTTCGACCGAGGTCTGCCCTGTTCAGGCCATGACCCTTCCCGGGGCCCGCCTGTGGGGATTGCAGATACATCCCGAGATAGATATCCCCTCGGCTCGGAAGCTTCTTCGGGATTTGCCTGGCATGAATTCCCGGATCGATCCTTTGTATGAATCGGCCCTCAAGTCGGAGCCTCGAGACTCGGGCTTGATTTATAAGATTGTCAAGTACTTTTTGAATTCCTGACCGCCGCCCGAACGATAAATCGTTTATTTTTTTCCTTGACAAACAATTTCTTTTATATTTTTATATAGACATCCCTAAATCGGACTTTAAAGTCTAGGCTTAAGAGAGGAAGGAGGTTTCATGAAAAGCAAAAAGCTTGTTTTTCTGGTCGTCGGTCTGTTGATCGCCCTCACCATCAGTTCATGGGCTGAAACGAAGAAAATAACGGAAATGGGCCGTTTTCCGTTTGCCAGGGTAAGGGGCAGCGTCCCTTCCCAGGACGTTATGAAGATGCTGGTGACGCGCTATGCGGCCGACTTGAAGTACGGCTTCGAGCAGGCCGGGTATCCCGACCTCTATGAGCCGTTCCTGGCCCAGCTCAACGCGGCCAGCTTCACGGAAAAATCCGTTCCGGTCGGCACGGTTTTCCCCTGGATGCTCTTCCGGTCCAAAGGAAAAATCCAGGTGGTCAAGGACGTGGAATGGGCTGGCAAGGCGCCTCTGGATGTCTACTCCTTCACCGTCAACAAGGATTACAAGAACTACGAGTTCGTGATGCCCAGGCCCTGCGGAAACGTGGCCCTGCTGAGCATCACCGAAGCCATTCCCCCGGCCGTATGCGACCTGAAGGTCAGCCCGGCCAAGCTCAACGTCAACGAAGCCGTCAACATCGACATGAGCGGCTCCCAGTTCGCCACGTCGATGGAGGTCTCCGTGTATGACGGGGCCGGGGCACTCATCACGACCCAGGCTCTGACTCCGGACAATGCCAAGTGGCAGACCAAGTTCGATAAGCCGGGCGATTATGTGTTCAAGGCCAAAGTCGCGAACCAGAGGGGCGAAGTGACGGGACCCGCCTGCGAGGCCAAGGTCCACGTCAACTTTCCTCCGGTCTGCAAGCTCACCATCACCTGCACGGAGTGCAAGGACTATGTGGGCAAGCCCGTCATGTTCGACGCCTCGGGCTCCAGCGACCCGGACGGCCAGATCGTCAAGGCCAATTTTGAGGTGATGGACGCGAAGGGCGCGGTCATCGACTCCTTCATGGACACCCAAGCCCCCTTCACCTGGGAGAAAGTCTTTGACAAGCCCGGCGACTACGTCGTGGCGGTCACGGTCTTCGACGACATGGGCATCGCGGCCGGCGGTTCGGAACCTTGCCGCATCCCGTTCAACGTGACCCAGAAACGGCTGTTCTTCCTGGTCGAGGGCGGCCCCGGTCTCCTGCGCGGGACCTACACGACCATGATCTGGGCCAGGATCGGCCTGCTCTATAAGATCGTGCCCGATACGCTCGATTTCGTGCTGGCCGTCGGCCCCGGAGTCCCGCTCCAAGGCTCCCCCTGGACGACTTTCGTCATGGGCAACGCCCTGCTGAGCCTCCATGCGGGTCCGGCTTATATCGCGGGCGGCCTTGGCTTCAGCACCAAGGAACAGGAAACGCGTAAGGGCGGTTTGGACCTGGTCGGCCAGGTGGGCATAGACCTGTTCAAGACCTCCAACAACGCGGTCGGATCGATCCTCGGCGAGCTGCGCGCCCCCATTACTCCATCGGGCCGCACCTTCGACGAGAGCCACAAGCTTCTGCTCGGTTTCCGCTACATTTTCTGAGTCGGGCGGAACGGAAGCTCGAAGAAGACCTGAAGTCTCAAGGGGTCAGGGCCACGAGCCCAGGCCCCTTTTTTTTGCCGAAAGAGCTCGGAGAGGACCTCAAAATCGGGTAAAATATCCCTTGGAGGCAAGGGAGATGCGCATCGCTCTGATCGGCGCGGACGGCCAGCTCGGCACAGATCTGCTCAAAGCCCTGTCCGGCCAGGACGTGGCTCCCCTGTATTATCCCGAGTTCGACGTGACCCAGGCCGAGCCGACCCGCCAGCGCCTGATCTCGATCGAACCCAAGGTCGTGATCAACACCGCTGCCTTTCATCGTGTGGACGAATGCGAGGACAACCCGCAGGCGGCCTTTGCCGTGAACGCCGTGGCGGCGAGAACCCTGGCCGACATCTGCCGGGAGTTGGGGGCGAGCCTGGTCCACTTCAGCACCGATTATGTGTTTGACGGGCGCAAGGGGCGGCCTTACCTGGAGGAGGATGCTCCCAACCCTCTCATGGTCTACGGGATCTCCAAGCTGGCCGGCGAATTCCTGGTCAGGAACAGCTTGGAGCATCATTTCCTCATCAGGACTTGCGGCCTTTACGGCGAGGCGGGCTGCAAGGAGAAGGGCGGTCATTTCGTGGACATGATCTTGAGGAGGGCGGAACGCGGACTGCCTCTGCGGGTCGTCAGCGATCAGCGGGTGACCCCCACCTCGACCGTGGAGCTGGCCCGGGCCGTGAGCGAACTCATCCGGAGCGAGGGTTACGGATTATATCACCTGACGAACGAAGGGGAATGCAGCTGGTACGAATTCGCCCGGGCGGCGTTCGAAATCATCGGCCGAACTCCCGCGCTCGAGGCCGTGGATTCTTCGGCCTACGGGGCCAAAGCCCAGCGGCCGCGCTATTCAGTCCTTGAAAACGGAAAGGCCAAGGCCGCGGGCCTGTCCCCATTTTCCCATTGGAGGGACGCCCTGCGGGACTATCTGAGGCGAAAGGGGTATCCGGTCGGGGACTAAACCCGGCTCCGTCGTTTCTATCGGGGGAGAAGAGGGGCGGCGGGTAGAAGCGGCTACTCGCTCAGCTTGCCGAGCTTGGCGAGTTCTTCATTATAATACTTGCGGTAAAGGATCTCCCATTCGCGACTGCCCTCTTCGATCGATTTTTTCTGGGATTGGATCTTTTCCACGGCCTTGTGGTCCAGAATTTCGTAGAGCTTCATCTCTTCTTCGATGGACCGGACGACGATCAGGCGGATCTCGTTCGGGTCGTCCAGAAACTCGACCTGTTCGTTGCGGGTGAGGGACTCCAAGATCCTTTTCGACAGGAAATTGATTTTCTCACGGGACAGCCGGCTGCTCACAGGACGAGGTTCCTTTCCTTGGCCAGCTTGGTCTTGATCATCCGGAACATCGTTTGGTATTCGATATTTTCCTTGCGGATCTTTTCCATATGCTTGCTAAGGATCTCGCGGACCTCCTGGTCGAGCTGGTCCTCTTTTTGAAACTCGTCGTTTAGGAGGCCGATGATCTCATCCTGCAGTTTGTTGCGGTCCTCCATGAGAACCTTGTTATCCTTGTGCAGATTGCGAACAATGGTGAACGCCATGTGTTCGATCTGGTTTTTATTGAGTTTCATAACCCTCTTAAAATACAACAACGCCGGCCAAATTTCAAGGACGTATTGAAAAATCTCTCGTCCAAATAATTGGATTGAGCTCTGTTTTCAGACGTTCATTTGGCGAAACCTAAAAAAGAGCCGCCGGGGTTTGATTATTCGATCACGAGAAAAGGCCTGAGGAGCGTTCGTCCCTCGTCGACTTTGGCCAGGGCGACGAGCCGATCCTGGGAGTCGAAAAGCCTCACGGACCGGGCTTCACAAAGCTCCTGCGGTTGTGGCGGGCTTGGGATGCCGTGGAGAGCGTCTCCGGCGGTGACGGCCTGCCCGGTTCGAACGAGGCGACATTCGGAGTCGGACAGAGCGACCCGCGGCCAGCCCGGAAGCAGGGATTCGAGGGGAACGAGGACCTCCTCGATCCTGTTGTCGGACGCGAGCTCGGCGATGTGTTCCAGGGTGACGGCCTGTTCGACGCGGAGGTCACCCGAGCTCAGCCGACGCAGTCGGCTCAGATGAGCGCCGCAGCCGAGCTCCTGTCCGAGGTCGTGGGCGAGGGAGCGAACATAGGTCCCTGAGGAACAGGTCACTTCGACCTCGGCTTCGGGGGGCGCGTAGCCCAAGAGGGCAAAGCGATCGAGGTGAACCTTGACCTCGGGCTTCGGGGTTTCGCTCCCGGCGCGGGCCAGCTTGTAGTAAGGTTTCCCTTTGATCTTCTTGGCCGAGAAGGGTGGGGGGACCTGCCGGATGTCTCCCACGAACTTGGCCATGGCTCGCCGCAGAGCTGATTCGTCGGGCAGGTCGAAGATTTCCTGACCGATGGGTCTGCCCTGGGCGTCGTAGGTATCGGTGGTGATGCCCAGGTGGATGCAACCCCGATAGGCTTTGATCTCCCTGGAATAGAAGGGGAAGAAACGGGCGGCCTTGCCCACGGCCAGAACGAGAAGGCCGGTGGCCATCGGGTCGAGAGTCCCGAAATGTCCGATTCGCGGCTCCGGCAGGATCCTCCTCAGGCGCAGGACGACATCATGCGACGTGCAATCGGGGGGCTTGTCGACAAGAATCAGACCGTTCATGATCGGACGAGGGCGGCCCGGGGCTAGGAGGAAGCCTTCCGACTTGGACCGACGCCCTTCCTGAGAAGGTCTTCCACCGCGGCCGGGATTTCCCGGACCAGACGGCCGTAGTCGCCCGTCGCGGTGAAACCGGCGGCATGGGCGTGCCCGCCTCCGCCGAAGCGTTCGGCGATGGACGCCGCGTGGGCCTTGCCCTTGGAGCGGATGCTGACCCGGAATGTTCGGGCGGGCTGCATCTCCTTGAAAAACAGGACGACTTCGACGCCCTTGATCGAGCGAGCCAGGGTCGTGATGTCCTCCGTATCGACCTCGTTATGGTCGAAGGGCGCGAGGTCGCGGCGGAACATGGTGATGACGGCGATATTGCCCTTGGGGTTCATCCGCAGCGTGGCCAGCACTTGACCCAGGAGTTTGACCTTTTCCGGAGCGTAATTGCTGAACAGGCGTTCGGAGACGGTGATCGGGTCGGCCCCGTGCCGGACGAGGCGGGACGATACTTGGAGGGCCTCGGCCGTCGTGTTCGAGAATTGGAACGAGCCCGTGTCAGAAACGATGGCGCAGTAGAGATGATTGGCGATGCGGGGCGTCCAGCCGGCTTTCAGCCGCTCGGCCAGGGCAAAGGCCATTTCGCCCACGGCGGCCGCCTTGGGGTTGACCCAGTTGATGTCGCCGTAAAAGTAATTGGAATAATGATGGTCGATGTTGATCTTGTAATAGGCGTTCAAATTCTCCTGGCCGGAGCGGCCGACGTCGGCGCACTCGAGAAGGATGACGCAATCGTACTTATCGGGCGGGATCTGTCCGACCCGGATGAGCTTGGCGTCGCAGGAAAGGTTGAAAGGGAAGGGCGTCTTGTCCTTGTTGACGATGTGCGCGACCTTGCTCATTCTCCGAAGGATGAAGGCCAGGGCCAGGCTGGTGCAGATCGAATCCCCGTCGGGACGGAGGTGGGAGGTGATGACCAGGCGCCGGCTCGCAAGAAGCTTGCGGCGGATGGCGTCGAGCGGGTCATTCCTCATGGCTTTTCTTGATCCTGGTCAGCAATTCGTCGATCCGGGATTCATACGCTGGGACCGGATCCAGGACGAAAAATAGTTCGGGATTATACTTCAAATTGACCGCGGAGGCAATGATTTTTCGAAAGTGGCCGGCCCGCTGACGGATGGACTTGAGGAAGACCTCCGGGTCGGCCGAGCCCAAGACGGTCACGTATATCGTGGCCGACCTCAGGTCCGCCGGCATCTCCACTCGGGTGACCGTAACGAGGCCCCCGATGCGGGGCTGGACGTCACGAATGAAGACACGGCTCATCTCATTCTGGATTAGGCCCGCTACCCGCTTCGGGCGGCGGCCCGCCGAAGAACCGGCCATGATTTTTCCTCGTTGCCTCTTGTCCGCGGACCCGTCTCTCGCTCGGGCCTTCTCCTAGAAGTATTGGATATCGGCCCCCAGGACCTGACCGCCGTCCGTGCTCTCAACCTCGTCACGGATCCGGTTCAGGGTGTTGTCCACAAGCAAGCGGTCGTTGCTGATGGTCACTAGGCCGAGGCGGGCCCTCTGCCACTTGTCCTGAAAATCCAACTCGGCCACGGCGACGTTATGCTTCTGCCGGACGCGGTCCTTGATCCGATGCAGGACCTGCCGCTTGTCTTTCAGGGAGCGGGCCTGGGGGAAATGAATGTCCAAAACCAAGAGCCCGATGATCATGGTTCATGCCGCCGGCCCGTATCAGACCGGCTTGACCTTTTCGATGAGGTAGGCTTCCAGGACGTCTCCCTCCTGGACGTCCTTGAACTTGTCCAGGGCGATGCCGCATTCCAGGTCTTTTTTGACCTCGGACACGTTGTCCTTGAGATGCTTCAAGGAGGCGATGCGGCCCTTGTGGACTATCTCCTTGTTGCGGATAACCCTGATCTCGGCGTTGCGCGCGATCTTTCCGTCCGTGACCAGACAGCCGGCGATCTGTCCGATCTTGGAGATCTTGAACACCTTGCGGATCTCGGCCCGGCCCATGTAGATCTCTTTGGAAATGGGCTCGAGCATGCCCAGCATGGCTTTCTTCAGGTCGTCGGTCAGCTGGTAGATGATCTGGTACAGCCGGATATCCACCTCTTCCTTGCGGGCCGTTTCCAGGGTCGAGCTTCCGGCCTTGGTGTTGTAGCCGATGATAATCGCGTTCGAGGCCGAGGCCAGGAGGACATCGTTGTCCGTGATCTGGCCCGTGGCCGCGTGGATGATCACGATCTTGACCTTGTCGGTGCTGAGCGAAGGCAGGAGCTCGCGGAGGACCTCCACCGACCCCTGGACGTCGGCCTTCAGCACGAGGCGCAGCTCTTTGACTTCGCCCTCCTCGATCTTCTTGAACAGCTCGTCCAGAGTGACATGCCCGGAACGCTCCGGTTCGTCCTTCTTCGTTCGGGACTGGCGGAGCTGGGTGACCCGGCGGGCCTCCTCCTGGCCGGCCACGACCTGGAACACCTCTCCGGCCTGGGGAACATCCTCGAAGCCCAGGATCTCCACGGGCATGGACAGCTCGGCCTTCTTGATCGGCGCGCCCTTCTCGTCGAACATGGCCCGAACCTTGCCGGGGATCATCCCGGCGATGAAGGCGTCGCCCAGGTGGAGCGTGCCCTGCCGGATGATGACCGTGGCCAGAGGGCCTTTCTTCCCGTCCAGGCGCGCTTCGACGATGACCCCCTGAGCGGGCACCTTGGGGTTGCCCTTGATCTCGGCCATGTCCGCCACGAGGATGATCATCTCCAGGAGTTCCTTGATGTTCTTCTTTTCCTTGGCCGAGACCTCGACACTGACCGTCTGGCCGCCCCATTCCTCGACCAGGAGGCCTTCCTTGGACAACTGCTGTTTGACCCGTTCGGTGTTGGCCTCGGGCTTGTCGATCTTGTTCACGGCCACGATGATCGGCACGCCGGCCGCCTTGGCGTGGTTGATGGCTTCCTTGGTCTGGGGCATGAGGCCCTCATCAGCCGCCACCACCAGGACGACGATATCCGTGATCTTGGCCCCGCGGGCCCGGAGCTGAGTGAAGGCCTCGTGACCCGGAGTATCGATGAAGGTGATGACCCGGCTCCCGAACTTGGCCCGGTAGGCGCCGATGTGCTGAGTGATGCCCCCCGACTCCCTATCGACGAGGTTCGAGGCGCGGATGGCGTCGAGAAGGGTCGTCTTGCCGTGATCGACGTGACCCATGATGGTGACCACCGGCGGACGGATGGTCTTGTCCTCGGGATGGCTATCGGCCTCGAGGCGAGCCGCCCGCTCCAGGCTGATGACCTCGATCTCGATTCCCAGTTCCTTGGCCAGCCGCGCCGCCAAAGCATCATCCACGAGATCGCTGGCCGACAGGGCATAGCCCTTGGCTTCCAGCTTGTCGAGCAGGGTGCGGGGCGTGATCTTGAGCTTGCCGCACAGACCATGGACATCCGCGCCCTCGACCAGGGTGACCTTGGCCGGCATCTTAGGGGGCGCTTCTTTGACCGGTTTCTTGGAGCTTGCGTCTTTGGCTTTTGTTGGCATGGTGGTTCTCATCTTTCTTGGACACTGGTCGAGCCGGAGCGCGGCCTGATCAGGATCCTCCAGCCGACCAGCTTCGAAGCCAGTCGGACGTTGATTCCCTTTTTTCCGATGGCCAGCTTGAGCTGATCATCCGCCACCTGGGCCTCCAGGACCTTGGCCTCCGGGTCGGCCACGCCGACTCGGTCAACCCGGGCCGGGCTGAGGGCCGATTTGGCGAAAACAGTCGGGCTGTCCGACCATTCGACGATATCGATTTTTTCGCCGCTGAGCTCCTTGCTGATGGCCAGGATGCGGCTGCCCTTGGGGCCGATGCAGGCCCCCACCGGGTCGATGTCGCGCTCCTTCGTCAGGACCGCGACCTTGGACCGTTCGCCCGCTTCCCGGACGATGCCCTTGATCTCGATCTGGCCGTTGGCGATCTCCGGGATCTCAAGCTCGAGGAGACGCCCCAGGAAGCGCGGGTTCGTCCGGGAGACGATGATGTAGGGACCTCGGGAGCCGCGCTGAACCTGGCTGATGACGGCCCTCACCCGGTCCCCCCGCTCGAATTCCTCCTGGGGAAGCTTCTCGTGCAAGGGGAAGCTGACCTCGGTCTTGCCGACCTCCAGGATCAGAGCGTTCGTTTCCACGCGCCGCACGACGCCCGAGACGATCTCGCCCAGCCGCGGGGCGAACTCGTCGTAGATCTTCTCCTGCTCCGCGTCCCGCACCTTTTGGAAGATGACCTGCTTGGCCGCCTGGGCGGCGATGCGGCCCAGGGTCTCGGACGGAAGCTCGATCACGAGGTCCTGCCCGAGCGCGGCCATGGGGTCGATGTCCCGGGCCTCATCCGGCGAGATCTCCCGATCGGGATGCGCGGGATCGTCCACCACTTTTTTGACGGCGTAGACGCGCAGCTCACCCTTCTCCGGAGTGAAATCGATCTCCACTTTTTCGTTATGGGTAAAATACGTGGACGAGGCGACCCGCAGGGATTCCTCGACGGCCCTGACGATGACCGCAGGCTCCACCCCTCGCTCTTTGCTGAGCTGGAGAATAGTA
Organism: Candidatus Aminicenantota bacterium; assembly: GCA_963705895.1. GTDB lineage: Bacteria > Acidobacteriota > Aminicenantia > Aminicenantales > JAFGAV01 > MFD04408-113. The sequence continues at coordinate 1,166,634 of OY970122.1, read as the reverse complement.
TTCCACACGTTGATTTTCATCCTGTTGCCTCAGCGACGGGATAGGTGCAGCCTTTAAATGAGCAAAAATTATATCCGAAATAGTGGGGAAGTGCAATCGGCCGCGGCGGGGCGGCGTATCTCGCGGCAGGTTCGAGGGCCTAGCGCCGCTTCTTTTTGTCGATCGTCGACTCTTCGACCTCGTGAAACTCCTTCTGGCCGGACCGCTTGGAGTACCAGACGGCAATGATACAGGCGATGATCATGAACGCGATGACGGCCACGAGGCTGATGGAGGCCTTTTTATACTGGATGATGATGGGGGCGGCCAGGACCGAGACCAGGTTGATGACCTTGATCATGGGGTTGAGGGCCGGCCCGGCCGTGTCCTTGAGCGGGTCGCCGACCGTGTCGCCAACCACGCAGGCCTTGTGGCTGTCCGAGCCCTTGCCGCCGTAGAGGCCGTCCTCGACGAGCTTCTTGGCGTTGTCCCAAGCTCCGCCCGCGTTGGCCATGAAAACAGCGAGGAGCTGTCCGGAGAGGATGGCCCCGGCCAGGAATCCGCCCAGGGCTTCGGCCTGGAATATGAGACCCACGATGAGAGGCGTCAAGATGGCCAGGAGGGCCAGCCCGATGAGTTCCTTCTGAGCGGCCACGGTGCAGATACCCACAGCCCGCTTGTAGTCCGGCTTGACCTTGCCCGCCATGAGGCCGGGGATCTTGAACTGGCGCCGCACTTCAAGAACGATGAGGGAGGCGGCCCGTGAGACGGCGTTGATGGTCAGCGAGGAGAAGAGCCAGGGGAGCGCTCCGCCGATGAGCAGGCCGATGAGGACCATGGGCACCGAGATGCGGATCCCCGTGTTCAGGAGCTGTTCTGCGGCGGGCACGCCCAGCTGCCTCTGGGCCATGGTCACATCGGTCAAGAAGCTCCCGAAGAGCGAGACGGCCGCCACGACCGCCGAGCCGATGGCCACGCCCTTGGTGATGGCCTTGGTCGTGTTGCCCACGGCGTCCAGGTCGGCCATGATTTTCCGGGCCTTCTTGTCCAAGCCGGCCATCTCTCCGATGCCGTTGGCGTTGTCCGAGATCGGGCCGAAGGAATCCATGGCGACGTTGTTCCCGGTCAGGGTCAGCATGCCGATGCCGGTCATGGCCACTCCATAAAGGACATAGGCGACCGGCTGGTGCCAATAGATGAGGACCGCCGAAAAGATCGTGGCGGCGATGATCAGGATCGACCAGACCGTCGATTCCATGCCCACCGACAAGCCCGACAGGAGAGTCGTCGCGGCGCCCGTCCTCGAAGAAGCGGCGATCTCCTTGACGGGAGCATGGGCGGTGTGGGTGAAGTGCTTCGTCAGCTCGTCGATGGACACGGCCAGGATGATGCCCGCGGCCACGGAGAAGAAGGCTCGCCATTCGTGCATGTAGAAATGGGCCAGCAGGGCGAAAGCCGCCAGGCAAATGGCGGCCGAAGTGTAGAACCCCTTGTTGATGGCGGCCATGGCGTTCCCGGTCGCTTCCTTGTTCTTGCCGGCCTTGACCTGGTACGTGCCGATGATCGAGGAGAAGACTCCGATGCCGCGGACGAGCAGAGGAAAGATGATCCACTTGATCTGCCCGGTGAGCCCGACCAGGGCCAAGCCCAGGATCAACCCGGAAACGATGGTGACCTCGTAGCTCTCGAAGATGTCTGCGGCCATCCCGGCGCAGTCGCCGACGTTATCGCCCACGAGGTCCGCGACGACGGCCGCGTTCCGGGGATCGTCCTCGGGGATGGAGGCCTCGAGCTTGCCCACGAGGTCGGCTCCGACATCGGCGGCTTTGGTGTAGATGCCGCCCCCCACCCGCATGAACAGCGCCAGGAGGGTCCCGCCGAACCCGAAGCCGAGCAGGGCGTCCGGGGCCGCCTTCTGGAACATCAGGAAGATGACCGTTCCGCCCAGGAGGCCCAGGCCGTCGGTCAGCATGCCCGTGATCGTTCCCGCCCGGTAAGCGATCTTCAAGGACTTGTCAAAGCTGCTGCGCGCCGCGGACGCCACGCGGACATTGGCCTGGACGGCCATGCGCATCCCGAACTGGCCGACCATCAGCGAAAAGAGGGCGCCCAGGATGAAGGCCGCCGCCCGCCCGAAACCGATGATGACTTTGATTTGGTTCATGGTCGCGCCCGGGAAGCGTTCCTGAGCGCCGGCCGATGGGGGAGCGATGTAAACGCTGAAAAATAAGGCCACGGTCAAAAGGCCGATGAGCGGGAGAATGGTCCGCAGCTGACGGCCGAGGTAAGCCTCGGCACCCTGCTTGATGGATTCCCAGACCTGGATCATCTCCCGGGTGCCCTTGTCCTCGCGCATGACCTGCCGTCTGAGAAACAGAGCATAGCAGAGGCCCAAGAAAGCGATGCCCAACACGACCCAGAGAGATACGGCCTCAAAAAGCGTCTTTGCCAGCATAGACCTTTCTCCTCAATATCTTTTGGATGAACAGGATAACTGCCTTATGCCCAATTATTAGCCGTTATCTATAGCATAAAGCGGAAAAAAGTTCAAATGTGTCACCAATCTATCTGAACGACCACAATTGAGGGCGCCGGAAGCCGCACGGTCAATCGGCGGGGCTCACCCCGCTTTGATCTCGCCCCTGAGGCTGTAGGGTCCGAAACCCGTTATGAGGACATCGACAAATCGACCGAGGCAGGCGCTGTCGGCCGGGGCGTTGAAATTGACCACCTGGGCAGCCTCGTTCCTTCCGGAAAAAACTCGCGCGGATCTTTTCGACGGCCCGAGGCCGAGGACCTTCTGAACTCGGCCGACCGATGCCCGGTTGAGTTCGGTTTGGATCCTTTTCTGGAGGTCCTGGACCTCGATCAAACGCTTCTTCTTGATATCCGGGGGAACATCGTCCCGAAGCTTCGAAGCCGCGGTCAAGGGGCGCGGGGAATAGCGGAAAGAAAAGATGCTCGTGAAACGGATCTGTTCCAGGGCGCTCAGCGTCTCCTCGAATTCCCGTTCCGTCTCGCCGGGATATCCAACGATGATGTCCGTGCTGAGGGCGATCTCGGGCATCGCCTCCCGGAGCGCGGATACGAGGTTGAGGTAGTCCTGCCGGTCGTACCCGCGGTTCATCCGGCGGAGGACTGAAGTGGACCCGGACTGGATGGGAAGATGGAGCTGGCGGCAGACACGCGGCAGCGCGGCCATGGCCCGGACCAGCTCTCGGCTGAAGCTTTTCGGATGAGAGGTGATAAAACGGATCCAGGCGATGCCCCCGACCTCAGAGACCTCGGCCAGAAGGGAAGCGAAATCCCGGCCCGTGTCCGGGTCGCAATAGGAATTCACGTTTTGACCGAGGAGGTCCACTTCGAGGTAACCCGTCCGCCCCAGGTCTCGGACTTCCTGGAGGATGCGTTCGAAAGGTCTGTATTTTTCCCGGCCCCGGGTGAAGGGCACGACGCAGTAGGAGCAGAAATTATCGCAGCCTTCCATGATCGTGACCAAGCCGATGACCGGGCTTTCACGTTCGAAAACGCGGGGAAGGGGCTCGTGCCAGCCCGGCGTCCGCTCCAAGGCCAGGCAAGCTTCTTCCGAGCTTCGGGCCAGGATCTCGGGCAGGCGGTGATAGTTATCGGGACCGACGACGAAATCCAGCCCGGGGCAGCGTTCGATGAGGCGGGCGCGATGAAGCTGAGCCGCGCAGCCGACGACACCCAGCATGGCGCCCGATCTTCTTTTGAGGGGAATGAGCCGGCCGAGGAGGGAAAAGAGCTTTTCCTCGGACTTGGCCCGCACCGAGCAGGTGTTGACGACGATCACAGCCGCGTCGTCCGGCGTCGGGGATCGGGTGAGACCGAGACCGGACAGCAATCCGGCGATGTATTCGGAGTCGTTCTCGTTCATCTGACAGCCGAAGGTATGGATGTGATATTTCCCGGCCGGGGAAAAAGGGCTGGCCTTCGACTCGGCGCTCATGGACGTCAACGATAGCACATTCGGGGCGGGCGGGAAAAGCGGCGCGGGTCAGAGGAGCGTGTCCAGGATCAGGATCGCGTCCCGGACATACTTCGCACAGCGCTTTTCGTGCAGGTTCTTCTGCTTGATGAGCTTTGCGCCTCTGGCCGTCGCGATGTTATGACCGAGGAGGGCTCGGCAGTTGAGGGAGCCGTGCCTGGCCTGGAAGCGTCGGATGAACTTCCGGCTCAAGGCATAGGTTTTATCGCGGGCCGCGTCGTCTTTCGCCCGGGTCTTCCCGTGTTTCAGGCCGATGACCATCAACGCGCCCGTGACCGCTCCGCAGGTCATGCCCAGCCGGGACATTCCGCCGCCGAAGGCCTGGCTGACCCGGTGGCCCGTTTTCGGGCTGAGGCCCAGCTCGACACTGAACGCGGACACGACGGCCTGCGCGCAATTGAACCCCTGACGGAAGTTCTTGAGCGCTCGGGCGGCCTTTGTCCTGCCGTCTTCAGTCGCGGTGCGCGGCATGAGATCCTCAGGAGGTCTTGGATTCCTTGAGGTTGTGGGTCAGCATTTCCCGGGCGTGCTGGAGAGACGTCGGCGTCACGTGGCTCCCGGAGATCAGACGGGCGATCTCCTCCACGCGCTGGTCGAAGTCCAGGCGGGTCACGGTCGTGAAGGTCCGGTCCTTCTCGACGCGCTTATCGATCCGATAGTGATGGGCGGCGAAGGAAGCGATCTGGGGCAGGTGAGTGATGCACAGGACCTGGTGGCGGCGACCGAGGTCCCTGAGCTTCTGGGCGATGAACTCGGCCGTCTTGCCGCCGATGCCGTTGTCGATCTCGTCGAAGATGAGCGTCCTCTGTCCTTCCTTTTCCTTACCGATGGCCTTGAGGGCCAGCATGACCCGCGACAGTTCGCCGCCCGAGGCGATCTTGCGCAGGGGTTTCAGCTGTTCGCCGGGGTTGGGACTGATCAGGAATTCGACGTCGTCCAGACCAGTGTCCCGGATCTTGTCGATGTCCGAAGGGTCGGGGGCCGTCGGCGTCAGCTGGACGGCGAACCGGGCGTCCTTCATGCCGAGGAGGGCGATCTCCGTCTCGATCTGCCGCTCAAGCTCGCGGCCGGCCCGCGTCCGGCGTCGGGTCAATTCCTCGGCCTTGGACCGATAGGCTTCGAAGGTCGTCCCGATCTCCCGGGTCAGGGCCTCCAGCCGCTCCTGGCTGTTGGCCAGCCCGTCCCGCTCGGCCCGGATCTTTTCATAGTAATAGCGGATGTCCTGGATATCGTTTCCGTACTTGCGCTTGAGCTTCTCGATCAGGCTCAGCCTTTCCTCGATGGACTCCAGCCGGTCGGGCGCGAGAGCTTGCTTCTCCCGGTAGCGCATCAGGGAATCCGCGAGCTCGCCCAGGGTGATTGACATGTCCTCGAGAGTTTTTTTTGTGACCTCAAAGGCCGTGTCGTAGGAGCTCAATTCGCCCAGGATATTCTCCAGCTGTCGGGCCTGAGTCGTCAGGGAATGCTCCTGGATGTAGGCGATGTCCAGGGCCGACTCGACCAGGCCGGCGATCTTTTCCGCGTGCTTGAGGATGTGGCGTTCCTTGTGGAGGTCCTCCTCCTCGTCGGGTTTGAGTGACGCCTCCTCGATCTCCCGGATCTGATATCCCAGGAAGTCGAGCCTCTGGGCCGCGTCCCGCTGCTTGGCCTCGAGCTCCTTCTTCTCCCGGACGAGCTTGCGAAGCGATTGGGCCAGGATGCCCACTTCGTCCCTGAGGGGCACCGTCTCGCCGAAATGATCGACGTAGTTCAGATGGTTCTCGAGATGCAGAAGGAAGATGTGATCGTTCTGGCCGTAGATGTCCACGAGGAGGGGGCTCCATTCCTTGAGCTTCTTGACGGGAACGAGGACGCCCCCCGCATAGGCCTTGCCGCCGCCCTGGTCCGTTATCTGTCGATTGAGAGTGATCTCGGAATCCTGGGCCAGGGACTCAAGACCGGGGGGCGTCTCCCGGCCGAAGCTGAATATGGCCTCGACCGTCGCTTCCGTCTTGCCGGTCCGGATGAGGTCGGCCGGGGCCTTATCTCCGAGCAGGAGCCGGATGCTGTCGATGATGATCGATTTTCCGGCGCCCGTTTCTCCGGTCAGGATGGAGAACCCGGCCTCTAACGACAGTTCGATGTTCTCGATCGTGGCCAGGTTCCTGACATGGAGAAACTTGATCATCCGATTCAGTGGATGGTCTGCAGCATGGCCACCATCGTCGGGTTGATGATCAAAGGAACGATGGCCTTCTCGATGTTGATCCGGCCGTAGCCTACGAATTCATCCTTTCCCGGGTAGAGGTCGGAGTTGACGTCGTCGGCCGAAAGCCTGATGACGTTCATGATGTCGTCCACCGTCAGGAACGGCTTGAGGCTGGCGATGAGGGCCGCCAGGCCGGCCACGTGAGGGGCGGCCACGGAAGTTCCGGTCCAGAAGCCGTAGTCGATGGACCCCGCGCCGTAATAGCCGCGCGGCACGGTGCTCATGACCTCAACGCCCGGCGCGGCGACATCGATTTCCGAGCCCGTGTTGGACAGGACGTAACGGTTATCGCTATAGTCGGTGGCCGCCACGGCCAGCACGTAGTTGTCATAGGCGGCGGGGAATTGAACCTGGCCTCCGGTGTTCCCCGCTGCGGCCACGACCACCACGCCCTTGTCGTAGGCGTACTGGACCGCGTCGCGCAGGGTGCTGGACGGGGCGTCCACGCCCCAGCTGATGTTGATGACCTTGACTCCGTTGCTGACCTGGTCCGCGGCCCACATGATGCCCTCGCTGACGATGTCCACGGTCCCGGCGCCGTCCTTGTCCAGGACCTTCACCGGCAGGAGCCGGCAGTCCCAGCCCACCCCGGAGATCCCTACAGAGTTGTTCGTTTCGGCCCCGGCGATCCCGGCTACGACCGTGCCGTGGCCGTTATCATCCGAGGCGTCCAGGTCATCATTGATAAGATCGCGGCCGTTGGACAGGAACTTGTTCTTCAGGTCCGGATGGAGAAGGTCGCAGCCCGTATCCAGGATGGCAATCACCACGCCATCACTCCCCGTGCTTTCCTCCCAGCCGGCCGTGGCCTTGATGTCCGCCCCCTGCTTGCCGATCGGGCTTCCCGGGAGGGGCAGGGTCCCGCCGGGATTGGACAGGGCGTACTGCTGGTTGAAGAGAGGGTCGTTGGGAGTGATGGAAGCATGGACGATATAGTTGGGTTCGGCGTAAACGACAAAGGGGACAGTCTTCCAGACGGCAACCGTCTCTTCGACCGTGTACCCCTCGGGCACGCGCAGCTGATAGACGTCAAGCCCCGGCAGGAAGCGGATCATGGTCATGCCGGTTGCCTGGACGAAGTGTTCCTGCTGGATCTTGGGAAAGTCGGATTGGAATTTCACCAGGACCTGACCCGGAACGAAGGAGGCCGTTGAAGTCGGGAGAAGGCCGGGTCTCGACCAGGAGTAAGCGCTGGGCTGTAGGCCTTCGAAATCTGCGGAAAATAGAAAGATGAGCGACAGGGCCGCGACTAACACGATTCTTTCTTTTCTCATGGGTTCCTCCCCGTTTCCTTAGAAGCTCAGAATGACCTTGGCCCGGGCTCCGTAGTCCAAGCCTCCGCTCCTCGGCAGGACGAAAACCTCGCCCTTGAGCCCGACGGCGTGGACGGGCTCGTAGAGCGTGCCCAGGGCCACGGAAAAGAGGGCTTTGCCGTCTATCGTCTTATCCTCGAGGCCGCTCAGGGGGCCGATGATTTCCTCGACGTGGAATGTCCCCCAAAGCTTGTCGAAGCTGACCCGGAGATAGGGCGAAAAATACATGAACCCCGTATACCAGAAGACCGGCCCGGCCTGGATCCGGTACCAGGTCGCCTTGCCGCTCAGCGTCCCGTCCTCATTGAGGCCGGTGATGGCCCAGTCGGTCTTCGACCCCAGATAAGTGACGAACTCGGCCTCGAGGTCCATCTCAAATTCGCTGCTGACCGCGAACTTGTTCTTGAGGCCGCCGCCCAGGAGCAGGCCGCCCAGGTAACCCGGTTCGAGGTCCACGGAAAAGGGCATCTGCCGGAATTCGAGGCCGTTGAAGCTCGAGAGAGAGTAGCCGGCGATGAGGGTGAACGACAGGTTCTTGATCGGTTCGATCTCGAGGTTGAAGGTGAAGAGAAAGGAATTGAGCTTTGAGGTGTGGGACTCGGAATCCCAGGTGATCAGCCGGCTGAAGTATTCGGCCCCGAATCCGGTTCGGATCCGGATTGCGCTCGGGCTGACGGCTTGAGCTGCGGCCGAGGCCGACAGAACGAGCACGAGGCCCGCCAAGCCTAAGCCGACCTTCCTTGGGTATCTTCGGTTCATGCTTCCTCCTTATTCAAAAAATGGCCAAGCCTTAGGTTATTTCTTGGGTTTGGGTTTTGCCGCTTCGATCTCCTTCAACCTGTCCGAGGCATCGTCGGCGTATTTCGACTTGGGGTAGTCGGAGACAAGCTTGGTAAAAAAGGGGACGGCTTCCTGGGGCTTTTTCAAGAGAAAGTACGAATCCGCCAGGAAGAAGTAAACGCTGTCCATGCGGGAATAGGACGGATAGCTGGTCAGGATCTCGGTCAGCCGAGAGATCGAGGCTTTATAGGCCTTGGCCCGATAGTACTGGCGGCTGATGATGAAGTCGTGCTCGGCCAGCCGCTCCTCGCACTCCTTGATCTTGGTTTGGGCCAGCTTGGACTCATCGCTCAGGGGGTATTCCGTCACGACCTTTTTGAATTCGTCCAGCGCCTGCTGGGTCTTGGTCTGGTCTCGGCCCGGCTTAAGGGCTTTTTCGAAAAAGGTCAAGGCGATCCGGTATTGGGCGAACGCGGCCGAAGGGCTGAAGGGATAGGAATGGATGAAGTCGCGGTACTCGGCGGCGGCCAGGATCATGTTGGCCTCGTCACCGCTATCGAAGTAGGAATTGGCGATGGCCAGCTTGGCCCGCTGGGCATAGAAGCTCTTGGGGAAGGAATCGATGACCTGCCGCAGGTAGATGCGGGCCTTTTCTGCGTCCTTTTTCAGCTCCTTTTCCCCGAGCTTGAACATCTGTTCGTCCGAGCCGGCGACCTCGGGAGTGAGGGCCGCCTTCTTCTTGGAGCAGGCCGAGCCGGCCCAGAGAAGGACCAGACACGCGGCCGCGATCTTGAGCGTTTTGAGGGTCATGTTCTTCATTTGCGTTTTTGCCTAGTTTGAGGGTGGGCTCTCCTTGTACAGAGATTGGATCCAATCCCATTCCTGGCGGAGGCCGAGGGCCAGGTCGGTGCGAGGGGCGAAGCCGAGGTCCCGGCGGGCCTTGTCGATGCTCGCCCAAGTGTCGGGCACATCGCCCTTTTGCCTTTCGATGCGGCGGACAAGAACCTTGCGGCGGCAGACGTCCTCCAGGAGCGGGAAGAGATCTTCCAGCTTTTCCCGGTGTCCGCCTCCGATGTTGTAAGCCTCGCCCGGGCGGCCCGAGCGCTGGGCGGAACAACACGCCTCGACGATGTCCGCCACGAAGGTGAAGTCCCGCGTCTGGCGGCCGTCCCCGAAGACCGTGATCTCCCGGCCGAGGAGGATGGATTTCAGGAAGATGTGAAAGGCCATATCGGGTCTCTGGCCGGGACCGTAGACCGTGAAAAATCTGAGGGAGACCGCCGGCAGGCCGTAGTTCCGGAAATAGAGGTCACAGAGCTTCTCCGCGGCCAGCTTGGTCACCCCATAGGGCGAGAGAGGCGACACGGGACTCGTTTCCTTCATGGGCATATCGGGCGAGGCGCCGTAGACCGAGGACGATGAGGCGAAGACGATCTTCTTTAGGCTGCTGTCCTTGGCCGCCTCGAGCAGTCTCTGGGTGTTCATGACGTTGTTCTTGAGGTACAGCCCGAAATTCTGTCCCCAACTGGCTCTGACTCCGGCCTTGGCCGCCAGATGAAAGACGGCTTCGGCCCGACCCAGGAGGTCGGGAAGGTCGATGTCGTCCAGGTCTTTGGCCACGAACTCGAAGCTCTTATCCTTGAGAAGTGGAGCGATGTTCCGTTCCTTGATCCAGCGCGGGTAGTCATCGGTGAAGGCGTCGATGCCGATCACGAAGTTCTTGTCCTGGAGAAGGCGACGGCTGAGATGGCTTCCGATGAACCCGGCGGCGCCCGTGACGATGCAGATCACGGCCGGCCCGCCTCGCGCCCCACGTCCTTCATCCGGCGGATGGTCTCGGCCGGGTTCGGGGACTTGAATATGGCCGAACCCGCCACGATGAGCTCGGCCCCGGCTTTGATCAGGCGCTCCAGGTTTCCGGGATGGACTCCGCCGTCGATCTCGATGGGGGTGTCGAGCCCGAGTCCCGTTATCCATTGCCGCAGACGAGCGATCTTGTCAAGCGACGATTCGATGAATTCCTGGCTGCCGCGGCCGGGGTTGACGGTCATGAGCAGGACAAAATCCAGGTCCTGGAGGACCTCATTCAAGATGATTAGGGGCGTCGCAGGATTCAGGGCGACTCCCGCCCGGCAGCCCTGATGCTTGATGAGGGCGATCTCCCTGTGGGCGTGCGGCGTGGCCTCAACGTGAAAGGAGAGCCAGTCCGCGCCGGCGTCCAGGAACAGGGGAATGGTCTCATGGGGGTTATCGACCATGAGATGGACATTCAGTGGGAGTTCGGTCTTTTTTTTCAGCGAGGCGACCAGGCCCGGGCCGAAGGTGAGGTTCGGGACGAAATGGCCGTCCATGATATCGACATGGATCATGTCCGCACCGGCTTCTTCGGACAGACGGACCGCCTCGGCCAGGAGTCCGAAGTCGGCCGAGAGAATGGAGGGAAGGATGCGGACGTTCATTTGCTGACCTCGATGGTGATGAGCGTCATCTTCTGGACGGGGAAGCCGCGGGGCGGGAACTGGCGGATGATGATGCCCGAGTCAAGGCCCGGGTAGTAGACCGCGCCGCTCGTGGACACGCGAAAACCCATTTGATTCAAGGCTTTGCGAACGGATTCGCCGCGCTTCTGGATCAGATCGGGCATGACAAACTTGTCGTCGTCCTCGCCCTGGCTGACCAGGATGTTCACGGCCGAATCACGGAACGCTCGACCGTCGGCCGGCGGATACTGGGCCATGACCCGTCCTGCCGGCGACCGGGGCGTGTGGATGAGAGTCACGGCGCCCTTGCGCAGGCCGGCATCGCCGAGCGCCGAGCCGACGGCCTCGAGAGCCAGCCCAGTGACCTTGGGGATCATGACGAGCTCGCTCCCCTTGCTGACGATGACCCCGACCCGCTTGAAGACCTTCAGCCGAGAGCCGGGCGGCGGGTCCTGGGAAACAACCCGGCCGCGCTCCGTTTCCGATGAAAATTGGGAGCTCTTGACCTCGATGGAGACCCGCAGTTTAATCAGCTCATTCTTGGCGTCCAAGATGGTTTTTCCCCTAAGGTCGGGGACGGATACGGTTTCTCCCTTGAGGAAGATCTGAGAGGTGAGGTTGGCCGCCAGGAAGAAGAGCGCCCAAAAGATCAAAATATATAGTCCCCAGGTGTAAAGCCGGTTCTTGGGCATTGGTCGATTAATCACGCCGATTTCTTTTATTTAATACCATAGAAAGATAACGATGTAAACTGCCAAACGGTTTCTGAGGCCGCCCCGGACATTCCCCTCCGGCCGTCAGGAGGCGGGAGTCCCATCGAGGTTTGCGGGCCGGATGGGGGACGCGCTATAATGAACCGTTGTTTCAAGGAGACGACGATGGAGACATATTCGGATTTTCGAAGCGATACTGTGACCCGGCCGACGGACAAGATGCGAAAAGCCATGGCCGAGGCCGTGGTGGGCGATGACGTCCTGGGAGACGACCCCACGGTCCAGAAGCTCGAGGCACTGGCCGCCGAAATCGTCGGCAAGGAGGCCGCCCTTTTCGTTCCCTCGGGAACGATGGGGAACTCGATCGCGATCAAAGCCTGGACGAGCCCTCTCGAGGAAGTCATCGTCGAGGCCAAGAGCCATATCTATAACATGGAATCCACCCACATGACTTTCATCTCCGGGGTCACGCCCCGGGTTTTGACCTCGCAACGGGGAGCCCTGGATACCGTGGATGTGGAAGCGAACATCCGCAAGCCATCGCTCTACGTGCCGGCGACCTCGCTCATCTGTGTCGAAAACACCCACAACAACTGGGGCGGGTCGGTCATCCCCCTCGAGAACTTGAAGGGCATCCGGGCCGTGGCTGACCGCCATGGGCTCAAGGTTCACATGGATGGCGCGCGGATCTTCAACGCCTCGGCCGCCTCTGGTGTGGCGGCCCGAGACTATGCCGCCCAGGCGGACTCGATCATGTTTTGTCTGTCCAAAGGGTTGTCCGCCCCGGTGGGCAGCCTGCTGGCCGGACCCAAGGCCTTCATCGATTACGGGCGAAGACTCCGCAAGGCTTTGGGCGGGGGGATGCGGCAGGTCGGAGTCCTGGCCGCTCCCGGAATCATCGCCCTGACGGAGATGCGCGACAGGCTCAAGGACGACCATGCTAGAGCCAAGACCCTGGCCTCCGCGATCGCCGGATTACCCGGCATCTCCCTCGACCCGGCCTCTGTTGAGAGCAACATCATCATCTTCGGCTTGGAGCATCCTCGCTATTCGGTCCCCGCGTTCTTGGACGAACTCAAGAAAAAAGGGGTGTGGGCCATGGCCACCAAGGGCGGCATCCGATTCGTGACTCACAAAGACGTGGGGGATGAGGACGTGGAACGCGCCATCGCGGCCTTTCGGGCCATCCTCGGATAGGGCTTGGGACCGGACCGAAGCGAGGCGATTAAGCCTTTTTTCCCATCAAGGAACTCAAACCAACTCCGCGGACGCGGTTCATTCTAGCCGGCGTGTTTGCCCACGGCCGGGCGACAGAATCTCCCATTCCTGCCGTCCGGTAGGTCGGCTCAAAGACCCGGCTCGGTCACTCTTTCCCGAGCCTCATTCTTTGGGGAGAGCGCCTCGGCCGCCAGCTGGACGATATCCTTGACCTCAATCTCAGGGCGGCCCTTGTCCTTGAGCCCATCACGAAGCATTGTCTGGCAGAACGGGCATGATGTCGCCACGAGGCCGGCTCCGGAGCCGATGACTTCCTCGGCCCTCAAATGATTGATCCGCTTCCCCAATTTCTCCTCGGTCCACATCAAGCCGCCTCCGGCCCCACAGCAGAAGCTGTGCTCACCGCTTCGGTCGAGCTCCCGGAGCTTATCGGCGGAGACCTTGCGCAGGACGCGGCGCGGGACATCGATGAGACCGTTGTGGCGCCCGAGGTAGCAGGAATCATGATAGGTCAGCGGACCCGCGGCCGCAGCGGCCAGGGTCAATTTTCCACGCTTCAAGAGATCATCCAGGATCTCGACAGAGTGATGGACCTCGATCGATTTGATCAGAGCCTTGTCTTCGGGGGAGAGCTGGGCTTGGCTGTCGGCCAGGGCCGGGTATTCGTTCTTCAGAGTGTTGTATCCGTGGGGGCAGGTCGCGATGATCTTTCGAACCTTGTAGCGGGCGAACAGAGCCATGTTTTCCGAGGCCAGACTCTGGTAGAGATATTCATTCCCCAGGCGGCGGGCTTGATCCCCGCAGCATTTCTCCTCGGTCCCCAGGATGGCGAAATCGATTCCTGCGGCTTTCAGGATCGAGACCAGGGCCCGGGCGGTCTTTTTGCCCTCTTCGTCGAACGACCCGGCGCATCCTACCCAGAAAAGGTACTCGGCCTTCGGGTGGTCGGCCAGAAGCGTCACTCCCAGCCCATCGGCCCACGCGGCCCGCTGGGAGAACCCGATGCCCCAGGGGTTGCTGTTCGTTTCCAGGTTGCGGAAGAAGGGGTTAAGCTCCTGGGGAAAGCGGCTCTGCATCAGGACTTCGCTCTGGCGGACGCCCAGGATCTTGCGAACGTGCTCGATCTCGACCGGGCAGACGTGCATGCAGGCCCCGCAGGTCGTGCAGGTCCAGATCTCGTCCGGGGTATGGATGTTCGGGCACAGGGTGGGCAGATCGTCGCGCTTGCGGCCGATGATCTTCTTATCCTCGGCCAAAAGGTGCTTCTCGAGGTTGAAAAGGATCATCTTGGGGGAGAGAGGCTTGTCGCTGGCGAACGCGGGGCAGACGTCCTGACAGCGGCCGCACTCCATGCAGGCGAAGGCGTCGAGCGAATCCTTCCAGGTCAGGTCGGACGCCTTTTCCAGCCCGAATACATCCGAATTCTCGATGTCGAGCGGTTTCATTCGGCCGCTCGAGCCCGGCGCGTCGAAGAGCACGTTGAACGGGGCGGTGAACATGTGGAAGTACTTGGAGTGCGGAACATAGGCGATGAACCCGTAGACGAGAAGGATGTGGGCCCACCAGGCGATCTTGAATTGGGCGGCGATCGTCGCGGGGCCCAGCCCGGCTCCTTCGACGACCCCAGCCAAGGCGCGGCCGATAAAGGACCACCGCGCCGCCTCGGGATGGTGGGCGACGGCCAAGGCCTCAAAATACACGTAGCTCAGGGTGACAAGAATCAGGGCGATGTAGATGAGGGCCGAATCCCCGCGGGTCGTCGCGTAGGCTTTGGGCTTGACGAGGAACCGGCGGACCGCGAAGAAGGCCACGCCGATGAGGACCAGGATCGCGGCCAGGTCGAGAAACCCGGAAAAGAGAAGTCCGAGCCGCGTCCGGCCAAACAGGAAGAATCCCGGGATGAATCCCTCGAGCGTATGACTCACGGTCATGGTGTCGAAGGAGAGGGCGCTGTAGAAAATGAAGACGTGCATGAACCCTGTGGCGATTCGCTCGTTGCGGAGCGTGCATCGCTGGAAGAAGACCTTGGTCAGGGCGCCCGTGACCCGCTCGAGAGGCGTCCCGAAGCGCTTCTCTGGCCGGCCGGCCCGCATGATGCGCAGGCGCCGCAGGACGGGCAGGACGAAGGCGGCGGCCGTGATCAGGATGATGCCCAGGAAAACGACCTTTTCGGGCGATGTCAGCATCGATCCTCCTTGGGATTCAGGATCTTGGTCCTCGCCACAATCTATAAAATTTTCGCGAATTTCTCAAGAGAAAGAGGGGGCCGCAGGCCGGGACCGGTCGTGGAATGAGCGTCGCTCCTCAGAATTCAAACCCGAGTCCCAAACGGAACATCCGCGGCGATTGGATCTCGGTGGCAAACCGAAGGACGAAATCCGGCCCGGTCCATTCGTTCTCCTGGGTGGCCAGGCTTCGGTTGAAGATGTTGAACCCGTCGATGATGAGACGAAGGCGCGTCAGGCCGAGGGCGAAATCCTTCTCGAGCCTGATGTCCACGGTGCGGTTGTATTCATAGCGGGCCACGCCGCGAGGATGGGCCATGATGTCGAACGGGCCCTGGTTGAGGCCGGTGATGATGATCTTCCGGGCGAAGGGCTGACCGTCGTAGTACTTGATCACGGTCCCGACCGTGATGCCGGCCACCGTTTTGAAGCTGAAACCCGCCCGGACGGTATAGCCCCGGTCAAAGCGCAGTCGTCCCTTGGCGTTGATGAGCGTGTTGGGGTCGGCGTACAGACTGCCGATGACGCCGTCGTCGTTCTCGAGCTCCGAGTTCCCGGGGTTAGCCGATCCGATGGCCTCGATGGCCTGGAAGGAGAAAAAGAAATCGAAGGGGCCGCCCGGGCGTTTGACGATGGTGACATCCGCGCCCCGATAGCGGCTGAGGCGCGCATCAGCGTCGGCGTTCGACAGGAGAAAGAAATCCTGGCCCAGAGTCTCGGCCTTCTGGTTGTAGATCGTGAAGGTCAAGTCGTCATAGCTTCCCGGGATAGCGTCGTCTCCGGCCTCATGAAAGTTCACCGCGTCATAAGAGGAGAAGGGAACCCCGGTGTTGAGCGCGGCGATGAGGTTCCGGGTCTCGCGGAGGTAACCGGTGAAGGAGAAGGCCCATCGTCGGCCGAGGTCGAGGTTGAGGGCGATCATGAGCTCGTTCACGGAAGGCGGCTTGAGGTTCGCATCGATTTGACCGAAGAGGGGCCCCTGGCGCCGAAGCAAGCCGCCGGCCTCGCCCTCCTGGAACCGGCCGTCGCCGTTCGCGTCGTTCCAGGAATAGGCCAACCCTCCCAGGGCCCCGGGGTTGCCGAAGGTGAGGAAGCTCAAGGGCAGCGTGTAATAGTAGCGCGCGGCCGACATGCGGATGTAGGACGCTCGTGTTTCGGACAAGGGCAGGTCGACGGACAGGCGCGGGGAGAGGTTGAGCCAGGTGATCCGACCTCCTGAGGATGGCGTCACGTCGGCCCATCCCGCTTGGGGCGAGGAGGCGCTGCCGGGAACCCACCCGCGGCTGAACCCCAGGTTGAGCCCGGCGGTCACGGACAGGAGGCGGCCCAGGAGGAGCGTTTCCTGACCGTAGACGTTCAAATGGAAGGCGGCCTCCCGGTCCTCGGTCGGCGTGTTGAACTGCACGACTTCGAGCGGCTGGTCTTCGAAAAAGACCAAATGGATCCCGTCCAGGATTGTTTTTTGAGACGAGGCCGCGGCGTACTGCAGCTTGACTCCGTATTGAAGGAGATGATGGACCGAGGACGATCCGCCCAGAAAGGCCTGGCCGTCGGCGAAGGCGTCGACCACAAGCCGTGAGTCGTGGTCCGCCTCAGCCGCGGCACCCTGATCACGCCCGAGGAAGAGGTCGCTCCGATTGGGTCCCGCGGCGTCGCTCTGAAAATCTGACCTCAAGGATCCGGCGGCGAACCCGAGTCCCGCCCTGAAGCTATGATTTTCGGAAAAATGTTTTTCCCAATAGGCCTGGAAGACATTGAAGACGTTTCGCGCCTTCCGGGTCGCGGCTGGATCGACCAGACGTGCCGCGCCCTCCCGGGTTTCGCGAACGTCCTGACCGGCGTACAAGAGCCGTAAGCGGCTGCCGTCCGAGAGTCCGATACTGACCCCGACCATGCCGCTGAGGACGGAGGACTCATCATTGGGGGCGAACTGGGCGATATGGCGCGAAAGGGTTTGCGAGGTCAACGAAGCCGAAAACGAAATCTTTTCGGAGAGCGGACCGGACAAATGAAAATTGAGGTCGCCCAGCCGGCGCAAGGTGTCGTTGTCGGTCAGGTTCTCTTTCTCGAGCGCCGGGGTGATGTTGGTGCTGGTCAGGCTCCTGTCCGAGTAAAAGGAGGTCAGCCCGCCTTGCCAGCGCGGGCTTTCGGAGGGAGTGATGATATCGAAATAGGCGCCGGGGGCCGAAGCCTGCACGGGAAAATTGGCGTTGACGAACCGGGTGAAATCCCAGCTGAAAAAGTCCGGATAAAAGAGGGGCGTCCCGGCCCGATAAGGGTCGGTCAGGTCCATGCCGTTGATAAGATAGGCGGTCTGCGTCCAGGAAGGGCATCCGCGTCCGCTGAGAATCGCCGGCACACCCGTCCACAGTCCGCCGACGTCGATTCGGTTCGAGGTGGCGGACAGGTCCTGGTTCTCGACAAGATTCCAGATGTTGTTCCCGGACGGCAAACTCTCCTGGCCGCGGCGGGAAAGGATCGTCTGAGAGAAGTTCGAGACAGGGAAGAGGACCTGGGCCCGCGAGCTCCGAGACTTGTCCGAAAGCGGGCTGAGGGTCACCTCGAAATAGAACGTGGAGGCCGGCTCGGAGATGAACCCTTGGCCTTCGTAGGGCTTGAACCCCGGAGATTCGACTCGGACCGAAAATGACCCAGGGGGAATCCCGCTCTGCCGGAAAAGGCCGGTCGCGTCCGAGGATGTCCGGAATTTCCTACCGGACTCGGAAAACAGGATGAGGACCCGGGCATCGGCCAGCGGTTTTTGATTTTCGACAACGACTCGGCCCCAGATCAGCCCCTGCTCCGCGGCCCGAGTTTGAAGAGCGAGGCTGAGCACGAGACCCAGAACCAGGAGGGACTTGCGGCAGCGGCGCTTCATATCGTCGATCGATTCTTCTCCTGCTTGTGTTGTCCGAGCGAACTATTGTTCGCATTTTCCGTTTCGCTGTCAAGGAAAAGTCGGAGCGGGCCGCCCGGCGTTTGTTAACCCGGGCCAAATCTCCTATAATGAAAGGCCTTCAATTTGGTTTTTTTTGGCGGTCGAGGGAGGCCCCATGGCGGATAAGCGCGAAATCATCATCATCGGCGGCGGCCCGGGCGGGTACGTGGCGGCCATCCGAGCCGGACAGCTCAAAAAGAAAGTCCTGCTCATCGAAGAGGACAGAGTCGGCGGGACATGCATGAACTACGGCTGCATCCCGACCAAATACCTTCTCCATCAGACCAAGGTCTTGAGGGAGGTCCAGACCAATAAGATCCTGACCGGGCCAAAGAATCAGGTTGGCTGTGACTGGCCGCAAGCCCAGCAGGTCAAGCAGAAGATCGTCGATCGTCTGGTCAAGGGCGTGGAGTTCCTCCTGCCGAAGTACGGCGTCGAGGTTAAAAGAGGGCGAGGCCTCCTGGTCAACGAGCGCCGGGTCAAGGTCGTGGCCGCGGACGGGGAAACGACCTACGAGGCCGAGACGATTATCCTCGCCTCGGGCAGCCGGCCGGCCGAACTGCCCTTTTTACGTCTTGACGGCCGTGACGTCATCAGCAGCCGGGAGGCCCTGGAACTCACCGTCCTGCCCCGAAGCCTGCTCGTCGTCGGGGCGGGGGCCATCGGCCTCGAGATGGGAACGATCTACGCCCGGCTCGGCGTGCCGGTGACCGTCCTGGAAATGATGCCGACGGTGCTTCCCGGCAGTGACCGGGAGATGTGCGGTCGGATGGAGCGGATCTTCAAAATGCAGGGCCTGACCGTCCTGACGGAAATGCGCATCGAATCGGCGGACGTCGGTCCGGGCCTGGTGCGCTTGCGCGGAATTTCGATGCGCGACCAGAAGCCCTTTTCTTTCCAGGCGGAAAAGGTCCTCCTGGCCGTTGGGCGCAAGCCGAACTCTGACACTTTTCAAGCCGGCCCGTCTGTGGTGCCGGTCGGCCGGGGAGGGTTTGTCGCGGTCAACGAACGTCTGGAAACCCCGGTTCCCGGGATCTACGCCATCGGCGACCTTGTCGGAGGCAAGCTCCTGGCCCATAAGGCCTCTCATGAGGGTTTGGCCGCGGCCGAGAACGCATCCGGCGGGAACGAGACCGTGGAATCACGCGCGATGCCCATGGCCGTTTTCACCGAGCCCGAGTTCGCCTCGGTCGGGCTGACCGAAGAGGAGGCCAGGGACCAGGGCATCGCCTGCCGCATCGGGACCTTTTCCCTTCAGGCCAGCGGTCGGGCCCTGACCATGGACAGCCCGGAGGGATTGGTCAAGCTCATCGCCGGGCCCGATGATGAGATCATCGGCGGGCACGTCGTGGGCCCGGGTGCGAGCGACTGGATCTCGGAGGTCACCCTGGCCATCACTCGCCGGCTCAAGCTCCGGGATCTCGCCGTCTCGATTCCTATCCACCCGACCCTGTCCGAGACCGTCATGGAAGCCGCGCTCAAGGCCGCTGGGCGACCGCTCAGCGCGCTGTGAGAGGAGAGCCGGCCGACGCGACGGGCGGCGCTTCCGGCTTGAGGACGTGGACTCTGATCTCCGGAATACACCAGAAGTAGTTCGGGTCCTGGCCCTTTTGAATGATCTTGATGTGCCGGATGGTCCGGCCCCGCAGACGGATGACCTGCGCCGACGCCCACGGCCTTCGGACAAGGTCGAGGACGTAGTCTCCCGGCGAATACCCGGGCGAGGCGACCTTCCATCTCCGCCCGTTGAGCGAAACATTGACCTGGAGATTGACGGCCCAGTTAAGGATCAAGTTCGGGGACGCGATCTCGATGCGGTCCACGGCCCGCGGCTCGTCCAGGGTGATGCCGATGAATTCCCCCCTTTTCTTCGGCCGGCCTGACGTCCATTCGGTGTCGCCCCGGCCGTCCTTGAGCCGGGGCAGAAGGTCTGGCCGGGCGCTGCTCGTGACCGTCCAGTGGTCAGAGGAGAGCTCGAGCGTGGGACGCTCCGGGACCTGCTTGGGAGCAGCCGGTTTGACCTCAAGGACGTACTCTTCGCCCAGGAACGGTTCGAGGCTGTTGGGCCTCGTGAAGTCGTAGCGGAAGACCTGTGCCAGCCTCAGCTTGGAGCGGAACCGTTTTCCGACGAGCCTGAGGATGTTCTTGAGCTGGCGCGGAGTGTATTTCTTGGCGTGGAGGACGATGTACTTGACCTTGAGCTTCTGCAGGATATCGATGGTCCCCCACGAAGGAAAACTCCCGAACACGGCCCGCATGTATTCCGTGGAATAGGGGATGAAGCCGCTGTAGCCGTTGATGATCGGCTGGCCGTGATAAAGCGAAAAATACATGTACATCGCTTCGTCGGGAATCCAGGGCAGAAACGGAAGCTCCATGACGACCGACGGGGCGGGCTGCTCCTTGAGCCAGAGATAGGTGGGCGGGATATCCCGGCCGACGGGGACAAGCTTCAGCCTTTGAGGGATGGACAGGAATTCAGCGTTGAGGACGAGGACCAGCACCCCGAGTGCCGCCAGGCGCAGTTTCGACGACCGGAGCCGCTCGGAAAGAACCTTCCACCCCCAGCCCGCGAGAACGGCCACGGCCAGCAGCACGAAAACGGCGTAGCGCGAGGGCATGCGGATGCCCTTGAACCCGGGCACGAGATCATAAAACCAATGGAAAGGGGAAAAGAGGCCGGCGTGGAACTTCTGGTTGAAGGGTGTCGTCCCGAGGAAAGCGAACCCGCTTCCAAAGGAAAGGAAGAGCGCCCAGCCGAGGATCAGAACATACAGGCGCTCGAGTTTCTCAGGCTCGCCCGCGCCGCGGCGGGCCTTGAGCAGGAACATCAGCGTCGACGCCAGGAACCAAAGGCTGAGGATGATGAGCAGTCCGAACGCCGGTCGCGAGGGGTTATGGGCCGTGACCGACAGCCGCCCGACCTTGGCCCCGGCCCCGCCGGAAAGGAGGATCAACAGGAGGAGGAGAGAGTTGAGCCCGGCCAAGACCGCCAGAGTGATCGACACTCCCCGGGGCAGGGTCCGTCGGCGGCGAAAGCGCGACAGAAAATAGAGGGCCAGCCCGACCGCGACGATTCCCGGGAAGAGGAAGTATTCGTTCGAGCCGAAACGATGGAGAACCGGGCCCAGCAGGTTATTGTGCGTCTGGACCGCGAGATAATTCTGAAGCTCGGCGCCCCGCGTCAGGGGGCGCTCGAAGGTGAAATGCAGAAAAAGCCGGAGGTACGGCAGGGAAAAAACGAAAATGATAAGCCCCCCCGCGAACAGGGGCGGGACGAGCTTCATCCAAAACGACCGGTCGATCCTTTCCGCATTCAGCCAGGCCATGACGGGAAAGGCGATGACCAGCACGGACAAGAAGAACAGCCCGTAGTAGATGCAGGCCAGCGACTGAAGGGTCAGGCACGCCGCGAAGAGGATCGCCTGATGCAGTTTCTTCTCCTCGAAATATCTGTGAAGAAAGAGGAAGCCCAGGGGAATGAACCAGGCGGCCATGAGCTGGAGGTGCGAGATCTGCTGGATCATCGTCGTGCTGAAACCGAAGATAAGGCCGGCCACGATGCCGGCCGGGGCGTTCCTCGTCAAGTGGCGCACGAGGAGGAACATCGCATAGGCATTGAGAAGGCAACAGAGAAAAAAGACGAAGTTGTAGGCCAGGACCGGGTTGGAGCTGATCAGAGCGACGGGCAGGGAAAGAAGGGTCAGGGGCAGGAGATGCTCCGAATAGCTCAAGGTATCGGCGTTGGGGTAGAACACATTGGCCTGGAATAGCTTGAAGGGGTTGTGGACAAGCTCGTGATGCCCCCAGCCGAGCACCCAGGCGTTAAGGAGGCCGTCCTGCGTATCAGCCAGCCCCCGCGCCGGATGGAGCCCGAGGGGATAAATCTGGAGGAAGGCCGTGACGGCAAAGACGACGAGGGCCGCGACCTTCGTCCGTGCCTCGGAATTCTTTGGGAACATGGGGCTTAGAATCCTATCCCTTAGAAAAAGCCTTGTCAAAGTCCGGCATGTCCGCGGCGCGCCGCCCGTCCGTGTCGCGAGTGTTCAGCCCTTGTTTTTTTCGGAAATTTCTTGGGCATGATCTCCAGGATGGTCCCCAGGCTGGGACTCGTTATCGCCTGGAATCCAAGCCGCGCCTTGTTCAGTTCCGCCTCGACGGTCTCTCGGGGGACCTGAAGGTCGGAAACCCAGATCGCCTGCTTGAACTCATGGCCTCTCAGCCAACGCATGATGGTCTGTCTTTGCTTTTCAGGGCCCCAAGCGTAGCGGAACCCCGCTTTGCCCGCGGCGTACTCCACGGTGCCGCTCCGCAGTTCCGCCCAGACGACGTCGTACTTCGAGAAGGTTTCGGTGTAGGGCTGGATCTTATCCTGGAACAGGGCATGGAAATCCTGGCGTGGAAACTTGTGCGTCGTCGAGCGGACGAGAAGGAGGAGGATAAGCGTCCCAGCCGCGGGAACGAGCCAGGCCAGGCGGAGCTTTCTGACATGCGGGACGACGAGGCCGATGGCAAGTCCGAGAAGGATCGTCGCGGAGCCGTAGGGATAGTAAGGGATCGTGACCTCGTGAAAAAGATAATAAGCATAGTTCAGCCCCGCCAGGCCGAAGGAAAAGGCCGCCCATTTCCATGGGCACTTGCGGAAGACCGCTATCAAGGTGATGAGAGTCAGAAGAACGAGATGGCACAGGAACCACGGTTGCCGGACATTGAGATAGTAGCCGATGTTCGGGAGCAGGCCCTTAAGGGTGAACGCCTGATCGATGTAGGAATAGGTGGGTCGAAAGGGACTGCCCAGCAGGATCCAGACATAGCCGGTGTAGATCCAAAAGCCTCCGAGCAGGAACAGGAGCCCGCCTTTGACGGCCCTGACGAGCGTTGCCCGGGACAACGGGCGGGCCCGGGAGGCGTCGAAGGCGAAGACCACGAGCAGGGGAAGAACAAGGACGGCATTGACGACCCGAAAGACCGTGGTCAGTCCGAGAAAAATGAGCGAAGCCCCGGGCTTCTTATCGAGGAGATAACCGGCGCCGAAGAGGAGGCCGAATGTCGGCGCGATGGAATTGACGTCTCCGAACGAGGACCGGAACGGATTGACCGTAAGAAAAAAGATCATGACCAGTGTCGCCAGCCCGGCATCAAACAGAGATATTTGCCCTTCAGGAAGTATCACGGCCAGGACGACGAAGATCATGATGAACAGGGCGAAGAGAGGCGGCGCCCCGCGCTTGGCCGCGTCAAAGGGCAGAAGGCTGAGGAGCAGGGACGTGCCTGGAGGATACTGGTTGATGATCTTGTGCCGGGAGGGGTCGAGGTGGTAGGCGTGGGGAGCGATCATGTGCTGGTAGGATTTGAACGGAAAGTCCGACGAAACGAGAGCCTTGGTCAGGGCGGGGTCGAACGGCCTCGCTGTCGGAGTGACGAAGGGCTTGCCCTGGGCGATGCCCTTGGCCAGATAAAGATAGCCAAACTCGTCGCAGCCCACCGGGAGTTCGAGGTGGCGGCGAAAGAACTGCTTATAAAAGGAGGGGATGATCACGACCGCGGCCGCGACGAGCAGGACGACGGCCATCGCCGTTTGCCCGGGCCGCCGCACTGTTCCGTTGGTCATCAGACCGAATCCCTAATTCTTGATATAGCCCAGGGACTTGAGCATCTCCTCGGTCCGGTCGGTGAGCGGGACAACGGCTTCCCGGTGATCCAGTACGTTCGGGCGAAACCGTCAAGCTTCAGTTTCAGGGCTGCCGCAGCCGCCGGAAGGGATGAAGGATCGAAGACGCTGTGCTGTTCGCCGGGGTCCCGGTCGAGGTCAAAGAGCTCGTAGCGATTGTCGCCGGGAGTCAGGATCAGGTGCCAAGGCGGCTCAAGGATGGCGAACTTGTCCTTCACGGCTTCGGGCCGGAACGTTTCTTCGAAGACCGTCAGGGGCGTGTTCCTTTTCAGCCGAAGCAGGTCCCGCCCCTGGTAAAAGTCCGGCATGCGGAAGTGCATGACGTCGGCGATCGTGGGGGCGATGTCAAGCAGCGTCACCGTCTCGTCGCGAACCGCGGGCTTGGGCTTCGCCCCGGGACGATAGACGATGAGGGGGACTTTCAAGTAGACATCGTAGAGGAAATGGATATGGCCGACGTGGCGGTCGTTGTAGGCCGAGAGGTATTCCCCCAGCCCTTCGCCGTGATCCCCGGCCATGACAATGGCCGTGTTCTCGAACAACCCGAGGTCCTTCATCTTCTTCCAGAGAAGGCCGATCTGGCCGTCCATGTACTCGACCTCCTGGCCGTAACGGACCTTCATCGCCTCCACGGGGATGACCAGCTTTCCGCGGAAGAGGATCTTGAGCGACCGGCGCGGGCCGCGGTTCAGGACCTGGAGCGTGCCGCGCTTGCGGAAGAAGTAGACATCATCCGTGGGACGGTGGAACCATCCCTTGGCGAAAACGACGTCGCCGCCGGGGATCGGGGGGGAGGCGGTGAACCTGATCTTATCCAGGCGCGCCTGGAAATAATTGGGGCTATCGTAGTAGGGGTTGTCGACCTCGAAGACGATCTCGTTCCTGCCTTTCTCCAGGGTGACGTCCAGGACGTAGGTCAGGTACTTGTTCATGCAGAAATCGGAGCCCAGGAGCTTCCCGTTGAAGTAGACGCGCGTGTCGGGCGGCGTTGTCGGCACGGCGTAGGGGTCGTGCGGGTCGGAATAATGGACCCACAAAAAGAACGGGTCGCGACTGTTCTGGTCGAGCCAGGGCAGGACCTTGGCGTTGACCTCCTCGGCGGTCAGATACCAGCGGTCGGGGCGGAACTTATCGTCGTAGGTGTCGAAACCTTCCTTGAGCCCGAACTGGGCCTCGAGAATGCCGAGGGAGACAAAGGCCGCGGTTTGAAACCCGTTCTTCTTGAAGAGCAGGGCCAGCGGCGGCCGGCTCTTGCGGGGGAAGACCGTCTCGCCGTTATTGTAGTTCTTGAGGACGTGGGGCGGCTCGGAAAAAAAAATGCTGGCGTGCGAGGGAAGGGTTATGGGAATGAGGCTGTAGCAATTCTTGTAGGTCGTGCCCAAGGCGGCCAGGGAATCGATGCTGGGCGTGCGGGCATGGCTCGGGTCATAAGCGCTGATGTGATCTGCCCTTTGCGTGTCCAGGGTGATGAGCACCAAGTTCCGGGGCGCGGGTTTTCGGTGACAGTTCGCGGCCAGGATGGTCAGGACCGCCGCCAGGAGAGCGGGCGCGATCCGAACCGGTCTTCGAAAATGGGCGTTAATCATGTGTTTTCGTTCAATGATCTGTGCCGGTTTCGCAGACGGTTATTATGGAGAATAAGGGCCCGATTGTCAAAGTCGCCTCGGTCTTGGGGAGGATCGTCAATACGGAAAAAGCCAGGCGGGCCGGTCCGCTCCGAAGGGGAAGCCTTGCAATGAAGGAACGATTCCTCTAGAATGAATTTCCAGCGAGCGCATGGAGATTCTGATCGTCTTTAGCGTTTTCGGCCTGCTCGGCCTGGTGATGCTTTCTCTCAATAGGCTCCTCGGGCCGAGGAGAAGCAACCCCATAAAAGAGCAGCCCTTTGAATGCGGGAGTGTCCCTCTTCAGGCCGAGGTCAAGCCTTATCGAATTCCGTTCGGGCTGGCGGCGTTTCTCTTTCTTCTTTTCGATGTCGAGGTCGTGTTCTTCTTCCCCTGGGCCCTCGTCTTCAGGGACATGAAACCCGGGGCGGGCGCGATCATGGCTGTTTACGTGGGAGTCTTGCTCGTCGGGTTCATCTATGCCTGGCGCTCGGGGGCATTCCGATGGGATTGAACAGTGGTCGCGGAGGAAGCCGGCCTGAACACGCTCGCCAGGGGAGCTTCCTCACCACGCGTTTTAACCACATGCTCGGCTGGGCCCGCAAGTTTTCCCTCTTTCATTACCCCTTCGTCACGGCCTGCTGCGGCATGGAGTATATGTCCACGGCCTGCGCCCATTTCGACATCGACCGCTTCGGCATGGGCTGGACGCGCTTCTCCCCGCGGCAATCCGACATGCTGCTCGTCGTCGGCACCGTCACCCAGAAACTCGCTCCGGTCCTGAAGACCGTCTACGATCAGATGACCGAGCCGAAGTGGGTCGTGGCCTTCGGCGCCTGCGCGGTGAGCGGCGGGATCTACGATAACTACGCCGTCCTACAGGGCATCGACTCCATCATCCCCGTCGATGTGTTCATCCCCGGATGCCCCCCTCGGCCCGAGACCGTGCTTGACGCGCTGTTGAAACTGCAGGACAAGATCCAAGAGCAGGACCAGGATTGGAGATGGAAGAAAAAGCGAGCCTCCTCCAAAAGCTGACCGAGGAGTTCGGCCTCGCCCTCCTCGACGGGGAGGGAGGACCGACCGAGTCCGTAGGTCGCTTCGAGCCCGGTGCGCTCCCGGCTCTGGCCGCGCGATTGCGGCAGGGCCCCTACGATTACGTCATGCTCCTCGACGTGACCTGCGTCGACTATCTGGCCCAGGAGTCCTGCCTGGAGATGATCTACACGTTCTTTTCCTTGAGCCGGCTCCATCGCCTCAGGCTCAAGACCCGTCTTGCGGGGGATGACCCTCACATCGCTTCGCTCACGCCGTTGTGGAAGAACGCCGACTGGCTCGAGCGCGAGGTCTACGACATGTTCGGCGTCCGCTTCGACGGACATCCCGACCTGCGGCGCATTTTCATGTACGAGGGCTTCGAGGGCTACCCGCTCCGCAAATCCTACCCCCTCCGGCGGCGCCAGCCGCGTCTGCCTTTGAGGACCTAACCTCATGTCCGGCCGCATCGAACGGGAAGCGCGCTCCGAGAGCATGCTGCTGAACATGGGCCCCTCCCACCCGGCCATGCACGGGACGGTCCGGATCATGCTCGAACTCGACGGCGAGCGGATCGTCAACAGCGAAGTGGAGGTCGGCTATCTGCACCGCGGGTTCGAGAAGACCTGCGAGAACCGAACCTATTTCAACCTCCTGCCCTACACGGACCGCCTCAACTATGTCTCCCCGCTGATCAACAACCTGGGCTACGCCATGACCATGGAGAAGATGCTGGGCCTCCGGGTCCCGGAACGGGCCCAATGGATCCGCGTCCTCATGAGCGAATTGTCGCGCGTGGCCGACCACCTGACCTGCCTGGCGGCCATGGCCATGGAGAGCGGAGCCTTCACGGTCTTTCTCTATAACATGAAGGCCAGGGAGTACCTGTGGGATGTCATCGAGGCGACGGCCGGGGTGCGCATGACGACATCCTACATCCGGATCGGGGGCGTGAGGGCCGACCTCGAGCGCGGCTGGGAAGGACTCCTCCGCCGGGCCGTGGCCGAGACGCGCCGAGTCCTGAAGGATGTCCGCGGCCTGCTCGACAAGAACAAGATCTTTCTCGACCGGACTCGGGATGTGGGAACGATATCGGCGGCCGACGCCCTGAGCTATGGATGGACCGGACCCTGCCTGCGGTCGACCGGAGTGGCCTATGACGTCCGCAAGGCCTTTCCCTATTTGACCTATGACCAGCTGGAGTTCGAGATCCCGGTCGGAACGCGGGGCGACAATTTCGACCGTTACAGCGTCAGGATGAACGAAATGGAGCAAAGCCTGCGGATCCTCGAGCAGGCCGCGTCCCGGATGCCGAAGAGCGGGGGCGGAGTGCGGGCCGAGGGGCTGGAGCCGGCCGAAGCCGTTCGACTGGCCAGGACCCGGAAACCCGCCCAGCCCATCGCTCTTTCGCCGAATCTTGCCGGGTCGGAAAAGACGGTTTATCCGGATATCCTGGCCCCGGATCTGACCGCCGTCGTTCCGCCCAAGGAAGAGACCTACACCTCGATCGAAGGCCTCATCGCTCACTTCAAGTTCTTCATGAAAGGCCACGGCATCCGCCCGCCCAAGGGGGAGACCTATTTTTCCGTCGAAGGGGGGAACGGTGAGGTCGGATTCCTCATCGTTTCGGACGGAACGGACCGCCCTTACCGGCTCCATCTCCGGGCGCCGTGTTTTCATGTGGTCGCCGCTCTGGCTTCGCTCATCCGGGACCGCTACGTGGCCGACGTCGTCCCCACCTTCGGCTCGATGAACATGATCGGGGGGGAGCT
The DNA here is from genome assembly GCA_963705895.1 of Candidatus Aminicenantota bacterium. Taxonomy (GTDB): domain Bacteria; phylum Acidobacteriota; class Aminicenantia; order Aminicenantales; family JAFGAV01; genus MFD04408-113. The sequence continues at coordinate 1,138,649 of OY970122.1, read as the reverse complement.
CGATCGATGAGCGCTCAGTTCCCGCCGAAGCTCAGGGAAGACATCCGGGCGGCGGTCGCTCGCTACCCTCAGAAGCCGGCGGCCCTTCTGCCGGTCCTGCATCTCGTCCAAAAGGAGCTCGGAGCGATATCGCCCGAGTCGGAACGGCTGGTGGCCGAGCTTCTCGGGCTTAAGCCCATCCGCGTCCGAGAAGCGGTCGCTTTTTACTCGATGTTCCTGCGGCGTCCGGCGGGCCGGTTTCACGTCCAGGTTTGCACGAACCTGAGCTGCGCGATCCTTGGGAGTCCGACCCTCCTCGCCCTTCTTCAGGAGGAGCTTGGCCTGCGGCCGGGAGAGACGACACAGGACGGAATGTTCAGCCTGTCCACGGTCGAGTGTCTCGGAGCCTGCGAGGAAGCGCCATGCCTGTTCGTCAATGAGGAACGCCATGGCCGCCTTGACCGGGAGAAGCTCGCGGCCTTGTTGGACGACTTGAAGAGCAACCATGCCCGATAGAATCCTGACCCGAAATTTCGAGATGGAGAGTCTCAAGACGCTCGAGGGCTATCTTGCCCTGGGCGGCTATGCGGCCGCGGCCAAAGCCGTTCGGGAGATGACGCCGGCCCAGGTCATGGCCGAGGTCAAGGATGCGGGTATCCGGGGGAGGGGAGGGGCCGGCTTTCCCGCGGGAATAAAGTGGGGCTTCGTCCCCCAGACGGGCGACCAGCCTCGTTATCTCTGCATCAATGCCGATGAGGGGGAACCGGGCACGTTCAAGGACCGCATCATCCTGAGTCGCAATCCCCACGCCGTCATCGAGGGGGCGCTCATCGCTTCCTACGCCGCGGGCATTCACGCCGCCTATGTTTATATAAGAGGAGAATACGAGGCCGAGGCCCGCGGGCTCGAGGGAGCGATCCGGGAAGCCTATGACGGCGGCTATCTCGGCCGCGCTGTTCTCGGAACGGGCTTTGGGCTTGACATCTTCGTCCATCGAGGGGCCGGGTCGTACATCTGCGGCGAGGAGACCGCGCTTCTCGAATCTCTCGAGGGCAAGCGCGGACTGCCAAGGCTCAAGCCGCCGTTCCCGGCAGTTAAAGGCCTCTTCGGCTGTCCGACGATCGTCAACAACGTGGAGACCTTGGCTGCCGTCCCGTCCATCATCCTCAAGGGGGCGGCCGAATTCCGGAGAAACGGCCTCACCGCGGACCCGGGGACGAGGATCTTCAGCGTCAGCGGTGTCGTCCGCCGTCCCGGGATCTATGAGCTGCCCCTCGGAACCCCTCTTCGGGAGGTCATCGACCACTGGGCCGGCGGCATGAAGGAGGGTCGAATCCTGAAGGCGGTCTTTCCGGGCGGGATGTCGGCCCCGGTTCTCACCGCCGATGAGATCGATGTCGCCATGGATTTCGATTCGGTGGCGCGGGCGGGGTCCATGCTGGGCTCGGCGGCGGTCATCGTGATCGATGAGGCCACACCGATCCTGTCCGTTCTGGGAATCGTCGTGCGCTTCTACGCCCATGAATCGTGCGGTCAATGCACGCCCTGCCGCCTGGGAACGGCCTGGATGGAGAAGATCGTGGATAGGATGGAACGCGGGGAAGGGAAGCCGGGCGACCTCGACGCGCTGGCGCGTCTCGCGGCCAATATCAAGGGACGGACACTTTGTCCCCTGGGCGATGCGGTGGCCCTGCCCGTGCTGTCTTTAGTCCGGAAGTTCAGGCTGGAGCTCGAGAGGTCGGTCGGAGGCTGAGGGGGTTCGAGGGACAAGGTGAAATTATACCTGGATGATCGAGAGCTCGACGTCACTCCGGGGACGACCATTTTCCAGGCGGCGTCCGAGGCAGGAGTCCTCATCCCGCACTTCTGCTATCACCCGGCCTTCGCCCCCGAGGGAAGCTGCCGCCTGTGCCTGGTGGAGGTGGAGGGCACGGGCAAGCTCGAGCTCTCCTGCGCCACCTCGGTTCGGGAAGGGATGCGCGTCCTGACCAGGAGCGACAAGGTGGCGGAGGCCCGGCGCAGCGTTCTCGAGTTTTTTCTGGCCGAACATCCGCTCGATTGCCCTATCTGCGACAAGGCCGGGGAGTGCGATCTTCAGGACTACTATGAAGAGTACGGACTCACCCCGGGTGTCTTCGAGGAATCCAAACAAAAGAGGGATAAGAAAGTCGCCCTGGGGAAGACTCTGCTCCTTGACCGGGAGCGGTGCGTCCTCTGCAACCGCTGTGTCCGATTCCTGAAAAGCGTGACGCGGACCGAAGAGCTGGGGACGTTCGGTCGGAGCCTCGGCACCGAGGTCGGCATCTATGACGAGACTCCGGTCGATAACAACTACTCGGGATGTCTGGCGGACCTCTGTCCGGTGGGGGCCATCACCGACACGGATTTTCGGTTCAAGACCCGGGCCTGGTTTCTCGAACGGTCTCCCTCGATCTGTCCTTACTGCAGTCGGGGCTGCAACATCCTCATCGAGCATGTGCCCGGGTTGCCCCGCCTTTCCGGCTCGAGGCGGGTCTACCGGGTCAGGCCTGATCCCAACCCTGAAGTCAACGGATACTGGATCTGCGACATCGGGCGCTACGGCTATGGACCGCTTGACCGAGATCGCCTGGAACGGATTGCGGCGCGGGGCGAGGACGGGTCATGGAATGCGGCCATTCATTTTCTCGCGGACAGGATCGCCCGTCTCCTGACCGGTCGCGGGCCGAGCCGCATCGGGGTCATGGCTTCGAGCGGCCTCTCGAACGAGGAGCTGTACCTCCTGCGCCGGATCTTCCTCGAGAACCTGAGGGTCCACAAGCTGTTCCTAATCGATCCGCCGGCCGGGACGCCCGACGGGCTTCTTCTCACGGCGGAACGAAGCCCGAATTCCCGGGGGGCGGCGGAAGTCGGGCTCAAGCTCGGCCTGCCCGACCTCGAGAACCTCAAGGGCGAGATCGACCTCATCCTGCTTTTCGGCCCAGGCCTTATCGATCGTTACGGGCAGGGCAGGGTCGAAGCCCTTCTCGGCACGGTCGAGTCCAAGATCATTTTTTCCGCCCAAGCCGTCCCCAATGCCGGCATCTTCGATTGGGTCCTGCCCGTGCTCCCCTCGGCCGAGAAGTCCGGGTCATTCACCAACATCGACGGCCGAGTGCAGCGTTTTGAGCCCGTGCGGTCCGCCTGCGGACAGGGCCTGGCCGAGTGGGAGATTCTTTTGCGCTTGGCTCGGGAGCTCGGCCTGGAACCCGGCTTCTATTCGGGCCTGCACGGGGTCGAGGATATCCGCCGCGCCCTGGGCCTGGAGATCGCTTTTTTCCACCAACGAACATGAGTGACGTCATCATCCTGCTCATCAAGGTCGTCCTGGCCCTCTCTTGGCTGCTGAGCCTGTCCCTGTACCTGACCTGGCTCGAGAGAAAAGAGAGCGCCGTGATGCAGGACCGCATCGGGGCCAACAGGGCCTCTGTCTTCGGGCTGAGACTGTTCGGGCTCTTTCAGCCTTGGGCGGACGCCATCAAGATGATCTTCAAGGAGGATTTCGTCCCGGCGTTTTCCCGGAAATTCCTCCACACCCTGGCGCCCTTCCTTACCTTTTTTTTCGTAGCGGTGACCGTGGCCGCCATGCCCTTCGGCGGAGTCCTGCGTCTCGGCGGAGCCGCCGTCAGGCTCCAGATCCTTGACCTCAATGTCGGCCTCCTGTTCGTCCTGGCCATGTTGTCCCTGGGACTCTATGGCGTGCTCATCGGCGGCTGGGCCTCCAACAATCGATTCGCGCTCTTGGGCGGGATGCGGGGCGCGGCTCAGCTCATCTCGTATGAGGTGGCCTTCGGTCTGTCCCTGGTGGGTCTCGTTCTCGTCTATCCCTCGCTTCGCCTGTCGGCCATCGTCGAGGCCCAGGGCGGGCTTCTTTTCGGCTTCGTGCCCAAATGGGGAGTGTTCCTCCAGCCGCTGGGCTTTGTCGTCTTCTTCGTGGCCGCTCTGGCGGAGACCAAGCGCGTTCCCTTCGACCTTCCCGAAGGGGAGTCGGAGATCATCGGCTTTTTCGCCGAGTACGGGGGCTTGAAGTGGGGCCTGTTCATGCTGACGGACTTCATGGAGATTATCATCGTCTCCTGTTTGGCCGTCACGCTCTTCTTCGGGGGATGGCAGGTCCCCGGCTTGGGAGAGCGGGGTTTCGCCTTTCCCGGGGGTGGGCGGTGGCTCCTGCCTCACGGGCTGGTCATCGCCCTTCAGGTTCTAGCCTTCAATCTCAAGGTCTTCTTTTTTTGCTGGCTCCAGATCCTGATCCGGTGGACGTACCCGCGGATGCGCTTCGACCAGTTGATGGACCTCGGCTGGAAGCTCCTCGTCCCTCTCGGCTTGTTCAACATAGTGGCCACGGCCCTGGTGATGAGCCTGTAGCATGTCCAACACTCTGCGCGACTTTGGGGCGATCGTTCGGGGGGCTCTGATCACGGCCCGTCACTTCTGGGTCAACATGTTCCGGCATACCCTGAAGCTCCTGCGGGTCAAGACCCGAAGACCCGGGGCGGTCACGATCCAATACCCGGAGCAGCAAAAGGCACTGCCGCCGCGTCACCGGTGCCTGCACCGTCTGACTGTTCGGCCCGACGGAAAGCCGAGGTGCGTGGCTTGCCTGCTCTGCCAAACGGTCTGCCCGGCCGAGTGCATCAGCATCGAAGCCGCCGAGGACCCCGACCCTGAGGTCCAGAAGGTGCCGTCGCGGTTCGTCATCGACATCGATCGCTGCTGCTTCTGCGGTTTCTGCGTCGAGGCCTGCCCCGAGGACGCCATTCGGATGGACACCGGCTGCATCCAGATGGCCGAGCTTGAGCGTCGCGATCTCATCTATGACCTGGAGAGACTCCGCTCTTGAATCCGGCGCGGCTCGTGCTGGGGGATTTCGAAGTCCTCGTTTTGCGGGACGGCTTCTTGACGGTCAATGCCGCGGAAATGTTCGGTTCGACCGGCCTGGGCCGCCGCGGCGAGCCGGTCCCGAGGTCGAGAGACGATCGTCGGGCCATCAGTCTGAATTGTTTTCTTGTCCGGACCGGGAAGCGCCTGGTCCTTGTGGACACGGGCGTCGGGGGAACGCTCGACAAACCTCGGGCCGAATCCTACGGCTTCCGTCGCGACCCGGGCCTCGTCGAATCCCTTCACCATCTGGGACATCGGCCGGAGGACATCGATCTTGTCATCAACACCCATCTCCACTTCGACCACTGCGGCGGGAATACGAAGCGGGGTACGGACGGGTCGTTTCCGCCCGCTTTCCCACGGGCCGAATACGTCATCCAAAAAAAGGAGTGGGCGACGGGCCTCAACCCGCCCCCAAGCGAAGGCGAGAACTACGCCCGGGAAACCTTCCTGCCTCTCGAGACTTTCGGACGGCTGAGACTCGTCGAGGACGATGCCTCGCTTTATCCGGGTGTCGCCGTGATGCTCAGCCCGGGCCATACGCCTGGGCACCAGTCGGTCAAGCTGGCATCGCGGGGGCGGGTCCTCGTCATCCTGGGCGACCTCGTTCCGACTTCAGCCCATGTGAGCCTTTCGGCCGTCTCGGGGTTCGACCTCGACCCCCAGGAGACGGCGATCAACAAACGCAGGGTCTTCGAGCAGGGGTTCGAGAAGTCCTGGGTCTACGGCTTCGTCCACGACGCGCGTCATCCCTTCGGACGAGTCGAGCGGCCCGCCGGGCGCTTCGTCTTCCGCCCGGCCATGGAATGAAACCCGGACGATTGGACTTCAATTTTTATCGGGATTAGTGTATAGTATCCCCTTTTTATCGGCATCACTATCGCAAGGAGAAAGGGCTATGGAAAAGAAAGTCACCGTGGAAGAGTTGTTGGCCAAGGCTGAACAACCATCCAAGGACGCCATGCGTCTTCACACTTTCTACAGGGGTAAGATCGGCGTGACGCTCAAGTGTCGCGTGCGCGATTTCAACGATTTTGCCATTTGGTACACGCCGGGCGTAGCGGCCGTGTGCAAGGAGATCGCCAAGGATAAAGACAAGGCTTACGATTACACCAATAAATGGAACAACGTGGCTGTCATCAGCGACGGGACTCGGGTCCTGGGCCTGGGCGATATCGGGCCCGAGGCCGGCCTGCCGGTCATGGAAGGCAAAGGCCTGCTCTACAAGTACCTGGGCGGCGTCGACGCCTTCCCCCTCTGCCTGAACGAGAAGGACCCCGACAAGATCATCGAGATCTGCAAGGCGCTCCAGCCGACCTTCGGCGGCTACAACCTGGAGGACATCTCCCAGCCCAAGTGCTTCAAGATCCTGGACACCCTGCGGGCCGAGTGCAAGATCCCCGTCTGGCACGATGATCAGCAGGGCACGGCCTGCGTCACGGTGGCCGGCCTGGTCAACGCTCTCAAGATCGTCAAGAAGAACATCGCCGAGGTCCGGATCACGGTCGTCGGCTCGGGCGCCTCCGGCATCAACATCGCCCGGCTGATCATGACCGCCGGGGCCAGACCGGAGAACATGCTCTCGGTCGACTCCAAGGGCATCCTGTCCCGCGATAGGGCCGACCGTGAAACGCTCCAAACGAAGTTCAAGGAAAAATGGGACATCTGCATGCGGACCAACCCCAAGTGCAAACAGGGTTCGATCCCTGACGCCATCCAGGGCGCGGATGTGCTCATCTGCTGTTCCACGCCGGGACCCGGGACGATCAAGCCCGAGTGGGTCAAGACCATGGGCAAGAACTCCATCGTCTTCGCCGAAGCGAACCCCGTTCCCGAGATCTGGCCCTGGGAAGCCAAGGAAGCCGGAGCCAGGGTCGTGGCCACCGGCCGTTCGGACTTCCCCAACCAGGTCAATAACTCCCTGGGATTCCCCGGCATCTTCCGCGGGGCCCTGGACGTCCGGGCCAAGACCATCACCGACGAGATGTGCATCGCCGCCGCGATGGAGCTGGCCAAGGTGGCAGAGGACAAAGGCATCCGCGAGGACTACATCATTCCGAACATGGACGAATGGGAGGTCTTTCCCCGCGAGGCCGTCGCCGTCGGCACCAAGGCCATCGAGCAGGGCGTGGCCCGGTTCAAGATCCCGGCCAAGGAAAGATACGATATGGCCGCCAAGATCATCAAGGAATCCCGCGACCAGGTCAAATTGCTCATGAGGGAGAAGTTCATCCTCGACCCGGACAAATAAGCGCGAGGCTCGGATTCGCCCTTTTTATTTGACTTTTCGAAGAGGATATGATAAACAATAGACTTGCTCGGCGAATATCGGATCGCTGGGAAAGGGCGCTGTCGGTGCAACTCATTTATCAAGTTGATTTCGGATGGAAAGATTCCTTATGTCCCCCATAGTTTTTTCGTGAAAGGGGCGCACTCCGGATAGGATTGATTACCCTTCAGGGTAGGATAAGAAAGATATCGGGAAAAGGAGAAGATATAATGAAAAACGTGATGAAACTCATGGTCTTGGTGGCTGCGGCCGCCCTGGTCTTTTCGGCCTGCGGATCCAAGCCGACCAAGATCATTGACGATGCCAAGGCGTCGATCGAGGCTCTGGCCACGCAAGGCGCCGACAAGTACGCCACCGAAGAGTACAAGAAGCTCAACGACAACTTGACGGCCGCCATGGATGAAGTGAAGGGACAAGAAGGCAAGCTGTTCAAAAAGTACGGCAAGGCCGTTGAACTCCTGAACCAGGTCAAGACGGACGCCGAGGCCCTCAAAGCCGCCCTGCCGGCCAAGATCGAAGCCGCCAAGAACGCCGCCCTGGCTCTCCAGACCGAGGCTGCGGCCGCGGTCACCCAGGCCGAGGCTCTTTTGAAGAAAGCCCCCATGGGCAAAGGCTCCAAGGCCGACATCGATGCCTTCAAGGCCGACCTCAAGGGTCTGACTGAGGCCCTGCCCCAGATCCAGACCGCCCTCGACGGCAAGGACTACGTCGGAGCCGCCGACCAGGCCAAGGCCATCAAGGACAAGGCCATGAGCATCGTTGACCAGATCAACGCGGCCATCGCCAAGGTCAAAGGCAAGAAGTAATACGCGCGCTATTCTGATTCTTTGAGATCAAGGCTTGCACCGGCAGCGCTAGTTATCCTGAGCCTTGCTCTCGTTGTTTGCAAAACACCACCGGTCCCTCCGGAGGCGGCCCAAGCCGACAAGCTTGAGCACGAACTCTGGAGGGCCGGTGCTCTTATTTTTACCCCCGATTCCTACACCGACTTCAAACAGCGGCTGCGGCAGGCCAAGGATCATTTGATCAAGGAGAAGGCGAAATTCGCCTGGTTCCGCAATTATAAGGATGTTCGCCAGGAGTTCGAAGGCCTGCTGACCCGGGGGAATGCTCTCCATCAGACGATCCTGAGCCTGAAACAGGACAGGACGCGGTCCCTTAAGACCGAGCTCCAGGGGATTCGGGAGAGAGTGGCCGCCCTGCATCGGACGACCGAATCCCTGAACGAGGGCCGGCTGGCGCGCAGCAGCCTGACCCGGGCCGAGATCGCCGCCTCTCAAGCTTCGACCCTTCTGGCCAAGGAAAAGTACGACGGCGCGGCCCAGAAGATCACGGAGGCCGAGGATTTTTTCCGGGAGGGCCAGGAGACGCTCCTTTCCCTCCTGACTCGCTATTTCGACTCCGATCAGGTTCGGGTCTGGAAGCGGATGGCCGAGGAGACGCTGGCCGAATCCCGGTCCAAAGGGAGCACGGTTCTTCTCGTTTCCAAGCTCGAGCGGGAGCTGGTCGTGTACCGCTCGGCCAAACCCGTGGCTGTATTCAGCATCGGCCTCGGCCGATTCGGTCTCTCGAGCAAGCTCCACGCCGGCGACAGCGCTACGCCCGAAGGCCGGTACCGCATCACCAAGAAGTTCAAGTGGAGCAAGTTTTATAAGGCCTTGATGCTCAACTACCCCAACGACGAGGACCGCCGCAATTTTGCCCGGTCCAAGAAAAAAGGTCTGGTCCCGGCCGGGGCTTCGATCGGCGGGCTGATCGAGATCCACGGAGGAGGGACGGACGGCCTGACCGAGGGCTGCGTCGCGGTCGATAATGAGACCATGGACAGACTCTTCGACCTGGCGGATGTGGGAACGGCGGTGACCATCGTCGGGACCCTCAAGAGCGAAGCCGAGATCCTCAGGTTGTTGAACCTGGAGGGGAGCAGCGGAAAATGAGACTCTGCAGGATTTGCCTTTGGCTGGGACTCGTCCTCATCGCCCTGGTCCTTGTTTCCGGTCCGGTCGTTCTTAAGGTTCGCGAACATCAGGTCCGCGTCGAACGCCAGGCCTTGCTCAAGGGGTCCGACCTGCCGAACCTCAAGGCGCTCAAGGCCGCGAACACACAACTCGCCGCGACGCTCCGCAGGATCGGTCCCCTGGGATCGTTCATCGTCATCGACACCGGCCGGAACATGCTGGCCCTGAGACGGGGAACGAAAACCCTGCGTCAAGCGGTCGTTTCGACGGGCAGTGGAAACATGCTGGAAGACCCCAAGGGAGAGCGTTCCTGGGTCTTTGACACGCCCCGAGGCGTTTTTTCGGTAAAGGCTTTGATCCGCGACCCCTATTGGGTCAAACCGGATTGGGCTTTCATCGAGGAGGATAAGCCCGTGCCCAAGCGCCTGGACGAGCGGATCGAGGGGGGCGTGCTGGGCAATTATGCCTTGAGCTTCGGAAACGGCTTTTTCATCCACGGCACGCTGTATACGCGGATGCTGGGCCGCAACGTCACGCACGGCTGTGTCCGCGTGGGAGACGCCGACCTTGAAGTCGTATTCAAGGCGTCGGCCGTGGGCTCGCGGATATTCATTTTTTAGCCATGAGAAAGATCGTCCTGATCCTCATCGTGTTCGCCGGACTTGCCCAGGCGCTTGTTCTCAAGGGCGACGAGGCCCGGCAGCTCTTCTGGCAAAACAAGGTCCTCGAGGCCGAACTGGCTCTGGCCAAGACAGACTCCGTATATTTCGTCCTTGACGAGGCCGCGGGCCTCATGCTTTTTAAGGCCAAAGGAATCGTCCTGCGGGAATGGAGGATCTCCGAGTTTCATGGGCGTCCGAGCGCCTGGCCAATTCTAACGACATCGATCCTGAAAAAAGAAGCCCTTGCCGTTCCGAGGCGAAAGCTTATAGACCCCAAAAATCCCAAGACGGCCGAGGAGATCGGGTCCTACGAACTTGATTCGCTGGAACCCAAGGACATGCCGGCGGATTATATCCTTACCCTCGAAAACGATATCAAGATCCATGTGTCCTCGGGTCGGGAAAAATTTTTCTCTATGCTAAAGCATTGGACAGACTCCTTTGAACAAGCGGTCCATGAACGGGCCAAAGTAATCTGGTGGGCGGCTTTCAAACCAAAGGCCAGGCTATTCGGCGTCCATATTGAAGATGCGTCCGAGTCCAGAACGCTTTGCTGGTCACTCTCCAACGGCATGAAAGGCTTTATTCTTTTTAAGATAACCTAGGCCTCATTTTTCCTTTTATTTTATAACAATTCATGATAATTGTATAATATTATCAATAGATTTATTATTAAATATATTATAATATATACTTGACAAGGTTAGGCTAAGATAATATATTATATGCTCAAGGAGGAATTAAATGCCAAAGACAATAGGAATTGACCTCGGAACGACTAATTCAGTCGTATCCGTAATGGAAGGCGACAAGCCTACAGTCATCTCCAATGAAGAAGGCGGCCGGACGACTCCCTCTGTTGTCGGTTTCACGGCCAAGGGGGAACGTTTGGTCGGCCAAGTCGCCAAGCACCAACGGGTGACCAACCCCGAGAATACGATCTATTCGATCAAGCGATTCATGGGTCGGCGTTTCTCCGAAGTCACCCAGGAAGCCAAGCAAGTTCCCTATAAAGTCACCCAGGCACCGAACGGCGACGTTCGGGTCGAAGCCCTGGGCAAGCTGTATTCTCCGCCGGAGATCTCCGCCCTGATCCTCCAGAAGCTGAAAAAGGCCGCAGAGGATTACCTGGGCGAGAAGGTGGAGAAGGCGGTCATCACCGTCCCGGCCTATTTCAACGACAGCCAGCGCAAGGCCACCAAGGACGCCGGCACGATCGCCGGACTCGACGTCGTGCGCATCATCAACGAACCCACGGCTGCGGCCTTGGCCTACGGCTTGGACAAGAAAAAGGACCAGATCATCGCCGTCTATGATTTCGGCGGCGGCACGTTCGATATCTCCATCCTGGAAGTGGGCGAGGGCGTCGTCGAAGTGAAGTCCACCAACGGCGACACGCACCTCGGCGGCGACGACATCGACCAACGCGTGCAGGACTGGCTGGTGGGCGAGTTCAGGAAGGAATCCGGCATCGACCTCAGCCGGGACAAGATGGCCCTCCAGCGGCTCAAGGAAGCCGCCGAAAAAGCCAAGATCGAGCTGTCCACGACCATGGAGACCGAGATCAACCTGCCTTTCATCACTGCCGATGCCTCGGGGCCCAAGCACCTTCTGATGAAGCTCACCCGGGCCCGCCTGGAGCAGCTCGTCGAGGACCTCATCATGCGCTCCGTGCCGCCGGTCAAGCAGGCTCTGGCCGACGCCAACCTCAAGCCCGAAGAGATCCACGAAGTCATCCTGGTCGGCGGCCAGACGCGCATGCCCCGCATCCAGCAGGTCGTGCGCGACCTGTTCGGCAAGGAACCCAACAAGGGCGTCAACCCGGACGAGGTCGTGGCCGTGGGCGCGGCGATCCAGGGCGCGGTCCTGGCCGGCGAGGTGCGGGACGTCCTTCTCCTCGACGTCACCCCGCTGACCCTGGGCATCGAGACCCTGGGAGGGGTTTTCACCAAGATGATCGCCCGAAACACGACCATCCCCACTAAGAAGACCGAGATCTTTTCCACGGCCTCGGACAGCCAACCCAGCGTGGAAATCCATGTCCTCCAGGGCGAGCGAGAGATGGCCTCCGGCAACCGGACTCTGGGCAAGTTTCATCTCGACGGTATCCCGCCGGCCCCCCGAGGCATTCCCAAGATCGAGGTGAGTTTTGATATCGACGCCAACGGGATCCTCCATGTCTCGGCTAAGGACATGGGAACGGGCAAACAGCAGGCCATCACCATCACCGGCCACAGCGGCCTGGATGAGAAGGAGGTCGACCGCATGGTCAAGGACGCCGAATCCCACGCTCAGGAAGACAAAAAGCGCAGGGAAGTGATCGACGCCAGGAACCAGGCCGACCAGCTGATCTACAGCCTAGAAAAATTGCTCCGCGAGAACGCGGATAAGATCCCGGCCGACGAAGCCGGTCGGCTTCAGACCGAGATCGAAAACACCAAGAAAGCGGCCGCTTCGGAGGACCTGCAGACGATTAACAAGGCGGTGGAATCCCTGACCCGCGCCTCGCACAAGCTCACGGAGATGATGTATCAGCAGGCGGGCCCTCAAGCTGGCCAGCAGGCCGGGGGACCTCAACCCCAGGCCGGAGACGCCCAGCAGGAGTCGCAGAAATCCGGCTCGGCGGAGGATGAAGTGATCGACGCCGAAGTCGTCGACGACGGCAAGCGGCAATGATCCTTCGGTTTTGCCGCGTTGATTTGATATAATGACATCGCTCGAGGGCCGGGCCGGCGCCCGGCCCAACGGCGTTTTAGGCGGCTATGGACAAAGATTATTACGGAATCCTCGGCGTCGAGCGGAAGGCCGCACTGCCGGAGATCAAGAAAGCCTATCGCCGGCTGGCCCGCAAGTACCATCCCGACCTGAACCCCGGCGATAAGTCCTCCGAAGCCAAGTTCAAAGAGATCCAGGAAGCTTATTCCGTCCTGAGCGACCCCAAGAAACGGGGCCAATACGACCAGTTCGGTTTTGTGGGCGAGGCCCCGCCCCCCGGCGCCGAGGGCCCGCGCAGTTCGGGGTTCGAGGGTTTCGATTTTTCGGGTTTTGGTCAATCCTCCTTTCAGGACCTCTTCGAGGGTCTGTTCGGGGGCGGCGGCCGCGGCCGGGCTCCCGTTCCGGAAAAAGGCGAAGACCTCCTCTACGCGATGACCGTCAGTTTTGAGGACGCCATCAAGGGGCTCCAGACACGCATCAAGCTCAACCGCCTAGTGACCTGTTCGACCTGCCAGGGCGCCGGGACCGTCTTCCGGGGAGGACGTCAGGTTTGTCCGTCCTGTCGCGGGACGGGTCAGACCATCGCCCAGCGGGGGTCCATGAAGTTCTCAACGCGCTGTTCGATCTGCGGGGGAACCGGGGCCCTCCGGGGCGAGACGTGTTCCGCCTGCCGGGGGGAAGGGCTTGCCGAAAAGAGCGAGCTCATCAACGTCCGGATCCCCGCCGGAGTGGATAACGGGTCCCGAGTTCGCATCCCGGGCAAGGGCAACGCCGGTCCGAACGGAGGATATCCGGGCGACCTGTTCATCTCCATCCAGGTTACGTCCGACCCGGTCTTTCACCGCCAGGGGGCCGACATTTCGGTCCGGGTACCCATCACCGTTCCCGAGGCCGCCCTGGGGGCCGAGGTCGAAGTCCCGACGATCGACGGCGCGGCCACGATTCGGATCCCGGCCGGGACCCGGTCGGGCCAGAAGTTCCGTCTGCGGGAGAAGGGCGCCCCCCATTTGGGCCGGAAAGGACGGGGCGACGAGTTCGTCGAGGTCCAGATCGTGCCGCCGCCCGCCGATAACCCGCGAGTCCGGGAGCTGATGAAGGAGATTGCGAAGGCCTACGTCCGGAGCCCTCGCGCCGGCAAGGGGCAGGCCTGAGATGAGAAAAAAGAACAAGGACGTGCGAACGACCTATCACATCAGCACGGTGTCGCGGATGTTCAATCTTCATCCCCAGACCCTGAGGCTGTATGAGCGGGAAGGCCTGCTGAAACCGTCCCGGAGCGAAGGCAACACTCGTCTCTATACCGACGAAGACCTGAAACGGCTGGAGGTCATCCTCAACCTGATCCGCGAACTGGGCGTGAACCTGGCCGGGGTGGAGGTCGTCCTGAACATGCGCCAGAAGATGGAGCAGATCGAGGCGGACGTCAACGCCCTTTTGGATTACATCCGGACCAATATCTTTCAGGGACGCGAGGAGGAATTCGAGCGCAAGCGGAAGAGCCTGGTCCGGGTCAGCCCGGCCAAGCTGGTCAAGGTCGAGAACACCCCCAAGCCCTGACCATGGATTACCAGGATTTCCTCGAGTCGAAGAACCTGAAGCATTACCTGGAGGAGATCGCCAAGTTTCCATCACTCTCAGAGAAGGAGGAGAAGTCCTTGGCCCATCTCATCCGCCGGGGGGACAAGGAAGCCGTCAAGCGGCTGGTCGAAGGCAACCTCAAGTTTGTCGTGTCCTACGCCAAGCGGTACAGCGGGATGGGGCTGAGCCTTCTCGACCTGATCAACGAGGGCAACCTTGGCCTGATTGAGGCGGCCAAGCGCTTTGACCCGGATCGGAGCGTGAAGTTCATCACCTACGCCGTGTGGTGGGTCCGCCAGGCCATCATTCACGCCCTGACCCAGAACACGCACATCACCAACGTTCCCCAGAAGCTCTCGGACGAGATCACCCACATGAAGAAGAGGGCGGAAAAGCTCAAGAGCTCCCTGGGCCGGGAGCCCACCCGGGAGGAGATCGCCCAGGCCATGGGCCTGAGCGTCGCGGACGTCGAGGACCTCGAGATCCTGGCCGAGAAGCAGGTCTCCCTGAGCGAGCGGATCCATGAGGACGACCTGACCGTGGAAGAAAAGCTGACCGACAGCCTGACCCCCTCGGTGGAGGAGCAGATCGTCAAATCGTCGGTCGAACGCCAGGTCCGGGAGATCCTCGCCAGCCTGGAAGAAAAAGAGTCGCGTGTGTTAAAATTACGCTTTGGGCTGGAGGACAAGCCGCCTCAGACCCTGCAGAAGATCGGCAACACGCTCCACCTGACGCGGGAGCGGGTCCGGCAGATCGAGCAGAGGGCCATCCGCAAGCTTGCCCAGTCCCAGAAGCTTCAACAGTTGCGAGGATACCTGAACTGATGTCGGACAAGACGTGCCCGGTGTGCGAGGGAATGGGCTGGATCCTGGACTCGACGGAAAAAGGAGTTCGGGCCCGGCGCTGTGACTGCTACAAGGAACGGCGAGTCCAGACGCTCTGGAACCAGGCCGGCGTTCCCAACCGGTACCAGAATTGTTCTTTCCAGAGCTTTGAAGTCCATGACGATTCCCAGCGCGATGCGCTCAAGATCGCTCAGCAGTTCGTCAAGAACTTTCCGGTGCAGGATGTGGGACTGCTATTCATCGGCCCCTGCGGGGTGGGGAAGACCCATCTGGCCGTGGCCCTTCTCCAGGAGCTCGTCCGAATCAAGAAAGCCTCCTGCCGATTTTACGATTTTCGGGAGCTCATCCGCGATATCCAGAGCACCTTTCCCGCGGACTCTCCGGTCACGGAATCCGACATCCTCCAGCCCGTTTTTGACAGCGCCGTCCTCGTCCTGGACGAGCTGGGGGCGAAAAAGAGCTCGGCCTGGGTGGAGGAGACGGTTTTCTACATCATCAATTCCCGTTACAACAGCAAGAAGCTGACGGTATTCACCTCCAACTATCCCGACCGGGGCGATGAGGAAGACAACCGTCAGGCCTATTTCAAGAAGGACGGGGATTCGCTCGTGGACCGCATCGGAGTAAGGCTTAGGTCCCGCGTCTACGAGATGTGCAAAGTGGTCGAGATGGCCGGTCCCGACTATCGCCGGGTCATCAAGCAGGCGGGTCACCGCTTCTGATCGTTTCCCATTTTTTGCCGCATAAGGATTTCCTTTTTCCTGATTCCCCCCGTTTTCACAGAAAAGGGGCCCTGAGGCTCATTGGGGCGTGAGTCAACGTTCCTGCAGTTCATCCTTCTTCCTCCTTGGAAGCATTTCCGTCCTTTTTTCCGCAGAAAGGCGAGGGATGGAGGGCTGAGATACATCTACGCTTGAGTAGACGATCTATTCTCCTTTCTTGGGAATCGGACCGAGGCTGGAGCGAGCATGAAGGAGATTTGGCCGGACCATGAGGCTTTTGAGGGAAGTCGGCTCGGAAGAAGCCGACCGGCGAAGAGGGCGAAAGCTACTCAGGGTTATGGATAAGGGCTCGAGCTGAAGGCCTTCGAAGCACGCTCTTTGTCCCAGCGAGCCAAATCGCTCCGACTCAGTCCTCGCTCTCCTCGCGTGTGATATCACGTGTTTAAATGTCAATCCGGTCTTATCCGTGACATCAGGAGATTGCCACGTCGCAGAGCTCCTCGCAACGCCCGCTCGTCCTTCGTACGGGTTTCTCAGCCCTCCACCTCTCGCCCTGGGGAAACGCATGGGGCTGAGCTGCTTTCGGGGTAAAAGAAAGGTGGACTGCTGAAACGCGAGTTCTGAGCCGAAGAAAAAGCGGTCTCTCTTGAGACCGTTGCGAGGCGGATTTAGCCGTGGCAACCTCAATTATTTGGTGAAAAAGACCCAAAGGCGTCTTCGATATTATTCAATTTCTTAATCCCCCCATCCCCCTTAATTAAGGGGGAGGCCAAGGTTGACGCCTTTGGTACAGGTATGCCGGCGTGAAAAATCTCCGAGCGAGCGAAGCCTTGGTCCGATTCCCACTTTCCTTGTGGCGCCAAAGTCCGCGTTTCAAGGCCATTCGGCCCGAGCCTTTTATCATAAAATTGGAAATGCTTGCGCTTGCCGCGCGGCTATTGATATTTCCGCTAAAACTTGATAATTTAATTGGGCTTTGCTCCTCGGTAGCTCAATCGGCAGAGCGGGTGGCTGTTAACCACTAGGTTGCAGGTTCGAGTCCTGCCCGAGGAGCCATATCTAGGCTCATGCACAGCGCACCAGGCCGCCCGAGCGAATTTTCGTGACTGCCCCGGGTTTGACTCCTTCGGGCCAGGAGAGCACGGGCGCCGTTTCCAGCGCCAGGCAGACGGCTAGTTTCAAGAGGGGATATTGCCTCATCGGCGGCGGCGATGGAATCGGGCTCAGAAATCACCAGATGATTCATCGTTCCGGGCTATTGACGGAGGGCGGCGGGATGGGCATAAATAACATGGGGAGAATGACGCATAGATGGCGTCTGCGGCACGGCAGCGCGGATGGGGAGAGGGCCCTCGGTTGCCCCTCCAAAAGGAAGGTCCTAAGATGATGCGGACAAAAAACAGGTCGGGGATGACGCTTTTGGAGCTCCTGATCGTCCTGGGTATCCTGGGCATTCTGGCCCTGACCGTTTATCCGGCGATCATTAACGTTCTGCGGGTCCGCTCCTTGGAGACCCAGGCGCGGGAAATCTTGATGGACCTCAACCGGGCGAAGATGATGGCGGTTAAAAACAAGACGGACGTCCGCCTGATCTTCACCCTGGCCGCGGATGGGTCCTGGACCTATGTTCTGGAGGAAGACGCGGGCAGTGGTTTTTCCATCCCGGGCGGAATTCTGAGGAAGGGCATCTCCACGGAGTTTCAAGTCGCGATCAACTTGCCCGACCAAAATGTGGAGTATTCGCCGTTGGGCCTTGTTCAAAACTATGATTCCGGCAAAAATACCATCGTTTTGTCCAGCTCCAAGCTGAAAGAGCTGAACAAGCCAGATGTTCGGAGCCTGCTCGTCTTTGGCGGCGGGTCGGTCCAGTACACAAAGTCGTCCTCCTAGGAGATGCGATGAACATCCGACGTCGAAAACAGGGGGCTTCGCAAGGGTTTTCCTTGATCGAGGTGCTTTTGGGCATCGCCCTGATCGGCATCGCCATGCTGGGCCTGGCCCAATTGTTCGTGCTGAGCGTCTGGAACAATCGGCGGGCGGACAACATGTCCAACGCCACCTTCCTGGCTCAGCAGGAGATTGACACCCTGCGGACGTTCACTCCCGAGGAGCTGGCCGCCCTGCCGCTCGTCCAGGATGAACAGATCGACGTCAACGGGGACACGACCATGGATTTCCGCCGGATTACTCAGATCGATCACAACAACTTCTATTATAAGGTTTGGGTCTTTCCGGCGGGCGAGATGGCGACCGACCAGAGCGAGCTCCTGGCCGACCCGGGCACACATCGGGTCATGGCTCAGATGAGCACGATCATCAACAGATGAGGACGACCATGCGACGTGGATTCACTCTCGTGGAAATGCTGATCGGCGGTTCGATAATGCTGGTGGTCGTGTTGGGGGCCCTGACCCTCTACATGAGGAGCAACAAGATCTCGGCCGACCAGCAGCAGTACGCCGAGGTCCAGCAGGATGTCCGCACCTCGATGTTTTTCATTACCCGGGACAGCCGTATGGCGGGCGTCGGCCTGCCGGTCGAATTCGCCGGTTTTTTTCTTGAGGGCGTCGACAATGACACGACGGAGGGCTCGGGCTTGGTCACTCCCGACCGGCTGAAGATCATGGGCAACATCGACGAGCCGCTCGTCCTGAAGATTTCGAATTACCAGGGATCGTCCGTGGACCTGGCTCTGGATGACTACAGCTTCGAAAAGAATCCCTATCCCGACAGCTACTATGACAATAAGATCGCAATCATCCTCCCCAACCCGGCCTCGTCCTGCCGCGCGGCTGAGATAAGAAGCATCTCCCATGTGACTCACAACCCGGGCGGGACGAATGAAAAATTAAACTTTTCTCCTGGGCAGGCCCCGGGGATCAACCCACCCGGCGGCCTGTCGGGGACATGTCCGAGCCCCAGCGACTATGACGGCGGATACGCCGCCTGGGTGGATGTCAAGGAATACTGGCTGGATGTCACGGGAAACTTCCCCGGCCTCACCGCGGGAACGGATGGGTACATCGGCGGCGGGCAGGGCGGGGTTCTCTACCTCACCCATAACGGCACCCACTATCCGATCGCCCGGAACATCGAGAACCTCCAGTTCCAGTATAACGGCGATCTCGACTCCGACGGACACTTGGACGGCTTCAAGGATTGGGACAACACTTGGTCGGTCGACGAAATCGGCCGCATCATCCAAGTTCGGATTCTGGTTCTGGGCCGGACGCCCAACGCCTCAGCGAGCGTTTCGGGAACGCCGTCGTCGACCCTCTTTGTCTACCGGCGGCCGGGGATGGCCAACACGGATCCGGAGACCACGGCTGAGGCCAAGACTGACCGACATCGGAGATTCCTCTTGGAATCCACGTCGAGCGTCCGGAATATGTCTCTGAATCTTTATAACAACGGCCTGCGCTGAAGGAAGAAACCATGAGACGAGTCCATTCGCACAAGCGCCGGGAGAAGGGCGTGGCCCTCATCATCGTGATCATCGTTCTGTTCTTCATGGTGGCCGTCGGGTTCGCCCTGATGGCCGTGACCCAGAGCGGCCCGGACATCGCGGGCAACGTCCGCTGGAGACAGCAGGCCCTGGATGCGGCCGAAGCCGGAGCGGACGCCTCCCTGAAGCTGATCAGCGAGACCGTGGACGATTTCAGCACCCAATACCGGACGACGTTCAGTGGGGCGGCGGGGTTGGATGACCCGTCCAGCACGAACTATTTTCGCCAGCTGTCGGACAAACAGCTGGTCACCGACGTCACGACCAATACCGACCACTTCCTGTTCGCCTCCCAGCCCCTGCCGGACAACACGCAGCTGACCTACACGGCCTTCCTCATCGACGGCGAAGCCGGAGCGCCGACTTCCTCAAGCTCGCAGGCGATTCTCGTTTGCATCGGACAGGGTCCGGAGAACACCTACGTCCGCATCGAGGTTACTTTGGAGATGGAGTAGGCCTCCCGCCGAAAAGGAGAGATTGATGAAAAAACAAATTCGCGGCTTGATTCCATTCGTGGCGATCCTATCCCTGGTGATGGTTTTTGAAACCCACGCCCAGGTGTGCGAGACCCAATCCGGCACTGCCATCGGCTATCGTGGAGGCGATGCCTCGACCCTGTCGACCCTGGACGGCATCTCCAATGATGCGGCCAATATGTTCCTGCGGTTGAAGGGCAAGGGGGCGAACTTCCAATCGACGGGTAATTATCCCGTGTCATCGAACTACCGCTTGACGTGCGCGGCCGCGGATTTCAATAACGACGGCTTTGTCGACCTGATTGAAGGCGGCCAAGTTTGTGATACCGCACCCTCGGGATACTCGGGTCAGGGCAATACGAACGCCAACGACAGCAACCTGTCATTCTTCATCAGTCGAGGCGCCCAGGGGGGCGGCACGTACAGGTTCTTATTCGACGGGCCGTACTATATCCTTTACGCTGGGTCCGCTCTCGATGCATGCTACCAAATGATCGCTCTCGGGGCGGGAGATTTTGATGGAGACGGCGATCAGGACTTTGCCGTGATCAGCTGGTCGGGGAAGCTCTGGATCTTTAAGAATCTCTTCAAGGAGAATAACATCGCCGTCGGCGGCGTCCCGGTCTTTGCCGCTCCGGTCCTGGTGGAAAACGTCATTAACGATGGCTACAACGAGTGGGAGCCCTCGGGAGATCCCCATCACCGTTGGACGAGCAACATCGCCGTGCTGGATTTCGATAAGGACGGCGACCTGGACCTTATTCTCGGCATCCCCACCGAGTCCGCCCAAAGCCGCTATGGAGAGGTCGTTGTTTACCTCAACAACGGACATGGGGTGTTTTCCCGGCTCAAGTGGAAGAACAACATCAATCCCTATACGGGCACGGGTTCGGGCAGCGAAGGCCAGGAGGGCGTGACGGGTGTGGCCGCGGCGGATTTTGACGGCGACGGCGCTATCGATATCTGGGTGGGGTCGTCGAGCAGCAGAAACGTTTATTATTACCAGGGTGACGGCGCGCTCGGCTTTAAAAAAGTCAACACCATGTCATTTACCACCGACGTCAGCCATGGATCCGTCTCTTCGCTCGGAGCGGGCGATCTGAACCAGGATGGGCTCCCTGATTTTGTCCTGTCCACGGATGGGGCGCATGGAACGAACACACCCGGAGGTTTCGTATACTGGTACCAAAATAAAGGGATTATCTCAAAAGTTCTGACTTTTACTCGGAACTGCCTGCCCTCTACGTGCGCGGCGACGTCCACTTCGGGCGACCTGGATGCTCTGGCGATCGGAGATTTCGACAACGACGGAGACTTTGACTTCACGGTGGCCGACGGAAACGACTCCCATAATACATATTTTTTCATGAATGACGTGTATCCGCTCTACGTCTCTCAAGGGACCGTAGTTTCCAAGAACCTGGTTCCCTGCGCCTTCATCACCTCCGACAACGCCATCGTCTCCGCGACGATAACGGTTTCGCAAAGCAAGCCCACCGGAACGACCATCACCTACTATCTCTCGGACTCCGATGACGCCAACGGGGCGCCTCTGTGGGAGGGACCGGTGACGCCGGGAGTGGAATTCACCTTCGCCAGCCCGGGTCTCTTTGTCCGATGGAAGGCCGTCTTCACCACGTCCGTTGAAACCGTGACTCCCAAGGTCAACAGCGTGGACATTTCCTATAAATATATCACCAAACGGGAGTATTCCCGCACATCCCAAGCCCTGGCCCAAGCCGAGGTGAATAGTTCTCACACGGACCTGGAGACTGTTCTCTATTCGGCTTCGTTTGAGTTTCCGAGTTGGGACGGCCATCTCCGCTCCTATGATGTGACGAACCTCAGCTTGGAGGGCACGCGGAATTCACAGCTGGCGAACATCAAGTCCGTGGGCGCGACATACGTGGCCGACGCCGGTGAGCTCCTGGCCGCGCGCAGCTACACCTCCCGCACCGTCTATACCGCCTATGACGAGGAAGACGACGGTATCATGAACAACCGGACGGATTTCACAGTGTCTAACGCCACCCTCCTCGGAGACTATCTCAACCTGGGAGTGGGAAGCACCGAGATCGTGCCCCTCATTGAATTCGTCCTGGGCAACGACCGCGCCTGGAAGCTGGGCGACATCAACCACTCTTCGCCGCAGGTCGAGGCGCCGCCCGCGGGTGTCTCCTCTCTCATGGGTGACGACGCGGCCCAGGCCCAGATCTACGAGGATTTCAAAACGGCTAATGCCAACCGGCAAACGGTGGTCCTGGTCGGGGCCAATGACGGGATGCTCCATTGTTTTGACCCTGCTACCCTCGTGGAATTGTGGGCCTTCATTCCCAATAACCTGCTTTACAAATTGAGGACGATGAGGATCAAGGACCCCGACTGCGGGGAATACGTCACTCACCAATACTTCGTCGACAGCACGCCCGTCATCCAGGATGTCTATTTTAGCGGCAACTGGCACACGATCGTGATGTGCGGACAGGGGGCGGGCTGGGGCAGGGACCATAGTTTCTATTATTTTTGCCTGGATGTGACCAACCCGCTCGACCCCAAGCCCATGTGGGAGGTTACCGATGACACCATGGGTGAGACCTGGTCCGTGCCTATCATCGGCAAGGTCAGCTTGAACGGGGCAACATCCTGGGTGGCCTTCATGGGCTCGGGGTACGATACCTGGGACTCAACCACGGACTCCGGGGACTATTTTTATGGAGTGGATATCGCCACCGGGGAAATCCTCAAAAGTATTCAAGCCAAATCCAGCCCGCAACCGACGAGTCCTTTTGGCATCACCAACACCATTCCGGGTTCGGTCAATCTCGCTGATAGGAACAAGGACGGGGTGGCAGATTATGCCTATTTTGGGGATCTCCTGGGTCGGATGTGGCGAGTGGACCTTACCGAGGGCACGGCTAATCAATGGAAAGCCGACGTCGTCTACACGGACCCCTATAATCATCCCATCATCACCAAGCCCGCCATCTACGTTGGCTCGGACGGCACGATCCATCTCTATTTCGGGACGGGCGGAGACGACAAGGCGCCCAGCACGGACTACTACGCCTTCATCGCCCTTGCCGACTCGATCTCGTCCGCGACGATCGAGTGGTTCCTCGGGAGCAATGATCTGGCCACGAAACCCGGGTTCAACATCAATCAGAAGAAAGGCGAGTTTGAACAGGGAGAAAAGGTCTGGGCCGATGACGTCATCGCCGACCAAAGGGTCTACATCGCCACCTTGAAAGGGAACATCGAGAGTCTCAACCCCTGCCTGACCTTGGGCGGCTCCGGCCGGATCTATTCCCGCTACATCCAGGGGAGCCAGGCGGGCGGGTCGGCCCTGCTCGGCACCGATGGGTCGACGATCGAGTATTTGCAGACGGCCCAAAAGGTCCGCTCGGCCGTGACCGTGGGCAGCATCCAGAAGATCAATTCCGGAGAGGGGTCGATCTCGAAGCGCCTCGTCTTCATCCAGAGCTACACTCAATCGGATAACGGAGCAGCCGAACCGCCGAGCGAAGTCCTGGCCCAAACCGTGACTGGCAACAAGGTGGTTATCAAGTCGTGGAGAGAAGTCTATAGAAAATAGCGGCTGTCCCTCGCCGAGAACGCAGTCCGGGGAGAGGGGGATTTTTATTCTCAGCGTTCCGGAGCGGAAGATTTCTGCTGGCTGAGATCCTTGGGCCCGACGATGATCATTGACGCCCGGTCGAGGTCGAGCGTTTCCCGGACGAAGGCTTGAAATTCTTGGGCCGAGACCGCATCAATCTCACCCGGAAATCCGTAAAGATACTCCGCGCCCAAACCCAGCGCTTCCCAGACGGCCAAGTTGGAACAGCGTCGATCCTTCGTTTCGTTGTCCCTGAGGAAGTTGGCCTTGGTCATGGTCTTGAGCGCCTCAAACTCCTCCCGGTCGACTCCGTTGGCCCCCAAGTCGACCAGCACCTTATGAAGGGCCGCCGCGGCCGCGTCCTTCTTCGTCTCATCCGTCTCCAGAAAAACTTCGAGCAGTCCGGCTTCCTTCTGCGGAGTCGCGACAGTGTCGATGTTGTAGGCCAGCATCTGTTCCTGACGAAGGGGCCATAGCCGGGAAGCCGGACCTTTGCCCAGCAGGTTTTCCGCTAGGGCTGCCAGGGCATAGGACTGCTCGGTCAAGGCGGGGAGACGGAACCCATAGGAGATCAAGGTCTGGTTCGTCCGCCGCTCAAGGAAGAGTTTTTGCTTCCGGTCCGAAAAAGGCTTCATGGGGTCGGGGGGCAGGCCGGATCCGGCGGGAAAACCCTTGAGGCTTCTATCGATGATGGCCGCCGCGACGTCCTCATCCAGGTCGGAGATGACCGCCAGAACGATGTTGCCCGCTCGAAACCGCGTCCCATAAAACGCGGAAGCATCCTTGCCCGTGATTGCCTCGAGCGACTCTTCACTGCCCAAGGCCGGATCGGCGTAGGACGAACCTTCAAAGACCGCCCGAACCTGGGCCGCGTGTCCCATTCGGGCGGGATCATCCTCGGCGACCAGTCCCTGATGAAGCATGCTTTTCTTAATGTTGTCCAGCCGTATCTTGCTGAACAAGGGGTCGAGCAGCGTGCCGGACATACGGTGGAGAGTCTCCTCGAAGTGGGAGGAAAGGGACTCGATGTCGATCAGACTGAGATCTCCCTGGACGGCCATGCCCGCCGAGGACGCCTGCTGCATCAGGACCTGGGCGCTCCGGCTGTCGGGGATCTCGAGGAGCAGCCTCGTGGTCAGGAAGGCCAGCCCGGACCGTCCCTCGGGTTCCGCCCGCTGGCCGCCCTTGATGAGAAGACACAGGCTTGTCAGGGGCGACGAAGTGTCCTTCTCAAAGATAAGGGTCAGGCCGCAGCCCAGGGCGCGCCGCGTCAATCGTCCCGGCTCCGAGGCTCGGCCGGGAGGCCCGATCACGAGTAGAGCGAGAGCCAGTCCTCCGACGAGGCGCAGCCGCCGATGGGTGTTTTGCGCCGGCATCACGGCCTCTTGCCTTTGTCCGAGGGGACGATTGAGACCACGATCTTTTTCCCCCCTCCGAGGTAGCGCCCCGCGGCTCGGCGCAAGTCCGAGGTCGAGAGCCGCTCCACGCTTTGAAGATAGTTCCGCTCCGCAGCCTTGTCCTGGAGGAGCATGTAGCGGGCCAGAGAGGAGGCGACGGTCAGCCCTTGTTCTTGGCCGCGGAAGACCTGGAACCGGATCTGGTTCTTGGCGCTGCCGATGAAATCAAAAGCGTAGAACTGCTCCTCGCCCGGGATGTCGTCCGGCCCGAAGTTGAGCGTCCGCGTGGAGCGCAGGAAGTTCAGGGCTTCCCGCCGCGAACGGGCAAGGTTCTTGAGGTCCAAGGTCATGGACACGAGGATGAGGCCGCCGTGGGCCAGGGATGAATAGGACATGGAAACGGTCTCGATCAGGTCCCGGCTGCCCCTCAAGGCCGAATTCAGCATGGGGTTGATGCCGCGGCCCAGGATCTGGCAAAGGGCGTCAACGGCATACTGATCTGGGTTGTTGTAATCCGGGCCCAGCATCCCGATTAGGCAATAGGCCTTGTTGACGTCCATTTGTAGGGTGAGCTCGAGGTCGTCAGCCGGCTGAACCGCCTGCGGATAGGCCGGGGGGCGAAAGGCTGAACCGGGCACGGGCCCGAAGACTCTTCGCACGAGCTGCTCCATTTCCGGCAGGCGCAAATCGCCGACAACGGCCAGGCTGACGTTGGCCGGAACGAAATACGTCCCCTGGAACTCCTCGAAGTCCCGGGCGGTCAGCACCTCCAGGGATTCCCGGCGGCCCTGCAGGGGCAGGGCATAGGGATGTGAGGCGAAGAGCTTTTCAAAGACAAGGCCGGTGGCGCGTCGGACCGGGTCGTCCGCGATCAGGTTGAGCTCTTGGAGAACAACTTTCCGTTCGGCCTCGACTTCGGCCTCGGTGATTCGGGTATGGAAAAGAATATCCTCCAGGTTGGTCAGCCCGAACTCGGCCTGTGGCGAGGGCAGGCTCGTCTCGAATTGGGTCAGGTCCTGGCTGGTGTGGGCGTTGAAATATGCGCCGTGGGCTCGGACCTGCCGGCTGATCTCCGACCCGGAGCGCGTCGTCGTCCCGCGGAAAAGGATATAGTGCTCGAGAAGATGGGCCAGGCCGCTCGTCCGGACAGTCTCATCCTTGGTGCCGCAGTTGACGGCGGCAGCGATGTCGACGAGGGGCAGGGTATGCCGTTCGAGGAGAAAGACCCTGAGCCCGTTGTCGAGCGTCAGGAACCGGGAGACCTCGGGCTCCGCATCCCTCAAACCCGCGGCGGGGATCCCCGGTCGGACAAAGGACGCGAACCCTGCGCAGAGGAGGATGCACACTGGCCATGCTCGCTGCGGGAGCCTCATGGAGTCAGTGTATCGGAATTCCGCGGCGGAAAACAAGGCGCGCCGTCCTGGACGCGTTCTCACTCCCTCTGCTTCCGGACTTTGGCTGGAACGGAGTCTGTGATAGAATCAAGCATCAGCCGGAGAGCCCGATGAAAAGCGAGCGTAAAGCCAAGATCCTTGTCGTGGACGACGAGGAAAACATCCGCAAGTCCCTGAGGATGATCCTCGAGTATGAGGGCTTCACGGTGGTCGAAGCCTCAACCGGCGAGGAGGCGCTTTCCGTCCTGGACGAGACCCTAGACCTCGACCTCGTCTTTCTCGACGTCAAACTGTCCGGGATGGACGGGCTGGAGGTCCTGTCCGAGATCAAGAAGAGGCCCGTCTCGCCCGAGGTCGTGGTCATTTCCGGGCACGGCACGATCAGCAGCGCCGTTGAGGCCACCAAGCTGGGGGCCTTCGAGTTCCTGGAAAAACCTCTTCATCGGGACCGGGTCCTGCTCAGCATCCGCAACGCTCTCCAGCAGGACAAGCTCCGCCGGGAGAACCTGGACCTGAAACGGAAGGCCGAGAAGCGTTACGAGCTCATCGGCAGTTCGCCCCTGATGAAAAAGCTCTGGGCCGAGATGCGGAAGACCGCGCCGAGCAACGCCACCGTCCTGATCTTCGGCGAGAGCGGCACGGGCAAGGAACTCATCGCCCGGGCCATCCACGGCCACAGCCTGCGGTCCAGGGAACCCTTCGTCCAAGTTAACTGCGCCGCAATCCCTGAGGAACTCATCGAATCCGAGCTGTTCGGCCATGAAAAGGGGTCGTTCACCGGCGCCACGGAGCGCAAGACGGGCAAGTTCGAACAGGCTGACGGCGGGACGATCTTCCTGGACGAGGTCGGGGACATGAGCCTCAAGACCCAGTCCAAGGTCCTGCGCGTCCTGGAGGAGGGGGAGGTCCAGAAGGTGGGCTCGAACCGGATGATCAAGGTCGACGTTCGGGTCATCGCCGCTACGAACAAGGACCTGCGCCAGGAGATCAAGAAAGGCTCTTTCCGCGAGGACCTGTTCTTCCGGCTGAATGTCGTCCCCATCGTCTCGCCGCCCCTCAGGGAGAAGAAGGAGGACATCCCGCTCCTCGTCGACTATTTCTGCCGGACCTACGCCGAGGAGAACAACTTCAAGCCCCGCAGGTTCAGCCCGGAAGCGCTCCAGACCTTGATGCGCTACCCCTGGAAGGGCAACGTCCGGGAACTGCGGAACGTTGTCGAACGTTTGTTGATCATGACCGATTCTGATATAATCGGAGTGGGGGAGCTGCCCGAGGCGATCCGCAGTGAAGAGTCGCTCGTCCTGCCCGACGCCGCGCAGGTCAAGACTCTCAAGGATTTTCGGGATACAGCCGAGAAGAGCTACATCCTTCACAAGCTCAAGGAGAACAACTGGAACATCTCCCAGACGGCCAGGGCTATCGAAACCCCCCGCAGCAATCTTTACAAGAAATTGTCCCAGTTTGGGATAAAGATAACGGCCGGAGTGGACGAGGCGGTTGCTCCTTCCGACTCTTCGGAGGAGGAGGGGGAGGAAAGTCCGAACTCCACAGGGCGGGATGGTCGCTAACGGCGACTCCAAGCGATTGGAGGAAAGTGCCACAGAAAACAAACCGCCCGCAGGGGGCGACCCCTTCGGGTAAGGGTGAAACGGCGAGGTAAGAGCTCACCGCCCCGATGGCGACACCGGGGGCAAGGCAAACCCCATCCGGAGCAAGACCAAATCAGCCCCGACCAGGCGGCCCGCCTGAGGGGGTGGGTAGGTCGCTCATCCCCTTGAGCAATCAAGGGGTCAGACAAATAACCGCCCTCGCCGCCTCACGGCGCGCGGGAACAGAATTCGGCTTACGCTCCGCTCCGGCCGTTTTTTTCAATTTGCGTCCTGGCCTCGCCGCTGGGAAAGGCTAGGACCGCATTCTTCTCGGGAGATCCCCGTTCCTCGCTCGTCTCCGTCGAGGCCGGAGTGCGGACGGATACCGGGTCCGAAGGTGAAAGGCTGGCGGGAGACTCAGAGTCCGATGACGGCCTGGCGGATGACGGCCAGAACATTCCCGGGGTTGAGCCCGAGCTGGAGCACGCCGTAGAGACACAGGAACAAGACAAGGAACAAGCCTGGATTTTCCTGGGGGATGTCCACCTCGCGCGTCGGTTCCCGCATGTAAAGGAAGACGATAACCCGGAGATAGAAGAACACGGAGACGAGACTGGCCAGGACTCCCACGACGGCCAGGGGGATGAGGCCTTGCCGGACGGCCGCGCTGAAAATATAGAACTTGCCCAGGAACCCGGCCAGGGGCGGGAACCCGGCGAGCGACAGGAGGAAAGCCGAGAAGGCGGCGCCCAGCCACGGATACTTGAAGCCGAGCCCGGCGAAGTCCTCGAGCTCGTGGAATTCCGCATCTTCCCGGCTCATGACCGTGATCACGGTGAAGGCGCCCATGGTCATAAACAGGTAGACGGCGAGATAAAACACGACGGCCGCAGGATCGCCGGCCAGGAGTCCCAGGCTTATATAGCCCGCGTGCCCGATGCTCGAGTAGGCGAACAGTCGCTTGATATTGCTCTGGCGCAGGGCGGCCAGGTTGCCAACGAGCATCGTCAGGACGGCCAGACCGGCCAGGATGATGAACAGGGGCTGGCCTGGTTTGCCCGGGCCCTTGAGTGCCGCCAGGATCCGGATGAGCACGGCGAACCCGGCCGCCTTGGGTGCCACGGCAAAAAAAGCCGCTGCGGGCGTGGCCGCGCCCTCATAGACGTCGGGCGTCCACATATGGAATGGAACCAGGGCGATCTTGAACCCGAGAGCGACCACGATCAGGCCCAGACCCAGCATTCCCGCCGCGCGGAGCGGGGCGCCGTCCTGGATCGCGGCGGTCAAGCCCGCGAGGCCCAGTGATCGTCCGGCGCCGTAGATCAGGGCCAGACCGAGTACGAAAAAAGCGCTGGCCAGACTGCCCAGAAGAAAATACTTGGCCGCGGCTTCGCTCGACTTCGGGTCATCGAAATGCAGCCCCGTCAGGGCGTAGCTTGAGATTGAGAGGATCTCCAGACCGATGAAGACGATGAGGAGACTTGTCGTGGAAACCATGACCACGGCTCCGGCCGTGGCCAGAAGGAGGAGGGTATAAAATTCGACGGCGGGAAGCCTCCGGAGCACGACATACTTGATGCTGATCAGGGCGATAAATGACGCCGCGAGGAGCAGGAGCCCGATGAGGACCAAGGCCAGCTTATCCAACGTGAGCTGCCCCGCGAAATAGGACAAGCCTTTGTCCCAGGACCGGATCGATCCGACGGCGGACGCGACAAGAAAAGCCAAGGCCGCATAGGGAAGGACGTTCCGTGCCGCCTTCTTGAAAACGGCGTCGAGGAGAAGAAGGACCAGGGCCCCGGCCACGATCACGGCCAGGGGGACGAGAGCCAGGGCGCTATTCATGCGACCTCACGTCCTTCGCCGCTTCTCCGAGCTCAGGCTCGGCGAGGGAAGACTGGCGAGGCTCCGGGGCGCGGGACGTTTGACCAGCACCGCAGTCCGGCGATTCACGCTCCCCAGGTACCGCGCTACGGAAGCGTCCATTTTTCTGAGCAGTGGCTGGGGATGGAGGCCCATCCAGAACATCAGGATGACGATCGGCGCCAGGCAAGCGATCTCTCTCGGGGTGATGTCTTTGAACCGAAGGACACGTTCGTTCGTGACCGGACCCTGCATCACCCGCCGGAACATGTTCAACAGGTAGGCCGCCGCCAGGATGACGGTGCTGACGGCCAGGATGGCCGGAACCCGATGGGCCTTAAAGGCGCCGAACAGGCACAGAATCTCTCCCACGAAACCGTTCAGGCCCGGAAGCCCGGCTGAGGAGAGCACGCAGACGAGGAAGAAGCCGGAGAAGACGGGCATCTGCCGGCTCAGGCCTCCGTAATCGCGAATGAGTCGGGTGTGCGACCGCTCGTAAAGCATCCCTACGATCAGGAACAGCGCACCGGTGCTGAGCCCATGGTTGAGCATCTGATAGAGTCCGCCCTCTGTTCCCTCGAAGTTGAGCGAGAATACGGCCAACATCACCAGTCCCATGTGGCTGACGCTCGAATAGGCCACCAGAGATTTGATGTCCTTCTGCACGAGGGCCATGCAACCGCCGTAGATGATGCCCGCCAGGCTGAGAATCGCGAGATACGGCAGAAAGCGCGCCGCGGCCTCGGGGAACAGGGGAAGCCCGAACCGCAGAAACCCATAGGCCCCCATTTTGAGAAGCACCGCGGCGAGGATCACGGAGCCCGCCGTGGGCGCCTCGACATGGGCATCGGGAAGCCAGGTGTGCAGGGGGAAGAGCGGCACTTTGATGGCAAAGGCCAGGCCGAACGCGGCGAAGAGCCACATCTGCAGACCCGGGGCGAGGTTGACCTGGGCGTAGTCGACCAGGTTGAACGAGTAGAGCCCGGTCGCCCGGTGATAGGCCGAGGCCAGCACGATGATGGCCACGAGCATCAGGACACTGCCGAACATGGTGAACATGACGAACTTGAGCGTGGCGTAGACACGTCGCTTCCCGCCCCAAACGCCGATCAAAAAATACATGGGGATGAGCATGGCTTCCCAGAATACATAGAAAACAAAGAGGTTAAGGGAAAGGAAGACACCCAGGATCCCGGTTTCGAGGAGAAGAAAGCAGATGAGGAATTCCTTGACCTTGTCCTCGACCGCGGTCCATGAGGACAGCAGAGCGATGGGGAAGAGAAGCGTCGTCAGAAGGACGAGCCCCAGGCTCAGCCCGTCG
Source organism: Candidatus Aminicenantota bacterium (assembly GCA_963705895.1). Lineage (GTDB taxonomy): Bacteria > Acidobacteriota > Aminicenantia > Aminicenantales > JAFGAV01 > MFD04408-113. The sequence continues at coordinate 1,107,843 of OY970122.1, read as the reverse complement.
AGGCCCAGGTGATAGTCGATGCCGAACCCCAGCCAGCGAACCCGCTCGACGAACTGGAAATCCGCGGTGCCTGAGTCGAACCGAAAGTAGAGGAGAAGCGACAACCCGAAGGCGGCCAGGGCGAAGGTGAGGGCCACGACGCGGAGGCGAAGGGGACGGTCCCTGGGCAGGAACATGATAATCACCACGCCCGCCAGGGGCAGGAAAACGACAAGGCTCAATAGAGGACCGTTCATTTCACCACAACAGCAACCCCAGGATGAGGACGAGCCCGGTTAAAAGGGCGAGGCCGTAATCCTTGAGCAGGCCGGTCTGAAGGCTGCCGAGCATCTTGCCCAGGAAGGAGGTCGCCGCGGCCGAGCCGTTCACGGCGCCGTCGATGACCCGGACGTCGAAGTGCTCGTAGATCGCTTCGGAACCCTTAAGAAGGGGGTTGACCAGGACCGCGTCATAGGCGGCGTCGACATGATAGTTGTTACGCATGAAACCGTAGAGCCTCGGGAACCTGCGGACAAGAGCATCCGGGAGGCGAGGGTTCTTTTGATAGAAGAGATAAGCAAGAGAGATACCCGCGAGAGCGGCTGCCACGGACAGGGCGATGAGAAGCCATTCCGTCCCGAGACTCGGGGCCGATTGGGAACCGGCGGCGAGTGACGGTTCGAGGAATCGCGAAAACCAATTCCGACCATGGCCGAGGATTGCCGGCAGCCCGATGTAACCCGCCGCGACCGCCAGGGCCGCCAGGATCATCAGGGGAACAGTCATGATCGCAGGGGACTCGTGGACGTGTTCCTTGGCTTCGGGCGACAGGCGTTCCGAGCCGAAGAATGTCAGGAAGATAAGACGAAATATATAAAAAGCGGTCAGGACCGCGGTCAGAAGCCCGATAGCCCAGACGGCGAACTGGCCCTCGGCATAGGCCCGGCTGAGGATGGCATCCTTGGAGAATAATCCCGAGAAGAACGGGACGCCGGCGATGGCCAGGGCCCCGATAAGAAAGGCGGGATAGGTTCGGGGAAGATGACGGCGCAGGCCGCCCATTTTTCTCATGTCCTGTTCTCCCGAGAGAGCGTGGATCACACTGCCGGCGGCGAGAAACAGGAGACTCTTAAAAAAAGCATGAGTGAAAAGATGGAACATTCCGGCGGCATAGGCGCCCACTCCGCAGCCGATGAACATGTATCCGATCTGGGAGATGGTAGAATAGGCCAGGACACGCTTGATGTCGGTCTGGGTCAGGGCCAGGGTGGCGGCGACGAGCGCCGTCAGCCCTCCCACCCAAGCCACGACCTCGAGAGCGGCCCCGGACGACGCATAGAGAGCGCTCATCCGGCAGACCATATAGACCCCGGCCGTGACCATGGTCGCGGCATGAATCAGGGCGCTGACAGGGGTCGGACCCTCCATGGCATCGGGAAGCCAGACATAGAGCGGGATCTGAGCCGATTTCCCGCAGGCGCCGGCGAAAAGGAGAAGGGCGCAGGCTGTGATGAGTCCGGGCGCCAGGCGTCCGGCCGCGACCGCCGCGTCGATCGCCCCGAAATCCGCACTGCCAATGTGGAGAAGGATGAACAGGATGCCGATGATGAAGGCGGCGTCGCCGACCCGGTTCAGGAGAAAGGCTTTCTGCGCGGCCCTGGCGGCGGCCGGCTTTTCAAACCAGAACCCGATGAGGAGGTAGGAGCACAGTCCGACGCCCTCCCATCCGATGAACATGAGAATGAGGTTCGAGGACATGACGAGGAGGAGCATGGCGAAGGTGAAAAGGTTCAAGTGGGCGAAATAGCGGGCATAGCTCCGATCCCGGGCCATGTATCCGACGGAATAGAGGTGGATGAGAAACCCGACGCCGGTTACGATCAGGACCATGACAGCCGCGAGGGGGTCGAACTGAAGAGCCAAGGACGCCTGAAACGCGCCCGACGTGATCCAGCTCCCCAGCGACCTCACGAGAGGCAAGGACTCCGGTGCGAGACGGGCGATACCCAGGAAGGATAGAATCGAGAGCGCGAACGAAATCATAACGGCCAGGCAGGCCTGGACCGAAACCAGGCGCCGCGAGTAACGGCCGCCGAAGAGGATGAGGACCAGGGCGCTTGCCGCCGGGGCGAGGGGGATGAGAATGAAGAGCTCTTTCATATCAGCCCTTCATGCTCCGCAGGTCTTCGGTCCTGATCGATTTCTTCTGACGAAAAACGAGGAGGATGATGGCCAGTCCGACGGCCGCCTCGGCCGCGGCCACGGTGATGACGAAGAACGCGACGAGCTGACCGCCCAGGTCGCCGTGCATTTTGGCGAAGCTCAGGAAAACCAGGTTGCCGGCGTTGAGCATGACCTCGACGGCCATGAACATGGTGATGAGGTCGCGTTTAACGAAGAAGAGGAGCACGCCGAGAACGAAGAGGACGGCGCTCACCGCCAGAAAATACCCGACCGGGATCATGCCCCTCCTCGTTTTCTGGCCAGAACGAGGGCGCCGACGAGCGCGGCCAATAAAAGGACCGAGGTCAGCTCGAAGGCGTAGAGGCCGTCCGTCATGAGCAGGCGGCCGACCGCCGTCGGGCCGCCGAAGCCTTCCTGTCCGGACGGGGAAAGCGGAGTCCTGAACACACCGGCCAGGGATAGCAGGATCTCCAGACCGAGGGCCAGTCCGAGGAGCGCGGCCACGGCCATCGTCCATTTTTTCCTTTCCGCGGGGATTCCTAGGGGGAAGCGGATCATCATGATGACGAAAATGAAGAGGACCATGATCGCCCCGGCGTAGATGATGACCTGGACGACGGCGATGAATGGCGCGTCGAGGAGGCCGTACAGCCCGGCCAGCGAGGAGAGGGCCAGGACGAGGAACAGGGCCGTGTAGGCTTGGTTCCGAAAAAAGAGCGCGCCGAGGACAGCGCCCACGCAAACGGTTGCGAGGATGAAGAACAGAACGATGTCCATTGGGTGTGCCCATAATATAATTGGTAATGGATTTTTCTGTCAATTGAGATTTGCCTAATATGTCTCCGTTCGCCCTGGGGGACTCGTTTGCGGCCTTCCGGCCTGGAACCGGCCGGTCCGCCATCCCCAACATGCAGGCGTGGCTTGAGTTCTGGCCTCTCAGAGGATGGACATCACGCGAAAGGCGGCAATCATCGTCATGCCCGAATTAGGGGCTTTTCATGCTGACTTGAGGGACCGCCGCACGGCGTTGACAGGGACGGCCATCGCGCATAGAATTTTTTGGATTACCGCCCATCGAGGGCTGTCCTTGACGCCCAGGCCGATATGACCCTGCTCGCGATTCTGGCTCTTTTTCTCTCCGCGGGACACCTCATCCGCCAACGGTTCCGTCTGCGGGCGGACGAGTCCGTCCTTTACGGTTGTCTGCTGGCTTTTTTTGAGGTCGTGGTCATCATCCAGGCCCTCGGTTTTGCTTCATCGCTGCGCTCCGCGCCGGTTTGGGCCGCGACATCAGCCTGCGTCGCCCTCAATCTTCTGATCGCGTTCTGGCGATGCCCGTTTCGGCCCTTCCGCCGGCTCTGGCCCATGCCGAGGCTTTTGTGGCTCGGTCTCATTGCGGCATCTTTGACCGCCGCTCTCCGTCTCTTCCTGGCCTGGATGGTCCCGCCCGACGGCTGGGACAGCCTCGGGTACCATCTGCCGATCGTCCTGCAATGGGTGGGGCAGGGCAACTTTGATTTGGCGGGAATGATGGGCGCTCAAAGATATTTGGCCTGGAACGGGGAGCTTGTTTCGACCTGGCTGGCCTTGCTCACCGGGAACCTTGCTTTTGCCAAGATCGTTCAAGTCTTGAGCTTGCCGCTTCTGGCCGCCATCGGATCGGTCCTGGGCCGGCGGCTGGCCGGCCTACGCTGGGCGTGGCCATGCGCCATCGCCCTGCCTGGCATCCCCATCGTTCTCATCCAGAGCGGGATGGCCTACGTGGACGCCCTTCATGCGGCGTTCTGGTTAGCGGCCGTGGCAGCGACCCTGGGTTTGGCACGTTCAGGCCGAAGCGTCTACCTCTGGGGTTTTGCTCTGGCCCTCGGCCTCGCGCTCGGCTCCAAGTCCACGATCTATTTTCTAGCGCCTTTATTCCTTCCCTTGGCCGCAGCTCTGTTTAAGGCGCCGCGACGCCCGAAACGCGTCCCGGCTCAGGTTGCGCTCTGCCTAGTTTTGGTCGCTCTCGCCGGAGCGGGCTCCTACATCCGCAATGCGGTCCTCAGCGGCAACCCGATTTTTCCTTATAGCCTGACCGTAGCGGGCATTCCGATCTTCAAGGGCATCACGTCCTCCGCCGATATGCCGGCCTATATCGAGCACTGGTTCGTATCTTCTCGGTGGGGCTGGATCGTCTTTCCCTTTTGGGAACACCTTAGGGATGTGGTCGGATATACGCATGAGAACGGCTTCGGCCCTCTTTTCGCGGTCGGATGGCTCCTGTTTCCCGTGGCCATCGTCCGTGCCTGGAAGCGCGGCGACGCCTTGGCCCTGGTCTTCCTCGGCCTCTTCCCCCTGGTCGTGCTGTTGTTCTTCACCCTCCAGCCCGTCGAGCTTCCTCGCTACATTATCTTTCTGGTGCCCCTACCCATCGTCGGTTTGGCTTATTCTCTGCGTCGGGCGGGACGGGCTCTGTGCCGGGCGGCCCTATGGGTTTGGACGATCAGTATCATCCTCGGCTGTTGCGGAGTGCTCGCCTACCTCTATCGCGCTCCGGGCCTGCGGAGCGCTTGGCACAGTATCATATCGGGCCGTTCCCCTGACCCGTGGGAATATTATGCCCGGCAGTACCATGCGGTGGGCAGGGCCTGGGGTGCCCTCAACCTCAAACTCAGGCCGGGAGATACCGTGGTTGTGAGCTATTACGAGCTCCTTTTGCCCTGGGCGGGACTTCCGCCCCGAGCCAAGGTTCGGGTGGTTATCTATGGCGACTGTATCTTTCCGCAGGTTCGCCACGGAAAAACCGAGGGGGAATGGTTCCAAGAGGTCGATCGCCTGAACCCGCGGTTCGTCGTGATCTGGTCTCCCGCCTGGAACCCCGGCGGTGAAGAACGCCTGGTCCGGGCCTTGGCCTTGCGGGCCGAGCCCTATGACAGGATCGGCCGATGGGCCTCTCCGGCATATGGCTGGGTCGAGCTTTATCAAGCGCGGGATTGACCTCAGCCCGGCCGGAGTCCGCAAATACTTTTTGACAAAGCGGCGGATTTGTTTATAATAGTTTCGTCCATCGCGGGGTAGAGCAGCCAGGTAGCTCGTCGGGCTCATAACCCGGAGGTCGTTGGTTCAAATCCAACCCCCGCTACCACTTTTAAACCAATCAACCCTGATACACATAAGGCCCCGAGCCTGTCCTCTCCGATTGCCCTCTTGGAAAATAGAGCCGGCAAAGACAGTTGAAATCCGGACTGTTTGTTCCACGCCCATCCCGCCAAAACAGCGAATCATGCCGCCGGATTCCCGCTGGCCCCAGGTGGACCATGATTTTATTGATATTCAGTGAAAAAGGATTATATTATCCAGTAAAGGGAGGATAGAATGAAGAAAAAGAGCTTCTTATTGTTCACTTCGCTTTTTTTGGCTGTTTCTTTAGCGGTCTTGGCCGTTGCGCCCAAGATCGAACATCTTGTCTGGGCCGATACGGGCTATGATGCGGTCTTTATTTACGAGCTGACACCGCCCGACCCGACTGTCCGCCTTGACTACGAATCAAACCCCTTTTTGACCTTCAAGGTTCCCGGCTCGCCGACATCCGACACGGTCTTCTTTGAATGGAACGGTTCTCTCGGATTTGAGTGGAGTGGCGATATCAATCGGGTCATGGTCGGGGAAGTCATTGGCCAGATCAACTCCAGCCTTATCCCGGCAGGAGTCGTCATCCGCGGAGGATTTACCATCGGCCACATATCTTCCAGCAATGCTGCGGACAGCGGCCAGATTGAGTACATCAGATGGGCGCGTTATTTCAAGACCATCATGAGGAAGGACCAGCTCGATTGGTGGGGCGCATATTATGAGGCCACGGGCGATCCTTATCCGGATGCCCAGGCGCTGCTGGCCAAGCTTCTTAAGAAAGGATTCGAGGTCCAGGTCAGAGCCGAGGGCATCGCCCGAGGGGTGAGCCTCATCCAATACGTCCAGGTCTCGGTGCACGTGACCCGTCTGGCCTCATAGATAGGATTATTCCTGCCTTTTCTTGTCCGCGATATCCTCAGCTGAAGATCGATCCCACCTCAGGGACAGGAATAGGTTCTCCTCTCCTTTTCCGTTTATTGGCCCGGCTGTGCTAACATACTTCCAGGGCGATGAACAAACGATCCAAGTCTGCCCGGCCGATTTCCCCGCATCGATTGAAGGAGATCTCGATCTCCCAGGAGACCGTGCCATCGGCCCGCATCTACGACCCGACGGGTCAAACCCTGTATTACAACATCGTTGGTCCCAGCATGAGACCGCTCCTCAGACCCGGAGACCTGCTTCTTATCGTTCCTTATCGTGGGACGCGAGTGAGACGGGGGGATGTCGTCGTGTTCTCTCCTCCCGGCGAAAAAGGGCTCATCACTCACCGGATCGTCTCCGGCCGGGAAAACACCTGGAGGACGCGCGGGGACAATAACAGCCGCGTGGACTCATGGTCGCTGGCGGCCGAGAACATCATCGGCAGGGTCACCCATGTTCAGAGAGGGGCGCGTCCGCGACGACTGGCCTCGGGAGGAGTTGGGAGGGTTTACGGACTTCTGACGAGGAGCGTCAACGCCTGCCGGCGACAGCTCTTCCGGCTTCTTCGGCCGGCGTACCGGAGTGTCGCCAAACGCGGATTTCTTTGGGGAGTCTGGCCGGTCGCCTCTGCTCTCAAGGTTATATCGGTTGCCCGGTCGCAAGGAGTGGAACTTCGCCTGCTCTGGGGCAGCCGGATCATCGGCAAACTGCCTCCCCATGCGCATTGCTGGTGGATCAAGCCGCCCTTTCGCCTGCTCATCGACGAGAAACGACTGCCCCCAACCGACCATCGGCGCGACTAGCGGTTCAGCTATTGCACACGGAACCCCGGCAGGACAGAGTTCCTGTTTGTGCGCGCGGCCCATGTCCCAAGGAGAAGAAATCCCAGAGAACCGCCGACCTTGACGACGGGATCATCTTTTCCCTGTTTTGTTTGCTTCTACCCCGCCAGCGTCCGAATCTTGAATCGGAGTGGAGCGGGTATCGCGTCAATCGACGATCGCCGAGGGATTGGGACTGAGGGGGTTGATGCGGACGGCCAGAGAGAAGAGGAAGGGGTAGGTGCCCTTCAGTTGCTCGACGTAGGCGATCCATTCGCCGACAAGCTGTGAGTAGGCCCGCTTGAGGTCGCCCGCCAGATGGAGATAGTCGTTGGCCGGAAGGCTCGCCAGACGGTCGCCCCTGTACGACAGCTCCTCGGCCATGTGGAAGACGGCCCACAGGAGGTCGGTGAAGCGGTCATGCTCGAGCAGGTTGGGGTTTTCGAGAAGCCTGAGCAGGAAGGGATATTTTTCAGTTAGGAAACGGCGCAGGACGGCGAGCCGGGCCGGGTCGGTGCGAACCGAATAGGCAAAATCCCGGGCGGCGAGGCGCGCCCGCTGGAAATCACCGGGCGTCCAGCTGGGAGTAACGGTCAAGGCCGGCCGAAGGCTGTCCGTATTCTCCACGAACGTCGAGAAGCGGCGGAGAAGCTCGAGTCCCACCTCACTGAAGAAAGTGCCAATGACCATGTTCATCTTTTTCAGGATGGCCTTTTTCTCCCGGCGCTCGAGAAGGTCCTCGATCAGGAGGACGACGACCAAGACGTTCAAGAAGAGGAAGGCGATGTCTGAGACGAGATACATGAAGATGTGTCGGAGGTCATGGAAGATCAGGTAATGGAGAAGGTAAAAACCGACGGACAGACCGATGAGGACGATGCTCAATCGAGTCTTCCAGGATAAGTGAAATCTCATGTGCGTCGTCTCCCGGAGGAGGATGAATTCCGGATGGACCCGGTTATCATATCGAAAGCGGTGCCGGCTGGCAATCGCCCGCCGGCCTTGAACAGCGGGCCCGATGTGCTATAATCCCTCGCTGATCGCGGCGTGGAGAGACGATGCCCCATATCGAGATGAACGGCAAAAAGCTGGAAGTCAATGACGAAGGATTCCTGGTCCGGATCGAGGATTGGGACCGGGACGCGGCCCTTGTCCTGGCCGAAGTCGAAGAGGGCCTGACGGAACTCACCGAAGAGCATTGGAAGGTCATCGACTACATCCGCACATACTTTCTGGAGAACAAGCTCGCTCCGATCGTTCGCAAGGTCTGTCAGACGACCGGCTTCCCCCTGAAGCATATCTATGAATTGTTCCCCTCAGGCCCGGCCAAGGGCGCCTGCAAGATCGCCGGCCTGCCCAAGCCCGACGGCTGCGTCTAGGACCCTCGAACGTCTGTTCGGACCGGGCTTCGCAAGCAACCGGAAAAAGGGGAGCCATTCCCCGCTCAAAACCCGATCCCCGATCATAGCGGCCGCTACTTGGCGATCTTTCTTTGCAGGCCGGCGATGTCCTTGATCGCGCCAATAGCCGTCCGGATGTGCTCCTCGGAGTTGAACGGCCCGATCCCGAAGCGCACGGCGCCCCCGATCTTGTCCGTGCCGAAGTGTTGATGGACGAGCGGAGCGCAGTGAAGGCCGGACCGAGTGGCGATGTTATAGTCGACGTCGAGGAGGGTCGAAGTGTTTATGGCTTCCAAGCCCATGACGTTGCAGGGCAGGACAGCGATATGATCCGCCAGGTCGTCCTGGCAATAAAGGCTCACTCCCTCGACCCCGGCCAAACCGTCACGGAGGAGGGCCGCCAGCCGCATCTCTTCGGCGTGCAGCTTGGACATTCCTTTGGCCTCGATCCATTTGAGCCCGGCATGAAGGCCCGCCACGCCCAGGACGTTTAGCGTTCCATACTCGAGCCGGTAGGGATATTCTTCGAGGTGCGTTCGTTGGGCCGACCGGACGCCGGTTCCGCCGGCCCGGGTCTGGCGGATCGTGATGCCGTCCCGGACGCATAGCCCGCCGATGCCCGTCGGTCCCAAGAGCGATTTGTGGCCGGTGAAGGCGACGACGTCCAGGCAGTCGGCCTCCATGTCGATCTTGACCTTGCCCGCGGATTGGGACGCGTCAATGGCGAAGGTGATGCCGCGTTCCCGGCAGCGCCGTCCGATGTCCCGGATCGGCTGGACAGTCCCCAGGACGTTCGAGGCGTGGTTGATGATCACGAGCGACGTGTTTTTCTTGAATTTTCTGCTGAAATCGTCTGGGTCCACGAAGCCGCGGCCATCAAAGGGGACATAATCCAGCTCGACCCGAGAGTCCCTTGCCAAGTGGTAGAGCGGCCGGAGCACGGAGTTATGCTCCAGGGTCGTAGTGATCACGTGGTCGCCCTCCTTGACCAGGCCGAAAATGGCCAGGTTGAGGGCGTCCGTGGAGTTGTAGGAAAAACACACGCGATCGGGGTCCTCCAGGTTAAAGAACTCGGCCAGCATCTTTCGGGTTCGCTCCACCATCTGGCCCGCCTCAACGCACAGGTCGTAGCCGGAGCGGCCGGGGTTGACGCCAAAGTTGCGATAAAAGTTGTCCATGAACAGGTAAACATCCTCGGGCTTGGGGAACGAGGTGGCTCCGTTGTCGAGGAAAATGAGTTTATCGCTCATCGGTTTCTCCGCTCGGATGGACATCCGGAAAAAGTGTTTCTTTTTCGGGAAGGTTTATACTAATGGAAACCTCGGGATAAAATCAATCGCCGACTCGACCCGGGATCCTTTGGGAGGACGCTGCAACGGGCTGATCTCGATCGTCGGCGGGATATGGGGCCGGGCAGAGAATCGCCGCCCAAGGGCCGGTTGACAGCCTAACTTATTTGGAATATTATAGTTATACTGTGATATTATTTGGAACGAGGGCGGCCCGGCCGCTTGAGTTGACCCTAACGATTTTAGCCCTCATCATCTGCAGCGGAAATTTGCCCGCCTCCCGAAATCCCGCATTCCGCATAGTCACCGCTATCGGGAGCTTCCTCGATAGAAAAGGGGAGCCGGCGTGAGCGCGCCGAATCTCTCTCGACCCGAAAAAAAAGCCTTGCTGACGCCCCGGAGCTCGGCCATCCTGGCTCGGAAAGCCGGACGGGGCATCGAGTTCCTTCTGGCCCATGGAACTCTGCCCGTTCTCTTCTGGTTGAAAAAGGATATTCTCTCGGTTCCTGCTGAGCGCGAACGTCGGAACCTCGAAAAATACGCGGAACGCGTCCGCCTCCTCGAATCCCAGAACGCCGACGGCGGCTGGCGGCTAAAAAAAGGGCCCTCCGCCGGAGCGAGCATGGCGGGAAGCCGCCTCCTGGCAACGGTCCGCAACGGGTTCAAGCTTTACGATTATGGGTGCGATTTGAGGGACGAGGCGGTGGGCGAAGCGGCCGCTTTTATCCTTTCCCATCAAAGCCGAGATGGCGCCTTTAGCGAGACTGGTTCGCAACTGCTTTCTCTTGACGGCCAGGCGTTGTGTCTGGACCTCTTGTGCCGGCTGGGTTTGGACGACGACACGAGAGTGCAAAAAGGATATCGGCGCTTGGTCAAAGCCCAGAGGTCGGACGGCGGCTGGTCGGACGCCGAGGCAGGGGCCCCCGGCCCTGCGGCGCGGCGCGGCGCGCGTCGTGTCCCGCGTTCCTCGCCGCGCGTGACGGGTGTCGTCCTCGGCGCCCTGGCCGAATCCTCGCGCTGGAAGAAGAGCCCGGAAGCCCATCGGGCAGGGGAGTGGATGCTTGACCGCTTTTTCTTGAAGAAGACACCGACTGAGCCTGATGACGCTTTTCGCTGGAGCGACATCTCCTACCCCTTTTGGACGACGAACATTCTCGGTTGTGTCGATGCCCTGTCCCGGATGGGGTTCCGTCCCGAGAATCGGAGGCTCCGGCTGAGCCTCGAGTGGCTCCTTCGGCGCCAGCAGCCCGCGGGCCACTGGGAGTCCAAGCCGGATAAAGCGTCACCGGAGGATCATCTTTGGGTGACGCTATCGGTCTTGCGGGTCTTGAAGCGATTCGGTCTGGTCTCTCCCTAGAGAGCGGAGGTCGGCCCCGCCCGGATCGGATCCTGCTTCGGATTCGACCTCTCGCCTCCGAAAATAAATCTTGTCCTTTGCCGCCGAAGTGCTAGCATAGACCTCTCATGCCCAAGACGAGTCGCTTTTTTCTGGGCCTTGGAAGCAATCGAGGCGACCGACGAAAAAACCTCAGCCGCGCGCGAGACCTGCTCGAGAGATCGGGTGTCCGGATCCGCAGGGCCTCGTCTCTCTACAGAACGCAACCCGTGGGCTATGCCCGTCAACGGTGGTTCTATAATCAGGTCCTGGAGGTGGAGGCCCCGCTCTCCCCGTTCGACCTTCTGGACACGGTCCAGGATGTGGAGCGGCTCATGAAACGCCGGCCGAGCTTTCACAACGGGCCGCGGCGCATCGATATCGACATTCTCCTGGCCGGGAAGAGCGTCGTCCTGACCCGGAGTCTGGTCATTCCGCATCCGCGGCTGGCCCTCAGGAATTTTGTGCTTTGGCCGCTCCGGGAGATCGCCCCGAACGCGGTTCACCCCATCCTTCGCGAGGACGTCGCCACCCTGTGCGAGGAGTCCAAAGATCGGTCGGTGGTCCGCAAAATCCGGACGCGTCAGCCGGATTTCCCTGTTTCCTCTCCGGCGCGCAGACGGCCGGGGCGTGATTCGCGCTCCGTCCCGTGAGCTCGGGGCCCGACCCGCAAGACTTCGAGTCAGGCGCGATCGAGAATGTTGGGAAGGGCTGGGCGCGGAGGCGCGAGATCAGAACGCATTCTTGATATGACGGATCCGGAATCCGTCGTCGTCATCCGGGACGAGCGACAGGACATCGAACCGGCATGGGGTCAGGCTTTCGACGATCCGGTTCTTCATGAGGTACGCCTCGGCGATCCTTCGGACCTGCCCCTGTTTGGCGGGAGTCACGGCCTCTTCCGGAAAACCGAAGACCTCCACGCTCCGAGTCTTGACCTCAAGGAAAACGAGGGTCGCCCCGTCATAGGCGATGATGTCGATTTCTCCCCGGAACATGCGAAAACCCGTGGTAACGATCCGGTAGTTGTTTTTCATGAGGTAGGCGGTCGCGGCCTCTTCTCCGGTGCGACCAAGAGCATGGGAGCTAGGAAGCTCGTCCATCGGTCTTGACCAGCTTCCAGCGCACGCCCTCGCGCGTGTCCTCGAGAACGATACCCTCGGCCAGGAGCTCGACCCGGATTTTGTCCGCCAGGGCGAAGTCCTTGTTCCGGCGCGCCTGCTCCCGCTGTTCGATCCTATTCCGGACCCTCTCTTCGAGCTTGACCTCTTTTCGCGGGGGCAGAAGTCCGAGGACGTCGTCCATGGCCTCGATTGAAGACCTCAGGCAAAGCGCGTCCTCGCGGGCGACCCGGCCCGCGGTCAGTCCGGTGTTGACCGAGCGGATAAGTTCGAACAAAGCCGTCAGAGCTGTGGCGATGTTCAGGTCGTCGGCCAAGCCTTTCCTAAACTTGTCCAAGGATCGATCGGACGCGGCCTTCCACTCGGACCCGCCGGCCTGGGGCAGGGTTCGGTTCTCGAGCTCATACATGAAATCCTTGACCCGCCGCCGGGCCGCGGCCGACTGCTCCAGGGCCTCGAAGGTGAAATTCAGGGTCTTGCGATAGTGCGTGCCCAGGAGAAGAAAGCGCAGGTCCAGAGGGTCGACGCCTTTATGGAGCAGGTCCCTGAGGGTGAAAAAATTCCCCCTAGACTTCGACATCTTCTCGCCGTCGACCACGAGATGATGACAGTGCATCCAATACCTGACGAACTTTTGCCCGGAGAACGCCTCGGATTGGGCGATCTCGTTTTCGTGATGGGGAAAGATGTTGTCCACTCCGCCGCAGTGGATGTCGAAGGTTGCCCCGAGGTAGCGGGAGCTCATGGCCGAGCATTCGATATGCCAGCCCGGCCGTCCCCGGCCGATCTCCGTGTCCCAGAAGGGCTCGCCCTCTTTGGCCTTCTTCCAAAGGGCGAAGTCGTGGACGCTTTCCTTCTCGTATTCATCCGCGTCGCCGCGCTGACCAGGCCGAAGCTCATTCCGGTCGATCTTGGACAATAGTCCGTAGGCGGGGAACTTAGCGATGGAAAAATAGATCGAGCCGTCCTTCTCGTAGGCAAAGCCCTTGCCCAGGAGTCCCTTGATCATGGCCACCATGTCCGGGACGTGCTCCGTGGCCCGAGGATAAGCGTCAGCCGGCAGGATGCCCAGAGTCCGGATGTCCTCGAAGAAGGCTTCGGTGTATTTTTGGGTGTACTCCGGAAGACTGACACCCTGGGCTTTGGCGCCCTTGATCGTTTTATCATCCACGTCGGTGATGTTCATGACGTGGGTGACCCGATAGCCCAGGAACTTGAGGAATCGCTTGAGCAAGTCCTCGAATACATAGGCCCGGTAGTTGCCGATATGGGCATAGTCGTAGACCGTCGGGCCGCAGGTGTAGAGCTTGACCTGGCCGGGCTCGAGGGGCTGGAATTCCTCCACTTGACCGCTCAACGTGTTGAAAAACCTGATCATGAGTTTTTATTATCTTAAATATGATTCGACGGAGTCAATTGGAACTTATTCTCAACGAGGGCCGTGCTCAGACGGCAGCTCCTCGAGGGGGCGATGGAACGGCCGGGCGGGAATCCTTGGAGGTCGGGAACGTGCATGTTCGGAATTCGGCCGATGCCGCCCCTGAGCAGGGCGCCGGCTCAGACGAGCGAGAGCGAAGGCGTGCCCTAGAGCGAGGTTCGGCTAAATGTCCTTGATGACCTCCAGGATCCGGATCCCCCTCTGTTCCAGCTCGGCCATGAATTGCTTTTGGATGTCTCCGTAAAACGCGTCCTCGGGCGCAACGATTCCTTTTTCTTTGATCATCTTCTTGGCCAGCATCCGCGCGGTTATGGCCACCGGAAATCCCGTCACCCTCATCATGGATGATAAGTTGTGTTCCTGGTCAGCTTCGTCCCACAGAAAATATTCGATCCGGACTTTCTTGCCGTTCTTCATTCCTTCCACGGTGTTGTACATGACGCAGACGTCCGTTTCGCCCCGGTTGGGCTGAAGCCGGGGCGTGATCAAATGGGACAGGAAGTCCCGGGGGACGATCTTGGTCCCCTGGAAATTCACGGGCTTGATGTCCAACAGGCCACATTCCTTGAGGGCGAGAACGCCTTGCCAGTGGCCAGGCCAACGAACGGTTTTTTCGGCAAATTCCTTAAGGGTGGGCCGAGTGAGAAGGAAACTGGGCATTCCCGGGGTCACGGCGCATTCGAGGTCTTCATCCTTTCCGAGCTGGTTGAACCGGAATTTCTCAAGGTCGGTGGCGGCGTCGACTTCGACGATTTTTCCGTTCTTGATGACCTTCAGCTGGATCATGTATTCCCGGAGGACGTGCCAGAACGCCCAGGTGATCATGTACCTGAGGGGATGCTTGAACGAAGCTTCTTTGGACGGGATCCCCCCGACCCGGGCGATGGCCTTTTCGGCCACATCCAGCTTCCGGATCGCCTCCCCACAGGTGATATTGCTGATTCCGGGAGCGAACCCCATCCCGTCGATAAACGTGACCCCGTTCTTCAAGGCCTGGCTATGGAGCCATTCGGCATAATTCTTCAGGGTCATCCCCCGGGGGATTTCGAGGCCTTCGATTTCGTATGGGTCCGGCGTCAGGTGGAATTCCTCCAGGGCGTCGACGCTTGAAACGCCGGCCTCCACCGAGCAATGAAGAATTTTATAGCTCGTCTTCCGGTCGGGCAGGAGGCACGCGGACGCATCGTACTTCTTCATCAAGGCGATGACTTCTTTCTTCTTATTGACGTCAAGGGTGTGAAGGACGATTTTCTTGCTTCCCACCCAGTCTTTTGTTTTCTGGAGCGTCGCCCGGTGTCGGCCGACAAGCCCGATGGCTTCGACATCCTTGTCCTTGGCCAAATCCCAGGCCACGGCCGCCCCGATTTTCCCAGACCCGCCAAAGATGAGAATTTTCATGCGATTCCCTCCAGTGAGTTCTATTTTTCAGGAAATTGGCGTTATCCGCTCTCTGGCAACTTAAACGACATAACGGCTAAAGTCAAGCCGCTTTGTGTTGACCGGTCAAAGGTCTTTATGCCATAATCCTTCTTCTTTTTGAAAGGAAATAAAAGACATGTCCCTACGAATCGGCTTGCGCCGCGAAGAAAAAATCCTGGGAGAAAAGCGTGCCCCGTTGATCCCCAGCCACGTTCGGGAGCTCATCGCCGGCCACGGCCTCGACATCGGCGTGCAGTCGTCTTCTCTGCGCATCTTCGGCGACGAAGATTATCGGCGCGAGGGCGCCCGGGTTACGAACGATCTGTCTGACCGCGATATCATCGTCGCCATCAAGGAAATTCCCCTGGACCAGATCCTGCCGGACAAAATCTACCTCCTTTTCTCCCATACGGCCAAGGGCCAGCCCCAGAACATGCCCATGCTCAAGCGCTTGATCTCGCGCGGATGCACGCTCATCGACTATGAGAAGATCGTCGACGACCAGGGCCGCCGCTTGGTCTTCTTCGGCAAACAGGCCGGGCTGGCCGGGATGGTCGATACCCTTTGGGCCCTGGGGCAGCGGCTGCGCCTGGAGGGGGTCGCCACGCCTTTCGCCCGTATCCGCCACACGCCGCGCTATGAGAGCGTGGTCGCGGCCAAAGAAGCCGTATCCCGAGCGGGTTGGGAGATCAAGGAGAAGGGTTTGCCCCCGGGAATCGCCCCGCTCGTGGTCGGCATCACCGGCTATGGCCACACGTCCCAGGGAGCGCAGGAGATCCTCAATTTGCTGCCCGCGGAAACGATCGCCCCTCAGGATCTGCCCGTTTTCATGAAAAAGAAGGACTATTCGGCGAGCCGCGTTTACCTCACGGTATTCAAGGAAGAGAATCTCGTCGAGCCGCGCCGGGGCTCCGGTCCGTTCGAGCTTCAAGACTATTACGATCATCCCGAGCGCTATCGGCCGCGCTTTGCCCGGGCGCTGCCCTTCCTGACTCTGCTCGTCAATTGTATCTACTGGACGCCGAAATACCCCAAGTTCGTAACGCGGACCGCGCTCCAGAAGCTCTACGGCGGAACGAAACCGCCCCGGCTCAAGGTCATCGGCGATATCTCCTGCGACGTCAACGGCTCGATCGAGAGCACGGTCAAGGCAACTCACCTCCAGCACCCGGTTTATGTCTTCGACCCGAAGCGCGGCCGGGCGATCGACGGGTTCAAGGGAAGGGGACCGGTGGTCATGTCGGTTTACAACCTTCCCGCCGAGATCCCCCTGGAATCGTCCGTGTTCTTCAGCCAGGTTCTGAAGGAATTCATTCCGCCCCTGGCCTCGGCCGATTTCAACCGCGGGTTCGAGGGCTGCCGCTTGCCCCAGCCCCTCAAGCGGGCCGTGATCCTTTTCAAGGGGCAGTTCACGCCGGACTACGAATACATGCGGCAGTTCGTCGCCTGAGCCGAAAGGAATCCTCCATGAAACATATCCTCGTTCTTGGAGCGGGAATGGTCGCCCGGCCGCTCGTTGAGTACCTGCTTGGCCAGCCTGATTTTTCCGTGGAAGTCGCGGACATCGTCATCGAAAAAGCCGCAAACATCGTCGGAGACCATCCTCGGGGCAAAGCCCGCATCATCGACCTGGATAAGGCGGACATGCTCGAGGCCGCCGTCCGGCCTGCCGACCTGGTGATCAGCCTGGCGCCCAATACCTACCACCCCAAGATCGCCGTTCTCTGTCTCAAACACAAAAAGCATCTGGTCACGGCCTCCTATGTCGGCGAGCCTATGAGGGCCCTGGGCGCGGAGGCGAAGAAGGCCGGGCTGGTTTTTTTGAACGAGATCGGCCTCGACCCGGGGATCGACCACATGGAATCCATGCGGATCATCCACGACATCCGGAGGAGGAAGGGAAAGGTGGAGGAGTTCATCTCCTATTGCGGGGGCCTGCCCGCTCCCGAAGCCGACACGAACCCGTGGGGTTACAAATTCTCCTGGAGCCCCATCGGCGTCCTGAGGGCCGGCAACAGCTCGGCCAAGTATCTCAGGGATGGAAAAGAGATCGTCATTCCAGCCGAGCGTTTGTTCGATTCCTGCCCGACGATCACCGTGAAAGGGATGCCCGACTTCGAGGGCTATCCCAATCGGGATTCGCTCCAGTACATCACGCTCTACGGGATCCCGGAAACCCGAACGATGCTGCGCGGCACGTTGAGGTATAAGGGCTGGTGCCAAACGTTCAAGGAGGTCCGCCGGCTCGGGCTTACCGATGAGACCCCCGCGGACTGGACCGGCATGACCTATGAGGGCTTCCTGCGCCGGACGATGAACGCTCGCCCGGGGACGCCAATCAAAAAAGCGGTCGGAGAAGCCCTGGTCTTGCCCGAGGATTCGGTCGTTATCCGGAAACTCGAATGGCTGGGCCTTTTCAGCTCGGAACATATGCCTCAGGCCAAAGCCTCGGCCATAGAGATCCTGGCGGCGCTCATGTCGGACAAGCTCAAGTATGAAGCAGGGGAGAGGGACCTTGTCGTTCTCCAGCACAAGTTCATGGCCGTCTTTCCCGGGGGAAAAAAGAAAGGATCCTGTCGACGCTCGTCGATTTCGGTATCCCGGGAGGCGATACATCCATGGCCCGCTGCGTGGGATTGCCGGCGGCGGTCGGCGCGACGCTGATCATTCGCGGGAAAGTGAAGGCGTCAGGCGTCCTGATCCCCATCTTGCCCGAGATCTACGGGCCGGTCCTCGAAGAAATAAAGCGCCACGGCATCTCGTTCAAGGAAGAGATCTCGACGGTCTGAAGGCCATAACCCCAGGCGCCCGGCGGCCTCTGAGAGCATCTTCGCTGTCCGTCCCGGGCTGAACCTTATTTTAAGAAATCGGGCTTCATTCCCTATTCCCCGGCTTCGACCTGGGTCGCGATCGACATTTTGAGCATAGTTTGACATCGCGCCGCGGCTCGCTTATCTTAAGAAGTGAATTTCTTCCGACGGGAAGTGAGATCCGTGAAACGACATGCCGTTGTGGCGGGGAGCTTCTATCCGGCGACGAGATCCGCCCTTCTCAAGGCGCTCGAGTCTCTTATCGACCGAACGTCGCCGCGGCTCAAGGCCATGGCCGTGGTCGCACCGCATGCAGGCTACATGTATTCCGGCTCTGTGGCCGGCGCGGTCTATTCTTCGACCATAATCCCGGAGACCGTCATCATCCTGGGCGCGCCCCACGCCGATTTTCGTCCGAGATTCTCGGTCATCTCCGAGGGTCTTTGGGAATCCCCCCTGGGGGATGTGCCCATCAATTCGAGGCTGGCCGACCTGGTCATCCGTCACTCGCCCCTGGCCGAGGCCGCAGAACACCCCCATGAGGATGAGCATTCCCTCGAAGTCCAGGTCCCGTTTCTTCAGGTTTTTCAAGACAAATTGTCGCTTGTCCCGGTTCATGTCAACTTCCGATCGTCATTCGAGGAGCTAGACGCGCTCGGCCTGGGCCTGGCCGCGGCGATCCGGGAGTTCGGGAAGGACGTGCTGATCGTGGCCTCCACGGACATGAGTCACTACATCGACCAGGAGAGCGCCCGCCGGCAGGATTTCCTGGCCATCGACCGAATCCTGGCTTTGGATGGGAAGGGGCTGTTCGATACGGTTCGGAAGCACCGGATCAGCATGTGCGGCTTCCAGCCGACGACGGCGGCCGTTCAGGCGGCCAAGGCTCTGGGCGCGGCCAAGGTCGACCTCGTCAAGTACCAAACCTCCGGAGACGTCACGGGCGACCGCTCCCAGGTCGTGGGCTATGCCGGGCTCCGAATTTCTTGATTTTCCTCGATTTTTGCCGACTTCCGTTGATTTTTTCGACCTTTAATGTTATAAGTTTTTTCGGAGACATCGAATGAAAAGCCTGGATCTGCGCGACAAGGACAGCCTCGTCCTGAACCAGATCGTCGAAAGCTATCTCCGCGAAGGGAAACCCGTCAGCTCGGGCTTCGTCACGCACAAAGGCATACTGGAGGACTCCCCGGCCACGATCCGCAACATCATGGCCAAGCTCGAGGATCTGGGATACATTTTCAAGCCCCACACCTCGGCCGGCCGGGTCCCCACGGACAAAGGCCTCCGTTTCTACGTCAATCACCTCATGGAAAGCGTCCGGTCCACAAAGGACGTTCAGAAGTTCTCCGAGGGGCTGTCGAACGGCAAGGGGGATTTTCACTCGCTCTTGACCCGCGTCTCCCAGATCCTTTCCGAGGAATCGGATAACCTCGGTTTTGTCATCTCTCCCCGGGTGTCCAAGATCCCCTTTAACCACCTTCGGTTCATCAAGGTCGCCGAAGACAAGGTGATGATCATCGTCCTGACGACGTTCAACTTGATCTTGAACGAGATTGTCGAGACATCCCAGTATTTCACTCAACCGGAACTGGATGAGGCCTCGGAATTCATCAACACTAGCTTCCGGGGGAAGAACCTGCTTTTCGTCAGGGATTACCTCCTTCGGGAACTGCCCCGCTACAGGCAGCGCTATGAAGCCGTCGTGGGCCGGCTGGTCAACCTTTTGCGGAGCTACTTCCTCCAGGAAGAGCAGAGCGACCCGATCTTCTTCCAGGGGACATCCAAGCTACTGGCTCAGGCCGGGGAGTTCAGCCTGGAGAAGCTGAAGGTCCTTTTCCGGGATTTTGAGGAGAAAGCGAAGCTGGCCCGTCTGATCTCGGACTTCATTTCCCTCGATCGGGTCAAGGTCCTCATCGGCTCCGAAGTGGACATCCCCGACATCGCCGACTGCACTTTGATCCTGTCGCATTACGGCTCCTCGACTCAAGTCCTGGGATCGCTGGGAATCATCGGACCCAAGCGCATTCCCTACAAGAAGATCATCCCGCTGGTCGACACCATCGCCCAGGGCCTGAGTCAAAGGATCAGCAAAACGCATTGATGGGAATCTGATGATTGACAAGAAGCAGCCGCCCGTGGATGACGAGGGCCAGATTTCGGAAGACGCGGAAGCCGGACACCCCGATTCGGCCCTCGAGCGGAGCGAGCCGAAACGGGGAGGACCGGCCCTGGATGGGGAAGTCCTCATCCACGAGATCGAGGCCGAGCACGAAGAGCTCAAGAATCTGAAGGCCAAGCTTAAGAAGCGGGAGGGAGAGGCCCGACAGCTCAAGAAGGAAAAGGACGAGCTTCGCGATCAGCTCCTTCGCCGGCTGGCTGACATGGACAACCTCAAGAAGAGGATCGAACGGGAGAAGGACGAGTACTATCAGTATGCCTTGACGGATTTTCTGAAAGAGCTCCTGCCCGTCCTGGACAACCTGGAGCGGGCCTTGGGGCATCCGGATGAGGGGGACGGCAAGAATTTCCAGGAGGGAGTTCGCTTGATCCACAAGCAGTTCCTGGACGTCATCCGAAAGCGGGGCGTATCGCCCATCGCGGACGTCGTCGATCATAAGTTCGACCCTAACCTCGAGCAAGCCCTGGCCACCGAGGAGTCCGAGGATGTCCAGGAGCCCATGGTCGCCGAGGAACTGCAGAGGGGCTACACTCTAAACGATCGGCTTCTCCGGCCGGCCCTGGTCAAGGTCCGGATGCCGAAGAAAGCGAAAACCTAACATGGGTCAGGTTGTCGGGATCGATCTGGGAACGACCAACTCCTGCGTGGCCACGGTCAACCAGCAGGAGACCCTGGTCATCCCCAACCTGGAGGGTCTGCCCACGACGCCCTCCATCGTCAGCTTCACGTCGACGGGCGAATTGCTCATCGGCCACGTCGCCCAGCGTCAGGCCCTGACCAACCCCGAAAACACCATCTTCGCCATCAAGCGGCTCATGGGGCGCAAGTTCTCGTCGCCGCAAGTTCGCGAGGTTGCCAGCAAAGTGCCCTACCGCCTGGTGAGCGCGCCGAACGGCGACGTCAAGATCCAGGTGGACTCGAGGAGCATCTCACCCCAGGAGATCTCGGCCATCATCTTGGGCCATCTCAAGAAGTGCGCCGAGACCTATCTGGGGGAAAGGGTCGATGAGGCGGTCATCACCGTCCCGGCTCATTTCGACGACGCCCAGCGCCAGGCCACGGCGGACGCGGCCCAGATCAGCGGACTCAAGGTCCTGCGCGTCATCAATGAGCCCACGGCCGCCAGCTTGGTCTTTGGCCTGAGCAGCCGAAAGAACGCCAACGTCGTGGTCTACGACCTTGGCGGGGGAACCTTCGACATCACCGTGCTCGAGATTCATGACGGCGTCTTTCACGTCCTTTCCACGCAGGGAGACACTTACCTGGGCGGGGAGGATTTCGATAACCGGATTGTCGACTGGCTGGCCGATGAATTCCAGCGAACGGCCGACGTGGACCTCAGGCAGGACAAGCTGGCTCTGCAGAGGATGAAGGAAGCCGCCGAGAGGGCCAAGCGCGAGCTGTCCTTCACCCTGGCCGCCGAGATCAACCTGCCGTTCATCGGCTCGGGATCCGAGGAACAGCGGCACCTTCGCAAGGAGATCACGCGCAAGTTCCTGGAGGACCTGACCAAGGACCTCGTGGAGCGGACGATCCCCCTCATGGAGCAGGCCCTCCAGGACAGCAAGTTCGGGATCCCGGACATCGATGAGATCGTTCTTGTGGGCGGGCAATCGCGGATGCCCCTCGTCCGGCGCCGGATCCGGGAATTCTTCGGCAAGAATCCGGCCGAGCATGTCAACCCCGACGAGATCGTGGCCATGGGCGCGGCCGTCCAGGCCCGGCGGCTCAAGGGGGCCATGAAGGACATCCTCCTCCTTCTCGATGTGACACCGCTGTCTTTGGGGATCGAGACCGAGAACGGGGGTTTTGAGATCATCATCCCCAAGAACACGACCATCCCCGCCATCCGCATGCGGCCGTTCACGACCGTCAAGGACAACCAGAACCGGGTTCGGGTCCACGTCCTGCAGGGTGAATCGCCCCATGCCGTGCAAAACCGGTCCCTGGCTCTTTTTGACCTGGTGGGAATCCAGCCCGCTCCGGCGGGCGAGCCGCAGATCGACGTCACCTTCGCCATCGACGCCGACGGCATCGTCCGAGTTTCGGCCCGGGACGTGGCCACGGGACGCGAGCAGCGCATCGAGACCAAGTCCTCCTCGGGGCTGAGCCGGGAGGAACTCGAGGGCATCATCCGCCAGGATCAGTTGCCAGTCCGGGAAGCCGATTATGACAAGAAAAGATTATTATGAGATCCTGGGAATAGCCTCCCAGGCCTCCCCGGAAGAGATCAAGAAGGCCTTTCGTCAGAGAGCGCTCCAGTACCATCCGGACCGCAACCCCGGCGACAAAGCCTGCGAGGAGCATTTCAAGGAAGCGGCCGAAGCCTACAGCGTTCTCGGCGATCCCGAGAAGCGATCGATCTACGACCGTTACGGCCTGGCCGGGCTGAAGGGCGAGGGCTACTCCGGGTTCACCGGGTTTGATTCCTCGATTTTCGGTGATTTCGAGGATATCCTGGGCAACTTCTTCGGGTTCTCTTTTGGGGATTTTTTCGGTTCCGGAACAGAGACTCGGCGCCGAGGGCCCCAGCGGGGCCGGGACCTGGCCCTCGAGGTTGAAGTGACCTTGGAGGAAGCGGCCAAGGGCGTCGAAAAGGAGCTCAGTCTCAATCGAGTCGACCTGTGCGCCGCATGCCGTGGGTCGGGCCTTAAGCCCGGAACGAAAAAAGCGGTCTGCTCCACCTGCAAGGGGCAGGGCCAGGTTCGGTATCAACAAGGGTTCTTCACGATCGCCCGCACCTGCCCGGATTGCGGTGGCCCGGGCGAGGTCATTACTACGCCCTGTCCGGACTGCCGCGGCACGGGCCACGCCAAAGGCAAGAAGAGCCTCACGATCAAGATCCCGGCCGGTATCGAGGACCAGTCCCGCCTTCGCCTCAGCGGAGAGGGGGAAGCCGGCGGCGCGGACGCGCCCCGCGGTGATCTGTTCGTCGTGGTCCGGGTCAGGCCCCACGAGTTCTTCGAGCGGGAGCGGAATGATCTCGTGTGCGAAGTGGTCGTTTCCTTTGCCCAGGCTGCTCTGGGGGTTTCGGTCGCCATTCCCGCGCTTTCGGGTGAGGAAGTGCTGAAGATTCCCCCCGGAACGCAATCCGAAGACATCCTCCGCATCAAGGGAAAGGGCCTGCGCGATCTCAGGACCCAGCGGACGGGAGATATCTACGTCAAAGTCCTGGTCAAGACTCCGGAGCATCTGAGCAAGGAAGAGAAGGATCTGCTTCGAGGACTGGCCGCTGCGCGCGAGGAAGAACTGGAGGGCCTCATCAAAAACGCTCTCCACAAGCCCGACCGAAAAGTTCACTGAGACGGATAAGGTGACGTCGATTTGACCTCGAACGGATTCTTTGTTCCCGGAGAGGCCCTGCGTCAAGAGGGGCTCACGCTCGAGGGCCGGGAGCATCACGACCTCAGTCCTGTGGCCCGGATCGAGGCCGGCCAGCGCGTCCGGTTCTTCAACGAGCACAGGACGAGCAGTCTGGCCGAGGTGGAAGATGTCGACAAGCGGAGCACCCAGTGCGCGGCGTCCGCCACGCTCATGATGTGGAATTCGTAGCCATGTTTCTCCAAGGGCAAAAGGTCGGCAAGTACGAGATCCTCCGCTCGCTCGGGAGCGGCGGGTTCGGTTCGGTCTACCTGGCCCGCGATACCTGGCTGGATATCAAGGTCGCCATCAAGGTCCCGCACAAGCAATCCCAGGAGCTGTTCAAACTGCTCAAGGAACCCCGCCTCCAGGCCGCCCTGAACCATCCGAACATCGTCCGGATCATCAGCGCCGAGAAGGAGGATCGCGTTTTTTTCTTCGTCATGGAGTACGTCAAGGGCAAGACCTTGGAAAAGATCCTGGAGCGCGAAAAGATCATGGACTGTGAGCGGGCCGTGGACATCATCAAGCAGATCGCCTGCGGCGTCGATCACGCCCACAAGAACAAGATCATCCACCGGGACCTGCGGCCGTCGAACATCATGATCTCCGAGGAGGGGACGATCAAGATCACGGATTTCGGCACATCCGCTTGGCTGGCCAACATGAACTACGCCTCGACCCGCATCGGTTCGCCGCCCTACATGGCCCCAGAGCAATTCCTGGGGAAAGCCAGCTACGCTGCGGATTTCTACTCCATCGGCTGCATCTTCTATGAGATGCTGACCGGCCGGCCGCCCATCTTCGATGCGGACCCGTTCAAGATCCTGGAAAAGGCCAAAGAGGGGAAGATCACGCCGCCGCGGCTCAAGAACAACAAGATCACCAAGGACGTCGAAGCGGTCATTCTGAAGTGTCTGGCCCTGTCTCCGGAGGACCGATACGAATCGGCCGGAGAAATCATCCGGGCCTTGACCGGCCTGAAGAGCAAGGACCAAAAGACATCGGAGATCGAGGATATTCTGGGCCGGATCCGGGCCCGCGAACACATCACCGGCGAGTTGTGCTGGAATTGCCGCCGGCCGCTCCATCCTAAGGCCAAGGTCTGTCCCCATTGCGGCGAGACCGTCTGAGGCTCGAGCCTATCCAGGCACTCTAAGGCGTCCTGGGGAAGAGCCTCATTCCACATCCGATACACAGAGAATTACCCCCCCCGCCCCCCCTCACCCCCCTGTAAATTAATTAAAAAGTATTCGTTTAATTCCGCTTGACAGACCAGATCATAAAGAATGTAGTGAGAGTTATATTAATTCTATTCATGGCTAGGAGGGCTTCATTGAAAAAATTAGGGAAAGGTCTTTTTTTGGGAGTGCTTGTGTTCTTATGTCTTGGCGCGGCGGTCAACCTCAACGCCAAAACCTGGAAAGTTTATCCGTGGATGACCCAGCCGGCTATTCAATTGGTCATCGATCAAGCCAAGGATAAAGATACGATTCATTTTTTTGCCGGGACATACGATTTCAGCGCCACGCCATTCAGCAGCAAGCCCTTTACTGGCGGAGCGCTCGTCGTCAACAACAAAAGCTTAAGCTTTGTGGCCGACAATGGCACTATTCTGGTGGGAGCCCCGAGCACCTTGGATCCCACCTCCGGCTTCGGGACAAGCGGCATCATTGCCTTTAACGTCATGAACTCCGTGACCAAGGATATTTCTTTTAACGGCTTCACCTTTTCGGAGTTTTTGTTTGGCATCATATCCGGCATCGAAACCAGCTATGACCCAGTCACCGGCGATGTCATGGCCCCGAGCTGCCGTGATTTTACGGTTCAAGGTTGCACGTTTGATAATATCGACCGCTGTGCTATTTCCGCGTCAGGTGTCCAGCGGAATATTAAGATCCTCAACAATGAGATCAGCTGGAGCCTGCGAATGGGAATTTACTTCGATTGGTATTATGTCGGCGATCGCTTAGGTTCCCAGCCGAAGTCCGGCAGTATTACGATTGTCAACAATGACATTGCCACACGAATACTTTGCCTCTATATCCAGCGTGGGAGCAAGATCTCGATTAAAAACAATTCTTTTGATGCGTCCGGATCCGATATGACGAGCTGGGGATCGGATATTGAGGAGGCGAATGCTGCGGCTATCGTAAACAATGATTTTACGAATTTAAACGTTGGTCTCCTTCTGGTTGGCTATGAACAAATGGCCGGGGGGAACACCTATTACTATCCTGCGACTAAATGCAATATCACCAAAAACATTTTTATCGTAGAAGGCGGCATATATTTGGGAGGCGAGGCCTGCTATGCCAACAAGATCACGAATAATACTATTGCTCTGGGGGGCACCTATGCGTGGGGTATAAACCCGGACGGAAGCTACAATGACACATTCACCAACAATAAATTCTTTGGCGGCGGGGATGTTGCGGTTGCTGTGACAGGATACGACAATACTGCTTCGGGAGGATTTGCCGCCTCTGCCCATAATGAATATTTCAGGGGGAATTCCGTAAAGAATTTTACCGGGACAGGCAGTGATTTTTATATGAGTCCCTACTCACATGATAACACGGTCATCGGAATTTGCCCTGAAAACGCCACTTACCGAGATGAGGGCGTGAACAATCACTTCCAGTGCATGTATCCCGTGACCTTATCGGCCGCTGCCTCCAAGAAGGGGGTTGAACTTCCGAAGCTAGGTCATCCCGATCGGAAGCCGCTCACGAAATAGACCTCATAGCTTGATAAGAGGGGAGCTCCCGGAGCTCCCCAAAACGCTGCAGTTGCAAGGAGTGGAAGTTTACAGTTCCAACGACTGCAAGCCTGCGGCTTCGGCAAAATCAGAGTCGGAAACCCGATTCTGATCCGCCGAGAAAAGCGAAGCGGCCGCGATGTGAAAAAAACGAGGGCCAAAGACGCCTCGGTCCGCGACGCGATCCGAACAATAGGGGAAGGGGCGAAACTCGCCCAAAAGTATTCTGAGCGTCGCTCCTCAGGTGAGCGAGTCCGGTTATTTGACTTGATGAGGGGTCTGGTTTAAGATGGCACCTGAACCAAAAAAGCGCCCAAAAGAAAGGCTTCTGTCAGTATTGCCGAGGAGTCATCAATGAGCCCTTTCAAGGAAGACGGCTTGATCTGGATGAACGGCCGGTTCGTCCCCTGGAAGGACGCTAAGATCCACGTCGCTTCCCATGTCATCCATTACGGGAGCTCTCTCTTTGAAGGGTTCCGGGCCTATGAAAACTCCAAGGGGACGGCTGTCTTTCGTCTCCAGGCCCACACCCAGCGGCTCTATAACTCCTGCAAGATCTACAGGATGGAAATCCCCTACACGCAGGACGAGCTCAACAAGGCCGTCATCGAGACCATTAAGCACAACAAGCTCAAGAGCTGTTACGTCCGGCCCATCGTCTATCGGGGCTATACGTCTCTCGGAGTCGACCCCTTCCCCAATCCGGTCGATTGCGCCATCATGGTCTGGGAATGGGGCCAGTACCTGGGCGAGGCCGCGCTCGAACAGGGGGTGGATGTCTGCGTTTCCTCCTGGCGTCGCATGGCGCCCGACACTTTTCCCGCCCTGGCCAAGTCCGGGGCCAACTACATGAACTCCCAGCTCATTAAGATGGAAGCCAAGCTGGAGGGGTACAGCGAGGGGATCGCTCTGAACGTCGAGGGGCACGTCAGCGAGGGTTCGGGGGAAAACATCTTTCTGGTGACGAACGGCCGGCTGATTACGCCGCCCCTTTTATCGTCCGTCCTGCCCGGCATCACCCGTGATTCGGTCATGCTCCTGGCGCGTGAGGCCGGCATCCCGGTCGCCGAGGAGACCATCCCCCGGGAAATGCTCTACGTCGCTGACGAGGTCTTTTTCACCGGCTCGGCCGCGGAGATCACCCCCATCCGTTCGATCGATAAGATCGTCATCGGCTCAGGACGCCGGGGGCCGGTGGCCAAGAAACTGCAGGAAGAATTTTTCGCGATCGTCCGGGCCGAGAAGCCGGACAGATCGGGCTGGCTGACCTATGTCTCCTAAGGCCCGCCGGTCGAAAGGGACACCATGGACATCGACGAACTTCTGAAAGTCGCCATCGAGCGGGACGCCTCCGACCTTCACATCAAGGCCGGGGAACCTCCCATCCTCCGCATCCACGGCACGCTCATCCCCCTGGCCGGCCTGGACCGGCTGACCACCAAGGACGTGGAGAGCATGGTCGGCCAGCTCATCACCGAGCACCAGAAAAAGAAGCTGGAGGAGGAGATGGACCTGGACCTGGCCTACAGCTTGTCCGGCTACGGCCGTTTCCGGGGGAGCATCTTTCTTCAACGCGGCTCGCTGGCCGTTTCCCTGCGGATCATTCCCATGGGGGTCAAGACCATCCGCGAACTGCTCCTGCCTCAGGTCATCGAAAAGATCTGCGACATGCCCCGAGGCCTTATCCTCGTGACGGGCACGACCGGCAGCGGCAAGACGACGACCCTGGCGGCCATGATCGAGCACATCAACAGCAACCGCCGGGAGCACATCATCACCATCGAAGAGCCTATCGAGTACCTTCACAAAGATAAAAAAAGCATCATCTGCCAGCGGGAGGTCGGGTGGGACGTTCAGACTTTCCATCGCGGCCTGCGGGCGGCCCTGCGCGAGGACCCGGACATCATCCTCGTGGGCGAGATGCGCGACCTGGACACGATCGAGACGGCGGTCCTGGCCGCCGAGACGGGGCACTTGGTGCTCAGCACCCTGCACACTCTCGATGCTCAGGAGAGCGTCAACCGGATCGTCGCCGCCTTCCCTCCCCACCAGCAGCAGCAGATCCGCGTCCAGCTGGGGGCCGTCCTGAGAGCGGTGGTCTCCATGCGGCTCATCCCCCGGGCCGACGGAAACGGCCGCGTCCCCGCCGTGGAAGTCATGATCACCACGCCCTACATCCAGGACTGTATCCTGGACCCGGAGAAGACCTACCTTATTCGCGACGCAATCGCCGCGGGCGTTTCTGAGTACCAGATGCAGACCTTCGACCAATCCATCTACCAGCTGTACAAGGGCGGATACATCTCCTTCGAGCAGGGGATCCTCTACTCCTCCAACCCGGACAATTTCAAGCTCAGGGTCCAGGGCGTCCAGTCCACCCTGGACATGGCCCTGGAGACCATGGAGGGCAAGATGGCCTCGGTCGAACGCCGGCCCGAGATCGAGCGCCATCCGCAGCTCGAGCGCCAGCAGAACCAGGGAAGAGATAAACCCCGCATATGATGACCGCCCAGTCCGTCCGCGAGACATTCCTGGATTTTTTCGCCCGGCGGGGACACAAGATCGTCCGAAGCTCGTCCCTGTTGCCCAAGGACGACCCGACCATCCTCTTCACCAACGCCGGGATGAACCAGTTCAAGAATGTCTTCCTGGGGCTGGAGAAGCGAAGCTATAACCGGGCCGCGACCGTCCAAAAGTGCTTGCGGGTCAGCGGCAAGCACAACGACTTGGACCAGGTCGGCCGGACGACCAAGCACCACACCTTCTTTGAAATGCTGGGCAACTTCTCCTTCGGCGATTATTTCAAGAAGGAAGCCGCGGCCTTCGCCTGGGAACTCGTGACCGGAGTCTTCAAGCTGTCCCCGGCTCGGCTCTACGTCACGGTCTACGAGGAGGACGACGAGGCTTTCCGCATCTGGAATGATGAGATCAAGATCCCGGCCGACCGGATCTTTCGCTTCGGCAAGAAGGACAATTACTGGGCCATGGGGGATACCGGCCCCTGCGGGCCGTGCTCCGAGCTCCATTACGATGTGGGGGAGTCCCTTGGGTCGGGCGAGCCGCGGGACTTGATCGAGAGCGGAAGCGGCCGTTTCGTCGAGCTGTGGAACCTGGTTTTCATGCAATTCACCCAGGACGAAAAAGGCGGACTGACCCGCCTGCCGCGTCCCTCGATCGACACCGGCATGGGGCTGGAGAGGACAGTGGCCGCCCTGCAGGGGAAGACCAGCAGCTTCGATACCGACCTGTTCATGCCCCTCATCGAACGTCTGGCCGACCTGTCCGGCCGGGAATATCCCTCCGGAGATGAGGGCGATGTTTTCCTGCGGATCATCGCCGACCACCTGCGGGCGGTCACGTTCCTCATCGGCGACGGGATCATGCCCTCGAATGACGGACGAGGCTACGTTCTCCGCCGCCTGATCCGGAGGGCGTTCCGCAAGGGCAACCTCGTCGGCCTGGACAAACCCTTTCTTTACACGCTGGTGGGCGCTGTGGGCGATATCATGAAGGACGCCTACCCCGAGCTTCTGAGTACGATGCCATTCATCGCCAGGATCTGCCAGTCCGAGGAGGAACGTTTCAACCTGACGCTTTCATCCGGCTTGCGCCTGTTCGAACAGTTCGTCGAGGACGCGCGCCGGCAAGGCCGTCGGGAACTGCGCGGCATAGAGCTGTGGAAACTCTACGATACCTTCGGGTTCCCGGTGGACCTGTCCCTGGAACTGGCCTCGGAAAAGGGCCTGTCCGTGGACGTGCCCGGGTTCGACGAGCAGCTCGAGGAGCAGAAGACCCGCGCCCGGAGCACCTGGAAAGGCGGCGCCCATCTTAAGGAAAGAAAGGTCTATGAGGAACTCAAAAATTTGAGAGTTGAATTCGTTGGCTATGAAGCCTCCCGAGTCTCCGAAGCCAGGGTCCTGGCCCTCCTCAAGCACGGAAAGCGGGTGCCCTCGCTCAAACAGGGCGAAGAGGGCGAGATCATCCTGGACCGAACCCCCTTCTATGCCGAGGCCGGAGGACAGGTGGGCGATTCAGGCCAGATCACGGGCCCCCATCTCTCGGCCATGGTCGAAAACACGTATTACCCAATAGCGGAACTGCGGTCCCACAAGGTCCGCCTTCTCGCCGGCGCCGTCGGGGAAGGGGATTCGGTCGAGGCCTCGATCGACGAAGCCAAGCGGGCCGCGATCAGCGGCAACCACACGGCCACTCATCTTCTCCACGCCGCCCTTCGCGATGTTTTGGGCGCTCATGTCAAGCAGGCCGGCTCGCTCGTGAGCCCCAGCCGCCTGCGGTTCGACTTCACCCACTTCGCCCAGCCGGGTCGGGAGGAGCTGCTCAAGGTCGAGCAGTTGATCAACGAAAAGATCCGGGAGGACATTCCCGTCACGATTAAGGTCACTTCTCTCGAGGAAGGCATCCGGGAAGGGGCCATGGCCATTTTCGAGGAGAAATACGGCGAAAGTGTTCGCATGGTGACGGTGGGCGATTTCAGCCGAGAGCTGTGCGGCGGGGTGCACGTTGCCTCAACCGGCCGGATCGGCCTGTTGAAGATAGTTTCCGAGGCGAGCGTCGCCGCGGGGATGAGGCGCGTTGAAGCCGTGACCGGTGAGGAAGCTCTGGCCTATGTCGAGACATCGGAAAACCTGCTCGAAGAACTCGAGCGGCTCCTGGGCGCGTCACGGGCCGACCTTTTGGCCCAGGTTGAAAAACTCCGGCAGTCCCTCAAGGACAGAGAGAGGGAGGTCAAGGCCATCAGACAAAAGGCGGCCAAGAGCAGTGTTGCTGAGAGCGGAGAAGGCGTGAGAACGATCAAGGGCGTATCCGTCCTGGTCAAGAGGATCGACGGATTGAACCCGAGCGAGATCAGGGATCTGGCTGATTCCCTGAAGCAGAAGCTCGGCTCCGGGATCGTCATCCTGGGTCAGGCGGCCGGTCCCAAGGCCTTCCTTGTCGTATCCGTGACCAAAGACATGGTCGGACGGGCACCGGCCGACAAGCTCATCAAGGGGGTGGCGTCGTTTATCGGCGGGACGGGCGGCGGTCGGCCTGATTTTGCCCAGGCGGGAGGCGGCAAGCCCGAAAACCTGGACCAAGCCCTGGGCGAAAGCTACAGAATGCTCGAGGACCTGCTCTGATCGGTCCCGCCCTTCGGGGTGATGTTCTTCCTGAAAAAATCACCCCCAAAGGGCATTGAAAAATGTATGGCTTTTTTGCCAAAATGATAAAATAATGAGGATGGTATCTCCCTTTCCGCGGCTCGTTTTCATGACAGTCGGAGCCGTCTGCCTGGCCTCCCTCCTGCTGGCCGCCCCTGCCGCCGCCGGTCAGAAAGAAAAGTACGAGGGGCTCGTTCAGAGTTCTTGCGACAAACATGGGGTCGACCCAAAGCTCGTCCACTCCATCATCGCCGCCGAATCCGATTATGACCCCGGCGCGGTTTCGCGCCGCGGGGCGGTGGGCCTGATGCAGCTTATGCCCGAGACGGCAACCACCTACGGTGCGGCCAACGTGTTCGACCCCGGGGAGAACATCGAGGCCGGCGTCCGCTATCTCAAGGACCTGTTCCGGATCTACCAGGACGACTTGGACCAGATCCTGGCTGCCTACAACGCCGGGCCCGACGCCCTAAAAAAGTACAGCGGCATTCCGCCCTTTCCCGAGACCATACGCTATATTCATAAAGTGAAAGCCCTTTACACGGGCGAGGGGGGGAGGGTTCGCACCCAGATCTTTCAGTTCCGCGATAGTCAGGGCCGGATCGTCCTGACCAATGACAGGAACTTCTACCTCATGAACAAGAGCCGGATCCGGCCCTCGGCCGGTTCGTGAGGCTTTCCCCCCCGCAAGAACCCCGTTCGGAATTCCCCGAAATCACAAGTTGCTTTTGACCTGGATGTAGCGGGGGATGAGGTCAAAGACGGCGGGCAGGCGTCCGATCTGTTCGCCGTCAAGCTCGATGAGCACTTCCTGCCCGGTCACGGGCACGGCCTGTACTTGACGGCAGCGATGGAGACTCACCTTGGGATGGGACAGGTGGGTCCCCCGGTAGACTTTGAGGCTGTTCCTGAGGAACTCCAGCATCTTCATGCTCTTGATCAGGACCACGTCCAGGAGCCCGTCGTCCAGCCGGGCATCCGGGGAGATTCTCATCCCCTTGCCGAAGACCCGGCCGTTGGCTACGGCCCCGATCATATACTCGTCATCGGGCAGGTCCTGGCCGTCGAGTCGAAGATGCAGCCGCTTATGTCGATAGTGGATGAAGGCGGTGTAGAGACAGCGGAAATAGCTGGCGGCCTTGCGCTCGAGGCGCTTGCGGTTCACCTCGCGGACGACCTCTCCTCCCAGCCCGAAGTCGGCCACGTTAAGGAAGAAGCGTTCCTGGCTTTGACCATCAGGCCCGGTGAACGCGGCCCGGCCGACGTCAATCCGGGAACTGCCGGACTCGGCGATGAGTTTCATCGAATCGTTGAGCCCGGACGGAATGTTCAGACTTTTGATCAAATCGCAGCCCGTTCCGGACGGGACGATTCCCAGCGTGGTTTCGGGGTTGATGATGCGCCGGTTCTCGAAGAATCCGTTGGCGATCTCGTTGACCGTGCCGTCGCCGCCGACGCCGATGATGAGCTCCGAACCGGACTTGATCGCCTCTCGGGTCAGGTCGATGGCCTGCAGGGGTTTTTCGGTGAATTCGTAATGAAAATCCTTGAAGTGACTGCGCAGGGCTTCCTTGATCTGGCGCCAGTGCCGTCGGGTGCGGCCCTTGTTGGATTCGGGGTTAACTATGACTTGGGTCTTTGGGAACATCCGTTCCGCCTTCCGTCGTGGACGTTGCCGCCTGCGGGGCGGGTTTCTTTCCGAAGAGGGAAGCGCCGATGATGCCCCCCACGGCGCCCAGGGCGGCGAAGATGGCCGCGGAAATGACCAGGCCGAACAGGAACCAGGGCAGGGTAGCCGTCCGGTCGACGCGCTGCTGCATCATTTCTCTCCAGTTGGGCGGGAGGTTCTTGGTGAACTCCGCGGCCCTCTCCATGATGCGCTGGGCTATGCCGCTATTTATGGCATCGATCTGGGGGATGAGGGAGACCAGAGCGTGGATCACGGCAGCCACGATGCCCGTCAAGGCGCCGATGATGGCTCCATCCCCGGCGGTCATGCTGAACGGGAAATCCTTCGACGCCAGATGCACGGCCAGCATGGCCCCGCCGATGATCCAAAGACAGCAGAGGCAAAACAGGCATGGCGCTCCCGAGAGGACGCCGGCTGCCGCTCCGCCGATGAGCGCCGGGACAAAAAAATCGGGCTTGCCTTGCTCGTTCATGCCTGGCTCCTCGTTGCTCTAAATGGATATTCTATGGATAAACAGCCCCCTATTCAAGCGTTTGTTTAGGACGCGGAGAGCGTCGTTTCAGGAAGAGGCTGTTCATTCCCGCCACGAAATAAAAGGGGAGGATGCTCCCCCAGATAAGACCTGTCGCGAAACGCAGTCCATTTCCCGTGGACCACAGGCCGAAAAAATTGCCGGCGGCATCGACTCCGATGGGAATCGTCAGCAGGATAAAGAAAAGAGATGGAGGCGGGGTCGCGCGGCCCAGGCCCCGGAGGAGAAGAGGGAAGGCCAGCAATCCCGCCAGAAACCCGGCGTAGATTCCCGTGCACCGCCCGCAGACGGCCATGGGATAGCCGAAGATATGGAAGCAGCGCGAGGGAATCTGATGGCAGGTAGGCGCGAACGCCGCATAGATCAATGAATTCAAGCGATTTCCCTGACTTCTGAGATACGGTGCCAGGACGAGGAGCGCCAGCCAAGACAAGATTCCTGCCAGGGTCAGGCCATAAATGAGATTGGCCTTGGACCTGGTTTTCATCAGCCGGCTCTTTCAACCCAAGCGTTTTTGGCGGAGGACTGCGGCATATGCGCTTAGGATCAGGAAGCATAGGGTGATGATTGAAAGCGACATGAATCGGGCATAGAGGCGGCGGCCAAGAATATCATAGAGCGACAGGGGGATTATGAGGAAAACGGAGGCCAATATAAGCCGGCCGCCCCGACCATACTCGATGAATCTGCGGCAAATGAGAGTCACGACCAGCACGGAAGATAAAAAGGTGTAATCCCAGCCGAGCGGCGAGACGAGGGGGATAAGGAGAAGGAGAAGCCCGCACTCGAGCGCCGTGGGGTTTTCGATCTTGCGGCCCTTCCGCACGACGATGAACATCAGAACGATAAGAAGGAGCAGGCTAGGGACCCAGAGCCTGAATGCCAGGTCGGGCCGTCCAGTCCATTTCGTGAACATGGCCAGGAGGGAAACATTGTCCTGGGAGGTTAAGAGCCGGGGTGTCGATCGGGAAAGAGACTGGATCCATTCCCGGTGCACGGTCCAATCGCCCCGGAGCCCGTAAAAGAGCGCCGGCATGAGGAAGGCGAGGGCCAGACTGGCCGAGCCGGCAATCAGCGCCCGGCTTTTCTTTTTGATGATGAAATACGGCAGGAAGATCAGGGCGTAGGGTTTCAATGCAACCGAAAATCCCCACAGGATCCCGGCGCCCGTTTCGGCCCGAGGCGCGTCCTTGCTCTCGGTCGCGGCCAGGAGGCTTGTCATGCTTAAAAGCAAGAACGTTATGAGGGCGTTGATCTGGCCGAGCTGCAATTCGCGGAGAAAATAGCGGCCCAGGATGAGGAGAGGAAGCCAGGACAGCCAGGCCGGGGGGTTCGTTTTATCGCGAGCAAGTCTGAGGGAAAAAAGAAAACAGGCGGCCGAGGCGGCCAGGATGAGCCCGAACCAGACGACTTTGGCGATGGGCAAAGGCAGGGCGGCTAGGGGCACGTAGATGAGGGCAGCGAAGGGGGAGTACTTGAACTGGTAGT
Source organism: Candidatus Aminicenantota bacterium (assembly GCA_963705895.1). Classification (GTDB taxonomy): domain Bacteria; phylum Acidobacteriota; class Aminicenantia; order Aminicenantales; family JAFGAV01; genus MFD04408-113. Next base: position 1,072,800 of record OY970122.1, on the reverse strand, counting down.
GCCCGTCTTCGGCCCGATAGAGCGATTCGCCCCAGCTCAGCCGGGTTCCGGCTTTGCTGTTGACCGCGAAATCCGCCATTTGCTTTTGGATACGAGTGAAAAAAAGGCCGAAAAGGACGAGAACGAGTGCGGCCGCGGCGATTTTCGTCCGGATTTTCATGTCAAGTCCGGTCCCAGGCTACCCGACGAAAGGCCAATTGTCAATGCGGCAAAAGTCGCTGGAGCATTTGACATTTGACGGGTTCTTGTTATAAATAGGAACCACAAGAGCTGGGAGGAGAGTGCTCAAGACAAGCCAACCATGGAGGTACGATCAATGAAACACGGCCTCGCAAGATCCCTTCTCTGTTTCAGCCTGCTGCTTATTCCGGTCATCCTGTTGTTCGCCCAGAGCGAGGAGACCGGCCTGCTTCTCAGCCAGAACCGCCAGGGCATCCTTTCCTTGGTTGCTTACGGGCCCAACAAGGCCGAGATTGCCCGAGGGACGGCCTTTGCCTTGAGCGAGGATACCTTGGTGACGAGCTACCACCTTATCTCCCAGGCGGCCGCGATTGAATTGTATACATTTGACAATAAAAAAGTTAAGGTCGATGGAATGCTATCCTTGAGCCGGGCCAACGACCTGGCCTTGCTCAGGTTGCGGAGCAAAGTCGCTCCTCTCATCATCGGCAACTTCGACAGCCTGGAAAAGGATAAGAAGATCATCGCCCTGGGCGCCAATGAAACGGGCGATATCGTCGCCGTGGAAGGAACAGTCAAGAGGATCGTGGACATGGCCCCCGGGCAGAAGGTGGCCGACGTGATCCTCTCCGTACCCCGGAGCTTCTGCGGCGGACCGATCCTGGATTCGACCGGCCAGGTCATGGCCGTCCTGATCGCCTGGGACCGGACCTTCAAGTTCGGAGTCCCGGTCAATCCGGTTCGGAGCATGCCGGTCCAGAACAAACCCATCAGCTTCGGCGACCTGCAGGCGGAGGATTTTCTGAATACTGAGGAAGGCGAGATGTTCGCCGGCCGGGCCGCGTCGGCCATCGACGATTGGAGTGACGCCCAGAAGAACCTGGATAAGGTCGTCAAGCTCAACCCCTCCCGCGCCGACGCCCTATCCCTGCTGGCCAAGGTTTATTCCGACCAAAGGGATTACGCTTCGGCCATCAACACCTACAAGAAAGTCATCGAGGCCGACCCGTCGCGGGCGGAACTCTATTTTGAGATCGGCAACATCTACCTGAAAACGCAGAAGTTCTCGGATGCCGTGCAATCCTACCAAAAGGCCATCCAGCTGAACATCACCAAAAAGGAAGCCTATCTCTACATCGGAAACGCCTACGAGCAACAGAAGGATTACACCAACGCGGCGACGTCCTACGAGCGCTATCTCCTGCTCCTGCCCGAGAACCCGGGCCCGGCCCAGTTCGAGCTCGGGATGTGCTACGGCCAGCTCGGCCAGAACGATAGGGCCATCCTGGCTCTGGAGGACGCCGTCAAGAGCCGGCCCCAGGATCAGGCCTACAATTATCAACTGGCCCTGATGTACCAGAAGGTCAAGGAGTTCGACAAGGCCGAGCAGGTGTTCAAGAACTTGATCCAATTCAGCCCTCAGGACGCGCTCAGCTATTACAGCATGATCATCCGCATGTACGATGAGGCGGGCCTGCCCGAGAAGGCCATTGACGCGGCCCGGAAGATCATCGAGCTCAACCCCAAGAGCGAGATTTCCATCCTGAACCTGGGCATCATCTATTACAAACTCAAGCGCTATGACGAGGCCATCGCCACTTTCCGCCAGGCCTTAACGGTCAAGCCCGACTACGAGATGGCCCAAAACTACATCGGAGTGAGCTATTCCCAGCAGAAGAAATACAAGGAGTCGATCGACGCCTTCCGGGAATATGTGCGGCTCGTGCCGGACAGCGCCGACGGATGGTTCAACATCGGCATCGACTACATGCTGCTCAAGGATTTTCGGAATGCCCTTGAGCCATTGCGGCGCTGTGTCCAGATCAAGCCCGATTACGCCGTGGCCCAGTTCAACCTGGCCGTGGTCTATCTCAACCTGGGCGACCGGGGGAGTGCCGGAGAGATCCTGACCACCCTGAACCGGCTCGACCCGGACCTGGCGGGACGCCTGCGGAAGCTTCTGCAGCGCTGAAATACGGCGGTTCGCGGCGGTGCGGTTGTGCTGGGTCAGATACATGGTGGACACTTCTAGGTAGGTATGATGGGGGGCATGTACCCCCACAAAGCGATCTCTTATGGCGACATCGTCCTCGGCTCGGAGTTCATCCGGTCCCTGGCCCGGCAAGGCGCGATCTCGAAAACCGCGGCCGCGAGGCTCAAGTGGATCGACTTCCACCGAAGCTGCCAGAACATCCGCCTGACCTGTCGCCACTTTGCTATCTCTCCGGACACCTTCTACAAATGGCTTAGCCGCTTTGACCCCTATGACCTGACCACCCTCGAGGACGTCTCCAAGCGGCCTCATCGTGTCCGCCAGGCCCAGACGCCCCAAGACGTCGTCGGGAAGGTTCGAGCCCTGCGGGAACGATACCCCCGTTGGGGGAAGGAGAAGCTGGCCGTCCTCCTCCGGCGGGAGGGGATCCGAATTAGCGGATCGACGGTCGGGCGGGTCATGGCCAAGCTTCGCGCTCGAGGTCTCCTCGTCGAGCCCGAGAACATCCGCCAAGCCAAGCTGGCCCGGAAACGCCGCCAGAAGCCCCGCTATGCGGCCCGCAAGCCCCGGGACTTCCAAGCCTTCCGGCCCGGCGATCTGGGTCGAGATCGACACGCTCCAAGTCCGCATCTGTGCCAACGAGATCCGCTTCCAGTTTGGGGCCGTGGATATCATCAGCCGGTTCCAGGCGGTCCGGGTCTACCGCCGGCAGACCAGTACGGCCGGGGCGGACTTCCTGCATTACCTGAGGAAGAAGTTTCCGTTCCCGGTCCGAGCCATCCAGATCGATGGAGGTTCGGAGTTTAAGGACCAGTTCGAGGCAGCCTGCCAGAAGCTGAAGCTTCCGCTCTACGTGAACCCGCCCCGGTGCCCGGAGCTCAACGGACATATCGAACGGGCCAATCGAACGTCGAGGGAGGAGTTTTATGAGGTTCAGGACCTCGACCTGAGGGTGGAGGGATTAAACCGTCAGTTGGATCGATACACCTATGAGTTTAACTACGTCCGGCCCCATCAAGGACTCGGCTACCTGACGCCCTATGAGTACTTCAAGCAATGGAAGCGGTCCCACAAGGCCAAAGAGGTGTCCGCCATGCCCTGACCCAGTACAGCGGTTTGACAAAAAAGGCTGGATGTATTAAAATTTTTTGCTACTGAGCCAGGCCCATCGGGGTGCTAAGACCTTTTACCCTATGAACGGGGTGTCCGACGGCCTCTTACGCTTTAAGGGCAGGTGGCGGAATCGGCAGACGCGCTAGGCTTAGGACCTAGTTCCTGATGAGGGAGTGCGGGTTCGACTCCCGCTCTGCCCAGTCTTTCTTCCGAGCGAAGAATCCCCAAGCCGATAACCTTTCGCGGACAGGTCAGGACGACGCCCCAGCGGAGCCTGGTCAAGAACGTATAAGGAGAGCATCCGCGACGAGCCATGAACAGCACGGTGAAAACCCTCAGCCCCGTGAAACAGGATATCGAATTCGATCTGACTGCCGAGGAAGTGGGCCCGGTTTTTGAAAACATCCTCGATCGTTACGCCCGACGAGTCAAGGTCGCCGGGTTCCGGGTCGGCCACGCCCCGAGGGACATGATCAAGCGCATGTTTCCCGACGACCTGCGCACCGCGCTCGTCGACGAGATGGCGCCCCGGGCCCTGGCCGAGGGGATGAAATCAAACGCGCTCAACCCGGTCAGCGTGCCAGTCATCCACGATATCGAATTCGAGGAAGGCGGGCCCTTGCGCTTCAAGGCCTATGTCGAAACCTGGCCGGGTTTCGAGCTCCCCGAGTATCGAAAGGTCAGGGTCGACAAAGTCGAGGCTTCGGTCGAAGATAAAGAGATCGAGCGAACCCTGGAGGAGCTTCGTCAGAAATCGGCGGAGTTTGTCCCGGTTGAGGGCAGGGGAGTGGCCGAAGGGGATTACGTCGTGGTCGAATGGAAGGGCCGCGACCTTAAGACCAAGCATATCCTCCCCACCGAACGGGCCGTCGTCCTGGCCGGCCATCCCGAAAACGAAAAGATCCTCAACGACAACCTCCCGGGCCTCAAGCCGGGCGAGGAGCGCGAATTCGAGATCGATCATCCGGCTGAGCACGCTAACAAGAAGATCGCTGGGAAGAGCATCCTCTACCGCCTGAAGATCTTTAATATCAAGGAGAAACGACTGCCCGAGCTTAACGACGATCTGGCCAAGTCCCTGGGAGAGAACGGGACGCTGGCCGAATTGAAGGAGCGCATCCGGGCCGAGATCCTGCGCTCCCGGGAAAAGGCCGCCCGCAATGAAATGGCCGAGGCAATCCTCAAACAGATCTCCGAAGACCTTAAGATCGAGCTTCCCGAGAGCTTGCTGGGGCGGGAATACGAGAGCATCCTCCAGAGGCGGTTTGGGGCGCCGGCCCGGCAGGTCGAAAAATCCCTGCCCCCGGAATCCCTGCCTCAGGTTCAAGCCCAGACCCGCGCCCAGGCCCGCCAGAGCCTGCTGAACCATGTTCTTTTGACCAGAATCGCCGAAAAAGAGAGGATTTCGGTCTCCGAGGATGAGCTCACCGAGGAGCTGAAGGCTCTGGCCCAGGCCAACCGGGTCCCCCTGCCCAGGCTTCGGGAAAGCCTGGAAAAGGAGGAACGCCTGGACGAGGTCCGGGAAACCCTGGTTCTGCGCAAGGCCATTGACTTTTTGGTGAACGAGGCTATAATAGAATCTCACTCACGCCCATGACTTTAATCCCTTTTGTTGTCGAACAAGACGGAAGGACTGAACGCGCCTACGATATCTATTCCCGGCTCCTGAAGGACTCGATCATCTTCATCGGGACGGAGATCACGGACGAGATGGCCAATGTCGTCATTGCCCAACTCCTTTACCTGGAGGCTGAGAATTCCGAAAGGGGGATCCAGCTGTACATCAACTCTCCGGGGGGGAGCGTCACCGCCGGCCTGGCCATCTATGACACGATGCAGTTCGTCCGCTCGGAGATCTCGACCATCTGCGTCGGGCAGGCAGCCAGTATGGCCGCCGTTCTCCTCGCCGCGGGGACGCCCGGGAAGCGGGTTTCTCTGCCCAACAGCCGGATTCTCCTCCATCAGCCGGCCGGGGGGTATCAAGGCCAGGCCTCGGATATCGCCATCCAGGCCAAAGAGATCCTGCGCGTACGGGAGAACCTGAACGTGATCCTGGAGCGGCATACGGGTCAGGCCCGCGAAAAGATCCAGGCCGATATCGACCGGGATTTCATCATGACTCCCGACCAGGCCAAGGATTACGGGATCATCGACGAGATCATCATCAATCGGCTCCCCTTCCGGACATAGGCCGGATCGGGGGACGCCGGACGCACGGTTTTTTGGGTCACGGAGGAACGGATACACTCATGGACGACAGCCGTCAGACCAAGCCCGATCTGGTGGTGCGCTGCAATTTCTGTGGTCGCAACCAATCCCAGGTCCGAAAGCTGATCGCCGGTCCGGGAGGGGTCTTCATTTGCGACAATTGCGTCGAGGTGGCCCACTCCATCATCCAGGCCGATAAGCGCAAGGAGAACGAGAAGAAGCGGCGCGAAGAGTTCCCGACGCCGGCCGAGATCAAGCGGGCCCTGGATGAATACATCGTCGGCCAGGAAAGGGCCAAGAAAAGGATCTCGGTGGCCGTCTACAATCATTACAAGCGGATCAGCGTGGCCAAGGACGACTCGGACGTCGAGCTGACCAAGAGCAACATCCTCCTCATCGGGCCGACCGGGTCGGGCAAGACCCTGATGGCCCAGACCCTGGCCAAGATCCTGGCCGTGCCCTTCGCCATCGCCGATGCGACCTCCCTGACCGAGGCGGGCTATGTCGGAGAGGATGTCGAGAACGTCATCTTCAAGCTCTTCAAGGCCGCCAAGGGCAGCATCGAAAAGACCCAGAAAGGGATCGTTTACATCGATGAGATCGACAAGATCAGCCGCAAGAGCGAGAATCCGTCGATCACCCGGGACGTCTCGGGAGAAGGCGTCCAGCAAGCCCTGCTCAAGATCCTGGAGGGGACCGTGGCCAACGTCCCGCCCCAGGGCGGCCGCAAGCATCCCTACCAGGAATTCATTCCCATCGACACGACCGACATCCTGTTCATCTGCGGGGGAGCGTTCATCGGCCTGGACAAGATCATCGGCCAGCGTGTCGGCAAGTCGACCCTGGGCTTCAAGTCCGGGGATAGGCTCAAGAAGAAGGAGTCCCTGGACGAGCTCTACAACGAACTCATCCCCATGGACCTGATCAAGTACGGTCTGATCCCCGAGCTCGTGGGCCGGATTCCTGTGGTGGCCCCCTTTTCCGACTTGGGCGTGGAGGACCTGGTCAACATCCTGACCAAGCCCAAGAACGCCATCATCAAGCAGTTCCAGAAGCTGTTCGAGCTGGAGGGCGTCAAGCTCGAGTTCACCGAGGACGCTCTGGCTACCATCGCCAAGAAGTCCCTGGAGCGCAAGCTCGGCGCCCGGGGCCTGCGGACCATCATCGAAGACCTGATGCTGGACATCATGTTCGACCTGCCGACCATGAAGAAATCGACCAAGATCCGGATCACCAAGAGGATGGTGGAAGAGTACGACCTGAGCCCGGAGCGCTTGAAAATAGCGGCCGGAGTCTGAGCATGCCCGAATCCAACGAACCCACGGAGATCATCCGCAACGTGCCGCTCATCCCCCTGCGGGAGCTGGTCATCTTTCCCTCGACCCTTGTGCCGTTCATCATCGGCCGGTCCTCGTCCATCCAGGCCCTGGAGAAGGCCGATGAAGGGGACAAGCTCATCTTCCTCTCGGCCCAGATCGATCCCTCCCTCGACAGCCCGACCTCGAAGGACATCTACTCCCTGGGGGTCATTGCCAAGATCATCCGCACCGTGCGCATGGATGATAAGAACATCAAGGTCATCGTCGAGGGCAAGAAACGGGCCCGGGTGGTCGAGTACCTGGCCACCTATCCCTTCTACCAGGTCTTGGCCAAGGAAGTGAAGGACGTCGAAGACAACAGCCCCGAGACCCGGGAGCTGCTCAAGCGGGTCCTGGCCTTGTTCGAGGATTATCTCAAGCTCAGCCAGAACGCTAATTTCCAGAGCATCATGCCCGCTCTCCGCGACCACACGCCGGACCGCATCGCCGATATCATCGCCTCGCACCTCTTTCTGCGGCTCGAAGAAAAGCAGAACATTCTCGAGACGCTCAACGCCGGGGAACGGATCCGCCGCTTGAATTTCATCCTGGAGAACGAGATCGTCAAGATGCAGGGCCGGGCCAAGAAGGAAGTCCCGCGCCTCAACCGGCGCAAGTTCGGACCCGGGATTCCCGGCCAGCCGGTCTGGCCCGGAAGCACTCCGGCCGGCCAGCGGAAAGAGGACCAGACCAACGAGATCGAGGAGCTCCGGCAGAAGGTGGCCAAGGCCAAGATGCCGCCCGACGCCCAGGAGAAAGCCTTCAAGGAGATCGAGCGGCTGGAGACCATGCCGCCCATGTCCGCCGAGGCGACGGTTTGCCGCAACTACCTCGATTGGCTGCTGAGCTTGCCCTGGAACAAGAAATCACGCGAAAAACGAGATATAAAAGAAGCCGAGAAGGTCCTCAACGAGGACCATTACGGCCTGGACAAGGTCAAGGAGCGCATCCTGGAGTTCCTTTCCATCCGGCAGCTGGTCAAGAGTCCCAAGGGCGTCATCCTGGGACTGCTCGGCCCGCCCGGCGTGGGCAAGAGCTCCCTGGGCCGGTCCATCGCCCGGGCCACCGGCCGCAAGTTCGTCCGGCTGAGCTTGGGCGGAATCCGGGACGAGGCCGAGATTCGCGGCCATCGTCGGACGTACATCGGCGCCTACCCGGGCCGAATCGTCCAGATGATCAAGCGGGCGGGCACCCGGAACCCGGTCTTCATGCTGGACGAGGTGGACAAGATGAGCATGGACTTCCGGGGCGACCCGGCCTCGGCCCTAATGGAGGTCCTGGACCCGGAGCAGAACACCGGCTTTCTCGATCATTACATCGACACCGACTTCGACCTATCCCAGGTCATGTTCATCGTCACGGCCAATATGCTGGAGCCCATCCCCAGGCCCCTCGTCGACCGCATGGAGATCATCCGGCTCCCGGGCTACACCGAAGACGAAAAGCTCCAGATCGGCAAGCGTTTCCTCCTTTCCAAGCAAATGGAAGCCCACGGCATCAGCGTCAAGAACCTGCGGATCACGGACAAGGCTCTTATGAAGATCATCCAGGATTACACTCGGGAAGCCGGGGTCCGAAGCCTGGAGCGCGAGATCACCTCGATCTGCCGCAAGGTTGTCAAGCGGGTCGTGGAGAAGGGCGCCGAGCACCGGGAAACGGTCACGCCCAAGAACCTGGAATCCTACTTGGGCATTCCTAAGTTCCGCCGGATGGAGGTCGATCAGAAAGACGAGGTCGGAGTGGCCATCGGCATGGCCTGGACCGAGTTCGGCGGCGAGCTTCTGATCTTCGAGGCGACCAAGGTCCACGGCAAGGGCGGGTTCACCCTGACGGGTCAGCTGGGCGAAATCATGCAGGAGTCGGCCCAGGCCGCCTTCAGCTATGTCAAGGGCAAGCTTTTCGAACTAAACGTCGCCAAGGAAATCAATCGGAACTACGATATCCATATCCACGTCCCCGAGGGGGCGACGCCCAAGGAAGGCCCATCGGCCGGAATCACCATCGCCACCGCCATCCTGTCCCTTCTGACCGGCATTCCGGTCCGAAAGCGAATCGCCCAGAGCGGGGAGATCACCCTCCGGGGCAAGGTCCTGCCCGTGGGCGGGATCAAGGAAAAGCTCCTGGCGGCCTACCGGGAGGGCATCCGGGAAGTCATCCTTCCCCTGGACAACAAGCCCGACTTGAAGGACTTGCCCAAGACCCTCAGTCAGGGCCTGACCATCCACCTGGTGGATCATATGGACGATGTGCTGAAGCTCGTCCTGGCCGGGGAATTGCCGAGGAGAGCGGTCCGAGGCTCACGATCCAAGGCCAAGACCCGAAAGGCCAAGGCTCCCGTGCCCCAAGGCATCGCCAATGGGGGGCGGGAAGGGGAGGGCCCTGTGGAGCCGCCCCTGACCCATTAAGGCGAGCTTCTTCGAATCCCCGAGGTGCCGGAATGGGACCCGGAGCACAACGGGCTGTTCCGTGACGGACGGAAAATTTCCAACAACGAGGTCAATCATGCCAACCAAGGAAATGCGAGAGACAAAAGAGACCAAAGAGATACGCGAGCCGAGAGAGACGAAGGAATACTCCCTGGTCGACTTGGAGCAGAAGGAGATGAGTCCACTTCTCAAGGTCGCCGCCGCCGTCGGGCTCGAGGAGCCGGACCTGGACAAGCTCAGCAAACATGACCTCATCTTCAAGGTGCTGGAGGCCCAGGCCAAGAAGCAGGGCCTTCTCTTTTCCGAAGGCGTTCTGGAATGCCTGGAGGACGGCTTCGGCTTCCTGCGGGCACCCGAGTTCAGCTACCTCCCCAGCCAGGACGATATCTACGTCTCGCCCTCCCAGATCCGCAAGTTCCAGCTGCGGACCGGAGACACGATCTCCGGGATCGTCCGGCCGCCCAAGAACGGAGAGAAGTATTTCGCCCTGATCAAGATCGAAGCCATCAACTTCCTCCATCCGGACGCCGTCTTCGAGGCTCGCCGCAATGTCCACTTTGAGCAGCTGACCCCGCTCTATCCCTACGAACGCATCAAGCTCCAGGACGGTAACCCCAAGAACATGAACGCCCGGGTCATGGACCTCCTGACGCCCATCGGCAAGGGACAGAGAGGCCTGATCGTTTCGCCGCCCCGGGCGGGCAAGACCACTCTCCTTAAAACGATCGCCAAGTCCATCGAGAAGAACCATCCCGAGATCTTCCTCATCGTCCTGCTGGTCGCCGAGCGGCCGGAGGAAGTCACCGATTTTCAGAGGAGCATCAACGGGGAAGTGGTGGCCTCGACCTTCGACGAGCCCCCGGCCCGAAACGCGCAGGTGGCCAACATCGTCCTGGAGAAGTCGAAACGGCTGGTGGAGCTCAAGCGCGACGTAGTCATCCTTCTGGACAGCATCACCCGTCTAGCCCGGGCCCACAATGCCATCATCCCGCCCTCGGGCAAGGTCCTTAGCGGCGGCATCGACGCCAATGCCCTGAACAAGCCCAAAAAGTTTTTCGGCTCGGCCCGCAAGGTCGAGGAGGGGGGCAGTCTGACCATCGTGGCCACGGCCCTGGTTGACACCGGCAGTCGCATGGACGACGTCATTTTCGAAGAATTCAAGGGCACGGGAAACATGGAGATCAACCTCGACCGGAGGCTCGTGGACAAGCGACTGTTCCCGGCCATCGATATCAACCGCTCGGCCACGCGCAAGGAAGAGCTACTCATCGAGGAGATCGACCTCAACCGGATCTGGATCCTGCGCAAGGTCTTGAGCCAGCTGTCCGAGGTCGAAGCCATGGAATTGCTCCAGGAAAAGATGAGCAAGACCAAGACCAACGAGGATTTTCTCAACGCCATGAGCAAGGGACTCTGATCCCATAGAACAAAAAAAATATTTTGTCGGCTGACGCGCGAGCGACCCGGCCGAAAGGGACTGGTCCCCGATCCTCTTAAGATTCCCTGTATTCGCCGCTTCTGCGACTAAACCTGTGAATAGAAACCGGCCTGCGCCGGATTGTTGTTGAATCCCCGGCCTGGCTCGATAGTCCGTCCGGGGGAAGAGCGTTGAGGATCATGCGTGCTCGAATATTTTCGGATCGATTCTTTCGGTGCCTCAAAAGAGTCAAAGTAGGAAGGGTCCTGTTTGTTTCGGGGGCGGGGCTTCTCTCCTTTAGCGCTGTCTGCCTGGCGAAAAGGAGCGAGCTCTACCTGGAGATACAGAATACGATCCTCGTCCTTTTTGCCGCGTCCGTCGTCATGATCCTGGTTGGAGAGACGATCCGGTTCGCGACCCGGAATCATGAACCGCTTGCCGCGCCGGACTTAATGAAGTCGATCGGGCTTCGGCAAGTAACGCCCACGATCGAGCGAATCCTTCGGGATTCCCGGTGCGCCTTCTGCGGCAAGACCAGCGGAATGGCGAGGTCCCGTCAAAAAAGCCCGCAGCCGGGTTCCGAGGGAGACCCCAATTCCTTCGGCCGGTGTCTCAATTGCGGGAGCACCGTATGTCCGCGCTGCGCTCATCTCAAGGGAAAAGAAATGGGGCGCGATGGGCTCCGCTGCCCGGGATGCGGCGGTCCGGTTTACTGACTTCAGCCCAAAGCGCCGTCGCCCACCCTTGTTTCTGAAATCAGCGGTCTTTTATCGATAGTTTCCCCGCGCCCGGCCAGGCACAAGTCGGTTAATGTTCCGGAAAAATCCTATTGATTTTGCTGCTGAGACATGGTATGAAATGATTTGCCCCGGGGTGCGGGCAAGGGACCACATCGCACATGTTCAGACTGGGAAGGTTATTATTTGTTCTGGGGGGCGTGCTCCTGGTCGCGTGCTTGATCAGCTTGCCCTTCTGGAAGAATTTTAATTCCGGGCTTATGACCGCGGTTTTCGGAGTCCTCATCGCTAGTGCGGCGCTTCTTTTCATCGGCGAGATGCTTCGTTTTTCCGGCAAGAGGCAGGAAAAAAGAGTCGGTCTGGGTTTCATGGATTTCTACCGGATGGTACAGCGAAAATCAGGGGTCGGATTAAATAAAAAGTATCCGAGTAGGGGAGAGGGGCGGCGGTGCGCGTTTTGCGGGATCCATCTGATGCCCTCGAGCATCCCGGCCAAGCTGGATGGCGTGGTCGATATGAGCCTGAGCGAATCGCACGCTGGACGTTGCGAGGAATGCGGCAAGCTGGTCTGTCCCCAATGCGCGTTTCGTAAAGGCATGGATATGGGTTTACGCTCGTTCCGCTGTCCTGCGTGCGGCGGCCGGGTCGCTTAGGTCTGTCAAAGCCGGTCTTCGACTAGCGCAGTCAAGTAAATATAAATAGCGGTATAAAAAAACTGTTTTATAGGGCAAATCTTTTCATTTTAAATAAAACGCGTTAGGTTGGATGGATAGAGCTCTAGAAGTAAATATTTTTGCTTCAATGTAAGTTTCCAAAGGAAGTGGTGTTTTTAAAAAAGCAAAAAAAGCCGTCTGAGTCCTTAAAAAAAGGTAGAAACTATGCACAATTAGCGAGAGTTAGGGCATAGCACATATCAACGGGTATTGAAAAAGAGGATATAATTGAAAAAATGGGATATAAAAGAATGAATGATGAGTCGGATAAGATATATTATGTAAACTAATATAGGAGTTTGATCTGCATCGCAAGCGCGCTTTTCGCGGTTTCTTAGCCCTCCCTTAATTTTGTCAGCAGCTCCTCGAGGATCTCTATGATCTCATCTCTGCTGGCCGTAGATTTTTTGAACTCTATACGGATTCGATAGCGGTCATGCTCCGCCGGCGCATAATTATAAATATAGCGCTTCGGCCGACCTGGCTTTTCTTCCCGCTTTTTGAGTTCTTTCGTCAGATCCCGGGTATCCGCTCGCTTCAAGCCTCGCTCTTTAATCTCCTTGATTAGTGTCTCCATTTCTCGCGCATCCTTAAATTTTGAGATCTCTACCAAAAGGCTCCGGCTGGATATCTTTGCTTCCTTGCAAAGCATGCGAATTTGCGGAGGAATCTTGCTGATATTGATGATTTCCGTAATCGTTGAGCGTGCCTTGCCTATCTTATCCGAGATCTGCTCGTGGGTGTAATTATAGATATCAATCAGCGCATTCAGCCCGTCCGCTTCCTCGAAGACGTCCAAATCCTTGCGCTGGAGGTTTTCGATAAGCGAAATCTCCATGGCCTCGCTCTCGTCGATATTCATTTCGATACAAGGAATCTCGCTCATCCCTAGGTTCCGCGTAGCTCGAAAACGCCGTTCGCCGGCAACGATCTCATAGCGTTCGCCCATGGGCCGTACCAAGATCGGCTCCAGCACTCCCTTGGATTTGATAGATGCCATGAGCTCATCGATATCGCCCAGCTCGTTGCGGGCCTGGCGAGGGTTCGGGTCTATCTTGCTGAGCGAGATCATCCTTATCAGAGGGCCCTTTGACCGCGAGCTCAAGAGTTCGACGAAATGCGGGTCATGCCTCATGGCCAGGGCGTCGGGTAAACCGGTTTTATTAAACTTTGTTGGCACGTTTGAGAAGCTCCTCGGCGACTTTTCGATATTGCGCGGCTCCTATGGAGCTCGCCGCATAGGTGAAGATCGACTCCTTGTAGGCCGGACTTTCCTCAAGCTTTACGCTCTTGGAAATCGTCGTTTTAAAGACTTTATTCCCAAAAACCTTTGTTATTCGTTCAACCACGTCCTTTGAGATGTTGGTCCTCTGGTCGTAGAGAGTGATCAGCACCCCGATGATATCCAGCTTTGGGTTGGCAATCCGTTTGACCTTCTCAATGGTCTCCAGGAGGTCGTCCGTGCCCTCCAAACTCAAGTACGAAGATTGGATCGGAATAAGCAAGTGGGAGGCGGCAACCAAGGCATTGACCGTGATCAGGCCCAGGGTCGGCGGAGTGTCGATAAAAATGTATTCATACTTGCGGCGGATGGGCTCGATGACATCCTTCAGGCGATAGTGCGCATCGATCTCACCCGCGAGGGATGCTTCTAGCTTGGCCATGGAAATCTTTGCGATGGCGACATCGAGCCCAGGGATTGTTGAAGGCAGAACGATACTTTCAAGCTTGAGCGAGGGATTCATGAGGACGTTATAAATTGAATTTGCTAGCTGGTCCGGATTCTTGACGCAGGATATCGTGCTATGGGCTTGCGGGTCGGTATCTATGAGAAGGATTGTCTTCCCCATGAGAGCCAAGGCAGCTGAAACGTTGAGAGTCGTGGTCGTCTTCCCCACTCCGCCTTTTTGGTTCGCCACAGTGATGATCAATGGAGGCTCCAACTCAATCGTGAAGTGTTCTCATCAAGTTTCTATTAAAATATATAATCTAAAAAATAAATTCAAGCTAATTCTTGAACGATGCTGATGTCGGCCGGCCGACATGAAATCATCTTATTCATTTTGAAATCATTATCAACATTGGCCTAGTATTTTTTTTACAATCAACTCAGATCAACGACTTGTTTCATGGTGAATCAACGGGTGCTTGTTTGAAGTGATGGACCTTCTGCGCGTGGACACCCGTGTAGCAGGTCTTTTCTATTATTTGCAGCGCATGGAACCAAAAACAAATTAGGACTTCGCAACTCCGCCTATGTTTTCCTTAATCGTATCATGAGGCCTTGGCTTTCCGCGACATGCGAAATGTGTTGTAAAGACTCGGACCATAGTGCTTGAGCGAATTGCCAAGCCCGAGTTTCATTGTTTTATTTCTTAATGGAAACTGTAGGATCTATTTCACAAGACGAACGCATAGTTGCACAAGTGAGAGGCGGCGGCGCACTCGATTCGATTGAGAAGATAAATTGCGCTCTATTTTTTTCTTATGTTAATTTGCTTTCTCGCAAATCAAATTGGCGAGAAGTCGGACTGCTGGTTGCTTTTAAAATTTCCTTATTATAATCTTGGAATCTATGCCAGGAATAAAACATGAACCGGCTCTAGCATTATGTTAAATTATTTATTATCAATAAGTTATATGCTATTAAACCTGTTAATTCTTTGCTTTATTTTATCGGCTAATAGGGTTGAGAATCATGACGCCGTTTGATCAAAAAAACGCTTCAATCGAGACAAGGATCTCTCCCTTAAGCCTCCTTAGGCGAATGAGTCTTCTTGATTCAACGTTCCTGGTCATAGGGGGAGTGCTTGGCTCGGGAATCTTCATGACGACGGGACTCATCGGGGCCAGGCTTCCCTCCCCTGCTCTCATCATAGCCGTCTTCTTAGCGGGAGGATTGATCACACTCAGTGGAGCGCTCTCGTTCGGGGAGCTGGGGGCGATGTACCCTCAGGCCGGCGGGCAGTATGTTTATCTACGCGAAGCCTTTGGTCCATCGGCCGGATTCTTTTTTGGCTGGATCTTTTTCTGGGTCATCCAGTGTGGAGGGATTGCGGCCCTGGCTTCGGCTTTTGCGGATTACACGGGAGTCTTTCTCGGTGGTTCGTTCGCTCGACCTATCTTCGAGCTGAGCGCGGGAGGCATTCGCTGGAGCCTGACTCCGGGACAGCTCCTGGCCGTGGGAGCGATCCTCGTTCTCAATTTCATAAATTTTTTCGGAATCAAGGCGGGGACAATTGTTCAGAACGTCTTGACCGTCGCGCGCCTGGCTTGCGTCGCGATATTTGCGGCTGGGGGCGCGGCGATGATCGCTCATCATCCCGCGGGGATGGCCATAACGCGATTCCTGGAGGGAACCCGGACGTTCAACCCGGCCGCATTCGGGCTGGCCATGGTGGCCGTATTATGGGCCTATGACGGGTGGTATTCCGTGAGCTGCGCGGCCGAGGAGGTTATGAATCCCAAACGCAACATCCCCCTGAGCCTGATCCTGGGGACGCTCAGTGTAACGTTCATTTATCTCCTCATGAACGTTGTTTATTTCCTGTCCCTGCCCCTGGAGCGCATCGTCGGCGTGGAGCGGATCGGCGAGGCGGCGGCCGTTCGATTATTCGGGTCCAAAGGGGGCTACATCATGTCCGGGCTTATCGCTCTGACCATCTTTGGCTGCTTGAGCGCGAGCATGATCTACGGCCCTCGAGTGTTCTTCGCCATGGCTCGCGACGGGTTGTTCTTTTCGAGCCTTAAGGAGGTCCATCCGCGTTATCGGGTCCCGGCTAAGGCCATCGCGGGCCAGGCGGTCTGGTCGTCCCTGCTCTGCTTGTCAGGGAAGTTTCAGGCGCTGATCGAGTTCGACGTCTTCGCCCTGGTCCTGTTCTTCGCCGCCTCGGGTTCAGCGGTCATCGTCCTGCGGCGGCGACATCCGGAGCTAGAGCGCCCTTACAAGGCTTGGGGATATCCGGTGCTGCCAGCGCTGTTTGTCGTCATCAACCTGGCCGTGTTCGTCAATCGGATCATCGCTCAACCCAAGGAATGCCTGGCCGGCCTGGTCATCCTGGTCCTCGGCGTGCCGGCCTATCTGTACTGGAAGGCCAAGCGCGGCCGGGAACGTCCTGTCGGGCGGATTTCTTCTTCCTCGTCCGATTAAACTATCACTATCCGATAAAAACAATAAACTATTTGCTCGGCGGACCTGACCCTGGAGTCGGTGCGGGATGGAATGAATGACCGGCTTCAGCGGCTCTTGACTTTGTCGAGTTGGCTGATATTGTGGGTCACGGCCAGCGCCACGAGCAAGTTCGTCGCTAGGCTGAGGGCCCAAGCCATGGGCTTATCCGTCTCGTGCATGCTGCGGAGGCCGAGCGTGTTGAGGGTGATGTATCCGACCTTGAACAGGGCGAAGGTCCAGGCATTCTTGACGATCGGCCGGAGAAGCGGGTTCGTCTCCCCCGCCTCGGGGTATTTCAATGCTTCCCGCGTCAGGAAGTAGTCGGCCACGTTCATCCCGGCAAAACTGATTAAAGTCGTGGCGAAAAGCGAATTTTCGGCCGCATCCCAGAAACTTCTACGGATTGAAAGACGGGGCGTGGGCAAAGCGGGTGGGATGACCGATGCCACATCTTTCGGCTCAAGTCCGACCAAACCCGGAGAGAGAGACTCGAGGCTAAGGTTGTTTTCAGGGACGGCCGTAGCGATGACCTGTTCTTCGGCCGATTTGGTTTCAGCTATCAAGAGACCCGACGTCAGCATGAGTCCGGAAAGCAAGAGAACGGCGGAGCAACGTACAGCTTGTTTCGGCATTTTGAGCCTCCCAAAATTAGTCGGGCCTAGAGATGAATTAATGAAAAATGCGATTCATCCCTATAGACAAATCACGGCCTATTTGTGTCATTTTTTGCTGGGCTTGAAAATAGCCTTTGGGGGTGTTTTTTATGATTATTAGGGGTGAGGAGGGGTGAGGCCGCAATAATCAAGATAGGAAAATCTAAGTTTTTGTTGAGGATTTTATTAGGAGTGCTAACTCACCTCTTTCCGCGGGGGTGAGGGTGAGACCGATTCGCCAAGGACGCCCCCGGCAATTATTATTAGGAACGACGGTACCGGCCCATGATTCGCCACTCGGCCAGGATATGGCCCTTCATTGCCTGGTCGACCTGGGCTTTGCTGGTTCCCCCATCGAGGTCAAGGAGCGTATCGAGAGCGTAAAGCTTGAAAAAATAGCGATGGGCGCTTCCCGGCGGAGGGCAGGGCCCGTTGTAGCCGATCTTCCGGAAATCGTTCAAACCCTGTCTGGCCCCGTCTTCTAAAACCTTGCGGGAAGGCACACCCTCGGCCAGGCCGTGGGCCCCTGCCGGAATATTGAACAGAACCCAATGGACCCAGGTTCCCCCCGGAGCATCGGGATCATCAACGATAAGAGCCAGGCTCCTTGCCGCCGGGGGTATGCCCGCCCAGGAGAGGGCCGGCGAAAGATCGCTTCCCTGGCAGGTGAACTTTTTGGGGATGAAATCTCCTTCTTGGAAAGCGGGACTCGTGATTGCGATGGCCATGCCTCCCTCCTTGACCCGATTTTCAAATTGGTCCGGCCGCCGAAGGAACCGTTTCCTCCGCCCGGCGCGTTCCCCCGATATTACCAATTTAGCGAACCCAAGGGCCCAGGTCAAGTCCAGAACATGAGATTCGTCAAAAAAGTGGTTTTCGGGCTCTGGATGAAACGGTCGATGCGGTCCCTGCCCGCGGCCGGTTCTCAGCGCAAAGGCGCGGCCGCCTCGCATTCATGACGGAGGAGCCACTCCTTGCGCCACAGGCCGCCGCCGTATCCGACCAAACTGCCGTCACTGCCGACGACGCGATGACAGGGGATGATGATCGAGATCGGGTTCCGGCCGTTGGCCGCGCCGACAGCCCTGACAGCTCGACCGTTGCCGACCAACGCGGCGATCCGTCCATAGGTCGAGGTCCGCCCATAAGGGATCTTGAGCAGTTCGTCCCAGACTCGGCGCTGGAAGGCCGTACCGATCGGGTTGAGTTCAAGGTCGAACTCGCGCCTTCGGCCTTCGAAATATTCCTCCAGCTGTGCCCGGCACGCATCCAGGATGGGGCTGGATCCTCCTGAGGTTTCGCCGGGATGGTCAACAAAATCGGCTCGGACGATCGTTCCTTCGACCTCCATCACTTCCAGGACACCGATGGGGGTCTTGAGATACGCGTGCCGCGGCTCCGGGCTCATTCTTTCCCCTCAGCCGAAGAGTTTTCGGGCTTCCATGTAGAACCGCTTTTCCCTCGCCTCCCCCATGGAAAACGTCTTGCGGGGCAGAGCTCCGTCGAGGATCACGGTCCGGAACAGGTCGGTCTTGTTCATGGCCGGCAGGAAGAATCCGGCGTTGCCGGGTTTTCGGCCGAGGCTGTCGACGGGTTCCGTTCCGTGCACGTAATCGATCGACCGGGCGCCCTTCTCGGCGAGAAACCCATCCAG
Organism: Candidatus Aminicenantota bacterium; assembly: GCA_963705895.1. GTDB lineage: Bacteria > Acidobacteriota > Aminicenantia > Aminicenantales > JAFGAV01 > MFD04408-113. The sequence goes on along the minus strand of OY970122.1, from coordinate 1,054,177 downwards.
GAAATTCTGGAGCGTTCCCACGGGCAGGACGAGATCGGGGCGGGAGATTTCGAGAACACTGTAGCCCGCCGCGGAGATCAAACCGATCTTTTGGGGAAGCCCCCTCTGGCTCTCGACCTCTTTTCTAAGCTCTGCCAGGCCGGCTGCTCTCTTGACCTGGAGGCTGTCGCCGAATCGCGCCCTCAGTGCCGGCTCGAGCCCGGGACGATTCGCCACATCGAACACGGCCCGATGGATCGGCTCGAAGAAGAGGGCCGGGTCGTAGAGGTTGACGATCTCGACCAGGGCGTAGCGCAGAGGGCTGGCGAGGACCGCCCTTTGATCGACCGCGGACGCTTTGGTCTTCTCCCAGATGGCCTTGGCGGTCGCCAGGGAATGGTTGCCGTCGCCCATGGCGAAGAGCAGGACCGGAGTGTCAGGATCGAGACCATGCTTTTTGGCAAAAAGCAACGGGTCGGCGAGACGTCCCAGACCGCGCATCATCTCTTCCTCGAGCTTGGAGTCCGTGACCCGGAACCCGGCCAGGCGGCCCGAGCCCATCATCAATTCGAAATCGTAGAGCTTTTCAAGCTTGTCTCGGCTGGATTCAAGAGAGCCGATGATCGTATCGTCGGGGTCATCGAGGAGGACCATGATGTGAGGAAGTTCGAGCGGAGCCCCCTCCCGGATCCTGACCCGGGGCGGGATCCTCTCCAGGATGGTGCCTTCAGTCGCGCGGACAAGGCTCCGCGAGCCAAGGTTATAGTCGTAGCGGTCGAGGTCGATCAAGGCCAGGAAACCCCGCCGTGTCTGCCGGCCGACTTGACGCTCGACATAGATAAATCCCGAACGTTCCTCGAACAGGCCCTCTTCGAGGTAGCGTATCATCGAGGTCCGAATCCTCTGGACGCGTCCTTCGCTGTCGGGCTCGCCCAGATAGACCTCGGGATAGATGAGGTTCAGTGTCGAGGGAGCGTCTCCGACGAAGTCGGTAACGCGGGTCCAATATTCCGGCTCCGAGGTGAACTGATCGCAGGCGATGACCGCCCATTTTTGAAGGTCGGTGCCCTTCCGGGGGAGCAAGGTCGAGGGATGACCGAGGCCGATCGCGTCAAAAGTCTTCATTCGTTTCTCCGGGTCATTTCTTGGGCTGGGAATCGGGCAGGAGCCGACCCCGAAGCGGAAGATTCCTTCCTGTCCGCTTTCAGAGCTCAGCGGCACGAGGTAATACGATTACCATAGAGGCGGATTTGAGGCAAGTGGTTCGGGCCGCGCCACGTTCGTGGGCGATCGTGACGGTCTCCCCCACCGGCCGGGACCTGGCGGCCTATTGGCGAAATGCGGCACTGACTTCAGACAGACGGGCCAGCTCCTCTCGGGTCAGCTCGACGTTCAACGCCGCGGCGTTGTCGCGCGCTTGTTCCGGAGTTGTTGCGCCGGGGATGGCTACCACGAGCGGTCCTTGGTTGTGAATGACCCAGCTGAGCGCCACTTGCGCGGGTTTGGCCTTATGCTGTTCCGCGATCTCCCGAACGGCCAGGACGACGGGCCGGCTTTTTTCCAGACCTTTGGCTTTGAACGCTCGAAAATATTTGCGATAGCCGGGTCGAGACTTGATCAGGCCCGGATTATCATGAAATTTGCCGCTGAGGATGCCTTGGGCCAGGGGTGAATAGGCAATGATCGTCACTCCCATCTCCCGGGCTGCATCCAGCGTCCCGTTCGTCTCGATGCGCCTGTCGAGAAGGCTATAGCGGACCTGGTTCGAGGCGAGATTCAAACCCTGCTCCCTCAACGCCGCCGCGGCGCGCCGCATCCGTTCGGCGGAAAAATTGCTCACACCCACGTGTCTGATCTTCCGGCCTCGGACGAGCTCGGCCATGGCCTCCATCTCCGCCTTGACCCGCGAGAACGAATAGGGATTGTGGACTTGATAAAGGTCGATCGGAAACTCGCCCAGGTTCCTCTGTCGGACGGCGATTGTTTTCAAGATCGAGGCCGCCCGCCTGAGAACAGGGGTCCACTTCGTGGCGATGATGATCTCCCCCGGTTTGCAGCCGAAGTTGCGAAGCGCCCGGGCCAGCGCCCGTTCCGATTCGCCGTTTCCATAGCCTTCGGCGGTATCGAACCAGTTGAGACCTCCCTCAAGGCTCAGCTTGACGATCTCGTCCACGTGGGTTTGGTTTACGTAAGGCCAGTATTTGCCGGCCAGTCCCCTTCTCCGACTGAACTGCCAGCAACCCAGGCCGATCGCGGAAACCTGCAATCCGGAACGACCCAGGCTTCGTAACGGGACTCTTGGACTCATTTTTCAGCTCCCTTTAACTCCAGTGGTCACGAATATCCTAACAAAACGCGCGTCTGCGTTCGAGAGAGAACGCGGAGCTGGACCGATTCATACGGCCAGGAAAACGCCGGCGAACATCACAAGGATCGCGGCGATCTTGAGAATGACCGCGCCCCGGCTCGTTTCCTCCCCGAGCAATCCCGGCCAAAACCGGGCCAGGCTCAAGGTCAGGCCCAAGACAAAAAAAGGCTGAGTGGATGCGAGAGCGTTCACGAGCGAGATCGGCCCCCGGGATGCGGCCAGGGTGAAAACAAAACTCCCGGCCATGGCCAAGGCTTCATTGCCGGCCATCAGGACGACCACCTTTCCGCCGCGGCGACCGGTCAGTTCGGCCTTGAGTTCCTTCCGATTCCGGAAGACCACGGGAGTGATGCCCATGAACATCCCCAGGCGGGCCAGGGCAAAAACGGTCCAATAATCGGCCGACTTCAAGACCGCTTTGGTGGCCAGAGTGTAAGCCGCCAGCGCTCCTGCCGCCAGGATCATAAAGCCGAAAGCCGGTCCCCGGCGCAGTCCGGGAGGCCATCGGGACGAGATGAGCACCGCCCCGGCGACGAGGAGTGCGATGCCGGCGTATTTCCGCCCGGAGAGGTTTTCGTTGAGGAGCACCCTGGCTAGGATCGCCACCATAGCCGGGGAAAGATAAAAGAGCGGGACGACCCGGGAGATTTCTTCGACCTGAGCCGCCCGAAAATAGAAATAGGCCATGGCAAGGAAGATGAGGCCCGCGCCGACGGCCAGGAGAAGCTCAGCTCCGGCAAGCCCAACCCGGCCCTTTACGGCGAGCACCAGAAGCCCGGGCACAAGGCCGATGACGCCCAGGACCACGATGGGCGCTAGAGCCCTTTTCACCAGGCGGGTCAGAACGTACCGGTCGAGCAGGTTGACTACGGCCATGAGGAATCCGGACAGCAATGACAGGTAGACCCAACTCGAATCGGCCACGGTTCGCCCCTTGTAAAAATCGTCGAGAAATAATAACTTATGATTCGCGTTATGGCAATCACGGTCGATATCGTTTCTCACAACCTCAAGGTCAAGGCGACCAAAGGCCGTATCCTGTCCGACGTCCTGCTCGAAGCCGGTCTGCCCCTCAATCTCTATTGCCGCGGCCGGGGCCTCTGCGGAAAATGCTTCGTCAAGATTTTTTCCGGTCCCCGGCCGGCCTTCAAGGCGGGAGAAGAAAAGCTCTTAATCCTCAGGGGCTTGGATTCGGATCATCGCCTGGCCTGCCTCTTTGCCCTCGTGCGGTCCATAGCCGTTTCCGTCCCCGAGGGGGCGCTCCTTGAAAAGATGCCGATCCTGGCCTGGGGTGTCGAAAGCCCGGTTGACTTCGACCCCGCCGTTAAGAAGTATTTTGTTGAGTTGTCCCCGGCTGAGTTGGTCCGGCCGGAATCGGCTTGGAGCATCCTGGGCCACGATCTCAAGCTCCCTTCCCCCCGGGCTTCCTTGGATGTCGTTCGTTCCCTGCCCTCGTTGCTCAGCAAGACGGGCGGCAGGATCACGGCTGTCCTTCATCAGAACGAGGAGGTGCTGACCCTGGAGCCGGACGACACGACGTCGAAGTCGCTCGGGCTGGCCGTGGACCTGGGGACGACGACCCTCGTCATGGACCTCGTCGACCTCAACACGGGCCGCGTCCTGGATTCCGAGACGGCGCTGAACAGCCAGACCTCCTACGGCGCGGATGTCGTATCCCGGATCAGCCTTGTCTTCAGCGAACCCGACAGGGCCGGCCGATTGCAGGAGGCCGTGGTCGGAGACCTGAACAGGATGGCCTCTGCTCTCCTCAAGAGAAATCATCGCCTTGCGGAAAACGTCTATGAGGCGGTCGTCGCGGGCAACACGGCCATGAACCACCTCTTAACCCGGGTCCCGGTCTCAACCCTAGCCCTCTCCCCTTTCAGTCCCGTCTATTCCGTGCTCCCCCCTCTGCCCAGCCGCGAAATCGGACTTGACATCAACTCACGAGGTCGAATTTATGTGGCCCCCAATATTAAGAGCTTCGTGGGCGGGGACATCTCGGCGGGGCTGATGGCCTCGGGCTTCCTGGACCGGCCCGGGACGCTTCTCTACATCGACCTGGGAACGAACGGCGAGATCGCCCTGAAAAGGGATGAAGAGATCCTGGTGACGTCCACGGCCGCCGGCCCGGCCTTCGAGGGGATGAACATCAGCCACGGCATGCTGGCCGTCCCCGGCGCCATCTGCCGCGCGGAGGAGGACGGGGGCTTTCGCTTGTTCACGATCGGAAACAAGCCAGCCCGCGGGATCTGCGGGACCGGCCTCATCGATGTCGTAGCGGTCGGCATCGGGCTGGGATTCATCACTGTCCAGGGTGCGGTCACCCGGCCTCAGAAAAGCATTCCTCTGGCCGCCGGCATAGCGCTTGATCAAAAGGACGTCCGGGAGCTCCAGCTGGCCGCAGCCGCGGTTAAGGCCGGGATGCGAATGATGCTCGCCTCGGCCGGCCTCCGCGCCGCCGACCTCGACGGCCTGTTCATCGCCGGCGCTTTCGGAAACTCTCTCAACATCGCCCGGGCCATGAGCCTGGGCCTCTTGCCGTCCATCGACCCCGCCCGGATCACTTTCCTGGGCAATGCCTCCCTGGCCGGGGCCCGAGTGCTTCTTGTTTCTCTCGAGGCTCGCCGGCGGCTGGAATCGGTCGTTGGGGCATTCCGGCATTTTTCTCTGGCTCGAGAAGCCTCATTCCAGGACATGTTCGTCAGCTCCCTGGAGTTCGTCCCGTGGAGCTGAATCCTCGGGGATACCGGGAAAAGGAGCGTTCATGAATCTTCAGGAAATGTTCGACAGGATGAAGGCGGCCGTCATCGAAGGCAACACCGCCGAGGCCGAACGCCTGGCTCGCCAAAGCGTGGCCGAGGGTTTGAGTCCCAACGAGGCGTTGGAAAACGGGTTCATCCCGGGCATCCGCCGCGTGGGCGAGCTCTGGGAGCAGGGCGAATATTTTCTGCCTGAGCTCGTGACCTCAGCCGAGTGCATGAAAGCCGTCCTGGCCGTGCTCAAACCCGAGCTCGACCGGAGCCGGGAGAAGTCGGCCCTGAAGGGCAGGGTCGTCATAGGAACGATCGAGGGCGACATCCATGACATCGGCAAGAACCTCGTGGCGGCTATGTTCTCCGCCAACGGCTTCGAGGTGTTCGACCTCGGCGCGGACGTCAAGCTCCAGGCCTTCATCGATAAGGCCCTGGCGGTCAAGGCGGATTTCATCTGCCTTTCGGCCCTGCTGACGACAACCATGCTCAACCAGAGAAGGTTCATGGAGATTTTCCGGGAGAAGAAGCTCGCCGGCCGCTTCAAGGTCCTCGTGGGCGGCGCACCCGTGACGGGCCAATGGGCGGCGCAGATCGGAGCCGACGGCTATGCCGAAAACGCCATGGCCGCGGTGAAGCTGGCCTTGTCCCTCTCGGCCTGAAATTTTCAGGAGAAGCCACATGATCCCGACCATCCGACCAAAAATCGAACTGCTGAGCCCTGAGCTCGTCAAATTGATCATCGACGAAGGCCTGGTCGTCCTGGAGACGCAGGGGGTCTTTGTCGAAAATGAGGAAGCCCTCCGCTTGTTTGAGGAGGCCGCCATGAAGGTCGACCGCCGAACGCGGCGGGTCTTCATCACCCCCCAGCTCGCCGAAAAATGCCTGGCCTCCGCCCCGTTCACCGTCATGCTCTATGACCGCGACGGCCGGCGCTCCTATAAAGTCGGCGGCGATACGGTTCATTTCAACCCCGGCTCGGCTGCGGTCAAGATCCTCGATTACAAGGACCAGGTCGAGCGTCGTCCTGTCACCGAGGACGTGGTGAGCTACATTCGGATCTCCGACAGCCTGGACAATCTCCATTTCCAGAGCACCGGCCTGGTCAGCGGAGACGTGCCGGATATCATCGCCGATTCATACAGGCTCTATCTCGGATTACTGTTCTCGTCCAAACCGGTCATCACCGGGACGTTTAAGGTCGAGGGTTTCGAGCCCATGCGGGATATGCTCCAGGCCGTTCGCGGCGGCGCGGATGCATTGAGGTCAAAGCCTCTGGCCGTATTCGACGCATGCCCCTCCCCTCCCCTGAAGTGGAGCAACCTGACCACCCAGAGCCTGATCGATTGCGCCCGGGCTGGGATTCCCTCCGAGCTCATCTCCATGGGCATGACCGGCGCCACTTCGCCCGTGACCTTGACCGGGACTCTGGTGCAGCATGTGGCGGAGACCGTGGCCGGCCTCGTGATCTGCCAGCTCGCCCGGCCGGGTGCTCCGGTCATCTGGGGCGGCTCACCCTCGAGCTTTGACATGCGCAAGGGCACGACGCCCATGGGCGCCATCGAAACGATGATGATCGACATGGGCTACGCCCAGATCGCCAAGAGTCTGCAGCTTCCCACTCACGCCTACATGGGCCTGAGCGATTCCAAGGTCAACGACGCGCAGGCCGGGCTGGAAACCGCCTTGGGCGCGGTCCTGGCCGGCCTGGCCGGGATCAACGTCGTCTCCGGCCCGGGGATGCTCAACTTCGAGAGCTGTCAGAGCCTGGAGAAGCTCGTCATCGATGATGAGATCTGCGGCATGACCTACCGCCTGCTGGAAGGCATAAGCCAGCGCGAGGAACCGTTAGCCACTCATCTCTTCGCCGCGATCATGCAGGGCGGCAATTTCTTGACTATGCCCCATACGCGTCAATGGTTCCGGAAGGAGCACGTCTTTCCTCGGCTCGCCGACCGGGATACCTACGACGCCTGGGTCGCGGCCGGACGCAAGACCATGAACGACCGGGCCCATGATGAGGTCGAGCGGCTGCTCGCCTCCCGCCCGGCGGAGCTTCCCGGCCGGGACGTCGTCGCCGAGCTGGCCAGGATCATGAAGGCCGAAGCGGCGCGGCACGGCATCTCCCGCCTGCCGGAGATCAAGGGGTTGAGCTGAGCGCGGTCCTGATGTCCACCACCGCGGAGGTCCGCCGGGATTTCGAGGTTCGATTCACCGACTTGCGTCGGATCCTGGTCCGGATCGGGTACCGCAGGGCTCCCATCCCCGAAAACGACTCGATTCTGGCGGTCACCCGGGAAGAGGCGGAACACGCGGCGCGGCTTCTTGAGCCCGCAGCAGCCTGGGCGATCATCACCGCTCGGGAGGCGGGCGGCCATGAAGTCTTCGCGGGCGCCCAAAAGGTCGCCCTGTGCGTGTGCACCATCGGTCCCCGCCTCGAGGAGTCCTGCGCCGAGCATTTCCGGTCCAACGAGGACCTGCGAGGGTTGGTCCTTGACGCCCTGGGATCCGAAGCCGTAGGGCAGGTCACCCGCCGGGTCGACCGAATCCTCGCCGAAAAGGGCCTTCTCCTGGGCCTGTGGCCGAGCAAGAAGTTCGCTCCCGGCTATCGCGGCTGGGATGTCAGGGAGCAGGGCTTTCTCTTCTCCATGGTTCCGGCCGCGGAGATCGGGGTCCGTTTGACCGAATCCTTCATGATGATCCCGCGGAAGTCATACTCCTTCCGGATCAATTATTACTCCGAGCGGGAGCTGTCGACCCGGCGGTTTCCCCTGCCCGAAAGCTAAGCCTACTCGACTTTGGCCGGCGCCTTGATGGTCTTTAGCTTGTTGGCTTGGAGAATCGTGTTCAGGGCCGGAATGTCAGCGGCCGCAAAGGAGTTCCAGCGGGCCAGGATGTTGTTGAGCGCCGAGCCGATCTGCTCGAACTGGGATAGCTGAGTCTTCGTGGGCATGCCGGGATACGAGGCGACCCCCATCTCGAGCATCATCAACAGCTGGGAGAGCGACCCGCCCCTCAGGGCTATCTCCCGCGAACCGCGATAGCCGAATTCCTTGGGCTTGATCTCCCCTTCCAGGGCAAGAAATTTCGTTTCGAACGATGTCAACGTCGCGCCCACCTCGGCGGGCAGATCCTTGCGGCCGGAGGCGTCTTGTTTTACGTCGTCCAGGTCGCGCCGAACTGCGGCCACGACGGTAACGGCCGTGCCCAGGGTCTTATTCATGGTCAGGGCTTCGGCGATAACCTTGTTTTGCGCATCGCGCGCGGCATCGGGCCAGGCAAACCTCGGGTCGGCCATAACTTTGGCCTTCCGGACGGCCTTGAGGTCGCCGGCTTCGAGCTCGACCGAATACTCGCCCGGAGCGATAACGGGCAGGGCGATCAGGCTGAAGCCCGAGGCCGTCGGCCTCGCGCCTCTTTCGTTCTTGGGCACGAACTCCAGGTTCCACGGGCTTCTCTGGATCCCCTCCTTGATCGGCAAGCTGACTATGAAGACCTCCTCCCCTTTCGCATCCCTGACGTGAAAGGTCGGACGTTCCTTGGTCGCCGTCCGGCAATAAAGGGTGAGTAACAGGCCGGGCGTCCGGTTGGTGCCGGCGTAAATCGGCCGGGAAAAGGACTCGCCCCGCGCGGAGCGGAAGATTTCCGTCGCGGGCCGCGGCGAAAAAAGGAAGAGGTTTGAAGCCAGGACCTGCTCGCTCATCTCTTCGAGTGGAGTGATATCGTCCAGGATCCAGACCCCCGCGCCGTGGGTGCCGATAATGAGGTCGTGCGTGCGGGGGTGGATGGCGATGTCGTGCACGGCCGCGGTGGGAAGATCGTTGCGCAGGGAGAACCAGCTTCGCCCGCCGTCCAGAGAGGCGAAGATGCCAAATTCGAGCCCGGCGAAGAGAAGGCTCTTGTTCCGCGGATCCTCGCGGATGACATGGACCCAGCCAAAAGGCAGGTTGCCACGGAGCGACGTCCAGGTTTGGCCGAAATCCGTCGATTTGTAGAGGTAGGTGCCGTAATCGTCCGTCCGATGACCGTCAAAAGCGGCATAGACCGTGCCCGCTTCGAAGTGCGAGGCCTCGACCCGGGAGCACCAGGTTTCGGCCGGAAGGCGGGGGATGTTTGTGACGACGTTCCTCCAGGTGTTCCCGCCGTCGCGCGTGACCTGGAGCTGGCCGTCATCCGTTCCGCACCAGATGACGCCCTGGGCTACGGGTGATTCGGCGATGGTCACGATCGAACAATGGATCTCGGCTCCGGTGTTGTCCTGAGTGATCGGGCCGCCCGAATCGATGAGCTTTTTCGGGTTCGCGGTCGTCAGGTCCGGGCTGATCGTCGTCCAGGACTGTCCTTCGTCCCGGCTTCGGAACAGGAAATTGCCGCCGCAGTAAACGGTTTTCGGGTCGTGGGGCGAGATGAGGATGGGCGAATTCCAGTTGAAACGATAGGGCGGTTCATTGAGCGGCGCTTCGGGACGGATAGACTTATTGCGGGTCGCTTTGAGGTCGGACAAGGCCAGGCCGTTCATCTGAGAGTTGGAATAGACGAGCGTCGGGTCGGAAGGGTCGGGCTGGGCGTAAAAGCCGTCGCCGCTGTTGATGCAGGTCCATTCGGAGTTGGTGATCCCGGCCGTATCCAGGCTGGCGCTCGGCCCGCCCCATACGCCGTTATCTTGAAGTCCGCAATAGACACGATAGGGATCCTGCATGTCCACGCCGATCTCATACACCTCGGCCGCCGGGATGTTTTGGACATCGTACCAATTCTTGCCCTGATCGTACGAGATGTCGATCCCCCCGTCGTTGCCGTCGATGAGATGGAGAGGGTTGGAGGGGTCGATCCACAGGGCATGATGGTCGGAGTGAGTATTCATCGAGATGATGCGGAAGTTCTTGCCCATGTTCTCCGAAACATAGCTTCCCCCGGAGAAGACATACACGACCTTGTCGTTCGTCGGGTCGACGCGGATCTGGCTGTAGTAGAAGGGTCGAAAATTGACCAGCTTGTAAGTGGCGTTGTCGCAGGTCCGCTTCCAGGTTTCTCCCTTGTCCTCGGAGCGCCAGATGCCCCCGTCGGCCGCCTCGATCAAGGCGTAGACGACCTTGGGATTGCTCCGGCTGACATCGACCCCGATTCGGCCCAGAATGCCGGTGGGCAGGTCCTTGGCCAGCTTCTTCCAGGTCAGGCCGCCGTCTGTCGTCTTGTACAGGGCGCTCCCCGGCCCGCCGCTCGAAAAATAATACGGCAGGCGGCGATGCTCGTAGGCGGTGGCGTAAAGGGTCAGGGAATCCGATGGGTCCATGGCCAGGTCGGCGAACCCGGTGTTGGCGTCGACGTACAGGACCTTGGACCACGTTGTCCCGCCGTCGATCGTTTTATAGATGCCGCGGTCCGGATTGGGGCCCCAGAGATGGCCCATGGCCGCGACGTAAACGATGTTGGGGTCTCCGCGGTTGATGATGATCCGGCTGATGTGGCGGGTGTCCTTGAGGCCCATGTTGGTCCAGGTCTTGCCCGCATCGGTTGACTTGTAGACACCATCGCCGATCGTGACGCTGTTCCGGCAGGTGGCCTCGCCCGTCCCCACCCAGACGATGTTCGGGTTGGCCTGCGATACGGCCAAGTCACCCACGGAGACCGTGGCCTCCTTCCAAAAGACCGGATCCCAGGTGATGCCGTTGTTCGAGGACTTCCAGACGCCGCTCGGGCCGACCGCCGCGTAGATCGTCCAGGGCGCACTCTCCACGGCTTCGATGTCCACGGTCCGTCCGCCCATGATCGCCGGGCCGATCGTGCGCCAGGTCAGTTTCTCATAGAGCTTGCCGATCTTATCCGCGCTCTGGCTGTAGGCCGTGAGGCTCGCGAGCAGTACGGCCAGGAAAAGGGTCAGGCACTTTTTCATGGAGTCTCCTTTCTCTGCCATCCCGTAGCTCTTTTATTATAAAATACGATAGGCGTTATGAAAAGCCGTATCAGCCGGATTACCCCCTCCCTGTCGGCCCAGGCAGCACAGAAAAAGCTCTATCGGCCCGATCGCCTTTCCGTCGAAGGAGCGAAACTTCTCATGGCCGGCTTACTCATCGACAAGTTTCAAAACCAGGTCCAAAAGATAGAGACTCATGGCCAGGACTTCGCCTGGGTCGAAAACGGAGTTCCCGAATTCGACAAGGTCGACCTGCGTCTCATAGTCAAGGGCAAGGACAAGCTCAACTTGATCTTCGATTCGGTCAAGGGAGGCGTCTGCGGCAAAACGGTTGCTCTTAAGCAGGTCACAGAGACTGATCGCCGCGGAAAGAACGTCCGGAGCGGGACTGCGGCAGCCCGCCGGCAGCCTCCTGTCCACTTTTATTGGGGAATTTGACCGGCTCGTGTTTCTGTGGTATCTGATTCCCCTGCTGATTCGAGACATTAGATGAAACGATCGCTGTTCATTGCCGGCCTCTTCCTGCTCCTGGCTCTGGTCATGACCTACCCCCTGATCATCCGCATGGGTTCGTCCGTCCGGGACATGGGCGACCCTCTGCTCAATACCTGGATCCTCTCCTGGGACATTGATCATCTAGTCCACGCGAATTTTGGGGGCTTTTTTGATGCCAACATCTTCTACCCCCAACCCAAGACCCTGGTCTATTCCGAGTTTCTCATCCCTCAGGCCTTGGTCGCTCTTCCGGCCTGGCTTGTGACCAGGAATCCCATTTTTGCCCACAACTTCGTCATGCTGTTTGCTTTCCTGACGACCGGGCTGGGCATGTATTTTCTGGCTCGCCATCTGACCGGCAACACTCTGGCCGCCGCCGCGGCCGGCATCATTTTCGCTTTTTCCCCATTCATGTTTTCTCATCTCTACCAGGTTCAGATCCTCACCGCGGGCGGAATTCCCCTAGCCTTTCTCTTCCTCCACAGGTTTTTTGCGAACGATCGGCTCAAGGACCTTCTGTTTTTCAGCTTGTGTTTCATCCTTCAAGCGTTGGCCAACGGGTACTATGCCCTGTATCTTGTGATCTTTGGCGGGCTCTTCGTAGCGGTCTACGCCCTCGTCCAAAAAAAATATCGACAACCGCGCTTTTGGTTCAGGATGGCCGCTTGCGGACTCCTGATCGGCCTGTGTCTGCTCCCCTTCTTTTACCAGTACTACTCCGTCCAGAAGCAGATGGGATTCTCTCGCGAGATATCGAGTCCGGCCGCCTTGAAAAACTATCTCGCGACACCGGCGATCAATGACCTTTACGGGCGGATCACGGCTCGGTTCTCGCGGGGCGAGAGGGACTTGTTTCCCGGGGCCTTGGCCTTTATCCTGGCCTGCTTCGGCGCGGCCCGGGCTTTGCGATTCAAGAGAAAGGAGCGACCCGGCGCTCCGGATCCCAAGGGACGGAGGAAGCGGCCTTGGCTCGCTTTGCTCTGGGCCATCACCCTGGCGACAGGATTCTACGCCGGAGTTCTCTACGTTCTGCTCGCCCGGGGCGGGTTGGACGTCAAGCTCGCCTCCCTGGGCCTGCTTCATGCCCATAGCCTCATAAAGGTGGTGACGATATTGGCCGTCCTGCTGATCGCGGGCGTCGCTCTCAGGCGCGCGACCGGGACGCGGCTGCTTTCCGTCAGGATGGATTGGACGACGCCCTGGATCTACCTCCTGACCGTCATCCTCGCCTTTCTTTTTTCCAGGGGCGCGAGCGGGCCCTACTTCCTCGTCCACAAGTACATCCCCGGGTTCAGTGGCTTGAGGTCCGCGGCGCGGTTCCACATCTTCTTCATGTTCGGGCTGGCCGTCCTGGCCGCCTATGGTCTAGCGGAAGTCAGCCGTTCCCTGGCTCGCTCAAAGCTGCGGCCCGTCGTTCTCCTGGCCGTGCCGTTCTTGATTGCCGGAGAATACCTGTCCCTGCCCATTCCCCTTCTCCAAGTGCCGGTCAAGTCCGAGATCCCGGAAGTCTACCGGTGGCTGGCCGAGCAAAAGGGCCCCCTGCCGATCGCCGAGCTTCCCCTGCCGAGTCCCACGGCAAGGTTGTTCGATAGCGAGTGCCGACGCGTTTACTATTCCGCCTACCACTGGAAGGATATTGTGAACGGCTACAGCGGCTTTTTCCCTCCGCTGTACACCGAGCTTCTGCGACGCTACAACGCTTCACCGACCTTCCAGCTTGTCGAAGACCTCAGGGACCTGGGCGTGCGGATGATCATCGTCCACTCCGCCGAGCTCAAGAAGCCAAGGATTCATCCGATCCTGGCTCGGCTGGCCGAACTCAAGGAGACCGTGCACGAAGTTCGCCGGTTCGGGACGGATATCGTTTTTGAGCTAGCCCCCGATACCCGAAGCCCGGGTGTGCGTCTCGTCGAAGCCCCCCACAAGCTCCTGGCGCGCGACGGGTGGACCGCCCGGGCCAGCCTCAATACGGATAAGGCTCGGGCGGCCATTGACGGCCGTCTCGACACGCGCTGGGATACGGGTCGGGTCCAAGAGAAGGGCCAATGGTTCGAGCTGGATCTGGGACGCGAGGTGTCCTTCTCAGGGATCACCATGAAGCTGACCGACAGCCCCATCGATTTCCCGCGCGGCCTCAGGATCGAAATCTCGCCCGACATGAAAGACTGGCGCACGATCATGAAGGACGACAGCGTGACCGTTCCTCTCCGGACTCTCATCCGGCCGGGGCACGCGGCGCTCGACATCCCCTTGGCTCCGGTCCGGGCTCGAGGCATTCGCCTGGTCCAGACAAGCGTCGACCGGGAATATTTTTGGTCGATCCACGAGCTAGAGCTCTGGGCTCAGGACTGAGACATCTCCAGCGCCGTTTCCCGGCGACCCTGTTCTGCCGTCAATCCAGGTTCCATTTTTCGAGGCGCCCGGGGACACTGACCGGCCAGTGCCGGGTGTCCCGGATCAGGTTTCCCAGGCCTTCGGAGACCTCGGGCTCGCCGTGGACCAGGAAAAGATGCTTGGGCGGAATCTCGAAATGATCGACCCAGCGGAGCAGACTCGTGCGGTCCGCATGGGCCGAGAAGCCCTCGATCTGGCTTACCCCGGCCCGGACCGGATAGAGATCGCCGTGGATCCGAACCGGTGATCTCCCCTCGAGAATCTCCCGGCCGAGAGTGCCCCGGGCCTGGTAGCCGACGAACAGGATGGAGCATTCCGGGCGGGCGATGTTTTGGATCAGGTGATGCTTGATACGGCCGCCGTTGCACATCCCCGAGCCGGCCATGATCAGACACGAGCCGCGGATGGCGTTGATGGCCTTGGACTCATCGGGCGTTCGAATCAGTTTCAGCCCGGGGAAACGAAAGGGCTGTTTGCCGGCCTGGAATTCCGCCTGCAATTCCGGATCCATGTCCTTGCGGTTCTTCTCGAAGACCTCGGTGATGTCCACGGCCATGGGGCTGTCGAGAAAGGACATGATCCGAGGGATGCGTTCTTCGGCCGAGAGGCGGCTGAGAAAGAACAGTAGGTCCTGGGCCCGCTCCACGGCGAAGGTCGGGATGAGGATGTTTCCGCCGCGGCGCACGGTCCGGTTGATGACGTCGGCCATGCGGCCGGGGATGCTTTGGATGTCTTCATGGTCCCGGTCGCCATAAGTGGATTCCATGATGATGTCGTCGGCTTGGGTGAAGACCGTCGGGTCGCGGACGATGGGCTTGCCCCATTGACCGATGTCGCCCGAAAAAAGAATGCGTCGCTCGGCACCGTTGTCTCGGCCGATGATCTCGACCATGGCCGAGCCGAGAATGTGCCCGGCGTCATGCAGGACGATCGAAACTCCCTCCGCCAATCGAACGGCCGTTCCGTAGGCAACGGCCTGGACGTAGGGCAGAACGGCTTCGGCGTCCTCGATGGTATACAGGGGCACCTCGGGATGGGGCCCTTTGCGACCCTCTCGCGCGTGCCGTTTCTGTTTGAATTCCGCGTCCTCTTCCTGGATGTGGGCGCTGTCCTCGAGAACGATGGGCAGGAGTTCCTGGGAGGCCTCGGTAGCGTAGATCGGTCCGCTGAAACCCTCCCGGACCAAACGGGGCAGGAGCCCGGAATGATCCAAGTGAACATGGGTCAAGAAGACCGCATCCAGATCCCGCGGTTCGAAGGGGAAAGGGTCCCAATTACGTGTTAGAAACTCGCGCTCCTGATGGAGACCGCAGTCGACCAGGAACCGACATCCCTGCCCTTCCAGGCAATAGCACGAGCCCGTGACCTGGCGAGCCGCCCCCACGAATTGGATCCTCATCTTGATAACCTGCCTTTGAGAAAAAATAAGTCTAGCCGCATTCCGGCCGCCTGTCCAGGAGGAGCCTTGCCCGGCATTTGAGCGGACCCGCGGCCAAGAGCAGATCGCCGGAGGCGCGGAGTCCGCGCGAGATGGAGCGCGCCGTCAGCGGACCTGGCCCCGGTTTGCCTCCCATTCATTTATCGGACTGCGGTTCGAGTCCAGCCTGAGGCGGATTCCATTCGGGGCAGATGGGCTGGTAGCCGCACCAGGAGCACAGGGCGCCTTTCGTCGCGGGAAATTCCCGACAGGCCTCAACGGCGGCGATCCTGGCGACGGTATCCTCTTTGAGCGCGTTCAATGTTTCGTCGTTCCGCCGGGACTCGATCTCGGTGTTGAAGGCCAGATAGTGCCAGATGAGCTTGATGTCCCGCGCCTCGCGACAGAAGCTCAAGAGCGCCAAATGGTAGAGCCCCAGCTGGGTGTCCTCGTCGGCGTCTTCCTGGGAGGGGAGGTCGCTCGAGGTCTTATAATCGTGGATCTCATAGACATTCTCCCGCGCATTCCAGTCGAGCCGGTCCAGAACACCGCAGAAGTCGTAGGTGCGATCGCCATGGCTGAGCTCGAAGCAGATCAACCGCTCGGTCTTGAGGACCTCCGTCCGGTCGAAGGGCTGGTGGGCATCGTAGTAATCCTCCAGACATTTCATTCCCTTTTCGCGGTAGTCATCGATCGAATGATCCGCCTTTGTGACCTTCAGGGCGGCGTGGGTTTTCTTTTGCCATAGCTCAAGGAACTTCCC
The DNA here is from genome assembly GCA_963705895.1 of Candidatus Aminicenantota bacterium. GTDB lineage: Bacteria > Acidobacteriota > Aminicenantia > Aminicenantales > JAFGAV01 > MFD04408-113. The sequence goes on along the minus strand of OY970122.1, from coordinate 1,038,094 downwards.
GACCAGCCATTCTTTGGGCTCGACCCTGCCGCGCTTGACCCGTTCGTAGAATTCCTGAAGGGCTTCGTGCACCCGGCTGCCCATGAAGGCTTCGATGCTCTCGACCTTGACCGGAAGCCGGTCGATGTAGCGATATCTATACTGCAAGCGGCACTGGGCGAAGCTCGACAGGCGGCTGATGGAATAGTAAACCCTGCCCATGAGGCATTCTCCTTGCTCGGAATTCAATCCACGTACAGAAGAAATCCCTTCAGGTATTCGCTTTCCGGATGGTAAATATTGAGCGGATGGTCGAAGGACTGATGATGACGCTGGAGAATGCGCACTCTCCGGCCGGCTTCAAGAGCCGCCTGGAAGAGGACCGTCTGGAAGAGCGCCTCATCCACGAAATGGGAGCAGGAAAACGTCAGCAGGAGCCCCCCGGCCGGGAGTTTGGACAGGGCCAGACGGTTCAGGTCCTTGTAGCCGCGGCAGGCCTGGACGACGTCGGCTTTTTTCTTGGCGAAGGCGGGCGGGTCGAGAATGATGAGGTCGTAGCTTTCCGGCCTTTCCTCGCGCAGGAATTCAAAGACATCGGCTTTGATGAAATCCTCGGGACGCGGGGAGAAGCCGTTGAGGGCCATGTTCCGGCGGGCGAGTTCGAGCGCCGGCTCGGAGACATCCACGGACACGGCCCGGGCCGCCCCCCCATGAAGGGCATAGATGCTGAACGCGCCGCTGTAGGAGAAGCAGTTCAGGACGCTCTTCCCCTGGGAGAAGGACAGGACCAGCCGGCGCATCTCCCTCTGGTCAAGGAAAAAACCGGTCTTCTGGGAGCGGACGATGTCCACGAGGAAGGGGTACCGGTTCTCGAGGATTCGGACCTCGGCCGGAAGGTCGCCTTCGAGCAGGGCTTCGTGATCGGTCAGACCCTCCTCCCGCCGGGCTGTCATGTTGGACTTTTCATAGACGGCTCGCGCGGGGGCCGCCCGCCGGAGGCAATCGAGGACGAAAGGCTTGAGGCGCTCCATGCCCAGGGTGGCGATCTGCAGGACCAGCACGCCGCCGTAGCGGTCCACGATCAGCCCCGGCAAGCCGTCCCCCTCGGCGTTGACCAGGCGATAGGCGTTCGTCGTTTCAGTGAATAGCGACCGTCGCAAGTCCGCGGCCCGGTCGATCCCGGCCCGCACGGCCTCGAGACCCGGAGTCCGGTCGAAGCTGAGCATGCGGCCGATGATCGAACAGCGCCGGTTGAAGTAGCCGTAGCCCAGATGATCGCCTCCGCTCGTCGAAACAGGAAGGATATCCCCGTCCTCGAAAACGGGCAGTCGGGCCACGGCCCCGGAAAAGATCCAATGATGCCTGTTGCGAACGGGCTTATCCTTGCCGGGCTTCAGGACGACGGCATTCGCATCCGGCGCGGCATGTTTCCCGGTCTTATTCACACTCACTCTTTTTCCCCGCCGCCCAGGGCCGCCATGACTTCGGGCAGCAATCGGAGGTCTGCCTCGGCCAGGTCGAAGGAAGGCAGGTCCTTCGGATCGACCCAGCGGATCTCATCATGGTCGATGGGCCTGACCCGTCCCTGATAGGATTTGACATGAAAGGCCAGGAGGTCGAACGCAGACCCCGCTGCCGCCGCGTGGCTCGAGCCGATGAACTCCCCCACTCGAGCGTCGATGCCCAGCTCTTCCCGCAGTTCGCGAAACAGGCATTGCTCGGGCGTCTCCCCCGCTTCAACGGTTCCCCCGGGGAATTCCCATTTCCCCGCGGCGGTCCCTCCGGACCTGCGTCGGGCGATGAGGATCCTTCCGCGACGTTCGATGACGGCGGCAGTAACTTCTTTCATCGGGTGCTGGGCCAACCTATTCTGAACGAGGTCGGCCGAAAGTTCAAGGGAATGGCTGACGCGGTCGGCGGGCCTATGCTAGAATGAGCTCATCATGAACATCGCCTTGATCTCATCAGAAGTCGCGCCTTTTGCTAAAACGGGAGGGCTGGCGGACGTGACAGGAGCCCTGCCCAAGTACCTGGCAGAGCTCGGAGCCGCAGTCCGCGTTTTTTTGCCCTATTACCGATGTGTTCGCAACCGAGCCCAAGAGTTCCTTCTCGGCCGGATTTTGCCCGCGGTCGAGACGGATTGGTCCGGCCGGAAGCAGAGCTTTTCCGTCTGGGAAAGCCGGAGAGACGGCTTCTCCGCTTATTTCATCGATAAACCCGAATTCTTCGACCGGGACGGCTTGTACGGGACCTCGGTCGCCGATTATCCCGACAATGCCGACCGCTTCGGCTTTTTCAGCAAAGCCTGCCTCGAGGCCATGAAGACGTTGAGCTTCAAACCCGACGTCATCCATGCCCACGATTGGCAGAGCGCCCTGGTGCTGGCCTTTAAGAGATTCGCCTATGGTCAAGACCCGTTTTTCGCGCGGACCAAGTCCCTGTTCACGATCCATAACATGGGATACCAGGGCTTGTTCGACCGGAAGGTCCTCGACCGAGTGGGCCTGCCGGCTTCGCTCTTCACCATGGAGGACCTTGAATTCTATGGCCGGGCGAACTTCCTCAAGGCCGGCATTCTTTACGGAGACGCCGTGAGCACGGTCAGTGTCCGCTACAGCCAGGAGATCCAGACCAAAGAGTACGGGTGCGGCCTGGAGGGCCTCCTGCGCTCCCGAAGCTCCGTCCTGTCCGGAGTGCTAAACGGCGTGGACTACGCGTCCTGGAACCCCGAAACGGATGGACACCTTGCCGCTCGCTATCGATCAGATGATTTGCGCGGCAAAGCCCTGTGCCGTCAGGACCTGCTCAAAGCCATGGGCCTCTCGGCCAAGGGCAGACCCGTGGTCGGCATGGTCACTCGGCTGGCCGCTCAGAAGGGCCTGGATATCCTGGTTGAGGCCCTGGACGCGCTCTGGGCGACGGGTCTCGTCCTGATCATTCTCGGGACGGGCGACGCGGCGATCGAGAGATCGCTCTCCCGAGCCGCCCAAGCGCATCCGGCCCAGCTGGGGCTCAAGCTGGGGTTTGACGATGCGCTGGCTCACAAGATCTATGCCGGGTGCGATTTCCTGCTCATCCCTTCGCGCTATGAACCGTGCGGATTGACGCAGATGTACGCGCTGAAGTACGGCACCGTCCCCGTCGTCAGGGCTACGGGCGGCCTCGAGGACACGATCCGGGAGTTCGACACCGTCGGCAAGCAAGGGAACGGGTTCAAATTCCGGGATTACTCAGCGGCGGAACTGGTCAAAGCCATGGAGCGCGGACTGGCCATTCGGGAGAACAAGCCGGACTGGAGAATCCTCCGCCGGAACGCCATGGCCTGCGATTTCTCTTGGAACCGCTCGGCGCGGGAATACCTCAGGCTTTTTAAAAGCCTCTAGGGCCGGACGCGGTAGGGGCGGGGGGGGCGAAACACGCCACGCCCCGAGGTGAAGCATCGAGTCGAGATCAGAAGCCGATCTTGATGCCGGCCTGTGCCGAGACACCGGTCAAGCCGAATGTCGCATGCCGGACATCGCTGTAGCCGGCGCCCGAGGGCGCGTTGGCGTCCGTGATCCAGTCGAGAATCTCGTAGGATTTTCCGCTGAACCTGAGCACAGCGGAATAAAAAAAGGCATCCGTTCCGCTGACGGCGTAGGGTACCCCCAATTGCGTGCCCGTGTTCGTATTATTCCCCTGGATGTCCTTGAGGCTGACATACCGGCCGGTGACATCGGCGACAAATGAGAAGCTTCCCCCGAGCGGGATCTCGATCCCCAGCCCCCCTGGAGTCCGAACTTACCGCCGACCGTATGCGAATCAAAGATGATATCAGAACTCATGCCCAGAAAATCCGAGTCGAACCCGGTCTCCGTCTTCATTTTGGCGATGGTGTAGCCGACCCCGGCAAAAATGTCGAGCTTGACTGTGCCCGCCGGCAATTTATAGTGGAAATTCAGGGTGATCGGGATCGCCGTGATGCTGGTTTTCAGGAAGTCGGTATCATGAAAAGTAATCATATAAAAGTCCCAATCATAGTCGACATCCTGCCTGTCACGGGAGAACCGCATGTAGCCCGCGCCGAGTCCCAGGCCGATATGCTCATTGAGGTTCAGGATGAACTCAGCTCCGAAATTCATCCCCAGACGGAGTTTGGAGAAAGAGCCGGAAACATTATCGCCTAAAGCCGCAAGGTAGGCGTTCGTCCCGGCAATGCCGTCATTGTAATCGTCTCCGGAGATATACGCGGCGCCGCCCGTGAGCTACAAGGAAAAGTCCAAGGACCAGCCGAGGGTTGCCAGGACAAGCGTTAGGGCGGCCACCCTGACGAGTTTCTTCATGAGGCCTCCTTTAGCGTCGGCGGAATATTAGCTTGCGATAGGAGAATTGTCAACGGAGGCCCAAGTGTTTTTGCGCGGAATGCGCTAGCCGGCGCCCGGAAAAAAGGCGGACGACACGTTTCTCGAGCCGTGCGGGTGCGGATTAATGCAGATACGCGGCTGAAATTGTGGACGATCCCCGTCATCTGCCGGCTGAGGCCTCGAGAATACGATGCAGGAGTTTGATCTTGTTACAAAGCAAGGACACGGGTCCAGGTTTTGGAAAAACCCGCCGGCTCGTTATCCGGCTCCTGAGCGGCACATAGAAAGAGGCCATCTCCCCTTCCCCAGGAAAGGTAGACGGCCTCTCTTTTAGCATTCTCCTTTAGCTATCTCCGGACAGGAAGCTTACAGCCGGATAATGATGCCGAGGAGCACGCTGAAGCCGCTTAAGTCCACCTTGGCTTCAGTTGCCCCTGCAGGTATAGTCGCAGCAACCCCGAGCACATCATATGAGCTGAGTCCCGGCACGGATGACCAATTGGATTTCTGGAGATACATATTCGCGTTATTAATCGTGACGGTGGCTCCCCCCAGATCAATGAAGTGCCCGGTCTCGTTCGCCTTATCAAAACCGCCGATATTGGCATACCTTCCCTTGGCCTCGAGGAAAATCGAAAAATTAGGACTTGCTACGAACTCTAACCCCAGTCCACCATGGAACCCGATGCCGCTGCTTGTGCCGTCGATTGCATCAGTATATCTTCCAATAATATACGGCCAGAATATTGCGAGGGGAAGGAAACCATCATTCTCTTGGGTCGCTTTGACTGAAACGTAATATCCCACCCCAGCTTCGAAAAATATGTTAAATTGAGAGCTCGCAGGCAAGGTATAGATTAGGCTCGCCGTTATAGGGATGGCGCTGGCGCTGACCTTCCAATCGTAGGCAAAAGTCATGCCGCCGATGGGGAAATTATAGGCGGTTTCTTTCGTGGCCTGGAGATAACCCGCACCCAGGCCGACTGCGATATTCGGAGTGAATTCTAATATCAGCTCCCCTCCAAAATCCGCTCCCAGATGTGCAGGCTTATAATCTCCGGCGAAGTTCAGACTACCCCAGAGAGGCAATGCCCAATAATCATGATAGAAAGTGCTCCATCCCGTTGTGCTGTTGGTCAAGTCGCCGCCGGCTAGGTAGTTTAAGCCGCCATAGAGCTTAAACCCGAACTTGGGGTACTGGGCTCGCGCCGCTCCCGGCACAAAGAGCGTCAGAACACAAAAGACACATACAACTGCAAGAAGTTTTTTCATGTTACCTCCTTTGATGATGCGCTGACGATATCTCATCGGGACAGGTTTGTCAATAGAGGCCGTGAAATAATTGAGCCCACGCAGGCCTGCAACCCTGGGACACGAAGGGGCGTGTAGCGTAATTCGCGCGCCGCGCGCCCGGAATTCTAGCAGAAAAAAGAACGAAGCCTAGAAATTGATCCTAAAGCCGGCCTGGGCCGATACTCCGGTGAGGTCAAAGTTGCCGTGGCGGCTGTAGGTGCTGCCCGTGGGCTTATGGGCGTCATCGATGAGCGTGTGCATCTTATACGTCGTGCCGCCGGCGGACAAATCATAGGCATAATAATAATAATTGGAGCCGGACTCGTTGACGGTACCCAGGAAGGTTCCTGTGATTGTGTAATCACCCATGATGTCGGACAGCCTGGCATAGCGCCCGGTGACGTCCACGACAAAAGAAACATTGCCGCTGATGGGGATATCCAGGCCTATGCCGCCTTGGAAACCAAAGGCGGTCTTGCTGGCTTTATAAGAAAGGGTGAGGTCGTAGGGAACGATTATATAGTAATCCTTCACTCTTTGATCGACTTTCATCGTGCTCAGGTAAAAGCCCACGCCCGCAAAGAAGTTCAGGTTGACTCCGCCCATGGGCATTGCGTAATGAAAGTTCAAGGTGAGGGGGATGGCGGAGACTGAAGGCTTCAGGGTCTGCAGGTCATGCAACGTCCACCACAATAAATCGTAATCGTATTCAACGGTCTCCGTATCGTGGGAAACCTGCATATAGCCGACACCCAGGCCGATCCCGATGTTTTCCGTAACATTCAGGATAAATTCGACGCCCAAGTCCATGCCAAATTGAAGCTTGGAGTACGTGCTTGTAATGTTTTGACCATAGTGTGCGATATAAGCGTTCGTCCCTTCGATCGCGTCATTATAATCGCCGCTGGTGATGTACGCCGCACCGCCCGTCAGCTTCAGGGAAAAGCCCATGGAAAAGCCGACGGTTGCCAGGAAGAGAGTCAGGACAGCTACGCAGAGAAGTTTTTTCATATTAGCTCCTTAAAATTTGTTTGACGCTATCCCATCAGGACAGTCTTGTCAATAGAGGCCGTGAAATAATTGAGCCCATGCACGCCTGTTACTCTGGGATGCGAAGGGGCGTGCAGCGCCTGAGTTCTTTTTATTTAGGCCTGGATAAGGGTCGGATGATGGGGTGAAGGTTTCTCCCCTCAAAGGTCAGGAATTTTTTGTCCGGAAAGAAATTCCGCAGCGGCTTCAGGCGGGACGGGGTTGATATAGAACCCGGTGCCCAGCTCAAAACCGGCCACCCGGGTCAGGACCGGCAGGACCTCGATATGCCAATGGTATTCCCGGCTCAGGGCCGGCCAGTTGCCCTGAGCAAGCCCGGGATTAGGAGCCTGGTGGATGACAAAGTTGTAGGGGGGGTCGGACAGCAGGCCCTTCAACTTGATCAAGATCGTTTTCAGGGCCCCGGCCAGGCATTCGATCTCCTCCGGCCGGATCTCGGCGAAATGAGCCTCGTGCCGCAAGGGGTAAAGGTGCATCTCAAAAGGGAACCTTGAGGCGAAGGGGGTTATGACGCAGAACGACGCGTCGAGATAGACGAGTCTTTTGCGAGAACGGATCTCCTGATCGATGATCTTGCAGAAAACACAGCCATCCATCTTTTTAAAAAGGCGGTCCGCGCCGTAGAGCTCCTCCTTGACGCGCTTGGGGATGATGGGCGTGGCCACGATCTGGGAATGAGGATGGCTCAGAGAGGCCCCCGCCTCCCGTCCCTTGTTCTTGAAGACTTGAACATACTGGTATTGCCGCTCGCTCTCGATGCTCTTGATCCGGGTCTGATAAGTCTCAAGCACCTGGCAGAGGTGCGGCAAGGCCAGATCGCTGAGCTCGTCCTTGTGCTCGGGCGTCTCGATGATGACTTCATGGACGCCGACGCCGGTCATCGATTCAAAGACGCCCTCGCCGGACCTTTGGCACTTTTCGCCCCGCTCCAGTGCGGGGAACTTATTGGGAACGACCCTGACCCGCCATCCCGGCTGGTCCGGCAGGGTCCCTTCCTCGCGGAGCGAATACACTTCCGGCGGTGTCTTCGATTCGTTCCCGGCGCAGAACGGGCAGAACGTGCCCGGAGATTCCACCTGGGTCTCCCCTGCCGCGCGAAAATCGTCGGGCCGCTTGTTCCGCTCCGAAGCGATGATCACCCAGCGGCCGCTGACCAGGTCCTTTCTCAATTGGGACATGCTTTTTTCTCGAGGAGTTCCTTGATCTTGGTTTTCAACTCTTCCAGCGAAGAGGACTTGACGATGTAGGCGTCGGCCGCCCAGGTCTTGAAGTCGGACTTGTAGCTCTGATACGCCGTGTTGATGATGATGGGAATGTCCGGCTGCTGGCTCATGACCCGGGTCACGAGCTCGATGCCGTTCTTGCCCGGCATTCGGATATCGGTCACGACAAGGTCGAATTTCTCCTTGGCCAGAGCCTCTAGGGCGGCGTCGGCGCCCAAAACGGTCGTGACCTTGTAACCCATCCCCGTCAGCTCTTCCTTATAGAGAAGGCTGAGCGCTTTTTCATCCTCGACCACCAGGATCCTTTTCACGATGACTCCTTTCGATTCGCGGGGAAATGGAGCCGGAAGACCGCGCCCCGGCCCTCCACGGAATCGAACTCGACCCGGCCGCCCGAGGCCTCCATGACCCTTTTCACAAAAAGGAGGCCCAGCCCCATGCCGTTATTCTTGGTCGAAAAGAAGGGGACAAAGATATTACCCCGAATGGCGTCCGGAATTCCAGCCCCGGAATCCCGGACGCTAATCACGAGCTCCCCCGGAGACGAGCCGAGCTCGGCCCGGACCTCGATCCGGCCTTGGTCGGGCGTCGCGTCCAAGGCGTTGTCCACGACGTTCCGGACGGCCTCCCTGGCGTAGACGGGATCGCATCGGATCTGAGGCAAGTCGGCCGCGATTTCGACGACGATGGTTCGGTGCTGTTTTTTGCGCCGCAGGCCCGGGTCGGCCAGGACGGATTCAAGAACCGAGCCGATATCGCAGGGAGGCGCCTGCTTGAGCTCGACTTTAAGCAAGTGGGCGATCTTGAACAGAACGTCCTCCAGCCTCCTGACCTCGGTGCGTATGATCCGGAGGTTTCGCTTCTTCTTGCGCTCGGAAGCATTCGGGTCGGCCATCTGCTCTACGAAACCGCCCACGGCAGCTAGCGGGTTGCGAAGCTGGTGGGTGACGAAGGCCGCCATCTCGCCCATGGCCGCCAGCCGTTCCATCTCGGTGACCCGGAGGTGCATACGGGCCATGGCGATGGTGTTCCCGGCGATGAGCCCGCACAGGCTGGCCAGCTTGATGTCGCGGGAGACGATCGGCGCCCCGGTGATGGCGTTGTCCAGGATGACCTCTCCCAGGGCCTCGTCCCGGGCGAGAAGGGGGATGCACAGGAAATCATCAACACCGATGACCTCCCGGAAATTTCCGTCGACGCGCGGTTCGTGGGCCGCCCCCCGGACCAGGACGATGTCGCGGCTGGTCGTGGCCAAGGAGGGAACCCTCCCCTCCCCCGCCTCGAGATCATAGGACAGGGATTGGATGCGCCGGCTCAGGTTATCCCCCTGCGGGCGCAAGAGGGCGCGGTTGTGCTCGATGATCTCGGCGTAACCGATGCCGGGGGTGGACAGCGCGCTCCAGATGTAGCGGGCTTCCTCGGACGATCGCGGCCCAAGCCAGAGGCGGCCTTCAAGTTTGGTGCCGTCGACGAGAAAAAGCATGGCCCGATTGAACCCCACGCCCACTCCGCTCGTGAGGGCCGATAGGATGGCGACGAGGTTCTCCTCAAGGGTGAACGGCTGGAAAAAACCCTGGGAAATGAACGAAAGAAGCATAAGCTCCTTGGGGGCGTCCGCTTGAAAATCCTGGCCGAGGAAATTGATGATCTCGATCATGTCCGATCCGTTTCCCCTCCGCTAAGGCAAAGTCTCCCCTCTCGGCCCCACGACCTCCGGAAAAAGCCCGTCCTCGGCCTCCCATTCCATTAAAAGCAGGTCCTCGGAGGGGCTCAGCTCCCCGGGCCGTTCGAGCCAAGAGCCTAGCATCATCAAACGGTCGAAATGCTCGGCCGCCCGGGTTTCGGCATAATCCTTGGCCGTGAGAGTTGAAATGAGAAAAGGCCAGTCCGAGCTCTCTAAAAGGAATTTCTCCCGCATGAGCTGACGGGCCAGGCGCGGCCGTCGGGCCGACAGGGACGTCTCCAGTCCGTACACCCGTCGTTCGGCTTCGTAGATCTTCTTCCAGATCCAAGCCGTATTCTTGTTCAGCCAGACGGAGTGAAAACCTCCCTCCCCCCAGGAGCCTTCCCGAAGGGCAATCGTTTCCCTGGGGGCGAGTTTTTCGAGACAGTCGCGCGACCTCAAGGGGCGCACGGAACTGTCCTTCAATTTCTTGCGCACGAGATAGAGCCATTCCGGCCCCTCGAACCACCAGTGCCCGAACAGCTCCGTATCGAAGAGAGCCACGACGATCTCGCGGCCGCCGGGGCTCAGCGTTTCCTCGAGGAGACGGACAAAATGGGCGGCCTGGGACTCGAGCGAAGCCTGGGCCTCGCCCGGGGCGTAGGGCGCCTTGTCGGCCAGGTCCGCTTCGCCGCCAGTGATCCGCCAGTATCTCAAGCCGCCGGGGAAATGCTTCTTATGAAATTCGAGATAAGCGGGATCGCCCGGATAGCCCAGATGCCGGCTCCAAACCTGGCCTCCGGAGATCTCGTCGCGGGCCATGATGACCACGCCCGACGGGTGAGCGTGATACAAGGAATAAGGGGACCGGTCGACGGCTGCCGCGTTCCTTCCTTCGGACGGGTCGTAGGCCTTGTCCCACAGGAGTCGAAGCGCGGGGAATCGCTCTTCGTAAACGCCCCGACCCGTGCCGCCTCGGAGGAGGTGCGCCGGAACGAAAAAATGACTGAGGCCTTGCTCGCCCAGCAGAACATCGATACCCTTGCGCTCGACGGCCCTCTCCGAGCCGAAGGGCGCTGTCCAAGCATAACCCGGCCGATAGCCGCACTCGGGAAGCCAGAACCCCTCGGCCTCGCGGCCGAAGAGGCGCTGATAGCTCAGGCGGCCTTGTTTGATATGGGCCGTGATGCTTTCGTCGCGCGACAACAGCGGGAAGTAGGCGTGCGTGGCCGCCGAGGTCAGGATCTCGATATGTCCTTGGTCCTGAAGGGCCCGGAAGCGCTCGACGATGTCCGGATGTCCGTCCCGGAAGGAATGGGCATCGACCCGCTCGTACCAGTTCCGCCAGAAGCGAGCCAGTCTGAGCAGGGTCGCGTCTCCGTTCTTTTGAAAACGGCTCACATCCTGAGCGGCGACGTCTTCCTTCATCCGCAGGTAGGCGCGGAACCCCTCGGCGAAGGAGCCCAGGCGCAACTGCTCGGCCAGGACCGGAGTGAGGCCGATCGTGACCCGGGGCGAAATCCCCTCCGAGACGAGCCGCTCCAGCACGTCGAGGAGCGGCAGGTAGCATTCGGCCGCAGCTTCGTAGAGCCAGTCCATCCCGTGGGGCCAGGTCCCGTGGCCGACGACGAACGGAATGTGGCTGTGCAGGACAAGCGAGAAATATTTATCGCCCATGGTCTTCGGTAAAGATCTGCCGGAAAGCGACCGAGGCCCCCGCCCCGAGGCTGACCTTCCAGACGGGCAAAAAGCAGACTCCCTGATGAAGGATGTCATAGCCCTTCTCGGATTGAGAAAGCGTTTGAAGAGGGTGGAACCAGAGGTCATCGGCCCGCTCGGCCTCGAGGCGCGCCGTCCGGGCATAGAGATGAACCGTTTGCCCTTCCACTTCGAACTCACCGGGGAACGCGCTGAAATTCCATTCCGACCCGAAGAGGAAAACAAGCGCGGCCGGAGAAAGATTCTCGAGCTCGCACAGGATCTCAAGACCATCCTTTAGTGGCGTGATTCGCTTCCGGAGAAGACAGGGGAGCTTCCGGCCGGCCTGCAGGACGTGTCCGGAGCGCGACAGATGAAGCTCAGAACCTCTCGGCTTTCCTCCGGGCGCGGCCTGGGGACCGATAATGCGGAATTCGTAGTGCGCGCCGAGAAAGTCCCCGAGCTCTTGAGCCCGGCCCTGGAGGACATCGTCGCTGACGGTTTGGGCTGCGAACATGTGGTCCATTAGCGAATAACGAAGATGAGAGTCCGGGCGGAGCAGGTGTTCGCTCCCGGGAGGCAAACGCCGGGCAAGCTCATGAATGCTTTTTCCCTCGGCCGTCCCCTCCTCCGGCTGGAGGTGATAGGCTTCCCTCCTCCGGGAAAGGACGTCGAGCATGTTCCGGCCGAGCCGCCGCGAATCCAGGCTGACGAGCGACCCGCCGTAGGATGGTTTGACGAACAGGCTGTGTCGGCGGCTTCGATGCACCGCTTCCTCGAGGCCGTCATCATCGTAATCCGTTCGTGTCCAGCCCGGCGTGAGGGGCATCAGCGCCTCGGCTTCGATGATGTTCCGATAGGCGGCCTGGCGAAGATGGGGAAGATAGAGCCCGCCGAACACGCCGTGCCAATACGGGTCGTTGCCCTGGGCGCGGAACACGCGGCGGAGGACATCCTCGTCCGGGCGGCGTCGGGCCCGCCGAGAGGCCAACAGCATGCGCTTATGAAGATTATTGCTCTCCGGGTACTTGCGAAAAAAATCACGGAAGAACCCGCCTCGAATGAAGCGGCGAGCCTGACCGGGGTTCAGGTCTTTGAGCCTTTTCAAGGCGGACTGGTCCTCAGGCTCGAGCACCCACTCCATCATCTCTTCATAGGAGGCCGGCGGGATGTAGACCCGTTCCCGCGGCGGGAGAGCATCCAGACATTCGGAGAACGTCCGGGTCACGACCCCCGCTCGGTCCAGGGCGTCGAGGAAACGCGTCAGCCATTTCTCCTCGTAGACAAGCTTATGGGTCCCGGGCCAAAGTCCGAACTTCTCGCCGTCGTCGCCCAGGATGGCCAGCCCGCCCCGGTCATGGATCTCCGATACATACGAGCCGACCTCTTCCACGGGGTGAAACGGGATCAGATACCTCAGCGTCTTATCGATGGGAAAAACCCGCAGGGACGCGCCTTCGTCCTCGGTGATGTAGGAGGCATGGATGTCATCGACTCCGGCGTAGTGGAAGTGCTCTTCGTCGAGGAGTGTGTACTCCATCCCCGCCCGAGCCAGACTGCGGGGGAGGCTCGGTTCCCAGACACGCTCGGCCAGCCACAGCCCCCTGGCCCTGAACCCGAAGTTCCTCTTGAGGAACCGGCACATGAGATGGATCTGATCCAGACGGTCGTCCTCGGGAATGACGGGTAGGATGGGCTCGTAAAACCCTCCGGCGAGAAGCTCGGCCTGTCCGCGGGCGACCATTTCCCCGACGAGCTCCCAGCACGTTTTCTCCTTCCGCTGCATGTGTTCCCAGAGAGGTCCGCTGAAATGAAGGGTGAACTTGAAACGCGGGTGATCCTTGAGAGTTTCGAGCAGAGGACGGTAGCAGTCCCGAAAGGCGGCTTCGAAAACGCTCTCGAAATTCCCCACCGGCTGATGGTTGTGGATGGCCATCAGGAATACGCGTTCGCTCATCGCAATCTTCATCTCCGGATCGGTCTCTTCAGCTCAAGCACGCCAAGGCCCGCACCTCCTCATCGTCCCGGCCCCATAACCCGAAAGGAAACGATTCGGGTCGCTTTGAAATGATCATACCGCATATATCATTTTCAGGTCGGCGCGGTCAATCCTCGGGGCGGCCCTCCACTTTCTTTCCCGCAAGCCGTGGGCCGTCGGCCCGGTTCAGATGGCGACAACCAGCGAACTGAGCAGGAAAACGTCGGTGCTCTTGTAGCCGACCACGGGTTTCTTCTCATAGTTGACCTGGAGGCTCATTCTCAAGCCGAAGTACCGGCTGAACGAAGCGGACAGCGAAGAGAGCGAATACAGGCGGTAGTTGTCCAACTCGTGCAGGTCGACGAAGACGATTTCCTGGTGGATGACCTGGGCGCTGGGAGTGATGTTAAAGGTGAACCGATTGGTCAGGATGGTCGAGACGAACGAGGAATTGATGGACTTGTCCGCGGGAGAAGAGGCCGGGTCCGCCAGGTTGACCTTGAGGGTCGCATTCTCGCTGCTCAAGCCGAAAGCCAGGTCGGACAAGAAGCTCAGGGAGCCGGTCTTGAGCCAGGTCAGCCCGCCTCCCGCGGAGAACGAAAACCGCGACGGATAGCCGGCCAGGAGGTCGCGATCGAAACGAACCAGGCCGAGGAGGTAGGCCCCGTCCCCCAGCTGATGATTGTATTTCAGGTGTCCATAATAGATCGCGTTCGTTATGAGGCCGTTGGTCTTGGCATAGATGACATTGCCCTTGAGGTTGAGGCTGTCCTTCCCGAGGCCGAGGGTCTGGTCGGTGTCGAAGCCGAAGCTGAGTGACTCGTTATTGCCGCGGGCGAGCAAGAAAGAAAAGCTGGTCGACGAGTGGTAGGTCCATGCCTTGGGCGAGGGCGGCGAGGCTGTCGACGGACCGCCGGCTTGAGCCGTCGAGGTTTGGGGTTCATCCTTGGATGCGTCCTCGATTCGAGCCAGCCCTGATCCGGCCGCGACAACGGACAGTCCCAGCAGAAGACATATTATTTTTTTCACGCGCCCTTCCTCTTCGGAATTTGAGGCCTATCATCTTTTGTCTTGATAAAGAGCCAATTCCTGCCCTTGTCCCCCGGCTTGGCCCGAAGCTTGACCAGGGCGAACGTCCCCTTGAGCTTTTTCCCCCTGAGACTGATCCTCCTGAGGCCCGGCTTCGCTTCCACCGCCTCATAGGTTCCGCGATCCCAGACCGTGACGGTGCCGGCCCCGTACTCCCCTTCCGGTATCGTTCCCTGGAAAAAGGCATAGTCGAGAGGATGGTCCTCGGTCTCGACTGCCAGCCGCTTTTCGCCTGGACGTCGAGGAGGCTCTTTCGGGATCGCCCAGCTCTTGAGCACTCCGTCCTCCTCGAGCCTCAAGTCGTAATGAAGGTGCGAGGCCCGGTGTTTTTGGATGGCATAGACGAGGCCGGTCCTCGAACGATGCGTCCCCACGCCCGACGGCTCCGAGGTCAGGCTGAAATTGCGCTTGTTGCGGTAAGTCCAGAGCTGAGATGCACGGGGCCGCGCCTCCCGAGTTCTTCGGGGAGCGGTTCTCCGCGGGTCTATTTTCTGACTGTCCATGGCAGAGAAGGATTTATAACAGAGATAAAAAGAGCCCGTCAAGAAGCTTCGATGCTCGAATGAAGGCTTCCTATCGATGCAGAAAGCAGCGTTCGCAGTCTATCTCGCCGGGCTTTCGCGTGGCGAGCATGACCAGGCCGAGGGCGTTGGCCCTATCGATGACCTCCTGGTCGCGGACCGATCCCAGAGGATAGATGATCCCGGCGATGCCGTTGGCCGCGGCGAGCTCCACGACATCCGGGAAGGGCATGAAGGCATCGGAAGCCATGAAACACCCCTTGGGTCCGTAGCCGCGATGGGAGAACTTGATGGCGTCCTCGGCCGAGTCGATCCGGCTTCTCTGGCCCGAACCGATGCCGTGGACCTTGTCGTCCATGCCGATGACGACCGCGTTCGAACGGGTGAAACAGGCCACCGTCCAGTTCAGGAGGGCCGCGGCCACGTCGCCGGGCGTCGGCCGGCGGTGAGAGACGACGTCCATGAAATCGCCGGAGACGATGCGCGACTCGAATCTCTTCTGGAGGAGCAAGCCGCCCGCCACGCGCTTGAACTCGAGGCCGCTGTCTACGGCCGGCTCTGTCAGGGGAGCGGCGGTCCGCACGACGCGCAGGGACTTTCGGCCGGTGAGCACCGTCAGGGCCTCGTCGGTGTAGTCGGGGGCGAAGACGACTTCGATGTTTCGGAGGGGGTCGATGACGAGTTGAGCCAGGTCGGGGGTGACGACGTTGTTGAACACGTCCACGCTGCCGAAATTCGATAATGGGTCGCACTTCCAGGCCTTTTGGAACGCTTCGAGGGCGGCCCCAGCCAGGGCCACGCCGCTCGGCATTTCATGCTTGATGATGACGCAGACCGAAGCGCCGGGATTCATGTCCGTGAGTTTCTTGGCCAACCGCTGGCCCAGGTCCATGTCCCCCACATTGATGTAGCTGAGGCCTTTCGTCCCTTCCTGAAGGACCTTGATCGAGGACATGTTCGGGCCCGAAGCGCCCTGTTCCTCGTAAAAAGCGGCCGGGCTTCCCGGGTTTTCGCCGTAGCGCATCGACATTTTCTTGACGAACATCCCGTCGCCGACGGCCAGCCTCTCCGGAAAATCCTCCCGGACCTTGGTGGAATACTGGGCCCGGGCGGCTTTATCGACCTTGTCTTTATCCATGATGGACTTGCTCCTTTTCCAAGCGGTTGATGATCGACACTTCGCCCACCCGGCCGGTTCCCCGTTCGAGGAATACGCAGGCCGCGGCCACGCGGTAGTCGCGTTTCCCCCTGGGCGGCCGGAGGGCCCTGTATACGGCCTCCACGGTCTCCTGGGCGGTTCCGGACACCGTCAGACGAACGGCTTTGGGCCTCCCCGCAAACGAAGGGCAAAGTTTCTGGTCTCGGCCGGCGTAGGTCGTAAGCAGGAAGCCGCATCCTTTTTTTATCCAGAGCGCGGCGAAAACGCGGCGCGCTTCGGAGCCGTTTCGCATCCGCTTGACGATATGAAGGCCGGCCCGGCCGTCCTTTCCATAGCAGGCGCTGATGCGGGGGGTAAAGATCGGCGAATCCGGCTCGTAGCTCCAGCTCTTGAGCCCCTCATTCAGAGCCGGGCCCGGAGCGAAGCCGGGTTTAAGGATGCGGGAAAGGTCGACGGTCTGCTTGCCGTTGCTGACGGCCAGCCCGGATTCGGTAACGATGACGGCCGGATAGATGAGCAAATCCACCTGGCTCTTCTTGAGAGCCTCCTCGTCGGTGGGACGTGTCCAAAGCGTCGGGGGTTCCCAGACCAGCTTGCGGGCCTGGCTCGAAGCCGAACGGCCGGTGATGAAGTAGACGATGACCTGGGAGCGGCCGCTCCGATCCCGGCCCAGGATGATGCCCCGTCCCGGATAGCGCAGGGCGGATAGGTTTTCAAGACCCCGGATCATTATGCCTCCTCATCGACGGAACATGCAGGGCCCTATTGATAGCACAGGGTTTCGTGCCATGTCAAAACGATCCGTCGTCGCGCCCGAAGATCCTTCGCCCCGCGGTCCGAACGTCCTTGCCATCACCCTCCGAATCGACTACAATTTCGACCAGGACGAGGGACCATGAAACACGCCGCGATCGCCCGCAAAGCCTATGACGACCGGAAGTTCCTGATGTCGCCCGAAGCGCGGCCCATTCGGATCCTGAGCGAATATCTCGAGCCCCTTTCCCGGCTGAGAGCCCACAAGGTCCACAGCACCATCCTCTTTTTCGGGTCGAGCCGCGCGACTCCCGGACCCAAATCCGGCCCTTTGACGAATTACTACTGGGACGCCGAGGAGCTGGCCTTCCTCCTGGCGCGCTGGGCGATCAAGCTCAAGCCCAAGGGCAAGCACTTCGTCATCTGCACCGGAGCTGGCCCGGGGATCATGGAGGCGGCCAATCGGGGGGCGCGACGCGCGGGAGGAAAGTCGATCGGGATGAACATCTCCATCCCCGACGGGCAGAACCCCAACCCGTACGTCTCCCCGGAACTGACGTTCCTTTTCCACTATTTCTTCATGCGAAAGTTCTGGCTCATCAACCCCGCCCGGGCCATCATCATCTTCCCCGGAGGGTTCGGCACGTTCGATGAACTCTTCGAGACCCTGACTCTCGTTCAAACCCGAAAGCTCTCGCGTAAGCGATTGACCGTCCTCCTTTACGGCGAAGAATACTGGAGGACCGTGGTCAATTTCGACGCGCTCATCGAGCGCCAGGTGATCGTTCCCGAGGACCTGAGAACGTTCTTATTCTCTTCCGACCCGAAAGAGGCCTTCCGCATCCTGAGGGACAGGCTCATGGGCACCCTGCCAAGATGACCGGGATTCGGGCCTGCCGCCCCGCCGTCGTTTCGTGTTCGCTCCTGATCCTGGCTTTGCTCCTGACCTCCTGCGTGCCAAAGCCGCCCGCCCTCCCGGCTAACGTTTTGACCGGCACCGCCTCATGGTACGGACCGGATTTTCACGGCCGGCCGACGTCTAACAAAGAGATCTATAACATGTACGACCTCACGGCGGCCCACAAGTCCCTGCCCTTCGGGACTCGGGTGATGGTCACCAACCTCCTCAACGGAAAGTCGGTCGAGGTGCGGATCAACGACCGCGGCCCCTTCGTCGGGGACAGGATCATCGACCTGTCCTACGCCGCGGCCAGGCTCCTCGAGCTGGTCGGCCCCGGCACGGCGCCCGTCCGGCTCGAGATCCTGGGCTCACCCGGTTCCGAGTCGACCTCCCTTGCACGTTTCTCGGTTCAGGTCGGCGCCTTCACCTTGCGGGAAAACGCGGATCGGCTCCTCCAGCGGCTGGCGGCGATCCCGGGCTGTGAAGGAGCTGTCGTATCCGAGTTCGGGACCGAATTCCAGGTTTATTACAGGGTTAGAGTTCCGGCGTCGTCATCGTCCGAAGCCCAGGCCGTCGCCCAAACACTGGCCGGGGCCGGATTTCGGGTGCTCATCCTCGAGGAGTAGCGGCCAAGGCTTCCGATCGGCCGCCCCGATCTATTCTTTCTTTTTGAAAAGGTAAGCCGTTCCCACCAGCTTGTTCTCGCGGCCGTCGTTCACGACGCACTGCGTTCCCTGCCACATTGACGCCGAAGCGGGAACGCCTTTCTTGCTGATCGCGTAGAAGGTCAAGCCGAAAGCGGGGCGTCCCTGCCCGTCGAGCAGGCGCGGCTGGAGCTTGGTCTTGCCTGCGATCTTTTCGAGCACGCGAAGGCAGGCTTCCTCGGGCGCCACGCCCTTTTCCATAAGCTCCACGATAGCGAAGCTGGCGCAGGTGGTCAGGTTGGCCTCTCCCCGACCGGTCGAGCCGGCCGCTCCGACCTCGTTGTCAACATACAATCCGGCGCCGATGATCGGCGAATCGCCTACCCGTCCGGCGATCTTGAAGGACAGGCCGCTCGTGCTCGTCACGCCAGCCAGGTCTCCAGCGGCATCGCGGGCGAGGCAATTGATTGTGCCCGTCGTCCGGGTCCCGAGAAGCGCCGCGGACAGCCTTTCCTTTTTTATATCCGGAGCGAGCCAGTTGTCCTTATCCGAGAGATTTTCCTTCCAGCGGAGCCAGATCTCCCGGGCCTCGTCGGTCAGGAGGTTCTCCTCCGTGAACCCGTGCGCCTTGGCGAACTTCAGGGCCCCCTCCCCCACAAGCAGGACATGGTCGGTCCGCTCCATGACCAGACGCGCCACCCGGGACGGGTTCTTGATGTTGCGCAGCGCGGCCACGGCGCCCGCTTGATGGGTCGGGCCGAACATGACCGAGGCGTCGAGCTCGACCACCCCGTCCTCGTTGGGCAGGCCGCCGTAACCGACGCCCATCTCCCTCGGGTCGTCCTCGACAATGTTGACCCCGGCGATGATCGCGTCGAGCAGGCCAGATCCCGACTTCAGAAGGGCCATGGCCTTGGCGGTGGCCTGGAGTCCGTTGCCCGAAGCCACGACGATGAGCGGCGAAGGAGCGGGGGTCGAGTCCTGGGCGGCTAGGGATTTGCCCTCGGTCCACAGTGAGGCCGCGGCCAATCCGGCGCCCGTCTTGATGAAATCGCGGCGCGTGACCCTGTTCTTCATGAGTGTCTCCTCCTTTGTCTCGAACGGGACCTTCGATCGCTTCGGTTTCCCATTATTCCCTTTTTGCGGGATAAAAACAAACTCGTCGCCTCTAATTGACAAGAACACGGGTCGAGCGTATAAGCATGTCTTTGTTTCATGAACAAGCGTATACTTTTTTCCGCTTCGCTTTTCCACGGATTGAACGATGCGGCCGGCGTCATCGTTCCCATGGTCTTTCCTCTCCTCCTCGCCCGGAAGCTTCTCATCTCGAGCTATTCCGACATCGGCATCCTGACCAACCTGGGTTTGCTGGTCACGCTCGTCTTTCAGGTCGTCATCGCTCAGACATCGGAACGATTCGAATTCCGGGTCCTCCTCCTGGGAAGCGTCACCGGTCTGGCGGGGACTCTTCTCCTCATCACGACGGCCTCGAATTTTCTGACCCTTCTTGGCTTCTACGGCCTGTTTCGCCTGTTCAGCAGCTTCTACCATCCCCTGGGCATCGCCTGGGTCTCGCGGACTCACCCGAGCGGTGCCATCGACAAGGCCATGGGCATCCAGGGCGGCTCGGGCGACTTCGGCGTGTTCATCGCCTACCTCTTCTCCGGGTTCCTGCTTCAGCAAGGCTCATGGAAAACGCCGCTCATCGCCTGGGCCGTGGTCATCGCCGGGGTGGGGATGACGAGCTATGCGTTCGTGAGCCGAGTCTCCACTCGCCGCGAGACCTTCCGTCCCCCGAGATTCAGCCACTGGAAGGAGACACTGAAACAGATCCGCGTTTACGTTCCGGGCATCATCTTCGAGGGCGCGGGTTGGTCCGTCACCGTTTATTACGCGCCGGCCTTGTTCAACCTGAAGTTCCACGACCCGTTGGGCCGGATCGGGCTTTGGCTTGCTCTGTGGATCGGCCTGGGAACCGTGATAGCCTTCTTCTTCGGCCGCCTCAGCCGGGCCGTGGGGCGGATGACCCTGACCCTGCTCGGGTGTTCTCTGGCAGGCTTGTCCTTGGTCCTTCTGGGATTGGCCTCGGGACGCCGTGTCGCCGTGCTGGGCATCGTTCTTCTCGGTCTGTCGCTGTTCATTCTGTATCCGGCCTTCCAATCCTTCGTCGGGAACACGGTGCCGCAGGAGAGCCAGGCTCTGGCCTTCAGCCTTGTGGCGAATATCCAGGTTCTGTCCGGGGCCGTGCTGACCTTGGCCGCCGGATTTTTGGCCGATCTTTTCGGCCTGGGGACGGCGTTCATCGTCACCGGCGCTTTGGGCCTGGCCGTCGGCGCGTTCTATGCCGTGCGTCACCTGTCCGGCCGGAGCGAGCCAAAGTCATGAGGAACGGCCTCCGGGAGCTTTTTTCCGAGGTCGCTTCAACTTATGATCTCGCCAACCATATCCTGACCCTGGGGCTCGACATCCCCTGGAGACGCTCGGCGGCGCGGGCCGCTACGGCGCGCGGAGGGAGCGCCTGGCTCGACGTGTGTTGCGGACCGGGAGAAATGACGTGCAACCTCGCCTCCTTGGCCCCCTCGGGGACCCAAATCGTCGGCGCGGATTTCACGCCGGCCATGATCTTCGCCTCGGCCGGAAGGCGGGGCCGGGAAGCCGTTCGATTCGTCGTTTCCGAAGCCGGCCATTTGCCGTTCCGCGACGCCTCTTTCGACCTTGTCACGATCTCCTTCGCCACGCGGAACATCAACACCGGCCCCGAACATCTGCGTGACCGCTTCCGGGAATTCCGGCGCGTCCTCCGGCCGGGCGGGACATTCCTCAACCTCGAGACGAGTCAGCCCTCGGCACGATTCGTCCGCGCCGTCTTTCATGCTTATGTCAGAACCTTCGTTCCGCGGGTCGGCGCCGTCCTTTTCGGCTCACGAGCCGCCTACGCCTATCTTTCTTCGACCATTCCTCGTTTCTATGACGTGGCGCGCCTTTCGGAGCTCATCCTTGAATCGGGGTTTGGCGCCGTGAGGGTCCGGAGGCTTTTTTTCGGGGCGGCGGCCATTCACCTGGCTCGAAAATAGAAGACGGCCTGTTCGTCAGCCCATGGATTTGGGGGGCTTGGTCGTTTTCCGAAGTCCCCCCTGCTCCTCCGGCCCGCGCGGGGCCGGACCCGGACGCCCCTCCCCTCGCCCGCGACGACCTTTGGCTCAGTCCAGCAAAAGAATGAGCACGCTGTGCTTTCCCTCGGGGACCTCGAAGACGAATGACTGGCCGCGAAAAACCTCCTTGAGCTGGTCGTCGAGAAGGTATTGGTACTTGCCTTTTTTCAGGAATTGGACTTCCACCTCGCGCCGTTCGAGGGAAGAGATCTCAAAGGAGACCTCGCTCTCCGAGTAAAGAAAATGCCGGACAACGCCGCCGCCATCCAGGCTGATGATTTCTTTCCCCTCCTCTTTGAGAAGGATCTCTGATGGCGCGATCTTAACGTCATAGTGCCGGCCCTGGATCGCCAAGCGCGTCAGGTTGCCCTTTGTCTCGGGTTTCATGAGGCCGAATCGAAAGCCCTCCCAGGGAGTGAAGTCCAAGTACTCCTCGAGCCCGATCAGGGCGAAGAGCGGCCCCCAGCTCTGATACCTCTGACCGCCTGCTTCACCCGTGCGAGAATCAAAATTCTCCGGGCAGAGCTGGAAGTTCTGCCAACTGCGGAGGAACAGCCCGGCGCTCTTCCGGGCGAATTCCGAGGCCACGGTATCGAAGCCGTAAGCCTTCAGTCCCTGATAAACAAGGTAGTTGGTCGGGGGCCAGATCGTCCCCCGCCAATACTGCTGGTCCTTGAAGGCCGGGTCGTCGCGGGAGATGGTGGGCAGGACGTAATCGCCCCAGAATTCCTTGGGGTTGAGCAGATGCTTGAGCATATCCAGCGCCCGCCGCTCGTCGGGAATGCGGGCCAGGAGCGGGTAGAAATTCGAGGCGGCCTTGCGCGTCGAGAACCGTCCGTCCCAGTAGCGATCATAATAGAAATGTTCTCTGTCGTTCCAGAGATACCTATTGATCAGGGACTTCATTCTGTCATATTCGGCCAGGTAGGTTTCGTGGTCCGCGCGCAGGTTGAGGATGTTGGCCGTCTGGGCCAAGCTCCAGCAATCGAGGGCGTACAGACAGTTGAGGTCCAAACAGTTCATGGTCAGCGTCCCCGCCTCTTCGCTATAGGGCACATCGTCCCAATTGGGCAGGTCGTCCTGGCCCGATTCCCACTTGGCCCGCTGGGCTCCGCTCGCGCCCTCTTCCCAGGACGGGACCTTATCGGCCAGGAGGTCCTTGTCGCTGCCCCACTCGAGGAGGCCATCCCCGTTGCCGTCCCGGCGGGCGATGCCGTTCGGCCTTTTGGATTTCCAGAACCCGTGCCATTTCTTAAGATAGGGATAGGCGGTCTTGAGCAGCTCCTGGTTTCCCGTTTTTTCAAAAAGCTTGAGCACGACGAAGGAGCCGACCGGCGGCTGGGACCGGTCGGACGCCCCTCCGAAGCGTCCCCTCCAGTTAGGGATGTTCCCGTTCGGATACTGCGTGTCGAGGACGGATCGGATGATCTCCGAAGCAAGGCTTTCGCTCTCGATCGATGCCTCCAGGGCATTGAAGAACGAATCCCACTCGAAGATCGTCCAGTGGTCCAGCCCGCCGTCGGGTCGAGGGAAGATCCATCGGCGTCCCGCCGGAGTGTAGAGCCGGTTGAAATCCGGCTGATAGAGGATCATCCAAAAAAGGTTATTGGTGATAGCCTCGGCCACGCCACCGTTCAGCCCGGTGACCTTGACCCTCTTGTTAAGATAGCGCTGTTCCTCGTCGGCCAGGTAGTCATCGATGATGTCCCGGCTTTCGTAGCGGGTGAGGTGCGAGGCCAGAGCCTTGGCTTCGTCGCCCACGCCGGCCACGAAATAGATGTCCTTTCGCTCGCTCAGGGAAAAGATCGAGGTCAACTCCTCGCCCTCGGACTCCCCTTGGGCCGGTGTCCCTATCCGGTCGGTCCAGAGAAGGTACTGGGCCTGCTTTCCTTCGCGAAAATCGCCTTGGATCAAACCCTCCGGGAGGACCCGGTATCGTCCTCGCTTGATGTCCCAGGGGAAATAATGGATGAGCCGGATGTTGACATACTTCGGCCCCCTGACCCGGCCGATCACGGTTTTCTCATCCAGCCTGGCCCATTCCAGGGTCAGCGTGTCCTTTTTTTTCGACGGCTTGATGAGGATGGGCGTATCCTTCTCCTGCTTGAAGGGAAGGCTAAGGTCAAACTTGACCCGGGCATATTGCCCGTCCGGCGACTGCGGCCCCACCTCCGAGACGAGATAGAAGAGGTCGTATTCGTCGGCGATCTTGCCGTCCTTCTCCACGGCCAAGCGAAAGGCGAAGACGTTGTCCTTATAAGGCGCGAAGGCGAGCCCGCTCCAGGCCGGCCCGTGAAGTGCGCCGATGAACGTGCCGCGCCAGGGGTAATAGATCTCGGAATCAAGGTGCGAAGCCGGAAGGAGGATGAGGGAGCCGAAAAGAGCAAGAACGACGCCGAGTTTTTTCATCAAGAGTTCCTCCGGGCATAGCACGGCCGCGCGCAGCAGTGTCATGTCTCGAGAGAAAATATAGCCCAACTCCTTGAAGAATGCAAAGCCAGGCCCACATCCGCTCAGCCCCCTCAGCCCAGCGAGACCTCTTGCACGATCCGGGCTATGTCCCCATGAAGATGTCGCGGCGGATGGACGAAATGTCCGAAGGCGTGGATAACGGAACCTAGGTGCGGCCCCGCGGCGCGGAAAACAAGTTGAGGAAGGCCACGAAGAGGGCCGAGCCGAACACCGCCCAGATGATCGGGAATTTATAGGACCCGAAGCGGAGCCACAAAAACAACGGCACGTCCAGCCTCTGGGCAATGAAGGCACCGATGATGGCCCCGATGAAACCCAGGGCGATCGAGGGTAGGCATCCGGTCCGCTGTCTCCCGGCCAGTGACGCCCCCACGGCGCCGGTCAGCGAGGCGATGATGAGCATGAGAACGAAGGACATGAAGGGCATGGCGTTTCCTTTCCGCGCGGTCTTTAAAAAAAGGATACTGATCTCTCCAATTCAACTCGACCGCGTCAAAGCTGAAAGGGATACCCCGATGAAAAGGGAAAACCCTTTCATGGCCTTATCTTGCTTCTTAGGTCTCAGTCTGTCAAACGTTTTCCCCCGATCGGGCCCTTGGGCGGCGTCCGGTTTTCACCGAAAGCAATGGGAGCCTGCCCGGGTGGATAGGCCGGAGTTGGGAAGTGCCGCGTGCCTATGATAAAGTGGAAGGCGGCTCCATCATCAAAAAAGGAAAAGCCTATGAACATCCGTACCCACATGGTCTCCCAGAAAAAAGCCATGATCAGAAGCCTGCAGAGCATGGTCCGGTGTGAATCTCCGACGCACGACAAGAAAGCCGTGGACGAATGCTCCAAGCTCTTCCTCGACGGCATGTCCGGACTGCACAAGGATGTCCTGCGCATTCCCCAGGGTGAGATCGGAGACCTGTACGCCGTGGGCTATCCTCGTTTTGCGGAGCCCGCTTCCCGTCCTATCCTGATCCTGACCCACGTCGACACGGTTTGGCCTGTCGGCCGACTCAAGGACATGCCCTGGCGCGCCGCCGGGCCAAGGATCTTCGGTCCCGGCGTGCTCGACATGAAAGCCGGACTGGTCATGGTCCTCTTCGCCTTCAAGACCCTCGCGGCGTTGAAGCTCAAACCCAGGCACGCCGCAGTCCTGTTCATCAACTCCGCTGAGGAAACCGGACATTCCGCACCGAACCGCTGGATCAAACAGCTCGCCCGGCGATCGGCCTGCGTCCTATGTCTTGAGCCGGCCCTTCCGGGCGGCGCCTTGAAGGTCAGACGAAAGGGACGCCTGGTCATCGACCTTCGAACCCGGGGACGATCGGCCCATGCCGGAACGCCGCAAAAAGGGGTCAACGCCATCGAGGAGATCATAGCCCAGCTCGCCCGTCTTCGCCCATCGGCACGAGGTGCGACGAGCATGAATATCGGACTCATGAGCGGAGGCACCAAGGCCAATATCGTCCCGGACAGAGCCCAGGCTGTTCTGGATTTTCGCTTTTGGACGCGACGTGACGAAGCGCGAATCCTCGAGCGGCTCAAGGCTCTGACCCCCATGCTCCAAGGCGCCAAGGTATCCTATTCGGTGCAAAGCACCGTGCCGCCCATGGAGAGAAGCCGCGCCTCGCGCGACCTCTTCGTCAAAGCCTCCCGCATCGCCTCCGGCTTGGGCCTTCGCCTGAAGGCCGGGGAGACCGGCGGAGGCTCGGACGCATCGCTCGCCGCCAGCCTCGGGGTGCCGACGCTCGACGGCCTCGGCCCTGACGGTGATGGGATCCACGCCGAGAATGAGCACATCCTCGTCCCCTCTTGGCTTGACCGCACGGCCCTGCTCACCGCCCTCCTCACCGAGCTCTGAAAGGGGCAGCGTTGGTCTATAGCCATCGGTCCTGTGCGGCCGGCGGCAGGTCGCCGGCGATGGGTCGCGGACCTATGGCCATGATTGCCCAATAACGATAAGGAATTGCGGCTCACTCATTGCCCGCGAAGGAAGGCCGGTCGCGAGTGCTCAACGGGGTGGGAATCGTGACAGGCGGCCCGCAACCGGCGCCCGCTGATGAGTGACCGGTGATGCCCTGACCTTGATTGACTGCCGGATGTATTTCTGGTATGTATTGCTCGATACGTGAGAGTGCTTGAGCCGGGATGTAAATACCTCGGGAAATTTCCTCATATCAATTAATGAGGAGGAGTCATATGATAAAGAAATACTATCTCTTGTCTCCGGGTCCGACGCCGCTTCCTGAAGATGTGCTTTCGATCGCGGCCGAGCCCATCATCCATCACCGAACGCCGGAGTTTTCCAAGATCTTCATGGAGGTCAGCGAGGGGCTGAAGTACGTCTTCGGCACCAAAGAGGATGTGTTCATCTTCACCTCATCCGGAACGGGCGCCATGGAAGGGTCCGTCGTCAACCTCTTGAGCCCCGGCGACAAGGTCATCACCATCAATGCCGGCAAGTTCGGTGAGCGGTGGGGAAACATCTGCAAGGCCTACGGCATCGTCTACAAGGAGATCATCCTCGAATGGGGCGCCGACTATGCCAAGGAACAGCTCGAGGCCGAGCTCAAGGCCAACCCCGAGACCAAGGCCGTATTCACTCAGCTTTCGGAGACCTCGACCGGCGCCGTCTATGACATCAAGGGCTTCGCTGACGTGGTGGCCAGGACGAACGCCGTCCTGGTCGTGGACGGCATCTCCGGGATGGGCGTCATGCCTTGCCCCATGGACGAATGGAAAGTCGACGTCTTCCTATCCGGGTCCCAGAAATCGTTCATGATCCCGCCCGGTCTGGCCTACATCGCTCTCAGCCCCAAGGCCTGGAAGATGGTCGAGACGGCGAAATGCCCCAAGTTCTATTTTGACCTTAAGAAGGCCAAAAAGAACCTGGAGAACAAGACCACGCCCTGGACACCCGGGATCTCCCTGATCATGCAGCAGATGAAGGCCTTGAACCGCATCAAGGCCATGACCCTCGAGGGTCTGTTCAAGCATCATCAGATCATGGGTGACGCTGTACGGGCCGGAGTCAAGGCCCTCGGTCTCGAGCTCCTGGCCAAGAATCCGGGCAATGTCCTGACCGCGGTCAAGACGCCCGCGGGCATCGACGGCTCGAAGCTGGTCAAGACGATGCAGAGCAAATACATGGCCTACATTGCCGGGGCACAGGACCCCAACAAAGGCAAGTTCTTCCGGATCGCCCACCTCGGCTACATGGGCGGTTTTGATATGGTGACGGCCCTCGCGGCCCTGGAGATGACCCTCAAGGACCTCAACCATCCGGTCGAAATGGGCGCCGGGGTCAAGGCCGTCGAAATCGTTCTGAAGGAGAATTGGGAATGAAGAAAGTCCTCGTCGCCGACTCCTTGGATAAGGAAGCCGTAGAAAAGCTTAAAGAGATCAAGACTCTGGACGTCACGGTCAAGACGGGCATGGACGAGGCTGCCCTGGTCCAGACCATCCCCGATTTCAACGTCATCGTCGTCCGGGGCGCTACCAAGGTCACCCGCAAGGTCATCGAAGCCGGCAAGAACCTGGAGCTCATCATCCGGGCCGGGATCGGCCTGGACAACATCGACGCTGCCGCAGCCAAGGAAAAGGGCATTAAGGTCGCCAATACCCCGGCCGCTACGTCCATCTCGGTGGCTGAGCACACCTTCGGCATGATGCTGGCCGCGGTCCGTCAGCACGGCAAGGCCAACCTGTCCATGAAGGCCCACAAATGGGAGAAGAAGTCGCTATCGGGAACGGAGCTCTATCAGAAAACCCTGGGCCTGATCGGCATGGGCCGGATCGGCCAGGAAGTGGCCAAGCGGGCCATCGCCTTCGGAATGAAGGTCATCGGCTATGATGTCATTCCGGTCAAGTCCGACCTGGCGATCACCCAGGTCCCGCTCGACGAGGTCCTGACCCGGGCGGACATCATCACCCTCCACATCCCCCTGACAGACCAGTCCCGTCACATGATCTCCGGCAAGGAATTCGCTAAGATGAAGAACGGCGTCATCCTGGTCAATGCCTCACGCGGCGGCACGGTCGACGAAAAAGCCCTGCTCGACGCACTGAACTCGGGCAAAGTCCGGGCCGCAGCCCTGGATGTTTTCGAGAAGGAGCCGCCCGAAGAATTCAGCCTGATCGACCATCCCAACGTCATCGCCCTGCCCCACATCGGCGCCGCGGCCGAGGAAGGACAGAACCGGGCCGGGATGGAGGTGGTCAAGATCCTCAAGGAGAAAATGGCCTAGAACGATTGAGGTTTTCTTGAATTTGGATCTCCCCAGGGCCGCGGGCCGAAGCCGGTTCGAGGGGATGAACGCGAGTGCAGTCCCGATGATAAGAGGTCATTATGGTCTATCTTGATAACAACGCCACAACCCCGCTGGACCCGGCGGTCAGCGAACGGATGTGCTCGTTCCTGAGAGAGTACTTCGGCAACCCCTCCTCCCTCTACCCCATCGGCCGGAAGGTGAAGGAAATGATCCAAGAGGCGAGGGAGACCGTGGCCAACTATCTGGGAGCCTCCCGCTCCGAGGTCTTTTTCACGGGGTCGGGGACCGAAGCCGACAACTTCGCCATCTTAGGAGTGCTCGACACTGTCCCCGACAAGAAGGAATTCATCACCTCGGCCATCGAGCACCCGGCGATCATCGAGACGGCCCGTTACCTCGAAAGGAAAGGCTACCGAGTGACCTATGTCCCCGTGGATTCGACGGGCACCATCGACCTCGATTTTCTCAAGGAGGCGGTGACACCCGGGACGGCGCTCATCTCCATCATGCACGTCAACAACGAGCTGGGTACCATCCAGCCCATCGAGGCCGTCGCCGCCCTGGCTCGGGACAGGGGCGTGCTGTTTCACACGGACGCCGTCCAATCCTTCGGCAAGGTTGATTTCAAAGTGGACAAGCTGGGTGTCGACCTCCTGTCGGTCTCCGCCCACAAGGTCTACGGCCCCAAGGGAGTGGGCGCCCTCTATATCCGAAAGGGAACCAACATTCAGCCCTTCATTCATGGCGGACACCAGGAGCGGAGCTTGCGGGCCGGCACCGAGAACACCTATGGACTCATCGGCTTCGGCGAAGCGGTCCGGGTGCTCGAAGCCAAGCACAGAAAAGACAGGGACCGTATCGAACGCCTGGCCGCAAAGCTGAAGAAAGGCATCGAGAGCTCGATCCCCAAGGTCAAGTTCAACGGCCATCCGGAGCGCCGCACGGTCAATACTTTGAATTTCGCTTTCCCGGGGCTCGAGGCGGAATCGATACTCCTGTCCCTGGCCACCAAGGATATCTGCGTGTCCACGGGCTCGGCCTGTAGCTCGGAATCCGAGGAAGTGTCCCACGTCCTGACGGCCATCGGCCTCCGGCCGGAAGTCGCCCGATCCTGCATCCGATTCTCTCTCGGACGATTCAACACGGACGAGGATATCGATGCCGTGCTCAGCGTCCTGCCGGAGATCGTGGACAAGCTCCGAAAGATCTCGGCCTACGAGCCTGAAACCTGAGGTGATGTCCATGGCCCCGCTCACGCTCCTCGAAACGGCCCGCCGACGCGTCGTCCTGTTTGACGGAGGCATAGGCTCGGAACTCATCAGCCGGGGCCTGCCCCTGGGCGTATCGCCCGAGTCCTGGAACGTGGAATACCCGGAAGTCGTCAAAAAGGTGCACGAGAGCTACTATGCCGCCGGCTCGGACGTGGTCTCGACCAATTCCTTCGGGGGCAGCACGATCAAGCTGCGGAGTCACGGCCTCGACGGAAGATGCCACGAGCTCAACCATGCCGCGGCCGCCCTGGCCGCTTCGGTCCGGCCGGAGGGAAAGTTCGTGGCCGGGAGCATAGGTCCAACGGGCAAGTTACTTAAACCGCAGGGCGAATATGAGCCGGCAGACTTCGTCAAAGCCTTTGCCGTTCAGGCCAAGGCTTTGAGCCTGGGCGGGGTGGACGTCCTGATCCTAGAAACGATGTATAACCTCCAAGAGGCGCTGTGCGCCCTTCAAGCCGCCAAGAACGCCTCCGACCTTCCCGTGTTCGCCACCATGACCTTCAATCGCTCGCCGCGCGGCTTTTTCACCTTGATGGGCGACAGCGTGGCCAAGTGCGCCCGGGCCCTCGAGGACGGCGGAGCGGCGGCCGTGGGCGCGAACTGTACTCTGGACAGCGCGGACATGGCCGACCTGGTCAAGGAGTTCGGGACGGTCACCTCATTGCCGATCATCGCCCAGCCCAACGCCGGCCAACCGGTCGTTTCAGAGGACAACCGGGTCGTCTATTCCCAGGGGGTCGAGGATTACGTGTCCCACCTTCCGGCGATGGTCGCCAACGGCGCCCGGTTCGTGGGCGGCTGCTGCGGCACTGACCCGACCTACATCCGAAGGATGTCGGAGATTCTCCGGGCCGGGACGGTCAAGCCCGCTGGGCATGCCGGCTGAACATCTCAGGCCTATCCGATGTCCTTGTTTTCATGAGCCGCGTTCGGGCCCAGCTGTCCGGCATAGACCCTTCGAACGTCGAGAAAAAAATCGGTGTAGCGCCCGTCCCGGAAGTCCGGATACGTCCAGGGAAGGAACCGGGCTCCCCTCCTCTCAAAGAGGAACTCGAGGTGGGCATAGATCCCGTTTTGGAGCGGAATCCTGTGGCTGAAGTCCTTGGTCGTGGCCATGATGAGCGCCGCCGTGGAGAGATAGCCCGGGTCGAGATTGACCGGACGCCCGGATCCGGGGAACTCCCCCTGGATCTCCGACTCGAGGGCATTCGTTCGGACCTTGACTTCGCTCAGGCTCTCGGGACGAATGAGACGCTCGAAGCTGACGAACATTCGCTTGAGCCCGGAGCCCATCTGGCGGCGATAATATTCCGTCAGAGTGAAGTCATGCCGCAGGCTTCGGGCATCGATCGGGCCGAACACCTTGCCGAGTCTTTCGAGAGAGAGTTCAAAAACCCGATCCTGGGCGGCCATGATCCCGCACACGAGCTTGACCAGAGAAAACGGCTTGGGCTCACTCATAGTCATAGGAATAGGACAATTGCGGCCCCCAAGCAAACATTTTTTATCGGCCGGCCGGGCGTGGGGCCAAGGGCCGCCCAGCTCCGAAAGCCAAAAGGCTAAAACGCCTTGCCGTC
Source organism: Candidatus Aminicenantota bacterium (assembly GCA_963705895.1). GTDB lineage: Bacteria > Acidobacteriota > Aminicenantia > Aminicenantales > JAFGAV01 > MFD04408-113. Next base: position 1,007,069 of record OY970122.1, on the reverse strand, counting down.
ACCCTTGATCAGAAGATCGAGAGTGAGGAAAAAGATCCTCAAGTCGAGCCCGAAGGACCAGTTTTCGATATACCAGACATCGTATTCGACCCTCCTCTTCATGTGGGCTAAGTCCACAGCCGGCCCTCGCAGACCGTTGACCTGAGCCCAGCCCGTTAGCCCGGGTCTAACCAGATGGCGGAGCAGGTAGTGAGGAATCTTGTCCTTGTACTCTTGATGCATGGGCACGGGATGGGGCCGCGGCCCGATGATGGACATCTCCCCCCGCAGGATGTTTAAAAACTGGGGCAGCTCGTCCAGGCTCGTCTTTCGCAAGAAGCGTCCCGCCCGAGTCAAGCGTTCATCCTTCTCTTCAGTGGGCCGATATCGACCCTTGGCGTCGCGGTCTCGGCTGTCTTTGACCATGGAACGGAACTTATAGCACAGGATCCGCTTGTTCCTATGGCCGTAACGCTCCTGCGCATAAAAGACCGGTCCCGCGGAATCGAGCTTGATCACCAAAGCGATCAGGGGCCAGAGCCAGACAAAGACCAGAACAAACAAGCCGATCGACACCAAAAGATCGAAACTTCGTTTTAAGAAGAACCGGGACCGTTCCTCCAGGGGGTTCCTTTTTACGGACAGCGCCGGCGAACGCGGAGGGGCGTTCCTTCCGAATTTACTCATTGTCAGTCCGCTGGGGTTCGAGCATCTTTTGAAAAAGGCGAAGATACTGAGTCGCCACTATCCCCCATGTATAGCGCTCCACGATCCGTTGCGGACTTCTGGACCTCATCCCCTCCAAGAACTTCGGAGATCTTTCCATCCAGCTCAGTGTCGCCCTCAGGTCTCCCCTCCTCTTGGAAAATAGCAGGCCGTATTTCCCCTCCTCGAGAACCTCCCGGCTAAAGACCGTATCGAGCGCACAAACGGCGCATCCGCAGCCCAAGGCAGTGAGCAGGGTCGGGTTGGTGCCGCCGAACTCGTGGCCATGGAGATAAGCATAGGAGTGCTGATAGAGCTCGGCCAGCTCATCTTGGTCGCGGACGTATCCGGTGAACACCAGCCTGGAACTATCCAACTGCTTGAGCCGGCGGGCGTAGGCGTCGCGGTAGGGAACGTCCCCGACCACGACCAGCTTCCGCCGAGACTCCGTCGCCAGAAATTCTCTGATCAAGAGGTCGGCATTATTGTCCGGGATGAGCCGGCCGACGATGAGATAATACTCGCGGCTCCTGAGGTTCCATCGGCGGATCCGGTTCGGCTCTTTCGAAGAGCGAACATACGCCCCGTAGGCGATCACGGCGGAATCGACTCCGAATTCTCGGCGGTAGACGTCGCGCATGCCCCGGCAATCGGCGATGATGACATCGTAGAACCGCGCGGCCATGCCTGCCGCCCAGTGAAAATAGCGGGCGCCCAGGCCCCTCCATTTTGGCCGCCGCCATTCCAGGCCGTCGACGTTGATGGCCGAACGCTTGCCAAACAGCCGGAAGATCACCCCGAACGGCCCGTTGGCCGAGTTGACGGCCAGAACGATATCGAAAGGCCGGCAGGCCGAGTGGATCGCCGCCTGCAGAGAATGGACGAACTGACTGAGCGTCTTGCGCTCGATCGTCGGGAGGTAAACGAGGTTGATGCCGTTTAGGGACCTGGGGCGGGAGGAGAATAAGCTGCGATGGTTATAGACCGTGACCTCAAGCCCGGCTTGGACCAGGCGTTCGGCCAGCTCCCCGACGAAAGTCTCATACCCGCTGTAGACGCAGGGGTAGCCTCTCGATCCGATGATCGCAACCCTCAGTCCCTTGACGTCCATGGTCGTGATCTAGTCGAGCGAGCTCGCGGCTTGGCGGTAAACGGCCAGCGTTTTTTTCGCCGTTTCCGCCCAGGAAAACCTTCGGGCCCGTTCCCGTCCTTTCTTTTTCAGGTCCGCGCGCAGGCGCTCGTCCGAGATGACCCGCAGGATAGCCTCCGCCAGCGCATCGGTCGAACCGGCCGAAACGAGCAGGCCGGCGTCTCCCACGACTTCCGGGAGGGAGGAAGTGTTTGTACACACGACCGGACAGCCGCAGGCCATGGCCTCCAGCACCGGAAGGCCGAACCCCTCATAGAGCGAGGGATAAACGAGGACGTCGGCGGAAGAATAGAGCGCTGCCAGGGTTCCCTCGGCCACCACGCCGGTCCGGACGATATCGGACCTGAATTCGTTCGTGTCCCATTCCCTTTGGAGCTCGGACGGCCAGAAATCCCTGGGGCCGGTGACGACAAGTTGGTGGGGGATGCGGCGCGTCCGCTTGAGAAAAGAAAAGGCCCGGAGAAGAGCGGAGAGGTTCTTTCGGGCATCAAGCCGCCCCACGTAAAGAATGAACTTGTCCCGGATTCCCATCTCCGCGTGGGCGGTCCGGTCAAGAGCGATGTTTCCCCCGCCGCTCAAACCCAAGCTCGCGGCCAGCGGAACGATATGGACCTTTGCTGCGCAAGAGGGGTAGCGGCCGACGAGCGCCCGTCGGGAAAACTCGGAGAGAGTCACAACGCGCGCGGCCCTTCGAAGGCTGAGAGGGACCAGCGTCTTCAGATAGACCCTCAGCCGCGCGGGGAAGAATTCGGGATGATCGCAAAAGGCCAGGTCATGGACGGAGACAATGAGCCGTCCCCTAAAAAAGAGCGGGGCGACGTATTGAACATGAAGAACGTCGACCCCATCCCGTTGGGCCCGGCGGCCGAGGGAAAGCCAACGACCGAGGGCGAGACGCGTGCCCAGGGGATGCAGACGAAGGCGCGGGCGGCCCTCGAACCGGCGAAGATAGGGATGATTCCCGTCGGAAACATAAAGAATGTAGTCATTCTCTCGATCGAGAGCCAGCAAGGATTCGACGAGGTTTCTGATGTAAGAACAGTTGCCGGTCCCTTCCCGCTCAGCAGAATGAAAATCTATCCCGATTCGCATGATGTCCGATCGCGAGCCGTACATCTCCAGGGCATGGGGCGGGCCTGTCCCGGATTTAGGCATCGCCCAACCGGATCCTCCGTATGCCCAAAATTGCCAGTAGATTGTTAGCATAGTCAACCGCTGAAATCAAACGCGAAAGTGGAAAAGTCGCTGAGGCTGTAGTATATACCTATGGGGATTCGGATGAGATCGCAATGAGAGCCGGCACAGATCGAGAAGAAGAAAGGGACCGATTCGTCTCCCATTCGCTGCGGACCTACGCTGTTCAGCTCCTCGTGACGTGCATGAATGTCGTCATGACCGTCCTGACCGTCAGATTCCTCGGGCCCGAGGGCAAGGGGATGCTTTCGCTTCTCATCCTCATCCCGGTTCTGACCGTCGTCTTCGGAAGGTCGGGCATCGGGAATTCCCTCATCTTCCACGCCTCCCGGGTGCGCCGGACGCGGCTCATCTTCCACGGCCTAGCCCTGACCCTTGCCATTGGAACGGGAGTCTCCCTGTTCAGCGCCGCGATCGTTTTTTGGCAAAGAAAAGCCGTTTTTAATGGAATTCCTTCAATCGGGCTGGCCGTGATGTGCATCATGAGCATTTTTTATTTCCTCTACGACCTCGCGCCTTTTCTTTTTCTGGCTTTCCAGCGCATCGACTTGCGCAATCTTCTGACGCTTCTTTTTCCATCGGCCAACATCATGTTCTTCGTTCTGTTCGTCGTCGTGCTGAGAGGCGCGGTCAAAGGCGCCGTCGTCGCCTGGTCGCTAGCGGTGCTCGTCCCCGTGCTGGTCTCCCTGGCTTGGATCAACAAGCATGATATCTGGAGTGAGCGCAATCTGGATCGGCCGCTTGCGGCCCGCCTCCTGAACTTCGGTCTGAAGTCTCATGTGGGAACAATCATGGAAATGCTGAATTATAGGGCCGATTTTTTTGTTGTCAGCTTTTTTGCCGGTCCCGCCGCCGTGGGGCTTTATGCCTGCGCCGTGAACATGGCTGAGTCCGTCTGGAAGCTCCCCGAAGCCCTGACGGTCGTGCTCATGCCGAAAGTGGCATCCCTTTCCCCCGCCGAGGCGCGCAGCCTAACGGCCAAGGTCGGCCGCGTTGTTATGCTTCTGGTGACGGTTCTGTTCCTGGTCATCATTGTCCTGCGCAGGCCGATCATTCTTTTCCTTTTTGGGAGGGCGTTCCTGCCTTCGGCTCGACCGTTCCTGATCCTCGTTCCGGGTTTCATCGCTTTTTCTTTTTGGAAGATCTTTGCCTATGGCCTCATGGCCCAAGGTTACCCCCAGAAGTACAGCCTGACCTCGATCCTTGCCTTCCTAATCATGATCGCCGCGGACTTCCTTCTGGTCCCCAGAATGGGCATTGCCGGGGCGGCCTTGGCCTCGACCGCGGCCTACCTCCTTGCCACCGGGGCGATGATCTTTATTTACAGGAATACGACCGGCACTTCTCTGAGAGATATGCTTATCCCCTACAAATCCGATTGGGCCGGGTTGGCCGGCGCCCTTAGGGCCGGCTCGAGAGAGCGCGCCGGAGTGACTCCGGACGGAAAGACGAGGACCTAGAGGAGGAACCGCATGTTTCCGAAGATCATCTTTGCCGTTTTCGTCGCTGCGCTGTCCCTGGCCTTCTATCGCCGCCGGCGCAGTCTCCCTCCGGCGGTCATCTTCCTTATCGTCGCCCTCTTCTTTTCCCGTATCTATTGGAGGCTCGGCGGATTCACCCTCCGATGGGAGTCCATTGCCTGCCTAGCCTTGGTCCTCAATTTTGCCCTGGACGTTTGGGAAAAAAGAGAGACCTTTGCCCTCGAGGCCAAGACCGGTCTCGTGCTGGCCCTTTTCCCCTTCATGCTGATCTCCTCAGCCCTTATTTCCCCTGACCCATTGCTCAGCCTAAAAAAGACGCTGATCTACGTCCCCTACTTGCTTGCCTTTACCACCCTCGTCCACTATTTTCGCCAAAAGGAGAGGCTCGCGGCCGCCTGGGATATCTTCTATGCGGCGGGAAGCCTGGCGTTGAGCTTCTCGACCATCGGCCTCGTCCTGTTCTTGAGGGGAATCGACCTGGGAATGGTCCGCGCGGAAGCGGGAACTCTCTGGCTCCGCGGCACGTTCATCACTCCCAACATCCTGGGCTCGACGGCCGTTCTCATCCTGATCATCGCCCTGGTGCGGCTGACCTCCCCCGAGGGCCGTTTCGGCTTTAGGTCTTGGCCGCATGCCGCCGCGCTCGTCCCCGCTACGGCCTGCGTCTTGACGAGCATGACCCGCTCGGCCTGGATTTGCGCCGCGTTCGGGATCATCCTCGTCGCGGCCTTTGCCTTTCAGGGACGCCGCTCCAAACCCGCGCTTGTCGGACTCGCGGTCATCGCCGCCTCTGCAGGCCTCGTGTATTGGGTCACGACCCGGATGCCGGCGCGCCTCGGGCCCGTCCCTCAAGGGAAGACTCTGGGAGAATACGGCGAACCCGGACTTGACCTTTACTGGAAGCCAGGGCCGCAACTGGACCATATGGATTTTTCACGCAAAGCAGGATTGGGCAACGGACCGACCCGCACCCTGATGAATCGCGTCTGGACGGCCAAGACGGCCCTCGAGGATTGGCGTCTGAGCCCGATCATCGGCCGAGGGACGGAATCCCTGTCGATCGGCCATGAGTTCCGGCGAATCTTCTACATCTCTTCGACATGGCTCTCGATTCTGCACGATTGGGGTCTTGTCGCTCTGGGAATCCACCTTGCTTTTCTGGTCCTGCTCTTTTTAGGGCTCTGGAAGGCTTTCCACGCCTCTATCGGCCCTCCGGCTCCAACGCTGGCCTTTTCCCTTCTTCTCATTTTTATCCTCTCAACGGTCATGAACCAGGTTTCCACAACGATGCAGATCTCCGTGTTCTGGGTTCTCATGGCTTTTTTCGCGGCGGGCTCGTCCCCCGCGCTCATCGAGAAGCAGGAAGTCTCGGATGCGCCGTCGTTGAAGCCGTGACCGCCCGGAGGGCGACCTGCTGGTTTCGCGACTCGCCTCCGGCCCCCTTTTTTTCCTCGTGCCCGCGCCATCCTTTTTGTTTGACCTCACCTTCCATATTCTCTATAATTCGGACACCATGAAATGGGTTTACATCGAGGACATCGGCGGCCGCAAGGGTGAGTCCGTCGAGGTCCGCGGCTGGGTGTACAACAAGCGTTCGAGCGGCAAGGTTCGCTTTCTCCTCATCCGTGACGGAACGGGCATCGTCCAGGCCACGATCTTCAGCTCTGAAAAGGACCATCCCCTGTTCGCCGCGTTCGACCGGCTTACCCAGGAATCCTCGGTCATCGTCCGCGGCCCGGTCCGGGAGGAGAAGCGCGCTCCCGGCGGTGTCGAGATGACCATCGAGGAGCTTGAGATTCTCCAGATCGCCCAGGACTATCCGATCACGCCCAAGGAGCACAGCACGCCCTTTCTCATGTCCCACCGCCATCTCTGGCTGCGCTCGCAGAAACAGCACGCCATTCTTCAGGTTCGAGCCGAAGTCATCCGGGCCGTTCGCAATTTTTTCGACGATCGGGGTTTCCGGGTCATGGACACGCCCATCCTGACCCCCAGCGCCTGCGAGGGCACGACAACCCTTTTCGAAACGCAGTACTTCGACCAGAAGGCCTACCTCAGCCAGAGCGGCCAGCTTTACAATGAAGCTACGGCCATGGCCTTCGGCAAGGTCTACTGTTTCGGCCCGACCTTCCGCGCCGAAAAATCCAAGACGCGCAAACACCTGATCGAATTCTGGATGGTCGAGCCTGAAGTTGCCTTCGCCACGCTCGAGGACATCACCGAACTCGGTGAGGACCTTGTCCTGTTCATCCTGGAACGGGTCCTGACCGGGCGCCGGCCGGACCTTGAGACGCTCGAGCGCGACCCCGCTCCTCTCGAAAGGATAAAAAAACCGTTCCTCCGCCTGACCTATGAGAAAGCGATCGAAGAGCTCCGGGCCAAGGGCTCGGCCATCGCTCCCGGCGATGATTTCGGCGCGCCCGAAGAGGCCCTGCTCTCGGAGATCTATGATCTGCCCGTATGCGTGACGCATTTTCCGGCCGCCATCAAGGCTTTTTACATGCAGCCGGCCCCGGACCGGCCCGACCTCGTCCTGGGCGTCGATTTTATGGCCTCGGAAGGCTACGGCGAGATCATCGGCGGCGGGCAAAGGATCCACGACCCGGAGCTTCTGGAGCGGCGAATCCGGGAATTCAACCTGCCCAGCGAATCCTATGCATGGTACACGGACCTCAGGCGCTACGGCTCGGTTCCCCATGCCGGCTTCGGGATGGGGATCGAGCGCATGGTCGCCTGGATATGCAAGGCAGCCCACATCCGGGAAACCATCCCCTTCCCCCGCCTTTTGTATCGAATCTATCCCTAGGGCGCGTCGCCCGGAGGCGCTTCTCCCCAAGCATGAGTCAAAGCGTCGCGCTGATCAGTCTCGGCTGTGCCAAGAACCTGGTGGACAGCGAAGTCATGCTCGGCCTTCTCAGGAAGGCGGGTTATGCTTTCGTCGGTCGGCCCGAGAAGGCCGACGTCATCGTCCTCAACACGTGCGGGTTCATCCAGCCGGCCCGACGCGAGGCTGAAGCGGCCATCCGCTCTCTTCTCCGTCTCAAAGTCAAGGACCCGGCCAAGCGGATCGTAGTGGCGGGATGCTACGTCGAGAAGAGCCGAGAAGCGCTAGCCCGGGCCTTCCCGGGTGTTGATGATTGGCTGGGCGTCGGCCAGTTCGACATGATCGTCCAAGCCCTTCGGGGGAAGAGCGTTTTCAAGCCCCGGCCTACCTTCCTTTACTCGCACCTCACGCCGCGCATCGTCTCCACTCCCCGCGCCTGGGCATATGTCAAGATCTCAGAAGGCTGTTCGCATAAATGCGCCTTCTGCTCGATCCCTCTCATCAAGGGGCCTTATCGGTCGCGACCGCTCTCCTCGGTGGTCGAGGAGGCCAGGGAGCTTGCCCGGCAGGGCGTCAAGGAGATCAACATTATTTCGCAGGACACGACCTACTATGGCCGCGACCTCGGCCTGAGAGACGGGTTGACCCATCTCGTCCGGGCCCTGGTCGGGGTTCCGGGCCTGGCCTGGATCCGTCTTCTCTACGGATATCCGGAGGAGGTCGGGGCATCCCTGCTCGAGGTCCTCGGGGAGAAGAAAGTCTGTCCCTATCTTGATATTCCGTTCCAGCATGCCGACCCGCGAATCCTCCGCCTGATGGGCCGAGGCATCCACGGACTCAGGGCGCTTCGGCTCATAGACAAGATACGGCGGGCGGTTCCCTCCATCGCCCTCCGCACTTCGGTCATTGTGGGCTTCCCGGGCGAGGGACGTACTGAATTCAAGCGGCTTGCGGAGTTCGTGCGCCTAGCCGCCTTCGATCATCTGGGTGTTTTTATCTATTCCCGCGAGGAGGGCACGCCAGCCTTTCGGTTGGGAGATACCGTGACCGAGCGGGTCAAGGCGAGCCGCCGGGCCCGCCTCATGGAACTGCAGGCGGAGATATCGCGAAGCCGTAATCAGGAATACAAGGGGCGAACGCTGGACGTTCTTCTCGACGGCCCATCCGCCGAAGACCCTTTCCTGGCTTTCGGGCGAACCCTCTTCCAGGCGCCGGAGGTCGACGGAATCGTCAAGGTCCGGGCCGCTCGGCCGGTGTCCGGCCTCCTCCAGGGCGTCCATCAAGTTGAAATTAGCCGCGCAGGCGTGTATGATTTGCGAGGGAATCTTGTTGAATGAAAGCCGCGGCGAAAATCATCGCTACCTTCTTCGGCCTCGGGTACTTCCCGGTCGCCCCGGGGAGCCTGGCCAGCCTGGCCGCCGTAATCCTCTATAAATTCCTGCTCAATCCCCTGCCCGGTCCACTCTACGCCGGCCTGGTCCTGGCCGTGCTCGTCATTTCCGTTCCGGCCGCCTCGACCCATGCCCGCGTCCTCGGGGAGCGCGATCCGGGGGTCGTCGTCGTCGATGAAGTTTGCGGTCAGCTGGCCACTCTGTTTCTTGTCCCCGCGACCTGGGCGTGCCTCTTGGCCGGGTTTGTTCTCTTCCGGATCTTCGATATTTTCAAGCCCTTTCCCATCCATCGCCTGGAGAAACTGCCCGGCGGCTGGGGCATCATGGCCGACGATATGGCCGCGGCCCTTTATAGCGCGATCATCCTCCGCATTTTCATCCTTGCGGGGGGAGCGAGGCTCATATGAAACGAGTTCAAATCATGGCCGTGGGATCCGAGCTCCTGACACCCTATTTCCAGGACACAGATTCCCTCTATCTGACCCAAAGGCTGAACGACATCGGCCTGAAGGTCATGACGAAAAACATCTCCTCGGATGATCACGACGCGCTGTTTCTCCAGTTCAAGATCGCCCTGGCTCAATCCGACCTCATCATCGTCACGGGCGGCCTCGGTCCCACGGAGGACGACCGCACCCGGGAGGTCCTGGCCGAGGTCCTCAGCCGAAAACTCGTCCTCAACGACGACTTGCTCCACAAGATCGAGGAACGCTTCGTCCGCCGAGGCGTGCCCATGCCGGAATCGAACAAGAAGCAGGCCCTCATCCCCGAGGGCGCGGAGATCCTGCCCAACGACTTTGGAACGGCCGCCGGACTATGGCTTAACACCGGTAAGAACATCATCGTCGCCCTGCCCGGCCCGCCCCACGAAGTTAGGCCGATGTTCGATAACCAGGTCTGGCCCCGCTTCCAGCAGTTCCGGGCGGGCTACCGCAGCCGCCGCGTCCTGAAAGTGACGGGGGTGACCGAATCCCAGATGGAGGATCTCATCAAGGACGTCTATCCGCGGGACGGCAGCGTCGAGGTCACGACCCTGGCTTCGCCGGGACAGCTCGAGATCCACCTGAGCTCCTTTTCCTTCCAAACCGAGGAGATGGCCGAGGAAAGCCTGTCGAAGGTCGCGTCCGCCTTCCTGAGCAAGCTCCAAGACAACGTGTTCTCGGCGTCGGGCGAGGAGATGGAGGTCGTTGTCGGCAAACTCCTCCGGGCGCGGGGCAAGACCGTGGCCACGGCCGAATCGTGCACGGGCGGGCTCCTGAGCCATCGCCTGACCAATGTCGCCGGGAGTTCCGACTATTTTCTGGAAGGGATCATCACCTACAGCAACGCCTCCAAAACGGATGAGCTTCAGGTGCCTGCCGATCACCTTCGAAAGTTCGGCGCGGTGAGCCCCCAAGTCGCCAAGGCCATGGCCTCGGCGATCCGGGCCAGAGCGAGGACAAACTACGGACTCGCCGTCACCGGAATCGCCGGGCCGTCCGGCGGCACGGAAGAGAAACCGGTTGGGCTCGTCTTCACGGCGCTCGCCGGAGAGCAAAGCGCCGAAGTGGTCAAGAACCAGTTCCTGGGCAATCGCGAGCAGGTCAAGTTTCAGGCCAGCCAAAGGGCATTGGACATGCTCCGTCGGGCCCTGCTCCAGAGCGGAGAAAAAAAAGATTAGGCGCCGTTGATGCGGACTTTCATCGCCCTCGACCTGAGTCCCGAGATCAAGGCCAGTCTGGCTGAGCTTGTCGGCCGCATGACCTCGCTCGGTGGCGATGTCAAATGGGTTTCGTCGGAGTCGATGCATCTCACCCTGAAGTTCCTGGGAGAAATCGATGACAAGCGGGCCACCGCCATGGAGGAACTGCTTCAAGCCGTCTCGATGAAGTATGATCCGATGCCCCTGACCTGCCGGGGAACAGGCTCCTTCCCTCCCGGCTCGAAGAGCCCTCGAGTCCTGTGGGTGGGCGTCGAGGCGGCCCCGGCTTTGGGACTCCTCCAGGAGGATATGGAGAGCGGCTGCGAGAGACTGGGCTTTGAGCGGGAGGCGCGCCCCTTCCGGCCCCATCTCACCCTGGGACGGGTCAAGTCTCCCTCGGGCATCGGCCGAGTTATCCTGGAATTCGAGAAATCGCGCGAGGCGCTCTTCGGGGAGATGACCGTCCGGCGCATCGCCTTCTTCCAGAGCCGCCTCAGACCTTCGGGCGCGGAATACAGCATCCTCCGGGAGTTTCCCCTCAAATGATGACCAAGGTCCTGTTTCTTTTGGCCAGCTATCTCGCGGGCGCTCTCCCCACCGGCTATCTCATGGTGCGGCTGAAGGAACACAAGGACGTCCGTCAGTTCGGCAGCGGAAGCACCGGAGCGACGAATGTCTTCAGGCTGACCGGCATCTTTTATGCCCTGCCCGTCATCATCGTCGATGTCCTCAAAGGGTTTCTGCCGGCCTACCTGGCCATGCGTTGGTTCGGAGACATGCGTCTCTCATTGGCCGCGGCGGCCCTGGCGGTGCTCGGCCATTGCTTTCCGGTCTACATCGGTTTCCGGGGCGGCAAGGGCGTGGCTACGGCCATGGGCGCTTTTCTCTTTTTCAGTTTTCCCGGGGCGCTGCTGAGCCTGGCCGTCTTCGCGGCCGTGATCGCCCTGACCCGCTTTGTTTCCCTCGGTTCGCTCCTGGCCGCGTTCTCATTCCCGGTCTGGTCGCTGTTCCTCCTCCGCGGCACGCTAGTTTTCTACGGCTCGGCGGTCATCGCCTTGATCGTCGTCTTTCGTCACGCCGGAAACATCGAGCGCCTCATCACGGGACGCGAGCGAAAGCTCGGACACAAGAACGAAGGGGTCGAGTCATGAATGTCGCCATCATCGGCGGAGGGAGCTGGGGCTCGGCTCTGGCCATCCATCTCAGCCGCCGGGATGTCCCGGTCCGCCTCTGGATCCGCGAGCCCGAGATTCTCGAAGAAGCTTGCCGTCAGCGAGTCAATCGTGTCTTTCTTCCGGGCTTCTCCTTCCCTCCCTCCGTGACCTTTTGCGCCGACATCCTGGAGGCGGCCCGCGGCGCTTCGGTGATCTTTATCGCCGTCCCGTCGCATTACTGCCGCCAGGTTTACTCGCAAGTGTCGCCGGCCGTGAACAAGGACTGCCTGGTGGTGAGTCTGACCAAAGGCCTGGAAGAGAGGACTCTGAAGCGCATGAGCCAGGTTCTGGCTGAGACCCTCTCCCAGCTCAAGAACCGCCATATCGCCGTTCTCTCCGGGCCCAGCTTCGCCAAAGAGGTCGCTCAGGGACTCCCGACCGCCGTGGTCGCGGCCAGCTCCCGGCGGTCTTATGCCGCCCGGGTTCAGGGTCTTCTCTCGGGGCCGACCTTCCGCGTCTACACCTGCGGGGATGTGGCTGGGGTCGAGCTTGCCGGGGCGGCTAAAAACGTCATCGCCATCGCCGCGGGTATCTCCGACGCGCTCGGCTCCGGGAACAACGCCAAGGCCTCGCTCATCACCCGGGGCCTAGCCGAGATTACCCGGCTCGGCTTGCGGCTGGGGGCCCGCCGGGAAACCTTTTTCGGCCTGGCCGGGATCGGGGACCTGATCCTCACTTGCACGGGAGAGCTGAGCCGAAACCGGCATGTGGGCCACGAGCTGGGTCTGGGCAAGCCCCTTCGGGACATCATCGCCGAATCGCAGATGGTGGCCGAAGGCGTCGCGACGACCCGGTCCATCCACAGACTCGCCCGGCGGTGCGCCATCGAAATGCCGATCTGCGAACAAATCTACCGGGTCCTGTACGAGAACAAGGACCCCCGACAGGCCATCATCGATCTGATGTCCCGCAAACTCAAAGGGGAATGATGGGAAAGGAAAACTCATGAGAATCAAGATCTTGACCGTCGCCGCCCTATGTCTGGCCCTCGCTTACTGCGCCTCCACTCAGACCAAGCTCGACTCCCAGAGAGCCAAGGACCCGCGCTTCCAATACAACTTGGGCTTGACCTACCTGAACAACCCGACGCCCGGCCCCGGGGCCATGGACCAGGCCGTGAGCTATTTCGACAAAGCGATCGCCCTCAACCCCAAATACCACTTGGCTTGGAACGCCCGGGGTCTGGCCTTGATCATGAAAGGCGACCTGCCCGGCGCGACCCGTTCCTTCCAGAAATGCCTGGAGATCGACCCCACATTCTCGGAGGCCCGCAACAACCTCGGCAGTGTCTATGAATCCCAGGGCCTTGCCTCCCTGGCCGAGGAAGAATACAAGAAAGCTCTGGTCGACGAATCCTACCCGACCAAGGAGCTGCCCTATTACAACCTGGCCCGCATGTCCTATGCCCTGGGCAAGTTCGACGATGCTCTGAGCTACGTCCAAAAGTCCTCCCAGGTCAACGGCCGGTTCGCCATGGCCTATAACCTGAAGGGCATGATCTTCACTAAGATGAACCTTCTCCCAGACGCCATCACCGCGTTCATCCAAGCGGTCCGGATCATTCCGGATGATATGAATTTCCAGTTCAACCTGGCCGTCGCTTATTTCGATTCCGGAGACAAAGCCCAGGCCAACGACATCTTCGGCTTGATCCTCAACAAGACGACGGACCCGGACCTCAGGGCCAAGGCCGCCGAGTATCGTCGGAAATTCAAAGAATAGGCGAAGGAAAGGTCGCCCCGTCGGCCGTCCTCATGTCCCTTCCTGCCATTCGACCAAGTACCGTTTTTGCTCGGGGGTCAGGGCGTCAATGGACACGCCCATGGAGCGGAGCTTGAGCTTGGCGATTTGCTCGTCGATCTTGACCGGCACGCCGTAGACCTTCTTTTCCAGCTTCTTCCCGAACTTGACCAGATAGGCCGCACACAGGGCTTGGTTGGCAAAGCTCATGTCCATGACCATGGCCGGGTGCCCCTCGGCCGCGGTCAGGTTGATCAGACGCCCCTCGCCCAGGAGATGGATCTTGCGGCCGCCCCGGAGAGTATATTCCTCGACGAAGGGCCGGACAAGCCGGCAACTCTTGGACATCGCCTTGAGGCCTGGGATGTCGATCTCCACGTTGAAGTGACCCGAATTGGCCACGATCGCCCCGTCCTTCATCCGGCTGAAATGCCGCCGGGTGATGACGTTCTTGTTGCCGGTGACAGTGACAAAGATATCGCCCAAGGTCGCCGCCTCCCCCATGGGCATGACCGAAAAGCCGTCCATGACCGCTTCCAGGGCCTTGAGGGGGTCGACCTCGCAGATGATGACCTTGGACCCGGCACCCTTGGCCCGGACGGCCAGGCCCCGGCCGCACCAGCCGTAGCCGGCCACGACAAAATTCATCCCGGCCAGCAGGACGTTGGTCGCCCTAAGAATGCCGTCCAAAGTGCTCTGACCCGTGCCGTAGCGGTTATCGAAGAAATGCTTGGTCTTGGCGTCGTTGACGGCGATGATGGGATAGTACAGGAACCGGCCGGCGGACATGCTGCGGAGACGAATGACCCCCGTCGTCGTTTCTTCGGTCCCGCCGATGATATTCTTCAGGAGCGAGGTCTTTTTCCGGTGGACCGTGCTAACCAGGTCGGCGCCGTCGTCCATGGTCAGGTTCGGCCCGATCGAAAGCGCCTGGTCGATGTGGCGGTAGTACGTGGCGTTGTTCTCGCCCTTGATGGCGAACACCGGAATGTGATGATATTTCACCAGTGCCGCGGCCAGCTCGTCCTGGGTGCTGAGCGGGTTGGAGGCGGTCAGGGCCACCTCGGCCCCGCCCTTTTGAAGAGTGACCATGAGGTTCCCGGTTTCGGTGGTCACGTGCAGGCAGCAGGCAATGCGAACGCCGCGCAGGGGCTTGTCCTTGGCGAACTGCTCCCGGATGGATCGCAGAACGGGCATGAACCGCGAAGCCCATTCCATGCGGCGCTGACCGACCTCGGCCAGCTTCAAATCCTTGATGTCGTATTTCATGACTGTGTCTCCTTCAATGGGAAGCCGCGGCCGGATTCCCGACGGCATGCGCGGTCGACGCCGAGCGCCTACAGACCGGCCGCCTTCCGCAGAAGACCGGCCTTGTCCGTTCGCTCCCAGGTGAAATCCTCCTCGTCCCGGCCGAAATGGCCGTAGACGGCCGTTTGACGATAGATGGGACGGAGCAGGTTCAGCGAACGGATCATGCCCTTGGGGGTCAGGTCAAAATGGGCCCGGACGATGTCCTTGATCTTGTCCTCGGCGATCCTTGACGTCCCGAAAGTATCGATCATGACCGACACCGGTTGAGCGATTCCGATGGCGTAGGCCAGCTGGACCTCGACCTTTTCCGCGATCTTGGCCGCGACGATATTCTTGGCCACATGGCGGGCCATGTAAGACCCGGAACGGTCCACCTTGGAGGGGTCCTTGCCGGAGAAGCATCCTCCTCCGTGCCGGCCCACTCCGCCGTAGGTATCGACGATGATCTTCCGCCCGGTCAGGCCCGTGTCGGCCTTGGGGCCGCCCTGTTCGAACCGGCCGGTCCCGTTGATGAAGAACTTGGTATTCTTATCGATCATCGCCGCCGGGATGACGTGGTTAATGACCTGCTTGCGGATCTCGTGCCGGAGGTCCTCCAGGGCCACGAGATGGTCATGCTGGGCGGCGATAACCACCGCCTCCACTCGGCGGGGCGTGTGACCCTCGTATTCGATCGTCACCTGGGATTTCCCGTCCGGCCTAAGGAAGGGCAGGATCTTCTCCCGCCGGACGTGGCTCAGGCGGCGGACGAGCTTGTGGGCCAGCATGATGGGCAAGGGCATGAGCTCGTCGCATTCACTACAGGCATAGCCGTACATCAAGCCCTGGTCTCCCGCGCCCTGTTCATGCTCATCGGTTTCGTCGACGCCCAGGGCGATGTCGGGCGACTGCTCGTGAATGGACGAAATGACGCTGCAGGTTTCATAATCGAACCCATACTTGGCCCGAGTGTAGCCGATATCATGGATGGTCTTCCGGACGACCTTTTGAAAATCGCAATAGGCTTTGGTGGTGATCTCGCCGGCGATGAGGACCATGCCCGTCGTGGCCAGGGATTCGCAGGCCACACGGCTGTGGGGGTCCTGGCGGAGAAGATCATCGAGAATGCTGTCCGAGATCTGGTCGCAGATCTTATCCGGATGTCCCTCGGTCACGGATTCCGAGGTGATAAAATGCTTGCCGGCCTTGCTCATTGGGCGCCTCCTTGAAAAAGCGACTGCGGGAACGAAGTTTAATACCACAAACTTCAGTCCATTGCAATGATTTCCGTCGGCCGCCACACTATTTTCGGGAAATCATGCCCTTGGGGAGCCGCCCGGCGAGAAGAGCTGGCCCTTTCCCCCGGGCCTATTTGTATTTCCCTCTCTGTTTGTGCTATTTTTTGTGGACCGAGATCATGATCCCCCTGACACGGCTCATTCCCGCCAAAGCGAAGGTCCTTCTTTGCCTCCTGGCCGCGGCGGTCATTGGCTTGGCCGTGCTCCCCAGTCCCGCTTCGGGTCAAACGGACCGCGTCCTTCTCCCGACCACTCACTACAAGCTCAAGAACGGACTGCAGGTCATCCTGGCCGAGGACTATTCCCTGCCCCTCGTGTCCGTGGCCGTAACCTACCGTGTCGGGTCAGCCGATGACCCGCCGGGCAAGGCCGGGCTGGCTTACCTTCTCGAAAACCTGATGTTCCTCGGCTCGGCCAACGTTAATGAGATGCAGCACATTGGTTTCATCAACCGGGTGGGGGGTGAATTCAGCGCCTCGGTCGAAGAGGACCGCACGACGTACTACCAGACGGTCCCCTCCAACCACCTGGCCCTGGTGCTTTGGCTGGAATCCGACCGGATGAGGTCGCTCCAGCTCGCGCCGGCCAAGGTCGAATCGTCCAAGGCCTCGCTTATCGAGGACTTCCGACGAAGGACCCTGCAGGACCCGTACGCCAACGCCACTCTCTCATTCGACCGCCTCCTCTATCCCGACCTGGCCCTGGGCCATCCTCCTTTTGGACTGGCGACAGGCCTGAAGGACATCACCGAGGAGGACGTCCGGGGTTTCTGCGCTTCCTACTACGTTCCCGACAACGCCGTTCTCTGCGTCTGCGGGAACATCAATAAGGTCAGGGTCCGGGAGCTCATTTCTCGTTACTTCGAGACCATCCCCCGAGGCCGGGAGACGCCGCAGCCTCTGCCGCCGCAAAAGTACGACAGAGTCTCCATCGCCGAAACCTATTACGAGCGCCGGGCTCCGGTCCCTGGCTTCTGGCTGGGCTTCCGCATCCCCATCTCCAGCCCCGATGATCGCTACGCCCTGACCATCCTTGATTACGTCCTTTTTCGGGGCCAGAGCTCGCGTCTTTACAAGCGGCTATGGCTGAAGGAGCGCCTGGTCCTGTCGATGAAAGGAGGCCTTGAGCGGCGCAGCGGTCTTCTGTCCTATCGCCTCTTCGCGACGAACACCAACGAGATCCTGCTCGATCGGAGCCTCAAGGCAATCTTTTCCGAACTGCAGAAGGTGAAGTCGAGCTACATCGGAAACGATGAGCTGCTCAAAGCCAAGAACCTGTTCCAAGCGGACTACTTCAGTCGATTGACCACGACGCTGGACAAGGCCATTTTCCTGAGCGACGCGTTCTTGACCCTGAAAGACCTGAATGACTTGCCCTCGGAGCTTGGAAAATACCTCCAGGTTAATCCCCAGCTCCTGGTCGGATTGGCCAACCGTTATTTCACCCGCGAAAACGCTATCATCACCACGGTCAGCACGCGATGAACAGCAAACCGGCCCGGCGAAGACTCATCGGACTCTCGGCCACCCTTCTCATCCTCCTCCCCCTTGCTTCCCAAGGATTCTCCCAAGAGCGATTTCGCCGTGTTCCTCCGCCGCCCGACCCGACTCCCGAGCTCCGTCTGCCGAACGTCGAAACATTCATCTTATCGAACGGACTGACCTTGTCCACGGTCTATCGCGAAGGCCAGCCCTTCATCAACATTCAGCTCATCGTCCAAGCCGGCGAGGCCGATTCCCCGCAGAACCTCCCTGGAGTCGCCGGCTTCACCGCCAACATGCTAGTGCGCGGCACCCTCGAGCTCTCGGCCGCCGACATCGTCGAGCGGATCGAATCCCTGGGTGGACGCTTCTCAATCAACACGCGCCTGGATTCGACGGTCTTTACCTTTCAGTTTCTGGAAGAATACCTGGACCAAGCCCTGGACCTCCTCAGGCAGATCATCCTCAGGCCTGCCTTCAGCGAAGTCGAACTGGGCATCGTCCGCTACAACATCTATTATGATCTTTTCGAAAAAGAAAAGGACCCCGCCTTCCTGGCCAAGCGCCAGCTGCTGCGCGCGCTCTTCCGCAATCATGCCTACCTCAGTGGATACTATAACAAGGACGCCATCAAGAACATCAAGCGGGCCGACGTTGTCCAGTTCTTCCAGACGCATTATTTTGCCAACCGGACCCATATCATCCTCAGCGGGAACCTGACCCTGAGGACGGCCGCCCGGAAGGTCAGCCACTTTTTCAACACCTGGGCCCGGGGCCCCGATCCGCGTCCCTCCTTGCCCCTTCCCCCGGCCAACGCCGACCTGAGGGTGATCTTTATCGATGTTCCCCAGGCCCTCGACGGAATGGTCTTTTTGGGCAACGTCGTCCCGGCCATGACCAGCCCCGACTACTTCCCCCTCCTGGTCTTTCACCAGGTCCTGGGGGGTTCGGTCAACAGTCGCCTCATCCTGAACCTTCGCGAATCCAAGGGATACGCCTATTACGTCTTCAGCCAGATCGAGACCTTCCCCGGATTCAACCTGTTCATCATCCGGGCCAGGCTGGCCCCGGCCTTCGTCTTCGCCTCCGTTCAGGAGATCATGAACGAGTTGCGGCTGAACGCGTCCCTCAAGCTCCCCACGGCCGAGGTCGAGCAGGCTAAGACTTTTCTCATCGGCAACTTTCCGCTGATGATCGAGCGTCTCGAAAGCCTCTCGGAAAAGATCGCCGAGCTGAAGATGTTCAACCTTGGCGACGATTTCTGGAGCCGCTACGAGGAGAACATCCTCCTGGTCAATGACGATCGCGTTTTCGGCCTGGCCCAATCCCTGGCCATGCTGACTCCGGTCGTGGTCATCGCCGGCGACAAGAAGGTCCTGGCCGACCAGTTGAAATATTTCGATAAGGTTGATATCTTCGATGCTCAGGGCACGTTTCAATATTCCCTCGTCAAGGAGACGCAAAAATGAAGCTGGTCGAATGCGTCCCGAATTTCAGCGAAGGACGCGACAAGGATAAGATTCAGGCCATCACCCGGGAGATCGAATCAACGCCCCAGGTCAAGCTCCTGGACGTCGACCCGGGCGAGACGACCAACCGGACCGTGGTCACTTTCATCGGCACTCCCGAGGCGGCCTCCGAAGCTGCCTTCAGGGCCATCCGCAAGGCGGCCGAGGTGATCGACATGCGGACCCACAAGGGTGCCCACAGCCGCATCGGGGCCACGGACGTCTGTCCCTTCGTTCCGCTCAGCGGCCTGACCATGGAGGACTGTGCGGCCCTAGCCCACCGCCTCGGGGAGCGGGTCGCCGGCGAGCTCGGCATCCCGGTCTATTTTTACGAGGAGGCCGCCCTGAAGCCCGAGCGAAGGAACCTGGCCACCGTCCGCCAGGGGGAATACGAAGGCCTGGCCGAGAAGCTCAAGGATCCCGAGTGGGCGCCGGATTGCGGCCAGCCGGTGTTCAACCCCAAAGCGGGCGCGACCGTGATTGGCGCCCGCGAATTCCTGATCGCCTACAACATCAACCTCAACACCCGCGACCGGAAGCTGGCTCACGAGATCGCCCTGAGCCTCCGCGAGAGCGGCCGGGTCAAAAAGGACAAGAGCGGCAACCCGGTCCTGGACGCCGAGGGCCAGCAGGTCAAGCTGCCCGGACGCTTTCCCCATGTCAAGTCGGTGGGCTGGTACATCGAGGATTACGGCATCGCCCAGGTCTCGATCAACTTCACCAACTACAAGGTCACGCCCGTGCATGTCGTTTTTGACGAGGCAAGGAAGGAGGCGGACAAGCTCGGCTTGCGGGTGACGGGCTCGGAGCTCGTCGGGCTCATCCCCAAGGAAGCGGTGCTGATATCGGGTCGCTACTATCTTGAGAAGCAGGGAAAGAGCGCCGGCGTCCCCGAGGAAGAGCTCATCCGAACGGCCGTGCTCTCCCTGGGCTTGAACGACGTCGCACCCTTCGACCCCCAAAAAAAGATCATCGAATTCCAGTTCGAGCCGTCCAGCCCCTCGCTTACCCAGCTGACGGTCCGGGGCTTCGCCAATGAGCTCTCCATGGATTCCCCGGCCCCCGGCGGAGGCAGTGCCGCGGCTTTGTGCGGAGCGCTATCGGCGGCGCTGTCTTCGATGGTCGCCAACCTGACCGTGGGCAAGAAAGGCTACGAGGCCGTCGCCGAAGAAATGAAATCGTCGGCCGTCGAGGCTCAGGAGCTTAAGGACGCCCTGCTCCGGGCCGTGAATGATGATACGGCTTCGTTCAACAGACTCATGGAGGCCTTCCGCCTTCCCAAGAAGACCGAGGACCAGGCCCGGGAGCGGGACCAGGCGGTCGAGGAGGCCGCCAAGGCCGCGACAATCGTCCCCCTGGAGGTCATGCGCAAGAGCATCTCCTGTTTGAAACTGGCCCGACAGACGGCCCTCAAGGGAAACCAGAACTCCCTGAGCGATGCTGGAGTCGCCGGACTGACGGCCCAGACGTGCGCGGAGGGCGCCTATTTCAACGTCCGCATCAACCTGCCCGGGATCAAGGACAAGGATTTCAAGACCGCGACGCTGAACGAAGCTCTCAGCCTGCGCGACGAGGCGCTGGCCCTGGGTCAGGAAATCCGGCAGATTCTGGACAAGGGGTTGAAGGGCTAGTCCGCCGGCCTCCTTTTCCCCGCCCCGAATCCCCAGGCTATCCTTTCCGCGACATGGCCGCAGACCCAATGAACATCTTGAGCAGGATCGAACTCGTCATAGGCAATATCGCCTTGCTCGACGTCGAGGCCGTCGTCAACGCCGCGAACACGTCGCTCGTCCTGGGTGGTGGCGTCGCGGGAGCCATCAGGCGCTTCGGCGGAGAATCCATTCAAAAAGAGTGCGAACGTCTCGCTCCGATCGAAGTCGGCCAGGCCGTCATGACCGGCGCCGGCCGGCTCAAAGCTCGCTACGTGATTCACGCCGCCGGGCCCGTTTACGGCCAAGGTGATGAAGAGGCCAAGCTGGCCAGGGCTACTCAAAGTGCTCTTGTCCTTGCCAGGGACAAAAGGCTTGCCTCCGTCGCCCTTCCGGCGATCAGCTCCGGCATATACGGTTTTCCGATCCAACGTTGCGCGGAGACCATGATCGCGACAACAATCCGATTCCTCGCGGAGAACCCGGATCCAGGCCGAGTCATCTTCTGCCTCTACGACCAAGAAGCCTTGTCCGTTTTCAAGGAAACCCTGGGATCGTTGTCCGGGACGGACTTCGCCGGCTGAGATCAGGAGCCGCCCCGCACCCGGCGCCCGATAAAGCCCGCGATGAAAAGCACGAACGACAGAAGGACGATCGTCGCCGAGGCGGGCAGGTCAAAGAGGAAAGCGGCCAGGATCCCCCCCGCCACGGAGAACACGGAAGCCGCGGCCGCCAGGATGAGAGCCTGCCGGAAATGCCGCGCGACCTGCAGCCCGGCCGCCGCCGGAATGACGAGCAAGGAGGCCACAAGGAGAATGCCCACGACCTTGATGCCCAGCACGATCGTCACCGCGGTCAGCACGGCGATGAGCGTCTCGAGCCGGCCGGTCATGATTCCCGAGGCCCTGGCCGATTCCGGGTCGAAGGTCATGAACAGCAATCGCCGATAGTTGACCAGCACCGCCGCCACCACGATCAGGGCCAAAGCCAGTGCCAGCCCCACATCAAGGCTGTCGATGGCCAGGATCTCACCGAACAGAAAACTGAAAAGGGAAACGTTGAAGGAATGGGAGAGGGTGGCCAGGAGGACTCCCAAGGCTAGGCCGGCGCTGCTGATGATGCCCAAGGCCGTGTCGCCGTAGAGCCCCGCCCTTTCCCTGAGTTTCATCAACCCCAGGGCGGCCAGGACAGCGACCAGGAGGGCCGTGCCCAGGGGCATCACCTTAAGAAACAGGCCCAGGGCGACTCCGGCAAAAGTCACGTGGGAGAGCCCGTGGCCGACCATCGCGTCCTTGCGCAGGACAAGGAATACGCCGAGCACGGCGCAGGCCAAGCCGATGAACACGCCGGCCAGGAGCGCCCGCTGAAGAAATCCGTAGCTCAGCAATCCTTCCATATTCTCTTCCCCGATCGGCCCGGCAGGGACCTAATGCCTGTGGGACACAAGATGCTGCCCGCCGGCGATCATGTTCCGAAAGGCGTCGGACCGGCAAAATTCGAGGTGCGATCCATGATAGGCCAAGGTCTGATTCAGACACGCCACTTGATTGATGTGCCTGTCCACGATGCCGATATCATGAGTGACCTGAACGATCGTGATCCCCTCCTTTTCGTTAAGAACCGCAAGCGTCTCGTAGAAGCGCTCCTCATTCTCCGCGTCGACGCCGGTCATGGGCTCGTCGAGGAGAAGAACGCTCGGACGCGTGGCGACGGCCCGGGCGATGAACACCCGCTGCTGCTGGCCGCCGGACAGGCTCCCGATCAGCCGCCCTCCGAAATCGGTCATGCCGACAAGGTCCAGGGCACGGTCGACGGCCTTCTCCCGCGCCCGCCGGCCTCGCAGCGGAGACACTCCCTCAGCCTGGAGAGCCATGGCCACAACTTCCCGGACCGAAGCCGGGAAAAAGGGGTCGATGTGCGTCGCCTTCTGTGGGACATAGCCTATCCGGCCCCAATCCTTGAATTCGGCCAGCGGACGGCCCATGAGCGTCACGGCGCCCGATTGAGGCTTGAGAAGCCCCAGCATGATCTTAAGCAAGGTCGTCTTCCCCGAGCCGTTGGGGCCGAGCAAAGCCAGAAAGTCCCCCAACCGAATATCGAGGCTGACGCTAATGAGCACGGGCTGAGAGCCGTAGCGGAAGCTGACATTCCGCACGGAAATGAGCACGTCCCGGTCAGCGGCAGCGGAGTCCATGGCGTAGGCTCGTCAGGTCCTGGTCCATGACCTGGAGAAAAGTGAAGCCCCGGGCCGCCTGCTCCGGGCTGAGGTTGGCGCCGTCGCTGAGGGGCAGAGCCACGGCGCCCGTTTCCTTGGCCAGAAGCTTGGCCAGCTTGGGGTTGACCGTTGTTTCGAAAAAAACCGCGGCGATCCTTCTTTCTTTGATATCCCGGGTGATCTCGATCATGCGTCGGGGAGTGGGTTCGGAATCCGGGCTCAGGCCGTAGAGGGCGATCTGGGTCAGGCCGTACCGGGCCGCGAGATAGCCGAAGGCGGCGTGACCGCCCACGACCAGAGTCCGTTGCGAGCAGGTGCCCAGCGCGGCTTTGAACTTCGCATCAAGGTCCTCGAGTCGGGCGATATAGGAGGCCGCATTCTTCCGATAGACATCGACTCCCTGAGGGTCGAGCGCGGCCAGAGCATCGCGGATGCCTGCGACGATCACGCCGTCGAGGCCAAAATCCAGCCAAAGATGAGGGTCGTTCCCGAGGAGCGCCTTTCCCCGGCTGGCTTCGAACACCGCCCGATCGGACTGACGGCGGCTTCGGGCGACCTCGTCGGCCCACGGTTCCAGATGCTGTCCGATATAGATAAAGAGGTCGGCCCGGTTGAGGTTCAGGATCTGCCGGGCGCTCGGCTGCCAGGTATGGATCTCGGCCCCGGGAGGAAGGAGAAGATTGACCTCCGCCCTGTCGCCGCCCACCGCTCGAGCGAAGTCCATCAGGGGGAAAATGCTGGTCACCACCTTGAGGCGGCCGCTTCGCCCGGCCGCGCCGCCGGCGATGGAGCCCAAGGCGACGGCGATTAGCACCAGGGATAATCGGAACGGCTTGCGCATGTTGCCCGCCGTTATTATATCAAACCCCTTGAACAGCGAGAACTTTTGTGCCACAATTTTTTTTGACTATTCACAATCATCGGGAGGACAACCATGGGTGAAATCTTCGAGGGCTTCAAACCCGAACTCGTCTGGAAACATTTCGGCAAGATCCTGACCATCCCCCGCTGCTCGGGCCATGAAAAAGCCATGGGTGACTATATCGTCGCGGTGGCCAAGGCCGCCGGTCTCGCCTGCAAGAGGGACGCCGTGGGCAACGTCCTCGTGGAAAAACCGGCTTCCGCCGGCCTGGAAAAAGCAGCGGGCGTCATCCTCCAGGGCCACATGGACATGGTCTGTGAGAAGAACTCGGACATCGCTCACGATTTCTCCAAGGACACCATCCAGGCCCAGCGCAAGGGGGATTGGGTCCAGGCCAAGGGAACCACTCTCGGCGCCGACAACGGGATCGGCCTGGCCTCCTGTCTGGCGGTCATGGAGGACAAGACCCTGACCCACGGGCCGCTCGAATTCCTGTTCACCATGGACGAGGAACGCGGCCTGACCGGGGCGACACATATTCAGGCCGGGTTTCTCAAGGGGACGCGCCTACTCAACCTCGACAGCGAAGAAGAGGGAACCTTCACCATCGGCTGCTCCGGCGGCGCGGACACCGAGCTTGCCCTGCTCCTGAAGAGAAAGAAGGCGCGGGCCAAGAACGAGCTCTATCAGCTCAAGATATTCGGCCTGCGCGGCGGGCATTCCGGCATCGATATCAACCAAGGCCGAGGCAACGCCATCAAGATCTTGACCCGTCTGCTGTGGCAAGCCCAGAAAAAGTTCGGCCTGGAGCTGGCCCGCATGGAGGCCGGCAGCAAGCGCAACGCCATCCCGCGGGAAGCCTGGGCCGAGATCCTCGTTCCGCCCGCCGAGGTCGATCGCTTGGCCGCGTTCCTGGCCGCTGCCTTCGCCAAAGTCAAGGATGAGAACAAAGTCGTGGAGACCGAGCTCCAGTACTCCTTCGGGAAGAAGAAAGGGACAGCCGCTCCGTTGACGCCCGCCTCGCAAAAGGCTCTCCTCGATTTTCTTTTCGCCCTTCCCCACGGCATCATGGCCATGCACCCGGAGATTTCCGGCCTGGTTGAGACATCGACCAACCTGGCCATCGTCTCGCTGAAACAGGCCAAGGCCCAAGTCATCTGCAGTTCGCGCAGCTCGATCGGCTCGGCCCTGGAAGCCCTGCTCGATATGATCCGTGCGGTGGCGGACTTGGCCCAGGCCAAGACCCGCCAGCCGGGGGGCTATCCGGGCTGGACGCCCAATCTTCAATCGAGCCTGCTCAAGACCCTGAAGGAGCTGCACCTGAAGGTCTTCGCCAAGGACGTCTCCGTGGTCGCCATTCACGCCGGTCTGGAGTGCGGCATCATCGGGGAGAAATTCCCGGGGATGGACATGATCTCCTTCGGCCCCACGATCCAGCACCCGCACTCGCCCGAAGAGCGGGTTTCGGTTCCTTCGGTCGAGAACTTCTGGAAATTCCTGACCGCAGCCCTGGAGGCCCTTTCCTAGTCGCGTTCACGGCGGCCCGTCGATCTTCGACGCCGGCCGACGAGCTTAGCCCAAAGCCTGGGTTTGCGCGCAACGGAGCGGCGCAGGACCTGCGCCGGAGGCTGCGTCCGCCGGCGGAAAATTGCCTCTGTCCTGTGAATTGAACTCCGTATTCCCGGCCGCTGATGATGACCTCAGGCACGAGAGAGTGCGCTCTCCTCACCATGGGCCCTTCCTTGTTTTTTGCCAGGATTTTCATTAGCATTGTCCTTAAGGTTCCGTGAGGAGAGAGGTAAGATCATGACCGCAAAAGTCATCCGGGGGTTTTTTTATTTCATTCTCGTGTCCCTTCTCGTGCTTCCCATCTCCCATTGCAAGAAGCGGGGTGAGACAGGGCAGGAAGGCGCCGCCAAGCCTACGGCCATCATCGGCGACCTCAAGGTCGTTCATGCCAGCCCTCAGGGCCCCACCTCGGCCGCTCACATGGCCGAACAGCTCGTGGCGATCTTCGACCATCCGATGGTCCCTCTCCAGGAGGTCCCCGAGGGCGATGGGACATCCTTCCTCAAGGTCGAGCCCTCGGTCGCCGGCAAATTCCGCTGGCTGGGAATGCGCGCCCTGACCTTCACTCCTGCTGAGCGCTTTCCCTACGCCACGGAAGTCAAAGTCACGATCCCTGCGGGCACGGCCTCGCTCGACGGCTACAGCCTGAAATCCGATTATTCCTGGTCGTTCCGGACCATCACCCCGGAGGTCGTCGGCCATACTCCGAGCGACGACGAAAGGTGGGTCAGGCTCGAGGCCAAGGTCAGGCTCGTGTTCAATCAGCCCATCGATGAAGGCAAGGCCAAGGATTTTCTCGCTCTGACCGCGGTTTCGCCCGAGGGCAAGGAATCCTCTCTCGATTTCTCGGTCGGACGTTTATCGGCCAAGGAGCTTGCCGATGAAAAGATCGAGGCCAAGGCTGAAGACATCCTGGTCCTCGAACCCGCCGGCCGGATGAAACCGGATTATTCCTACGTCGTCCTCGTCCGGGCCGGGCTTCACGGGCAGGAAGGCCCGCTGGCCTTGGCCGAGGATTTCAAGTTCTCGTTCTCGACCTTCAAATCCTTCCGCTTCATCGAAATCGAGCCCCGCGAATCCCTCAACCCCTACGAGTCCTTGAAGATCCAATTCACCAACCAGGTCCGCTATAAGGAGCTTGCATCCAAGATCAGCTTCAGCCCGGCGATCAAGATCCCGGATTACTATCTCGAGTGGGATTCGACCAATGACCTGATCTGGATACACCTGCCTTTTGCTCCCGAGACATCCTACACCCTGACCATCCCCGGCAGCCTTCAGGATGAATTCGGCAACACGCTGGGAAAGGACGTGAGCGCCCGGTTCACCACCTCTTCCTACCCGGCTTCGATCAGGATGACGACCGGCCACGGCGTCATCGAAGCCTATGCCAAGAGCCTGTATTCCTTCCAGGCCATAAACACTGAGACGGTATTCCTCAAGGGCGGCCCGGTCTCCCGGGACGAGGTCGTTCCCCTCCTTTCCACCGAGAAGGTGTTCTGGTCCTCCGAAAATATCGAGCCCCACAAGGGCTTCTACACCGTCGAAAAGAAGCTGGAGTTCAAGGGCCCCCGCAACAAGAAGCAGGTCATCCCCATTGACCTTCGGGAGATCCTGACGCGCGACCGCGGCCTAGCCTTCATTCAGCTCGAAAGCCCCGTCGACGATAAATGGGATAAATACCCCAAGGCCTTCCTCCAGGTCACCGAGCTCGGGATCAGCGGCAAGTTCTCGGCCGACAACAACGTGATCTGGGTCACCGAGCTCCGGACGGGAAACCCTGTGCCCGAGGCCGATGTCGAGATTCGCGATGCGTCGAACCGTGTCTGCTGGCGGGGCAAGACCGGCAAGGACGGAAGAGTCACCACCCCCGGCTGGCGCGCCCTGGGCATCCGGCCCAAGGAGAGCTGGGAAAAGCCGGAACAATTCGTCTTTGTCTCCCGGAATGACGACCTGGCCTTCATTTCCTCCGCCTGGGGAACCGGGATCGAACCCTACCGTTTCGGGATCGATTACAGCTATGAAAGCGAGCCCGAGAGCCAGCGCGGGTATACCTTCAGCGAACGAGGGATCTACCGCGCCGGCGAGACCGTCCACATCAAGGGAATGCTCCGCGTGCAGGACAAGGGACAATGGCGCCTGCCTTCGATAAGGTCCGTAGCATGCACTGTCACCGATTCGCTCCAAAAGAATGTTTTTAAGGAGGATGTGGCCCTGGACGCGTTCGGCTGTTTCACCTTCGACCTGACGACCGACGCGACCGCCTCCCTGGGCAACTACCAGATCCTGGCCATCGCTCCCTCGGAAAGGGGCGGTTCGCCCCGATCTATCTACGGCGACTTCCGGGTGGAAGCCTATCGTCCCGCGGAATTCGAAGTGCATCTGCGTTCGCTCAAGGATAGCTTCGTCTTCGGAGAGGACTATGAAGGCGAGGTCCGGGCCGCATACCTTTTCGGCGGGGCCATGGCCGGGCAGAAGGCCAATTGGTCCCTTCGCCTCAATCCCTCGGCCTTCGCCCCGCCCGCTCCCAAGGGCTTTCTTTTCGGCAACGAGCTCGAGTGGGAAGAGACATCGGCCGACGAAGAAGTGGAAAGCGGCCGTCTCAGCACCTCGTACGACGAGAGCGGGGGCCGGGAGAACAGCCGTCTCATCGGCTCCGGCGAGGCGGTCCTCGACGCACAGGGCCTGCTCCGGGTAAGAGCGCCGCTCGTTCCTGAAAAGGAACGGGATTCCGTCATGGCCACACTCGAGGCCACGGTCCACAGCCCGAGCCGCCGCTCGATCAGCAATCGCATCCAGACCGTCGTTCACCGCGGAGAATTCTATATCGGCCTGAAGCCGCAGACGACGTTCCTCAAGAAAGGCGATACACTCGATCTGTCCGTGATCGCGCTCGAGCCGAGCGGGGCGCCCGTTGAGCGCAAGGTCGACCTGAAGCTCATCCGGCGCGAGTGGCGCTCGGTCCGCAAGGCGGGAGCCGGCGGCCGCTATGAATGGATGTCCGAGAGACTGGACACCGAGATCAAATCCCAGAAGGTTTCTACCAAGAAGGACCCGGTGTCGGTAACGTTCAATCCCGATAAATCGGGCTTCTATGTCCTGGCCGCCCGTTCCTCGGACTCCCGCAAGAATACCATCACCACTTCGACCTATGTCTACGTCACGGGCGATGATTATGTCGCCTGGGAGCGCCGCGACGACGATATGATCGAGCTCGTCCCGGACAGCGACACCTACCGCCCCGGCGAAAAGGCCCATATTCTAGTCAAATCCCCCTACGAGAAAGCCAAGGCCCTAGTGACCGTCGAGAGAGAGTTCGTCCTGGACAGCCGCGTCCTCGAGCTCAAGGGGAGCACGAGCGAGATCGAGGTCCCCATCGTCTCGGACGATATCCCCAACGTCTTCGTTTCGGTCCTGCTCGTCCAGGGCCGGACGGAAAACATCAAACCCGGCCAGACCGACGATGTGGGTAAGCCCTCTTATAAGATCGGCTACGCCAAGCTCTCGGTCAACCCCGAGGAGCGGAAGCTCAAGGTCGACCTCAAGACGAACATGGATCGCTACAAGCCTCGCGACCAGGTCTCCCTGAAGCTCCACGTGACCAACCAAAAGAGCAAGGGCCTCCGCTCGAGCGTGGCCGTGGCCGTGGTGGACGTGGGCGTCTTGAACCTCATTGGATACACGACGCCTGACCCATTCGGCTGGTTCTTCGGCCCGAAACCCCTGTCCGTGAGCACTTCCGACGCTCGCATCAACCTCGTCGGCCAGCGTGCTTTCGGCGAAAAGGGTGACAATCCGGGCGGCGGCGGCGAAGAGGGTGCAGCCCCCGGCCCGAGCCTGTCCGAGGTCGAACTGCGCGGCAACTTCAAGACCACGGCCTACTGGAACCCCTCGGTCGTCACGGACGACAAGGGCGACGCCGCGATTGCTTTTACCCTGCCCGACAACCTGACCTCGTTCCGCGTAATGGCCGTAGCCCTCACGGAGGATTCGCTCTTCGGCAACGGCGAGAGCACGTTCCGCGTGGCCAAGCCGCTCCTCCTCCAGGCTTCCCTGCCCCGATTCGCCAGGGTGGGCGACGCTTTCCAGGCCGGCGTCGTCGTTCATAATTTCTCGACCCAGACCGGGGTTGTGACCCTGGCCGGCGAGTTCAAAGGCATCACCTTGGTGGACAAGGACGCGCGACGCACTCTGAACCTGGAGCCCGGCGGCTCGGCCGAGGTTCTGTATGCCGTCAAAGCCGAAGCTTCAGGCCGCGCGACGTTTTCTTTCCGGGCGGTCATGGGGTCGGACTCGGACGGTCTCGAAATATCTCTGCCCGTGGAAATGCCCCGGGCGACTGAGACCGTAGCTCTCGCCGGAGAGACATCGCAATCGACGGAAGAAAAGATCCGGATCCCGGAGCTTTACCCTGCGGAAAGCCGCCTCGACATCCAGGCCTCGGCCACGGCCTTGTCAGGTCTCAAGGAATCCCTGGACTACCTGACCGATTATCCCTATCTCTGTATCGAACAGAGGCTGTCGGCCATGCTGCCGTACGTATTGGCCGCGGACGTCATTCGCGATTTCAAGCTCAGCCGGATGCAGCCCAAGGAATGGCAAGCCTTTGTCCGCACGACGATCGAGCATCTGTATGAATACCAGAAGGAGTCCGGAGGCTTCGGCTTGTGGACGGATTCGACCCACGAATCCCCCTACCTGACCTGCTACGCCGCCTTCGGCCTCATCCAGGCCCGGCAAGCCGGATACTCCATGAACAAGGACAGCCTTGATCGGGCCGTCGTCTACCTCAAGGATTTTCTCCGGGCCAAGGACGCGTCAAAGAAGTACCCCTACAGCCTGAAGGGGCTGATGACCACTCGGGCTTTCGCGGTCTATGTCCTGGCTCTGGCCGGCCAGCCTGAGCCGTCCTATGCCTCCAGCCTGTTCACCGAACGCGACAAGTTGACCATCTTCGGCAAGGCGATGCTCCTCAAGGCCCTTTACCGCGCCAAGGCCGCCCCCCAGGATCAGAGCGTTCTTATCCAGGAGCTGGCCAACACCGTCAAGGTCACGGTTTCCCAGGCGCATTTCGAGGACGAGGAAGGACGGGCCGATTCTTGGATCTTCTCCTCCAACCTGCGAACGACCGCCTACGTCCTCCAGTCCCTGCTCGAGGTCGGCTCGGACGACCCGCTCCTTCCCGGCGTGGCGCGCTGGATCGTCGACAAGCAGAAGGCGGGGCGCTGGCTGACGACCCAGGAAAACATCTATGCCTTCTATGCCTTGAACACGTTCTATAGAACGCACGAGAAGGCCCGGCCGGACTTCAAGGTGGAAATGTCTCTGGCCAAGAACCTCGTTTTGAAAGAGGAATTCCGCGGGCCGACGAGCGATATTAAGACGGCTTCCGCACCCCTGGCCGGCCTCAAGCCCGGTGAAACCGTGCCGCTTGCTATCTCCAAAAAGGGCGAGGGCGTCCTTTATTACGGCGCGCGCATGACCTATGTCGCTCGCAAGCCCATCGACCCCCGCGATGAGGGCCTGGCCGTTTCCAAGAAGCTCGAAACGCTCGATGGCAAACCTCTCGACACGGTCCGGGGCGGGGACGTCATCGTCATCAGGCTGGAGATCGTCGTGCCCCAGGAGAGCTTGTTTGTCGTCGTCGAGGATCCCCTCCCGGCCGGTTTCGAAGCGGTCAACACGACCCTGGCCACGGAGAGCGCCGAGCAGGCCGAGGCCCTGGAACAATCCGAGCCCGAACAGCCCTGGTGGTATGAAGGGTTCAACCACGTCGAGATGCATGATAATCGTGTGTTGCTCTTTGCCGACGACCTGGCCCCCGGAGTCCATACCTACCGGTACCTGGCCCGGGCCCTGACCTACGGAGAGTTCGGCTTGCCCGGGACTAAGGCCGAGCAGATGTACGCTCCGGAGGTTTTCGGTCGCAGCCGGGAGCGCACGATCAGGATCGTCAAGTGACGCCAACGCGGTGAGACGAAAGAAAGCGCTCGTTTTCGTCCTGGCCGGCGTCGGTCTGCTGGCCGTCGCCCTTTCGTCTTTGTATTGGCCGTTCCCGCGTGCGCGGCTCAGCCCGGCCCCCGTCGTCTCGTTCTCGATTTTCGACCGAAACGGCGTACTCCTGCGCGAGGTCCTTTCCGACGAGGGCGGCCGCTGCCGCTGGCTGGGACTCGGCGAGATCTCGCCCCGGCTTCTCCAGGCCGTCATCGCGGCCGAAGACAAGAGCTTCTACCAGCATTCGGGCGTCAACCCTGTGGCCGTTGTCCGGGCTTTCATCCAGAACCTGCGCTCCCGTCGCGTGGTCTCCGGGGCCTCAACGATCACCCAACAGCTCATACGCAACATCTATCACTCACGCCGCAACCTCCCGGACAAGGTTTTTGAGGCCTGGATGGCCGTGCGCCTCGAGCATACGCTGTCCAAGAATGAGATCCTGGTCCAGTACCTGAACCGCATTCCCTTCGGCAACCAGGCCTACGGCATCGAGGCCGCCGCCCGTCTGTATTTCGGCAAACCGGCCGACCAGCTGGGCCTGGCCGAGGCAGCGTTCCTGGCCGGATTGCCCCGCTCGCCCTCCACACTCAACCCCTACCGCTCGTTCGCCGCGGCCAAAGCCAAGCAGGAAAGCGTTCTGCGGCGCATGTGGACGCTGGGTTTTATCGGAGAGGACGAGCTTGCCCGAAGCCTGGCCGAGCGGCTGGTCGTCGTCCCCGAAGAGGTGAGCTTTCGCGCCCCGCATTTCTGCGATTACGTGATCTCGGGGCTATCCCCGTTCGTCCGACGCGAACTCGGCTCGATCCGGACCTCTCTCGATGCGACCCTCCAGGCCAAGGTGGAGATCCTTCTCAGAAACCACGTGAAACTCCTCTCCGGACGCGGCATCACGAACGGGGCGGCGGTCGTGCTGGACAACGCCACGGGCGACGTCCTGGCCATGGCCGGTTCCGTGGATTTTTTCGACGCGGCCCATGATGGCCAGGTGAACGGCGCCCTGGCCCTCCGCCAGCCCGGATCGACCATGAAGCCCTTCACCTATGCCTTGGCCCTGGAAAGCGGCTTGACCGCCGCCTCGGTGATCGAAGATACGCTGGTCCAGTTCCCGACCGAAGGCGGCTTCTATCTCCCCAAAAACTATGACCGGAGATACCACGGGCCGGTGAGGATGCGGGGTGCCCTGGCCTGCTCCTACAACATTCCCGCCGTGGCCGTTCTGGCCAAGCTCGGCACGGACAGACTCTTTCTCAAGCTCAAGGCCCTGGGCTTCGACAGCCTGCGCAAGGATTCGGACTATTATGGGTTGGGCCTGACCCTGGGCAACGGGGACGTAACTCTGCTCGAGCTCACCCGAGCCTATGCCGCCTTATCCCGCGGGGGAATCTCGTTCAAAGAACGAACGACCCTCGCCTCTTATGACAATAAAGGCCGGGAGCTCGAATCCCCGCCCGTTCCCTCGTCCGCCGCGGTCTTCACCCCTCAAGCGGCCTACATCATTACAGACATCCTGGCCGACCCGGACGCCCGCATCCCATCCTTCGGCTACCACTCTCCCCTGGCCCTCCCCTTTCCCGCCGCGGCAAAAACCGGAACGTCCAAGGACTTCCGGGACAATTGGACCGTGGGCTACACACCCCGCCTCACCGTCGGGATCTGGGTGGGAAACTTTGACGGCACGCCCATGGCCGAAGTTTCGGGGATCACGGGCTGCGGGCCGCTCTTTCGCGATATCATGCTTCTCCTCGAAAAGGACCGCGACCCCCAGGAATTCCCCGTGCCGGGCGGCCTCGTCAAGAAAACGATCTGCCCTCTCTCGGGGCTCCTTCCCACGGCCCGCTGCCCCGGAAAAAAGGATGAGATCTTCATCCGCGGCACGGAACCCATGGACGTCTGCGACCTGTCACACGACGGAGCGTCCGTGATGGGAATTCGAGCGGCCGTGCCGGCGCCGTCGCATCCGGCCGGCGCGCTGAGGATCCTGGTTCCCCAAGAAGGTGACGTTTTCAAGCTCGACCCGATCCTCAGAAAAAAATACCAATCGCTGACCTTGCGGGTGAAAGTGCCGAGGGACGCCGGGATCGGATCGGTGACCTGGTGGGTCAACGGTCGGGAGGTGGGTCCGGCGGAGGCGCCCTTCAGCAAAACCTGGAGCTTGGCCCCCGGTTCCTATGTCATCAAGGTTACGGCCCGGACCGCCGGAAGAACCCTCGAAAGTTCCCCGGTTCGAATATCCGTAGTTTCTTAGATCACCCCAAGAGGATTTTCGAATGAAGCGACGCGACATGCTCCGCCTGGTGGGCGGTGCGTCTTTGCTTCTCCCGTCGCGGGGAGCATTCCCAGACACAAGCCAAAGGAGTTCGAACATGCAACAGGAAGTGAGAACCGAAAAAGCGCCAAAGGCGATCGGACCCTATTCGCAGGGGATCAAGGCCGGGGGCCTTGTCTTTGTCTCGGGACAGATCCCCATCGTCCCCGCGACCGGAGAGCTTAACACGGGCACGATCGAAGATCAGATGCGCCAGGTCCTGGAGAATCTTTCTGCCGTTCTGGAGGCTGCCGGCTGCTCCCTGGGCGATGTCGTCAAGGTCACTGTCTTTCTCCAGGACATGAACGAATTCAGCAAAATGAACGCCGTCTATGGCGAATTCTTCAAGCCCCCCTTTCCAGCCAGGGCCGCGGTCCAGGTCGCGCGCCTGCCCCGGGACGTCAAGGTCGAGGTCGAGGCGATCGCCCTGGCCAAGACTCGAGCCTGACCGCAGGCTGAGAAGCTTCTCTCGCCGGAGCGTCTTCTTCTGGATTTTGAGGACGGATTAGACTACAATCGCGGTTGATATGCCTATCTACGAATTCATCTGCGAACAATGCGGATGCCTATTTGAGAAACTCATGCGCCTGGGCGACGAAAAGAGCGTCGTCTGCCCATCCTGCGGAACCAATCGGATCAGCAAGCGATTGTCCTGCTTCGGGATTGGTGGAGGCGGCTCGCGCCTAAAAAGGGCGTCCGGAAGCTGCGACACATGCTCCACAAGATCCTGCAGCACCTGCCGGTAGCGTCTCTCAACCGGCGGTTCGGTTCGGCTCGCTTCTGCTGCGTGGAGATCACATGAAGTCAACAATCACAAACTCTAAAAAGGAGAACGGGATGAGCACTCTCAAGAAATCCGGAATGATCCTCGCCGCCGGGTTCCTCGTCATTGCCCTTGTTCCTGGGGGGCTCGGCGCCGCCCCGCTCGAGATGAGCTTCGGGTTGAACGGCGTCTATGTGATCACTGCCGCAGACGATCAGGGCAATGCCCTGGGGTTCGGCGCATCGTTCCGGCTGGCCGTGAACGATTATCTCAGCCTGGGACTCGACGGCGAGTACAGCCGCGTGTCCACCCTGGGGACGACGGCCGGCACAGGCTACGTCCTCCAGCCGGGAAAACTTCAACAGATCCCGATCCAGGTGATGATCGAGCTCCGACTACCCTTGTCTCGAATCCCGCTCACTCCCTACCTTACGGCGGGCGCGGGACTATCCCTGAATTCTTTCACTCTCGACGAGACCCTGGTCTCGGACTTCAACGATCTGGGCTTCGACATCAGCGAGGCGACAAAAGACTCCTTCGTCTGGAGCGCGGGCGCCGGAATCGATCTCAGGGCCTCTTCCCGGCTCGTCATCAACGCCCATTTTCTTTATCGGCACAGCCTGGCCGAGGCGACCTGGAGCATCGTGGACCAGCTGTCGAACGAGAGCGCTGAGGGAACCTTGACCGACCTGAACTTCAACGTCTATACCGTCGGGCTGGGGTTCAAGTACGCGTTCTAAGGCAAAAGGAAAATAACCATGAAGAAACGCACCCTACCGGTAGTTCTCATCGTCCTGGCATTGGCTTTCCTCGGCACGGGCCGGGCTTCGGTTGCGACTTCAGGCGGGCCGGGCTTCATCCTTCCCCCACCCGCAGATGCCGACGCCTTCAAGCATCCCAAGATGGAATCCGGACTTTTCAGGTTGGCCCAGTCATTCCAAACCGGGGGTTTGGCGGGCGCTCTGCAGACGGCCCACGCCTGGAAGATCTCGCTCAACCGGGACAATACTGTTCGCGTCGTCCTGGAACTCCAAAGCTTTGGTTCGGGCAACCTCGCCCAGTTTATCGTCCCCGCGACGTTTCAGTATGTGGCCGGCATGGGCGGACGTATCGAAACAACCTACGGACTCCTTGTCCAGGCCTCGCTCCCGATCTCGGCCCTCCAAATCCTGGCCGATAACCCGATCATCCGATACGTGAGACGGCCGCTCGTCCCTCGCCTCACGGATGTCGTCAGCGAGGGCGTGGCCAAAACGGGGGCCGACATCCTGATCAAACAGCCCTCCTTCTACGGGGGGGGATCCGGCGTCAAGATCTGCATCCTGGACCTGGGATTCCAGGGATATTCCTCCCTTAAGGGAAAAGAGCTTCCGAGCGACGTTATCATCAAGTCCTTCCGATCGGATGGGGACATCCAGGCCGGCGTCGTCCACGGCGCGGCCTGCGCTGAGATCGTCCACGACATGGCCCCCAACGCCAAATTGTACTTGGTGAATTTCGACACCGACGTCGCTCAGCACAACGCCGTGCAGTGGATCGTCTCCCAGGGAGTCAAAGTCATTTCCTACTCCATCGGCTGGATCGACGCCGGGGACGGCAAAGGAACCGGCCCCATTGACGCCGATGTCGAATATGCCCACGAGCATGGGCTCGTTTGGGCGGGCTCGGCCGGCAACGAAGCCGAAGACCATTACGAGGGTGCCTTCTCCGACCCCAACCTGAACCGATGGCACAATTTCAGCCCCTCGGATGAAATCTTGGAATTTGATGTTCCGCCCATTTCGGCTAGCGAGCCCGAAACCATCGGCGCATTACTGAACTGGGACGATTGGGGGACTTGGAACGGATCAGACTATTCCGGCTCTAACCAAGACTATGACGTGTATCTCTATAAGTGGAACGGGAGCGCCTGGGAGGATATCGCGTCATCCACCAATACCCAGAACGGAACCCAGTGGCCGGTCGAGGAAGCCGTCATCGACTGGTCGAGCGACGTAGCCACGCACTGGGGCATCGCCATCTACCGCGCTCACACGACACGCAACTGCAAGCTCGAGGTCTTTATATGGGGGGGCGATTCGGCCATCGAGTACAACGTTCCGGGGGGAAGCCTCATGCAGCCGGCCGATTCGCCCGAGTGCGTGACCGCCGGCGCGACGGATTGCATGACCGATGCCTATCACTACTACAGCTCACGCGGGCCGACGCACGACGGCCGGATCAAGCCGGATTTCGGCGCGCCCTCCGGCGTTTCGACGCACACCTACGGCACGCGCAATTTTTACGGAACGTCGGCTTCCGCTCCCCACGTGGCCGGGGCTTTCGGCTTGATGATGTGCCAGACCCCCTACGACCGTGATCAAATTTACCAGATGCTGCAACTGCGCGCCGTGGACCTGGGATCGCCCGGGAAGGACAACATGTTCGGCTGGGGCCGGCTCAGCCTCAAAAAATAAGGGGTTCGTATCCCGATCGGACTCAGGCTGCGGAGAAAGTCTCCCCTTTCAGTGACGAGTCTTAAGGCCGGGCTTTAGGAGCTCTTCTAGATCTTTCTCAGCTTCGATTTGCTGATGAAGAGCTGGGCCTGATAGGACACGTAGCTCAGGAGGATGGCCACGCGCTCGTGGTCCTTGAGCTCTTTCTTGAATATTCCGCGGATCCCCTTGAGCGGCCCGTCGACGACCTCGATCTCGTCGCCGACCTCCGGCGCGGGCCGGGTATCCTGAAGGACGACGACTCCGTCGGTTTCCCGGCTCTTGATCTCCCGGATGAGCTCATCCGGGACGGGCGCCGGCTCTTCCCGAACGCCGAGAATTCTCTTGATCCCCCGCGCGTACCGGATCAGCCTGAACTGCGACGGGAAATCAAAGAACACGAACGCGTAGCCGGGAAACAGCGGATGAAGGGCCTTGGCCTTCAGAATCTGGGGATTATAGACCTCAAAACCCGCCTGGCGGAGGATCGTTTCGACCCGGGACTCCCGGCGGGGTTTGGTGTTGACGACGAACCAGCGCTCCATGGTCTTCCGGCCTGAACTCGACCTATGCTCCGGACTCCGCGCTCAATCGAACACCCCGAATTTTCGATAGGCCCCGGGCCTCCGGTCGCGAAGAAAATGCCGCCGGGCCGGCGAGCGCGCGATCTCGTCCAGGTCCAGGTCGGCAAAAAGGATGACCTCTTTGCCGCGCGGGGCCCGGGCCAGGACCCGGCCCGAGGGACCGACGACATAGGATTCGCCGGCGAAATGGTCGAGCGTCTCGCGGCCAACTCGGTTCACGAGGGCCGCAAAAAAACCGTTCTGGAAGGCCGCCGTCTGGAGCTCGGCCTCAAAAATTCCCTTTCCCCATTCATTGATCGTGCCGGCCTGCGGGACGATGACGATCTCAGCGTTTTTCAGGGCCAGGGCGCGCAGGTATTCGGGAAAATGGCGGTCGTAGCAAATGGCCACACCCACCCGGCCGATTCGCGTGTCATAGACCGCGGGCGGCCCGCCGGGGCTGTAGTAGCCCCGCTCCAGGAATCCGGGACCGTCCATGATGTGGAGCATCCGCGTCACGCCCAGGATGCAGCCGTCGGCGTCAATGACCGGCGAAGCATCGTAGGTCCGCGCCCCCGCTCTCTCGAAAATGTTAAGGACGACGACGGTCTTATGTTTTTTGGCCAGCAGGCAAAAAGCGTCCGTCGTAGGACCGGGAATGGGTTCGGCCAACTTGAGGCCTTCCGGCGCGGCGGGCTTCTGAGGAAG
The DNA here is from genome assembly GCA_963705895.1 of Candidatus Aminicenantota bacterium. Lineage (GTDB taxonomy): Bacteria > Acidobacteriota > Aminicenantia > Aminicenantales > JAFGAV01 > MFD04408-113. The sequence continues at coordinate 969,031 of OY970122.1, read as the reverse complement.
GAAAGGCAAGAAGGCCAGCTCGGAATAGGCGACGAGCTTGGCTCCCTTCGCCGCGGCGCGCCGCAGAGCCTCCTTCCCTCTGTCGCGATTCTTCTCCGGGTCTTTTGAAGCTTTCTGCTGGACGAGGGCGATCTTCATCCGCCCGCCCTAGGCCCGGCCGGCCATGACCCGTTCGATATCCTTGATGCTCTTGGGGATGGGTCGGCCCAGGAGGCAATGGCCCTTGGGGGTGATGAGGACATTGTCCTCGATGCGCAGGCCGCCGAAAGCTCGATATTTATTCACTTTGTCGTAGTTGATGAACGCGACCTGCTTTCTCTCGCCCTGCCACTGGTCGATGAGGGCCGGGATGAAATACAGGCCGGGCTCCACGGTCAGGATGTGGCCGGACTCCAGGGCTTTGGCAAAACGCAGATAGGCCAGTCCGAATTGCTCGCTGCGTTTGATGCTCTCGTCGTAGCCGACGTAGTTTTCGCCCAGGTCTTCCATGTCGTGAACGCCCAAACCCATCTGGTGCCCGAGTCCGTGAGGGAAGAACAGGGCGTGGGCGCCGTTCCGGACAGCATCATCCGTGTCGCCCTTCATAAAACCGAGGTCCTTCAACCCGGAAGCGATCACCCCCGCGGCCTTGAGATGGACCTCGCGGTAAAGGACGCCCGGCTTCATGAGGGAGATCGCGGTATCATGGGCGGCTTCCACGATCTCATAGATGTCCTTCTGCCTGGAACTGAACTTGCCGCTCACGGGGATCGTCCGGGTGATGTCCGAAGCGTAGTGGAGGGGTGATTCGGCGCCGGCATCGATGACCAGGAGCCGTCCTGCCTTGAGCACGTTGGTGTAGCCGTGATTGTGCAGGGTCTGGCCGTTGATGGTCAAGATGGTCGGGAATGCATTGCCGTTGCCCTTGGACAGGGCCAGCCCGTTGATCTTGCCCACGACGTCCTGCTCCAGGATCCCGGGTTTGACCGATTTCATGGCCAGGCGGTACATATCATAGGAAACGGCCAAGGCCTTCTCGACTTCGCGGACCTCGGCGGCCGACTTGATCAGCCGCTGGGCGATCACCGCCTTGATCAGGGGAACGGACGCTTTGGCCTTGGCTTCGTCCGGGCCGATTCCCAACCATTGTTGGAGCTTGATCTTGGACTCCGGCCGATACGGCGGGAGGAAATGCACGCCGCGGCCTTTGTCCCGGGCCTCCCTGATCGTCCCTTCAAGCTTGGCCAGCGGGGCCGTATCGGTCACTCCCACCTTGACCGCCCGCTCCTTCAGGGTGGGCATGGGGCCCATCCAGATAACGTCTTCCAGGCCGATGTCGTCGCCGAAGAGGATGTTCTTGCCCTCCTCGACATCGATGACCCCCCCCAGTCCGGCCGTATCCAGGCCGAAAAAGTAAAGGAAGGAATCATCCTGTCGAAAATGATAGGCGTTATCCGTGTAGTTCATCGGGCTGGCCTCGTTCCCGAGGAGCAGGATCAAGCCTGATTTGACTTGCTGCCTGAGGCGCGCCCGGCGTTCGACGTAGGTTCTTGCTTCAAACATTCGTTCTCTCCTAAGCCCGAGGATGTATGCTTTCCGTATATCAGATTAAAAGCGGAAATTCAACCGGCCGTCGGGCTAGAACTCCTGATGCTCCGTCCGGCGGATGATCTCGTTCTGCAGGTCGGCACTGAGGTCCACAAAATAATCGCTGTAGCCGGCCACTCGGACGATGAGGTCGCGGTGCTGTTCGGGGTGCTTCTGAGCCTGGCGCAGGGTCTCGGCCGTCACCACGTTGAACTGGATGTGGTGTCCATCGAGCTTGAAGTAGGACCGCACCAGGGCGGCCAGGTTGGCCAGGCCTTCATCGCCCGCCAGGAGCTGGGGCGTGAACTTCTGGTTAAGGAGCGTTCCCCCGGTCCGGACGTGGTCGATCTTGGACGCCGACTTGATGACGGCCGTGGGCCCCTTGCGGTCCGCGCCCTGGACAGGAGAGATGCCCTCGGACAGCGGCATGCCGGCCGGGCGTCCATCCGGCGTGGCCCCAATGACCTTGCCGAAATAGATATGGACCGTGGTCGGCAAAAGGTTGATCCGGTAGGAGCCGCCTTTGGTGTTCGGCCGTCCGTTGACGGCCCGGTAGTAAGCCTCGAACACGTCACGCAGTATGTCGTCGGCCGCGTCGTCGTCGTTGCCGTATTTCGGGGATTTGTTCAGGAGCTGTTGGCGGAGGAACTCCCTGCCCTTGAAATCCACCTTGAGGGCCCTCAGGAGACGGCCCATGGTCATGGTTTTGGTCTGGAAGACGTTGTGCTTAATGGCGGCCAGTGAATCGGTGATCGTGCCCAGTCCCACGCCCTGGATGTAGGAGGTGTTGTAGCGGGCCCCGCCGTCATGGTAATCCTTGCCCCGGGCGATGCAATCATCGATGAGCAGGGACAGGAACGGAGCCGGCAGGTATTCGGCGTAGAGTCTCTCGATGACGTTGTTGCCCCGGACCTTGATATCGATGAAGTGCGCGAGCTGGCGTTCGAAGGCCGCGAAGAGCGCATCGAACGAGGCGAAGCTCTCCGGCCGGCCTGTCCTGGGGCCGAGGTCGCGGCCGGTCCGCGGGTCCGTCCCGTTGTTGAGAGTGAGCTCAAGGACCTTGGTCAGGTTGAAATATCCGGTGAGGTTATAGTTCTCCTTGCCGAAGATGCCGGCTTCGACACAGCCGCTCGCCCCGCCGCTCCGGGCGTCCTCGATGGATTTGCCCTGGCGGAGCATCTCCTGAATGATCGTGTCGGTGTTGAAGATCGAGGGCTGGCCGAACCCAGTGGCGACGATCTTCAGGGCGCGCTTGAGGAAACGGTCGGGCGTTTTCTTGCTGATCTGGACCATGGAGCTTGGCTGAAGGAGACGCATCTCCTGGATGACGTCCAGGATGAGGAAGGAAAGGTCGTTGACTCCGTCTTCACCATCGGGCTTGACCCCGCCCAGGTTGATGAGGCAGAAATCGGTGTAGGTGGCGCTCTCCTCAGCCGTCACCCCGACCTTGGGCGGGGCGGGCTGGTTGTTGAATTTTACCCAGAAGGCCTGGAGCAGTTCCCGAGCCGATTCCTCAGTGAGCGTGCCGTCCTCGAGTCCCCGGCGATAGAAAGGAAGAAGATGCTGGTCAAGGCGCCCCGGGTTGAACGAATCCCAGGTGTTGAGCTCGGTGATGACTCCCAGGTGAACGAACCAATAGTATTGGAGCGCTTCCCAGAAATTCCGGGGCGCGTGACGGGGAACACGGGAGCAGACTTCGGCGATCTTCAGCAGCTCGGCGCGGCGTGTTTTGCCCTTTTCGGTCCTGGCCAAGGCCCTGGCCCGGGCCGCATGGCGCTCGGCGAAACGCACCAGGGCCTCGGCGGCGATGTCCATCGCCCTTAGTTCTTCCTTTTTCTGAAGGGCCTGAGGGTCGTTAAGAAAATCAAGCGCTTCGACCCGCCGGGCGATATCGGCCCTAAAATCGTCCATGCCCTTTTTGTAGATCTTGTCGTCGAGGACGGTATGCCCCGGCGCCCTTTGCTCCATGAACTCGGTGAAAACCCCGGCTTTAAAGGCGGCCTTCCAGTCGTCGGTCATCTCGGCAAAAATCTTGTCCCGCAGGCTGTGGCCTTTCCAGAAGGGGATGATGACGTCCCTATAGACTTTCCTCGTGGCGGGGTTGACCTTGAAGGGTGTCTTTTTTCGCTTGTCGAGGATGTCCAGGTCCTCCAGGCTGTGGCAGGTGATCTCGGGATAGGTGGGCGTGGCCTTGGGCGCCGGCCCCCTCTCCCCCACGATGAGCTCTCCCTCGTTGATGACGATCGTTTTGTTCTCCAGGATATACTTGAAGGCCAGGGCCCTCCGAACAGGCACGGGCCGTGAGGCGGCCGCCTTGTCCCGGTAGAATTCCGTGACGAGCAGAGCCCGCTCGGCGGAAATGGCGGGCACGGCCTTAAGGCTTTGGTTCCTGAGCTTTGTGATGCGCGCGTTCATGGTCATTCTCCGACGGTGACGACAAACCCGTACGATTCAAATTCGGCCTTGATCGACTCTAGGCGTTCCTTGGACGGGGCGGCGAATGTCTGATGGCTTTGGCCCCGGTCCAAGCGATGATACTTATCCACGGCCAGGCTGTGGTACGGCAGGAGGCTGGCCCGCTTGATGGTCTTCAGGGACGCCAGGAACTCCGCCGTTTCGAGGATGTTCTTTGGATCGTCATTCACTCCCGCGACGAGCGGGATCCGGACGATGGTCTTCTGGCCGCTCCGGGACAGGATCATGAGGTTGTCCCGGATGACGCGGTTCGATACTCCGGTCCATTTTTTGTGGGCGGTCTCGTCCATGACTTTGAAATCGTAGAGAAACATGTCGACTTTGCCGATGAACCGCTCGAGCACCGCGGCCGGAACGTAGCCGCAGGTATCGATCGCCGTGTGAACTTCCAGGCGCCGGCATTCGGTCAGAAGCTCCTCGAGAAAATCAGGCTGCATGAGCGGCTCTCCTCCCGAAAAGGTGACGCCCCCGCCCGAGCTCTCATGAAAGATCCGGTCCTGAGAGATCTTGGCCGCGAGCTCAGCCAGGTTCCATCGCCGTCCAGCGAGCTCGATGGCCAGGGACGGACAGGCGTCGGCGCAGGCGCCGCAGCCGCTGCATTCATAGCGGTTGACCTCGACCCCGTTCCGGGTGCGGGCGATGGCTTTCCGCTCGCATGTCTCGATACAGACCCGGCAGCCCGCCAGACAGCGAGAGGCTTTGATCATGACCTCGGGCTTGGCCAGTTGTCCTTCCGGATTATGACACCAGGCGCAATGCAGCGGACAGCCTTTGAAGAAAATAGTGGTTCGAATGCCAGGCCCGTCGTGGATGGCGTACTTTTTGACGTCGAAGATCAGCCCTTGGCTCATCGGCTCGCCCCTGAGCGCTCCTTGGCCGCGGCTTGTTCGACGGCGGCATAGTATTTCTTGATGTAGCGCTCCTGGACCTTGTAGGACCAGTGGACTTCTTGGACGAATCGGATGGCGGCTTCCCGCCTGCCCTCTCGGACCAGGCGCAGGAACTGCCGGTGCTCGGCGACCGAGGCCAGCTCCCACTCCTTGACGAAACGGGTCTGTCGCGGAAAATCGTAAAGACGCTTCTTGATGGTGTTGACGACCTTGAGCAAGGTCGCGTTCCGGCAGGGATTGAGATAGATGTCGTGAAAGCGCAGGTTGCGCTCATAGTAAAGGTCAAAATCATCCGCAGCCAGAGCCCTGTCCATGGCGGCAATCAGGCGCTCCATGGCCGTCATGTCCGAGGGCGTGAGCTGGGAAAACGAAGTGGCTAAAGCCCTGGCCTCGAGCGCGCCGATAATATCATAGAAATTCTTGATGTCTTCGAGCGAAAGGACGTTCACGACGATGCCCCGGCGCGGAAGGATGGTCACGAAATCCTCAATTTCGAGCTGGAGCAAGGCTTCGCGAAGGGGTGTTTTGCTGACACCGAGCTTCCGACAGGATTCATCCATGTTGATGGCGGAGCCCGGCCGAAGAACACCTTTTTGCATCTGTTCACGCAGGTAATCGTAGACCTGCTCTTTCAATGATTTGATGCTAAGAACAGGATGCTTTGGCATTGAATATCCTTATAGTTAAAGGATAATATTATAACATACAAATATCTTATATATCAGATATCTCAACATGTCAAGCTTTTTAAAATTTTCATCTCTTTTCCGCACGATTCAAAATGCGTGAGAGGGGTTCGATTCGGCCGAACAGGCGATTCTGTTCGAATCAGTCGCGGCGCCCTCATCACCGACACACCCTCCCCTACCGCGGTTCAGCGAGTCTTGGTCCCCCAACGAATTCAATTGAGTTTTCTTTCATCAGCCGGGAATGACCCCCGCAATAGTATGATTCGAATGAATAGCGAATCGCCACGCGTTCCGGAGCGGCTCTCTTCTCAGCTTATGAATATGCTGATGATATCTTTGAGAAGCGCCCCGGCTGCTCCCTTGGGGTCGGATTTGCCGCCGGTCACGACCAGGGTCCCCATCGAATCCGTGGCGTAAGCAATCCCCTTGTTCGTTCCGTCGACGCCGAAGAGCGGGTGCGCGGCGCCGATGACTTCCGGTGCGACCTTCAAGGAGAACGATTCACCTCGCCGGATGAGCCTGGCCAGGAGCTTCATCTTTTTCCCCTCGGCCGTCGCCCGGCTGATGGCATATTTCAGGAAATCGGCAATGCCTTCGACCACGACATCGTCGAGTGTGAAGGACGTACCCAGGATGCTGTTGGCCAGTATGACCAGCTTGGCCGCGCTGTCCCAGCCCTCGACGTCAAGGCTCGGGTCGGGCTCGGCTATGCCCTTGGCCTGGGCCTCACCTAAGGCCTCCTGGTATTCCAACCCCTCCCCCATCCGGGTCAAGATATAGTTCGATGTCCCGTTGAGGATGGCTTCGATCCTGAGGATCTCGGCCCCCGCCAGGGAGCCGCGTCCGACATCGACCGTGGGCAGGGCTGCGCCCGTGGCGGCGCTGTAGCGCAGCTCGACCCGGTTCTGCCGCGCCAGGCTCACTAGGCCGGCGAAATCGACGACGAACGGTCCCTTGCTCGCCGCAACCACATGCCAGCCTTGGCCCAGGGCTCGACGGATGCCGGACAAGGCCGGCTCCCCCGTCCGCAGCTCGGACGGAAGACATTCGACCAGCACGCCCGGCTTGAAATTCCTGAGGACCGTTTCGAGCTTGATCCCGGGGTCCCAGCCCTCGGCTCCGAGCTCACCCTCAAGCCCTTCCGAGGACACCCGGCCCCCGCGCCTGCGGATGACGGCCTTGACCGAAAGGTCAAGATCGTAGCGGTCCAGGAGAAGAGCCCTCTTTTCGCGGATGAGCCGGAAAAAGGCCCGGCCCACGTGTCCGAAGCCAGCCAGGATAATGTGAGCGCTTTGCATGGTAGCCTTGCCCTAGATTAACCCAAAACCTCGTTCCGCGAAAGAGGAGCGGAGGTATTCTCCTAAAAATAGCCCGCCTTTTGGAGGTCAGCCACGGACTTGAAGGGCCGAGGGGGTTTGAGATAGCGGGCCACGAAGTCGTAGATCTTCAGACGGATCTTTTTGGCGTTCTGGATGTCCAGCCGGTCCATCGAATGACCGCCCGGTGCGTCCTTGAAGATCTCGTACTCGAATTGCTTTCCGGCCGCCTTCAAGGCCTGGATGAGGTGCTCGACCTCAAGGACGTTGACGTCCTCGTCGTTGGTGTTGGTATGGATGAGCAGGGGCGTCCGGAGCTTGTCCACATGGGTCACGGGCGAGCGGCGGCGATACTCGGCGATGTTATCGTTCGCGCTCTGGCCGATGCTGAAGTTCGCTTCGAACTCGTCCCGGTAGGACTGGTCCTTGTATCCCATCCGGGCCACGAGGTCGCTCACGGGGTTGCCGGCGAAGCAGACCTGGTAACCGTCCGGGTGGTCGAAGACGTTCATCAGGGCGATGAGCCCGCCGTGGCTCCAGCCGACGATGCCCACCCGGTCCTTGTCCACGAAGTCATAGTTTTCGAGCACGAAGTTGCGGCTGGCCCACACGTCCTCGTTCTCCAGCCCGCCGTAATCGACCAGCCTATAGAGGAACGAGCCGTAGCCCGTACTGCCGCGGTAGTCGGCGGCGACTACGACATAGCCCTGACTGACCATCTCCCGGATGATGTGAGTGTGGTAGGTGTCGAAATTGGCGTGCGACCCTCCATGGGGAAGGACGATGAGCGGGGACTTCTTCGATCGGTCAAGGTCCCTGGGGATGAAGACATAGGAGTAGAACTTGATCGGATTGCCGGCGCCCTCGGCCGTCGGGTTGGGCTCCTTCCAGCGCGGCGGGCCGACGATCCTCACCTTGTCTACGAAAGCCACATCCCCCACCCGTTCGAACCAGAGAATATCGTCGATGGACTTCTCGAGCTCGTCAAAGCGATCGCTCAGCGCCGCGAACTGCTGTTTCAAGTAGGCCAGTTCGCGCCCGTCGTCCTGCGAAGCCGCGGGGGCCGAGCCGGAATAGCCAAGCCCTGAGACGAGCAGGCCCAGGATGACGAGACACGACATCCGTTCGAATCTTTTCTTGCGCATGACGCCTCCTTGAGCGGGAGAGAGCTTCCTCGGCGGACGTCCTCCCGGCCGGGACTGTGTCCCTCCGACCTCCCCCTGGCTCTGTAGAATATAGGGCCAGCCGAAAGGTCCGCTCCCAAACCCCGCACCGATCCATCCCGCGGGCGGGACTCCCGGGGTCAGGGTTCAGGCCGCGGCCCCGCGACCAGGCCGTATTCTTCATCGTTGATGTCCCAGACCCTCAGCACGAGGAAGCCGTGAGCCTCGAGCAGCGAACGGGCCTCATCCGGGGAGACCCGTTCGGCGAGGGGCGGGCCATGTTCCGTCTTCCGCTTATGATAATCGATCACGACCAGACACGACTCCGGACCGAACGCGGCCTGGATGCGATCAAGGTAACCCGGCTTGTCGGCCAGCTCATGGAACACGTTGGCCATGAAATAAAAGGACGCGTTGCGGGGCAAATGGTCCTCGGTCTCCGCGGACAGGACGTGTTCGACGTTGGTCAGGCCCGCGCGCGCGGCGGCCGCCTCAAGGTCCGCGAGCATCTCTGGCGAGATATCCAAGCCGAAGACCTTGCCCCGGGGTCCGACGATCGCTGCGGCGGGCAGGGCGAAAAACCCCGTGCCGGCCCCAATATCCACGAACGTGTCGCCGCGTTTGAGCCCGATCTCACCCAAAATTCTTTCCGCCGGAAGACGCCCCTTACGATCTTCGGAAGAAAGGCGGTTCCGGAGGCCTGGGTCGAACTTATGCGGCATGGAGGCGGTCCTTCATGGCACGATAGGAATTCTGCCCCAAGCGCGGGCTGGAGGCGCAGCGGGGACGCCTATGGAGCCCCGCTCCCATTCGAGTCGGACCTTTCCGGACTGAAAACAATGGCGGAGAGGGTGGGATTCGAACCCACGATCCCGGTTGCCCAGGATAACGGTTTTCGAGACCGTCCCCTTCAACCACTCGGGCACCTCTCCGTTCTCTATCGCCGGATTCCGGCTCTCTTGGCTCGAAAGAATTCCTTGAGGATCTCGCCGCAGGCCTCGGCCAGGATGCCGGCCCTGATCTCCGGCCGATGGTTGAGCTTCCGAAAAGGAAACTTCATGACCGATCGGACGGCCCCCGCTTTGGGGTCGAGCGCCCCGAAGACGAGACGCCGGACCCGGGCCTGGACGACCGCTCCCAGGCACATGGCGCACGGCTCGAGAGTCACGTAGAGCTCGCAGTCCGGGAGCCGGTAGTTGGCTCTCTTCCGGCAGGCCTTGCGCACGGCGTCAACCTCGGCATGGGCTGTCGGGTCGCTCGAGGCGAGCATCCTGTTGCGGCCCCGGCTCAATACCTCTTCGCCGGAGACGACGACAGCCCCGACCGGGACCTCGCCCCGCCGAGCCGCCCGACGGGCCTCGCCCAGAGCCAGGCTCATGAAACGTCGGTCCCGCGCTATGTCCGAAAGCATCTTCGAGTGCTCAATTTTACCCAGGTTGAAGTGAATTTACAACCTTGCCTCGGTCTTTCGGGCGAGCTCGGCCGTTAATGAAAAAACGCCGAGCCTGTGCTATCATACGCTCGCTTCGCGGAACCCGAAGGAGGACCCCATGCCTACAGATATCCCCACTCCCCGATGGGAGATACCCAAGATCAACCCCGCCCACATCAAGATCGCCGCGGCGGCGCTCATCGCCGTCGTTCTCTTGTGGGGCACGTTCTACCAGATCAAGCCAGAAGAGATCGGGGTGATCCAGCGTTTCGGCCGGTACGTTCGCACGACCGAGCCCGGCCTCCATTTCAAGCTGCCGCTCGGCATCGAGCGCTTGACCAAGGTTCCCGTCCAGAGACAGCTTAAGATGGAGTTCGGCTTCCGGACGCTCAGGCCCGGCGTCAGCACCGAATACCGGGTGACGCCGGAGACGCTCGAGGAAGCGGTCATGCTGACCGGGGACCTCAACGTCGTGGTCGTCGAATGGATCGTCCAGTACAAGATCAGGGACGCCTACAAGTACCTGTTCAAGATGCGCAACGCCGACGAGACCTTCCGCGACATGAACGAGGCCGTGGTCCGGCACGTCGTGGGCGATCATTCCGTGGACGAGGTCCTGACCGTGGGCCGGGTGAGCATCGCCCTTATGGCCCGGGAGGAACTGCAGAGGCTCTGCGACCGGTATGAGATCGGGATCGGCGTCAACCAGCTCATCTTCCAGGACGTGAACCCGCCCGACCCGGTCAAGCCCTCGTTCAACGAGGTCAACCAGGCCCTCCAAGAAAAGGAGCGCAAGATCAACGAGGCCTGGTCCGATTACAACCAGGAGATCCCCAAGGCCTCGGGAGAGGCGGAGCAGACTATCCGGGGCGCCGAGGGATACGCCATGGAGCGGGTCAACAACGCCCTGGGCGATGCCTCCCGCTTCCGGGCCGTCTACGCCGAATACGTCAAGGCGCCCCTTGTCACGCGGCGCCGCCTGTTCCTCGAGACGATCAACGACATCCTGCCCAAGATCCAGAAAAAGATCATCATCGACCAGGGGCAGAAGAACATCCTGCCCTTCCTGAACCTGGGCGAGGAGGTGAAGAAATGAAAGCCTCGCTGCGAACCCTCATCGTCCTGGGCATCATCGTCGGGGGCCTGCTCGTCGCCGCGAGCTCCCTGTATGTCGTCTCGGAGACCAACCAGGTCATCATCACTCAATTCGGCGAGCCGAAGAGCGGGACAATCTCCTATCCCGGAATTCATCTCAAGGTCCCCTTCATTCAGAAGGCCAATTATTTTGAAAAGCGCTGGCTGGAGTGGGACGGCGACGCCAACCAGATCAACACCAAGGACAAGAAGTACATCTGGGTGGACACCTATGCCCGGTGGCGGATCAGCGATCCCCTGAAGTTCTACCAGCGGGTCAAGGATGAGCGCGGGGCGCATTCTCGGCTGGACGACATCATCGACGGCGAAACGCGGAACACCGTGGCCAATTTTGACCTGATCGAGGTCGTGCGCTCGACCAATCGGACCTTCGAGCAGACCGAGGATTCCGCCCTGCTCGACCAATCGGAAGCCATGATTTCGATCGGCACGGGCCGCCAGAAGATCGCCCAGATCATCCTCCAGGAATCGGCCAAGATCACGCCCGAGTTCGGCATCGAACTCCGCGACGTTCAGATCAAGCGGGTCAACTATGTCGACGAGGTCCAACAGAAGGTCTTCGACCGGATGATCGCCGAGCGGCAGAGGATCGCCTCCCGGTATCGCTCGGAGGGCGACGGCAAGAGCGCGGAGATCCGGGGCCAGAAGGAACGGGAGTTGAAGCGCATCCAATCCGGGGCCTACAAGACCGCCCAGGAGATCAAGGGCAAGGCCGACGCCGAAGCGACCCGCATTTACGCCCAGGCCTATAACCTGGACCCGGAGTTCTACCAGTTCACAAAGACCCTGGAAACCTACAGGACGACCCTGGATAAGGACACCTGGCTGGTGCTATCCACCGACAGCGAGTTCTTTAAGTACCTCAAATCGACGGCCGGCCGATAGCCTCGTTCGAGCACTCGGGGCGCGTGTTTCCTGGAGAATGTCCCGCCTGTATTCCTGCGGAAGCAGGGCTCAGCCGTTCGTTTTCAGCAGACTCGATGGCCGGGCGATGTTCGCTTGACTGCGAAGGCTTGCCGCAAACCGCACGCTGGAAAACAGGGGCGGCGGCCCGAAGATCCTGACGTCTCAGAGATTCTTCAGGAGTGTGCGTCCGAACGGAAAAAGCGCCGGCGTCCCGCCCGTGTGGAAGAAAACGACGTTCTCCCCTTTCTTGAAATAGCCCTTCTTGACGAGGTCGATGAGACCGATCATGGCCTTGGCCGTGTAGACCGGGTCGAGGACGATCCCTTCTTTTTGGAAGACCGAGCGAACGACTCGGCTGATATCGGGAGTGACCGCCCCGTACCCGCCCTGCAGGTAATCATCGAGCACGATGACGTCGTCGCGACCGAGCCCCAGAGGCAGGTCGAGCATCTTTTCCGTATCGCGGCATATGTTCAGGACGCATTCAGCGAAGGCTTCCTTTTCATCCGAGACGCTGATCCCGACGACCTTGACCTTCGGGTCGAGCGCCTTGGCCGCGACGGTCAGACCGGCCTGCGTCCCGCCCGAGCCCGTGGCATGAACGATGCCGTCGATCGCGATCCCCGCAGCCCCGGCCTGCTCCCAGAGCTCGACCAGGGCTTCGACGTAGCCGACCGCGCCCAGAGGCTTGTCCATGGAGCCGAACACCTGCGACCCGCCGATGGAAACAAGATAAGGGCTGCGACCATCCCGGCGAAATTGTTCGGCCACGCTCTCCAGGTAGAATTTCACCTGGGCAGGGTCGATGACCTTTCCCTTTTGTGCCTGTCGGATCCGGACGTCGGCGGCCAGGATGAAATTGAGGAGCAGGTTTCCGTCGGGCTCCTCGGGCAGATCATAGCTTTTGAAAAGGATGAGCACCGGCTCAATCCCGAAGCGCCGGGCCGTGGCCGCCGTCTGGAGGCACCAATTGGATTGGAGACTGCCCCAGGTGAGGATGACGTCGGCCTTCTTGTCCAGGGCGTCCTCGATGATGTATTCCCACTTGCGGGATTTGTTCCCGCCGAAGGCCTGGCCGGTCAGGTCATCCCGTTTCATGAACAGGCCGGGGCCGTCGGCGCCGAGGCCGAGGCCGGACAGCGGCTGGAGTGGCGTGGGCAGGTTGAGAAATCTCTTTTTCCGGATCCGGCGTAGTCTGGCTTTGAGGTCGCCGAGAGAATAGGATTTTATGCTCATCTCGCCTTGTTAGGATCGATGTGTCGCACGAGGAAAGGCCGGCCCTTCATTTCTCCGGTCACCGGACGACCTTGGCCAGGGTCAGCCCATGGCCCCTCGGGAAAAGGCCCGTCAGGGTGACCGGCAGTCTTCCCTGAACGTCGATCTCGCCGAAGAGGGCCTTGACGGCGGCGGCCTGGGCTTCGGCGGATTGACGGTAGGCGCACAAGTAGCCGTTCACCTCGGGAAAATGACCGAGAAAATAGGGACTGCCGAAGGAGACGACCATGACTTTCGTCCCGGCCGCGGCTAGGTCTTTGACGGCCTGGACGTGCCTCGGGTTGAGGTCGACGCTCCCCTTGCTCGATGTCACTCTCGAGAAAAGTCCGATAACGACCGTGTCGGCCGCCTTGGCCCGGGCCAGGGCCTCATCGATGAATTCCTGTCCGGTGAAAGCGTCGGCGTAAAACGAGGTCATGTTCTGGGGATCCTTGAGCCTTTTTCCGATCTCCTGGACAAAAACCCGGCCCGCGTAGTAGTCTCCCGTGTCACTGCTGAGCGAGAGAACGGCGAGTTTCCGGCCGCTCGACTCGAGGGGCAGGATCGGGCCCTCGTTCTTGACCAGGGTGACGGACTGTTCAAAGGCCCTGGCCGCGATGGCCGTATTCGCCGCGGAGGCGATGAGAGCGTTCAGCCGAGAGGCGTCCACCAGCCTGTTCTTGTGCAGACCGAGCCCCGACTTGGAGGTCAAGATTCGCCGGACGGACTCGTCCAGGCGCCGCATGGGGATGACTCCTGTTTTGACCGCCTGGAGGAGGGCCTCGATGGCCTCGTCGGCATCGGCCGGAAGGAGGACAAGGTCGATACCGGCCTGGACAGCTTTGACCGCCGCCTGTCCTGCCGGATAGAGCGTGGTGATGGCGCCCATTTCCATCGCGTCGGACACGACCAGACCCTGAAACCCCATTTTGTCCCGCAGGAGGTCCAGGATGATCGCCGGCGAAAGACTGGCCGGCGTGTTGGGTGAGGGATCCAGGGCCGGCACGGCCAGGTGGGAGACCATGACGGCATGAACCCCGGCGTCGATGGCCTGACGGAAAGGAAAGAGCTCAACACGCTTCAGCCGCTCGAGGTCGCCCGGGACCGTGGCCAGTTGGATATGGGAATCGAGTTCCGTGTCCCCATGGCCGGGGAAGTGCTTGGCCGCGGCCAACATGCCGTTTTCCTGACAGCCGCGAATGAAGGCTTTGCCGATGCGGCTGACGAGGTCGGGGCTTTCTCCCGCCGACCGGGTGTTGATGATCGGATTCGCCGGGTTGATGTTCACGTCCATGACCGGGGCGTAGGTCAGGTGAACGCCCATGGCCCGGCCTTCAACGGCCGTGATTCGGCCCATCTCGTAGGCCGTCTCCTCGGACCCGATCGCGCCCAAGGCCATGAGAGGAGGAAAAGCCGTGGCCCCATCCACTTGCCCCCCTACTCCCCGCTCGAAGTCCGAGCCGATGAGGAGCGGCACATCGGACAGGCTCTGCAGGGCGTTGGTCAGGAAAGCGGTCTCATAAACATTCCCGCCGAAGAGGATCAGATTGCCGACATGGCGCTTGACGATATAATCCTGGAGCGTCCGGAGAGAGGCGGCCTCGCGGTTGAAGAAACGGCCGCTATAGCGCAGCCCGATGAGCTGACCGACCTTCTGCTCGAGCGTCATCCGGGCCAGGGTCTTTTCGACCCAGCGCGCCTCGGACGGGAAGAAAGTGAGACTGGGTTTCGGAGCCGCGGACCGACACGCCGACGAACAGGCGGCCGCTAAACCCAGAATAAGGCCGAGAGCCGGGAAGGATGTCCTCATGGCCGGTTATTCCTCATCGAATCGGGTCAGGCTGAAGACCTCGACGTCGGGGTGAGCCTTCTTGATGTTGGCCACGCCGTTCAGAAAACTTAGCTCCACGACGGCCGCGAAACCGACGACCTTTCCCTTAAGGGATTTGATCAGCTCGATGGCGCTCACCGAGGACGAGCCCGTGGCGATCAGGTCGTCGATGATCACGACCCGCTGGCCCGGCCGGACGCTGTCCTCGTGCATCTCGAAGTACTCGACGGCGTATTCGTTGGGCGCCTTGACGCTCACGGTTTTTCGGGGCAGCTTGCCCTTCTTGCGGATCAGGGCCAGGCCAAGCTTGAGCCGATGAGCGACCGGCGCCGCGAACAGAAAACCGCGGCTCTCGATGCCGACGATGATATCGGGCTTGCGTTTCTTGGCCCAGGCGGCCAGGGTGGTGATGACCTGGTTGAAGCAGGCCGCGTCCTGGACGACGGGGGTGATGTCCTTGAACCCGATCCCTGGCTTTGGAAAATCCTTGACCTCACAGATCATGCTCTTGACGTCGGTTGTCATAGTCATTCCCTTTCCGCGACGAGAGGCAGCCGGAGTTCGCTCGCCGCTTAGAGTCACTCGAATTCAGATTAAAAAGGAAATCCCCCGACTTGTCAATCATGCCCTCCTTACGGACAGCCGTCGATCTGGGATATAATACGGCTCGGTCTGAGGCTGATCTCGGGCAAGACTCGACTTGCTCGAGGAGGTTCCGCATGAGCTCCGTTTTCTTGGCACGGCTCCAATTCGGGTTCACCGCCGGTTTCCATTTCCTTTTCCCGCCGACGACGCTCGGCCTGTCCCTCCTCATCCTCATCTTAGAGTCTCTGTATCTCGCAAAAAATAAGGAAGCGTTCAAGGAGCTTTCGAGCTTCCTCGTCCGAATCCTGGGCGTCGTCTTCGTCCTGGGCGTCGCGACGGGCATCGCCCTCGAGTTCGCCTTCGGCAACAACTGGTCTGGTTATGCCCGGGCCGTGGGCGATATCTTCGGCGCCCCGCTGGCGGCGGAAGGCATATTCGCCTTTTTCCTAGAATCAGTCTTCCTGGGCATTCTCGTCTTCGGACGGCGGCGCGTTTCGGCCAGGACCTATGCGTTGTCCGCGTTTCTCGTCTTCTTCGCCTCGCATCTCTCCGGGCTGTGGATCATCATCGCCAACTCCTGGATGCAAACGCCAGCGGGCTTCACTCTCCAGGGCGGCCGGGCGGTGCTGACGAATTTCGGCCGGGCGGCCTTGAATCATTCGACCATCGTGCGTTTTGTTCACACCATCCTCGGCGGCTGGATCACGGGTTCCCTTCTAGCCGCGGGCATCGCCGCCTGGTGGCTGTTGAAAAAGAAGCGGCGGCCGCAGGCCCTGCTCCTCCTCCGGGCGTCTCTCGTGGTGTTCATCGTTGCCGCCTTCCTCCAGCTCGGCTCGGGCCACGCCCATTCGGTCCAGGTCGCACGGACCCAGCCCGAAAAGATGGCGTCCTTCGAGGCGCTGTGGCATACGGAGAAGGGGGCGGCCTTCACCGTTTTCGGGATCCCGGACAAAAAGAATGAGACGACCCGCCTGGCGGTTCGCATTCCCAAGTTCTTGAGCTATCTCATCAGCTTCGACGGGGGGGCGGTCGTGCCCGGCCTTGAGGAATTCCCCAAGGATGAAAGGCCCCCGGTTCTTCTGCCCTTCGCCTCCTACCATCTCATGATCCTCTTCGGCCTGATCTTCCTCGGCCTCGGCGCCGGCGGGATCGTTTTTCTTGTGCGGAGGAAGAACCCTCCGCGCTGGTACCTGAGGTGCCTGCTCCTTGCCATTCCTCTTCCCTACCTGGCCAACGAATTCGGATGGATCGCCGCTGAGGTCGGACGGCAGCCCTGGGCCGTTTATAAGGTCCTCAGGACCGCGGACGCGGCATCGCCCGTCGTGCCGGCCGGGAGTATCCTCTTCTCCCTGGCCATCTTCGTCGTGATCTACGCCCTGATCGCCGCGGTCGGAATCAAGATCATCCTGGGCATCATCAAGGACGGACCCGGCCAACCTCACCGGCCCGCAACGCAGGGAGGACGCTGATGAGAACCTGGGACCTTCTCCGGACCGCGTGGTTCATCCTCATTGGCGTGCTTTTGGCCGGGTATTCGGTCCTCGACGGCCTCGACCTCGGCCTGGGCGTCCTCTTCCCCTTCCTGGCCAAGGGAGCGGAAGAAAAGCGAGAGCTCCGCGGGGCGATCGGCCCGTTTTGGGATGGGAACGAGGTCTGGCTTCTCACCGGCGGCGGCGCCTTGTTCGCCGCGTTTCCTGAAGCCTACGCCACGGTCTTCAGCGGATTTTATCTGGCCTTGATGCTCGTCCTTTTCGCGCTCATCCTCCGGGCCGTATCGCTCGAGTTCCAGGCTCACGCTCGACGCGGGCGGGGGTTCTGGGAAAAAGTGTTCGTCGCCGCAAGCGCCGTGCCGGCCCTCCTGTTCGGCGTTGCGTTGGGGAGCGTTGTAGCGGGAATTCCGCTCGACGGACGCTTTGAGTTCACCGGGAATTTATTCACTCTTCTCCGGCCTCTGCCGGTCGTCTTCGGCTTGCTCGGACTGGCGGCGTTCTCGCTCCAGGGAAGCGTTTGGGCCGCGCTCAAGACTTCATCCGGAGTCCAAGAAAGGGCCAGAAAAGCCGCGTCGAAGATCGCCCTGGTTTTCGGCGCTCTTTTTCTCCTGGCCCTGATCATGACCGCAATCTATCTGCCGCAAGACCTGCGCAAACCTCTGGCTTGGGTTTTTTCGGCCGTCGTTATCCTGGCGGTCGCCGGGGTTCGCCGGGCGATCGGCAAGAAAAAGGACGGCTCGGCCCTTTGGCTTTCGTCGGCGGCTTTTGTCGGCTTGTGGGGAATCGTCGGCGCGATCCAGTTCCCGAACTTGGTCAGGGCCTCGGACGCGGCCTCGAGCCTGACGATCCATAACGCCTCATCGAGCGCTTTGACCCTCAGGGTCATGTTGCTCATGGCTTTGATCGGCATGCCTATCGTCATCGGCTATACTGTTTTCAGCTACCGGGTATTCAAGGGAAAAGTGCGGCCGGGCGATCTGGGCTATTGAGGGGCGAGCTGAAGATCGCAATGGACGAAGGGACGACCGGGAAACCCCGCCCGCGATGCCGGCCGGCCGTATTCGAAAGACAAGGATGAAGGCATGATAAAAAAGATCGATTGGAGACTGTGCCTCATCGCAGACACGGGCTATCGCCGCGGCCTGGAGATCGTCGACCTCGTCATGGCCGCGGTCGAGGCGGGGGCCGGCCTCGTCCAGCTCAGGGCGAAGAACCTTCCTGATCGCGAATCGCTCGCGCTCGGCCTGGCCCTGGCGACGAAGCTCAGCAAGCTCCGGATCCCCCTTATCATCAACGATCGCGTCGACCTGGCCCTGGCCGCCAAGGCGGCGGGAGTCCACCTCGGCCAGGACGACATGCCTCTGGGATATGCCCGGACCCTCCTCGGCCACGGACACTTGATCGGGATCAGCGTAGCCACGGTAGAGGAGGCGCATAATGCCGAATACGGGGGTGCGGATTACATCGGGGTCGGCCCGGTTTTTTCTACATCGTCCAAGGCCTGCGGCCGGCCGCCGCTCGGAATCGAGGAATTGAAGAAGATCAGGCAAGCCATAAAGATACCGATCCTAGCCGTGGGAGGCATAAGCCGGGACAACGCTCGCCAGGTCATGGAAGCCGGAGCGAACGGCCTGGCTGTCATCTCGGCCGTCATGGCCGCCCCTGACCCAGGCCTCGCCGTCGCGGAGCTTCTTCGGGTTTTTCCCGCCCGGGAATAGCCGGCAGGAGTCAGCGGTCGATCCGGATCTTTCTCGCGCCCCCTCGGCCGACCCTGATCGAAACCTTGAGGCCGGAAAGCTCGAGCTTGAGCTTCTCGGCCCACTCGACGATTACGACTCCGTTCCCTAAGAAATCCTCCCATCCGAGGTCCCGGATGTCGGCATCCTTCTCGAGCCTGTAGAGGTCGAAATGATAGATGGGGAACTTAGCCTGATAGATATTCAGCAAGGTGTAGGATGGGCTGCAGACCAGGCGCGAGTCACGGAAACCCAGTCCTTCTGCGATCCCCTTGGCAAATACGGTTTTGCCGGCGCCGAGTTCCCCGGTCAATAACACGATCTCGTCGCCCCGGAAGTCCTTGGCCAAGTCCTTGGCCAGGCGGAAGGTCTCCTCTTCCGAAGCCGTCCTTGTCTCTCTCGCTTTCGGCGCGGCCTTCCGGCTCATTCACGATCCTCCGGCTGAAGTGCTTTGAGAGCGGCGGAGAAATAGCGAATGAGGTCGCCGGCCGATAGGAATTTCTCGCTGAGCTTCTCAGCGGCCAGGTCCCCCGCCAATCCATGGAGGTAGACCGCCGCCCGGGTCGCGCCCAGGAAATCCTTCTCCTGGACGAAAAGAGAGGCGATCATGCCGCTCAGGACATCCCCGGAACCGGCCGTGGCCATGCCCGGGTTGCCCGTCGGGTTGATGAAAACGCGGCCGTCAGGGGCGGAGGTCAGGCTCCTGTAGCCTTTGAGGACGAGGTGAACGCCGTAATCTCCGGCGAAGGCGGGCACGAGTTGGAGGCGCTTGGCCAGGACATCGGAAACGGATCGGCCGGCCAGTCGAGAGAACTCGCCGGGATGAGGAGTCAGGACGACATCGGTCTTCATCGATTTCAGGATCGAAACGTCAGCGGCGACGATGTTGAGCCCATCGGCATCGATGAGGACCGGTACTCTGACCTTCGGCAGCAAGGCGCGCACGAATTCCGCGGTGGAAGGGTCGGTCGAAAGCCCGGGCCCTAGGAGCAGACCGTCCTTGCCCTTGAGGAGCTCGAGAACGCGACGCACGGCCTGGGCTGAGATCGCCCTATCTTTGGTTTCAGGAAGCGGCTCGGTCATGAGCTCCATCATGCTTCGGGCCACGAGCGGCAGACAGCTTTCCGCCGTAGCCACGGTGACGAGGCCGGCGCCGAGCTTGAGAGCGGCTTTGGCGGCCATGGACACGGCGCCCGTCTTGCCCCAGGAGCCGCCGATGCACAGGAGGTGGCCGTAGGACCCCTTGTGCGTATCCCTTGCCCGCCGCTTGAAGTACGGCCGAACGTCGGCTTTCTCGACCAGGTTGAGTTTGAGGGCGGGGTCGCGGAGAAGCGAGGGAGGAACGCTGATATCGGCCACGAGCAGGGCCCCTACGAAATTTTCGGAAGGCGAAAAGACGTGGGCGATCTTGGGTGCGGCCAGGGTGACCGTCAGGTGGGCCTTGACCGTCGGGCCGATGATCTCGAACGTGTCCGCAGACAGACCCGAGGGAATATCCACTGCGATCTTGAAAGCCGAAGTCTTATTGATGTCCCCGATGGCCGCGGCGAACAGCCCCCCGGCAGGCTTGTCCAGGCCGGTCCCGAAAATGGCGTCGAGGATGACCGTGGCCGACCTCAACTCGGTCCTGTGTTTTTTCCATTCCCCAAGCGTCGGGGTCTCCCGGATGTCCAGCCCCATGGCGCGTCCGATTCGAGCGTTGAGGCCCGCGTCGCCCTGCAAATCCGAGACCTTGGCCAGGAGAAGGACCGTGGGCCGGGCCCCGCGATTGAAAAGATGACGGGCGACGACCAGGCCGTCGCCGCCGTTATTCCCCTTCCCGGCGACGACGATCACCTTCTCCGCCGCCGGCTCGGGGAAGATCTCGAGCAGGGCTTGAAGGATCTGAAGCCCGGCGTTCTCCATTAGGACGGGCCCGGGGATGCCGATCTCCTCGATCGTCTTCCGGTCGATCGCTTTCATTTGGGCGGATGTCAGGATCTTCATTATTCCGTTCCTCCCGCGGTAGAGACTATTTTACTAGAATAGGATACCGCCTGGCCAGCGACAGGTGAAGTTCGGACCGCGGCCGAGGGGCGTGATTGCACGGGGTCCGGATTTGTGTTAATTTTTCCCCTTCGCAAAAAGAATCCTGGAGGAGGTTATCATGGCCATTTCGATTGGGATCAATGGATTCGGCCGGATAGGCCGCAACCTGTTTCGGGCCGCTTACAAGGACCCCCAACTTGAGTTCGCGGCGGTCAACGACATCACGGACGCCAAGACCCTGGCTTACCTGCTGAAGTACGACTCGATCCTGGGGACCTTTCCGGAGGAGGTCTCGTCCACGGCCGACTCGATCGTGGTCAATGGCAAGCCCATTCGCGTCTATGCCGAGAAGGACCCCTCGACCATTCCCTGGAAGGACCACGGGATCACGCTCGTCGTCGAATCTACGGGCAGGTTCAAAAAAAAGGCTGACGCCCAGAAGCACATGGGCGGGGGGACGGTCAAAAAAGTGATCTTTTCCGCTCCGTGCGACGACCCTGACGCGACGTTCGTCATGGGCGTCAACGAGCATCTCTATGACCCGGCCAAGCATCACATCCTGTCGAACGCGTCCTGCACTACCAACTGCCTCGCCCCGGTGGCCAAGGTCCTGCATGATACGTTCGGCATCGAAAAAGGTCACATGACCACCATCCATTCCTACACCAACGACCAGCGCATCCTCGACCAGCCCCACAAGGACCTCCGCCGGGCCCGGGCGGCCGCTGTCTCCCAGATCCCGACGACGACCGGCGCGGCAAAGGCCGTGGGCCTCGTCCTACCCGAGCTCAAGGGCAAGATCGACGGCATCTCGATCCGCGTGCCCACTCCGAACGTTTCGCTGGTGGACCTCGTCGCGGTCCTGAAAAAGAAAACGACCGACAAGGAAGTCAACGAAGCCTTCAAGGCCGCTTCCAAGGGCAAGCTCAAGGGCATCCTGGACTATACGGAGGAGCCCCTGGTTTCCGTCGACTACATGGGCAACCCCCACTCGGCCGTGGTCGACGGTCCCTACACCAAGGTCGTCGACGAAAACCTGGTCAAGGTCCTGGCCTGGTATGACAACGAGTGGGGCTATTCCTGCCGGCTCCGGGACCTCATGAAGTTCGTTTCCCGGTGACGCTATGAAGAGCCTTGAGGACCTCGACGTCAAGGGCAAGACCGTCTTCGTTCGGGTGGATTTCAACGTGCCACAGGACGAGGGGGGCAAAGTCCGGGACGACACGCGAATCCGGGCCTCTCTTCCCACTCTCAACTATCTCCTGGGCAAAGGGGCCAAGGTTGTCCTGGCCTCGCACCTCGGCCGGCCCAAGGGCTATGACCCCAAGGCCAGCCTCAAACCCGTGGCCGAGAAGCTGTCCGAGCTTTTGGGGCGAAAGGTCATCCTGGCGCCCGAGGTCGTGGGCCCGGAGGCCAACCGCCTGAAAAAGAGCCTCAAGGACGGGGATGTCCTGCTCTTGGAGAACGTCCGCTTCGATCCCGGTGAGACCAAGAACGACGAGGCTTTCTCGAAACAATTGGCCGAGGGCATCGACGCCTATGTCAATGACGCCTTCGGCTCCTCACACCGGGCCCATTCCTCGGTCGTGGGCATCACCAAGTTCGTCAAGGAATGCGCCGCGGGCTATCTTCTGAAAAAAGAAGTTGATTCCTTGAGCAAAGCCCTCCACTCCCCCGCCCGGCCCTACACGGCCATCCTCGGCGGAGCCAAGGTCTCGGACAAGATCGGGATCATCGAAAACCTGCTGAACAAAGCCGATGACATCCTCATCGGAGGGGCCATGGCTTACACCTTTTTCAAGGCCCAGGGCAAGGGTGTCGGCCGCTCCCTCGTCGAAGACGACAAGCTCGAGCTGGCCCGGACCCTTCTCGAGAAGGCCAAACAGAAGAAGGTTAACTTTTGCCTGCCCCTGGACCATGTTCTGGCAGCGGCCCCGGACGCGCCCGAAGCGGCCGGAGTCGCGGAGGCATTTCCCCTGCCCGACGATCTCATGGCCGTCGACATCGGCCCCAAGACGATCAGCGAGTATTCCCGGATCATCGGACGGGCTAAAACCATTTTTTGGAACGGGCCCCTCGGGATCTTCGAGCAAAAAGCCTTCAGCCAGGGGACGATGAAGGTCGCCGAGGCCGTAGCCGCATCGGGAGCCATCTCCATCGTCGGCGGAGGCGATTCGGTCTCGGCCATCAAAAAGGCAGGCCTCAAGGATAGGATCACTCACATTTCCACGGGCGGGGGCGCCAGCCTGGAATTCTTGGCCGACGAGACCCTTCCCGGGCTTGAAGCCCTGGGCTGGAAAAAGAAATGAGCGCGGGACCCCGCAAACCCTTTGTCGCGGGCAACTGGAAGATGAACCTGACGATCGGTCAGGCCCACGACCTGTCTGCGGCCGTGGCCGGCTCGGCAGGGGAATTCGGTCCGGCCGAAGTCGTCCTCATTCCCCCTTATACTTCGCTCTGCGCCGTCAAGGAAACCCTCCGGGGGAGCAGCGTGAAGCTGGGGGGCCAAAACTGCTTCTGGGAGGAAAAAGGCGCTTACACGGGCGAGGTTTCCGCGCCCATGCTCAAGGAGGCGGGATGCCGATACGTCGTCATCGGCCATTCCGAGCGGCGCCAACACTTCGGAGAGACCGACGTCTCGGTCAACAAGAGAATAAGGGCCGCTCTCAAGCACGACCTTGTCCCGATATTCTGTCTGGGCGAGACCCTCGAGGAGCGGGAAAAAGGACGAACCGAAGAACGGGTCCTCGGCCAGCTGGCTGGGGGGCTGGACGGCCTCAATGCCGAGCAATTATCCCTCATCATCACGGCTTATGAACCGATCTGGGCCATTGGAACGGGAAAGACAGCCAGCCCCGGCCAAGCGGAGCAGGTTCACGCGCTCATCCGTGACGAGCTCGGAAAAAAGACTACCCAACGCGAAGCGGCTTGTGCTATAATTCTTTACGGCGGCTCGGTCAAACCGGACAATGCTTTTTCTCTCTACGGGGAGAAAGACGTAGATGGTTTCCTGGTGGGAGGTGCTTCTCTCGAAGCCGGCTCCTTCATCGCCATTGTAAAAGAAGCAATTAGAGCAGGTAGGATTAAACAGTGACAGCTTTATTGACACTCGTCCATGTGGTGGTGTGTTTGGTTCTGATCGCGGCGGTCTTGCTCCAATCAGGCAAGGCGGCGGACTTGGCCGGCGCCTTCGGCGGGGGAGGCAGCGCGACGTCATTCGGTCCGCGAGGTACGGCCTCGATCCTGGCCAGGTTGACCACGGCTTGCGCAGTTCTGTTCATGATCACGTCCCTAAGCCTATGGATGGTCGGCTTCAAGCAGTCGAGCACGGTTCTCAAGGATACCAAGTCCGCGGCCAAGCCTCCGTCCGCTGAGACCACGACAGCTCCCGTGACGGAACAGAAACAGCCGGCGGCGGCCGAGAAGGCGCCGCAGACGAGCCCGGCGAAAGCATCGGCCCCGGCTGAAAAGGCGCCCCAGACGACTCCGGCTCCGCCTCAGAAGCAAGAGCCCGTCAAGAAATAGTTAAGATAGATCTGACTCCCAAGCAACGAATGCCGAAGTGGTGGAATTGGCAGACACGCTAGCTTGAGGGGCTAGTTCCTGGCAACGGGAATAGGGGTTCGAGTCCCCTCTTCGGCATTTCCCCTTTTTCTTACACCCACAAATGCTGCCACATAAATGTTGACAGAGATGCTTTTGCCCAATTTTTTGGTTTTCCTAAAATGGGAAACAGAATATCTGGCACGATATTCCACATAAGAAGCTTAAACTCGCTCTAGAACTCATGCCTGGCGGCCGTTTAGAAGGCACAGGCATGGAGTTAATAAAGGTCCCGCTGACTATGGCTATTCTAACCCGATTTTTCTGAGGAGTTCCTTAAAACGCGGGTCGGAGCGGAGAGGATCCAAGCTCGGGTCAACCTTGAGGATATACATCCACTGGTCATGTTCTTGATAACCTCGCTCGAGCCATTTGAAGGCCTCGTCCTTCTCTCCCAACATTCCGTAGACGGACGAGAGGGCTTCGCCATCCACTGATTTCCCTTTCCGCGAAGTAAGGTATTCGTTCAGAATTCTTCGCGCATCATTCTTTCTGCCCGCATTGGCATAAACCAAGGCGACGTTGATGTGGAGTATCGTCATCTCAGATGAAGGCAGGAGGGACAAGGATTTCTCAGCCTCGGCGATGGCCTCTGAGTGTTGGCCGTTCATCGAATAGGCAAAGGCAAGGAAATTATGCGAATAGGGGCTTCCCGGGCTCCGTTGAAGCCCCTCTCGAAGAACGGCGATGGCCTCATCGTACCGCCTCCAGTTAACATACGACCCTCCCAGCCATGCCCCATCGGGATCTATGGCGGGGTCGATTTGAATGGCCCGCTTCAATTGGGCCAACGCTTCATCCCAGCGGGAGCTCCCCAGAGCTGTAGCATACCAATAATGCGCATCCGGATTTCCCGGCGCGAGCTCCACTGCACGCTTAAGCTCCTTTGCAGCACCTTTCCAATCCCACTTCAGGAAGTCCAGCATCCCAACGGCCAAGTGAGTTTCGGGCGAGTCAGGGTCAAGGGATCTGGCTTTTTCGGCGGCCGCTTCAGCCCTTCCGATGACTTCGTTGTAGGATTTGCCCACAAGGAAGCCGCGCGCGTATAGTTTTATTATTTCCGCATAAACAGGAGCGAATCGGGGGGCTAGTTTCGCTGCTTTCTCAAGTTCGTCGAGCCCTGTCTGCCATCGCTCCGGTGAGGGATCGATTGTTATGCTCATCTCGATTTGACGGCCTTTCAAATAGTATTCGTAGGCTGTCGGGTCAACCTGCTGCCCGGAGGCCAGCTGGCTCTGTTCCTGGGGCGTCAACTTCAAGCCGATCTCACGGACGATGGCCTGAGAGATATCGCTCTGGAGAGCCAGGATGTCTTTCATTTCCTGTTCATAATTGCCCGTCCAGAGCGGCCTCTCGGTCGCCGGGTCGATAAGTTTGGCGGTGATGCGGACTCGGTCTCCAACACGGAGCACAGCCGCGTCCAGGATTGCTTTCACCTTGAGTTCGGCCGCGATCTCCCGGTATGTCTTTTTAGTGGACCTATAGTCTTTAATGGACCGGAAGGACGGCACCCGGATGGAGCCGATGACGTACAGCTTCGAGATGAGTTCTTCGGCCATCCCATCGGAGAAGTAATCCTGCGATGAGTCGCGGGAAAGGTTCTCAAAAGGCAGGACAGCGATGGAATCCACGGCGCCGACGGACAGCGGCTGGGAGGGTAGGGTAGCTTTCCTCGGGACGAATCTAACCAGAGCAACGACCAAAGCGACGACGAGAATCACTGCTGCTGCCGGGATGATGAGCTTTCGCGGAGTGAACTTGACCGTGATCTCGTGCGAGGTTTTAGTCTTGGCGCGCGGCGCGATTAGGTCGGTCACGGGAAGGGCCTGTTCCACGGTCGAGAGGTCGGCTATGAGCTCTTCGGCTGTCTGGTAGCGCTTCGCCCTGTCCTTCTCGAGACACCGGAGGATGAGCTTATTCAAACCTTCCGAGATCTGCGGCACGAGCTTCTTCGGAATGGGTGGCGGCTCCGTCTTGTGCTTGTTGGCGATACTGAACGGCGTATCGCCTTCGAACGGCGGGCGGCCCACGAGCATCTCGAAAAGGATTACCCCGAGCGCGTAGATATCAGACCTCGGGTCGGCGGGCTTGCCCTCGACCTGTTCCGGTGACATATACTCCGGCGTTCCGATGACCGCGCCCTCGCCCGTGATCCCCTTCTCCTGCCTCACCCGGGCGATTCCAAAATCCATGATCTTGGCCTGGCCATCCTTATCGATCATAATGTTCCCGGGTTTGAGGTCGCGGTGCACAATGCCCAGCTTGTGGGCTTCACCCAAGCCCTCGGCGACCTGATGGGCAATGGAAAGGGCCGCGCCGACTGTCAGCGCTTTGGATCTGTGAATGAAGCTCTTCAGGTCCTCCCCTCGGACGTACTCCATCGTCAGGTAGAGGGTCTTTCCCTCCTCGTGAAAGTCGTACATCCCGCAGACGTTCTTGTGGCGGATCTTGCGGGCCGTCTTGAGCTCATTTCGGAACCGCTCCACGACCCTTTTCTCGGCCGCAATCTCGGGCTTGATGAGCTTGAGGGCGACTTCCTCGTTGAGCTTGGTGTCCTGGGCGCGGTAGACGCGGCCCATCCCCCCTGCCCCAAGCTCCTCGATGATCTCGTACCGCCCCGCGAAGACCGTCCCGCGGACAAGCTCGTCGGTGCTGGTCTCGAGCGTCCTCGTAAAGGAGGCCTGGTTCTTAATCCCTGGCAGAGGAGTGGCGCACTCCCGGCAAAATTTGGATGCCTCCGGGTTCTCCGTCTGGCATTTTGGGCACCGCACTCTATCCCCCGTCTTTACATGCATAGCTTATGTGAATTAGGGACTTGGCGTCAATCGGCCGAAGAGGTTGACATTTTCCATTTCTTTTTAATAATTTAGTATTAGCAAACTGGATGGTGTCGCGCTCACCATCTGGCAGATTCGGAATATGGCAGGAGATTGGGATTTCATGGAGGGGACGGCATGAGGAACGTCAGGTATGGGGGAATGTTGCTCGCTTTTTTGGGGATTGTCTGCCTTTCAGCCTCGGCCCAGCAGACGGGAGAGATCCGGGGAAAAATAACAGAGGAAAAGGGCGAGTCACTTCCTGGCGTCGCTGTCACAGCCAGGAGCCCGCATCTCCAGGGCCTGCGGACCATGGTGTCGGATCGAGACGGGACCTTTCTCCTTCCCCTGCTCCCCGTCGGCACTTACTCCCTCACATTTGAGCTTCCCGGATTTCAAAAGTTAAGGTTGACCGGGAACGAGGTCCGGCTGGGGTTCACGGCGAGTCTCTCCATCGTGCTTAAGCCCGCTGCCGTTAACGAGGAGGTCACCGTCACCGCGGTGAACCCGGTGATCGACAAAACGAAAGCCGATACGAGCTACCGTCTTAATAGTGAGGACCTCCAGCTTGTGCCAACTCAGGCCAGGACTATCGCGGAGATCACTGACCTCACTCCCGGAGTCACGGGTGTAAGGGTCAATACGGAGTCCGGCGGGGCGAATTCGCAGCTCGGCACAGAAACCGGCCTGCCTAGCTTCCGGGGCGAGGGCGACGCCGGGAACAATTGGCTCGTGGACGGTCTTTCAACAAAAGGAGTTTACAGAAATAACCCTGGTGTGCGCCTCAACTATGACGCCTGGGAGGAGGTCCAGATCGTCTCCGACGGCTTTGCTCCAGAAATGGGTCAGGGTCAGGGCGGGTTCGTAAATATCGTAACAAAATCGGGCGGCAACGCCTTTCATGGAGAACTGGGAGGACTCGTCCAGCTTTCGGGCCTCCGGGCCCAAAGGCAGGAGCAGCTCTCAGTCGTCAGTCTCCCGAACACTTCCCTCCAGCAGTATTTCGGGAACCTGGGCGGCCCGATCATCAAAGACAAGCTCTGGTTTTTCGTTTCCGATGATTTTTTTGCAAACTCCGATATAAGCCAGAAACAATCAATCGGCTGGCTGACGGTTCCGGCCGGCGCAAGGCGCGCCAGCACGAACAACGGGTTCGGGAAGATCACATTCACGCCTTACAAGAACCATACTCTGTCCCTGAGCGGGACCCTGGACAAGTTCCTTAATCAGACAGGCGGGATCGGAGTCCCAGAAACATATACCAAAACGACCTACACCCGGTATTCCTACCGGCTCAACTACCAGGGGATCCTCTCCGAGAACACTCTCCTGACCGCGGCCTGGGGGCAGAACCGGAACGATACCGACACAGAACCCCTCAGCGGTAATTTCGGCCCTCCGGCCTATATCTGGCAGGATATCGGCCAGACGACAAATAATGCCACTAACTCGTATAGATTACTTGAGCGGCGAAGCGACCTGGCGATCGGTTTGACCCAATACCTCAACCTGGGCGCCTGGGGAAACCACGAGGTCAAGGTCGGGTGGAGCTATTACGGCAGCAAGTACAATGATGAATGGCACTGGACTGGCCTCGACGCCGACCCCTGGCCGGGGAACGGATTTGACAACGGGGTTTTTATCACCTGGGCGAATCCAGGTCTTCCCGTTACGCTGCAGGAAAACGGCGGCGGAGTGACCAAAGACACTAGCAACGGATTCGGGCTTTATGCCGAAGATAACATCGTCCTGGGCCGTTTTTCTCTTTTGCTGGGGCTGAGGACCGATACCCAACAGGTTTATAACGACGCTGGCAAGCGAGTCTGGAGCTGGGGACTCGGGGATTTCCTGCAGCCGCGTGTTTCCGTGGCCTTTGACCTAACAGGGAACGGCCGCAACGTTCTGAAATTCGGCTATGGGCTGTTCGCCATGCCCATCTCCACCGAATTTCTTCAATGGGTGAATAGCAATTTTACACTTAACTTTCGAAGTTACAGCTGGACAGGGCCCGAAAACCCGACGGAATCTCAATTGAAGGATTCTGCCAATTGGGCTTTTGTTTTGGAACAGAGCGGGTCCGCCTCGCCTGAAGAAGTGGACCCCAATCTCCATCCCGACAGGGTGAACAAGTTCCTCCTCGAATTCGACCGGGAGCTCTGGACGAACTGGGTCCTGAAAGTCAGGGGGATCTATTCGTATTCGCATAACCTGATGGAGGATATCGGCTTATATGATCCGGGAACGCCATCGGAACTAAAATACCTTTTCACCAATTTCGAACTGAAGAAAAGGGATTATCGGGCCCTTGAGGTTGAGCTTAACGGGAAGATCCCGGGCCGGCTCATGTTGAATGCTTCCTATACTTGGTCTCATGCCAAAGGGACGAATCCCGGCAACTCCTTCGAGTCCGGGACGTGGGATACAGGCTGGGGAAGCGCATATAACGCCGGCGTTTTCGGCGACCGGCCGTATATGCCAGAGGGGTCGGCGAATAAAACGCTGTATGACCGGATACTTGCCGGTCTTGGCGGAAGGGGGATTGGCGACGAGGGCTGGTACGGACTCCTGCCATACAGCGTGGACCACCTCGTTAAGGTATCGGCAACCTATCTCGCGCCCTACGGCATCTATCTCTCCACGAACATCGAGTATCTGTCCGGATATCCCTGGGAAAAAAAGGGATGGGTGGAGGGCTATGGAGGCTATTACGCCTTTCCCGAGGGCCGTGGCGCTAGGACGACGCCGCCCCATACGTATGTAGACCTCCTGATTCAGAAAGATTTCCGGCTCAGTGGGGGCATCATCCTAAACCTCGGCCTCAACGTTTATAACCTTATGAACAGCCAACAGCCTGTTTCCTTCGTTCAGGAGGATAATTCTTTATTCGGACAGATCTGGGCGCGCCAACTCCCGCGCTGGACGCAAATTAGGGCCACCCTGCGTTTCTAACTTCCTTAAAAAGGTATGTGCGTAACGGTGTTTCGGGTGAGGCCATGAGTAGATCATGTTCACTATTGTCTACGGCACCTTTATGGTGATTGTCGAAACTCGAAGCCTGACTTTTTAAGAAGATCGACGAGTTCAGGGTCATTGCGGTACTTATCAAAAAAGTGGGTCAGAAACATGAAGCTCAAAACAAATCGGTTCTCGTTGAATACCCTGGTCAGGTTTTCAAGGGCCTTATCCTTGTTTCCCATTGCTGCATAAAAAGTGGCTGCCCAGAACGGGGAGCCCGACCCGATGCCTGGTGTTAACGACTTAAAATGTTTTTCAGCGTTGACTTTATTTCCCCTTACGGCCTCTATAACCCCAAGAAAATAAGGAAAATCGTCTTTGTCAATCGGTGCGAGCCGTTTCGCCATTTCAATGGCTTTATCATTCTCCCCTCGGGCTAGATAACAGAAGATGCTCCAGCAAATCGTATTTATGTGATTTGGATCGAGCTCAAGTGCTTTATGATAGGCGATAATCGAATCATCGTATCGGCGCAAGAAGTAGAGGCATTGGCCCAGGTAATAGTAGTTTTGAGGATCTTGGGGGTCAATCTCGACAAGAAGTTCTAGATCGGACAAACCTTCTTCCAATCGCCCCTTTACGAGCGAGAAAAAATAATGCCGCGTAAGCACGAGTGGACTATAGGGAGAGATCTGAAGAGCCCGCTGAAAATCGAGTTCGGCGCCAGCTAGGTCGTTTTCATATGAATATTTCAGGTTCGCACGAACGGCATAGGCCTCTCCATTTTCACTGTCAAGGGCATAGGCTTTTCTCAGGGCCTCTTTGGATTTACCGTAGGCTTCATCCCTGGGCATGACCCCAAAACTCGCATAAAGATCTGCATACAGCCAAGCCAGGGTGATATAGGGCAGGACGAAACTCGGATCTTTCTCGGTGGCATCCAGATAAACCGGAATGGATTTAAAAACATCATCAGATGTCATCGGGCGGGCGATATGATTGGCCTGGAGATAGAGACTGTAGGCTTCTTTGTTGTTGGTATACCGCTTTTCAAGACCCGTTTTTTCCTTCTCCAAGAGTCCGACCTTCATCTGGCTGATGGCCGCGAAGGCGATTTTGTCCTGAATATCAAAGATATCTTCTTCCTGGCCATCGAACTTATCCGACCAGATGGGCGTCCCGTCGGCCGCATTGAGCAGTTGGACGTTGACCCGCAGGCGATTGCCGATCTTCTGAAGAGTCCCGGTAAGGAGCTTTTGAGCGTTTAGCTTCCTTCCGACCTCCCTGGGATCGTCCTGGCTCTTGAACAGGAAGGACGAATACTTCCCGCGGACCTGGAGACTTTTGACGTTGGCCAGGGAATTTATGAGTGTCTCCGCGATGCCTTCGCACCAGGACGCCTGGTCTTTGGCCGGAGAGAGGTCGGTGAACGGAAGGACGGCGAGGGTCTGTTGGCCCGATGCGGGCGCGACGGAAGCACCCCTGCTCGGGTGAATGGTCGGCCAGAGGAAGTATGTTGCGACGGCAAGCACGACCACGGCGGCGGCCGGAAGGACGAGCTTGCGGGGCTGGAACTTGACCGTTATCTCGCGGTGCGTCGTGGTCTTGAGCTTGGGGGCGACGCGTTCCGTGGTCGGGAGCGAATCCTCGACGGAGTCGAGATCGGCGATAAGCTCTCCAGCTGTTTGAAAACGCTTCGTCTTATCCTTCTCGAGACAGCGGAGGATGAGCTTGTTCAGGCCCTCGGGGATCTGCGGCACGAGCTTCTTCGGAATGGGCGGCGGCTCCGTCTTGTGCTTGTTGGCGATACTGAACGGCGTATCGCCTTCGAACGGCACGCGGCCCACGAGCATCTCGAAGAGAATAACCCCCAGCGCATAAATATCCGATCTCGGGTCCGCTCCCTTCCCCTCGACCTGCTCCGGAGACATGTACTCGGGGGTGCCTATGACCGCCCCCTCGCCCGTGACCCCCTTCTCCTGCCTCACCCGAGCAATGCCGAAATCCATGATCTTGGCCTGGCCTTCTTTGTCGATCATGATGTTGCCGGGCTTCAGGTCCCTGTGCACGATACCCAGCTTGTGGGCTTCGGCCAAGCCCTCGGCGACCTGATGGGCGATCGAGACAGAAGTGCCGACAGTCAGCGCGCGAGTCCTCTTGATCAGGCTCTTCAGGTCCTCCCCTCGGACGTACTCCATCGTCAGGTAGAGGGTCTTTCCCTCCTCGTGAAAGTCGTACATCCCGCAGACGTTCTTGTGGCGGATCTTGCGGGCCGTCTTGAGCTCATTTCGGAACCGCTCCACGACCCTTTTCTCGGCCGCAATCTCGGGCTTGATGAGCTTGAGGGCCACTTCCTCGTTGAGCTTGGTGTCGTGGACGCGATAGACCCGGCCCATTCCTCCGGCGCCTAGTTCCTCGATGATCTCGTACCGGCGGGCGAAGGTCATCCCGCGGGCAAGCTCGTCGGTGCCGGTTTCGAGCGTCTGGGTGAACGACGGCACGCCGGAGAAGTCGAGCTTCGTGGCGCAGTTACTGCAGAAGCGGGCCGTGTCGCTGTTCTCGGCCTTACATTTTGGGCACTTCATTCTGCGTCCTGCCTAATGTTCCAAGGCCTATTCCGTCTAAGGACTCCCAATGCATCGCAGGCGCTTCCTGACGTCGGCCGATTTTCAAATCGGCACCGCGGACATTGTATTGTTCATAACCCCTGACGTTATTATGAAAAAAGCATATCAATAATAATATTTTGAGTCAATGAAGCCGGCGCGGAGGCGGCGCTGAACCTCATAGGATCCATGGTCTTTGTTCCCTATCCATCAGCAGCGAATTCCGGTTTCCAGGCTTGACTTCTCCATAGCCCGGACATAAGGTTTCTTCTAAACGATTCGATAGCTCAATGAAAGGACCACAAATGAGAACAAGATTGCCTCGCACTATGCTTGGGAGTTTGGCCCTGACGGCGGGCTTGATGCTCCTCTTCATCAGGCCGATGCCGGCCCAGAATTTTACGCTGGAATCGATATTGAGTTCCCCGTTTCCATCGGATTTGGTAGCCTCGCCCCGCGGCGACATCATCGCCTGGGCGTTCGACGATCAAGGCAGGCGCAACATCTGGACGGCCGAGGCCCCGGATTTCAAGGCCCGCCCCCTGACCCACTTCGACCGGGACGACGGGCTCGAGGTTTCGGAGCTGGCCTTTAATCATGACGGAACAATCATCCTTTTTGTCAGAGGCCAGGGCTTGAACCGGGCCGGAGAATATCCCAACCCGACTTCGAATCCTGAAGGAACAGATCAAGCGGTTTGGGCGGTCAAGGTTGCGGGAGGCGAACCGTGGAAGATCGGCCCGGGAAGCGGCCCCGTTCCCTCCCCCTCGGAGAACCGAGTGGTCTTCGCCATGCAGGGAGCCCTTTTTTCTTCCTCCCTCGAGCCGGCCGCAAAGGTGGAGCCTTTATTCAAAGCCAGAGGCTCGTGCGAATCCTATTCCTTTGCCCCGGACGGCTCCAAGGTCGCGTTCTGCAGCGTCCGCGGCGATCACAGCCTTATCGGCCTCTATGACCTGAAGGCGAAATCGATCCTGTGGGTCTCGCCCTCGGTTGACAGGGATGTCCTGCCGGTTGTCTCCCCGGACGGAACGCGCCTGGCCTTCCTTCGTTTTCCCGGCGGCGGATCGGATGCCGTCGGTGAAGAGGAATCGTTCCCCTTTGCCATCATGATCGCCGACGCAGCGACAGGGACAGCTCGGGAAGCCTGGCGCCTGCCCGACTCGAGCGGCGGATTTGCTCAAGACAATTACACCCAACCCCTCAGATGGGCCGCGGACGGACGGCTCGTTTTCTATTCCGAGCACGAGGGCTGGATGCACCTCTACGCTCTAAACCCGGCCGACGGACGGGTCCTGTGTCTGACCCCGGGCGATTTCGAGGTCGAGGATTCCGGCCTGTCCAAGGACCTCCAGACGCTCGTCTTTAACTCCAACCAGGGAGACGTTGATCGAAGGCATCTTTGGACTGTGGCGGTCACGGGCGGGGCGCCTCAACAGCTCACCCTGGGCCAAGGCCTGGAGTGGAGCCCCACGCCGCTGGCCGACGGTGATCGTCTGGCTTTCCTGTGCTCGACGGCGCGCCAGCCCGCTGCACCCGCCGTCATCGGTCTTCAAGGGAAGAACCGACGGCTCATCGCCCCGGAGCTCATCCCCCCCGATTTTCCGATCAAAGACCTGGTCGATCCCCGACAGGTGATCTTTAAGGCGCCGGACGGACTCGATATCCACGCTCAACTCTTCATGCCCCGGGCGGCCAAGCCGGGCGATCGAAGGCCGGCTGCGATTTTCATGCACGGGGGGCCGATCCGGCAGATGCTCCTGGGTTGGCATTATATGTACTATTACCACAACACTTATGCGTTCAATCAGTATCTCGCCTCCAGGGGCTATATCGTCCTTGCGGTGAACTACCGCCTTGGCATCGGCTACGGGCGCGCCTTTCGCGAGGCTCCCAAGGGCGGGGCCCGGGGCGCTTCGGAATACCAGGATATCGTAGCCGCGGCCAAGTACCTGCAGGGCCGGCCTGATGTCAACCCGAATAAGATCGGTCTCTGGGGCGGTTCCTACGGCGGATATCTTACGGCCCTGGGGCTGGCCCGCGATTCGGCCCTGTTCGCCGCGGGGGTCGACCTGCACGGCGTTCACGACTGGTCGGCCTACCTCAGGACCAACGCCGGGTTTTTCGCCCCGGCCAAGAACGAGGAGGCCAGGCAATCGGCGTTCAATTCGTCGCCCGTGGCCGGCGTTGATTTCTGGACGAGCCCCGTCCTTTTCATCCACGGCGACGACGACCGCAACGTCGACTTCAGCCAGACGACGGACATGGTCCAGCGCTTGAGGAAGCTCGGCAAGGCGCATATCGAGCTCATAGTCCTTCCCGATGAGATCCATGATTTCCTGCTTCACAAAAATTGGCTTCGGGTCTATCATGCGGCGGTCGACTTCTTTGACCGGATGATGAAATAGTCTGTGGAGCCCGGGGCACGGCCTCGCCGGAACGTCCGAGTTCACGCGGAACGTGACCTTGAATTCGTGATTGATCAGCTGGCCGCCGTCGGAACCATAAAATAAAAAATATTGGTGCCAGCGGGCACGTGGGGAATGGTGCCGCTGAAGCGGATCACGTTTTTGAGGCGACCCAAAGGGAAAAGTCCATCTCGGCCATGGCCCCCGAGGTCCGGCCGCGTTCGTATCCTTGAGAAAAAACGATGAAGGTCGGCACGGCCTGGATGCCGAAGCTCGCGGCGAGCTCCGGGTGCGCATCGACGTTGACCTTGAGGACAATGATCTCTCCCCGTCTCCGCCGGGCGAGACTCTCCACGACCGGATGCATCATGTGGCATGGTCCGCAGGTCGGGGAATAGAAATCGATGAGGACCGGCAGGCCTCCCGATCGGAGAAGGACCTGGACCTCTTCGACCGACGGCTCGAGCACATCCCCCGGCCTGGGCAGGGGCGTTTTGCATCGACCGCAGACGACCGACTTGCTTTCTTGGCCCAGGGGGTAATTATTGGTCGCGCCGCAGGCGAGGCAGCTCACTCTTACTTTTTCGTCCATGGCTTGCGAACTCCCCTTCTTTCCGCAAAAAAGCGATTCCGGACCCCCTGCAGCTAAAAAAAGGGTCCCTCCGCCCTGCCCGCAGGCTCGGAGGGAGGGACCCGTTCGACTCGAACGTTTGCTTTATTTCTTGATCGGGAAAGGCGGGATTGTCGGCAACGTGACTTCCTTTGTCTTGAGCTCCTCGAGGATGACCTCGATGCCCTTGTTCAACTGCTCATCGATACCCGCATATTCTTTGGCCGGGTCGTTGTCGACATAGATATCGGGCTCGACCCCGGTGCCTTCCACGAGCCATTTGCTGTCCATGCTGTAGGGCGCGAACTCCGGCTTGTTCAAGAAGCCCCCGTCAAGGAGGGGCAAGGCCTCCCGAATGCCGACCACACCGCCCCACGTCCGTTTGCCGATGAGCTTGCCCAGTCCCATTTTTTTGAACCGGTAGGGGAAGATATCCCCATCCGAGGCGGAAAACTCGTTCATCAAGCAAACCTTGGGCCCTAAGAGGATCTCGTTGGGGTCGGGCCGGCCGACGGCGTCGCGGGCCATCTCGAAGTATATGATCTCGCGCCGCAGGCGTTCGATGATCATCGGGGACACGAACCCGCCGCCGTTGCCTCGGACGTCGATGATCAACGCCTTTTTCCGGAGCTGGGGGTAGAAATATTTGACGAACTCGTTCAGGCCGTCCAGCCCCATGTTCGGGATATGGATGTATCCGACCTTTCCGTTGGTGGCCTTGTCGACCTTGGCCATGTTCTCCTGGACCCAGGTGTGATAGACGAGTTGCTGCTCGCTGTCGATGGGAACCACGACCACGTCGCGGCTGCCCGCCTCAGCCGGCTTGCTGTTGACCTTGAGCGTCACCTGCTTGCCCACCGTGTTGACCAGGGACTCATAGATGTCGGCCATGGCGTTCGTCGGACGGCCGTTGACCGCCAGGATGAAGTCCCCGTCATGGACGTTCACCCCGACCTCGGTCAAGGGCGAGCGCAGGGTCTTGTCCCAGTTCTGGCCGCGCAGGATCTTCGACACCCGGAAGTAGCCCGAGGCGTCCTTGACCACGATCGCCCCCAACTGGCCGACCTTGACCTTGGGGACGACCGGCAGGTCGCCGCCGCCCACGTAGGTATGCCCGGTGCTGAGCTCACCGATGAGCTCGCCGATGATGTAGGTCAGGTCTCGCCGGGAATTGGCGGCTTTGGCCAGGGGCAGGTATTTCTGCTTGAGGGCCTCCCAATCCTGGCCGTGCATGTTGGGCGCATAGAAGAAGTATTTCATCTGACGCCAGCACTCGAGATAGATTTGCTCCCACTCCTGCTTGAGGTTGAGGGTCATGTCCATGGCCGAGAGGTCGAGCTTGGTCTCGATCTTGACCGGCCCTTGGGGCAGGTCGATGATGCCGTAGGCGCCGCCCTGTCCGACGATCATCTTCTTCTGGTCGGCCGAGATCTCATAGCCCGTGATCTGGCCGAGGTCGGTCTCTTTCTGGTCGGCGAGGCTGTAGGACTTGAAGGAAGCCCCTCCCGGTCCGGGTCCATCGGCCGAGTACTTGAGGTAGTAGAGCTTTTCCCCGACCGAGCCGAGCGAGCCGTAGTTCGCCGCGTCGATGGGCAGGACGACCAGCCGGTCCTTGATCCCGTCCGGGTCGACCTTGACCGTGACGGCCGCCGGCTTCTCCTCCTTCTTGGCCTCGGCCGGCTTGCCCTTTTCCGCGGCCGGGGGCGGCTCGGCCGTCTTCTTGATCTCGACCTCGTCGCTCTTGGGCGCGAAGGGGGACTTGGTGTCCGCGGCCAGGGTGACGAGATAGATGCGGGACATGGAAGCGTAGGAATAGCTGAGCTCCACCTGGCTCAGGGTGGGGGTGAAATCCCTGTCCGAAACGAAGAACAGGTACTTGCCGTCCCCGCTGAACACGGGCTCATAGCTCGAGTACCAGCCGTCGGTCACCTCGAAGGATTTCTTCGTGTCGAGCGCGTACAGCCAGACCTTGGGCATGCCCGCGAACTCGGGCTTGGTGTAGGCCACGAAGCGGCTGTCCGGAGACCAGGAGAAAGGTCCCATCTCCCCTACTTTGGCCTGGTCGATGAGCGTCACCTGTTTCGTGGCGATATCGACGTACTGCAGGCGAAAGAGCTTGTCGGTCCACAGGATCTTCTTCCCGTCGGGCGACCAGCGGAAGCCGTACTTGTAGGTGTCGGCCTTGCTCGTGACCTGTACGGGCTGGCCCGTCCCGTCCTGGACCCGGTAATAGATCTCATCCTCGCCCGTGGCGTCCGAGATGTAGGCGATCCACTTGCCGTCCGGGGACCATTTGGAATCCCGCTCGTGGACCCCGGGCGTATTGGTCAGGTTGCGCGTGTTCCCGAACTGGGCCGGGACGGTGAAGACCTCGCCCCGCGCCCCGAACAAGGCCCGCTTGCCGTCGGGCGCGATCTCGTAGTTCGTCACCCGGCCGGAGACGTTGGCCACCTTGGTCCGGCTGGTGAACAGGTCGTCCTCGATGAGGATCGGCACTTTCACCGCTTGCTCCTTGGCCAGGTCGAAGCGGTAGATGAACCCGCCGTTCTCAAAGACGATGGCCGTGGGGCCGAGCGAGGGAAACTTGACGTCGAAATCGACGAAATGAGTCAGGGCCCGGGTCTGTTTCGTCTTAAGGTCATAAGCGTAAAGGTTCATCCGCTTATTCTCGGCCCGGTCGGAGACGAAATAGATCGTATCCCCGCTCCACATGGGGATGATGTCGCCCGCGGGGTTATCGGTGATGTTCTCGAGCTTCTTGGTCGCGAAATCGTAGACCCAGACGTCGTCGGTCATGCCGCCCCGGTATCGTTTCCAAGTCCGGAACTCGCGGAAGATGCGATTGTAGACCAGCTTCGTGTCATCCGGCGAAAAGGAGCAGAAGCCGCCGCGCGGCAGGGGGATCTCGACCGGAGTGCCGCCGTCGACCGAGGCCAGATAGAGCTGGCCGATGAAATCATCCCACTCTCTCATCCGGGAGCGGAAGACAATGTGCTTTCCGTCGTGCTGCCAGCCGATGACCAGGTTGTTGGGCCCCATCCGGTCCGAGAGCTCGTCCCGGGCGATCGACGCAGTATAAGTCACCCGGCGCGGCACGCCGCCCTCGGCGGGCATGACGTAAACGTCGCGCGCGCCGTCATACTCGGCCGTCAGGGCGAGCATCTTGCCGTCCGGCGAGAAGCGGGCGAAGATTTCGTCGCCCGGATGGCTCGTCAGCTTGCGGGCCACCCCGCCCGCGGCCGGGACGCTGTACAGGTCGCCCGCGCTCGAAAAAACGATCGTATCCTGAGATATCGTCGGGAAGCGCAGGACGCGCGCCTCGGGCGTTTCCGCCGCCGCCGCGAGGCAGAAAAAACCGCAGGACAGCAGAACGATAAGTCCCTTCTTGACCATGTTTTCTCCTTTCTTATCCGAACGAATGATTGATATATAACATACGGAAGCTGTCGTCACAAGGTTGCCGATCAGCGCGACGTGGCGACGAGAATCGCCTTCCTTTTTTTCGCGTCGAACTTCTCGATGGCATAACGGACAGTCGTCCGAGGGATCTTCCGGCCGTTGGCCCGGAGGTATTTTTCAAGGCGCGACCTGTTGGTCTTGCCGGCTTCCCGCAACAGCCAGCCCAGGGCCTTGTGGATAAGGTCCTGATCGCTCGACAGGAGACGGCCGGCAACATCATAGGTCAGGTCGAGCCATTTCCCCCGCCGGGCGAAAGGAACGAGGCTCACGGCCGAAGACCGCTGGACCCAGAGGTTTTTGGAATCCGTCCAGCTCATGAACTGATTTCTGAGCTCGGGAAAGCGCGCCAGGAAGGGAGAGAGAACCTCTCCGCAGAAAAGGTCGCAGGACGCCCAATTGTCCAGGAGGTTGGATTCGAGCCAGGAGCGCATCTTCAGGAAGAAGACGGGATGGGCTTCAGGAACGAATCGGCCCAGGATCAGAACGGCTTCCGCCTTGGCTTCCAGGTACGGGTTGGGCAGAAGGATCTCGCAGAGAGCCGTCGCCTGGGCGAACGTCCAACGCCCCTTGACCCGGGCGAAAAGGTCCTTGGCCAGATCCCGGCAATCCTCGGTTTCCGCGCCCATGACCCGGACCGCTTCCTTGAAGTAGCGCTGAGCGCCCTGGGCCCGTCTTGGGTCCGAGAGACGCCGGAGGGCCTTCAAGGCCTCTTGAGCCAGCTCTTCGGGCGATATGATGGGACCCAAAGACGGAGTGACGGCTTTCTTAGTGTCGGATTGCTTGGCCATGGGATCCTCTTCCTGTTTTTTGGGCATTGGGGAGGACGGGGAGGTCCTCGCTTGCGGCATATGAGTATTCTTTAAATTCGGGCCTTGCCGGACCCAAGAGCTTCGCTTCGATCACTCTCATTTGCGTATCTGTGGAAATCCTGGTCATGATAAGCCCCGCCGTTCGGGCCTAAGCCGGCCGAGGATGCGTTCCTTACGGCCCGCCGGTCCGGTCTTGGAAAAGACGAAAAAGGATTTGCGAGCGACGTGAATTCGGGTCAGGGCCTCGTCGTACTTGGCGTGGAGAGCGCGTTCAAGCTCGACCTCCCGCTTGAGGCCCAGGGCTTCGAACTGCCGGGTCCACCAGCCCGAGCCGGCGCCGATGATATGACCGTTGTAGGGATACCCGGCCTCATCGACATGGACCGTTGAGAACAAGCGGCCGTGCCGCAGGTCTTCCTCCCACTCCCTGAGATAGACCTCGAAGATCTCGCCGAAGACCTCGTCCCGGCCGATGGCGGGGATGTTACAGAAGAGGAACCCGCCGTCTTCGAGAAGGTCCTTCAAGCGGGCGATATAGGTTGCCAGCTTATTGGGGTTGAGGTGCTCGTAGATGTCGAGTCCCAGGATGAAATCAAAGCGTTGGGAGAATGGAACGTCGAGGATGTCTCCCAGGTGGATCCTGTCCCTGACCTCAGGGAACGCCTTGGCCAGGGCGAGCCGGCTGATGTCCACGCCCTCGCTGGCGATGCCCATGTCCTTGAGGCACTTCATGACCGGGCCGTTGGCGCAGCCGATGTCCAGCACCGTCCGGGGCTCGAAGAGAGAAGCGATCTCGGCGTGGAGGCGCTTGTCTTCGCTGATGAGGAAGCTCCATACCCCGGGTTTTTCATAGTAGCCGTTTTCCACGATCTTGCTCTCGAGCCAGTCGAAGTCCTCGGGCAGGCCGGCCCGGAAAACCCAGGTGTCCTGCCCGTGGATGTCCTGCACAAGCTCATACCGCTCCGGCCGCTCGAGACGGATCGAGATGACGGAGATGTTCTCGCGAATGACCTTGTTGGTGAATTCTTCGGATCGGACGATGCTCAAGACGAGAGACAGGCGCGAATTCCCTTCCTTGAGGTATTTGAGGTAGTGGCCCTTGCCCGTGATGTCTACGCCACGTCCGAGGAGCTTGTGATAGACCTCTTCGAGGAATTCATCGTCGGGCAGGCCGTCAAGACCCGAGGCGCCGAACCTTCTCAGGACGCGATTCCTGAGCTTCCTGCCGACCGTGGAAGGCATCAGTGCCACCCCGGCCGCGTC
The DNA here is from genome assembly GCA_963705895.1 of Candidatus Aminicenantota bacterium. GTDB lineage: Bacteria > Acidobacteriota > Aminicenantia > Aminicenantales > JAFGAV01 > MFD04408-113. The sequence continues at coordinate 927,989 of OY970122.1, read as the reverse complement.
AATAGAGCTAACAAAATCATTGTGTTCATTATAATTAAACCCGCCGAAAAAAGCCACATCCGCAGGCATGGTCTCGCCTAAAACCGGGGAACCTCTGCTCAATCGCCAATTTGAATTTCGGGGACTGAGAGTGCGTCCGCGATGTGATTAGGCTGACAAATCAGGGCCGCTGTGCTATATTTTGCGTCTTGATCGGGACCCTTGTCGCAACGATCGGCAACGGTCCCGGGAGACGCGGAGAACATGACCACACCTCTCGAGCACTGGGTTGAGGAGCAGGCTCGGCTCTTCGAGCCGAAGTACATCCAGTGGTGCGACGGCTCCGAGGGCGAAGCCCATCGTCTTCTCGAGCAGGGCATGAAAGAGGAGAAGATCGAGACCCACGACGTCTTCTGCGAGCTCAACCACGCCCGCTGGCCGAACTCCTACCTCCACCGCAGTCATCACACCGACGTCGCCCGCACCGAACAGCTGACCTTCATCTGCCATTCCGACAAGGAAACGACCGGGCCCAACAACAATTGGATGTCTCCCAAGGAGGCCAAGTCCCTCCTCATCAAGCTGTCCAAGGGCTCGATGCGGGGCAAGACCATGTATGTTTTGCCCTACATGATGGGCCATCCAGACTCGCCCTACGCCAAGGCCTGCGTCCAGCTGACCGATGTTTCCTACGTGGCTCTCAGCATGCGGATCATGACCCGGCTGGGCAAGCGCATCCTGGACAAGATCGGGACGGGCGAGAACTTCGTCCGAGGGCTCCATTCCGTGGGCGACTTCGACCCCGGCAAGCGCTACATCATGCATTTTCCCGAAGAGGACCTCGTCTGGAGCGTGGGCTCGGGCTATGGCGGCAACGCTCTCCTGGGGAAAAAGTGCTTCGCCCTGCGGATCGCCTCCTGGCTGGGCCGCAAGTACGGCTGGCTGGCCGAGCACATGGTCATCATCGGCATCGAGGACATCAAGGGCAACATGACCTACATCACCGCGTCCTTTCCCTCGGCCTGCGGTAAGACCAACCTGGCCATGCTCGAGTCGGCCCTGCCCGAATACAAGGTCACGACCATCGGCGACGACATCGCCTGGCTCAACATCGGCCCGGACGGACGCCTGTACGCCATCAACCCCGAAGCCGGATTCTTCGGCGTGGCGCCGGGCACGTCGATGAAGACCAACCCCAACATGATCCGGACACTCAAGGCTTCGAAATACTTCCCCACCCTGTTCACCAATGTCGCTCTGGACACGAAGACCAACGAGCCGTGGTGGGAAGGCCTGGACGACCCGGGCGATAGAAAATTCCTGGATTGGCAAGGCCAGCCCTGGGACAAGACCAAAGGCACCAAGGGGGCCCATCCCAACTCCCGGTTCACGGTCTCCCTATACAATTGTCCGACGCTATCCCCGGAATTCGACAACCCCCAGGGCGTGCCCATCTCGGCCATCCTCCTGGGCGGCCGGCGGTCCCAGCTCGTTCCCCTCGTGACCGAATCCTTCGACTGGCCCCACGGCGTCTTCATGGGTGCCCGGACCGGCTCCGAAACGACGGCCGCCGCGGCCGGACAGGTCGGCGTGCTCCGGCGCGACCCCATGGCCATGCTGCCCTTCTGCGGCTACAACATGGGTGATTACTTCCGGCATTGGATCAACATCGGCCGTCTCTGCAGCAAGCCGCCCCGCATCTATGGCGTGAACTGGTTCCGCGTGGACGACAACGACAAGTTCATCTGGCCCGGGTTCGGCGACAACGCCCGGGTCATCAAATGGGTCCTGGACCGGATCAACAACAAGGTCGGGGCCCGGGAAACTGCGCTCGGACTCGTGCCCGAGACCAAGGACCTGGCCCTCCAGGGCTTGAACATCCCCCAAAATAACATCGAAAAGTTGTTTGACGTCAACCCCGCCGAATGGAAGGACGAGCTCAAGGATATCAAGAAGTTCCTCGACCAATTCGGCCGGCATGTGCCGTACGAGATCACGCAGAACTACGAGTCCATGGCCGCCCGGCTGAAGCAGTAACTCCCCGGCGGCATAAGCAAGCTATTCCGTTTGAGCATCATTCGCAGATGGTTTATGGTTATCTCTTAAAATATAGCCTTAGGACAGAAATCGGAACTTCAATGTCAGCAATCGTGTACTTCTTGTCTCCCATTGGAATATTCTGATAGTTTGCCCTGTACTGGGAATGGAAGCGCATAAAATTTCCTTCTATTAGGTGCCAATAGAAGTGGAGCGGAACCGTTTCATCGCCATATTTGCGATGGTCGGCCTCCGATTGCAGAGCCAACGCAACCCTAACGCGTGGATCGGCTAACCTAGCGTAGGACAAAAACATTTCAATGTTTTTTCGATAGGACAATTTAAGTCCCATTTGCTTCATGAATTTGGCGACGAATCTACGCCTAAAATGAAGCGTATATTTTCTTAAATGAGAAGCCTGGAACTGGTGCTCTATTTCCTTTTCAAGTGCATCAACCTCGGCTGGATTGAAATCAGGCAAATCCAATTTGGCATCAATATAACGGTGCCATTCTAGAATTCTATCAAGTACGTTTATCGCGCTTTTTCGACCCTTAAGCAGCCATCGTGCCGCAAGTCTCAATTCGCGATAAATAAAAGCACCTAGGATAGCAACGATGACCCCAACCAGTATATCTTTTGCCATAAGGGTATGAGATCAGCTCGCACGCATTAGAGAGAGGATCCGAATGCAGGCGGTCTCTATGTCATTGGCCGTATTGGCAATGTATTTGTCAAAACAAAAGCCTCCTAGGAACGGTGGGACCATCCGAACACACCTTATGTCGGCGCCGCTGGCAACGAGTTCGAGTTCCCACATGATTTGGCGCATTCCGCGCTCTGGATGAGCCATGTCGTCTCTTGCATTGACCAGCTTATCAATCCACGCCGATTTTTGTTCCAATAGGTAACAACTCAATGCGGACGCAGCCTTTTCGCGTCCTGGGGCCGCTTTCTTCGATAGGATATCAAGAAACTCACCTCCAATACGCTTTCCTTTCTTATGAAAACCATGAACGCTCTTATTTACGAGGCCCTCGGACGAAGCAAGTTGTACAACGAGATCAAGGAGAGCCTTGCTCGTGCTTAGAAACCCATGGATATATAAATGCACAGGCGGAACCTCTACCAAATAACAGCCCACATTCACATTCCATGAAGCAGATTTCCATTGGATTTTAAATTCCTCGAATGCCGCCTGGCATACGCTCGCCCCAATCTGCATGGCGTTTTTAAGACCCTCCTTTATGTGCAAAAGGAGACCATGCTGTGCCGAACAAGCTTCTATGATGCTCCTGCTATTTCCCCTCCACTCGTTCGGATTGAAAATAGATAAAGCGTGAAAAGTTTCACGACTCGACATAATCACCGACACTTTAGGATCTATTTTCAATGCACTTCCGTTTCGCAATGGCGCCTCTTGTTACTAAGGAACTCGTATCCGCGATAATTATAAATAACCGCAATTGAAATAACCGCCCATAATGTGAACTCTTCCCCTCCTGGTTCAGTTGAATATTAGAATCGTCTATATGCAAAGTCAATAAGGATTCCGGACGTCAATAAGACAGCGCGTTGTGTCCAAGTCGCAATCTCGCCGCTTTGAATCTTCCCCTTGATGCCGGTATAATCGTTACATTATCCGAAGAACGAGGAGGTCCCATGCATTTCTCCCCTAGACCAAGAAAATCTTCCTGTGTATTCCCCAGACCCACGTTCCTGATATCCGTGCTACTGATTTCTTTTCCCATCACTGCCCTTGCGGCATTCCGCACCGTGACCTCCTCGAACATATTTCACCTGTCCCTCAACGGCGCCTGGGAATTCCGGCAAGTCGGGCAGGCCGAATGGCGTCCCGCCGAAGTCCCCGGGACCGTCCACCAGGACCTCCTGCGCAACGGGCTTATCCCCGACCCCTTCTACCGCAATAACGAGCTCAAGGTCCAGTGGGTGGAAAACGCGGACTGGGAGTATCGTCTCAAGTTCGAGGTGGTCCCCGTGATCTCCGGCAAGTCCCATGTCGACCTCGTCTTCGACGGCCTCGACACTTTTGCCGCGGTCTTCATCAACGGACAGAAGGTTGGTGAGGCCGAGAACATGTTTCGCGTCTGGCGGTTCGACGTGAAGCTCCTGATCAAGGCCGGCTCCAACGAGGTCCGGGTCGTTTTCGATTCGCCCGTCAGGCGCGAGAAGATGCTCGAGCAGAAGCTCCCGTATAAAGTTCCCGGCAACGCTCCCCATTCGCGCAAGGCGCCCTACAGCTTCGGCTGGGATTGGGGACCGCGCCTGGCCACGAGCGGCATCTGGCGCGCGGCGAGCCTCGAGGCCTGGGACCAGGCCCGCATCACCGACCTGGAGATCCAGCAGGATCTTTCCAAAAAGGGCGAGGCTACTCTGAAGGTCACGAGCGAGGTCCTCGCGGACCGCGCGCTCAAAGCGGACCTTCAGATCTCCCTGGACGGCGATAAGCCGAGCGTCACTGTCCCGCTGACGATCGCCCAAGGCACGAGCCGGCATCAAGCCCTGGTCAAGATCAAGAATCCCAAGCTCTGGTGGCCGGCCGGGATGGGCGAGCAGAACCTGTACGTCGTTCATGCCAGCCTCCTTCAAGGCGGATATCTCGTCGGCCATGTCGCCCGCCGCATCGGCCTGCGCACTATGGAGCTCGTCCAGGACAAGGACGCCTGGGGCCACAGCTTCTATTTCCGCGTGAACGGCGTTCCCTTTTTCGCCAAGGGCGGCAACTGGATTCCCGCCGATTCATTTCTCCCGCGCGTTTCCAGGGACAGGTACGAACAGCTCCTCAAAAGCTGTCAGAACGCGTTCATGAACATGGTCCGGGTCTGGGGCGGCGGCGCGTATGAGTCGGAGGATTTTTACGACCTGTGCGATGAGCTGGGCCTCGTCGTTTGGCAGGAGTTCATGTTCGCTTGCCAGATGGTCCCCGGCGACGCGGCCTTCCAGGACAACGTCCGGGCCGAGGCCGAGGACGTGATCAAGTCCCTGCGTCACCATGCCTCGATCGCCCTCTGGTGCGGGAACAACGAATGCGAGGAGGGCTGGTTCTTCTGGGGCTGGAAAGACACTCTCCCGTCGACGGTCTGGGCCGACTATCAGAGGGTCTTCGACGGCATCCTCCCCCAGGCCGTGCAAAAGTTCGACCCCGGCCGTCCCTACTGGCCGAGCTCGCCCCACACCCTCGACAAGACCGGCGACCCCCGCTCCGAGGAATCGGGCGACATGCACTACTGGGGCGTCTGGCACGGCCAGGAGCCCTTCGAGGTTTACCAGAAGCACAACCACCGCTTCTACAGCGAGTTCGGCTTCCAGTCGTTCCCGCTGTTGGATTCGGTCAAAACCTATGCCCTGCCCGAAGACTGGAACATCACTTCGCCGGTCATGGAACAGCATCAAAAGAATACCGAGGGCAACCGGCTGATCATGCTCTACATGCTCGATTGGTTCCGACTGCCCAAGGACTTTGAATCATTGCTCTGGACGAGCCAAGTTCTCCAGGCCGAAGGCATGAAGATCGCGGTCGAGCACTATCGCAGTCAGATGCCGCGGATCATGGGCGCTCTCTACTGGCAGGTCGAGGATTGCTGGCCCGTGGCCTCCTGGGCGGGGCTGGACTATTCCGGGACATGGAAGGCCCTTCAGTATTATGCCCGTCGGTTCTACAACCCCACGCTGATCACCGCCATTCCGAGGGGCGACAAGCTCGTGGTCAACGCCGTAGCCGACTACGGCCAATCCGGGAAAGTCGATTTTCGTTGGTCCGTCCGGACCTACGCGGGCGAAGTCCTAACGGAGAAAAGTCAGCCACTTGCGTTGGAACCCAATAAGAGCGTGGTCCTTATGGAGGCACCTCTTGAAGGCCTCAAACAGGGGCGCCTGGAGGATGACGTTTATTTCACCTGCGAATTGGCCCAGGGGGACAAAATCTATAGCTCCAACGTTTACCACTTTTCGAGGCTCAAAAGGGTCTCCCTTCCAGACCCGCAGATCACGACCAGCGTTACCGTGGATTGCTGCGCGCCCGTCGTCGAGCTCCGGGCCATGAACTTCGCCAAGGACGTTTACCTGGCTGCGCCCGGATGCCCCGGCCGGTTCGAGGACAATTTCTTCGATATGCTGCCCGGACGGATGTACAAAGTGCGATTCCTGCCGGCAAAGGGCGCAAGCCTCGACCTGCTGAAGAGCAAACTTTGTCTAAGGTCGCTCAAGGACGCCTATTGAAGGCGGCAGGCCGCCGTCACTTACCTTTGTGACTCGATCGGGCTAAGATAGATCCGCTCAGGGAAAGGAGCCGTTATGAAACTCGATAAGCTTTATCGCCGCGTCATCGAGGTCGGCATCAAGAACGACCCCCGGGGCAAGGCCGAAGTCGGCCGCATCCTGGACGAAGAGAAAACCAAGCACAAGGGCCTCAAGCCCAAAGAGGCGGAGTACTACGATGCCGACAGGCTGTTCAATCCTTACGCAGATTCACGCCTGCTCAACGGCAATCCGGAGACAAACATCCGGCGGATCATCGCCGGCATCGACATGGAAACGCCCGAGATCCTGCTGGCCTACCTCCTCAACAAGGACTTCGGCCGGAAGATCGACCTCGTCCTCGCCCACCATCCTGAGGGACAGGCCCAGGCCCGGCTGGCCGACGTCATGAAGGTCCAGGCCGATATCCTGGCCTCGTTCGGGGTCTCGGTCAGCGTGGCCGAACAGCTCATGGACAAGCGCGCGAGCGAAGTGGAACGCCGCCTCATGCCCATTAACCACACCCGGGCCGTGGACGCGGCCCGTGCTCTCGGCCTGCCCATGATGTGCATCCACACGCCGGCCGACAACTGCGTGACCACCCACCTTCAAAAGCTCTTTGACAACAAAAAACCTTTCCGCCTGAAGGATGTTGTGGACCTGCTCCTGGAGATCCCTGAATACAAGGCGGCGGCCCGGGTCCAGGTGGCGCCCCGGATCGTTTGCGGCTCGGACAACAGCCGCACGGGAAAGGTCCTCGTCGATATGACCGGCGGCACCGAGGGCGCCAAGGACGTCTACGATAAGCTGACGGCGCAGGGTGTGAGCACGCTCGTCGGCATGCACATGTCCGAGGAGCATCTCGAGCAGTCCAAGAAAGCCGGCATCAACGTGGTCATCGCCGGCCACATCTCGAGCGACAGCCTCGGCCTGAACCTCCTGCTGGATGAGGTCGAGACCGATGAGAAGCTCGATGTGATCGCCGCGTCCGGCTTCGAGCGGGTCAGGCATTCAAAGAAGAAATAGGCCAGGACCGGGGCGCCGACCCCGTCGGCAGGGTCGGACCGCCGCCGGAGGCCGTATCGGCAGGGCGCTCGCTGTGCTATACTGAACTCGTGAGCAAGCGTATCCGGCCCAGGGAGGATTGCACCATGCGTCTCAAGAACCGAAAAGGTTTCACCCTGATCGAGATCATCGTGGTCGTCATCATCATCGGCATCCTGGTCACTTTCGTCACGATCAACACCGTGGCCCGGACCCAGGACGCCCGGCAGACCGGGACCATGAGGGATATGCTGACCGTGGCTCAGGCCTGTCAGGCTTATGCGGCCGAGAACAACGAAGCGCCGGCGGCCGGGATCCAGGAAGGGCCGCTCCAGTCCGGCAGTCCGTTCGCCAAGGCCATCACCAAAAAGCATCTCGTGAGCTGTCCCACCGAGGACAAGTGGGGCCACCCGTACCAAGTCTACACCGGCAATGCCGTGGCCAAGTACCCGGGGTTTTCAGCCGATACCGTCAGCGACACGGACTTCCTGATCATCTCCCTGGGGCGCTCGGGCAAGCCCGACAATTTCGTTTACAACGCCGACGATCCCGAAGCCGGGATGTACAAGGTCGACAAGACCGCCGACTACGATAAGAACATCATGAACTACAACGGAACGTGGATCCACGCGCCAAAGTCGGGCGGCTCGGCTGAAAAAAAATAACCCTATTCGTCGAAGACATTAACCGCGTCTTTCCTTGCGTTTTTGCTCAAGTCCTAAATCCCTACATGATCTCGGGCCATCGGTCGGTTCCTGTCGGACCGATGAAATAATGGGCTTGACCTTCCCTGCCGCCGTCCGTGGGATGGAGGACACAAAGCTGAAATCGACCTGGAGCGGTTCGCCAAGCGCTTTTTTGAACTTGGAAACGATCCGGGTTTCAAGTTCGGCCCGGTCGGCGTCGTCCTTGACGATCAAAGACACCCGGAAATGAGCCGGGACGAGCTGGACAATCTGGTATTGAAAGATAGAAACTTCTCCTCGCATGAGCGAGTTCAGGATATGGCCGTGGACGCTCCTCCCGTCCCGCAGACGCACCCAATCGTCCTTGCGTCCGGCCGGGAATGATATTAAGGGCAAAGACCTTCCGCAGGGGCAGGCCTCGGGCAGAAGAGCGGCGATGTCGCCCAGACGGTAGTTGAGAATGACCGTGGTCCGGTTGACAAGGTTGGAAACGACGACCTCTCCGCACTCCCCCGACGGCAAAGTCCGTCCCTCGGCGTCCACCATCCGCAAGGGATAGATGTCCTCGTTGAGATGGATGCCTGAATGGCGCTCGCATTCGAACCCCAGCCGCTGGGCTTCGACGGATGTGTAGGAGCTGGCCACCTCGATGCCCAAGTGATCCTGGATGAGGCGGCGGGTTTGGTCCGAAAGACCATCCGCCCCGTAGGCTGCGACTTTGGGCAACGCGCAGGGCTCGGACCTGGTCGCGAGGCGGGCGAACAAAACATCAAAATATGAGCCGAAGCTGAAAATGATGTCCGGCTTGAAGGCAGAGAACAAGGGGATGTTCTTCTCGGGCGGGTCGAAAACAGATAGAAGCTGTTTGCGCGGGATTATTTTTTTTATCCCCAGCGTTGAGCCCAGCCAGAAGCGACGATGCTCGGCGCTGGACGCATCGGGCACCATGATGAGCGTCTCTCGATAGTTTCGCCGTTTGCCCGCCAGTCCGACGATGACCGCCCGGTAGCGCTCGTTGTGGGCCACGGTCAGCAAAGCGGCCCGGCGGTCATGGTAAACCTTGATCGGAGCGCCGCTGCTCCCGCTCGAAGGCAGACAAAGGCATTTCTCCAGCCGCGACCCGATGGCCATGAAACGCTCCGGATCCTTCTGAATCTCGTGACGCTCCAGGATCGGGAGCCGGGCCAGGTCTTCTGCCGAGCGAAAATCCGAGGGCCGCAAACCCAGGCGGTCAAGGGTTTCACGATAATAGGGCACGCGGCGATAGGCATGGAAAATCATCCGCTGGATGTTTCGATGCTGGTCCCGGAGGATCGTTTTTTTCGGCTTGAAAGGATACCGCGCCTGCCCGGCGATGTGTGTCAGGAGGTAAGCGCTCCACCAGAGCTTCGTCAAGATCGACGGACCGGCCATTTTCTTGGGTTCCTGGACTGCGCTTGATCGAGATGGCTTATAGCATCGAATGGCCCTCATGTCAAAATAACGGCGAGAATCGGCGAAACCGCCCGCGATGCAATGGAGTTCAGCTCGCGAAGCCCGCGTCAGCCTTCAGGCCGATGAGCGGCCGGACCTTCCCTTCCGGCGTTCGGGGTATCTCCGCGACGAAGGTGATATCGACCGCGACGGTCGGCCCCAGGGCTTTCCGGAAGGCGGCACCGATTCGCGCTCCAACGGCGGCTTTATCGGCATCGTCTCTCACGACCAGCGCCACATGGAAGCGCGCCGGGGCGAGCTGGACGATCTGATATTGGAGAACCGAGCGATCGGCTCTCAACAGCACATGAAGGAATAGCCCGTGCACCGTTCGTCCGTCCGGCAGGCGAACCCATTCGTCCTTCCGTCCCTCGGGAAAAGAGAGAAGCGGGAGCGTCCGTCCGCAAGCGCAGGGCCCGGGCAAGAAGGCGGATATGTCCCCCAAGCGATAGTTCAGGATGACCGTTGCCCGATTGACAAGGTTGGAAACCACCACTTCCCCGCCCTCCCCAAACGGCACGGCGCGGCCCTGGCCGTTGATGACGCGCACGGGGTAGATGTCTTCATTCAAATGAACGCCGACGTGCTTCTCGCACTCGAACCCGATGCGCGTGGTCTCCACGGCGCCGTAGGCGCTGAAACACGGGATGTTGAAGCGGTCCTGAATGAGACGGCGCGACGCGTCCGAAAGGCCGTCAGCGGAAAAGCCGACCGCCAGGGGCCTGGGAAACGGCTTGTCCCATGCCGCCAGCCGGCCGAACAGGGCTTCCACGTAGGAACCATAGCTATGGATGATGTCCGGCCGGAAATCCGCCAGGAGCGGGATGTTCGTTTCGGGCGGGTCGAAGAGCGACAGGATCTGCTTGTGAGGGATCAGCTTGTCCATGAACAGAGTCGCGCCCAGCCAGAAGCGCGTGTGCTTCTGATGCGACGATTCGAGAGGGACGATGAGGGTTTCACGATAGCGCCTTCGCCCGCCCAGAGCGGCAACGAGGACGGCCCGGTAGCGCTCGGCGTGGGCCGCGGCCAGGAGTGCGGCCCGGCGGTCAAGGTGGATCGTCAACGGCGCGCCCATGCTTCCGCTCGTGGAAAGGGAAAGACACTTGTCGAGCCGAGTCCCATCGGCGAGGAAGCGTTCCGGGTCGACCTGGATCTCGCGGCGTTCGAGGAGCGGAAGTCTGGCCAGGTCGTCGGCCGTCCTGAAATCCGAGGGCGTCAGGCCGAGGCGGCGCATGGCTTCCCGGTAGTACGGCACGTTCCGATAAGCGTGCGTGATCATCCGGCAGACATTTCGGGCCTGGTCGCCGAGAATTGAATTCCTGGGGCGAAAGGGGTACCGCGCCTGGCCGATGATGTGCCGGGCCAAAAAAGCGGTTCGATAAGCGCGATCCACTAGCATCGTCGGTCCCGCACGAAAAAGATTCTTTCCCGCCGGATCCAGAATCGAAAGGAATCGAAAGAGCGCGCCCGGGGTGATTCGAACACCCGACCTTTGGATTCGAAGTCCACTTTCCCTCACCTCTAATTGCTTTGCTTTAAGTCCTTTACGAGCCGCGGGATTTCGACTGTGACGTCCCTTGTGACGTCCGCGCTCGGCTTCCCGAAGAACTTCCCAAGCGCCGCGACCGCCGCCTTCATGTTCTGCTCCGTCGAGTGACAGTATCTCATCGTCATCTGAATCGTTCTGTGTCCGAGAATCTTCGAGACTGTCACGAGGTCGACTCCGGCCTCGACCATCCACGAGGCGGCCGTGTGTCGGAGGTCGTGGAAGCGCAGGCTCTTGATTCCCGCTCGCCGGCAGGCGGCCTTGAAGCCCGTCTTCACGTCGAGGACATGGCCGCCCGTCTTGTTGGGGAAGACGAACTCGCCGCGCCGCGGCATTTCTCTGAGAGCGTCGAACACGAGGGCGTTCATCGGGACGTTCCGGGTCCGCCCGCTCTTGCTCTCCCCGATTCTGATGAAGGCTTTGATGAGGTCGACGTCCGACCACTTCAAGCCGAGGATTTCGGAGCGCCTCATGCCCGTGCTCAGAGCCAGGACAATGACCGGCTTGATGTGCGGCGCGGCCTCGGCGAGAAGCCCTCGGGCTTCGTCGCGGCTCAGGATTTTTTCCTTGCCCTCCGGCTCGCGTAATTTCTTCACCCGCTCGAACGGGCTCGACTCGACGCGGCGCCACTCGACGGCCTTCGCGTAGAGCGTCTTGAGACACGCAAGCTCCCGGTTAACTGTGGACGGCGAGACCTCGGCCTTGCGCTTCATCTTGAATCGCTCGCCCTCCTCGGCCCCTATATCCCGCAGGTCCCGACCCTTGAAGAATCGCTTCAGCACCTTGAGCGACGCCTCGTCGCGCTTCCAGCTCCGCTTGTTCGGCTTCGCGTAGAGCTCGATGAACTCTTCGGCGGCGAACTTCTCGAAGAGGATGGGCTTCGGCGCTGGCTCGGGCCTCGCCCGTAGCCCCCGGCTGATTTCAATTTCCCTGGACCGCAGGAGCGCCGCCTCGTCCCGAGCCGCGGCGAGGCTGAGCGCCGCGAGCACGCGCCGGGTGCGCTTGCCCTCGACCTCGTAGTCGCAGTAGAATCGCCCGCCGCGCGAGTAGACGTTCCCCTTCGACGCGCGCGCCTGGACGCCTCCCTTTTTCTTCCGCTTGGCTGTTTTCATTCTCTACCTTCCTCCATTCCCTCGTGCCCGGAGCCGCCCGGGCCTCGCGGCCCGGGCTGGCCTCCGACTTCCGACGACGAAGGAGAATCAAATCATGGACACGAGCCCATGCTTAAAACAAATTAACAGACTGCCAGAGGTCCTTCGATTCGGCGTCCCGCGAGTCCTGGCCGTCGAGGGACCGCCTGAAGGACGGAGCCGGCGCGGCCTTGACGACGCGCTCGGCCTCGTCGGCGTCGAGCACGATTCCGAAATGCTTCTCGACAAGCTCGTTGTCGTGCGCGCGGCTGGCGTCGGACTTCTCGGCCCTCTCCTGCCGGCGCGCCTCGGCCCGCAGCGCGTCCGCCGCGAGTTTCCAACCCGCGGCCGGGGGCAAGGTGTAGGCCAGCGTTCGGACCAAGAGCTCGTCGAAGCTCGTCAAGCCTTTGTATTCATCGGGCGAGCCGATGGGCTTCTCCGGCGTGTGCTCGTCGGGCTCGTCGCTCTTCTGAGCCGGCTCGTCGACGCCGGCTTCGGCGGAAGCGGCCGGCGCGGCATTGAGCGCGAGCCTGACAAGCGCCTTGAGCCCGTCGAGCAGGTCGGACGGCAAGATTTCGAGATGAGGAATGAAAGGGCCGAGCGCGGCCCGCAGCGGGGCAACGCTCGACTCCGGGATTTCTTTCAGAAGCCCCTCGGCCTCGGGGCCGAAAATTTTCGTCATGGCCGCCGCGAACTCGTCGGCCTTTACCACGTAGAACCGCTTTCGATTCGCCGCGCGGTCTACGAGCGACACCTCGACCACGTCCCAGTCGATGAGCTTCCGGGCCGGGTCGAGTTCGTCCGTCTTCTTTCGAGATTTCATTTTTTATTCCTCCGTTTTCTTCCGTGCGGCTCGATGCTGCCGGACGTAGAGGAGCAGCGACCTCAAGGTGAGCAAGTCCGCCCGTTCGCCGCGGCTCAGCTCTTCGTCCTCTAAGACCTCGACGAGCTTGGGGTCGAAGACAACGGCCTTCAGTTTTTTCGGCAGGTCCTTGAAGGCTGACTTCTGCCACTCGGAGGCGACCCGGCCCCAAACCGCCCGAGCCTCTTTCACGTCGGCGAGAAAAGAAAAAATATTTTCAAGGGAGTTCGTCGGGGGGAGGAAGAGCCGCGTCTCGGGCGGCCGAGTGAACCGGAAGATAGAGCGCTCGGTCATCCCCACAAACTCCGAGATTAAGGCCGGGCTGTAGCCTGCCATCTCGACGAGCGCCCGCAACTCGTCCGCCGCCTTGACCCGGAGGCCCATGATTTCCTGTGGCTGTTTGGTCTCGCTCATTTTTTACCTCAAAATAAGTCTACTCGCATTGTCCGGGCTTGTCAAGCTACCCTGTCTATTTTTCTTATTTACTGTGTCCGAGGTAATTTTTTTTAATGCCTCTGCTTCCTCTCGCCCGGCTCCTCGGGGGGCCGCCGGGACCGCGACACGGCCGCGGCGATGAGCTCCTCGCGCGTCGGCGGCGCCTGCTTCGGCGAGGCCGAGACGATGACCCGCCCCAGGCCCGCCCTTGCCTGCGGAGGCTCGGCCGGCTCGCCCAAGGTCTTGATTTCGAAATGGAACACGCGCCCGACCCGGGAGGCCCGGGACCGCGCGGCTAGGACGAGGGCTCCCGCCGCGCTGTTCGCCACGTCGTCGTGTAGGCCCGGAGGATGAGCCACGAGGTCCTTCCCGCCCGGCCTCGTGCGCCGCTCCAGGTTCCCGAGCTGGCCGCAGAGCCGCGCGTCATCCAGAAGCTCGACCGCGCGGGAATTGACGAGCGGGAGCAGCTCAAGGTAGAGCTCCGGCGCCGTGAGCTCCGAGGGCTTGACCTGGACCCCGTGCGCTTTGAACGCCTCGACCGGCCACTCCCCCGCGTAGCGGTCGGAGCGGACTTCCGCGAGCCGGTAGCGCATGAGGTCCTCGGCGAACTCCTCGACGACGCTCTTCGGCGAGAACGGCGGCTTTCTCTCGCGGACGAGGTCGAGGACAGCGACGCCCTGAGAGTCGAGGTGCGCGACGGCGAGCGTGAACGAGTCGCGACCGCCGCCGCTCGGGTCGATGAAGGCGTGATACTTGACGCCCTCAGCCGGCGGGAGCTCCGCCCGGTTCGGGACGATGACCTCCTCCAGCGCATCGCGCGCGATGAACGTCTCCAGGTCGGAGCGGAACTCGGCCAGCCACTCCGCCCGCGCCGCCTCCGGGTCCTCCGTGAGCGCCCTCTCGACGACGCCCTGCCTCAAGGTCGGGTTCATCTCCCGTGACTCCGCCCTCCACACGAGCGGCCCCTCCGCCTTGCCGAAGCTCCGCTTGAACGTCTCCCAAAAAAAACCCGACTTCGAATAGGGCGTGCTGATTCCGAGCAAGAGCGAGCCCGGCACGGCGGCCAGCGCCGGCCTCAGCGCCCCGATGATTTCCTTCGCCGGATTCGCCCCCGACTCGTCCCGCAGGAACGCGACCTCGTCGATGACCGCGCCCAAGACTGTGTATCCTCGGATTGTGCGGAACGCCGCCGTCTTCACGGCGATGGTCGCGCGGTTTCGGAGCTCGACGCTCTCCGACTTGTCCAGCTCGACCATCGGCGCGAGCAGCGGGCTCCCGGCCAATATCCCGGAGACGTAGCGCTTCACGACTTGAGCCTGCGCCCGGTCCGTCGCGATGATGAAGACGAAGCCCCGCTCCCCCGGCCCGAGGCACGAGCTCCAGTCCCGGCACGTCGCGAGGTAGCACGCCACGAGCGCCGAGACGAACGACTTCCCGCTCCGCCGGCCCGCCACGACGAACGCCTCGCCCGCCGGCTCCGAGGGCAGCGGGTCATCCGGCCCAAGACCGAGGCAGGACCTCGCGAGCTCCCGGTCCTCGCCCTTGACCTCCAGGCCGAAGAGACAGCGGAGGAAAACCCTCCACGCGCGCCACGTCTTCGGGTCCTTGAGCGCCGGCTTGAAGAGCTTCCCGTCGTCGAGCGCCTCGATGATGTTCATTCCTTACCCTCCCTGGAGCGGAACTTCGCGACTGCGGCTTGGGCGAGCCGGATGTCCTCGTCCCGGCCGATGGAGAGCGCCCGGTCGAGCTCGTCTTCGGCCTCGCCCTCCGGGTCGACCCCGACGGGGACCTGGACTAGGCCGCCGCTTGCTTCCCCGCATTTTTGCGGGCCTCCCGGCCCCTCCCCGACTTGGAGGGCGAGTGCCGCGCCGCTCGCCCGTCCTGGGGCAACGTCGCGCGATTTCTCCGCCTCCCGGTCCTTCATGCGGATGTATTCGGCCAAGTCCGGCACTCCCGGCGCCGCTCCGCGCTTGATTCCGAGCGCCATGAGGTCGAGGCGGACGCTGTTCGACCACGCGAGATAATTCTCGGCTAGCACGTTGACGAGCCCCTGGCGGTCCGGCCGGAAGACGCCGCGCTCCCGGCACTCCTCCTCGATGAGCCGCAGGACCCCGACCTTCGCGATGACGCGGTCGACGAGGACCCGCTGCCCGGCGCTAAGGTCGGCCTCCGTCGGCCCGAGCTGCTCGATGAGCGACTGCCGGACCTCGGTCAGATAGGTCTCGACGTATCGCCGGCCCCTCGGAGTCTCGCCTCGGGCGATGAGCGAGTATCCCGGCCGGCGCGGAGGGCGGCCCGTCTTCTTGAGCGGCTTCTCCAGCGTTCTCGCCGGCTTAGTATCTTGTTTATTATCAGTTATTTGCATTTATTCTCTTCCTCCGAGGACGTCACAAGGGACGTCACAAGGCCCGCCCCGGCCTTCGGATTTCCTTTAACGGCGGGATTCCTTGCTCGTAGGCCGACGGATAGCCTGTCCAGCGCTTGAGGTCCGGCCCGCCTGGAGCATGAGCGCGTCGAGGCGGAGTTTTCGCTTGGGGCTTGCCGGATGCTCCCGGCCGCGGCCGAGGGTGAGCAGTTAACATTCACTCTGTAGTGAACGGTCCGTATACTCTGTAGTGAACGATAACTAGCCTTATCGTATACTCTGTAGTGAACGAGAGGCCCCTCCTTATCGTTCACTCTGTAGTGAATCCTGTTATCTGTTATCCAGGGTGTGTTCATTGTTTCGACTCCGAGTGCTCCCTGCTCCTTGAACTGGAGGGAGGAGCAGATTCCTCAGCTCGCCCATTCGGGTCGGCCTGTGGCCGCCTTCTTCTCTCCAGGGCCTTACTCGCCCTTCTCCAATTCTCGCGGCTCGCCTCCCGGACTATCACCCGGGCAGGCTCCCACACCTGGCGGGGCCGGCCGTCGTCCCCTATCCTCCGAATCGTCCTCATGCTCCCGGCCCGGGGGTCCTTGACCAGGGCCGCGCTGCGCTCCTTCCACCTTTCGCCGAGCGCCGTGCCTTGTCCGGCCGCGTAGACCGCGGCGCCGCCGTGGCCGGCGAGCAGGTTCTTGAGCCCGCCTTCGCTCACGAGCCAAAGGAAGCCGCCGTCGACGAGCTCGGCCTGGGCTCTCTTGAAGGTCCTGTGCGACATCTTGAACCTCACGTCGGCGAAGGGCAAGATAAGGTGGCCGTATCCCCCGTTCGGGGCGTTGAACTGCCGGAGCATCTGGACGAACAGCCATACCGCGTTCGGGCTCAAGGTCTTGAACGCCGCGCTGTCCATCATCGAATGGTCGAGGCGGACGTGCCAGTCCACGCGCTCATTCTTTCTTTTTCTCAAGATTGTCCCCTGTGCGAAAGAGGCAACGAGGGCCGGCAGCCAGGGGACCAGCCGACCGGACACCTCGCGCCTCGTTTCTTGTTCTCATTTCTTGATGGCCGCGAACATCGAGAGGCGCGGAGCGGAGGCCAGGCCGGAGGAAGGTAGAAGCCGGCGCACGGCCCCCGCCCGCGAAAAAAAAGGAAAAGGGTTTTGCCGGCCCGGGAAGGCCGGCGGAAGGGGCGTCATCATCTCGACTTGCCCGAGGTCAGCCGCTCAAGCCAACCTTCCAGCCGAACACGGTCGAGCCGGATTCCGACGCCGTGGATTTTTTTCGCGCCCGGGACCTCGCCCCGCGAGATTAGCTTGCGGAGCTGGACGGGGTGAATCGAAAGGAGGCAGGCGGCCTCGGCGACGTTCAGCCAGCGCTTGCCGGGACCTTCGATGATTTTTTGAACTGTAAGAGCCATGCTCGCACTCCAGAGTTAAAAAGGACTTGTGTCCTTCACCCTGGAGCGACGAGCTCGCGTCGCGGGAGTCGACGCGCTCTCTGCTGAGGAAACGCGCCGCGGCCTCCGGGGACCAGTGGCCAGCCCCTAGCAGCCCGAATTTTTCGCCACTGCGAATTCGACGACCGCGAAGCGCGTTGGGGACCCGCCGCGCTCAACCACTTGTGTGCTGCTCGTGCTGCGGGTCATCGCTTCCATCTAAATGATTACAGCAAACACAAAAGAATTGCAAGCGCTAATAGTGGTCAATTTGAAAATATTGACAAATTATTGCTATATATATAGCATAAAAATATAAGGGGAAAGAAACAATGACTATCTGTATCGCTGCGCTTTATGAAAATGGAAAGGGTTGTATTTTTGCTTCAGACCAAATGACGACGGCACATTTCCCGATTGGATATGAATTTGAGAATGAAGAGGTAAAGAAGATAATTAGAGTCAGAGAAGCAGCTGTTGCATATCTATTGACTGCCGGCGACGTGCTGTTTGCCCACGAAGTCCTAGAGGCTGTAAGAAAAAACGTGGATGAAAAAGGCATCACGGCTACTCCAGCGATAGCAGAACTGTTTAGACAGCAATATCAGTTAGTGCGGAAACAACATATTATTCGTGCCGAATTGGAGCCGAGAGGTTTGACTCTTGAATCATATTATCAGAACCAGCAACGTCTTTTTGCTCCGATTGTGCAGTTCATTGACAATGCTCTTAAAAATTGGGACCCTAGAACCGAATTAATAGTCGCTGGTCTTGGCGAATCAAATTGTAGTATATTTAGTATTATGAACCCAGGCGATTTGTTCTGCCATGATGCCATAGGTTTTGCGGCAGTCGGTTCGGGAGCTCCTCATGCTGTATATTCGCTAATTGAATCTGGATATAGAAAATCTATGGATAAGCCGACTGTTCACGCGCTTGTTGAAAAAGCGAAATCTCGAAGCGAGGTAGCCCCGGGAGTTGGAAGGGGAACTGAAATAGTTAGCGTATAGAGGGTGAAACATGGATAAACCTATCGATATTCAAGACTATATACAGAAATGGCTAGAAGCTGAGCGTGATTTAGCGATAAGTGGGATATGGTATCAATCTCACCCTTACAACTGCGACCCCCTGGATAATCAAGATAAAGCTATTCCTATTGAACCATCGCCGGAGCTACCCTCAGAGACCGAATGACGTAATCTGCAAGCGGCAATTATTGGCCTAAAGGTATTTTTCATCATTCATTCTCGCTGCTTAAATATCCCTCTCGACAAGTGCAGGTCTTGTGACGTCCCTTGTGACGTCCCGAGGGCTATTTTTAGCTTTTTTTGGCTTCGTCGCGCTATATCGGGGCGAGAACCTTCGAGTGCGATATTTCCTTCGGCGGCGCGAATTATTCGATGATAGAAGGAGCGCGCCCGGGGTGATTCGAACACCCGACCTTTGGATTCGAAGTCCATCGCTCTATCCAACTGAGCTACGGGCGCGCGATAGGCGAAATTCATTATAGCAGAATTTTTGGGGATAGGGTTCGGTGGCCGCTGGCCCGACAGGGCAACTACTATTCACCGCTTATTGGCGGCCAAAAAGGAATCCCACGGAATGGAAAAGTGGATAAGACTAATCTCATTCTTACTCTTTGGGGAATGGGCTTGGCCCGCCCGCACTCAGGAACGGTCCATCGATTCCATGGCTCTGGGGCCGTGCCCGCCGCACTTTAGAACTCGGACGAAACAGGAGAACAAATAGTGTCGCTATTATAGGTCCATGGATGAGGATTGTATGTCAACGGGAAGACCTGGAGGGAATTTTCATGGAACTCAGGGCCTGGGGAGGTAACGACTTTCACCCGCCCCTTCCCGGGAGAATCGTGTTCGCTGTTAACGAGAGGACATGTGGAACCCATCCGACCCTGCCGGTCCACGCAAAGGACAATCATGCCCGCTTCCGGGAAGTGCTGACCCGAGATCACGTAACCCAGCTCGCTGGTCTCAAAAAAAGGCCCTAGCGCGATATCAGGAAAGTACTTTTTCCACCGAACGGCGCCCAATGGATCGAGCTTCATCAGGCGGTCGAAGCTTGCCATCATATAGCCGGAGTCTCTCGTCTGGTAGATCGTCGCCCAGCTGAGGCCGTATTCCTTGCTCCCTATAACGCGGCCGGATCGGTCCAGTTTGCAGACCCAGTAAGCAGCATAGCCATTATTGCAGCAACTGCAGCCGAAGGTTTCCCCTGTGAGAACGTAGCCGCCGTCCTTCGTCGGGATGATGGAATTCCCATAGGTTAACA
The DNA here is from genome assembly GCA_963705895.1 of Candidatus Aminicenantota bacterium. Taxonomy (GTDB): domain Bacteria; phylum Acidobacteriota; class Aminicenantia; order Aminicenantales; family JAFGAV01; genus MFD04408-113. The sequence continues at coordinate 908,455 of OY970122.1, read as the reverse complement.
TGTCATCGCAATCCCAGCCAGTATCGTCCACATAGCTGCGGTTCCATTGGAGGTTGCCGCTGCGGCCAAACTTCAGGACGAGAGCCTTGTCGTCCGCATAGCTTGCCATGATAAACCCTGAGTCAGGCGTTGGTTGTAGAGGACCGGCCGGCACATTGAAATGCCTATGCCAAAGGACGTTTCCCACGGGATCCAACTTGAGAACCCAATTGTCGTCCTCAGGTCCGATTCCCAACCCCGAGATAAGGCTTCCACCATCCTGCGTTGCCGCCGCGCCCATAATAAATACATCTGTATCTTGAGCGCCAAAGGCATAGGACCTAACCCATCGCACCCCGCCGTTTCGACTGATCTTCAGCGCCAGAATAGACCGATCTTCAGCGACGCCTATGACCAGATATCCGCCATCGTGAGTTCGGACCAAGGCTGCGGCGGAGTTGTTTCGATACAGCCTGTTCGGGTCGCAATCATATCGGATCTTCCAATCCACCGTGCCCGAGGGTCGCATCTTCATGACCACGACATCCCGCTGAAATCTGTCGGGGCCGCTGAGCTCGACCGTTCCCGCAAGGACGATTCCCCCGTCGCCTGACGGCAGAAGCCCGGCGCATGTATCCCATTGGCTATAACCGTCCTCCCACTTGAAGCCCTGGAAAAAAGTGTTGAATGTTCGCGCCCATCCGGAGGGCATGGAATTGAGGCCCGATACTTCCCCGCGGACGGATGCTTCCGACATGGGTCGATCGGGACGAAATTGAAAGGACGCGGTCCTGGCTACGGGTAAAGTCGTGAGTGCGGTTGCCGGGACCAGAAGAAAAACCAGGGCAAGAACTCGATTGAGGCGCATATCGATAACCCTCCCTTATGCCGATTAAAATATAGGGCGCGGACCGCAGGATGTCAACCCGGTCTAGCCGGAGAGCACAGCCAATGGATCATGCCGACAATCGATCTCTATGCTTTCGGGAGGCTAAGTGGACCCTTCCGGCCTGATTCGAAGTCCATCGCTCTATCCAACTGAGCTACGGGCGCGACTTTAAGGGGTTCAATTATACCAGAATTTCATTAGAGATGATTCGCGGGGAAAATCCTCCGATCTCGGTCAGGACGAGCATGCTTGGACCGTCCGCACTCAAACCTGCCACCCGCCGCCAAAGGCCTCAGAAGCTTGTGTTGAATACCGGAAGGATCTTCAGGCCGGGAGGATTGTCGCGGACGATATTGACAAGCCCGAGCTGAATGCCTTTGACCGACCAGGCATAGTTAACGACTCCGATCGACACGCCGGTCTGGGCGCCGCGGATGTAATTGAACGGACTCACCGCGCAGCCGCTGAGGCTGCCTTCCTTTACCACATAAACCATGCCGCCGGCCACCTGGATGCCCTTGAGGGTCCGGCCGCCCACGACTCCGCCGGCGATGGTCAATCCATTGACTTCCTTCGAACCGGCCGCCAGGCCCGCAACGGACAATCCGACCAGACGACCGCCCGCACCCATACCGAGCCCGCTGATATTGATCCCGCCGAGCATATCGCCCGCGCCGAGGCCGAGGCCTCCGATGTTCAATCCGATCATTCTCTTGCCGGCGCCGGCGCCTATGCCGCCGATGTTGATTCCGGTCGCGTCGTCGCTTCCCCCGATTCCAAGGCCGCCAATGTTGATGCCTATTAAATTTTTGCCGGCGCCCAGGCCCAAGCCGGCCACGTTGATGCCGAACAGGTTCTCCCCCGCGCCCAGGCCCAGGCCGGCGATATTGATGCCTTTCAGGTTCTTGCCGGCTCCCAAGCCTAATCCAGCCAGGTTGATTCCGATGACATCATCTCCGGCACCCAAGCCTAGGGCGCCCACCGAGATACCCGTGATCGACTTCAGACCCACGATACCCAGGAGGCCGACTTGGATACCGCGCATGTGCGCCGCTCCCGGAAGGAGACCAAGCGAAAGACCCGTAACTCGCGAGTCCTCGTTATCTTTCCGGGGCTGCCAAAGGGTGATGCTGACTCCCGTGATGCGTTTGACCTTGCTGTCCCTGAAATTAAAGCGCAGACCGGTGAATTCAGCAGAATTGCCGAAGCTCAGTCCCCAGTGTTTGGAGGGGATATCCAGACTCTGCGCTCGGGCCATCCCATGGCCCAAGACAAGCGCCAGCCCCAGAAACAGCAAACGGGCTGTAATTTTCGCTTGAGCGTTGGCTTTGGTCACGATTCTTCTCCTGTTTCTTCTGATTGCGCCCGTATCACGCCTCATCACAAAGATAAGCCAGGGAGTCGCCGAACGCATGCTTCGACGTCCAAATGAATAGACGGATTCACGTAAAAAAGGTTCCGGACCACGCCCATTTTCCGGAACGGGTTCGGGATCACCCGTTTGTTTTTGTGAAATTGCCAAAATATCGATATAATCCTTTTCATCAAGAAACGGCTGCAACGGGAGTAATCGCAGGAGTTCCATAAATGATCGATTCGGTCGAAGCGCCTGCGGCAAGCGCTCCCGGCGGCCGCCCACGCATCTGGGAGATCGATTTCCTCCGGGGCCTGGCGATCATCCTCATGGTGTTCTATCACCTCGGCTACGACTTGAAGGAGCTGTGCGGCATCAATGCGCTCTTGGGCATCCCCTTGAATCTCTCCAGCGCGTTCCTGACCGCCGCTCAGTATCTCTTCGCCGGGCTTTTCATTGTCTTGAGCGGCATCAGCAGCACTCTGAGCCGCAGCAATGTCCGCAGGGCCTTGAAGCTCATCGCCGTCGCTCTTATCGTCACCGGGGTGACATACCTTTTCGATCCGTCGCTGACCATTCACTTCGGCATTCTCCACTGCCTGGGAGCCGCGATTCTGATCTACGGCTTGACGCTCGAAAGAGCCAAGGCCTTGATATGCGCTGCCGCCGGGCTCGTCGTGTTCGGCCTGAGCGTAGGGGTTTCACTCGTCATGCGGAGCGTGTTTGTTCCCTTCGACTATCTACTGCCATTCGGCGTCACGAGCCCTTTGTATTCATCCTATGATTATTTTCCTCTTCTTCCCTGGCTGGGCGTCTTTCTCGCAGGTGCCGCCCTCGGCAAATCGGCCTACGCCCGAAAGCGAAGCCTCATTTCCCAACACTTGCCGGAAATTTTCATCAATTCCGCGGGACGGCATTCGCTGCTGATCTACATCGTCCATCAGCCCATCCTCATCGCCATTCTCTATCTTCTGGGCCTGATGCGATGATTCGGCGAGCCTCGCAGGCCGAGGCCCTATGGACTCACCCGTCCGCATCCTGGGCGCGCCCGCGCGCGTCTCTTCCTATTTGCCGCTGACCTTTCCCCGAATCACGGTAATCGAGGCCTTCGGCAGGATGTATTCGGTGTTCGCGCCCTCCCCTTTGATCCTGACCTTGACAGCCGGCCCATCCGGTTGAGCATAGCCGTCGGCCCCGGCGGGATGCCATTGGTATTGGGCTGATCCGAAGGAGATAAGGTCCACCGGCCCTGAAAAAAAGCCGTCCGCGGGCGCGGCCGCATCATGGAAAGACAGGCGAACAGCGTGGGAATCATCCTTGTCCTTATTGATGAGCAAAATCGACCATTGCCCGTCCGGCCGTTCGAGCGCGTAAGCCGTCACGAGCATGTGTCCCGAAGCGTCGCGCACATCGCTGGCCGCGCGGAAGACCCGGTGCTCCTTGTCGACCGGCTGGACCCATTCGCGCGTCAGGAGCTGTGAAGCGAAATACTGGGCATAGTATCCTTTGATGCTGAGGCTCGCGTCCACTTTGAGCAAGCCGAATGATCCCCACGAGTCCTGGGTGCATCCGGCATTGAGAGGATAGGGCATGTAGTGAAAAAAGTAACTGGCGTCTCCCCCGCCCGCGAAAAATGCGCCCGTGTAATCCGCGAACCAGAGCCCGCCCATGATATCCACGAAGGTTTCCCCCGTCTGCCAGCTCAAGTTGACCTCGGTAACGAATTGCGGAACGTCCGGCGGCAATCCGTCATCGCGCCAGACCTGCATGATGTGCGTGATGAGCTCGGGCTCATCGTAGAGGTCGTTCCAGGTCATCCGGCAGGGGTCGTAGGGGTAGTGTTCGTAGGATAGGAAGGCCAGGTCGCTCAGCCGGTTGTGGGCTTTGAGATAGTAGAGGAATCGGCCGAGCCAGGAGACCCGGCCCTGGGCGTCGGGCCAGACCTCGACATCGCTGTTCACCCCTTGAAACGCCGGGCCCCCGAGCTTCAGCTTGGGGTCGACCTTATGGATGGCCGAGGCGAATTGGAGGTAGAGCGCGCCATAGTCCTCGGGAAGCATGTACTGGCCGTCGGGTTCTTCCCCCATCTCGACATAGGAAATCGGATAGCCCCGTTTCTCGATGTAGGCGATCTCAGCCGCGGCATCATCGGGAATGGAATAGATCATGGCCACGGGGATCATGGCGGGCAGGCCGCGCGTCACACCGCAGGTGTAGAACAGGTCAAACCCCACCTGGTCTCCGAGCTTTTCATCGATATCCGAGGCCCGATGCCAGGGATCGACTGAAGAGCAGAGCGTCGCGCTTTGCTTCCCATCGGGGGAATGCCGGACGAGGTCCTGAAACCGTCCGTCTTCCGACAAGTTCCCCGCGTAGAGCTCGCGGATGGCGTACCCGACACAATTGCGGCGGTCTAATGCGTCGTGGCTATCGGGCGTGTTCGAGGAGGACATCATCCACAGACGAAGATACCGCACCGGAATGGGACCTGAGGCAAGAGGCAGAGTCACGGTGCCGCCGGCCCCGCTCATGATCCTTCCGAAAGGAAACGTTTGCCAGACGCCTTTGGTCGGCGCCTCGACGGGGCTCGCTTCCCCGGTCCAGAACTGAACATTGTAGGCCTTGGCATAGGGGTCCGCCCAGGCGACACGCACGGCGTTGATTTCCCGCTTCTCACCCAGGTCGAGCGTCACCCACTGAGGATGAAGCGAATCGTCCTCGCCGGTAAACGCTTGGGCAAGATACGGGTTGCTCTTCCAATAGGTATCGAGGTCGCCGTCGGTGAGGCGGGAATAGCCGCGCTCGGTCCCGCTGTTGCGGGTGAACCCTCGATGCGGCAAGGGAGCGGCATAGGAATGTCGAATGAACTCGGAGGGCTCAGCGTTCCCGACAAAATAGCCTTGTCCGGAGGGATCGCTCCATGTGCCTTTCGCGTTCCAGTGCCAGGCTTCCACGAAGAGCTCCGTGTTCTGCCGATAGCTCACGGGCTGCCAACCCGAGGAAAGGACGTATTTTAAAAAGGACCCGCTGAGGAACTTATCCGTGCTCCCAACCCTGAGCCTATCGACACCCGCGCCGAGGGCTCGAATGGGGCTGAACGTGTTCACGACATGAGAGGGGGTGGAATCGATGATGACTTTCTCTGCGGGGGCACCCCAGGCGAAGCCAAAAGAAAGGATCCCCATGATCAGGGTCGCCGGTCCGGCGAGCGATCTTTTTTTCATGATGTCCCTCCTGGTCAAGACTCCGGAATGCAAAATATCACCGGCCGCGAATCACCGTCAATTAATATTTTTGCCCCGAGGAATCAGGAATTCGCCGAGAGAAGGGCCACGGGTTCACTCCTTCCCGATTGCCGCCCGCCGGCCCTGTCTGCGGCTCATCGTTCCCCTTCAGCTCACCAGACTAATCCCAATCCGGAAAAAAGGCCGGTTAACAGAGAACACTTGAAAGAATAACAAATAGAATAGGTCACAGGCCGACATTAAACAACACCGTCGTGCCGATTCTTGGAATGTCCGCCGCTTTAGATTATAGTAGAGAACTTAGATTTCCATGAGGGTTTCAAGAATGACAGGCTTTTTCATAGCGGTCCTGGTTGTTTACAGCTTGATCAACTTCTACATCGTCCGCCGGGGATGGCAAGCCCTGGCCGGGGCGCGGACCGGCCGCTGGGTATTCCTCGGCGTGGCGCTCTTTCTCGTCCTCTCCTTCCCCCTCAGCCGTCTGACCGCACGATTCCTGCCCCATGTTCTAACGACTGATCTCAGTTATTTGGGCGGGCTCTTCATGGCGGTGATGATCTACGCCTTCTTTTTTGTCCTGATCATCGACTTCGCCCGCCTTCTGAATGCGATTTTTCACATCTTCCCCCGGTCGCTCACCGCCGCACCTCAGAAGGCCGGTTTCGTGACATTCTGGGCAACCCTGGGAATCATCGTGATCATCATGATCGGAGGCTTCATCGCCGCCGTCTATCCCCGGGTTCGCACCCTGGACCTGACTATCGCCAAAAAGGGATCATCCCGCGACCAGCTCAGCCTGGTCATTGTCTCGGACGTCCACCTCAGCTCGATCTGGCGCAACGGCCACCTGAAAAAGATCGTGAATCGAGTCAACGGCCTCAAGCCCGACATCGTCCTCCTGCCCGGGGACACGGTCGATATGGACGTGTCCAAGGCCGAAGAAGAGAGCATGATCGCGACACTCGGGGCCATCAAGGCGCCGCTGGGCGTGTTCGCCGTGACCGGCAATCACGAATACTACGGCGGCGCGGCCAAGAACATCGCCTATCTCGAAAGGGCCGGGGTCAAGGTTCTCCAGGACGAGTGCGTCACTATTGGACAGACGATAACGCTCGTCGGCCGCAAGGACCTCTCGGCCAATCGGATGGGCGATAAACGCAAAGCCCTGAGCCAAATCCTGGAAGGGGCGGACAAGCGCTATCCACTCATCCTCATGGACCATCAGCCCTTCCACCTCGAAGAAGCCGAGCAAAACGGCATCGACCTCCAGGTCTCAGGGCACACCCACGCCGGCCAGCTCTTCCCCATCACTCTCATCAACAAGGGCATTTACGAACAGTATTGGGGATATTGGCGCCGGGGCAAGACCCAATACTATGTCTCCTGCGGCGCCGGCACCTGGGGGATGCCCATCAGAACCGGGAGCGTTTCAGAGATCGTTCAGATCAAGCTTACTTTTCGCTGAGATGCTTCTCGGCCATCGGGACGGCGACTCCCAAACTGGGATCCCGGTTCAACTCAATGCCGCAGGCTTAAAGCAGAAAAGTTGAGACTGTTGACGCGACCCCGGGGACGACCAGCCTTGCCTGAAGGCAAAAGCTGATTTATAATATGACCAATGGGAAAAATGATTTGGATTCGGACGTTCTCCTCCCCCTCCGAAGCCCAGCGATCCGACCGATCTTATTATCTGGATATGAGTCCTCAAGAAAGACTTGAAACAGTGCAATTCCTCCGGGACCGGGCTCAAAAGCTCACAAGAGGGGCGGGCCATGAAGGTCGAAAGAGACTACGAAGAACTGTTCGCATCATTCAACAAGTATAGAGTCCGATACTGCATCGTCGGCTCGTACGCTCTGGCTTTCTATGCAGCCCCCCGCTATACCAAGGATATCGATATCCTGGTTGAGCCCAGCCGGGATAACAGCCACAGGGTCGTGCGCGCCCTGAACGGATTCGGATTCAAGAGCCTTAGCCTATCCGAGGCGGATTTCAGAACCCCTAAACGGGTCATTCAACTCGGCTATGAGCCGCTCCGGGTTGATTTGCTGACAGGAGTTGAAGGATTGGCCTTCAGCCGCGTATGGGCGAACAGGAGCCGGGGGAATTTTGGCAAGGAGCGCGTGTATTTTATCGGGCTTGCCGACCTCATCAGGATGAAAAAGCTGTCGGGCCGGGCTCAGGATAAAGCCGACCTTGAGCTCCTGCTGGAAGCGAAGCTGAAGAAACGCGCCGGAGTAAAGAAACCGAGCGCGAGGCGCAAGCGCTAAAATATTCGAGCTGCGCCCATCGAGCAAAACCTCAGGACTTGAGGTCCACGATAAGCATCTTGTCGCGCTTGTTTTAGAATGCCTTGCTGAAGCTGTAAACCACCTGATAATCCGTCGGCATTCCGGTAACGTCCATTACGCTGAAGCCGAACATGCCCGGCCCGAGCTGTTTCGCGAGACCCAGGGTGTATACCGTAGCCCCATAGTACGATCCCGCCTCTATCTTATTGATCCCGCCGTAAATTCCTAAGCCTAACAATTGCTCTATTGTAGCGCTGAAATTAAGGCTCACAGAACTGTTATTAAAGCTTCCAGTTGATTTTGAGTAAGCTCCTGATACTGAGACTGGATTACCACCCAGATACAAGATGCTGCTAAGCCTTACAGCATCTGAAACATTATTTCCAAAAGCATTCCTATCAACGCCAATGCTCCAATTATTCTTGCCAATGCTCAAGCCAAAAGAGTTATCTCCTGACTTCCTGTCAAAAGCTCCCCTGAAGCCAACATCTGCATACTTAGTCCTTGCAGTCACGCCTGCAGAAATAGCTTGCTCAAGAGGCGACAGATTAGCAGCGACAGCAGCGTCAAGATTACCAGCAGTAACACTGGCAGATGTAGAATTAGCAAGCCTGCCATTAATAATGCTCATAGCAGTAGATAATCCGAACACCTTGCCCTTATAGTTGGCTGACAAAGAATCTCCATTAAACCCGATATCAACGCCGCCAATCCTCGCCTTTAACCCGCCAAGAGCCTGCACCGCAGCCTTTACATTAGAAGAACTGGCTGAATTATTAAGAGCCTCATCCTCAACAGCAACATAATCAAACAAGTCAATACCTATCTGGTTAAGATTGCCCTGCTTATCACAAATAAGAGCACCAGAACTGCTACCAGCAATATCAGCAACTTCAGTTGTAAGTTCAAATATTTCATCAGTGAAAACAAGCTTATAAGCAAGACCGAGCTTGTCACATTGAGCACTGTTAATACCAGCAAAATTACTGAAATGATAACCTGGAGAAGTATGGGTAGCGTCTCCGTAATAGCCAATTCTAATGTGGTCTGAACACTACGAGACTTGACAGGCGTCAGATACCCCATTAAATTCCTTGTCCAAATTCTTCTGCCTTGCCAGGTCGAGACCAGCCTTGAACGTCTCCATCGGCGTCCGACCTTGGCATCTCTTGCCCTGGTGCGTGCGATTATTATTGTAATGCTCCAGCCACTCGTCAAGGTCCTTCTGGAGCTCCTCCACGGTTTGATAGATCTTCTTCCGGAACGTGACTCTGTAGAACTCGTTTAGGATGGTCTTGTGAAAGGACTCGCAGATGCCGTTTGATTGCGGCCGACGCGCTCGGGTCTTCGTGTGCTCGATCTCGTGATACTGCAGGAACACCTCATAGGGATGTCGCTCCGGCAGCCCGCAGTACTCCGTCCCGCGGTCGGTCAGGATCCTCAGGGCAGGCACATTTTGATCCTCGAAGAAGGGCAGCACACGGTCATTCAGCAGATCGGCCGCGGTGACCGGGACCTTAGCCGTGTAGAGCTTCGCAAAAGCCACGCTTGAGTAGGTATCCATGCCTGTCTGCTGGTAGATCCGCCCTACGCCCTTGAGATAGCCGACATAATACGTGTCCTGGGACAGAAGGTAGCCAGGATGTTCCGTCACGATCTCATCCGGGCTATCCTCCCGCTCCCGCCTCAGCGTTTCCAGGGCCCGCAGCTGCTCTTCGGTGTAGACGATGCCCTCCTTAGCCGCCTTTTCTTCCAGGACCCTAAGCCTCTTCTTCACTGTCTCGAGGTTGTGCCGCATCCAGATCGATCTCACCCCGCCCCCCGAGACCACGATCCCCTTCCTCTTCAGCTCGTTGGCGGCTCGCACCTGGCCATAGGCTGGATATTCGATGGCCATCTGGACCACGGCCTCTTCGACCTCGGGTGCCACTCGGTTCTTCAGGCAGGGGTTCCGCCGGCTCTTCTCCTTTAGCCCTTCCATGCCATGCTCTTCATAGGCCTGCTTAACATCGTAGAAGTGCTGGCGGGAGCAGCCGTTGATCCGGCAGGCTTGGGAGACGTTGGTCAGGAACTCAGCCAGCTCTAGTAGCGAGAGCTTCCTTCTGATAAGCTTCTCTTGGGTGGTCATTTGATCCTCCTCTTTTTGATTTACCTGATTCTTTCGGAGGTAATTTGACCACCTGTCTTCTCATAGTGTCAACTCAAGTTAATCCTTGAGCATCTAATGTTTCCTCCACTAGCAACCTTAGTTATGCTCCCAAGGTTTATTTCTCCACTATCAAGAGCAGAATTCAACTGGCTAACTGTATCGAGTATAGGCTGCTCTGGACCTGTTTTACCATTTCTATCTTCTCTATTATAAGTGCAATTACGAGGATAATCGAGTTTTCCTCCTCCATTATCAATCCATGCATCAATCTTAGAATAATAAGATGAGCTTGAACCGTTAAGCAGGAATATATCATAATTCGTGCTTGCACTTGGTGCTGTGAATGTGACTGTGCCTGAAGATTTATCGAAGGCTATTCTCGCACCAACTCTTTTATTAATGCTGTCCTCTCTTACAATGAGGTGTAGTTTGTCTACTCCATTTTGGTCAATGCCTGTTATGTCAGATATTTTTAGATTGACTGTTTGTCCTGCAGTATAAGTCTTGCTGAAACTTGTTAAAACTCCTTTTTTGCTGTGGTTAAAAACATCATAATTAATAGTGATTTGAGTGGGTGGTGGTGGCGGAGTTACTGTGATTTTTTTACTTGTAAGTTTTATTATTCCGTAGGTTACGCCTGCTGCTAATGGTATTTCCCACGCTAGGTTGCCTATTGAGAATGGGTTGAATCCTTTTTTCTCTTCTTTCTTTTTCTCCTGGGCTTTTTGTTCTGGTGTGGTGTATTCTGGGTCTGTGAATGCTGGTTGTGATTCTAGTTTTTTTTCTTCCAGGCTGTAGGTGAAGCTCTTCGCTGTGCTGCTTGGAATTGTTGTTAGTATAGTAGAATCAAGAGTTCTGTTAGGAATTGGTGTCTGCAATACTTCTGCTTGCTCTGCTTCGTCATAGGTAGTGTTTGTGTAGAATTTCTGGGTTGTGCCGACGATTGTTTCCAGGGTTTGTTTTGAAATTTTGTTTTGCTCAGGAAGAGGAGTTTCAATTACCTGCTCTGTTTGTGTGTAATTATTAACCGGCTTTGCCAATTCAACAATGGCTGGCCTGTTCTGGAAAAGCTGCAATGCTTCCTTTTGGGTGTCTGCCTGGAGCTTGGTGACTAAGAACGGTATGCCTGCGAGCCCCGCGGCCAGACCCAGGCTTATGAATTTCCGCAGAGAACAGGTCCGAGACGCCATTTCGCCCTCCACACACGGGCCGGCGCACATTGCTGGTCTTCCCGCCGGCCGGCTGACTTCGAAAGGCAGAATATTTCATGCTCCCGAGCCGTGTCAAGCTTCAGCTTCCCCGGAAATTGACCGACTCCCGTCGCTGTGGTATAAACGGGCCGCCATGACACCGCAAGAAAAAGAAAATGTTTCAAGCCTGAAGAAATGGATCATCGCCGCGCGGCCTTGGTCCCTGCCGGCCTCGACCATGCCCGTCATTTTCGGCACATCACTGGCTTGGGTCATCGCCCGGGCGCCGTTCCACGTCCTGCGCTTTGTGCTGGCTCTCCTGGCCATGGTCATTCTTCATTCGGCCGCCAACATGCTCAGCGACGTCTTCGACGATCGCCGCGGCCTGGACCGTGACGTGACGCCCGTCAGCGGGGCCATCGCCCGCGGCTGGCTGACTGGACGCCAGGTGGCGGTCTGCTCGGCGCTGTTGTTCGTTCTCGGCTCGGGGGTTGGCCTGGCCTTGGTTATCATGACCGGCAAGGTCCTGCTCTATATCGGGATCCTGGGCGTCGCCATCGGCGCCGGCTACACTTTTTTGAAATATCGGGCGCTGGGTGACTTTGCCGTCTTCCTGAATTTCGGCCTGCTCGGCGCGCTCGGCGCCTGGGTCGTCCAGACCGGGACTTTTTCCTGGCTCCCGGTCGTTTGGACCGTGCCCCAGGCGGCGCTCGTCATCGCCATCCTCCACGCCAACAACTGGCGCGACTCGGTCTCGGACAAGGAGCGAAAAGTCACGACCGTCGCTTCGCTCCTGGGCGATAAAGGCTCCCTCGGCTACTACGGCTTCCTTCTCTTTGGAACGTTCATCTATATCTTCGCCCTGATCTTCCTCCCAAGAATATTTGCGCTCCACCTGACGGCCATGCCTCTCACCTTCCTGCTCATCGTCCTGGCCCTGCCCAAGGCGCTCGGCCTCTGGGGACGCGCCCGGAGAAGGCAGGCCCCGCGCCGGCCCATGGACTTCGTCGTCCTGGACGGCGCCACCTCGCAATACAACCTCCTCTTCGGCAGCCTCTGCATCCTGGCCGTCTGGCTGGATTTCGTTTTGAAGAGATTATGACCGGACACCGTTCGGGCCCATCCGAAAAGCATTCGCTCATCCTCCCTGTCCTCGCCGCCGGCCTGTTCATCCCGCTCTTCATCTTTAAAAGCACCGGGCCGCTCGATTTTTGGGCCAGCCTGAGCCTGAGCGTCGTGTTCCTGAGTGTCGCGGCCATGGGCCTGGACCCCGACTACTTTCCCCTCCTCCGCCGGGACGTTCGCAGCAGGCCGGGATACAAGGTCCTTTTGGGCATCCTCTCGGCTATCGCTCTTTACGCAGTTTTTATGGCGGGCAACTTCGTTCTCCGCCGTATCTTCCCGGCCGCGGCTCTCGGAATCAGCCGGGTCTATGATTTCGGAGCCGGAGTCTCGCGTCTGCGCATCGGGCTTCTCATGTTTTTTTTCATAGGGCCGGGCGAAGAGCTATTTTGGCGCGGATATCTTCAGAGAGCCTGGCAATCGCGGTTTTCCGATGCTGGGGGATGGCTTCTGACGTCGCTTTTCTATGCCGCGGTTCATATCGGGAGCGGCAACCCGGTTCTTGTCCTGGCCGCGATGGCATGCGGACTTTATTGGGGCTACCTTTTCCGGCGATACCGCTCTGCCCTATTGCTTTGCGTCAGCCATACACTCTGGGACCTTATGATCTTTGTCGTTCTTCCCTTCTCCTGAGACATCGCGGTTCCGTGCCCGAGCATCAGGATTCGACGGATCAAGTCCGAGGTAAGTCCGGAGGGCTACCGCTCCATTTCCTTGAAAGAGCGGCCCGTCCTTGTGAACAGGAACAGAACGATCGCGCCCAGGACGAAGTGCGCGGCCAGCATGAAGAAGACATACTCGGGATGACCCTTGTCGCGGAAATAGCCCGAGAGCGAAGTATAGATCACACCGCTCAGCGAACCGCCGATGCCCAAGGCCAGAAAATTTGTGCCCATGTAGAGTCCGGCCTTCTCCTTGGGCGCCAGCCAGGTGATGTATTCCTGGATGCGCGGCGAGGAGATCATTTCCCCTACGGCGAAAAGGAGGATCCCCAGAAAAACCCAGGCGGGCGCGCCGATCCGCGCGTAAGCTAAAAAGACATAGCCCACGGCTGTAACGCCCATCCCCGTCAAGAAAGTGGGGATGGCCTTGAACCGCTCGGCGGTCCGGGAGACGAGGACCTGGAGGCAGATGATGACCACCCCGGTGTTGGAGATCGTCTCTCCCAGGAGCCGGCGGACGCCGTTCTCTTCATGCGACAGGAAATTGGCCACGCCCGAACCCAGGACGCTCTTGATGTTGAGGTAGAGGCGGGCCGTGTCCAGGCTCCGGTCGACATAGACCGCCAGCACGTTGAAGAACGCCCAGAAAGGCAGCCAGAAGAAGAGTCCCAGCAAAAGGAGAAACAGGGAGAACTTCAGGTCGGATAGGGCCGTGGCCATGTCCTTGAACTTTTGGCCGAGCGTGACGCCTTCGATCTCGCGCTTCGGTTCCTTGTAAAAAAAGATCGTAATGACGAGCATCAGGCCGATGGCGACGGCCGCGGCAAGGAAGGCATGGTTCCAGGAGATGGCCCGGAGCTTGCCGGCCACGATAGGCCCGAACGTGGCCCCGAGGTTGACCATGGCATAGAAGATCCCGAAGCCCAGGGTCTTATTGGTCGCGTCCGTGACCGAGCGGACCGTGCCCGAGACGAGCGGCTTGAAGATGCCGGCGGCCAGACCGATGGTCAGCATGGTCAGGGCGATGCCCGAGAACGATCTCGTGACCAGGAGGAGGAGGATGGCGGGCAGGTAAGCCAAGTAGGAGATGATGAACACCCTCTTGAACCCGAACCTGTCGGCGAACGTCCCGGAGATCATCGGCACGACATAGGAGATCAGGAGGAATATGCTTTGAACAATGCCCAGTTGGGCGCGGGTATAGCCGAGATACTCCATGTAGATGCCGAAGCCCATGTAGATGCCGTAATAGGCAAAGCGCTCCAGAATCTCGATGGAGTTGGCCAGCCAGAAAACGGACGGGAAGGGCGTGCGCTTGCTCATGGTCTCCTCCCGGGAATCGGACGATCGCGCCGCGGAGTCATTTCCGAACGCCGAACGTGTGGGCTGTGCGCTCTTCGTTGCGGTCCGTCGCCGGCGGCGGCTCGGGCGAGAGAGCCGAGACGGCCGCCCGTAGCTCCTGAGTCACGGGAATGTCCGCGGCCTTAAGGCAGACCTCGAGCTGGTCGACGTCCCGGGCGCCGATGATGGGCGCCGTGACCGCCGGGTGCGCCCCGACCCAGGCGATGGCAAGGCTAGCCGGATGAAACCCGGACTTGCGGGCCAAGGCCGTGAACTTTTCCGCGACATCGTAATCCGACGCGGCGCCGTAGCGGATCGCATAGATCTTGTTTTCCAAGAGCCGTCCTTTGCCCGGTCGTTGGGTGACCCCGTACTTGCCGGAAAGCAATCCCCCGCCCAAAGGGCTGTAGGGGAAGACGCCCAGGCTCTCCGCTTGAGCCAGGGGGAAGATCTCGGCCTCGGCCTGGCGCTTGACCAGGTTGTACATGGGCTGGAGGCATTCGAACCGGGCCAGGCCCAGCCGCTCGGAAATGCCCAAGGCCTTGGCCGTCTGCCAGGCGCTGAAATTGCTGGCCGCCGGATAGAGGATCTTGCCCTGGCGGACGAGGTCGTCAAGGACACGGAGGGATTCCTCGAGCGGAGTCGTATCATCAAAACGATGGAGGTAGTAGATATCGATATAATCCGTCTTGAGGCGCTTCAAGCTCTTCTCGATCGCGTGACGGATGTGCTTGCGGTTCGACCCGCCGTCGTTGACGTCCGGGCCGGCGGCAAAGTATGTCTTGGTGGTGATGACGACCTCCTCACGGCAATCCTTGATGAGCCCGCCCAGGATCTCCTCCGACTTCCCCTTGGCGTAGAGGTCGGCGCAATCAAAGAAATTGACGCCCTTCTCCCGGCAGGCATGAAACATCGCCGCCGAGGTCTTTTCATCCGCGTCGCCGCCGAAGGACATCGTGCCCATGCAAAGGGCCGAGACCTTAACGCCCGTCTTTCCCAGGAATCGATAGTTCATCGCGCGGACTCCTTAGTGAGGCCTCCCCCGGGGCAAGGCTTCCGCATACATAGCAATTTTGAACTTCGCTGTCAAATCGCACAACGGGTAAGCAATAGGTCGGCTCGGGAAAAGACTTTGCCGTAATTTGGGCGGGCGGCATGATGCGCATCCATAATGCAGGATAGGGCCCCGGATTCGTGATCATATTCGGATCGCGGTGAGGTCGCCACGGCCCAAAGGCCTCGCGATGAAAGGAATGGAGAACTACCCGGAATAACCGTGAGATCCCCACGTCGCAAGGCTCCTCGGGATGACGCTTCGCGTGAGCTTCGCGGAGGACGGTCAGCGCACGAAGCGGCCGAGGAATTCGAGGAGCCTCGAGGCGGCCTCCGGCGCCTTGAGGTCGCTCCGGCTGAGGATCTCGGCGGCGCCTTTGCCGTCCTTCCCGTAAAAAGCCCGGTTAGCATCATGATCGATGGCGAGCGAGGCCCCGCTGATCGACAGCCCGGCGAACAACCCCTTGCTCCGGGAGTAGGAGTAGATCTCTGCCTTGAGCTCAACGTCCGTGCTGGCCTGCGCAGTGCGTCCCAGGGGCCCGGCGGCCACGCTGGCGTTCGCCCCCAAGGTGAACTTCCCTTGGGTGATATCATGCACGCTTTCCCGGCTCTTGAAAACGAGGACGATGTCCGCCCGCTGGACGCCGACCTGCCAGCCCACACTGCCCCCGGTCAACTTGATGAATGAGGGGTCGCTCCAATGGCCGTCCGCGTTCCGGATCATGATGATCCCCTTGCCGTATTCCCCGCCGATGCCCCAGGCGGCCTTGATGACACCGGGGATGACGGCCAAGCCCTCGGCTTTGCTCAAGAGCCACTCGGGCATCCCCTTCTCGGGAAGGTTCATGATGTCCTTCAGGGCTTCAACTGAATTATCCACGCGCTCGATCTCCGCGTCCTGAGCCAGGATGGGGCGCGGAAGGAACGCCGCGGCAAAGGCGATGAGCACGAGACCGATCCCCGATCGCGATATCAAGCGCGTCATCCGGAGCTTATGATCCGTCATGGAATCCTCCTCTGTCCAAACCTGAGAAAGGCCGTTGCCTCTCGCTGCGATTTTATCTTACCATAAAAAAGGGCGTGGGCCTCGCCCCGATCCATCTTGACAATCCTGGTCAATCCCATAAGAATTGATGATGAGAGAAACATCAATGGACAAGAGGTTTCCCGGAGACTGGTATGTCGAGCGGCTGACCCACGACGAAATCCACGCCCATCTCGTCACCCGCCGTGTGGCCAAGATCAAGACGTCCTACCAGACCGCCGAGATCGTCGATACCCGGGACTACGGCCGCTGCCTCTTCCTGGACGGCCTCGTCCAGTCCACCGAGCTGGATGAGTTCGTTTATCACGAGTCGATGATCCATCCCGCCCTTCTCTTCCATCCCGACCCGAAGCGCGTCTTCATCGGCGGCGGCGGAGAAGGGGCCAACCTCCGGGAGCTTGTCAAGCACTCCTGCCTCAAGGAGATCGTCATGGTGGACATCGACGAGCAGGTCGTCGGCCTGGCCAGAAAATACCTGTGGAAATGGCACCGGGGAAGCTACGAGGATCCGCGGTTGAGGCTCTATTTCCGGGACGCCCGCGAATTCCTAGTCAGGGACAAGACAAAGTATGACTGTATCTATCTCGACCTGTGCGACCCCGGAGAAGGCGGACCGGCCCAGAAGCTTTTCACCGTGGAGTTCTATCGGATGCTGCGCCGCCGGCTGACCCCGAAGGGCATGGCCGTGATCCAGGCCGGGAGCGCCGACTTCAACATGTCATGGGGATTCTCCGGCGTGTATCAATCCTTGAAAAAGGCTTTCCGGCTTGTCCTTCCTTACTTCGTCACCGTGCCGTCGTTCATCGGACCCTGGGCCTTTTTCCTGGCCCGCAACGAGCCCCTGGGCCGAGGCGATGACCTGGCCGCGATCACCCGGCGATTCCGAGAGAGGAGGCTCGCGGGCAAGCTGAGGTTCTACAACCCGGACGTCCACCGCGCGGCCTTCACCCTCCCGCTTTGCTTTCGGGAGATGCTTGACCAGGGGCGGCCCATCAGGGAAAAGGGGCTCCTCCGGGTCAAGAGGGTCTAGGGTGGCCCGCGCCGCCGTCTCGCCTCACACTTCGCCGCAAAGCGCATGATTTTGAGAGAGAAGGACTCCCCACGCTTTGTCGCCGACACCCAATCCAACCCCTGAAACGGAGGATGGGCATCGGGATGCGGTCAAGAGCCTTGCGGATAAGCCTCCCCGGAACGCCGGACAAGGCTCAAGGCCTGCTCTTAGACAGATAATACTGATCATGTCCTCTGCGACCGATCTCTCCGGCCAAGGGCCTGATTTGACATTCCACCTGCCCTGGGTTATAAATTGCAGAAAATGTCAACGCTATCGCCCTTCTGATGATCGGAGACGAGAGTGGCTCAACACACAGAAACTCCTGAGGCCCATCCGCGCCGGATCCGACACGGCGTCTTGCGGACCAAAAGCCTTCATCAGCTCTTGGACGACACGACTCTTGAGCACCATTCCTTGCGCAAGACCCTCCGGGCCTGGGACCTTATCGGGATCGGCATCGGGTGCATCATCGGCGTCGGCATCTTCGTCTTGCCGGGCGTCGAGGCCGCCAAACACGCCGGACCCGGGATCATCCTGTCCTTCGGCATCGCCGCCGTCGCCTGCGCCTGCTCGGCCCTGTCCTATGCCGAGCTCGCGGCCATGATCCCCGTCTCGGGGTCCGCCTACACCTACGGCTACGCCACGCTCGGCGAGATCTTCGCCTGGATCATCGGCTGGGACCTGCTCCTCGAATACATGGTCGCGGCCATCCTTGTCTCGATCGGCTGGTCGGCCTATTTCGTCAACATGCTCCGGCAGATCGGGCTCATCATTCCCCAGGCCCTGTCTAACGGCCCCTGGTCGACCGCGCCCGGTGTCATCAACCTGCCGGCCATTTTCATCATCGGCCTGCTGACGTTCCTTCTCGTCCGGGGGGTCAAGCAGAGCGCCCGGGTCAACCTGGTCATCGTCATCATCAAGCTCGTCGTCATCGTTTTCTTCATCATCCTGGCCGCCGGCCGGACCGACCCGGCCAACTGGAAGCCGTTCATGCCCTTCGGCTTCAGCGGAGTGATGACCGCCGCCGGGATCGTCTTTCTGGCCTTCGTCGGGTTCGACGCGGTCTCGACCACGGCCGAGGAAGCGGTCAACCCCCAGCGCGACATGCCCATCGGCATCATGGGCTCCCTGGTCGTGGCCACGATCCTGTACATGGCCGTGGCGGCCATCATGACCGGGGTCGTGCCCTATAAGGAGCTGAACGTCCCAGACCCGGTGGCCCTCGTCCTGAACAAACTCAACATGCCCTGGGCTTCGGCCTTGGTCAGCGTGGGGGCCATCGCCGGGATCACGAGCGTTTTGCTCGTGCTGATGCTTGGCCAGCCCCGAATCCTGTTCGCCATGTCGCGCGACGGTCTCCTGCCGCGTTTCCTGTCCGAGGTTCATCGCCGGTTCGGCACGCCCCATCGGACGACGATCTTCACCGGGATCGTCGTAGCCGTCGCCGCGGGCATCATGCGCCTGCAAACCGCCGCCGAGCTGTGCTCCATCGGCACCCTGCTGGCCTTCATCATCGTCTCGGCGGGGGTCATCGTCCTTCGATATACACGCCGCGATCTCAAACGCCCTTTCCGCGTCCCGCTGTTCCCCGTGACCCCGGCCCTGGGCATCCTTCTGTGCGCTATTCTGATGTACAACCTGCCCTTCGCCACGTGGATGCGACTCGTCGTCTGGCTCGTGATCGGGCTTTTCCTCTATGGGTTTTACGGCTTTCACAGGAGCAAGCTTAATAAGGCTTAGTCCCGGCCGGACAGGCCTGATCGGCGCGCGTTCATGACAGCTCGCACGACCCGCGATTATAACGAGATCCAACGCCGGCAGTGGCGCGTCACCCTCCCCTTGACCGCCGCGATCTTCCTGTTTTACGCAGCCCTGATCGCGATCCTTATCCTCATCGTCTCGGCGGGGATGCGGTTCTTTCGCGGGTCGACCCGCCTTCTCTCCTGGGGCGCGACAAGCCGGGCCCTGATCATCGGCGGCGTCCTGGCCTTGTTCCTGGCCCTCGTCCAGTATCTTGACGCGCGACGGAACGGGGCCAAGTTTATCCTCCGGCAGCTGGGCGGCCAGCCAGCGGATCCCGGCGACCGGTATCACAAGGAATTCGCCGATACGGTCGATGAGATCCGGATCGCGGCGGGCCTGCCCCGGGTCGAATGCGTTGTCCTCCCCACCCTGGCCATCAACGCCCTGGCCCTGATCAAAGCCGACGGGACGCCGGTCGCGGCCGTCACCGAAGGGCTCCTTTCGGAAAGCACCAGGGACGAACTGCAGGCCGTGGCGGCCCACGAGCTCTCTCATATCATTCGGGGAGACACCTTTTTCATTACCCTCGTCTGCTCCCTGGCCGACGCCTTCGAGCGGCTCAGGGATTCGCTTTCGCCCGAGACGGACCAACCCTCTGAAGAGGCGCGAGCCGGCGACTCCGTAGCCGGAGGCTCCTTCCTCGTCGGCGCGGCCGCCGGGCTTTCGGCGGTAGTCATGAGACTCCTGAGCACGCTTATCAGCCGCGAGCGCGAATTCCTGGCGGACGCCGCGGCGGTGGAGTTGTGTCGGGCGCCCGAGGCCTTGGCCCGGGCCATCCTCAAAGCCAAGCTCAAGAATGCCTTTGTCGGAGACTTCAGCCTGACCTACAGTCCTCTCCTCATCGTTCCGTCCGACCCGCTTTGCGAAAATGAAGGACTCCGGGGCCGCCTCTTCAGCACCCATCCCCCGGCGATGACCCGGGTCGAGAGGCTGGCCCAAATGGCCCATAAGAGCCGAGCGGATATCGTCCAGGAGGTCTGGGACATCCAACAGAACAGGAACGACCACCGCCGCATGCTGCTGTCCGAGGAAGAATTCCAAGAACGGGCGCATCCTTTCTCGGTCGATAACGGCGAACGACCGGCGGCGGAAAAGGTCTGGCTCGTTCGCAACGAAAGGGGGCAGTGGCTCGGACCCCTGACCTTGACCGAACTCTTTCGAAACCCCTATTTCCTGATGTCCGCGACCGTGAGGAACATTCCGGAGGGAATCGAAGCCGAGGCTTCGGAATTCCCCGCGCTCCGGGAAGCGGCGCGCCGGGAGGCTCGGCAAAAGCCCCTCTCCGGAACGGGAAATAACCTCTGCCCGCGGTGCCGCGTTCCTCTCGGGGATTTTTTCTATGAAGGAGTGCCGGTCAAGATCTGCCGCACGTGCCTGGGCAAGCTCATCGATGCCCGGGTCATCGAGAGGATCCTGGCCCGCCAAGAATTCGCTTTTTCCCCCCAACTCCTCAAGAAGGCCGAGAATGTTAAGAGTCAGTTCTTGACCAATCCCATCAGGGCCCAGAAGGTCAAGGACCGATCCTCGACGGCCATCCCCTGCCCGGCCTGCGGCTATCGCATGGCCTCACGCCCGTTCAATTATCAATACTTCCTGCCGGTCGAAAAATGTCTATCCTGTTATAAGATCTGGTTCGACGCGGACGAGCTCGAGATTCTCCAGATCCTGGTCGAAAAGGCCCAGGCCTTTCGTTCGCCCGGCGGCGATCAATCGAATTCCCGTTCCGAGTCCTGACGCCGAAAGATCCTGCCGGGGATGAAGGCCGACCGCTTCATTTGATGTAGCCGAGGGCTCGGAGACGCTCCTCGAGCTCTTTGTCCATGAGCGCTTTTTGCCCGAGGCCCTGGCGCTTGGCGGACTGGATGTAGGGTTGAAGCTCGTCCAGCATCCGCCGGGCGATCTCCCCCTTCTCCGAGGCCAAGTTGCGCTTCTCTTGCGGGTCCTGCTCCAGGTCGAACAGCTCGATGGGCGCGACGTCGGGCGGAGGCGGCGAAAAATACCAATAGGCACGGGCGGGGAACCTGTCGTTGAGAATGATCTTGTACCGGCCCTGGGTGAGCGAGATCTTGCTCGGCATCGGGTCGGCAAAGATATTGTCCGGAAGATAGCTCAAGCCGAACCTGTCCTTCGTGTCCTTGTTCTCTGCGACGGGAACCAGGCTCTCCCCGTCGAGCGTCTTCCGAGCGGCTTTGATCCCCATCTCGTCCAGAACCGTGGGGACGATATCCACCAGGCGTACCTCGGGAGTGAGGCGGCGCCCCCGGAACTGTTCCCGGGGAAACTTCATGATCAGGGGCACCTTCAGCAGTTCGTTATACAGAGTATTGGAATGGCCCCAGGTGAAGTGGTCAAAGAACTCCTCGCCGTGGTCGGCGGTCACGATGAGGAGAGTATCGTCGTAAAGGCCGAGGCGCTTGAGCTCGTCCACGAGCGGCCGGAGGAGCATTTCGTCCAGGTATCGGATGCCGCCGTCATAAAGAGCGATGATGTTGCGGCGCTGGGGCTCGCTCAGGGGCGCATACTTGTGGATGTACCCGGCTCCGATGAACTGTTCCAGGCTGTGCTTGGTCCAGGGCGCGTCCTTATCCAGGAACATCGTCCCCAACGGCGCGGGCGCGCTATAGGGGCTGTGGACCTGGTAGGTGTGAAGGAAAAGGAAGAAATCCAGGTCCTTGTTCATGTCGAGCCAGGCCGAAACCCTGCGCCACAGCGGTCCCGCGACGTCGGGCGCCTCTTGGGGGATGATGCGGTCATGGTATTCGTCGAACCCCCGAGCAAAGCCGTAGTGCGCGTCCATCAGCCCTCCGCCCGTAAAAGCCGCGGTGACCAGGCCCCGCGCCCGGAGTCGGTTGGCCAGGGTCAGGATCGAGGGGCCGAGGGCATCCGACATATGGAGGACATGATGGGTCGTGGGGAAAACGCCGGTCAGCATGGTCATGTGCGAGGCCAGGGTGTAGGGGGCCTGGCTGATGGTATTCAGGAAGAGCGCGCTGTCCTTGGCCAGCAGGTCCAGGGCCGGAGTCGTATCGCGGCCGTAGCCGTAGCAGCCGAGATGGTCGGGCCGCGTGGCGTCCATGGAGATGAGGATGACGTTCTTCCGCGCCCGCTCCGGCCCCCCTGTCTTGGAGAAAAGGATGGGGTTGATCCAGAAGGCGATGTCGTTCCTCCGGTCCTGGTTCTCCTCATCGCCGATTCCGCGGCCTCGCGGGCTATGCGTGGCAAAGCAAAGTTCGACGGTTTTGCCGGAATCAGAGGCAAGGTCGATGTCCTTGAAAAAGACGGCCCGGTCCGCGGGTTTATGATTGGGGTCGAGAGAGTCCGCGAACAGGAGCTGCTTCGAGCCGCCCCTTGAGATCGTGACCTCAAATCCGACGCCGTCCCCCTCGGATTCGTCCGCATCCCGCGTCAACGCGTAGCCGAATCGCAAAACGCCCCTGTCCGGCACGCGGGTCTTGAACTGGAGAATCGTCGTCGGGGGGGCCATGATCGCGTTCCAGGTCGTGCCCCGAACGTTGAGCTTCTTCTTGATGTGCCAGGGGTTGGAGGCGACACCGGAGTCATCGAGGTCGGAATTCTTGAGCCGATGCAAGGTCAGGTCGAAGGATCTCCTCGGGTTGAGCCATCCGAGAGAATCCAGATAGACCCCGGCCTGTTTCGCCCGGGCGGGCGCGGAACGGTCGCCAGCGCTGAGACCGATCCTGACCTCGTGAGCGCCGCGCGGAGCGGTCACGGGAAAGGAACAGATGAACGCTCCCGGCCCCGGCACATCCCGCGACCCGCAAGCCTTCGAATCAACCCACAGGCTGATTCGGACCGGACCGGATAAAGACCGTCCGGCCAACTCAAGAGCGGCCATACCCGAAGTTTTGAATTCCAGCACCTGTTTCACGTTCTCATCAAGGGCCACCTCCCGGGCAAGACTCTGGAAGGAATCCGCCGGAGCAGGAACGGACGTGAACTCATACGTGCCGGAGGGAGCTTTCTGGTCTTGGGGCAGGGCGACCAGGATGAGGTCGGAGGGGGAGATGATCTGGACCGGCCGCACGAGCGCATACTCTCCTCCGGCACGCCCCGTGCGTCCGGGCGCTGAGTCCGAGCCTTCCAGTGAGACCTGGATATCCGTATTTCTCAGAGGCATCTGTTCCAATAAGCGGACCCTCGCCGGTTCGCCGACCGTGACTTTGGAGCTCCGGCCGCCGATCGTCATTATCAGGCGGCACCTGTAGGATTTGGGATCCCCGCTCCTGGCTTGGGTCTCGAAAAGGACTTCGCCCGCAGAGAAAAACCCGAATGCCCGGAGCGACTCTCCTTTGCGGAGCTTCGACCAGCCCTTGAGACCCGATTGGGACTCGCCGCCATGCCAATCGATGGAGCGCTCGCCCTTGATCCAGCGCCAGGTGGGAGAACTCGCCAGGGGCGTTTCCGAATACCGAAACTCGGTCTCGCCCTGGCGCAGTTCCGCTTTCTCCGGCAATTCCTCATCGGGCAGGCTGACAAGCGGCGCGGCTGGAGCAAAAGCCCAATACTCGTATCCATCGAGGGTCACGCTCCGGAGGTCGGCGGCGGGCACTTTTTGCGTGCTGGGAACGAAGGACTCTTCCAGGTGAACCAGGGGAGAATGAAGGACGTTTTTCTGGTCCAAAACCTGGATGAGTCGAAGCATGTTCTCATTCTTCGACCCGCCGCAGGACGCGACCCCGAAGGCCAGGACGGCGAGGGCCGCGGTTTGAACAATCATTCTCGACATGAATTTTCTGCTTGCTTTCATGATTCCCCCTGGCCCGGAAGGGGCAGCTACTATCCGCTTATAAGACATTGGCCCTCCATTATAATAGCCCTCGAATAGAATTCAAAATGAACGATGGCTTCTTGGGCCTCGCTCTTATCCGGCACACGGTCGCCGCCCTAAGAGCGGAACGTCCCCGCAGAACGGCGCCCGGGGGTTCATCGCCGGCCGCCCTAAAAAGAAGACGCTCCCATTCGGGCAGGACTGCGTCGTTCCCGATCCTCAGGACTGGTCCTTGAGCTTATGAAAGATCTTGATGGTCTTGATCTCGTAGGGCTTGAGGGTCAGAACGACCTTGTCCCCAGTCAAGGGTAGCTTCTCGACCGAATAATCCAAAAGGTCGGACTCCGCCGCCCGGACCGGCCAAGCGATGTCGAGGCTGACTGTGGCGCCCTTCCCGAAGACCTCATAGGCCCGGAGGATGAACCCCCGGTTGAAATACCCGGATTCCTTTTTTAGTGCGGAAATAATGACGCCCTCCGCGTCACTCCGGATGAACGAGGCCGAAGGCGACCAATCTCCGCCATGGATCATGGCGACCCGGGCCTCGAACGGAGTATTCAGCTCGTACCCGCGGCGGACCGTTCCGGCTTCTTGCCAGGAGCCCGAATGGGGATAGAGGGAATAAAGCATCTCTTGGCGGCCGCGGTCTGCCTCAGGGTCGGGAGCTGTCGCCCCATGGATGACCGACAGGCGCAGGGTGTTGTCCTTGACATCGAAGCCGTACTTGCAATCATTGAGCAGACTGAGCCCAAACTGACCGGACTCGTCGGTCAGGTCGATCCAGCGCAGGGCCGGCACTTCCGTTCCATCGGTGGGTCGGGCCACGGCCCCAAAAGGAACCTCGAAGAAGGCTTGCCGGTTGCCGGCCGCAACCGGGAAGGCCGCCTTGATCATGATCTTCCGCTCCTGCCAGTCGGCTGTCAGCCGGACGTCGATCCGGGGAATCCCGCGGTAGAGGATAATGTCCTGAACGAAGCGGGAATTCCGGAAGGCGCTGCTGATTCGAACGGCGACCCGCACCGGTCCCCGGTCAATGACCTCCAGGCGATTGCCCGACTCACCGATCCGAGCCAGGCGTTCCTTCAGGCCGAGCCTCCAAGCCGACATGGATTTCGGCTCGTCGACGATGGCCTCCAGGACGTTTCCCGGGGAGGCCAGCATCTCCCGTCCGCTGCGCTTGTCCAGGATGCTTCGCATCCAGCCGGTTTTAGGGTCAAGAGAAACCTTGAAGAACTCATTCTCCAGGAGGTCTTCGGAGACGGCCAGGGGTGATTTCAGTTCGGGCTCGGACGCGACGGCCAGGGCATGGAAAACCTTGTAGCCGAAGGACGGCACGGATTCCGCGACGAACAGAACACGCAGCACGGACCGACCCTCCTTCGTCGTGCGGGCCAAAACCTGGCAGGGCACGATCCGTCCCTGAGGATCCTTGATGGTTAGGCCGGGGCCCCCCGCGTCCGCCGGCAGGGCTAGTTCGACATCGACCTCACCCGTTCTCTCCCAGAACAGCGGGTTGAAAACGATGATCGGCCAGCCCTCGCCCCGCGTGTCCACGCCGTCGATGATGGTTTCCAAGGAAAAATCGAGCGCCCGGCGGCCGCGCTCAAAGGCCTCGCCGTAGGATGCGGCCGTTTCGTCATAAACGGGACCGATACTCGATCCGCAAAGAATGTCGTGGAATTGATTGCGCAGCACGATCTTCCAGGCCTCATCCAGGTCGAGCTCCGGATAGTAATCCCGGAAACGTCCGAAGACGGCCGCGCTGCTGAACTTTTCGGCCGTGAGGAGCAGACTCTCCGCCCGACGGTTGTTCTTTTTTGTTTCCGCTTGAGTCGTATAACACCCGGGGAAGACGAAATTCAACTCGCCCTTGACCACGGGAAAGTCGATCCCCAGACCGGTGATCCGGCGAAAATACTTCTCGGGCGTGCTGAATTCCCAGCGCAAAAGCCCCGGCGCCTTCGCGTGCTGCTCATAGGCTTCGATGTCCGCGGCTCGCGGCCCGCCGCCGTGGTCGCCTTCGCCGTAGAGAAGCATGAAATCCTTGACCGGAGAGTTCCGCGCCGCGTCGGTGACAGGCTGGTCCAGCCCGTCCCGCAGGCTCAGGTCATACCAGCCCGGAGGGGCATAAGCCAGGACCCGGGAACCGTCCAGGCCCTCCCACCAGAAGAGCGGCATCTTGTCGGGAGCGCAACGCTCGAAAACATAGTAGTCGATCCCAGCCTTTTTCAGGATCTGGGGAAGCTGAGCGTTATGACCGAAGGAATCAGGGCACCATCCGACCTTGGTCGGAACGCCGAGCTTCTCCCGGAAGTACCGTTGGCCGTAGAGAAGCTGGCGGACGAGCGCTTCGCCGTCGGGCATGTTGAGGTCGGGCTCGGTCCACATCCCCCCGACCGGGATCCATGCTCCGGCCTTGACCTTCGCCCGAATGGCGGCGAAAAGATCGGGGTTGTTCCGTTCGATGGCATCATAGAGCGCCGCCTGGCTCTGAGCAAAAGTCAGGCCCTTCACCTTATCCATCATTTCCAGGGTGCCGCGGAACGTGTAGACCGCGATGTCCCGCACGGTCTCTTCCCAGCGCCACATCCAGCTCAGGTCGATGTGGGCGTGACCGACAAGGTGGGCCGTGTATGTCGGGAAATGGGTCTTGGGCTGTTCCGCAGCCGAGCCCCAGAGAGCGATACTCAGGGCGATAATAAGCCCGAGACTCTTGTTTTTCATGGTATTCCCCCTCCTCGAGCTCGAGGACTCACTTCCCGGATTTATCGACGGGCAGCTGCGAATCGCTCGACCATTCGCCGAAGCCGCCGTCAAAGTTCTTGACCCAGGGATAGCCCAGGATGTGTTTCAGGACGAAATATGTATGGGACGACATCTGGCCGCTGCCGCAATAGACGATGATCTTCTTGTCCGGAGTCGCGCCCAGCGCCGCGTAATCGCCGCGCAGGTCCTCCTTGCTCCTCCAGCTTCCGTCCGCGGCCAGGTCGGCGTTCCAAAAATGACTGACCGAGCCCGGGATATGGCCTCGACGTTTCCAAGTCCCTTTTTCCCCGCTGTAGCTCTCGAACGGCCGGGAATCGATGAGCACAAAGCCGGGACCGAGCGACTGCTTGACTTCGCTCAGGCTGGCGCGGACCTCGGCCTGGAGATTCTGGGGGACGGGGTAGACGACCGGGCGGATCTTCGCGGGATAGTCCTGAGTCAGGAATCGGCCTTCCGCTTTCCAATTATCGAAGCCGCCATCAAGCAGGGCGCAGTTTTTGTGGCCGATGTACTCCAGGGCCCAGAGAAGGTACAAGGGCATGAAACCGTTCTTTTCCGAGTAGAGGACGATGGATGTCGCCGGGGTGATGCCCATCTGGCCCAACAGCTGAGTCAGAGCGGAAACCGGCATGAGCTTGACGGGCATGCCGTTCTCCGGCCAGCGGAGGGCTTCTGGGTTCAGATAAACGGCACCCGGGAGATGCGAGGTCCAATAATCCCGGATGTCCGGCCTCATGTCGATGACCCGGACCTCGAACTTGCCGTAAGTCGCGGCCAGCCAT
Source organism: Candidatus Aminicenantota bacterium (assembly GCA_963705895.1). Taxonomy (GTDB): domain Bacteria; phylum Acidobacteriota; class Aminicenantia; order Aminicenantales; family JAFGAV01; genus MFD04408-113. Next base: position 880,941 of record OY970122.1, on the reverse strand, counting down.
TCGGACTTCACGAGTTTCGAGGGCAAGTCCTGGGGATAGGCTGTGATGCAGAGAAGCATCGCGGCGGCAAGGCTGACGGGCGGCGCGAGATATCGTCGATGTAGGGGCCTCATGTGTCCTCCATGGGCCGAGGAGCTCGGAAGGGCAACCCCGGCCGCGCAGGCTCCCTATTATACGTCAACTCTTTTTTTCGGCCCAAGCCTAAAGCATCCGGGAGGGAAAACGGCCTATCGGGCACACGGGGTGAGGAGCCCGCCGCAACGAGCGCGGCGCGCGTGAAGGCGATCGTCCCTAAAGATCAGCGCCGGCCTCTTCGGACCGCTTGGACGGCCCCTAGTGGATCGATCAGCCCGTAGCCACTCCGGGAGTTGAATCCCGTCAGGCCCAGTTTCTCGTTCGAGGCGGTTCCGCAGATGATCTCGCGGACGCGGTCGCACAGCGCGCCGGGCTTCCGCCGCAAGGCTTCCTTCTCCCGATCGCCCATGGCCGCCAGGACCAGAGCGGCGGTCCCTGAAACCATGGCCGTGGCCAGCGAGTTGCCGTAGGCCCTCATGGGAAAACGCTTCAGTTCGCGATAGGACGGCTGCTCCACCCAGACCGAAGCCGCCGGCGCAACGACATCTACGTAATCGCCCCTTCCGGAATGCTCCCAGACCCGGAGCCCATCGGCCTTCTTTTCCACTCCGCCCACGGCGATCGGCCAGGGATAGGCCGCGGGATAGAACCGGAGGCTTGAATCGGAAGGATCGATAACATTCCCCACGGACGCCACGAGGATGATATTCATTTCGAAGCACCGCCGGACGAGCGCCCTCATCCGCGGCACGTCGCTCGGCACGGCAAAACTCATGTTGATGACATCCACTCCCTGGTCCGCGGCCCAAGCCGCTCCGGCCTCGAGGAGGTTCAATGTCCACCAGTTCCCGGGCGTTCGTTCCATGGATTCCTCATCGTAGACCCTGGCGATGAGAAGCTCCGCCCCGGGCGCGACCTGGGAAACGACCGAGGCCACGGCCGTGCCATGCCCTCCCCAATCATAGGGGAAACGCCTTTTACCCCAGAAAGGCTTCTCCCCGGCCAGGAAATCACGATAGCCCACGACGCGACGCTCGATATCCTTCAGTGTCGGGTCGAGTCCCGTGTCGACGATAGCGATCTTGATCCCTCGACCGGTCGTGATACGCCGGACGTCCTCCATTCTCAGGTCCGTCCAACCCGAGCCGCTTCTGACCGGCCTGGCCGTCGTCCGCACAAATCGACGGAATTCCGGAATCGACCGCCGGACCGCATAGCCGCTGCCGATCACTGTCGCTTGAAGAGGAGAAATGTCCGCTGCCAAAGACTCGGCCGGAATGGAATCCAGGAACTCCGAGGCCAGCCTGATGGCCAGGGTCGAGATCGCTTGCGGCTCCATAGCGTCCTGTGCGTCATAGCGGGCGGCATAGGGATAGAAGTCCATGAGCTGTTCATACAGACCCGGGCAGGACCGCTCGGCATCGGTCAGAGACTCCCGGTCGGACTTCGTCAGGGACGCCGCGGCCGACGCGCCTTTTTTCAGTCCAAGATAGAAGACTTGCCGCCCCTGCCGATAGGATGCTTCCAGGGCAGCTTCGCGGCCGGAAGGGATGGCCGGCCCCAGGGAACACGCCGCGGCCCAAAGGCCGATCAAGCACAAGACAAGACCGTTTCTGGGCATGTTGAGAAAATGAAGAGCAACATCCGTGCCAACCCTGCTCCTGATGGACCTGAAATCAGAAGCGCTTTTTAGCGGGGGCCCAAGCATCCCGCCGCTCAATTATTTTACAGCCGTAAAGAGAGTTGGCGGCCGGACGGCCGCCGGGAGGCCGCGGAAAACAAACCACCTTCGGCCCTCAGGCCGACGGTTTCTTCAGTGAGCTCAAGAGCAGGACGAAGCCGACGCCGATCAGAATGAGAGGCCACCAGGTCGACATGCCGAAGATATGCGACGCGCCCACCACGATCAGCACGGCTCCGGCCACGAGCTTGCCGGTGTGCGCGCCCCGGTCCGCCCCGGACGCGGCCCGGATGATGTAATCCAGGATGAGGATGCCGCCCAGCCCAATGACGAAATACGCCCACCAGTCGTACCAAAGAATATAGTGGTGAGTGCTCAGCAGAAAAAGAACGCCAAGAAGGATGAGGATGAGGCCGCCCGTGATCCCTGAATGGCGGTCGGCCCTCGGCGCTTTGTCCTTGGTTTCATCTTTTTCAGTCATGGGTTTTTCATCCATGGGACCCTCCCTTGATTCGCGATCAGGGGTTGGGCCTAGGCCGCGACCCGGCTGCGGCCGAACCCCGCCTATTTCTTTACGATGGAACCGGCCACAAGGTTTGCGACCCGGCTCCGTACGGTGACGATACTGCCCTTGTCGTCAGGGTGAACCCTGTTCGTGAGAAAAATGACATAGACTTGAGTTTCGGGGTCGATCCAGATCGATGTTCCCGTATAGCCGGTGTGGCCGAACGAGGACGGCCCGAACAGGTCGCCCCGGTTCGAGGCCAAGGGCGAGCTGAGGTCCCAGCCCAGGCCTCGTCCGGCCGCGGGAGCGCCAGGGTAGACCGAGGTCATGCGTTCCACGGCCAGCGGTCCGAGCACCCGCGTGTCGTGATAGATGCCTTTGTTCAGGATCATCTGGGCGAAAACGGCCAGGTCGTCCGCTGTGGAGAACAGGCCGGCGTTGCCCGAGATCCCGCCCTGCAGGGCGGCCAGGCCGTCGTGGACCGTTCCCTGCAATGGTCGGCCGCTATAGACCTGGGTCGGGACGCAGCGGCTCCTCAGATCCTCCGGGGGGACGAAGAAAGTGTGCTCCATCCCCAAGGGTTTGAAGATATTCTTGGCCGCGAAGTCGGCGATGTTGTCCCCCGAAACGATCTTGATGATGCGGGCTAGGGTGATGTAGCCGAGGCAGCTGTAGTGGAAGGCGGCGCCCGGCGGGTCGGTCTTGGGCAGACGGGCGATGTAGGAGACCAGAGCCTCGGTCGAGGCCGGACGGCCCAGCTTCTTGGCGGCGACGTCGGCGTCCGTGTAGGGCGGAAGACCCGAGGTATGGGTCAGGAGGTGCCAGAGACGGGCGTCCTCTCCGGGCCGGCCCTTGTCGTCCTTCCAGGGTTCGAACTCCGGCACGTAATCCTTGACCTTTTCGTTCAGGCTGAGCTCTCCCCGCTCGACGAGGATCATAATCGAGACGGCCGTGGCGACGGGCTTAGTCAGGGAAGCGAGGTCGAAGATCATATCCGCCTTCATCTCCTGCCTGTCGGGGATGATTCGGCTGTCTCCGTAGGCCTCGCGGAGCACGACCTTGTCCTTCCGGCCGACAAGGACCACGGCTCCGGGGAAGTCCCTCTGGACGATAGCCGCGTTGATGATGTGATCGAGCCCCTTGAGGCGCGACTTAGACATGCCGGCCTCGTCCGGGTCCGATACCTTGGGGCCCGAGCCGAAGCAGGCCGAGGATGCAGCGAGAACAAGCATGAGAGAAGCGGCGGCGAACGCGTTTTTTTTCATGGACGACGACCTTGTCGAAGCTCCGGACGGGCTCGATCGTGAATTCTCATCGGACGGAAATTTTACCCCAAGATCGGACATTTTCAAAGACCGGACGGACCGGCACCGGCCGCCCGGCTGTCACCACTCCTGAGCGTTGGGCTTGTTCGGGTCGGGCTTGTCATCGCTCCCTTTCCACAGAAGGCCGTCCTGCATGATATGCCAGGAATCCCCGGCTTCGGCCTGATAGACAGCCTCGAAGAGCCCGGGCGTGACCTTGACCGCGGGCGGTAAATAGCCTTTGAGGACAAGGTCTCGGAGGCCGAGCCGTGACAGGTCATCAGTGAATGAGCCGTGCTGGTCACGATGCATCCTTTCGGCATAATAGATCCGACGGAGGGCCCATTTCACCCGCTCTTCCGCACGAGGGACAAAGTCCTCCCGGCCGCGGCCGGCCGTCACGGATGAGAATTGAACATAGCCCCACATCTCGGGATAGTGCATGTTGATGAGCCCCTGGGGCGACCAGACCCAGTTTTCCTCATCCTGGGGCTTGCCCGTGGCGGCGTCCTTCTGCTTTTCGTATTTGCGGTTCTTGATGTCGACCCGGTATTCAACCCGGGAGAAATTCATGCGCCACTGGTCTCCGGCCTGGGGCCTCTGGCGGCGCGGAGCACATTCTTTGAGCGCCTCCCAGGGAATGGCCAGCTCGACCGTCCAACCTCGATCCTTGTCGGAGGGGTCGTTAAGCGTCCCGTCCACATGGACCGCGGACTTCAACCCTGTGATGTCCCAGGAGGTCACGGCCGAACGTCCCTGGCGATCGTCCCGATAAGGCATGATCAGGAACAAGTCCCAGACCGTGCCCAGGGCGTTGATCTCAAGCTCGTAGTACCTGTGGCTATCCCCGTCGGGGTCGATGAACACCTCGAAATCATTGTCCATGAAGATGACCGAATCCCTTTTGGTCAGGGTGGCCCAAACATGATCTTCCTCGAGATGAGCGCCGACATAGAGGTAGTCGTCGTCCCAGAGCATCTTGGCCCGGGTCCGGAACCAGGGTTTCAGCCCGAGCTCGCCCCGGATGTCGACGAATTCTTCGGTCCAGGGGGCTGCCTCCCAGGCCGGATCTCCGACCGTCCCATTCACGGCGATCGGATGAGGGGCGCGGTAGCAGACATAGGTCCGCGGGGCGAAGGGAATCCTGGGCGCAACCATTTTCTGGTAGGAGCCCTCCACCGCTCCCAGGGCCAGAACGGAACAGCCAAAGAGGAACATCAGCAAAACTCTCATCATGACCTCCTCCAATCAGGAATGGGGCGGGCCGCCGCGGAGCGACCCGGTTCGGCCGCAGAGCGCATCGCCGCCGCCTAGCGAATGAGGTAAAAGGACGTCTGGTGTCCGTCCAGGAACCGGCAGCCCTGGGAGGTATGGATACCCGTCTCTTCATAGCTGATGACGACGTCTTCGCCTCCCCACTCCGGAACGCTTGTCGTGCTGCTGAACTCGATAGCGTAGCAGGTATCAGGATAAAGGGGATAATCCATCTGTGCCCGCGTTCCCTCGGGCGCCTTTTCGGGCGGCCGGGCTTCCATGATACAGCCCGCGCTGTGTCCGAAATAACCGATGGGATGGGAATAGATCAGCGGCCGGAGTCCGGCGGCTCCGGCTTTGGACATGGCCGATGTCTCGATCTCGTAGCCCGTCCGGCCGGTCTTGAACTCGGCCATGAAGATCTCCGCCACGGCCACGGCCCTGGCCAGAGCTTGCTTCAAGCCCTGGGGGGCATCCTCCTCCCCTTCCCGAAGGACGTAAGCATGCCACTGCATATCCGTGCACAGGCCGAGGTATTTCAAACCCAGGTCACAATGGACGAGGTCGCCGCGCCGGATGACGGCGTGTTCCGAGTAGCGGGCCGCGTCCTCCTTGCTGCGGATGATGTCGATCGATGGATGAAACCACGGTTCCAGCCCGAGCTCGGTCAGCCTCTGCCGGATGCCCCACTCAACGGAATCCGCTGTGGTGATGTCGGGGATGATGACCCGGCTGGAGAAGAATTCGGCGATGAGGTCGTGGGCGATCCCGCAGATGTGGCGATAGACGCTCAGCTCCTGAGGGCTTCGGCGCTCGAGCCAACCCAGGCAGAGCTTCTCGGCTGAGACGAGACGCGAGGAAAGGTCGGGACCGAGGGCGGCCGTGAGCCGGTCCCTGAGGCTCGCCGACAATCCATCGCCGAAGGCCCACGTGGGAGAGACGTCGATACCGATCCGCCGGGGGTTGAGCTCGCGGATGACGCGGGCCAGGTTGTCGAACTGGAGGACCTTCTTATCCGTCCAGACCGGCCTGTACAGGTCCGTGTCGGCGAACGGGCCGGCGTTCAGCCGTTCGACGCCCCGCTCCGGGCCGCGATCGTGAAAGAGAAGGATCGAGGTTCGGCGGGCGGAGAGCGCGGGGGCCGGCATCAAAGTCATATAAACCGGGTCTTCGTTGTATTCCCGATTGATGACCAGCCACAGGTCGATGTTCTCCCGCCGCATGATCTCCGGCAGGATATGCTCCAGCCGCCAGGCCAGCCATTCATTCCGGACGCGAGCCCGTTCTTGCTGGGGAAGAATATTCTTGATGTCCTGGCCGCGAAGCGCTTGCTCGGCCCGGCCTGGGACGAATCCCGCCAGGACGGCCGCGAGCAAGCCGGCCGTGACGGCCGCCCGGTATCTTGTCGCTGAAAGCATCGGTACCCTCCAGGAATGATTTCGCTTCGACCGCGTCCGCGGCCGACGGGAAGAAGCCGGAGACGCTCCGCCCCGAACGGCTCAACAATAAAGAATCCGAGGCAGGGATGTCAAACGGAGAACGGCCCCCGACTCGATGAGCGGGCCGGAGGCCGGTTCCCGGGAAGAGCTAGAATCCAGGGGACAGAGTCAGCAGCCAAACCCACTTGGTGTGCGTCCGATCGTTGGTGTCCGTCCGATCGAAGGGATGGACGAGGTCGACGCCCAGGATGATGTACCCGAACAGGTTCGTCCTCAAGCCGATCCCGGCGCTGCTGACGGGTAAGTGGTGATTGGGGTTGGTATCGTCCCAGTCCAGGACCGGACGGCTCGAGCCGTTCCAGGCCACTCCGATGTCATAGAATGCCAGGAACTCCAGAGGCCAGGCCCCGTAATATCCGCGCCCCAAGTGAAAGAGTCCAAGCAACGGAAAACGCAATTCGGCATTGGCCACGATAAAGCGGCTACCGTAAATGCGCTTGAAATCGAAATCGCTCCCGTAGTCGAAGCTGTAATAATCATAGCCGCGGACCAGGGTTTCCCAACCGATGTACATCGGCCACATCCGCCCGTCGTCGGCGTCCTTCCCATACCGGCCATAATGCATGACGCGGAATGCCAGAGTGAAGGGTCGCTGGGGCATGATGTAGCGGCGGTAATCGGCCAGGATGGTATAGAAGGAAAGCGACCCGAGGTTGGGGGAAACCTCGAGCCTGTAGCTCTGGCCCAGGATAGGGCTGGTCGCCCCGAAGATCGAGCTGTCATAAACGAGAGCGCCGCTCGCGTACCCGAAGGCCAGATCCTTGTACCATGGGAGCGTGTCCTGTTCGTTGATCAGAATGCTGTTGTCGATAAGGGAGTACGCCCGGGTGAACATCTCCGCTTTGAAATCGATGTACTGCGCACCGGCTCCGAATTCGACGCGTTGGACCGGGCTGAAGGGATACGAGGCGAAGCCGCCGACCTGATAATCGATCTGATGGAAGAGAGACTGCTCTTCCACCACGGCCGGCTGTCCGAAGACATAATCATAGTAGGCGTTGTAGTAGCCGTAGACATAAGGGATCCGCTCGGCGACCGCCCCCCAGTTCCAGCGGGATTTGCTGTTCTGGTAACCCACGAGGAGGGTGGTGTCGATTAGGCGGCTGCTGGTTTGCCCCATGAAAACCAGGTTGTGATAGCCCATCATGTCGCTGAAATAGAGGGCCAGGCCGCCGCCCACGTAGCTGCCGTAGGGGTCGGCGCCGATGGCCATGGACGGCGGAGCGAAATAGTCCAGGCTCAGCTTGGGCTGGTAGGAGGAAACGGTGTAGGTCGTGGGTTCGGGCAGGCCGAAGAGAGGGTTCTTCAGCAGGCCAAGAACCTCGCTGGCCTTCCGGTCCGCGGGGGGCAGCATGGCCGGCGAAACCTGCCCTAGGGCCGCGGCCGTCGGCTGGCCGGAGATCACGCTCTCCGAGTCTATGGCGTAGATGCTGAAATGCCCCTGTTCGTAAGCGCTGTAAACGAGTTTATTGGTCGCCGAAGCCGAGGACAGCGCCGGGCTCAGGCTGGTGATGCCGCTCACCCCGGAGTAGAGGTTGGTTACCTGACTCGTCCGGCCCGAGCTCAGGTCATAGCGATAGATGTTATCGATGCCGTTCTGGTCCGAGACGAAGAAGATGCTCTTCGAATCTCCGCTCCACTGCGGGTTGGTGTTCTTGCAGTAAGCGAAGGTTGAGATGGGCTTGATCTCGCCAGAGACGGGGTCGAGCAAAGCCAGCTGATAATAGCCGGGGCTGAGGGTCGCCATGTCCGTTGTGAACCGATCGGTGACGAAGGCGATGGTCTTGCCGTCGGGAGACCAGGCCGGATGGATGTCGCCGAACGCGTCGTCCGTCAGCTGACGCAGGCTGCCCGCCTTGATATCATAGACATAGATATCCGTCAGCCCTCCGGTCAGGGCCGAAAAAGCAATTCGGTTTCCGTCGGGCGACCAGGTCGGGTTCAGGATCTCGCCCAGGCTTGGAAAGTCGATCTCCTTTTCGATCTTTTGCGTGCCCACGTCGACTATGGCCAGGATGGGCCGGGCATCGCTGACGGCGCCGAAAACGAACTTGGTGCCCTCACGGTTCCAGGACCCGGAGCTGTTGATGAACTCCAGGCTCTGGAGATGAGGGTCGAGGACCGTCTTGGTGACCCTGCCCATGATCCTGCCGGTCTTGGTGTTGGCCAGATAGAGCTCGATCGAGAACAGCTCCTTCGAGGAGAGGAAGATGAAGCGCTGTCCGTCGGGACTGACGGCCGGCGAAACGTTGTAGCCGACGTCCTCGCTTCCCTTCTGGACCTGGGGGCCGAAATCCTTCGGGTTCTTGGTCGTCGAGGCCAGGGGCAGATAATCCTTCTTCAGGGCTGCGTGCCACTCTTCGGACAGTTGCTTGATCGGCTCGCCCAGGACGCGCTCCATGACCTTTTCGTAATCCCCGGATCGGCTCGCCTCCCGGAGAAGACGAGCGATGATCAGGTCGCCGAAACGGCCTCCGACGTAAGCCCACAACGCCTGGCCGTAGCGATAGGGAAAATAGCGGCTGGTGTTGGACATCTGCTTGATGGTGGGCATCTTCTTTTCGCGTATCGCGTCGCGCATCCACATGGCGGTGTTGGGGTCGACCGGCCCGAGCGAAAAATATTCGGCCATGCCTTCGACGAACCACAGGGGCAGACGGAGGGAGGCCGATTCCGTTATCCTCCCGCCGGGGGCGGATTCCGTGGCAATCTCGAATTGGAAGGCATGGACAAGCTCATGGCCGATGACATGATCGGTCTCGGCCAGGGTTCCGCCGAAGGGCAGGACGATGCGGCGCTTGAGCATCTCGGTGAAACCACCCGTTCCTTCGCCAATGATCTCACTCGTCACGGTCGTCTGCTCGAACTGGGGATGGGATCCGTAGAGGACCAGCGGCTGGCGGCGCTTGAGTTCGTGGCTGAAGATCCGGGACAGGCGCCCGTACCAGCGCTCGGCCAGACGGGCCGCGGTTTCGACCGCTTTCTGCTCCTGAGGATAGAAAAAGATATCGAAGTGCTGGGTCTTGATGACCTTGAAATCCAGCCGGTTATACAGGACCTTGTTGCGTCCGAAATATTGGGCCCCGGCCGGCGAGACGGTCAACAGAACGCCCGCCAGGCACAGGCCGGCCGTCAAGCCGCAAACGAAACGTTGTCCGAGCTTTCGTCGTCTCATAGAGCGACCTCCTTGAAGTCACACGGCCGAAAGACCTCACACCAAGATAATATAATTCCTATAGTTTTTGTCAAAAAAAATCCTGCGCCGCAAAACATCCCTCTTCTGATTATGCACACTTCGTGCCATGTTTCATGCCAGAAATCCCATTCGCTTGTGTCCTCGACCGAGGACAATCTCCCCCAAAAGAGGGCGGCCGCCTGTCCGATTCCTGTGCTTTCCGGATCATGTTTGAGCAAGCTCGGAATAGGATCCCGAAACCTCCCCAAGATACGTCTTTCCCCTTCCCTGGCCGTCCTTTATTCTCCATTTTTGGCCGCAGGGCAGACATGTCTCTTTTCTCTAATACTTCTTGAACGAAGGACGAGCCCCCCGCGTTGCGATAGCTATGCAACGCTGCCCGGCTGAGCCCCGTAACTCTAATAACATTGCCTTCCCTTTCATCCGATCCCTATTCAAGGGCCATGACCTTGCCGACGACTTCCAACCGAGCTGTCAGGAAATCGGTCGTCAAGGCCCGAGCCCTGCCCTGAAAGCCCGGCTGCTCGCCGCCGACCGAGATATTGAAAACTCCCGGTTCGACCACGCGGCGGCCGTTGTCGTCGATGAGAGAAAGCATCCTCGGTGTAACGGTGAAGTAGACGGTCTTCGTCTCACCGGGCATAAGGCGGATCTTCTGAAAACCTTCGAGCGAACGGATGGGCACCGGCACCGTAGCGGCCGCGTCCTTCACGTAGAGTTCGACGATTTCCTCTCCCGGGATCTTGCCCGTGTTCTGCACGTCGACCGAGATATCGGCCGTCTCGCCCGCCTGGATGAGCTTGGGCCCCAGGAGGTTGGTGTAGTAGAACTTGGTGTAGCTCAGTCCGTAACCGAAGGGATAGAGCGGCTCGCCCCCAAAATAGCGATAGGTCCGGCCCTTCATGCTGTAGTCCGCGAACTCGGGCAGGTCCTTGACCGATTTGTAAAACGTCACCGGCAAGCGGCCTGAGGGATTGTGATCGCCGAACAAAACGTCGGCGATGGCCGTTCCCCCGGCTTGCCCGGGATACCAGGCCTCGACGATGGCCGGCACGTTCTCGGCGGCCCAGTTGACCGCCAGGGCGCTGCCGTTCAGCAAGACGAGGACGACCGGCTTCCCGAGAGCGACGACCTTCTTGATGAGATCCTCCTGGAGCTTGGGAAGGTCGAGTGTCGTCCGGTCGCCTCCCTTGAACCCCTCGACGGGAACGTCCATCTCCTCGCCCTCGAGGCGCGGAGAAAGCCCCATGATCAGGACGACGGCCCGGGCCTGGATTGCCGCGCTCAGGGCATCCTGCTCAAGATTCCGCCCGGGTCGCGACCAGAGGAGCTTCATGTGGGCATCGCCCGAGACCTCGAAGAACTCGAGCTTGAGCTTGTAGGGCCGGCCTTTGATCAGGTTGACGGTCTTATACACTTTGGCTGATTGGTGACGCCCGTCAAATTCCACCAGGAGCTTGTCCTCCAGGAATAGCCGGAACCCGTTGAGACCTTCCCCGCCCAGAACATAGGGCCCGGAGACCGGCGGGATGAGGCTTCCCGTCCAGCGAACGCCGAAGTCCTCATCGTCAAAGCCGTCGACCGGCGCGCCGTCCCACCAGTTGAAGTTCACTTGGGGATCGACCCGGGTCCGGACCGGGTCTCCCTCGAAATTGCGATTATTGAAATATTCGCCGATAAGCCCGACAACTTTTTTCTTACCCAGGGTCGTGGACAGGGCCGAAGAAGGGATGACCTCCAAGGCGGGCATGTTCTTGGCCCAATCACAGCCGAGGGCCGAGAACACTTTCGTCTTGGGCGAGACCTTCTCCCGGATACCGCGCAGGGGCGTCACCGGGTCGACGGGCGTACCGTTGTAGTTGCCGAGAAGGACCTCCACGTCGTCGGCGTTCGGGCCGATGACGGCGATGCTTTCCAGGTTCTTCCGGAGAGGCAAGGTTTTCCTGTCGTTCTTGAGGAGGACGATCGATTTTCGGGCCGCCTCCAGGGCCAGCGCCCGGTGCTCCTCGCTGTCCAAGACGGAATACGGAATCTGGGCATAGCCGACACGTTCCGGCGGGTCGAACAGACCCAGCTTGATCCTGGCCAGGAACAGCCGCTTGACCGAAATATCGATGTCCTTCTCCGTGATCAACCCTCGATCGAGGGCGTCCTTGAGAAGTCCGTATTCCATCCCGCAGCTCAGGTCACAGCCGGATTTCATGGCCAGGGACGCGGCCTCGGCGTCGTCCGAGACAACCTGGTGGCCGGAGGCCATATCGCTGATCGCCCCGCAATCCGAGACCACGTAACCCTCGAATCCCCATTCTTTCCTCAGGATATCGGTCAAAAGGCGCGGGCTTCCGCAGCAGGCTTGGCCCATGAAGCGGTTGTAGGCGCACATGACCGAGAAGGCTCCGGCCCGAACACAGGCTTCAAACTGAGGAAGGTAGGTTTCCCTGAGGTCCCGTTCGTCAACGACGGCGTCGAACGTGTGGCGGTCGGGCTCCGGACCGCTGTGAACGGCGAAGTGCTTGGGCGTGGACACGGTCTTCAGGTACTTGGGGTCATTCCCTTGAAGGCCCTTGACGAACGCGACGCCCATGTGACCGGTGAGGAACGGGTCTTCGCCGTAGGTTTCCTGGCCTCGGCCCCAGCGCGGGTCGCGGAAGATATTGATGTTGGGGGACCAGAAGGTAAGGCCCTGGTAGATTCCGCGACGGCCGAGCCGGACAAATTCGTGATGTTTGGCCCGGGCCTCGTCCGAGATGGCCGTTGCCACCCGACCCATGAGGTCCTCATCCCATGCGGCCGCCAAGCCGATGGCTTGCGGAAAGACCGTAGCCCGTCCCGCTCGGGCTACGCCGTGCAGGCATTCGTTCCACCAGTTGTAGGCGGGAATGCCCAAACGCTCGATGGCCGGCGCGTCATTGACCATCTGGGAGATCTTCTCTTCGAGCGTCATGCGCTTGACAAGATCGGCCGCGCGAGCCTCGGAGGTCGCGTCCGGGTCGAGGTAAACCGGCTTCGAATCTTTCTTTTGACCGCTCCGTATCGGTGAGCCGGGGGCGGTTCCTATAATAAGAAGACTAACGACAAGAATTCGGGATAAAAGCTTGATCACGCCGCTTTCCTCCTTCCTGAACTCGAATCGGTATCCCCAGGATTTACGTCCGGTATTCTATCAGTTCACTCGACGGACGGATAGAATCTTCACGCTTGTCGTGAGCATCTGCTGCTCTGACGGAAGCCCCTGGATCTTCCTGACGATGTCCATCCCCTCCACGACCCGGCCGAATGCGGCGAAGCCCTGGCCGTCCGGGTTGCGGAGTCCCATGAAATCGAGCTCGGGCTGGGCGTTGATGCAGATAAAAAATTCGGATGAGGCGCTGCCCGGAATGTCACGGGCCATGGAGATCGTTCCATCCTCATGATGAACGCCTGTTTTATCGGTCGTTTCATGCGGAATGGGCCGCCGGGGCCTGGCCTGGGGCATGAATTCCAGCCCTCCCTGGATTACCTCGATTTTGACACTCTTGCCGGGCTGGTTGTCCGGCCGGACGATCCGGTAGAAGCTCGCTCCGTCATAGAGCTTCTGGTCGACGTAGGCCAGAAAGTTCGCCGCGGTTACGGGCGCTTGCCGTTCGAAGACCTCGATAATGATTTCACCGAGGTCGGTCTTAATCGCGACCCTTGGGTTTATGCCCTTGGCCTGGACGCAAAGAACGACCCCGGCCAGGAACAATGCGGCTATCCGGCATTTTGTCTTCATCCTATTAACCTCGCATCTCTTTCATTGTTAACATAAACCGGAATAAAATGCTAAAGGGCAAGGCGCGGCGGGCGGATTTTGAGAACCGGGCGGTTGATCGCTGAGCGGCGTTGCTCTGAGGAGGAGGTTCGAATGAAAACACATCCGGCGTGCAGGGTCGTTTTATTTTTTGTCTTGATTTCTTTCCCGATAACCGCACTCTCAACCGGCCCCACGGACGAGATTCAAAAGATCCTCGAGGCCCAGGCGGCGGCCTGGAATGCCCACGACATCGAAGGCTTCATGGCGTCCTATTGGAAATCCGAAGACATGACCTTCCAGTCGGGCGGAAACCGGTACCGAGGCTGGCAAACGATGCTTGATCGCTACAAGACGAACTATGCCGGAGAATATTGGGGAATTCTGACATTCTCGGACCTCGAAATCGAGATCCTCGCCCCGGACGCAGCTTATGTCTTGGGCCGGTGGAAGGTCGAAGCTCGGGAAAAACCCGGCCAGGGCGTTTTCACCATCATCCTTCGGAAGTTTCCCGAAGGCTGGCGGATCATCCACGATCACTCGTCCTAAAGGACGAGTGCCACTTCCCCGCCCCTGGCGGTGGCTGCCCCATTCACCAAGTTTTCATGATCTCGGCGAAACACTCGAGGCCGCTGGGGATGACGGCGCCGTAGCCGCCTCCCGGACTGGTCCAGGCGCCGGCCAAATACAGATTCTTGATCGGCGTCTTGTGAGGCATGCGGCTCGGCCCGGAATTGTCGAGCGTCTGATCCCAGCCGTAAACGGCGCCGCGATAGTTGCCGGTGTAGCGGAGATTCGTCAGCGGCGTCCCGACCTCCCTGACCTCGATCGCTTGTCTCAACCCGGGCAGGAGCTTCTTCTCGGCCCGCTCGATGAGGATATCGGCCTGCCTTTCCTTGTCCGCACGATAGGCGGTCTTGTTCCCCTTGAGGTAATCCGCCTCATACTTGGCCCAATAATCGTAGCTCTGGCCGACGGTGATGGTCACGGTGTTCTTGCCGCTGGGAGAATAGCCCTGAAAGACGTTATCGTAGAGCGTCAACCCGTAGCCGCACGTTTCGGCATCAGCCTTGGCCATGTCAAGAAAATCCTGCTCGGGGTCGTAACCCGTCTCGATCGCGATCTCCGAATCCGTCAGGCCCGCCTCGCGGACGAGGTCCCGCTTCAGCCCGAGGAAAACCTGGTAGATCGAAAAGCTGACCGCGTACTTATCCATCCGGGTCAGGAACTCCTTCAGGAAATCGGTCTCGTCGGGCATCATCCGGTGAAAGGTATCAGGAGCGTTGGCGTTGGAGACGACGACGCGGCCGCCGTAGACCTGTCCGGAGTTCGTCCGAACGCCCACGGCCGCATGGTCCTTGGTGACGATCGTCTCGACGCGCGTCCCGAGCTTGACCTTTCCGCCGCGATCCTCGATGAATTTGGCCAAGGCGCGGCTGATCGCCTGGGACCGGCCTTTCGGATAGTAGCCGCCCTCGGTCAGGTAGCCGATCGTGGGCAGGGCGTAATAAAAACAGGAGAGCTTGGAAGGCGGCAGTCCATAGTAGCCCCACAGCCAGGACACGAGGGCCTTGAGCTTCGGGTCGGTCAGCCGCATGTCGACCAATTGGCCCCAGGTCTTGTTGAAAGACTTGAACAAGAACGGAAAATCCTTGGGAAAGGTCCCCATGTTCAGTTTGCCCTGGGCTTGAGAATACTTGTTGATATCCGAAGCCAGACCCTTCATGTCGTCGAACAGGCCCGCGATCCCTTCTTTTTCTTGAGGGAAGTAGCCGCTCAGCGTGTCGATGAAGGACTGGGGTTTCTTTTGCGGGACTCGGAAATCGTAGTCGGGGAAGATCACCCGGAAGAGGCTTGGATGGAGAACGAACTCGATGCCCTTGATCTCGGGAAAACCCGGGATGAGATCGGCCAAACCGTTCCTCTCGCCCACGGTGGTCGAATGAAGAGAGACATCGAACTCGAACCCCCCGGGCCGTCGGAAGGTCGTGGCATAGCCCCCCGGCTTGGTCTGCTGGTCCAGCACGAGCGCCTTGAAGCCCTGCCGGGCGAAGGCCGCGCCGCAACTCAACCCGCCGAGACCCGCGCCGATGATGACCGCGTCAAAGGCGTTCTCATCCTTGTCGTCGCCCTTTCCCCGGGGAAAAGAATCCCAATCCAGGGACACCAGGGGAATCCCGGCCAGAAGAGTCTTCAGAAAATCCCGCCGCTCCCAGTGTTTGTCCGACATGCCGACGTCCTCCTTGTTCTCTTGCACATACGATTAACGGTGTCTCAAAGTTCCCCGCCCGCGACCGGACGGATCACCAGGCGACTCCGTAGTCTTCGCCGTAATTGCTCGACCCGCCCCACAGCGTGCCGTGCGCGGCATCAATGAAGATGGCGTTGATCGGGCCTGAAGTGTATTTTTGGAAATCGAGCTCATACCCCATCTTCCGGAGCTCCGCCCGGACCCATTCCGGGACGGTTTGGCTCAGGGTCAGCCGCCCCGGCAGACGCTCATGCGTGTCGAAGGAGCTATGCATCTGGTAGCTCGTGATGTTGGGCCCTTCACAGGCTTCCTGAACGTTCATCCCGAACTCCACGACGTTCAAAAAAAACTGGAGGAGGTTCTGGTCCTGAGTATCTCCGCCCTGAACCGCGAAGGAGAGAAAGGGCTGGCCGTCCTTGAGGGCCAGGCTCGGCGTCAAGGTCGCCCTGGGCCGCTTGCCGGGGGCGATGACGTTGAAGGGGTTCTCCGCTTCGTCCAGGACGAAGCTCTGGGCCCTCTGGCTCAGGCCCACGCCGGTCCGGCCGGCGATGACGCAGGGGATCCAGCCGCCGCTGGGCGTCATGGAGACGACCCATCCCTCTTTATCGGCGGCCTCTACGGATGTCGTCCCGGTAAAAAAGGAGCCCTCGGCTCCGGGCTCTGCTTTGGCCGCAGGGGCGGACCGCAGCTTTTCGAGCAGGGTCCGATACGGGTTCGATTGGCCCTGGAAGGGATAGGGATCGCCCGGGCCGGCCTGGGGATCATTCCGCTCCCAATCGACGGCTTTCAGCCGCTCGGCAGCGTAGTCCTTGGAGAGCAGTCCGCGAAGAGGCTCCTGAGGCGGGATATAGGGGTCGCCATAGTAAAAATCCCTATCGGCAAAGCAAAGGTTCATGACCTGGTAGAGAGCATGGATGTACCGGGCGCTGTTGAGTCCCATGGATTTGAGGTCGACCTTCTCGAGCATGTTCAGCATTTGGAGCATGACCGGCCCCTGGACCCAGCAGGACAGCTTGTAGATATCGATGCCCTTGTAGTTGGTCGTCGCGGGTTCCTCGATGAGCGGCTTCCACACGGCAAGGTCGTCCATGGTGATGAGGCCGCCCTGCTCCTGACAACCCCTGACCAATTCGCAGGCGATGTCGCCTTTGTAGAAACGGTCATAGGCGGCAAAGATCGCTTCGCGGCGGCCCCGACCCGCCTTGAGCGCGGCTTGTTCGGCCTCGACGAGCTTCTTGAGGGTGGCGAGGAGGTCGGGCTGGCGAAAGATTTCTCCCGCGCGAGGCCCTTCCTTTGTCTCGCCGAGATGAGGCAGGAGGACCTTCGCGGAATAGGGCCACGATTTGACCTTCGCTGTGTTTCGCTCGATCGAAGCCGCGGTCTCGCCATCCATGGGATAGCCTTCAGCCATCTGCATGGCCGGAGCCAGGACTTGTTTGAGGCTCATCGTCCCGAACTCGGCCAGCATGAGCATGAGGGCGCCTGGCGTGCCGGGCGTTATAGCGGACAGAGGCCCGTCAGCCGGCGGATAGGCGTATCCCTTGGACTTATAGAATTCCGGGGTAGCCCCGCTCGGCGCCACTCCCAGCCCGTTGATGGCTATGACCTTTCCAGTCTTGGGGTTGAAGATCAGGGCCTGGGTCTCCCCTCCCCAGCTCAGGACATCGAACATGGTGCAGACCGAGGCCAGCATGGCGCACGAGGCGTCCACGGCGTTCCCGCCCTGCTCGAAGATCATCGCCCCGGCGGTGGCCGCCAGGGGCTTGCCGGTGATGGCCATCCAGTGACGGCCGTGAAGCAACGGCTTTTCGGTCCGGCCCTCGAGAACGCCCCCGACGAGGAGGAGACAGGCCAGCAGCACCACCGGGACCGTGCCCCGCAAGAGAAATGCGGTCTTGACGAACATCCCTATTCTCCTTCCGGCGCTTTTCGGCGCCCGCGCCCAAGACGGCCGGCGGCACCGCACCGGCTTGCCCGTGGTCTATTCATCTCAGAAAAAAGATAGGAACTCCAGGGGATGGGCGATGAGCGCCCGGGCGCCGCTCGACCGGAGCTCGTCCTCGTCCCGAAAACCCCACAGAGCCCCGACCGGAAACATGCCGGCCGAGACGGCCGTCGCCATGTCCGTGCTCGTATCCCCAAGGTAGGCGATCTCAGCGGGAGCGAGGCCCAAACGAGCGGCGATATGAAGCGCCGCCGAGGGATCGGGCTTGCGCCGGAATTCCGGCTTCTCGCCCAGGACCATGTCGAACGTCCACCGCTCGAGGAACTGGGCGACCGCCTTCTTGGTGAACTCGTCCATCTTGTTGGAAAGGATGTTGAGCGATACCCGCCGCCCGATCAAGCCGTCGAGCATCTCGGGCACACCCGCATACGGTTTTGTTTTTTTTGCCCAGTTCTTCAGGTACTCTTCCCGAAGCATCTCTCCGGAGCGGCGGAGCGTCGCCTCGTCTCTGGCCTCGGCCGGAAGGGCGTTGGTCACGAGCGACACAACGCCTTCCCCGGTGAGATAGCGATAGGCGGCGAGGTCATGACGGGGAAAGCCCATCCGATCCAGAACCCCGTTCATCGAATCACCGATCTCGGCCAGCGTGTCGAGAAGGGTTCCGTCCAGGTCGAAGATGACGGCTTTGTAGGTCACCGCCGATCCTTCCTTCGGTCCAACTCGCAGAGTTCTCGCCGGGTGGGCATATCTGCTTTTATAGCAAAAAACGGCGCTCGGGTAAAAGGAAAAAACAGAACGTCGGTTGCAGGCCACTGCCGGCCGCGCCGAGGGCGGCTTCAAACTTATCTCGCCGGCTTCCCCAAAAAAATATTTTATAAAATCTATTGATTTTATTATTCAGATATGTTAAGTTTTTATCACCCTGTTGAGCTGGCTGGGCAGGGTCCTCTCAATATCCCCCTCCCTAGAAAGGTTCTCTCAAACAGCCAGCACTCTCCTTCCTCTCCCAACTTGAGTTCATTCGTGCAGGCGTGCCCTTCCTCGAAGGGAGGGCCGACCGGCCTGGAAGCAGAACATGCTCCTTCTAATTTCTATACAAAATGCGGCCGATTTTCGTATAATAACTCACTGAACATCTTTTTAAGGAGGTTTCCATGCGGATGAGGTCTCGTCCTCTACATCGATCGTGTGTTTATCTCGTCATGTTCCTCGCGGCCTCGGTGATGATCCAAGCCCAGAGCTTCGACGCTCTGAAAAGCAGGGTCAAGACCCATGTTCTGGCCAACGGCATGAAATTCATCGTTCTCGAGCGCCATGAGGCGCCAGTCGCTTCCTTCCATGTCTATGCCGATGTCGGCTCGGCCAACGAGTCCTACGGCATCACCGGCATCTCCCACATCCTGGAACACATGGCTTTCAAGGGCACCCAGACCGTGGGCACGACCAACTATGAGCAGGAGGCGCAGGTCCTGGCCCAGCTGGACGCGGCTTCCGCCTCCCTTAAGGCCGAACAGTCCAAGCTCAAGCCCGATACGGCCAAGGTTCAGGAGCTTCAGAAGAAGTTCGACGACCTGGAAGCCAAGGCCAAGACCTTTGTTGTCAACAACGAATGCTTCGACCTGCTGATGCGGAATGGCGACACCGGGCTGAACGCCTACACCAACTTCGACGCCACCCAATACATCAGCAGCCTGCCCTCCAACAGGCTCGAATTCTGGATGTCCCTGACCTCGGACCGCTTCTTCCATCCGGTCCTCCGCGAATTCTACAAGGAGTTGAGCGTCATCCGGGAAGAACGCCGCCTCGGTGTCGAAACACAGCCGATCGGCCGCCTGGTCGAGGATTTCCTGGCCACGGCCTTCAAGGCCAGCCCCTACCATCACAACGTCGTCGGCCACATGTCCGACCTGCTGTCCATCACCCGGCAGGATGTGGAGGACTATTTCAAGAAATACTACAGCCCCAGCAACTTGACCGCGGCCGTGGTGGGCGATGTCCAGCCCGAGGAGGTCTTCCGTCTGGCCGACCTGTATTTCGGCCGCATCCCCTCCGGCCCCAAACCCGAACCCATCCGGACGACCGAACCGGAACAGTGGGGCGAACGGAAGGTCACGGTCACGGCCTTATCGATGCCCGTTCTTCTCATCGGCTACCATCGCCCCCCGGCGGCGCAAAAGGACAACGAGCCGCTGGACGCGCTGGCCAACATCCTCGGCCAGGGCCGATCGTCCCGGCTCTATGAGAATCTTGTCAAGAGCAAGAAGGTGGCCGTGGTCGTCCAGGGCTTTAACGGCTTCCCCGGACAGAAGCAGGCCAGCCTGATCGCCATCCTGGCGGCCTCGACCCCCGGCCATACCTCCGAGGAATGCCTCAACCTCATCGACGAAGAGATCGCCCGGATCAAGAAGGATTCGGTCACGGCCGATGAGCTGACCAAGTACAAACGCACCGCCATCAAGGGCCTCCTCGACCGGATGCAGAGCAACGCCGGAATGGCCGAATTCCTGGCCAATTCCGACGTCGTGTTCGGCGACTGGCGCCAGACGTTCGATCAGATCGCGGCCATCAATGCCGTCACTGCTGCCGACGTCCAACGCATGGCCACGACCTACCTCATCCGGACCAACAGAGTCATCGGCGAGATCGTCCCTCAGCAATGAACCGCCGAAAAAAGGATCAAACGATGAACGCTCCCAAGCATTGTCTCAAAGCCCTGGCCGGACTGTCCGTCCTTCTCCTTCTGCTGGGCGGACCGCTCGCAGCCCAGAAGAATCCCAAGGATCAATTCTCGTTCCCGCCCTTGAATGCGCTCCACATGCCCAAGGTCGAGCAATTCAAGCTGGCCAACGGGCTGACCGTTTTCCTCGTCGAGGATCATGAATTTCCCACGGTCGACCTGAAGGCCATGGTCCGCACCGGTTCGGTCTTCGAGCCGGCCGCTCAAGCAGGCCTAGCCGGTCTCACCGGCACGGTCCTGCGCACGGGCGGAACCGCCACCCGCACCGGAGACGAGATCGACAAGGAGCTGGAAACCCTGGCGGCCACGATCGAAACCGGCGTCGACCAGACCTCGGGCACGATCATGGCCTCGGCGCTCAAGGAGGACATCAACCGGGTCCTGGAGATCCTGTCCGACATGCTGACCAGCCCCGCTTTTGCCCAGAACAAGATCGACCTGGCTCGACTCGAGGTCGAAAGCTTCATCCAGCGCCGCAACGATGACATCGGCGGCATCACCTCGCGCGAATACAACAAGCTGATCTACGGACAGGGCTCGCCCTACGCCCTCCAGCCCGAGTACGCCACGGTCGAGTCCATAACCCGTAACGACGTGATCAAATTCTACCGGACCTATTTCTATCCCAACAACACCCTCCTGGCTGTCTGGGGCGACTTCAACAGCGCCGCCCTGAAGGCCGAGCTGAATAAGACATTGGGACGCTGGAAGCCCGGCTCGGTCGCGGTGCCGGCCTGGCCGGCCGTGAGCTACGAAGACAAGTTCACGGTCAACTACATCGAAAAGCCAGATGTCAACCAGTCCAACATCATGCTCGGCCACATCGGCGGCCTGATGAACAACCCGGACTTTCCGGCCCTGACCGTCATGAATTCCATCCTGTCCTTCGACCGGATGTTCAAGAAGATCAGGACGGACGAGGGGCTGGCCTACAGCGTCTGGGGCGATTATGATTCGCGGCTGGACTTCCCCGGAACGTTCAGCTGCGGCGCCCAGACGAAGTCCCCCTCGACGGTCCGCGCCATCGAACTCATGCTCAAGGAGATGAAGCGCATGGCCCAGGAGGAGGTGACCGATACGGAGCTGGGCAAGGCCAAGGACCAATACCTGAACTCCTTCGTTTTTCGTTTCGACAGCCGGGCCAAGATCATCAACCGGATGCTTACCTACGCTTATTTCGGCTATCCGCTGGACTTCAGCGAAAAGGTGAAATCCGGCGTGGAAAAGGTCTCCAAGGCCGATGTCCTGCGCGTGGCCAAGAAGTACCTTAAGCCCGACAAGGTCCAGATCCTGGTCGTGGGCAAGGCCGCCGATTTCGACAAGCCCTTGTCCACTCTGGGCCCGGTAAAGACGATCGACATCTCCATCCCGCCCCCTCCTCCGACAAAGACGAAATAGCGAATGTTCTTCGAGGGGAACGCGAGAGGCCGCGTTCCCCTCTTTTTCCCACTCCCGCCTCGGATCAAATTAATTTTCTGTGTCCACTCGCCCTCCGTTTCGGGTAAAATAGGTCCCAGCGATCGATCCCGATTCGTCCAGGAGCCCGCGATGTCCCGAGGAATGGCCCTCTTCCTTCTTCTCCTTTCCTGTTCTTGCATCTCCCCTCGCTCCAAGAGTGAGGACCCGGCCTGGCTCATCGGCCCGCCCGCCGGAACGGCTCGCACGGCCATCCATCGCGACGGCCTGACCGTCCTTCCCAACGGGAGGTTCCTTACGCCCCGCGGCCGTCAAGTCACAACCGCCCCTCATCCTTACGGACTGGCCTTGAGCCCGGACGGGTCTCTGGCGGTTACGGCCAATTCCGGGATCAGACCGTTTTCCCTGTCGCTCCTCCGCGACGTTCTTGGCCCGGATCCGCGCGTCGAGCAGATTCCGCCCGGCGCCGAGACGGATGAGGGCGTGCTGGCAGCGGTATTCATGGGGCTGGCCATCCCGCCCGACTGCTCCCGACTCTATGTCGGCGGCGGGCAGGAAGGCAAGGTCTTCGTCTTCGACCCGGGTTCCGGCTCCAAGCTCCGGGAGATCGACTGCAACGGGCGTTTAGGCTTCGCCTCGTTCGCCGACAGCTACATCGGAGACCTGGCCCTCGACCCTGAACGAAACATCCTCTACGCCTGCGACCAAGCGAATTTTCGCGTAGCCGTCATGGATGTCGCGGCCGAGAAGGTCGTGTCGAGCATTCCGGTCGGTCGTTATCCGTTCGGCCTAGCCCTCAGCCCCGACCGGAGAGACCTCTACGTGGCGAACGTGGGGATGTTCGTCTATTCCATGGTCCAAGGGCTCGACCCCGACGACCCGCGCCGCCGCGGGCTGACTTTCCCTCCCTTCAGCTTCGGGTCCAGGGAAGCCCGTGAAGGAATCGTTCGGGACGGCCTGCGCGTTCCCGGCCTGGGCGATCCCAACGTCCCGGAATCCTTTTCGGTCTGGGCCCTGGACGTTCGAGACCCGCGCCGGGCTCGAGTCACGGCCAGGATCAAGACCGGCGTCCTGGTTGGCGAGATGGTCGAAAACATCCCGGCCGTGGGGGGCTCGAGCCCCAACTCCCTCGTCGCCGGCCGGGGACGAGTCTACGTCTCCAACGGGACGAACGACAGCATCTCGGTGATCGATACGCAGGCCCGGCGCGTTGCGGCCACGATCCCTCTCCGGCTTGACCCGCGCCTCGGGGCCTGGCGGGGGATCATCCCCTTCGGCCTGGCCCTCTCGCCCGATGGAAACCGCCTGTACGCCGCGGAGTCGGGAATCAACGCCGTGGCCGTGATCGATACGGCCCGGAACGAAGTCCTGGGGCATATTCCGGTCGGCTGGTTCCCCTCGAAGATCGCCGTCAGTCCCGACGGACGACGCCTCATCGTGGCCAACGCCAAGGGTTTCGGGAGCGGACCCAACGGAGGCCCTGATTTCAAGGAGGGACCCGAGGGGGCCTACATCGGGAACATCATGAAGGGCACGGTGTCCATCCTGACCATCCCCGGCGCGGCTGAGCTCGCCCGTGACACGGAACAGGTCATCGCCAACAACTACGTCTTCGCCCCGGTTTCCGCGGAAGCGGTTGCCGTTCGAGGGGACAACCCGATCCCGCTCTTTCCCGGCCCGAAGACCTCCCCCCTCAGGCATCTGGTCTTCGTGGTCAAGGAGAATCGGACCTTCGACGAGGTCTTCGGACGGAGTGCGGGAGTGGACGGCGAGCCGTCCCTGGCGCGCTACGGCGCCGGCGTGACCTTCTCCAACGAGGACAAAACCCGGACGGTCACCGGGACCACGGTCATGCCCAACCATCTGGCCCTGGCTGAACGCTACGCCCTGGCCGATAATTTCTACTGCGACTCGGACGTTTCCTCCGACGGCCATCGCTGGCTGCAGGGCACCTATCCGAATGAATGGCTCGAGACCGGCGTTCCGGCCACTTACGGAGGGAAGCGCGACATCAAGTTCGAATCCCAAGCCCCCGGCACCCTGGCTTTCACCAGTTCTTCGGCCGGCGTCTACCCGGAGGACTACAACGAGGCGGGGTCGATCTGGGATCATTTTCTGCGGCATCGCGTGGACTACTTTAACTTCGGCCTGGGCCTCGAGTTCGGCACGACGGTCGAGGACCGGGCCTGCAAGCACATCGGCCAGCTCTATGTCGTCAACTATCCCGTCTCGGGCAACCTGCTCGAGCGGAGTTCGCGGCTCTTCCCCACATGGAACATGGCCATCCCCGATCAGTTCCGGGTCGATATGTTCATCGAGGATTTCACCAAACGCTGGACGGGTCCGGACAAGAGCCTGCCCTCGTTCTTGAGCATCTATCTGCCCGACGATCACGGGGCCAAGGAACGCCCCGACGAGGGATACCCGTTTCGAGAAAGCTACATGGCGGACAACGACCTGGCCCTCGGGCGTCTGGTGGAGTTCCTGTCGCACACCCGCTACTGGAAAAACATGGCCGTCGTCGTCACCGAGGACGATCCTCAGGACGGCCGGGACCATGTCGACGCCCACCGGAGCCTGATGCTGGTCATATCGCCCTACGCCAAGAAGGGCTACGTGGGGCATGCGCATTACAGTTTCGGCAGTCTGATGAAGACTTTCGAGCATGTTCTGGGCATCCCTTATCTCAACGAGTTCGATGCGGGCGCGGCGGACCTGGCCGATATGTTCTCGGCCCGGCCCGAGGCATCGCCCTACGCAGCCCTTCCCGCCGACCCGAGGATCTTCGACCCGCGCCTGGCCCTCGACCCTCTGGACGAGAAGTTCAACTGGAAAGCGCTCCAGGAATCGCCCATCCTCGACGACCCGGAAACGATCCGATCGGAGATGGATGAGCGGAAACCGGTCGAAAAAAAGGGATCGAGTCGCCACACCGTTCAAAAAAATAGAATGATTATTCTCTATTGACTTTATCGGGTTTGTGTATATAATAAAATTAAGACTCGGCTTTGCTTGGCTGGCTGGACAGAGCCGACCCTATTGATCCCATACTCCTTTCTTGACATGCCTAAAAAACAGCCAGCCCCTCTTCCCCTTCCCCCGTCCGGCCCTGCAGACGACCGGATCCTTGCCCCATCCTTCTTCGTCTCCCTCCCCCGGCGAATGATGTAAGATAGGCTCATGGCCAGGGATCAGCGTTTCATCGTCCATGTCGACATGGACGCGTTCTTTGCCGCGATCGAACAGCGCGACGACCCCGCCCTGCGCGGCCGTCCGGTCGTCGTTGGCGCGGACCCTCAGGGAGGACGCGGCCGCGGCGTCGTGTCCGCCTGCTCCTATGAGGCCCGCCCCTTCGGTATCCGCTCGGCCATGCCCATCTCCCAGGCCTACCGCCTCTGCCCGCAGGCCGTCTACCTCCGCGGCGACCACGATAAATATCAGCGGGAATCGGAACAGATCTTCGCCGTCCTGGAACGCTTCACTCCCGACATCGAACCCATCAGCATCGACGAGGCCTTTCTCGACATCACCTCCAGCCACCACCTGTTCGGAACTCCCGAAGAGACCTGCCGAAAGATCAAGCGGGCGATCAGGGCCGAGACAGGCCTGTCCGCCTCGATCGGCCTGGCGCCGAACAAGATGACGGCCAAGATCGCTTCCGAAGTCGGAAAACCCGACGGGCTCATCGTCGTCATCGCAGAAACGCTCCTCGATTTCCTCCATCCCCTTCCCGTCGGCCGCTTGTGGGGAGTGGGCGATAAAACGCGGCGCGAATTCGAACGCCTCGGCATCGGCACGATCGGAGACCTAGCCCGGTATGACCGGCAAGCGCTCGTCCGGCGTTTCGGCCGATCGGGCGATCATGTTTGGCGCCTGGCCAACGGCCTCGACCCGCGCGACGTCGCTCCCAGCGATGAAGTCAAGTCCGTGGGCAACGAGCACACCTTCGCCGAGGACATCGACGACCACCGGCTCATGATCGACATCCTCATGGCCTTGAGCGAGCATGTTTCCCTGAGGCTTCGTCACTCGGGCCTCCGGGGGAGGACCGTGACCCTCAAGGTCCGGCTGGCCGATTTCTCGACCTTCACCCGGGCCTCAACTCTGACCCAAGCCACGAATTTTGCCGAGGACCTGTTTCGCGCCGTTCGCGCTAAGCTCGAAGAATTCCCTTTAAGAAAAAAGGTTAGGCTCCTCGGCGTTTCCGTCTCGAACCTGAGCAGCCCCGCTGAACAGCCCGCCCTTTTCTCCGACCAGCCCCCTGATCTTGAAAAAAAAGAAAAACTTCACCAGGCCCTGGACGCGATCAAGGGGAAATTCGGAGAACAAGCGATCACCCGCCGCAGATCCCGGGGCGGTTCTTAAGTCCGCCTTCCCTCGCCCAGGACTTCTCTATGAACGCGGGGGCGATGCGCGGGCGACCTCCGCTCTGGGTGACGGTCAGCAGCTCCCCGGGCCTAGCTTTGCGTTCGGCCGACACGACCCCATCCGACGACAATCCTAAGGAAAGGCCCGTTGATGCCGAAATCGGGCGCCCCGTCAAGCTCCTGGGTTCGATCGACGAGCTGGATCTCCCAGTTGTGGCCGAAGGGTGAGTAGGAATATCCGAGCCGGAGTCCCAGGACGACGCGGCTTGTCCCTTGGCCGCCGGGACCGAGGGCCAACCAGTAATCCGCTCCGAGTGCGGCCTGCAGAAGGAACGAGGCGTTAAAGAGCGAGACGCCCATTTCCGGGGCGCGAATCGTCTCCTCGAACGAGGTCGGAACGACATTCCGCTGGACCTTCCAAGTGAAGGCTCCGCCGCCGAACCCCAGGAGAGGATACAGGGTGAAGGTTTCGGAGTTCAGGACGGCATAGCCCACTTGAATCACGCCGCAAGCTCCCGAAAGACTCGTCCTGTACTCCGCGCCGACTCTGTCGGGGCTGAACAGGGCGAGACCCTCGATGCCGATGACCAGCCGACGCCCGCAAAAAAGCGCGCCGCCGCCGAGCGACAGATGGTCCTTGGGCTGGCGGGGATACCCCGCACCGGTCCGGTCGAGCCTCGCCTGGAAGCCCGCATTGTCTACTCGATCGAGCCCGAGGCTGAAGTAGGCCATGCCGCGCGCCGCGGGGACCGAGGCCGAAGCGGCGCTCAGGGTGACGAGAAGAACGGCCAGCAGGGCCGATCCCATTTTTCCTGTGTTCATGCGGTACTCCTGGGGCGAACGGCGCTCGCGTGTAAGCCCGCGAGTTTTCATTCTTGTCCTGCAAAAAATACTATCGGGAGCCGCCGAGGAAATCAAGCCTGTTTACAAGTCCCGGCCCTTCCTTTATCATTTTTATTCTCCCAGGAAAGGAGGCCCGATGAAACCTGGCCAACGTTCTCACGGATATCGGTCCATGCCCGGACGGCCAAACCTTGACCGACGCACCTTCCTCAAGATCGGGGGCGCGCTCGGAGCCGGTTTTGTCCTCGGCGACCCGCTGGCCCATGCCCAGGAGTCCAAGCCCGCCGCTCCTCCCTCTCGTCCGCGGACGAACGTCGATGAGGTGTTAAAAATCCCCCGGACGAAGCACTCCCTTCCCGGAGCCTTTCCCGGAAAGGTCGTCGAAGCCCACGACGGCCTGGTCATGAAGGACGACAAACCCGACCCGGCGCGGGTCAAGACGCTCTTTGAGAACGGCCTGGCCCTTCTCGCGGGCAGGACGCCCCGGGAGAGCTTCAACCTCCTTTTCGAGGCGGGCGATGTCGTGGGCCTGAAGGTCAACCCGGTCGGCCCCAAGCTCATCAGCACGCGTCTCGAGCTCGTGGACGCTGTCATCGCCTGGCTCCTGTCCGGCGGGATCAAGCGCTCGGACATCATCATCTGGGACCGGTTCGATTACATGCTGCGCGACGCGGGCTTCACTCCCGGGCGGTTCCCGGGAATCGGTATCGAGGGCCTGCAGACCATGGATGAAGCCGCGGCCGCCGGCCAGATTCAGGACAATTCCCGCTGGCTGGCCCCCAACGGCCATCACGTCAGCGAGGCCAACTTTGACCTGAGCTTTTCCTACTGGGCCGACGTCGAAGGCCCCAAGGACCTGCCCTATCTCAACCAGCATGTCTTCAACGGCAAGGATTCCTATTTCGGCAAGCTCCTGACCAAGAAACTGACCAAGATCATCAACCTGCCCGTGTTCAAGAACACCGGCAACGCCATCTCCATGGCCACCAAGAACATCGGCTACGGAGCGATCTGCAACACCAACCGCCTTCACAAGCCCCTCTTTCTCAACGTCAACAGCGAGGTCCACGCCTTCCCCGTGATCCGGGACAAGCTCGTCTTGAACGTCACCGACGCGCTCCGGGCCCAGTACGACGGCGGGCCCGACGCCGCGGCCAATTTCATCTATTCCTTCGGCACGCTGTTCTTGGCCACGGACCCTTTCGCCCTGGACATGATCTGTCATCGAACCCTGGTCGAAAAGCGGAAAAGCATGGGGGTCAAAGTCAATGAACATCCCCTCTATACGGAGTATCTGCGTTACGCCCAGCGTCTCGGACTCGGCCTGGCCGACCCGGAGAAGATCCAGCATGTCGTTCTTTAGGAAGCTCATTCTTGGCGCGGCGGCTGTCGTTTGGACCGCCGCACTCGGCTCGGCCGCCGAGGTCGTCCTGCCTCCGGACGGATTCGCTCCCGGCTGGGTCAAGGACGGCAAGCCCGAGGTCTTTCAAAAAGTGGATTTGTTCAACTACATCGATGGAGGGGCAGAGATCTTCATCGAGTTCGGCTTCGTCAAGGTCACCGTCCAGTCCTACGCCAAGGCCGAGCTCGACTTGACGCTCGAGGTTTATGAGATGGAGAGCGCCGAGTCCGCCCTGGGCATCTATCTCCTGAAAGCCGGCCGCGAAACCCCGATCAAGGGGGTGGCGACCCGGAACACCGGCGATCGGTTCCAGATCACGTTCCTCCGCGACAAATGGTTCGTTCACATCAACAACGCCGACGGCCTTCCGGACGCTGTCCCGGCCATGACCCTCATGGCCGGCCGGCTCCTCACCGTCCTCGGTGAAGGCCGACCGGTCACGCTTCTTGAGGCCCTGCCTCAGCGCGACCTCGTCCCGGGAACCGAACGCCTTTTTCGCGGACCGTATGCCCTGCAGTCGCTCTATACGCTCGGCCCGGGCGATATCCTCCTCCAAAAGGCCAAGGTGTTCGGCCTGGCGGCGGACTATCGAAACCCGGAAGGCGGCACCCTGACAAGGATCCTCGTCTCCTACGACAACATCCCCTCCGCCCAGGAAGCGTTCGATCATCTCAAGCAGAACCTGGATTCCTATCTTGTCCCTGTCGAAAGCCATGCCCAGGGCTTTATCTTTCACGATTTCCAGGACAAGTACGGCCGGGTCGAGCTTGCGGGCAACGCCCTGGAGATCACGGTCAACCTGCCGACAAAACCGATAATTTGAGGCCCACTTCGGCAGGCCCCTGATTCCCTCCAACCATGGCTTGAGCAACTCATCCCGGCCTCGCGACGTAATAATAATTGAAGGCCCTCACGGCGAGGGCTCAAATTGACAATATTTCGAGGCCATGCTAATTGTAGCTTTGGGTTCCCGCCATGAAATGCCCCCAGTGCCAAGCGGAGAATCTTCCCGATAGCCGATTCTGCGGCAAGTGCGCCACGCCCCTGCCCGCGGAAGGGACTAAAATCATTCCCCTGACCCAGACTTATGCAGCCTATGTCCAGGAGCTCCCTCGGGGGACGGTGTTTGCCGAACGTTACGAGATCATCGAGGAGCTGGGCAAGGGCGGCATGGGCCGGGTTTACAGGGTGTTTGACCGGAAAATCCAGGAGGTCGTCGCCCTCAAGGTCCTCAACCCGGAGATCAGCTTCAATGAGAAGGCTGTGGAGCGCTTCCGGAACGAGCTCCGCTTCGCCCGCAAGATCTCCCATCGCAACGTCGTTCGTCTGTTCGACCTGGGTGAGGAGGGTTTCAGCCACTATCTCACCATGGAATACGTAGACGGGGAGAACCTCAAGCGGTTCATCAAGAGGTCGGGGCAGCTCAACCCGGCCAAGGCCGTGACGATCGCCCTCCAGGTCTGCGAGGGTCTGGTCGAAGCCCATCGCCTGGGCGTCGTCCATCGAGACCTCAAGCCTCAGAACATCATGATTGACCCGGAGGGCAACGCCCGCATCCTGGATTTCGGCATCGCCCGCTTCCTCGACACTGAGACTGTAACCGCCTCGGGAGTCATGATAGGCACGCCCGAATACATGTCGCCCGAGCAAATCGACCTGAAGGACGTCGACGAGCGGTCGGATATCTATTCCTTGGGCATCATCCTCTTCGAGATGCTGACCGGCAAGGTCCCCTTCGAGGGCGAGACACCGATCAGCATCGCCCTCAAGCACAAGAGTCAGCCGGCGGCGAGCCCCCGGCAGCTCAACCCTCAGGTCGACGCGGCCCTGGCGGGACTCGTTCTCAAGTGCCTTGAAAAAGACCGCGGCCGGCGCTATCAGACGGCTCGAGACCTGGCCTCGGACCTGAACCGCATTCTTCAAGGCCTGCCCACGACCGAGATCAAAGAGGCCAAACGGCAGCCCTTGACTTCCCGGGAGATCAAGGTCTCCTTCTCCCTCAGAAAACTTCTCGTTCCCGCCCTGGTCGTGGCAGCTCTGGCCGCGGCGGCAGCTCTCGGCCGGCTCGTGATTTTTAAGCCGGCCGCCGCGCCTCTGAGCACGCAGCGGATCGCATCCGAGAACCTTGTCCTTCCCGCTCCACCTCTTCCGGGCGCTAAGGAGACCAGTCCCGAGCAGCAAGCCACCGGCAAGCAATCGGGCACCGGCATCCTGGGATGGCTGGCCGGCGAAGCTCAAAAATACCTTAAACCGGAAGAGATCAATTCGATCAAAGACCCGCGGCTGTTCCTTCAGAAGCTGAAGGGTGCTCTTCCGAAGGATTCCGACCTCGTCCCCTCGGTGGACAAGGCCATCGACAAGATTGAGGAGGGAAACAAGTTGAGGGAGGAGGGCCGGCCGGACCTCGCCCGGAAGAGTCACGAGGAGAGCCGGATGCAGATGCAGGAGCTCTTGAGCCTTGTCGCCGACCGCCAAGCGGTGCAAGTGACGAAGGACGGCATGAATCGGGCCAAGGAGCAAGCCCGTAACGCCGGGTCATCCGAAAAGAACCTGCTCTTCCTCATAGCCCAGAACGAGGAATCCAGCGCCCAAGAGGCGATGATGAAAAACGACTTTTCGGGGGCCAAGACGCTCTACCGGGTCCTGGGACATGTCTACTCCCTCTCCCAGGGATGTCGCAACGACCAAACCTGTCTCAAGACGCTCCAGGATTATGTGGCCGGACAAGCGCGTGAGGTCAACGGCCTGGGCCCATCGAAGATCGATCATTGGACCTATAATTTCGCCGATGAGATCACCAAACAGGCCCAATCGTTCATCGACCTTAAACAGATCGAGAACGCCGCGGCTTCTTACATCCAGGCGGCTTTCCTCTACGAGAAAATCAAGGAACAGGCCGCCTCGTCCTGAATCCGATCCGTCGCCGGTTCGGCTCCCGATACGGCTCGCGTCCGAGACCGGCCTATTTGACCTATTCCCGAGAAACCATTACAATGGCCGAAAATAGAGAGGAGGACACATGAAGAAATGCCTTATGGTTGCGATGCTCGTTTTGGCCGTGATGGCCGCTTTTCCCTCGAGCGCCTCGGCGGCCGGGGCCTATAATTTTTACATCCGGGGCGGCGTGATCACGGATAAGAATCTCACCTTTGACCCCTTCCTATGGACGGCCGGGGCCAACCTCGACTTCAACCTCGGCCCCGCCCTGGTCATTAGCCCGGAGTGCGACATCATCGTCTACAAGTTCCATTTCAACCCCGTCTGGCTGGCGCCCGCCGTGACCCTGAACTTCCGCGCCGGGAACCTGTTCATCGGGGGAGGACTCGCTAAGTTCCTCCTCATCGGCAGCGGCTATACCCTGAGTAGCGATTTCCTCCTGAAATTGAACGCGGGTTTCAAGGCCGATACGATCAAGCTCCAGGCCTATCTCTTGACCCCCCTGAGCGACGAGGCCTTCAGCGAAATGGATTTCGGGGCGACGTTCGGGTTCGGGTTCTGATCCGGCCGGTTCCGGCCGGGCCGGACGATCAGCTGACGTAGGCCGGCAGTTCCCGCTCGCCCGTGCGCTTGATGACGACCAGGGTGATGTCGTCGCTCTGGGGTGAGCGGCGGGTGTGCTCGGTGACGGCAGCCAGGACGGCCGCCTGAATATCAACGACCGAGCGGCCTGCGTTCGCCCTCAAGATCTCGATGAGCCGTTCCTCGCCGAAGTACTTCGTCTCCCGGTTTTCCGCCTGGGGGTTGACCGCCTCCGTGATCCCGTCCGTGAAAAGCAACAGGACGTCTCCGGACTCCAGAATGGCCGTTCCCTGGAGATAAGCCTGGTCGGCCAGGAAGCCGAGGAGAAGCCCCCCTTCCGTAAGCCGGTCGAGCCGCCCGTCGGGATGCAGGAGCAGGGGCGGGTTGTGGCCGGCATTGGTGTAGGTGAGCGTCGCCTTCATCCGGTCCAGGATGCCGTAAAAGAACGTGACGAACATCCGCTCGTCCGTGTTCTTAACGAGGAGGGCGTTCAGGCGCGCGGCGACGACCGACACCTTCTCCGGGTCGAGACTCTGGGCGCGAAGACTGGCCTGGAGGTTGGCCATGAGCAGGGCCGCCGGAATGCCCTTGCCCGCGACATCGGCGATGGCCACGCCGAGATGGCCCGAGTCGAGGTCCAGAAAATCAAAATAATCGCCCCCCACTTCATGGCTCGGCAGGCTGGTGCCCGAAACGTCAAAGCCCGGCATGGTCGGCATGGTATGGGGCAGGAGCCGCTCCTGGATCTGGTGAGCGGTCTCAAGCTCCTTCTCCAGCCGTTCCCGGGCGATGGCTTCCTCGCGGCCTTGCTTGATGGCGGCCGTCATCTGGTTGAAGGAGGCGGCCAGGTCCCCGAGCTCATCCTCGTTGGGAATTTCAATCTGCGCCTCGAGGTCGCCCTCGGACACACAGCACAAGTGCCGATGCAAAGCCTTGATGCCTTTGGTAATCCCGCCGCTCACGCGCAGCCCGAAAATGAGGGCCAGGGTCTCAAGGACAACGAAGACAAACCCCAAAACGATGAGCGAGGCCATGGCCAATGAGCCCAGGGGATTCGACGCCGAAAACAATTCGTCCCAGGTCGTCGCAAGACTGCGGGGCGTTTGGAGAACGAGGCTGGCTTTTGAAAACTTCCCTCCCTCCAGGGTTAGAATATCAAGCTGAGTGACGCCGAAGAAGATCGGCCGCTGCCGTGGGGAGGGCGACCCCGTCCGGGCGGATGCCCCCTCTTTGGCCGGGGGTCGAGGTAAGGAGTACGTTCCCTTGACCTCGAATCCCTGCTCTTTGAGCCGGACCCTTTCCTCTTCCGACGGCGATCGTCCATCGAGGGCCGGCATCAGAACCGCCAGGGTCGCGGGGTTGGTTGAACCCAGGATGATATCGCTCCGGAGGATCCGGGCCAATCTATCGAGCAAAGCACTATCCACGGGACAGCCCCGCAGGACGACCCTGTCCTCGGACCGAGACAGCCCCACGAGCCAGACCGCCTTGCCCTGCAAAAAGTAGGCTCCCGCCGAAGACGCCTCGGCGGTCCAAGGAGAGCTCGCCGCTCCGAGCGCGGCCATGAACTGCGGAACCCAAGGAGGCGGACTGCCGGCCGTCTCCATTCCGCCGACCGCTCCGGCCGCCGAGAACCATGAGGGCGAAATGATTCGTATAAAACTCGGGTCCCGCGCCGCCAGGTCCGCCCAATCGTCGAGGATCGCCCGCGCCCGCGCGGCGTGACTCTCGCCCAGGGTCGTGTACAGCATCCCCAGGCCCAGGGTGATCAGCAGCACGATCGGAACGACGACCAGGAAAAGCGCGGCCACGGCCAGCTTCGGACGAAGCTTCATGAAGTGCAGACGGATGGCGAAGAACAGGTTGAACAGGCTGAAGAACCAAAACCAGCGGAGCGAGACCACACTGTAGCTGAGGACATTCCGCAAGGCCGCGGGCGTCTCCAGGCTCGGGGCCGCGCCTGGGGCTTGACCGAGGACGGTCAGCCCCAAGCCGGACGACGTCGGGGGCACGTTCCAGAAGATGGTCAACACGACGAACATCACCAGCCCGACTCCGAACAGGGCCGTCTGCCGCCTGGAGGTCAAGTGACGATACGGCCTGTAGCGCCGAAAAAGAAGAAAAATGAAGGAGAAGACCGAGGCGGAGATCCAGGAGTACCGCGCGCCGATGGACACGCTGAGCGGAAGCAAGCCGACGACCAGCCAGACGATCCAGAAGACTCTAGCGCGGGTTTCGATAAAGAGAAGCCTGACCGCCAGGGCCCAGCCGGCCAAGGCCACCAGAGTCGAGAGTCCGCTCCGGAAGATACCGGCTTTCGCCGGGAGAAGACGGTTGGAGACCCAAGCCAGGGCGCAGGCCGCCGCGACAAGGAGAAGGAGCCGCCAGACCGGACCGTTAAGGGTCGAGGCCGGCCTTTTTTTCAGCCCGGTAAAAAAAAGGTCCTCGCGGCCCGTCGTGCGCGGCGGGCGATCCTTTTTTCTGTCCATGCCGATCATCTCCGAACGCCGCCGGATGGGCCGGCGCCTCACGGCTCAATTGTTATCAGAGCCCGGGGCGAGCTGTCAATCGCCTTCGTCGCCCGGACGCAGCCCTGGCGCGTGATCTCTCGGACTCTTGATGACCTTCGGCAACTGATCGGAGCGAGCTTCAAACACGCTCCTTCTTCCGTACTATCAGCCTGTCGAGACCGATCGTCCTGCCGGTTGGAAAAAGGATGAGCACCCACAAGACGAAGAACTCGACGACGTCCTTGTTGATGAAAAGATAGGTCCCTTCCTGGGGGGCGGAGTAGCTGTAGCCGAGAAAGGGCGGGTTGCAGACATAATGAAGGATGATCAGGATCATGCCCGCCGCCGCCGCCCCTCGCGTCAGGAACCCGGCCAGGAGCCCCAACCCGACAACGATCAAGCCCCAGGTCGAGATGAGGTTGAAGGCCTTCAGGGTCGCCGGGCCTGATGCCAGGGAGTGAAAAAACCCGGCCAAAGGTCCCCTGGATTCGAGCAGAAAACCAGCCGAGGTCCAGTAGGGGTTGAGCAGTCTCGAGAAGCCCTCATACAGGAACTGCCAGCCGACAGCGATTCTCAGCAAGAACACGACCCAAAGCTTAAGCCTGGTCGTACGCCAGGGATCTTGGGGAGATGAAGCTGCGTTTGACATCGTCCTCCTCCCTCTCCGAAAATCATTCGGGATGTATTCCCCGCGCGGGAATTAATTCGCCGTCAAGGGTCACGGGCGCCGAGGCTCCGGAGCGAAGCGCGGCTCTATGGTCAAGAATGGGTCCGCGGAAAACTCCTTCGGCCGTGGGGATGGCTGAATCCATCGGGTAAGGCCAACGTATCCGAATTCCCGAACCTTGTCAACCGGACCGCGGGCGAAGACGCCGTCAGTTCGGCCGCCGGACGACCGGAAGTGAGCCTCGTTTCCCGCCGGTCAGGGATTTTATCCTCTCCCCTTGATCCTTGACGATATCCCAGATCCCGTCCCGGTCGGCCTTGAAATCGCTCACGACGCTGTCCTCCCGGGCGTAACGGATGACGGACATGTCGTAGGCGCTCCCGTCCGGCATGTTGCTGACGCTCTCCGTGTTCTTAAGGCTGTCGTCCATGAAAACGATGGCCTTGAACTCGGAACCCGCGGCGAGCTTTCGCAGGAAATCCGAGAGCATCAGTCCCTTGTCGGCTCCCGACGTCAGGAAGACGCCGTCGGCATAGTCCAGACCGTCATCCGGGTCGGCGTAGGGATCCCCGTTAACGACCGGCGCTCGGTCGCGAAATTCATAGCCGTTGCGCCGGAGCTCTCTCATCGTCGCGTCCTTGAACTTCGTTCCGCGCGAGGTCAAGACCATGCACGAAAACCCAAGGTCCTGGAGGGCCTTGACGACGAGCGGCGCTTCGGCTTGGGGCGGAACCATCGAGCCTCTTTCATAGAGAGTTCCCTGGAGGTCCAGAAGCTCATTCTTATCCTTGACCAGGACGTATTTCCTCAGGGATTGATCGGGAGGCGTCAGGATCATGCTCAGCTGCCAGTTGAACCACTGGTCCGAGCCCAGAGACGTCGTCGATTTCAGGAGCGTGTTGTCGACGTCAAAGACCACCAAAACCTTGTTCGCCCCGCCGTAGAATGCCGCCAGGTCAACGGCCGCCTTGAGCGCCGAATAGAAATCGCTCGTCTCGGACTTCTGGGAAGCGGCCAGGATCGGTGTCTGAAAAAACAGAGCCGCGACGAGGATCGTTGCGGAAAGGATGACTGTCTTTGTCCTCATGAATAACCTCCCTTAAGATGGAGTCGCTGACCTAATATATAGAGCCTCGGGTTCCCATTTCAACCCGCGCTCGCCAAAACAGAGCCGACACCGAAATTCGCACGTTGGCCGGCTCGCCCAACGAGGCCCGGACTTTCGGAAGCTTGGCCAAACAGCGTATAATGATGCGAAAGAAAATGTCCAAAACATCGCCCCGCCTCACTCCCGCGGCCGCGGTCTTCGTTCTCGCGGCCTTGAGCTTCCCCCCTGTTTCGCCGGCCCAAGCCAGGTTCCCGACGAGCCTCGGCCCCGGTCTCCTCCGTCTCTTGAGCCTCATGTCCCTTCCGTCGACGGGCCGGGCCCTGGCGACTCCCCTTCCCCAATCCGTTCTGGATATCCTGACTGATGAGATCTCGGGGCAAACCGCTTTCAATAATGAAGTCATCCTGGCTGGCGCGCCCGTTCTCAGGGATGAGAAGGAGCTGACCGGGACTTTTTTCGAGACCCAGAAGATCTACGACCTGGCCCGCGCCGGAGGCCTGGATAACGTCAAGATCCTTCGCTATCCGGCTCAAGGCACGTTCTCTTATGTCCGCGAAGCGGAACTATGGCTGACAAGGCCCGCAACCAGGCTTCTGGCCCGGCTCGACGCCGACGCCGCTCTGGCGGCCGAGGACTCCGCTTCAGTCGATGTGACCGCGGATTTGATCTATGTTCCGCCTCCAAGCGACGAACAGGTCGGGGCCTGGAAGGCCGGCGGACCCCAAGAAAGATTCGAGGGCAAGGTCGCCCTGATGTGGTCGCATCCTCGCCGTGAGGTCGCCCAGGCGCTGGACGCGGCCGGCCTAGCCGGCGTCATCTCCTTCTCCTCCCAGGACCGCTATTTCGACCCGGACCAGGTGGTCTATTCGGGCGGATCCTACGGCCGGATGAAGAATCTACGGTTCGGGCTGACCGTTTCCTGGAGACAGTGGTCGGAGCTCCTGGAGGACATCGAGCAGGGCCGATCCCCGGCGGTCCGCTGCCGCGTGTCCTCCCAGTCCTATCCCGAGCGCATCGAGGGCGTTCTGGCCTGGATTCCCGGAACTGAGCCGGAGAAAAAGGGTCTGATCTTCACCGCCCATCTTTTCGAGGGCTACACCAAGCGCGGCGCCAACGACGACATGAGCGGCTGTGTGGCCGAGCTCGAGATCGCCCGGGCCCTGACCCGGCTCATCGCCCAGGGCCGGCTGCCCGCCCCTCAACGAACGATCACCTTCCTCTGGACGAACGAGATCAGGGGGACCTTCGAGCATATCCGTCAGAACCCCGGCCTGGGCCGGACGCTCAGCGCCGACATCAACATGGACATGGTTGGCGAAGGCCTGCGAAAGCACAACGCCGTTTTCATCCTGACCGAGGCGACCAACGCCCTGCCGACCTACATGGACGGCCTGGGCCGATCGATCCTGAACTACATCTGGCGGACGAACGATATCGTTTACCTTCCCGATTCCCCCCAGAGCCCGCGCGGCGAGCAGGTCTTCCCCGATCCGATCTGGGAGAAGAACGGTTCGCGCGACGCCTTCCGGTTCGATGTCCAGCTGGCCACGGGCGCCAGTGACCACATTTGCTTCACCAACCCCTCGGTGGCCGTGCCCGCCGTCTCGCTCAACGTCTGGCCGGACCAGTGGTACCACACCGACCTTGACACGCCCGACAAATCCGACCCGACCCAGCTGAAGCGCGTCGCGTTCGCCGGCGCGGCCATGGCCTGGGCCGCGGCCAACTGCGATGATAAGGTGCTCGAGGGGCTGGCCGATGCCGCCGAGGAATTCGGCTACAGCCGCATCGCCCGGCGAGAGCTCCCCGCGGCGCTCCACGCGATCCGATCCTCGGGGCCGGCCGGTTTGAGCCGGGCCTGGACGCGAGCCCAGAACCTGCTCGCCTTGGCCGTGGAGCGGGAGCTCGGGGCCACAGAGACTCTCGCCGATATCAGCTCGGGGTCGAGCCTGGCCCGGGCGCTCGTCGCCGACAGGGTCGAAGCTTGGACCGACTACGATGCGGATCTCCAGAAACTGCTCCAGAGGGCCGTCCGGTCGCGAGCCCGGGAGCTGAAAATTCCGCCGCCGTCGCACTTGCCTCCGACGCCGCTCGAAAAAAAATATGATCGTCTCCGTCCGGCACTGACCGAGAACGTCAGGGGGAAGGAATTCCGGCTCGAAGCCAGTTCCGCCTACCGGGAGTACTTCAAGGCTCACCCTGACGCTCTCCAAGGCCTCGGCCTGAGTTCTGCTCAGCGCCGGGCCGTCCTGGATTACATCAACGGCCGACGATCCGTGACCACGATCCGGGATCGGGCCGAATCCGAGACCTCGACCGATATGCCCTTGGAATCGGTCGTCCGTTACATCGATTTCCTGAAGACGATCGGGTGGCTGCGCTATTGAAACGCCCGAGCGGGGCCCGCCCCGCATCCCGACCGACTGCCTCCCAACGCAAACCCGCCGGCTTGATTCCGGTCATTCAGGAAAGTAAAATGGCGGGAGCGAGCTGAACATGGAATTTCACATCATCCTCATCCTCATCATCATGGTCCTGGCCTATGCCGTCGCGTCCGTCTTGAAACGGCCGGTGGAGACGAGCATGCTGGCCGCCGCTCTGGCCGGAGGCGTGACCGGCGCGATCTTCAGCACTCCGGCCCTGTCCGAACTGCCGCGGCATATCGTCGAGGGCTCGTTCACCTACCTCGACGTCATGCTCCTCTTCACCACGGCCACGATCTTCATGGCCATCGTCAATGAATCCGGCGGAGTGAACTACGTCGTCCGGGCGACGATGAAGGTCTTCGGACGGTCCCGCATCCTGGCCCTCCTCGTCCTGATGATCATCGTCCTGATTCCCGGGGCCTTGACCGGAGCGGGGAGCGTCTCTCTCCTCGTCGTCGGAGCCCCGGTAGCTCTGGCCCTGCGCCAGCTCGAGATCTCGGAGCGCCGCGTGGCGGCCATCCTGTTCATCATCGCCGGGCTGAGCGCCGCCGCCCCGCCCGTAAACATCTGGGCCATGATGCTCTGCGCCGGGACGGCCATTCCCTACGTCGGCTTCGAGCTTCCCTTGGGCATCCCCGTGATCATCCTGGGAACGTTCACCATGCTCGTTCTGGGCTTGAAGCGGGACAAGGAAACCGTCGCCGCGGCGGAGAAGCCCGCCCTGCCCGAAGCGCCCCAGGGGATGACCTGGTGGAGAGTGACAATCCCCTTCGCGGTGTTCTTCGGGCTGGTCATCGCCTATCGGGTCTGGCCTTTCCGAATGCCCATCCTCGGCCTGGCCCTGGAGTTCGTCATCGCCGGACTGGCCGCGTGGCTGTGCAGCCCGAAGAGGATCAAGATTCTGATTCTGTCCCGGAACACGGTCAAGCGCTTGTTGCCCCTGCTGGCCACGACCGCGGTGGTCGGTATGCTCCAGCAGGTCATGACCGCCACGGGCGTCCGCGGCCTGCTGTCCTTCGCCGTGATCAGCATCCCGCTCATCGTCCTGTTCATCAGCCTGGCGATCATCATCCCCGTGTCCGAGGGCATCCTGACCTACGGCGCGGCGGCCATCCTGGGCATTCCCCTGATCTGGTTCTTCGATTCCATCGGCCTGCACGCCACGGTTTGCATTGCCGGGTTGAGCCTGCTCTGGCCCCTGGGCGACGGACTGCCGCCCACGGCTCTCATCGGCCGACTGAGCATGATGGTTTCCGGCTACAAAGGCTCCTACGGAAGCTTCCTCCGGAGCACCTGGCTCCCCTGGGTGGTGATCACCGTCACCGGCATCCTGATGGTCGTTTTCAGCGCCAAGCTGGCGTTCCTCGTCCGATGGAGTATGTGAGGGAGTGGAGGGTTTCATGCCTCTGATCATGTGGGCCTATTACCTGATGTGCGTTGGTCTCATCGGCCTCCTCCTTTGGAATTTTGTCCGGGAGAAGAAGAGCGTGGACGATATGCTCCTGTACCTCATCGTCCTCATCCCCCTCGTCCTGCGCGTCCTGCGGGTGAAGTAATGGAGGCCGCCATGCCACGCCTAACCCGAATCAAAGTCTTGATGGGCGTCCTCGTCCTGGCGGTGATGATCCTGGGCGGCCGTCCTCTCTACCGCCACAGGCACGCCGCGGTTCCGATCATCGCCGGCCCCGGCGTCACTCGGGTCGCCCGCCTGAGCGACTGGTGTCACGGTCTGAAGGGCACCATGGCTGACACTCTAGTCTTCTTCATGGAGGGAAAAACTCCGGGCGGCAAGGCGCTCATCATGGCCAACACCCATTCCAATGAGCCGGAAGGGTTTTTGATGGCGCTCATTTTTTTGGAAAACGCCGTTGTCGAACGCGGGACGCTCATCATCATCCCCGAGTTCAACCACAGCGGCGGCAGCGGCACGCGCCCGGGCGATGGCTACCCCCTCTATTTCGGCATCAGCACGCCTTGGGGCACACGGCCTGTCCGCATCGGCAACCGCGACGCCCATCCCCTCGACCAGTGGCCCGACCCCGATGTCTACATCCACTACCCGGATAAACAGCTCCTGTCCTTCATCGACATCCGCAACTCCAACCGGACCTGGCCCGGGCGGCCCAACGGTCCGCTCATGGAGCGGGTGACCTACGCGGCCATGGAACTCATGCGCCGAGAAAAAGTGGACTTGGCCATCGATCTTCACGGCGCGGAAACGATGTTCCCCGTCACGAACTGCATCGTGGCCCCGGAGAAATCGGCCCGCATCGCCACCATGGTCTCGCTCTACGTCAAGGCCCGGGAGCATTTTGACAATCACGTCGAGCCATCGCCGGTGGGTTTCCGCGGCCTGTCCCACCGCGAGATCGGGGACTATTCCGAGACCCTGCCCTTCCTGCTCGAGGCGCCCATCCCATTCCTCGACCAGCCCACCGGGCCTAAGACCGAGCGGCTGATGCTGGACGGAAAGGATCCCTTCCTCCTCAGCCTTTCGAAGAAAGGCAAGCTCTTCGTGCCCTATGATGCCTCGGGATGGCCCATGGACAAGCGGGTGGGCCAGCACTGCTCGGTCTCCCTCGAGATCATCAACCAGTATTCCAAGAAGAACCCGGAGAGGGCCATCCAGGTCACGAACGCCCCCCGCTACAAGGACGTTGTGGCCCGCACCGTGGGTTCCTATCTTCAGGACCCCGCCAAGGCTGACCCGTCGCGGGTGTACAAGGACTAGACATCGAAGCGCACAAAGGAGGTTTGACGCCTTGAGGAAAAAACCGCTGTTTGCGTTCGGACTCTTCATCGGGGCTCTCGTTCTCGTGGGCTTCATCGCCCCTCGGACGGGCAGGACTTCGGCCCAAGAGGCGATTCTCGACGAGGCCCGCGAGAATTGCACCGTGATCATGGTCGGCAGGGACGCCTCGGTCGACGGCTCGACAATGACCACCCACACCTGCGATTGCGGCTTCTGCGACTGGACCTTTCGGGCCGTTCCGGCCGCCGACCATAAGCCCGGCGAGATGCGCCAGATCTGTCACATCGACCAGTACAAAACCTGGCCTCCCTTCCAGGGGCTGAAATGGGACCTCATCAAGAAGGATTTCACGGGCCTGGAGATCCCCGAGGTTCCTCACACCTACGGTTATATCCACGGCATGTTCGGCTACATGAACGACCGGCAGTTGGCCATCGGCGAGTCGTCCATCGGGTGCCAGAAGAAGATGGAGAACCCGACGCCGACGGTGAAGTTCGACCTGACCATGCTCACTCTCCTGGCCATGGAGCGCTGCCGGACGGCCCGTGAGGCCATCGCCCTCATGGGCTCCCTGGCCGAAAAGTTCGGCTACGGTTACCTCGACCGAGGCGAGATGCTGGCCGTGGCCGACCCCAAGGAGGTCTGGGTCTTCGAGATCATGCCCGTCGGCCCGCTGTGGACGCCCAAGATAGGAAAACCGGGCGCGGTCTGGTGCGCGGAGCGCGTTCCCGACGACGAGGTCAGCGTCTGCCCCAACGAGTCGCGGATCGGCGAGATCGACCTGGCTAACACGGATTTTTTCATGGCTTCGCCGAACGTCGTCTCCTACGGCGTCGAGAACGGCTTCTACAACCCCAAGTCCGGCCTGCCCTTCAATTGGAAAAGGGCCTACGACCCGGCCGAGGGAAGCGTCGCCACGAACGGCCGCCGGGCGCGGATGTGGCGATTCTACAACCTGGTCGCGCCCGCGCAGATATTCGCCACGGACCTGCCGAACATGGATTATCCATTCTCGGTCAAGCCCGATAAAAAGATCTCGGTCGAGGACGTCATGGGCATCACCCGCGACCGCTGCCAGGGCACGGAGTTCGACCCGACCAAGGGCATCCGCGGCGGGCCCTTCCTCAACCCCAACATCTATCGCGCAACCCGGACGATCGGCACCAACCGGGCCGAATACACGACCATCACTCAGTGCCGGGGATGGCTGCCGCCGCCCGTCGGCGGTCTGGTCTGGGTGGCCTTCGGAGCGCAGGATACGTCATGCTACATGCCCCTCTACGCCGGGATCAGCGACGTGCCGCAATCCTTTCGTATCGGCGACCATTTCGAGCTCAACCGCGATTCGGCCCGCTGGGCCTTCGACTACGTGGACTGCCTCGCCCAGCCCGTCTACATGTACGCCCTCGAAGACATCAAGCAGGCCCGGGCGCAATACGAACACCCCGTCGTTGCCCGGATCCCCGAGCTCGATAAGGAAGCCGCCGCCCGCTACGCGAAAAATCCGCGGGAGACTGCCGGCTACCTCGACGGCTTTTGCTGGGCCAATGCCGACCGAGTGATCAAAGCCTGGTGGGAGCTGGGCGACCGACTTCTGGTCAAGTATGATCACGGCGGCATCTAT
The DNA here is from genome assembly GCA_963705895.1 of Candidatus Aminicenantota bacterium. Taxonomy (GTDB): domain Bacteria; phylum Acidobacteriota; class Aminicenantia; order Aminicenantales; family JAFGAV01; genus MFD04408-113. The sequence goes on along the minus strand of OY970122.1, from coordinate 838,091 downwards.
AACACCGAAAAACGCACCCGGGACAACGGTCAGCCCGAGATCTCCGAGACGTGGCGCAAGGCCGTAAAAATGGTCGATGCCTGGGTCGACCCCGCGGATAAATGAATGATAAGGAGAATAGCCATGAACACGAAAAAAGCGATCTATCTAGCAGGGCTGGCGATCGTGATCGCCCTGGCCGCCGTTTCAACCGGGGCCGCGGCGGAATTGCCTAAGGCGAAACTACCCGTCCTGACGACATCGGCCGGACAGAGCCAGGATGCGACCACGATCAACATCGTCTGCGACGAGGCTGGCATCGGCTATGATTATTGCGATGTTCCGACCGTGGAGCTCCTCCAAGCTGGAGTGGGCCTGGCGGGCAAGAAGTCGGCCGAGGGCTTTCACGTCGAAGTTCACAGCGACCTGGCCAAGTTTCCCAAGGGAACTCCCTTCAAGACCATGATCTTCGCCATCGGGGCCAGCCTCAAGGGCATGGGCGCCTCGGGCTTGACCGTCGACTCCGAGGAAGCCCGGCTGAAGAAGCTCATCGCCGTCTGCAAGCAGAACAAGATCTTCATCCTCGGCATCCATGTCGGCGGCAAATCAACGCGCGGCGCCGCCGGAAGCGATAATGAACGGATGATCGATACCGTGGCCCCCGAGGCGAATTACCTCATCGTGACCAAGGAGAGCAACTTCGACGGCCGTTTTTCGAAGATCGCCAAGGCCAAGAACATCCCCTTGACCGAGGTCGAGTTCGCCCTGGACCTGGTGGATATTTTCAAGAAGATTTTCCAGTAAGAATCAGCGGGCCAAACCCGCGCGGTCGGGTCCGGCGGAGCCCCTTCCCCGAAAGGCGCTCCCCGGACCGGCCGACGCCCCCTAACCCGCTTGGGACTTCATCCTCGCGTCGTCCATCTTGGTGACCCGAACCTCGCCCGACTGGAGGACATAGAATCCGTCCGCCGGGTCGCCCGCGGCGAAGAGAAATTGCCCGCGACCGAAGCGTCGGACGACCGCCAGGGGACGAAGCTTCGCAGTCAAAGGGGGATTGGTCTTTTCTTCGTTCATGGCCGCCCCTAAGATAGGATAAAAACCGGGGCAAAACAACGATCGCGGCCCGATCCGGACTCCCGGCGAACTCGGGCTGGGGAACCGACGGAAGAATCACCGCGGTTGAAAGCCCGCTTCTTTTTCTTTATCATACAAGTAGTGTGGGAATACTGACCTTCGAACGGAGGCAAGCCTTGTCCCAAGGGGTTCGTTTCTCTTTTTCCCTCCCCAACCCGATCACAGCCCTGTTCGACGGCCATCCGATCGGCTCCGGAATCGGCCGACTCCACTGTGGGCAAAAGGCCGCCGTCATCCGCGGCCGATAAGCGAAGCGAAAGAGAGGTCACCATGCACGATGTCGTGACAATGATCCTTGCGGGAGGTCAAGGCAGCCGTCTCTATCCCCTGACCAAGATGCGAAGCAAGCCGGCCGTGCCTATTGCCGGAAGGTTTCGGCTTATCGATGTTCCGATCAGCAACTGCATCCACTCGGACCTGAAACGCATTTTCATCCTGACCCAGTTCGCCTCCGAGTCCCTTCACCGACACATTTTTCTGACCTACCGTTTCGACAGCTTCAGCAAGAATTTCATCACCCTCCTTTCGGCCCAGCAGACCCTGGAGCGCAGCGACTGGTACCAGGGGACGGCCGACGCCGTGCGTCAGAACCTCGATTACCTGCACCGGCAGGGCAGTCTGGCCCTCATCCTCTCGGGCGATCACCTTTACCGCATGGACTACCGCAAGTTCATCGATTTCCATATCCAGAAGAAGGCCGGGATCACCATCGCCGTTTACCCCATCCGGGCAGAGAACGCCCCCGAGTACGGAGTGATGAAAGTCGACTCCAGCCACAGGGTCCTGGAATTCGTGGAGAAGCCCCATGATCCGGCCGACATCGAAAGGCTGGCCGTGGACCCCGGGAGTTTCCGGGACTTCGGCATCGACCCGGCCGGCCGGACGCACCTGGCCTCCATGGGAATCTACATCTTCAACCTCGACCTTTTGGAGGAGGTCTTGCGCACGACGCCCCACAAGGATTTCGGCCGGGAGGTCATTCCCTCCATCCTCTACCGGGGCGATGTTCACAGCTATCTTTTCGACGGCTACTGGGAGGACATCGGGACGATCAGCAGTTTCTACAAGGCGAACATCGCCCTGACCGAGCCCCTGCCCCGCTTCAACTTCTACGACGAGGAACATCCGATCTTCACCATCCCCCGCTTCCTGCCCGGGTCGAAGATCCTGGATTCTCAGGTCCACGCCTCGATCCTGTGCGAGGGGAGCATCATCAATCGCTCCTCGATCCGCCACTCGATCATCGGCATCCGCTCGCGCATCGGCGTCAATTCCTCGATCGAGAGGTCGGTCATCATGGGCGCTGATTATTTCGAATCGCAGGAGGAGCTCGACATGAACCGGCAGAGGGGTGTCCCGGACATCGGCATCGGCCAGGACTGTGAGATCCGGGGGGCCATCATCGATAAGAATGCCCGTATCGGACACGGGGTGCGCCTGATCAACGCCCGGGGTGTCGTGGACGAAGCCTCCGAGAACTACGCCATTGTCGACAGCATCCTGGTCGTGCCCAAGCACGGGACCATCTGCGACGGAACGGTCATCTAGCCTTCCCCCCGCGACCCGCACGGCCGACCGCAGCGCCCCGGCTCCGATCGAAGGACGCCGCCCTCGGGTTGCCCGTCCGTTTGACAATAAGCTCCTCCAGGCTCATTATTTCTTCATGATGAAGAAGATGTGCGCCGTCCTGATCTTGGCCGGACTGGCGGGCCTCGGCCTTCCCTCGTCCGGCCAGCAGCTCAGGGAGGAGAGGACGGTCGTCAACGTCGGCGTTCCCGTGCGGGTCTTCCTGGGGGAGCGCTTCGTCCCCGACCTGACCCTCAACGATTTTGAGGTCTACGAGGACGGCGTTCTCCAGAAGCTCGAGGCCGTCTATCTCGTCCGCGGCACGGCCGTCGAACGGCGGGAGGAGCTCACGCGGTTCGCCCCCAAGACCAACCGCCATTTCTATCTTTTTTTTGAGATCACGGAATACACGGCCAAGATCGGCGAGGCCCTGGACTATTTCATCGGAAACGTCCTGCTTCCGGGCGATACGCTGTCCGTGATCACGCCGCTCAAGACCTACAGGATGCACCTCGAGGCCCTGGAGGTCCAGCCCAAGGCCAGGATCGCCGACCAGCTCAAGGGCCTCCTGCGCCAGGACTCCGTGCTCGGCAACTCCGAGTATCGCCACGTCGTCAGCGAGCTGGAGAACATCGCCCGGGCCCTGACCCGGGCCATCCTGGACTCAGAGAACGGTGCGAGCGCGACGGGCCCGATAGAGCCGATAACCAACAGCCTTCTCGCCACGGACTTCAGCCCGGAGCAGCTCCTCATGGAATACGCCGCCACTCTGGCCAACTTCGAATCCTTTCGCAAGCTCGACCTGGACAGGATGGTCAGCTTCGCTTCCCTTTTGAAGGAAGAAGAAGGCCAGAAGTACGTCTTTGTATTCTACCAGCGGGAATTCCTGCCCGAGGTCGAGCCGCGCATCCTTGAGCCCTTCCTGACCTTGAATCAGGATCGCCCCGATGTCCAGTACGCGGTGGCCAGCGTCTTCGATTTTTACAAGAGGTACAACACCTTCGACCTGGACAAGATCAAGCAGGTCTACGCTCACGCCTCGATCGCCATCCATTTCTTGTTCATCGCCGAGCCTCGCAAGCAAGCCCCCGGCCTGATCTTCCGCGAGAGGTCCGAGGACATCTATTCCGCCTTCAAGGAAATGGCCGTCGCCACGGGAGGCTTCGTCGAATCCTCGGCCAACCCGGAGATGCTCCTCAAGCACGCGGTGGACTCCGCCGAGAACTATTATCTCCTGTACTATACGCCTCTTAACGCCCAGCGGGACGGACGCTTCCGCCGGATCTCGATTAAGGTCAAGAGCGGAGGCTACCGCGTCACCAACCGTCAGGGTTACATCGCCGATTGAGACGCGACCCCCCGGCGGGGCCGGCGTGGCAGGGGCCTGATCCTAACGCGCTTCGTCCGGAACGACGTCGAATTCGCGCTTGTCCTTCACCCGGATGACGACGAGCCGCAGGGCCCGGCCGATGGGTTCCTCGCCCAGAATCCTGAACAGGTCGTCGATCCCGCGGACCGTCTTGCCGGCGGCAAGGACGATGACATCCCCCGCGCGGAGTCCCGCCCGAAACGCCGGCGCGGCGGGTTCCAGACCGATGATTTCCATGCCGAAATCCGAGTCGAGCTTGAAGAATCGCACCAGACGCCGGTCAAGCTTGCGGGGCATTCCCACCATCCCCAAGTATCCCCGCCGGACTCGGCCGAGGGTCAGGATCTGGCTGACCACGTTCTTGGCGGTATTAGCCGGGATGGCGAACCCGATCCCCTGGGCCATAGCGATGATGGCCGTGTTAATCCCGCTCACCCGGCCCTTGGAATCGAGGAGCGGCCCGCCCGAGTTTCCGGGGTTGAGGGGCGCCGTGTGCTGAATGATGTTCTCGATGAGGCGGCCCTGTTGACTGCGGAGGCTCCGGCCCAGGGCGCTGACCACTCCCGTTGACACGGTCGATTGAAACCCGAAGGGATTGCCCATGGCGATGACGAGCTGACCCACTTTGAGCTCGGACGAATCCCCCAGAACGGCATAGGGCAGGTCAAAGCTGCTCACCCGAATGACGGCCAGGTCTGTCGAGGGATCCTCGCCCACGACCATCGCCGGGAGCCGGCGGCCGTCCATGAAGACCGCCACGATCTTCCGGGCCAGCGACACGACGTGACTGTTGGTCAAGATGTAGCCGTCGGGAGTGATGACGAACCCGCTGCCCGCCCCCATCGCCTCGAAGGCCGTTTCCAGCGTTTCCTGGCCCACCGAGATGCTGACGATGGCCGGCCCGACATGGTCCACGACCGAGATCACGGCCCGGGAGTACGCGTCCAGAAGCTCAACGTTCGACTTCTCGGTGTGAGGGACTTCGCACGGCGCGCCGGATGGAGCGGAGCCTGATTCCGAGCCGCCCAGGTCCTGTCCCTGAAGCCAGGAGAGCGGGCGATTTTTGTGTTCAGTCATGGATGATATCCTTTCGTCGGAGCGCCCTTCGATACCGGACGGCCGAAGATGCCGCAGACCCGGCGCCTCCAACAAACCTAGAAATTCAGGAAATGGACTCGGTGGCCGGTCCAGGCCAAGAACCTGAAAAGATCATCGGACCGGATCGTCACGGTGGCCGTGTTGACATTGGGATGGAAGTTCACCCGCTCGGACGTTCGCAGGTCCTCATCCAGCACGACCTCGACCGCTTTGTCCCGGTCATTGATGAGGCTGAAGGCCGAGACCGAGCCCGGGTCGACTCCCAGACATCGTTTCAGACGCGATGCCGAGCCGAAGCTGAACCGCTCCTCCCCGAGAAGCCGGGCGAGCGACCTCAAGTCGGCCTTTTTGGCCGCAGCCAGAATGACCAGGTACTGGCGGTTGCCCCGGTCGTTGCGCAGGAACAGGTTCTTGACGTGCAGGCCGGAGATACCCTTCCAGTGGAGTTCGGCTTCCTCGACGGTGAAGACCGGCGGATGCTCATGCCGCTCCCAGGGGATGCCAAGCTCCGACAGGACGTTCAGGACCTTCCGCTCCTCGGGCCCGGGTTCCATAACGGAGCGAATTATAGCACCAGAAAGGGCCGGCCAAAAAGCGAATGAACCTTTTAGGGCCCGGTTCCGTAGTAAGATAGGGATAAGAATGAGGATCACGATATCCGGATGGGAGGTGCGATCATGATCAAGTTTCTGTTGTGGCTTATTCTTCTCATCGTTTGCTGGCCGCTGGCCCTTCTAGCCTTGGTCCTCTTCCCGATCGTCTGGTTGCTCTTGATCCCATTCAGGCTTCTGGGCATCGCCGTCGAGGGAGTCCTGGGGCTGTTCAAGGCCGTCATCATGCTTCCGGCGCGCGTCCTGGGCGGCGCTAAATAACCTCCTGAGGGCGACAGGGCTTCGATCCTGGTTGGCCTCAAAACAGCAATATTTTCAGGCCGGATACGATTGACGAGAAATTGCTTTATAATATTTCCTAATGATATCTATCCGGGTCAAAACCTTGCTTAAGTCGGAGGAACCATGAAAAGAACGGCGCTCGTCTTGATCCCAATGCTCATGCTGGGAGTCATGAGTCTAAATCTGTCAGCGTCGGCAGAGAGCAACCAGGGCCTTGACCCTGTAGGCTTATGGCTGGGCACTCTCTCTTTCGGCGGCATGGACCTCAGAGTCGTCGTAAAAATAGTCAAGACACAAGACGGCAGCCTGAAGGCAACCATGGACAGCCCGGACCAGGGCGCCAAGGATATTCCCGTGGATTCGGTCCTGGTCGAAGGCAACAGGCTGGCCCTCGAAATTAAGTCCAATAACGGAAGCTACAATGGGACCTTTAACCCTGCGACCCAGGAGATCGAAGGGACCTGGACACAGGGCGTCTCGCTACCCCTGAAACTGAAGAAGGTCGACAAGGTTCCCGAGATCGCCAGGCCCCAAGAGCCTAAAAGACCTTTCCCCTACCTCGAGGAGGAGGTGTCCTACGGGAACAAGAAAGCCCGGATCAAGCTGGCCGGCACCTTAACCAAACCCCAGGGCGGCGGTCACTTTCCGGCCGTCCTGCTCATCACCGGCTCCGGGGCCCAGGACCGCAATGAGACCATTTTCGGCCACAAGCCGTTCATGGTCATCGCCGATTATTTGACAAGGGCCGGGCTAGCCGTCCTGCGCGTCGACGACCGGGGAGTGGGCGGGACAACGGGCAGTTTGAGCACTTCAACCTCGGAGGATCTGGCCGGGGATGTCCTGGCCGGAATCGATTATCTGAAAGGCCGGCCTGACATCGATGCGCGGCGGATCGGACTTCTCGGTCACAGTGAGGGCGGCATCATCGCGCCCATGGTCGCGGCGAAGTCGCCCGACATCGCCTTCATCGTCCTCCTGGCCGGAACCGGGGTCGCGGGCGAGCAGATCCTCTACGAGCAAGGCCAGCTCATAGCCCGGGCCGAGGGCGAGCCCGACGACGTCATCGCTAAGAGCCTCGAGATCCAGAAAAAATCGTTCGCCCTGGTCAAAGAAACCAACGATCCCAAGGTGATCGAACAGAAACTCAAACCCCTTTATGTCGAGGCCTATCGGGCCATGCCCGAGGATCAGAAGAAAGCCTTCGGCAGCGAGGAGATGTGGTTCAAGGGGGAGATCAAATCCCTAACCTCGCCCTGGTTTCGCTTCTTCCTGACCTATGACCCCAAGCCGACGCTGGAAAAGGTCAAATGTCCCGTGCTGGCGCTGGGCGGCAGCAAGGATCTTCAGGTCCCCGCCGAAGAGAACCTCAAGGCCATAGGGGAGGCCCTCAAGGCCGGCGGCAACACGAACTACATGGTCCGGGAGCTCACCGGCTTGAATCATCTTTTCCAGGCCGCCCAGACCGGGGGCGTGAGTGAATACGGCAAGAATGAAGAGACTTTCTCCCCCGCGGCGCTGCAAATCATCGGGGATTGGATCCTCTCCGTGGCAAGCCCGAAGAAATAGGAATTCCGGGAGCGGCTCTAGGTCCGTGATCCCACAGCGGCCTTCCTGCTGATAAAGACCAATTCTTTTCGGCACAAAAGCACGGCCGGGATGACGAAAACCGCCACTTCAAGGCCGACCGCGAAGACGTTCCGCAGGGAAAAGATCTCGGCCCAGCTGTCGCGAACGACATAGGGGAAAAAACCGTAGCTGAAAAATTTATTGAAAACGGGATAGAAGGGCCGGAATCCGATGGGGGCCACCGTATCGATCACGAAAAGGTCCATGAACAAGTGGGATAAGCTGACGAGGACCAGACCCCGGCGCTCTTTGGCCGATCTCAGGAACGGGAAGAAGACGAGGGCCACGGCCAGGGAGACGAAGATAGTATGGGAGTAGAGCTGGTGGACGAAGACCTCGGGCTTGCCGAGGAGATAATAAAGCAGGAAGTCGAGGTCGACCGCGCAGGCTACGAAGACGAAGATAACGAGAGCCCTCCGGTTCTCGCGCCGGGAAAAATACTTCCAGCCGACGAGTCCGACGGCCGCGTGGGCGATGGGGGTCATTGTCCAGCCTAAAGGCGGCCATTATAGCATAAGGCCGACGGCCTTGCCGGGGACGGGCGGACGGTTGCCTTTTTGTTCAAGCTGAGGTTCAATACTTACGTGGTCCGATTCCCGGGTCGCCCCGCCGCAAAGTTGAGAATCATCCCCGTCGCCCTTATGACAGTCCTCCTCGCTCCCGGAATGCCCGGCCAGATCCTTCCCGTCGACACCGACCAGCACCCGCCCTCGATACGGTGGATGATCATTGATTCGCCTCATTTCGAGGTCATCGTTCCGGCGAACATCATCGGCGAGGGACAGCGCGCCGCGCATCTTCTGGAGCGGGCCTACGCCCCCCTGGCCAAGACCCTGGGGACGTTCCCCCGGCGGATCGCTTTGGTTTTGACCAACCAGGGTGTCGTCTCGAACGGGTTCGTCCGGCTCGCTCCCTGGATGTCGGAATGGTTCACGACACCGCCCCAGTCGGGGTTCGCGGGCGCGATCGACTGGTTTCCCCTCCTGGCCGCCCACGAGGGCCGGCACATCGTCCATTTCGACAAGCTCGACAAGGGTTTCACCCGGGTCATGAGCGTCGTGTTCGGCGAGCTGGGCCGCGCCGCCTTCACCCTGATGTCCGCTCCCGTCTGGTACCTCGAGGGCGACGCCGTGGGGACGGAGACGGCCTTGACCGGAGCAGGCCGCGGCCGCCAGCCGGAATTCGAGATGATGATCCGCACCCTTCTTCTTTCGGGCCGGACTTATTCCTATGACAAGGCTTTTTTGCGCTCTTTCAAAGACTATTATCCGGATTACTATCACCTCGGCTATTTGCTTACAACCTATCTCCGGCGCGCGCTCGGGTCGGACTCGTGGAGCGAGATCCTCGACGGGGCGGCCCGCGGCTCCTACTGGGTCTTCGCCTTCGACCGCGCGCTCCGCGAAGAAAGCGGACGGAGCGCCCCCGAGCTCTACGACGAGACCATGTCTGCACTCAAGGACATCTGGAGCCGCGAGCTCGCCGGATTGAGCCCGACGCCCTTCAGTGTGCTCAACGCCCGGCCGGCGCCTCACTGGACGAACTACATCCGGCCCCAGCCCCAGTCGGACGGCTCCGTCATCTGCCAGAAATTCGGCCTGGACGACTCCCCCGCCCTGGTCCGGATCCGACCGGGCGGACGCGAATCGACATTTTGCCGCTTCGCGCCGCTTGAGCTCTACGGGACTCAAGCCACGGCCCGCGGCGGCCGCGTCGCCTGGTGCGAGCTCGAGCCGGACTCACGCTGGGGTAAAAAAAGCTATGGCGTCATCGTCATTCATGACCTCGCGACAGGACGCTCGCGCCGCGTGACGCACGCGTCACGCTTCCTGAATGCTTCGCTCTCGCCCGACGGCAAGCGCCTGGCCGCCGTTGAGTACGGCCAGGACGGTCGGTGCCGGATCGTCGTCCTGGACGCCGGTTCGGGACGTGAGCTCTTCGCGGTCCCGAACGTCGATAACGCCTATCTCATGACGCCCTCCTGGGCCGAGGATGGGCGTCGGATCGTTTTCGCCAGGCAAAGCGGCCGGGGAAGAGGATTGGCCGTGGCCGACCTTGAGGCGGGTTCGGTCGAAGAAATCCTGCCGGACAGCCTCGAAGCAGTCTCCGACCCAGTTTTCTTCGATCGATACGTGCTCTATCACTCGCCGCGCTCCGGGATCGACAACATCTATGCCCTGGATGTCGAGAGCCGCCGACAGTGGCGGGTGACATCGGCCCGGTTCGGCGCTTTTTATCCCTCGGTCTCGGCCGATGGAAAGAAGCTTGTCTTCAGCAATTACACAGTCGATGGATATGATGCGGCGCAAATGGCCCTTAACCCGGCGGCCTGGACGGAAATCCGGGACCTTTCGAGCCGCGACATCGGGTTCTATGGCCCGCTCATCGATCAAGAACAAGGAACGGACATTTTCGCCGCAGGCGATGTCCCGGCCGCGAAATTTCCGGCCCGAAGCTATTCGGCGACGGGCCACATGTTCAACGTCCACAGCTGGGGCCTCGTTCCGACCACGACCGAGGCCAGCCTCGTTTTTCTATCGAACGATATCCTCAACAAGGCATCGCTCATCGGCGGCCCGAACTGGAACTATAACGAAAAAACTCTGGGCTTCAGCTTGAGCGGGTCGTACCGGGCTTGGTTCCCTATCATCGAGGTTTCGGCGGATTATGGAGGCCGAAGCTCGACTTTCGAGGATGCTTCCGGGAATGAATATCGATACGGCTGGAAGGAATCTCGCCTGGCCGCAGGCTTAGGCCTGCCGCTCAACCTTTCGCGGGGAATCTATGCGACTTCGCTGACCTTGAGGGCGGGCATTTCGTTTCGGAAAGTATGGGACCGCAATGTCGTGGGAGAGGGTGACCTCGGGAACGGCACGCTTGTTCCGCTGAGCTACTCGGCGGCCTTCAGCAGGATTATTCAAGCGGCCCCTCTCGACCTCAGGCCTCCCTGGGGTCAGCATCTGTCCCTTGTCTTCCGTCACACGCCCTTGCGGGCCGGGGATCATCGCGGAAGGCTTTTCTCTATATCCGGCGACGTCTACCTCCCGGGCCTGGCCCGTCACCACAGCTTGATCGTCGGGGCCGCTTACGAGGAGCAGGATCCGGCCAACTATCGCTTCGAAAGTGAGATCATGTTTCCCCGCGGATATGATTATGCCTTCCACAGGAAGCTCAGGCGAATATCGGTTGACTACGCGCTTCCCCTGGCTTACCCGGATATGGCGCTGGGCAGCCTCGTCTTCCTCAAGCGCATTTCGGTCAATCTCTTCTATGATCATGGACGCGCCTGGGACGGCGGGGTGAGGACCGAATATGATTCGGCCGGGCTCGACCTTCTGCTTGACGCCTGCTTTTTGCGGATCCCGGTCACGATCAACTTCGGCCTGCGGACGGCCTATCGCTTCACCGACTGCGCGTTCCGCTTCCAGCCTCTCCTCCTGGGGATCGTTTTCTGAGGCGGACTGGTGCTTTCAAAGGCACGATGACGAACGATTGCTGAAAACTCAGGCGCTCAGTCTTCGTCGCGATTGACTCCCGTTCCCAGTCCTCATTATAATCCTTCCAAAGGAGGAGAACATGTTCCCGACACAGCCCGCGCCCCCCGATCGTGAAGGAACGCCGAAGCTCGTCGTCGGTTTGCTGGTTGCCGCCGGCGCGCTCGTCCTGCTGACCATCATCGCTCTCGTGGGACTTCATTTCGTTCGGCCCTCCTCCTCGGCCAAGGGGATGACGGGGAGTTTTCTGCACGCCGCAGCGGTTCCCGGGCCGGGGGGCGATTACCGGCTCTGGATCCTGACCGACGGCTCGCTCAAATATATCCAGAGAACAGAAACTCCGGGACGGATTTCCATCGCAAAAAAATGCAAGTTCTGCAAGACATGGCTGTATGTTTATGACCCTCAGAGCAGGACCGTTTTGACCAAATTCAAAACAGACTACAAGGCCTTGATCCTCTATACCTGGATGGCCTCCCTCGGCGGGAAGGTTTGGGTGGCCACCGGCCCGTATGAGCAGAACGAGCCGAATATTTTCGTCTACGGCACCGAGCCGGCCGGGCTTATCGCTCAAACCTCGGATATTATCGCCCGACATCCCGAGCTCGGCTCCGGTATCATCGACCTCAGGATGGGAAAGGACCCGGAAAGACTCATCCTGGATACGAGAGACGGAAGAAAGGGACTCGTGCTGACGCTCCGTGACGAGAAGCTCTATCCAGATGAAACCGAGTTCCGGAAGTCCCTGGCTCAGGACGAAGAGGGCCAGGTGACGGTTTTTGCCCTGGGCCGGGATAAGGACGGCGGCCCGAGAAAAAAACTCTATAGAGTGACGGGGCCCCAGGGAAGGGTCAAGGATGGCTCACTTGAGTATATGCTAAGGGATCCCGAGTCGCTCCTGTCCATGTCCCAAGTGACTTGCGAACCCGCCGCCCCGGGCCGCGTCTATATCGAAGGGGTGATCTTCTACCAGGATGCCGAGTGTTGCCTCATCCTTCATCAGGACGCGGCCGGACAGACCGCCGACCGCCTGCTCACTTGCGTGAATGGGGAAGGAAAAGAAAAATGGACCACAGCGCCGGCTGATCTTTTCCCGGAAATGAAAGTGGACCTTAACAAAAACTCGCTATCCGCGATTTTTTTCATGAAAGATAAGATCGACGTGTCCCGCGCCGGAAACGTGGTCCTGTTCCAGCTCAAAGGCGTGGGCGCTGTCGGCTTTGACTTCGAAACCGGCAGGAAACTATGGGAAATTAAGTTCTAATTCCCTCTGATCCCCAGCCGTCCTACTTCTCCTTGGGAGCAGTCGGTTCCGCCGATGTTTCTTCATCCTTCTTTTTTGCCGGCGCCTTGCCCTCTACGGGGGTTTGAGCTGGTTTCCGGCTTTCGCCGCCTTCCTGTGCTTTCGGAGGGGCTACTTTCTTTTCCGCTTTAGCCTTTTTTTCCTTGCCCTCTTCCGCGGCTTTCTTGGGCTTCTCGCCTTTTCCGCCTTCCTGTTCTTTCTTGGGGGCTGCCGCTCTTTCCGCCTTTATCTTCGCCATTTCTTCCGTTATCTTTTCGTTGTCAGCAATCAGCCTAGACCTTTTATTAATGGCCTTGATGTTTGCCTTCAATTTTCTAACAAGAGTATCTTTGTCGGCCTTGGGCGATTTGATCCCTTTCCCGGACAGAAAAGATAATCGATCTTGCAGTTTTTGCTCGAAATATGCCTTTTGCCGCAGCAGCATCTGCTTCCGCTTTAATCCCATTTCTTACTCCTCTAGGATTCAGCTATTTTCTCCAGCAGCGGCTGGACCATTGAGAACCTTCTCTTCCCTGCCGGACAGATAAATATCGAGGATATATATATCAGGGTTTTTGCTGAAAAGCCACCGCATTTTAGGAGGATTGGCCGTGGTTCCATCAACCAGGAGAAAATCCTTTTCACGCGTGGTTCTTCAGAACCATCAGGGGAAGAAGCAAGCGGGCCTGAGAGGATTCGAACCTCCGACCTTCTGATTCGTAGAAGGGCGCTTTGGGCGGGTCGACTTGTCCCCGATCAGTGTATCAGCCCTTGCTTAGATATTGGGCCGTTCATAAACCGACAAAGATCAGGTCCCAGGCTCCGGCGTGCCCCTCAGGAGCCGAGAAATCCGGCCAGATTCGTCAACTCTGGTCATGCGGTAAATGGTCGCTCTCTTGCCCTTTTTCCCGTTCTGTGGGTTGAGAAATTCCCAGACGATCGCTCTGTGCCGGTCGATTTCTATCACCCGCCCTTTGCCGGTGACCGTGATCAGAGTGTTCCCGTTCTTCAAGCTCTGCGCCGCCCCTCCCCAACTTGAAAAGAATTTTTCAGCAAGGAGTGACCCGTATTCCCAGACGATCTTTTTTGTGAGAGGGTCGAGCTCGACCAGCCGCGAGTGACCCCGTGCCCGGCCATTGTCAAAGATGAGGATATGGCCATTCTCCATGAGCGTCGGATTGTGCTGGGCATCGAGCTCCCCGGGCCCCCAGGACCAGGCCAGCTCTTCCTTCCGGACGTCGACGATCCCGATGAGGTTCTTATGGCAGGCGGAGATCAGGATGTCGCCCTTCCGGCATACTCCGGGGATGTCGCGGTCCAGGATCGTCAAGGTGTTGTTGTGAAAAATATCGAAGGGATTCCGGAGGGGCAGGATGTCCCGGCTTTCTTGCTTCCGTTTCAGGGTCCACGACATGAATTCCCGCGGTTTGATGATATGGCGCCGGACCGCGACGAAGTCCGCCCATGAGACCTGCTTTTTGAGGATGTCGTAAAGGGAGATCCTTTTCTTCAATTTCCCGTGACTCGAAAAGATCTCGATGTAATCGTTGATGATCGGCATGGAGAAAAGAAAAGGATGGACTATGGCTTCGCCGCGGGACAAGACGTAGATGTCGCCGTCTTCCGCCTGAACGACATCATGGTGGACCCTCAGCTGTCGTTTCCAGAGGATCCGGGATTTCCAATCGAGACACACCAGTTCGGCATTCTCGACGCAGACCAGGAGATCGCCGTTGCCGCACAAGGCGACGTAGTGCCAATGCGGGGACCCTCCCTCAACACGCCACGAATGGAGGACGTTCCCCGACATATCGCAAAGCCGGGCCCCGTTCAAATAATAGGAATTGTAAAGGTTCAGACCGGGGGCACAGGCCGCCGGATCGTAGTGGATGACCCCCGTTTGGCCTTCGTAGCTGTCCTCTTCCACATGGGCGAGATAGGGCAGGGATTTGAGGAGGTTGGCCTTCCGGGCTTGGGAGTCGGAGGACGGAGGCGACGTCCGCAAGGAGACCAGGCTCAAACCCAGGACGCAAGCGAGCGCCCCGGCAGTGATCCACGCGGTTCTTCGGAAACGGACTGATGCGTCAAGGGTTTTCCAGCTTGCCAGAACGATCAGGAACAGTGCGCCGAAGACCAGGGTGAGCCAGTTCTTATGCAGATAGTACGCCGCGAAGAAAAGGATAAGATACGGCAGGCTCGGGAGATAGAGGATCGCGGTTATCAGGAGAAAAACGACAAGAAGCAGAAAAGCCACCTGGCAATAGATGATAAACAGGAACGTATTCCCGAGGAAGCCGACGAGCCACTCCAAGAGCGCAAGGCCGGCACAAACCACAAGAAGCCGCTTCAGCGCACCTCGTCCTTTCGTTTTTATGAACAACGTGGTCATCTTCTCCCCGCGCATCTTTGCATATCCCGTCCTGCCTGTCAATTGCCGATCAGGATGGCCGAGACGGCCGCAAAATTAATGCCTTTTCTTATCTCCGTTTCCTTTCGGTCTTTTCATCTTGTCGCTCACCTCCAAAGGGGACATCACCGCCTTCGGCAAAAAAGTGATTTCGCCCCATACCACAACTATGCCACAGATTTTCCTAAAGCTCGCCTAACTTGGCTTAACGGTGGTTAAAGAAAAACTGAGGAAGATGGCGGAGCCGGCTGGCACTATCGTCTACTTTGACTTGACCCTTGTGTCTGTTGAGTGGAGGTACGTCTTCCACGCGGTCCCATCTTCCGAGTACTCTTGCACCCAGGTGAGCCGGTCAGAACCCAACCCCTTCAGCGTGCCCCGGACCTTGTAGGTCTTCCCCTTCGCCTGGATTTCCCACACGGCCGCTAACACGTCGCCCGAGATCGACGCCTTGACGAGCCCGGTCCAGCCCTGGTTGTCTACCGCGTACCACGTGTAGGTCTTCGCCCTCGGTCATCATATCATGATCCGGGGCTGGGCCTAATCGGCCGATCCCACGCGTCTCAATTTTCTTCTCGATGTTAGAGCCGCTGTAAGGTCGATAGGAAGCGTTGAGATCCCCCCTGGATATTCAAGATCTATATAACAATAGCTAATTTATATTGCAGTCCCTCTATTTGGCAGTATCAAATATCTTCCTAATCTCGGAAAACCTCGCGTGCTGTCTGATTTATGGAGCGAGTTTATGATTCCCGAAACCAAATCAATGACTTCATCATAGTAGTTAGTTGGAGAATGAAACATCCATCTGGGATCCGCTCCACTCCCTAACCACCAGTAGCCTTTGCCAATAATGCAGACGGCTATAAAATATATGCCTCCTACATCCTCAGTGCACGTTGTTTTTATTCTTTCAAATTCTTTCGCTGGATCTCCTTCAGCATCTGACTCAAAAGCGAACAAAATAGGAACCACGATGTTCACCTGATGTTGGATCTCCCGGTCTTCAGCATCATATTGCCCAGAGATATAAACAATTCCTTCTCTAAGATTTTTGGCGTTTTTATTTGATTTCCGGATATCTTCTTTGGTAAGTCTGCCCTTAACTTCAATGGCATAAAAGCATGCCTCGGCCGGGACCAGAGGAATCGACGCAGAAGCCATATCACCGTAAATAATGCTAGGCAGTTTTTTCATGCTATAAATTAACAAATCAATTTCACTTGATTGGTGCCCCTCATGATCGGTTACTTTTCCCCTATTAGCAATCTTGAAATCCTCTGGCAAAAGCGGTTCTATTATTTGCTTAGCGGCGATTTCTCTGATCTGCCCCACCATATTTGGATGATTTATCAGGCTAGCTTCATGATATTGATTAATAGCTGCTTCTATATAACTGTGAATCCTGCCTCTGAACATCTGATTTGGCATACCTGCATAATATTTTAATGTGTTAGGAATTTCAAAAAATTCAGTTCATGAGAACAATTGCTTTTTCCTTTCCTCAAAGTTTGGTCTTCTGGGTTGTGCCCCGTTTGTGCCCCAAAGCGATTAAATTCGGTTAAATTGTGGGTAATTCTGAGACTCGGGACACGGACCTAAACCCGGGCCAATTTGCTTGTTTGATGCGGCTATCAGGCGGGAATTGGAAGCGGGCCCGACAGGATTCGAACCTGCGACCTTCTGATTCGTAGTGTCATGCCCCGCCTGTCTAACTGTTTTGTTTCAAGCCGCTTGCGAGGGGCGTCATCTCGCGTGTGGCGACTTCTTGACGTCCTTTTCGTTTCATCTCAGTAGCTCGATATTATCCTAATCAGAGAACGTTATCGCCCTTTGATATGTGAGCACTCCCGTTTCCTGCCAGCATAGGTAACAAAAAATATTACTTTCGCCGGAAGTTTTATATCAGCCTTATTCATGAAATGCTTGGAAAATAGAACCGTCGTTTCTTTTCTAAAAGATTCACCGCCGCTTATCCAGACGTCAAGGTCCATGTCTTGAAGCGCATTTGTCACTTGCGGATTTTGGTCATATCTTGCATCAATTCTCAAAAGATGTATCGGGCCCTCGCCCTTATTGAAGATATTGATTTCAAATACAGGGTCTAAGATACCCTTATTTGTTTTTCTTATGCTTGCTTCTATGATCGGCCCCAGGCTCGCCTCAATATTCCTTTTCAGCAGGCCGGACTGCTCATGCATCTCATCGACCATCTTACCTGTGTGCTTCATATATTTCCAGGTAACATAAATAAGACCAATGGTCACAAGCACAAGGCCTCCACTTGAGATAAGCTGAATGCATTCATAGGACGTCATCGTTCCCCTCCCCTAGGCGAATTTTTGAATTCTTGGGATTTGTCCTGTTCATTCGATTTTGAATTCGTTTTATTCTCTCGGCATATCCTTCTTTCTTGCCGTAGGTTTTGTTATACCACTCATAGCGTTGTTCTAGCCCGAGATGAATCGCTTGATTGCAGAGGTCTATTGCATCTTGATATTCACCTCTTTTCTCATAGATTATCGCCAATCTGATGACAGAGGGAATTTCTGGGAGAAAATCTTCAGGCAGCTGTGTCTTCTTATAGGCTTCGATGAAGACGGGAAGCGCTTCAATATCCTCCCTGCAATAGCGGACGCACAATTCGAGAGCGTCTTTCCTTGCGTCTCTCAGCTTGTAATACAAATCGATAAGCACATTATAAGCAAAGTGTCTTTCTATGGGATCGGCGCATGATTTTCAGGATGATCGCAGAATCGTCTCGGCCTCACTGTATCGTTTTTCTCTGACCGCATGCTCCGCCTCCAGCCAAGAAAGGGGCAAGCCATGTTCTCTTATCATCTTGTTTCTACCTTCTCGGAAGACTTCCTCAATGTGCCAGCTTCAAGGGAACCGCAGGCTTAAACTCAATAGCCGTCTCGGGCTTGATTTCGGCTTTTTGGCCGGTCGGGTCAAGGACCCCGGTGAGCTTTTCGACCGCCCCGCCGCTCATTGTCCTTCGACGCATGGAGATAACGGAGCGTCATCGCGAGCGACTTGTGCCCGAGGATTTCTTGACATCGTTGCCCAGCCGGCGGTCCTATTCCCTCGTGGCCAGCAGAAGGGATTCATGAACTTCCCCCCAAAAACTGGACAGGGGGCGAAGGTGACGACCGCGGGCTCCTTCCGGAGCCTCTTTGAACGCGGCCCGCTCGGAATGAGCGGATTTTCCACGTCGTCCGAAAAAACATCACTCCCAGGATGCCCGAGGAACGACTATCTCCATACGCTTCATGTCAAACTCTCAGCCCCGGCGAGGTAAAACTCATCAGCCGATCCAGCGAAATAAACCTCCCGGGGCGTCCGATAACCGAGCGATGAATGGAAGCCGCTCCGTGTTGTAGAAGACAAAGTAGCTCGCCAAACGCCCTCGCGCCTCGTCTACCGTTTCGTAGGCGTTGAAGATAGCTTCCTCGTACTTCACCATCCGCCAGAGTCGACTCGATAGAATATATTGTCGAACACCCGGCCACGTCCGTCCATCGAAATCCGTATGCCCTTCGCTTCGAGCCGGCCCGTAAAGTCCGGGCTCGTGAATTGCCCTCCCTGGATTAGCTGTTTTGAAAACCTCCGGTTGCGAGATGCCCAGCGCTCGATCGAGGGCGCTGGACCGCCCGGTGGGCGTCCCCCGCTTCACTTCCAGCCCGGCGGCTTCCTGGTAATGGTGGCGCAGGCCCCCAGGAGAAGCGTGAGACAGACGGCGAGGCTTATTTTTGGGATTTTCTGTCTTCCTCTCCTCCTTGAAGATAGGGACCGAAGTCCGTGAGCGATTCCGGGGCGGCGATGACCCGGACATCCAGCTGGCCGTTCGATTCCTGGGTTTTCAGGATGAGCGCCTTGCGGGCCAGGGCCTCGAGGACTCCCCGGTCTTCGGCCGGCAAGCGCAGGTAGAAGAGTTTCCGCGATTGGAAGAGCAGGGTGCGGAGCCGGGCCTTCAAGGCCTCGACGCCCTCCCCGGTCTTAGCCGACACGAAGATGCGGTCCGTGTCGGGCCGTCCGGAGTTTGAGGGCCAGGAGGTCGTTCTTATGGGGCAGGAGGTCGATCTTGTTATAAACCCGGATCTGGGGGATGTCCGAGGCCCCGATGTCCTCCAGGATCTTCTCCACGGCCTCAGTGTGAGTCTCGGCGTTCGGCGCGCTTGTGTCGATGACGTGGAGGAGCAGGTCAGCTTCGTCGAGCTCCTCGAGGGTGGCGCGGAAGCGGCGACGAGCTCGGCCGGCAGCTTGCGGATGAAGCCCGACGGTGTCGGTGAGGACGACTCTCGTGCCGGCGGGAAGCGCAGGCGGCGGCTGGCCGGGTCGAGGGTGGCGAAGAGCTTGTCCTCGACGAGCACGTCGGCGCCGGTGAGGGGGTTGAGCAGGGTGGACTTGCCCGCGTTGGTGTAGCCGACGATGGAGACCACGGGCATGCGCGCTGCTCCGGCTGCGGCGCTGGCCGCGTCGCGCCGCGCTGACGGCCTCGATGCTCTCGCTTGAGCTGCGCGATGCGGTCGCGGATGCGGCGCCGGTCGATCTCGAGCTTGGTCTCGCCCGGGCCGCGCGTGCCGATGCCGCCGGCCGAGCCGCGACGAGGTGCGTCGCCGTGCCGCCAGGCGCGGCAGGAGGTAGCTCGAGCTGCGCCAGCTCGACCTGGAGCTTGCCCTCGGCGTGTGGGCGCGCTGGGCGAAGATGTCGAGGATGAGCTGGGTCCGGTCGATGACCTTGCGGTCCAGGCTGTCTTCCAGGTTCCTTTGCTGAGGGGGCGAGGTCGTCGTCGAAGATGATGAGTGTCCGCCTTGAGCTTCTGGGCCAGGTTGTGGACCTCCTCGACCTTGCCCTTGCCGACGAAGGACCGCGGGCTGATGCGCGGCCTGACCTGGAAGACCTTCTTGACCACGCGGGCGCCGGCCGCCTGGGCCAGGCCTTCCAGTTCGGTCATGGATTCCTCGGCATCCGCTTTTTCCTGGGCCGAGACGGCCAGGTTGACGAGGATGGCATTTTCCATGAGTTTAGAGGTTCTCCTCGATGAGGGCGGCCTCGAGATCCGAGGGCGCGAACTGACCTGCCCTCAGTCACTGTACTACCTCTAAAGTGAGATTTTCAAGCTTTAAGGTCTCCAGCGCCGGAGGCTTATAGCCCAGAGAGCTGTGAGGCCGGCATTGGTTATATTCTCTCCGCCAGTTTTCTATCACCACCCTGGCCTCCAACTCCCAGGTTTTTTCCCATTATACCTGGACCGATCTAAAGGGGGCAGGCCACTTTCGGTTCTGCAACGAAGAGCGGCTCGCATGAGACCCTGGGCTATAGGACTCCGCATGAAATCCATTTTGGGACAGCTCCTGAGTTGGCAACTGCGGGGAGCGTGGTTTGATATAGGTCAACTCGAGATCGTCGATCTAAGTCAATTGCTGAAGCCGATTATCCGGGGTTCTCGCGAAAACTAGCTTCGAGTCAAAGAAAGAACTATAATGAGCCAAGTCGGCAGGCCACCGATGCACCTTCAGATGGCCTCTCAACTGTCCAAAGAATGGGGTCCACCTCAGAGTCCGTGGCTAAGGGCGAGAAGGTCAAGGTCGTCGCAGTCTTGGACACGCTGAAGGTCCGGGTCAGGAAAGCCTGACCCAGAAAAATATCGGGAGGCTCTGGGCCTCCGCAAGGAGAGAAACCATGATCACTTATCCAATCATCGTCATCGGCGTCATCGTTCTTTACATCCTGAACTCCATCAAGGTCCTCAGGGAATACGAGCGGGGCGTCATCTTCCGCCTGGGCCGGGTCTTTCCAAGCCCAAGGGCCCGGGTCTCATCCTGGTCCTTCCCCCCGATCGACCGCATGGTCCGGATCAGCCTGCGGCTCATCACGATGGACATCCCGCCGCAGGACGTCATCACCAAGGACAACGTCACGGTCAAGGTCAACGCCGTCCTGTACTTCAGGGTCATCGACCCGCTCAAGTGCGTGATCGAGGTCCAGGATTATATCTACGCCACCTCCCAGCTGGCCCAGACGACCCTGCGGAGCGTCCTCGGCCAAGTGCCGCTCGACGACCTTCTCTCGGAGCGGGAAAAGCTCAACGCCCGCCTCCAGGAGATCATCGAACAGCACACCGACCCCTGGGGCATCAAGGTCCAGCTCGTCGAGATGAAGCAGGTGGACCTGCCGGAGAACATGCTCCGGGCCATCGCCAAGCAGGCCGAGGCCGAACGGGAACGGCGGGCCAAGGTCATCCACGCCGAGGGCGAATTCCAGGCCGCCGGCAAGCTCACCCAGGCCGCCGACATCATTTCCCAGAATCCCCAGGCCCTTCAACTCCGCTTCCTGGGCACCCTGACCGAAATCGCCGCCGAAAAGAACTCCACGATCGTTTTCCCACTGCCGCTGGAGCTTCTCAAGGCCTTCACGTACGAAAAACCCCAGGAGAAGAAATAGCATCGAGGAAAGCTGACGCCGGCGGGAGGATATTCCAGAATGAGAGGAGGACAAGAGGCGAGGTTCGAGGTCAATGATGCGGATACTGATCATCGAGGACGAAGGCAAGATCGCTGCGTTTCTCAAACGGGGGCTCAAGGAAGAAGGTTACGCTGTGGATGTGGCTGCCGACGGAGAGCAGGGCTATTTCCTGGCCTCCACCCAGGACTACGACCTGGTCATCCTCGACCTCATGCTCCCCGACCTGGACGGGCTCAACCTCTGCCGCAAGCTGCGGGCCGAGGGCAACGAGGCGCGGATCCTCATCCTGACCGCCAGGGACAAGGTCAGGGACAAGGTCCAGGGCCTCAACGCTGGGGCGGACGATTACCTCACCAAGCCTTTCGCCTTCGAGGAGCTTCTGGCTAGAGTCCGGGCCCTGCTCCGGAAGAGAGAAGCGGGCTCGCCGACAAAGCTCCAGGTGGCCGACCTCACGATGGACCTCCTGACCCACAAGGTCCTCCGCGCCGGACGGAAGATCGAGCTGACGGCCAGGGAGTTCGCTCTCCTCGAGTACCTGATACGGAACGTCGGGACTGCAGTCACCAGGACCATGATCGCCGAACATGTCTGGGACGTTAACTTCGACACCTTCACCAACGTCATCGACGTTTACATGAGCTACCTCCGCAACAAGATCGACCGGGCCTTTCCCGACAAGCTCATCCGAACCCTCCGGGGCCGCGGCTACGTGATCGAGGGCTAAGATGCGTGTCTTGAGGTCCGTCCGCGTCCGGATCATCGCCCTTTACATGGTGATCCTCCTCCTGTCCCTTACCCTGCTCAGTTTCGTCCTCTTCCGCGACCTCGAACGAATGCTGAACGACGACATCGACAAACTGCTGGAATCCCGGACCCAGGGTGTCGCGGATTCCTTGAACACTTATTGGGAAGCGGAGAAACTGGAAGCGGCTGGGGGCGGGATTATGGCCGGGTCTCTCAGCAAAATCGACAACGCTAACTTCGTCAAGATCGCCCAACGCTGGGTCATGGACAGGACCGACGACCCGGAACTTCTGGACATCATCGTCCAGATCTTCGATGTCAAGGGAGGTCATATCGTCTCGTCCAAGACCATGCCGGAAATGGACAGCCTCCCTCCCGACGTCTTCCGCTCTGTCCTCCGGGGCAGGAAGCGGTTCGACGACTCCCCGGCCGCCCCTGCCTCGGGGAACCCGGTCTCCCTGAGGGCCTTGACCATCCCCGTTGTCGAAAATCAAAGGGTCGCCTATATCGTCCGGGTCCTGAGCCCCCTTACCTCCCTGGATTTCCTGTTCAGGGACTTCAGGCTCATCGTCTTCATCCTCTTCCCAATCGCGGTCGTCCTGAGCGGGGTCGTCGGCTCCATCATGGCCAGGGTGACCCTGCGGCCCATCAATCGCATGATCGAGACCATCCACGCGATCACGGGAGAGAACCTGCGTCTGAGGCTCACTCTCCCGGAGTCGAAGGACGAGGTCCGAAGACTGGCCGACACCTTCAACGACATGCTGATCAGACTCGAACAGGCCTTCACGTCGCAGCGGCTCTTCATCGAAGACCTGACCCACGAGCTCGAGACGCCGCTGGCCGTTCTCAAGGGAGAGCTGGAGGTGACGCTGAAGAGGATGCGTTCGGCCCGGGAGTACGAATCGGTCCTGAAGAGCAGCCTGGAGGAGATTGACCGGATCATCAGGATCGTCGGGGGCCTCCTCGTCCTGGCCAGACTGGAAAAGGGCGTCGCCGCTCTGGACGAGGAAGACCTGGAGGCGGGAGAGCTGGTGGCCCAATGCGTCGAGGACATCCGGGTCCTGGCCGAGCCGAAAGGCATATCCGTCCGTTTTGAGTCGAAGGACGGAACGAACGTCCGGGGGGACTCCGTCAAGCTCCGGCAGCTTTTTCTCAATGTCCTGGACAACGCCATCAAGTACACGCCGCCGGGCGGAGAGGTCGAGGTGGAGGTCGTCCGGGAAGAGGAGTGGGTCAAGATCAGGGTCCGCGACACGGGGCCGGGGATCCCGGAAAAAGACCTGCCGCGCATCTTCGGCCGGTTCTTCCGGGGCCAGGGGCACGGCCGGGAAAAGGGTTTCGGCCTGGGCCTGTCCATCGCCAAGGCCATCGCCGAAGCTCATGGGGGCCGGATAGAGGTCTCGACAGCCGCTGGCGGGGGGACCTGTTTCGATATGTTCCTGCCCATCCGGCCCCCGGCCAGGTTCTCCGCGGTTTCCGGGGACCCGTCTGTTCCAAGAAAATATTAGAGGAACTTAATGTTCCTCTAACCGTCTTCTAACCCTCCTTTCTCTATACTTGGGCGTGAAAGGAGTTGAATCACATGAAAAAATCATTATCCATTCTCTTGGGAGGCCTTATGGTCCTCGGGCTGATCTCCTTCAGCCTGGCGCAGGGAACTCAGGCCCCGGCTAAGAAGCCCGTCCTCACGACCTTCATCGGGACGGTCGATTCCGTGACCATGGCCGATCCCGCCAAGGGCACGAAGTCTGAGATCGTAGTGGTCAACAAGGCCAACACCAAGATGAGCTTCCTGGTCGTCGCCACGACCACCTTGTACAACGCCAAGGGTGAGACGATCGGTCTGGATAAGATCGTCAAGGGCAACGAGGTCAACGTCGAGTACAAGACGACGGCCGAAGGCGTTTACGAAGCGGTTTCCGTCAAAGTCACCAAGTAGACACATCGAGTTCTCCGGCCAAAGGAATATAACAAATTGGGTGAGGGGCTGGATTGACTAACAAGAAGGAGATATCTAAAATGACAGTAAAAATTGGTGAAGGTACATCTGAAATGACTGGTGATGCCAAGAAGACAGAGGACATGAAGGTTTCACTAAAAGTCGAGTTTTTAGAAAAGATGAAGGAAATCACATTCAGGCCCTCAGAAGACCTGAAAAAGGGCGAGAAAGTAAAAATCACTGTTGAGAGGATATAATTCAGGCGGGGTCTTTCCTAAATCTTTTGGATTGCCCCATAGCTTCTCAAGCGCAACTTAAAACCTTGACGGCCCCCCACCATTGAATCCAAACCCCGGACTCACGTCCGGGGAATCCTCCCGTGCATGCTTCGCATGTCCGACTCCGTCGGAACCCACTCCATCCACGGACTTACGTCCGGGGATTTGCGGCGGTACTTTAAAAGAATTTTGATGACCGTTCGCCTCATCCCTCATTTTTAAACTCTACTATTCCGATGTAAGTTTACAAATCTTGTGGCAGTTTTGTGACGGGTTCAGGGTTATTTTTGGCTACTTTTGGCTTCATCCTGCTATGCCTCGGACTTGGCCCAGGCCGCAAAGAATCTCCTCGTATTTGCTGGATTTACTTATAGAAGAAGCAAGCGGGCCCGACAGGATTCGAACCTGCGACCTTCTGATTCGTAGTCAGGCGCTCTATCCAGCTGAGCTACAGGCCCGCACCATTCATTATCAATGAATTCCGCGAATGATTTTTCCTTTGAGCCCGGGTGATGGCGACAGTCCTCTAGCCCTTGCCGGGCAAAGGCAATATACCCTAACCCTGCTCTTTTTTCAATCGCCCGCGGGCTTGGTCCCCGGTTCCGGATAGATCAATGACCGAACAGCTTGGCCAGATTCTCAGCAAGCTTCGCGCCTCGGGCCTCGTCCCCCGTCGCGACGATCCGGCCCGACGGGTCAACGAGGATGCCGTGAGGAATCTCCGTGAGCTCAAAGTATTCCGATGTCTTGCTTCCGGCGCCGAATTCCTCCATCCCCAGGAAGGCGTGTCGCCAGGGCATGGGCCATTTCTCGCCGCGGAATCTTCTGACGTCGTCCGGCGTCTTGTCGAAGGAAACGCTCACGATCTCGAACCCCTTCGGGCCGTAGGCGGCATGGAGCTTGTGAAGGTTGTCCATCTCCGCGACGCAGGGGCCGTGCCACTCCGCCCAGAAATCGATGAGGTAGCACTTCCCCTTGAACGTCTCCGGAGTCAGGGTTTGCTTCGGGTCGTCGAGCGCGGCGAACGAAAACGGCGGCATCGACCGGCCGGCCGCGAATCGTGTTTCGGGCGGTGTCGCCCGGACCCGCTGGGCCGGAAGCAGGTCTCCATAGCTCTCGGTGAGCATGGCGTAGTATTCCCTGGACTTAGCCAGGTCTTTTTCCTGTCGTGCGGCGAGATAGGCCCGCTCCAGCACGAAAGCCCTGACCAGACGAGAAGGGTTGGAAGTGATGACTTTCCGAAAATAGTCGCCGTAGCGGTCGAGGCCGCCCGCGAGCCCGATCGTATCAAAGAGAAGGTTTTGTCCGGCGAGCTGCCAGAGCTCAGATTCGGGCGGGATTTCCTTCAAGGCTTTTTGAGCGGTCCGTTTATCGACTTCCGGGCTGCCGAGCCTGCCCAGGTCGAGAAGAGCGATCCACAGGACCTGCCGGACCGCCTCGTTCTTTTCAACTTCGAGCTGTTTCCTCAGCTTGGCCACTTCGGCCGACCAGTCGTAATGCAGGTCCCGCGTGTCGTGGCCGGCCCCACGAAAAGCCGAGGAAGCCAAAAGAAAATCCTGGGCCCGTTTTATGAGCCCGGCATAAGCTGAGGCGACCTTGGCCGTCGTCGAATCCGGACGGTCGAAGATAACTTCGGCTTTTCCCCGGGCAGTGGGCAGTTCGGCCGGGTCGAAGAGGATCCTGACCCGGCCGGGCTTGACGAACAGCATGGAAGCAAAGCGGCCGTCCCCGTCCACGCTAACTTCGTCCGCGTGAGTTCCGGGAACCGAGAGCGGGCTATCCCGGACGAGCCCGGTCAAGCGATAGCTCATCTTTCCGTCGATCAAAGTGCTGACGTCGGCAAAATAGGTCCCGTCCGACAGCGCACGGAGCGATACCGCGCCCGACTCGCGGGAAAACCTGTTAAAGTCCCCGATAACCCTGACATCCTTATAGTCGTCCACCCAGGCATAGGGCCTGAGCCTGACGTCGAGCTTAATCGGCTCGGGTTTCGGAAGATAGATCATGACCGCCAGAGGTTCGCAAAAAGCCGCCGTGAAGTTCAGGCTGAACAAGCGGCTTGGGCCGGGGTCGATATGAAACGTTCCCAAAGAAGATACGTCGTAGCGGCGCGGAAGGAATGCGTTCGAATCAGGGACGGAGAATTCCACCTGGGCTTTGATGAACGGCTTGAGCTCCGGGTCCGAGACAAGGCCGCTGACCTGGGCCGAGACGGAAGCATACAGCGTAAGGACGAAGCTCAAGACCAGTAAGAAGGGCGTCCGACTTCGACCCATGTCCACAGCTCCTCTGCGAAAATTCAGAGATTAGGATAGGACGATTCATCGGCAGACGCAACTTCGAAAAAATAAAAAGGGGCCGGCCTCTCTATGCGCAGGGGAGCGCATCGCGATGAGAAAAGAGGGAATACGGAGGAGATTGCCACGACATCTTCGATGTCTCGCAACGACCCAGGGGGGTCGGCTTAGGATGACCTAGGCTTATAGACACCCTCTGTCAACATAAAGGACGTAGAGCGGGAGTTGGCCATATTTAAAATATTGAAGGCGGTGAGATCACCACGTCGTCTCGCAAGAGCGAGACTCCTCGTGATGACAATCGGAGGGCGGTGAGGTCGCCACACGGCCGGGAGCCGCTCGCGATGACCTGCTAGTTCGCGGAGCGCTCCATCCCCAGCAGGGATGATGCGCGGGAGTTGGCCACGCCCCAAGAGGGGCTCGCCATGACGCAGTGGAACAAATTCCCTATCTAATAGGTCTTGCTTTATATTTCTCGTAAAGATTATCCCAATAGTTCTTCATATCGATGTGCCGGCCGCCGATGAACAGGTGCTTGACCTCCGACCGGGTGTCGAGCGGGTCGCCCGTGGTGATGAACAGGTCCGCGTCCTTGCCGACCTCCAGGCTTCCCAGGCGCGCCTCGACCCCGAAGATCCTGGCCGGGTTGATGGTCAAGGCCCTGATGGCCTCAGCAGGGTCGAGCCCGTAAGCCACGGCTCGGGCGGCGTGGTAAGTCAGGTCTTTGCCCGTGCCCGGGTCGTCTCCCGAAGAGAAACAAATCATGACCCCGGCCTTGGCCAGCTCCACGACGTTCCGGAAGGGAGCGTCGTAGCCGTCCTCCGGGTCCGAAGGGCCGACATATAAGGAGTCGATGATGACCGGAATCCCGGACTGCTTGATCTTGTCCGCGACTTTGAAGCCCTGGCTGCAGCCTCGGAATATCGCCTTGAGCTTCTCTTCCTTGACGAACTTGAGGGCCAGTTCGATATCTTTGTCCTTCTCGACGGAAATAATGACGGGCAAGGTGCCGTCGAGCACCGGAGCCAATGCCTCGTACTTGGGGTTGATCTCGGGCGGGGTGAGCTTAGGGTCCGCTGCGGCCGCTTTCTTCAAACTGAGGTAGCGCCGAGCCTCCTTGAGATAATCCTTGATCTTGTCCACGAGCTTGGAGGTGACGTCGACCTTGCTCTCCTGCTGTTGGCCGCCGCCCTCCCCGCCCGCCGGACGCGGGGTCATGGGAAAATTGATCAGGGACGTGGCCACTTCTTTCAGGGCCATCTCCTGAAAAGACCAGCCGTCCATGCGGACCATGGCCGACAGGCCCGGGAACGTCCCGCCGCTCGGCGCGACCAGGGCCGAGGTCGTGCCGTTGATGCGGCTCGTGGCGAAATGGACCGAAGCAGGATTGATGGCCCAGGCCGCGCGCAGCTCGGGATTCTCCTTGCCCATCTCCCGGACGTCGGACGTGCTGGGGATGGCCCCGATTTCCGACAGCCCGAAATGGCTGTAGGCGTCGATGAACCCCGGATAGACGAACTGGCCCTCGGCGTCGATGACCAGGGCGCCCTCGGGCGCGGTCAGGTTCTTGCCCAAGCCGGCGATCTTGCCGTCCAGGATAAGGAGCTGGCCCGGCTCAAGCTTTTCCCCGACAACAGGGACGATGGTCGCGTTCTTGATCAGGATCGCCCGGGCGGCTTGGTCGCCATCCGGGCCAGCAAACAACAGCACCGCCAGGGTGACGACGATGATGACGAGAACAATTATCTTTTTCATGGTCATCCCTTCCTCAGTCCTTTTTGTCCTTGGGCTTGGGAGCTTCGGCCGCCTTCTTCCTGGCCTCTTCGGCCTTCCGGCGGTCATCGAGGTACTTGGCCCGGTCGAAATAGACCTTTCCGTCGACAAGGGTCATTTGGCAGACGGTGTAGGGGTCGAGCGGGTGACGGTTGAAGACGGCGATATCCGCATCCTTTCCTGCCTCAAGAGTGCCCGTGTACTTATCAATGCCCATGATGATGGCCGGATTGATGGTGATGGTCTTGAGCGCCTCGAGTTCGGTCAAGCCTCCGAAGCGCACCGTCTTGGCTGCGTCCAGGAACAGATGGCGCATCCGCTCCGGGTCATCAGAGTTAAGCGCCACCACGACGCCTCTCTTGACCATCAGGGCCGCGGACTGCGGCATGGTGTTATAGGCTTCCCACTTGTAGGCCCAAAAATCGGCGAAGGTCGAAACGGCCACACGGTTCTCCTTGAGCTCATTCGTGATGCGATAGCCTTCCAGCCCGTGCTCAAAGGCCGCCAGCTTGACCCCGTATTCCTTGCACAGCCGGATGATGGAAGCCATTTCCTCGGACTGATAGGCGTGGCAGCGGACCCAGTACTTTCCGCGGAGGATGTCGGCCACGGCTTCGAGCCGATAATCCTTCCGGGGCGGCAGAGGCAGGACGGCGTCCTTCCTGCCTTTAGCCTCACTCACTTTCTTGTCGTAGGCTTCCCACCGCTTCATGTAGTCCCTGGCCTGCTCGAATTCGGCCCGGATGGACTCCTCGACGCCCATGCGGGTCTTGGGATAGCGCTGTTTCCCGGGCATGACGGCATTGGATTGCTTGGGATTCTCACCCAAGGCCCACTTGCTCGTCAAAGGCGCGCCCTTGAAGATCAGGTCCTCGGCGCTCGCCCCCCACCGGAGCTTCAGGACCACGCCCCGGCCGCCGATGGGGTTGGCCGAGCCATGCATAGTGTGGATTGAGGTCACGCCGCCGGTCAGGGCGTAATAGATGTTGATGTCCTCGGGGTTGATGACATCCCGGATATCGACCTCGGCCGTGATGAGATCGCCCATCTCATTCACGCTGCCCTCGATGGCGATATGGGAGTGAGAATCGATGATGCCGGGCATGACCCATTGCCCCTTGAGGTCGATGACCTCGGTGCCGGGGGCAACGGGCAGATCCTTGCCCAGCCGGGCGATCTTGGTTCCCACGATCAGGATATCGCCGTCGAAATTTTCGCCGGCGATGGGGATGATATGCCCGTTCTTGAGCAGGAGTCGCGTTTCGGCAGGCGGCGCGGCCAAGAGCGACCCGGCGGCATACAACAGCCCGACCAGGCCGAGGCAAATAACTTTCTTGTTCATGTTTTCCTCCGCGGCATCAGGAAGGATTCCTTTTGCCGGTGAACTCCATCGAGCCCTGCGTGCCCTGAACGGCCGTGCCGCGCATCGTGTCGCCGGTCACGGTGGCTGAGAAATAAAGGTCGATGTCCTCCCCGCCGACGCTGATGTTCATCTCAAAGTAGATCTCGTTGGCCGAAACGGAGCCGCCCGTGAAATCGAAGGCGCCGAACGGCGTTGTCATCTTCCCTGACAGGTTGGCTTCTTCCTGAGTGAAGTCCACGGTCAGCTTGAGCCCGGCCCCGGGAATATTGAACTCCCAGCGGCCGGAGATGTTGACCGTCGGCTTCTCCCCTTCCGCGATCTTAGCTTTGGTGAAATCGAACTGCTGCCCGTCGGCAAAAACATACTTGACCTTCGGCTCCTTGGCCAGCGGATCGCCCTCGACCAGGACCAGGTTGGCGATCTGCCCGACCTCGACCGCGCCCAGGACCCTGTCAAGGCCCAGAAACACGGCCGGAGTGACGGTCAAGGCTTCCAGGGCTTTGTCCCGGCTGAGCCCGGCGTCAAGGGCCTTTTGGATGCCGTCCATGAAGCTCTGGGGGTCGTCCGTGCCGAGCGAAGAAAAGGCGAACGGAATTCCGGCCTCGGCCAGGCGGGCCGGGTTCTTGGGATAGATCTCTTTTTCCGCTTTTTCCTTCTCGGCTTTGCCCATCTGGGCATGGAGGCTCGTCGCCGGGGCCTTGAAGGCCAGCGTGCACAAAACCCGGGCCTTGGCTTTTTTCAATTCCGGAATCATCATCTGGGCTTCGCTGCCCAAGTCGCAGATAAAATAGTCCAGCTTCAGTTCCGAGGCGAGCTCGAGCGACCTCCGGATGTCGTGCTGGTTATTGCAGAAAAAAACAACGGGCTTCTTGCCCGAAGCATAATCCCGAAGGGCGTCCCAACGGCTGCTGTAGGAGGGCCGGCTGAGGCCCTTGGGCTCCTTCTTCCAGAGTGATGTGTTCAAGCCGAAGCGGGAGGCGTCGGCGAACTCCTGGCGAAGCAAGGCCACGACGCCCATCAGCGAATTCGGATAGACCATGAAGGACGCGGGCGAAAAGCCCAACCCGAGCCAGGTATCCTTGAGGATGAGGGCCTTGTTCTTGTCCTCAGAGCTAAGAGAAAAAAGCGAAGCCTGTCCGGAGAAGACACCCTTGCCGGGAATGACCTGGGCGGCGGTCAGGCCGAGCTTGTGATATTTTTCCAGGGTCGACTTGCCCAGGGTGATGAAGTCAAAGGCCTTGAGCTCCGGGGTCAGGCCCCGGTCCTTGTCCGTGAACTCACCGGAATAGAACTTGGCCGGGTCGAACTTCTCTTCGGGTAGTTTGAGAAGGGACTGGCCCAAACCGTCGATGAGACCCGGATGGAGGGTGAGCTTGCCGGCGTCGATGACCTCGGCATCGGCGGGCACGGCCACGGTCGGGCCGACGGACTCGATGAGCCCGTCGCGGATGACCACGGTCGCCTTGGGCAAGGCGGGCTTGCCGGGCGTCACCACACGACAATCCTTGACGGCCCAGACTCTGTGCAGGGTTTCTTCTGAATCAACATAGGCGGCGGACATCAGGAGGAAAACCAGGCACAGGAGCACGGGGCCTGCGGACAAGATCTTTTTAGCCATCATGCCTCCTTGAGGGAAAAGAGATAGGCTGAAAAAAACTGGGATGGATGTGAATGATATAAAAAACCATTGTCCTGTTATTATACGGAATTTCCCGCCCTAAGGTTCCTGTTCGTTAAAAAAAAGGACCGGGTTCTCCGCCGGATCATGCCCGCGTCGCGGCGCCTTTAAGAAATACGAGGCCGGTATAACGGTGTTACCATAATTTTGAGAAGTGTTCGTGAAAAGAGGCACGGTTCCTCTTTCTGGAAGAGGGTGGGATAAGAACTCAGACTCGGCGTCATGACGGCGTCGAGGACAGTTCCTTAAGTTTTTCCTTGAGCTGTTTGATAAAATCAGGATGGACTTTGAAGCCCAGGGTCTCCGCCTTTTGGACGTGCTCCCAGGATAATCGATACTCACCCTTGCGGAAGTAGATGACGGCCAGGTTGTTGTGAAGCAGGGCGTTTGTCGGGTCGCCTTGGAGGGCTTGGGTATAAAAGTCCAGAGCCGCGTCGAGCCTGCCACTCCCAAAATAGGTGTTCCCCAGGTTCAGCAAGACGTCCTTGTTTTTTGGGTCGAGGGCGATGGCTTTTTTGAATTGCTCAAGCGCCTCCTCGGTCCGACCCATTTTAAAATAGGCGATGCCCTTGTTGTTAAAGGCCGGAGCGAAGGAAGAGTCGAGCTCAAGAGCCTTGTTCGCCTCCTGGATGGACTGACCCGGCGAATTCTTCTCCAAATAAGCACTGCTCAAGTTCAAAAATGCTATCGTCGATTTAACTCCCAATTCTACGGCCAGTTTCAATTCCTGGATGGCCGCGTCCGCCTGGCCGGCGATGAGGTGACAATATCCGAGCCCGGCGTGGGCTTCAGGAAACCGGCTGTTGATCTCAATGGCCTTCACAAAATATTTCTTGGCTCTCTCGACAGAATTCTTATCCAAATAGCACTGGCCGAAATTGTAGTAAGTCGACTCATGCCAGGGGTCTACGGCGACAGCCGTCTCCAATTCTTGGAGCGCTTGGTCTACGTCGCCGCGCTGGCGAAAGACCTTCCCCTTGAGACAATGGGGGCCAGGCAAGCCCGGGTCGCAGGCGATGGCTTTGTCGGCCTCCTCCAGAGCGTGCGCGTAGTCGTTCTTTCTGAAGAGCGCCTCGGCCAGGTTGGCATGGGCCTGTCCGTATCCAGGGTTGTAGGAGATGGCCAGCCGGAATTGGACTTCCGCTTCCTTCTCTTTCTCCTGACGAAGGAAAAGCTCACCCAGGTTGCTCAAGGCTTCCGCATAGTGGGGCTCGAGTTCGATGGCCTTCCGGTAACAGTCGGCCGAAATCTCTAGGTCGCCCCTCTTGGAATGGGCGATCCCAAGGTTATACCAGACGAGCGGCAAGTCGGGTTTGATTTTCAGGACTTTCCCATATTGTTCGATGGCCTGATCGATTTGGCCTTTTCTCCTCAAAGCGATGCCCACCTGATTGAGGGCCACCAGGTTCAGCGGGTTTAATTTCAGGGCCTTCTGGCATTCGGCCAAGGCTTCATCATATTTCCTATCCTCGGTGTAGATCTGAGCCAGAATGAGATGAACGTCTTCAAGGCATGAGTCGGCGGCTTTGAATCCAGCCGGAGGGACACCGGTCCGGCCGCCGTCGTGGAATTCTGAAAACCTGGTCGCGGCGATGATGTTCTTATAGATTTTTACGGCTTTCGGCCAGTTCTCTTTGGGAATGGGGAAACAAGCCGGATTGAAAGACCGGTCTCGATTCAGCCGGATGAGGCTCGAGGTGATGGAATCGAATTCAAGCCCGCGGCCGAGGAAATCCATGACAGAAGACGGGTCGTCCAGGTGCACCCCGCCGAAGAGATGACCCATCTCGTGTTTCAAGACCCTAATCAAACGGCCTGGTTCTTCCGATTCTTTCAGGACGATGATTCCCGGCCCGGCAAGGGTGTAGCCGTCGTATTTCTGGTCTAAGGTTTTTTGGGCCGTGAAGGCCAGCAAAACATCAGTTTCCGTTTTATTGACCTTTGCCTCCAAGTCGGCCGCCAAAAGGTCAAGAGAGGTCAAGGAGTCCTGAGATTCCCACGCTTCGAATTTTTCGACGGTGAGCCCGATATCGAACAGACGCAGGAGTTCCTTCGACGTCGCGCGCACAGTCCGTTCAGATTTGATTTTCCAGTCAGCCGCTTGGCGGAATTCTTCATCGCCGCAAACCCAAACGCTGAGAACTCGGGAGGCCGGGCAAAGTGAGGTGACCCATAAAAAAAGGCAAAAAATGAGGAAGGCCCGTATTCCAATATGTCGGCTCATTCAGCTTAAGAAACGCAGCACCGCGGCGCCGTCGCCCCGGCCGCCTTGAGGAGCTTCGGCGCTTCATTGGCTTGCTCTAGGGCAAAAAATCGGGCCGTGGCCAGGATGCAACTCTCAGCCGCGATTTCTCGCAGTTCTTTTCCGCCCCAGCGGGGGGCGTCGGCCAGGCTGCTGTTGACATCATGGCCCGTGAGGCGGGCTCGGCGGCAGAAGCTTGCCCGGATCGTTTCCATGGAGATCAGCCTTTTTTACCCCGACGACTGAGCTTCTGATTCAACCTGTCCAGTCTGTGGGCGAAATCCCTCTCGAGGCTCGAATGCAGGTCCCTGGCCAGAGCCAACCCTTCCTCGGCGGCCCGCTGGGCCTCCGCGTAGTTCTTTTCCTTGTGCTCGTAATACATGGCCAGTTCCCGGAAGCTCTGAAGCTGGTTGCTTGCGGTCATCTCCCGCCACATGGGAACAGCCTTGTCCCAGAGTGCGTGCTTCTTGAAGTGCGCCGACAGCTTTTTCTTGGCCATGCCCGCTACGGCCTCGGTCAGCTCGCCCTGCAGGGCCTTCTCGAAATACTCGACGGACTTTTCGATCTCGCCGGCGCTCTCGTAGACCTTGCCCAGCCCATACAGGTCCAGGGCGTCCCGGGCCTCGTCCAGGAACTCACCCTTCTTCGAAACGAGCGTCGCCCCGGAGATGACCAGGCCCAGCAAGGACAGGATGTCCTCCTGGTTATGGTAGATGATCGGCTCGATGAGCGAAAACTCCCCCGTGCGCATATACTCGAAATAGCGGCCCGGGATCTCCGCCCCGGGAATGTCCTCCGCGCGGTCGGCCTGGACGATCTCCCGCGCCAGGTGAAAAAGACGGCAGCTCTCGTACTTGTGCTTCCACAGGTTGCGCGCGGCGAACAGAAAATCGAGGTGAGGCAGACTGCTCAGCCGAAGAGGCTTGCGGTTGAGGACGAACCGGGTCTCGAGCAAGGGCAGGTCGAAATACTTGCCGTTGTAGGTGACAATCGAACGGAAATCCCGCTCGGCGAAGAAGCGGTCCAGGTCATCGATCATCCGCTCCTCTTCGCTCCGGTCCGCTAAAAAATATTGGACGACGTGGAACTTGTCCTGATCGTAAAAGCCCAGCCCGACGAGAAAAGCCACGGTCCCGGCGCCGCCCTGGAGCCCGGTCGTCTCCAGGTCGAAGAAAAGGGCCGTGGACAGGTCAAGGTCCTCGAAGTCCGAGCTCCGGCTCAGGGTACAGAGCGTGTCGCTTGGGATGTCCAGGCCGAGGCCGATCGGCGTCCGGCCGTAGCGGCTGTTGAGGCTGTAGGTGTTCTCGAAGACCCGGACGGGCTCGCCTCCGCGGCGTTCATCAGCGTCGGAAACCAGCCCTACGCCCGTTTTGGCTTTGCCTGGTGTGCCGCCGGTGAGGTTGATGAGCTTCTGGAGCTTGTCCCGGACCGAGAGCTCGCTCTCGCGATCGATCTTCTGCCAGGTCTCCTCGACCGTGCGCGAACGGGCGCGAGCCCGACGTTCGCGCCTGAGGAGCTCCAGCTTGTCCTTGATGTCCATGCGTCGGTCGATCCCCCGTCACTCTCCGATGAACTGCAGGCTGACCGTCCGGGTTCGGGGCCTGTTATCGAAATCGATGAACACGACCTGCTGCCAAGTGCCCAGTCCCAGCTTGCCCTCGCTGAAGGGAATGGTCAGCGAGGCCCCGATGACAGCCGCCCGCACGTGGGAGAAGCCGTTCCCGTCGCCCCACTTCCGATCGTGCTGGTAGGGCTTGTCACTGGGGATGAGGCGCTCCATGAGCTCGGAAAAATCCTCGACGACACCCGGCTCGTATTCGATGGTCGTCAGGCCGCCCGTGCTGCCCGGGACAAAGACCGTGACGGCTCCGTCCTGAAGGCGGTTGGCGGCCAATCGCTGGCTCAACGGTCCGGTCAAGTCCTTGATGTCGTTAAAGCCCTGGGTGGCGAACTGGATCGAATCCGAGATGATCTTCATGGCGACCTTAGCATCGATTCTTTCGTTCTTTCACGCGCCCTAACCCCTGCGGCGTCCACGGGCATCCTTCAAGATGATATGACAATTTCGAGTTCTTTTCCACCCGGGTCCCGGCCGCTGTTCTTCAAGGGAATCACGCAGTCCGAACGCATCGGGGAGAATCCGGGAAGGCTGATCTCCCCCATCCGGCATTCGCTCCGGGCTTGAAATCATCCGGGACGGCAATATATAAAGGAAGCCATGGGCACGCATCCCCTTCGGCTTCTGGCCTTCGACCTGGGCGCCGAGAGCGGACGGGCCGTGCTCGGATCGCTCGAGAAGGGCCGGCTGTCGCTCCGGGAGCTCCATCGTTTCGCCAACACCCCGGTGCGGATCCTGGGTCACGACCACTGGGACCTCCCCGCTCTTTTCGAAGAGGTCAAGAAAGGAATCCGGCTCTGCGCCGATGAAACCGGCGGCGGCCCCGACAGTCTGGCCGTGGATACGTGGGGGGTGGATTTCGGCTTGCTGGGCAAGGATGGGAGCGTCCTCGGCCTTCCCTATACCTACAGGGATTCGCGGACCGCGGGCGCCATGGAATACTTCTTTCAGCGGATGCCGCGCGAGGAAATATACGGCCTCACCGGGGTCCAGTTTATGCCCTTCAACACGCTGTTTCAGCTGGCGGCCATGGTCCGCGACCGCTCTCCACGGCTCGCCGACGCCGCGAGCCTGCTGTTCATGCCCGACCTCTTTCATTATCTCCTAACGGGACAGCGACGCTCGGAGTTCACCATCGCCACGACCTCGCAGATCTACAACCCTCGAAAGCGCTCGTGGAGCGGCGAGCTCATCGCTGCGCTGGGGCTCTCCGAGAGCCTGATGCCCGAGGTCCTCGAGCCCGGGACCGTCATCGGACCCGTTTCGGATGAAACGGCCGGCGCTACCGGACTACGGAGAGGCACGCCGGTCGTGGCCACGGCGACCCACGACACCGGCTCGGCCGTGGCCGCGGTTCCGGCCCAGGGCGGCGAATGGGCTTATATCAGCTCCGGGACATGGTCCTTGATGGGCATCGAATCCCCTGAGCCCATCATCAGCCGCAGGGCGCTCGAGCTCAATTTCACGAACGAGGGCGGCGTGGACGGCCGAATCTGCTTTCTTAAGAACTTGACGGGCTTGTGGCTGCTCCGGCAATGCCGCCGGACATGGGAGGCCGCGGAAGGCCGGGCCCTCGACTACGCCGGGCTCGTCGCGGCCGCGGAGCAGGCCCCGGCCTTTAGGACATTCATCAACCCCGACGACCAGGCGTTCCTCAACCCGGCCGACATGGTCGAGGCCATCCGAGGTTTCGCCCGGCGAACAGGCCAGCCCGAGCCGGAATCGGTCCCGGACTTTGTCCGCTGTATCCTGGAGAGCCTGGCCCTTAAGTACAGGTGCGTCCTTGACCAGCTTCGCCGAGTTTCTCCTCAGCCGGTCAGGACGATCCACATTATCGGGGGCGGCTCACGCAACACCCTTCTCTGCAGGTTCACCGCTGAAGCCACGGGACTCACGGTCACGGCCGGACCGGCGGAAGCCACGGCCTCGGGGAACATCCTCGGGCAGGCCCTGGCTTTGGGGGCGCTGCGAACCGCGGAGGATTTCCGAACGATCATGAGGAATTCCTTTGCTCTCGAAGCCTATGAGCCCCGCGATCCCCAAGCCTGGGCGACGCCCTACGAGCGTTTCCGAGAAATCGCCGGAATCCTGTAGGCCATCTCGAGGCCCCCTGTCCGCCCCTGTGCAGATCACAGACAGACGTTCATCTTTTGTCATATCAGGGTTGACTCTTGGACGGGGTCATGATAAAAGAAAAATAGGCAGGGCTTAAAGACCATGATCGATTATCACAAAACGGAAAGCATCAAGTGCACCCTTTTCGCAGAAACGGCGTGCGGGGTCTTTGACCGCTACGAGGTGACTCTCGAAGTCACGCCGGACGTGGCCATCTCGCGCTACATCGCCTTCGAAGTCGAGAAGAGCAAAAGCAAGACCATGATCTTTCCGACAGCGGAGGGGAAGGTCCCTGTCCAGGGACAGTTCCTGTGCGTGCCCCAAGATGTGGGCCGGCAGATGAGCGACATCTTCGCCTATGAGCGAAAGATATATCCCAAGACCATGCTCCTCGACGCTTCCTATCCGGGTTCGGCGGGCAAGAATTTCCACATCCGGGCCAAGTTCCGAGACTCATTGGCCAAGACGCGGGTTCCGCTGGCCATCGAAAATAGTTCGATCATCCCCCTGTATGATGTCCAGACCGCGGTCATCCCTCTCCGGGATCGGGTCTTCCACTGGAACGATGAATTCAAGGACAACATCCTGATCGCCCGGATCTGGAGCAACAAAACGCTCTTCCTGGAAGAGGTGGTCGACGACATGATCAAGCCCAGTAATGGCAGCCTCGAATCCACATCCTAGAGCCGGCCGTCTCTAGAGGCTTCTCCCTCCCGCCCCACGATTGACATGCTGATCGATTTTTGCCATCATGGGGCCCGGTGATG
Organism: Candidatus Aminicenantota bacterium; assembly: GCA_963705895.1. GTDB lineage: Bacteria > Acidobacteriota > Aminicenantia > Aminicenantales > JAFGAV01 > MFD04408-113. The sequence goes on along the minus strand of OY970122.1, from coordinate 799,958 downwards.
GAGGGGATCATGCCAAACCTTCTCGCGCCTCCCAACAGACTTCGCTGCGAATACCGTGTCAATCCGGTCGGCGTTGATACGCCCTTGCCCCGCTTTTCCTGGTACCTCAAGCATGAAAAGCGAGGCGAAGGCCAGTTCGCCTTCCAGATCATCATCTGTTCGACGATGGAGAATGCGCGGGCCGAACGGGGCGACATCTGGGATTCCGGCAAGCGTGAGTCTCCGGATAATTTTTCGGTCGCCGCCAGCGGACTGACCCTGAAGAGCAGCACCCTCTCCTATTGGCGCGTTCGGTGGTGGGACCATCACGGCGGAGAGAGTCCCTACAGCCATGTCGCATTTTTCGAAACGGGGATCCTCGACCCGGAGGATTGGAAGGCTTCCTGGATCGGCCCCGCACGGAGCACGGCCTTCAGCACCAAGGGAACGACCTTCCTCGGAGAATACACGGGCGATATCGTTCAAAACTTCGGCGTTTATTTAAGAAAGGAGTTCCGGGTCAAGGACGCCGTCAGAATACGGCGAGCCAGAGCGTATGTCTCGGGCTTGGGCCTGGGGGAATTCCGGGTCAACGGGGAAAAGATAGGGGGGCGCGTTCTCGACCCGGCCCCGACCGATTACTCCCGGCTGGCCCTGTACTCGACAAAGAACCTGACGGAAAACCTCAACCCCGGCTTGAACGCCGTCGGTCTTATCCTGGGCAACGGCCTCTTCATCAGGAACTACGGGTTCGGTCCGCCCAAGGCCCTGGTCCAGATCGAGGTCGATTACGTGGACGGAACCCGTGAGACCGTGGTCACGGACCAAACCTGGAGGACCGCCGAGGGCCCCCTCCAGCGCAACGGGCTTTTCTGCGGGGAAACCTACGACGCCCGCCTGGAGAAGCCGGGCTGGGATGACCCCCGCTTCGACGACTCCACCTGGTCCCCGGCCATCCTCCGCGAGGAGACCGCCCTCGCCTCGGAGATGATGCCTCCCATCCGCGTGACGCAGATCATCAAGCCCCAGAAGCTCACCAGCCCCGGTCCGGGCGTTTATATCTTTGATTTCGGCCAGAACTTCTCCGGGTGGGTCAGGCTCAAGGTCGTGGGCCCGCCCGGGACCGAGATCAACATCCGCTACGCCGAGCTCCTCAATGAGGACGGCACGCTGAACACGGCGCCCAACCAGAACGCCGAGGCCAAGGACACCTACATCCTCCGGGGCGGCGGCCCGGAGAAGTACGAACCGCGCTTCACCTACCATGGTTTCCGATACGTCGAGGTCAGCGGCCATCCGGGAGTGCCCAGCCTGGACAGCATCGAGGGCTGCTTCGTCCATACCGACGCCGACTCCACGGGTGAATTCCACTGCTCGCACGAGCTCCTCAACCGCATTCACAGGAACGTGCTCTGGAGCCAGCAGTCGAACCTGATGGGAATCCCCACCGATTGTCCTCAAAGGGACGAGCGCCAGGGCTGGCTGGGCGATGCTCACCTTTCGGCCGAGGAGGCCATGTTCAACTTCGACCTGCCGGCCTTCTATGCCAAGTTCTTGGAGGATATCCGCCTGGCCCAGCAGGATGACGGCAGTCTGCCCGACGCCGTCCCGCCCTACCTCCCCCGGACATATCCTGCCGACCCGGCCTGGGGCTCGGCCTATGTGACATTGACCTGGCTCGTCTATCAGCACTACGGCGACCGGAAGATCCTGGAAAAGCACTATCCTCATCTGAAAAAGTACATTCGCTTCCTGAACGGCGCGGCTCACCACAACCTGATCGACAAGCTGGGGAAGTACGGCGACTGGTGTCCGCCGGGGAGCGTTCCTCCCAAGAAAACACCCGTGGCCCTGACCTCAACCTGGTTCTACTATCACGACATGGTGGCTCTGTCCCGCATGGCCGAGGTCCTCGGGGAACGGGACGACGCCCACGCCTGCGCCAAGCGGGCCGAGGACATCCGGATGAGTTTCAACAAGGCTTTCCTTGGCCCGGACGGGTACGCCACCGTGCAGATGACGAGCTCGGACAAAACGTCCAGCCAGACATCGAATGCCCTGCCCCTCTACCTCGCCATGGTACCCGATATAGACCGGGACCGCATCCTCCGCAAGCTCCTCGACAGCGTTGTCCAGGAACATGATTCCCACCTGGACACGGGGGTCCTGGGAACGCGGTACCTTCTCGATGTCCTGACCGAGAACGGCCACGTCGAAACGGCCCTCCGCGTGGCCACGCAGGAGAGCTATCCCGGCTGGGGTTACATGGTCCGGGAAGGGGCCACCACGCTCTGGGAACGATGGGAGAAGATCGCCGGGAGCGGGATGAATTCGCACAACCACATCGTGCTGGGCAGCATCGACGCCTGGTTGTACCGGGTGATCGCCGGGCTGTCCTGTCTCAGCCCCGGATGGAGACGGTTTCGAATCAAGCCGTACCCCGTGTCCGGCCTGACGTTTGCCACGGCCAAATTGCACACCACCAAGGGTGAAGTTCACGCCGGGTGGGAACGATCGGAGCACGCTCTCCAGGTGTTCGCCCAGGTTCCGGTGGGCGCCGAGGCCGAGGTTCACCTCCCGCTCGTGTGGGCCTCGAGCGTTCTCTTCGAAAGCGGGGTCCTCATCTGGGACAAGGGTGAGCAGAAAGCGTCCTCGTCGGAGATCGTCTTCGCGGGCCAGACCGCCGACCGCCTCCTGATCAGGGTCGGGAGCGGTTTCTATGCTTTCACCCTGAGTCCTGCCTCCTGAGAGCACCTATTCATGGGTCTAATTGAATGATTTTATTATAGATACGGCGGGCCTGATTTCGACGGTCTCCGCTTTATTTCCGGTATTTTCAAAAAATGCACCGAGTTTCGCAACCGCCGCCCTCATGTTCTCGGGTGATGGGTGGGCATACCTTGTCGTCATATTGATGTCGGAATGACCCGCGATCTTGGAAACGGTGACCAGATCCACGCCGGCCTCGACCATCCGACTTATGGCCGTGTGTCGCGTATCATGAAACCTAACGCCCCGGATACCCGCCCGCTGGCAGACTCCCTGCCATGCGGTCTTAAAGTTCGCGTAGCAGGTCTGGGTTCGGGGGTTCTCAAAGATAAATTCAGGTGCCCGGCTCATCCCGTGAAGCATATCGAACACGGGTCCGTTCATCGGGATCTTGCGGGATTTGCCGCTCTTGCTGTCTTCGATGAGAATGAATCCCTTCACAAAGTCCACGTCCCGCCAGCGGAGGTGTTTGATCTCGCCTGACCTCATCGCCGTATTCAAGGCCAGTGTCAAGACGGACCGGAGCACCTGCCCTGCCGAATTTAGCAATCTGGCCGATTCATCGGGCGTTAGGATCCGGAATTGATACGCCGGTTCACGAAACTTCTTAACCTTGGCCGCGGGACTTCGTTCGAGCTTCTCCCATTCGACGGCCTTGTTGACAGCAGTTTTCAAACAAACAAGCTCCCTGTTGATCGTGGACGGGCAAACCCCATCAGCCTTGCGCTTCATCCGGTATTTTTCGATGGCCCCGGGCGCAATCTCGGACAGGCATTTCCCTTTAAAAAATTCGATCATGTGCCCGAGGGATATTTCGTCCCGCTGCCAGCTCCGCTTGTTCTGTTTTGAATAGAGTTCCAAGAATTCCTTGGCATGATCCTCAAACAGGACTTCCGGCTTCTTTCGACCGAAGCCGTAGGGGTCCCGGAGAATGTCGGCCTTGAGCGTGGCTGCGATAGCCTCAGCCTCCCGCTTGCTCGGGCCGATGATCCGGGTGATCCGCCGGCCCTTGCAACGGAAGTCGATCGTCCACCGTCCCTTCTTGTCTTTTGAAACGTTCATCGCTTCCCCCTATCCTTCAAGGAAAAGAACAACCCCAGCCAAATTAAAGCCACTGCGGCGATGGGCAGAAACAACTTCTCATAATTCACCGTTACGTTCGTCTCGGTATTGTCGGTAATAAAACGATAGCCAAGGTCCTCGGAATAATGCTTCCCCCACTTATCCGTCCGGGTGGTCTTCATGGGCGGGAACAAAAGGATGGCCGCAATGATAATTATCCCAATCCACAAAACTAAAATCTGTCTTTTATTCATCGGTTCCCCCTTTCTTGGCCTCTTTTTCTTTTTCCATAAATTTACGTTCGGCAAATTCTCTATTCCATCTTTCATGTCCCGCTATGTTTTCTTGTATTCGTTTTTCATTATGAGCAATTTTATGGCGTTCCCACCAATGCACGATCTTGAGAAGGTAAACGAAAAAGCCGACACAATAAGCGATGGCGATGCTAAGTGAGATCAGGCTCACGATTATCCGCGCGAAACCGGCCGCGGCAAGCCATCGGCAAAACCGCGAAACGAGGGGAAAAAACAACACCATATAGATCCCGACTGCCACTGGTAAAAAAAAGAATAAAACGATTATCCAACTAGCTGTTAGCCCTATTATTTCGGTCGAGTCTTTCTTCATGACCGTATCTCTTAGCGTCCCTTGCTGTCCTCGGGGGTGTTCATCGCTTCCCCTTCCCTATTTAGGGGCGCTCCAGATAACCTTGCCGTTTTCGTCAGCCAGCTCCAGATATGGGCCGTTCTTGCTCGTGGCCAGAATGACCCGGATCTTGCCATTTTCGTCATTCAGCACCAAACTCGGGTTTTTTAGGGATAAATCTAGCACAACCCGAGGCCGAGCATTTTTGTCAACCAGCATCAGAGCTGGGCCTTGTTTTATCGCGGTCAGCATCGCGCCCGCCTTGCCATTTTCGTCATTCAGCACCAAACTCGGGCCATTTTCGAACACGGCCAGCCGGACGCGGACGTTGCCATTTTTATCCCACAGCATCAGACACGGGCCATCTTTGTCCACAACCAGGCCAGCGCGGTCCCTACCACTTTCGTCAGACAGCGACAGATGCAGGCCATCTTTATTTAGGCCCAGCGCGGCGCGGAGCTTGCCATTTTCATCCTCCAGCAAGATTCTATTGGCTCGGATTTCCTTTCCCCCCACCCGTGCCTGTGCCGGGATCACCATTGTCCTAAACACTCCAGCTGCGACCAATCCCCCAGCTAAGAACAGAACCGCACCCGTCAGCCAGCGGTTACGCCGCTCCAACTTTTCCAGACGTTCTTCAATTGTCATTTTGTTTCCCCCTGTGCAGGATTTGAATCTTTCTTTTCCTTTTCATCTTCCCCGTGCTCTTTGCTTACCTCAATCCCGTATAGCTTTCTTATTCGATCTTCAGTTTCACGCCATTCTCTATTAAGCAAAATCTTTGCGGCCATTACTTTAGCCTGATAATTATGAACCGGAATATTTCTTTGGCTATCAATTGCATCTTGCAGAATATATGGAAATACTTCTGTAAATCTATTTGTGGTTTCTGGTGATACCAAATAAGCTTTTGCCCAAAACAACCTTTCTAGGTCAACGAGAAAGTGATAGACAGAATCTGTATCAGCCTTACCTTCTGGGAAACAATCTCGAATCCTATCCAGAATATCGTTCAAGGGCATAAAAACTTCCGCAATTCTCCTTTCATATAAATCTGCTTCTCTTTTCTTTTGTTCTTCTTCAACAAGCCTTTTAGCTTGCATCGCATAAAACCAGGTCACAAAAACCAGAGTCTCAACCGAGATTGCCGAAATCAACTCCCCTACGTGACCCCATCTCTGACAGACTAAAAGAACAGTAGTTATGGTCCATGCTGTTAGCAGAACAAATATCCATCTGGTCTTGATGAATTCCCATGCTCTGCGAAAACCAACGCTCCGACTGTTTTTATTATCTTTTGATTTATCGCTCATTTTATCGTCTCCAGCGGGCTGCGCCGAAGGGGAGGGTATCAGGATAGGTATTCTTTAAAGAGGCGCGCGGCCGCAGCGTAGGCGGCGACGGTCTTATCGAGGTCCTCGGATTCGTGGGCGGCGGAAACCGCTCCCCCGCCGTGAACGACGTGAACACCCTCGACGACCAGGGCCAGCCGGAGAATCTCTTCTTTCAGCCGGACATCGGACAGCTCCGGATCCCAGAGATTCTCGGGCGACAGGCGGCGGAATTTCTTGCGGGGGAAGTGAACCGCGAACAGCGAACCGTCGGGGACGACTCCGCTGCCCCGCCCCGTGCAGAAGGCTTCGATGCCCTGAGCCTCGAAGACCCGGGTGATCTCCCGACGCAGCCGGGCTCCGGACGCGGCCAGCCGCGGATAGATCCGTCCGGCGTTGGCTGTCAAGTGCTTGAGCATGACGCACCCGGCCCGCATGTATTCGGAATGAGCGGAGAACGTGCCTCCCGAGAAAAGAACCCGATCCTCCGCGGCACGCGCACTGCCGCACCGCTCCAGGATCTCCCGACGGCCCACGACGGCCGCGACGGCGTGCCCGCCGCCGATGACCTTGCCGAAGGTCGAAAGGTCGGGTTGGATGCCGTAAAGCTTCGCCACTCCCGAGGGGCAGAATCGGAAGCCGGAGATGATCTCATCGAAGATGAGCACGATCCCGTATTTCTGGGTCAGCGAACGGGCCAGCTTGAGGTAGGACAAGCTCGCGGGAAAAAACCCGCCTACGCCGATGAAGGGTTCGAGGATGAAGCCGGCGATCCGATCGCCCTTGCTCTTCATGATCCGGGCCAGGTCTTCCTCGTCATTGAAGCGCGCGATTAGCGTCTTCTTCAGGACCTCGGGCGGGATTCCGGCCGAATCCGACCGCTGGAAGCCTCCCGGGGAATGGAACTTAATCCCCTTCATCAGAAGAGGGGAGGCGCCGTGCCAGCCCCCGCCGATCTTGAGGATGATGTCCCGGCCGGTCGCGGCCATGGCCAGCATGACGGTGTACATCGTGGCCAGAGTGCCCGAGGTCGTGAACCGGACGAGGCAGTCCTTTCCGCCGGACAACCGGAGGAGCATCTCCGCCAAATCGATCTGATCCCGGCTCTCGAACCCGGTGTGAAGGGAATCGTCCCGGTGATGGCGGATCATCTCCTTCTGGATGATGTCCGGATTATGGCCCAGGATATTGGCGTAGTGTCCCTGCCAATAGTCGATGTAGGTGTGCCGGTCAAGGTCGAAGACGTTCGGTCCCTTGGCCTTGGTCAGGCAGAAGGGGTAGGGCGAAAAGAGCCGGAGGTTGTGACTGCCGCCCCCGACCATGACCTTCTTCGCCCGGAGATAGACATCGAGGCTCTTCCTGGTCCGGGCGCGATACCGCCGGTCGAGCTCGGCCATGAGCTTGCTCGTCCTTGCTTCGGTCACGTTCACGAGTTTGGGTCTCCGTATTCAGGCCTGGTGAAGGCACACAATTTATCAACCTCGCGGCCTCTTGTCAAACCGGGGCCGATCCGGCCGCGCCGGCGCCTCGCCCCGACGCGGCCGCGGGCCGCGGCCTTGACGGATACGGGGCGCTTAAATTGACAACTTCTCTTATGTTGCTATAATAAGTTACCCCATGTCCCTCTTCGCCAAGAAAAAGCAAGGTCGTGTGGTCGTCATTGGACTGGACGGCGTGCCCTTCGGCCTGCTCCGTCGGCTGGCCGAGATGGGCATCATGTCCAACCTGAAAACGCTCCTCGCGACCATGCACCTCCATAAAATGAAGGCCAGCCTGCCGGAGATCTCGGCCGTGAGCTGGACCGATTTCATGACCGGCGTCAACTCAGGAACGCACGGCGTTTTCGGGTTCACCGATTTCAAGCCCGGCACGTACAGCCTTCGCTTTCCGAATTTCGCCGACGTCAAGGCTCCGACCGTTTGGGACAAGCTCGGGGAGAAGGGCAAGCGATCGATCATCCTTAACCAGCCTTCGACCTACCCCGCCCGCCGGATCAACGGCGCCCTTGTCTCCGGGTTCGTCGCCGTGGAGTTCGAGAAGGCCGTCTGGCCGGCCAGTCACATCGCCCCCCTGAAGAAGATGAACTATCAGGTCGACATCGATACCCTAAGATCGCGCCAGGACGCCGAATTCTTTTGGGCCAACCTGCAAAGAACGCTCGACGGCCGGGCCAAGGCTCTGGACTATTTCTGGAACGAGGAATGGGATTATTTTGAGCTCGTCATCACCGGAACCGACCGCCTCCACCATTATCACTGGTCGGCCGGCCAGGATCCGGGGCACGCCTATCATGGCCGTTTTCTGGACTATTATCGCCAGGTCGACGGCCTCGTGGGAAAGATCGCCTCACGCCTCGAACGCCTGGGTCGCGGCGACGCGCTTTACATGCTCTCCGACCACGGGTTCACCGGCATCGACCAGGAAGTCTATCTCAATGCCTGGCTCATCGAGCAGGGCTTCCTGAAGTTCAAATCTGACACACCCCAGGGGCTGGAGGATATCGCACCCGGCACCCGCGCTTTTGCCCTCGACCCGAACCGCATCTTCCTTAACCGGGAAGGCCGGTTTCCCGCGGGCGCGGTGAAGGATTCCGAGCGTCACAGACTCGGGGAAGAGATCGCGGACAAGCTGGCCGGCCTGGAGCACCGGGGCCGGAAGGTCGTCCGCCGCGTCTTCGATGCCCGCGAAGTCTATTCCGGACCCTTGACCGGGCTCGGGCCCGACCTCATCGTTCTTTCGGAGCCCGGGTTCGACCTTAAGGGTTCCGTCAAAAAAAAGGAAGTCTTCGGCCGGAGCGACCTCCAGGGAATGCACACCTGGGACGACGCCTTCTTCCTGGCCGCCGAGGATCACGGCCCGGACCTTCGCATCTCCGCCCTGGCGGAAATTCTGATGAAGAACTTCTCATGAATAAACATAACCCTTTTCTCCGGTCTCGAGTTTTTATCCTGATTATGCTCGCGGCCGCGCTTCCCCTGTCAGCCTATGTCGGACCGGGCGCCGGGTTCGCCTTCCTGTCGTCGTTCTTGGTCCTGTTCCTGACGTTCTTTCTGGCGATATTCTCCTTCCTGTCCTGGCCCTTCCGCGTTCTTTTCCGTCTCCTGCGCGGGCAGAGGGCCTACAAGAAGATCCCGACGAACAAGGTCGTCATCCTCGGACTGGACGGGATGGAACCCAGCCTGGCCGAGAAGTTCATGGACGAAGGCAAGCTTCCCAACCTGGCCAAGCTGAGGCAGGACGGCGCCTACCGCAAGCTCGAGACGACCATCCCCTCGATATCGCCCGTCGCCTGGTCGTCGTTCATGACCGGCTCGGCCCCGGCCAAGCACAACATCTTCGATTTTCTGAGCCGCGACCCCAAGACCTACCTGCCCGACCTGTCCTCGGCCAGGATCGGAAAGCCCAAGCGCATCCTCAACCTGGGCAAGTACCAGATCCCGCTGTCCAAGCCCGAAATCCGCGGCATGCGCAAGAGCGTACCCTTCTGGAAGATCCTCGGCGAGCGGGGCATTCTCAGCACGGTCCTGAGAGTCCCCATCACCTTCCCCCCGGAGAAGTTCGCCGGCCATATGCTCTCGGGCATGTGCGCCCCGGACCTCAAGGGCAGTCAGGGGACGTTCTCCTTCTACACCTCCGATCCGGAAAAGATCCGAAAGCGCGAAGGCGGGCTGGCCATCCCGATCGAAGTCAAGGACGGCAAGGTCGAAACCTACATCTCCGGCCCCGAGAACACGATGCTCAAGAAGGTCGAAGAGATCAAATTGCCCATGACCCTCCGGATCAAGGACGATAAGAGCGAAGTCCTCATCGAGGTCTCGGGCCAGAAGATCCGGCTCAAGCCCAAGACCTTTTCTTCCTGGACCCGGGTCGAGTTCAAGCCGGGCCTTGGCATCAGGATCAAGGCCATCTGCCGTTTTTATGTCACCCAGGTCTCCCCTCACTTCGAGCTCTACATCACGCCGCTCAACATCGACCCGGAAAAGCCGGCCCTGCCCATCTCCCACCCGATGATCTATTCCGTCTACCTGGCCAAGCTCCTGGGGAGTTTCATCACCCTGGGCGAAGCCAATGACACTTGGGCCCTGAACGAGGCGGTGCTGAGCGAGGAAGCCTTCCTCGACCTGACCTACTCCAACCATAAGGAATGGGAAGGGATGCTCTTCAACGCCCTGAAGAAGACCAAGCGCGGGGTGGTGGCCATCGTCTTCGAGACGACGGACAGCATCCAGCACATGTTCTTCCGCTACCTCGACAAAGCCCATCCGGCCTTGAAGGCGGGCCAGGCCACGATGAGCGACAAGGTCATCGAGGATCTCTATCTCAAGATGGATGACCTCGTGGGCCGGGTGGCGAAGACCCTCGACGAGCAAAGCGTCCTCATCGTCATGTCCGACCACGGCTTCAAGTCCTTCCGCCGCGGGATCAACCTCAACACCTGGTTCCACAAGAACGGATACCTCAGCCTCAAGGACGGCAAGACGACGAGCGAGGAATGGTACAAGGACGTCGACTGGGACCGGACCAAAGCCTACGGCCTCGGCCTGGGCGGAGTCTACCTCAACATCAAGGGCCGCGAGGCCAAGGGGATCATCGAGCCCGGAGCCGAAGCTTCGGCCTTGAAAGCCGAGCTCATCGGCAAGCTCCAGGGCCTGAGGGACCAGGAAAAGGGCGATGTCGGGATCACGCATGTCTATGATCGCGACAAACTTCCCCCGGGACCCTACAAGGATAATTGCCCGGACCTCATCATCGGCTACAACCAGGGCTATCGAGCGTCCTGGGAGGGTGTGACCGGCGTCGTGGGCGGCGCGGTCTTCGAGGACAACCTCAAGGCCTGGAGCGGCGACCATTGCATCGACCCGGCGCTCGTGCCCGGCGTTCTCTTCTGCAACCGTCCGCTGGCCGAGCCCTCGCCGGCCATCATCGACATCGCACCCACCGTTCTCAACCTCTTCGGGGTCCCGGCCCCTGCGCACATGGACGGCAAGGCCCTGCTCCAGGCCAAAGCGCCCTCCGCCGCTCCGAAGCCTGCGGGGGCCAAACCGATAATCGTGAACGCGCCCGCAGCCCAAAAAAAAGAAAGAATTAAAAAGCGATAACATCATGAACAGACGAGAATTCCTTAAACTCGGCATGGCCGGCGCGGCAGGCGCTTCGCTCCTCGGAGCCGGAGGCGGCGCGTCGGACCTGGTCACGCACGCCTACGGCCAAACGGCCACGCGTCAAAAGCTCATCATTCTGGGGTTCGACGGCATGGACTCAGTGCTCACTCAGGCTATGATGGCCGACGGGCATTTGCCCGCCCTGCGCCGCTTGGTCGGTCAGGGCGGTTTCCGCCCGCTCGGCACGAGCATCCCTCCCCAAAGCCCCGTGGCCTGGTCGAATTTCATCACCGGCATGGACCCCGGCGGCCACGGCATCTTCGACTTCATGAAACGCGACCCAAAGCTCTACATCCCCGTCTTTTCCGCCTCCGAGACCGAGGAAGCCAAGAAAACCTTGAGACTCGGCAACCTCGTCCTTCCGCTCTCCGGCGGAAAGGTCAAGCTTCTGCGACGCGGGGAGGCCTTCTGGCAGATCCTCGAAGGCCGCGGCATACCCTCGACCATCTTCAAGATTCCGTCGAACTATCCGCCGGCCGAGTCCGGGCAAAGGACCTTTTCCGGAATGGGCACGCCCGACATCCTGGGCACTTACGGCATCTGCAACTACTACACGACCCGCGTCGGTCGCGCGGCCGAAGAGCTGGGCGGCGGCGGGGCCCGCATCCACGAAGTCTATCTCATCGGCAACCGCGTCGACGCCAAAATCGCCGGCCCGATCAACAGCTTTAAAAAGGACCGGCCCGAATCCGAAGCCGAGTTCACGGTCTGGGTCGACCCGGCGAACGCCGTGGCCAAGGTCTCGCTCCAGGGCCAGGAATTCCTCCTGCGCGAGAAAGAATGGAGCGACTGGAAGCACGTCCGCTTCGGCTTCATTCCGACCCAGAGCGTGGGCGGCATCTGCAAGTTCTACCTCAAGGAGGTCCGGCCGGACTTCAAGCTGTACGTCACGCCGATCAACATCGACCCGGCCGACCCGGCCTTGCCCCTCTCGACCCCGGACAGCTATTCCAAGGAGCTGGCCCGGCGCTTCGGCCCTTTCTTCACCAAGGGCCTGCCGGCCGACACGAACGCCCTGGGCAACCGGCTTCTGGATGAGGAAGAATTCCTCGAGATGGACGATATGATCCTGGCCGAGAAGGATACGATCCTGGACTACGAGCTCAACCGGTTCGAATCCGGCGTGCTTTTCTATTATCTCTCGAGCACGGACCAGCGCCAGCACATGTTCTGGCGGCTCCAGGACAAGGACTCCCCGAGCTACGACCCGGCCCTGGCGGCCCGCTTCGGGAATACCATCCGGGACATTTACGTCCAGGCCGACCGGATCCTCGACAATGTCATGCGCCGGGCCGACAAGAACACGGTCATCATGGTCATGTCGGACCACGGGTTCAATCCCTTCCACCGCTGTTTCAACTTGAACACCTGGCTCAAGGACAACGGCTACCACAGCCTGATCAACCCCTACAAGGACAGCAACGAGGACTTCTTCCCCAACACGGACTGGAGCAAGACGCAGGCCTACGGCATCGGGCTTAACGGCCTGTACCTGAACATCAGGGGACGCGAGGAGCAGGGTATCGTCCCGGCCGGGGCCGAAGCCGACCGGCTCCTGCGGGAGATCGCCGACAAGCTGGAAAGCACGATCGACCCCAAGACGGGCGAGCACGCCGTCCGGCGGGCCTTCCTGTCCAAGGACGTCTATCACGGCCCGGCCACATCGGATGCCCCGGACATCATCCTGGGCTTCAACCGGGACTATCGCATTTCCTGGGGCTCGCCCACGGGCAAGATCGCCCCGGAGGTCTTCGTCGACAATACGGACAAATGGAGCGGCGACCATATGGGCGCCCCGGAGGTCATCCCCGGCATCCTGGCCATGAACCGCAAGATCGCGGCCGAGTCGCCCGCCCTTTACGATCTGACCCCGACCATTCTCAGGATCTTCGACGTCGAACCCCCGAAGGAGATGAGGGGCAAGGCTATTCTCTGAGCGAGGTGCGCGCATGGGCATGGAAAAAGTGAAACTGGATAAAGACCTGCTCGACAGGGTGAAGAAATTCGCCGAGCTGGCCGGCTACTCTTCGGTCGAAGAGTTCATCACTCACTGCCTGGAAAAAGAGATCTCCAAGCTCGAGGAGTCCGACAGCGAGGAGGAAGTGAAGAAGAAGCTTAAGGGGCTGGGCTACATCGGCTGAAAGGCCGGCCCCGAGAGGCGCGAGGGCATTCCTTCCGATCATGAGCATCATCAACACCATCTTCAACGCGATCTTCAACACCCTGTTCGCTCCTTTTCGGGGCATGAACCCCTGGGTGGCGATGCTAGTCGTATCCCTTCTGACCGGCATCTTTATGATCTTCATCTACAAGCTGACGAGCAACCAGGCCGGGATCGCAAAGACGAAGAACCTCATCAAAGCCCACCTGCTCGAACTGCGCCTGTACAAGGATAGCATGAGCACGTCCTTCAGGTCCTACGGGAGCATCCTCTGGTGCAACCTCAAGTACATCGGCCACGCCCTGCGGCCGATGCTAGTCATGATCATTCCCATGGTGCTCATCCTCATCCAGCTCAACGCCTGGTTCGGCTACCGGTCCCTGCGCGAGGGCGAGCCGTTCCTGCTCAAGGTCAAATTGGCCGAGGGCCGCGATCCGATGCAGACGAACCTTGAGGTCGCGCCCTCACCCGCCTACGACGTAGAGACGCCGGCCCTGAGGATGCAGGAAGAGCGGGAGATCGATTGGCGGCTCAAGCCCAAACAGAGCGGGCTCCATGAGATTGCCTTCACGCTGGACGGGAGCAAGGTCGTCAAGACCCTGGCCGTTAAGCAGAAACCCTTAAGCCGCATCTCCCCGCTCAAGCCGGGACGGAGGTTCTTCGATCTCGCCTTCAACCCTTCGGAGCCGGCCTTGGCCAAGGACACGCCCATCCAATCGATCGAGGTCGCCTACCCTGAAGCCCGCCTCGTTTTCCTGGGCATCCGCTTCCACTGGCTCGTGGCGTTCTTCCTCCTGTCCATCGTCTTCGGCTTCGGCCTCAAGGGCGTGTTTAAGGTAGAAATTTAGATCCTCTGCGTCATCACGAGGAGCTCTTGCTCCGTGGTGATCTCATCCTGCAGTCCCCAGGTCATCCCGAGGACCTCTTGGTCCGTGGGGATCTCATCCTGCAGTCCCCAGGTCATCCCGAGGACCTCTTGGTCCGTGGGGATCTCACCGCCCTCCAAATAACCAAGCGAAGCCCGGCGCTCTTGCTCCGTGGTGATCTCCGGCGCAATGCAATGATTTCCTGCAGAGCGCTTCCTCCCTGCAGGTCATCCCGAGAACCTCTTGGTTCGTGGGGATCTCACCGCCCTCCAAATAAAAGGGTGACGCCCGGCGATTATGCGCCGCAGCCATCTCCCGCATCAGCCAAAAAGTCCAACTAAACAAATTTCCCCTCTTTTCGTAAATCTAATAGAATAGTCCAGGAAACAAGCAGGATGGCCCAAAAACCCGTCGTCGAGATCGAGCATCTCAAGAAATACTACGGCGATGTCCGGGCCGTGGATGATGTGTCCTTCGAGGTGTTCCAGGGCGAGATCTTCGGCTTCGTCGGTCCCAACGGCGCGGGCAAGACGACGACCATCGAATGCGCCGAAGGCCTGCGGCGGCCTGACTCGGGGATTGTCAGTCTATTCGGGCTCGACCCCCAAAACGGCGACACCCGGCTCAAAGAGAGGCTGGGCATCCAGCTTCAGGAAGCGGCTTTGCCCCAGCGGCTGAAAGTCTGGGAAGCCCTGGACCTGTTCGCCTCGTTTTATCCGCGTCCGGCCGATTGGCCCCCGCTCCTGGAGCAGATGGGGCTGGCCGAGAAGCGGAACGCCGTTTTCGCCAAGCTCTCGGGGGGGCAGAAACAGCGGCTGTTCATCGCTTTGGCCCTGGTCAATGACCCCGACCTCATTTTCCTGGACGAGTTGACCACAGGCCTCGACCCCCAGTCGCGGCACGCGATGTGGGACCTGGTGCGGAACGTCCAGGCGCGGGGCAAGACCGTCATCCTGACGACCCATTTCATGGAGGAAGCCGAGCATCTGTGCGACCGGGTGGCCATCATCGACCACGGTCGGCTCGTCGCCCTGGATACGCCCGAGAAGCTCATCCAGAGCCTGGGCGCGGAGAACAGGGTCGTTTTTTCCGCTCCGGCCTCTCTCGACCCCAAGCAGCTGGCCGGGCTCCCGGGCGTATCACGGCTGGACAGATCGGGTGAACGGGTCATCGTGCACGGCAAGGGCGGCAAGCTCGTCGTGGAGGTCGTGAACTACCTCAGCTCGAACGACATCCCCTTTCGAGACCTCCGGACCGAGCAGCCCAACTTGGAAGACGTGTTCCTGGCCCTCACCGGGCGGGAGATGCGAGGCTGAGAAAGGCGGACCAATGCTGAGAGGATTGGCTAAGTTGACCAGGGTGCAGATGAAGCTCTTCCTGCGCGAATTCTTCGCCGTGTTCTTCACTCTGGCTTTTCCCCTGATCATGCTCTTCCTCTTCGGCGGCATCTACGGCAACAAGCCCAGCCCGTTCTTCGGCGGCTACGGCAGCGTGGACGTGCTGACCCCGGCCTATATCGCCATGCTCATCGGAACGAGCGGGCTCCTGACTCTGACCATCAGCGTCTCTTCCTATCGGGAGATGGGCATCCTCCGGCGCTACAAAGCCACTCCCCTTCGGCCCCAGACCGTCCTTATCGCCGAGCTTTTAGTCATTTTCCTGATGCTGATCCTGGGTGTCGTCCTGCTCCTGGTCTGCGCCCGGCTTGTTTTTCATCTAAGGTTCGGCGGCAACCTGCTCAGTATCGCCGCGGCCTTTGTCCTGAGCAGCCTCAGCTTCTTCTGCCTGGGGTTCGTCCTGGCCAGCCTCTTGCCCACGGCCCGCGCAGCCCAGGCCGTGGCCATGGTCCTATTTTACCCCATGCTCTTCCTTTCGGGCGCGGCGATCCCGCGGGAAGTCCTGCCCGCCACGGTGCGCAAGGTCGCCCAGCTTCTGCCCATGACCCATGTGGTGAACCTCCTGCGCGGCCTCTGGATCGGCGACCCATGGGGCAAGCATCTTACCGAGGTCATCGTCCTGGCCCTTGTCGCCGCGGTCGGATTGGCTGTGGCGGTCAAGACCTTCCGCTGGGAATGATCGGACCGTTCGGCTTGGGTTGATTCCGGTTTGGAGGGACCTTGGCAGGATAGGCCTCAAAGCGCCGGCGAGCGCCCCACTCATAAAAGGACATCCCGTCGGATACGGGCTTATCCAATCTCTTCGAACTCGCCCTTCTTGATGTTCTTGCGGACGTTGTCCCAAGGGAAGGCGTGGCCGTTCATAACGATGTAGACGCCGGGCGGCAGGACCTGCAAAAAAGCCAGGGCGCTGCCCAGGTTGAACATCCCATCGGAACTGCCGAAGGTATAGGGGATCATGGCCCCGGTCAAGACGACCGTCTTGTCCGTGACCTTCCGGGCCAGCGCTTTCGCCGTTTCGACCATGGTGTCCGTGCCGTGGGTGATGAGGATCTTGTCCTCCTTGGCCTTCGAGCAATTCCGGGCGATGGCCTCCCGATCCTCGTCGGTCATGTCCCGGCTGTCGATCATCATCAGCGTCCGGACGTCCGCGGCCACGCGACTCCGGCCAAGCTCGAGCATGTGAGACACATGAGTTTCCCGGAAAAAGAGCTCTCCGGTGATCTCGTTATATTCCTTATCGAACGTGCCGCCCGTGGCCAGGATTCGAATCGGAAGGTTTTGTTGATAATGGCTCATGGTCATCCTCGATGGCACTTTCTTGTTTTCAAAAGCGATCTTCGAATGAGGTCCGTTGAGAATATCACCCCGGCTTCTCCCCTGTCAAACTCGGGAGCGGCGCGAGGCCGGCCGGAACGAGGAAGCCTCCGAATCGGGAGATGATCCCGCAGCGCTCTCGGCCGCCGCTTTCCTCCTCGAGCCGGACGTAATATACTTGTTTCAGGAGGAAGGCGCGCATGAAGGTCGAACAGTTCAAGATGGAGCGGATGCAGTCCACCTGGGAAAACGTCGTGGACATCAACCTCTCCGAGAGCGGTGTGCATCCCCTATCGCTCGAGGGCCTGCTCGCTCCCGAGGAGGCCCGGGGCATCCAGCGCTTGGAGCTGGGTTACAGTCAGACTAACGGCACCCTCGAGCTGCGCCGCGAAATCGCCCGGCTCTATCCCGGGATTTCGACGGACCAGATCCTGGTCACGGCCGGCTCCTCGGAATCGAACTTCATCCTTTCCTGGAGCCTCATCGAAACGGGGGATGAAGTCCTGTTCGAGCTGCCCAACTACATGCAGATGTGGGGATTGCACCGGGCGTTCGGCGCCAAGGTCAAGCCCTTCTGGTTGAGAGAAAGCCTGGACTGGCAGCCCGACCCGGATGAATTGAGAAAGCTCGTTTCCAAAAAGACGAAGCTCATCGTCCTGACCAATCCCAACAACCCCACGGGCGCCATACTGAACGAAGAGTCGGTCAAGGCCATCATCGAACTGGCCGACAAGGTAGGGGCCTGGATCCTGGCCGACGAGGTCTACCAGGGCGCGGAACGGAACGGCCGCACCACCCCATCGTTCTGGGGGCGCTATCCCAAGGTCATCGCCGTCAACGGCCTGTCCAAGGCTTACGGCCTGCCCGGACTGCGGATCGGATGGATCATCGGCCCGGAGGACGTCATCCAGCGGACCTGGCCGTATCACGATTACACGACCATCTCCCCCAGCGTCCTGAGCGACCGCCTGGCCGCCATCGCCCTTTCCCCCGGCAACCGGGAAAAGATCCTGGCGCGCACCCGCGGCATTCTGAACGCAAACTATCCCCTGCTCGAGTCATGGCTCAGGGGCCACGGCGGACTGTTCGCCTTCCGGCCTCCCCAGGCCGGGGCCATCGCCTTTGTTCGCTACAACCTGAAGATCAACTCCACGGCCCTGGTCGAGAAGCTCATCCATGACCGGAGTGTCCTCATCGTGCCCGGAGATCACTTCGAGATGGACCATCACCTGCGCTTCGGATTCGGGTCCGGAGAACCCACCCTGCGCGAAGGCCTGAAGCGCATTGACGCGAGCCTGGCCGAGGTCCGCTAGGAGGGCCATGCCTGTCCGCATCCTGCGCGAGCCCGAGATTCGGGGACTCCTGGACCTCGACGAAACCATCGAAGCCGTGGCCCAGGCCTTCGCCGCCGCCGCCGACGGCCGGGTCGTCCTGCCCGGTGTCATCAACCTCGACCTCGATGAGGTCAGGGGCGAGGTCCATGTCAAGTCGGCCTACATCAGGGGCGGGGAGCATTATGTCATCAAGATCGCCTCAGGCTTTTACAACAACCCCGGCCGGGGACTTCCCGCCGGAAACGGGATGATGCTCCTGTTCGAAGCCGCAACCGGCCGGCTGGAAGGCCTGCTCCTCGATAACGGTTACATCACCGAGATGCGAACGGGCGCGGCCGGGGCGGTGGCGGCCCGATACCTGGCCAAGACCGCAGTCCGCAAGGTCGGGCTCATCGGAGCCGGGTCCCAAGCCCGCTTCCAGCTCAAGGCGCTCATGCGCGTGCGGCGGCCCGAGGAGGTCTGGGTCTGGAGTCTCGACCGGGACTTCGTCCCTCCCTTCATCCGAGAGATGTCGGACCTCTTCCGTTTGAAGTTTTTCGCGGCCGCAACGCCCGAGATGGCGGTCCGGGAGGCCGATATCGTCATCACGGTCACGCCCAGCCGGGCGCCCATCGTCCGCGAAGCGTGGCTCTCGCCCGGCGTCCACATCACGGCCGTGGGCAGTGACAGCCCGCACAAGCAGGAACTCGAAGCGCGGGTCCTGAGCAAAGCGGACCTCGTGTTTTGCGACTCGATCGCCCAATGCCGGCGGTTGGGAGAGGTCCACCACGGTCTGGAGGAAATGACCCTGACCGAAGAGCACATCTCCGGCGAACTCGGGGAGATCGTGCTCGGCCGGAAGGCGGGCCGCACGGACGACAGCATGATCACGGTGGCGGACCTGACCGGCCTGGGCGTTCAGGACGCGGCCGCGGCCTCTCTCGTTTTCGACAAGGCCGTCGCCCGGGGCATAGGGGAGGTTGTCGAGCTTTGAAATTCCGGATTCCGTCGATCGGTCTTGCCCTGGCCCTGGCGCTGGGAATCGGCCTTCGGCCTGGCCTTGCCGTCCATCGGCCGGACGGCCTTCCCCAGGCCGCGGCCGTGAACGTTTCGCCTCTCGTCCGGGACCATCGGGCGGCCGCCTTCTTTTTCTATTGGTACGACATCACCACCGGCGCCCACACGACGAACCCCGACGGTTCGGACTCGTTGACGGATCATCCCGCCGACATCTATCAGGATATCTTCAGCTACAAGAACCCGCTGTGGTTCCGCCAGGAACTGCTGGACATGCGGGCGGCCGGGATCGACATCGTCCTGCCCGTGTTCTGGGGAAGCGACGCCGAAGCGCATTGGGCCGTCCCCGGACTTCAAAACCTCGTCGCGGTCGAAGAGACTCTCCTGGTCCAGGGCTATGACCCTCCCAGAATCGGGATGTTTTTTGATACCTCGTCCCTGCCCCAGCAGAACGGAGGGCGGTTTCCTGACTTGACGACGTCATCCGGACGGCTCCTCTTCTACGCGATGATTGCGAAGTTCTACGGCATCGTCCCCCGGGAACTCCGGGCCGAGGTCGGCGGCCGGCCTCTCGTCTATCTCTACAGCGCCTACTTTGCCCAGCACTACGACCAGGTGCTCTTTGATTTCATCGCGCAGAGCTTCGAGCAGGAATTCGGCAGCCGGCCCTTCATCGTTCGAGAGAGTTCCTGGCGGGGAGTCGCGACGGATGGGGAATACGCCTGGGGAACGGCCATCACGGGCCCGCGGATCTTTGGACCCTCGGCCGGCCTTGGGCCGGGTTTCAACAATTCGGCCGTCAGTCCGCCGGCCGCGCGCCAGGTCCGGGACCGCGAATGCGGCGAGTTTTACACGGACGGCTGGGAGGCGATCATCGATTCCGGGGCGAAGCAGGTCGCCGTCGAAACCTGGAACGAGTTCCACGAAGCGACGGACATCTGCTTCAGCCGGGAGTACGGCCGCCGGTTCATCGACATGACGCGCGAGAACATCCGCCGCTGGAGTGAGGCCGGGCCGCCCCCGTCGGACGCCGGCTGGCTGGTCCTGGGCCGCTCGCCCAAGCTCCACGGACTGCATCCCGCGGCCAACGGCGGCGACGGCGCCTGGCGGACCACCTTCCTGGCCGGCCGCGAGGCCGCCTCTCCGGATTCCGACGCGGCCTCTCCTTCTCATTTTATCTACCTCGACGTCCGTGACGATTTCATCTTTGCCCGGACGACCGAGGTCTGGTTGACGGTCGAATACCTCGATTCGGGAAGCGCGGAATGGTGGGTCGAGTACGATGGAACTCCGGGACACTACACGCAGACTCCGAAGGTGAAGCCTCAGAACACGGGCCTGTGGAAAAACCGGACGTTTCATATCCCGGACGCTTTTTTCGGCGGCCGGGAGAGTTACAACGCGGACCTTCGGCTGGCCAGCAATGCCGGACCGGCTGAAATGAAGAACTACTTCAGCCGCGTCTGGGTTTCGCTCGTCCCCTTGCCCGGCCAGCCTCCCAACCTGACCGGCTGGGCCGACCTGTCGCTCCCGGCCGGTACCACACAGGGTATCCCCGTCTCCGCCAACAACCCTGAAGGCCATCCGCTCCAACTGACCCTCGATCGGGGTCCGTCCTTCTGTCGGCTTGTCGATAACGGAAACGGAACGGGAACTTTGCTCTTTTCGCCTACGGCCGCCGACATCAGGGATTGTCCCTACCGGGTCAGGGTCCTGGCCTCGGACCCCAGCCAGCCGGCCTTGACCGATGCTCAGACTCTCTTTCTGACCATCGCGCCGGAGACCGGCGGACCGGACTCCGATCCCGGCCCCTAACGCTTGCAGTCGCCGATTCCCTAGACGAACACGCCCGCTTTCCCGTCGAGAACGATTCTTGCGTCCCGGCCGAACGTCCCTATTTGAGCTGCCATAAAAGGAAGCTTAGGGTATCGGTCATATTGTCGACCTGCTGCCCGACGGGCATCCCTCCGGAGTGTCCGGCCTTGACATGGTAGCGGAGCAGGATAGGCTTGCCGGAACCGCTATCAGCCTGAAGCCTGGCCGCCATCTTGCGCGCATGGAGCGGAGCGACGCGCGTGTCGGCGTCGCCCGAGATGAACAGCACCGCCGGATATTTCTCGCCCTTGACCACGTGGTGATAAGGAGAATACGCATACAGGAACTTGAACTGCTCGGCGTTTTCGGCCGAGCCGTATTCCGGCACCCAGTACTTGCCCATGAGGAACATGTGGTAGCGGAGCATGTCGAGGAGCGGATAGCTGCACACCGCCGCGCCGAAGAGGTCGGGCCGCTCCGTCAAGGCCGCGCCGACCAGAAGGCCCCCGTTGCTGCCGCCGGAAATGGCCAGCCGGCTGGCCGAAGTGTACTTGTTCCGGATCAGGTACTCGGCCGCGGCAATGAAGTCGTCGAACACCATCTGCTTGTTCTCGAGCATTCCCGCCCGGTGCCATTTCTCCCCGAATTCTCCCCCGCCCCTGAGATTGGGCAGGGCATAGACCCCGCCCTTCTCCAGCCAGGCGGCGGCCCCTACGGAAAAGGCGGGAGTCTCGGAGACGTTGAACCCTCCGTATCCCGTGAGCAGAGCCCGATGGGACCCGTCGAGTTTCAGGCCCTTGGCCTGGACGATGAACATGGGAATGCTGACCCCATCCTTGGACTTGTACCAGACCTGGCGGACCTCAGTCTTGGATACGTCCACCGGGATCTTGGTCTGGAACCAGACACTTTGAGTGCCCGCCGTAACGTCATACCGGAAGATCGTCGTCGGGATGGGAAACGAACTGAAGGAAAAAAAGACTTCCTTACTCCTCCACATCCCGTTGATGCCGCCCACGGTGCCTATCGTCGGCAAAGCGATCTGGCCCACGGGCTTTCCCGCCGGGTCAAAGACCTCGACTCTGGACTGGACGTTCTGGAGGTAGTTCAGGAAGAGCTGGCCGCCCGCCCCGGAGAAGCCCTGAAGGACGGCGTCCTTCCGCTCGGGAATGATCTCCCGCCAGGAGGCCTGATCGGGCTTGAGCGGGTCAACGGCGATGACCTTGCCGTTGGGCGCATTCCAATTGGTTTGGAGGAAGAGCGTGTCATCGCCCAAAAATCCCTCGAACCGGGCGGGGATCCCCTTGATCACCGGGAACACGGGGCCGCCCTTGGCCAGGTCCTGAAGATAGATCTCGACCTTGTCCGCCGAAGCGCCATAGATAACGGAGATCGTCAGCCAGCGGCCGTTCTCCGAACTCCCCGCGGAAATGATGATCTCCGGTCCGTAGCCCTCGCCGAAGACCAGACGGTCCTGGGCCGGGTCCGTGCCCACGATATGGCGATAGAGGCGGGGCCCCTTGGGTTCGCGACGCGAATAATAGATCGCCTTTTTATCCAGGGTGAGCGATGTCCCGAAATAAACGGCCCGGGGCAGAACGTCGGGCAGATCCCGGCGGCCGTCCACGTCGAACAGGTGCACCTCGACCTCGTCCTCCCCGCCCTTGCGGACCGAATAGAGAAGCCTCGTGCCGTCCTTGGCGATGTCCATGATGCCGATTCCCATCGTATGGTCCGGGCTCAGGCCCTGGGGGTCGATGAGGACGCGATCCTCACCGTCCGACCCTTGACGAAAGCACAGGACGCCCAGATCCTGGTCGGCGCGCCTCTTGAAGAAGAAGTAGCGGCCGGCGACGGCAGCGGGCAAGCCCTTGGTCTCGACCTTGATCATTCGGGACAGGAGGTCCTTAAGCTCGGCCCGGCCGGGGATCCCGCTGATGATGCCGTCCGTATAAGCGTTCTGGGCATCGATCCAGGCCCGGGTGTCGGGGCTGTCCTGCTCTTCGAGCCAGCGATAGGGGTCGGTCAGGCTTACCCCCTGAACGGTGTCAGTGACGCCGATGACCTTCGTTTCGGGAGGAGGCGGAACCTTAACCTGATCGGAACGGCAAGCCGCGACCGAAAGAACAAGCGCCGCGACGAGCCCGATCGATGACAGGACAACAAAGAACGGAGACGATTTGAATCTCATCATTGCGACTCCTTCTCAGCCAAAAAAGAACCGGACCCGGGAATGCCTGCCAGCCTACCATGCCCTCCACAGGATGTCAAAGCTCGCAGCACCGGGCTATTTTTCGATGATCGAGACCTCGCGTCGGACAAACACCCCCGCCGGGCCGGCCGGAAACGTGACTCTCACCCTGCCGCTTAAAAGTTCAGCGCCCTCGACCGAGCCCGCCAGGCTGGGGTTGATGAGCGGCATATCATAAACACAGCCGGCTAATCCCTCGACCTCGGCGATGAGCCGCTCCCCTTCCTTTCGAACGCTGATGATCTTCAGGCCGCGGCTGGACTCACCGGTCATCGAATTATTGTCCGGCACGAGCCAATCGACGGCGGGAAGAAGCTCCATTTCGATCGTATCCGCGCCCGAAACCGGAAAGCAGACCTCAGCCTGGAGAGGGTAAGCGCCGCGACTCCACGAGGCCTGTACCTCGCTTCCATTCCGGCGAACGCGGCCGAGGCCTCGGCATCCGGCGAGAAGCGGCCGAAAGGTCATCGTCCATCCGCTGCCCTCCGAAGCCGCAAGGCTAAGGGTCAGGCGGTCGGCCGTTCTTTTGATGTCGAGCGAAAGGCGCTGGCTCCCGATTCGGAAGTTCTTGATCGAGACGGTCGGCCAGTCTCCGGGAAAGCGCGGCGAGAACTCGATCTCTTTCGTCAAGGCATCGCCTCCGAGCCCGAGAAGACCGCGGATGAGGGGCAGGGTGACGCCCGCGCTCGAAAACCCCTGATGAGGGACGGCCTCCTGCGGCCAGATGTTCTGGTGGCCGGAGAAGAGCTCGGTGATGCATCCGAGCGCGTTATCAAAGGTATGCCGGGCCGTAGCCTTCAACAGCGCAAAACCCTGAAGCGCTTGGTTGTCGCCGTAGAGCGCCGCGGCCACATAGCCCGCCAGAAACGGCCAGCAGGCGCCGTAGTTGTAGTTCAGGGGCTCATAATACGAGCTTGACGAGGACATCATTCGGATGCCCCAATCCGTGGTCATGTCGGACCGGTTGAGCCGTTCCAGTGTCCGGCGGGCGTGGTCCTTCGTGCCCAGGCCCCAGACCAGGGGGACCGCGGACCAGGGTGTCGTCTCCTGAACCCGGCGGCCGGCCGCGTCGAAGGCGTAAGAATACTGGCCCGAGGCTTCGTCCCAAAATTTCGCTTCAAAGCTTTGGCGGGCTTTAACCGATGCGCGGCCGGCCTTGTCCTGAAAGGCCCGATCGCCGACGACGGCGGCCAGCCTTTCCATGGCCCGGCAAGCCTCGACCCAGATCGCGCTCAAATAAACGTCCGTATCGATCTCGGTTAGCGAGCCGAACTCCAGGGCGCCCAGGCCGGCCCGGCTGTTGTCCATAAGCCCGTCGCCGTTGGCGTCGGTGCTCAGGCAATAATCAAAGGCCTTCCGGAGCGACATCCAACTCTTCTTGAGAAAACCGACATCCCCGCTCCACAGGACATGATCCGAGACAGCCATGATGTAATAGGGTGTCGTATCCGCATGGATGTAACCGTAGGGGTAGTCTTTGAACCAATCGACGTATCTGGCCGCCTGGGAGAGCTCATGCATCATCTTGCCGTCCGGACGCTGCCGCCGCTCAAGGAATTCAAAAGCGGCTTTGGCGACGTCCCAGGCGCCGTACGCGTCAAGGCTCAAGGCGTTGATGAACGCATCGCCCCCAAAGAACCAGCCGAAGCCCGGCCGGCCGCTCGTCCCCGAAGGTCCGAGTCCCGCCACGAAGCCCAGGCCGAGGTCGGGGTTGTCCACGAGGAGATTGTCGAAGGCGACCTTAGCCCATTCGAACGCCAGGTCGAGGTCCGGGTCCGGGGTCGCGATGCGCAAGGTTCCGTCCCGAAGGCCGCGGAAGTGCCCCTCAGCCTGGAGGTAAACGGCCCGGGGATCGGCCTCGAGCCGACGGTAGACCGCTTTGACGGTCTCGCGGTCCCCCTCCCCGCCCGCCAGGATGATGGGCAGGAACTTGTCCCTAACCGACTTGGGGTCGGGAACGCTGATCTTGAATTCGTTTGGGGTGTCGGACAGCATGTGTGCGGGCGTGTAAGAGATGCCCTCCGCCGCGGGCGAGCCGATGAAGCCGTGGTTCCGGCGTCGGGGCTCTGAGATGAGATAGGCCTTGAGCTCATCGTCCCAGGCGGCGTATTGTCCCCCGATCCCGGCCGGCCACATGGGTTGGAGCACGGGCAGGAAAGAGCAGACGATGGTCAGGGGCTCGACGGCGTCCACGCTCAGCAGGACG
Source organism: Candidatus Aminicenantota bacterium (assembly GCA_963705895.1). GTDB lineage: Bacteria > Acidobacteriota > Aminicenantia > Aminicenantales > JAFGAV01 > MFD04408-113. The sequence goes on along the minus strand of OY970122.1, from coordinate 774,667 downwards.
ACCGCGCCCGGGTCGCTCACCGCGGCGACGAATGAGGCCTTGACGGTGAAGGATTGAAAGACATAGGTCAGGGTCGTCACCGCCGGCGAGACCTCGATGAACCGGACGATGTCCCGGGCCGGGATCGGCCGGCTACTCGACCCGATAAAAAAGGAGAGCTCGAAATCGCGGACAAGCTTCAAGGGATAGGCCCAGGCCTCGAACGTCCCGCTCTCGGTGCCGAGGATGGCGAACTTCCGCCCCACCTTATCAAAGGGAGTCTGGGGTCGGGCCACTCGGCGGAGGGTGAGTTCGCTCGAGCCGAAGGCGAAACGGGCGATGGTGCGCTCCGCCGGCCAAAGCCGGACCCCGACGAGGAGGACGAGACATACGCAGCCGAACAGCCGGGCTTTCGAGTTGCTCATGCGGAATTCTCCGAGATCTGGAATGGATTGACATATAGCACAGGAACAAAGAGAGGTCAAACGAGCCGGCCGGACCGCGTGCCGGGCCCACGGGTCTTGGTGAAAACGATCAGGCCCTGTCCTCGGACCGGAGCCGGATCGGTTCGGGTCTTGTCACGGCCCCGGCCCTATGGTAAAGAACATTGCGAGAAAAAACGACATGATCGAGACTGGAAGATCGGCGCCATCCGAGCCCGCCCGGCGTTCCGGAAAACTCTTCCGGGTGTCGCTCTATGCTTTATTGTTCTTAGCCGCTTTCCTTGCTTTTGACCGATCCTCCTTTTTCTGCCTTCGCCGAGCGGCGGCGCGCTACTATGCTTCTTTGAGAACCACGAACGCACCCCTCCTAACCAAAGACGCTATCTTCGGTAAGGGCGACGGGGATTTCCTGATCTTCGGCACGTCCCGGACTCGCCATGCCCTGAATCAGAGCACACTTTCGACCCTTCTCGACAAGCGGGTCATCAAAGAGTCGCAAGCCGGCCGGTTCCCGGAGTTTTGGTGCTCTTTTTATCAGGAATTCCGCAAAACCTATCCCCGGCCCAAGGCCGCCCTTTTCGGCATGGATTATTTCATGTTCGAAAAAAGGACGGCGCGGGTCGAACTCGCCCGCCTGGGTCTGGGGGGCGGCGCGGACGGGCTTAACCCAAAGGGCAGGGTCAACGAAGCCTCACCGTTTCTGAGCCGGATCTCCTGGCTCTTCCGCATGAAGCCCGAGATCGACGATTATCTGGCCGAGGCGATGAAACTCAAGCAGGACTCTCCGAATGACGAGGAGGTCCTGCGGGATCATCCGCGGCACAAGGACCTCCGGCACATTAAAAAGCCAAAAGGCCATCCCGGGAACAAGACGAGGAAAGCCAGGCTCGGCCGTAAGAAAGCGAGGGGCCGTCAAATCACTAAAACGATGGTCACCAGGCCCGACCGCTGGGAGAAAAGGCCCTATCGGCCATTCCCCGGCGTCGAGGGCGCCTATCTCGAGAAACTCATAGCCCTCATGGTCAAGGACGGGATGCCGGTGTTCCTGCTCATCATCCCCGACTACATCGGGACGAACGAGACGAATTTTGAACAAGACGAGTTCAAGGCCGACATCCGGTCGCTAGCCGCCCGCCATAAGAACGTTTTCATCCTGGATTTCAACCGGCCCGACCAATTTCCCCTCGAGGACCCCGCATATTTTGGGGATGGGGCCTGGGGAAAATCCAATTGCCATCTTTCGTCCGTCGGGGAAAAGGAATTCTCCCGCAAAGTGGCCAAAGAGGTTCGGCGCATCCTGAGTCAGGGAAAGGCCCGAGAGGCTCAGGGATCGGAAGAGAAGCCATGAACCTCGTGAGCTTCAATTTCGCCCTCTTTGTTCTGGCTGTGTTGGCCCTTTACATTTCGGCTCCACGAAAGCTCAAGCCCGGCCTGCTCCTGGCGGCCAGCCTGATCTTTTACGGGTCCCTGCGGCTGAGCTTCCTGGCCTTGCTCATCGCTCAGGCTTTCCTCGCCTACGGCTGCGCCCTTTGGCTTCAGAAGCCGGAACGGCCGCGGCGAAGGCTGATTCTCGCCCTGTCCGTCACGGCCGTCCTCGCTCCCCTGTTCATTTTCAAGTACCTGGATTTCCTGCTCCAAACTTTCTCCACCCTGGCTCGCGTCCTGGGCCACGGCCGTCCTTTGTCCCTAATCGGCCTCGCTCTCCCCGCCGGCATTTCCTTCTACACCTTCAAGTCCCTCAGTTATATCATCGACGTCTATCGGAGCAAGATTCCGGCCCAACGGAACCCCATTCCCGTCGCGCTCTACGTCTCCTTTTTTCCCCAGATCCTGGCCGGGCCCATCGAGCGGGCCGGGAACTTCATGGCCCAGCTTCAAAAGGATTACGTTTTTGACATCGGGCAAATTGCCCAAGGCGCTCGCCGCGTCGTCTGGGGACTCTTCAAAAAACTGGTCGTGGCCGACCGCCTGGCCCAATATGTGACCGTCGTCTTCAATCAGCCGGGTGCTTATGCGGACCTCAGCCTGGTGTTCGGCCTGGTCTTCTATTCCTTCCAGATCTATTGCGATTTTTCGGGCTACTCCGACATGGCCATCGGCCTGGCCCAGATGCTGGGCGTCGAGACCATGGAGAACTTCCGCTTTCCCTATTTCAGCCGGAGCATCGTCGAATTCTGGAGCCGCTGGCATATCTCCCTCTCGACCTGGCTCAGGGATTATCTTTTCCTCCCCATCTCCTACGCCTTGTCGCGCAGGATCAAGCCCGCTCGGGTCCTTCTGATCAAGACGGAGTTCGTCCTCTATTTCTGCGGGATGGGCGCGACGATGCTGCTCTGCGGATTGTGGCATGGGGCGAACTGGACGTTCATCGTTTGGGGCGGAGTCCATGGGCTTTACCTCGTCATGTCCCGGGCGACAAAGAGACTGCGGTCGCGAGCGCGCCGCGGCTTGCACCTCCAAAAAACGAATCCCTTCCTGGCCTTAGGGCAGACGCTCTTCACTTTCGCCATGGTCACGCTGGCCTGGGTCTTTTTTCGTTCCCCTTCCCTGGCCGGCGCCTGGGCCTACCTCCGCACGATCTCGCTCAGGCCGCCCCAGCGAGGCATCGGGCCGCTCATCTTTCTCTCAAGCCTTGTGGCCGTCTTTGTCCTCATCGAGCTTCTCATGAAGAACTCGCCGCGTCTGTTCCGCGGGCGAAGGGTCCCGGCATCGGTTCAGGTCGTGGCCCTGGCCTTTGTCCTGTGTCTCATCATTATCCTGGCCCTGGATACGAGCAACGAGTTCCTCTATTTTCAATTCTAAGGCGCGCTGGGAATCCGGGAGGGCCCATGATCCGACGTCCTCCGACGGCCGGGGCGAGCATGACCCCCGAGTTCATTCACCTCGACGAGCTTAACCGGGGCAAGAAATCAAGCTTCTCGAAGGCCATGGACTTCCCTTTCTCTGTTCCGTGACGGGTCGCGATAATCGCCTCTCAGCCGAGCGCATGATTTATGATCAAAGAGCGTCAAAACTCATCGCCGTTGCCGAGTCTCACGTTTCATAGGTCTTGAACAATCGTCCCCAGTCCGATTCCTGCTCCCATGTCTTCACTCGCGGAATGCCTTTGAAGGGATACCAGACCTTATCGTGATACACTTCGGACGCGAAAATGAAGACGTTGACTAACGGCGTATGGAAAAAAAGAAGCTGGATGAACTTGAGGGGCGTATCGTGCCACAACAGCCTCCCCACGCCCGTGGCAAAATTGACACCCACGGAAAAATGATAATTCTCCCGGGCGGCATCAACATCTCCGACAATTTCAATTTCTCGAGGGTCGCCGATCCCGAGTTTGTGCTCATGCGACAGGCGGATGCAGGGGATCTTTCTCCAATCAAAGCCCATCATGGTCGCGGCCACGGCATCGATGGCGACTTGGTCGGCGGAGGCCAAAATGACGTTCTTGTCATGGGGAACGACGGTTCTCGGACCCGGGCCTGAACCCGCCGTCGTGCCATCCATGACGGCGAACATCCCGGTGTGAATCTCCCGGCCGATGGCCAGAAGATCCACCAAGGTCTCATGAATCCAGGTATGGGTATAGTGCCTCCTGAAATTCAGGAGACCTCCAAAAGCATTTTTCAGGGCGCCCGTATAGGTCGTATAAGAATGAGTCTTGACCGTGGGAAGATGGACGATGTTCTTCCCCGCAAAATAATCTGGGATAAAGATGCCGTCCGGGAAAATTCTATGCAGGGCGAGGGTCTTGAATTTCGGCTGAAACCTGACCCAGCGCATGTCCTCCGGCTTGAAATTGTAGAGCACGGGGATGTCATGTTTCTTGTAGATGGGTCCGTATTTGAGGTTCTTTTCGCCCGTTTCGGGCACGGTGACGACCGTATGATTATGGACGGCAACCAGATCATTAAAACCGTTCTTTTTTAAGGCCTGGATGGTCGCCTCCAACTGCCAAGGGGTCGTATTGACCCCCGGCATGACATTGTGCCAAGTGATGTTGTCCTTGAGTATCGTGGTTGCCCCTGCCCGAAGGGCTTTGTTCATCTCCGCCCGTTCACACAATCGTACATAATCCTGTACGACTGTTTCGGGTCGTGTTCGCAGGATCGCGACTTTTGCTTTGGCCATTCCCTCGTCCTTTCGACGCTTTCGGAGATACGCTTTCCTATTGTTTTACAATATGATCTTTGTTCGGGGTCGGAAGTTCATCGCTGTTGGGCATTTATCGATCCTCAAGGATAAATGCGAATGTTCTTTTTCTAAAATTATTGTTTATTGTGACACACTATGGTATGAATAATCAAACACTTATGAACATTAAGTTGGGGTTTATCATTGCCTACGATGGGACGAGGAAATAAGCCGCGAGCAACGGCCCCCCGCAACGGCGGAGCCGGGAAAAGATCATCTGCAGCTTCGAAGACCATCTCGTCCGGATTTGTCTTTGAAATGATCAAGGCCCTGAGGCCCGTCCAGTGGACCAAGAACTTCTTCATGTTCGCCTGCCTGCTGTTTTCCTTGAATTTTTTCCATCACCCGCGTCTTATTCTCATCGTGGCCCTGGCCTTCGTCATCTTCTGCGGCCTTTCGAGCTCCGCCTATCTTTTCAATGACCTTCAGGACCTTGAGGAAGACAGACGCCATCCGGTCAAATCGGCGAGGCCTTTGGCGGCGGGGACGATCAGCCCCCGACAGGCCTGGATGGCCTCGATCCTCTTGGCCTCAGCCGGGCTCGCCTCGGCCTATGTCCTCAATCGATATTTCTTCATGACGGCTGTGGGCTATCTCCTTCTTCAGATCGCTTATTCTCTTAAGTTAAAACATGTCGTCGTTCTGGACGTCATGGCCATCGGGCTGGGGTTCGTTTTGCGGGTCGTGGCCGGCGGTCTGGTCATCGCCGTCCCGATCTCCACCTGGCTTCTGATTTGCACGAGCCTGCTGTCCGTATTTCTGGCATTGGGCAAGAGACGCTACGAGCTCCATTTCCTGGGAGAGGAAGCCAGCAACCACAGGTCCGTCCTGGAGCATTACAGTTTCGAGCTTCTCGACCTGATGATCAGCATCGTCACATCGTCCCTGTTGATCGCCTACTGCCTCTATACGATCTCCGGCATAACCGTGGCCCGCTACGGCGGCAGCCGTCTCCTTTTCTCCATGCCCCTTGTTCTTTATGGAATCTTTCGCTATCTCTTCCTCATCTATCAGCGAGGCGGGGGTGGAAGTCCCGAGGAGTCGATCATTCGGGACAAGCCGCTCATGATAACCATTGTCCTCTGGGTCGTGACTGTGGCCGTGATCATCTACGTGTTCTGATCGGAGGAACCATGATTCACCCGGAGTGGAGGGCGCGCTCGAACAAGATACTCCAGGGCCTCTTGGCCGCGCTTATTCTCGCTTACTTTCTCTACCCCCTCAGCCAGGTTGTTCTCCACCCCGACTCCCACCAATGGGATTTTCACCCCTATTACTACGCCGCCAAAGCCCAAGCCGCCGGACTGAACCCTTACAGCGTCACGGCCCGCAGAGAGGTGGCCAACGCCAAGGAGCGGTTCCCTTTCGTCTATCCCCCGCAAACCCTCTATTTTTTCCGATTTTTTGCACTGTTCGATTTTAGGACCGCCTATTATTTATTTCTCGCCCTAAAACTGCTCGGCCTGGCCGGCCTGTTCTACCTGTGGATCAAGGTCTTTCTTCGGAAGGAAACCGGCCTTTGGTTCTATCCCTTTGCCTTCCTGGCCCTGAACTCGGCGATCTTCGCCGATATCAATGGGGGCAACTTTGGTATTTTTGAGCAGTTTGGGCTTTGGCTGGGCTTCTATTTTCTGCTCAAGAAGCGGCTCTTCCTCTTTTGTCTGCTCGTGTTCATCGTGGCGAATTTCAGGATCTTCCCGCTCTTTTTCCTGGTGCTGCTGCTGTTCATCAAACACAGGCGGAGATACCTTTTTTTTATCGGCGGCCTGGCGGCCTTCGGGTTGACTCAAATCTCCATGTATTTGGCCACTCCGATCTACAAGGACTTTTTGATCCGGAGCCGCAGCGTGGGCCACATGTTCAAGGACCCCTCATCCTACGGCATGTTCTATAGACTTCTCCACGGCTTTGGACATTCGGCTCATCATCATCCGGTCTCGTTCTCCCATTTGGCTCTCTACCTGGCCTTTTTCGCACTCGTCATTCTTATCAGTTGGAGGGCCGTCTTGACCCTCAGGTCTCTCAGGAAGCTCAAGGATGATGAAAAGCTGAGAATCCTGATCATATTCTCCTGCGTGGTCTATGCTCTTATCGTGCCGCGATTCATGCCCTATTCACAGATCATCCTCATCGTCCCGGCCTGGCTCGCCCTGAAAAGGTTTCTTCTCGGAACCGAGGGGATTCTCTTTTTTATCCTTATCTCCCTGCAAGCGACCTATAAAGAATCGCTGCCGGGCATGGAAAAGTTGGCACCTTCCCTCTGGCGCTATTTTCCCTTGTTTCTCGCCTTCGGCGTGTGGTTGCTTTTCCTCCGCGGCATAAGCCGGAACAAGCAGCGGGACCGGAAAACCTCAGCCCGAACCGGTCTCCCGCGCGCCTGAACGCTCGCCTGTTCACCTCGCTGCGTGCGCCTGCCGCATCAGGGCTTGGTTTTCTTATCGAACAAGGACGATTCGGAGGGAAAAGGCGCCGCGACGCTGGACTCGCCCTTTTTCATGGAGGTGACGAAAGCTGTTCGGAATCCCGGGCGGCTCAACCCTGAAAAGTGTTGAACCAGGCGATCTCCCGAAGTTCCTTCCTTGTTTTGGGTCTGGGCTCCGTCTTTTCAGGATATCCCATGGCGATGACGACGACCGGCTTAAAAGAGCGAGGTATCCTGAAGAACTTCCGAACCCGACGGGGGTTGAACCAGCCGATCCAGCACGTCCCCAGCCCCCGCTCCTGGGCGGCCAGGACAAGATGCTCGCCGGCGATGCCGATATCGATGAGGTGGAAAGCGACGCCCTGGATCTGTTTGCCGAGTCTGTTGGCCACGATAGCCGGCTTGGACAGGACGAGGATGAGGACGGGCGCCCGCGCCGCGAACTTCGTCGGGGAATAGATCCCGGAAAAAGCCGCCTTGGAGAACGCCTCCTTCAACTTCGGGTCATCGATGACGATGAATCGCCACGGCTGAACATTCGTCGCGGAAGGAGCCAGTCGGGCCGCTTCAAGACAAGCGGCGATCTTCTCCCTCGGGACCGGAGTATCCAGAAACCGCCGCACGCTTCGTCGTTCAAAGAGTAGGCGCTCCAAGGGTGTTTGCTCCATGCTTGCTCCTCACTCGGCCGAAAGAACTCTATCCGTTGGGCGGGGGAAAATCAACTCCCGGCGGATGGGGCGGTTGCCTAATCTCAGCGTCTGGTCTATGATGGGGCTCGATCGTTCCAAGGCGCCGGCATGAGATACAAGCTTTGCCTCAGCGGTTTCATCCTTCTTTCAGCCTTGCCCCTCGCCGTCTTCGGGCAAGGCCCGGCCGTCCACATCGCCAACTATTCCATGGACGTCCGGCTGGACACGGCCCGGCGCATGATCATCGGCCGCGAGGTCCTGACCTGGACCAACACCTCGGCCGACGCCCTGCCGGAACTGTGGTTCCACCTCTATTGGAACGCCTTCGCCAACAACGCCTCGACCTTTATCGCCGAAGGCCGGCGTGACCGGCCGAACAGGGACCGGGATTTTGACAAAAAGGAGTGGGGATATTCCCGCGTGGAGGCGATAAGGATCCTGAAGGACCCGGCGCCCAAGGGGTTCGACCTCAAGCCCGGCCTGACCTTCCGGCACCCCGACGACGGGAACGACCTTGACCGGACCGTCTTCTCGGTCAAGCTTCCCAGGCCTCTGGCCCCCGGCGAAACGATCGTCCTTGAGATCGAGTGGCAAGGGCATGTTCCCCCTCCCCTGGCCCGGAGCAGCGTCATCGGGGATTACTATCTCATCGCCCAGTGGTTTCCCAAGATCGGGGTCTATCTCGACGGAAAGTGGAATTGTCATCAGTATCATGAAACGAGCGAATTCTTCGCTGACTACGGGACCTACGACGTCAGCCTGACCTTGCCCGCCTCGTTCGTCGTCGGCGCCACGGGGCGGCGGGTGGAGCTCACCAGGAACCGGAACGGCACGGCTCGTCATCGCTTCATCCAAGAAAGTGTCCACGATTTCGCCTGGGCCGCCAGTCCCCGGTTCCTCGAGTATCACCAGCACTACGGCTTCGCCCCGAACAAGGAGACGGAGATCATCCTCCTCCTCCAGCCCGAACACCAGCGCCTGAAAGAGCGCTACTTCAGGGCGGTCATGTCCGCGGTCAAGTTCGCCAGTCGGCTTTTCGGCGATTATCCTTACCCGACGATCACCTGCGTCGACCCCGCTTATGACAGCGATTCGGGAGGCATGGAATACCCGACATTCTTCACCGGGGGTGCGTATTTTCTTGACCCGGAGGGGTCGGGCGACCCGGAGGGCGTGACCATCCACGAGTTCGGTCACGGCTATTTTTATGGACTCCTGGGCAGCAACGAGTTTGAGAACCCCTGGATGGACGAAGGGTTCACCTCCTTCCTCGAGTCTGAGATCTATGACCTGGCCTATGGTCCCAAACTTTTCACCCGGACGTACTTCGGCATCCCCGTGACGTTCAAAGACGTGAAGATCCCCGTCGAATCCTCCGGGATCTCGGAGGTGCGGCGCCTGGCCACGGCCGACATCATGCAAACGTACGCCTGGAACTTCCTCGACTCGCAAAGCTACAGCGCCAATTCCTATGCCAAGGCCGAGGTCATGCTCCGGACGCTTAAGCGTGTCCTCGGCGACTCGGTCTTCGGACCGATGATCAAGGATTACGCGCAGAGCTACGCCTTCAAGCATCCCCGGCCCAGCGACTTCTACGATATCGTCAATCGCCACGCCGGCCGGGACATGAGCGGCTTTCTGGATCAGTTCGTCTATGGATCCGGGACGTGCGATTATGCCCTGGATTCGATCGACAGCCGGCCCGCGCCCCTGCGACGAGGCTGGTTTGACCGGATCTACGTGGAAGAGAAGGCCGGCACTCCGCGCCTGTTCGAATCCGAGGTCGTGGTGCGGCGGCTGGGAGAGATCAAGCTCCCGGTCGAAGTGGAGATCGTGTTCGACAACGGCCGGAAGCTTCGTGAAGCATGGGACGGCCGGGACCTTTGGAAGCGTTTTCTTTACAGGGGGCCGTTCCGGGTGGAGCGCGCGGTCGTTGACCCCGAGTTCAAGCTCGCGGCCGATACGAACCGCACCAATAACAGCTTGATGCGCAAACCGAATCGGCTCGCCCCATGGAAATGGGCGGCCATTTGGCTGGGCTGGTTCCAGCATGCCCTGGAATTTTTCAACATCTTCGGCGGCTGAGGAAGGACGCGAGGGAAGTCGAGACAATGAAGGTCCTGGTCAATATCCTCAAGGGCTTCCGGACCGTCAAGGCGGCCGGCCGGCTTGTCGTCGTCCTTTATCTCGTCAACTTGGCCTTCTCCCTGGTCCTGGCCGTTCCCCTGCACCGGGCTCTTACCGAATCCCTGGGCCGGAGCCAGGCCGGAGAGCGAATGGCCAGGGGGTTTGATTATCTGTGGTGGGAGGAATTCCGGGACAAGGGAGACGGTTTGTCCCGGACCTTCGACCCGTCCCTCATCGGCCGCGGCGCCCTTCTCAACAACCTGGAGGGGCTGGTGACGATGAGATTCGTCCGGCTTCCCGCGGAGCTTCTTCTCGCCTTTCTTCTCTACATCATCCTGCACACCTTCCTTGCCGGCGGAACGCTCGGCCTCTATCGCCGGGAAGCCCAGGCCTTCGACCCGAGACGATTTCTCGAAGGAGCGCTGTCGAGCTTCCCGACGTTCCTGGGCTTGATGGCCCTGTCCTGGGTGTTCTTTTTCAGCATCGGCTTCCTTCTCCGCGGGTGGCTCCAGGAATTCGTCCACCGCGTATCGCGGGACGCCCTCACCGAAAAACCCGGATTTTTCGCGGCCCTGGCCGTGAGCCTCGTCATCTGGGCTCTGCTGATGTTCGTTCAGATGGTCTTCGACTATGCCCGGATCAAGAGCGTGCTCGCGGACCGACGAAATGCGGGAAAAGCCTTCCTCGACGGCCTGGGGTTCGTTTTCCGCCACCCCGCGGCGACGCTCGGCCTGTATTATCTCCTCTTCGCGGGAGGGATAGCCCTCTCGATAATCTACGTCCTCGTCAAAGAAACCATCGGACAGTCCTCGGCTGGAGGCGTAATCCTGGCCTTTGCCCTTCAGCAGGCCTTCATCCTGGGCTTGATCGGATTGCGATGCTGGACCTACGCCAGCCAACTCCATTTGGCCCGGCATTTTGAGGGATGACCCGCCGAGGCCTTTTTTTAGGCAGGTCAGAACCGAAAACCGCCGATTTCGTTTATTATAGGGAGAGAGGAGAAGATCGAGCCCGGGCCGGATTGCAGGCCAATCCTCTTTCTGCTATAGTTTTTTAAGTGTCTCCTCTGAGAGACAGCCTCAATAAAGAACAGGAGGGAAGCGCAATGAAAAGACTCGCGAGTATCGGCATCATCGTCGTGCTGGTCGTTCTTTCGTTCGTCGCCTGCGGCAAAAAGGCGGGCGCGCCGGGCGCCGGCGGAGCCACGGCCGAGAATATGGCCGCCTTGTTTCCCACGGACTCGGCGGGCTTGATGGTCATTGACATCCATCGAGCCATGCAGACCGAACCGGCCAACAAGATGATCAATGACAAGGAGACCGCCCAGAAATACCAGGAGTTCATCAAAGAAACGGGCATCGACCCTCAGAAGGACGTTTACTACCTGGCGGGCGCCTTGATCGGCGACATCCAGCACCCCGAGGGTGCTCTGGTCATCAACGCCCGGTTCAACAAGGACGCCCTCCTGGCCAAGATCAAGGAGAAAGCCGGCGCGCTCAAAGAATCCGTTTACGAAGGCATGACGATCTACGAGATCCGTCCCCCGGAAAAAGAAACCCCCGCCGAGACGCCCAAGATGGGCGAGGAAAAATCCGAGGAGTCCGAGGGCCAGGAAAAGGCTGTGAGCGAGGAAAGCCAGGAACCGCCGGCAGAAACTCCGAAGACTCCGGAAAAGCCCGGTTACGGCGCCTTCCTCAACGAGAGCAACATCGCCCTGGGCACCGAGCCCGGAGTCAAGGCCGTGATCGACGTTCTCAAGAACAAGAAGGAGAACGTCTTCAAGAACGCGGAACTGGCCAAGCTGATCAAGGAATCCAATAAGGACGCCATGCTCTGGGCGGTCATGAACTTCCCGCCCGAGGCCATCAAGAAGATGACCGAAACCAACCCCATGCTGAGCAGCTTGTCCGGCGTTCATTCCGTCATCCTCTCCTTCGATTATCGGGACAAGGCGGTCCTGGCCGAGATCAAGATCATGAACAAAGACGAGCAGAAGAACAAGCAGATCGCCGATTTCCTGACCGGGATGAAGGCTCTGGGCGGAATGGCCGGAAGCTCCAAGCCCGAAGTGGGCGAGCTCATGAACAAGATCGTCGTGTCCTCCGGTCCGAACTACGTCTCGGTCAACGCCGACATCCCTGAAGAGCTTCTCAACAAGCTCGGCGAAGAGGCCAAGAAGGCCATGCCCCAAACGGTAAAGGGAGAGGAGAAAACCGAGGAGCCCAAAACGGAGAAATGATCTCCAAACGATAATCCTCTTCCAAGGCGCGCGGCGGCCGGTCTGAGCCTGTCTCTAAGGTCTGCCTCGCGCCTTTTTTTTATTGTCGGCCTGAAAAGCCCGCATCTACCCCGGCGAAGGTCATCATCCTCGGCCAGGAACGGTCAGTCCAGGTCTCAGGGCCGATTTTGCTGAAGCTGATGACAGGGGGGTAGCTGTCGATCAGGTCGGGCACGGCATGCACGTCCGCCTCGGCAGGGGCTTGCCGCCGGAAACTCCGGAAAAAGGGCGAACGGGTTTTCAGCAAGGATCAGAGCAACAATCTTCTGCGATACTCTAAGGGTTTGATGGGATCTCAAGCTCAAGGTGCCGATTGAGTTTTGATGCTTCCCTGCCGATCTCCGGACTCCGGCCTTTCCCGGGTGTCGGCGAGGTCCTGCCCGGGAGAATCGGTATTTGACGATTTGTTCCGGAATTTCTTGCCCGCCGCTTTGCGGGTCCGAGTCCCGTGTTTGGGCGTCAATCGCCACAGTGAAACCTGCCCTGTTTTTTGGATTCTTTTCCAAGACCCGGGTACTTTGGCCTGAAACTGCTGCTCCTCAAAGGGAAAGAGGAGCGCGTACCAATGATATCCGCGGGATTCAACGCTGCGGCGAAGCCTCCAAAAAAGGGCGGGGTCCAAGATGTCCCAGCGACACGGAATAAAGTTCGTGTAGTAAGTGATCGCGCCACTCAACTGCATGGACATGATGACCGACTGGGCCGGCAGCGTTTGACGCGCGCTCAAGCAGCTGTCTTTGTAGACGGCTTCGTATTTTTCGTTTTCCCACACCCCGAGCCTGCCGATCTGTCGAATTTCAGCGATGAAGACCACGCCCACCAGAAGAAACGGGACCATCTTGAGGCTTCGGGCCCAAAACCCAGCTCCGCGGATCTTTCGTTCGAGAGCGTCCCTGCCGTCGCGCAAAAGAAGAAGCGCGGCCAGGATCACCGCCGGAAGACCGGGGAGAAGATAGCGCATGAGCCATTGGCTCTGGTAAAACTCATAGGCGCAAAACAACAGGAGGAACGGGGCAAACCAGAAGAACAGCAGCAGCCGGTCTTTGATGGGTTGCTTCTTATCGGCCGGCAGGACCAGCCAGGCCACCGGCACGGCCGGGGTCAAGGTAGTCGACAGCCAATGGCTGTAGTAGCTGAATCGAGAGCGCAAATGGGTCCAGACAAAATCCTTTCCGAAGTCACCCCCGTAGCCCGTAGTCAGCGGATTTCCAAAGAGAACGCCGTTGTAGAGGCCCATGAAAATCGCAAAAGGAAGTCCGGCCAGCGCGAACAGCAGATAGACGGTCCCGTTCCAGGGCAGGGCAAACAGAAGAGGAAAAAGAACAAGCGCGTTCGTGGGGCGGACCAGGATGCTCATCCCGAAGGCGGCCCCGCCTAGAACGGCCCATCCCTTTTTCTTTCGCGATCGCATGGCCGCCAGGATGGCCGCCATGACCCAGAGGGTCGCCAACACGTCGCTCATCGGTTGAACGGCGATGTAGAGGTAGAAGGGATAAGCCGCTAGGAGAATAGTCGCGCCCAGGGAATACGGCCGGGACAAGCCGAACTGGAGGGCCAATAGGTACATGAGCAGCAACCCGAGCAGAGCGGCCAACGGACTGACGAGGAACGGCCCGATTTTCCACCCAGCCGCACCGGCCAGGACTACCATGTGGAGCGGCAGGCCGGGATAATAAAGAGGCACCTGGGCTTTGCCCCTTGCGCGCCAAGTGAAACCGAGCGGAATGAAGGCCGGGGCGTACTTGTCCTCGAGCTTGAAGATTTCCAAGGCCTTGATCCGCTCGATCAACCTGCCATCATGAATCCGCATGGCACAATTGATGTAACCCGAACTGTCCGCTCCTCCGGCGACGGCACACAGGTGGCGGCCGAGGACGCAGGAGTAAAAAACGAGAAGCAGTCCCACGACCGCTAGGAGAAGACCCGCTCTTAGAGATTGGGGAAGCCGTTGAAGCCAGGACGGACCTTTTCCTGGGGAGGGCGCATTTCGCTTCACCCCCGCGTCGGCCAAGAGATCTTGCGCTTCCGTCGGGATGGGAGGCAGAGGTTTTGCCCTCAAAGCCCTCGAACGGATAAGAAGTTTTTTTCGCACGGGGGTTCGCTCACCCTGAGGATTCCGAATTCTCTCCCAAAAATCGGTGAAACTATATCACCCCGCTCGTTCAAAGGTCAAGACAGCGGGAAGTGTCTCAGTCCTGAGAGAGGATGTAGTCCTTAAGGGAGAACACGAGGCAGGCCAATCCCAGGAAGACAGCGGTTAGAAGGAGCAGGGTCACCACGGACAGAACCGGCGCCGTGGGCTCCAGGCGAAAGGTCAGGAAGGACATCCCGCTCTGGGGTTGGGCCGGAAGCAATGACTTAAGGTAGTGGGCGATGGTGAATCGCTGGGTCATTCCGGGAAAGTATTGAACCACGGATTCCCAGCCGAAGCTGAACATGAGCCCCAGGATGAGAGCCCGCTTTGCCAGCGTCCCGAGCAGGGTGAAAAAGGCCGTGTAGACGAGAATGGCCAGGGTTAAAACGCCCGAGTACCTGAACAAGATCGGATAGAGCGATAAGTCGCCGGCCATCCTCAGGTTCAGGACGAGAAACGAGAGAACGATCCCGACGTTGACCATGATCACGAGGAAGACCGTGTAGGCGGCATACTTGCCCAGGATGATCGCCGGCTTGGGCACTGGACGCGTGGTCAGGTACATCAGCGTTCGGCCTTCGACTTCCTCCAGGCATATCGAAGTCCCGTAGAACAGGACGAGGAGCATGACCAGGAACTGCAGGTCAAAGGACATGATGACCTTGGAGAAGATCGAAAGCGCCGACCCGGCCGCCCGTCCCTGGAAGGCCTGGTTCACCTGGATGAAGAGCGCGATCACCACCGGAATCTGGCTGAGGGCGACGTAGAGCTTGAACCGGCGCGACCGGCGTCCAAAGGCGAAGAACGTCGAAAAAATCCGTCCGAAAGTTCGGAGGAACGTCGGCCGGGGCGCGGACGGAGTCGAATTCATGCTATTTCCCCACCAGGTAATCGAACACGGCCTGAAGGTTGTCATCGGGCGACGTGATCTCTTCGATGTTGATGTTGTGATTGACGAGGAGCGCCGGCAGGCGGCCGAAGAACTTGTCCCGGTTGTTGGTCTCGACCACGACGCTCTCGGGTGCGGCCCCGAAGTTGACGCTCAGGACATATTCTTCGGCCAGGAACAGGCGGGCCAGGTCCCGGGGCCGGTCACATCTGAGGCTGACGATATGGGGGTGGGTGTCGATCAGGTCGCGCACCGCATGGACGTCCCCCGTGGCCAGGATCTTTCCCTGGTGGATGAGAATGATCTCCTTGGTCATGGCCTCGATCTCGGGCAGGACATGGCTCGAGACGACGATCGTCCGGCCTTCTCCCTTGTATTCCCGGATGAGGCGGATGATCTTGCGCTTGCCCAGCGGGTCGAGGCCGTTCAGCGGCTCGTCGAGGATGATCACGTCCGGGTCGTGAGCCAAGGCCTGGGCGATCTTCAACCTCTGCCTCATCCCCCGGCTGTAGGCCCGCACCGGGCGGTCCTTGTCGGCCATGAGGTCGACCAGGGTCAGGGACCGCTCGGCCCGGGTCTTGACCTCGGCCGAACCGAAGCCGCACAGCCGGACCATCGTGGTTAGGAACTGCCAGCCCGTCACGCCTTCGTAGAACGCATCGTACTCGGGGCAGTAGCCGACCCGGCCGAAGATCCGGGTGTTATTCCTCACCCTCTCGCCGGCGATGAATACCCGGCCGAGGCTGGGCTTGAGCTGACCGGTAATGAGTTTCATGAACGTGGACTTGCCCGCCCCGTTGGGGCCCAGGAGGCCGGTGATGCCCGGGTTCACCTCGAGGGTCACGTCGCTCAGGCCGAGGACGTTCCCGTACCACTTGGACAGCTTGCGGGTCTCGATCACGGGGTTCATCGGACGACCGTCACTCCTTTGATCCGCTTGTGAAGAACGAAGACCGACAGTCCGCAGATGGCGCCCAGGATCAGGAGAGAATAGACCCAGGACACGTCCCAGGGCGGCTTCTGGCGAAAGATGAAGGCGGCCACGAGTTGAAGGTTGGACTTGATCGAAAGCAGGGCGCAGGCGGGAGTGCGAAAAAGCCCGAAGAAGATCCCGAACAGGATATCGGAAAAGAAATAGACCCCGAAGATCAGGATGGAAACGTAGCGCCGGTTGGAGCTCAGGGACGAGAGAAGGAGGGTGTAGAGCGAGAAGAAGACGGTCAGGACCAGCGACTCGGCCAGAACCGACAGGGGCAGCCAGGGGTAGGATCGCAGGAAGTCGAAGCTCCCCGAAAAGATGAGCTTGAACAGGATGAACAGCATCCCCGGGAGAAAGGTCAGGACGAGCAGGAAGAACCACAGCACGCCAGCCTTGCCCAGGAAATAGTCCCTCTTCCGGAGCGGCCGGGCGAAATAGAGCTGGAGGGCGTTGTGTTTCATGTCGTCGGCGATGAGGCCCGCGCCGCTGAAAAGCATGATGAGGACGATCATTAGCAGGAAAAAGTCAACCGTGTAATAGTTCTTGAAGAAAGCCGGGTTGACGGTCAGGAGGGCCGCCCGGCCCTGGACCATATTCTTGAAATCCGCGAGCCTTTCGGAGATGTAAACGCCCGCCAAGAAAACGGCGGCGGGGACGAGAGAGCCGGCGAAGAAGAACCGGAAGAATTTCATCTTGAAGGCCAGCCGGAGGCCCTGCCGGGTGATGGGCCACCAGGGCCAGCGCCGGTCGATGAAGGCGCCGTCCCAGTGGAAATAGCCTCGGTCGCGGATCATCTCAGTCCACCCCCACGGTTTGGGCGAAGAGGTCCTCGAGAGAAGTCTGGCTCTTCGTGAACTGCCGGATCTGGATGTTCTCCTCCGCGGCGGCCCGCACGATCTCCATCTTGTCCAGCCCGGAGGGCATGTAGATCTTCAGGATCCCGTCCTCGGTCGTTTCCGGACGGCAGCCGCGGTCCTGGAGCTTGCGCAGGAAACCATCGCTTTCTCCCTTGATCTTGAGCTCGAACAGGTTGAAGCGAGTTTGGCGCAGGTCCTCCAGAAGCCCTTGGGCGGCCACCAGGCCCTTGTTGAGGATGAACACCGAGGAGCAGAGGAATTCGATGTCGGGCAGGATGTGGGAGCTGATGAGGACCGAGACGTCCTTCTTGGAAGAGATGTCGCCGATGAGTTCCAGGATCTCCATCCGGCCCTGGGGGTCGAGGTTGCTCGTCGGTTCATCCAGGAAGAGCAGCTTGGGGTCGTGGACCAGGGCTTGGGCCAGCTTGAGCCGCTGCTGCATGCCGGCCGAGTAGGTTTCGAGCAGGCGGTAGCGGGATTCGCCCAGGCCCACGTAGAACAGGACATCGTGGGCCCGTTTCATCGCTTCCGCTCGAGGCATGCCGGCCAGCTCGCCGAAGAAAGCGGTGAAGGATACGGCGTCCATTCCCGGGATCAGGCAATCGTCCTCGGGCATGTAGCCCACATAGCGGCGAAGGGACGTTTGCTCCCGGCTGATATCATAGCCGAGCACTTGACCCCGGCCCTTCTGGGGAGTGAGGAATCCGAGCAGGATGCGCAGGAGCGTGCTCTTGCCCGCGCCGTTGGGTCCCAGGAGGCCGACCGCCCCCGCGCCCATGCTAAGGCTCACGCCGCGCAGGGCGTCCACCGCCCCATAAGAGAAGTGGATATCTTCCAGGATGATGGTCTGCGTTTCCACGTGTCGTGCGTCCTCGATGAACTCGGTTCCTCTCCAACATACGCGGGAGCGGCCGAAAAGTTCCTACCGGGTCCTGGGCGAGACGCGCGCCCCCTCGCCGAGGACGATGGCCCGGTAGGCCTTCCCCACCCGGTCCCAATTCTCTTCGCGGTCGAGCGACCAGAAGCGTCCCATGATCGTGGCCACGCCGCCCAGGGACAGCTCCCGGCATCGGTCCTCGACTTTTTGAATGTAGGCGGCGCCGCTCTCGGCCCGCTCACCCCGGCGGCCGATGAAGGAATGGATGAAGACCTGGGACAGGCCCGCCTTCTTGGCCAGGTCAAGAAGGGCGAAGAGATGATTGATCGACCCGTGCGAGCTGTAGAACGAGACGATGCCCATAAGATGGAGGGCCCGGCCGCGGCGGAGGGCCTGATTCATGGCCCACAGGAACGCCTCGTTCCGGAAGAATTCGCCGCTCTCCACGGCCCGGTCGATCCTCACTCGATCGAGCCAGACCCTCCGGCCGGCGCCCAGGTGAAGATGGCCGGCCTCGGAATTGCCCACGGTCCCGGCCGGCATGCCCACCGCTTCGCCCGAGGCCTGGAGAAGAGCCCGGGGATAAGCTGACCACAGCGCATCGAAATTCGGGGTCCGTGACCCGGCGATCATGTTACCGTAGGTCTCGAGCCGCATTCCCCACCCGTCGAGAATGAGGAGGAGAACGCGCCGTTCGTTCGACGTCCCAAGCCCTCCCGCCATGAGCAGGCTTCGCCCGGTCATCTCAGGTGGGATAGGCAGGCCGAGCCATTCGAGAAGCGTGGGCGCCACGTCGGCCAGCTCGCCCTCGCCCTTGAGTCCGGGCCGGCTTAACGGAGAGGACGAGGCGTCGACGAGGATGAATGGCACGGGACTCTTGGTATGCCCGGTGTTGACCTGGCCGTCGGGATAGAGCCAGTCCTCGACAGTGCCGTGGTCGGCTGTGACCATGAGCGTGACACCCTGAGCTCTGGCTTCGGCCGCCGCCTCTCCGAGAACCCCGTCCACGGTCTCGACAGCGGTCATGACCGAGGCTTTGTCGTCGCTGTGTCCCACGACGTCCACGTTGGCCAGGTTGGCGACGATGACGTCAAAGGAAGCGTCGCGGAGCGCCTCGCGCACGGCCCGGCCCACGCTGGCGGCGCTCATGCCGGGTTTCTCCGTATACGAAGCGCACTCCGGCGAAGGGATGATGACTCGCTCTTCGCCGGCGAAGACCTCGTCGCTCTTGCCGTTCATGAAATACGTGATGTGGACCTGTTTTTCTGATTCGGCGATCTTGAGAACGCGTTTGCCGGCCCGGCTGAGCACTTCGGTCAGGGTGTTCTTCAGGCGCTGCTCCGGAGGGAAGGCCACGCGGACCTGAAGCGACGGGTCGTACTCGATCATGGTCACGAAATTCAGGTCAAGACCCGGTTTCACGGGAAAATGCGAGAACCCCGGTTCGACCAGGCTCCGGGTGATCTCGATCTCCCGCTCCCCGCGAATGTCATAGAAGATCAGGGAATCGCCCGGTTCAGGCCGGCCTACGGGGTTTCCCGAAGGGTCGACGCGGACGATGGGCTCCAGAGACTCATCCTCCTGGCCGGAAGCGTACGCGGCGCGAACGGCATCCGCCAGAGACATGTTTTGGATATCGGTTTCCGTCATGGTTCGTTGTCCGGGCCGAAGAGAGGTTCTACTATAGGTTCGCCCCGTCCTGATGTCAATGATCGCGCGACCGGCTGGACATCCCGACGATATCCTTCTACAATCCTGACATCGCGGGAAGCGAACCCCATAACGGCATGGAGGCATTATGAAAAGGATCCTGGCCCTTTCGGTCCTGACGATCTGCACGAGCGCGTTCGTTCTATCGGCCGCAACACCTCGTTCCCTGACTTTCGAGGACCTGATCAAGATCAGGCGGCTCTCGGACCTCCAGCTTTCGCCCAGGGGCGACCTCCTGGCTTTTGTCGTGACCGAGTTCGACAAGGCCGCGAACAAGGGCAACAGCGACATCTGGATCGTGTCCGTGGACGGGTCGGGGCTCCGCCGCCTGACTTCAAGTCCCCAGGCCGATTCGAGCCCCCGCTGGTCGCCCGTCCAGAAGCCGCAGACCGCCGAGCTGTTGGTGGAAGACGGTCCTCGATTGGCTTCAAAGCTACCTCAAGAACGATTAGCCGCTGATACCGATTCGGTCGCCCCGCGGCTTGCGGATAGCGAGCCGGGGCTTTTGATGGGTACCGATTCAGAATTGCTCTGAAAAGGCAAGCCGCGTCTATTTTTCCCAATCCATGAGAGGGAGCCTGATGAGAGAACGCGGATCGACGCGGCTCTCGAAGACCTTCACCCCCCAATGGAGATGCGGACCAGTCGACCGGCCGGTGCTGCCGGCCTCGCCCAGGACCTGTCCCTTTGCCACGATCATGCCCGTTCGGACGAGGAGCTTCGACATGTGAAAGTAAGATGTAAAAACGCCCAGACCATGGTCCACGATCACGGTGTTCCCTGAAAAATAGAGCTCTCCGGCCAGGACGACCCTTCCGGCGTTCGAAGCGGCGATGGCCGCGCCCAGGGGCGCTTCGATGTCCACTCCGGCGTGCACGCCGCTCGTTTTTCCGTTATATATCCGGCGATCGCCGAAATTGAACATCATCTCGCCTTCATGCGGGATAATGAATATCCCGTCCCCGAGCCAGCCGGGATTCGGGTTTTTATAGACCTCGGCGACCATCTCGGCCTCACGTTGAATCCGCTCAAGTTCCTCCGGCGGGGCGATGACGTATTTCTCCGCGAGTTGAAGTCTCTTCAGGACGAATTTTCTGTCGCGGAGGACGAGAGTTTTCTCGACGGTTTCGCTTCGGCCCTCTGAATCGACGAAAGTGACGCTGATCGCGTGGGGCCCGGGCTTTAGTCCGAGGTCGAGCCCGATCAAGGCCAGCCGCTTTTTTATTCTCCCTTGGGGTTTCAGGATGTAGTCCCGGTTCTCGAATCGGACCGTCACGTCCCGGGCAAGAGACTCCTTCTCCAGCGTCAGGAGCATGATATCTCCTGGAGTGAACGACCTGGCTTGGATCAGGACTCCAAACCCCCGGCTATCCGCAAGCCGCTCGCTCAGCATCTCGGCCCGAATGCTCGCGCCAAACAAAGTCAGGAGCCCGACGACGAGAAGAGTTGACCATCTTGCGCCGCGTCCTAACATGGTATCGTTGCTCGGCCGAACCGGCCCGCCACTCGCGGCCATTAGAACCGCAGCGATAGGGAGAATCCGCCGACCGCCGGAGCGAAGCTTAGCTTCGGCTTGTCACTCTCGGACGGGCGATTGAGGGCCAGAACCTCCTTGCCGATAAAATAGCCGAGAAAGGAGCCCGCGACGACATCCGAAAGCCAATGTTCGTTGTTTGTAACCCGAGAGATAGCTACGAGCGAAGCCAGGCCGTAGGATACGGCTCCCACGAGGAAGCTGTCGGATTGCCCGGCGATGACCGAGGCCACGGCAAAGGCCGACGAGGCGTGGCCCGAAGGAAAGGAATGCTGGTTGTTCTTAAAGCTGAACCAGTGGAAGGTGCTGGCCCCCTCCCCGGTCAGGGGACGCGCCCGCGCAAAAAAAAGTTTCATCCCCGTGACGATGACGCCGTTAATGCAGTAGCTTTCGAGGCTCATGAGCGCCGTTTTCCGCAGGTCGTCGTCCTTAAAGGCCTCTCCGCCCGCGTACAAAACAGCTGACAGGCCAAGGAGGACGGGTGCCTCTCCAAAATGCGTGATGAACAGAGAGAAGTTCGTGAAACTCGTTTTCTGATGGTCCTCGACCCATTCCCGGGTCCCATGGTCCAAGAACGCCATGACCAGCCCCGTGGTCGCGGCCGCGCCCCCAAACACTAAGAGGTCTTTCTCATTCCAATGAACCGGCGAGATGATAACCTTCCCTAGGTCGCTGCCCATCTTGACCAGATACTTGCCGTTGAAGTGATGAACTTCGGGTCCGGGATCCGAGGATTGAGCCCGAGCCGGGTTAGGTGTCGATACTAAAAAAACCGCGGCGGCCAGCAGCGGAGCCAAGAACGCGCATGCTTTTGTTCGACGCCTGTGAATCATGATGGTTTGCTCCATTCCTTGCTCATTTACAATAAAGCTCCTGTCTAAAATATTATCCCATTGAACGTTCTATGGATTCAACGGTTTTGCCCGTCGCCCCCTGAAGAGAAGCGAGTGTGCGTTTAGCGCGCACTCCCATGGCCGCCAGTGATTTCCTGTCCTGGAACAAAAAGACCCGGGCCAAGTCCGCCTTGGTCCTGACGATTCGAGCCCCCCCTGTCCGGGTGAACGTCCGGGCGAGGTAGGCAAAATTGTGCATATAGGGACCGAAAAATATCGGCTTGCCATAGAAGGCCGGCTCCAAGATATTGTGGCCGCCCCAGGGCACAAGGCTCCCCCCCACGAAAGCGGCGTCACAGAGGGCGTAGAAATGCGCAAGTTCGCCCATCGTGTCAAGGATGAGAACGTCCCAGGTCTGTCCCGGCTTCAGCCGCGTCCTGCGGCGAACTGTCCATCCCGCGTTCCGGCAGAGCTTCTTGACCTCCTCCACCCGCTCCAAGTGGCGCGGGGCGAGGATCAGGAATGAGTCTTTGGACCTGAGCCGTCCGTGGCGAAATCCCTCGAGAAGCAGGGCTTCCTCACCCTCGCGCGTTGAACCCGCGACGACGACCTTGCCTCGACTTGGAAGACCGATCTGCTTTTTCATCCGCCCGAGCTCTGCCTGCGTCCATCCCTTGAGCCGAACCTCGGATTTTAGGTTTCCGGTCACCCTCAATCGTCCGGCGGGCACGCCCAATTCCTCGAGCCGCGCCTTGTCTTGTTCGGTTTGGACCAGGAAAAGGTCAACAGAACCCCACAGCCGGGCGGCCAGGCGCTTAAGCGCCCGATAACGCCGGAAGGAACGGTCCGAGACCCTGCCGTTAGCCAGGATAACAGCGGCTGAATGACGCCGGGCTTCCCGCAGAAGGTTGGGCCAGAATTCCGATTCGGCCAGGATGAACACCGATGGCCGGATAGCGTCCATGACCCTTCGGACCGACCAGCCGAAGTCGAACGGCACAAAAAAGATGTGGTCGGCGTCCTTGAGCTTCTGCCGGGCCATGCGATAGCCCGTGTTGGTCAGTGTGGAAAAGAAGATCTGCCAGGAGGGGTGGCGGGCTCGGAGCTGCGTGACGAGGTTCTGGAGCGAGAGCACTTCGCCCACGGACACGGCATGGATCCAGATGGCCCGCCGGCGCGGGTCTCGCCGCGGAGTCGTGAAGCCGAACCGCTCCGTGAGATGAAGGCTCTCGCCGCGAAGCAGCTTGAGCTTGAGGATATAGACCGGAAGCAGGGTCAAAAGCGCGAAAAAAAGGAGGACTGA
This sequence comes from Candidatus Aminicenantota bacterium, assembly GCA_963705895.1. Classification (GTDB taxonomy): domain Bacteria; phylum Acidobacteriota; class Aminicenantia; order Aminicenantales; family JAFGAV01; genus MFD04408-113. The sequence continues at coordinate 751,422 of OY970122.1, read as the reverse complement.
GTAGATAATGTACACGGAACTCGACTATACACAATTCGCCCCGCTGGCGCAATCGGGCGCCCTTCCGGGAAGGTTGAGACCGGGCTTGGCCAAAAAGATGTTGCTAAAATCGCCGGTTTCTGCTATTCTAACCCGGAAAAAAGATAGAAGGAACATCGAAAATGGCTGAAAAAACGGAAACGCCCAAGCCGGCCAAAGTGAAGAAAGAGAAGCCGGCTGAGCCCAAGAAGACAGAAGCCCCTGCCCCTGACGCTGCGGCGGAGAAAACCGAGAAGGGCGAGGGCTCCCATTCGAAGAAGATCAACAAGATGTCCCTGGCCGAAGTCCAGGCCAAGCTCGAGGAAATAAAGGCGAAACAGGGCGGCCTGCGTTCAAAATACGCCCTTCAACTGCTCCATAAGAAGGGCCTGTTCAAGGCCTGATCTCTTCGGCACGTACAGCCGAACATCACCAGCGCCGGACATCGGGGGGAAGCTCATTTACTTTCGCTCATGTCTTTGATAGGATGAAACAGAAAAAAATAAGGAGATACACTCAAGTGCTTATGAAAGAAGCAAAAACCAAGCTCGTCGCCGACAACAGGAACCATCCGACGGACACCGGATCGGCGGAAGTCCAGGTCGCCTTGTTGAGCGAACGGATCCGCCTCCTGACCGGCCACGTTACGGGCTTCAAAAAGGACAACTCGTCCAAGACCGGCCTAATGAAGCTCGTCGGACAACGCAAGCGTCTGCTGGCCTACCTCCGACGGGAGGACCAGGCCCGCTACGAAAAACTCATCAAGAAGCTCAAGCTTCGCAAGTAACTTTTTCCCCCAACCAAACGACAATGTCACATACAATCTCTATTGAAATCAACAATCGTCTGACCACGATCGAGGTCGGCAAGATGGGCAAGCAGGCCGACGGCACGGCTCTGGTTCGCCAGGGCGACACCATCATGTTCGTCACCGCCACCTCCAAGAGAGAGGCCAAGGAGGACAAGCCCTTCCTGCCCCTGATCGTCGATTACCGAGAAAACACCTACGCCGCGGGCAAGATCCCTGGAGGATTCTTCAAGCGCGAGGGACGTCCCTCCGAGCGGGAGATCCTTATCAGCCGGCTCATCGACCGGCCCATCCGGCCGCTCTTCCCCGAGGGCTACAATTTCGACACCCAGATCGTCGCCCTCCTCCTGTCCACTGACCTGGAGAACGAGCACGACACGCTGGGGGTCATCGGCGCCTCGGCGGCGCTTTATTTCTCCGACATCCCCTTCACTACTCCCCTGGGTGCGGTCAAGATCGCTTACGGCGAGAACGGATTCATCGTCAACCCCACGGGCAGCGAGCTGGACAAGAGCCTGATGAACATGGTCGTCGTCGGCAACGACGAGGGCATCATCATGGTCGAGGCCGGGGCGATGGAGGTCGAAGAAGCCAAGATCAAGGAAGCCCTGGACCTGGCCCGGACGCCCATCCAGCAGATCATCCAGGCCCAGAAGGACGCCTACCGGGTCCTCGGCATTCCGAAGAGGGCTTTTGCGCCCAAGGTCATCGACCCGGCCAAGGTCCGAGCGGTCGGCGAGGCCGTTTCCGAGCGTCTGCTCCAGGCCGTCCAGGTCAAGAACAAGAAAGCCAGCGAAATGGAAGTCAAGAAGATCCTTGATTCCCAGCTCGAGGGCATCCCGGCCGATAAGCCCTTGGAGATCTTCGAGACCAAGGAGAGCTTCTACCGGGTCCAGAAGAAGATTGTCCGGAGCTTCATCCTCGACAAGGGTCAGCGCGTGGACGGCCGGGCCTTGGACGAGATCCGGCCCATTTCCATCGAGGTCGGCCTCCTGCCCCGGACCCACGGCTCGGCCCTGTTCACCCGGGGCGAAACCCAGTGCCTGGCCACGGTCACCCTGGGAACGTTCGAGGATGTTCAGAGGCTGGACAGCCTGGGTGAGGAGTCCGAAAAGCGGTTCATGCTTCACTACAACTTCCCGCCCTTCAGCGTGGGCGAGGTCTCCTTCCTCAGGGCTCCCGGCCGCCGGGAGATCGGTCACGGCGCCCTGGCCGAGAAGTCCATCCTGCCCAGCGTCCCGCCCGAGGACAAGTTCCCCTACACGATCCGCATCGTTTCCGACATCCTGGAGTCCAACGGCTCGTCGTCCATGGCCACGGTTTGCGGCGGCATCCTGGCCCTCATGGATGCCGGCGTGCCCCTGTCCATGACCGTGGCGGGCATCGCCATGGGCCTGGTCAAGGAGGGCGACCGCTGCCAGATCCTGACCGACATCGCCGGCCTGGAAGACCATTTCGGCGACATGGACTTCAAGATCGCCGGCACGGAGAAGGGGGTCACGGCCGTCCAGCTGGACCTCAAGATCCCCGGGGTCGGCCTCGACGTCCTGTACGAGGCCATCGATAAGGCCCGCCAGGCCCGCCTCCAGGTCCTGGACAAGATGAAGGCAGCCATCCCCGCCCCGCGTCCGGAGATATCGCCCTACGCGCCGCATATCATCTTCCTCTTCATCAACCCGGAGAAGGTCAGCGATGTCATCGGCCCGGCGGGCAAGGTCATCAAGAGGATCGTCGCCCAAACCAAGGCCAAGATCGACATCGATGAGACCGGAAAGATCGTCATCGCATCCACCGACAAGGATGCCGCGGAGCGGGCCCGGACCATGATCCAGGAGATCACGGCCGAGGCCGAGGTCGGGCGGACCTACGAGGGCAAGATCGTGCGCCTGGAGGAATACGGCGCGTTCGTCGAGATTCTTCCCAACCTGGTCGGACTGATGCATGTCTCGGAAGTCGCCCACACTCGGACCAATAACATCCGCGATGTTCTCAAGCTGGGCCAGGTGGTCAAGGTCAAGGTCCTGTCCGTGGAAGAAGACGGCAAGATCAAGCTCAGCATGAAGGCCCTCGTGCCCGCGCCCGAGGGCGAGTCGTCCGAAGGCTCTCCTGAAGGCGGGAGACGCGGACCCGGGGACAAGCCCTATGACCGGCACCGCCGGCCGCCCTACAGCAAGGATAGGAATCCTCGCCGCGATCGCTTTTGATTTTCGCCCCGGCGGGGCACTATAATGGGCTCCTAAGACCATGCGTTTTCGTTCGCGCCGGAATCGGGGTTTCACGCTCGTGGAGATGATCGTGACCCTGACCATCATCGCCATCCTGGCCGCCTCGATATTTCCTCTGGCCAAGAACACCGTCAAAAGGGAGAAGGAGATCGAGCTCCTGCGCTCCCTGCGCATCCTGCGCGAGGCCATCGACCTCTACAAGAAGATGGTCGATGAGAAAGAACTCGATATCGAGGACCCGAGCGAAGAGTCGAACGGCTATCCCCCCACCCTGGACGTCCTGGTCAAGGGCGTGCCCCTGCACCAGGAATCCAAGGAGGGCGAGTCCGCCTCTTCGTCAGCTCCCCGGATCATGAAGTTTCTGAGGCGGATCCCCAAGGACCCGATGACCAACTCCACCGATTGGGGACTCCGCTCCTACCAGGACGAACCGGGCTCCGACCGCTGGGGAGGAGAGAATGTCTATGATGTCTACACCAAGAGCGCCGAGACGGCCCTCGATGGGACCAAATACCGCGACTGGTGATCCGCTGATCTTGCCGGGCGCGGGCGGCAGCCGGGCGGGCTTTACCCTGATCGAGATGGTCATCGTCTTCACCCTGATCGCCATCCTGGTCGGTCTCGGGTTGCCTCAGTACAAGAGCGCGACCCAGAGCGCCCGGGAGACGGTCCTCAAGGAGGACCTGTTCCAGATGCGGAAGCTGATCGACCAATACTATGTCGATAAGCACAAGTACCCGGCCTCCCTGAAAGCGCTCGTGGATGAGGGTTATCTCCGGGAGCTCCCCAAGGACCCCATCACCAAGTCGGCCGAGACCTGGGTCGAAGTCCGGGAACTGGTCTCCGCGGAGAACCTGACCCCGGGTTTCGAGCCCGGAGTGACCGACGTCCATTCCGGGTCCGAAGCCAAGGCCCTGGACGGGACGATCTATAACACATGGTAGGTCCCTCCCCGTTTTCGCCTTCCGGCCGCCGGGCTTCCCGCCCCTCCGGCTACGTGATCATCATGCTCATGTTCCTGCTCTCGGTCATGGCCCTGGGTTTGATGGTGGCCTACCCCGTGTGGCGGACCCAGATCCAGCGGGAGAGGGAGGAGGAGCTCATCTTCCGCGGGAATCAATACGTCGAGGCCATTCGCCTGTATCAGGCCAAGAATCCCGGACGGTTCCCGAAATCCCTGAAGGAGCTCTACGAAAAGAAGTTCCTGCGCAAGCTGTATCCCGACCCTATTGTTGCGGACGGGGCTTGGAACATCATCCTCCAGTCCGGCGCGCCGCGTCAGCGGGGCCAAGGGGGCGCTCCCCAGGAGCTTCTGGTCGGGCCCGCCTCGGCCGTGGCCGCGATCAACAACCCCCTGATCATCGGCGTCGTCAGCGCCTCTACGGAAAAATCCATCAAGATCTACAATGAGAAAGATTCCTACGACAAGTGGCTGTTCTATTTCGGCCAGGATCCCAAGAAGAACCCGACCATCATCTATCTCAAGACGAAGAGCGGCGAGGCGCCATGACCTCGATCCTGATCGTAGCCGGGGAAAGTTCGGGCGATAAGCACGGCGCCCGGCTTGTCGAGGAATTCCGTGGATCGCATCCCTCCTGCGCCTTCTTCGGTGTCGGCGGGCCCCGGCTGGCCGCGGCCGGAGTCGAGGTCCTTGTCCCCATGACGGACCTGGCCGTGATGGGCTTCTTCGAGGTCCTGTCGCATCTGTATCGCATCCGCGGCATCTTTCGTCGGCTGTGCCGCGCGGCGCGCGCCCGAAAACCCGCCGCGGCGGTCCTCATCGATTCGCCCGATTTCAACCTGAGGCTGGCCAAGAGACTGAAACACCTCGGGATTCCGGTCCTGTATTACATCAGCCCGACCGTCTGGGCCTGGCGGCCCGGACGGCTCAAGACGATCAAGAAGAACGTCGAACGGATGCTTCTCATCTTCCCCTTTGAACAGAAGATCTACGAGCAGGCCCGAATTCCCGCGGTCTATGTCGGCCACCCGCTCGTGGAGTCCATGCGGACCGGTCTGACCAGGACGGAGTTCTTCGTGAAATACGGCTTCGACCCGCGGAAGAGGCTTATCACCATCCTCCCCGGAAGCCGCGAGGGCGAAATCCGGCGTCACTTGCCCGTCCTCGTCCGGACCATTCCCCTTCTGCGCGAGGCCTTCGGCGCCCAGTTCGCCCTGGTCGCGGCGGAAAGTCTGGACCGCGCTCTTCTCGACGGATATCTGCCAGCCCGTCCGGATGACCTGAGGATCCTGACCACGGACGGTTATGAGGCCATGGCATCGGCCGACCTAGTCCTCTCGGCCTGCGGGACGGCCAACCTGGAAACCGCCCTGCTGGGCACGCCCTTCATCGCCTTTTATCGGATCTCACCCCTCACCTATCACGCGGGCAAGGGCCTGGTCAGGATCTCGAATTACAGCATCGTCAACATCCTGGCCGGCCGGCCGATTGTTTCGGAGCTTATTCAGGGTCGCCTAACGCCCGAGAACCTGTTGATCGAGGCCCGGAAGATCCTTGACTCTTCCCGGACACAAGCCGAGCTCAAAAAAGAATTCCGGGAGCTCGTCGATCGACTCGGTCCGAAGAAGGCCTCAGTGGCCGCGGCTGCGGAGCTTCACAAGCTCCTGGCGGATTCCTGAGGGCCGAACCGTTCCGGTCTGATCCCGATCCATTTTGAGCCGGTCATAAACGTCCATGCTCCAAGCCGCATCGACCCGCCAGGATAAATGACCCTGGGACAGCATGACTTCAAGGCGGGTCTGAGAGATAGGCCGGGCGGCAAGATGCCTGTCGAAGCTGAACCGTATGAGGTCAGCTGACCGGCGTTCTCTGAGGACGCGGCAGGAAAAAGTCAAGGCGGTCGCCGAGCTTGATCGCGTGCGCGGCGGCACAGCCGCTCTGCAGCTCAAGGACGTAGAGCGCCGGATGCGGCGTCGGGTAGGAGGGGCAGGGTTCCTTCGGACAGGGCGGGACCGCGGCTTCGCTATGAACCACCCGCTTATCCTTGTCGAGCCAGAGAATGTCGATGGGGAACTTCATGTTCAGCATCCAGAAGGAATTGATCTCCTCCCGCTCGAAGATGAACAGCATCCCCTGGTCGGCGTCGAGGCGATCGCGGAACATCAGTCCCCGCTCCCGCTCCGCGGGCGTTACGGCCAGCTCGGCCGTGATCGGGGTTCCGTCGGAAAGAAAAACCTTGATGAATTTCTCGCCGGCCGGCGCCGAAACGCGAATGAAACCGGCCAAGGCCAGTCCCCAAACGAGGGATCGTCGCGCGGGCGTCATAAGCCAAGCCTCATGTTCATGGTGAGGGAATCATTGTAGCAGTCAATGAACGGAAATCAAAGGGACAAAACGGACGGGGAGCAGGCGGGTTTCGATGAATTCGTCCGCGCGGCGCTCGACGAGCACGAGCTCCTGGTTCACCGAGCCCAAGGGAAGGATCATCCGCCCTCGGTCCGAAAGCTCGTCCCGCAATACACGGGGCATGCCGGCCGCGGCCGCGGTGACCATGATCCGGTCAAAGGGAGCTTCCTCCGGCCAGCCGAGCGAGCCGTCCCCGACGCGGAAACGAACGTTCGCATAGCCCAAACGGCCGAGGACATCCTGGGCTCGGGTCGAGAGTCCGCCGATGACCTCGACAGTGAAAACCTCAGCGGCGAGTTCGGCCAGGACCGCCGTCTGATAGCCGGAGCCCGTTCCTACCTCGAGGACCCTCTCGCTCCCGGTCAAGGACAAGGCTTCTGTCATGTAGGCGACGATGTACGGTTGGGAGATCGTCTGCCCTTCCCCCACGGGCAGGGGTTCATCGGCGTGGGCATAGGGGACCATATCGGAGGGAACGAAGAGGTGGCGGGGAACGCTCCGCAGGGCCTTGAGGACGCGCTCGTCCTTGACCCCCCGGGCCTGGATCTGCGTTTCGACCATCCGTTCCCGCTGTTTTTCGAACTCGTCCGATCTCAAGCGGATGCCCCCTCAGCCGGCGGAGATTGCGGCCGGCGTTCTATCGAGGCCCGGCCGTGCTCGGTTCAGTAAGACCGGGCAAAATACACGATGGTCTCGCTCTCCCGACCGCAGAAAACGCAGCGGCCGCGCCCCTGTCCCTCCTCGGGCTTGAGGGGAATGACCCGGATCGAAGCCGCAGTCTCGTCCTTGATCTTGTCCTCGCAAGCCTTGGCCCCGCACCAGAAGGCTTTGAGGAAGCCTCGTTGGGCCTCGATCGTCGCCTTGAATTCCTCGTAGTCCTTGGCGAAACGCGTATTCGTCCTCAGCGACTCGGCCGCCTGGTTGAAGAGCGACGTCTGGATGTCGGCCAGGAGGGCGGGAACGCCCAGGCTCAGGCCGGTCATGTCCAGAGGCTCTTTCTTCTTCATGTCGCGCCGAACGGCGATGACTTTATTGTCCTTGACGTCGCGGGGACCGATCTCCAGCCGCAGGGGCACGCCGCGCATTTCCCAATCGGAAAACTTCCACCCCGGCGTGAATTCCTCGCGGTCGTCGAGCTTGACCCTCAGCCCGGCCTGCTCGAGGTCGGCCCTGACTTTTTGGGCCACGGGCAAAACTTCCTCTTTCCAATTGCCCATGGAAATGGGCACGATCACCACTTGGACGGGGGCCACGTTGGGCGGAAGCCGCAAACCGGAATCGTCTCCATGGACCATGACCGCGGCTCCGATGAGGCGGGTCGTGACGCCCCACGATGTCTGCCAGACGTATTGAAGGTTCTGCTCCCGATCCTCGAAACGGATGTTGAAGACCTTGGAGAAATGCTGGCCGAGGTTATGGGACGTCCCCATCTGAAGGGCCTTGCCATCACCCATCAGGGCTTCCAGGGCATAGGTATCGAGCGCGCCGGCGAACTTGTCCCATTCGGTCTTTTTGCCGGTAATGACGGGAACGGCCAGCTCGCTCTCGACGAACTCGGCGTAGAGGGACAGGATCTTCATCGTCTCTTCCTGAGCCTCATCGTAGGTCTCATGCGCGGTGTGACCCTCCTGCCATAAGAACTCCGTCGTTCTCAAGAACGGCCGGGTCACTTTTTCCCAGCGGACGATGTTCGCCCATTGGTTGATCAAGACCGGGAGATCCCGGTAGGATTTGATCCACTTCGAATACAGACTACCGATGATGGCCTCGGACGTGGGCCGCACGGCCAGCCTCTCCTCGAGTACTTCCTTACCCCCTTGGGTGACCCAGGCCACTTCCGGGGCAAAGCCCTGGAGATGGTCCATCTCCTTTTGCAGGAAGCTTTCGGGGATGAAGAGCGGGAAATAGGCGTTGACGTGGCCGGCCTGTTTGAGGCGCTTATCCAGGAGGCGCTGGATAATCTCCCAGATCGCATAGCCGTAGGGCCTAATCACCATCATACCCTTCATGGGCGTATAGTCGGCCATCTCGGCCTTGCGGATGATCTCCAGGTACCACTTGGAGAAATCCTCACTTTTAGGGCTGACCTGCTTGACAAGACGTTCTTTTTCCGCCACGGTATGCTCCGATTTGAGTGAGGTCATTCTAATGGCCGCCTCCCCCTATTGTCAAGAAAGCGGAGCCCTGGCATGGAGAAACCCCCAGGGGGGTGAGAGTTCAAAAAAGCAAAGGTGATGCAATTTTACGAAAAAATCACCCCTTATTTCATCCAAAAGGGTGATTGCCCTCCCTTTGGATAAATGGCACCCTAGGCCTGCTCCGAAATGAAATATATAAAGGAAAAAACGGCATGTCTAAGCCCAGCTTAGATGACATCTACGCCAATACCTCCAAAGAACACGGCTTCACCTTCCCTCTGCCCACGATCGTCGAAGGGATGGACATCGCCGGAACGGCCTTTCGGGAAGAGACGACCCTGTCCTACATCAGTCACCAGCGCTCCACTTTCCCCCTGAAAAGCGGGGTAACTCTGGGGACCCGCATTAAGCTGGTCATTGACCTCCCCAAGAAGCTGGCCGAAGACAAGAACCTCAAGCTGGCCCTTAAGGGGAAGGTTGTTTCGATCGAGATGGGAAGCCGGCAGACAACCAAGAAGAATATTACGGTGAAATTCGAGAGCAAATACATCATCGCCCCGGACGGCGCTTCCGCGAGAGGTGATAGAGAATAGCCACCAACCCGGACCGTATCTTTGAACTCAAGCTGGCGGCGGTCGCGAAAGGGAGGAACGCCCGCGGCAAGGAATTCGAAGAGCAAACGGAAATCTCGGCCCTCAGCGCTTCAAGCGTTTCGTTTTTTCTCGACACACGCATCCTGATCGGCTCCAAGATCTGGCTGACGGCATCTGTCCCGCCCACCGCATTCCTAAAGATTCCCTTGAGGCTCAGTTTGGTCGGCTCCGTCGTTTTTGTGCAATCGCACCCCCGGGGACGCAAACGCCAGGTCGTTTCCCTTCGTCTGGACAAGCATTTCAGGCTTTCGGGCAAAAATCAGTAATGCGTATCCGTTCGCCTTACTGGGGGGCTTTTCTGGGACCCTAAAGCCGGGGGGCGGCACGGCCTCCCGCCTTTTTCTATTAAGTTCCTTGACTATTCCGGTAATCTCCCGTTAAAAATAGTGATATTTTCAGGGAAAAAGTTTTCAGTGACAATTCTTGACAAAGAAACCGCTTCTTTATAGAATTGCAGCAGGATGCCAGCCAATCAGACGATTTCCGGCCGCAAGAAAGACGGCAAGATCAAGACCGTTATCCCCGATATGAAAAAGGTCAAGATTCTGATCTATTGCCCGTCGGATATCATTCTGGCGGGCATTCTCAAGGCCCTCGAGCCCAGCCCGGTCATCGATATCTCCGGCCTGGAAAAGACCACGATCGAGGCCTTCGTAAATTCCGTGAAACGTCTGAAGCCGGACGTCGTCCTCTTCTCCAGCACCGAGCCCCTGCCCAATATTCGGGAGGTCTGCAAGGCCATCCGCGACACAACCCCCAGTCCGGCCAAGTCACGGCTTCTTCTGGTCGGCAACATTCCTTCCCACGAGGAAGTGGTCAGTCTCATCAATGCCGGCGCCAGGGGATATTTCGACTTGAACGATGCTTCGACCCAGCTCACCGAAGCCATCCACATCATCGAAAAGGGAGAGATCTGGCTTCCCCGCGACAAGATGAGCAGCATCATGGACCGCATCATCTCCGTGGTGGGCCGCGACCTGAAGGAAAAGACTCTGGACCAGCTGACTCCTACGGAATTCCAGGTCCTGCGGCTTATCGGACAGGGCAAGAGCAACGACGAAATCGCGGAGATGCTCTTCATCAGCAAGAATACGGTCCGGTCGCACATCAAGAGCATATACGCCAAGCTCGATACGCACAGCCGCCTTCAGCTGGCTCTCTACGCAATCAACTCAGCCCTCTTCTGAGGAGCGAGGATGAAACGAACTCGCCCGGCGTCCACGGCCTCCAAAAAAGCGGCGCCGCCGAAGTCCCTGACCAAGCTGCCGGTGTCGCTCTCTCCCCTGGACCGACGCCGGGAATGGCGCTTCCGCCTGCCCCTCCAGGCCGTCGTCCAAGGTCATCTTCCCAGAGGCGAAAAGTTCCTGGAGGAGTCGACGATCGAGAACATCAGCTCGACCGGGGCCTATTTTTGCCTCGACTCCGGGGTGGCCGTCGGTTCCAAGGTGAACGTCATGATCGAGCTTCCTCCGGAGCTCGGCGGACAAAAAATGAAGCTCCTCCTGGGCGGGATCACCATCCGGCTCGAAGAGGTCGACAAGAAGAGCAAGCGGCAAGGTGTCGCCGTTCGATTCAAGAAGGACTTCAAGGTCATCTCCAAAGAATGAGAGAGGCCCCCGCCCCGCCGCTTCCCCCGGAAGATTTCAAGAACGCAACGAGGCTCCCGATGCTCATCGTGGCTCTGACAGGGGGCATCGCCACGGGTAAAACCGTGGTGGCCTGCCGGCTTCGGGATCGGGGCTGCTTTCTTCATGATGCCGACCGGGCGGCCCACGCCCTGATGGCGCCAGAGGGGCGCGCCTGGCGCGAGGTCGTTTCGCATTTCGGACGGGACATCCTGGCTCCCGACCGGACGATCGATAGACGGAAACTGGGGGCGATCATCTTCCGGGACGACGAGGAGCGGCGATTCCTCGACAGCGTCGTCCACCCGCTCGTCATGGACGAGGTCCGGCAGATCGCGGCCGCCCAAGCCCGGGAAGGTCGGACACGGATCTTCGTCTCGGAAGCGGCCTTGACCATCGAGTCGGGTTTTGCCGCCTTCTTCGACCGGATCATCGTCGTCTGGTGCCGTCCGGAGATCCAGCTCCGACGTCTCATGGACCGGGACAAGATCGACGCCGAAGAGGCCGGACGCAGGATCCGGAGTCAGATGGACATCGAGGAGAAAAAAAAGCGGGGCCAGTACCTCATCGATACTTCGGGTTCGCTGGACGACACGGAACAGCAGACCGACTCTCTCTACGAGAGCCTCCTTCGGAATTTTGAACAGAAGGCCGCGAAGCGGACCTGAAACTCAGGCTTTGAGCCGACGGGCCTTGAGCGCGGCCGCCAGGAGGGGGATCATGATCTCGTGGTGCCCGACAAAATAGAACCCCCGGCCCTTGCGGCCGAGCGGGCGGCGCGCCACGTTCTCCGCGGGGCGGTAGTGCCGGTTAAAATCAAAGACGGCCGTGGAGAAACCCTCCAGCCGTGTCCCCTTGTTACGGACGAAGGACGCGGCCTTGAGGAAGACTTCGGGAAGGATGACGGCCGACCCCATGTTCAGATAGACCCCGCCCCGGTCGAGCTTTCGGACAAGCGAGCAGAACAGGAAAAAATCTCTGAGGGATGTCCGGCCGATGGCCGCGCCGTCGACCCGGGGATGGAAGTGGATGGTGTCCGTTCCCAGGGCCACGTGCACGGTGACGGGTATCCCGCGCCGGTAGGCCTCGCCCAGCAGGCTGACCCGGCGATAGGGAAACCGGGAAGCGGCGACCATCCGCCCCACCGCTTCGCCCAGGCCCAATCCGTCACTATCGCCTTTGTTGATGGCTTCGTTCAGCATCTCCCCCGTCTCGCGGGCCATGCCGAACCGGCCGCCGCGCACCTGGAGCGACACATCCTCTGACGTCCGGCCGGCCAGGGCGATCTCAAAATCGTGGATGATGCCCGCGCCGTTGAGGGCCAGCCCGGAGACATAGCCGCGATCCATGAGGTCGATAAGAACCGGGTTCAAGCCGACCTTGATGACGTGGGCCCCCAGGCCGAAAAGAATGGCCCTCCTGTTCCGGCGGGCCCGAGCGAGAGCCTCGACCAGCGCCTTGAAGTCCGCGCCGGCCAGAATACCGGGCAGGCTGTCCAGAAAGCGGGCGAATGAATCCTTCGGGTCGAAAGCCCGGGCGAAACTCCGCACGTCCACGCGGCTGGGGCGCGAGCGGAGCGGATAGGTCTTCAGCCCGGCCGGGGACAGCGGCTTTTCCTTGTAGCGGCTCATGGCGTAAGGGGCCCGAGGCGGTCAGCGGACAACGGAGTTCTTCAGCTCCTGGCCCGAGCGAAACTTGATCCGCTTGCCCTCATTGATCTTGATCTGTTTCTGGCGGCGGATATCCCGGCCGAAGCCGGTCTTCTTGTTGACGATCTTGAAGCTCCCGAAACCCCGGATCTCGATCTTCTCCGCGCGGGCCAGCGCCTCCTTGAGGGCTTCGAGGATGGCCTCGACGATCAACGATGACTTCGCCCCGTTGAAGCCGGAGTCCTTTTCGATGGCCAGGGCTATGTCATTCTTGATCATGGGACCTCCTCGCAGCACTCTTAATAAATTATCGGAACCGAAAAGTCAAGATGTATTGTTGAGAGGAGAAGCAGCTCGGAATCTTGATAGGAGGTCAGGAACGAAGACCGGCCTGCTCGATCTTCATCGACAAACATCGCTTTCAATACTTGATCTCCACGCCGACCGTGAAGAACTTGTAATCCGAATAAGTGAAGCGGATTTCTTCGAGCACGACCTGGCGTTCCGTTATGGGATTCCGCAACACTTCCCGAAAGATTTGGGTCCCGGGAAACCTGATGCCGTTCTTCTCGACATCATATTCCGTCCAGGCGCTTTTTTATCATGGGATTCCAAGGACCGAGCTCCAAGCCCCTCCCTGCGGCATATTCTCCGTCCGCGCTCCCCAAAATCAGGCTAGCCCCCTGCGCCGTCTTTGTCAAGGCGCCCGGACCGCTCCGGTTGACTTGATCTGGGCGAGCCCCTATAATGACTTCAGGGTGAAAAAAAGAGTTTTCGTCTTTGCCGTTTTAGCAGCCTGTCTGCCCGCCGTGGGTCAAGCGGCCATTTTGAGGATCACTGTAGACGCTCCCATCGACGCCGTGACGGCCGAATACATCACCCATGCCATCCAGAGGGCCGACGCCGAAAACGCCAGTCTTCTCATCCTTTCCCTGAACACGCCCGGCGGCCTGGACACATCGATGCGCGAGATCATCGAAAAGATCCTCGCCGCCAGGACGCCCATCGCGGCCTGGGTGAGTCCGAGCGGGGCCCGGGCCGCTTCGGCCGGGCTGTTCATCGCCGTAGCCTGCGATCTCTTCGTCATGGCTCCCGGGACGAACACGGGAGCCGCCCATCCGGTCGGCGTTGGAATGCCCGGGCAATCTCAGGACCAGAGCATGGCCGAAAAGCTCACGGAGGACGCCGCGGCCTACATAAAATCCCTGGCTGAACGGAGAGGGCGAAACGTGACCATGGCCGAGGACGCCGTGCGCAAGAGCCTCTCCTACCCGGCCTCGGAAGCCCTGAAAGGCGGCCTCATCGACGGCCTGGCCGGAAGCGTGGAGGAGCTCACCGCTCTCGTCGAGGGCAAGGTCATCACTCGTTTCAACGGGAAAAAGCTGTCCCTGACTCTCAAGGGTCAAGCGATCGTCGACATCCCGCTGTCCGGACGGCAAAAATTTCTGCTGACGATCTCCAACCCCAACCTGGCCTATCTTTTGTTGATGCTCGGGCTCCTGGGGCTCTATTTCGAGTTCGCCCACCCCGGAGCCATCTTTCCGGGCGTGCTGGGCAGCATCTCCTTGATCCTGGCCTTCTTCGCCTTCCAGATCCTGCCCATCAATTACGCCGGATTGGCTCTCATCTTCCTGGCCATTCTGCTTTTTATCCTGGAGATCAAGATCGCCAGCCACGGCCTGTTGGCCATAGGAGGGATCGTGGCCTTGATCATCGGCTCCATCATGCTCATTCGGTCCAACGTGCCGGAAATGAAACCCAGCCTGAACTTTATCATCCCCGTCGTTCTGGGGTTTTCTCTCATTTTCATCTTCATCGTAACCATCGTCGTGCGCGCCATGCGGCGAAAGGTCCAGACAGGAGCCGAAGGCCTGACCGGCGAAATTGGCACGGCCCAGACGGATTTGGATCCCGAGGGCAGAGTCTTCGTTCACGGTGAGCTGTGGCGCGCGGCGGCCGACGCCGCGATTCCCAAGGGGACAAAAGTCCGGGTGGTCAAGGTCGAGAAAAACCTGACCCTCAAGGTGGTTAAAGCATGAACCATCCTAGGGTCGATAAATAAAAGGAGGGTCCTATGGTAACGTTTCCAATCATCGTCGCGGGAATCATCATTCTCTACATCCTCAACTCGATTAAAGTCCTTCGCGAGTACGAACGGGGCGTCATTTTTCGATTGGGCCGCCTTCTGCCCCAGCCCAAGGGGCCGGGCCTCATCCTCGTCTTCTCCCCCATCGACCGCATGGTCAGGATCAGCCTGCGGCTCATCACGATGGACATCCCGCCGCAGGACGTCATCACCAAGGACAACGTCACGGTCAAGGTCAACGCCGTCCTGTACTTCAGGGTCATCGACCCGCTCAAGTGCGTGATCGAGGTCCAGGATTATATCTACGCCACCTCCCAGCTGGCCCAGACGACCCTGCGGAGCCTCCTCGGCCAAGTGTCGCTCGACGACCTTCTCTCGGAGCGGGAAAAGCTCAACGCCCGCCTTCAGGAGATCATCGAACAGCACACCGACCCCTGGGGCATCAAGGTCCAGCTCGTCGAGATGAAGCAGGTGGACCTGCCGGAGAACATGGTCCGGGCCATCGCCAAGCAGGCCGAGGCCGAACGGGAACGGCGGGCCAAGGTCATCCACGCCGAGGGCGAATTCCAGGCCGCCGGCAAGCTCACCCAGGCCGCCGACATCATTTCCCAGAATCCCCAGGCCCTTCAACTCCGCTTCCTGGGCACCCTGACCGAAATCGCCGCCGAAAAGAACTCCACGATCGTTTTCCCTCTGCCGCTCGAGCTTCTCCGCGCCTTCACCTTCAACCTGCCCGAAGGCAAAAAAGACGACAAAAAATAGGGGGCGTCATGAACAGAAACCGCGAGGTCCGAGAGCTTCAATTTTCGAGCACCCAGCTCATCGTCCTTTTCCTGGCCATCCTGATCCTGGGCATTTTTATCTTCCTCCTGGGCGTATCCGTCGGGAAAAAGCAGACACGGCTCACCCAAGAGGCCAACCTGCTCCGGAAGCCCGCCTCCGAAACCTTGAAGAGCGTCGCGCCGGCTCTTCCCCCTCCGGAGACCAAGCCGAGTGCTATCGACAGGGAAATCGCTTCGCACCTCCGGCAATCCGGGTCCGGCGTGACAGCGAATCTGCCGTCCGGCCTGCCCATCACAAAACCGATAACATCGCAATCCAAGACCGCCGCGACCTCTTCCCCGCTCACCAAGCCGGGCCAAACCCCATCCCAGGTCAAGACCAAGACCGAGCCCGGCCTTGCGGCCCCGGCGAAAAAAACGATGGCCAAGCCCGCGTCGACCAGCCGAACCACTTCGACCCAGACCTCGACGCAGCAGCCGAAGCCCGCCGCTCCGATCAAGGGCTTCTATTACATCCAGCTGGCCGCTTTCGATGAAAGGCCGGCCGCCGAGAGCTTCGCGATCGATATCAAGGCTGCCGGTTTTCCGACGCTCATCCTGAACCCCTTGGCTACGGACAAGAAGCCCTGGTACCGCGTCCGAGTCGGCGGCTACGCCACGAAAGAGGACGCGGAAAAGGCCGTCCTGCAGCTGAAGACCGCTGTGAAAACGAAGAGGTTCGAGTACTGGATAACGCGTGGTTGATAGGATCACAATTCCGATGAGCGGCCGAGACGGCCGCTCCGCTCAAGAGAGGCGGCAGTGAAGATCACTCTTAAGGACCTGCTCCTTGTCGCGGGGAGCGGACTGCTGACCGCCGCGGCCTTTCCCCGCCTCGGACTGTTTCCGCTGGCCTGGGTATCCCTTCTCCCCCTCCTTTTCGTCCTCGGCCGCCGCACGCCGGGTCAATCGTTCATCCTCGGCCTCGTGGCCGGGGTGTTCTTTAACGGGCTTCTTCTCTATTGGATCCCGGCCGTGCCCGCTCATTACAGCAAGCTCTCGACCGGTTTCAGCCTTGTCATCTATCTTGTCCTCATCATTGTTCTCGGTTTGTTTTGGGGTATTTTCGGGGTGATCTTCGGCCGCATCCGCCAGAGTTACCCGCGCGGACTGGCGTTCATCCTCGCCCCATTCATCTGGGTGGCCGTCGAATACCTGCTGACCTTTGTCCTAACGGGTTTTCCCTGGGGATTGCTGGGATACACCCAGTACCGCGACTTGCCGCTCATCCAGTCCGCAACGTTGGCCGGAGTGTTCGGTGTCTCGTTTCTCATCGTTCTCTTCCAGAGTCTGCTCATCCTGGCCGTGAACCTCAAGAGCCGGACGCCCGCCATCGTCGGGCTGGCCCTCTTTCTCGTCGCCCACGCGGCGGGGCTGTTCGCCCTGAAGAAAGTCAAGCCCACCTCGGAATCCTTCGAGGCCGGAGTCATCCAGGGGAATGTCTCGTCCGATATCCCCTGGCCGAGCGTCGGCCTCAGCGAGGTCAAGAGACTCTTCAACCTTCACCTCGACCTCACCCGCCGGGCGATCGTCCGGAGAGCGAAGTTCGTGGCCTGGCCGGAATTCTCCGTGCCGCTCTGTTTCAGCTGTCCGGACACGCTTGACCTGAAGTTCAAGGAGGACCTCCTCCGCCTGGTGAAAACGAACCGGACCACTCTTCTCATCGGGACGCACGAGAGGGCGGACACCCCGAACGGCCCGCAGTATTTCAACTCTGCGTTGTGCCTATCGCCCGACAGCTCCTTCACTCAGTACAACAAGATGCACCTCGTTCCCTTCGGGGAATATACGCCCTACCCCTCCATCTTTTCCTTCGTCAACCGCATGACTCCGGCTGTCGGCAGGCTCACCCCCGGCGCCGATGAGGTTTTGCACCACTACGGGAACGTCCCCTTCGGCACGCCCATCTGCTACGAAGTGATTTTCCCCGACCTTGTTCGCAGGCTGGTCAAGAACGGAGCCGGGTTTCTGGTCACGATCACGAACGACGGATGGTACGGCCGCAGCTCCGCGCCCTACCAGCACTTCGCCCTCGCGACGTTCCGGGCCGTGGAAAATAGGCGGTTCCTCCTGAGGGCCGCCACGACGGGGATCAGCGGCATGGTCGACCCCTACGGCCGCATCCTGGTCCGCTCCCAGCTCATGACCGAGGCCGTCCTGACGGGAACGGTCACCCCCAGGAACACGCTGACCTTCTACACCCGGAACGGCGACGTCCTGCCCCTGGCGGGGCTGACATTATCCTTCATCTTTTTTATCCTGGCTTTTTTAACGAGACCCCATGAAAGAAAAAGACAGAGACCCAAACGGGACGGCTCACGCCCCATTATCTGACCTGCAGGCCCGGCTGAGCGAGAGCCTGGCCAAGTACGAGCAGGTCAGGGGTTTTCTTTGACCTCGATCAGCTCAGGGCCGAGGTCGAGTCCATCAACGGTGAGTTGTCCTCGCCCGAGACCTGGAAGAACAGCAAGAAATCCCAGCCTCTCCAGCAGCGCAAAAAGAAGCTCGAAAAAGAGCTGAGCGTTTTTAACCGTCTCCGGGCGCAAGAAGAAGAGCTCGAGGTCTTGAGCGAGCTCGGCCGTGAAGGCGAGAATGTCGCCTCGGACATGAGCCAGACCCTGGAGGCCTTCGGCCGGAGCCTCGAGGAGGCCGAGCTTCAGACCCTTTATTTCGAGGACGACGACCCCCGGAGCGCCATCCTGACCATCCACCCCGGGGCGGGCGGCACCGAATCCCAGGACTGGGCCCAGATCCTCCTGCGGATGTACCTCCGCTACGCCGAGCGCAAGGGCTACAAGGCCGAGGTGCTGGACATGATGCCCGGTGAAGAGGCCGGGCTCAAGAGCGCCACGGTCCGCATCGAGGGCGAGTACGCCTACGGCAACCTGAGCGGAGAAACAGGGGTTCATCGCTTAGTGCGGATCTCTCCCTTCGACTCCAACAAACGCCGTCACACGTCCTTCGCCGCCGTCTTCGCTTATCCCGAGGTCGACGAGACGATCGAGATCAACATCAACCCCGAGGAGCTCCGCATTGACACCTACCGGTCGGGGGGCAAGGGCGGCCAGCATGTCAACACCACGGACTCTGCCGTGCGCATCACCCACATCCCGACGGGCATCGTCGTCCAGTGCCAGAACGAAAGGTCCCAGCATAAGAACAAAGCCTCGGCCATGAAAGTTCTCCTGGCCCGGCTGTACGAGCTCGAGCGGAAAAAGAAGACGGAGAAACTGGAGAAGCTCGAGGACGCCAAGTCCGAGATCGCCTGGGGCAATCAGATCCGGTCCTACGTCCTCCATCCCTACCGGATGATCAAGGACCTGCGCACCCGGCTCGAGACCTCGGACGTGGAAAGCGTGCTCGACGGAGAGCTGGATGAATTCATCAAGGCCGAGCTCATCCTTCGCAAGAAGCTCCACGACGGCCAAAAGGCGCCCGAGCCACTGGCCGCCGATGACGATTCACTCTGACCGTTCGGCCGCCTTGACCTCGTCCCAGGCGGCATCCATGTCCTCCAGGGTGGCCCGACCCCATTCCAGACCCTTGGCCTTGAGTCTTTGTTCCATCCGGGTGAACCTCTCCGTGAACTTGTCGTTCGCCCGAAGGAGGGCCAGTTCGGGGTTGACCCGGAGCTTCCGGGAGACGTTGGCCAGGGCGAAGAAGAGGTCGCCCAGCTCATGGCCGACCTCGCCCGAGTCCCGGCCGGCCACGGCCTTTTCGAGCTCGTCAACTTCCTCCTTGACCTTGGCCAGAGCCTCCTCGGCCCGGGGCCAATCGAACCCGACCGAAGCGGCCCTCTGCCCGAGCTGAAACGCGGCCAGGAGAGCCGGCAAACGGCGGGGCACGCCTTCGAAGAGGGACGCCCGTCGCTTTTCCCTCAGCTTGCTTCTTTGCCATTCCTCGACAACGCGCTGTGACGACTCGTACTTTTCCCGGCCGAAAACGTGCGGATGGCGGCCGATCATCTTGCCGGTGATGGACTCGAGCGCCCCGGCCGCGGTAAAGGCTTTCTGCTCCTCGAAGATCCGGCACAGGAAAACGACCTCCATCAAGACGTCACCCAGCTCCTCGCGCAGGGATTCGGTCGAGCCCCGCTCCAGGGCCTCGGCGGCCTCGTAAACCTCCTCGAGAAAGTAGTTCATGATCGAGGCGGCATCCTGCTCCCTGTCCCAGGGACAGCCGTTTTCGCCGCGCAGGGCGGCCATGATGTTCACCAGCTCGTCGAATCTCTCTCCGGCTGTTCGGGCTTGGTCCATCGCGGGTCTCCTTCGTCTTGATTTTTCCCGGAGAACTCGATAAGATTTTCTTCCCTAAAATAGTCCAGAAAGGCGAAATAATCAATTTGGACCGGCCTCGCGTTTCCGCGGTCCAAGGAAGAGACATGACCCAAGACGACGAATCAAAGGACAAAGAGGAAGGGTTCGCGGGACCTGAAGACGAGGACAAGACGTTCCTGCCGCCGCTCGACGTCAGCTCCCTCATCCTGCCCTTCTACACCCAGGCCTTGCTCAAGTTGGGATTGATCGAGGCCCCGGACGGCTCCGCTCCCGAGGAGAACCTGGACCTGGCCAAGCGCATGATCGACCTGCTCGAGTTGTTCAAGACCAAGACCGAGGGCCGCCTGGAGCCCGACGAGCAGAAGTTCCTGGAGTCCATCCTCCAGCAGCTTAAGCTCCATTACATGCAAAAGGCCAAGATCATCAGGCTTTAGCCCATGAAAGTTCACAAGGGCTTGGCCGCCTTCGATCCGGGCCGGCGGAAGACGGCCGTGGCCATCGGCAACTTCGACGGCCTTCATCCGGGCCACCAGCGCCTGCTGCAGACTTTGTGCCGGATCGCCCGGGAAAAAGGACTCCGGTCGGTCGTGCTGACCTTCGACCCTCATCCCGAGCGCGCCTTCGGCCGGGGCCGGACGCTCATGATCGAGACCCTGGAGCAGAGACTGGCCCGCCTGGAGGATGCCTGCGTCGAGTCCGTCCTCGTCACGTCCTTTGACCGGCGCATGGCCGGGCTGTCTCCCCGAGAGTTCATCCATAGGATCCTCAAGGACCGGCTGAGGTCCGAGGTCGTGGTGGTCGGCCGGGATTTTCGGTTCGGCCGTAACCGCGCGGGAGACATCCGGACGCTGAAAACCGAGGGACGTTCGCTGGGAATCCGGACCGTTTCCGTGCCGCCTGTTAAAAAGGGCGGCCGGGTCATCAGCTCCAGCCTTGTCCGCAAGCTTCTCAGCCGGGGTCGAGTGGAAGAAGCGCGGGAGGTCCTGGGACGGCCCTACTCTATCCGGGGCCGGGTCATTCACGGTCGAGCCCTCGGACGCCGACTCGGTTTCCCCACGGCCAACATTAAAAGCCCGAACGAGATCCTGCCCCGGGGCGTTTTTTTCACGCTCGTCCGCGTGGAACGAAAGCTCCACCCCGCAGTGACGAACATCGGCTTTCGCCCCACGTTCGGACGGGGGGAAATCAGCCTCGAATCGGTCCTGCTCGACGCGAGCCGGGATCTCTACGGACGGAGCCTGGAGGTCTTTTTTCTGAAGCGGCTTAGGCCCGAGAGAAAGTTCCGCTCTCGCCAAGCGCTGACTCATCGCATCGGCCTGGATGTCCAGGCGGCCCGGGCCTATTTTAGGACGCACCGGCCGGACCGGTCCGGCTTTTAATCGTCTCTGTCCCGCCGCCCGGGCGGTGCGGGCAGAGAGCTGTTTCTTGACTTTTTCGGCGAGATAAGGCATTTATTGAAGGGTTCCGCGGGCCGCCGTTCGGCCGCAGCCCCTACTCGCAGGAGTTTCCTCATGCAAGAAAAAGTCAAAGCCCGAGTCATGGATGCCAGCAAGATCCGGAGAATCCTCTACCGGATGGCCACGGAGATCATCGAGCGCAACCGCGACCTGAAGAGCCTGGTCATCGTCGGCATCCGCACCCGCGGGATCTACATCGGCAAGCGCATCGCCAAGATCATCAAGGACATGGAAAAGGTCGATATCCCGGTCGGGGTCATGGACATCACCCTCTACCGAGACGATTTCGCCGAACTCGAACCCCAGCACATGGTTCAGAAGACGGACATCAAGTTTTCCATCGCCAAGAAGAACGTCCTGCTCGTGGACGACGTCCTGTTCACCGGCCGGACGATCCGGGCTGCCATGGACGGCCTGTTCGACATCGGCCGGCCCAAGAGCATCCAGCTCCTGGTGCTCATCGATCGAGGCCACCGCGAGCTCCCCATCCGGGCCGATTACGTGGGCAAGAACCTGCCCACATCCCGCCGGGAGGTCGTCAAGGTCCAGTTCAAAGAAGTGGACAATAAGGATGAGGTCCTCATCGTCGAACCGAGCGAGATGAAATAGGGGGCCGCCGTGGAATTCCATCACAAGCACCTCCTTGGCATCGAACCCCTGGCGGTGGACGACATCCAGGCCATCCTGGATACGGCCGAATCCATGGCCGAGATCTCGACCCGAGAGGTCAAAAAGGTTCCCACCCTGCGGGGCAGGACCATCATCAACCTCTTCTTCGAGGCCAGCACCCGAACCCGCAGTTCGTTCGAGCTGGCGGCCAAGCGGCTGAGCGCGGACATCATCAACTTCAGCCAGGCCGCGAGCTCCGTGGTCAAGGGGGAAAGCCTGAGGGACACCGTCCTCAACCTGGAGGCCATGAACCCCGACGCCCTGGTCATCCGCCACGCGGCCTCGGGCGCGGCCCGCTACCTGACGACGTTCTGCCGGTCTCATGTCATCAACGCCGGTGACGGCTCGCACGAGCATCCGACCCAGGCCCTCCTGGACGCCTTCACCATCCGCCAGGTGAAAAAATCGTTCGCGGGGTTGCGGGTGGTGATCGCCGGGGATATCCTCCACAGTCGCGTGGCCCGGTCCAACATCTTCTGCCTGCAGAAACTCGGCGCCCAGGTCATACTCACCGGACCGCCCACCCTCCTCCCGCCCGAGTTCAAGGCCCTCGGACCGGAGATTATCTGCGATTTCGACCAGGCCCTGGCCGGCGCCGATGTGGTGATGATGCTCCGCCTCCAGCTCGAACGGATGCAGAAGAATTTCTTCCCGTCCCTGCGTGAGTACCGCAACCTCTATTGTCTGACGGAACGCCGGTTCAAGCTGGCCAAGAAGAACGCCATCATCATGCATCCCGGCCCGATCAATCGGGGTGTCGAGATCTCGGCCGAGATGGCCGATTCGGCCAAATCCGTCATCCTCAAACAGGTCGAGAACGGGGTCTCGGTCCGGATGGCCATCCTGTTCTTGCTCCTAGGAGGCAAAGACCGTGAAGCTGCTGATTAAGAACGGCCGGGTCGTTTCGCCCCGGGACGGCCTGGACGAAACGCTGGACGTCCTCGTCGACAGGGGACGGATCGTCGAACTCAAGGCCTCGATCGAGACCGCCGCAGACAAGGTCGTCGACGCCTCGCGTCTGGTCGTAGCTCCGGGCTTCATCGACATGCACGTCCACCTCCGCGAGCCGGGCCAGGAGGAAAAGGAGACGATCCTGACCGGGTCGCGGGCCGCCGCCCGGGGCGGGTTCACCTCGATCTGCTGCATGCCCAACACCCTGCCCGTCAACGATAACTCGGGAGTGACCCATTTCATCCGGACCGAGGCCGCCCGCCACGGCCTGGTCAACGTCCTCCCCATCGCTTCCGTCACGCGCGGCCTCAAGGGCGAACAGCTGACGGATATGGCCGACCTCATCGCCGCGGGCGCGGCGGCCTTTTCCGACGACGGACAGCCCGTGGCCAACAGCCAGGTCATGCGCCGGGCCATGGAGTACAGCCGCCTCCTCCAGGCCCTCATCATCGACCACTGCGAAGACAAGAGCCTGAGCGAGGACGGGGTCATGCACGAGGGCCGAGCCTCCTGCCTCTACGGACTGCGGGGCATCCCGGCCGCCGCCGAGGAGATCATGATCGCCCGGGATATCATCCTGGCCGAAAGCCTGGGAGCCCGGCTCCACATTGCCCACCTCAGCGTCCGCGGGGCCCTGCCCCTCCTGCGCGCGGCCAAGGAACGGGGCGTTCAGGTCTCGGCCGAAGTGACGCCCCATCACCTGGTGCTCACCGACACCGCCTGCGAAAACTACGATACGAACCTGAAGGTCAATCCTCCCTTGCGCAGCGTCGAGGATGTCGAGGCTTTGACCGCGGCCGTCAAGGAAGGCCTGATCGACGTCTTCGCCACCGACCATGCGCCCCATACGGTCGAGGACAAGGAGATCGAATTCGACCGGGCGCCCTTCGGCATCAACGGCCTGGAGACGGCCGTATCGCTCCTCCTCGATCGGCTGGTCCATAAGAACATCATCCCGGTCGATCGCCTGATCGAAATGATGTCGGTCAGGCCGGCCGAGCTTTTGCGGCTGGAGAACAAGGGCCGGATCGCGAAGGGGGCTGATGCCGACCTGACTCTTCTCAACCTTCATAAGGAGATCGTGGTCGACGCCAGCCAGTTCGAATCCAAGAGCCGCAATACGCCCTTCCAGGGTTGGAAGCTCAAAGGCCTGCCGGTCATGACCGTCATGGCCGGCCGGGTCGTCTATCCCTTTCATGAGTGAGCCGCGACCGAACTCCGGAGCCCGGGCCGGCTGAGGACGATCGCCGTGGTCGACAAATACCGCTTCTCGGGTCTGGAAAAGCGCATCGGCCGCGCCTTCATCGACAGATCCCTGCTCGTCCAGGCCATGACCCACAGCTCACACGCCCACGAAATACCCGGAACGCTCGGCGACGATAACGAGGTTCTGGAGTTCCTGGGCGATTCGGTCATCGGACTCCTGTCCGCCGATTTCCTCCACCGGCAATACCCTGCCAGCCGCGAGGGCGAGCTTTCCAAGCTCCGGTCCATGGCCACGAGCACCGAGTCGCTGGCCGATTATGCCAAGACGATGAAGCTCGACAAGTTCATCCTCCTCGGCAAGGGTGAGGAACTGAGCGGCGGCCGAAAGAAGAAAACGATCCTGGCAGACAGTTTCGAAGCGCTGGTGGGCGCGCTTTTTAAGGACGGCGGTCTGAAAGCCGCCCGCAGCCTGGTCGACCCCCTGCTTCTCGGGTCCTTCAAAAGGATCAAGAGCGGCGCCTTTCTGATCAACGATTACAAGTCGGCCCTCCAGGAGCATTTTCAGAAACAGAACCTGCCCATCCCCGTCTATCGGATTATCGAGGCCAAGGGCCCGGACCACAAGAAGACGTTCGTCATGGAAGTCTCCTCAGGGGGACGGGTTCTGGCCCGGGCCAAGGGCGACTCCAAGAAGGACGCCGAGCAGAAAGCCGCCCAAAAGGCCCTCAAGGGCGTGCTCGGCCGCAAGCTCAAGGACCTGCCCTGCGAGATGTTCGTGGTCAAGAAGGAATAGGGACCATGACTCCTCCGACCGCGGCTCTGTGCTCCCGATGCCGACGGCGGAAGGCCAAGCGCCATTGCCCTGCCCTGGGCAGCTCCCTGTGCAGCCTCTGCTGCGGCCGCGCCCGCGGCAGGGACATTGCCTGCCCGAATTCCTGCCCTTTCTGGGCCGCGCACAAAACCTACCAGGACCGGCGGGCCGTTGAAAAGAACGAAGCCGGACCGACCGCGCGCCCCGTTCAGGAGGACATCCTCCTTGACGAGCGCCTGGCCTGGCTGGCCGCCCACATCGAATTCCCCCTCAGGGTTTACGGACAGGGCGATCCGCGCCTGACCGACGCAGAGGTCGTCCTGGCCCTAGAATACGCGCGCGATAAAGTCGAGAGGTCCGGACATCTCCTTGTCGTTCCGGGCGAATCGCTCAAACCTCGCAACGAATTGGGCGAAGCCGTTCTCCAGAGCATGGACAACTGTCGTTCTGAAGGCGCCATCATCATCCCCGGCGGCGGGTCCGGCTATTCGATCGAGGACAAAGCGCGCGTTTTGGAAAGGGTTCTGCTCTCGGCGCGCGAGCCGGCCCGAACGAACCCTGCGGCACGTCATTTCATCGATCGCCTGATCGAGCACTTCGCCCGGATGGAAGAACAGTCGTCGAATACAGATACCAAACCCTCTGATTAAGCCGCAGGCCGTGGCTCTCGTGCCGTCATCCCGACGGCCTTCGCTCACGCAGGAGGAGCTGGGCCCGATCCCGGCCCGAAGACTCAGGAGCTCATCAGGACCGCGACAAACCTGAGCCCGGGAACGTTTTCGCAGATGATCCGGACCATGGCCACAATCGGCACGGCCAGGAGCATGCCGGCAATGCCCCACAGCCAGCCCCAAAAAAACAGGGCGAAGAGAACGACGAGGGGGCTCAAGCCCAGCCCGCGGCCAATGAGCTTCGGCTCGACGAAATTGCCCATGATGTTCTGGAGCACCGTCATCAGCACTCCGATCCAGACGGCGGGCCACAGGTTCGGAAACTGAAAAGCGGCAATGAGCATGGGCAGGGCCGTGGCGATGATGGACCCGATGGTGGGGACGTAGTTGAGAACAAAAGCCAGAAACCCGAAAAGCAAGGCGAAATTCAGTCCGAAAGCCCAGAGAATGAGGGCGGTCATCAGGCCTTGGATCAGGTTGGAGATCGTCTTGATGGCCAGGTACCGCTGGATCTCGCTATTGATCTTGACGATGACGCGGCGGATCTGGGAAGCATGGCGAGGGCTGAAGGCCTTGGCGATCTTTGTCTCCGTCTTCCCCTTGCCCGCCAGGATGAAAACGAGAAAGATCAGGACGAGAAAAAGGTTCGAGAGGAAGGAAAAGAACGGCCCGAGCGAGGAGAGGAAAAGCGAACCGACCTTGTTGACGTCAAGGTTGCGCACCAAATCCAGCGGATCCCACTTGACGGCGGAGAGATGGAACTTCTGTTCGATGTACTCCGCGCCGGCGCGCAGGCGCTCGCCGTACTTGGGAAATTCCGAAGCAAAGCCCTTGCCGCTCTCGAAGATCAGCACCCCGAGAAGATAAAGGATGGCAAAGGTCAGGACGAGGATCAGGAAGATGGAAACTGCCCGGGGAACCTTGAGCCGGGTCAGTAAATCGAGCACCGGCCCCAGGATGAAGGATAGGAATACGGCCAGCATGAAGGGGAACAGCACGGGCTTGGCCATCCGCAGGACCACGCCCGCCAGAAAAACGATCAGGGTCACTCCGGCGATGGTCGGGACATTGCCCAGCCCGAGCGGTCGTTCAGCCTTCATCGTCCCACCTCCCGTTCCGGAGCCCGTGGCTCGGCATTAAGATTACGAACAAGCTCGTCAAGGTAGCTCCGGCCCAGCTCCTCCTTGCCGTCGGGAATGCGGCCAACCCCGGCCAGGAATCGGCCGACGCGGGCGACGAAAACATTCAAGAGATACTTGTCCTTGAAGGTCGACCCGGGGCCGGCGACCTTGATCTCCAGGCCCCCCTTCTCGAAATTCTCCAGGTATTGACGGGCCGCGGCCTCGGCTCCGGCCTCATCGCGGTTTTCGACGATGAAGCATTCGAACTCCAGGCCTTCGAGCTTATAGGATGCCTGGAAGCCGTTTTCGAGAAAGCCAAGGCCCTGGAAGTTGCGCAGGATGAACTTTTCGCTGTTGGCCACGAGCCCGGCCCGGGGAAAAGCGCCCAGGGTCGGCGGAAAGCCGGGCTTGTCCGGGATCTTGGCCGCGATATCGTCGGCTAGCCCAGTCAGGAGATCTTCCGCATCCGGCCCGCAATCGAAGCACATCAGCTTGATGTAATACCGCCCGGCCAGAAAATTCAGACTGCCGTCCTCGTAGTATCCCTGAGTCCCGGCGGGAATGAAGCGTGAATCGGGATACCGCTCGGAGCTGTAGATGCCGAATGCGTTCCGGGGCGCGCCCATATTATAGATCTCAATCGTCAATGAGCCGGCCGCTCCGCCTTCGGGACTGAGCTGGCTAACAACGAGCTCCCGGAAATCATAACCGAGGAAGCTCTCCGCGGCGCCGTCGATATACTCGAACAGGGAATCCGGCTGATAGGTGCGGGACGGTTCGGAACCCGTCCAGCCTGTGGGCTTCGGGAGAAGCTCAACAAGCGAGGAATCCGACGCGGCGGGTTTTTGCGATGAATCCTGGCCGGATATCGCGCTTTGGAGCAAAACTAAGAAGAACGGAACGAGCAGGATACCAAGCCATCCCCTGGAACGTCCAAGCTTCATGGAACCTCTCTCGCGGTGAATTATTGTTACTATAGCGCTTAATCACTCGCTTGACAATATCAAAAACGGCGCGCTCGAAGCTCGTTTCAGGGCAAGATCAGCCGCCGCTCGCTTTTTTGGGCCAAGTTGACAATATTTCGCGGGGAGAGTAGCTTTTTATCTTATGGCGGCTTCCCTCGTGGTTATCATCAGAATGAAAGGTATCCTTTCTTCCGGCTCGACTCTCGACCAGGCTCGTTTGCGCCGCGGGTTCGAGGCGGGCTTCAGGGCCCTTTTTGGCCTCAGCCGGGCCATGGATGGAGTCAGGTCCCTGTTCCCCGACTCGGAGAGGATCGGAATCAAGATCAATACCATCGGCGGCCGGTCCATGGCCACGCGGCGAGAGGTTTCGCTCGCCCTGGTCGACACTCTCTCCGAGAGCAGGTCGGAGGCCCAGGACATCGTCATCTGGGACCGGACGAATCGCGAGCTCCAGGACGCCGGCTATCGCCTCAACCTGGTAGGGCCCGGCCCCAAGGTCCTGGGGACGGATTCCGCCGGAGCCGGTTACGAACCCGATATCACGGCCCACCTCAACATCGGCAGCCGGTTTTCGACGATCCAGTCCCGGATGATCGATGCCTCGATCAGCCTGGCCGTGCTCAAGGACCACGGAACGGCGGGCTTGACCGCCGGGATGAAGAATTATTACGGCGCCATCCACAATCCGAACAAGTATCATGACACGAACTGCGACCCCTACGTGGCCGAGCTTTTCGACGCTCCGCCGATAAGATCCAAGCACAGGCTGACCATCCTTGACGCTCTGCTCGTCCAGTGCCATCGCGGCCCATCCTATCACCCGCGCTGGGCGGTGCCCCACGAATCGCTCGTTTTCAGCCGGGACCCCGTGGCGGCGGATTTCATCGGCTGGACGGTCATCGAAAAGCTGAGGGCCGAGAGAGGACTGCCCTCTTTGAAGGACGACGGGCGCGCGCCGGCTTACCTCTTCACGGCTGAGAAAATGGGGCTGGGCGTCTCCCGTCTGGAGGGCATCCGCGTCGTGGACATTGAGGCCTGAATCCCGCGGAAAAAGGGACCAAACATGAAGCGTCGCGATTTTTTCAGGGAAGCTGGGGCGGCCGGAGTGGCCCTGGGCACCGGAGCGGGAACGGCTCTTGTCCATCTCTGCGCCTTCGCCGATACCTCGAACCTGTCTCAAGTCGAAGCCCGCTACTATACCAAGCTCCCCGATAAGGAGATCGAATGCGGGCTCTGCCCGCGCGCCTGCCGGCTGGGAGACAAGGAACGGGGATACTGCGGAGTCAGGGAAAACAGGGACGGAACCTACTACACCCTCGTCTACGGGAAGGCGTGCTCGGCCAACGTCGACCCCATCGAAAAGAAGCCGTTCTTCCACGTTCTGCCCGGGACCACGGCCATGTCGATCGCCACGGCCGGCTGCAACGTCAACTGCAAGTTCTGTCAGAATTGGGAGATCTCCCAGGTCCGGCCCGAGCAGGTCAGCGCCACGGACTTCCCTCCCCGCAAGGTCGTGGACACGGCCAAGCACTACGGCTGCCCGTCGGTCGCCTACACCTACACCGAGCCCGTGGTTTTCTATGAGTACATGTATGACACGTCGACGGCCGCCCGGAACCAGGGTCTGCGCAACGTCGTCGTTACGGGAGGCCACATCAAGCCCGAGCCCCTGGCCGAGCTTCTCAAGGTCGTGGACGCGGTCAAAGTCGACCTGAAGTCCTTCTCCCCGGAATTCTATAAGTCCTATGTCCGGGGAGACCTCAAGCCTGTGCTCGACACGATCAAGGCCGTGGCCAAGTCCGGGCGCTGGCTGGAGCTCGTTTACCTCGTCATCCCCACCCTGAACGACAATCCCGACGATATTCGCCGGATGTGCCGATGGATCATCCAGGAGGTCGGGCCTGACGTTCCGCTCCATTTCTCCCGATTCTATCCGATGTACCTGATCAAGAACCTTCCCCCCACTCCCCTGTCAACGCTCGAGGAAGCGCGAGGCGCTGCGGCGGCCGAGGGAATTCACTTCGTCTATATCGGCAACGTCCCCGGCCTCGACGCGGAAAACACCCGCTGTCCGAAGTGCGGCAGTATCGTCATCCAGCGCTACGCCTATCAAGTCCAGACCCGCGGACTGGACAAGGGCCGCTGCCGCGTCTGTCAAAACCCCATCCCCGGGATCTGGGCTTGAGAAAATTCCTGCCGGCTTTTCTGCTCGGCTTCCTGGCCTCGGGCTTCCAGATCTATCTCCTTCGCGAATTTTCCGTTCATTTCTACGGCAACGAGATGACCTACGGTCTGGTCCTGGGCAGTTGGCTCTTGTGGGGCGGCCTGGGAAGTATCTTCGCTTCACGAGGCAAGGTTCGCTCGGCCCGGTTCACGTCCCTGCTCCTGACCGTGGTCGCGGTCTTTCCCCTGTGTCTGGCGGCCCTGCGCCTGTCGCGCTTTCCGCTCCATCTCTTGCCCGGCGAGATCACGGGCCTGTCCCTGATCCTTCCTTTCGCCCTTGGACTGTCCCTACTCATCAACTTCCCCCTGGGAATGCTCTTCGTCCTGGCCGTCGGAGATGATAAGGAAAACCTGAGCCGAGTCTGGATCGGGGAGTCCCTGGGCGCGGCCTTGGGCGGGATAACCGTTTCGCTCGTCCTCATGCCGTATTTTTCGAACTGGCGGGGCGCGGCCCTGGTCGGCGGGGCCGTGGCCGCGGCTTCGATGATGATCCCGTCGAGGAAGAAGAAGATAGCGGGGCTAACGCTGGTGTTCATGATCCTGGCCGCTTTTTGGCTCTTCGACCTTCCCAGCCAAAGGCTGTTCTGGAAGCCCTTTCCTCTTCTGGCCAGCCGCGATACACCTTACGGCAAGCTTCAAGTGATCAAGTTCAAGGAACAGGTCTCCCTCTACAGCAATGGACTGCCCGTGTTCGCCAGCGGGGACACGGCCGCGGCCGAGGAGTCGGTCCACTTCACCGTCCTTCAGAATCCCGGAGGCCGGCGGGCCGTGCTCATCGGGGGCGCGGCCGGCGGCGGATTGGCCGAAGCCTTGAAGTATCCCGCCTTGCGCGTTGATTATGTCGAGCTCGACCCCGAGATCGTCCGGCTGTCTCTCGCCTTCCTTCCCCGGAAGGAGAAGGAGTGCTTCGAAAACAAGAGGGTTCGCGTCTTTTATAAGGACGGCCGCGCTTTTCTACGGGCCAGCCGGGACACCTATGACTTCATCATTCTCGAACTGCCCGAACCGGCCAACGCCCAGGTCAATCGCTTCTACACCAGGGAGTTTTTCCGGCTGGCCAGGGCCCGACTCTCCGCGAGCGGCATTTTGGCATTCCGGCTGCCTTCCTCTGAAAACTACATCAGCCCCGAGCGTCAGCGTTTTCTGGCGACCCTGTATCGGACGCTCGAGGCGGTTTTCCCCCGGGTTGAGGTCGTGCCCGGAGAGAGCAACGTCTTCCTGGCTTCCGGCTCACCCCTCACGTTGGATGCCGAAGCCCTCAGCCGAAGGGTGGAGAGCCTGGGGCTTCGGACGATTTACGTTCGGCGCGAGCTCCTTTTCAGCCGGCTCGACCCGCTCCGGGTCGACCTGCTCCGGGAAAAGTTGTCCGAGGCTCCGGCCGCGATGAACACCGACCTCGAGCCCTTGAGCTATTTCTATGATTCCATTCTCTGGAACTCGCAATTTCGGAGCGTCGAGGTCAAGCTCCTGTCGGCACTGTCCCGCATCCCGCGGGCCTGGCTTCTTGGGATCCCTCTGGCCCTGGTCGTGTCGGTCCTGATCCTGATTCCGGGGAGAAGGCCGGGCTTCGTTCTGCTTCCGCTCGTGTTCTTGGGGTTCACCCAGATCGTTGCCGAGGTCATGGTCCTGCTCTGGTTCGAGACCCTGTACGGCTCTGTTTATGGGAGGCTGGCGCTTCTACTGGCGTCCTTCATGGCCGGCCTTTTCGCCGGCGCGATCCTGGGCCGACATCAGCGCACGGTTCGGCGGCGCCGCCCGCTCGGACTGCAGCTGGGGATCATCGTCTGGCTTGCCGTTCTCTTTTTTCTTCTTGAGGAGCGTCCGCCCGAAGCTTTGTTCTATGTCTTCCTGCTCGCCCTCGGGTTTCTGGGAGGCAACCAATTCATCACGATCAACCGCCTTTTTCTCGAGAGACGATCGGACTTCGGACTCGGCTATGGTTTGGATCTTCTGGGATCCTTCGTCGGGGCCGTGGCCGCCTCGTCTGTCTTGATCCCTTTGGCCGGCCTGGCGGGGCTGGCCCTGTTCCTCGTTGCGCTCAACCTCCTGGGACTGACGGTCATGCTCCTCAAGCCGGGCGTTCGGAAGTCTAACCCGGGATAGGAATCGTTCTCTCAGCAGCTCCCGACGAGCTAAAAAATGCCATTTTTCCCATTCTCCTGCGACTAAATAATGGGTGGGTATAAAACCGCCCTTCGTCTGCCAAGGTAAAAATTGAAAACCATGGGGCTGGATGTGTGGGCGATCAGGCGCGCACTAAAAACCCTGAGCGAAACCAGTCGCGGTCTGGCCGATCTCTCGGACGAAACCGCCGTCCTTGGACACATGTGCCGAATTGCGGTCGCCGCGGGAGAACATGCCTTTGCCTGGATCGGGCTTCGCGATGAGAGCACGGGCCGAACCCTGAAATCCGCGGCCCAAGCCGGTGAGGATTCCGGCTTCCTTGATCGCACTCGCCCTGGCCCGACAACGGATGAAACCCGGCTGGGTCCGGCCGCCGCCGCTCTCCTGAGCGGTCAAACATGTATCGTGACCGACATTCGAGCCGAGGCCGAGCCATCGGTCTGGCGCGAGCTCGCTCTGCGAAGCGGATTCTCCTCGGCCGCGGCCATGCCCCTGAGTGATGAGGGCCGGGTTTTGGGAGTCCTGAGCGTTTACGC
The DNA here is from genome assembly GCA_963705895.1 of Candidatus Aminicenantota bacterium. GTDB lineage: Bacteria > Acidobacteriota > Aminicenantia > Aminicenantales > JAFGAV01 > MFD04408-113. The sequence continues at coordinate 719,021 of OY970122.1, read as the reverse complement.
ATCGCGTCCAGGAGCCTTCGAGGCGAACAACATCAGGCTTTTGGAGAAGATCGCCCAGGACATTTCCTTCGGAGTCCGGACTCTGCGACGCCGCTCCGGACTCGGGCGGACGGAAGCCGAGGCTCACTCTTCGGGAGTTCTTACCGACGATCCGAGAGACGGGATCTTCGTCATGGATGAGTGCGGCTTGAATTACGTGAATTTCAACTTTGAGGTCATTACGGGTTATTCCGCCTCGGAAGTCTGCGGCACCGGCTTCGACCTGACGAGCATCATCCTGCCCGAGAGCGAGGGCGCCTCGACGGAGGCGGGACAAAGCTCCCCGGAGAGCCGGCAGGCGCTGCTCTTCCTGCCGGAATTTCGTCTGAGAACCAGGGATGGTTACATCAAAAACATCGAGAACAACGCGCTTATCCTCCCCGGCCCGCAGCGCCGCATCCTGGGCATGATGAGGGATATCACCGACCGCAAACAAAACGAGAGCGATATGAACCGATTGAGAGACATGCTGGGTAATACCCTCGGAGTCATCGCTCAAAATATCGGACGCGCGGTCGAAATCCGGAACACATGCCGAGCCGGTCATCAGCTGCGCGTGACCGAGCTCGCCCAGGCCATAGCCCGTGAGCTTTTTCTGCCGCGCGAGCGAAGACAAGGGCTTCTCCTCGCCTCGCTCCTTCACGACATCGGCTTGCTCGCCGTACCCCCCGAGGTCCTGTCCAAACCCGGCGGGCTGACCGACAGGGAAATCGGTCTCGTAAGAAAACATCCGGAGCGCGGGTATGAGCTCCTGAAGCCGGTCGAGTTTCCCTGGCCGGTCGCCCAGATCGTCCTTCAACACCATGAGCAAATCGACGGCTCAGGCTACCCCAGCGGCCTGTCCGCCGACCGGATCCTGCTCGAGGCCAAGATACTCCGGCTGGCCGATACAGTGGAGGCCATGAGCTCTCCACGAGCCTATCGGCCGGCCCTCGCCGCGGACGAGGTCATGGAGGAGATCAATAAGGAGCACGGCCGCCACTTTGACGGCCAGGTCGTCGAGGCCTGCCGCCGCCTTTTCAGCACGAAAGGCTTTCGATTCCCCCTCCCCGACGAGCTTCTTTCAGCCAGCTAGGCCGACTTGGCGATAATCGTGCGGCGCCGGGCGGTCAAGTTCCCCGAAATTCGGACCCTCGGTCCAAGCTTGCTCCATTCCGTTGATTTTTAGCCGCCAAACCGCTATCATTAATGTCTTTTTAAGATGCGCGTGAGGTTCTGCCCCGGTTCGACCCGGCCATTTCAGCGGACATCCCGGATGAACGGAGGATGAATAATGTCCAACATAGGCTCATACGAGGAGCGGGTCAAGAATTTTGACTGGTCCGTTTCGGAAAAGGAGCTTGACTATAAAAAAGGCGGAGTGATCAATATCGGCTGGTACTGCACCGACCGCATCTGTGAGCTGGGCAAGGCGGACAAGCTGGCCCTGATCTGGGAAGGTCAGGCCGGTAAGGAGAAGCGATACACCTTCAACGATATCCGCCTGGCGACCAACACCATCGGCGCTTTTCTCAAGGGATTGGGCATCAACCCAGGAGACCGGGTCTGCCTGTTCCTGGACAAGGTCCCCGAGCTTTACCTGGGATTCCTGGGCATCCTCAAGATCGGAGCCATCGTCCAGCCTCTCTTCTCGGCGTTCGGCGATGAATCGCTCCTGGTCCGCCTGGAGAACGCCGAGACAACGGCCATGATCACCCAGAAAAAACACGTGTCCAAAGTCCGCAAAATCCTGGATAAGCTTCCCGCCCTGAAACACATCATCGTCGTCGACGCCGACGACCCCCAATCGCTCAAGGAGCGGGAAACCGCCTTTTCCCTGAACAAAGCCGCGCCCGTCGAGGACTTGGAGATCTACCCCACCCTGGCCGAGACGCCCTCGGTGCTCCACTACACCTCGGGCACGACCGGCATGCCCAAGGGCGTCCAGCATGTCCATTACTCGCTCATCTCCCAGTTCCTGACGGCCAAGTGGGTCCTGGACCTGCGGGACGACGACATCTACTGGTGCACGGCCGATCCCGGCTGGGTGACCGGTACGTCCTACGGCATCATCGGCGCCTGGGCCACGGGCACGACCCAGTGCGTCTTTGACCTGGGTTTCATGGCTGAAGAATGGTACAAGTTCATCGAAAGACACAAGGTCACGGTCTGGTATTCGGCGCCCACGGCCATTCGCTCGCTGATGAAGGCCGGGGACGAGATCATTAAGAAGCACGACCATTCCTCCCTGCGGCATCTGGTCAGCGTCGGCGAGCCCCTCAACCCCGAAGCCGTCATCTGGTCGGAAAAGGTCTTAGGGCTCCCCTTCCACGATTCCTACTGGCAGACCGAGACGGGGAGCATCATGATCTCGAACTATCCCGGGATGAGGATCAAGCCCGGCTCCATGGGCCGGCCCTTCCCCGGCATCACCGCCGTCGTTCTCGACCCGGACAAGTACGAGCCCATCGCCGAGTCCGGCAAGATCGGCCTCATCGCCCTCAAGCCAGGCTGGCCGTCGATGATGCGGACGTACTGGCGGAACGAGGCAACCTATCGCAACAAGTTCAAGAACGGCTGGTATCTGACCGGCGACCGGGCCCGGATCGACAAGGAGGGCTACTTCTGGTTCGTCGGCCGGGACGATGACGTCATCAACACCGCCGGACATCTCGTCAGCCCTTTCGAGGTCGAATCGGCCCTGCTCGAGCACGAAGCCGTGGCCGAGTCGGCCGTGGTCAGCAAGCCGGACGATATCAACATGGAGGTCGTCAAGGCCTTCGTGGCTCTCAAACCCGGCCACCCGGCCAGCCCGGACACGGAGCTGGCCATCATGAACTTCATCCGTAAGAAGCTCTCTCCGCTGGCCATGCCCCAGGAGATCGAGTTCGTCGACTCCCTGCCCAAGACCCGCAGCGGCAAGATCATGCGCCGCCTGCTCCACGCCAAGGAGTGGGGCGAGGAGATCGGGGACACCTCGACCCTGGAGAACGATTAGAAACCGCACAGGATTGAGGATATCATCGGAAAAAGGAGCATCACCCATGGACGATATGCAAAAGATCATTCTCGATTACGTCACCCGGGAATACCTGGAAGACGACAGTCAGCCGATCGGGCTGGATACGCCCCTCATCTCGGGCGGCATCGTCGATTCCTTCTCCATGGTCTCGCTCAAGCGTTTCCTGGAGAACAAGTACCTGATCTCTCTCCCCGACGATAAGGCCACGCCCGAGGCCTTCGACACGATCAACAAGATCTGCGCCCTGGTCCGCGAATTCCTCGGCAAGAAATAGGGCCACCCCGGACGAGACGACAAAGGAGGAACCCCCATGGCCTATCCCGACGCGATCCGTCAAACCTATCAACAAGAGATCAAGGACATCCAGGACGCCGGCCTGTTCAAGGAGGAGCGCTACATTCATGCCCCTCAGGCGGCGGACATCACCGTGGAGTTTCCCGAGGGGGCCAAGCTCCAGCAGGTGATCAACATGTGCTCGAACAATTACCTGGGGCTGTCGAGCCACCCCGACGTCCTCAAGGCCGCCCACGAAGGCCTGGACAAACGGGGGTACGGCATGAGCTCGGTCCGTTTCATCTGCGGCACCCAGGATATCCACCACGAGCTCGAGGCCAGGGTCACGGAATTTCTGGGCACCGAAGCAACCATCCTTTTCCCCTCCTGTATGGACGCCAACGCCGGCGTCTTCGAGGCCGTGCTTAGCGACAAGGATGTCATGATCGCCGACCGGCTGGTCCATGCCTCGATCATCGACGGCATGCGCCTGTGCAAGGCCCAGCAGGACACTTTCAAGCATTCCGACATGGCCCATCTCGAAGAGAAGCTCGCGCTGCACGCCGACAAGCGGGTCAGGCTCATCATCACCGACGGCGTCTTCTCCATGGACGGCGACGCGGCCAAACTGGACGAGATCGTCCGCCTGGCCGAAAAGCACGGGGCGATGGTCTTCGTCGACGATTCCCACTCCACGGGCTACATCGGCAGGACGGGACGGGGTACGCACGAGCGGTGCGGAGTTATGGGCAAGATCGACATCATCACCACGACCTTCGGCAAGGCCCTGGGCGGGGCCTCCGGCGGCTGCGTTTCCGGCCGGCGCGAGATCGTGGAGCTGTGCCGCCAGAAGGCCCGTCCCTACCTCTTCTCCAACACCATGGCTCCGGTCATCGTGACCGGCGTGCTGCGCGTCCTAGAGCTGCTGTCCAAAAGCACCGAGCGCCGGGACAAGCTGGAGAAGAACACGGCTTACTGGCGTAAGGGCTTGACCGAAGCCGGGTTTATCCTGAAAGAGGGCGACACATCGATCGTGCCGGTCATGCTCTTCAATGCCAAGCTGGCTCAGGACGTCTCGCGGGACTTGTACTACGAGGGCGTCTATGCCATGGGCTTCTTCTTTCCCGTGGTTCCCAAGGGCCAGGCCCGAATCCGGACCCAGGTCTCAGCGGGGCATGAGATCCATCACCTGGACAAGGCCCTGGCCGCTTTCACCAAAGTCGGCAAGAAACACGACATCCTGGGCAAGACTAAAGAGGAGATCATCCAGAAATACGGGATGTAGCCCTCGTTTTTAGAGAGTCACCAAGGGTGAGTCCCGGGAACGGGGTCCACCCTTTTTTTGTCCGGCCGAGGCGGCGAAATACCGCCAAACGGACGTCAATCGGACTCGCGGAGAGGAAGACCATGACGCAATGGTATGAGAAGCTGTTCGAAAATTACGCCGAAACCTACGACCGCGAGCCCTTCACCCAGGGGACCAAGGGTGAGGTGGACTTCATCGAGAAGGAGGTCGGCGGCGACAAGACCGTCCGCGTCCTGGATATCGGCTGCGGCACGGGGCGCCACGCCCTCGAGCTCGCCCGGCGCGGCTATGCCACGATCACGGGCATCGATCTCTCTGAGGCCCAGCTCGCCCGGGCCCGCCAGCTGGCCGGGGCCGAGGGCCTCAGGATCGACTTCCGCCGGACCGACGCCACGGACCTTCCCTTCCGGGCAGAGTTCGACCTGGCCCTCATGCTCTGCGAGGGGGCCTTCCCCCTGATGGAAACCGACGAAAAGAACTTCGCCATCCTCGAGGGAGCCGCCCGTGCGCTCAGGCCCGGGGGCAAGCTCATCCTGACGACCCTCAGCGCCCTCTTCCCTCTCTTCCACTCGGTCAAGGACTTCCTCGACGGCCAGGCGTCGCAGGCCAAGGAAGAGGGCCAGGACTTCGACTTGATGACGTTCCGCGAGAAGTCCGTCCTGGAGGCCGTGGACGATGCGGGCCGCACCCTCCGGCTCGAATGTGACCAGCGCTACTACATTCCCTCCGAGATGACCTGGCTGCTCAAGACCGCCGGGTTCGGGAAGGTGGAGATCTTCGGCGCCAAGCTCGGCGCTTACAGCCGAAGCGATCTCCTAACGCCGGATGATTTTGAAATGCTCGTCCTCGCCCTCCAGTGAGGAGCGGAAATTCGGTCGGCCGCTCTAGGTTCGGCCGGGCCGCGGCACGAGGATCTCCGGGTCAAGGATGTGGACATCCTTCCCATCTGTGGCGGCGATAATATAATGAAAGCGAGCCCAACCGTTAGCTTCGTGATAATAGATGATGGGGCCGATCCCCGAGGCTGGCTCAAGCTCCCTTTTTCGTCGAGTCTCCTGGAATCCCGCATTTGCCGGGCCCTTTCGAAGGCTTGGCACTCTTGGGGAATTTGGCCATTAGACGATCGATCGTGGCCAGGATCTCATTGGGCTTAAGAGGTTTGGCGATGTAATCGTCCATGCCGGCTTCCAGGCAGCGTTCACGGTCGCCTTTCATAGCGTGGGCCGTCATAGCGATGATGGGGATGTGCGCCCCGGTTTGTTTCTCCTTATCCCGGATCGCGGTCGTGGCCTGGAAACCGTCCATCTTCGGCATCTGAACATCCATCAGAACAAGGTCGAAGGCTTCTTTGTCCAGGGCCGCCAGCACCTGCTCGCCGTCTTCGGCCACCGTCACGGTTTGCCCCCGATTCTCCAGGATTCGCACGGCGATCTTTTGATTGATGACGTTATCCTCAGCCAGAAGGATGTGGAGGCCATGAGCCGGTTCACGCAGCGAATGCTGGGTGATCAAGGGGCTACGTTCTTTCTTCATCAAGGATGTTCCGAGAGCCAATCTTAAGGAATCCAGGAGTTCGTTTTGTTTGATGGGCTTCACCAAGTAGGCGGAAATGCCCAGTTTCATACATCGCGAAGCATCTCCCCGGAGTCCGAGAGAGGTCAACATCATGACGATGGGCTTGCCGCTTTCCGCACTGCTGTTGATATCCTCGGCCAGGGTGAACCCGTCCATCTCGGGCATGCAGGCGTCGATCAGAGCCAGCTTGAAGGGCTGGCCCTGAGTGACAGCCTGCTTCAGGGCGTCCAGGGCCGCCGCGCCGCTGTCGACGGCTGCGGGTTTCATGCCCCAGCTCAAGAGCATTTCCTGCAGGATGAGTCGATTGGTGGCATTATCATCGACCACGAGCACCGGAATATCCTGGAGGTCGGCCATTTTCGCCCAAACGAGGTCCTCCGGAGCCTCCTTCTGCAGGCCCAGCCGGAGGGTAAAGATGAACTTGCTTCCCTGGCCGACTCGGCTCTCCAGCGAGATCTTGCCGCCCATCAGTTCGACGAGCTGGGCGGTAATGGCCAGGCCCAGGCCCGTTCCTCCGTATTTTCGCGTGGTCGAGCTGTCGGCTTGAGAAAAGGGGTCAAAAATGATCCGCTGTTTTTGCTCCGGGATGCCGATGCCCGTATCCTTCACTTCGAACCGGAACACGGCCTCCGTCTCGGACTGGGATTCCTCTTCAACGGAAACGATGATCTCTCCCTGCTCGGTGAACTTGATGGCGTTGCTCATGAGGTTGACAAGAACCTGACGCAGGCGGCCGGGATCGCCGATGACCTTATCGGCCACATGCGGCGGGATATGGCAGGCCAGCTCCAAGCCCTTCTTGTGGGCCTGCATGGCCAGGGCCGAGGCGGTGTTTAACACCGTGTCATGGAGGCTATAGCCGACGGCCTCGATCTCGATCTTCTTGGCTTCGATCTTGGCGAAATCAAGGATATCGTTGATGATGTTCATCAGGGCCTCGGCCGAGACCTTGATCCCGTCCAGGTATTGACGCTGGTCAACGGACAGTTCCGTCTCCAGGGCCAGCTCGGTCAGGCCGAAGATGCCGTGCATGGGGGTCCGGATCTCATGACTCATGTTGGCCAGGAACTCGCTCTTGGCCCGACTCGCGGCCTGAGCTTCTTGTTTGGCCACGATAAGCTCGGTGACGTCGATGAGGTTGAGGATGAGACCCTCGTACTGATCGTGAACATAGAACGGCTGAAGCCGGAGGATGGCTTCCAGGCCCCGATAGTTCTTCTGAAAAACCTGGGGCAGAGAATGAGGCACGGTGTTGAAGGTCTCGACGATCCGCTGAAAGTCCTGGGTCTCCAGGCCCAGGGGAAACTCCCAGAGAGTCTTGCCGATGATATCCGGCCTTTCCTGGCCCGCGACCTTGAGGAAATAATCGTTGGCCTCGAATATCCGATTCTGGCGGTCGGCGAAGATCACGCCTTCCTCCATGCCCGAGATCATGGCCGTCAGCTTGGCGGCCTCCCGGTGGATGGCCTCTTCGGCCCTTTTTCGCTCCGCGACTTCTTGCTTAGCCTTGGCATAGAGCCGGGCGTTCTCGATGGCCGCGGCGATTTGAGTGCTGAGGGTCTCCATGGCGGCCACGTCCGTCTCATCAAAAGCGGCAAGTTCAGTGGCCTGGATGTCCAGGACGCCGATGGTTTGGTCCCCGCTCCGGATCGGCACGGCCAGTTCCGACTTGGTGATCTCATTGGCCAGAGGCACAAAGTACGGGTCGGCGCTGACATCACCGGAAACGAGCGACCGCCCCAGCGAGGCCGCATTCCCTATCATCCCGCGACCAACGTCCAGGGTGAGGCCGGGTGGAAAGATGTCTTTGTAGCCGCCCGCCATGGCTTGAAGCTTCATCCGGCCCTGAGTCTCATCCAGCAGGAAGAGGTGGACGCCATAGTAGCGAAATGTCTCATGGACGGCGTCTACAATCTCCTGAAGCAGAGGGTCGATCTGGAGCTTGCTGCTGACCCGCTGGCCAACATGGTTGATGAAGGCGGCCTGGGCGGCCCGCCGTTTGAGAGCCTCCTCGGCCCTCTTTTGCTCGCTGATGTCCCGGTAAATGGCATAGTACCCGACGGACTCCCCCCCAACGGTGATGGGCGCCCCGATGGCCGATACAAAAATCGGTTTCTGATCCTTGGTCAAGCGCACGGATTCGAAGGCGATTCTCTTTCCCTCGGAGAGCTGCCTGGTGTACCCCGAGGCTTCCTCCTTTTGCGTGGGAGAGGTCATGACGTCATCGATTTGATGCCCGAGGGCTTCTTTCGGTGTGTACCCGAACATATGGCTGAACTCATCGTTGATCCGAAGGATCTGATGATCGTTTCCGCAGACGACGATCGCCTCGTGGGCGCTCTCGAAAAGCTTGTCCAGGAAGGCCTTTTCGGTCTTCAGGGCCTCCTCGGCCCGCCGGCGCACGGCGATGTGCTCCTGGAGCTCCTTGTTCAGGGCGCTCAATTTTTCCGTGCGCTCCGTCACCTTTTTTTCGAGCTCCCGGCCGCGGGCACGGATGGCGTTCATCCGGACCTGGTAGAAAGACCCGAGAACCAGGAGGATGCCCAAGAGGGCTGCGCCGCGGAACCACCACCTCTGCCAAAAGGGAGGGGCGATCGTGATCTCCAAAGCGGTTCCTTGCTTGTTCCAGAGGCCGTCGCTGTTCGAGCCCCTGACTCTGAAAGAGTACGCCCCCGGGGGAAGGTTGGTGTACGTCGCAAAGTGCCGATTGCCCACGGAGTTCCAGTCCTTCTCAAAGCCGACCAACCGATACTCGTACTTGTTCTTTTCCGGGGCGGCATAATGAAGAGAGGAAAACTCGAAGGAGATGACCCGGTCGCGATACATGAGCTTGATGTCCTTCGTTTCGGTGATGGACGTATTGAGGATGGAACGGCCTTGCGCATCACGGCCGATGGGAACGGGCTTGTTGAAGAGCTGCATCCCCGTTATCACGATCGAGGGGATAAAGGGGTTGTCCTTAATGCGCTCGGGATAGAAGGCGCTGAAGCCGTTGACGCCGCCGAAGAGAATCTCCCCCTGACGTGTCCTGTAAAACGCCCCACCGTTGAATTCGTTGCTTTGAAGCCCATCGCTCATATCGTAGATCTTGGATTGACCGGTCTGGGGGTTGAATTTTGACAGTCCCTTATTCCCGCTGATCCAAAGAAATCCCTCACCGTCCTCGACGATGCCGTAGACCATTCGACTGGCCAGGCCGTCCTTTTCAGTGTAGGGGGTCAAGGTGCCTTTCCCGGGGTCGCACTTGACCAGCCCCTCGCCGTTCGTCCCGATCCACAGCAGGCCGGATTTGTCCTCGTAGAGGGTAACGATGAAATTGTTGGCCAGGACGGCGGCGGCCTGAGGGTTGGTGAAATAGCGCCGGAACGATCCTTTGTCCGGTTCAAAGCTATTCAAACCCCCGCCAAAGGTCCCGATCCAGAACTTTCCGGATTTTTGGCCGCGATGAAGCACAAAGATCCTGTCGTGGCTCAGACTGTTGGGGTTGCCGGGATCGTGTTGATACCGAATAAAGGTCCCGGTTTCCCGGTCGAATCGGTTCAACCCGCCCCCATCCGTGCCGACCCACAACTGCCCGTCCGGGTCCTCAAGGAGGGACCTGATCCGATTGTCACTCAGGCTGTGCGGATCGCCAGGCACGTTGGCGAATGAGGTGAATGTCCCGGCGGCCCGGTTGAACCGGTTCAGCCCCCCGCCGTAGCTTCCGACCCAGAGTGTCCCGGTCTTATCTTCGATGATGGAATAGATGCCGTCGTGGCTCAAGCTGCGGGGATCGGCAGGGTCATGGCTGAACGTGCCGATCCTTTCCTTGTTCGGGTTGAGTTCGTTCAACCCCCCGAGCTCCGTCCCGATCCACAGAACTCCGTCGGGCTCTACGAAGAATGATCTCACGGAGCTGCTGCTGAGACTTTTCGGGTCGCCGGCGACCGCACGATAGGATTGGAATTTTTGCTTGAGCCGGTCAAAGATGTTGACGCCGCCCCCCTTCGTCCCGACCCAGATCAAGCCCGAGCGATCTTCCGAAATCGACTGGAGGTAGTCGAAGCTCAAGCTTTCCGGGTCGTTGGGGCTGTTCATGAAGCGCTGGATCTCCCCGGTTCGCGGGTCGAGGATGTTCAACCCGTTGTGAGTCGCGATCCAGATCTCTCCGGCCGAATCTTCATGGACGGAATAGACCCTGTTGTCGCTCAGGCTTTGGGGATCATTCGGGATGTTCAAGTAACGGGTGAAGGTCTGAGCGTCCAGGTCGAATCTCGTCAGTCCTCCGTCTTCGGTCCCGACCCAAAGGATTCGCGAGCGTCCCTTGGCGATGGCCGCGACCGTGCTGCCGCCCAAGCTGTTCGGGTCCTGGGCGGAGTGCCTGTAATGGGTGAATGTTTCCGCGGCGGTATCAAAGCGATCCAACCCATCGCCGGTCCCGATCCAAAGGACGCCGGGTTTTTCTTCGACAAGAGAAAAAATGGAATCGCTGCTCAGAGTGCCGGGGTCGCCCGGATCGTGCCGGTAGGCCCTGAAGGCTCCCGTCTCTCGATCGAATCGATCCAGCCCCCCTCCCTCGGTCCCGACCCACAGGACGCCCCCGCTGTCTTCAAAAATCGCCCGGACCACATTATTGCTGAGCGTGCGGGGATTGCGGGGATCGTTCCGATAGCGGGTGAATGTTTCCATACGGCGATCGAACCGGTTCAGGCCATCCAGGGTCCCAACCCAGAGAAAACCCTGGCGGTCCTCATGGATGGCCCAGACGCTGTTGTTGCTCAAGCTGGCAGGGTTTTCCCTATCGAACATGAAGAAGGCGAAGGAATTTCCGTCGTACCTGTTCAGGCCTTCTTCCGTTCCGAACCACATGAACCCCCTGCTGTCCTGAAGACTGCAGAGGACGGAACTCTGCGAAAGCCCCTGTTCGATGGATAACCTGCGGAACCTCAGGGTTTTCCCTTGGGCCAGGACGTTCGGTGCCAGCAAGACGAAGGCGAGGAGGATGACGATCAGCCTCTTGCCGGCTTCCCGGAAAACGCTCCGGTCAAGGATTGCCCGTGAAAACTCCCGCAAAGGGCAGGAAATCTCACCGGACGCGGTCGAGCCGATTTTCCCTGGACGGCTGAGCTTCCCGAAGGACATCTTGTCCGATATTCTTCCCCGGAACTGGAAATAGCGCCGTTTCCGAATCGATTCTGTCATCTCATTCCCTCAACTTCAAAGTCCCCGGTCCATCGAATGGTCCTGTCGAACCTCGAGCGTTCGTTGTTCGTGAAGAGAGAGTGCCGACAGGCTTCCCAAAACATGGGGACGAACTCCCCTGTTGTTTCCCGCCTCTCTCCTCCCGCATTTAAGAAGGAATAAATGGGCGCGAATGCCATGATCTGCGAAGAAACCCGTGATTCCAATGTTATTTCAAATCATTTTTTTAAAAAAGGATAGGGATGTCAATAGCCCATTGCGATGAGTTGGGGGGTGACTTCATGAGCGTCCAAAATTCGGATTGAAAATACGCGGAGAACGCTTTGCCAAACGTTTCATCCAACCCAGCTAATACATTGATATTAAATGAATTAGATTCCCGCAAGATATTTTGCCCGTCATGGGCTAGGTTCAAGCGCTCGGCCCGAATGCGCGCTCAAACGCGCGGCTTTGACTTATATGACGGCGCCATGCTATAAGTGCTGTTTCCGGATCATGAATCATCCCAAATCTTCGTCCCGGGAGCAAATCATGCACACAAAAAACCTCCGCACGATCGTTCTTTGCCTTCTCGCCGCGTTCGTCGCCGTCCCTTCGGCCCTGGCTGCGTGGCCGGATACGGATTTCAGCCGCACTCTCAAGGATGGCTGGCTCATCCAGTCTTCAGCCAAAGTCGCGGCGTCGGGAGAGCAGATATCCGCGGCCGGCTATGTCCCTAAGGATTGGTATCCGGCCTCGGTGCCCACCACGGTCCTTTCCGCCCTCGTCAAGAACAACGTATATCGGGATATTTTTTTCGCCGACAACCTGAAATCGGTGCCCGAAGAGCCGTTCAAGGTTTCCTGGTGGTTCCGGGCAGAGTTCCACATCCCGGCCCGGCCCGATCTCAGCTCGATCAGCCTTGAGTTCGACGGCGTCAACTATCGGGCCAACGTCTGGCTCAACGGGAAAAAAGTGGGTGAGGCCGCTAAAGTCTACGGCGCCTTCCGGCGTTTCCGAGTGGACGTGACGGCCGCCGCCAAGCTCGGAGCCAAGAACATCCTGGCCGTGGAAGTCTTCCCTCCCCAGCCGGGGGAACCCACCTTCGGCTTCGTGGATTGGAATCCGGCAGCTCCGGACAGGGGGCTGGGTTTGTGGCGCGAAGTGCGGGTCAGGACCACGGGCCCGGTCGTAATCCAGGATCCCTTCATCACGTCCAAACTTGATCTCGAATCCTTTAGGTGGGCCAAACTCACGATTTCGGCCGAATTGCGGAACAATTCGGACCTGGTCGCGAGCGGGATTCTCGAAGGACGAATCTTCCCCGGAGAAGCGATTGCGGTCTCCATGCCCGTGACGCTTCAACCCAGGGAGCTCAAGCGGGTCATTTTCACTCCGGCCGGCTATCCCCAGCTCTTGATCAAGGACCCGCGGGTCTGGTGGACGCATGACCTGGGCCGACCGGAGCTGTACAACCTCAAACTGGATTTAAAGATGGCCGACAAACCCTCCGACTCTTGCTCAGTGCGGTTCGGCATCCGTGAGGTCTCCGACTCCATGGACGATCGCGGCGTCCGCGGCTTCAAGCTCAACGGCCGCAAGGTCCTCATCCGGGGCGGAGGCTGGACGGATGACCTGCTCATGAACAACCGATACTCTGCGGTCAAGGCCCAGGTCGAATACGCCCGCCAGATGAACCTCAATTCCCTCCGCGTCGAAGGCTTCTGGGGCACGAGCCAGGACCTCTATGACCTGTGCGATGAGATCGGCATCCTGATGATGGCCGGCTGGAGTTGTCAGTGGGAATGGGACCACTACCTCGGACGCCCCACCGACGAGAGATACGGGGGAATCAACTCACCCGAGCTCATCAAGCTTGTCGCCCAGTCCTGGAAGGACCAGGTGCGCTGGCTCCGCAACCATCCCAGCATCTACGTCTGGATGGAAGGCAGCGACCTCCTGCCCGCGCCCGACCTGGAGCGGGAATACACGAAGATCCTGGCCGAGGACGACCCCTCTCGGCCATCGGTCAAGTCGGCCAAGTCCTGGACGTCAACCCTCAGCGGCCCGACCGGGGTCAAGATGAATGGCCCATACGATTATGTCCCGCCCAATTACTGGTACATCGATAAGGAAAACGGCGGGGCCTTCGGTTTCAACACCGAGACCGGCCCCGGTCCCCAGGTCCCGCCCCTGGAAAGCCTGAAGAAGATGTTCCCGGAAAAAGCGCTGTGGCCCATCAACCCTCTGTGGCTTTACCACTGCTGCCGGAACGAGTTCGAGAACCTTAACCGATATAACGACGCCATGAACCATCGCTTGGGCCCGGCCAAGGATCTCAGGGACTACCTGGCCAAGGCCCAGTTCCTCAACTATGAAGGCATGCGGGCCATGTATGAGGCCTTCGTCGCCAAGCGCCCTAAGGCAACGGGCATCATCCAATGGATGTACAATTCCGCCTGGCCCAAGCTCTGGTGGCAGCTGTACGACTACTTCCTCCTGCCCAACGGAGCGTTTTTCGGCGCCCGGAAAGCCAACGAACCCGTCCATCTCTTCTATAACTATGGGAGCGGCGAGGTCATGGCCTCCAACATGCGGCTGTATCCGGCGGGCAAACTCAAGGCCGTAGTCACGGTCGTCAACATTGACGGTCAGGAAAAATCCCGCCGTGAGTATGACTTCGAGCTGAAGGCTGACGAGGTCAAGGTGCTGGGCGCCCTGCCCAAGGTCGAAGGCCTGAGCACCACCTATTTCTTGGACCTCCGTCTGCGCGACGGCCAGGGGAAACTTATCGGTACCAACTTCTACGCGCTGTCCACGAAGCCCGATGTTCTGGATGAGGCCAAAAGCACATGGTTCGTGACCCCGCTCAAGGGCTTTGCCGACCTGACCGGGCTGCAAGGCCTCCCGCCCGCTAAGCTCAAATCCGCCGTCCGCATCAATCCCAGGCTCAAAGGCACGGAGGTCGAGGTGGCGCTCGAGAATCTGGGCCGCTCCCCGGCCTTCATGATCGAGCTCATGGTCATCCGGAAAGACACCGGAGAGGCCGTCACGCCTATTTTCTGGGACGACAACTACCTAACCCTCCTTGGCGGCGAAAAGAGGACGGTCCGGACCTCTTTCCCGGCCCAAGGTCTGAACCTCGGCCAACTCCGGGTCAAGATCGTCGGCTGGAACGTACGATAAACGGAGCACACCGATGAAACAACGCAGCGTGTTTATGGTGATCCTGATCTTCCTCGTCTTCTTCGTCATCTCCTTCTTGACCAATATCATTGGACCGCTCGTTCCCGATATCATCCGCAGCTTCCAGCTGAACCTGACCCTGGTGGCCCTCCTGCCCTTCGCCTTCTTTATCGCCTATGGCGTCATGTCCATCCCGGCCGGGTTCCTGGTCGAGCGCTACAAGGAAAAGAAGGTCATGACCGCCGCCTTCGGCGTGGCCTTCCTCGGCGCGCTGCTTTTCTCCCTCGTCCCCAACTACCTCGTGGCTATCGTCTCCCTCTTCCTGATCGGGATCGGCATGGCCGCCCTCCAGGTGGCCATCAATCCGCTCCTGCGCGTCTCGGGCGGCGAGGAGCATTTCGCCTTCAACTCCGTCATGGCCCAGCTCTTCTTCGGAGGGGCCTCGTTCCTCAGCCCGCGGGTCTACACCTATCTTGTGGCCCGGCTCAACGGCTCGGGCGCGCGGGAACCGTTTTTTGTCCGCTGGCTTGCGCGGGTCACGCCCAAAGACCTGCCTTGGGTGTCGCTCTACTGGGTCTTCGCCCTCCTGACCCTGGTCATGGTCGCGGTCATCCTCCTCATCAAGTTCCCGGCCGTGGAACGGACCGAGGAGGAGCGGGCCGGCGCCTGGGAGACGCATAAGAATCTCTTCAAGAACAAAACCGTCATCCTGTTCTTCATCGGGATCTTCGCCTACGTGGCCACCGAGCAGGGCACGGCCAATTGGATCTCCCAATTCCTGTCCGTCTATCATCGCTTTGACCCGCAGCTCGTCGGGGCCAAGGCCGTTTCCTGGTTCTGGGGGATGATGACCATCGGCTGTTTGTTGGGGCTGCTTCTCCTGAAGCTCTGGGACAGCCGCAAGATCCTCATCGGCTTCGCCGCGGCGGCGATCGTGCTTCTCAGCCTGGCCCTCTTCGGCCCGGCCCGGGTCGCGCTTTACGCCTTCCCCTTGATGGGCTTCGCCGCCTCGGTCATGTGGTCCATCATCTTTTCCTTGGCCTTAAATTCCCTCGACCGCCACCACGGCACCTTCTCCGGGATCCTCTGCACGGGGATCGTCGGCGGGGCGCTCGGACCGCTCGTCATCGGCTGGCTGGGCGACCGGTTCGGCCTGAGGCTGGGAATGCTCTTCCTGTATATCACCCTGGGCTACATCCTGAGCATCGGGCTGTGGGCCCGGCCGATCATCACCAACAAGACGCTTTCCGCCGGGAAGAAGGCCTGAGGAGCGGGCCATGGCCATCCTGGGAATCGACCTCGGCGGAACGAACGTCCGAGTGGGCCTCGTGGACGAGGTCCGTCTCCTGCGCGCGGAATCGGCCCCCATCCCGGCCGCCGGCGCCGTGGAAGACGTCTTGGAGGTGATCTACGGCCTCGTCGACAAGGTCATCGGACCCGACATCCAGGGCATCGGCGTGGGCGTGCCGAGCGTCATCGACCTCAAGGAGGGAGTCATCTACGATGTCCAGAACATCCCCTCCTGGAAAAAAGTCCCCCTGAAATCCCTGCTCCAGAAACGCTATGGGATTCCGGCCTACATCAACAATGACGCCAACTGTTTCGCCGTGGCTGAAAAATACTACGGCAAGGGCAAGCCCTACGACCACATCGTGGGCTTGATCGTCGGCACCGGCCTGGGCGCGGGCGTCATCGCCAACGGACGGCTTTATTCGGGGGCCAATTGCGGCGCCGGGGAATTCGGGATGGTCCCCTACCGGGACAGGATCCTCGAATACTACGCCTGCGGGCAATTCTTCAAGAACGTTTACGGCACGTCCGGAAAGGAGATGGCCGTCCGGGCCGAGCGCAACGACCCGGAAGCCCTGCGCATCTTCCGCGAATTCGGCGGACACCTGGGCGAAGCGGTCAAGGTCGTCATGTACGCCGCCGACCCGGAGATCATCATCCTGGGCGGGTCGGTCAGCCGGTCCTTTGAATTCTTCCAGGAAAGCCTGTGGGCCTCGGTCAGAGAATTCGCTTATTCCATCACCGTCGAGAACATCAAGATCGAAGTCTCGGAGGCGGAGAACATCGCCCTGCTGGGCGCCGCGGCGCTATTCTTCGACGCCCATCGATAAAGGAGGGGTCCTCTGCCGCGCTTTCGTCCCGCCTTTTTCTTCAAGTGCCGGGATCTGTCACAGGTCCGGACGAGAAACGCAGGGATGCCGGGATTGATGGGCTTGGCATTGGCCGCGCTCCTTGTTTCGGTCCCGGCCGGACCCGCGCCCCGGGTACAACCGCAGGCCGACCGGTGCGGCGTTTTTGCCTGCGAGGAGGGCGGCATCGTCCGCGGCCGGACCGACCGGAAGGAAATGGCCCTGGTCTTCACGGGCGGCGATTTCGCCGAAGGAGGGCCGCACATTCGCCGCGTTCTCGCCCGCCGGCGCATCAAGGCCGGGTTCTTTTTCACGGGGGATTTTTATCGCAACCCGGCCAACACGAAGCTCATCAGCGGGCTGCGATCGGACAGCCACTATCTCGGTCCCCATTCCGACAAGCATCTCCTCTACTGCGATTGGAATGACCGCCGAAAAACCCTCGTCACGCGCGACGAGTTCCGCCGGGACCTCCAGGCCAATTTCCGGGTGATGGAGGAATCCGGCCCTAAAAAAAGCGAGACCCGCTTTTTCATCCCGCCCTACGAATGGTACAACCGGGAAATCGTCGGCTGGGCCGAGGAGCTCGGCCTGATTCTTTTCAATTTCACTCCCGGGACGACATCCAACGCGGACTACACGACGCCTTCCATGCCGGAGTATCTCGACTCCCAGACCATCTATGACAACATCCTCAAGTACGAAGCAAGTGACCCGCACGGGCTCAACGGCTTCATCCTCCTCATCCACATCGGCACGGCCCCGGAGCGAACGGACAAGTTCTACAACCGGCTGGATGACGTGCTGGACTGGCTGGCGACCAAGGGCTACGAGCTGGTTCGGATCGACGAGCTCCTCGACCCCACCCGATAGCCTCAGCCGTTCTTGGATCGACCTGGCCGGGAAGGACCAAAGCCCCAATTTCTGAGGAGAAACGTGTCCGGTCAGTTATTTCTTCAAGAGCGAATCGACGAGCTTCTGAATCTGTTCCTGCTTGGGATTGATGGCCAGAGACCTGCGCCACGTCGCCAGGGCGGCGGCCTTATCGCCCATCTGGTATTGACACGTCCCGATAAGGTTCATGATCTCAAGGTTCGTTCCGGCACGGGTGAGATACTCCCGATAAAAGCCGATCGCCTCCCCGTACTGCCCGAGGGCGTGCGTCGTTCGCCCCAGCAAGGCATAGGCGTCCAGCGGCGTGTCCTCCTCTTTCAGGAGCGGGAGAAGGACGTCCCGAGCCCGTCCGTAGTCCTTGAGGAAGAAAAGGCTCTGGGCGTAGCCCAATACAAAGGCGGCTTGCTTTGGGTTCCGGGCATAGGCTTTTCCCATGAAGACCCGGCCCTCTTCGAGCTCGCCCTGGTTGATGGCCTGAAGGCCGAGGACGTAATCCCAATCGGCCCGGTTCTCCGGTTGAAGCACCTTGGCCAGGATCCGCGGCCGAGGAAGGCTCGGGGCGAGGCTGACCTCAAAATGCGCTTCCTGGGATTGCGCCGGCTGGCCCGCCGGGTCAAGGAGGGCGATGGTCAGGTCATAGTAGCCTGGAGAAAATGCCGCCAGGGGCTGGGCTTCGACGATCGTTTCTCCCGTCCGGACCTCGGCCAGCGTCCGCGCCTGGATTAGGACGGTCTTGCCGTCCTTATCATAGCTGAAACGGACACGGCCCTCGTTTCCCCAGGCCGCGGGCAGGCCGTAAGCCTGAGCGATGACGAAAAGCGTATCCTGTCGGGTGAAGATCTTATGGGCTTGGCTCACCGCCTGTTTTCCTGCGACGCGAAACGGGACTTCCTCCCCCGACGGGGCGAGACTCGGCTCGAGGCCGTAGGCCAGCAGGGGCGCGCCCAACGCGGGTCCGGCCGCGGACGGAGACGGAACGGTCAGGCCCACTTCATAGGTCGCAAACTCCTTGGAGACGGTATTCTTGATGAGGAGGTCGAACTTATATTGGCCCGGGAGACAGGGAAACATGTCCTGCAGGGCCAGGGTCGTTCCGCGCACCCCCTCGAGTTCGGAGGGAGTGAGCGACACGCTGAACGGTCTATCGAACTGATAGACGGTCCGGCCCGCCGCATCGGTCAGACGGCCGTTCAGGTCGAAGTTGGCCGTGTACTTGCCCTCAAACTCATCCAGGCTCAGCTTTTGGGGCTCGACCGTAAAATGGACTAGGAATGTCCCCTCCTCGCTGCGAAAGACCTGGGCCTGGGCCTCGCAGCCGATGTAGTTGGCCGTGTATTCGACCTCGACGCTGTCCTTATACTTCAGCAGAGCCTCCGCATAGCTATCCGATACCCTCCTCTGGGGAGCGGAATAGATCTGGCTGATGAGCATGTTCGAAGCTAACGAAATAGTGCCGGGCGAGACTCGCTCTCCCGGAATGAGAGTCAGTGCCTCCCGAGCCAAATTCGGCTCGAGCTTCCTGAGCGCCAGGTAAGCCGCCTGTTCGTTTTGAAAGCCGCCCAAAGCACCGGCGATCAGGCTCTCGGGGCCATCGTCAACGGGTGAATACAGGATATAATTTCCCATCCCCTCCTTCTTAAAGAAAATAACGTTAAACGCCGTGGGCAGTCCGATCTCGGGATCGCCGAGGTAAAACCAGATTTGGGTGGGATAGACATTCATGACATCTTCGTAGCTTTCGATATTTTGCGGCGGTCCCAGGATGATATGGATTCGTCCTCTGTCCGTTTTCCAGCCGGGGAGGGAGCTGCTCCGGCCAAAATTCTCGTTGGCATACTGAAGTCGTCGATAATGTTCTTCTCTAAACTCATTGCGGGGAGCGCCGGGATTCGGGTCTCGCTGTTTCCAGAAGGCTTCTATGAACATTTCCCTTTCCCGGTCGGACTGGAGCTTGAGGAAAACATCACGCTCCTTGGCGGTGATAATGTAAACGACCTCCTCTTCGAGCCATTTTTTGTATTTATCGGGAAGCCCTGTCCCGGCTTTCTGCTGCGCCGCCGCGGGAAGAAAAAACACGATGAGCAGGGCCGCCGCCCAAGCTTCACTTTTCATCTTGAACCTCAGACCGTAATTTAGCTGATTTTGGGCTCTTGCGCAAATCACTGTTTTCCGTCAAGCCCTTAATCGCCCATTCCGGATCTTGCCCAAAACGGCCATCGGCCATTCTTTTTGTGTTCTCGATTCAGTCCCGGCCATTCGGCCTTACGGGTCAACGAGTTTCAGCAACCCGTTCGACAGGGAACGGGCGTCAGAAATAATAAAGCCCGGAGCGGCTATCCCCTCCGGGCTTCACAATCGCTATCTACGCGTGCTTAGAACTGGTACATAACGCCCAGCCGGAAGTTGCGGGGAGCTACCACGCCCACGACCCGGCCGACATCCCTGAGCAGAATGTCGGTGCCCGAAACGCCGATCTTCTTGAGCATCGCGTTGGTCACAGCCTTCGAATTGAAGATATTGAACATATCGAGCATAACACGCAATGTGCTGCGGCCCAACTTGAAGCTCTTATCAAGACGCAGATCCAGGATAGCCAGAACGGGCATATAAAGCGGCTTGGTTGCATCCTGCGCCACGATTTGCTGCGAGGCCCCCCCATTGGTGATAATCACAGCATGCTTCAGCAATTCGGTATCGTTCGGATCATAGTTCCAAGACTCAAGAATTAGAACATCGCCAAGCACCCAGACAGGACGACCCGTGTGCAGGCGGAAGCGGAAGCCCAGGTCCAGTTCGATCTTGGGGATGGTATAGTTTCCGTTGAGCTTGAATTCAAAACGCGGGGTGAAGGGCATGGGGCCCACCATGTTGTTGACGGTCTGATTGACGCCGCCCAGCCATTGGTCGGACCAGATGTTTGTTCCCTCCATGTTATAGTCCTCGTCCTGCCGCTTGTTTCGGCCCGCGAACCCGGACGAATGATTGTAGAGCAGCGAGCCCATCAGTTGCCAACGGGCGGAGTAGCGCTTCTTGAACGTCAGCTGCAGGCCGTCGAACTTGCGTTCCGCCTTTACGTTTGGGCCGCCTGCATAATTTGGCCAATCGGGCATGTTGCGCCACTCAAAATCCTGGTTATTATGGATCCAATTGATATCCCGCCCGTCGATAACGCCGTTGCCATCGTAATCCTTCAAGACGATGCTGTAGAGAGAGATCTCCTGGCCGTTGATGACCTGCGTTTTAACCTCATACTCCCAAGGCTGCTGGGTGACCCGATTCAGGGGCCATTGGACGATCACGTCTCTCGTCACGCGGTTGATGAAGGTGATGCCAACAGAGAAATTCTTGAAAATCTCGCGCTCCAGGTTGATGGTGAACTGGTCGGTGTGCTGATTTTTCAGGCCGGGCTCTATTTTCAAACCAAAGCCGGGAATACTGCTTTGGAATAAATTTAAAGGGAAGTCGGGGCCCCACTCGGTACTGATCGGGGTCAAGTTGGGAATCTGCCGGGCGGCGTTGGCAAACTCGCTGCCTGTAATAAATCCATCCCCATTCAGGTCGAGGCCGGCCCAGGGAACTGCGAAGAACTCCGTTGTGCTGTATGTTCGATCCAGGTCAGGCCCCCCCCCGCCGAAACTCTCGACTCCGATCGGGGTGTAGTACCGTCCGAAGCTGGCCCGAAACACGGTCTTCTCGTCGCCGGTCAAGGCGTAGGTTAAACCGACACGCGGAGACCAGTTCTTGAAGTTGAAAAGGTTACTTGAACCCTGGCGGTCGCGGATGACTTTGAGGTCTTGTTCCCAGGCTTGAGGAGTAGCCGGCTGCTCCAGCATCTGGCCCGGGCCGAACTTGGCGGTCATGTGGTCATAGCGCAGGCCGAGGTTCAGGGTCAGGCGATTGAAAGGGGACCACTGGTCGTCGAAAAAGAATCCCAGACCATCGGACGTTCGCACGGTGAGATGGGGCTTACTGAAACTTGTGGGGACATAAAACATCAGCCCGGCGGTGTCGCCGTAAGAGCTTTTCAAATAGGCGATGTCATAGTTCCAGCGATACGGGTAGGCACCGGGATAAAATCCAAAAAACCCGAGGTCCTCTCCAGTGTTCGGGTCGATGAGCTCTTTCCCGAAAAAGTCGCCGCTGGTGCTGTTCAATCGACCGCGGGTGTACTGCACGCCGAATTTGATATCGTGTTCGCCGAGGAAATCTTCGGCATAGTGCGACATGTCGGCCTGGACCGTGTTGCGGTTGGTATAATCTTTTCTCGCACCGGGGAAAGCGCCGCCGACGCCAGAATCGAAAGGAACGCCTTTCCACCAGTTGATGTATCCTGGGTGGTCTGGAGCACCGTCGGGAAGTTGGTTTCTCTCATTGACCCAGAAACCCAAGAACTTTGCCGAAAGGAAGGTGCCGCTACTGAGGAACCACTGCCATTGGGAAGAAACAGCGTGGCTTTGGGTATAGCTGTTGTAGGCCATGGAAGGGTCCCAATCCAGGGAGCCGTCCGTGAAGCCTCCGCTGTTGTTGTTTTCGTAGTGGTAGGATATCCAAGCCTGCTGGTTCTTAAAAGGCGTGGCGGTGAGCTTGAAGTCGGCATACCGTCCGATAGACTTCTCAATGGGCGACCAATTTAGGGCCTTGGTTTTGTTGTCCAGGAAGTTGAGGGCCGCAAAGAACCAGAGGTTTTTGGAAAACAGGGGGCCGCCCAAGGTCAGGTCCAGTTCCAGGTCGGATTTGGGATAGGATCGATAATCGTCGCCCGGCTGGAGATACAGCCAATTGCGGCCCAGTTGGCCGGCTTTCGGCTGTTGGCCTGAGGGAGTACCCAGCTGGTTGTAGACAGCCAGAGAACCCTGCAGCTTATCGGAGCCGGACTTGGTGATGACGTCGATGGCCACGCCAGAGAAATTGCCGTATTCCGCCTTGCTGCCGAGTGCGATCAGGCGGACTTCCCGGACGTTATCGTAATTCACATTGATCATGGAGCCGTAGCCAGCCCCGCGGGGGTTGGTCGTGTCCACGCCGTTCACCAAGAAGATGTTTTCCATGGTGGATCCCCCGTACGCCGTGGGACTCCCCATCACGTTCTTGCCCACGTCGAACATGCCCGGTGTCGAGAGCGACAGGTCATAGAACGAATCACGGCTGGTGGGCAGTTTGTCCAGCATCGCCTGGTCGATATTGGAGTCGATGGTCGAGGTCTTGACATCGACCACCGGTGCCTCGCCGAGCACGGTCACCGTCTCTTCGATCCCCCCCAGCGGCAGAGCCGGGTTGATCGTTACAGAGCTTCCTGCTGTCACAGCGATATTTTCCTGGGCGACGGTCTTGAAATTGGGCATGGAGGCCGTGAGCTTATAGTTCCCGATCGGCAAACTGAGGAAAACAAAGGCTCCTTTCACCGTGGTGACGACGGAGCGTTTCCCCATCATGGCGGGGCTTACGATCTCTACGGTCGCCCCGGGAAGTGGCTCACCTTTATCATCGGTGACCGTGCCCGTTATCTTCCCTTCAAGGATGGACTGGGCCCGGACTAGATCCACGCTAAAAAAGATAAGGGCCGTCGCCATCAAGCACCACACCAGCAAATGCTTTCTGAAACCGCTCATTTTCCCCTCCTTTTTTCCCGAGGTGCGAGCTGAGACAAAGAACAGACATCTCACCTCAAAAACTCAATCGCCGGGACATACCTTCGGTAAAAGAATTATATTTATTTTGGCAAATGTCAAGTCCCAGATGCAAAATTGTTCGTTTCTCTCGTCGTCTCGTCCATCTTGTCAAAGAAAAGGCAAATCACATCTTTTTTGATTTTTCTCTTGGTATCTAAATTTAGTGGGAAAAGATGATCAGACAGGCCAGATGGGCGAGAGAGACTGCTTCGCTCGCCGGGGAGATCATGGCCCGCTCTCGAATGACTTGGTTCGAGCCTGACGGGTTTCGCCCGGAGTTCACTTCTTGATCTGTTCCTTCAGTTTGGCGATCAAATTCTCCAGAAATTTGACCTTTTCCGTGTCAGTATAGCCGGCCTTGGCTTTCTCCAAACACTCTATGGCTTTCTCAAAATTGGCCTGATTGATGTAACATCTTCCGGCCATCTCGAGATAGGCGGCATCATCCGGCTTTAGACTCAGCGCTTTTTCGAAACGGCCCAAGGCCTCGGCAACGCGGTCCAGCCCGAAAAGGATCAGACCGGAGTTATAGGCGGCGTCCGGGTTGCTAGGATCAAGCTCGATGGTCTTTTGATAAAAGTCAAGGGCTTTTTCGCGGTCGTTTTGCTGCTGATAACAGACCGCCAGCTCAAAGAAAGCAGGCGCGAATTTCGCGTTCTGCTCCGTAACCTGAGTCAAGGCGCTTATGGCTTCCGCATACATTTGTTTCTTGGAGTAAGTCAGCCCGAGGAGGTAAAGCGCATTGGCGTCCTTGGGATTCTTCTCCAGACCGCCTTTCAATAGGGCGATGGCGCCGTCATAGTCCTTCTGCTTGATCTTATCGGCGACATCTTTGATCGCGCCCTGCATTTCCTTAAAGCGCTTCTGTTCCTGGGCCTGAACCTGGGAAAAGAGCATGACGGGTGGAATCTCAACTTTTTGCATTTTATCCAGGGGCACTTCGAATTTCCACTCGTCCTCTTTCTCGGCGTAACCTTCCTTTTTAAAAACGACCTTGTAGAGGCCATGAGGCAATCCGACGAACTTGTATTCGCCATCTTTTTTGGTATTGGCCGTGTAGCTGCGATTGGTCTCGGCGTCCCGGATCGAGATTTCGACTCCTTCCAGCGGATTTTTCTGTATGTCCAGGACCTTTCCATAGAGATAATACTCGCGGTACTGGCCGAAAGTGGGAAGGGTCAGAATAAGTCCGATCAACAAAAATAGTGCCCAGGAAAATTGGCAGGTTCGGTAGCTCATGACTCACTCCTTTTTCGGTTTGTATGAGTTTGCCCGGCGCAAGGCGTCATTCATCTTTTCCGGTTGATGTTCGCGGTTATAGACATCAGCCAAAAGAAAATAGCCGAGGGCTTTGAGTTCGGACGTTTGGGCGAGGGCAAGCCCTTTTTCCACCAGCGCCCTGACTTCATCAAGCGGAGCCTGCTCGGAGAGCATGCCTCTGGCGAGCAGGAGGTGCCCTTCAGCCAGCTTAGGATTGATCTTGACGACCTCCCGCATTTGCTCCAGAGAACCGGCCCGGTCGCCGAGCTTAAAAAGGACCTTGCCTAAATTGAACCGGGCTCGGAATTCCCGAGGGAAGGCAGAGACTTCTTCGGCATAGGCTGTCCTGGCCTCTTCCAGCCTTCCCTGCTCTTCATAGAGCACCCCCAAATTGAATTTGGCCCGGGGCGAATTCGGGAATTCACGGATGATTCCCTTCAACATCTTTTCGGCCCGGTCATATTGCTTCACCCCCACCAAACTGGCGGCCAGATTGAGGCGGTTCCGGGTCAACTTCGGTTGGATCTCCACGGCCTTCTCGAAATAGGGGAGGGCCTCGGCGTGGTTTTCTTCGTCTATATAAACCTCTCCGATAAGCATGTAGGCCTGGACGTTTTTCTCATCCACTGACAGGGTCCGTTTGCAGAGGGCAATGACATCGTCTTTCTTTCCTTCCTTCAGGAGGATTCCCGCCAAACTGATGAGCGCCTGGACATTCTCTGGGTCATCCTGCAAAACCGAATCAAGTTTGACTTTCGCTTCCTCATCCCTCCCCAGCTCCGTATAGCAGGTTGCCAGTTGCAGCAGAGCCTGCGGGATAGCCGGGTCTTCCCGAAGGGCAGCCTCCAAGTTTTCTGCAGCACGGGCATACTCGTCTCTCATGATCAATTCTCCAGCCTGCTGGACAGAGGCAAAGACCTGGAGCTTATCCTTGGGGTCGGCCAGCGGCCCTGAGCCGCCGCCGGGAGATTTTTTGGCGGAAACGGGCGCGCCGATATAGCCCAGAGCGGCCAGCCTCTCCACTGTTTCCTTGTCCAGGTTAGCGGCCTGAGGGGCAGGAGCGCCCTTGCTCGTTTCGGCTATAAGCCGATCCAGCTCGTCTTTCATTTTCCGGGCCAGATCAGGATATTGTTGAAACAGATTCATTTGCTCGTCAGCGTCTTGAGTGAGATCATACAGCTCAGCCCGGGGCGCGTCGATATATTTATAATGCGGCGTTCGCAGGGTGCGGAGAGGGCTCCACCCGAACTGGATATTGGGGGCCATGGATTCCCCGTAGGCGTAGCTTTCAACCTTTTTATCGGGCCGAAACATCATCGGCAGAAGAGAATAGCCCTGCGGTTTGACCGGGGCTTTGACATTGGCCAAGTCAAGAACGGTCGGAAAAACATCCACGGTTCTGGCCTGGGAGGAGACGCGCAGGCCGCGGAGCTTTTCAAACGGCGTGACGACGATGAGCGGGACATGGGCCACGTATTCATAAATATAATAGCCGTGCGTCTCCTCGCCGTGGCTCCCCAACCCTTCTCCGTGGTCGCCGACAAGGATGAGGACAGTGTTTTTATCCAGGCCGTTCTTCTCCAGCCAGGATACGCACCTCCCGATCTGTTCATCCATGAAGGCAATCTCGCCGTCGTACAGGCCGACGAGGCCCCTCGGGCTGTATTCGGATTGATAAGGCTCCGGCGGCTCATAAGGGGCATGCGGGTCATAGAGATGGATCCAGGCAAAGAAGGAATTTTGTTTCTCGCCTTCGAGCCAGGCGAGCGCCGCGTCCATCACTTGGTTGCCGGGTCTTTGAATGGCCCCCAGGTCAAGGTGCTTGTATTTTCTCAGGTCAAATTGATCATCATAATGCTGGAAACCTTGCTTAAGTCCCCACCGGCCGTCAAGGACGAACGCGCCGATGAAAGCCCCGCACTGGTAGCCCCGCGCCGTAAGCACTTTGGCGATCGTTGTTTGTTCTTCGCTCAAGGCGGTGTTCCCGTTGACCCGGACGCCGTGATAGGTGGGGTACATGCCGGTCATGATCGAGCTGTGCGAGGGGAGGGTCAGGGGCGAGGCTGTGGCGCACTGTTCAAAGACGATGCCGCGGGCGGCCAGCGAATCCAGGTTGGGCGTTTTCACCCCGGAGTAACCGTAACACGGGAGATGGTCGGCTCGCGTCGTGTCCATCGTGATCAGGATGACGTTGGGTTTCTCAACTCCAAGCCGCGCCCAAAGCCGCCCGACTCTTGTCTCGGGGCCCCCCGCCCTGAACATGATGACGGCGACAGCGCCCCCGATGGCCAGGACGGCGATAATGAATCCCAGGAGGACTTTTCGTTGACGAAGGATGCTCATACGTATTCGCTAAATCCCCCCTATTCTATTTCATTTTGCCCTTCGACCTCAAACGGAGCGCCTCGGCAACGGCCCAGACCGCTCCCGGGCGCATATATTTCTGGGCGCGGAAGACATTCCGGCCGTAGAGGTGGGCCCGGTCATTCCACTGGAATTCCTCGGGGTTGCAGTAGGCTTCGGGAGTCTTAAAAAAGAGTCCGAGCCCGTAGGGGCTGTACACGGCTTGATAGACGCCATAGGCCGTTGCCAGGCCTTGTCCGGTCAGGCCCTCGAGGAGGCAATGCGAAGCGTAGGCATAGGATGTGCCCGTCCAGACCTCGTCCCCCTGGTCGGAATAGAGCTGTCCACCCTCGGCCGTCCGTCCGTTGACCGCCCCTAAAAGGCCCCTGCCGAATCCGAGGACGTTCTTTTGAAAGATGGTTTTAAGGGTGGTGAGCTTCCGGTCCATGGGAACAACGGGAGCGCCGTCTTCGTCGAGCCCCGTGATCTCAGCATACCAGGCGCCAAAGAGCTGGTCGGTCATGATGTCCGTGGAAAAGGCGTCGATGTTGAAATAGCCTCCTTGTTCGTTCCAGAGCTTGGATACCGCGGCCTGGCCCGATTGGAACCAGCTCCGATACTTATCCGCGGCCGCACGGACGTTGACGTCGTCGAGCTCGAGCACGCCCTTGTCGGCCAGGATATCCGCCATCCGGGCCGTCGCCTTGAGCGCGGCCAGCCAGAGAATGCTCACGTAGGCGCTCTCGCCCTTCATCCGCCACGTATCGTAGGTCTGGTCGGGGATGCCCTCGGTGAGCGGAAGATGGCTCACCGGGTCGGCGAACCGCTTGTCCAGAGTGTCCAGGGCCAGGACCGAAGGACGGAACATCCTCTTCAAGAAATCGACGTCCTTTGATCCGCCGGCTGTGAAATCGCGATAGGCGCGCAGGGGGAACTTGGGGTTAAGGTCCTTCCAAACGTTTCCGTTCTGCCAGGTGAAGTCGTTGAGCACGACCCAGGGCCTGGCGCGCGGAGAGCCCAGGTCGTGGGGCATCATGCCCGCGACCTTGTTCGTGCTCCAGTAGTAGCCTCTTTTTTCCGGCGGGAGCTCATCGGGGAAGGTCGTCGCATAGTCGTAGGATTTGAAGGTGGGGTCCTCCATGGCCACGGCCTTGGCGAAGAAGTCCATGTTGCGCGTTTCGAGCTCCGGCCAGAGCTTAAGGATGTGCCAACAATAGGCGTCGACATCGAACGTCCCGTACATGAGGTAGTCGGCGCTCTCGAGGTAGGAATGGCGGCCGGTCTCGGCATCCCAGATGCTCGTCTCGGGCAGGATGTAGAGCTCGTTGAGGAGGGCCTGCTTGAGCCAATCGGGGAACGCCCGGTCAAGGACGATCCCGGATTGGAAGCCGTCGATGGCTTTCTCCCAATCTTTATAATTGGACAGAGCCTCGCGGGCGATATCCAACGCGTGGCGCCCGTCCGCGCCGAAGAAGTCCGTGTATTTTTTCCGGTACTTGACGCCCTTCTCAAATTCATAGAACGGAAAATCCCAGGTGACAACAAAGGGGACCTCCAGCCGCTCATGGGATTCCAACCGGAATTTCACGGCCAGGGCCCCGGCCGGCACGTCCCCGTTTGCCGCCGGAAAAGTCTGACGCGAGTTCGGCAGGGTCCCCGAAGCGGCAAAGGAATTCCAGACCGGAGCTCCGTCCCCCTTTCCGTCGAATTCGGCGACATAGGTGACGCTGGTCTTGCCGGGGATCACGGGCGCGGCCAGGCATATCGTCCCCGAAAGGGCGTTCCCTGCTTTGATGTCTTGACCCTTTTTTTGGAAAACGATCGCGGTCAGATCGTGGGCCTCGACGACGTCACTCGTATTCCCGATGCTTCGTCGATCCCAGGCAAAGTCCGCCGGGTTCGTTGCGGGATGGGCCGGCTTCGCTTCCCAGCCGACCATGTTGGCCCAAGTCAGCATCAGGCTCACTTCGACCGGCTCGTCCCCGGGGTTGACGGCGATCCACTTGAAGACCGCGGCGGGATAACTCGTCTCTTTGTAGTTCTGAGGAATGACCGGCGAGAATTGGGTCACAGCCAGCCGGACGGGGAAGGATTCATTGACTTCATAAGAAAAACCCGACTTCGGATATAGGGCATAATAGCTTCCCTTCCCCGCGGGATAGGACCATCGCCAGGTCGAAAGCCCCGCCTCGGCCGGAGGCGCATCCGTGGAAAAGCTTTGGACGACCTTGGCCTTGCCTTTTTTGATAAAGGCGTGGAATTGGTTGGGCCAGACGATCTCGTCCACCATCCAGCCGGATTTCCAGAACCAATAGCGGAAATTGCCGCTCATCGTTCGCTCCACGGCTCCCGCCCCGATGCCGCCCACGGGACATCCGTTGGCTTCGGCCGCCGCGCCGAAATCGGTCGCCACCTTGCTCAACCCGAAGTTCACGAGCTTCTCCCCAATCGGCCGATCGAACGCGCACTGTGGAAACCCTCCCAGGTTGGACGAGGCGTAGTTGAGTTGTTCGAGGACGCCGGCCTCGAGATCAGCCCGGCTTCGCGCTCCCTTGCGCCGCAAGGCCGCGATGAGATCGTCGAGCCGCGAACCGATCTCCTTTCTCGCGCTGTCGAGCACGCCCTTTTCCATGAGCAGCTCAGGAAAGCGCTGGGTCAGGGAGAGCTTGACCGCCGAAACATCCGCGGCCGCAGCGGAATCCCGGCCCAAGGCCGCGGCTGACGACAGAACCGACACCGACAGACAAAAGAAACCGGCCAAGATCCTATTTTGAGTTCCTCGCTGATTCATGCCTCTTAACTCTCCTCGACGCCCGGCCGAAAGATATGATCTCCCGTGCGGGCGTCTTCCGGACTTCGCTTATCCAATGACGCCCGGGGCTTCTCTCGCCACCCCAGCGCCCTCTCCTTCAGGTTTTCGTCGCTTAAGGGCCACGGCCAGAACAAGGAGCAAAAGAATGATCATGACGCAGTTGAATACCGGGATGAGCAGACCCCTCCTCAGCCCGGACACCTTGGCAATCCTGCCCGCGAGCCACGGGCAGAGCATTCCCCCGCAGAGCGCGACGGTGAAAATGACGCTGAAAGCCGTGCCGGACAGGGCGGCGAAGTGATCGCCGGCGATAGCTAAGGTTGTGGGATAGATCGCCGCGAACCCGAAGCCGATGAGCACCGCGGCCAGCGAGGCCGGTCCTCGGCCCGGGCAAACCACCAGCAGGACGGCGGCCAGCAGGGCCAGGCCGGCGCTGGCCAGGATCAATGTCTCGTTCTTCACTCGGTGCACGATCCGGCTGGCCGCCAGTCGTCCGGCCATGATGGCCGCCCAGTACCCGGCGAGAACCAGCGAGGCGGACGCGGCCGCCGACCCGAAAACTTCATGGAGATAGGTCGAGATCCATCCGCCCAGGGTGAACTCGTTCCCCGATTCAAAAAAGAGGATGAAGGCGCAAAGCCAGAGGAGCGGGTCATGGATGATGCCCGCCGCCCGGTTCAGCGGAAATCCCTGGGCCTGCTTGGGCCGGGGAAACACCGCCAGCGCGAACAGGATGAGCGGGACAAGGCCCAGGCCCGCGGCCAGGAGCAGGATGCTCTTGAGCCCGGCCCAGCCCAGAAGCGTCCCGATGAGAAACGGGATGAGCAGGGCGCCGAACCCGAAGAAGATCCCGAGCAGGTTCAGGGCCGAACCGCGGGCCTCCGGGTTGATATCGCTCGTCAGGGCGTTGGTCCCGCCGTTCAGCCCGCCCCCGCCAAAGCCCAGGACCACGGCCGCCACGATGATCACACCGTAGCTCGAGGCGCCGGCCAGCAAGCCGAAGGCCGCAGCCACCAGCAGGGCGCAGAGGATGAGAAAGAGCTTGAACCCGAACCGGTCGACGATCGGGCCGAATACGAGCGACATGATCAGCATGGCAAAATTCATATAAAGAAAAAGATTCCCGGCCTGGCCCTTGTCCAGGCTGATTCGGGAGAACAGCGAAGGCAGGATGGCACCCAGGATGGCCATGACGATCCCGAACACGAACATCCCGGCAAAGGCCGAGGCGGTGAGCCGGCCCTGGCCCGGATTCCGATGACGATCAGGATGAGACATGTTTCCGCCCTCCCCTTTCGCCGCGCCGGCCTCCGCTATTTCAGGGGGCGGCTGTAATAGAATTCGGTGAAGGCCTGATAGACCTTGGCCATGTGGTCCTTGCCCACGCCCTGGACGTTGGGCGAAACGAAGGTCGGGGGGACGCGACCCTTCTTGGCCAGGACGGCGGCCGTCTCAGCCACGAGCGACATGGCCACGGCTACGGCTGCCACGGTTGAGCCGGCCGCGACTTTCTCGACCTGACCCACATCGACCAGGGCATCCTCGGGCGGAACGCAATTATCGATGGCCACGTCGGCGACCTCGGACAAGACCTTGCCCGAAGAATGAGTGCGCTTAGCGGCCTTGACGTTCTCGTGCGAGGAGACGGTGATGACCTTCAGGCCCGCGGCCCGCGCCTCCAGGGCGACCTCGATCGGCGCAGCGTTCAGCCCGCCGTGAGAGAAGACAAGCATGCAATCTCTCGACTCGAGAGGATAGCTCTGGAGAAAGACCTTGGCATAGCCCTCCTGCCGTTCGAGCCACAAGAGTTCTCGGGCGCCGCCCGGTCCGATGACGTTCGACCACATCAGGCGCGGGTCGTAAAGCGGAAAGAAACCGATGAAGCTCCCATAGCGGGGAAAGACGTCGAGGACCGGGATGACCGAGTGCCCGCTGCCGAACATGTAAACCCGGCCGCCGCGGCCTATGGACTCAGCCATGAGGGCTGCCGCACTTCGGATGCGGCCCATTTCTTTTGTCTTGAGCTTTTCCAGGACGGATTGGATCCGTTCGAGGTAGGTCAGGGCAGACATGAATCCTCTCCTTTCAGGCTTTCCCAGGCCAGCCGCCCCGCGCCGTACAGGCCGGCGTCCTCACCCAAGCGGGAGAGCTCGAGGCGGACACTGCGGGCCGCCAGAGGCTGAGCCCAGCGAAGAAATTCCCGCTTCACCGGCTCGAGCAGGATGTCGCCGGCCTGGAACAGGCCTCCGCCGAGCACGACCATCTCCGGGTTGAGAAGGCTGACGATATTGGCCACGCCCATGGCCAAGAAAGAGGCGGTCTCCTCGAGGAGCTTCAAAGCCAGAGGATCGCCCTGGCGCGCGGCTGCGACCACGGTTTCGGCCGTGACCTTATCGACCTGCCCTCCGGCCAAGGCGACCAGGACCGACGGAGCGCCGTCCTTGAGGAGATGACGGGCTTTACGTCCCACGGAGCTCCCTGAGGCCTCGGCCTCGAAGCAGCCCATGGCTGCGTATTCCTTCTTAAAGGATGGGTTCAGACCGAACCAGCCCACGGCGCCGGCGATGTCCTCGGACCCGCGCACGACGCGGCCGCCGCTGATGATGCCCGCTCCGATCCCCGTCCCGACCGCCATGAAAACGACATCCGTGAGGCCCTGAGCCGCGCCGCACCATTGCTCGCCCAGGACATAGGCGGTCCGGTCGCTGTCGATAATAAGCGGAAGGCCTATATCTTGGCGAATCTTATCTCGAAGTGGAAAGTGGTCCCAACCGGGGATGTTCGGGGCCCAGACAAGGCCGGTCCGTTGATAGACGATGCCAGGGACACAAATTCCGACAGCGTCCAGGGTGCCGCCCGCCTGCCGAGCCGACGCATCAAGCTCCCGGATAACGCCCGCGACCTGGCGGGCCGCCTCCTCGGGTCCTCTGCTATCGAGGGGAGCCTTGCTCCGATTCGTGAGACGCCCCTCCGCGTCGAACAAGGCCGAAGAGATCTTGGTTCCGCCCACATCGACCCCGGCGCAGAACACCGGGCCGCGGGATCGGCCGGCGGAAGATGTCCCGCGGTTCAAGGCTCCTTCTCCGTTGTCAAGGACACGACCCAAACCTGGCGCGGCTCCAATTCCCGTTCGAGGACGACCCGGTCCCTGTCCGCGACAAAGCGAAGATCTTGTCCCGATTCGAGGTCTCTGACCCGAAATGATCCGGAGGGCGGCTTGAGTCCCAGGCGGGCCAGAGTTTTTTTCTCGCCGCGATTAAAAGCGAACAGGACCCTGGCCCCCGGGCTCTCGAGCAATCGGGCTTCGACCAGCACGTCCTGTTCCGAGCAGCTCACCGTCACCGGCCGGGCGATCCTCAGCCACTCGGCCAGCCCGGCGAAAAACTTGGCATTGTTGGGGTTCTGAAAATGATGATAGGCCGAGCCCAGGAAGGAGCCGACGATGATGGCCCGGCCGCGACCGAAGGACGCGCAGACCATGGCCGGACGCCCGTCGCTGAACTCGGCTAGGACCTTGCTCCGGGCGCCGAAGACATCGAACACCTCCTCGAAAAAGAGGGTTTCGAGCTTGTCTCCCGGCTTGAGGAACGGCAGGGCCTCGTCCGCGGCGGTGATGGTCATCGTCGCAGTTTTAGCGATCGGTCTGACCTCCCTTTCCCGGCACCCGAGCACTTCATCCAGACCGCCGCCGGGAATGACCGGGCTGCTGAATCCCTTCTCATCCACCCAGCCGCAACGGGCCTCGGTCACGAGGGTGCCGCCGTCCTGGACGTACTGCCGCAGGGCCCGGACGTATTCCTGCGATATCATCACGGGGTACGGAGCAATGAGGAGCTTGTAAGCGGCGAGGTGCGCCGGGTCGAGGTCGCGCACGTGCAAAAAATCCACGGGGATGTGCTCCTCAAAAAAAGCCCGGTGAACGCCCTGCAGGGATTCGCTCACGTTATTGACCCCCACGGATTGTCCCTCGCTCGTGAATGACTGCTGGCCGCCGAGCATGTGGGCCAAAGGATTGTAAAGGATGGCGACCTCAGCCCCGGCCGGCCGGCTCTTCAGGAACAATTCCTTGTGGTCGGTGATCGTCCGGGCGATCTTGCCGGCTTCGATGGCGCGCTCGGTCACCTTGCCGTCGAGCTCGACCAGCCCGTAGCCCCCGGCCTCGTAGCCTGAGCTCATCGGATAATAGGCATAGATGTTGACCGCGCGCGCCCCATAAGCCACCGCGCTCCACATCCAGTCACGAAGATCCGGACCGACCACGGGCACGCTCATTTTTAGGCCGAACACGCCATAGCCCGCCTGAAGCTCGCCGATGCAATAGCCCTGATTGATGAGCCCCATGGAGCGAACGAAGTCCAAACCCGCTGACCGGTAGTAGGGCGACCAAGGTTTGATCGTCCAGGCGTGCTTGGGGTAGATCGAAGCCCCGTAGAAATCTACGCTCTCGGCCATCTTCCGGTCGTCCGGCGTCCCGGCCCAGTCGGGTCTGGTGAATAGCCCGGGCGCGGCCGAATGGCTGGTCGTCACACTCTCGGGGAGGACCGCATGCACGGCCTGGTCTTTGAGCTTCAGGTCCTCGGCCAGCTTGTCCGAGATGAATTCCTTCCAATCGATGTAGTCGGTGAAAGTGAGGATGGTTCCATAGCGCGGAGGCTGGACCTCTTCCCAGGCGCGGAAGGTGCGGTACCAGGCTTTATTGAGCCGGTCCAGGCTTTGATACTTGGCCTTGAGCCATTCCCGGAAACGTGCCTGGCTCGAGGGGCAATAGCAGAACTGGACGTTCTCCAGGTCTCCGACATAATACAGCTCGGCCCAGTTGATGATGTGCGGCTCGCTCCAGAGGTCCCAGCCGTAGAAGGCGGGCTTGTCCCTGACCGCTTTGGCCGCTTCCCCCAAAAACCTGAGGACCTTATCGCGCACTCCGGCATGATCGAAGCAGAAGCCGGGCGCGGCCTGGGATTCGACGGCCACGCCGTTCGATGAGACAAACTTGGCCTCGGGGTACCTGGCCCCCACCCAATCCGGGGCCGAATCGATATAGACCTGGACGATGACCCTCAGCCCCACGCGGCCGGCCAGGTCGCAGACAGTGCGCAGGGCGCTGAAATCATATTTCCCTTCCTCCTTTTCGCAGGCCGTCCATTCCACCCAGGTCCGAACGGTGTTGAAACCCAGGCCCTTGATCTGCTCCAGGTCCTTAACCCAGAGGCGGGGTGAATCGGCGGTGACGGTCTCCAGCATCGGCGCTCGGGCTTTGCCTCCGGCGTACCAGACCGAAACGGGGAAAAACCCATGGGCCTTGTCGCTCCCGGTCCCCGCGGAGGCCATAAGGAGACCCGCCGAAAAAAGGAACCCCGAGCACCAGACGGCCTTGGCCGAACGGCCTAACCCAGCTGCACGCATGTCTTGCTCCCTGAACATCGGATGAGCGAGTCACCCCCGTGAGGGAGGAGACTCAACTCTATCTTAGGAAGGCGAGGCCCACAATTTTGATCAGCAAGGGCTGGTCCTGGAAGCCGTCCTGGCTTAATTCCCAGATGATCACCCCCGCCGCTTGCTTGTCCAGAACATAGGCGCACTTCCAAAGGACTGAGAACGGGTCGTCAAAGGAGATGATCCCGACTCCGCTCGGACTCAGGAGATAGGGGACCTTGGCGCAATCATCCCAATGATAGCTCCAGCCCTGATACCAAAAATCGACGATCTCGGAGAACGCGTAATCGTTGGTCGTTTGAAAGCTTTGATAGAGTCCCGGGGAATCGAACGACCGGCCATAGAACGGGATTCCCAAGAGCAACTTTTCCAGGGGGACCTGGCGCTGGAGGGCATAATTAAACGTCTGGTCCACGGAGCCGCACTCATCGCCGTCACAGCTGTAGAGCGGCGCGTTGTGGCCGGAATGATCACTCCAAGAACCATGGAAATCATAGGTCATGAATCCGATGTAATCGAAATAGGGAGCGAGCTCCTCGTAGTTGATCCATTGGCCGAAGTAATCATCCGCAGGAGCGGCCATGGTCAGGAGCCGGGGCGGGTTCATGCCGCGGAGGGCCGTGGACATCTCCTTGATGAAGAGAGCGAAGTCCCTTTGCTGGTCGCTGCCCCAGACGAATTCCCAGTCGATGTCCACTCCGTCATAGTCGTGGGCGCGACAGAATTCGACCACCTGACTGATGAAGCGGGTCCGGGTCGCGGTCTGGGAGGCCATCGGGGCAAAACCCTCGGCCTGGCCCCAGCCGCCGATGCTCATGATCATTTTAACCTGGTTCTGGTGCGCTGTCTCCACGAGTTCGGGATAAAGATAATCGTCGGGGACGATCAAGTTGCCCTCGGAGTCGGGCCAGGTGAAAGCGTGGGAAATGTGGGTCAGGGAGGCGTACTCGATCCGCTCGCAGCCGAACGAGTCCCGAGCCCAGCTGGGATAATAACCGATCACGACCTTGGACAGCTTGGGGGCCGGGTGGCCCTGAATCGCGGCGCCCTGGGAGACACTCAGGAGACAGAGGGCCGCAGAAGCCAAGACCTTGATAACCACTGCGGGAACTGACCGGCGCGATCTTATCTCGGGTCGCATGGCAATCTCGTTCATCCGAACGGGGTTTCAATATACCTTTTTTATCTCATATTTTCAATTTTGAGGCCAAGAAAAAGCCCGCACTCAACTCGCCTCTTGGCAATGCGTTCCGGATCCCGTATTTTCAACAGGGAGCGCGCCTGAACTTCGAGCCGCAAAAAAGAAACTGTGCCGTGCTGTCCTTCACCTTTCCTGCCGTCAATGGCCAGACCCTCGGGCGGGTGGGCATCGACCCGACGGGTGAAAAATAGCTTTGACAATTCTCATCTGTTGGGATAATTTAGGTCGGAGAAGTCAACGAAATGGAGTAGATTGGGATGATTCTGCCATTTACCGAGAAACGCGCTTGCCCACGGTTCAATATTCCCGGGGCCATGGTCAGCTATGGAAAGATCCGGTTGTTCGGCCGGCGTTCGCACTGGCTCGAGCGCTCCTGCCTCGTCATCGACCTCAGCCGGGGCGGCATCAGGTTCCTGACCAGGGAATCGCCCGCTCTCGGCTCCAAGCTTTTCATCGAACTCACCTGGCCCGAAGAGAAGGACTCCCTTCTCCTTCTCGGCACGGTGCGCTGGATGGCCGAGTATCCCGGCGATCAATTCCGCTGCTACGTGGGAGTTCAGTTCCAGCCTTACGGGCAGGGCAAGAAGTTCAACCCGGTCGAAATCCTGGACAGGATCATCGGCCTCGAAAATCATTTTGCCTAGAGGCGGCGCCGGCGGCTGGCCGGCCTGATATTCCGGATCGCTCCTCAGGCGGAAGCTCTCTCCCCTTCGACCACGACCTGGGAATAATCGGCGATCTCAAGCAGAAGCTTGCGGATGGCCTGGAGGAGCCCCAGCCTGTTCTTCCTCAGCCGCGGGTCCTCGTCCATGACCAGGACCTTGTCGAAGAACGCGTTCAGGACGGGCTGGAGCCGGAAGATTATCCTCTGGGCCTGGCCGAAATCTCCCTGACCGATCATGGGTTCGATGTTCTGCTTGACCAGGGCGAACAGAGCCTGCAGCTCCTTCTCTTCCTTCTCCTGGAAATGGGCGGGGTTGACCTTGTATTCGGGATGCTCGCGGACGATGTTGTTGACTCTCTTGGCCATCAGGATGAACGGCTCGAACTGAGGGCTGGAGCGCAAGGCATGAAGAGCTCCCACCCGGAGCGCGGCAAAATAGATGTTATCGACCCCCGCGCCGAAGGCGGCGTTGACCAGGTCGTACCGAAAGCCCTGCTTTTCGAAGATGGCCCGCAGGCGGCCGCTGAAAAATTCGAGACAGGCGGCCTTGACCTCGGCCTCATCCTTCTCGAGCTTCTCCCCGAAGAGGCCCAGGGCCTTGTCCAGGAGTCGAGACATGGACAAGACGAGCTTGCGGTCGAGAACGATGCGGCAGACACCCAGGGCATTGCGGCGCAGGCCGAAGGGATCGCCCGAACCCGAGGCTGAGATGCCCAGACCCAGAACGCCCACGAGCGAGTCCAGCTTGTCGGACAGGGAAAGGATGGCGCCGCCCAGGGAGGCCGGCTCCTCGTCATCAAGGCCAGTCGGCTGGTAGTGTTCGTAGATGGCCTTGGAGAGGGTCTCCCCGAGCTTCTCCCTGGCGGCCAGCAAGCCGCCCATCCGGCCCTGGAGTGAGGGGAATTCTCCGACCATTTCGGTCAGGAGGTCGACCTTGCACAGTTCCGCGGCCAGGACGACGTCCTTCTTGATCTCCGCCGCGTCGAGCTTGTCGCACAGGTATCCGCACAGCTTTTTCAGCCGCAGGCACTTGTCCTCGTAACTGCCGAGCTTCTCCTGGAAGACAACGCGCTGAAGCCCGGCCGCCCGCCGCTTCAGGGTCGTCTTGATGTCCTGGGTCCAGAAGAACCGCGCGTCCTCGAGACGGGCCTTGAGCACCCGCTCGTTGCCGCCGCGGATGAGCGATTTGCCGTCGCCGACGGCATCCGCGACGCCCAGGAAGGAGGCCAGCTGTTTCTTGCCCCTCACCACGGAAAAGAGCCTTTGGCCTTCCCTCATGGCCGTGCTCAGGATCTCGAGGGGCAAGGCGAGATAATCCTCGGGAAAGCCGCCCAGAAAGACAAAAGGATGCTCGACGTCGTAGGTCAGCCGTTCCAGGAGCTCCGGGTCGGAGAGCAGCTGGGCCTTGATGGGCGCCAGGAGCGCCTCGGCCTGATTGAGAATCATCGCCCGGCGCTCGGACTCATCGATCATGACCTTGGCCCCGGAGAGAAGCCCGCGGTACTCATCGAAGGAGCGGGGACGGAGAGCCTGGGGCGCCAGGAGCTTGTGCCCGAAGGTCGTGTCGCCCGAGGTCACGCCGGCAAAAGAGAAAGGCAGAACCCGGCCTTCGAGCAGGCAGAGGATGTTCTTGACCGGCCTCGAAAAACGGACGGGGTTTTCGCCCCAGCGCATCATCTTGGGGAAAGCAAGCCCGGACAGGACTCGGACGAGAACATCCGGGAGAATGTCCGCCGCGGACCGTCCCTGTTCGACCTTGCTGAATCCGACATACTCGCCCTTCTCGGTTCGGATAATCTCCAAGCGCGACGGGTCGATTCCGCGGGACCTGGCAAAGCCCAGGGCGGCCGCGGTGGGCGTTCCGTCGGCGGCATAGGCCGCGGACTTGGGCGGACCGATCACCTTATCTTCCCGGTTCTGCTGGCCGGCCTCGACCTCAGCCCGAACGACCAGCCGCCGGGATGTGCCGAAGGTCTTGATGGCCGCCGCGCCGCCCGTCCGGTCCCGGGGCAAGAGACCGGCGCCGACGAGCTCGAGCGGCAGGGCGCGGGCGATCTGGTCGAGGGCCGACCTCACGTGCGAAGGCGGCATC
Source organism: Candidatus Aminicenantota bacterium (assembly GCA_963705895.1). Lineage (GTDB taxonomy): Bacteria > Acidobacteriota > Aminicenantia > Aminicenantales > JAFGAV01 > MFD04408-113. The sequence goes on along the minus strand of OY970122.1, from coordinate 679,975 downwards.
TCCTCGGTCATGAGCTCGAGTAGGAGTTCCATCAGGCCGCCCCCGTTCCGCCGGTATAGTCGCGGGCGATCTGGTTCACCAGGGCCCGGATCTGAGCGATCATCTTGACCCGCTCGGTCACGCTGATCGCCCCCCGCGAATCCAGGAGGTTGAAGGTGTGCGAGCACTTGAGACACATATCGTAAGCCGGAAGCAGGAGTCCCTTTTGGATCAGGCCTTGCGATTCCTTGGCGTACAAGCCGAACATGTGCTGAAGGGATTTGATCGAGGCCGCGTCGAAATTGAACTTCGAAAACTCCTTCTCTTCGCGGAGGCGGAGGTCGCGATAGGAAACGTCGGCCGACCAGTGCAAGTCGTAGATATCGTCCTGGTCCTCGAGAAACATCTCCAGGCGTTCGAGCCCGTAGGTGATCTCCACGGGGATGGGAAAGACGTCGATTCCCCCGGCCTGCTGGAAATAGGTGAACTGGCTGATCTCCAGCCCGTCGAGCATGACCTGCCAGCCCACGCCCCAAGCGCCGATGGTCGGCGATTCCCAATCGTCCTCGTCGAAACGCAGGTCGTGATCGGCGAGGTTGATGCCCAATCCGGTCAGGCTGCGGAGGTACATGTCTTGAACGTCGGCCGGCGAGGGCTTGAGGATGACCTGGAACTGATGATGTTTCTGGACGCGGTGGGGGTTTTCTCCGTAGCGGCCGTCCGTGGGCCGCCGGGCGGGCTGGACATAGCCGATCCGCCAGGGCCTCTTATCCAGGACGCGGAAGAACGTATCGGGGGTCATGGTCCCGGCCCCGACCTCCAGGTCGTAGGTCGGCGCGAGATAGCATCCCTCATCCGCCCAGAAGTGCTGGAGGCTGAGGATCAGGCCCTGAAGGGTGTGGTCGTTCATCGATTACTTGCCCTCCGTCCAGCGCAGGATGGGAGTCCGGGCGGCCGATGTTTCGTCCAGGCGCCGCACGGGCGAAACATGCGGAGCGGTCTTGAGCAGGCCGGGGTCGTCCTTGGCTTCCCCCGCGATCGTCTTCATGGCCTCGATGAACAGGTCGAGGTCCCTCCGGCTCTCGGTCTCGGTCGGCTCGATCATGAGCGCTCCGTGGACGATGAGGGGAAAGGACATGGTCGGCGGATGGAGGCCATAGTCGATCAGCCTCTTGGCGATGTCGAGGTTGGACACGCCCAGGTCCTTCTGGAACTTGTCGGAGAAGACGCATTCATGGAGTGTCGGCGTGCCGTATTTCAGGTGGTAGGTGCCCTCCAGGCCTTTGCGGATATAGTTGGCGTTGAGGACCGCCACTTCGGACATCTCCTTGAGGCCATCGGGGCCGAGCGAACGAATGTAGGCCAGGGCCCTGACGATGACCAGAAAATTCCCGAAGAAGCTCTTGACCCGGCCGATGCTCTTGGGCCGGTCGAGGTCGAGTCCGAGCTCGGTCCCCCGGCGGACGACGAGCGGCACGGGCAGGTAGGGAGCAAATTCCTTTTTCACGCCCACCGGGCCGGAACCGGGGCCGCCGCCGCCGTGCGGAGTCGAGAAGGTCTTGTGAAGGTTCAAATGGATGACGTCGACGTCCATATCCCCCGGCCGGCAGATGCCGGTCAGGGCGTTCATGTTGGCCCCGTCCATGTAGATGCACCCGCCCTTGGAGTGGACGATGTCGGCGATGGACTTGATGTTGGCCTCGAACACCCCCAGGGTGTTGGGGTTCGTGACCATGAGCGCCGCGACCTTGTCGTTCATGACACGGGCGAGGTCGGCCACGTCGATCTCACCCTTTTCGTCGGATTTGATCTCCTGGACATGATAGCCGCAAATGTGGGCGCTCGAGGGATTCGTCCCGTGGGCCGAGTCGGGAATGAGCACGACCTCGCGGGGATTCCCCTTATCCTCGAGCCTGGCCCGGACGAGCATCATCCCCGTCAGCTCGCCGTGAGCTCCGGCCGCCGGCTGGAGGGTGAAGGCGTCCATGCCCGCGATCTCGCACAGCAGCTCCTCGGCCTGTTTCAGGACCTCGAGACAGCCCTGGGCCAGCTCGACCGGGGCCTCTGGGTGAACCCCGGCCAAAGCCGGGAGCGAGGCCATTTTCTCGTTGATCTTGGGGTTGTACTTCATCGTGCAGGAGCCGAGGGGATACAGGCCCAGGTCCACGCAATAGTTTAGCTGCGAAAGCCTGGTGAAGTGGCGGACGATCTCCACTTCCGAGACCTGGGGAAAGCCCTCGACTTCGGCCCGGGTGGGATAGCCGTTCAGCAGATCCTTGTCGAAGGGCACGTCGAGCTGGGGCAGACGGAAGGCGCGCTTGCCTTTATCACTGATCTCAAAGATGAGCGGTTCGCGGATCATGACAAGGCCTCCCTCAGGGCGGCGGCCAGTCCGTCGATCTCTTCCTTGCGGTGCATCTCCGTCACGCAGACGAGCGCGCAGCGGCTGAGCTCCGGATAATCCGAAGCGAGGCTCAGGCCTCCGAGGAAGCCCTTCTTGCGAAGCGCCGCGTCCACAACCTTCCACTCCTTGGAGACCTCCAGGACGAACTCGTTGAAGGGGCGTCCCAAGAACTTGACCGTAACGCCCTTGACCTTGGCCAGCTCCGCCTGGGCGTAGCGGGCCTTGTGGATGTTCTGGATGGCCAGCTCCCTCAACCCGTCATGGCCCAGGGTTTCGAGGAAGATCGTCGCCCGCAGAGCGCACAGGGCTTGGTTCGAGCAGATGTTGGACGTCGCTTTCTCCCGCCGGATGTGCTGTTCGCGCGTGGACAGGGTCAGGACGAACCCGCGGCGTCCGTCGACGTCCTTGGTCTCGCCGGCGATGCGGCCCGGAAACTGGCGGATGAATTCCTGCCGGCAGGCCATGAAGCCGAGATACGGTCCGCCGAACCCCAAGGGCAGGCCGAACGATTGACCCTCGCCCGTGACGATGTCGGCTCCCGCCTTGCCCGGCGATTCAAGGATCCCCAGCGATAATGCCTCAGCGACGACAACGATGAACAACGCCTTCTTGGCGTGGGCCTTCGCCGCCAGCCGGGACAGGTCCTCGACCGACCCGAGGAAGTTCGGCGACTGACAGATGATCGCGGAGGTTTGGTCGTTGAGTCGGGCTTCGAGGTCGGCCGCGTTCACTTCGCCCTTGGCGTCGAACCCGACCTCTTCCAGCCGAAGCCCCAGGTTGCGGCAGTAAGTCCGGATCGTGTCCCGGTATTGGGGGTGGAGGGTGCGGGCCACGAGAACCTTGGTCTTGGTGTTCAAACGATTAGCCATGAGCACGGCTTCGGCCGCCCCGGTCGCTCCGTCGTAGAGGGAGGCGTTGGCGATGTCCATTCCCGTGAGCTGGCCTATGAGAGTCTGGTATTCAAAAACGACCTGGAGCGTGCCCTGACTGACCTCGGGCTGGTAGGGCGTGTAGGGCGTGACGAACTCGCCCCGGAAGCTCAGGGCGTCGACGGCGTAGGGCACGAGGTGCCGGTAGGCGCCGGCGCCCAGGAAGGATACGTAACGGTCGTAGGTGTTCCGCCGGCCGATATCCTCGAACAGGGCGGTAAGCTCGGGCTCGGTCAGGGCGGGTGGAACGTTCAGCCGCCGTTTGAGCTTGATCGCGTCGGGCAGCGACCGGAACAGCTCCTCCATCGAGGATACGCCGACCCGGGCGAGCATCTCCTTCTTGTCCTTGTCGCTCAGGGAAACATAACTCATGCCTTGCAGCCTTTCAGTAAGAGGCCGGTGTTTATTTCTCCAGGCCTTCCAGATATTTTTCGTATTCGAGGGAGTTCATCAGGGCGTTGAGCTCGGCCTTGTCGGCGAGCTTGATGCGGAGGATCCAGCCTTGGGCGTGCGGGTCCTGGTTGATCAGTTCGGGCGCGGTGTTCAGGCTGGTATTGACCGCGACGACTTCGCCGCCCACGGGCGAAAAGACCTCGGACACGGCCTTGACCGACTCGATGTTGCCGATGACCTGATGGGCGGCGAGCTTCGCCCCGACGGCCGGGACTTCTACGAAAACAACGTCGCCCAGGTGGTTCTGGGCATAGTCGGTGATGCCGATGACGGCCTCATTACCAGTGGCTTGGATCCATTCGTGGTCTTTCGTATAGCGAAAATTGTTCGGATACATGCTCCCTCCTTCTCGAATCTCTCGACGGGGCTTCGCCGGGACGCAGCCCCGCTGCGGGCCATCCCCTATCCTTTGGCCGGAACCTCGGTCCTCTTATAAAAGGGCGTGGCTACGATCCTGGCCGCCACCCTATGATCCCGAATCCCGATCTCGATCTCGGTGCCCAGCTCCGTGGCGGCAACGGGCAGGTAGGCCAGGCCGATGCTCTTCTTCAGAAACGGGGCGAACGTCCCGGAGCAGACGTCGCTCACTTTCTGGCCCTGGACGAACACCGGGTAGTGGGGACGGGCGATGCCCCGGCCCGTCACTTCGAACCCGGCGATCCTGCGGCTGACGCCCTGCTCGACCTGCTTGAGCAGGACGTCGCGTCCCAGAAAGTCGCCCTTCTTGAACTTGATGACCCATTTGAGGTCGGCCTCGATCATGGTCGTCGTATCATCGATGTCGTTGCCGTAAAGCATGAGCTTGGCTTCCAGGCGGAGCGTGTCCCGGGCGCCCAAGCCGATGGGCTGGACGCCCAGCGGCCGGCCTTTGTCCAAGATGGCGTCCCACATGAGGCCCGGTTTCTCGGACAGAGTGTAGACCTCGAAGCCGTCCTCACCCGTATAACCCGTCCGTGAGACGAGCGCCTCCTCTCCCACAACGCGCCCCCGGGCCGCCCCGAAGGATTTCATGCCGGCCAGCGGGATGTCGGTCAACGGCTGGAGGATCTTCTCCGCCAGCGGACCCTGGAGGGCCAGCTGGCTGTAGGCGTCGCTCATGTTCTCGACCTTGACCCGGAATTTCGAAGCGTGCTCCGCTACCCAGGCGTGATCCTTATCCTGGTTCGAGGCGTTGACCACGAGGAGATACATCTCCGGCCCGAGACAGTAAACGAGCATGTCGTCCACGAAAGTTCCGCGGGGTGTCGTCAGAGCCGTGTACTGGGCCTGCAGGGGCGCGAGACGGCTGACATCATTCGGCGTGATGTGCTGGAGGAAGGCCAAAGCCTCGGGGCCGGTCACGTGGATCTCTCCCATGTGACTGACATCGAAAAGGCCGGCCTTCTCCCGGACGGCCATGTGCTCGTCGATGATCCCTTTGTATTCGACCGGCATGTGCCAGCCGAAGAATTCGATCATCTTGGCCCCGAGCTTTTCATGATTGGAATGAAGACGGGTATACTTCATGCTGATTCCTTCTTGTGAACCCGCGGATGATAGAAGGTATTAATTACCATAGTTCCCGGCGGCTTTCAAGGGAAAATTGGCGGGGACTAAAGGATGAGCTTGGGCCAGCGCGCCGGCCCGTTCGGGTCGCAGATCGAGCCGTCAGCTCCAAGACCAGGTCTTGGTCGTCGAACTGGCGTCCGGGTTCTCGAACATGAACACCGTGGGCGTGTTCTTCGGCACGGCGGCCTTGAGCGCCGCCCCGCCCTTGATGATGATCTTCAGCGTGGAGACCCAGGTCACGTTGGTCCAGAGCGAGCCGTTGATATAAACCTTGATCCCCTTCTGGAGCCGGCCGCCGGTGACGATGAACCGGAACGGAGACCCGGCCTTGGTCATGGCCGTGATGATCGGGGCCGTCGATGGCACCGTGACCGTCACCGTTCCGCTCTTTGGGCAGCTCTTGCCGCCCGCCGTGACGGTCAGCGTCCAGGAAAAATCCCCGGCGGAAGCATAGGAATGGGTCACCTGGGCGCCCGAAGCCGAGGCGCCGTCGCCGAAATCCCAGCTGAAGACGGGCGATCCTCCGCAGCCGATCGCCGTGGCGGTGGAGTTGAACTTGAGGACGTCCCCGACCTCGGCCGAAGTCGGCGCACTGGCCGCGCAAGATAGCGTGCATCCCGAGCCGATGTTGAGGACGATCACGGCGCCGTGGGCAGGGACCGAGACGCTCGTCACGCGTTGGCGGCGGAGAGAACCGGGTTCCGCCCCCGAGGTCGGAACAAAGCCGCCTCCCGAGGGCACGACCTTGTTATGAGCGGTCCCGAGGCTCACGGTTTGGGCCGTCGTGTCAGGGTTGACGTATACGTGCCCGTTGGTATAGTTGCGCACGTAAACGCCCTTGGCTGAATCATAAAGGCCTGAGATGTCCGAGGGAAGCGCGTCCACCGGCGCGCCGAGGTCGTCAATGCCGTATTCCGGGAACCATTCGGGCATGAGCCCGATGTCCATGTTGATATACGTGTGGCTCCCTTTAATAAGAAGGTAGGAACCGAGGATGAACAGCCTCTCGGCTACACTGCTCGTAATCGGATAGGACTGAGCGATCACGATCTTATCGGCGTTGACAAGACCCAGCACCCGGTCCATCTGCAGCTGCCAGTCGCCGAGTTCGAAATAACTGCCGCTTCCGTATTCTGCGAAGCCCTCGACCATCGCTCCATCGACGTTCGACCAGTCCGAAGGATCGCGGGACGTGATGAGAGCGCCAAGGTTCGGGATCCACTTATATTGTCCGGCGGCGAATTGGCCTTTGATGTAGTCCGTGAAGTTGTGCTCGAGCGTAGCCCAATCTGATTCGAATGTGGCATCCTCATCAGGCAAGTAAGGATGCCAATCCGTGCCGCCGAAATAATTGGGGATGCTGTAGCTGTCGGCGAACAGGCCGTCGTCCTCGTTATCCTGGAGCTGTTGGATCACTTTGGTGCTCCACCAGGTCCGCCAGGTGGTGCTGCTCAAGTCCATCAAATAGTAGCCCCAGGAACAGTTATAGACGCGCAACGAGGGGTAGTGATAGAACCAACTCTCCTGGACTATGGAATCACCGGGCCATTCCTGGACCCATGCGTTCTTGTCGATGATTTGCAGATAGGAGCCGGTCGGGCTGCAGGATGAATTGGGGCTTCTATAGCCGAGCCCCTGGCCCAGCCGATAATGAAGAACGAGGAAGTTCGAGTTATATTGCCGGAGGTGCCGGGCCGCGTCCCTCAGGAGTTTTTGGCTTCCGGCATAGTGCGTCGCGGCGAACTTGAATTGCGCTTCAGACATGGAACCCGTGGCCAGCTGGTCGTTAAAGACGAAAATCCCGTAGGTCGTGTCGGGCCAGGTCCTGGTTTGGGAAAGGGCCGGAAGCCCGACGGCTAAAACCAAGGCAAGGACCGCCAGAATGGGGAAAGGTGTTATTTTAAAGGATTTGCATCGTTTTTTCGTCATCGTGTTCCCCACTCTTACCAATGAGTTTAGTCGTTTAAAACCTTCTTTTTTATTATCAGTGCAGGCCATGGGCCATGTCAAGGAGGCCGGCCCGGCGCCCCACGTATCTTCACTTCCCGGGTCGATCCAACCTAAGCAGAAACAAATAGACGAGCTTTTATCTTATTTATTCCGGATTGCATTCGAACCCGGGCCCGTCTCCGGCTTCTTTTGTTCCAGCCGGTTCCAGGCCGGAGGCTCGACGCCGAGGAGGTTTTTAACGAAAAAGTCGAACCGCTTCCGCTCGCCGTAGACTCCGCCCGAAGTGTGGTTCTCGCCCGGAAGGACGAGCATCTCGAAGTCCTTGTCGGCTTTGATGAGCGCGTTCACGACCTGGAGCGTGGACGAGGGGTCGACGTTCGTGTCCAGTTCGCCGACATAGAGGAGAAGCTTTCCCCGAAGCCGCCAGGCATTATCCACGTTCGACGAAGCGGCGTATTCCGGGCCGACGGGCCAGCCCATCCATTGCTCGTTCCAGTCGATCTTGTCCATACGGTTATCGTGACAGCCGCAGGAGGCGACGGCGGCCTTGTAGAACTCGGGGTGGAAGAGGAGCGCTCCCAGGGCGCTTTGCCCGCCCGCCGAGGTCCCGTAGATGCCAACCCGGCTGATGTCATAAGAGGGGTATTTGGCCGCCGCAGCCTTGTGCCAGAGGATGCGATCGGGCAGGCCTGCATCAGCCAGGTTCTTGTAGCAAACGTCATGGAAGGCCTTGGAGCGGTTCGAAGTGCCCATGCCGTCGATCTGGACCACGATGAAACCCAACTCGGCCAAGGACATCATCGAATTGTAGGCCATGAACGATTTGGGAACGAACGAATCCTGCGGGCCGGCATAGATATTTTCGATGACCGGATACTTCTTTGACTTATCGAAATTCAATGGACGGAAGATGATGCCCCAGATATCGGTCTTCCCGTCACGGCCCTTGGCCGTGAACACCTCCGGCGCGCGCCAGCCGGCCTTGACGAGTTCCGTGATGTCGGCCCGCTCAAGCTCCATGATGACCTTTCCATCCGAAGCCTGCCTGAGGACGAATACCGGCGGCAGGTCCACCCGGGAATATATGTCGACCAAATACTTCAGGTCGGATGAGTAGGCGATCACATGATTGGCCGGCTCGCTCGAAAGAGGCAGGAGTCCGGTCCCGTCGAAGCCGATGCTGTAGGCGTGAAGGAAATACGGGTCCTGGCCGGCATCTCTCCCGCTCGCCTGAAAGAAGATGCGACGCTTGTCCTCATCAACGCCGTCCACGGCCCGCACGACCCAGTCGCCCTTTGTGATCTGGTTCCTGACCGTGCCCGTCGCGCCGTCGTAAAGATAGAGATGGTTCCAGCCGTCCCGCTCCGACATCCAAACCGTTTCCTTTCCGTCGCCGATATCATAGCGGTACTTCTTGCCCGCATCATAATAATAGCAGAAGAAGGTCTTCGAGACTTCCTCGATAAGAGAGCGCGCCTTGCCCGTCGCGGCGTCGACCTTGATGACACGATAGACCTGGTGCCCGCGCTGGTTGTATTCGAACGTTACGGCCCGGCTGTCCTTCCGCCAGACGAGACCGGACATTTCGAAGGCGTTAGGAAAGAGGGCGTTGTCAATGTCGACCCGAGCTTTGGTGCCGACGTCGAAGATGACCGGCTGGGCGATATCGAGCGCGTCGCCCGGCTTGGGATAGGTGATGGTGAAGGTCTTGGGTTGGAGCTGGTCTGAGGGCGAAGATTCCACGTAGGTGACGAGGCGCTGGTACCCCGGCCGAACGCGGTAGGCGGCCAGCTTTTTCGAATCCGGCGACCAGCTGATCGAGCGCAGGGTGTAGGCGTTTCCCTCGCTGCCATCCGTGCTCAGCCCGACCTCTTCTGCACCCTTCTTGTCCTTGGCCCGCAAGCAGACATTGAAGTTCTTGATGAAAGCTTCCCAATTGTCATCGGGCGAGGCCTTGGGCTCCTTGGACTCGGGCTCTTCATCGAAGGGCCAGGGCCGGTGACGCGCGGCCGGGCCGACCTTAGTCAGGGCGGCGGCGGCCAGGTCGTATTTCCATTTGAAGTCCGCGGCCTCGAACTCGATCGTCTTTTCGTCCTCGCTGTAGGTGATGGTCCGGAAGGGCAATTTCTCCGGCTTGTAGGTTTCGCCCGCGGCGGCGCTCAGGGCGGCGGCGAGCTTGGCATGGTCAAAGGCGGGTTTTTTCGTCAGGGTTGAGGCGTCGGCGAACATGAACTCATACCCGCCCTTGATCGTTTTCGTGTACCAGAGATGGTTGGTCTTGCCGATCCATGTCGCGCTGGTGACGGCATCAACCGCCAGATCCTGGAATTTTTCTCTGAGGTTCTTGGCCCGCTCGTAATCGGCGAGACGGCCCTGGGCAGAGAGCGCAACCGGCAAGGCGGAAAGGACGAGAAGCAGCGATAAGAAGACGATCGAGAGCCTGTGTTTCATGGGACCTCCGATAAAGAACAAAGCTTGAACACGACTGGAACGAGATTTTTCATCCCTGGGATTATAAGCCAAGTGCGAGGCGATAAATAGACGCTACCCCATAGCGCCCGAGTCTCGATCGAATACATAAATGCAGGTTGGACTGCCGTTGTCCGCAAGAATCTCTGATCAGGAATGAGGACGACGGAGGAACCCGGCGAGAGAAGTCTGCGGAGAAGTCCGGCGAGTCAAATCAGGTTTTGTCGGGGAGTCTCTCGCGCAGGGACGAAGCGATTCCCGAAGCCTAGGACAGGGCTATGTCCGTGCTGACCAGCATCCTGAAGAGTCTTCGGAATTTTCTGACCATCTGAATCCGCTCGAACACATTAAGGCCTTCGTACTGGAGTCCATAGGCATAGAGGCCTTCCAAGACCGTCCGGGCGTTAGCGACCTTGGCCAGGATGAACCCCTTTTGGTCAAGCCCATCGACGTTGACGTTCACCGGGCTCAGGAAGGGAATCTTCGCCGTCGTCACGACCGCCAGACCGCCCTTCGAAAAATTGAGGACACAGCCCCGGCCCACGATCTCGCCCGTGTCGGGCTTGGAGACATCGCAGAGAACGATGATCGGCATCCGGGAGTATTTTCGTTTTTGATCTTCGCCGGGGTCGATCGTTTTCATGGAGAAACCTTGATAATCTTCCCTCATCAATGAATTGCGCGCATCGGTTTTTCCCGTCGGCCACAGCCCCCCGAGGTCCTAGGGCCTGTCGCACCTATTCATTATATATCTTCGGCCGACGCGCGCTGTCAAGGAAAAATATCAGGATCACAAAGTGTTCCTTCGGCGGCGGCAGTTTCCCTTGGCCGGATTCAGGCGATCCTCTCCTTGACGAAACTGCATCCGACCGCCTTGGGCCGGCCGTCGCCGTCGCGCCTGACCTCAGCCCGGAGAAAGCACAAGGGCGGCGTGCCGAAGGTCGGGCATTTCCTCTCCCCCACGCCCTCGAGCAGCCCCGTCTCGTCCTCGAAGAGGTAGAAATACTTCGGGCCGCCGGCGGTCATCTTCTGCCGGGCGTCGACCACCCGAACGAGGAGCTCCACCTCCTCCCCCTGACACCCGGCCAAGTCCTTGATCCGGAGAGCCGGCCGGTCGCCCTCGTGGAGCGACAGGACGTCGCCCTCGGGTAGGAAGCCCAGGGCCTCGAGGAGCATCCGCGCCTTGTCTTTCGCGTCGAGGTCGGCCGCGCGCTCCAGGACGCTCCAGCCTTCGATGCCCTGGAAGTAGCGCAAGATCTGCCGCGTCCGGCTGGACTCGAGCGAATCGAACACCCCCGCCCGGATGAGGGACAGGAGCTCGGCCCGGGTCAGGCGCACCCGGGCCAGGAAATCCTCGACGCAGGCGTAGTCGCCGTTTTGCCGCTCCTCGATGACCTTGTCCGCGGTCTTCCCGGCCAGCCCCTTGATCACGGTCAGGCCGACGCGGATGGCGCCGTCCTCCACCTCGAACTCGTAACCGCTGCGGTTCGCGTCCGGGGCGAGGATGCGCACCCCCATCCGCTTGGCCTCCTCGATGTACTCGGTGAGGTCGTAGTATCCGCCGCCGGCGTTGAGGACGGCGGTCATGTAAGACACGGGGTGATGGGCCTTAAGGTAGACGGCCTGGTAGGCCATGGCCGCGTAGGAGGCGCTGTGGGCCTTGTTGAACGAGTAGGAGGAGAATCGCTCCATCGTCCGCCACAGCCGTTCGACCTCGGCCGCGGCGTAGCCCCGCCCCTGCGCCGCGCGGAAGAACTTATCGCGAAGGCCGCCGTCCCCGCCGCGACGCTTCAGGCTCCGGCGCAGGAGGTCGCCCTCGCCGGCCGGCATCCCGGCCACCCGCTCGGCCACCTGCATCACCTGTTCCTCGTAGAGAAGCAGTCCGCCCGTCTCGGGCAGGATCCGCTCCAGGAACGGGTCCCGGGCCGAGCCCCGTCCCTCGCGGCCGCGGAGGAGCGCCTCCTTCATGCCGCTCTCGGTCGGTCCGGGCCGGATGAGGGCCAGGGCCTGGGTCAGGTCCTGGATGTTGTCCGGCTTCATCCGGCGAAGGAGGTTCATCATGGCCGGGCTTTCGACCTGGAAACAGCCGATGGTCGAGGCCTCCTTCAGCAGTCCGTAGGCCTTCGCGTCCTGGGCCGGCAGGGTCCTGAGGTTCAAGCTGTCTTTCGTCCGGGACACGGCCGCCAGTCCCCTGACCGACAGCAGGTCGAGCTTGATGAGCTTCAGGTCCTCGACCGCGTCCCGGTCGAAGTGGGACATGCGAAGGCCCTTGGCCGACTCGTCGAGGGGCAAGTAGCGTTCCGCGGGCGCCGGGGTCAGGATGACCCCGCCGACGTGCAAGGATTTTTCGCAATAGACGTCACCCAGGTCCGAGGCCAGCCGCCACACGTCGCGGAGCCCGGCCGGCGGCCGCTCCTTCTTCAGGACATCGGGCTCGGCGAAGAAAGGAACCCTCTTGCTGAGGGAGCGGGCCTCCTCGGGCGGGAGGCCGAAGGCCCGGGCCGTCTCGTAGAGCGCCGAGCGGGCCCGGTAGTTCTTCAGGCTGCAGACGAAGGCCGCGCCCGTCCCGCCCTTGCTGTACTTGTCCAGGACGTAGGCCAGGACCTCGTCCCGGCGGCGCGAGTCGAAGTCGAGGTCGATGTCCGGCGGGTCGTCCCGGCCGCGGTTGAGGAAGCGCTCGAAGTAGAGGTCGAACTCGACCGGGTTGACGTGGGAGATACCCAGGAGAAAGGCCACGAAGGACGAGGCGCCCGAGCCCTTGAGGTTGTGGAGGATGCCCCGGTGCCGTGCGAACTCCACCACGTCGTGGACGATGAGAAAATAGGGCCCGAAGCCCGAGTCCTCGATGGCCTCAAGCTCCCGGAGCGTCCGCTGGCGCTCGTCCCAGCTCAGGTCCCGGCCGGCGCGAAGCCGGTCCATGACCACTTCCCGCAGGGGCGTAGGAAACAGGCCGGCCGGAAGCGCGGGGACGATGCCCTGGAAGTCGAACCGGCATTTCCCGGCCACCTCCAGGGTGCGGTCCAGGATGCCCCGGGCCGGCTCGCCCAGCTTCCGCAAAGCCAGCGCCTCCTGGTCCGGGCCGAAGAACGCCATCCTGCCCAGGAGCTTGTCCCGCTCGGGCGGGAAGGGGATCTTGTTCTCGATGGCCCGCATGAGGATGACCCGTTCCGGGTTGCGCACGAACTTGAGGGGGTTGGCCCACACCTGCCGCAGGCCGTGCCGCTCGGCCAGCTCCCGGGCGGTCTTGAAGTTGAAGAAGTCACAGCCGAGGTAGAAGTCCTCGTTCTCGCGGAGCGAGCCGGCCTGCTCGAGGAAGGCCGCGTCGGCCGGTCCGGGGATGAGGATGACGACGAGCCCGCCGGTGTCCGTCAGCTCCTTGCGGTTGAGGGTCAGGACGAGATGCTCGTAGCCGGTCCGCTCCTTGACCAGGAGCAGGAAACGGCGGCCGCCGAGCTCGGTCTCGCAGCCGAAAAGCGGGGTCAGGCCCTGGGCCTCCGCGGCGCGCTTCCACTTGGCCCAGCCGTGGATGTTGTCGATGTCGGTCAGGGCGAGCGCGGGAGTCTTCAGGCGGCCGGCCCACAGGGCGGCCTCGGCCAGGGTCAGCCCGGAGCGTCCCTTGCTGAACACCGAATGGACGCGCAAGGGGATGAACATCGGTCGCTCACCTGGTCAAAGAGGCGGTCTTCAGGACGAAACCGCGCCGCGGCTCGAAGGCGTAGAGCGGGTCGAGCATCCGCTCCCGGGCGGTGAGCACGGCCCCGAACCCGTACTTGTCCCGGACATGGTCCACGGCCTCGCCCAGCTTCTCCCCGCGGTCCGAGTAAGGCTCGTAGAGGGACAGGGGGCGGCTCCGTACGAGGTCCAGGGCCTTGACCCCCACCAGCCGCAGGGCCAGCCGGGAATGAGAGAACAGGTCCAGGAACAGCTCCTGGCTGATGCGGAAGATGTCGCCCATCTCCTGCCGCGGGGTGAGGAGTAGGCGGCGCCGGACCTCGGTGCGGAAGTCGGCGTAGCGGGCCTTGACCTCGATGACGTGGGCGTAGAGGCAGCCCTGGCGCAGGCCGAGTGTCAGCCGGTCGCAAAGATAGGCCAGGTGGGCCAGCAGCAGCCGCTCGTCCCAGATATCCTGGAGGAAGGTCGTCTCGCGCGACACAGACTTCGGCACGGTCCGGGTGACCACCGGCCGGCAGTCGATACCCCGCGACTGGAGGAAGAGCTCCTCGCCCTCGAGGCCGAACAGGGCCCGGAGCGTCGTCCGGGGCAGGCCCCACAGGTCGCCCAGGCGGTGGACATTGAGCAGGCGGAGGATCGCCTGGGACTTGGGGCCGATGCCAGGCAGGTCCTCGATGCCCAGGGTGCGGAGGAACTCTTCCTCGCGGCCGCACTCGACCTCGAAGAAGCCGGCCGGCTTGGCTCTTTTGGTGGCCAGGCGGGCCAGGATCTTGTTCGGACCGGCGCCTACGGAGACGGTGACGCCCAGCTCCCGCTCTACGCGGTGTTTGACCTCGCGGGCCGTCGCGGAAAACGCGGGGTAGAGGTGACGGCAGCGCGTCAGCTCCAGGTAGGCTTCGTCGAGCGAGGCCTCCTCGATATCGGGCGTGTATTCGTGGAGGATGTCGAAGAACTTCTCGGAGAAAGCCTGGTAGACCTGAGAGTTGCCCCGGATGAAGACGGCCTGGGGGCAGAGCTGATAGGCCTGGCGCAGGGGCATGCCGGTGTGGACGCCGTAACGGCGGGCCTCGTAGGAGCAGGTCGAGGCCACTCCCCTCTCGTGGGGCAGGCCGCCGACGATGACGGGCAGGCCTTTGAGCGCGGGATTGAGCAGGACCTCGACCGAGGCGAAGAAGGCGTCGATGTCGATGTGAGCGATGTAGCGGCTGTTCATTGTCTTATCGTGTCATTGCAAGGAGGTCTGCTCTTGCAGACCGACGCGGCAATCCGACCCGAAGGGTCGTTGCGAGACATCGAAGATGTCGTGGCAATCTCCTCCGTATTCCCTCCTTCTGGCATTGGGTGAGGCGCCGTGGCGATCTCATTTGAAAAGGTTTCAAGGCGGTGCGATTGCTTCGTCATTTCACTCCTCGCAATGACAATAAGAAGCGACGCGACGACAACATTTCCTCTAAAAAAGAAAAAACCATCCTCTCCTTTCCTTGCGTCCTTAATTGTCATTGCGAGCGAAGCGTGGCGACCCGAAGGGTCATCGCGAGCGGCTCCTGCCGCGTGGCGACCTCACCGCCTTGATCCCTTTTCAAATGAGACCCCCACGCTTCGCTCGGGGCGACCCTTCGGGTCGGATCACCGCGTCGAGACCGCCACGCCTCGTCTAAGTTCGAGGCTCGCGGCTTCGGCCTCCGCCTCGCCTCCTGATGACAAACAAGGGCCGGCGACTCACGGTCGCGACGGCCGCGATTCAATACTTTCGCAAAACGCCGATGACCCGGCCCAGGACCTGCAGGGCCTTGACCTCGATCGGTTTGAACTCCGGGTTCTCCGGGACGAGGAGGAGGCGGCCGTTGTCCTTGCGAAGGCGCTTCAAGGTCACGGAGCCGTCGTCCAGCCGGGCCGCGACCATCTCGCCCGAATTGGCCGTGTTCGTCCTCTCCAGGACCACCCGGTCGCCGTCGTCAATGTAGGCGTCGATCATGCTCTTGCCCTCGACCTTGAGGCAGAAGACGTTGCCGCGACGCCGGCCGACCATCCAGTCCGGAACATCCACGGCCTCGCCCGGAAGGTCGAAGATCTCTTTAGGCCACCCGGCCGGCACCGGACCGAGCAGAGGCACCCGGACCTGGCGCTCCACGGCCGAGGGCCGCCCGGCCAGCCGGAGTTCGCCGTTGTCGCGGGTGAGATAGCCTTTGCGCTCCAGGCTCAGGACGTGCTTGAATGCGGCCGAGGGGCTCTGGATGCCCAGGCTCGCGGCCAGCTTGCGGATGGTCGGGGCATGGCCATGCTTGAGGAGGAAATTCTCAATGGCCCGCAGGACGCCGGCCTGCCGGCTCGTTAATTCACGGTTTATTCTGTTCACCATTTTGTTCACCATTCATAAGATAAGCCCCGTGCAGGGGTTTGTCAAGAGGGAAAAAGGAATTTTTAATGGATGTTAATGGACGGGATCAAGCCTGCGCCTTTCAGAGCTTGCACGCGCTCGGCTCATTTGATTTTGTAAAAAATGCAGGTCTGATTTCAAAAGATAAAAATTAATGACCCCCCTTTTGCTGAGGCCCACCTTTTTGCCCCAACAAAGGGATCTCACCCACGCCCACTTATAAGATTGAGCAATTTCCAGATAGAGTCAATAGATTCAGCGGTTTTGTCGTATGATGTCGGTTGTTGTCGCCTCAAATCGGCATCCGCCGGGCTTTGGGGCCCATCTCCCAAGACCTGTGCAGGGTCAGATACATTAGTGACACCTAGGGTAGGATATGTGTTGCTATGTATCTTCAGGCTACAACGATCTATGGGTCCCTTATCCCTGGTTCAGAGTACATCCGATCCTTGGTCCGGCAGGGGACGATCTCGCCGGATGCCGCCAAGAGGCTGCGGTGGATGGATCACTATGCTCACGGTCAGAACGCCAGGCGAACCTGTCGATACTTCGGGATCTCGGCCCAGACGTTCTATCGGTGGAAAAACAGGTTCGACGCTTATGATCTGACAACCCTCGAGGAGGGATCGAGGAGACCCCGGCGTGTTCGCCAGTCCGAGACGTCGGTGAAGGTGGTCCAGAGAGTCCTGGAGTTGAGGGAGGAGCATCCCCGTTGGGGCCGGGATAAGCTGGCGGTTTTGCTCAAGCGAGAAGGGATCGATATCTGTGGGAGTACGGTCGGGCGGGAGATGAAGAAGCTCAAGGCCCGAGGTCTGCTGGCGGAGCCGGAGAACATCAGGCAAGCGAAGTTAGCTCGTAAGCGCAGGCGAAAGCCTCGGTATGCTACCCGAAAACCCAAAGGATATAAGGTGGAAGCGCCCGGGGATCTGGTCGAGGTCGATACCCTCGGGATCCGGTTGATTCCCAATGAGGAGCGGTTCCAGTTTAGCGCCTGGGACCAGATCTCGAAGCGGGTTGGGGTGAAGGCTTACAGGAGGCAGACGAGCCCGGCGGCCGCGGACTTCTTACACCATCTCAAGACGAAGTTTCCTTTTCGGATCAAGGCCATCCAGATCGATGGCGGCTCGGAGTTCATGGATCAGTTCGAAGTGGCTTGTCGGAGAGCGAAGATCCTGTTGTTCCTTAATCCTCCCCGCCGCCCGGAGCTCAACGGAGGGGTGGAGCGAAGTAATCGAACTCATCGGGAGGAATTTTACGAAGTGGAGGATGTGTCGCTCGATGTGGGGGAACATAACAAGCAGCTGGCCAGGTATGAATACGGTTATAACTATATCCGGCCCCACCGGGGCTTGGACATGCAAACCCCTAATGAGTATTATCTCCAATGGGAAAAAACTTAAAGAACCCAGGTGTCACGCATGTACTGACCCCATTCAAGACCTTGACGGCCGGGCAAAAATTGCATATAAAACAACAGTAATGAAAGAGAACGGCCCCCAAGAGAGGCCATTCACCTCCTGGAAGGAAATCGCCGCCTACTTGGGCTGCGATGAACGGACATGCCTAAGATGGGAGAAGAAGTTCGGGCTCCCAATTCACCGGGCCGGAAACAGGCTTTCAAAATCCCTCGTTCATGCCTACAAGGAAGAGCTCGACGAATGGCTTAAGCGACGCAGGCAAAAAGAACCCACTAAGGCAGAGTCTCAGTCCGCGATCCCAAAGCGCTCTTCAAGCCCTCGTCTATTATGGGTGGGCATCGTTGCTGGCCTCCTCTTGATCGTCCTGGCGTTGTGGAAGATCTCCGGGATATCTTCCAACAAAGGCCCAGCCGCCCGTCCCTTCGATTTCAGGCTGGAACAGTCCCAAGTTGTCCTGCTGAATCGAAAGGGGAAAGAACTCGGACGCTATGATACGGGCGTCAACAACCTCGGTGATAACGTGAGCTTTCATCTCCATTTCGGGTGCCGCAAGATCGATGCCGAAGGCGCACGTCTCCTTCCCTGGGTGACGATCAATGATATCAATCGTGACGGCCGGGACGAGGTCTTGTTCGACATCCTCACGACTGACGACGGCCCCCAAGATCACCTCGTCTGCCTGGATGCCAAAGCCCGAGTTCTTTGGGAATACTTCCCCGGCCGGGAAATGACTTTCGGGAGCAAGAAATATTCTGCCGATTACGCCGTGGACGGTGTGGACGTCCTTGAAGACAAGCATTCCGGGCCGAAGAAGATCGTTGTGCTCTGCCGACACAAACCGCGCTTTCCAAGCTACATCGCTACCATTTCCCCCGAGGGGCGAGTCTTGGGCGAATACTGGAATTCCGGCCGTTTCGAGGATTATGTCCTGGCCGACATCGACAACGACGGCAACACCGCGCTGGTCGTGAGCGGGACGAACAATGAATATCACAAGGGTTTCCTGGCCGTCCTGGACCCGGACAGCTTATGGGGAAGCGCACCGCAGACCGGCGACTACTTCTGCCCCGACCTCAAGTCCGGGTCGGAATTGTTCTATGTTCTTTTTCCGAGGACGGACGTCGATAAGCTGCAGTTTGCGCAACGCGAGGTCATCGACCGCCTTGACCTTCTCAAGGCAGGCCATCTGATAGCCGTTGCCTGGGCCAGCAAAATCGCCTATGAATTCAATGCCCGGATGCAAGTGGATACGGTTTTTATCACGGACGCCTTCCGTGAAAAGTATCAAAAATACCAGGACGAGGGCAAGATTCCTCCGGGCCCCCTGAACGAAAACGCCCTGGCCGAGGCTCTATCCAAGAGCGTCGTCTATTACGACGGCGAGCGATGGACGACGACTCCGACTCGAAATAAGAAGAACCTGGGAATCTATCTCCAAAAAGAATCCAAGGCCAGGCGGCCAGCCGGGGATTGATCCCGGGCGCGCACCGCACCGGGCCTGACGGACCTCAGCCCAGTTGACGAGGCCCGCCCGCGGCAGTTATCATACCCCCGTGGGCTTCGGGCAATCAATCATGAAGAAACGATCTTATGGGATGGCGTGCCTCATGTTGGGAGCTGCCCTTTTCGTCTGTCCGAGGCCCGTCGCCGCGCAGGAAGGCCAGCCCGAAAAGAAGGACCCGGCCGCAAAGGGCAGGGTGCATCTCGTGGTTCTTCCTCTCGCGTTCTACGAGCCGGAAACGAAGTTGGCCGTCGGGGGCGGCGGCCTATTGACCTATCGCGGGGAGTCGCAAGCACCGACCGCTCGCCCGTCGAGCATGTTCTTTTATGCGATCTACACCCAGCTCATGCAATTCCAAGCGCAAGCCCAGCCCATCCTTTATTTTCGGGACGAGGACGATCTCCTGGCCGCAAAACTTACCTTTGAGCAATACCCCAACAAGTTCTGGGGAATAGGCGCCGAAACGCCCGACTCCGCCGAGACGAACTACACCCCGCGCCGCCTTGCCCTCGAGGCCTCATTTCAGACGAGGCTGCCGTTTCTCTGGAACCTCTATGCGGGCGTTCTCTATCAATTCGAGACGGCGGCCCTCATCGATAATCCGTCGAACGCGCCGCTTCCTTTGGATTCGTACCCGGGCGGCGCCGGAGGTACGGTTTCGGGCCTCGGTCTCATCCTAAATTGGGACACGCGGGACAATATTTTCACCCCGTCCCGCGGGAACCAGTTTCAGGTCTCAATCGTCGTCAATGCCAAGATGCTGGGCAGCAGCTTCGACTTCACCTCGGTAAAAGCGGATTTCCGGAAGTACGTCCCTGGTCTCTATCCGGGCCACGCCGCGGCTTTCCAGTTCCTTTATCAATCCGCAACCGGCGCTCCCCCATTCTACAGATACGCCATGATCGGCGGAGACAGCATCATGCGAGGCTATTACATGGGACGCTACCGGGATAAATACCTCATCGCCCTCCAGGCGGAATATCGACTGCCCCTATGGCGGCGATTCGGTTTCGTTGCCTTTGCCGGGTTGGGCAATGTCGGACCCGCCCTGGACAGGATCAGCCTCAGCAAAGCGAAATACTCAACGGGGTTCGGGCTGCGCTATAAGCTCAGCCCGCAAGAAGGGGCCAACGTCCGGGTCGACTTCGCTTTTGGGAAGGGCTCGACGGGGCTCTATTTCACGGCGGGAGAGGCCTTCTAGGCGAGAGAGTCAAAGCGGCTCGAAAAGGATCGAAGGAAATGGCGCGCAATGGGAAACGGCCGGCGGCAAGCAGGAGGCTTGATGTCCGGACAAAATTTTTCGGGCGCGAATCCTATTCGCTCATAAAAAGGAGGTATTCTATGCGAACCCAAAATTCGATCGGATCATTCCTGGCCCTGGGCGCAGCCTTTCTGTTGTTGACCGCCTGCGGGGGAAAAGCTGTGGCCGTGGGCGACCTGCCCGCCTTTCCGGGCGCGACCGAACTCAAGGCCGGCGACAGTCGAATCGGCGATACCCTGGCCAAAAATATGGAGCAGGACGCGGCCATGCGCAAAGCCATGGGTACCGGCGGCCAGACGGAGCAGCGCGGTTTCGGCCTGCCCGTCGACGCAACGTGGGATAAGGTCAAGGGTTTTTATGAAAAAGAGCTCAAGGACCGCGGCTGGGCAAGCGGACTGGGCGGGATTGCCGGGGGCATGGTCGATATCAACTCTATAATGAACACGGCCAACCAGGGCAACGGCCTTTTTCAGACGATGCTCTGGTCCAGGGGCAGCCAGAACCTCTCGCTCATCATGACCGTCAGCCCGACCAAGGCAGGCGAGAAGACTCTTATCCTTTCGCTTTCCACTCGCTAACGGAGCTAAGTTGAGCAGGGTCTTTCGGCCCGCCTGGCCTTGAGCTGGGGACCCGCACGAGGAGCCCCCGGGCGACAGAGCGAGGTGGCCGTAGGTTTCTGCCCGATTTTATCATCGCTTGCGGGGAAGACGAACGTATTTCGACCCGGCCGTCCCTCACCCACCTATAGTCGCCCCTCCCCTTTCCCGAAAGCATCCCCACTCGGCACCCATGAAGGCGACGGGGGAATGGATGAGAAACCCGTACGAAGGCGGAGCGGGCAGGGTTCCTCGACGGAACGGAGAGGAGAGCGAAGCCGCAGTCGGAGCGAATGGGCTCGCTGGGTCCATGAGCGTGTTTCGAGGCCGTTCACCCCGAGCCTTTGTCATAGTATCGGGGATGCTTCCTCTACATCTTCCAAGTGCCGGCCACGATGAGATTCGTGCCGGTGATGGACGCCGCCTCGTCGGATGCCAGGAAGAAAACGGCTTCGGCCACGTCCTTGAATTCGCCGATGGACCTTTCGGTGATGGTCTTGGACTTGGGCAAGGCCCCGCCCTTCATCAGCCCGGGAGAGACCATGTTGACCGTGATGCCCGAGCCGACCTCCGATACGGCCACTGTCCGGGTCACGGTCAGGAGGCCGGTCTTGGCCACGGCGTAAGGCAGGATGCCTGGAAAAGAGGCCAGTTGCTCGGCCCGGCTGTAGCCGATGTTGATGATCCGTCCCCAGCCGCGCTCCCTCATGCCGGGCAGGGCCGCCTTCAGGCAGTGAAAAGCGCTGAGCAGTGTCCCCCTCAGGATAGCCTCCCAATCTTGCCCGGTCAGGTCCTGCCATTCTTTGGTGATAAAGGGCCCGAAATCATTAACCAGGATATCGATTCGGCCCAACTCTTTCTCGGCCCGATGGACGAGTCCCGCCGCCTGCTCTTCGACCAGCAGGTCTGCCTGGAACGCAGCACTCCCCTTTCCTTTGAACTTGATCGCCTCAACAACCTCGCCGGCCCGGGCCTTATTCTGATTGTAATGAACGCCGACAGCCGAGATTCTAGGAGAATCGGCCAGTCGCAAAGCGATCTCTCGGCCGATGCTGCGGCTGCTGCCGGTGACGAGCGCGATTCTCTGGGCGCTCATGGAAACCCCTTAATGATTTCTATCATAACGAAAAACGCTCCCAAGAGAGATCGCCACGCGGCTAATCGCCGCTCGCGATAACATTCAGGTCAGCGGAGCGGGCCGATCGCCTTTTCCACGGCCTCCAGAACCTCGCCCGCCTGGACGACTTCCTTGATCTTGTTGATGTCGTTGTATACGGGACGGTCCTCTTCAAGGTGCGCGACGTACTTCCTCACGACATCATAGGCCGCTTGGGAAGCCTTACTAGGCTTGACGGGCTTGCGGAAATCCACGGCCTGGGCGTCGGCGATGAGCTCGATGGCTAGAACCGCCTGGGCGTTATCCAGGATCTGCGCCGTCTTCAGGGCCGTCGTCCAGCCCATGGAAACAAAATCCTCCTGGTCGGCCGCCGCCGGGATCGAACCCGTGGCCGCCGGATGGGACAGGATACGGTTCTCGCAGACGAGAGCGCCCGCCGTGTACTGGGTCAGCATCAGCCCGGAGAACATGCCCGCGCCCTTGGTCAGGAAGGCCGGCAGGCCCATGTTCAAGTGAGGATTCATCAGCCGGTTGAGCCGCCGTTCGGAAAGAACACTAACCGTCGTGACCGCCATGCCCAGGAGTTCCAGGGCAAAGGCCATGGGCACGCCCTGGAAGTTGGCCCCGGTCAGGACAAGCTGTTCATCGGGAAAAAAGACCGGGTTGTCGGCCGCGCCCCGCAGTTCGATCTCGAGCATGTACTTGGCCCAGTCCAGGGCGTCCTTGGCCGCGCCCACGACCTGGGCGGTGCTGCGCAGGCTGTAGGCATCCTGGACCTTCTTCTTGCCCTGAGCCAGGAGCTCGCTGCCCTCGGTCAGGCGGCGGATGTTCTCGGCCGAGGCCAAGGCGCCCGGGTAGCCGCGCACCTTGTGAAGCCTCTCGTCGTAGGCCTTCATGTTGCCGTTCAGAACCTCCAGGGTCATGGCCGCCGCAACCTCCGAAGTCTTGAGCCATCGTCCCGCGTCATAGACTTCGAGCGAGCCCTGCCCGGTGATGAAATTCGAGCCGTTGATCATGGCCAGTCCGTCGCGGGCCTCGAGGACGAGGGGCTTGATGCCGGCTTTTTCCAGAGCCGTCCGGCTCGGGAGCCGCTGGCCCTGATAGAAGGCCTCGCCCTCGCCCATGGCCCCCAGGGCGATCTGGGACATGGGCGACAGATCGCCGCAGGCGCCGACCGAGCCCTTCTCGCAAACGACGGGCGTCACGCCCTTATTGAGCATGGCCACCAGCGTCTCGGTCGCGACCGGTCTCAGGCCGGAATGGCCGTGGCAGTGGCAGCTGACCCGGCTGACCATGGCCGCCCGGACGGTCTCGACGGGCAGGGGCTTGCCGTAGCCCGCCGCGTGGCTGTAGATAATGTATTTCTGGTAGCGCTCGACCTGTTCCTGAGTCAAAACGACCTCGGCCAGTTCCCCGATCCCGGTGTTGACGCCGTACATGATCTCGTTCTTTTTGATCTTGTCCTCAAGCAAGTCGCGGCATTTCTGGATTCGCTTGCGGGCGTCGGGATGAAGCTCCACCGGCTCATTGTCGCGGGCGACCTTCACCACGTTATCGATGGTGAGATTATGACCGTCAAGGATGAGGGCCATGGTTGTCCTCCTCGAAAATCGATATGAACAGGCTATCCACTTTAATCGAAGACGCCCCTAAAAACAAGGGTTTTGCTCCCACTTGACAAAACCGCGAGGTCGGGTCATAAGAGGAGTGGCTGTTCACTCCCAAGACACCCGAAGAGGTCCCCGTGAGGATGAAATTCGAAGACCATGTGGGCCGGCGCAAGGCCGAGATCATCTCCGCCGCCCTGAAGCTCGCCGACGAGGTGGGTATCACCGGCATCACAACCAAGCGCCTGGCCCAGGAAGTGGGCGTGGTCGAGGGGGCTCTCTACCGCCACATCAAGACCAAGTTCGACATCTTCCGCATGATCCTGGACATCTCCGACAAGCTCATCGACCAGAAATTCAAGGAGATCACGGCCCGGGAGCTCGACCCGGCCGACGCCCTCCGGGATTTCTTCGTCTTTGCCGTGGACTTCCTGGAAGCTTCGCCCGGGATCTACCTCCTCCTTTTCAGCGACGCCCTCTATGTCGAAAACAAGGCCCTCCTGCGCCAGTTCAAGACGTTCATCCTGGACCTCACCGTCCGGTTCGAGGCGGTCATCCGCCGGGGTGTCCGCAAGAAGGTCTTCCGCCCCGACCTCAACCCAAAATCGTTCGCCATCCTCTATCTGGGAGTCATCAACACTTCGTTCACGCTCTGGAACATCGTCGAGGCCCGGTCCAAGAGCTACCGGAAGATTGCCCTCCCTATTTTCGAGGAATTCCTGAACGCCATGCGTCCCAACCGCTAGGGGCGGGCCCCAGGACGCCCGGTTTTTATTGACAACTCCGGCGGCTCAAGATATAAAGATTCTTCAATTTTAATCGGTTGGCCCCGTTTGTGGAGGTCGTTCAATGCCCATCGAGACCAAGAAGATCATGTTGACCGGCGCCGCCGGACAGATCGGCACCGAACTCGCCATGGCCCTGCGCCGGAAATATGGAGCGGAAGACGTCCTGGCCACGGACATCGTCGAGCCTGCCGCCGCGATAAAGAATTCAGGGCCTTTTGAGCTTCTGGACGTGACCAAGCGGGAAGCCCTGGACCGGGTCATCCGCAAGCACCGCATCGATACGGTCTATCATATGGCCGCCATCCTCTCGGCCACCGGCGAGAAGAAACCCCAGCTGGCCTGGAACGTGAACATAAACGGGACCTACAATATCCTCGAGGCCGGACGAGAGCTCGGCCTGGCCCGGATCTTCTACCCCAGTTCGATCGCCGCCTTCGGTCCCGAAACCCCAACCCTCAACACGCCTCAGGACACCATCCTCAGGCCTCTCACGCTCTATGGAGTGACCAAGGTGGCCGGGGAACTACTGGGGGACTACTATGTCCGCCGCTACAACCTCGACGTCCGCGGTTGCCGCTACCCCGGGATCATCAGCTATGAGACGCTCCCGGGCGGCGGGACGACGGACTACGCCGTGGCCATCTACTTCGAAGCGGTTAAGAACAAAAGGTACACGTGCTTCGTCCGCGAGGATACGCGCTTGCCGATGATGTACATGCCCGATTGCCTCAAGGCCACGCTGGACCTGATGGACGCAGATTTCGGCCGGCTCAAGCATCACACTGATTTCAACATCGCCTCGATGAGCTTTTCCGCGGGCGAGCTGGCGGCCGAGATCAAAAAGCACATCCCGGATTTCGTCTGCGACTTCAAGCCCGACTCGCGCCAGGCCATCGCCGATTCCTGGCCGAAATCCATCGACGACTCCGCCGCCCGGGCCGAATGGGGCTGGAAACCGTCTTATGACCTGCCGGCGATGACGACCGATATGATCTCCGTCCTCAGGCAGCGCCAGGCCGCCAGCCGGCTCAATTATTGAGCCGCTCGAGGACCAGGAGCCGTCTCAAGCCTTAAGCCGCTTCTGTTCATACATCTTTCTATCCGCGGCCTGGATGAGTTCGTCGATCCCGAGCGCCGGACCGATCGGCAGGGACACGGTCCCGATGCTGAGCGAGATCCGGCGCGGCTCGTCCCGCCGGGCGTTGTGCTCCCCGAGCAGAACTTGCAGACGATTAGTCAGGACCTCGGCCGAGGAATCCCGGTCCAAGATCCCCAGGACCGCGAACTCGTCGCCCCCGACACGGGCGATGATATCGGTTTCCCGGAACGCCCTGCGCAGGACGGCCGCCAGGTCTTGGAGAGCCTTGTCGCCTTCCGCATGCCCGAGTCTGTCGTTGTGGCTCTTCAGCCTGTCGAAATCGATGTAGAGCGTGAAGGCCAGGGCGTTAATCCGGCGGCCCATCTTCAGCAGCTCGCCCCCGAAGGTCTGAAAGCCGCGGCGGTTATAGAGCCCGGTCAATTCGTCCGTCACCGATAGGCGCTGGAGCTTCCCCAAGAGCCGCTGACGTTCCGAGACTTCCTCCTGGATGCGGCGGTTGGTGGCCGTAAGCTCCGCCGTGCGCTTCTCGACCATGGCCTCGAGTTGCCGCCGATTTTGAGCCTGGCGCCGGAATCGTCTTCCCACGGCCCCGGCCAGTAAGGCCAGCGCCAAGAGGACGGCCAGCCCCTGGAACCAAAGCTTCTCCCAGAAAGGAGGTGTGATAATGATGGACAGGGACGCGCCCTCGTTGTTCCAGAGGCCGTCGTTATTCGAGGCCCGGACACGAAAAACATACTGCCCCGGGGGAAGATTGGTGTAGCTCGCCGAGCGGCTGTTGCCGACGGCTTTCCATTCCTTATCGAAGCCTTCCAGGATGTAGGCATACTGGTTATCTTCGGGGGCGGCGTAGTGCAGGGCAGCAAACCCGAGAGTGATCATGTTTTCCTTGTGGGACAGGCGAAGGGATGTACTCTGGGTGATCGACCGTTCCAGGATCGTGCGCCCGTTCGGCCTCCGACCGATGGGCACATCCCGGTCGAAGATCTTCAGGCCGGTGAGGACCACGGGAGGAGGATAGGGATTGTCCTTGATCCTGTCCGGGAAAAATGCGTTGAGGCCGTTGATCCCCCCGAAGAACATCTCGCCGCTCCGGCTCTTGTACTTCGCGTTTCCGTCAAACTCAGGACTCTGAACGCCGCTCTGCGAACCGAAGTTCTTGATCCTCCCCG
Organism: Candidatus Aminicenantota bacterium; assembly: GCA_963705895.1. Lineage (GTDB taxonomy): Bacteria > Acidobacteriota > Aminicenantia > Aminicenantales > JAFGAV01 > MFD04408-113. The sequence goes on along the minus strand of OY970122.1, from coordinate 653,638 downwards.
TCGAGGGGTCGAACCGGGTCAGTCCCCGGTTGTGTGACAACCACAGGTTCCCGGCCTCGTCCTCGAGCATGGCATATATCTGGTTGTTGGGCAATCCGTCCTTTCCCGAATAGGTCCGAAACTTCCCATTGTCCCGGTCCCGGGATTCCAGCTTGCACAGGCCCGCCCCCCGCGTCCCGACCCAAATGTTGCCGGCCCGGTCCTCCATGACGCTCAAAATGCTGTTGTCGCTCACGCTGGAGGGATCGGTCGAAGTGTGCCGGTAGTGGGTGAACCGACCCGCGGAGGGATCGAGTCGATCGACCCCGCCGCCCCAGGTCGCGATCCAGAGGGATCCCTGGCGGTCCTGGCAGAGCGAATAGGTCCGGTCCACGCTCAAGCTGGACGCATCGCCGTCGTCGTGGCGAAAGCGGACGAAGCGGTTCGCAGCCCTGTCAAAGCGGTTCAGCCCGCCGCCCATGGTGGCCACCCAAATGGAGCCGTCCCTATCCTCAAGAAGACACCGAATCTCGTTCGAGCTCAGGCTGCCCGGATCATTCAGGTCGTGCCGGTAGTGGACGAATGTCTTCGCCCCGGGGTCGAGCCGGTCGATACCCTTCTCTTCCGTCCCGATCCAGACGATGCCCCGCCGGTCCCTGATGACGGCCCGGATGATGTTCTGGCTGAGGCCCTCCGGATGCCGCGGGTCGCTTTCAAAATGGGAACGGTATCCTGTTCGACGGTTGACAAGGTGCAGGCCCGCCGCTGTCCCGATCCACAACGTGCCCGTTTCATCCTCCATGATGGCCCAAACCTGGTTGCGGCTCCTGCGGTTGGGGGCGGCCGACTTATCTCTCAGGTGCTCAAAGGACGCTGAAACACGGTCCAGGCGGCTGAGCCCCCCGCCTACTGTTCCCACCCAAACTCCGCCGCTCCGGTCCTGTCCCAGGGAGAGGATATCGTCATCAGAAAGGCTGGTGTCCTCGGAAACGTCATTCTTGAAATGAATGAAACGCCCGGTGCTTCGGTCGAAGCGATCAAGTCCGTTATGGGTCCCGATCCAGATGTCCTGCTTTTGGTCCTTGAGCAGGGACGTCACCCGGTTATGGGTCAGACTGTCGGGGCGGCGGACATCGTTCCGGAATACTTCCTCCCGGCCGGAGCGCGGCTCAAGCCGCACCAGCCCGTCGTCCGTGCCCACCCAAAGAAGGCCGTTGTCCTCGAGGATCGCCCGGACGCTTGTTCCGGGCAGGAAACGAACAGCTCGGCCGCTGGCCGGGTCGAAGCGGTTCAAGCCGAGGCCCTGGGTGCCGACCCAAAAATCCCCCTGCGGGCTCTCATAGAGGACCGAAACCGAATCCCCGCTCAGGCTGCTGGGATTTTCGGGTGAGTTTTGGAAGCGGCTGAAGGATTCGGAGGTCGGATCGAACCGAGCTAGCCCGTTCGAGGTCCCGACCCACAACCGGCCGCTCTTGTCGACAAGAAGCGAAGTGATGATCGGTCTTTCCCGCCTGGACGGATGCTCCAGGTTGGGCCGAAAACGCTGGAATTTTTCCGAAGCCGAGTCGTACCGGTTCAGGCTCCCGTCGTCCGTCGCCACCCACAGAAAGCCTTGGGCGTCCTCAGCCAAGGCGGTCACGTAGCCGTTGCTTAAGGCGGAGCGGTCGTCCAAGCTCGGACTGAAGACCCTGAATGTAGAACCGTCAAAGCGGTTCAATCCATCCTGGGTCCCAAACCACATGAACCCGCGGCTGTCTTGCAGGATGGCGTAGACCGAGTTCTGGGACAAACCCTGGTCGATGCTGTAGCGGCGAAATAGCAGGGTCTCCTGCGAGACAAGACGCAGCCCCAGGGCATGCACAAGGAGTGCCAGTAATAGTAGGATCGACAATCTCGCGCGGGTTTTCATAGGCATCGGCGCCAGAATAGTTCCAGAGTCCCGGGCACAGAGGAACGCATACCGGATCGCCCTCCTCGCGTTTATTATGTGCGCATGAAGAACCTCGAGCAATACTCAACGGAGATGAAAAGTGAGGTTAGAAAATAGCTCCCCCTTCTCACCCCAAAGGGTGAACCGAAAACTTGCAGTTGGGCCAAGCCATCTTATTGATTTAAATTAATTTAGGCCTAGTATCCGGCTTTTTTCAGATCCAACTCGCCTATCTTGATCCCGAAAAGAGCTATGTTTTGGCGGAGTCGTTGTCCGCTATCGCAGAACGTAGATCACGAAGAACTGTTCGGGCAGGAAGTCGTACGCCTGGAGGACCTTGAAGCCACCCGCAGCCATCTCTTTGTCCATCTGCTCTCATGGGAACTGCTGCTCGGGCGGCGGACCCCAAGGCCGTTCCGACACAGGCTTGGGAATATACTCGATGATGACGACCCGCCCGCCGGAGGCCAGGCAGGGGATCAGCTTCTTGGCGCCCCGAGCGCTTATTGACATCGCCGCTCAGCCGGCGGTAGTATCTCCTCATGAAAAGGAAGGCATATTCCTCACCCCGAGCGGCCATTCACTGCGCCAAGGAAAAAGGGAAATCCAATGATCTCAGAAACACGACCCTGGCTGCGGTGCACAGCAGAAGCAAAAACACTCTAATCCTCACAGTCATGGCTTTTGATGGAGACGGCACTCTATGTTAAAGAAACTTGCGTCGCCAGTTTTGCTGGCCATCTTTCTCTGCTTCGCGTCGTCCCTGGCCAACGCACAGGGTAAGACAGTCGATGCGGAGGGTCACCCGTGGTGGAAAGATGCTGTGTTTTATGAGATCTATCCGCGGAGCTTTGCCGACAGCAACGACGACGGAGTCGGCGACCTGCAGGGAATCGCGTCCAAGCTCGACTACCTGAAGGGCCTGGGTGTCGATGCCATCTGGATCTCTCCCTGCTATCCGTCGCCGCAGGCGGATTTTGGTTACGACGTCTCCGATTACGAAAACATCGATCCCATGTACGGGACGCTGAAGGATTTCGACTATCTGGCGAAAGAAGCCGGCAAACGGGGAATCCGCATCATCATGGACTTCGTGATCAACCACAGCTCCAACCAGCACAAGTGGTTTTTGGATTCGAAGTCGTCGCGCACTTCCCCGCACCGCGATTGGTATATCTGGCGCGACGGCAAGGGCCCCGGCCAGCCTCCGAACAACTGGCTTTCCGGCTTCGGCGGTCCGGCCTGGAAACTTGACCCCGCCACCGGCCAGTACTACTACCACTACTTCGCTCCTGAGCAGCCGGATCTGAACTGGCGCAACCCTGCCGTCGAGAAGGCCATGTTCGATGTGACCCGCTTTTGGTACAGGCACGGCGTCTCCGGTTTCAGGTTGGACGCCGTAGATACTCTGTTCGAGGACCCGAAATTGCACGACAATCCCACGTCCCCGGGCACAAATGTGTTCGGCGATTCCAACATGAACAACACGTACAACGACAAGCTGCCGCAGGTCCATGACCTTCTCCGCAGGCTGCGGCAGGTTGCGGACGAGAACAATGCCGTTTTGATCGGCGAAACCTGGACGCAAAACATCGCCGAGCTGAAGGAGTATTACGGCACCCACGACGATGAGATCCAGCTGCCCATGGATTTCATGTTCGGCACGATCAACAAGCTTTCGGCCCCGGACTTTCGCAAACAGATCGGGATCGTGGAATCGACCGGCGAGTGGCCTGTGTTTGTCATCAGCAATCACGACATCGTCCGTTCCTACGTTCGCTATGGTGACGGTCAACACAACGACCAGATCGCCAAACTGATGGCGGGACTCTATCTCACGCTTCGCGGCACACCGATCATGTATTACGGCGAAGAGATCGGGATGGAGAACAACGACCCCCAACGGAAGGAAGATGTCAAAGACCCGGTCGGGAAAATGGGTTGGCCGAAGGAGAAAGGCCGGGACGGCGAGCGCACACCCATGCAGTGGAGCGAAGCGCCCAACGCCGGCTTCAGCCAGGCTGCGCCCTGGCTGCCGGTGCCGCCCAGCTCCAAGACGCACAATGTCGCGGACGAGTTAAAGAATCCGAACTCGATCCTGCAGTTTTACAGACATGTGCTTAAGCTGCGCCATCAGAACCGGGCGCTTCTCGAAGGAGATTACGTTGCCTTGAACCCGGACGACCCTTACGTTCTTTCCTATCTTCGCCGCCATAAGAATGGGGCGGTGCTGGTCGTGCTGAACATGTCCGGGACCAAGCAAGACGTGGTTTTCGACTTGGCGCCGATGGGCTTTCCCTCCGCGAAGGTGAGCCCACTGCTGACGACCTTGAGCGCATCACCGCAAGCCGGTGCGTGGAGCCATATTTCGATGGAGCCGTTCTCGATATACATCGCGGAGGTTTCGAAATGAGGAACCCGTCGGGCCGACGGGCTGTCTCCGCGAACATCATCCACAATCAAAAAGGAGGAAGTGAATGAAAAAGGGTATTGCGGCGTTTCTGGGTCTATTCTTTGCTCTTTCCTTTTGTTTGGCGGCAGCCGTTCCTGATCGGGAATTCAGCCTGAGCCCTTACGCCAAAGACCCGGGCGGCGGGGTCTTCACCAACTCCGTGTCGACCCCGCCTGAAGGGGATCCGTCTTCGAGCGAGACCGCCGTCATAAAACGGCCGTGGATCGCCGCCCTGGAAACGTTCTCCATCAACATCGGCGTTTGGGCCATGGACAGATTCATCTTGAACCGGCCCTATGCCCGCATCAGCTGGACGACGTGGAAGAACAACCTTAAGAATGGATGGATCTGGTGCCCGGATACTTTTGGCACCAGTTTCATCGGACATCCCTATCATGGTTCCCAGTATTTCAACGCCGCCCGATCGCTCGGGATGAACTTTTGGGAATCCCTGCCCTACTCTTTGCTCGGCTATGTGATGTGGGGCTACTTCATGGAGAACGATCAACCGAGCAAGAACGACCTGCTCATGACCGGCCTGGGCGGCGCGAATTTGGGCGAGATCGAGTACCGCCTGTCGTCCCAGGTCCTGGATGACACGGCCACCGGCGGGAAAAGGGTCTGGCGCGAGATCCTGGCCTTCGTGATCGACCCCATTCGCGGCTTCAACCGATTGATCTACGGGGACGCGGCGCGGGTTTCCTCGACAAACCGGGAGACTCATGAACCGTTGGAGGGGACTGCCTCGGTCGGCGGATCCCTGATCTCGGAGACGGGCGGCTTCTCGGGGATGAAGTTCAGCCCCGGCGTGGATTACGATCTGACCTACGGAGTGGGATCGTCCGAGATCTATTCCCAGAAGCCCTATGATCTCTTCTTCCTCAATGGAGAGGTCCGTTACGGGCAAAAACTAGTGAATAGTCCCGCTCAGGTTCTTTTCAGCATCAGCACTTACGGACTGCTGTGGGGCAAGGAGCTCGGCTCGTCCGGCCGTAGTAAGAGCGTCATCGGTCTCTTCCAGAATTACGATTACTTCAACAGCGAGACCATTCACATGGGGGGGATGTCCTTTAGCGGAGGGCTTGTTTCGCTGTTTCCCCTGGGCGGCGACTTCGAGCTTACGACTTCACTGCAGTTGGGGTTCGTCCCCATTGGAGGAGTGAAAAACCCTTACGTTCGAGTGGAGGACCGGGATTACAACTACGATTGGGGCGGCATGGCCAAGGCCGAAGCCTGGCTCCGTCATCCAAAGTTCGGGACCCTGGCCGTGCGATTCGGACGATTCCAACTTTACTCGATCAACGGCGCGGCTCCCGTCGAGGCGGACGAGGGTCATGACTTCTGGACCTACATCAAGGCCGCTTACACCCTCCCCCTGGCCCAGAACCTGGGACTGCGAGTGGAGTACGGATGGTACGACCTTCATCAAGGATTCAACGGCCACCTTCCGGTCGTGGCCAAGTTGTCCCGGGTAGGGGCCGCCCTGGATATGAGGTTCTAGGCCGGGGACGGCCACGGGCCCTTGAAACGAAGGGCGCTCCTTGGGCGTTATAAAGTTGTAGGACCTCCGCCCCTCGAGGAGGAGCGAAGGATGGACGGAAATGACCAAGGAGGTTCATATGAAATTCTTAAGATATGCCTGTCTTTTTCTAATCCTTTGCGCGGTCGCCTACCCGCAGACCAAGGACCTGGGCATGGGCGCTTTTTCCAATGAGCAGGGGCCCATCGTCCTGGTGATCGACGCCAGTCTGGCCGACCTGAAGCTCGACAGCCCCTACGTGATGTTCATGGCCTTCATGGGCGGCAAAAAGGACCAGAACATCACCATAAGCCGGGATGACATCGTGATGGTTTACAACGGCCAGGAGTCCAAGATGCCGTCGGTCCAAGAGCTTCGGGAAAAATACATGGGCGAAACGAACGACCGGGACATCTACCGGCGCCTGGGCAAGGAGGGAGTCATCTCTTCGGTCATGAGGTTATACCAATTTCGCGACCAGTACGACTTCTTCCCCGTTCTCGGCCTGAAGGACAGGATCGCCGGGGATGAAGGCTCGATCAACGGTTATGTGGGGTTCAAGACCAGGTTCTATTTCAAGAACCCCGGCTTCAAAAAGGGGGATACGGTCCTTTTCAAAGTGAGGGATAAGAAGAACTCCGAACTCACCGGCGAGTGCGCCCTCGTCCTCAAATAAAAGCCCCAGGGTCAAGAGCACCCCGCGGCTTCTCTCCGAGGGCGGAGCGTCCGCAGAAAACAAGGGCTTGGAAGGAGCCGCGGGATGGGCGGAACTCGCCGCTCAAGGCTGCCAGTCAAGCACCAGGGTCTGACCGAACTTCATAACTACGAACCGGTCTTCGAGCAGGCCGGCTTCGGCCAAGGCCTTTTTCAGAAAGATTGGCGGCTCCCCCGAAGGCTCGGTGCTCGTTCGGAAGGTCCCCCAGTGCATCCCGACGGAAAAAGCCGAACCGACGTCCCGGTGGGCCTGCACGGCCTCGGCCGGATCCTGGTGCATGGGCTTGAAGAACCAGGCCGGCCGGTAGGTCCCGATGGGGATCATTGACAATCGGAACGGACCGAGCCGCGTTCCGATCTCCTTATAATAAGGAGAATAGCCGCTGTCGCCGGCGAAGTAGATCCGGCCCTTTTTAGTTTCAATGACCCAGCCCGCCCACAATTCATGGTTCCGCCGGAACGGCCCCCGTCCCGACCAATGCAGTGCGGGGACGCAGCACAGCACTGTCTCGCCGATGAATGACTTCTGCCACCAGTCCAGCTCCGAGACCCGGTCGATCCCCAGGCGGCTGAACCAGGTCCGGAGCCCGAGCGGGATGAAATAGCGGGGCTTGTTTCCCAGCCGCTTGATGGTTGGCTTGTCCAGGTGGTCGAAATGATTATGGCTGATGATGACCGCATCGATGGGCGGCAAATCGTCGAAACGGACCCCCGGAGGGACTAGCCTTTTTGGGCCGGCGAACGAGAACGGCGAGGCCCGCTCGCTATAAACCGGGTCGAGCAGGATGTTGAGCCCGTTAAGCTGAAGCAGGAAGGAGGAATGTCCGATCCAGGTGAGCTGGATGCGTCCCGGGTCGGGATGGTGGATGAGGCCGAGGTTGGGGGCGACGATGTCCGGCTTATATGGCGGGACCTGGTCCGGAGGAATGGCCGGGATCTCCCTGGGATACAAGCCGAGCAGATAGCGCAGCGACGTGATCACGCCCAGGCGATGGGTGTCGGGATAAAGGTTGCGGAACCCATGGGCCGTATGATGGGCCGGCGGCTTTTCGGCGGGAGCGTGGGTTTGCGCGGATCCCCAGGGTCCAAAGCCGAGAGCGGCGACCGAAAGCAAGAACAGGAGAGCGGAGAGAGCGCGCCGGGCCGGTCTCGGCGCTGAAATTTTATGCTGAGTCCTGGGGCCTTTCTTCATGACCGAATTTTAGCACCCGGATTCCGAGTCGGTCAAACGATGACGCCTCTCGTGCCTTTTCGAGGCGAAAGGCCCGGAGATCGCGCGCGGAAACTCAGGTCTCAATGGTGAAAAAACGGGATGTATTCCTTTTTCCTAGGTCAAAGATGGGACCATTGCATCGGATGGCCGGGACAAGACGGTCAGCCGGCCGGGCCCTCCATCCGGTCCCGGCCATTGACCTTGGCCTTGTAAAGCGCCTGGTCGGCCATCGTCAGCAGGGTCAGCGCGTCGGAGCTGCGGTCGGGGATGACGGTGGCGACGCCCAGACTGATAGTCACGCGCCGGCTCAGCAGAAAACGAAGTACCCGTGAAGAAACCACTCCCACGGAATTGGGATGTCATTAGGCCTGACCCAAACGGACTGGCCCGGACGGAGCGTCCTGAGTCGACTAAGCCAACTCGATCTTGAACTGACAGCGTTTGCCGCCCCGCAGGGTGGCGCTCACGATCTCGACCTTGACCGGCTGGCCGAAGGTCCGGCTGAAAAACTCCTTGATGTATCCGACCGAGCAATGGCAGTATGTCCCTGACAGCCCCGCCGGCTTGGTTTCGACCAGAGGGCAAAGGCAGCTTCCCTCGGGCGCGGGCTTGCCTTGATAGTTGGTGAGGTATTGATAATAGATGGTCCGGCCCTCGACCCGGACCGTTCCGTCGCTAGGCCGCTTTTGGACCCTCTCCAGCCATTGGTCGAATGCCACGGGCTTGATCTGGATGTCGGCCTTCTTCATGTAGTCAAGGGCGCAAGCCCGGCCGTTGGCTTCCATGACCCTGGCTCGGACCGGTCCATCCAGGTTTTCATCGAGCGCCCGCATGAAATTGCGGACCCAATTCTCGGCGAAATCCACACGCTCCTTCAGCGAATGTGAAGGCGCCTCCGGCTCCGCCGCCGCGGGTTTTTCCTGACCGCCGAAGACCGAGACCAGACCCAGGGCCGGAGCCAGCCCGGCGCACAGACCGCACTTTCCCACCGACTCAAAGAACTCTCTTCGTTCCATCGTGTGTTCCTCCCAGATTGAAATCAGAAACGGAGTCCGGCCTCCCCATTCATTTTTATTTGTTCGGCTGATGCCGGGATTCTTGGGCACAACGCCAGGGCGGCCCGAACGAACTGCTCCAGCTCGAGTCTCGTTTTCATCGGCCCGCTCTGTCCCCATCATAAATCAACACCCGTCATTTGAGATTGCCGGATGAACAGTTGGCCCCACGGTCGTAGGTCCTCGGGAAGGCCGAGCGGGTAAATATTTTTTCGTCGTTATTCATAAAAGTAAAGAAAACATACATGCCTTCCAGAAAAACTCTGGATAAATCAAGGCACCCCCATAGATTAGCAAGAATCGGGCCATCCGAGAAACGTTATCGAGGCGGGGTATGGCCCGGTCCCCGTCATCGGCATCATCTCTTGATAGTGGGAACGCTCAACCTACTTGAGATATGCGTTCAAGGCCGGTCCGGCGGCGCTAAAAAAAGATGTTCTCGCGCGGGGCTGCCGGACGGAACACCTTGTCGGTATCAACAACACTTGCTGCCTTTGGTTTTCAAAAAACCGGGGGCATTGGAATCGGATAGGAGGGATTTCAATTGGACATTGTGCTAGCGGAATTCCCTCTGCCGCTTTTATTCGTTTTTCTTATATAATGATGAATCGTAGCCATCAGTAAAAGACGGTTTCGGAGGAAAAGTTGAGAACCATCGGCCTGGTGGGCGGAATGAGCTGGGAATCCACTCTCGAATACTACCGAATCATCAACCAGCGCGTGAAAGAAAAAGCGGGCGGATTCCATTCGGCCAAAATTGTCCTGTATTCTGTTGATTTTCAAGAGGTGGAGAGCCGGCAGCACGAGGGCCGATGGGAGGAGTTGACCGTGTTGATGATCGACGCCGCCCAAAGGGTCGAGAGAGCCGGCGCGGAGTTGCTCGTCATCTGCACCAACACCATGCACATGATGGCCGACCGGGTTCAGGATTCCATCCGCATCCCTCTTCTCCACATCGCCGACGTCACGGCCGAAGCCGTCAAATCGCGCTCCCTCGCGAGGGTGGGCCTCCTGGGGACCCGTTTCACCATGGAGCAGGATTTCTATAAGGGGAGGTTGCGGAAAAGACACGGCCTCGAGGTGATGATCCCCGAAGAAAAGGATCGGGAACTCATTCACGCCATTCTTTACGATGAGCTCTGTCTGGGTCAGATCAAAGAGAAATCGAAGAAGATATTTCAGGAGATCATCTCCAGGCTCAAGGACGGAGGCGCCCAAGGCATCATCCTGGGCTGCACGGAAATTCCCCTGCTGGTGAAACAGGAGGACTACGAAATTCCTCTTTTCGACACGACGGCCATCCATGCCCGGGCTGCCGCGGATTATTCTCTGTCCTGAACAAGGCCGAGTCGGCTTGATCGCCACCCCCATCCTGTCCCGGTGCCAATAGATCAGGGTCCTCATGACGGGCCCGATCTCGTTCGCATCCTTGAACCCGGCCTGGCGCTCCGATCACCGCCGGTAGGATTATCAGCAATCCTTCCTTGACCTTTATTTCATGAGTCCTCCATGGAAAACGGGTGCAGGCCGTCCGAGACCCTCCTTGCTTATCAGATTTGGAGAGGGCATTCCTCCAAGCATTCCTTGACGTCCTTTTGAGACGTGGACTACAATCCTCGTAAACCGGAGTTCGAGGAGGTCAAGCATGAAGTCTGAGATGTTGAATCGACGATCGTTTCTGCGTTTGTGCGGAGCCGTGGGGGCGGCGGGATATGCGCTCAAGCCCGGCGGACTCGAGGGGGTCGAGGCCGCTTCGCAATCGGTCGCGGACCGTCTGCCCGAGGAAGTGGCCAGGGACGAGTTCTACTGGAGGGAGATCCAGCTCGCCTTCAAGCTCGACCGCGAACTTATCAACTTGAACAACGGGTTCACCGCCCCGTGCCCCAGGGTCGTGCTCGAATCGGAGTTTCGGTACATGGAAATGATCAACATGCTGCCCGTCCATTACCAGGGCATGGTCGCCAAGAACATCGAGACGATCCGTCTCCGGATGGCGGCGGAGTTCGGATGCGAACCGGAAGAGCTGGCCCTGACGCGCGGCGCCAGCGAGTCGCTGCAGATCGTCCAAAACGGGATCGACCTCAAGGCCGGCGACGAGGTCATCACTACCGAGCAGGACTACCCGCGCATGCTGACGACCTGGGACCAGCGCCTGCGGCGCGAGGGAATCAAGGTCACTCGCCTTCAGTTCCCGGTGCCGACGACTGGGGATGATCTTTACCAGCGGTTCGAGAAGGCCATCTCCCCGCGGACGAAGGTCTTCCATTTTTGCCACGTGACCAACCTGACGGCCCAGATGTTCCCGGTTCAGCGGCTCTCCCGCCTGGCCCGATCGAAGGGGATCGTCACGATCGTCGACGGCGCCCACGCCTTGGGTCAATTCCCGTTCAAGCTGCGGGACCTCGAGTGCGACGCCTACGGTGTCAGCCTTCACAAGTGGCTGCTGGCGCCGATCGGCAACGGCTGCCTGTACGTACGCCGGGAAATGATCCCGAGGTTCTGGCCTCTGCAGGCCGCCCCCGAACAGCAGGACAACGATATCCGCAAGTTCGAGTCCATCGGGACGCATCCCTGGGCCATCCGGGCGGCCCTGGGCGAAGCTCTGGCCTTCCATCAGGCCATCGGGGGCGAGCGCAAGGCGGCCCGGTTGCGCTACCTGACGCTTCGCTGGGCGAACGCCCTCAAGAAATATCCGCGGGTCAAGATCCTGTCGAACCTCGGCGAGCCGCCGGAAACGTGGGCGGTGTGCGCCGTCAGCGTCGAGGGGATCGACGTCAGGGACCTGGCCAAGTTCCTGATGGACAAGTACCGGATCATCGCCGTCCCGCTGGTCGGCGGCGCCCCGCCGAACCAGGTCTTCGATTACCAGGCCCTCCGGGTTTCGCCCAACGTATACACCACGCTCGAGGAGATCGATACGTTCGTCATGGCCATGGAAGACGCGCTCAAGAACGGCGTTCCGACGACCCTGGCCTCGGCGGATGATGGACCGGTGGCGGGCGTGCCGTGGGCGAGTATCCGGTAAAAAGGGGAAGATCGATGAAGCGTCAAGTTGTTTGGATTCTCGCGGCCATGGGCCTTGTTCTCATCGCAGGCTATGCTTCGGCTTATGCCCAGGGGACGTTCAAGGTCCCGTTCAAATTCGAATCGGGAAACCAAAAGTTCCCTGCGGGTGATTACGAAGTAGCCTTGACGGCTGAAGGGAAGATCAGCTTTCTTTATATTTCGACCGCCAAGGAAGTTCAGGTCCCCTTCATCAATAGGTTGCCGCAACCCCAGCCGCCCCTTGCGGAACCCCAGCTTGTCTTCGATGCGGTGGGAAACTTCGAGCCGTCATACACGGAATACTTCACAGTTTATGTGCTGGCTGAAATCTGGCTGCCCGGGCAGGACGGCTTCCTGGTGCACACCACCAAGGGCGCCCACCAAACCCAGACCGTAAAAGGGACGATACCGATGAAGTGACAACGGAATCATCATTGATAACCTTTGATTATTGTGCTATTTAATTCAAATTAAATTGTTCGAATGGACGCTATTTATTTAAATGTTGAGAGGCGGAGGATTTAAGAGATGAAAAAACGTTCCTTTAGCTTTTTTCTTTCAAGCCTTGTCTTTCTGTGCGTCGCCGTCGTGTTTTTCACTCAAAGTGAATTATCCCTGGCGAAATTCCTTATCTTTTTTTTCAGCGGCGTAGCCTCCGGTGCTTTTCTAGCTAACGGAGTAGCCGGTTTGCGCAAGACCAAATAGAGAACAAAGAGCAGGGTCGCGTCCGCGCTTTCATCTTCTATCGTTTTAGCCCGTCTTGACCTCACTGCCGTTTATTTCGCCGGGAAAGGGCTTCCCCCAGCTAGGACGACGATGATGATTTGCTTCACAGAAGATGCCATAAAACAGGTGACGCAGACAGTTGCTTTTTCCGGCAGAGATGCGATAGGATGCTTTTCAAATCCAAGCCAACGAGTCGCAACATGAGAAAAACCGCCTTTGTTTTCAGCGTTCTTGTCTTCGTCTCCGCGCTCTTCGCCTATCCACAGAATGAAACGGCCCATAAGGAAGGCATCATACCTTTTGAACTGAAAGGACACATTATTTTCATCAAGGGCAAAATCAACGATCATCCCGAAGAGTATAATTTTATTGTCGATACCGGCGGTGTAACGATGCTGGATAGTGTAACCGCGGATAAACTTCAATTAAAACGAAAAGGCACGATGGTCAAAATGAACAGTCTGGATATCGGCAATTACCGGATTGATTCCGTTTTTTGCGTTGCCTCTCCGGTGTTATTTAAGATGTTCGAAACATATCCGGGCGTCACGATCCACGGTTTGATCGGATCCGACCTGCTGGACCGGTTCAAGGTCACCCTCGATTACCATCGGAAAACTCTCGTTCTTTCCAATGACACCTCGGTCACGGGAGATCCGCAAAAAGGTTTTTTGCTCAAATTCACCCATCATCCCGTGAATTCTGCTCCGGTACTCAAATGCAAATTGAACGGAAATTATGAAGCGGAAGCCATGGTGGATACCGGTCAGCCCTATCCCCTGGTTTTGCCCCCCGACATCCTCAAAAAATTGGAAATCTCCGAAAAAGGAGGCTGGATCAAAGCCAAGGGACATATCTACCACTGGCCCGGGACAACCTCCCGGGACAACTACCTGGGGCGCATCGATTCCATCTCCTTGGGAAGCGCGGAAGTTCAGAATCTCCTGGCCTTTTCCGCCGAACTTCCCTCTGTGCTGTCGATGCTTCTCCTGGGTAGGGATTTTTTGGCCTCATATATAACGATCATCAATTATCCCAAAGACGAAATACGATTCATCCCTCAATCGGGATCTCCGATTCCGGCCAACGAATTCTCCTTCGGCATGCAGGTTCATTTGAACGATGGCGGAAAGATCTCGGTTCGTGGTGTCTGGACAGGTTCGCCTGCCGATAGAGCCGGTGTCGCCCCCGAGGATGAGATCGTATCGTTGAACGGGAAAACGCTGAGCGGGTCGGACCTGTTCGATCTTCTCCATCAACTCAACGATAGCGGCATCCGGGAAATCCGCATGGAAATCAAAAACGCGGAAGGACAGCGAGTCCTCCATTTAAAAAAAGAGAATCTTCTGCCCGAGCGATAAAATAATCCCGAGACAAGCCTCCAACCGGGACGTTTTTCATAAAAACAGAAATCGCTTTCCCCATTCAGTCTGGGCCGGCGTATATATGCATTAATTATCCCCATCAGGTTTTGGAAACATTGTGGGTCACCTCCTCGACGTGCCGGATAATCCCTAATCTCCATTCCTGGCTCCTGATTGGATCGTGATTAGCCATAAGGCTTCTCCTTCCCTAAATGACCTAAGCCTACAAAAGAAAGCCCAAGGTATAAACCATTTCTATCAGTTTTAGAGAATTGACTATTCCGGAATGGGGTGCTATGAATATTTCAGACGGAGCAGAACCTTCCTTTGAAAAGGGGTTATTTCTTCCTGAGTCTTTTGGCCGGGGTGGCGCTGGCCGCGGTAAGTATTTTTGGCTTCACCCTGATGCAACACCGGCCTGGCCTTCCTCAGGAGATCAACCGGTCGTCCGTTACGCAGCTCGACGCCAGCCGGATCCTGACTCCGGACGAATTGAATTTCGTCCTCAGCCGCAAATCCGTGGGTGAATGGGTCACAGTAGGGCTACGTTCCGACGGGCGGACCGAAGCGCGCTTCGTCCGGCTCGTGCCCTACTACAGTCAGGCGCCGTTTCCGTTCATTTTTCTGATCATCGGCCTGGTCAACCTGAGCATCGGGACGGCCGTCTTCGTCCTGAAGCGGGACGATTCCCTGGCCAGGATCTTCTACGCGGCCATGGTCTGTTTCTCCTGCACCATCATCATCAACGGCGAATTCTACGGGGTGGGCAAGAGCGGCCTGACCTACCTCCCGGGTTTCATCTTCAACATCCTCTATCCTCTCTGTCCGGCCCTGCTTCTCCACTTTTCTCTGGCCCTGTCTGGCCGCCCCAGGCGATCATCAATCTTTTTGACCTACGGAACGGCCGCCGTGCTGTCCCTGACTGCGGACAGCCTGTACCTGACGGCGCTCCTCCGGGGGTCCCAGGTCGTTTTTCGCTGGGAGCTGAAAGTCGTCTATGCCCTGCGCCTTTTTATCGTGGCGGCCATCGCCTTCACCGTGCCCTACCTTATCCTCCGCTTCCGAAAGACCGAACGCCGGGAGGAAAAAGCCCAGATCATGTGGCTGTCCTACGGGTTCGTCCTCGGACTGGGGCCCTTCATATTCCTCTACCAGCTGCCGAGGATCCTCGGGGGGCGGCCTTTGCTATCCGAAGAGCTGTCGAGCGTTTTTTTCGTTATCATCCCCCTGGCTTTCGCGGTGGCCATCTTCAGGTTCAAGCTCATGCATATCGAGCTCGTCATCAAGCGCAGTCTGGTTTACGCCATCCTGACCATCCTGGCCGTCAGCTTTTATTTGCTGTCCCTGGAGGCGCTCCGGCTTATCTCGGCACAGTGGTTCAAACCGCATGAGATTGTCTTCTCCGTGGCCGCGACGGTGGTTGTGGCCGCGCTCTTCGACCCTGGCCGGAAAAGGGTCCAGGCCTTTGTGGATAAGGCTTTTTTCCGTCAGAGCTATGATTCGCGCCGGGCCGTCTTGCACTTCAGCGAGAAAGCGCAGTGCTTGGCGGGTGAGGACCGCTTGGCCGATTTTTTCCAGAGTGAGCTCGCCCGGGTCCTCCCGACAGAGCGCCTGGACATGGCCGTCTATGCCGCCGCCAAAAACGGGGTCGGGGCGAGTCTGGTGAGAGGGGATGGGGCCGTGGTCGAAGACCTGGCGCCCGCCGTCCGCGCCGGCATTCTGCCCCTGGCCCGCCGTCAGGCCGTACGTTTCACCGACGGCCTCGATTTTTCCCGGGAAAACCTCCTGGAACGGTGCCGGGTCGAGCTCTCCCTGCCCATGGCTTTCAATTCTCCGTCGCTCGCCGGGTTCCTGGCGCTCGGCAAGAAAAAGTCCGGGGAACGGTTCTCGGCCGATGACCTCGAGTTTCTCTCCGCCCTCCTGGCCGAGCTCGCCGTTCATCTGGAGCGGGTCAAGCTCCAGGAGGAGGTGATCTACGAGCGGGCCTCCAAGGAAAAGCTGGACGAGTTGAACAGGCTCAAGACCGAATTCATCTCCAGCGTCTCCCACGAACTCCGGACGCCGCTGAGTTCGCTCCAGGGCCTGGTCGAGATCCTCCAGTCCGGGACGCTCAAGGACGAGGCGCGCCGGGAGAGGGTCCTGGCGATCATGGCCTGCGAGAGCAGCCGCCTCTCGCGCTTTCTCCATAACATCCTGGATTACGGCAAGATGGAGCAGAACGTCAAAGCCTACGATTTTCAGGAAACGGTGCTTCAGCCGCTGGTCGAGGAAGTGGTGGGCTTATTCCGCTTCAGCGACGAAACCCAGGGCGTCACGCTCGCCCTGGATATGCCGTCCTCGCCCATCATCCTCAGGCTCGACCGGGACGCCGTCAAGCAGGCCTTGATAAACCTCATCGACAATGCTATTAAGTACTCGGTCAGCAGGAAAGAGGTTGAGGTGCGGATCGTCAGCGGAGCCCGCGAGGTCGAGGTCCGGGTCCGGGACTGGGGCATCGGCATCCCTCCCGAGGAACGGGACAAGGTCTTCGATAAGTTCTACCGGGCGGCATCGGCCAGCCGCCACAATCCCCAAGGTGTGGGGCTAGGGCTGAAGATCGTGAAACATATCATGGAGGCCCACGGCGGGGCGGTCAGGGTCGAACCCGCGCCCGGCCAGGGGACGGTCTTCAGCCTGGCTTTCCCGAGGAAATGAACATGCCCAAAGTCCTGGTGATCGACGACGACCGGGCCCTTCAGGAAACGCTCCGGCTAGCCCTGGAGGCGGAAGGGTTCCAGGTGCTGTCCGAAACGGACGGCGAGAAAGCGTTGGAGCGGGCTTCCAAGGAAAGCCTCGACCTTGTCGTCCTGGATCTCGTCCTGCCGCACCTGACGGGGATGGAGATCCTCCGCCGGATGAGGGACAGGGGGAACGCCACGCCCATCATCATACTGACTGGCCAGAAAAAAGAGGAAGTGGACAAGGTCCTGGGGCTGGAGCTCGGCGCCGACGACTACGTCCTCAAGCCCTTTGGGGCCAAGGAGTTCATGGCCCGGGTCCATGCCGTCCTCCGCCGAAGCCGGCCGGGACCGGTGACTCTGGACGATTATGCTTTTGACGACGTTCAGGTCCATTTCAAGAAAAGGACCGCGGCCCGGGGCAGCGAGGAACTGCACCTGACGGCCAAGGAATACGGGCTTCTCCATCTTCTGATAAGCCATGAAGGGGAGATCGTCAGCCGCGAGACGATCCTTAGCGAGGTCTGGGGTTACGACAAGTTCCCGAGCACCAGGACCGTCGATACCTTCATCCACAACCTCAGGCAGAAGATCGAAACCGACCCCGGCAATCCCCGACACCTGCTCACCGTCGCCTGGTCGGGCTACAAGTTCCAGAAATAAAGCCGCGCTTTGTTCGGTTGGCCTCCTCTGACCGATCAAGGGCGAGTTTTGCCTTGGATGACGGGAGTTTTCCAGCCTTGATGCATCCTTTCGAGCCATAAGCGGAACTTCGCCTCAAGCCAATCGCTTTCGCGCCTTTGCCGGATTCCTTTCGCTGCACAGAGCATGCTGATCACGATGCTTGGATGGGATCATCGAGACGCAATCGTGCCCGCAGGCAGGCGCAGCCAAAAAGCAAATTCTTACGAAATCCCGGGCCACGATTATGGTATATCTTATGAGGATTACGGCCTCACCCTCCTCAAGAGCGGCCGGGAGCTTCTGGCCGGGCTGGCGGTCAAGCTCCCCGAAACGCCGGCGTCGCTCCTGATCAAATATCGGCTTGTCCGTTGAGCCGAATTCGCCGGCCGAGTTCGCCGGGACATATCGAATCGGGAATTCCTGGCCAGCCAGCCGAATAGTCCCGTCGGTATCGAGTTCGGTCAGTGTCTGCGTATTAAAAGGCGCCGCTTATTTGATGGCCGTGTCGATGACCCGCCCCTCGGCTTGATAATCGACATGATTGAGGCCCTGCACAAAATCACGGACAAGGTTGTACTCGAAAAGCCCTGTCTCGGTGATCGAATAGGGTGTCACCCCTAGACCCAGGAGTGTGTTGTAGATCTGCTCGTTGAGGGCGATTTTGTAATGGGCCGTCGGGTCGATCGGCTGTCCGTTGATCATGACCGAAGTCGGGTCGATACGGCTGAGAACCCCCAGCGTCGTCGAGGCCGGCTGGCTCGAGTCGTACTTGAAAGTCAGGCCAGAAGGTTCCAGCGACAGATCGTCCGCATATTCGACGATCGACACCGAGTATTCAAGCAAGGCCAGAAGCGTGCCGCCGTCGATCTCGATGATATCGATCTTGAAGTCCAGGCCCGACGTCGGATCGTAGCCGTAGGGGACGCAGCGCAGGATGTCATTGCCTACGATCTTGCCCTTGTAAAGCTGGAAGGCCGTGTAGCCCATGACTTCCAGGCCGATGTCGAAGCTGTAGCCGTGGTTTACGACTTCCGTCTTGATGGCGTCAGCCACCAGATTGCCGAGCGGCGTATCCCGGTAGGGGTTTCCGGGGACCCAAGAATCCGTCATCAGCCTGTCGGCCGTGGCTACGCGCGCTGTCAGCACGTTTCCGAATCGCGGGTCGTAGAGGATGCCGTTTCGGAGGGCGGCCATCGTCCCGGCCAGTTTGGGGTCTTTAGGGATCGTCTTGTCGATGCGGTGCAAGGTATAACCCTGCAAAACCACGGTGCTCCCGTTCAAGGCCACTCTGAGCTCGCCCAAATACCTTCCATAATCACCGGCTTGGACGATGATCTTGCCCCCGGCCAGGACGGGCTTTTTCAAGGCGTCGTGCGAATGACCGCCCACGATGATATCGATTCCCGGAACTTGAGACAGTCCGAGGACGTCGTACATTTGCCCCAGATGCGAGACGCAGATGACGATGTTGCAGCCCAAGGCTCTCACGGTCGCCGCTTGAAGTCCCGCCGCCTGGTAGGGATCGGTCAAGAGCGCGGCCACCTCGGGCGAATAGTTTTGGGCGTCGGTGTTGAGCACGCCGATGACCCCGATCTTGAATTTCCCCAAATCCTTGATGAAGTACGGCTTGACAATCGAACCCAGAGCGGGATAGGACGACAGGTCGATGTTGGCGCAGAGGATGGGCAGGCTGATCGGCGGGCCGCCCGGGATGACACCGGTCAGGATTCCGGTCAAAGTATCGACTCCCAGGTCGAACTCGTGGTTGCCGAGTTCCATGGCGTCATACAGCTTCTGCATGATCTGCAGCTCGGGATAGCCCAGGTACTTGTTGAATTCGAACGACCCGACGAAAACGTCACCCGCATTCAAGGTCAGGACATGATTGTTCTTTGCTTTCAACGATTTGATGAGCGCAGACATCCTTTCGATGCCGCCGACGGTGCCCCCGGGGCCGAAGGGAAAGAGCGCCGAGTGCGTATCATTGGAATGGAGAATGGTCAGCGTCTGTCCTCGAGCGATAGAGGGCAATCCCAGCAAAAAAGCCGAAAGCACCAAGATCCCTAGAAATTTGCCTTTCATCAAAACCTCCTGTTTTTGAGATGTGCCTATCGAATCATAGGGCTTGAAAGCTTTGGAAAATGAACTCCCCCTCTTTAATAAAAACCTAGTCTCTTTCGGACGGAAAGTCAAACGCCGTGCTCTGATGGTCTTCATTCTGGTCGCTCCTAATTTAGGACTGCAAGGGATTCGAGTTGTCAAAATCCTGCTAAGAAGTTGTTAATAAATTGCTAAGTTTCCCCAAGGGGGCGGTTCCGCGGGCAGAATTGGATTTTTTCTCCGGCGCAAGATTTCGGCGCTGTCCGATTTATGAAGACGCCGCTCGGAAGGCTATTCGTTTTATCACTTCTTTCCGCGGGGCGAACGACAATTCAAGCCGGAACTCAGCTTCTGACGATGCCCCATATCCCAAGCCTGCTATTTAACAATAAAGATGATGCTCCCGGCCGAGAAGCCTCCGCCCTCCCTTGTCTTTGAGCGGGTTGCGTCAATGGCGGCTGAGGAGAACGTTGACCATTGTTAATCATTTCATTATCAGGGCGAGCGGGAGCCCATCGTCTTTCAGCCGGCGCGGGAGGGTTTTATGCCCAAAGAACATCGTTTTGGCCGCCCCGAGGATTTGTTGACATCGCAGCGAGCTTGACTCCCTATTTGCCGAATGGTATTTTAGTAGATGTTTCTCGAGCTTAGTTTTGTCTTCAGAGTGGCTAGGGGGCCAGGAGTGACTCGAGTATTTTCGAGAACAGCACGTCCATGGCCATGCCCTACGCCGTCGATGTCGTCCTCGTTATTGCCTTTGCCTATCTTCTGACCGCGAGCCTCCGTCCACCGACTCTGCCCGGTTTTCTGGTCTCACTCTTCGTCCTCGTCTGGACCGATATTGTTTTCGCTGCGGAGGTCTTGTCCCTCGGGGCCCTTGTCGGGCCCTGGGCCATGCTGGCGGCGCATGCCATTCTGGCCTGCCTCGCTTTTCTTGTTTGGCGCTTCGTTGGACGGCCTTCCCACCCAGGTATCATCCTCCCCCGGCGAACGGAGCTGGCCGCCTCTTTTAAGTCTTGGCCTGACCTCTGGGCGCTGGGTTTGTCAGTGGGCTTGGCCAGCGTTCTGCTCGCGATCATCAACATCCTGGTCCCGCCCAACAACATGGACAGCATGGTCTATCACCTGGCGCGGGTCGCCTTCTGGATCCAGCACCACTCCCTGGCTCCGTGGCCCAGCCCTTGCCTGCCCCAAACAGCCTACCCCTTCAACGCTGAGATCGGCTGCCTGTGGAGTATGGTCTTCCTTCACCGCGACTTCCTGGCGGGCTTCGTCCAATGGTCCGCCGCCCTGGCGGCCATGACCTCAATTTTCGGGATGGCCCGCGTGTTCGGAGCGTTACGGCCGCAGGCGGCCTTCGCTTCGTTCGTCTATCTTACCCTTCCCATAGTCGTCCTTCAGTCCACCACAACCCAGAACGATCTGACTACGGCGGCCATGGTCGCGGCCATGGCCTATCTCCTTCTTCTCGGGCTCAAAACGAAACATGAGGGGATGCTTGTCCTGTCGGGCGCGGCCATGGGGCTGGCCCTAGGAATGAAATACACGGCCGTCATGCTCCTCCCCGGGTTCTTGATCGGGCTCTCCTATCTCGCCCTGGCCCGCTCGCCGCGGCCCTTTCGCCGGCTCATGGTTTGGGCGGGTGCATGCCTGGGCGGGTTCGTCCTTCTCGGCCTATTCAATTTCGCCCAGGGCTGGATCTATTATCGCAAGCCGCTGGGCAGGGCAGAGATCGTCCACAGAGAACTCCACAATATACGGCCCTGGAGCTGGACCCTGATCCGAACCAACGCCGCTAAGGACCTTTTTGATTTCGTAGATTTTACGGGCCTGCCCAGAACGGCCGCCGCCCGCGTGGAACAGGCCAGAAATTTCGAGGGGATCAAGGTCTTTCATTCGCTCCACATCCCGGCCCGCGATCGAAGACTGGACAAAAAGGGCAGTCCCTTGGTCTTCGCCACTCCCGTGCCCGTGCCCACCGAAGCCGGCTCCTTTTATGGGCCCCTCGGGTTTTGCGTGTTTCTGCCGTTGGTGCTTTACTGGCTCGTCATGGGCGTGATCAAAAAAGACCTTCGTTTCGTCCCGGCGCTGACGTTTGTCGTCTTCGTGCTGGTCCTCGGGGGGAGCCAGGCGTGGACGCCTTTCCGCGGTCGATTCTATTGCCCGGTCATGACCCTGATCGCCCCCCTCGCGGCCGGCCTGCTCGATCGCGGCCGCTTCCACATTCCGATCCGGGGATTCGTCATCGTTTTGGCCATTACCGTCTTGGCCGTAACCGTGTTGACCGATGTCCAGAAGCCCCTCGTCGGCCCGCACGCGATTTGGAAAGATACGCGGAGCGAGCGCCGCATGAAAAACTGGCCGGAGAAGTTCTTGTATCGGGATCTGGCCCAATGGATCCCCCCCAAGGCCGAGGTGGCGACCATCCTTACGCCGGAGGACTTTGAATATCCAATGTTTGGCGATAGGCTTGAGCGGACCGTGTATCCCATTTTTCCCCCGCCCAGGAGGATCGGCCTGGACTGGTTGAAAAAGAACCCCTATCGCTATTTGATCGTCCACGACACCCCGTCCTGCTTCGTGGAGGATCTTCCTGAGGAAGAGTTCAAGGTCCTGGTTCGCGCCCCTTTTAAGATCATCATCCGCAAGGAACAGACCTTATGATCGGCCGCGCCCGCCTCAAGCGGAACAGGTGTTAGGATGCAGAATATTAATGCGCCATGATGACTATAAGATAGATGGCCAAAATGATGAACATTAATAAATCTGAGAGCATGGCGCTGTTCTCAAGCAGGTTCTTCCTCTTCCTCGTTAGATGCCTTATGCCCGCAAGTCCATAAAAGAGGCCGCCGGCGATTGCAGCAGGCGTAATCCAAGCGCTATTAAAAATGGTGATGATTCCCAATATGCCGATCGATAGATTTGCGAACCCTAACTCTTGAACTATGACCAATGGTTCAGCGCTCTTGATTCCAAATATCCGTTGGGCCGTGAACTTGGGACTAACAATCTGGCGTAGACCAGCTAAGCCTAGCCTGATACCGACAGCCCAAAAAGCAAACCATTTCCCGATTAAGAGTGCGGTTCCTATGGTGCTCTTGAAAATGAATGTCTCCATGAGAACGGAAGCTATTGGGAAGACGAACATCAGCAGAATGATCATTAAGATATACATGCAATTCATCCTTGTGATTTGTCACATGAGCGTACTCTAGTCGGTCAGCTCGATGGTTCGAAATACATATAACGCCACACGAGCTGCCAACCGGCTGAGTTGAGCTGGAACACGAGCTGATCCGTGCCTGTCTCATGCTTCGGCCCTTGGTCGCGTTGGTATGTCATTTCCCAGGCAAAGGTGTGAACTGCCGTTGTCTCCCATATTCGAAGCGTATGCCCAGACTCGTGATACGACAGAACCGCCGCATTGGTTGCGAACTCTCTGTAGCTTTCGGCGCACTTCGCTCTGCCGCGGCCAACCTCGACGTAGCCCGGCCCAACAATAACAGCGTCTTCATGGAAGCACTCATCAAGCCCGTCGAATTGCTTCAGGCGCCACGCGGCGGCGATCTTGGCGATGACTTCTCTCACAGCTGATTCGTCTGACATGCTCCCCACCTCCCCTGCGATCTAACGTCATAGCTCAGCGGCGCGGCTCGTCCATGTCCGCTGGAGCTCTTTTTTAGCCGATTTCCTTCTCGTATTCGATTATCCTCTGTCCTGGATCGCGATGCCAGGGAATACGTCGGATTTCTCGGAATCCGCACGCCTCATACATCCGCTGAGCGGGAACAAAGAAGGGGCTGTCATTGGTAGAAGCTTTAGCCGTCTTAATCGCCACTTCTTGAAAGCGTCGAAGGATTTCACGAATTTGCAGTTTGCCCAAACCCTTTCCTCTATACTCCGGCAATATACAGTTGTGTCCGACGATGCCGAAGCGAGGCCTCTGTCGCGGGTCCCACGATCCAAACCCGGCTATCCGGCCATCCAGCCAGGTAAGAAATATGCAGGCCCCGATAGTCTGCGGCTGCGCAAATACATCATGATCGTATTGATCCCATTTCGCCTGCTCAGGTTCCCATAGCAATGGATTGCTCTTAACCAAATCGGCGTAGGCCCGCTTCAGCAGTGCCGCGATAGTGCCTCGTTCTTGATTAAGCACTGTCGTGAATTCCAAGTTCATGTTTTTCAAATAACGACAAACTTCAGCCATGATGTGATATGTGCAGCCGTCAAGTTCAGCTATCCCCTAGCCAACCCTCGAGCGCTAGAGCGGCATGACATTGCCGCCCCCAACATAAAGTGTTTGGCCGGTGACCCAGCGCGCTTGCTCTGATGCGAGGAAGACCACGACATCTGCGATATCGTCCGGGAGACCAATGCGACCGAGAGGAAAACGTTTGGCTAACTGTGCCTCAAGCGCCGGCGAAATCCAACCGGTCTGAATGGCGCCCGGCGCGATCACGTTGACCGTGATTCCATAACGTGCCAGCTCCAACGCAGCAGCTCGCGAGTAAGACTCGAGCGCGTGTTTGCTTGCGCCATACGAGATGGCCCCGGGGTGCGAAGAAGACGCGTCGGTACTGATGTTGATGATCCGTCCCCATCCAGCCCCGGAGGCAATGCGACGCCGGGCAAATTCGGCTATAAGCAGGGCCGGCACCCGGCTGTTGATGGCAAAGTGCGCATCGTGGCTCGATGGCGTCAGCGGCAGCGCTTGATAAGCGGAGTCCTCTTCATAAACGTTGCCTGCCTTCGGGAGGAACGTATCCCAGACGCAGTGCGCTGCGTTGTTCACAAGAACTTCGACGGGTCCGACGGCATGTTCGGCTTGGTCGAGCAGTTGGGGAATGGTGTTTGGATCCGCAAGGTCCGCCTCCCAACTGTGCGCCGTCCCTCCGGCTTTTCTGATTTCCTCAACAACATCTTCAGCCGATCGGGCATTCAGCGCGTGATATAGCTCCTCGCCGGGAATATCAGGCGGTTTGCCGGCCGGAGCAGGCTCTCGGAAGAAATGGAGAAAAACCTTACACCCCAACCTGGCGAATGCCCTTCCCGTCGCCGCACCGATCCCTCTCGGGTTATTGGCGCCCGTCACTAACATGCTTTTTCCGCTCAACCCTGGGTCGATCATGATATTCCTCTTGTCCGGTCGGCGGCACGCTCACCTTGCGCAATGGTGCACCGTGGATTTGCGGTCAGATACTGCGCCTGGTTAGCCGGTCATTTTATCCTTGCTGGGTTATTATTTCTTATAATATTCGAATATTTCCATAGCATTTGACAAGTGCCTGACGAGCCAAAGTTCATCTTCGCCTCTCTGGCGGCCTCCAACCCTCGCAGTCGACCCGAAGTTCCTTTTCGACGAGCGAATCGTCGGTCAGTTCGTAGATTGTTGAGCCAGGGACGCTGGGACAACAGAGAGCGTCGTAGGTTGAGTACAATTCGATCTTCAAATAGATCATATCGCCCTTAACCCCGCTAATATCAACGTTGCGATAGCCCTTGCCACCCACCCGTGCGTGGGCTTGACACTTCATTGTCGGCCTTGAAAAGGCTGCGAGGAATAGAGTCCAGTTGTTGCCCTCCTCCAAAGTATAACGCACAGCGAGTATCGTCTTGCCGCTCCCGCCGGCTTCGTCAAACGCATACTGGCGCCCCTCGCGAAACTCAAGCAAGTTATCCGAGACGTACTGCGTGCTCCGGAGTCGCTCTTGGGTTTTTATGAACGCGTCCACAGCCTTGATCTCAGCAGGCGTCGGACTCTGGGCGGGAGATTCCATCGCTTGCCCCGATAGCGCGACCATAGCAAGAACCACGCCACCAAAAGCACATAGCCTCATGCAAAGGCCTCCTCCCTCATTACGTACGGAACAGCGGAGGCTGAAAGCCGTCCGCTGGATTCATTAGTTAGCTCTCAACCTCTGGTTGTGTGGGGAGATCATAGTTCTTGATATCTTTAATAGCTTCGAGTAGCTTAATAGTAGCAGTTGCATCCAAGGTATCGCCACCGTACCGTACCTCAAAAAGGCCCTGAAGATTCGATGGCAGTTTCACCCCTTCCCGGACTAATAAAATAAACCGCCGACCATAGAAAGCCATGGCGGCACCTATTTCAATTAGGACATTGGGATTTAATAAAACATGTTCATTCCCCTCCCTGTCGACAATCATTTGCTCCACCTCTACGTGGATAATTGCCGCTCCACAGCCCCTCATGTCATCCAGAACTTTTTCAGGGACGGGTTTGGATACAGATGACTTCTCGACAGAAACCACTGGCTCTAGCTCACCATACTCTAAGAGTTTTTTAATTGGCTCTACCAAGTCTCTGTTTTTACCGTGCGTAATGAACACCCGGCGGCGTCTCTGGTCGTCTGCGATAGCAGCAGTAAGTGCAGCTCCTTTCGGCTGTACGATAGGAGGGGGGATCGTCAATCTCTTGATCTCCGGTGCGGTTAGTTTCTCTTGCTCGGGTTCTGGACTTATCTCGGAACTTGATACATCTGCGGTAATGGAAGTCGCGGCTCCTTGGAGAGTGACATAATTTTTCCCCCTAATCTCCGCGATAAAGCCTACGGAGCGTGCACTAGCATCAATTCGTTCAAGAACCTCCTCTGTCTTCTCACGTGGTACTCCCATTTCTTCGAGTACATTCAATGCGATCTCTCGACGGGGGAAGGCATTACCGTCATATTGGCGAAGAAAATCACCGAAAACTCTGGGTTTCAAAACTGCCTCTCGTTTTGCAGCCAGATCATCATTCTCCTCTTTAGGGCGAAGAATTCGTCGTGCAAGATCGGTCACAGAAATGTTAGTTGCTTGCGCACCCCCTTCGATGAGGCCAAAAGCCATTGCGGCCCCCGAAAGAACACGAATCTGTGAGCCTTTTGGATCCACGTTCAAGGCTTTGGCAACCTGTAATGGTGTAGTCGCCTTTCCTGCATAATGATCGAGGATTGCCTCTGGCATTCGAAGTGCTTCTTCTAAGGAAGCGGAAGGCACATCTGATTGCTTCAGGTATGCCCTCTTTGCCGCTGTTTCACTTCCGATTGGCGTAGTCTTCTTTGTCATTGAGAGTCTCCCTCTAATGTTTACGTTGAGCTAACAATGTTTACATAGATCCATATAACAACCCGGATGCGACTTCATGTGATGAATTAGACGCTTGTGAAACGAGTGCCCGATCGGTCATTAGGTCTCTTCCGTACGGCGGCTATAATGTCGGATGCGGAACGCCTCGCGAAGTCGATCGAGCAACCTTTGAGGCCGGGCGGAATAAGCGGCTTTTTGTTCCGCGACGAAAACTACTTCCTGTCTTGTCTTCAAATATCCCCCGTTAATATAGATGGAGATTATCACTCTGTTTGTAAAGATGTCAAGATTTTGAACGGGGCTTCGGGTCACTCGCCATACATTTCGGTGATAATCCGCCTCAACGCGGAGGCTTCGTCTTCTGTCAACGCGGCGATTTTGGCTCCCAGCCGAGATTTGGCGATAGTTCTTATCTGGTCCACTGCGATTTCGGCCTCTTGTCGATTGCATCGGACCTGCAACCTGGAGCGCCAGGAGGGATGTAACCGGCTGGTCAGAGGGCAGATTGTCACGGTCTGTAATCTTTCATTGAGCGCGTCCAGACTGACGATGACCGCTGGACGTTTCTTCCCCATTTCCGCACCCTGGGTCGGATTCAGTGAAACCCATCGAATCTCATAACGCAGAACGGTCTCTTGCTTGATTCGCCGAGCCGACCGATACCAGGCTTTCTTTTCCGTTATTCTCCCGGCGCCTTCGGTTGCCCACAGAATATTTTCCAATCCGTCCGCGTCCACCGCATCCCAATCGCCCCAGTCTTCGCGGCCGGCCGCCATCTCGCGGACCGTATCTTCCCATGAAAGCTTCTCCACCACAGGGCCGACGGGCCGCAGGAAAATACCCTCGCTCGTCTCCTCCATGAGGACAGCAGCTCCGATGCGATATCGTTTTAACAACGCCGCAGGAAGCCGGACCCCGCGGGAGTTTCCGATACGAGAGACTTTGAGCTCAGTCGATTTCATGTAATAACTGTAATTACTTTTTCATTGAAAGTCAATTTGTTCGCAGACAGGTTGGAGTTGAGCAGGTCAGAGTGCGAGTCTCGACGTTGCCCTGCCTGCAATCCTGCGCCAATCGGACGTTAATTCCGGCGTGAGTGATCGCTGAATCCGGTTGAACCCGGAAACCCTCTACGATGATGGACGCCCGGCAGCTCCCTTAGCGCAGGATGAGTTTCCGGCCTTCGTAATCGACGATCCGCATCCTGACGTCATAGACGGATTCTAGGAGCGAGTCGCTCAAAATGTCCTGCGGCAGGCCCGAAGCGAACACTCCCCCGGCCTTCATGAACACCAGGCTGTCGGAGTACTTGACCGCCATGTCTAAATTGTGCAGGGTCAGGAGGACCGTCTGACCGCGTTCCACAGCCAGCTTTCGGCTGAGCTCCAGGATCTCCATCTCGTGCTTGGGGTCCAGGAATGAGGTCGGCTCGTCAAGCAGGAGGATCTTGGCCCGCTGGGCCAGGGACCGGGCGATCAGGATGAGCCGGCGCTCGCCGCTGCTGAGGTCGAAATACGGCCGGGAAGCGAAACTCTCCAGGCCGACAAAAGCCAGGGATTCTTCCGCCATCCGTTCATCCTCGGCCGAGGGCAAAGAGAACAGGGGCAGATAGGCGGCCCGGCCCATGAGCACGAAATCCAGGACCGAGTAGTTGAAGACGGGGTTATGCTCTTGCGGAACGTAGCCGATGAGCCTGGCCCGTTCAGCCTCCCGCAGGGTAGCGATGTCCCGGTCCTCAATGAAGATGTGGTTCTTGGCTACGGGGAACAGCCCGGCCAGGCATTTGAGGAGCGTGGTCTTCCCCGCCCCGTTCGGCCCCACGATCGATGTCAGACGGCCGGATTCGAATTGCAGGGCGTCGATATGGAGGAGGAAATCTCCACGCGGATAGGACAGGTCCCGCACTCGGACGCTCACAGCCAGACCCTCCGCGAACGTTTCAAAAGGAAGAGGAAGAAGGGAATCCCGACCAGGCTGGTGAAGATGCCGAGGGGAATCTCGAACGAGGCCAGGCTCCGCGCCAGGGCATCCGCGGCCAAGAGAAAGCTCGCCCCCAGCGACACGGACAGGGGGATGACCCGCCGATTGTCAACACCGACCACCATCCGCACGAGATGAGGAACGACAAGACCCACCCAGCCGATGATCCCTGTGACGGCCGTGGCCGAAGCCGTGGCCAGGGTGCAGGCCACGATGACCAGGATCTTTTCCCAGCGCACGGAAAGGCCCATGGCCTTGGCTTCTTCGTCGCTCATGGACAGGACGTTCATCCGCCACCGGAGAAGGACGAGGAGGGTGACGCCCAGGGCCATAAGGGGCACGGACAAAGCGAGGTCCTTCCACGTGGCCAGGGACATGTTGCCCATGATCCAATAGAAAAGCGCCTGAAGTGCGTAGGGGCTGGCGAAGAACTCGACCAGGGCCAGGAGCGCGGAAAAAAAGGCCGAGACGATGACCCCGGTGAGGAGGAGAGCGACGATGTGGGACCCCGCGCTTCGAGCGATGACGAGAACCCCCAGGACCGCGGCGATGCCGAAGACAAAGGCCACGATCTGAGGCGGGAAGCCTTTGCCCAGGAAGACAAGGGATACGGCGGCCCCGAAGGCCGAGCCCGAAGAAATTCCCAGGATGTATTCGTTGACGAGCGGGTTCTTGAACAGAGCCTGGAGGCTGGCGCCCGAGACGGCCAGGGATGCGCCCACGGCCACGGCCAGGAGAAGCCGCGGCAGGCGGATCTGAAAGACGATATCCTTGAGCGCGGCCGGGACGCCGGGATGACTCGAGGGCGAGATGACCGAGAGGATCACCTTGAGAAGCATCCGGGGGGAGATCGGGTAGGAACCGATGTTAAGGGAAATGATGAAGACGACCACCGGCAGGGCCACGGCCAGGCCGACGATCAGGCCTCCGTTTCTATTTTTTGAGCCACTCATCGCACTTCGTCGCTTGGTTGAGGACGGAATATCCGTCATCGATGCCGTAAAATCTATGATAGATCGTGTTCGCCTCGCGAACAAGGTTCACCTCTCGAAACAGCGCCGGATGGAAGACCTTGGCCAAATACAGGGTTTCGATCAGCACTTGGGCCGGGTCCCACCACGACCAGAAGCCGAACGTGTAGAAAACGCGCTTGTTGCGGACGGCCTTGAGCGACCCCAGCCGACGGTCGGCCAGGATCCGGTTCACGGTCACTTCCCGTTCAGCCGGCCGGTAGTTGCCGTGAACGAGGATGATGTCCGGGTCGAAGCGCACCAGGCTCTCCAGGGAGATGACCGCCCCATCAGAGCCGGGGTATGAGGGAGCCAGGTCTCGGGCGACATTCCGTCCGCCGGCGACATCCACGGGCTCATAAAAAACGGGTGTCCGCGTGAGGGACGACCAAAAAGCGAGATAGACTCTCGGCCTTTTTTCCAGGGGGACGGCGCTCACGGCTCGCGCCACGCGGTCGATCGTCCGGCCGAATAAGGCCGCAAGCTCCTCAGCCCTCTCACTCCGGCCCGTCACGCGGCCCAGAAGACGGATCTCGCCGAGAAGCCTGTCGAAGCGGCCGAGCGACGAGATGGCCACGACGGGTTTCCCTGTCTTTTCCTGGAGCGAATCAGGGATGTGCGCGTCGTAGGGCGAGGCGATGATCACATCGGGGTCGAGGCGGATCACGCCCTCCACACTGACGCTGACGTCCTCATAGGCCACGACGGGCAACGCAGCGGACCCCGGATAGATCCGGGCAAAGAACGGGTCGTATTTCCTGAGAAAATAATCGTACCCGACGAGGCTTTCCGCGCATCCGAGCGCCGCGAGGATCCGGCTGGCTTCAGGCTGAAGGGAGATGATCCGCTTGACCGGGGCTGGAATCGTCACGGTGCGGCCGAGGTCATCTCTAACGACGATCGACGCGCCGTCGGAGGCTCTAGCGCTTTGGCCCAGAACCGAAACGAGCACGGCCAGGACGAGGATCGAGGCCGGGCTGGGATGGGCGCGCAGTCGGTTCTTCGTTTTAATTCTCATCGGCAAGTCATGTCACGAGAATCGAATTTTACCGGAATCCGGCGGCCTTGGCCATTCCCTCTCCGAACCGCGGACCGCGGGGGCTTGAACCGCGGCCGGTTAGAAAATGACGACAATCATGTAAATCAAGCTCAGCACGCCGACGACGCTGGCGATGACCGCGCTGGTCCGGGTCTTCTGGTCGGTTTCGGACTGGCTGCTGGCCTGGGACGCGCGGCGAATGATGAGCGGGCACATGATCAGGGTGTTGAGCAGGAGGGGAATGACTAGGAACCAGGACATCTGGAGCCACGGCTTGGACTGGAACGTCATGTGCAGGGCCGTCGTGAACCGTTCCCAGCCGGCGAGCTGGGTCAGGCTCCGCTCGGCCTTCCGGAAGAGGTCGAAGGCCCGCATCAGGAACAGCATCCCGTCGCCGATGAGAAGCAGGACCACGCCCAGGCGGGCAGTGTAGGCCAGATGCTCGGGGCTGCGTTTTTTCATGTCGCTCGACATGAGCCGGCTGTGGATGGCGCCGTAGCCGACGTAGATCAAAAACCCGAAGTTGAGCCAGGCCGCGAACCGCAGCCAGGACGTGGGCGGCAGGTAAAAGATCAGGTACAGACAGGATAGGACACCCAGTATGGGAAAGAGATAGTTGCGAAAATAAGCGAAGCCTGCGGCCGTCACGGTCAGGACGATGAGCTTGGTCACAAGAGAGGCCGGGATGAAGAAGATCAGGGCCACGGCCAAGAGGGCGAACAGGAGCGCGCTCCAGAGCCAGCCACTGGGCACTTTGAACGGCCGCGGCCGGTCGGGCTCGGTCTTGCGCAGGACGATGATCCCGCTGCAGACAAGGATGAAGGCGAACAGGGTCCCGATATTGGTCAGGTCGACCATTTCGTCGATGCTGGCCACCGCGGCGAACGTCGCCACAAAAACACCCGTGAGGATGGTGGCCACGTAGGGCGTCCGGAAGCGCTTGTGGACCTTGCTGAAGGTCTTGGGCAGAAGGCCGTCGCGGGACATGCTGAAGAAAATGCGGGGCTGGCCGAGCTGAAAAATGAGGAGCACGGCCGTGTGGGCGATGACCGAGCCGAAGGCGACGATGCCCACGGCCCAGCCCAGGTTGGGCGCGGCGTGCTGGAGGGCCATGGTCAGGGGCTCGGCCTGCTCCGTGGCCAGCTTCATCTTGAGCTCGGGGTAGGAGATGAGGCCCGTGAACACGGCCGAGACGACGATGTAGAACACGGTGCAGACGAGGAGCGAGCCGATGATGCCGATGGGCAAGTCGCGCTTGGGGTTCCGTGTCTCCTCGGCCACGGTGGATACGGCGTCGAACCCGATGTAGGCGAAGAAGACTATGGCCGCTCCGGCGCTGATGCCCGCCCAGCCGTTCGGGGCGAAGGGCGTCCAGTTGGCCGGCTTGACCCAGAAGAACCCGATGATGATGAAGAAGGTCAGGACGATGATCTTGATCCCGACCATGATGGCGTTGAACCGGGCGCTCTCCCGGATGCCCCAGACGAGGATGATGGTGATAAAGGTGACGATGCCCACCGCCAGGATGTTGAAGATGATGGGCACACCGAAGATGTGCGGCGCGTCGCGAAAGACCACCTTGACCCCGTGCGAGTCCACGATCTTGGCCGCGGTACGGTAATCCATGGACAGCCAATTGGGGAAGTTGATGCCGAAGCCCCTGATGAAGGTCTTGAAATAGTTGGCCCAGGAAATGGCCACGGCGATGTTGCCCACCGCATACTCGATGATCAGGTCCCAGCCGATGATCCAGGCCACGATCTCGCCCAGGGTGGCATAAGAATAGGTGTAGGCCGAGCCGGAGATGGGCACGATCGAGGTGAACTCGGCGTAGCAGAGAGCGGTGAAACTGCAAACGATTGCCGTGATGACGAAAGAGACCATCAGGGCCGGCCCCGCGCCCGGCCGGAACATATCGCCCGCCGCGGCCGTGCCGATCGTGGCGAAGATGCCGGCCCCGATAATGGCCCCGATCCCGAACAGGATGAGCTGGAACGGTCCGAGGACGCGCTTGAGCTGGTACTCGGGCGCCTCCGCGTCGGCCATGCACTGGTCGAGAGTCTTTTTCCGGAAGAGCTTGCTCCGGGAAAAGAGCTTGGACTTGGGGATGTAATCTGCGAGCTTCGTTTTCATCGTCTCTCCCTGCCGGGAATCTCACGAACGCGGCCGCAGGGGACCTTCGTCCTTAAAACCGAGTTTACTATGATAACAAAAAGGGCAAAAATGACAATAAAAAATAATTTTGTGACGAAGGAGAAAGCCCCGTCCGTCCTTTGAGCCTGGGAAGAGATAGAGCGGATGACGGCCGTGGGTCACTCGACGAGCTTGCGGAGCAGGTTGGGCAGGGCGAAGGCGGCCCGGTGCACGTCGGGCGTATAGTACCCGAGCCCCGAGGGCGGCTTTCGCTTCAGGTCCAGAGGGTCCACGGTCTCGGACAGGAAATTATAAACCCACGTCCCGCCGGGATAGGTCGGCACGGGGCTGACATAAAAGCGGGCCATGCGGAAAAGCGACTTGAGGAACTTGGCCTTGGGACGGAAGGTGGCCCCGTGAAGCAGGAGCGAGCCCGACTGGCTGGCCGCCACGCCTCCCGGCTTCAGGCGCTTCTTCAGTTTCCCGAAAAAATCCTTCTGGTGGAGAACGGCCGACGGGCCCACAGGGTCCGAGGAATCGACCAGGATGATGTCGAAGGTCCTCTGGGATTGGGCCAGGAAGTCGTTCCCGTCGGCCACAACAAGCTCCGCCCGCTTGTCCTTGAGGCAAGGCTTGAGCCAGGGAAAGAACTCCCGGCAGACGTCAATGACCTCGGCGTCGATCTCGACCAGGGTGACATGCTTGACGGGATAGGCCAGGATCTGCTTGAGGGCTCCCCCGTCCCCGCCGCCGATAATCAGGACGCTCTCCGGCGAGGGGTGGCAAACGAGGGCCGGATGGACCAGCATCTCGTGGTAATAGAACTCGTCCTTTTCCGTCGTCTGGACAAGCCCGTCCAGGAAAAGGACCTTTCCGTAGAAATCGTGGTCAAAGACCTCGATCTTCTGGAAGCTTGAAGTGCGGCTGCACAGAACTTTGTCCGCCCGAAAAAAGAGGCCGCTCGTGGGAGTGTAGAACTCCCGAAACTCGAGGCGGTCTCCCCTTTTCCTGGAAACGGGGTTACTCAACTTGAACCCCCAGGGCGAATCGGGCCGCATCCCCCGCCCGGGCGGGATTTCTGTTTATCAGGACATCGAAGTTCGTGAAGGACGTCATCTTTCCCGGCAACTCCTTCCGAGGGTCAATAGACTTTGCTTATTTTAATGCCCTGATAATACTTTTTCAATATATCCGCGCAAGATCGCCCGGTTTGAGCCAGACGAAAGGCGCCCACCTGGCAGAGGCCGACTCCGTGGCCCCAGCCTCGCCCCGAAAAATCGAAGTGGCTGACCAGGCCGTTTTCGTCGATCTCGCGGTCGATGACAAAGGCCGTTTCCCGCAATCCGAGGGCCCAGCGGATCTTCAACCCGGTGACGATCTCGCTTCCTGCGGACCCGCGAATCTCAAGCTCAGTGACCCGTTTGGATACGCCGCGCTCCTTGGGGATGAGGTCCAAGAGCCGTCCCACGGGATAGAACTGGTTGATCCGCGTTTCGAGCTCCTCGCGGGACATCCTTACCTGCCAGCGGTGAAGCGGGGATGACTTGTCCAGGGCATTGCTGGGTGAGCTGTAATCGATCTCAAGAAGCTTGACCTGGCCGTCGGACAGGATGAAGCTCGCCTGTTCTCCACCCTCTATGGTGAGGCGCGAGGCGAAAGAGGTCCCATCGTCGAGGTCCCTCAGGAGAAAGGCGTCGGGAGCAAGGACGAAACTCTCGTCCTGGCCTTCCCGGCTTAGGATAAGGCGGTTCTTATCGACTTTTCGCACGACCGCCCGCTCGAAGACGGGCTGGTGAAGAACCAGGACCTTGTAGAGGATGAAGCTGAGCTCCGCACGTGAGACCGGAGGCTCCGCTCCCGAGACTCGTTCGAGGGGCGGGAAGATCCCGGAGATGATCATGTAGGCCAGGTTGTTGCGATCCTCTCCCTTGATCTCAGGAAAGTCCCTGAGAACATGGTCCGCCTCGCTCTGCAAGAGGAGGTTCTTGACGCGTTCCTGCCACCCCAGCACGCCGACGAGCCGGGAGGCCAAGCCGGCATGGTCGAGGGGCTTCCCGTCAAAGTCGGCCGCGGGATTCTTGCGGCCTAGGATGGCCAGGAGATTCCATGTCCAGTCCGCCGCCTCTCCGGGTTCGGCGGCCGCCCGAAAATAGGCGGGGCCGGCCTTCGGGGGAACAATGCCCACGGCCATGAGCGCCGCGAATCTTCTTGCCCAGGTCGATGCCGTTCCAGAAGACGGGAAGCAGGGTCCTGTCGGTCTTGAGCGTCCATTCCTCTTCCTGCTCCGTCGTGCACTCCACGCCCCGGAGATAGGGCATGGCTGGGCCGGGAAACACGTTCTCCACGTTTTCGGTCATGCCGCCGCAAGTGCTCGTGTAGAGGGCATCGATCA
Source organism: Candidatus Aminicenantota bacterium (assembly GCA_963705895.1). GTDB lineage: Bacteria > Acidobacteriota > Aminicenantia > Aminicenantales > JAFGAV01 > MFD04408-113. Next base: position 618,494 of record OY970122.1, on the reverse strand, counting down.
ACTCGTTATGGTAGAGCGCGGCCTGGCCCATCGTTTCCCGAACGGCTCTGGTGCTGAGGGGGTTCTCAGCGTCCAGGCCCTTGTAAACCTGGCAAGAGGGTGAATCGTCCAGGTCAAACCCCAGCTCTTTGAACCGACCCAGGTTCTTCAGGGCATAGGTCCTGGCGGCGATGGCCTGGGCTTTCAAAGCTTCGATTTCGGGGAATTCCGTGGGAGAAAGCTCGCAGGGAACGACTCCCTGAAGGTAATCGTCGACGTTCAGGGTATTGATCACGGCGATGCCTTGGGCGGTATGCCTGACGATGAGAATCCCGCGGTAAGCCCGTCCTTCCAATGACAGAAAGCTCTGGGGGTTAGCGGGTATGAAATACAGGACGGCATCCTCGCCGAGGTCAAGCAGGTGGTCGTCCATAAAGAGTGCGAACGGCTTGGAGTCGTTTTCCGTGACCTCTTGGCGCACGATCCATACATCCTTAAGCCCGAGTTTGTTGACCTTAGAGATGAAATGGAGGGCGTCACCCCGGGTCAGAAAATCCCCGACCAGGAGCTGCCAGGAACCCAAGGGACCCCCATCCTGGCTTTTCGAGATCGTGATCTTTTCCCCGACCTTGGGCTGAAGGCCCTCGGCCGCCTTTTTCGCCGCCTCCTCGGTCCTGGCGTGGCCGACCTGGACCGCGAACCTTTCGCTCAGCTTTTCCTTGTGACCTTTGACCTGAGCTTCGGCCACGTCCTGCTCTAGTAGCCGATAGTCTTTGTTCACCTCGTAGATCTTCATTCCGGACGATGAACGAATCGTGATATCCGAGAGGCCGATTCCCAAGCCGATCCTAATGGCCGGCTTGGGGATGGAAAAGCCTCGGAAAAAGATGGTCTCGCGGCCGAATTCCGGAGGCCGTGCCAGGAAAAAGAGGAGCGGAAAAAAGAGCATAAAATAATTGATATGCCGAATATGGGTTTTATTCATGGTTGCTGATCAGGACCGGTCAAATTGTAATGGAAATAGATTTCCTTTGTCAAGCAAAATTATCTAGATATGCTACCTTTTTATGATCCATACACCATATTTTGTATTAATCCCGCTTGCTGAGGTAATAATTGTAGCCTAACAGGGTTAGAGTGTCAACCTTGTCAAGAAAAAGAAAAAGATGCAAATAATTGAGTTTCCGACGCGAAAGGCAGCCCACGGAGGCAACTTGGGTTCGTTCCTAAGTCCTTGGCGGGGTTTATTTAGCTTTTCCAGGGCTGCTGTTTGCGTGAAGTCCCGGTCCCAAGGCTATTCCTGGGTTCTGATCGAAGGAACAAAAATCCATATAATACAAGCAAATATGAAAAGAATCGCCGAGTTGACGACAAGAGCCCAGGGGACTCCGAACTTCTCGGCTATCAGCCCGATCCAGAGAGAGCCGATGGGCATGAATCCAAAAAACGTCAGACTGTAAATAGACATGACCCTTCCCCTCAGCGTGTCCTGGACAAGGGTCTGGACCAGGGCGTTGGCCATGTTGAAAACAAGGATGGCCGCGCCGCCTGCCCCCACAAGCAGGATCAGGGACATCGGAAGGCTGCGGGTCAGGGAAAAAACCATTAGCATCAAGGGAAAAAGGAAGCTTCCAAGGGTCAGGAGCTTTCCCTTGAACCTGAAACGGCCCAAAGAGGCGATAAGGAGGGCTGAAGCCAAGGCGCCCACTCCCCTGGCCGAAAAAAGCAGGCCGTTGGTCGCCGCGTTCCCGCCAAGGACCCTCACTGTCCAGGCTGGGATGAGGTTGACGAAAGTCTGCCCAAAAAGGCTGGTCACGGCGATGAGGCCGATGATGGTCAGGATCACCCGGTGGGAAAAGGTGTACCTGACCCCCTCCCGGATGTCCGCCCAGGCCGATTTTCGGGCTTTCGACATAGCGCGCGGGCCGGGGGTCATAGCCCAAAGAGCCACGATCACGGCGAAAAAGGACAGGCCGTTGATTGTAAAACACCAGCCCGGGCCGAGCAGAGCGTAGATCAGGCCGGCCACGGCCGGGCCGACAACTGACGCGCCGTTGAACATGGTCGCGTTGAGGGCGATGGCGTTTGGCATGTCCGCCTTGTCCTCGACGAGGTCCGTGACGATGGCCTGCCGCGCGGGCGCATCAAAGGCGTTGGCCACGCCCAGGGCGAAGGCCAGGAGCACGATGTGCCAGGGCTGGACCAAGTGGGTGAACGTCAGGAAGGCAAGAACAAAGGCCAGGAAAGCCATAAGCGTTTGAGTGATGATCATGAGCCAGCGCCGGGGGAAACGGTCGGCGATGACCCCGGCGTAAAGCATGAACAGCCAGGTGGGAAGTCCGCTGGCGAACCCGACCAGGCCGAGGTAGGCGGCCGAATGGGTCAACTCGTAGATCAGGAATCCCTGGGCCGTTGTCTGCATCCAGGTCCCAAAAAGAGAAACGATTTGTCCCCGGAAATACAGCCGATAGTTGGGGTACCCCATGGCGGTGAAAGCCCGCTTCCAGCTCAAGCGACTTATGACCGACCTCACGCGCCTCACGGCGCTTGGTCGCCGGCCGGTTATCTTTTTCGCCATGTTTTTAGGCTCGATGCTGCGATTGTATTTAGCCATAGAATATACACGAAAAACACGGCCTTTTCGAGGGTCCTCTTGACGGGATTGCGGATTCTTCACAAAATGAAGGTTCAAATAGGGTGTCAAGGAGGCCGCATGAAAAAAATACTCATCGTTTCCATTATTCTCGCCGCGGTCGGGGCCGGCCTCAGCGCTGGGGAGATCGACGGCCTCTCCGCCGTTTTCGCACTGGGGAAGGGTATCGTTGACGCGGACGGAGACGGCCTGGCCGATAGTTTCACCTTTCATATCATCATTCCCGACCAGCCGACCGCCCAGGAAGCTGCGGCGGCCGCGGATATCGCCGGCCGGGCCAACCTCGAAAGCCTCGCGGCCGACTTCGACCTGGTCCTGACCGAATCACAGTATCTCGCCCGCAAACCCGGCGGGAGCGTCATCCTTGTCGGCTCAAGATTGGCCGCGGTTAAAAAATTGCTCCTTAAAGAGAAAGGCCTGAGCTCTTTGACCTCCGAGCAGGGAGTAGTTGCGACCATCGCCCTGCAGGGAGCGCAAGGGCTGGCCTTGATTGCCGGCTCCGACGAAACCCTGCTCAAGACCGCCCGGGCCTTTTTCCTTCGCTGGCCCTATTTTTGGGAAATCTGGGGCCGCGAGGACGGGGCCACGTATCCTGCCCTTGAAGGCGAACTCGTCCGTTTCCTGGGTCCGGCGGAATTGACGGCGTCCGGCATCACCTTCACCCGGGCTCTCTATGAATTTCCCTCCCAGGAAACGCCCCACGAGGCGCTCAAGAGGCTTTCCTTTGCCAACGGCCAGATCAAGAACCTTGAGGTCGACCTCGCCCTCGCCTCGAAGGGAAACATGGACAAGGCGGTTCAAGCCTTGCGCGACCTGGCCAAGGACAGAAACGAGGGCCGGCGAACGGAAATATTGTCCTATCCGGGCTGCGGCCTCATAACCTTTCATCTGAGGGGCGAATCGGCGAGTGCCGAGGTCGCCGTTCCCCGGACGGGCTATCCCAAGCGGCTGCTGACGCCGAGCTACAAGACTCCCGCCCGGCCCGAGGCAAAGGGCAAGGAGTTCGACCTCCTGGGGCTGTTCACGACCAAAGCCACGCTGGCGGACAGTGATCAGGATGGCCTGCCGGACAACATCGAGACTTGCCTCATCGTTCCCCAGAACGTCGCTCAAAAGTCGCTTTCCGACCTGACGACACGGCTCGCTCTTTCCTCGGCCGGGGGCTCCTTCCCCCTGGTCTACCTGGATAAGGAGATCGACAATCCCAAGTCCCTTGCCGCTCCCCTGCTCATCGGCGACAACCTCCTTACCCGGAGCCTTCAAAGAACCGGCAAGTTCAAAGCCCCGGTCCTGGAGCCGGGCCAGGCGTCGGCGACGATCGTCCCGGCGGCCTTTCACAAGTCGAGCGCCCTCGTCCTCTCGGGAACCGACGCTCCCGCTCTCGATGCGCTCCTGCGCTATATCGGCCGAACATTTCCTTACTTGACGGACTATGGAAAAGGAAACGCCCAGCTTTCCGACGTCTCCTCCGATATCGAGAAGTTCCTCATCGGAGAACGCGGAGCCGCCGAGGCGTTCTTCTACGGCCGGCTGAAAAAGATCGGCGAGGAGCTGAAGGGCAAGGAACTCGAGAGCTTCCAGGCCGATTTCATCCTACCTCGGGAAAATCCCGCTTTCCTCAAGGAGGCGGAGACGCTCGTCAAGAATTCCCTGAAACCTCAAAAGGTCGGGCTCACGGCCGCGACCATACAATCCGGAAAAACGCTTTTTGAAAAGACCAAGGACTTTTCCTGGGAGGCGGACGATGCCCTGGCCCTCGTTCAAGACACGCTCAAGAAGCTCCCCCGCGTCCCGGAATCCGTGACGATCGAAGCCGGGCTGAGTGAGTCACCGGGAATGAGGCAGGATCTCAAGGCCCGTTTCGAGAAAGCCGCGGCCGAGCTCGGGGCGAAAAGCGTCGAGGTCCGCGTGCATTCGGCCTACAAGCAGGGCTTCTTCTGGCTCCTCGAGGACATCCTCCCCAGGCTCAAGGCCGGACATCCCGGCCGCATCGTCATCCATTGGGCGGCGGAGAAGGATGATTTCGGCCGGATGAAGCGGTTCTACTCCGAGCCGACACGCTGGCTCCAAGAGCTCTACCCGATCGACGAGCTTCTGGCCCGGGATCTTCGGATTCCTCTGGAGCGGATCGAGTTCGTCTCGGCGGACGCACCCCAGCCCGTTTATAGGGTCACCGCCTACGACGTTGCGGGAGCGGTCATGCTCAACGAGGATTTTGACCCGCGCCTCCGAGAGACGCCCTACCTCAAGGCTCTTCCCGAATGGGGGACGGTCAAGGTCGCGACCGGCTGGCTCAAGATCACGGCGGACGGCGGAGCGGCCTATGACGCGCCGCTCGAATGCGACCTCGAGAAATTCTGGAAGTTCTATCAGGATGAAGTCTTGGCCCCCGTCTATTCCTCCATTCTCAAAAAGACCGGCCACGCCCCTGCGTTCTCCAAGCAGCCCTTCTTCAAGAAGCTCACGGTGGAGCTGTGGGCCAGCGAGCCCGATATCCGGTTGGGTCTCGACGAGGAGCGCATCAGCAGTCTTGAGGCCATGCACGATGAGCTCTATTTCGACACTCTGGATTTTCTGCGCGGCATCACCGATATCGATACCGAAGAGGATTCACTGCCCGAGGACACGACCCGCTTCTCGGCTCCAGGCAACGTCATGCCCATCATCCACCCCTCGAGCGAAGGTCAACCGGCCCGGGTCAAGGTCACTTTCGAGGAGGACCGGGCGCCCGCGCCCCAGCTCGAGCTCAAGTGGAAGGAAGCCGGCCATGAGGAGATGTCCCGCACCGTCGTTTTCCCCTCTTTTAAGGCCAAGGCCCTGTCCGTCCCGGCTCTCGTTTATGACGGCCGCCGGGGCCGTCTCGAAAACCTGACGGTCGGGATCGAGCTTGATAAAGAGGAGGCCTACACGGAGCTCATCGACGTCATCCAAGCCTGCCGGGAGATCTCGGCCAAAGGGCTTACAAGCCAAGCCCTGTGTTTTCCCGGTCTGGCCGCGGTGACCGTCCGGCTGAAGGTCAAGGATCTGGAAAAAGAGGAGATGCTTCCCGTTCAGCCTCCCCGGGTCGATACGGCTGTCGCGAGCCGCGGCCCGGGATCCGGGTCGGCTGTTCCCGAGGGCATCCTCTCTCCCGAAATGGTTTGGGACTCGGTCCGCTCGCTGGCGGCTTCGGGAAAGGTCCTGGCCTATTCCGCCGGGACATCCTACGAAGGCCGGCCGATCCCGGTCCTTGAAATCCGGACGCCGCTCGCCGGCTACGTCTCCGTGCCGCGACTCATCACCTTCAAGCCGACGCTGTATCTCAGCGGACGCCAGCACGCCAACGAGGTCTCGTCCACGAGCTATATTTTGAAGCTCGCCGAACGTCTGGTCCGCGATCCGGACTATGCCGGCTATGCCCGCAAGATCAATTTCGTCCTTCATCCCGTGGAGAACCCGGATGGCGCTTCCCTGGCCTTCGACCTGCAGAAGCTCACGCCCTCCCACAGCCTGCACGCCGGACGCTACAGTTCCCTCGGCCTCGAGATCGGCTATCAGACCGACGCGGCCAAGCCCATCCTGCCCGAGGCCAAGGTTCGCAGGGACATCAACGCCGAATGGCTGCCCGACATCTACCTCAACCTCCATGGCTATCCCTCCCACGAATGGGTCCAGGCTTTTTCCAATTACTCCCCCTATCTTTTCCGGGAGTACTGGATTCCCAAGGGCTGGTTCGCCTACTTCCGCGGCGTCACGAACCCCTACTACCGGCAATGGCAGGAGGCGGCGCTGGCCCTAAAGAAAACGATCATCGCCGAAATGCAGTCCCAGGCCGACATGCAGGAATCCAACAAGCGGTTCTATGACCGCTACTTCCGCTGGGCCACGCGCTGGGAACCTCATCTCGACCCGCTCGAGCTCCACGAGGGATTGAACCTTTTTGTGAAACGAACGTCCTCCCAGGAGGTGAAACCCATCGGCCGGACCCGCACGACTTATGTCGAAGAGACTCCGGAGCTCATGGACGAGACGGCGCAGAACGGATGGCTCCACTTTCTTACCGAGCAGGGGTTGACCTACCTGACGGCCCATATAAAATACCTCGCCGCGGCGAGTTTCGATATCCTGCGGCTTGAGGAAGAAGTCTCGGACCGGGTCCGCATCCAATTTTTCCGCAACCGGCCGGGAACGACAATCGAGGGAAAAAAGAAATAGACGTTCCTCTTTTGTAATAAAACTTTACATCAGAATCGGTTTGCGCTGACGCCCAGCCTCCCGGGGCGGAAGACCGTAGAGACCAAAACAATGACGGGGCACATGAAGCCTTCTGCCGACATGAGGTTCAGGCAGGAGGGCTTTGCTTTTCATATTTTCCGAGCTGTGTTCAAAATTTGAATGTCCATTTTTTGAACACTAAATGAGGAAAAACTCGAGAGATATCAACCCGACGGCATAGAAAAACGAACTGCGTTCAAATTTTGGACATAGCGTTCTTTCCACCCCGACCGGAGTATTGTTTTCCTAAAGCATTTATTATCAATCAATTAATAGCCAATCGAATTTTTGGCACGCCATTTGCATATGAGATTTTCAAAGAGGAGCTTGACCGTGAGTCCGGTGGAATCTCATCGAGTCAACTCCTTGCAATTGTCTCTTTGACCTTAGCCCAGGGGCTCGCCACCCCCCTCCCCTCCCCCAAAGGCAGCCCCTGGGCCCAAGGTTCTTTCCCTGGACCAGAAGATTCCTCCAAATTGAAAAAAACCAAAAAGCCCGGCACGCTCACACTTGGGATAGGCAAACCTCGGCTCGCTGGAGGCCGGACACCCTACTTCGGCGATACAGTCTGAACATCATCAAGGCAGCGCCGTATGCCCGTCAATCCCTGTCTCAGCAGCTCCGGGTCAAGATAATACCCAAGGCGGAAATGACGCGGCGCTTCAAAAAAATCTCCAGGGACGACAGATGTTTCGTGTTTCTCCTGGAGAAACTCGACAAAGCGGCGCGATTCCGCGGGCATTTCGAGGCGCGGAAAACAGACGATCCCGCCCGAGGGTTCCACCCAGCTCAGTCGTGTCTCTCCTCGGATGAATTCCCGGAGGGTTGTCCGGTTTTGATCGATGAGGCTTCGGTGCGTGTCCCGGAACCGATCCAGAACGGGAAAGAGCCGAGCGGAGATCTGCCCGGAGAGAAATACATCTTCGACGAACAGATAATCTTTCATCCTCTGCAGCTTCGAGGCCAGAGGCTCGGGCGCCAGCACCCAGCCGCAGCGGAGCCCGCCCAGGCCGAAGACCTTGGTCAGGCTGGAGACGACGATGACGTTATCGGCGAGGTTGAACGATGTGGCCCGGGGGTCTTCTCCCAGGAATTCGAGATAGACCTCATCGACCACGACCGGCACTCCGCTCTTCCGGGCCAGACCGGCGAGTTCCGCGATCCGCGACGGAGCCAGACGCGCGCCGCTCGGGTTATGGAGGTTGGTCAAGAACACGAGCTTAACCTTGGACGAGAGCAGTCCGCGAAATTCCTCGGGGTCGATGTCGTAACCCGCTTCGAACCGCCGCGGAAGCCTCACCAGGCGGGCGCCCAGGGCGCGAGGCACTTCGGCCAGGGGCTCGTAAGCGGGCGTCTCGACCAAGATCTCATCTCCCGGGTCGAGAAGGGCCGCTCCGACCATGAACAGAGCCATGGACGTACCCATGGTCGTGACCACGTTCTCGGGCTTCACTCCGTATCGACCGGCAATGGCCCGGGCCAGGGGCGGAAAGTCGTAGGGGTGTTCGCCTTCGAGCTCCAGGGAGGAGAGATCGAGTCCGAGCTCCGCGAACCGGCAGTCCGGAACGCCGCTCCGGCAGAAGTTGATCCGGGCCCGCCGGGTCATCTTGACCCAGTTGAGATAGGCGACCGTCCTAAAATCCATGTTCCCTCCGCGCCGATCGAGCAATGAAATAAAGCGGCAAGCCCGCAAGAATGATGAGCAGGCCGATGAGAGATTTGCTGAACGACATCAGGAAAACGTTGATCACGACCAGGGTCGAGATGAGCAGAAACAGGGCCGGCACGCCCGGATAGCCCCAGGCTCGGTACGGTCTCGGCATCTCGGGCTGCGTGCGGCGCAGGACGATGAGGGCTAAGGCCGTCAGGGCGAAGAAGATCCAATCCCCGAAAGTCACGAACTCAAGGAGCTGGCCGTAGCTCTTGGTGAACAGCAGGCCGCAGGCCCAGACCGCCTGCAGGATGATGGCGTAATGCGGGGTTTGGAAACGGGGATGGAGCCTGCCGGCAAATGGCAGGAAGGCGCCCTCCTGAGCCATGGCTGCATAGACACGCGGACCGGTCAGGATGACCACGCTCAAGAACCCGAGGGTGGAGACGATGATGGCCAGGGCGATGAAGCGGGCTCCCCAGTGACCGACCAGGGCCGCCGCCGCGTCCGAAGCGAGCTTCGTCGAGGCGGCGACCTTGTCCATGGGGAGAGCCTTGACGTAGACGACGTTGGTCAGCATGTAGACGGCTACGACCAGAAGAACACCGCTCAGGATGGCCAGGGGGATGTTTCGCGAAGGATTCTTGACCTCACCGCTGACGAAATTCAGGTTCTGCCAGCCGCCGTAGGAAAAAAGGGCCGGCATCAAGGCCAGTCCCATAAGGCTCAGCATCCTGAGCGACAAGCCGCCCGGAAAGACCTGTCCCAGGTTGAACCCCGCAGCCCGATGTCCGACGAGCCCGAGGACAATGAGAGCGATGAGGGCCACGATCTTTAGGGTATTAAAAACCGTCTGGACGATACTGCCCGGCTTGATGCCGAGATAATTGACGAAAGAGAGGAGGAGGATAAGGCCGGCGGCGAGGAGGCTTGTCCGGAGGCCGGACATCGGGAAAAAATGCCCGATGAACCGGGCGCACGTGTAGGACACGGCGGCCAGGGCCCCGGTCTGAATGGTGCTGAAGAGCGTCCAGCCGAAAAGGAACCCCAGCCACGGGGAGAAGGCTTTCTCCAGGTACACGTACTGGCCCCCCGACTGGGAGAACATACCTCCCAATTCGGCGAAGCAGATCGCCCCCAGAAGGGCGACGAAGCCCCCCAGGCCCCACACGAACAGGAGCTGGGCCGGGGTCGCGAGGTGTCGGGCGCTTTCCGCGGGGTTCATGAAAATGCCCGCGCCGATGATGGCCCCCGTGACGATCAGGACGGCGTCGAATGTCCCGAGAGACCTTTTCAGGGGTGAAATCTCCTTCCCGAACGCTCCGCGGCCCCGCCTTCCGGCCGGGTTCCGAGCCATCATAATGTCTTTCCGGGATCAAATCAACCGCGGCCGGGGCCGGCCCGGTCCGTGAATTCTCTTCACATGCCGAACAGTTTTCTATAGAATAAAGAAGAGAAACAAGGAGGAAACCATGAAAAAGACGATCCTGTGCACCGTGCTGGCGATATTGGCGGCGAGCCTGGCCGCTGCGTCACTCAGGGCCCAAACCGTCCAGGAAGTCATGGACAAGATGGTCGCCGCCCTGGGCGGCCGGCCGGCCATGGAGGCCATCAAGGATTCAACCTACTCCGGCACGGCGGAAATGGTCCAGTTCGGGATGAACGGAACCGTCACGATGTACCAAAAGGAACCCGGCCTTATCCGTCTCGACATGGAAATGATGGGCATGGTCATCACCCAAGCCTACGACGGCGAGAGCGCCTGGTGGGTCAACCCCCAGACCGGCACGGAAGAGCTCATGAACGAACAGCAGGGCGCCGATCTCAAGCGACAGGGCATAGGCAACGAAGCCCTGTTCAACCCGGCCAAGTACGGCATCAGCTATGAGCTGAAACCCAAGGAGAAGATCAACGACAAAGAGTACATCGTCGTGGATCAGGTGTTCAAGGACGGCTTCCGGGCCACGATGTATCTCGACCCCGAAACCTACCTGACCTTCAAGACACGGGCCAAGACCACCACTGCGGCCGGAACCGAGGCGATCTCGGAAACCTTCACCTTGGACTATCAGCCCGAGCAGGGATTGTCCGTGCCCAAATCCATCAATATCCTCGTGGACGGCCAGGATTTCATCAGGATGAAGATCACCAAGACCGTGTTCAATACCGGGCTGGAAGACTCGTTCTTCAAGCGCTCCAGCAAATAGTTCGATGACGCCCGATATTCAGCGGGCGGACGGCGGAGTCCGGATAATGCGCCGCATCGCGGCGGTGATTCTTTTCGCGACCTTGCTCGCCTCGTGCGCCGTCAACCCCGTGACCGGCAAGAAGGAGCTGAGTCTCATCTCCGAACAGGGCGAGATCGAGCTCGGCCGCGAAACAAACGCCCAGATCTGCGGCCAGTTCGGGGTCTATGACGAGGGAGGGCTGGGCGCCTACGTGGCCGGGGTCGGGGGTCGCATCGTGCCCTTCAGCCACCGGCCCAACCTGCCCTATGCTTTCCAGGTCCTTGATACCTCGGTGGTCAACGCCTTCGCCGCCCCGGGGGGCTACATCTACATCACCCGGGGCGCGCTGGCCCTGATCAACACCGAATCCGAACTGGCCGTGGTCCTGGGCCACGAGCTGGGCCATGTCGCCGCCCGCCACACGGTGCGCCGGATGAGCGAGATGATCCTTATCCAGGTCGGCCTGGCCGTGGGCAGCGCTCTCAGCGAAACGTTCGCCGAGATCTCGGGCGTGGCCGGCCTCGGGATCCAGCTCCTCTACCTGAAATTCAGCCGCGACGATGAGCGGCAGGCCGACGCCCTGGGCGTGGAGTACGCCCGCCGGGCGGGCTTCAACCCGGCCGGGATGATCAATTTCTTCTCCACTCTCGAGCGGCTGGGCGATATGTCCGGGGGGACCTCCCTGCCGGGGTTCCTGTCCACTCATCCCCTTAACAGCGAGCGCATCAAGAATGTCTCGGGGATGCTGGCCGCAGGCGACGCGTCCCTGGCCGTCCGCCGGGACGTCTACCTCCAGACGGTCGACGGCATCATCTACGGCGATGACCCGCGCCAAGGCTACGTCGAGGGAAACGTCTTCTACCAACCCACGCTTCGATTCTCCCTGGCCTATCCCCGGGGGTGGAAGATCCAGAATACATCGAACCAGGTGACCCTGGCCTCGGCCGATGAGCAGGCGGCCTTCGTTCTTCAGGCCGAGAAGACGGCCGAAGGCTTGAAGTCCTACGCCGAGCGCAAAGCCTCGGAGCTCAAGGACCGGAAGCTCCTGGGCGAATCCAGCCTGACGGTCAACGGCTTGACCGCGTACGAGCAGGTCTTCGACGTCACTCGCCAGGATAAGGACGCCCTCAGGGTCAGAATGTCCTTCGTCCGGAAGGGCGGGTTCGTCTACACTTTGGCCGCCCTGAGCGCTTCGGGCGTTTTCGAGCGCCATGATCCTTCCTTCCGCGGAATCGTCCGCTCATTCCAGGAGCTCAACGACCCGGCCCGCATCAACCGCTCTCCGCACCGGATCAAGATCATCCGGGCCGCCGGAGACAAGGACCTTCAAGCGATCTTCCAGGCCGCGGGGATGAACAAGGAGCTTTGGCCCAAGGCCGCCTTGCTCAACGAGATGCAGTTGAAGGATACGCCCCCGGCCAGGCAATGGGTCAAGACCATCCGTTAGGGCCAGGGCATCAAAACGATCGGCCGCCGACAACGAGGTCATTCCGAGAGCTCTCTCCAGGGAGCTGAGTCCGGGACAGGACAGGGGGAAAATCGTAGATTCTTGAGGCGGGCTCGCCGTCCGCGATCGCAGGCTAGAGCTCGGTTTCCTTCAGCACGGCGTGAGCCAGACGAAGGGCCCGCAGGCCTTCCTCCCCGGTGACCTTTCCCTGTCGGCCTTCGACCTGACAGCGCAGGAAATTCTGAAGCTCTTTCTTGAGCGGCTCTTCCTTCGGAATCTTGAGCGTCTTGACCTCGGTCGGGCCGCTGTTCAGAGGAAAGATCTTGACGTCCTGGTCGATATAGTCCACGGAGTAGTAGGACGTGGGCTCGAAGACGCGAAGCTTGCGGACCTTGCCCTGGTGGACGCGGCTGGCGGTCAGGGTAGCGATACAGCCGGACTTGAACTCGATCCGGGCGTTGGCGATGTCGATCTTGTCGGAGAGGACATGGATGCCCTGGCTCCGGATGACCGACACCTCATCCTTGATCAGGGACAGGATGATATCCAAGTCGTGGATCATCAGGTCCAGGACGACGTCCACGTCCAGCGACCGGGCGGAGAACGACCCCAGCCTCTGGACTTCGATGAACTTCGGCTCGGAGATCAAACCCTCCAGCGCCTCCACGGCGGGGTTGAACCGTTCCAGGTGCCCCACCTGAAAGATCAGCCTGTTCGCCCGGGCGGCCTCGACCAGCTGTTCGCCCTGCTCCACGGTCTCGGTTATGGGCTTCTCCACCAGGACATGCTTCCCTCGTTGGAGGAGGTCCAGCGAAATGGCGAAGTGCTCCGTGGTGGGCGTGGCCACGATGGCCGCATCGATGTCGTCCAGCATCTCCTCATAGTTTGAGTAGTATTGCACGCCGTGGCGATTGCCGATCTCCAGGGCCTTCTTGAAATTGATGTCGGCCACGCCCTTGAGCTCCGCCTCCTCGAGGTAGGACAGGATGCGGGCGTGCTGCGTGCCCAGGTATCCCACGCCGATGATGCCCACTCGGACTTTGTCCATGATCTCCTCTTGGCTTTCAGCCTCGCCGGGCCATCATGACCACCCCGCTGGACTCGGCCAGGGCCGCGGCCTCCGTTCTTCGGAAAACGAGCACTCGGCCCGCTTCGAGGCAGAGGGCCGAGGCGCCGGCCTCGATCAGGCTGCGGACCGTGGTCAAGCCCACAGCCGGGAGGTCGACCCGCCGGTCCTGGGATGTTCGACCGACCTTGAGCACGACCGTGCCCGGGCCGGCCAAGCGGCCGCTGCGGCGAACGGCCTCATCCGTCCCCTCCAGGCCTTCGACGGCGACGACCAAGCCGTCCTTGACGACGAGGGTTTGGCCGATATCCTGGTCGGCGATGGTCCGGGCCAGGGGCCAGCCGAAGTCGACGTCGGCCATCACCTCCGGGGACGGAACCCGCGCGGTCAGGAGACCTTCCTCGCACAGAAGCGAACCGAGGAACGGCTCCGGGTCCATGACGGAGAAGCCCTGAGCGGTCAAGAAATCGATGGCGCGTCGGATCAGAGCCGAAGGCCTCTTGTCCCCAAGGGTTTTAACCAGGTTCCGGGCCGTTTCATCCTGCCCCTCGGTCTGAAAAACGGCGGAGGGGTCAATCTTCCCGGCAAACATGATGTCCCGGACCTCGTGCTTTCGGAAGAACGCGACAGCCTCGGCGACCCGGCCGGGGTCTGAGCGGAGGCAAGCATCCGCCCGGGCCTCGAGCTCGTCCGCGGCCTCGCCCGGAACGGCCAGGACGGCGCAAAAGAAACCCCTTCGTCGGGCTTCATCCAGCACGAAAAGGGAGAATTCTCCGGACCCGGCGATCAGCCCGATTCGAGGTCCCATTGGTCGGACACCTTTTTGACGAAACCTCTCTTGGAGGAGCTGATGAAGCGAAGCAGCTCCTGTCCATCCTCGTTCGCCGGGAAGTCGGCCTTGATCTTGTCCGCCGCCTGACTGGCGTTCAGGTCGGAATAGAACATGACCTTGAAGATGTCCTTCAGTTCCCGGAGACGCTCTTTGGTGAAACCCCGCCGCCGGAGGCCGACCAGGTTCAACCCAAAAAAGTGGGCGGGCCGGCTTCCGGCCACCCTGGCAAAGGGAACGACGTCCTGGGTCAGGACGGTATAACCTCCGATAAAGGCATAGCGGCCGATCCGGCAGAACTGGTGCACTCCGGTCAGCCCGCCGATGTTGGCGAAATCCTCGACCGCGACATGCCCGCCCAGGGTGACGCCGTGGGTGAGCACCGTTTCGTTGCCGATCCGGCAGTCATGGCCCACGTGGGCGAAGGCCATCAGGTAGTTCTTGTCGCCCAGGCGGGTCAGCCCTTCATCCCCGGCCGTTCCACGGTGGATGCTAACGAACTCCCGGAAGACGTTCCCGCTCCCGATCTCAACTCGCGTCTCTTCACCCTTATAGGCAACATCTTGGGGCTCGGTGCCTATGACCGAATGGGGAGAGAAGAGGCAGTCCGGCCCCACCTCGGTCCGGCCCTGGATGACGACATGCCCTTCCAGCCGGACGTTCCGGTGAAGAACAACCCGGGGACCGATGAGACAATAGGGCCCCACCTGGACGCCTTCCTCCAACTGCGCTTGGGGGTGGACGGTCGCGGTGGGATGGATGACGACGTCAGGACCGGTCATTCATCTCCTCAAGGGCGAGCAGCGAAGCCATGAGCTCGCCTTCCACCACCACTTCCCCGTTGACGGAAGCTTGGCCTGAGAGATGGCAAATGCGGCTTCTAAGCTTGATGATCCGAGCCACGAGTTGAAGCTGGTCCCCGGGCACCACCGGTCGGCGGAACCTGGTATTATCGATCTTGCTGAGGACGACGACCTTGTCCTCCGGGTTGGGGATCGAATGATAGAGGAGAATTCCTCCCGCCTGGGCGATGGCTTCCACGATCAGGACGCCGGGCATGATCTTGAGCCTTGGAAAATGGCCCTGAAAAAAGGACTCGTTGACCGTGACATTCTTCAGGGCCGTAATGGACTTGCCGGCTTCCATCTCCAGGACGCGGTCGACCAGGAGAAAGGGATAGCGATGCGGGAGGAATCTCTGAATATCCTCGATCTTGAACAGCATGTCCCGCCTTATTTGGCCGGGGGCGTGGCCTTGCTGGCGTCGTAGCGCTTGATGACCTCGGTCGTGATGTCTATGGCCGGGTTGAAGAAGACGGCCCCGCTCTTGCCCAGGTCGAGGATCAGGTCATAACCCTTTTCCTTGCCGATGCCCTCGATGATGACCAGGAGCTCCGACTGGAGCTTGAGGTAAAGCCTCTGCTGGAGTTCCTGGATGTCCCGGGTGGCGTCCTCGGCGAACCGGGTCCGATCCTTCTTCTTCTTGTCCAGGTCGGAACTGAGCTGGACCAGGGCTTCCTCGCTCAGGGTCAACCGCTGGGTGCTGAGCTTGGTCTCCAGCGCCCGAATCTCGTCATCGGTCTTGGCCATGAGGGTCTGGTTCTTCTTGTCCGTCTCCTGGAGCCGGGCGATGACCTTCTTGCCTTCGACGGATTTCTCCAGGACATCCTGGGAGTTGATCACGCCGATCTTCACCCCCTGCTGGGCCAGGCCGGCCGAGACGAAGAGAACCGTGAGAAAAAGGGGAAGGATCGTGTAGACTGCCTTTGACTTTGTCATCGATATACCTCCTTTGTCGATCATCGATTGGAACAAACGCTTCTTCGGCTGTCTGAAACCATCAAAATGTCGTGCCCAGAGCGAAACGAAAAGCGAAGTTCGAATCGTCCGCGTAAATTTTCCGATTATTATAGGCGAAAATCAGTCGAAAGGGAACTCTCAGGGCCGGGACGAAGATCCGGGCCTCGATGCCGCTCGAGGAGTAGAGGTTCTTGAAGTCGATCTTTTGCGAGGCAGCTAGGGAGTTGCCCATATCGTGGAAGAGGATGATGTACAGCGGGCCCCCGACGTTGATGATGTACTCGGCGTTGATGATGAAGGCTTTGTCCCCGCCGATCAGGGTCCCTGAGGATGACCGCGGCCCGATGGTGTAGATCTCGTAGCCGCGGATATCGCGCTCCCCGCCCAGGAAGAACCGTTCCCAGTAGGGAACGAACCCGCCCGTTCTCAAGGTGTGAATATACTCATACTCAACGTGCACGCCGATGGATTGGCCGCTGAACGTGGGCTGGTAGTGAGTGAACTTGAAGCTGGGCTTGTAGATGTGGACGCCGCCGCCCAGGAACGTCCCGGCGTACTTCAACGAGACCAGGTACATCGTCCCCCGGCTGGGAGTCAACGGGCTATCGATCGTGGAATAATAGACCTCGGGCGTGATGCTGCTTTCCGTGTACTTGCCGACTCCGTAAAGGCCGTAATAGGTAGGGTCGAGCGTCGAATCCGAAGGCAGAGACAGGTCCACATCTTGGAAGGTATAGACGGCATTCATACGCCAATACCCGATCAGCCGCGCGCCGCAGGAGAGGTCGATGCCCTTCGTTTTTTGGGTATAGATCGAGGGGTACTCTATTTTTCGGTCAAAGACGTTGAACCCCAAGCTGATGGGATAATCGAAGACATAGGGTTCGGTGAAGCCGAACGAGTAGTTTCGGACCAGCTTCCCCGTCTGGACGGTCAGGTTGAGGTTCTCCCCCGCTCCCAGGAAGTTGACGGTCTCGTAGGTCAGGGCCACGAAGTATCCCTCATAACCGCTGTATCCGGCCGTGAACTGGATGTTGTTGCGCTGGAGCTCCTTGACGTTGACCGTGACGTCGAACTTGGTCGGGTCCTCGGGAAGGGGCTTGATGTCGGGGTCCTTCTCGATGTCCACCAGGCCCACCTGCCGGATGCGCAGGATGCTGTCCGTGAACAGGGCCAGGCTCAGCCGGTCGCCCTCCCGGAGGAGCATCTCCCGCCGCATGACCTTGTCCTTGGTGTAAATGTTTCCCCGGAAATTTAGGCGATTGAGGTAGCAGACCTCGCCCTCCATGATGTTGAAGGTGACGTTGACCAGCTTGTTCTTGGGGTCTAGGTTTTCGACGGGCGCGACCTGGCAGTAGAGGTACCCGCCGTTGCGGAAGAACTTGCCGATGTCCTCAACGGCCTTTTCCCGGACCTTGGTGCTGTAGATCTCTCCCGGGCGAAAGCCGATCAAAGTCTTGACCAGGTCGGGTCTGATCGACTTGACCCCCTCGACGTCGACCGTGCCCACCCGGTAGAGATAGCCCGCGTCGACGGGGATCACGATTCGCATCATCTTCTGGGTCTTGAAGAAGATCGTCCGGCGGGTCATCTCCTCGGTCCGGGGCTCTCCGATCGTCGCCTCCATGTAGCCGTTTTCCTGGAGCCGTTTCTTGACCAGGTCCAGCTCCTCGGGAAGCTTGTTCTGCTTGTAAACGTCCTTGCCCGTGATCCAGCTGAAGAGGCTGTGCTCCTGGTTGTCGCTCAGGGCTCCCTTCAGCTCGCTCTCGGGCAGTTTGGGCCGGCCCTCGAAAACGACCTGACCCACGAGGACCTTGGAGCCCTCGTTGATCCGGAACTGGACTTCGACCTCGTTCTTGCCCTTGGAGGCCTCCTCCACGGCCACGGTCCCGGCCTGGAGCCCCTTCTCCGAGAGAAGGTCCTCGATGGTTCTTCGGACCCGAAGGATCTTGAAGGGGCTGTAATAAGAATAAGGAAGGATGTATTCGTCCTTTTCCTTGAGCTTGCTGATGATATCGTCTTCCTTGAGCTTCTTGCCCGTCTTGAAGACGATGTCCTTGACGACCGGGTTTTCCTTAAGAATGAACCGGACGATCTTGCCCCGCTGGCCATCCGCCTGCTCGACCCGGACATCGGAGAAAAAACCAGTGGTCCACAGGACCTGGAAATCCTTTTTCAGGTCCTCTTCCTTGAAATAGTCGCCCTCCCGGGCGGTGATGTAGTACATCACCGTTTCCAGAGTGACCCGGTTATTGCCGACGACCTCGAGCTTTTCGATGAGTTCCTGACTGTACAGGGAAAGGGGGAGGAGAATGAGCACAACCAGCCAAAAAGCTTTCTTCATAACTTTCCTCTTATACCATATTAAAGGGGTTTTTTCAAAAGGAAACAGGACCCAGGCCTCATACCCGAAAGAACATCAATCAGGAACGATTCGTTTCAACTCCCCGGCTTCCATCAGGAACTGTTCTTGGCAGAAAGCAGCCACTTTTTCGTTGTGGGTGACGACGAGCGACGTCAGTCCCCGGCTGTGGTGAAGCTCCAGGACGAGCTCGAGCACCCTCTCCCCCGCCTTCCAGTCAAGGTTGCCCGTGGGTTCATCGGCCAGGAGCAGGCAGGGACGGTTGACCAGGGCCCGGGCGATGGCGACCCTCTGCTGTTCGCCGCCCGACAACTGGGCGGGCCGGGAGCCTGTCTTGTCCCCGAGCCGGACCTCGGCCAGCATCTCCCGAGCGCGCTCCAGGGCTTCCTCCTTGGAGGCGCCGCCTATCATCAGGGGGAAGGCCACATTTTCCAGGGCGGAGAACTCGGGAAGAAGGTGGAAAAATTGAAAGACGAACCCGACCCGCCGGTTTCGGAACGCGGCCAGCTCGAACTCGTTTTTGGCGAAGACGTCCTCGTCCTCGAGGAAAACCTTGCCCGCGCTGGGCTTATCCAGGGCCCCCAACAGGTTAAGGAGCGTCGTCTTGCCCACGCCGGAAGCGCCCATGATCGCCGCCAGCGTCCCACGTTCGACCCCGAAATTCAGCCCCCGAAAGACGGCATACCAGCCCCCGGGCAAGGGATAATCCTTGGCCAGGTTCTCGACGCGGAGCAGGCTATTCATACTTCAACGCCGTCACCGGGTCCACGCGCGCCGCCCGCCGTGAAGGGAACAGCGTGGAGCCCAGGCTGATGAGGAGTGACAGGCCGATGATAGCCAGGAGGTCGGCCGGTTTGATATGGAAGGGAACATACGAGATCTGATAGATGGCCACCGGAACACGGATGAGCTTGAAAGTGTTGGCCAGGGCGCACCATCCCAGGCCGAGGGCCAGTCCCGCCCCCGTGCCCAGCAGGCCGATGATCGCTCCCTGGAGGAAGAAGACCTTGCGGATATTGCGGGACGTGGCGCCCAGGGCGATGAGGATCCCGATGTCCCGGGTCTTTTCCATAACCATGAGGATGAGCGTCGCGATGATGTTGAGGGCCGCCACGAGGACGATCAGGGTGATGGTCAGAAAAATGATGTTCTTCTCGAGCTTGAGCGCGGAGAAGAGCGGCTTGTTGAGCTCCATCCAGGTCGTGATGTAGACCGCAGCCGGGGCGAGATTCTGAATCTCCCGCCCGAGTCGGTCGGCCTGGAAGATGTCCCGGAGCATGACCTCGAGGTAGCTGATGCGGCTCTCCAGCTTGAAGAACTTCTGAGCCGTTCTCAGGGTGACCAGGGCCGTCGAAGCATCAAATTCGTAAAGGCCCGTGGAGAATATCCCCGTGACGATGAATTTTCGGAGCTTGGGCAAAGGACCCAGGGGCGAAAGCCTCGAGGAAGCCGTGTAGACCGTCACCGCGTCGCCCACGCCGGCACCCACCTGCGCCGCCAGCTGACTGCCGATGAGAATTCCCTCCCGGGAAGCTTCATCCGGCAGGCGGCCGGCGTCGAGCTTCTCGAGCCAGGGCGCCTGCTTCTTCTCCCGGCTGAAGTCGATCCCCTTGAGGACGGCCCCGGAGCTCTTAGCGAAGCCGGAGAGAAGCACGGTGTTGTAGGCGACCGGGGTCACCGATATGACGCCGGGCAAGCGCTCGATCTTCTCCTGGAGAGGGCCGTAATCGCGCAACCCCTCCCCCGTCAGGTCCGAGACCATGATGTGCGATGTGGCGCCGAGGATCTTGTTTTGGACGTCCTCCTGAAAGCCGGTGATCAGGCCCAGAGCGATGATGAGGGCCATGACCCCGATGGTGATGCCCAGGACGGAGATGAAGGTGATGACTGAAACAAAGGCCTGCTTGCGTTTGGCCGTCAGGTAGCGCTTGGCGATAAAGAGCTCGTAGTTCATCTCAGCGCGGCCGAAGCAGGGGGAAGAGGATGACGTCGCGGATCGAGCGCCGGTTCGTCAAAAGCATGACCAGCCGGTCGATGCCGATCCCCTCCCCGCCGGTGGGCGGCAATCCGTATTCCAGGGCCTCGATGTAGTCCGTGTCGATGGGGTGCGCCTCGGTAACCCCCCGTTTCTTTTCCTCGGCCTGCTGTTCGAACCGGCGCCGCTGGTCGACCGGGTCGGAGAGCTCGCTGAAGGCGTTGGCCAGCTCCATCCCGGCCACTATGAGCTCGAACCGCTCGGCCTCATCCGGGTTGTCCCGGGCCGGCTTGGCCAAGGGAGAGACTTCTATGGGCGGGTTCGTGACGAATGTCGGCTGGACGAGGTTGTGCTTGACGTGCTTGTCGAAGATGATGTCCAGGGCCTTGCCGTAGGTCAGAGGAGGCTTATCCGGAGTCAGGGTCCCGGCGTATTCCACGACTCCTTGTCGGTCGGCAAACCGGCTGGGAGCCAAACCGCTGAACGTGCTGACGGCCTCCATGAACTTGATCCGTTTCCAGGGCCGCTTGAAGGAGATCGTTTCCTCCCCGAAGCGGACCTCGTCCTTGCCGAGGAGGGTCGTCGACAGCTCGAGGAACAGCTCTTCGGTCATGTTCATCATGTCGCCGTAATCGGCGTAGGCCTCGTAAAACTCGAGCATGGTGAATTCCGGGTTGTGCTCGGCGTCGATGCCCTCGTTCCGGAAGTTGCGGTTGATCTCATAGACCTTCTCGAACCCTCCCACCACGAGCCGCTTGAGGTACAGCTCGGGGGCGATGCGGAGGAAGAGCTCGAGCCCGAGAGCATTGTGGAACGTTTCGAACGGCCGGGCCAGGGCGCCGCCGGGCAAGGCCTGCATCATGGGCGTCTCGACCTCCATGTAGCCCCGGGCGTCGAAGAACTTGCGGACGCGGGCGATGACGGCGCTCCGCAGGCGGAAGACCTCGCCCACCTCGGGGTTCATGATCAGGTCGAGATATCTCTTCCGGACGCGGAGCTCGATGTCCTGCAGGCCATGCCACTTCTCCGGCAGGGGGTGGAGGCTCTTGCCCAGGAAGGTCAGACCCTCGACCAGGACCGTCAGCTCGCCGGTCTTGGTTTTGAACAGCTTACCCTTGACGGCCGTCAGATCGCCGATGTCGAACAGGCTGAAAATCTCGTAGGCCTTGGTTCCGGCGACGTCGGCGCGGATGTAGGCCTGGAGGCGGACTCGCCCGTCCGAGATGTGGAAAAAGGTGGCCCGGCCCATGCGCCGGATGGACATGATCCGTCCGGGAACGGCCACGCTCGCCGCCCGCGTCTCAAGCTCCTCCCTGGTCAGAGCGGAGAACTCGCGAACGACGTCGGAGACCGAGTGTGTCCGGTCGACCTTGACCGGAAAGATATCGACCCCGAGCTCCGCCAGCTTGGCCAGCTTCTCGCGGCGCGCCTCTTCCTGGTCACTCAGGCTGCTTTCGCCGGGACCCGCGGCCGGAGGGGCGGGGGGCTTCGGGCTCTGTTCCTTTTTCATTCCGTTTTCCTTTTTGGGGAGGTTGGTCGCCCTCGGCGGGCGGCGCGGAACGCTCGACACTCTTTCGGATCCCGTCCAGGATGCCGTTGACGAACACGGACGCTTCCTGGCCGCTGTAACGCTTGGCGATCTCGATGGCTTCGTTGATGACAACGGCCGGAGCCAGCCCCGGCACATAGCGCATCTCGTAGGACGCCAGCCGCAGGATGTTGCGGTCGATGATCGGCATCCGGCTAACCCGCCAATTCTTCGAAACCGCCTGGATCATCTTGTCCAGCTCGTCGCGATGCTCCAGGATGCCCAGGACGAGCTCATCGGCATACTCGCGAACCGAGCGGTCCTCTTTACGGGACGCCCAAAACCGGGCCAGCTCCGCCTTCGAGGCCGATTCCTCGAACTCGGCCTGGTAGAGAAGCTGGAGCGCGGCTTCTCTGGATTTTCGGCGAACCCCCATGATGCGGTCGGACGCTCAGGCCAAACCCGAACTCTTGAGCAGGTTCAGCGTTTCCACCAGGGTCATCACGGCGTCCCAGCCCTTGTTCCCGGACTTGGCGCCCGCCCGTTCGATGCCCTGTTCGACGGTGTCCACGGTCAGGATCCCGAACGAGCAAGGCAGGCCGTCCTGGAGCGAGATCTGAGCGATGCCCTTGGTCACCTCGGCGCTGAGAAAATCGAAGTGAGGCGTATCGCCCCGGACCAGGGCGCCCACGCAGACGACGCCGTCCGCTTTCTTGGCTTTAGCGATCTTTTTGACCACGATCGGGATCTCGAATGCACCGGGGACCTTATAGACGGTCACGTCGGTCGGCTCCGCCCCGAGCTTGGTCAGGGCGTCCAGGGCCCCTTCCAAGAGCCGCTCGGTCAGAAATCCGTTGAATCGGCTGACGACGACGGCGATCTTGAATCCCTTGGCCTGAAGTTTGCCCTCGAATTTCTCCATAGCACTCTCCTTGCGGCTATTTGCCGCTCCACTCCCGTCCGCCTTTTTGACCAGGATGTTCTCGAACGGCACAGCCCGACCCCCTCGGCCCCGGTGCTCAGCCCGCGGCCCGTTCTCCAGGCTCAGGCCAGCTTCTTCTCATAGATCCTGTACTTTTTATAGACCTTGCCGCCGACCGACATCACGAACTTGTTGACGGCTTCATTGTCCTCGAGCTGCCAGGACGTCTCGGCCCATTGGTATCGCTTGCGCAGGATGTTCTGTTGGAGAAAGGAAAAGAGCAAGTAACTCACCCCGGTCAGGCGGTAGGGCTTAAGGACGCCGAAGACCAGGATGCGGACCCCCTTGATTCGTTTCCGCAGCCAAAGAAACTTGAGCATGGACAAGGGCGTCAGTCGGCCGTTCATCTTGATCAGGACTTCGTTGTAGTTGGGGAAAGCGAACCCGAAGCCGATGGGCTTGCCTTCATCCTCGGCGATGCCGATGATGTCCGCGTCGCCCAGGGGCCGGAGAGTTTTGACCATATGGTCCATCTCGCGCTCCGTCCAGGGGACGAAGCCCCAGTTCCGTTCCCAGGCGTTGTTGTAGAGGAACTTGATGATCTCCGCTTCCCGCTTCCATTCCTTCATGGTGAATGGGCGGACGGTGATCTTGCTCTCGCGCTGGAACTTGTCGACGATGGTCTTGACGTCGGCGACCGTCTTGTGGTCACGGTGCATTATGAAAGCCAGAAGGTCCTTGGCCTTGACCAGGCCGAACTGACCCATGAGGTCGTTGTAATACTCGGGGTTGTACGGCATCATGACCGCGGGAGGGGAATCGAAGCCCTCGATGAGCATGGCGCATTCGTCGTTCAGGGAGATATTGACCGGCCCCCGGAGGATGGTCATGCCCTTGTCGCGGCCCCAGGCCGCGACCGCGTGGAGCAGAGCCCTGGTCACGTCCGGCTCGTTGAAGCTCTCGTACTGTCCGAAGAAAACGACCTTTTCGTCATGAAACGCGTTGTGGTTGTCATCGACGATGCCCAGGACGCGGCCCACGACGCGATTGCCGCGATAGGCCAGGAACAGCTCGCGGTCGGCGTGCTCGAAGAAGGGATTCTTTTTCCTGTCCAGCTTTTCCTTGAAATCCATGTTCAGAGGCGGGACCCAGTTCGAGTCATTCTTATAGACGGCGCGGGGAAAATCGCGGTAGAGCTTGAACTCTCTTCGGGTTCTGACTTTATCGATGCGAATCTCAGTGTCCACGGCATAAGCCTCCGATGTTCGCCCCATTGTAGCAAATCATCCGCCGATTTGCACGAGTTTTCACGGGTTGTTTTTCCCCGATATCTATGCAAAAATGTTCATCCCGACGGCCTGCGCGGCAAAGGAGATCTTCATGGACCTCAAGAAGGCGGACAAGTTTCCGGAACTCACTCCCAATAAGCTTCGCTGGACCTGCCCCGCGGACAAGATCCTTTTTCCCACCACCTCCCAGTATGAGCCCTGCGCGGAGATCATCGGCCAGCAGAGGGCCCTCCGGTCGCTCAAGACCGGCCTGGACATCAAGACCCTGGGCTACAACATCTTCATCAGCGGCATGGTCGGCACGGGCCGGACCACGACCATCAAGCAGCTTCTGGAGCGGTTGAAGAAGGGCGAACCCATCCCCGATGACATCCTCTTCGTCAACAACTTCAAGAACACCGACGAGCCGCGGCTGATCGTCCTGCCCGCGGGCAAGGGCAAGCTTTTCGTCGAGAGCCTGAACAAGCTCATCGATCGCCTCAAGCAGAACGTGCCCGAACTGGTCAAGAGCCAGTACTACTCCGGCCGGCGGAACGAGATCATCGAGTCCCACCAGAAGCAGCAGCAGAACATCCTCAAAGCCTTCGAGGACGAAGTGGCCCAGAAGGGGTTTTCGGTGATCCAGGTCCAGATGGGCCTGTTCGTCAAACCCGACCTCATCCCGGTGATCGAGGGCGTGCCCACCCCCTTCCCCAAGCTGGAAGCCCTGGTCAAGGACAAGAAGTTCCCGCCCGAGGCCCTGGACGACCTGAAGAAACGCTACGACGAGCTATCGGACAAGCTGGAGCAGGTCTTCGGCAGCCTGCGGGACATAGAGGAGGACACCCGGACCCACCTCAAGTCCTGGGACGAAGAGGCGATCACTCCGGTCATCAACGACGGAGTGAACGGCCTGCGCGCCGATTTCCCCTACCCCCAAACCGTCGATTATTTCGGCGAGGTCGAGGATAACCTCATCAAGAACATCGACCTGTTCAAGGGACCCAAGAAGGAGGACGAGGTTCCCGAGCGGGAACGGGAGCTCATCGACCCCTTCCTCGAATACCGGGTCAACCTTCTCGTGGACAACAGCGAGATGACCCACGCCCCGGTGATCATCGAGAACAACCCGAGCTACATGAACCTTTTCGGCTCGATCGAATCCGCGCCCGCCCGCTTCGGCGCCTGGCAGACCGATTTCACCCGGATCAAGGCCGGCTCCTTCCTCAAGGCCAACGGCGGATATCTCATCATCAACGCCCTGGACGCGCTCGTCGAATCGGGAGTCTGGCCTACCTTGAAAAGGACCCTCCGCAACCAGACCTTCGAGATCCAGAATTTCGCTTCGCTGTTCCTCTTCAGCCCCAAGAGTCTCAAGCCCCAGCCCATCAAGGTCAACGTCAAAGTGGTCATGATCGGCGAGGACGAGATCTACAACCTCCTCTATTTCATGGACACGGAGTTCCGCAAGATCTTCAAGATCAAGGCCGAGTTCGATTCCGAGATCGATAAGACGGACCAGACCGTGGGCGACTACGCCAGCTTCATCCAAAAGATCTGCAAGGAGGACGGGCTGAACGCCTTCGACCGGGAGGGCATCGCCGCGGTGATCGAGTACGGCACCCGGGTGGCCGGTCGCCAGAAGAAGGTCTCCACCCGGTTCAATATCATCGCCGATGTGATCCGCGAGGCGAGCTACTGGGCGACGAAGGACAAGAAGGACACGGTCACGCGCAAGCACGTGGACCGGGCCGTCCTGGAACGGTTCGAGAGGGTCAGCCTCATTGAGGACAAGATCCAGGAGATGATCGATGAGGGCAGCATCCTTATCGACACCCAGGGAGCCGTGGTCGGCCAGGTCAACGGCCTGTCCGTTTACGACATGGGCCAGTTCGCCTTCGGCAAGCCGACTCGCATCACGGCCCAGACCTCGGTCGGGCGAACGGGCATCATCAACATCGAGCGCGAGGCCGACCTGAGCGGCCGGACCCACAACAAGGGCGTGCTCATCCTGGCCGGATACCTTCGCGGCCAGTACGCTCAGAACAAGCCCCTGTCCATGTCGGCCAGCATCGCCTTCGAGCAGAGCTACGGCGGGGTCGACGGCGATAGCGCCTCCTCGACCGAGGTCTACGCCATCGTGTCCAGCCTGTCGCGGCTCCCCCTGCGCCAGGACCTGGCCGTGACCGGCTCCTTGAACCAGATGGGAGAAATCCAGCCCATCGGCGGGATCAACGAGAAGGTCGAGGGCTTCTTCGACGTCTGCAAGTCCAAAGGCCTGACCGGGACCCAGGGGATCATCATGCCTCACCAGAACGTCCAGAACCTGATGCTCCGGCCGGAGGTCGTGGAGGCCGTCAAGAAAGGCCGGTTCCACATCTACCCCGTTGACTCCATCGACCGCGGCATCGAGATCCTGACCGGAGTGAAGGCCGGGGCACGCCAAGAGGACGGCAGCTTCGAGGAGGGAACGGTCCACTTCCTCGTCGATCAGGAGCTCCAGCGTCTGGCTCAGACGCTCAAGGAAGCGGGTTCGGCTCCGGAAAAGTCCGATTGATCGGGCCAGCCCCGGGCCGTCGGCTATTCGCCCGGCGGGCGGCGAGGGCCGGTCAGCCCGACCATTTTCTGGAGAGATGAGACCTCGCGGCCGGTGAGCGTCCGCCACTCGCCGCAGGGGACGTTCCTCAGGGTCAGCCCGGCCAAAGCCACGCGCCTCAACTTCGTCACTCGACGGCCGACCGCTTCGATCATCCGCCGAACCTCCCGGTTCCGCCCTTCATGGAGTTCGACCCGCAATTGAGTGTGCCCCGTGCCGCTTTCGAGCAGGACGACCTTGTCGGGGACGGCCTTGACCCCCTCGAGGACGACGCCCTTGGCCAAGCGGGCGACGGCTTCCGGTTCGATCGGACCGTCGACACGGACGATGTATGTCTTGGGGACCTCATAGCGGGGATGCGTCAAACGAAAGGCCAGCTCACCGTCATTCGTCAGAAGGAGGAGACCTTCACTGTCGAAGTCCAGCCGTCCCACCGGGACGACTCCCGGAGGCAATCCGGGCAGAAGCTTTCGGATCGTCGGCCGGCCCAGGGGATCCTTCATGGTCACGAGCAACCCGGCCGGCTTGTTCAGCAGGATGTAAACCATCCGTTGACGGGCGGGAACGGTCCGGCCGGCCACCTCGACGCGGTCGCGTTCCTCGTCTACCTGGGTTCCCAGCTCGGAAACGACCCGGCCGTTGATCTTGACCCGGCCCGCGCTGATGAGCCGATCGGACTCCCGACGGGAGGCGATCCCGGCCCGGGCCAGGAACTTGTTGAGGCGGATGGTCATCGGGAATCTACGGGCGACGCGAGCGGGCTAGAAGAGGTAGACGTTCAGGCCTCCGGTCAGGGTGAAATCGCCCAGACCCAGCTGGAAGTGCAGGATATTCAGGTCCACGACGGCGTGGTGGTATTTTCCCTCGACGACGATCCCGATCCGTTTGCCCAGGCGGACTTCGAGCCCGCCGCCGAAATTCCAGCCGCCGTCACTGCCCTTGTCTTTCTGCCAGATGCTGGCCGAGTAATAGCCGTACCCGACGGTCAGGTAAGGAGTGATCACGGGCAAGGAAAAGAGATACTTCAGGTTAACCCCGACATAATTATAATCCACTTGCCTTCCGTTCCAATCCGGAAGGAGGCCGCTCTGCCAGTTGATGTTGTGGGAGGCCTGCATATAGGTGCCCTCGATGTCGATCATCAGGATCTTCACCCCTAGGCGCAAGCCGTAGCAAAACGTGGTGTTCGTGTTGAACAGAGTGCTCGCGTCCGGGAGGCTCGGCTTCTGCGACGAGTAGCCGCCGAAGAACCCGCCGTACAAGCCGACTTGTCCGAACACGCTGGGCACGGACACGAGAAGGGAAAGAACGATGATTAGCGGGACGATTCTCTTCTGGACCATCAATGACTCCTTGGGTAATCCTTGAGGATCGAGGGCTCACCACTGCCTCGGCTTGGCCAGGAATTCCATGACCCGAAGGTCAAAGAAATTCTGGGCGTTGGCCGGCCGGAGGAGGAGGGCCGTGTCGGCGCCGCCGCCCGTCCCGCCCACGGCGATGCAGGGCTCCCGGGTCGATACGAGCCCCGCGTCGGCGGCCATGAGTGAGACCTCGACGGCTACTTTGCTACCTTGGCCGAGAACGCGGAGGGTGAAGGCCATGATCTCGTCGACCTCATAGGTCCCCAGCTTCTTGCGGACGGCCCGGCCGACGCCGCCCAGGGCGTGCTGGGCGGTAAGGACCCTGGCCCCGGCCTGCTCCAGTGCTCGACGGGACTCGGCCGGCATCTCCTGAACATCGGGCTGGGCGAAACCCGTCGAATGCGTCACGACGACGAGGTTGCGGCCCGGGAAAAGTCCGGCGGCCAGCATCCCCGTCCGGCCCGAGGACGAGGCCACAACGATGCTCCGCACGTCCAACTCCGCGGCGCGCTCGGCGGCGCGTTCGAGGGTTGCCCGGGTATTGAGCGGTCCCGGCTCCTCGAAATAAAGACAGGCGATCTTTCGGGCTTCCGACATGCGATCCTTTTCATTTTGTCCTTTTCGGGCAGAAATTGTCAAGAAACAGCGCCGCCGGGGGAAATACGTGCCCGCCCACTCGAAACTTTTGAAACGGGGGCTCGTATACATTATTATTAAGGACCGAGACAAATGGCCAATATCAACGTAAGAGAATCGCTGTCCATGGGGATGGCCTCCCTGTGGGGCAACAAGCTGCGCACCTTTTTGACCCTGCTCGGGATCATCATCGGCGTCCTGACGGTCATCGCCGTAATCTCGGTCATTCAGGGGCTGAACAACTACGTTTACACCAAGATGTCCTTCTACGGGGCTAACGATTTCGCCGTCTCCAAGTTCTCCTTCGTGGGCACGTCCCTCAAGGACTTCAAGGAACAGCTCAAGCGCAAGGACCTGACCCTGGACGATATGAACCTGCTCCGCGAGAAATGCAGGTCCTGCGAGCTCGTCGGGGCCAACGTCAGCACGAACGGCACGGTCAAGTACCGGAGCAAGAGCCTCAAGGACGTGGAGATCCGCGGGGTGACCTCGAACAGCCATTTGATCGGCTCGGT
Organism: Candidatus Aminicenantota bacterium; assembly: GCA_963705895.1. Classification (GTDB taxonomy): domain Bacteria; phylum Acidobacteriota; class Aminicenantia; order Aminicenantales; family JAFGAV01; genus MFD04408-113. Next base: position 589,425 of record OY970122.1, on the reverse strand, counting down.
CCTGGAGCTGGACCAGGGCCGCCACTTCCAGCGCGAGGATGTGGACCACGCCCGCAACGTGTGCATCATCGGCGCGGACATCGCCGACGGGCTGTTCGCCGGGCTCGACCCCCTGGGCAAGTGGCTCAAGGTCGGCGCCGACAACTTCCAGGTCGTGGGCCTCGGCCAGCGAAAGGGCAAGATGCTGGGCTTCAGCCAGGACAACTTCGTCCGCATCCCCATCACGACCTTCCAGAAGATCTACGGCTCACGCCGGACGATCACGATCAGCATTCACACCGCCAGCCAGGACGATATGGCCCGCGCCCAGGAAGAGGTCCGGACCGTCCTCCGCTCCAAGAGGCACGTGACCTTCGATAAGCCGGACGATTTCTCCTTCCAGACCTCGGATACGTTCATCTCGCTCTACAAGACGGCCACCGGGGGCATCTACTTCGCCATGATCGCCATCGCCGCCATTTCCCTGATCGTGGGCGGGATCGTGGTCATGAACATCATGCTCGTCTCGGTCACGGAGCGGACCAAGGAGATCGGGATCCGGATAGCCGTGGGAGCCAAGCGCCGGGACATCCTCCTTCAGTTCTTGATCGAATCGTCGGCCATCTCGGCCGCGGGCGGCCTGATCGGCATCCTGCTCGGGGTTCTCCTGGCCAAGATCGTCACGGCCGCCACCTCGCTGCCTTCGCGGCTGGAGCCCATGTCCGTGATCCTGGCCATCCTCATGTCCGCTTCGATCGGCCTGTTCTTCGGCATCTACCCCGCCAACCGCGCGGCCAAGCTCGACCCCATCGAGGCCCTGAGGTCGGAACAATGATCAGGATCGGCATCCTCCGCGAGATCGTGGCCATGGCCTGGGATTCCATCCGCTCGCACAAGCTCCGCTCGTTCCTGACCCTACTGGGCATCCTCATCGGGGTCATGACCGTCATCGGCATGGTCTCGGTCATCCAGGGTCTGAATCGCAGCTTCATGTCGGAGCTCGAATCGACCGGCTCGGACCTGATCATCATCAGCAAGTTCCAGCCCGGGTTCAGGGTCGGCCGCATGACGGAGGAAGAACGCCAAAGGAAGAACCTGAGCTACGAGGATGCCCAGGCCATCGAACGGGATTGCCCCCTCGTGAAAGCCGTGGCCGTGGATATGGCCGTCGACCCCTTCGAGACCATCAGCATCAAGTATGAGAACATCAAGTCCGAGGAGTCGATGGTCCTGGGTCTGAACGAACAGTTCACCGAGGTCCTGAAGGCGTACCAGCCCAGGGAGGGGCGCTTCATCTCCGCCTCCGACGTCCAGCACAACACCCGGGTCTGTGTCCTGGGCAGCGAGCTGGCCGACACCCTCTTCCCCCACTCCAGCCCGATCGGCAAGGAGATCCGGGTCGGCCCGGAGAAGTTCCTGGTCGTGGGCTCGCTCCAGAAGCGGGGGAGCATGTTCGGTCAGAGCCGGGATAATTTCGTAGGAATGCCCATCACGACCCTGATGAAGTACTATCCCTACGACAGGTCCTATATCGAGATCATCGCCACGCCCCGTCAGCACGGGGTCATCCCGGAGACGATCGAGCAGATCACGAACCTCCTCCGGGCCCGGCGCAAAGTGCCCTTCGGCAAGCCGAGCGATTTCGCCGTCTTCACCCAGGACACGATCCTCCAGCTCTACAACCAGATCACCGGCGCGGCCTACCTGGTCATGATCGTCATCTCCTCGATCGGCCTGCTCGTCGGCGGCATCGGAGTGATGAACATCATGCTTGTCTCGGCCAAGGAGCGCACCCGGGAGATCGGCATCCGCAAGGCCCTGGGCGCCCGGTCCTCGGACATCATGAGGCAGTTCCTGATCGAGGCCATGTTCCTGACGGGCTTGGGCGGGATCCTGGGCATCCTGGTTGGGTTCGGCATTGCCGTCCTCGTCCGGGCGGCCACGCCTCTCCCGGCCTCGGTGACGCTCTGGTCGGTGGGGTTGGGATTGTCCGTTTCGATCGGAGTGGGCCTGTTCTTCGGTATCTTCCCCGCGCGCAAGGCCTCCCGGGTCGATCCCATCGTTTCCCTGCGCTACGAATAATCCGAATCCCTCGGAAGTCCCGTCATCTCCAGTCGTGCGCACCCCCTCCGGGTTGAAACGGAGTGGACTTATTCCGCGTTTATGCTAGTATCTAGGCCGATATGTTTTTTGGCGCAGTCAACGAACGGAGGTCCCCATGAAGCGCGTGTTCATCCCAGCTTTCGTCCTTATAGCCCTGGCCCTTTCGGCCGCCGCCCAGGATTCAGCTCCGGTTCCGATCGGTCAGGTCCCCTATCGGCCTGTTCTGATGTTCCTCCCTGTTCATGTCGAGCTTCTCGGAAAAGAGAACATCAGCAACCCTGATAAGGGATTCACCCAGAAGGATTCCTTTCTCGGGTTCGGCGTGGGCATGCTGGCGGGCTATCCGGGGAGCATCAAATGGCTGATCAGCGTAAGCTACGAGCGCTTCCCGGCAAAGAACCTGGCCCTCGAATCGGTGAACACCGTGAGCGTCGTCGACCTGCAGGTCGGCGTCCGATACTTCCCTCAGCTCCCGACGTTCGGCGTGGGCCGCTTTCCGGTCCGCCTGACCCTCTCCGCCCAGGCCGGGGGCAGCTTGGTGGACGCCGGAAATTGGACGCCCCTGATCAAGCCGGCCGCGACGCTCTCTGCGGGACTGGCCTTTTCCTACGGGGACAACCCCTGGGGCCTCATGGTCGAGTTCATCTATCGGCCGCTGTCCATGAAGCTCAACCTGACCGGCGTGAGCGATTTGATGACCTCGCATCTCGCCATCAATCCATCCTGGGCCATCCGATTCTCCTGGCTCTTTTCCGGCGGCAGTTCGGAGGAGGAATGAACGCCGCTGGGAACTTGTCGCCCCGGTCAATGACGACCGCGAGGCGCAGAAAAGATCGTCTCCGAACGTGACCGGACTCGGCCGGACCGGACAAACACCTCAGAGCGCCCAAAGACAGCCCGCCGGATTCTTCTTGCGGCGAATGAAAAGTGCCGCCCGCATTCAAACCCGCCCTCGCAAGATTCTATTCCAGGCCCAGGTTCTTGGCCGCAAGAGACTCCTTGACTTTGGTCAGGGCCTCTTCGACCCGGGACGGGTCCGGAGTGACGATCTCAACCAGACTGGGACCGCCGCCTCCCTTGCCCTTGACAAGCGCGGAGACAATGGGAGCGAACTCGCGCAAGTCGACCTTCACCCCCTCGCTCCGGGCCAGGATGACATGACTCTGGGGTTTGCCGACCGAGGCGAAGAGCGCCAGACGGGATGCCGCGCGGGTGACCTTCAGGGCCAGGAGCTTCACCTCTTCAGCCGACTTGTCAGTGAACACCCGGCGAATGACCGGCCCGGGCTCCGCCGCAATGATCTCCCTGGCTTCGTATCCGGCCAGGGTTTCCTGCAGGGCTCGAGAGGCTTTCTTCTGGGCCTTGAGGTCGGCCAGCGTTTTCTCGACCGCGGCGGGAACATCCTTTTCGGCGGCTGAGAACAGCCCGCCGAGCTGCCGGAGGCTTCGGTTCTTCCGGGCGTAGTCCGACAGGGCCCGTCCGCCGCACACGAAGTCGAAGCGGACGTTTCCCCGGATCTTTTCCCAGCGGGTGATCTTGACGAGGCCGACCTCACCGGTCCGGCGGACATGCGTTCCCCCGCAGGCCGAATGATCAAAGCCCTCGACTTCGACGATGCGGAGCGTTCCTTCCTTCTTGGGAGGCCTGCGGAGCGGCACCTCCGCGATCCGATCGCCCGAAACAAAATAGGTCTTGACCGGCCGGTCCTCGAAGACGACGGCGTTGGCCCGCCGCTCGACAAGCTCCAAGTCGGGCTCGGCGACCTGGCCCAGGCCGATCTCCAGGGTTGAAACCTCGTCGCCGAGATGAAAAGAACGCGTCTCGCCCGCGAGAACCTCGACGAACGCCTGGGACAGGATGTGCTGGCCCGAGTGCTGCTGCATGCGGTCGAAGCGCAGGGGCCAATCGACCCGGCCGCGGACCTTGTCCCGACCGACCTCTTTCTCCAGGACGTGAACGATATCCTCGCCGTCCTCCTGGACGTCGAGAACCTGCGCCCCCTCGATCATGCCGCGGTCCGCGGGCTGGCCGCCCGACTCGGGGTAAAAAGCCGTGCGATCAAGGACGAGCGTGGGCCGTCCTTCGCGCGTTTCGCGGCAAGTGACTTGCGCTTCGAAATCGGTGAGATACGAATCATCAAAATAGAGCCGAACGGTCATGCTGGGACTCCCTCAGACATTTCCTCTAGGACCGCACCGCGTGTGCTCCCGTGTCCGCGCCGGCCATCGGCACCGGCTTCCTATTCTTATCTGATCGGCCTGGTTTGCACAAGGCTCAAAAGAGAACGCGCGCATGACGCGGATCCTTCGCCCTCCGATGCCGCACGGGGTTCCCTAGAGAATCCGAAAGACGAGCAGGGCCAGGAACGCCCCGGCGAACACGACGGAAGCCGGCACGAGCATGATCCGGTAAACGTCCTTTAGCTCCGCATGAAAATAGTCCAGGGTCGTCGCCAGACAGAGGTGCGCCGGCGACAGGAGGATGCCCACGAACCCGCTGACATAGGCGAAGACGATGAGGACGATGTCCGGATGTGCTTCGCCGAAAATGGGCATGAGCATGGGAAAAGAGATGGCCACGAAGGCCTGGTTGACTCCCGTCAAGAATCCCATGAGGAAGGGCGCAGCGAAAAGCAGAACATAGGCTCCGGCCCCCTGAGGAGGAAAGGCGTGCGTCACGCTCGCCAGCGCGCCCGATGTCTCGAGAATCCTCTTGAAGACCATGACCGAAACGATGAGGACCGCCGCCCTCCAATCCAGGCTTTTAAGGAGCAGAGCGCCGCGTTCTTTAAAACTCAAGCGCGAGGCGAGCTGGGTCGCCAGCGCGGAGATGCCCAGCGATAGGAGCATGCTGAGCTTCAGGACAAAGATCAGGACGATGGCCAGAAGGATCGGCCAGAAGCTCATCACGAGCTTGGCCAGGGCCCCCCCTTTGCCGCCCGCAGGCCGCTCGTGCTCCGCCGGCGGGACATGCCTGAACAGCAGGATGAGGCCGACGGTCGCGGCCAGGACAGTGAAGGGGAGCTGATGGAGGCAGATACGGCCGATGGGCACGGCGGTGATGGCGGCGGCAATGATGAGGTTCTGATAGAGCGGCCAGCAATATTCCCAGATGTGCCGGAACCAATAGTTGAAAAAGGTCTTCCAGGCCGGGCTGAGATCGAAACGCCGGCCCGCTTCTTCCACGATGGGCGCGGACATCATCGCTCCGGCGAACATGGGCAGGAAGCCGATTACGGCCGGGGGCAGGGCCAGCATGAGCCGAGCTTCCGGGAGCAGATGCTTGAGGCTGTCCACCATGACCCGGAAGTGGCCCTTCTCCTGGAGGAAACGGCCGAGGTAGATGACGAGCCAGAAGACCCCGACGAGGCTCAGGGTCTCAGCGGCCACGGCGGCGCGGAGGACATCGCGGCCGAAGTCCCTGAGGGACATCCAGAACAGAACGGCCGTGAGCGACGCGCCGAGAAACAGCACTAGACCCAGGTCCCACTTCTTCCGGATGAGAAGGAGCAGGCCGATGATGACCAGGACGATTTTCAGGACTCCGGGCATCGGGTTCTATTCCTCAGACGCGATTCCGCGGAGGCCCGGGCTGTGGTTGACTTGAAGACGAGGCGTCAGTGCCCATCATTCACCCGCCCAGGACCCGCTCCGTCAGCTTGAAGTGGACCTTGGCCGCCTTGCGGAGGATATCGGGCCCGTGCCGCTTGATGAGCTCCCGGCCGGCCGCTTCGGCCGCGGGCGAGGAACCCTTGGGCAGATCCATGCCCATGTCCCGTCCGAGCAATCCGAGGCGATGGAGGAATTCGGCCCGGGCCAGGATCGAGGCCGCGGCTACGGCCATGTCCTCTTCGGCCCTGACCTTCTGGACGAGCTCGATCGTCCGGCCCTTCTTCATCAGCGCCTCGAGGACGAACCTCTCGTCCCCGAACTGGTCGGTGAGGGCCAGCCCGGCGCGCGTGGACTCGAGGATGTTCTCGATGACCCGGGCGTGGCCCCAGGCCAGGAGACGGTTCAGGTTCCGGAGCTTATCGTAGAGCGCGTTGTATTTTTCCGGACCGATGGCCACGACTGAATGCGTGTAGCCCGACCTGATCACGGCCGCGAGCTGCCGGACGCGGTTGTCCGAAGTCCGCTTGCTGTCCTTGACCCCCAGCTCCCGCAGGACTTCGTCCTGACCGTCGGGCAAAAAGATCCCGGCCACGACGAGCGGCCCGAAGTAATCGCCCTTGCCGGACTCGTCCGTTCCGATATGGCCTTTCTCCGGCGGGAAGAGCTCGGGCTGGCGCATGGGGTCTTTTCCGATCAGACGAAGATGGCACTCATGCTAGCATGAATCCCAAGTTTACGATTGCCGTAAAAAGCGGTCCATTTCCTCTGCCGCCGCGCGTCCGTCGCCCATGGCCAGGATGACCGTCGCCCCTCCGCGGATGATGTCTCCACCGGCATAGACTCCCGGCAGGCTGGAGGCCATGGTCTTCCAGTCGACGTCGATATTGCCCCATTTGCCCACCTTGAGCCCGGGCGTCGTCTGGATCAGAAGCGGGTTGGGGCTCTGCCCGATGGCGCAGACCACCATGTCCACGTCGCTCGTGAATTCCGAGCCGGGCACCGGGACCGGACGGCGCCGTCCCGAGGAATCGGGTTCGCCGAGCTCCATTCGCAGGCATTCCATGGCCTTGACACGTCCGAGGTCGTCGGCGAAATAGCGGATCGGGACGGTCAGAAAATGGAACTCGATCCCCTCCTGCTCGGCGTGTTTGACCTCTTCGGCACGGGCCGGCATTTCCTGACGACTGCGGCGGTAGATGATCATGGCCCGCTCCGCGCCGAGGCGCCGAGCCGTACGCACCGAGTCCATGGCCACGTTGCCGCCGCCGATGACGGCCGCCCGCTTGGACAGGACCACGGGCGTGTCGTGGTTGGGGAAGTCATAAGCCCGCATGAGGTTAACCCGGGTCAGGTATTCATTGGCCGAATAAACGCCGATCAGGTTCTCGCCGGGGATCTTCATGAAATTAGGCAGCCCGGCGCCCACGCCGATGAAAAAGGCCTGGTAACCCTGGGCTTTCAGATCGTCGAGCGTGGCCGTTTTGCCCACGACGAAGTTCGTGCGGAGCTCGGCCCCCAGCCGGCAGAGATAATCCACCTCGGCCTTGAGGATGGCTTTGGGCAGCCGAAACTCCGGGATGCCGTACACGAGCACTCCGCCGGGGATATGCAGGGCCTCGAAGATCGTTACCCGGTGACCCTTCTTGACGAGCTCGCCCGCGACGGTCAATCCGGCCGGTCCGGCGCCGATGACGGCGACCTTCTTGCCCGTCGGCGGAGCGACGGTCGGAAGCGAGACGCGGCCCGTCTGGCGCTCGTAATCGGACGCGAACCGCTCCAAGTTGCCGATGCCCACGGAGACACCCGTCGATTTCTTCAGGGTGCAAACTTCCTCGCACTGCGATTCCTGGGGACAGACGCGGCCGCAGATGGCCGGCAGGCTGTTCGTCTCCTTGAGCTTGCGGGCGGCGGCCTCGAATTCCCCGGACTCGATGAGCTTGATGAACCCGGGGATGTCAATGGCCACCGGACAGCCCAGGACGCACTGGGGGTTGGCGCAGTCGAGGCATCGCCTTGCTTCGAGCACCGCCTCTTCGCTTGACAGCCCCCGGTTGACTTCTTCGAAATCGCGGTTCCGCTCTTCGGGCTCGCGCTCCGGCATCTTGCGGCGCGGGATCTTCATCCGCTCCTTGACCGGGACGGACTTCCGCAAGTCCTTGCGCCATTCGAGCTCGAACCCGGCTTTGAGGCGCTCCTTGAGTTCGGGCGCGAGCTCTTTCTTCTCTTCTTTCTCTTCAGCCATCCAAAACCTTCATCCGCTCGGCCTTCCCCGTCCGGTCAGGGATAGACCTCCTTTTCCCAGGAACACATCGACCGGATCTCGTCCTCAAAATACGCTTTCCGCCGGGCAAAGAGCTCGTTCCAATCGACCTGGTGTCCGTCGAAATCCGGGCCGTCGACACAGGCGAATTTCGTCTGCCCGGCCACGGTCACTCGGCAGGCCCCGCACATGCCCGTCCCGTCAACCATGATGGGGTTGAGGCTGACCATGGTCCTGACGCCCCGGGGCTTGGTCGCCTCGGCGCAGCGATACATCAAGTAGGTGCAGCCGATGGCCACAACCAGGGAGGCATCGCTCTCTTGCTCCAACAGCGACTCAAGCTTGCGGGGGATGTAGTCCTTGGTGTTGAAAAATTCATCCCGGGCGGAAACGTGCAGGCTGTCGCTCACGGCGCGCAGTTTATCCTCCCAGTACAACAAATAGTTGGCCTTGACATCGAGGAGCGTCACCACCCGGTTCCCGGCGGCCTTGAGGGCCCGGGCGATAGGATGGATGGCGGCGATGCCGAAGCATCCTCCGGCGCATATGACCGTCCCAAAGTTTTTAATCTCGCTCGGCCGGCCGAGCGGCCCGACGAAGACCGGTATCTCGTCGCCCGGGTTGAGAAGCGAAAGCTTGTGGGTGGAGGTTCCCACACACATGAAAACGACGCTGACCGTGCCCTGCTTTGAGTCCCAATCGGCGATGGTTAGAGGGATGCGCTCCCCACGCTCATCGGGCATGATGATGACGAACTGGCCTGGCTGGCACTTGACCGCGACCTCGGGAGCCTGGAGCTCAAGCCAATGGATGTTGGGGACCAGCCTTTGCCTATGGAGAACTTTGGCCATGGTTATCCTTTGCGAATCCTGGCCGGAACCGGCGTCCGGCCCCAGAGATCAAGCCCCGCCCCGGCCGAAATCACCAGGGTCGCCCGAATCGTCCCCCGGCTCACGGCCTCGGTCAGACGGGCCAGTCCGGTGATCGAATGAGGGCCCGTTTCCACGACAACCGGTTCGCCGTTGCAAATTGCGGCGGCGGCAGCATCTTCGGGATGAATCATCACCCAGGCCGAATCGCGGAAGGCCCTCAATCCCTTGACCTCGCGGCTGAAGTCATAACTCCTGTAATAGTCGAGCCCATAGCTCAGGGTGAGCAGCAGAGGATATGCCCCGCCGCCCTCCGGTTCGGAGAGCTTCACGGGCATGGGTATGAACTTACGAGTTTGCGACGTCTTCGCTTCTGCTACAAAAAAAGGGTCGGACTCAGCTCGGGACAATCCTTTCAGAGACGGAGTGAGTTTTTCAATCTCTTTTTGGACGTCGGTGACGTTTTTAAAATTCAACTCGCCGGCTCCCATGACTTCGGCCAATTGATTCAATATTTGCCAATCAGGCCGGGATTCGCCGGCCGAGTCGATGGCCGGACCGGACCTCTGGACTCTTCCTTCCCAATTAATAAAAGTCCCTCCCGCTTCAAGAAACGTGGCGGCGGGAAAAACGACATCGGCCTGCTCGGCATTCCGACTCCAGTGGGAATCCTGGACGATCAGCACCTCGAGACCGCTCCGGTCAACTTGTGGCGCGGGGCCCGCAAGATATAAGGACTTGATTTTGCCTTGCCGTACGGATTCGAGCGTTTCGGCAAAGGAGCAGGCCTGGACTTTCAGGCTTCGGCGCAACTCAAATTCTCCTCTCAAATTACTCTCCTGGATTGTCGGGAGGAGGTGAGCGCCTGTTAGAACCGCCAGGTTCCAGAGGGCGGCCAAGCCGAGCGATTCTTTCTCGCGGGCAAACGAGGGACCGAAAAAGATAATGGATTCCCTCGAGGAGCCGAGCAGGCGGGCCGCTCTGAGGATATCATCAGCCCCAACTCCCGTCTCTTTCTCAGCGAGCACAGGGGCTTTTTGCAGCGCTTCCCGGAACTTCTTGAAGCCGGGGGCCTTATCCAGCCCAGCCGCCTTTCGTGTCTCGAGGATATGCTTGGCCATGGACCCGAGCACCGCTGCGGCGTAGCCGGGCTTGACTTTCAGGCTGGCGGCGGCTACCCGAGCGGCGGCCGTATTCTCAGTGTTGATCAGCACGAGCTTGGCGCCGCGGCCGACGGCCTGATAGATTTGGAGCCAGACCATGGGCTGCGAGGCGGCGGGTTCTTCGCCGCAGATCAGAATCGTTTCGGCTCGGCCGATATCTTCCGGCGAAATATCGAGGCTGGAATCGACACACGCCCCGTTGAGGAACGAAGCAAAAGCCCACAATCCCGAATGGTCGGCGGCGCCGGTAATATGCTTGGTCTTCAGGACATCGAGGCCGAACCTGTAAGCCAGGAAGAGGTCTTCGAGTCCGACTTGGGGTGAGGTGATGAGCGCCGCCTCGGAACCCGACCGGCCCTTGAGTTTTTCGGCTGCCGTCTGCAAAGCTTCATCCCATGTCGCTTCGACCAGTTCCTCCCCTTTCCGGACATGGGGCTTGAGAATTCGTTTCGTCGTGGACGCGAGCTCGCGGACGAGAAAACGTCCCCGGACGCAGGCTTGGCCTCGGTTGGCGGGTCCCTTATCGGACGGCAGGACCGTCACGACGGCATGCCCCTTAGTCCCCACCGACAACCGGCAGCCGCTGCCGCATATCCCGCACACGGTCTCCGCCCAGCGTTGGGCAATCTCGTCCGGCCTGGACGCGCGCTCGGTCAGGGCACCCGTGGGACAGACATCGACGCAGGCACCGCAGAATTGGCAACCCGATTTGGTCAGAGGCCTGTCGAAGGCCGTGCCGATCACGGCCTGCGAGCCGCGCCAGGTGAAGGCGATGGCCGAGGCGCCCCGCACCTCGTTGCAGATCCGGACACAGCGGCCGCACAGGATGCAGAGGTTGTAGTTACGGTCGAAGAACGGGTCGTCTCGCCGGACGTCGCTGTTCCGGTAGGCGGCTGAAAAGCGGACCTTGTCCAGGCCTATGGCCTTGACTACGTCCTGGAGCTCACAGCGGTTGTTGTTTGAGCACAGGACGCAGCCCGTGACCTCGAAAACCTTGCGGATGGTGGATTTTTTGTCCTGGCAGGAGTCCTTCTCCGCGCAGATGAGACAGGCGAACGGGTGCTCGGAGAGGATGAGTTCCAGGATTTCGCGCCGCATTTTCTGAAGCCGCGGCGTCTGAGTAAGGACTTCCATGCCGTCCTCGACGACCGTGCAGCAGGACGGCGGAAAACCCCGGCGGCCTTTGAGCTCGACCAGACACAACCGGCAGGCGCCGAACGGGTGAAGCCGGGAGTGGTCGCACAGGTGAGGGATGACGATGCCCGCCTCTCGCGCGGCTTCCAGGACGGTCGGGCGGCCCTCGACCTCGAATGGGCGGCCATCGATGACGAGCTTCATCGTCCTGCTCCCTCAGCCGCATTCCGGCCCAGAACCTCATCCTTCTTTTTCCCGGTCAACTTGGCGACGGCGCTCACCTTGACCGGACACACATCGAAGCAAGCCCCGCACTTGACGCACTTGCCCTGGTCGATGACGTGGACCTTCTTGAGCTCGCCCGAGATGGCCTCGACGGGACAATTCTTCTTGCACAACAGGCAGCCTACACACTTCTCGGGCTGGACATAATATGCGATCAAGGCCTTGCACACCCCGGCCGGACAGCTCTTGTCCAGACTACCGATGATGGCCACCCGCCGGCCATTCCTCGCGGCCGCTGAAATCGCGCGCTCATAGCCGCTCTGCCTCGCCCAATCGCAGACGAATCTCTTGAGAGCCCCGATCTAAATCGGCTCTCCGAATTCTCCCTCTTTGCAGCGCTCTTCGCAGCGATGATATCAGACCCCACCACAGACCGCTCGTAAGCCGTTGTCCTTGCCGATGATGTCATAATCTTCCCCTTATCCGCCCTGCGCGACAAGCGCGATGTAGACCGAAACCTCCTCTTCTATGGCGCAGACATACTAACAGAGCGAAGAATACTCTTTGCAATATAGCCGAGATCGAATGTGCGCGCGGTATTCGTCGCGGAAGTATCTCAAAGTGGTCAGCACCGGATTGGGCGCGGTCTGACCCAGGCCACACAGCGAGCCCGCGGTAATCGTCTCGGCCAGGCTCTCCAGTGTGTCCAAATCGGCCGGCTCGCCCAAGCCCCGGGTGATTCGGGTCAGGATATCATTGAGCTGCCGTGTGCCCACCCGGCAGGGCACGCACTTGCCGCAAGATTCCTCCTGGGTGAAATTCAGGAAATAGCGGGCGATGTCGACCATGCAGGTGTCTTCATCCATGACGATCATGCCGCCCGAGCCCATGATCGACCCTGCCTGGGTGAGTGTTTCATAATCGATGGGCAGGTCGAGTTTTTCTGCGGGCAGGCATCCGCCCGAAGGTCCGCCGGTCTGGACGGCTTTGAACTTTTTGTTATTTTTAATGCCTCCACCGATATCGAAAATGACCTGCCGCAGAGTGATGCCCATGGGAACTTCCACCAGGCCGGTATTATTAATCTTTCCGACCAGGGAGAAGATCTTGGTTCCCTTGCTCTTTTCCGTCCCGATCGAGGCGAACCAGGCAGCGCCCCTGTTCACAATGAGGGGAATATTGGCCCAGGTTTCCACGTTGTTGATGTTGGTCGGACAGCCCCACAGCCCGGAGTCGGCCGGGTAAGGCGGCCTCTGCCGGGGAAGGGCCCGACGGCCCTCGATCGAGGCCATCAAGGACGTTTCTTCTCCGGAGACGAATGCGCCTGCCCCTTGGACGATCTCCAAATCAAAATCAAACCCGGTTCCGAGAATATTCTTCCCCAGCAAGCCGTAATCCCTCGCTTGACGGATAGCAATCTCGACTCGCTTCACCGCCAGGGGATATTCGTTCCGGATGTAAAGAAATCCCTTCTCGGCCCCTATGGCTTTGGCCCCGATGACCATCCCTTCCAGGACGGCGTGGGGGTCGGCCTCGAGGACGGACCGGTCCATATAAGCACCGGGGTCGCCCTCGTCCCCATTGCAGATGAGGTACTTGGGCGTTCCCTTGGACCGGCGGCATATCTCCCACTTCTTCCCTGTAGGAAAGCCAGCGCCGCCGCGTCCCCTCAGACCTGAGGCCGAGATCTTGGCAATAATCTCTTCGGCCGTCATTCCCGAGAGGGCCTTGCCCATGGCCTCGTAGCCATCGAAGGCGATGTATTCTTCCACCTTTTCCGGATCAATCCGGCCGCGGTTGCGGAGAACAACGAGCCGCTGGTGTTTGAAGAACTCGATGTCCTTCATCTTGGGGATCGGCTCTTTTTCCGCGGGGGGGACATACATCAGTTTCTTAACGGGCCGCCCCTTCAGCAGGTGCTCTTCGATAAGAAAGGGAATATCTTCGACCTTGAGCTGCTGATAGAAGACGCCGTCGGGGTGAACCATGAGGATGGGTCCCCTTTCGCAGAAGCCGTTACAGCCCGTGGCGATGACCAGGACCTCATCCTGGAGGTTGCGCTTCCGGACCTCTTTTTCCAGGGCCTCCTTGACCTTGAAGGACCCGTAAGAAACGCAGGCCGTGCCGGCGCAAACAAGCAGGTGAGCTCGATAGGGCATTAAAAACTTTCCTCAGAACATGGTTTCGCTGCCAACCGCCAGGGCGTACTCGACCACGGGCTTACCGCCCAGGATGTGTTCGACCAGGATCTGGCGCATCTTGTGAGAATTGAGGTCGACGTACTTGACCGGGGGCTGGCCTTTGAGCTCGACCGTGGCCATCGGCTCCCGGCTACACAACCCGACGCAGCCCGAGGTCGTCACGATTACGTCCTTGACCATGTGTTTTTGCATCTCGTCCAGGAGGGCGTCCATGACGTCCCGCGCGCCCGCGGCGATCCCGCACGTACCCATGTGGACCGTGACCTTGGCCCGGCCCTCGCCCTCCCGAATCGTCAGTGTTGCCCTGGTCTTGTCCCTGATTTTGGCCAAATCCTGGATGTGGAGTTTCTTTGTTTCAACCATTAGGGTTCTTGCCCTCCTGAGACATTCCGCGAATCAGCCCCAATCGGGTCGGGACAGGCCTCGGGCTTGTCCGGTCCGCGATACCCACCCAGGATCGCCCCGACCCCATGAATGGTGACGTTACCGTGATAATCTCCGTCGATCAAGACCACCGGCCCGATGGCACAGCAACCCAGACAGTTGACAGTTTCCAGGGTGAACGAACCGTCAGGCGATGTCTGGCCGGGCGGCAGCGATAACTCCCGGCTGACCTCCTCGGCAATCTGCGCCCCGCCGCGCACGTGGCAGGCCGTTCCGAGGCAGACCTTTACCACGTGCCGACCTTTGGGCTGAAGGCTGAAAGCCCGGTAGAAAGTCAGAACTCCGAAGACATCGTTCTCAGAAATACATAGATGCCGAGCGATCCCGGCAAAGGCTTCCGGAGGCACATGGCCGAATGCTTCCTGAACTCTATGGAGAATGGTGATCAGCTCCTTCCTATCGGAGCTAAATCCCTTGAGGATGTCGTCGATCGTCTGCAATGTACCTCAGCGCTTTTCCGGCCCGTCGGACTTCGAGGGAAACGAAAGCCGCAAGCCCACCGCCGGCAGGATGGCCCTGACCGTCTTTGTCCTCAATCCTTGTTGCGGCATTTAAAAACAGGACATCATACCAAAATCGCGTCCGTTCATCAACAAACTTCTGATATTTTATGCCTTTTAGGCGTCCGACACGGCCGCATCACCGCCGTTGAAAAGCCCGACTCGAGTCATACACGATGCTTCCACCGACCATGGTCAGGCGGCACCGAGCTTGAGGGATGCTGTCCGGCCCGAGAGCGAAGATATTCTTATCCAGGACGACCAGGTCGGCCAGCTTTCCCGACTCGATCGTGCCCTTGTCCTTTTCGGCGAACTCGGTGAAAGCCCCGTTGACCGTATAGCCGCGAACGGCTTCCTCCAGGGTTATCTTCTGCTCGGGAACCCATCCCTCCGGGTTTCGGCCATCGATCGTTCTCCGGGTGACCGCCGCATAAATCCCGGTGAGCGGATCGAGCGGCGCGACGTTCCAGTCCGAGCCGCAGGCCAGCAGAGCCCCCGCGTCGAGAAGCGAGCGAAACGCGTAGGTCGTCTTGATCCGATCCGGCCCGATCTTCTTCTCAGCCCAGCGTCCGTCGTCGCTGGCGTGATAGGGCTGAACCGAGGCGATGACGCCCATCCGGCCGAAGCGGGCGATGTCGGAGGGGCGCAGATGCTGGGCGTGCTCGACCCGCCAGCGTCGGTCCCTCGGACCGTCGGTCCGCATCGTCTTTTCGAACAGGTCGAGAATGACGGCATTGGCCTTATCGCCGATGGCATGGATCGCCACCTGAAGACCCGCCCGGTCGGCCTCGAGGAGCCGCTCGTCCATGATCCCTTCAGGAAACATCTGCTGGGCCAGGATCCCGCGCGCGTTCGGGTCATCGGTGTAGGGGTCGAAGAACAGGGCTGTGGACGACCCGAGCGATCCGTCGATAAACCCCTTCAGGCCGCCGATCCTCAGGTATCCCCCGCCCGAACCCGTCTTCGATTTCAGACGCCCGAAGAAAGCAACTCCCTCGATCGGGACATAGACGGACATCCGGCACGTCAGCCGGCCCTGTTTGAGGAGTTCCTCGTAAACCTCGAAATGCGACGCGTCGGCCATGTCAGTGATCGAAGTCAGGCCCACGCGTGCCGCGAGGCTGAGAGCGGTCTCGGCGGCCTGGAGCTTTTCCTTGAACGAGGCGGCGGGAATGCGAGCAGTCACAAGGTCCTTTGCCGCGTCCTTGAGGATGCCCGTCGGCTCACCGGTCCGCGGGTCCTTGAGAATCTCGCCCCCTTCGGGAGCGGACGTGTCTTTGGTGATCCCGGCCAAGCGAAGGGCCAAACTATTGGCCAGGCTCATGTGGGCGTCGAGCCGGTTGACGAAGACCGGGTTATCGGGCGTGACCGCATCGATCCAGTCGCGCCTCGGAAGCTCGGGCGGGTTGAACCGGGTCTGGTCCCAATCGCCGTTGAGGATCCACTGCCCCTTGGCCAGCGTCCGAGCCTTGGCGGCGATGCGGGCCACGAAGTCCTCGCGGCTCCGGGCGTCGCGGAGCTGGATGCTGAGCAAGGAGAACCCGCCGTCAAGGAAATGGGTGTGGCTGTCGATGAACCCGGGAAGGACGAGCCCTCCCTCGAAGTCCAGGGTCACGGCGCCGGGTCCCGCGGCGCGACGGACTTCCTCTTCCGCTCCCACGGCAAGAACCCTGTCCCCCCGAACGGCAACCGCCTCCGCCCACGGCCGGCTCGCGCAGCCCGTCCAGACTTTAGCCTTAATCAGAATCGCCTCCGCCATGTTGACCTCCCCGCCCGAGACGCCGAATGCCGCCGAGAGACCGATCACAACAAGAATGGCCGCTCCCGCTTTCATTCCTCCTCCTCGAACTCCGCCCTCCGCGAGTTCATCGCCCCGCCCCGTGAGGACCTCGGGACAGGCGGGGGCCTCCCGCTATTCCGTCAGTTCGATCCGGGTCAGGTCCGAAGGCATGATGAGCCGTCCGAAGAAGTTTTCCCGGATCTCCGCTTCGACCTCCGAAATCGGATAGGCGACTTCGCCGAAGAAATGACAGGGCAGAAGACACCCGACCCCGGCATCGCGAGCCAGCCGCCCGAGCTCGCGGGAGCTCGTATGCATCGTCCGGAGGACGGGGTACATGTCAAAGAATCGCGACGGCGCACTGCAGTCGTGCACGAGATAGTCTTTGCCGCGGGCGCGATCCGCCACGGCCGGGTCGGGGGGCGTATCTCCGGAGCAGACGAGCTCCCTCTCTCCCCCGCCCAGGATGAACCGAAAGCCCATCGAGGCCGGGCTGTGCTTCACCGGAAAGGCCTCGCCTCTCATCAGCCCGGGCAGTTCCCAGGCCTGCTCTGGGGCGAGCGGCATGAATTCCAGCCGCATCTTGATCCTCGCTGCCCGGAGCCCGAACAGGTCGAGAAGCCCGGCGCAGAATCGAACGCTCTCTTCCGAACCATAAAGCCTGATGAGTCCCTCGTCCAGGAACAGGCTATGGATGAGCGAGGGCAATCCGTAGATATGATCGGGATGGACGTGCGTAACGAACAGAGCCCTGATTCGCAAAGGGTCAAGCCCGGCCCGCCTCATCTTGGGGATGACCGCGCCCGGGCAATCGACCAGGACGATGTCTCCGCCAAGATCAAAAGCCAGCGAGGTATTGTCGCGCTCGACGGTCCCGACCGCGCCGCCGGTCCCGAGGAAGATGAGTTCGGCCATGAGCGTCTCGAATCATTTATAATATGAAAATGGAGGGGAAAATCAAATGAATCCGGGCCTGGGGGGAAAGCGCCTCCAAAGCGGCCGCCTGCCTTATTGCTTCGGGCGGCTCGCGCGTCGCGCCGAGCCCGCGGCAGCGCTCGTCCCATCAAAATGAAATTTGACAGAAAGAAGCAACTTCGCTAAAAGAGGGAGTATGAATTTTGACCTTGTCGTCTCATCGCCGGGGCGACTGTGCCTGTTCGGAGAGCACCAGGACTATTTCGGCCTGGCCATCATCGCCGGCGCGATCGACTTGAGGATCACTATATCCGGGCGAAAGCGGAACGACCGGAGGATTCATCTCGACCTTCCGGACATCAACGACGTCGAGGACATCGACCTGGATGTTCCCCTCACCTATTCCCGGCCCAGGGATTATCTTAAGAGCGGAGTCAACGTCGTGCGGAGAGCCGGGGCCCGGCTCGACCACGGTTGGGATTGTCTCGTCCGGGGCACGATCCCGATCAACGCCGGCACAGCCAGCTCCTCGGCCCTGGTCATCGCCTGGGTCAAGTTCCTGCTGGAAGCCGCCGGCGACCCGCGGGCCACTGACCCCGACCGAGTGGCCGAGCTCGGTTTCCTGACCGAGGTGGCCGAGTTCAAGGAACCCGGGGGTAAGATGGATCATTATGCCTCGGCCATGGGCCGGCTGGTGTCCATCCATTTCGGCGACGAATTCACCCTGACCCCTATCCGCCCGTCCTTGGGCCGCTTCGTCCTGGCCAATTCGCTCGAAAAGAAGGACACGACCGGCATGCTGGGTTTCATCAAGAGCAACGTCTTCAACGGCATCGCCGAGGTCCGCCGGACGATCCCCGACTTCGGCCTGAGGAGCGTCGTGGGAGACAGGGAACGAAAGGCCATCGACGAGCTCCCGCCGGACGAGAGAAGGCTGTTGGCCGGGACGCTCCGGACCCGGGACATGACCACCCGGGGCGAGACGCTGTTCCTGGCCCCGGAGCTCGACCATGCCGAATTGGGCAGGATGCTCACCGCCCAGCACCAGGTCCTGCGCGACCACCTGGGCGTCTCCACTCCCAAGATCGAGAGGATGATGGACGCCGCCATGCGGGCCGGTGCCTACGGGGGCAAGATCAACGGCTCGGGAGGCGGCGGCTGCATATTCGTCTACGCCCCGGAGCATACCGACCGCGTGGTCCGGGCTCTGGACCAGGCTGGAGGCAGAGCCTACGTGGTCTCGATCGACGACGGCATGAGGCGCGAAACTCCATAGACTCGACCCGATAGGAATGGCCCGGCGCCTTCGCGCCGCCGGTCCCCGAGGAGGAACAATGATCAACGCCACCCAGATCCGAAAAGGCATGGTGCTCAAGCTCGACGGAATCCTATACAAGGTGGTCGAGGCGAATTTCGTCGCGCCCGGCAACTGGAAGACGATGATGATGACCCGCCTGCGCAGCGTCAAGGACGGATCGCTCAAGGATTACCGCTTCCGGGGGGAAGACAGAGTCGATCAGGCCTACGTCGAAGAGCAGGAGATGGAATTCCTCTATCAGAACGGGGACGAGTACGTCTTCATGAACCACGAAACGTTCGACCAGATCAGCTTTCACGCCGACATCATCGGCGACAGCGCGCACTATCTCGTGCCCAACATCATCTTCACCATGGAGGTTTATGAGGGCAAGCCCATCGGCATCCGGCCGCCGACAACCGTGGACCTCAAGGTCGTCCAGACCGAGCCTTTCCTCAGGGGAGCGACCGTGTCGGCCAGCAACAAGCCGGCCGTCCTCGAAACCGGGCTGCAGGTGAGCGTGCCCCAGTTCATCCAGGAGGGGGACGTGATCCGCATCGATACCCGGGAAAACAAGTACTTGGAGCGGGTGAAGAGCTAGCCCGTCGCCGGTCGGGAGCGCGCTCGCCGGCCCGAGGAGGACCGGCTATCATCCCTTCGTCCCACCTAGAAACTCTGCCGATAAACCCCGACGTTGCCGTGACTGTCCGTGACCTGAAGGATGATCACGTTGTCCGGGTTGGCCGGGAGAGTGAGGTTGAAGCTGAACGTTTCCCGCCGCGAGTCGCAGATCCCGTCCACGGGGAAGACGGCCTGCCATTCGCCGGGGCGGATGAAGCACTTGGCTTCGACGATAGGCGACAGGTTGTCCTCAGCATCAAAGCTCACCCGGAGCGCGTTCTGACTCCGGGTCACGGCCGCGTTCTTGACGACCGGCGCCGTATTGTCCACGACGAGCGGCGCGCTCATCCCCTCTCCGGTCAGCGCTAGGCCGGCCGGGTTCGAGGGCGCGTCCGAGGCGACGATCTTGAACCGGTAGATCCCGTCGGACAAGGAGGCCGTATCGAAGGCGTAAAGGATGTCCGTCCATTCGGGTTCGAGGACGTGCCAGGTCGTCTCCCCTTCCTTCTGGACCAGGATGCCGTAGCGCAGATTGTCGGCGTTCTCGTCATTGGCCTGCCAAACGATGGTCTGCAGTCCCTTCCGCTCGACCTTCTTAGCCAGGGCCAGGCCCTTCAGACCGGCCTCGTCCTTGTCCTCGACCTCAGGCGGAACGATGGTCTTGGCCGCGCCCCAGATGACATCCTCGGAATCGGGCGGCTTCAGCAAGACGACATTGGGCGCGAGCCCGGTCACCTGTTGGACCACGGGCGCCACGTTGGTCTGGAGATAGTTGAGGTTGATCTTCTGGAGCCGTGGAGAAACGCGGCCGGAAACGGTCTTGAACAGGCCGCGGAATTGCAGAAAACGCGCCTTGGGACTCAGGATTTGCTCTCCCTCCCTGTGCTGATACGGCGGGGACCATTCGCTCCAAGTCGGACCGGGTTCGGATGAGTTGCCGGTCCGCGTCTCGAGCTGCAGTGTCGTGCCTTGGGGGAGGTCGGATTCCCAGCTGATCACACCCCATGACGAGATCAGCTTGGCATCCTGCACCGCACTCCAGTATTCCCCGTCGAATCTCTGGTCGGAGGAGAGGAAGTCCAAGTGCGGCGGGTTGTTGGACAGGACCAGGGTCTGGGGTGGGACGGGAAGGAAGTCGAACACCTGCTCGCTCGTTTTTTGAAGAAGGAGCAGCGCCTTCCGGTCCTCCCCGACGGCATAAACCCGCCCGCGCGGCCCGGTTCCGATCAAGGCTCGATTGTCCGACTCGCGCCAGAGGACGGAGTAGATCATCTCCTCGGTCGAGCTCCAAATCTTCTTTGCCTCTCCCCCGGGCGAAACGACGAACAACGCCGAAGGCTCCTTGCCCGCCGCGGGTGCGGCCGGAGTCGAGGCCGAGGCCGGTGCGGTCGATTCCGCGGCGGGTTGTTTGGAGGGCGTGACGGTGATCTCGACGTCGGGCGTCGGCGCTCCGGTCGTCAAGGGAGCTTCCTCTTTCTTGCCCTTGGCCGGCGTCCCGGAGGCCGCCACGATGATGTTGCCGTCGCCGTCGAAATCCAGGCTCTTGATCTCCTCGAACGGAGATTCATAGACGACGAAGGCCTTGCCCGCCTTCAGCTGATAGAGGAGACCGTTCCCCCCGCTGCCCGCCCAAAGGACGCCGGACTTATCCCGCTTCAGACAGAGGATATGGTTCTCGGCGACCTTAAGGATCTGCCGGCCGCTGCCCTGGGCCGAGATCTCGTAGATGCCGCCCGACTCCCCGACGGCGGCTAGGAGGCCTCCCTCGTCGGCCGGAAGAAGCGCCCAAATGTATTTTTCTCCGGGGTCGAAAAAAACCTCGGCCTTGCCCTTCTCCTTGATTTTATAGATCTTGCCGTTGGGGGACGTTCCGGCATAGAGGATTCCATTGGAGCCCAGGGCGAGTGAGGTCACGTCCATCTCGCCCGCCTGGAAATAAAGGTCGGGCTTGCCTCCCCGGGAAACCTTGAAGACCTTGCCGCTGTGCCCTGTTCCCAGGAAGAGCGTCCCGTCCGGGGCGCTGGCCAGGCTGAGATAGAACTCCTCGGCCGGACCTTCCACCGCTTCCTCGACAGGGGACAGGAACAGCTCCCCGTCCGAAGAGACGGAGATACCCTGGCACGTGCCCTTGAGGACGTCATCCATCGTGCGGACGATCCACTTCTGGGGCGTGACGGCCAGCAGGCCCGCCACCAGGATTCCAAGAAGGAAAGCGACGATCCCCGCTTTTCTCATGACCGTTCTCCTATTTCTTGATCCGGACCGGGATCAGGGCCGAGCCCTTGAAGATGTAGTCCAGGGGAAGCTGATAATCGCTGAGCGACGACTGGGCGAGCTCCGTGGCCGATGTCGCCGCCCGGGAGGAGCCGAAGATCGACTTGATGGTCAGGGGCAAGTTGGGCATCTCCTCGCCCCTCAAGAACAGCCCGGGTCGCGAGGCCAGGACCTTCACGTAAATGCGGTTGTTCTTGCGCAGGTTGTTCAGCAAGCGGATGAGCTGGGCCAGGCTGTGGGGCATGAACCCGGGGTTGCGATAGAGCGCCATTTCGAGCTGCATCATCGTCGCCGCATCGCCGACCACGAGCTGGAATTCCGAGCCGGGCGGAAGCGCGGGAACGGGCAGAGGCACTTCCTGGGTCAGACTCTCCCCGCGAAAGGTGCGGACCGTGATCCTGAGGTTCATAACCTCGTTGGGGCGCGGCTCATACTTGTCGAGCAGGGCCTGTTCCAGGACGCAGACCTTGGGCTGTTCCGCGGCGGTGATGCTCAGGTCCAAACGATGGATGGCCACGGCCTGGAACTCATTGTTCATCAGGAAATAGGCGACGGACAGGACCAGGCTTGAAAGCTCGGTCACGGGCTTGTCGAGGTTCCCGGAGAACATGTCCTCGAGATGTACGCTCCGGCCATCCTCGAGGTACAGATCGCCGTCAAGGCTGAGCGACAAGTCGCCCACCGAGCGCTCGACCGAGCCGAACAGCGCTATCAGGGCCTGACTCAGGAAGAACGGTCCGAGGATCCTATCGTTGATCAGGTTGAGCTTGTACTCCTGCCGTTTCAGCGACGGGTCCTGGATGCGAATGTTGACCGGGATGAACTTGGGCATCGACCCGATCTCGCCATAGGCGCCCGAGGCCCGGTCTTGGGAGAATCGGCCGATGAGCAAGTCGGGAGCGGCCACCTTGAACGAGGCCTGCAGACTGGGAATGACGGTCAGGATCCGGGCCTTGGCCATGGCATAGTCCACAGTCCCCAGGTTATAGAGAGGATGACCGAAGGCGTAAACCTTGTTGCCGTCCACATGGGTTACGGTCCCCACGCCCGAGAGGTCGAGATCGCCCGAGACGAGCTGGACGGCCACCGGGTCTCCCTCGTGAAGGATCGCGTCCGGGGTGACGAGTCTCTCCTGGGCCGAGGGATTCGCCGCCGCCGCGTTGACGGGATAGAACCCCAGGCGGGAGAGCAGAGGACGGCTCTTCTCGACGGCGGACGAGGAAAAGCCTCGAAACATCAGAGGAATCCCCAGGGGGGCCAGGGTCCGGCCCTGTCCGTCCGCGGGGCCGACCGACGCCCTGAAAAAATCCTCGTTCAAGGCGAGGAACTCGTCCATGGTCAGGACCTTGACCGGCGACGCGCTCGAGACGAAAGAGGCCGGCGGCCTAGAGGTATCCCCGGAGATGGCCAGCATCTCCTCGATGGGCGTGATGCCGGCGATCGGCTCCTTGGAATAGGGAAAGCTGTAGGCCACGGCCCCGACGAGCTTGCCGTCGATGTAGACCGGACTGCCGCTCATGCCCTGGACGACGCCGGTGTTCTCCAGCCCCTGCCCCTTGAGCCGGGCTAGGATGATGCTCTTCTTGGCCGATTGGTTGGGCAGGACTCCGAGCACTTCGACGTCAAACTCCTGGATGGCCGTGCCCTGGAAGACGGTCCGGCCTTTCCCGATCATGCCGGGCTTGACCTGATCGACCGGCAGGATGTTCTCGACGGCCCCGAGCTGAAGGACAATGAGGACGAGCCAAAGGCCCCCGGCCAGGAGGTTTCGAACGGAATGATTCATGGCGCAATCTCCCCCTTGCCGGCGGCGCGCCCCGGGGAGGCCTGGGGCGAACTCGGAGGCCTTTCGATCAAAAGAGCGTGTCGATCGTTTCAACTCTCTCAGGGAATGACCCCCAGCGCTTTGCCGTTCTTGCGGAAGCTCTGGAGGACCGTGTCGAGCTCTTCCTCGGTGTGGGTGGCGGAGTAGCTCGTCCGGATAAGGGCCAAACCCTTGGCCACGGCGGGGTAGATGACCGGGTTGGTGAAAATACCGTCGTCCCGGGTCATCTTCCAGAGCATGAACGCCCGCTCGTCGTCCCCGATCATGAGGGGGATGATCGGCGTCTCCGTCGCCCCGGTGTTGTAGCCCATGGCCTCGAACTCCCTCTTCATTTTATGGGAGATGTCCCACAGCCGGGCCCGCCGTTCAGGCTCGCGCTCGATGATGTCCAGCGTCGCCAGGACCGTGGCCACCGAGGCGGGGGTGATGCTGGCGCTGAAGATTAGGGCCCGGGCGAAGTGCTTGATGTAGGAGATGACCTTCGCCTCTCCGGCCACAAACCCCCCCAGTGAGGCGAAGGACTTGCTGAAAGTGCCCATGATCAGGTCGACCTCGCTCTCCAGCCCGAAATGCTCGCACGTGCCCCGGCCGTGCTTGCCCATGACCCCGATCCCGTGGGCGTCGTCGACTAGGATGCGGGCCTTATGCTTCTTGGCCAAGGGCACGATCTCCGGCAGGTTGGCCACGTCGCCTTCCATGCTGAACACGCCGTCCACGACGACCAGCTTGGCCCGCTCGCCGACGCCCTCCAGGACCCGCTCCAGGTCCTTCATGTCATTATGCTTGTATTTGTGGACATCGCCGAAGGAAAGCCGGCAGGCATCGATGATGCTGGCGTGGACCATGCGGTCGCAGACAATGGCCTCGCCCTTGCTGACGAGGGAGGCGATGATGGCCTGGTTCGTCTGAAAACCCGTGCTGACCGTCTGGGCGGCTTCCTTCCTCATGAACTGGGCCAGGCGGGCCTCGAGCTTCTCGTGCAGGTCAACCGTGCCGCTGAGAAAGCGGGACCCGCAGGTGGCCACGCCGTACTGGTCGATGGCTCTCTTGGCCGCCTCTTTCACCGCGGGATGGTCCATGAGTCCCAAGTAGTTGTTGGAACCGACCATGATCATTTCCTTGCCTCTGACCTTGACCTTGTTCCCCTTGACTTCCTCGATGGGCGTGAAGTAGGGATAGAGGCCCGCGGCTTGAGTTTCCTCGGCCCGGGTGAAGCCGTAGCATTTCTCAAAAAGGTCCATTCGCTCCTCCGACAAAATAATTAGGCTGAAGTTTTCTCAATGTCGTCTCTGGGATCGTCCTTGAACCGCCCTCTCGCGTCCCGCCGCAGTGTTTGACCGATGCTCCGGAATTCCTTAAAATCTAAGCCATGAAAGTCTTTCTGACGGGCGGGACGGGCTTTGTGGGGGGCCACTTCGCGGCCTATCTTCTCGAGAAGGGCGTCACCGTCTATGCCCTTGTCAGAAACCCGAATGAGCTCAAAGGGCTTCAGGGACTCTCCGTTCGCGTCCTCGCGGGGGATCTCGATTCCATCCCCGAGCTGCCCCGGGACCTCGATTTCGTCTTTCATCTGGCAGCCCTGACGAAAGCGCATAAACCGGAGGCGTATTATAGCGTAAACCACCTCGGGACGGCAAGCGTTTTGCGCACCGTGGCCTCGCAGGGACTCCGGCCGCTCGTGGTCTATGTCAGCTCTCTGGCCGCCGGCGGACCGGCGGTCAAGGGCCGGCCCCGCCGCGAGGACGAACCCGCCGCGCCGGTCAGCCCCTATGGCAAGAGCAAGCTCTTGGGTGAAGAGGAAACCCTCAAGTACAGGGATCGGTTCCCCGTCCTCATCCTGAGAGCCGGAGCGGTCTACGGGCCCCGGGATAAGGATTTTCTCGAATACTTCAAGTTTGCGGCCAAGGGGTTTCTCCCCTCTCTGGCCGGGTACGACCCTATCGTCAGCCTCATCTATGTCAAGGATTTCGTCCGGGCCCTCGACCTCTGCACGCTTATCCGGCCTCCCTCCGGAGAGATCATCAATATCGCCGACAACCGGGCCACCGCCTGGTCCGAGCTGGGACGCGCCGCGGCCAGGATCCTCGGCAAGAGAGCCCTCCCGCTTGCCGTGCCCCGGCCGCTGATGTTCACCGCCGCCCTCCTCTCGGAAACCGTGGGACGGCTGACGGGACGGATGACCGCCCTAACCCTGAACAAGTATCGAGAGATGAAGGAAGGCCCCTGGTCCGCCGATACGAGCAAGGCCAGAACGCTCCTGGGCTTCGAGGCGGAGTATTCCCTGGAGCGCGGACTGACGGAAACCCTGGACTGGTATCGCCGAAACGGCTGTCTTTAGGGCCCGGCGAGAGCGGCTACTTCTTCTTCACGGTCTGGCGCGTAAAAAAAGGAATGGCGAAGCGGGCGGTGTTCTTCAGACACCAGCCTTCCTTCCGGGAACAGGCGAAATACTTGATTTTGCCCTCAAGGATATGGCCGCCCCGGCTGGCCTCTAGGCTGACCGTGAACGGGATCTCGATCGGCTTCTCAAGGTTTAAATACTGCTTGCCCCCCTCCTCCAGCACTTCCATGTTCAGGTCCGAATGGGTGTAGAAATTCTTGGGAAAGACAAGCTCCCGGCCGGCCGTGAACTCGATGGTGAAGGCCGGGTGGGGGCTGATGAATAGGCCGGGTTTGAGGAGGACCTTGAGCACGACCTTGCCCTCCTCGCCCCTGGACAGGCTCTTCGGCCGGAGCGAGGCCTCGATCCGGAGAAGGTCTTCATCCCCGGCCGATGCTCCGGCGCCGAGGAGGAAGGCGGCAGCCAAAGCCAAAACCGGAAGCGTTCGTGGAATTCGTGAGACGCGGGCGAGGGAGAGGGCCGGGATGTTCATTCTTTTTTCAATATAGCCCCGGCCGCGGCCAGCGTCAAGGTCGGGCTCCCGCGATCCGGACAAGCCGGCATGCGCTTTCCGCCGGGCGCGGGCGCGCTTTGCGAGTTCCCGAACACAACGAGACTTTGCATTTCAAAATCCGCTTGGCTATAATGCTCTCGGTTCACCATGAATATACGCGCCAAGATCACCGGAACGGGACGGTACCTTCCTCCGCGAGTTGTTACCAACTTCGACCTGGAAAAGATGACGAACACGACCGACGCCTGGATCCGCGAACGGTCCGGAATCGGCGAACGGCACTGGGCCGACGAGGGCGTCGGGACTTCGGACTTGGCCGTGGAAGCGGCCAAGGAAGCCCTGGCCCAAGCCGGGATCGATAAGAGCGAGGTCGAGTTCATCATCGCCGCCACGCTTTCGCCGGATCACTACTTCCCCGGGATCGGGGTCATTGTCCAGGCCAAGCTCGGGCTGGGAAATATCGGCGCGCTGGACGTCCGCAACCAATGCAGCGGTTTTCTCTACGCCCTTTCGGTTGCGGAGCAGTACATCAAGGCCGGGACCTTTAAGAAAATCCTCCTCGTGGCGGCCGAGGTCCAATCCTCCAACCTGGATATGACCGACGAAGGCCGGGACATGGCCGTGCTCTTCGGTGACGGCGCCGGGGCGGTTATCATCGAGCCCACGACGTCCGACGACGGACGCGGCATCCTCTCGACCCACCTGTTCTGCGACGGCCGGTTCGTGAGCGACCTCTGGATGGAAAACCCCAGCCCCAAGAAGCACCCGGTATTCTCGGAGGAACTGTTCCAGGCCCGTCAGTTCTTCCCCCGCATGGACGGCCGCAACGTCTTCAAGAACGCCTCGGAGCGCATGCCCGAAGCGGTCATGACCGGCCTGAAACATAACGGATTGACCATCGGCGATGTGGCGCTCCTCATCCCCCACCAGGCCAACGATCGGATCTCGCAGATGGTGGCCAAGAGGCTTCAGATCCCGCTCGAAAAAGTCGCCCGGAACATCGACCGCTACGGCAACACCACCGCGGCTTCTATCCCCATCGCCCTGGACGAAGCCGCGCGGGAAGGTCGGCTGAAACCGAACGATATCGTGGTCCTGACGGCTTTCGGCTCAGGATTCACCTGGGCTTCGGCGGTCATCCGCTGGTAGGATGGGGCCGGGACCGTCCCCATTTGCGGACGGCGCAATCTTGTGCTAGCATGATTCGATAAAGGGCTTGCGGAAGAGCCAGACGAAAGCCCCGCGGAGAGAACTCCCAAAAGAACGCCATCAAACGGAGGACGACGCAATGAAAGGACGACTCATCCCTCTCGCCCTGACGGTTTCGCTCCTGCTCGGCATGGGCTTGCTGTTCGCCATGCAGGGTTCGGACGACGCCAAGTTCCAGAAAACTCTCGATGCCTTCCTGGATGAATACTGGCAATTCTATCCCACGGCGGCGACGCTGGCCGGCTACCACAAATACGATTCGGCCATCGAGGATTTCGCCGAGAGCACCCTGGAGAAACGGCTGAATTCCCTGGACGCCTTCAACAAGGACTTCGTGTCCAAGATCACCGAAGCGAACTTGTCGGCCGATATCCAGATCGACCGGAGCATCATCCTGGACGTCCTGGAATACGACAAGTTCCGCCATGAGAACCTGGTTCCCTGGGAATACAACCCTCTCCTCTACAATGAGATAATCCTGGGGAGCGTCCAAAGCCTGATGCAAGGCGACTTCGCCCCTCTCGACGTCCGGGCCAAGAGCGCGTTCGAGCGGCTGAGACAGCTCTCCGGCTTCATGAAGCAGGCCAAGGACAACCTCAAGACCCCGGCCCAACTCTTTACCGAAACGGCCATCACCGAGTTCCCGGGCATCTTGAAGTTTTACAGGGAAGAACTCCCCGGGCTCATCGGCGGCGTGGCCGCGGACACGCGGTCCAAAATCAGCGCCGAATTGCCCAAGCTCGACGCAGCCCTGGGGGATTATCAAAAGTTCCTGACGAATACCCTCCTCCCCAGGTCCACGGGCAACCCGACGCTGGGCGACCAGGCCCACCTGAAACTCCTGCGGCTCACGGTCCAGGGTTCCATCATGACCGAGGAGCTCCTGGCCCGGGCCAAGGCCGACTACAACAACATCCGGCGCGAGATGCTCCTCGTCGCCGCGCCCTTCTACAAGATCATGTATCCCGAAGTCAACCTGGAGCAGATGAACCGGCCCCAAGAAGAGATTCGGAACATCGTCATCAAGGGCGTTTTGGATAAGATCCAGGGTGAGCATCCTCAAGCCGCCGATTTCTTCAGCGCGGTCAAAACCTCGGCCGAGGCGGTGAAGAGCTTCCTCGAGAAGAAGGCCTTGATCGCCGCCCCGAGCGATACTCCGGCCATCCTCCCCATGCCGCTCGACCGCCAGGCCGGGACCATGTCCATTCTTGACACCCCCGGCGGCTATGAGACTTCCGGCAAGTATGCTGTCTATATCCGGCCCATTCCCGAAAACACGCCTGCCGATAGAACGGAATCCTTTCTCAGGGAATTCAATGACTTCTACCTGCCTTTCTGGACGGCGGCCAGGATCTACCCGGGAAGGTTTTTGCCCACCTATCTGTCCCGGAAGAACCCTTCCCTGGTCCGGAAGATCTTCCCCAACCAGCCTCTGCTGATCGGCTGGTCCATGACCATGGGCGAACAGCTGATCAACGCCGGATACGGCAACTATGACCTGCGGATGCGGCTCAACCAGCTCAAGCAGCAGCTCAAGGCGGTCATCGATTTTCAGATGGAGCTCAACATCCATCAGGCGGCCATGTCCAAGGACCAGGTCATCGCCTACTACACCCGGGGCGGGTTCGTGACCGAAGCCGAGGCCGAGCGGCTCTATAACCAGATCCTGCTCAAGCCCGGCGAGGCGGCCTATGCCTACATCGGGATGCAGGAGATCGGCGATCTCGAAAAGGATTATAAAAAGATCAAGGGCGAAGCCTTCAACCGCAAGGAATTCTTCGAGAAGATCCTGGCCCAGGGCGCCATCCCCTTGCGGCTGTTGAAGAATAAGATCCAGTAATCTCAAAGATCGTTATGCCAGCCCGGGCTCTCGGGCTAGGGCCAAATTTCCGAGGAGGAGTTCGTCCCATGCCGCCTGCCTCGGCGGAGCTCGTCGATTCCCACGCCCATCTCGACATGGAGGATTTCGACCGGGA
This sequence comes from Candidatus Aminicenantota bacterium, assembly GCA_963705895.1. Classification (GTDB taxonomy): domain Bacteria; phylum Acidobacteriota; class Aminicenantia; order Aminicenantales; family JAFGAV01; genus MFD04408-113. Next base: position 560,145 of record OY970122.1, on the reverse strand, counting down.
ACGTGACCAGGTTCTGGAGAGAGCACGAGAAGCCGGGGTCCGAACGGTCCTGTGCCCTGCCGAGTTGACCAACCCCCAAAGCCTCGGCACGATCCTCGACCTCGTCCGGCGGCACCCGGGGACGGTCCTGGCCGCCGCCGGGGTTCATCCCCATCAGGCAAGGGCTTTCGGCCCAGCGCACCTTGATGAGATCCGAAGCCTGGCCTCGTCCGGATCGATCTGCGCCTTGGGCGAGGTGGGCCTCGACTTATATTATGATTTTTCGCCGGCCGCGGCCCAGCGCCGGGCCCTTCGCGATCAGGTCGCTCTAGCCCGCGACCTCGGACTACCGCTCATCGTCCACACCCGGCAGGCCGGCCCGGAAGCCGCTGATATCATCCTCGAAGCCGGGTTCGAAGGACAGGGCGTCCTTCATTGCTACACGGAAACCTGGGACCTGGCCAAGAGGATGCTCGACCGGGGTTTTTTCATCTCGTTCACAGGGATCCTCACCTTTCCCAAGGCCCAGGACGTCCGGGACGTCGCCCGGAAGATACCGCTGGACCGGCTCATGGTCGAGACCGATTCCCCCTATCTCGTCCCTGTTCCCTGGCGGGGCCGAAAAAAGCGGAACGAACCGGCTCTCGTCGTGGACGTGGCCCGGACCCTGGCCGAGCTCAAGGGCGTGACGCTCGAGGCTCTGGCCGAGGCCACCACCCGCAATTTTCGGACGCTTTTTTGCGTTTGAAAAATGAGAGGGTCAATGCTAAGATAAAGCGCCATGAAACCCGCTCCTGTCCTCGATTCCCGGACGTTGAGGAAGAATCGGCCCGACCTCGGCCACATTTACGCGGGAATCCAGAAGGATCTCGGCCTTGTCGAAAGGAATCTCCGGACGATCGCCCGGTCCCCCGTTCCCCTCATCTCTGAGATCGGCGGCTACTTGTTCCAGAAATCGGGCAAACGCATTCGGCCCGCCCTTGTCCTGCTCTGCTCCAGAGTCTTCGGCAGCCGGGCGCGGGAAAGGGTCCTGCTTGCCTCCCTGGTCGAGCTCATCCACACCTCGAGCCTCATCCACGACGATATCATCGACAACGCCGGGATCCGGCGCGGCAAGCCGACACTGCACGCCAAGTGGGGACGGAACATCACGGTCCTCTTGGGCGACCACCTCTACATCAGGTCCATCAGCCTCTCTCTCGAAAGCCGCTTGCCGCGCGTCACCTCCATCCTGGCCAAGGCCTCGGTGCGGATGATCGAGGGCGAGATCAAGGAATACGGACTGAACGGCGATCTGAGCCTGAAGGAAAAGGATTATCTGGATATCATCGACCGGAAAACGGCGGCTTTGTTCTCCGCCTCCTGCCGGCTGGGCGGCATCCTGGGCAAGGCGGACGGCGGAGAGGAGCGGGCCCTGGCGGCCTACGGGATGAACCTCGGCCTTTGTTTTCAGATGGTCGATGACATCCTCGATTATGTCGGAGACGAAAGCATCCTGGGCAAGCCGGTCCTGAGCGACCTGGCCGAAGGGCGGATCACTCTGCCCCTGATCCACGCGCTCAGCCGGAACGGGTCGGCGATGGGCGCCCGGGTCAAGAGCCTGATTCAGGACGGCCGGGGCGACCTCCGGGCACGGCGAGAGCTCGCCGCCCTCGTGCGTTCCCGAGGCGGCTTGGATTATGCCCGGGCCAAAGCGGCACTCTATTGCCGGCGGTCCAAGGACAGCTTGGCTCGCCTGCCGCGGACGACCTCGACCGAATCGCTCGGCCTTCTCGCGGATTTCGTCCTCGGCCGGGACAAATGAACCCGGCGAGGGTGTGACGGCCCCCCATGACGGAAATCGAAGTCAAGATCCGAACGGAGAGCGCCTCGGCCGGCCGGGAACAATTGCTCAAGCTCGGCGCCCGCCTGGAGCACGAGCGGGCCCTCGAAAAGAACACTCTTTACGATTTTCGATCGAAGATGCTCACCCGGGACCATCAGGCCCTCAGGCTCCGGACCGTGGGCCGCAAGTGCTTCCTGACGTTCAAGGGCAGTCCCCAAAAATCAAGGCGCTTCAAGGTGCGGGAGGAGTTCGAGGTCGAGGTCAAGAACGAAAAGCAGACCCGGAAGATCCTCCAGGCTCTGGGACTCATCCCGGTGTTCCAGTACGAAAAGCATCGGACCGTCTTCCGCCGGGACCGCCTCAAGGTCTGCCTGGATGAAACGAGCCTGGGTGTTTTTCTGGAGCTTGAGGGCGAGCGGAGCCGGATCATCCGGCTGGTCAAGCTCCTCGGGGTGAAGCCCGACAAGCTCGTTAAGCTTGATTACGTGGAGCTGTATCGGCAGGCCGGACTTGGGCCGGCCTGAGGCGCGGCGCCGGGCTTATTCCTTTTCTTCCTCGGCCGGTTCTTCGGAAGCATCCTCGTCGAACTCGACGCTCAGCTCCGATTCGGCTTCCTCTTCATCGACGATACCTTCAGCGCCTTCGGCTTCCTCGGACGCGTCCTCGACCTCTTCGACGCCGGGTCCACCGAGAAAGATCCGCTCATCGGGCTCGGGCAGCTCTTCCTTCACGGACTTGATGATTTCAAAATTGATAAGGCCCTCTCGGACCTCGGTCTGAGCGATGCGAATGGGATTCTTGGACTTGGTTTTGATCTTGGGTTTGGCCCCCTTGAGGAGCATCTTCGCCCTTTTCGAAGCCAGGTGGACAAAGCGAAATTTACTGTCAACGTCGCCGTAGTTGTTCAAAAGACCTCTCTCCTGTGGTGAAACTCGCTGATTCTGAAGATGAAGGATACCAGAAACGGCCTCGGAATTCAAGCCTTCCGAAAACACTTGATAAGATGGGCTCAAGTGGTTTTTAATGGGCGGAAAGGATGAGGAGCCCAAAACCATGAAAAAAGCCGCGATGCTATTGACAATCGCACTCTTGACCTGTCTGACGTCTGAGGCTGCAGGGCCATCGATAGACCGGGGTCGCCTCCGGGATCAGATCAGGGGCGGATGGGCGGGCAAGACAATCGGCTGCACCTTCGGCGCGCCCGTGGAGTTCGTCTATCAAGGGACGTTTGTCCCCGACTACCAGCCGATTCTTTGGAACGGGTCCCGGCTTCCCTGGTCGTTCAAAAACGACCCGGGAGCCTATGACGATGTTTACATGAACCTGACCTTCGTCGAAATCCTGGACAAGGACGGGCTCGACGCGCCCGCCTCCTCGTTGGGTCTTGCCTTTGCCCGGGCGCGCTTTCCCTTGTGGCACGCTAACCAGGCGGCGCGGTCGAACATCCTGGCCGGCCTCCTGCCGCCGAAATCCGGGCAGTGGCGAAACAACCCTCACGCCGACGACATCGATTTCCAGATCGAGGCCGACTTCGCCGGGTTGATGAGCCCGGGAATGCCCGAAGCCGCAAGCCGACTGTGCGACCGGGTGGGCCACATCATGAACTATGGCGACGGCTGGTACGGCGGAGTGTTCGTGGCCGCTCTGTATACTCAGGCCTTCGTCGCCCGCGACATTCCCTCGGCCGTGGACGAAGCCCTCAAGGTCATCCCCGCCGAAAGCGTCTTTGCCAAGGTCATGCGCGACGTCATCCTCTGGCATAAAGACTATCCCCTTGATTGGAAGGAGACCTGGTTCCGGGTCCAGCGGAAATGGGGCGAAGACATCGGCTGCCCCGAGGGCGTGTTCAGCCCGTTCGAAATCGACGCCAAGATCAACTGCGCCTGGGTGCTCCTCGGCCTGCTCTATGGCCAGGGCGATTTCGGCCGGACGCTGTCCATCAGCGCCCGGGCCGGAGACGATGCCGACTGCAATCCGGCCACGGCCGGCGGCATTCTGGGCACCTGGTTGGGATACAGCCGCATCCCGGATTTCTGGAAACAGGGGTTGGCCCAGGTCGAGCGTCAACCGTTCCAGTATACGACGGTGTCCCTGGCCGACGCCACGGAGCTGTCCCTGAAGCATGCCCTGGAAATGATCCGGCGTCAGGGCGGCCGGGTCGAGACAAACCGGGTGATCCTTCCTGAGGCGCCGGTCCGGCCCTTGCCCTTGGAGGTCTCCTTTCCCGGCCATTACCCCGTTGAGAGAAGGAAGCTCAACCTCACTCTAGCCGATCGGGTCAGCCTCGAGTTCGAGGGCATCGGTTTTGCCCTTAACGGCGAGGCGGTCAAAAAAGGCCGGGAAGAACGCGTTGTTGAGGTCGCGGTGATGATCGACGGACAACGGGTGGAAACCGTCAGGCTGCCCACCGCTTTTCTCCTCCGCCGGCCTACACTCGTCTGGGCCTATGAGCTTAAAAACACCAAGCATCGCCTGGAAGTCCAAGTCTTGAACCCGTCGCCCCAGGCCGAGATTCGTCTCGACGATATCGTGGTCTACGGAAACAAGCCTCTCCACCCGGCCTATTGAGGGAAGCACGCCCCGCCGCTCACTTTTTCTGTTGAGCGGCCTCGACCCTTCGGATGAACTCAAAGGCCTTGGCCGACGGACCGAGGCCTTGGGGTACAGCGCCGGATCGGTAGGCTTCCCCGATCCGCCGGCTCAGGTCGGGACGGCCGCCCCAGGCCTCGGTCAAGAGCGCCTTCCAGCGCCGGGCCAGGTCCCGAGCTTTGGGACTCGCCGGGTCGATCTCAAGGTTCTTTTCCACCTCGGCCAGAAGGTCGGCCCATTTCTTCTGGTAAGCCTCCATCCGGGCCGGAGTGTAGGCCCGACCGGCTTTTTCGAATTCCTTCAATTCCTCGGGGCTGTAGAACTCCTCGGCCCACTTCGATTTCTTTTCGTCGCTCATGCGAAGGACCTCCATTATGGTGATGATCTTTTTCCAATCGAGCCCGCGCTCGGCATCGAGCAGGATGATCGTCTGTCGCAGGGCCCGGGACGCCAGGCCGAGCTTGGCCATCTTCTCCTCGACGGCCCGGGCCTGGACCTTGAGGGCTTTCCTGAGCGAAAACCCGGGCCGGTCGAGCAGGCGCTTGATCTCGCCCAAGGAGAAGCCCATGAACTTCAGAGTGACGATCTGCTGGAGCCGGACAAGGTCGTTCCCGTTGTAGAGTCGGGCCCCGCCGCGGGTGTGTTCCGTGGCCGGAAGAAGACCGATCTCGTCGTAATAATGAAGGGCCCGGACCGTGACCTTGGTCAGGCGACTGAACTCATGAATGAGATATCGGTCGTTCATCCTTAGGCTCCAATTCCAGTATAAAATATGACGTTACGTCATATGCAACCTTTTTTTAGGAATCTTTTTGTGGGGGAAGCCGCAGAAGTGCGGCAAGAAAGGACCGCCACGAACGACCATGGGGAACGCTACGCTCTGCGGGCTTTCCTGCCTCCGGGCTTGCGCCGCGATGTGGAAATACGGGCCGGATGATGCCCTCTCGAGCATGGTCCGGAAGACCGCTCGGCCTTCGAAGCAGCCTCAAAAGCCTCTAATACAGGCGCGGCCGGATCGGGCTCGCCGCGGCCGGGACAACGGCGGCCGCGGATTTCAGTCCGTCCGACGATGCCGTCAGCTTGACGGCGCCCGCCTCCCGCGTCGCCTGAACGATGACCTGGCACTTGCCGCTGAAGAGATGCCGTTCCCAGCCGCCGCTTAGGAACTTGTCGGGCTCGTGACTGCTTGGGTCGCCGTTTCCGACGCCGATGATCCGCCCGCTGCCTAAGGCTTCGAATCGCACCAGGTTGTCGGCCGTCGGCACTTCCCGGCCCGCGGAGTCCAGGGTGGTGACGTTGAAAACGACTACGTCCTCGCCGTCGGCGTTGATGCTCGTCCGGTCGGGGACAAGGTCGATGGCGGCCGGGACCCCCGTCGTCTCGACCCTGGCCGTGATGACTCTCCCCTTTTTCCAGCCCTTGGCCGACAAAACTCCCGGCTCGTAGGCGACCTTCCATTCAAGGTGAGAGAGCCGGGGCATTTTCTTGCGGCCGAGACTCCGGCCGTTCAGGAAGAGCTCGACGCTGTCGCAGTTGCTCTGACACCAGACGCCGATCTTTTGGCCCTCCCGGCCTTTCCAATTCCAGTGGGGATAGAGGTGAAGCACGTCCTTGTCCGTCCACCAGGCTTGATAATAATAATAATTGTTCTTGGGGAAGCCGCACATGTCCATGATGCCGAAATGGGAATTGATGCAGGGCCAGGCATACGGTGTCGGTTCTCCCCGGTAATCGAAGCCCGTCCAGGCGAATCCGCCCAGGAGCCACGGCCGGCTGCCGAAGAGGCTCCACCACTTCTCGGCCGTCGAGGCCCACGGTGGAAAGTTCAGGTCGTAGTCGGCGACGTACCCGCGCTGGGTGTCGTTGGCGTAGACCCCCCGGGTGCAGACTGTGCTGGCCGTCTCGGTCCCCCACAGGACCTGGTCGGGATGCTCCTTGCGGTACGTCTCGATCTCGTCAAGATGATAGTTGAACCCCCGGACGTCCACGACCTCGTTGATGCCGGAGAAGCTCTTGCCGTTGTTGCCGGCGTATGTGCACAGGCGAGTCGGGTCGAGCTCCTTTTGGCGTTGAGCCAGGGCCTGGGCGATCCGCCGTCCGACGCTCGTGTCCTGGATTGTGAATTCTTCGTTGCCCAAAGACCAGATCATGACCGAGGGATGGTTGCGGTCGCGGAGGATGAGCCGCTCGAACTGCCCCATGAGTTCCGGGGCGCTGCCCATCAGACGATTCTCGTCAATGACCAGCATCCCCAGCCGGTCGCAAGCCTCGAGCAGCTCGGACGTGGGCGGGTTGTGGCTGGTCCGGTAGGCGTTGCAGCCCATCTCCTTGAGACGCTCGATGCGGTAGGACTGCAGTCGATCCGGGAGAGCGCTGCCGACGCCCGCGTGGTCCTGGTGACAGCACACGCCCTGAATCTTGACCGGCCGGCCGTTGAGGAAAAAGCCCTTGTCCTTGTCGAAGAGAAGGGTCCGAATGCCGAACTCGGTCTCGCGCCGGTCCACGACCCGGCCCGCCGACCGGACTTCGCTGACCAGGCGATAGAGGGACGGAGTCTCCAGGGACCACAGACGCGGGTCTTCCACCGACAGCTCCTGTTTGATCTCGGCCACGAGGTCGGCTCCCACGCGGAAGGGTTCGGGGTCGGACGCGGCTACGCACCGGCCCCGGTCGTCCAGGATGGAGGTCCGGAGCTCGGCCTCGGCGGCCCCGAGCGATTGGTTGAAAACCTGGGTCTCGGCGTGCACCCGCGCCAGTCCCCGGCCGGTCTCCGTCCAGACGAAGAGGCCATACTCGGGGATGTGGAGCGGGTCGTACTTCTCCAGCCAGGCGTGCCGATAGATGCCCGCGCCCTCATAGAACCATCCCTCGCAGAGGCTGGGGTCGACTCGGACAACGAGCACGTTCTTCTGGCCGAAGGCCGCGACGTCGGTGATGTCGAACAGGAACTCCGAGTAGCCGCTGAAGTTCCGTCCCAGGTAATGCCCGTTGAGCCAAACCTGGCTGTCGCGAAAGACCCCGTCGAACTTCACGGCCAGCCGCTTGCTCTGGTCCGAAACGGGGATGACGAAGGACTTCCGGTACCAGCCGATGGTCGTTTTCGGGAACTGGCGTCCGATCGGCTTGTAGCCGTGGGCCGTGACGTTGTCGTCGTCGACCTTGACGAAAGCCTGTTCCACGGCCCAGTCGTGAGGGAGGTCGAGCGTCCGCCAGGAGCTGTCGTCGAAAGCCGGGTCAACGGCGCCCCCGGACTCCCCTGCCTTAGCATAGAGAAGAGCCTGGCCGTAGCCGAAGTCCCCTTCGATCGATGCGGCGTCGCCCAGGTGGAATTTCCAACCCGTGTCGAGGAGAAGCCGTTCGCGGGCTCCCGCGTCCGGAGCCGGCTTCGCGAGGTCCGTCGGACCGGATTTCTGCCGCGGCGCCGCGCCCCCCCCGATCGAGCCGATGCTCACGGCGAGCAGGATACCGAGCGTCAAAGACAATGAAAACCCAGAACCGCAACGTCTGACTAATGTTTTCAATCTGGCCTCCCACACACGCTCTTGGCGTTGAACCCTGGAGATAAACCCATTTATACAATGAAATCACGGGCATGAAAAGAGAATAACGGGTTCACGAACCGGATTGCGGAGTAAATGAACTCTGCTTCGCGGACGGCCGCGGTCATCGGGGTGAAGGAAGGGCAACGGGCGCGGGAATCAATCGAGCGCGAACTTGGCGCTCGGCCTGGCCGGAGCAGTCACGGTGAGGTCGTCGGGGCCTTGATCGAGAACAGGGCGCTCGACCCGACGGCCAAGCCGTCCGAAGTTCTGATTTTTACATAATAATCCGTCCGCGGGGCGAGGCTCTTGGGGACGGGCCAGCTATAATCCCCTGAGTTGGGCGCCGATGGGGCGATCGTCAGGGCACGCTTCGCGCCGTGGAAAAGCTGGATCTTGACGTTCGGCGCGGTCGTGCCTGTCGCCGTCCAGGTGATCATCTGAGTTTCACCCCTGTACCAAACCGCGCCGGACGCCGGCGCACCCACGGTGAGATAGGGTGCCAGGATCGAGAACAAAGCCGAATCCCCCTGGGCCGCCCCATCCTTCGTCTTGACCCGGATAAAATAGCTCGACCCGGCCGTGATCGTTCCGGGGACCTTCCAGGTGAAGCTGCCGTCATTGGCGGTCGGGTTGGCGACGGTCTTGATGACGTTCGAACCCCGCATGAGCTGGATCATGACGTTGGCGCTCGACAACCCGTCCGTCGACCAGGTGATCGTCTGATTCGCACCCTTATACCAGGAATCGCCCGAAGCCGGCGCTGTCACGGAGATCGTCGCCGGCGGGGCGCTCCCGCCGCTGAAGGCTTTGATGCAGACGTTGGTCTTGTAGGAATTGGCCGAGAGGTCCTCCCAGGGCGTGCCGACCGCGCCGCTCGAGTCCAGGAAACTCTGCCCGGGGCTCGAAGTCGCGGCGCTCGAATAGCCGTTGATACGATCCTCCGAGGGAACGGGATAGCCGTAGCCCGGCGTCGTGAATTTTACTACCACGGAGAATTTCTGACCGCTCGTCAGGGGCACCGACGCCGGAAGGCCGATCGTATAGTATCCGGCATACGTCAGGCTCCCCGACGTGCTGCATTGAAGCGTGCCGGTCCGGGGCTTTCCGGCTGTGACGCCGGTGTAGACGTAGATCTCGTAGGAAGCGCCGGCCGTTTCCGCGTAAAAACTCACGGCGGTTATGGGCGTCTTGTCCTTGGCGGTGAAGATGTTGGCCCCCCAGGCCGTGTCGGTATAGTATCCCCAGGAGCTCACCCAGCCAAGAGTGTCATACTGATAGACCGACTTATAGTTGTTCGTAGGCTCCCCGGTGAAAGCAGCGCTGTAATCCTGCCGGCCGAAAGTCCCATCATAATAGGAAACATAGAAATAGCCGCTATCGCCCCAGCTCGTTCCCCAAGAGTTTCGGACGAGAAACGCCCCGTTCGCCGGCGCCGTCTTATTGAAATTCGAGGCGGAATAATTGTCATCCCAGCCGACGATGCAGATCGCGTGCCCGCCGCGGGAATAATACGTTCCGTCATCATAATAGCTGTGGTCCGTCGCGTTGTAGGCGTCGTCGCACCACTTCATCGTCACGTAGATAGCGCCATAGTTCATGACGGCGGTTTTCAGGATATCATCGTTGGATGTTCCGACTCTCATGGGAAAATACACGGCCTGCTGAACGTGTTTTTTAGCGGCGGAGGAGGATTCCGTGGATTCCCCGGAGGCAGCATAGCTATAGGGGTAAGGATTGTCGGCTTCGTCGATGGGCCCCTGCCACCGTCCAAGATAGGCCATTGACATATCAATCATGCCCCCATAGCAGGGATCATAGTCCCAGCCATGTTTTTGGATGAGGTCATTCTCGGAAAAATCACTCTCCTCCCCGGGCATAAGGTAGGACTCGAGCGAACCATAGGTCGCGAACGCCCAACAGCTTCCGCAGTTCCCCTGGTTCTTGATGGGCGTGAGCTTGCTCTGGCTTCTCAGGTCATAGGATGTGGGAATCGTCCCGAGGGTAAGGAGCCGGGCCGGAAGCGTGGCCGCAGGCGGGATGCGATGGGGAGACGGGATAAGGCCGAGGCCCCGGCCTTCCGCAGTCATGGGAACGGCGAGCCCGCGAGCCCGCGTATTCAGAAAATCCACGAACGCCGGGTTCAAGGGGGCCCGTCTCGCTCCCTCATTCGTCTGGGTGAAGGACGACCGAGGCAAGTTGACGACAAGAACCAAAACGGCCACCAGGACCAACAGCCCATAAAAAGCCCTCTTCCGGAAAGTTGATCTCAGTTTGGACATGATTTCCTCTCTCTCCCTCGGGCGATGGAAACGGCCATACGGACGGCCGGTTCCCCGGCGCGTGATGTGTCGAACCTCTCAAGGCCGAGTATCAGGAATCTGTTTTCTATGCGCATAATAAGCTCAGCTCTAAAGGGTTGAGGAACGGCAGGACAGCGATACCCGCCGAAAAAATTAGCAGCCGCTCCACCTCCCGCGACCCTTGGGTCGTTCTCCATCCGTTCCTTTGTTTAAAACATATGCTCCGCCCCGAAAATTGTCAAGTTGGGCAAACAGCCCTTTTCGCCCCAAAACGAACAGCTCCGCAAGACCGCGAAATTTCCTTCGCCGACGGGCCTTTTCCCCTAGGTTCTCCGCCCGCGTCCGAAGGTCTATAATACCTTGATGTCGCCGGTTTTGCGGCGAGAGATCCTGTTGAGGTTGCCCGAAATGCAATATCGCCAGTTTGGAAAGCTTAATTGGAGAGCTTCGGCCCTCGGGTTCGGATGCATGCGCCTGCCCACGAACGACGGCCAGCCACAGAGCCCCAACGTCAACGAAAAAGAGACCATCAGGATGATCCGTCTGGCGATCGATCATGGGGTCAACTATGTGGACACGGCTTATCCCTATCACGCCGGGCAAAGCGAGGTCGTCACGGGCAAGGCCCTCCGGGACGGCTATCGGCAGCGGGTCAAGCTCGCGACCAAGTCGCCCGTCTGGCAAATCAGCAAGCCCGGGGACTTCGACCTTTACCTCAACGAACAACTCGCGCGGCTCGAGACCGATCACATCGATTTCTATCTAATTCACGCCCTGGGGACCGACCGCTGGGAGAACATCGTCCTCAAGCACGGCCTGATCGACCGCGCCGAGGCCGCAGTCAGGGACGGTCGAATCGGCAATATCGGGTTTTCCTTTCACGATAAGTTCGAGGCGTTCAAGGCGATCGTGGACGGCTACGATGGATGGACTCTCTGCCAAGTCCAGTACAACTACATGGACACGAAGAACCAAGCCGGGACGCGAGGGGTCATTCATGCCGCGGCCAAGGGGCTGGCCGTCGTGGTCATGGAGCCGCTCCTGGGCGGGCGATTGGCCAGCCCGCCTCGCGCCGTGGCCGAGATCTTCGAGGGCTCGGGAAGCGACCGGTCGCCGGCCGAATGGGCCCTGGATTGGGTCTGGAACGATCCGCGGATCTCGAACCTCCTCAGCGGCATGTCGAGCCTGAAACAAGTCGAGGAGAACCTGGCCGCGGCTGACCGGTCAAGAATCGGCGCGCTCGGGGCCGAGGACCTGCAGGTCATCGAGCGGGCTCGCACCGCGTTCGAGGAGCGGACGCCCATCCCCTGCACGGAGTGCGGATATTGCCTGCCCTGCCCGAGCGGAGTCAACATTCCGCTGAACTTCAAGCTCCTCAACGAGTGCATCGTCTACGACGACCCGAGTATTCCCCGAGCGATGTACGCCCGGTTCGTGCCGGAAAAGGAGCGGGCGAGCGCCTGCACCCAATGCCGCGACTGCGAGGAGAAATGCCCGCAGGACATCGCGATCAGCGATTGTCTGCGCGGAGTGCATGCGGTTCTCGCCGGGGGGGAATCCCACAAGGACTTCCGGGGTGGACGGTCGAGTTGATCCCGAAACGGGACTATTCGGTCATCGTGAGGACCTCGGGCCGTGACGACCCCCTTTCCGTTGCGTCTCGATGCGAGGGCTACCCTGCTCCCGCCGCATGAATTTTTCCTCTAAGGCTATATAATGGAATAGTAGGCGTCAGCAATATCCGCAGCGACAACTCGATAAGGAGGTCCGGCCATGAACGTCAAAGAGGCTTTGCTTTCGCGTCAATCCTGCCGGGGATTCAAGCCCGACGCAATCGACAAGGATACCGTCCGGGCGATCCTCGAAACCGCGACACACGCTCCATCCTGGGCCAACACCCAGCCGTGGGAGATTTACGCGGCTGCGGGTGAACCCCTGGAGAGACTGCGCCGGGCGTATATCGACACCTTCAAAAAGGAAGTGCCGCGTCATCCCGATATCGCTCCGCCGAAGGCCTGGCCCGAGGCGCTGAAACAGCGAATAGAGGTGCTCATGAAGCAAAGGCAGGATTCGATCTCTTCCGCCGGCGTCGATCCGGCTATGCGCCAGCGAATGTCCGAGAGCAACAGCAGGCTCTTCGACGCTCCTGTCATAATCTATCTCTGCATGGACCGGACCCTGACGCACTGGTCGTTATTCGACCTCGGGTCGCTCGCCCAGAGCATCATGCTCGCCGCCGAGGAGCGGGGACTGGGAACGATCCCGGCGGTCATGCTGGCGGCCTACCCCGAGCTCATCCGGGCTGAGCTCATAATCCCCGACCATCTGGCCATCGTCATAGGCCTGGCCCTGGGCCATCCAGACCCGGGAAACCCGGTAAACAACTTCCGGACAGAGCGGCGTCCGATCGACACGGTCGCGACGTTCAAGGGATTTTGATGAGCGCCGGGCGAGCGGTGCCGAACGTCCGAGGACAAACGTCGGATGATCGAGGACGGTCGATTGAGGCGGGCTAGTCATGAATCTTAAACTTCAGATCATGCCGGGGACCTTTGCCGTCTGCAAGCTCGACCCTCAAGCGGCTCTCCCTCGTTGGGCTCTGTCCGAAGGAGCGCTGACCTCGATCACCCGAACGGCCGATGAACTCTCAATCGTCTGCGGGGAGAGCGCCGTCCCCGATGACGTTCGATGCGAGAAAGGCTGGCGCTGCGTCAAGATCCTGGGACCGCTTCCCTTCTCTATGACGGGAGTGCTGGCCTCGCTTGTCGGGCCTCTCGCCGAAGCCAAAATCAGCGTCTTTGCCCTTTCGACCTACGATACGGATTACGTGCTCATCAAGGCAGAGCGGCTCCAGGATGCCATCCGAGTCCTCCGCCTGAGCGGGCATGAGATCGGGCGGGAGGAATAGAGCAGGGCATCCGCGTCAGCGGTTGAATCGGCACGATTCGAACCCGGCCGCCTCCTCCGCCGCCCTCAATCAATCGCGGCCCGCTTCAATCCGCAAGCGGATTTGACTCGGAGCCCTATCGGATCCAGAGAGGGTCCTTTGGCGAGATCGTCGATCCTAGCTCAAATGGTGAGGCCGTTTATCTTTCGGAAACGATAAAATTGGCTTCGGGAATGGTCTCGACCTGGCGAAGCAGAAGAATTTGGGCAAGGAATTTAATGGGGTATCTGACGCTTGTCAAGTCCTATAGTGTTCAGACCAAATAAATCTATGTTCAGCCGCCCGCCCACCGCACTCTGTCTTTCCCCTCCACGACTTGCCCTTGATGGTGATCGTCACAAAGAAGCGCGAGGATGCGTGCGGCCGTTAACCTTCGTATTGAAAAAATAGTCCATTTCGGACAATATCACTAGAGGAGGAAAAACCCATGGCCTTCAAAACACTCTTTCTCGCCCATGCTCCTGACGCGGACAAAGAGAAACATCGCTGCTTCATCGACACCGGCAAATATCAGCTGGACGTGGTCCTCGTCAAGAATCAGGCTGAAGCTTTAGAGGTCAGCACGCGATTGTTCAGAGAGAAAAAGATCGAGTCCATCCTGCTCTGTCCAGGATTCAGCCACAAGGACATTGCCGAGATCGTCGCCGTCACGGAAAATAAGGTTTCTGTCTGTGTCGCCAGAGGGGACGCTTCTTCTAATAGGATCTCTCAGGAAGCGTTAAAACGGTCTGGATTCTTTTAATTCAAGTTCTCCGAAACGGTCTCATTTCAATAAGCGCCGAATAATAATTTTTAGGCTCACGGAAATTCCCTCTTCTTTCCGCCGCTCTTCCCTCTCCTCCCAACCCCGGGTGTCCTGAAATTCTCCAGAAGAAGAAATTGGTTTCGTCAGTTTATGCAACTTTCCCATCTCTCAAGCTCGGAATCGGCACAGCCTTCATGAGAAGGACCTACCGGGTAACCCCGAGTTTCTCGGTGAGCCTAGATCTTTCTTCCGATCATAAGCGAGCTATCGTAGGGCGTGTCGATGCGACGGACTCTTGACAACCCCGCCGCTTTCATCCAGCTGCGCACTTCCTTCTCCGTGTAAGTGTCTCCAGCGTCCGTGCCAACCAGCATATTCAAAGCGAAAAATGCTCCAGCCGCGGGGCGCGTTCTGTCATCGTTCATGATGTAATCCTGGACGACCAGTTGGCCTCTCAAATTCAGCGCCCTGGTACATTTCTTGAAAAGTCGTTTGTTGTCAGCGACAGAATTCATGTGGATGATAGCGGATAATAATATCAGGTCATAATCCTTGTCGAACTCGTCTTTTTGAAAATTGCCGGCTTGGAAGGTGAACTGTCTCGAAAGGCCGGATCCGCGGACATAGCTTCGTGTGAGGGGGATAACATCCGGCAGGTCGAAAACCGTAGCCTGAATATCATTCTTAGCCCGGACAAGGGCCATCGAAAAAGCTCCGGACCCACCGCCAACATCCAGAGTTTTCTGAACGGCAGAAAGGTCGAGAAGTCTCACCGTCGCTGAGGCTTGAGCGAACGCACGTTGATGCATAGCTGCAATGAATCCCTGAACGCGCTTCCTCTCACTCCCTTTCCTGGCTTGTCTGTGGAGCACAGTACCGCCATGCGAAACCGCCTTGGTGAGCGTTGTCCAACTATTCCAAAGGTTTGCCGTATGGACCAGGCCACCGAGATAGCCGGGTTTTCCCTTAATGAGGTAATGCTCAGAAAAAGGAGTGTTTGAAAACCGCTGACCCCGTTTTCTGAGCAAACCGAGGGCGCAGAGGGCATTCATGAGGCGGTCCAGGCCCCGTTCATCAACCCGCAATGCCTTGGCGACATCGACCGAGGTTCTCTTCCGGCTAGCCAGTGCAGTAAAGACGCCCAGCTCAAAAGCGGTCAGAATAATGCGGCTCTGGCGGAATGCCGCAGTGCGCTTCAGGAGTTCGTCGGGAGTCGTCATCTGGCCTTTGTCCATAGCAGCTCGCGGGGTCATTGTCGTTCTCCTTCTCGCCGCCGGGAGTTTCTTCTCCATCGGGAAATAAGATAACATACGCCGGGGCCCACTTTGATATTATTTCATCATCCACTGTCAATTCCATTAGCGGAAATCTGCAGGGTATATTTTTTTAAGACGCAAGTACGCCTTTCAAAAAATTCTCACTGAGCCAACCGCAGTCCTGGGCCGTGTCAAGAGGACACTTACGCCTTTTTCTAAATTGAGAGATATTTTCAGGATGTTTTCCAAGGGCTAAGTGTGATATGTTTTTTCGAGCAGGTTGAAAGACAAAAATCATTTTTAAGAATGAGGAAGCGCATGCGAGTATCCAAAAATAATCTTCTTATCTTCATCGGCGTGCTATTTGTCGCCCTTGGCGCAGCGGTCGTGGCCTCGTGTTCGCACTCCAAGGCGCCGGCTGGGCCTGATTTCGATCTTATTATCTCCAACGGACACATCGTCGACGGCACCGGTGCCCCGTGGTTTCGTGGCGACGTTGGGATTCAGGGCGACCGGATCAAAGCGATTGGCGATCTCAGTGCGGCATCAGCGCGAACACGCATCGATGCCTCCAGCCTTGTTATTGCGCCGGGTTTCATTGATATGTTGGGCCAGTCCGAGTTCAGCTTGCTCGTCGACAACCGCGCCGCCAGCAAGATCACTCAGGGAGTGACGACGGAGGTTACGGGCGAAGGAACGTCCATTGCTCCGCTCAATGATCGGATGATCGAAGAGGCGTCGACGGTGTACAAGCAGTTCGACGTGACGGCCGACTGGAGGACATTAGCAGAATATTTCAAACGCTTGGACGAACGGACTCACCCGGCGATCAACCTCGGGACCTTCGTCGGAGCAGGCGGCATACGCCACTACGTGATCGGCGAAGACGACCGGCAAGCCACGCCTCAAGAACTCCAACAGATGAAGAAGCTCGTGACCGAGGCCATGGAGCAGGGCGCCCTCGGCTTGAGTTCATCTTTGCAATATATGCCCGACCGTTTCGCGACCACCGACGAACTCATCGCTCTGGCCTGTGTTGCGGCGCGCTACGGCGGCATCTATCTCACGCATCAGCGCTCGGAAGGCAACCAAATCTTCGAGTCGCTCAAAGAAGTTTTCACCATTGCGGAAAAAGCCCATATCCCGGCTGAGATCTGGCATTTCAAGGTCGCCTATAAATCGAATTGGGGCAAAATGGCAGAGGTGCTGGCCCGAATCGAAGACGCTCGAGCCAAAGGGCTCGATATCACGGCCAATCAATACCCTTACGTTCGGGCGTCCAACGGCCTCGATGCCTGCCTCCCGCTATGGGTTCGCGAGGGCGGAGTTGACAAGATGCTGACGCGCCTGAAGGATTCTGCGCAGCGCGGACGCATCAAAAAAGAGATGGAAGATCCGACCGTAACCGCTTGGGAGAATCAGTGGTACGGGGCCGGCGGTGGGGACGGAATTATGCTCGTCTCAGTCTTTAATAAGGATTTGAAGAAGTATGAAGGGATGAATTTGACCGAAATCGGCAGGCAGCTCGACAAAGACCCCCGCGATGTTGTCATGGATTTTGTCATTGCGGACAAGGGGCAGAGCTCTTGCATCACGTCGATCATGAATGAAGATGATGTGCGGACGGCCCTGAGAAACCCGTTCGTCTCCATCTGTACCGATTCGGAGGCGCAGGCCGAAGACGGACCGTTGTCTGAATCGAAGTCTCACCCGCGCGCCTGGGGCACGTTCCCGCGCATTCTTGGCAAATACGTCCGTGACGAAAAGCTGCTGAGGCTCGAAGAAGCGATCCGGAAGATGACTTCGTTGCCGGCGTCTCGCGTAGGGTTTCGCGACCGCGGGATTCTCAGGCCGGGGATGATGGCGGATGTGGTGGTTTTCGACCCGGCTGCGATCCGGGACGTTGCGACCTTCGAAGATCCAAATCACTACTCGGTCGGTATGAAATACGTGTTCGTGAACGGGCAGGCGGTCGTCGCAGAAGGCAAAATCACCTCAAACCGTCCGGGCCGCACGTTGCGCGGGCCGGGATACCATAGATATATCCAGTAAGTTGCTCAAGGATTAACTTGAGTTGACACTATGAGAAGACAGGTGGTCAAATTACCTCCGAAAGAATCAGGTAAATCAAAAAGAGGAGGATCAAATGACCACCCAAGAGAAGCTTATCAGAAGGAAGCTCTCGCTGCTAGAGCTGGCTGAGTTCCTGACCAACGTCTCCCAAGCCTGCCGGATCAACGGCTGTTCCCGCCAGCACTTCTACGATGTTAAGCAGGCCTATGAAGAGCATGGCATGGAAGGGCTAAAGGAGAAGAGCCGGCGGAACCCCTGCCTGAAGAACCGAGTAGCGCCTGAGGTCGAAGAGGCCGTGGTCCAGATGGCCATCGAATATCCAGCCTATGGCCAGGTGCGAGCCGCCAACGAGCTGAAGAGGAAGGGGATCGTCGTCTCGGGGGGCGGGGTGAGATCGATCTGGATGCGGCACAATCTCGAGACAGTGAAGAAGAGGCTTAGGGTCCTGGAAGAAAAGGCAGCTAAGGAGGGCATCGTCTACACCGAAGAGCAGCTGCGGGCCCTGGAAACGCTGAGACGGGAGCGGGAAGAGAGCCCGGATGAGATCGTGACGGAACATCCTGGCTACCTTCTGTCCCAGGACACGTATTATGTCGGCTATCTCAAGGGCGTAGGGCGGATCTACCAGCAGACAGGCATGGATACCTACTCAAGCGTGGCCTTCGCCAAACTCTACACAGCCAAGGTCCCGGTCACCGCGGCCGATCTGCTGAATGACCGTGTGCTGCCCTTCTTCGAGGACCAAGAGCTGCCTATCCTGAGGGTCCTGACCGATCGGGGGACGGAGTACTGCGGGCTGCCGGAGCGACATCCCTATGAGGTGTTCCTGCAGTATCACGAGATCGAGCACACGAAGACCCGAGCGCGCCGGCCGCAGTCAAACGGCATCTGCGAGTCCTTCCACAAGACCATCCTGAACGAGTTCTACAGAGTCACGTTCCGGAAGAAGATCTATCAAACCGTGGAGGAGCTCCAGAAGGACCTTGACGACTGGCTGGAGCATTATAATAATAATCGCACGCACCAGGGCAAGAGATGCCAAGGTCGAACGCCGATGGAGACGTTCAAGGCTGGTCTCGACCTGGCGAGGCAGAAGAATTTGGACAAGGAATTTAATGGGGTATCTGACGCCTGTCAAGTCTCGTAGTGTTCAGACCAAGTAAGTAGCTCCCGAAGCTCCACACCATTGGACCATTATTTTGCGCTCTTCACGTGGCTTTGCTTTTCCTTTTTGACTCTCGTTCGTTTTTCTGCCGCTTTCCTATGAAAAGCCGATAGGGTCCTCTCATACTTTTTTGAGCTCGCTCTGCATTTCCTCGAACTCCTTTTGCTTCGATTCAACTTTTTCTTTGATGACACTCACGCCTTTTTCTAAAAGGTCTTCGATACTTTGTATCGCCATTATAGCCTCCTAAGATATGTCAGCAAATCAGGCTAAAAACGCCCTATTTGAGGCTAGCGTGACTTAATTTGACTAAACGGGCGGGGGGAAAAAGAAGAATCGCAGGTATTTGAATATTTTGGAGTTACACAGAAAAAACAAAGTGACCCGTCCAGGACTCGAACCTGGAACCCGCGGATTAAGAGTCCGCTGCTCTACCAATTGAGCTAACGGGCCAAAAAGCTTCCTTATATTAGATAAAACGACCTCGAAAGTCAATGAATCGCATTGTATTGATCCAGGTGATTCTTTATAATCGAACCAAAGGCGGAACCGAAATGATCATCAACATCGTCCTTCTGGTCCTGGTCGCGGCGGCGATCGTGCTCATCATCGTCCTGGCCCTATCGATCAAGCACAATTCGGCGCGGATCGAAGAGCTCAAGGAGGAGCAGAAGGAAAATCAGGCCCTGACCCTCATGCAGCAGCAGATCGGCCAGCTCGCGGGCCGGATCGACCAGCAGCTTCACAGCCTGAGCACTCAATTCCAGAGCACCACCGGGCACATCGGCCAGAGCCTGACCAACGTCAAGGAAGGCCTGGTCAAGATGGAGGGCGTGACGCTCCAGATCCTGGACAAGGCCAAGAATATCGCCACGCTCGAGGACCTGCTCCGCGCGCCCAAGTACCGCGGCGGCCTGGGAGAGCTGTTCCTGGGCGACCTGCTGGCCCAGGTCCTGCCCCCTGCGCACTATACCCTTCAATACAAGTTCCGCAGCGGCGAAAAGGTGGACGCCGTGGTCAAGATCGGGTCCAACCTGGTGCCTATCGACGCCAAGTTCCCCCTGGATAACTTCAAAAAATATGTCCAGGAGGAGCCCGGCCGGGAAAAGGACGCGCTCCGCAAGAAATTCGCGGCCGACGTCAAGAAGCAAATCGACGACATCGCCGTCAAGTACATCCTGCCCGACGAGGGCACCTATGACTTCGCCCTGATGTACATCCCGGCGGAGAACATCTATTATGAAACCATCCTCAAGGACGAGAACTTCGGCGACGAGCGAAGCCTCTTTTCCTATGCCACGCAGAAGCGGGTCATCCCCGTCTCGCCCAATTCCTTCTATGCTTACCTGGAGGTCATCGTCCTCGGGCTCAAGGGCATGCAGATCGAGAAATCGGCCCGGGATATCTTCCGCAGCCTGTCGCAGCTCGAGGGCGACCTGGGGCGTTTTCGGAACGAGTTCCAAGTTTTGGGGTCGCACCTGGTCAATGCCCGGGCGAAATACGATGAGGCTGAAAAGCGCCTGGACAAGATCGACGACAAGCTGGAGCTGATGCAGGGCGATATGACGGAAAAGCTGCCGGAGGGCGGAGCCGGTTCACAGAACGGACCGTGAGATCGCCGCGCTTCGCTCGCGATGACAATAAAAAGCCATGGGAGTGAGGTCGCCACGCGGAGGCCGCCACGCGGCGCAGAGGTTGCACGAAATCACAATCCGGGAGAATGGGGAAGATTGCCGCGACATCTTCGATGTCTCGCAGCGACCCTTCGGGTCGGATTGCCGCGCCGCCCCACAGGAGCGGGGCTCCTCGTAATGACATAGACTGCCCAGTTTGTCATTGCGAGGAATCCGACTCCGGGAGGATGACGAAGCAATCTCACCGCACTAATATTTTTGTGAAAATGCTTGTTTCGGAAGTAAATATCCCCGCGGCAAGCCGCGGGGCATTAAGAGCGCAGCTTCAAAGGAAGCTGCGCAGGCCCTTGCTCTAGTTCGCGATGATGTCGAATATACTTGGTGATAACGTCCCGAGTCATCCGGTCTCCGACTGTCCGGGCAAAGTAGCCGTCTGCCCATATCTCCCCGCCCCACAACCTTCTCTTCAAACTCGGGAACTCGCGGAACAACCCTCGCCCACTCAGGCTCTTTATGATTCTCACCACTTCCCCTATCGAGCGACTCGGCGGAAACGAGACCAGAAGATGGATATGTTCCTCCCTGAGTTCCATTTCCAAAACCTCGATATCGTACGCCTCGCATATTTCCCGGACCATCTGTTCCCCTCGTTCCCGGACCTCCTCCCGATCGAAGATCTTTTTCCGATACTTCGGGCACCAAACCAGATGGTAGGAGGTGTCGTAGACCGAATGACTCGTCCGCCTCAGTGTCACCCTTGTACTTTAGCATACCCGCGAGCAAGGGCCTATGCGGATAAGGGGGACTTTCCGGTCCCCCTTATAACCCCCTCGGAAAGGCATGAATTCATCCCACGCGGCAAGCCGCGGGGAACTCTTCAAAGGGTTCGTTAGAAGTAGGATGGTTCGGTGCGATTGCCGCGCTCCCTTCGGTCGCTCGCAATGACAAGGAGAGAGATCCCCGGGCCGCTGCGCGGCTCGGGATGACCCTGGGGGTCAGGTCGGCACGCGGAGACCGCCACGCCGCGTCTTAGATCGCGGCTCGCGGCTTCGGCCTTCGGCCTCGGCTGGGGATGACGAGGAAAGCGCCTAATCGCGGCGGGCGACCTTGCCCAATGCGGCGATCATGTCGGGCCGGGCGATAAGGATCAGGACATCGTTTTCCCTGATGCGCCGGTCCTTGTGCGGGTTGAATTCGTAATCGGCGGAGCCGGCCTGCCGGAGCGCCACGAGCAGGGCGCCCGTCTTCTCGGCAAGCCGCGCCTCCTCGACGGTTTTTCCCACAAGCGGCGCGCCCTTCCCCACCCTCATTTCCTCGACGCGAAAGACCTTTTCCCGGTCGCGGAGCATCATGTCCAGGAACGTCGTGGCGGCCGGCCGGACCATCTCCGAGACCATCCGCATCCCCCCGATGAAGGAGGGCGAGATGACGATGTCGGCCCCGGCTTTGGCGATCTTCTTATCGGCGTTGATCTCGATGCCCTTGGCAACGATGCGGAGCTTAGGGTTGAGGTTCCGGGCCGAGATCGTGACAAATAGGTTCTCTTCGTCCGTGGGCAGGGAGAGGAAGATCCCCCTGGCCCGCGCAATCCCGGCCCGGACAAGGACGGCGTCATCGGAGGGGTCGCCAAGAAGGATCAGTATCTTGCCGATCGCGGCCAGCTTTTCGATCGCTTCCGGGGAGGACTCGATAACGACGAACGTGCGCCGGGTCAGGAGAAGTTCGCGGATGATGGACTGGGCTGTTTCGTCACTGCCGCAGACGAGGTAATGATCCTTGAGCCGCGCGATTCTCTTGTCCATGCGTCTTCTCCACAGGATGTTTTTGAGCTCGCCCTCGACGATGAAGGCCGTGATGGAGGTGATGGCGAAGGCGATCGTGCCCAGACAGACCAGATTGAAGAGGATGACAAAGACCCGGATGGCCGGGTTTCCGGCCATGCTTTGGACCTCGCCGTAGCCGACCGTGGACAGGGTGATGACCGTCATGTAAACGCTGTCGAGGACGGACCAGCGAGGGCCGCCCAGGACCTTGAACCCGATCACCCCCAGGCAAAAAACCAGGACAAAGATCAGGAGAGCCAGATAGATCCTTCGCTTGTTGCTTTCGGTTAGGGTCGCTTGGTCGGCCACGGCTGAACGTTCCCCCTCTACGGGCTTTCGTCGCCGTTATTTTACTTTATGTAAAACGGGGACACAATACCAATTCACCTTTTTAAAAGACCGAGCCGCTCGCTGCTCGATGGCCGATTCGTGCGACCTCGGGATCGGACGGCGGCCGAAGCCGAAAAAATGGAGTTCCTATCGAGTCTTTAGGGAAAGGGAAAGCCCGAGAGGGGATCACATTGGGAGGGATGTGATCCCCTCATTGAAATGAAGAAGGAGGAAAAGGAGACCTAAATCGTTCATGCTCACTGAAGAGAGGCGTTCGCTTTGACCTGCTTCAGAACACCGTAATTGTGGAGCACCACGCAGGACAAGGCGCTGTTGACGGCTGCACTCAGGACCCAGCCCAGGATCTTGTTCTTCTGGTAGATCTTGTTGAGCAGGAGCACACTCACCACCGACGCGCCCACTTTCACCGCCGCGAAGAGATAAGGGTTCTTGACGATGCCCTTCATCATGGGGTTGCCTTCCGCCGTCCCCTGGTATTTCAGGGCTTCCCGGGTCAGAAAATAATCGGCCACGTTCAGGGCAAAGCCGATGGCCAGAGAGGACTTGAAGGCTGCGTCGCCGAAGCCGGCCCCGCCGATCACGCTGGGCGGGACGAATTGCGGGTTGAACTGGGCCGCGGGCGCCGCAAACGCTTCATTTTCGACCGGAGACGGCGTCATCGTGCCGACCGGCGAGAGGCTGAATTCCGCGACCGTCAGGCTTGTGTCAAATCTATCGGCGTTCGCTTCCTCTGTTTCCGCCAGTAAAGAAGGCTGAAACAAAAGAAACAAACCCAGGAATCCTAACAACCCCCCGAAGATGGCCTTTCTTGTTTTGCTGTTCATGTTCCCTTGCTCCTTGCTCATTTCGCTTAAGGACTATTGCAAGGAAGCGACCAAGGGGGGTCATCGGCCGTAGGATGCTGATATAAAACAACTTAAACGTCTTTCGAGGCTGAGGAGAGATCAAGAAAAAATGACCGGATACTGGACAAACAAGGGGATGGCTTGCGTCTAAGTGATTTATAAAAATAGATTTGCGTCGTCAGGCGGTCGTGTGTTCAGAATCCGTGCATGTCAGGAGAATGATCGATATTGGGGTTCTTTTGAGACGCACGACATGCCAAGTTGGCGGATAATAAACAAATAATTAAAAATAATCGGAGGCGAGAAAACGCAAATAAAGGAGCCTGCCCCCCTTTTCTAAGCGCCCCTCAGTCTGGATTCTTCCGGATGTTGCTGATCCGATACTTCTTCAGCTTGCTGTAAAGCGAAGTCCGGGCGATCTTAAGGATCTCGGCCGTTTTCCTGATGTTCCCGTTGTGGGCGATCAGGACGTGCTCGATGTACTCTTTTTCCAGGTTCTGGAGCGAGAAGGACTGGTCCGTCAGCCAGGGGATGTTCTTGGCCAGGGACGTGTTCTTCCTCTGGAGGTACTTGGGCAGGTCGATGAAATCAATGAATTCCTTCTGACAGACGAGGCAGGCGCTCTCCACGGCGTTCTCCAGCTCCCGGACGTTCCCGGGCCAGGGATAAAGGCGGAAGAATTTCTGCACCTCGCGCGAGATCCCCTTGATGGACTTCCCGAATTTCTGATCGAACCCCGACAGAAAATGTCGAGACAGAAGAAGGATGTCCTCAGCCCTGTCCCGGAGCGGCGGGAGGTGGATCTCGACCTTGTTCAGGCGGTGGAACAGGTCGGCGCGGAAGGTCTCCTTGCGGACCCTGTCCTCGAGATTCTGGTTGGAGGCGGCGATGATCCGGACTTCGACCTGATGTTCGGTCGTCGCCCCGATCGGCCGGAACCGGTTCGACTCGATGACCCGGAGCAGTTTGCTCTGGACCGTCAGGGGCACTTCCCCGATCTCGTCCAGGAAGATGATGCCCCGGTCGGCTTCTTCGAACAGCCCTTTCTTGTTGCTCTCGGCGCCGGTAAAAGCCCCTTTGACATAACCGAACAGCTCGGATTCCAAAAGGTTCTCCGGCAGGGCGGCGCAATCGCACGTGACGAACTTGTGGCCGTGGAGCGGGCTCACGGCGTGAACGGCCCTGGCGACGAGCTCCTTCCCCGAGCCCGTCTCCCCCGTGACCAGGATGGTCGAGAAATGCCGGGACACGGTTTCAATCAGGGCAAAAATGTCGAGCATGAACGGGCTCTTGCCCACCATGTCCTGGAAGATGTATTTCTTCTCGAGCTTGAGCTCGAGCTCAAAGGTCTCCTTGCGGAGAAGCCGCTTTTCCTCCTGGCGCTTGAGGAGCATGGGCAGGATGTCCGGCTGAAGGGGAAGCATGAGATAGTCCGTGGCGCCCTGGTTGATCCAGTCCATGATCCGGGCCGAGGGCAGAGGGGGGCCGGCCACGACGATCTCGATCATCGGGTCAACCGTCCGGATGATCTTCAGGAGTTTCATGTCCCGGGGTTCATCCTCGGCGATATCCAGGAGGGTGATGCGGACGCCCTTGTTCTCGATCGCGGAAAGGACGTTGTCTTTCTTGCCGCAGAAATAGAGCCGGCATCCGTCCTTGACTTCGGGTGTGATCAGGCTTTCGTACAGCGCGGTTTTATCGCTGATGATCACCAGGCCGGGCTTGAACTCGCCCGCGGCGGGGGTGATTTCGCTCATCGCCCTTCCCCTCCCCAAGATCGGGGACGCCTGATCGATCGACCCCTGTCCTGAAGGCCGATTGACCCATCAGTCCCCCGAACTCGACGCATCCTTTTATCATTATATTGGCAAAACCGGGCAGAGTTCAAGCCGAAGCAGGACGGAAGCAAAGAAAAGACGGCCGCCTGGGATCAGGCCTTGTTCCGGCTCGTCTTCGGCTGAGGAAGCAGCAGCTCCCCTAAACCTGGATCGACAGGAAGACGGGCAGGGTCATCTGCTTGATCTGATCCTGAAGCTCCTCGATGGCGTCGATGTGACCGTCCTCGTCCTTGAGAATGGACTCCAGGATTTCCCGCGTGGCGAAATCGGCCACCTCACCGGCCAGCTTGACCGCCTCGTTGTAGGACTTAATGGCGCCGGCCTCAAAGCCATGGTCGCTTTCGAGCTGCTTTTCCACGGTGGACCCGATGCGCATTTCCCTGAGGTTGTTGACGATGGGCATGCCTTCCAGGAAAATGATCCGGCCGATGAGCATTTCCGCGTGCTTCATCTCGGTGACGGCCCGCTTCTCGATGAGATCGTGGAGCTTTTTATAGCCCCAATTGCCGCAGATCTCGGAATGGACCATGTACTGGCTGATGGCCGTCAGCTCGTCGGCCAAAAGCGAATTGAGCGTGGCGATGAGTTTTTCATTGCCTTTCATGCTATCCTCCTTAAATTATTATTATACTAGATTATCAGGCTTCAAGGAAAAAAGCACCTCCCCATCGGCTATCTACGGCCATGACGGCTGTAGATGGTCAACACGGGAACCGTAGAATGTCTCATCACCCGATCAGCGACCGAGCCGAAGAGGTGTCGCAATCCGGTCTGGCCATGGGTCGCGATAACAATGAGGTCAGCCCGTTTGATTTTGGCCATCCGCAAAATGTCATGGGCGGGGCTCCCCTCCGAAACGAGAATACTCACCTTGACGCCCCTGCTCAGCCTCTTCTTCTTGATGTCGTTCAGCGATTTTTTCGCAGATTTTCCCAGGGCCGCCTGGTAGCGGCTCGCGTCGAAGCTTCCCGGACTTTCAGGACCGGAAAGGGCGGGAAGAGGCGGGATGACGTGCAACAAGAAAAGCTCTGCATGAAAAACCCGGGCTAGCTCGCCACCCGCTTCAATGGCTTTGAATGAGGGTCCGCTAAAATCCGTCGGGCAAAGGATTCTTTTAAACGGCAGCATATCGTACCTCCATTTATGTCTCAGAAAGATCATATTCTTCCATTTTCACTTGGATTTTACCAGCACAACGGACAACAGTAAATATAAAAACCAGGCCAAGATCGGGGAAGACAAGTCGACCCAGCCCCTTGATCTTCATGGACTATCAGAGGAAAACGGAGAATAGCCTTAATCATCCTGGTCGGATTGTTCATGTCCCGCGAGTTGAAAGCTTGAACAAGCCTCCATTTTTTTTCTGGCAAAAAGGCGCTATGATACGGCCGGAGGGATAAATGAAAGTCGCGTTAGCCCAACAAAACCCGCTCGTCGGAGACATTGAAGGCAATCTGGACAAGATCAAGACCACGCTCAAGAAAGAAGACGAGAACGGGACGGACCTCGTCGTTTTCCCCGAGCTGTTCCTCGTGGGCTACCCGCCGCTCGACCTCCTGGAAAGGCCGTCGTTCATCAAACAGGTCGAACTCGCCGTCAGCGACCTCGCCCGTTTCTCGACCAAGGCCCGGAACGCGGGCGTCGTCTTCGGCGCTCCCCTTCCCACAGGAAGGACCGTCGGCAAGCCGCTCTACAACTCCGCGATCCTCGTGTATCAAGGCCGAGTGGCGTTCGTCCAGCACAAGTCGCTTTTGCCGACCTACGACGTCTTCGACGAGCTCCGCTATTTCAGCCCTGCGCCCGAGGTCCGAACGTTCGCCTTCAAGGGCGAGACCCTCGGGCTTTCGATTTGCGAGGACGCCTGGAACGACCCGGAGCTGTGGCCCGGAAGAGGGCTCTATTCCCTGGACCCGATTGTGGTCCTGGCCGGACTGGGCGCGACGATCCTCGTCAACATCTCGGCCTCGCCCTTCGACGTGACCAAGGAAGAGGTGCGCTTCCGTCTTATTACCGATCATGCCCGGCGGCATCATCGGCCGTTCGTGTTCGTCAACCAAGTCGGGGGCAACGACGAGCTCATCTTCGACGGACGCAGTTTCGGCGTGGATGCGGAGGGCCGGCCCCTGGCCGTCTGTCCGCCGTTTGTCGAGCACGTTCTTCGTCTGGATTCGGCGGAGGCGGGCCGGCCCGAGCTTTACACGCCGCAGGAGAGCATCGCCGCGGTCCACGACGCCCTGGTCCTGGGGCTCCGGGACTACATGAGGAAGTGCGGGTTCGGGAGGGCCGTGGTCGGGCTGTCGGGCGGGATCGACTCGGCCGTGACCTGCTGTCTGGCCGCGGAGGCCGTCGGCGGACCGAACGTCCTGGCCGTCACCATGCCCAGCCCCTTCTCCTCAGCGGGGAGCGTGGACGACTCGCGAGCCCTGGCCGGCCGCATCGGCATCGGCTTCGAAGTGATTCCCATCAGCCGCATCAATGAAGCCTATCTCGAAACCCTCGCGCCACGCTTCCAGGGCAAGGCGCCGGATGTGACCGAGGAGAATATCCAAGCCCGGATCCGGGGCAACATCCTGATGGCCTTGTCCAACAAGTTCCATTCCCTGGTGCTGTCCACGGGCAACAAGAGCGAGCTCGCCGTCGGCTACTGCACCCTGTATGGAGACATGAGCGGGGGGCTGGCGGTGATCTCCGACGTGCCCAAGACCATGGTCTACGACCTGGCTCGCTTCATCAACCGGTCGGCCGAGATCATCCCCCAAGCGATCATCGATAAGCCGCCCTCGGCGGAACTCAAGCCGGGACAGCTCGACTCGGACTCCCTGCCCCCCTACCCGGTCCTGGATGCCATCCTCCAGCACTTCGTCGAGGGGCGTTTTTCCCCGGAAGAGATCATCGACCGGGGTTTTGACCGGGAGACGGTCGAGCGCGTGATCCGCATGGTCGAGACGAACGAATACAAAAGAAATCAGGCGGCTCCGGGTCTGAAGGTCACGACCAAGGCTTTCGGCGTCGGCCGCCGCATGCCCATCGCCGCCTGGCACATCCTGTAGACGTCTGCGCGATCCTGCCGCTGAAATATTATTTCCGCTCAGCCTGCGTCAAGGTGATGAAGAGCTTGAGACCCTCCTCCCGGTAAGAGATCTTGTTCTCCCGGGCCAGCCAGCCGAGTGCCTGGTGAATGACTAGAGGTTTTTCCTTGACGACTTTGGGCAGCTGGGTCACGCTGATCTCTTCTTTATTGCTCAACAAATTCCAGATAGTGCCCGCGGTCAGGCCGACGCGTTCTTTCATGGCCAAGTTTTTCATGGTGTTCAACCTCCAAGTTCAAGCGAATCTATTATTATTATACAACGGCGGGCAAGGTCCATTCAAAGGGAACGAAGGGAGAACGCGCCTGAGTGGATTCGAACCACCGACCTACGGATCCGGAGTCCGTCGCTCTATCCACTGAGCTACAGGCGCATCGAGAGCCTTAATATTACATAATCGCGGGGTTGTTGTAAATTGAAATAGCGACCTGGCCTTGAGCCCGTGTCTACTCTAGGCACTCTGTATTTGGCGGAGGCACCTGTCACAATTTGGTCACGGATGGGCAAAGCGTTAGGTCGAATCCTTGATCGGTGTGTCGTTCCCCCCGGCCTTCACGCTCCAACGGTACGTCGTATTCTTGGCCAACCTGACTTAAAAGTGGAGGTAGTTGTTATATTTTGATGCCCATAATACTATATAAACAAACCACCGATTGCTTTTGCCCGCCAATAGAGGAGCACACATGCGTTGGGATCTCGATGACCTTTTCGCGTCGCGGTGGCGCAAGCCTTGAAAGCGCTTTTCCGCTTGCTCGGCAGCCGGGCTCCGCATCTGGCTGAGAAGCCCCTGCGCGACGAACTGCTGAGCATCGAAAGACTTGAGGAGAGGGCGAGAGCGCTCGCGGCCAGGTTCACGCTCGACCCAAATCCCCGACGCGCGGCGCGGAACGTCCTGCCGCGCCTCGACGACAACGCCCGCGTCTTACGCGAGGCCTACGTCACCATGGCCGACGATGTGCACCGGGGGGAGTTCGTCACCCCCGCGGCGGAATGGCTCCTCGACAACTTCCATCTCGTGGCGTCCGAGGTTCTCGACGTGCGCCGGAACCTCCCGCCGGGCTACTATCGCGAGTTGCCCAAACTCGCTTTGCCAGAGCTCGCAGGCCACGCGCGCGTCTATGCCCTGGCCGAAGAGATCATCCGCCACAGCGACAGCCGCTTGGACCGACAGCAGCTTGTGCGCTTCATGAATAGTTTCCAGGCCGTGGCTCCTCTTACGATCGGCGAGCTGTGGGCCTGGCCCAGCATGCTTAAGCTGGCCCTTATCGAGAACCTGAGACGGCTCGCGCAGGAGACGCTCGAGGCCCGCGCGGCCGTCCGGGCGGCCGACGCCTATGTGGCGCGGGTCGACGCCGCCGGGCACGGAAAGCCGCCGCCCTTACCAAAGCAGCTCCACACCAGCTACGTTCTTCAACTCCTCCAGCGCCTGCGTGAGTACGGTCCCCGCCTTTCCGCCGTCCGCGCAGCCGTCGATACGCACCTCTCAGCTCAACAGATGACCTCTGAGGACGCGATCCGGAGCGAGCACCAGCGCCAAGCCGCGGCCCAGGTCTCGGTGGCCAACGTCATCACCAGCCTCCGTCTCTGCTCCGCGCTTGACTGGAGCCAGTACTTCGAAGCCGTCAGCCTGGTCGAGCGAATTTTGCAGCGCGACCCGGCCGGGGCTTATGGGAGCATGGACTTCCTGAGCCGCGACCGCTACCGCCAGTCCGTGGAGGAGCTGTCCGAGCCCAGCGGAGAGGGGCAGTTGCAGGTGGCTCTGCAAGCCGTCGAGAGTGCTCGCCGGGCCGCGGAGAGCGGACAGGCGACGGATCGCGCCGCCCACGTCGGCTACTACCTCATCGGCAAGGGCCGCCCCGACCTCGAGACCGACGTCTCCTGTCGACCCCGCTTCGGCCGGCGGGTACGGCGTTTCCTTTTCGCCCATGCGACCGCCGTCTACCTCGGATCGATCGGACTCCTGACGGCCTTCCTGCTCGGCCTCGGGCTCGCTTACCTCCATGATCAGCGCTCATCGCTCTTGGTCCGGGCCGCGGCGGCGCTTCTCTTGATGCTTCCGGCCAGCGAGCTGGCGATCGCCTTCGTGCAGCGCCTGGCCGCCCGTTGGGCGCCGCCGCGACGCCTCCCCCGCCTCGAATTCCCCGCGGGAATCCCCGACACCGCGCGAACCATTGTGGTCGTGCCCACGCTGTTGACGAGCGTGCCCGCCGTGGCCCGGCTGATCGAGCACGTCGAGGTACTGGCGCTCGGAAACCTCGATCCGCGCATCCACTTCGCGATCCTCAGCGATTTCGTCGACGCCCCCGCGCGCGAGATGCCCGAGGACGAGGCGATCCTCTCCGCCGCTCGGGCGGGGATCGAGGCCCTGAACGCGCGCTTCGGCGAAGGGCACGCGGACCGGTTCTTCCTGTTCCATCGCCTACGCCAGTGGAACCCGGGAGAGAGCGTCTGGATGGGCTGGGAGCGCAAGCGTGGAAAACTCGAGGAATGGAACCGCCTTCTGCGCGGGGCCACGGACACGAGCTTCTCCGTGCAGGTCGGCGACGTGGGGATCCTCCCCGGCGTGCGCTACTGCCTCACTCTCGACTCCGACACTCGCCTGCCGCGGGACGCCGCGAAAAAGCTGGTCGGCATTATCGCTCACCCTTTGAACCGGCCCCGCTTTGATGTCCGCCTCGGCCGCGTCACCGAGGGCTATGGGATCCTTCAGCCCCGGGTTAGCGTGACCATGGCCAGCGCCGCGGGCTCGCTCTTCGCCCGCCTCTACGCCGGCCACACCGGAGTCGATCCCTACACTACCGCTGTTTCGGACACCTATCAGGACCTGTTCGGCGAGGGGATCTTCACGGGCAAGGGGCTCTACGACGTGGACGCATTCATGGCCGCCCTCGAGGGGCGCGTGCCCGAGAACGCCCTTCTCTCGCATGACCTCTTCGAAGGGGTCTACGCCCGAACGGCGCTCGTCACGGACGTGGAGGTAGTGGACGACTATCCCGCCAGCGTCCTCGCCCATGCCCGGCGCCAGCACCGCTGGGTCCGGGGCGATTGGCAGATCCTCCGCTGGCTGTTCCCTTGGGTTCCAACCCGCTCCGGCCTGAAACGCAACCGGCTGCCCCTCATCTCGCGCTGGAAGATTTTCGACAACCTAAGGCGCAGCCTCGCACCCCCCTCAACCGTCGCCCTGTTCCTTCTGGCCTGGGCGATCCTGCCGGGAAGCCCAGCGGTCTGGACGGCCGCCATCCTGGCCGCCATGGCCTTTCCCCTTTATCCGCTGCTCCTGGAGACGGCCACGGGGCCCAGACCGCAACAGCCGTGGCGGGTGTTCCTCCGCGCCGCGTTGAAAGAGGGGAAGACCGTTCTCGCTCAGGTATCGCTGCAACTCACCTTCCTGGCCAGCCAGGCTTACCAGAGAATCCACGCGATCGGGCTGACGCTTTTCCGTCTCGCGGCGACCCAGCGCCGCCTGCTGGAGTGGGAGACGGCCGCAGCCAGTGAAGACCGAGGGACCGGCAAGGCAAAGCGAATTAGCGCGCGGCGGTTCCTGGTCGAGATGATCGCGAGCCCGCTCGTGGCGTCGAGCGGTCTCCTCCTGGTCTTGCTGGCGCGCCCGGGCGCGCTCCTCGCGGCCATCCCGGTCCTGGCTTTATGGGCGGCCGCGCCGCTGATCGCCTATGCGCTGAGCAAGCCCGTGGTCCCGCGACATGTCGAGCTGGGGGAAGAGGACCGCCGATTCCTCGGGCTCATGGCCCGCAAAACCTGGCGATACTTCGAGACGTTCATGGGCCCCGAAGACCACGGCTTGCCCGCGGACAACTTCCAGGAGACGCCGGAACCCCGGACCTCCCATCGGACCTCGCCCACGAACATCGGCATGGGATTGCTCGCCACCCTGGCTGCCCACGATCTCGGCTTCATCCGGACGGACGAGCTCGTCTCCAGGATCGACGCCGCGCTGACTACGATGGAAGGCCTGGAACGCTACGAGGGCCACCTGCTCAACTGGTATGACACGCAGAGCTTGGCGCCGCTCCCGCCGGCCTACGTGTCCACCGTCGACAGCGGCAACCTCGCGGGCGCGCTCATGACCCTGGCGGAAGGGTTGCGTCAGGCGAGCCGGCAACAGGCGGCCACGGCAGAGCCGGCAGTCGCTCTCTCCCGACGCCTCCTTGACCTGGCGGGCCGCGCCTCCCGATTCGCGGACGGGATGAGCTTCCGGTCCCTCTACGACCCGCAGCGCCGGATTCTCTCGATCGGCTATCGTCTCGCCGACGCCGAAGGGCCGGGCCGGCTGGACGCGTCCTACTATGACCTTCTGGCATCGGAATCGCGGCTGACGAGCTTCATCGGCATCGCCAAGGGCGACCTCCCCGAAACGCACTGGTTCCACCTCGGCCGGCTCATCACCGATATCGACGGGGTGCCCACCCTCCTGTCTTGGAGCGCCACCCTGTTCGAGTACTTGATGCCGCTCCTCTTCATGAAGAGCTTTCCGGAAACGCTCCTCAGCCAAACGTGCCGGATGGCCGTGCGGCGGCAGATCGAGTATGCGGCGGATCGCGCCGTGCCCTGGGGTATCTCGGAGTCCGCCTACAACCTCGTGGACCGGCACGACAACTATCAGTATAAGGCCTTCGGCGTTCCCGGCCTCGGCCTGAAGCGCGGCCTGGGCGACGAACTTGTGGTCGCTCCCTACGCCAGCGCGCTCGCTGTCGGGCTCGAACCGACGGAGACCGCCCGCAATCTGCGGCGCCTGGCCCGGGAAGGTCTCGAAGGCGCCTACGGTTATTACGAGGCCATCGATTACACGCATGGGAAGACCGAGGAATCCGAAAGCGCCGGGAGAAGAACGGACCTTCCCCGGGGAATCGTGGTACGAGCTTTCATGGCCCATCACCAGGGAATGATTCTCGTCTCCCTCGCCAACGCCCTTCTCGGCGATCCGATGGTCCAACGTTTTCATGCCGACCCGCGCGTTCAGGCCACGGAGCTGCTGTTGCAGGAGCGCGTCCCGCGCCTGGTGTCCATCACCCAGCCGCGACCGGTCGAAGAAACCCGCGTGGCCGGCCCGCTGCCCGCGCTGGCCGTTCGTCGCTTCCGATCGCCCCATACGCCGTTCCCTCATGCCCAGTTCCTGTCCAACGGCAATTACACCGCCGTCGTGACGAACGCGGGAGGGGGCGCCAGCTTCTGCCGAGGCCTCGCGGTCACGCGGCACAGAGAGGATCCGACCCGCGACCCGGGGAGCCAGTTCCTTTATCTGCGCGACGTGCGGAGCGGCTCAGTGTGGTCGGCCACCTTCCACCCCATCGCCAAGGAGCCGGAGGACTACCTGGTCTCGTTTCTCGCAGAGAAGGCGACTTTCCGCCTCCGCGACGACGACATCGCCACCCAGCTCGACATCGCGGTCTCGAACGAGGACGACGTTGAGGTGCGGCGCCTAGGGGTGACCAACCACAGCGATCGTCCCCGCGAGATCGAGATCACGAGTTATGCCGAGATCGTCCTCGCCCCGCCCTCCGACGACCTGGCCCACCCGGCTTTCGGCAAGCTATTCGTCGAAACGGAATACCTTTCCGAGAGCGCCGCCCTCCTCTGCCATCGCCGCGCGCGCGCCCCGGACGAGCCGGGGGCCTGGGCGATTCACGTCCTGAGCCTCGAAGGGCGAAAGCAGGGGCCGGTGGAATGGGAGGCCGCCCGCGCGCGCTTCCTGGGTCGCGGCCGCGGTCCCGAGAATCCCCAGGCCCTCGACGGACGCTCCCTGTCCGGCACGACCGGATACGTTCTCGACCCCGTCGTCAGCCTCCGTCAGCGTATCCGCCTGGCGCCGGGCGGTTTCATGAGGCTGTCCTTCGCCACGGGGATGGCGCCCTCCCGGGAGACGGCCTTGGCTCTCGCCCAGCGTTACCACGAGCCGAGCGCCGCGGCGCGAACCTTCGCCCTCGCCTTCGCGCACGCACAGAGCGGCCTCCGCCACCTCGGCATTTCGAGCGAACAAGCCATGCTCTTCGAACGCCTGGCCTCGAGGGTCCTCTACGCCGACGGATCGCTCCGCGCGAGCCCGGAGCTTCTGGCCCGCAACACCCTGGGCCAGGAAGGCCTCTGGCCGCACAGCATCTCGGGCGATCTTCCTATTCTCCTGGTGCGGGTCGTTGAGGAGGACGACCTGCCGCTGGTCCGCCAGGTCCTGCAAGCGCAAGAGTACTGGAGGCTCAAGGGGTTGAGCGCCGACGTCGTGATCCTCAACGAGCACCCCGTGAGCTATCTCGACGAGATGCAGGCGCTGCTCGTGGCCCTCCTCGACAATGGACCCTGGAGGACCTGGAAGCACCGGCCCGGAGGAGCTTACCTGCTTCGTGGGGACCGCATGCCTGAAGCCGAGCGCATCCTCCTCGCAAGCGTGGCGCGCGCCGTCCTGAGCGGCGAGCGGGGAGATCTGGCCAACCAACTCGACCGGCCCGATCCCGAGCGGCCGGAGCCGCAAGAATTCGCGCCCTCCGCGGAGACGAGCTCCACCGCCGCGGCGCCGGCGCAGGCGGACGTGCCCCCGCTCGCCCTGGCCAACGGCATGGGAGGTTTCGCCGACGACGGGCGCGACTACGTGATCGTCCTTGAAGCGGACCAGGAGACGCCCCTGCCTTGGGCCAACGTCATCGCCAACCCCGCGTTCGGGACGGTGGTCACGGCCTCAGGGTCGGCCTACACTTGGTCGGAGAACAGCCGCGAGAACCGCCTCACGCCTTTCGCCAACGACCCGGTGACCGACCCCACCGCCGAGGCGATCTTCATCCGCGATGATGAGACCGGAGAGACCTGGTCACCCACGCCGGGCCCGATGCCCCGCACGGGCGGGGACGGTCGCTTCGTGATTCGGCATTCCGCCGGGCTGACTCGTTTCGCTCGCGTAGCATACGGCCTGCGCCAAGACCTCGACGTTTTCGTAGACGCGAAGGACCCGGTGAAATTCTCACTGCTCACGCTCACGAACGAAAGCGGAAGGGCGCGTCGCCTGAGCGTGTTCGCCTACAACGAGTGGGTGCTGGGGCCGCCGCGGGCGGGCCAGAGCACGCACGTTGTGACCGAGCTCGACTCCGCGACCGGAGCGGTCCTGGCCAGTAATCCCTACAACCAAGAATTCGCGGGGCGCGTGGCTTTCGCGCACGCGAGCCAAGAGCTGCGCTCGGCAACGGGAGATCGTTTGTCGTTCCTGGGTCGCAACGGTTCCCTGGCGCAACCGGCGGCACTCCGCCTTGAAGCCCTGTCGGGCCGCTTCGGAGCGGGACTCGATCCCTGCGCCGCGCTGCACGTCTCCATCGCTCTGATCCCGGGGGAGACGCGCCTCCTTGTGTTCCTGGTTGGGCAGGGGAAGGATGTGGACGAGGCCCGCGAACTCCTGGGCCGGCATGGTCGCGTGGACGCCGCGGAAAAAGCCCGGGAGGCCGTGCGCCGGAGCTGGGACGGCATCCTCGACACGATCCTGGTCCGTACGCCGGACGACTCCTTCGACCTGTTGATGAACCGCTGGCTGCTCTATCAGGACGTAAGCTGTCGGCTGTGGGCACGGTCCGCTTACTACCAGCCGGGCGGCGCCTTCGGGTTTCGCGACCAGCTTCAGGACGCCATGGCTTTGACGCTGGCCCGGCCGGATCTCATCAGAGAACACCTGTTGCGAGCAGCCAACCGGCAATTCCTCGAAGGCGACGTCCAGCACTGGTGGCACGAGCGGAGCGGCCGGGGCACCCGCACGCGCTGTTCCGACGACCTGTTATGGCTTCCGTACGCGGTGGCGCACTATGTCCGGACAACGGGAGACGCGGGCGTACTCGAAGAGCCGGCGCCCTTCCTGGAGGCCCCACCGCTCGCCCCGGAAACGCAGGACGCCTACGTTCAGCCCCGCATCTCGACCGAAAAGAGCCCGATGTTCGAGCATTGCCTGCGCGCCATCGATCGTGGACTGACCGCGGGCGCCCACGGCCTTCCCCTCATGGGGAGCGGCGACTGGAACGATAGCATGAACCGCGTGGGACGGGAAGGGCGCGGGGAGAGCGCCTGGGTGGGCTTCTTCCTCCACGTGGTCCTGAACGAGTTCGCGCCGCTCTGCGAAGCTCGGGGGGACCAAGCCCGGGCCGAGCGCTACCGCAGCGAGGCCCGCCGGCTCAGCAGCATGCTGGAACAGACATGGGACGGCGAGTGGTATCGGCGCGGCTACTACGACGACGGCAAGCCTCTAGGCTCGGCCCAGAACGACGAGTGCCGCATCGACGCCATCGTACAATCCTGGGCGGTGCTCTCGGGCGCGGTTCCCGTGCGCTACGCGGAACGCGCCATGGACGCCGTCCGCGCGCACCTGATTCAGCGCGGACCGCAGGTCGTATTGCTGCTCACCCCGCCCTTCGACGAATCCATCCAGGATCCCGGATACATCAAGGGCTATCCGCCCGGCGTGCGTGAGAACGGCGGCCAATACACCCACGGGGCTCTCTGGGTCGTCATGGCCATGGCCCGGCTGGGCAGCGGCGACGAGGCGGTGGAGCTCTTCCACATGCTAAATCCCATCAACCATACCAGGACCGCGGCCGGGGTCGGGCGCTACATGGCCGAGCCCTACGTCATCGCCGGAGACGTCCACGCCGACCCAGCACATGCCGGGCGCGGCGGCTGGACATGGTACACCGGCTCCGCGGGCTTGATGTACCGCGCGGGCCTCGAGAGCATCCTTGGGCTCCGACGCCGGGGCTCGACCTTCGAGATGGACCCCTGCATCCCGTCATCCTGGCTTGACTACAAGATTCTCTGGCGCTTCGGCCGGACGCGCTACGAGATCGCGGTCTTGAACCCGGAGCGACGCTGCCGAGGGATCGCGGAGGCGGAATTGGATGGCGCGCCGGTCGACTCCCGCTCCATCCCTCTCGCCGATGACGGCGGCACGCATCAAGTCCGACTCGTGCTGGGAGACCAGAAGCAGCCTATCCCGCCCGCAGCCGACCCAGGCGCCACCGCTTCCGCTTGAGTCTCAAACACGCCTGGGCCGAGGGCTCGGCTCAGCCAGCATGTCCAGCAGGTTGATCTCCTCGCTCTCCTCGCCCAGACCGCGCGCCAACGGCAGGATGCGCTGCCTGCGCTCTATCGTTTCTTCAGGTCAAAGATAAATGGGAAGCTGTAGACGCGATCCCAACCTCCCATACATTTTGCATATTAAGTGGACATCTCACTCACGACAATATTTTGAAGCCATTTGAGTGGGGGTGACTTTTGCCAAAGGCCGTTTGGGATTGTGACCAAATTGTGACCATCGCAGGCATACTTCGGCATACTTCCATATACCTACAGATACCTCGGGCTAAATTGTAAGTTTCTGATAAATCAGGCTATTACTTCAGAATGTGGAGGTTACAGGAATCGGTTTCTTGCATCCGGAGTCCGTCGCTCTATCCACTGAGCTACAGGCGCGCGGGGCTATCCTATTACATCATCATCGAACGGACGTAAATTGGGAAAGCCTGGCAGACTTCTCGGATTCGAAAATCAGGGCAAATACACCAGTCTAAGGGCTCTATCGCCTCTGGCTATCCACCCTTTTTTCGAAAATGCTGTATGCAGTCACTCAAGGCTGAATAGGCCGGCATGAGGTCTTCCTCTGCAATGACAAGCATGAGCGTCGATCTTGTTGAAATGACTTCCAAAATATTGATCCGAATTTTGGATACTTGATCTATAAAATATGCAAAGAGTCCGGGAACATCCAAGCCTGGAATATTATCCTCAGCTTTTGGCTCTAGGATTCTAATAACAGCGGCCTTCTCACGTATTTCTATGGCCTGAGGCAGGATATTCTGAAATAATGCTCTTATCTTTCTATCAAGGATAAGAGTAATTTCTCCCCCACCCTGATTGATAAATAGAACTTGATCCGGGTCCCACGGGATATTCTTAGTGATTTCATTTATAGCAGTAACAACCCTGTCGGTGCGGCTGAAAGTCACAAGAACAATATCGTCCTTTATCGACAATTGCGAATAGGCGATTATTCTTGCCAGATTTTTTCCAATATCCGCCTGGTCGAGATCCAAGCGATGCTTGGTCGACCTTTGATCGTTTTTGATCGCCGAAAATCCCGGGACTGTCGGGGCTCTTTGTCCTCTCTGAAGGATCCCGGTCAGGGCAATATCCAGTTCCGAATTTACTTTTTGAGCAGACTCAAAACGTCTTTCAGGCTTCTTCTCCAAGCATCTCAATATCAACTGACTGACGCTCTCCGGAATCTGGGGATTGAATTCTCTGGGATCCTTCGGCTTCTCGGTCTTGTGCTTCACGACTATGGAGAGCGCTGTGTCCCCCTCAAACGGCACCCTTCCTGCCAACATCTCGTAGAAGATTACTCCCAGCGAGTAAATATCCGACCGCTGATCCACATCCTTTGCCTCGGCCTGCTCCGGTGACATGTATTCGGCGGTGCCGATGATAACTCCAGTGCCGGTTATCCCTTTTGCTTGGATCGAGCGGGCAATCCCAAAATCCATGATCCGGGCGTTCCCCTCCTTATCAATCAATATGTTGCTCGGCTTTAGGTCCCGATGGACAACTCCCAATCTGTGGGCCTCAGCCAGACCTTGGCAGACCTGTTTAGCTATGGATATGGCCGTGCCGACCTCCAATCGCTTGGACATCCGGATCAGGCTCTTCAAATCCTCTCCCGGCACATATTCCATGGTGATAAAGTAAGTCCCTTTATCCTCGCCGAGGTCGAACATGCGGCAGACATTGGGGTGGGATATCATCCGGGTCATCTTTAGTTCATTGCCGAAGCGCTCGATGGTCTTCTTATCGACAGAGATATCGGACCTGATGAGCTTTAAGGCGATCTCTGCTTTGATCTTCTGGTCTTCAACCCGATAGACCTTGCCCATCCCCCCTTTGCCGAGCTCTTCGATGATTTCATACCGTCCGGCAAAAAGCGTTCCCCGGGTGAGTTCGTCGATGCTCGTCTCGAGGGTTCTGGTGAAAGAGGCGCGGTCGCTCGGACCCGAGGGGTCTCCCGAAGTGAGGGAGTCCAGCTTCGTTCCGCACTCCCCGCAGAACTTCAGGGTCTCGGGATTATCAGAATGACATTTTGGGCATTTCATGGCCGAATTACGCCATCTTCTGCTTGGCAAAAGGCTAGCACAGGCAGAGAAAGTGGTCAAGCTGACTCAGTTCGACTTTCTCTTTCCGATAAGATTGTGAACAACAGGTCAGTCCCCCCACGTTCTGAAAGCTCGGCTACTTCTTATGATAGTTGGGATAGTCCGGAGGACCCGGGATAGTGACCGGATATTTCTTAAGCGCTTCCAGCGTTACCTGAACTGCCTGTTCGAGCTGCGGGTCATGTCCGGCGGCGACGGATGCGGAGTCATTCTCCACCTCGATATCGGGCGCGATGCCGTGGTTCTCCACTTCCCATTCGCCGTGCAGGCCGTAGATGGCCACGCGCGGAGCGGTGACGAAGCCGCCATCCAGAAGTTGCGGATAATTGTAAATGCCGACGAGCCCGCCCCAAGTGCGCGTTCCGACCAGCGGGCCGACTTTATCCTGTTTAAACATCCAAGGAAGCGCATCGCCGCCCGAGCCAGACATTTCGTTGATGATCATCGTCTTCGGGCCGTAGATCTGTGCCAGCGGTGAGCAGAATTTCTCACCCTCCCGCGTGATGCTGCAATTGCGCAACGGTCGCCTCAGCAGGTCAATGATGTAGTCGGCGATATCGCCGCCGTGGTTGTAGCGTTCGTCGATGATGGCGGCCTGCTTGCCGACCTGGGCGAAGTAGAAACGATTGAAATTCTGATAGCCGCCAACGGCCGTGTCCGGCACGTGCACGTAGGCGATCTTGCCGCCGCTCAGTTCATCCACTTTGCGGCGATTGTCTTCTTCCCAAGCACGGTTGCGCAAGGGGAATTCACTCTCGAGCGGAATAACCGTGACTTCGCGCGCGTCTTTCCCGTCGGCATTCGGTCCAACCTTGATCTTGATCTGTTTTCCGGCTGTATTCTCGAAGAAACTGTACACGTCCGCCGGAGGGCGGACGTTAACTCCGTTAACCTCGAGGAGATACGCGCCAGGCTTGACGTCCACGCCGGGCTGCGTGAGCGGAGCGAGCAACTCGGGATTCCAGTTCTCGCCGCTGTAGACCCGCGCGAAGCGATAACGCCCGTTCTCGATCTTGTAGTCGGCGCCGAGCAGTCCGCCTTTAACCTTTTTCGATTCGGGAATATCACCCCCATAGATGAACATGTGGCCGATGGTGATTTCACCGAGCATCTCTTCGAAGAGATAGTTGAGATCGGCGCGGCCGCCGAGGCCCTCCAAATATAGAGCATACTTCTTCTCCGCGGCGGCAAGGTCCAGACCGTGATGATTCGGGTCATAAAGGAAGTCGCGCTCGATGCGCCAGACCTCGTGATACATCTGGTTCCACCCGGCGCGCGGATCGACGTACGCCTCCATCTGGCTGAGGTTGAGGCCGCCCTCGCCGGGTTTCGGCGCGGCCGCGGTGGCGGCAATAAACCAACCAGGACCCTGGCGATAAAGCACCTTTTCTCCATCGAACGAAACGACGAAGGCGCGGATTCCGCCAAGGAATGGCTCGGTCTTGCGCGTGCTCAGGTCGAATTTGGACACTGTGAGCGACGTAGGCTCGGTCAACGACGGAACCGGAGGCACCTCGGTGAGGAAGATCGTTCCCGCTTTGCCGGGATCCAAAGTGACATAGTTGGCGGGTTTGATCGGCAGAGCAACGATGCGCTGGGCCATGCCGTCAAGATCGATCGTCACTTTAACGGGTTCTTCCTTCTTCTCTCCTTCTTTCTGTTTTTCGCCCTCCTTGGGCTTCTGGGTTTCTCCCGCCTTCTCTCCTTCCTTGAGATTTTCCGCTGTGCTTTCGGCTGATTTCGCTTTTTCCCCAGCGACCGTTTCTTCATCGCTTTGCGGCTCGACCGGAGATGGCTCTCCCTTCTTCAACACGACTGCGTACACGCTGCGCGAAACGGGGTGCTGGAAACTGGACAGGTCCAGCCAGCCGACCGAAAGCCCGACGTCCGTGCTTGCCGCGAAGAACAGTGTCTTACCGCCCTTGTCGAAGACGGGCATGCGCGCGTCACTCAGGCCGTCGGTTATCTGCGAGCTCTTGCTGGTTTCCAGCGAATAGAGGAACACGCTGCGCAAGTGGTTTGGCAGGAACTTGGAATAGGCGATCCACTTGCTGTCGGGCGACCATGCCGGGTCGAGCGTGTACGTCGGATCCTCATAAAGATCTGCATCCACCTTCACCGGCGTGCCCTTTTTGACGTCCATGTACCAGAGATTCAGCCGCTTGTCGGTGTAGGCAACTTTCTTGCTGTCCGGAGACCAGCGCGGGCTATAGAAGAACGATGGCGCGTTGCCCAGGCTAATTTTTTTTACCTGGCCGAGGCCGGATTGCTCAGTCAGATGCAGGGCGTACTCCCCCGACTCATCAGAGAAGTAGGCAATCCACTTGCCATCGGGTGACCAGGCGGGATCGCGCTCAGCGACTGCCGTGGTGCGGGTCAGGTTGCGGATGTCGCCCTTCGCGGCCGGCACGGTCAGGATTTCGCCGTAGGCTTCAAAAACGGCTCGTGCGCCCGACGGTGAAATGTTGGCATTGACAATCTTCTCGCTAAGTTTTTCAAAGTGTGGGCGCGTGGCGGGCAGATCCCCCGAAATTCGGATATCCACTTTCCGCGACTTGTCACTCTTCGGCTCGAAGATGTAGATACCGCCGAACTGTTCATAAACGAGAGCATCGGGGCCGGCCGAGAGCCACTTAAAGTCCAGCCCACTGTTGGCGATAAGCTGCTTCACGGTTTTCGATTTGGTGTCGTAGCTGAACAGCGTCACGGGCCCATTGCGGTCGGAAAGGAAATAAAGCGTGTCGCCGACCCAGACCGGATTCGAGTCGTTGGAGTTGTCGCGCGGAACCTTTTCAAGGTTCAGACCGCTGAGCTGCACAATGTAAACTGGAGTGGTTTGGCCGCCGCGATAGCGCTTCCAGGCATTTTGCCACTTCTGATTCGGGACATAGGCGATCCGCGATCCGTCGGGAGAGAATGAGCCGTCCTCGGCCCGCCACATCGGCAGGGCTTCCGGCCAGCCTCCCTCGACCGGAATCGTGTAAAAGCGATCGAAGTCGGCATACGCTTCGCGCGCCGAACGAAAGAGCACGCGCTTGCTGTCCGGCGTCCAGCCGACGGCGACGTCCGCGTCCGGATGCCATGTAAGCCGCCGGGGCTCACCGCCGGACGCGGGCATTATGAAAACGTCCACATTGCCGTCGTATTCGCCAGTGAATGCAAGCCACTGTCCGTCGGGCGAGAAGATCGCGCCGCTTTCAAGGCCGCCGGTTGTCAACTGGCGCGCCTCGCCGCCTTCGCGTGGGACGCTCCACAAATATCCTCCGTAATTGAAGACAATCTCGGTCTTGTTCAGCGTCGGAGATTGAACAAGCCGAGGCATATCTTCCGCGACGGATGCGGTCCAAACACAAAGTGTGAAAAGACTAAGCAACAACACGAATCGAATGCGCATGATTCCTCCCTTTGGTGACTTTCATTCTTGCGTTCTCTGAATTAGAAGGCATGTTCGTCGTCTCTATCCCCTTCTTCAACATTGAAATAGTACGCTTCGACAAAAAACAATGTCAAGGCACATCGGAAACGACAACGAACAAACCAAGAAATCCTCGTCGGGGCTAAGAAAGTCGAAAACCAGTTGGACCTACTCCCAAGGGACAGGAATAAAATAGAACAAAGATTCGGGCGCGGCCTTGGCGGCCATGAGCACGGCCTCAGAGAAGATGCGGGACGGCGGCCGCTTCTCGTACCTTGGATTAAATTGTAAGTCTCTGATAAATCAGGCTATTACTTCAGAATGTGGAGGTTACGGGAATCGGTTTCTTGCATCCGGAGTCCGTCAGCTTCACCATGCTCCGGCTGAGTCTATAGCCCGCCGCTACTTCACCGGCCCCAGGTAGCGGTCGAGCCAGGCCAGGGTTTCCTTGATGAGTTCGCTCCTGGGCGCAAAATGCGAGGAAGGATAAATAACCTGTCGTTTGTGCTCAGGCGGTGTTCCTAGAAGATCGAACATGGGTTTTTGGGATGCGTCGACGGGGAAATAATAATCATACTGGCCGTTCAGCATCAAGACGGGCACAGTGACGCGCGGCAGGAAATTGATCTGGTCGGCTTCGGGAAAAGCTTTGGTTTGATACAGCCCCGCCACATATAATAAAACGAGTTTGATTCTTTCTTCTATGGCAGGCATTATCGCTCCCATGGCAGCTCCCCAACTAACTCCATAATACGCCAATCTGTTTGCGAGGACATCTTTCCGCGTTTCCAAATAATCGATCGACCTGCCCAGGTCTTTTGCCCACATGATGAGATGATCCCTATAAAAGACGGTTTCGCTCGGATAGTCAGAATCCAAACCATCCCCCCTTTCAAAGGTCCCCTTATACATCGGCAAGAGGAGTGCTCTTCCATTCTTTAGAATAAAGTCAAATATGCTTGTCCGATAATTCTCTATTGCCCCACTTGTGCGCATCTGAATAGCATCAGAACCCGGGAATAAAACGACCACCTGAAATGGAGGAGTGAAGCTTTTGGGCAAGAAGAGTAGGGCGATAATCCTCTCATGTCCGTAAGCAGCATCAAAAGATATCCTTTGCCTTATCCAGTCGGGGCTGCTGCGATCCTCGGATTCTATCTTCGGATTCAGTTCTGTTTTGTCATAAGCATACGATCTTCTAAACGCCTTAAAGACCTCATCCGAGACGGGTCTTTCTTTTCTAAAAGTTCGCTTCATCCGTTCAAGAGGGCGCTGCAGTTCGGCAAGATTGGCCTCTTCTTTCAAGTATTTTACGCAGCGGAAGCCGTTGGTTGGCGAACGGTCCCAGGAGGACTGAGCGTAGGCGTCGATAAAGGCATATTCGGGGTCATTCCATCCGCCGCCGAGTATGTATTTCCCTTCCCCAGCATCATTCCAGCACCATTCCCGGACATTCCCGGCCATATCATAGGCGCCACAGGCGCTCATTCCTCGCTGCTGGCCGACCGGCAATGGGCCTGCGCCGCGAAAATTGCTCAGGGGTATGATATCTGCGGACCACCGGGGTGAAGCGGCGACGTACCATTGATATACCGTCGGAAGGCTCTTGCCTGCGTATCGCGCATAGGCAGCAGCTTCATACCAACTGATTCCGCCTACCGCATAGTTCTCCTTTCCTCCCGGATAATCTCCCCCCTCCCATGTTGCCGGCCCAGGGCGACCTGTCTGATCCTTGAACTCGTTCATCGCCTGATCCCGAGGCACGGCCCGGCCCTCCTTTGTGAAAGGGATTGTCCAGTATTCTCTTTTTTCGTATCCTCCGCTCCTAACAAACTCAGCGTAATCTTTATTAGTGACTTCGAATTTATCAATGAGATAATTGCCGAGTCTGACGGCTTTGAGCTGGTCAAGCCCTGGGCTGTATATTTTGTATTCTCCACCCGGCACCATGACCATTCCCGCAGGAAATTGACCTACGCGAGAGAGAGGGAAATCGAAAGTGCCATCCGCAGTAGAAAAAGCCGCCTCCAAGTCGACATATCCATCCCTTTTGATATTAATCCTGTATCTTCCGACCGGCAGCCTGAGACCATCAATAGGCGTCTGCCCTTGATATTTCCAAATGCGGTCCGTTGGGGAATATCGGCTCAAAATAACGAGAGCGCCCGGGGGAGTTGTA
Organism: Candidatus Aminicenantota bacterium; assembly: GCA_963705895.1. Classification (GTDB taxonomy): domain Bacteria; phylum Acidobacteriota; class Aminicenantia; order Aminicenantales; family JAFGAV01; genus MFD04408-113. Next base: position 515,370 of record OY970122.1, on the reverse strand, counting down.
TGAATGGATATGGTCCTTGCAAATGTGGACCAGGCCTTGATGAGTCTTGGATCGGTCGAGATATACTTTTCAGCGCCGCATGCGAGTTCAAAAGCCGCGATATAGTCTTCTTCATAAGCCAGACGTGTAATTTCTGGAAGCGCCACATTATTTGCCCAGCGGACCTTGGCTTGGCGGTTGAGGATGGAATAGATCAGGAGACCCAAGGCGATGAGGATAAGAGCAGAGGGAACGGCGACAAGAGGCTTGCGGATGATGCGGAGGAAGGAACGGAGGTTGAATACACCGGCCTTCTCTTTTTCGAGACCCGCATGGAGCTTCCTGAGGTCGGCCAGCATCTCAGCCGCCGAGCCGTATCGGTCGTTCACCTTCTTCTTCAGCGCCCGCTTGACGATCCTCTCGAATTCTTCGGGTACCTTGGGCACGATCGCCTTGAGCGGCTTTGGTTCCTCGTGGATGATATTATGGATGACCGCCGACTCCAGGTCCCCTTTGAACGGGAGCTTCCCGCTCGCGAGCTCAAAGAGGACGACTCCCAGCGACCAGATGTCCGTCCGCGCATCAACAGCCTCGCCTTTCGCTTGCTCGGGCGACATGTAGGCCACCGTTCCCAGGGTGGAGCCCTCTTTCGTGACCATGGCGGTGCCGGCGACCTTGGCCAGGCCGAAGTCCATGATCTTGGCCTGCCCCTTGGCCGTCAGCATGATATTCGCGCTCTTGATGTCCCTGTGGACAATTTCCCTCTTATGGGCCTCATCCAATCCGGCGCAGACCTGGAGGGCAATATCGAGCACCTGGTCGAATGGCAGAGAGCCCTTGGCAACCTTCTCTCTCAGGCTTTCCCCTTCGACGTATTCCATCGAGATGAAAGTCTTTTCCGCTTGGTCGTCGACCTCATAGATAGTGCAAATGTTGGGATAGGACAGGGCCGCCGCGGCCTGGGCCTCGATCATGAAGCGCTTCCTGATGTCCTTGTCCAGGGCAAGCCCAGGCGGGAGGAACTTCAAGGCTACCGGACGTTTGAGCCGTGTGTCATCAGCCAGATAGACGACCCCCATCCCGCCCCGGCCGAGGATCTTTTTGATCTCGTAATGACCGGCGATCACGGTCCCGGAGGCAAGCTCCGCCGGCCCTTGGGCGATTGTCCGGGTGAAGTAGGCCTCTCCCCCCGGAAGCGGCGTCGCGCACTTCCGGCAAAACTTCGAATCTTCCAGATTCTCGATCCCGCAGGATGGACATCTCATGATTCCCCTCCCCCCAGGGAGATATCGGGCCTAATTCGGATAGATGAAAAGCTTAGGGCCTTTGTTTAGGTGGTCGCTTTTCTCCCTCGCCGGTTATCATAGCTAAGGAGACGCCGGCGGGTCAAGAAGCGGCTGGCAACCCTAAATCGCCGACCTCTCCTCCAGGGCCAAAGAAAGGTCATGAGAATTATTTACCGCCATCCCCGAGGGTTACAGGCCGACGGATCGTGTATCGGATGATAATGCGATGGCCAAGAAGCACCTCGGCCTCACGCAACTTGCCGATGATCTGTTCCGGAGTAAACCGCTTCCTCCCTATCCTGGCTCCTTTGTTCCCAGGCAATTTCTTCCACTATGCCTGGATCGATTTAGGGGAAGCAGGTCATAGCGACGGCTAAGCCCTCCAAATCACAAAGCGAGAAAATGTCCGAGTCTTTTCAGAAGATAATCAGACCTTCTTTAGCATCCAGAGTGTGCCGGTACCAAAATCACTGAAATAAACGTTGCCCTTGGAGTCGAGCCCAAGATAGTAAGGCGCCGCGAACCCCGAGCCGATGTAGTTTATCGTCGTAGTCCCCTTGGGGATAACGGCGATACTGCCGGAACTCTGCACTGCAACGTAGAGATTGCCTTTCTTGTCCGCGATGATATCCGTAGGGGTGCTCAAGCCGCTAACGAGCAGGGTTAAGGCGCCGCCCTTTTTAGGCATCGACCAAATCTTGCCATTGTAGGCATCGCTGAAATAGAGAATCTTTCCCTTAACCGCTACGCCCCATGAGCTAATTCCCGTCGTCGCGAGGACGGTGGGCGTATGGCTCCCCTTTTTCAACTTGTACAGGACGTGGTTCTGATTTTCATGAAAATAGATATCGCCGTTTGAATCCACGTCCAGGCCGGCAATATAGCCCGAGCCCAAGCTAGCCAGCAAGTTCAATACATTATTTTTCAATTTAAAAATATTTCCGTTGATGTCACCGACGTAATAGGCGCCCTTGTACCGGCTGGCGAAAAGCATAGTAGGGGAAGTCAGAACCTGAGTCAGGTTGCCCCCCGAATATAGCCACAATTTGTAGTCCTCTGTATTGACCAGGACTTTGTTCGGTTTGATAACTCCTAAGCCTCTCGGGGAGCTCAGCCCGGTCCAGAGCGACACAGGCGTATAACCCGGAATGACGCCGATCCCCGAAAGGCTTCCAAGGCGCGCCTTCTGCGCTTCTGGGAGAGGGACCGGGTCGGTCGATTTCTTTTGAGCAAACCCTGGGCCGAAGCCGGCAAACAACAAAAGAACCCCCAGGACTGCAACCATGACTAGTCTCTTAGAATTCATTTCTTTCACCCTCCTTGTTAGCGATAATCTCAAAAAAAGCTTGCCCACCTAAAATAACAACCATTAATTGCATTCAGAGGAACGTCGTCTCACCCCCTTTGAAGGCTGCCTTCCGGTAAGATGACAAGGCGCGCCGCCGGCACTAGAGGTCACTATTTTTGTTCCCATTTGTTCCCTCCCTTGAGATGTATTGTATCACTAAATAGGTCGGGGACACGATTCCAATATTTATTGCAAGAGATAGAATCGGAAATTGTGACCAAATTGTGACCGTCACAGGCATACCTCGGCATGCTTTCACATACCTGCGGATACCACGGTTAAATTGTAAGTCGCTGACAGATCAGGCTATGACTTCAGAATGTGGAGGTTCCGGGAATCGGTTTCTTGCATCCGGAGTCCGTCGCTCTATCCACTGAGCTACAGGATGAATCAAGAAAGACTTCATCTTCTGCCAAAAAGAACATCCGCGGAAACCAATTGCCGGACGAGGGAATCGAACCCACACCCGAGTTGCCTAAGACTGGATTTTGGATCCAGCGCGTTGTTCAGGTCCGGAGGGCTAAGTCACATTTTGGCCACAGAGCGCTGGCTTGGGAAAATAGGCGAATCTCCAACTTATTGTGTTTGCTGGGGCTGGGATTATCATTCCAGACAATGGAGTAACAGATGGAGTATCCGATGATCATGGGCAGAAAAAGTCAAGATTGTTCTTAATACCAGGCTGGAAATCGACGAAAAACCAAAGGCAAAGGCAAGTTTCTTCGGGATACAAGAATCGAGTTCGTGATCAGATGAACTCGAGATATTTCCGCCCTTCTCCATAGGGATTGAGATATCCTTTGATTTCGAGAGCGCCTTTCTGTTCGATAAGATCAATCATCTCCCGCTGACCTTCAGGGACGATCACCTCCACTTTCGGCCGGAAAATATCCGTCGCGTTCGCTTCGCGGACGACGGCGATCCGGTCATCGTTCAAGACAACGATCGTCCCCATGGGCCAAACGCCCATCGCCTTAAAAAATTCATCGACCACCTCGGGATCGAGCAGCTTTCCCTTTTCCTTGGTCATGAACTCATAGATCTGAAGCGGTGGATAGTCTTTTTTATAGGTTCGCTTTTGGGAGAGGGCGTCATAGACGTCGCAAAAAGAAACGATAAACGAAGCCGGATGGGGTTGGTAGGGGAAGGACAGCCTCGGATATCCCTTGAGGTCGTATCGCAAGTGGTGTTCAAAAGCGACTATTGCCGGCAGGATCCCCAGTGTCTCTTCGTATTTGAGAAGGATTTCTGCCCCTTGGACCGTATGGTCGTGTATTATCGAAAATTCGGCCTGGCTCAGAGTGTCCTTCTTTTTGAGAATTTTTCGAGAGACGAAGATTTTGCCGATATCATGGAACACGGCGGCATTGCCCAGGTCCAGCACTTCGTCCTTGGAATAGCCCATCTTCGAGGCAAGATGCATAGACAGGACGGACACATTCAGAAGATGGGCGAAGGTGACGGTGTCTTTCTCTTTGACGGAGATGAGGCCGAAGAATTTCTGGTTTTTTCCCGAGAAGCTGTCCATGAGATCCAGCATGCTGAATCCCAAGTCGAGAGAGCTGATCATTTTCTCCTCGAGCATGCTTTCAATGGTCTGGGTCACCGATTGGACCGAGGCGTCATAATGCTCCCGGACCTCCTCTTGCTTTTTGTGGGCAGCCGCTAGGGCGACCGCCGGAGCCAGAATTTTGCCCACCTTGATGTTGAGAACGCCGGACTGAGTCAGATAGTCTTGAGGGTCCTCATAGGACTTGATACTGGGGTTCGTTAAGGCGGACACGAACCGGCTGAGTTCCTGCTCGCCGAGGGGCGCTTCAAACGTCATCCGTTCGATGCCACGCTCTTTGAGATAGAGGAGGAGCGAGCCGAGCTTCTGACTAAGGTCAAAAAGGATTTCTTCCTCCCAGGCCAGCTCATTATCGATAATGCCGATGGCGATTTCCTTTTTTTCCTTGAGGACTTCCTCCAGGTTCCGGGCGGCCCGTTTGACCATGTCCTTAAACTGGGGATGGTCAACGGAATAAAACTTGGCCGCCTGAATGGCGGAGACAAAATCGGTCAGAAAAGCTTTAATTTTTTCCAGCATCCCAGTCCTCGAGCAGCCGCTGAGCTTCTTCTCTCAATTTTTTATTCCAGACGAATCGTCTTTGGGCCAGCGACTGGACAAGGCTCCGGGCTTGCGTCAGGCGCAGTTCTTTGACGATTCCGAGATGCGCCAGAAGAGTCCGATTGTTAAGCCCAAAGACAGAGGGGATCGCCAGGAACTTGGCGAGGGCTCTCGTCCTGAGCGCGTCGAACCCGACCAGGACGGCAAGGGCTTCTTCCTTAAGCAACAAGTCCCCCTGTCTGAGAAGGCGGAAGAGGAATTTGCGGTCGTACCGCGGCAGGTTCCTCATGGCCCTTAGGGCTTGAATTTTGACCTCCGGATTACCCGAGCCGAAAATGCTCTTGAGGGCCGCGAGAGTCAACGGAGAGTCGACCCCTTGGAGATTCTCGATCAGCCGGCCCAGAAATTTGGAATCAGACGCGTGTTTTTGGAGATTGATGTTGAAATAGAGCATAGAATCCGGGTGGAACTTGAAGAAGGCGCTCAAGACATATGGCGTAATAGCCTGCGATGTGAATATCGTTTGAAAATAGAGATTAACCTCGAGCCTTCCTGCTTGGAACCTGTTGATGAAATAGTCAAGAACAGGCATTTGACCGCCTGTGAGGATAGTCCATTCGACATGCTGGGCTATCAATTCCTCGATTTTCAAAGTCAGGGGTTGGCCGGATAAGGACTGCTCCCTTTTATGAAGCGTTTCCAAGAGGCCCCTGAGGTAGTCGAGGTCATTTTCGCCGATGATATTTTTCCATTCTTTGTAAATAAGCCCCAGGAGATCGGCGGCGGCCTCTTTTTGGTAAGCCTTATCGAGGAGGTTGAGCAAAAGGAAGCGGTAGCTTTTGAAAAGGAGACGAGGGTCGAAACCCCGCTTTTTCTCGTAAACGACGCCTTCCAGTAAAAGACCCAAGGCCTTCCGGTAGTTCTCAGAGATCAAGGTGGTTTCGGGGCCAAAGAGCAATCGCTTGATTTTATCCTTATTTTTGGTAATGGTTCCCTTCGCCAGATCTTTTTGGAAGAGCTGGCCGAGGTGGGAGGATATCTTGTTGTCCTGGTCGCCCCCCGTCAACCGGGAAAAGAGGCTGAAACCCAATGCATCAAACTGGTCGTTGCTGAGGATCTCCTCATGAAGGAGAGCGGCCAGTTCTTTTTCCGGCAAGCCCGCCACCATCGACCTGAGTCTTTCTAGGTGGGCCTCCGAAGAAAGGGTTTTATCGCGGATAACGGCCCGGACGAGATCCTTAGCGCATTTGCTGTACTTGACCTCGCTGTGCTCTCTGAGGTTAGAGAAAAACCGGGTGAAATTCTCCCTGAGCTGGTCCACCTGGATGATCTCGTCGGGGTTGAGCTTGAAGATGACGCGGTCAAAATTATCGGCCAACTCATCGAGTTTCTCCCCATCCTCGTCCTCGAGAGCATCGTGGAGGAGGTAGGACCAGACATCTTTGAGCTCTTCACCCTCGCCCTTCAGCAACTGGGAATAATCGAGTTCCTCGATAACGACGTTGAGGATGTCTTCCTCGCCGAGGATATTCTTGAAGCCGCCGCGATGGGCGATCTCTTTTAGGGACAAGCAAAAAGTGCCGATAAAGGCCATCAACTCATCGACGTCGACCCCCTGGCGGATTTCCAGGCTTTTAACCTTTCGCTGGTGAAAGGTCACGGCGATATCCTGAGAGAGTTTATCATTTTCTAAAAACCGATCATCGATGTGGAGCGACTGCTGGGTAAACCCGATCTTGATGGGGTTGAGGCATTCGAGTAAAGCATCGATTTTCCTCTTGAGCTCATCGACGGCGTAGACAACGGACGTGTGCCCTGGCTGATAGATGATGACCGTTTTGAAGGCGACCCGGAGGGCTTTTAAAAATTCCTTGAGCGCCTCATCTTTATCCATGGGTGTTTGTCGTCTTCATACTCTTCGGCTCGCAGAATAGTCGGATGAAAGTTCTAGAATGATATTCGCTTCTTCTCTCCAAACGGATTTTCGCCCACTGCGCGCAAGCTGCATAGTCAGAATCCTCTGACAAGTGTATCAATTAGAGGGATTTCGTTTTGGGCTGAGATATCCCCGGGCGCATTTTTCGACTCGGTTATCCTATCCAACCACCGTGAGGAAGCTTAGATCACGACTCAAAAGATGTCAAGGAGGGCTGAAGAGGGCGGAGCGGTGTCGGTGAAGCCGTCTGCCGGGTCAGAACGGCCGAAAATCAGCCAAACCCCTGGATTGTAAGTCTCCGATGAATCGGACTATGACTTCAGAATGTGGAGGTTAGGAGAATCGGTTTCTTGCATCCGGAGTCCGTCGCTCTATCCACTAAGCTACAGGCGCATCGGGAGCCTTCATATTACATAATCGCGGGGTTGTTTTAAATTGAAATAGCGCTTAAAGGCTAAGACTTCAATTTGCAGGCAGACAAGATGCGGCGAGCGAGAGTTGCGAGCAACCAACGTTCAGATCAGCACTCCGATGCTCAAAACAACAAAGCAGACGCAGAGTGACAGCGGTATGACAGAGACGAAGTCGGACGCCCGCCCTTCTACTTGCTTAGCGTGTTTGAGGTCGCGCTGTTATTGCTCTCCGATTTTTCATAGATCTTGCCGGTCGAATCGGCGATCACCTTAAAATGCACCGAGTTGATGTTGGAGAACGTCGTCGTCCTTGAAAAATGGATGCTTGCGCCTTTGTCCAGGTTGTAGCGAGTGTAGCTTTGGAGGTCAGCTCCCGCCGTGTCGCTACCTTTATACACCCGGAGCAGGACGACGAAGGAGCTGGCAGCCTTGCCGTCGCCGATATTCTTCACATCCCATTCGGATTTGACGGCCCAGTTTCCGTTGGAATAGACGTTGACCGACGAGGCGGTCAGGTTTTGCACGGTCAGGTCCGGCGTGCCGGCCGAGAAACTCTTGGAAAAGTATCGGATGTTGTTGGTCTCAGAGCTCTCGGTCAGCTCCTGGTTACAGTCGGCCTCGGCCTTAAAGTAATAGGTGCCGCCCTCCGTGAAGTCCTTCTGGGTCACGTGGCTGAAGGTTTGGCCAGAGTACAGGCCGTCCCGGTGCCAGGTGTCGAGCTCCTGCCACGGAGCGGAGCTGGAGAGACGGTAGGACAGGCGGCAGTTGAAATGCTCGGCGTAGGCCTGGCCCTGGTTCTTGACCACCACAGTGACCTTGAGGCGGAGCGGTGCGAGCGTGGTCTGCACCTGCTCTGCCAAAACGGAGGAGTTGGTCACATCCGGCTTGGCCGTAGTAGTCGCGCCGGCCGCCAGGGCCGAGAGCATCAAGATGCCGCACCCCCATACACAATAAAAAGAAGCTTTCCCCTTCATGGTCCCTCCTTTCGGACCGCGCCCTCCCCCCTCCTCGAGAGGAAACCGGCGCTGAATCGCGTGGTTCTTACTGACCCGATCTATGGGAAATTCCTTTTCCCCTGCGCTGGCTGACTGAATATTCATCCCCTGATCTTGATTCCCCCCATCGTCATGGATAATAGACAACAAGAACATCAGATGTCAACTCGAGCTAGGAATAGCGAAAGGCGGGCCAAGGAGCGTCCGGCAAACACAAAACCTCCGGAGCTCGCCCAAGCCTCTCCCCCGAGGCCATAGGAAGGTCATGAGAAATATTCACTCCCAGCCTCACCGGCTATCAGAACTTCGTGACAATCAATACGAGGCGGGGGACATTTTACGGCAATAACAGAAGCTCATAGTCACATCGTGGTTAAAGATAAGCAAAACGTAAAGACCGGCGAATTGTTATTCTGTTGATAAAATTGTGGCCAGGGCAAGGCCCTCGTTAACCAGGTCGATGGATGGCAGATCCGATGATCATGCCCTGGCCAAGAAGCAGCTCGGCCTCGCACAGCATTCCGAGGTCGCTTTCCCCTTATCCTTGACGATTGCCTGGGTCGACGATACAATCTTGGCGTTATCAACAGGAAGGATTCAACGGCGGGGGCGGGAATTCGCCACGCTGCGGAAAAAGGAAAATCCTTTAATTGAACAAGATCGGCCGATCGGTTCAATCCCGTCGGCTTTGTCCGTTGAAAGGAAGACACCCCATGAAGGATCTTTTAAGACGGCTTTGGATAATGGCTCTTATTCCCTGGTTTCTTTGCAGCGCGGCGCTTGCTCAAAATGCCTCGCTGGATCGGTCCCTGGAAAAGCAGTTCGATTCCCATCTCTCTTCGGCGGATATCAAGGCCAGATTGGAGCGACTCAGCGCGCGTCCTCACCATGTCGGTTCCCCTTATGATAAGGAAAACGCCGAGTTCATTCTTTCCCAGTACAAAAAGTGGGGATTCGATGCCCGCCTAGAAGAGTTCACCACCTTGTTTCCGACTCCCAGGACGCGCCTGCTGGAGATGATCTCTCCCGTCAAATACACGGCGGTCTTGAAAGAGCCGCCGCTGAAGGAAGACAGAACCTCGGGCGAAGTCGCCGAACAGCTGGCGACCTACAACGCCTACTCCATTGACGGCGATGTGACCGGTGACCTCATCTACGTGAATTATGGAGTCCTCTCCGACTACGATGAGCTCGAGAGGATGGGGATCGATGTTCGGGGCAAAATCGTCATCACCCGTTACGGCGGATCCTGGAGAGGGATCAAGCCGAAAGTGGCCGCAGAGCACGGGGCGATCGGTTGTCTCATCTATTCCGACCCGAAAGACGACGGTTTTTACGCCGGCGATGTCTATCCCAAAGGCGCCTGGAGGAACGAATTCGGCGTCCAGAGAGGATCGGTCGTGGATATGCCCGTCTACCCCGGCGATCCCTCGACGCCTTTTGTCGGGGCCACGCCTGGCGTGAAGCGTCTTCCCCTCAAAGAGATCAAGGTCCTGACGAAAATTCCGGTTCTTCCGATCTCTTCTCATGACGCTCTTCCCCTGCTCCAATCCCTGACCGGGCCGGTTGCACCGGACCATTGGAAAGGGGCTTTGCCCGTGACCTACCATGTCGGGCCGGGACCGGCCAAGGTTCATCTGAAACTGGAGTTTAACTGGGATATCAAGCCGATCTACGATGTCATCGCCATGATCAGGGGGAGCGTGTACCCGGATCAATGGATCATCAGGGGAAATCACCATGATGGGTGGGTGAACGGGGCGGAAGATCCTCTTAGCGGACAGGCGGCGACGATGGAGGAGGGCAAGGCGCTCGGCGAGCTGGCCCAAAGCGGCTGGAGGCCGAAACGAACCATCGTCTATTGCGCCTGGGACGGAGAAGAACCGGGATTGATCGGCTCCACGGAATGGGTGGAAACTCACGCCGACGAATTGAGGCAAAAGGCGGTCGCTTACATCAATTCCGATTCCAACGGGCGAGGGTTTGTCTCAATGCAGGGATCGCATACACTCCAGCATTTCATCAATGACGTGGCCCGGGACGTCCTCGACCCCGAAAAGAATATCAGCGTCTGGCAGAGGGCAAGGGCCGCAAGGCTTCTGGCAAGCCCTCCCGAGGAGAAAAAGGACATCCGATCCGGGAAAGATTTGAATATCGGCGATCTGGGATCGGGTTCCGATTTCACTCCCTTCCTTCAGCACATCGGCATTGCTTCCCTGAATATCGGGTATGGTGGTGAAAATGAAGGGGGTGCCTACCATTCCATTTACGATTCTTTCAATCATTTTATCCGCTTCGGTGATCCGACGTTCGCCTACGAGCTGGCTCTCGCCCAGACGGGCGGCCATGCGGTCATGCGTCTGGCGGATGCCGATATTCTTCCCTTCAACTTCTCGGATTTTGCGGAAACTGTGTCCGGGTATTTAAGCCAGATCAAGGCCCTGACTCAGAACATGAGGGAAGAGACGCTCGAATTGGACCGGGAGCTCCAGGACAATGTGTTCGCCGAGGTTGCCGATCCGACCAAAACCTATCGGACGCCCAAAGCCCAGGACCCGGTTCCTTACTTGAATTTCGCGCCGCTCGAGAATACCGTCAGCACACTCCGAAAAAACGCCGAGGAATATCAGAAAGCGAGGCATGACCTGGAGGAAAGCGGGAGGAAACTCGCCGGAGACCAGCAGCTGCGTCTGAACGAGATCATCTTCAGGACCGAGCGGGCGCTCACGAATCCTGAGGGATTGAAAGGACGTCCCTGGTTTATCCACGAAATCTACGCGCCGGGTTTATACTCAGGGTACGAAGTGAAAACACTTCCGAGCGTTCGGGAGGCGATCGAACAGAGACAGTGGGACGAAGCTGATCGGCAGATAATCGTGGTCGCGAACACGCTGGAAGCTTATTCCCGGGAAATCCGTCAGGCGACGGCTATCCTCCAATCCGCGCTGAAATAGAGGAGTCGCATGAAACACATCGCCACCGACCGAATCCTGAAAAGAGTCTTGTTCATCCTTGTCAGCGCCGGGCTTGCGTTATCGTCCGCTTCGGCGGTCCCGCAGAAAGGCGTCATGGGCGCGCCGCCCCCTGTGGTCCAAAACGAGGCGGCCACCCTCCTCAGGCCGGCGCGGGTATTCGACGCCCAGGACGGCAAGGTCCATGAGGGTTGGGTCGTCCTTGTCAAAGGAGACAGGATCGCCGCCGTGGGGCCGAAGGCGCAGGTTGTGATCCCGGGTGGGACAACGACGATTGAGCTGCCGGGGATGACCCTTCTGCCGGGCCTGATGGATATTCACTCGCACATTTTCCTCCATCCGTATAACGAGACTCTTTGGAACGACCAGGTTTTGAAAGAGCCGCTCCCCTATCGGACCATTGAGGCCGTGATTCACTGCGAGCACACCCTCATGGCCGGATTCACCCTCCTCCGGGACCTCGGCACCGAAGGGGCGGGCTACGCGGATATCTCCGTGCAGCGGGCCATCCGCGAGGGGCTGATCCCGGGGCCGCGCCTGTTGGTGGCGACACTGGCGATCGTCGCCACCGCGAGCTATGGGCCGGGGCCAGCCGGCTTTGCTCCCGATCTGATCCTGCCGAAAGGCGGCCAGGAAGTGAGCGGACAGGCCGAGATTATGAAGGCGGTCCGCGAGCAGGTCGGGCATGGCGCCGATTGGGTCAAGGTGTATGCGGACTACCGGCACGGAGTGAGCGGGACGGTCCCGACCTTCAGCGAAGAGGAGCTGCGCATGCTGGTCGCGGAAGCCCACTCTGCCGGCCGACCGGTCTCCGCCCACGCCACGACTGCGGAGGGGATGCGTCGGGCGATCGTAGCCGGCGTGGACACTATCGAACATGGCTACGGCGGCACCGAGGACGTTTTCCGCCTAATGGCCCAGCACGGAGTGGCCTATTTGCCCACGCTGACGGCCGAGGAGGCGTATGCGGAGTACTTCGAGGGGTATAAACAGGGGCAATCCCCAACGCCGGGAATGCTGCAGGCCCTGCGGGCTTTCAAGACGGCGCTCGCGGCTGGTGTCACGATAGGGCTGGGCAGCGATGTCGGCGTTTTCGCTCACGGCACCAACTCCCGCGAGCTCGAGTGGATGGTGCGCGGAGGCATGACTCCGACACAAGCCCTCTTGGCGGCCACCGCGGTCAACGCCCAGATCATCCGCATGCAGAATCAACTTGGCCGGATCCGAGCCGATTTCCTGGCGGACCTGGTGGCCGTGGCCGGCGATCCGACACAGAACATCCAGGCTGTCCGAGACGTGCGCTTCGTCATGAAAGGCGGCGTGGTCTATAAACGGCCCTAGGGGGAATCCCTACCGAGGCATCCCGCTCACGACTTTTGCAGGACGTCCAGGAGCCGCCGGATGGTGAATGGTGAGCGAGCGTTCCCTTTATACTGATTGTTGACGTTGACGGAAGCCGGCGTATTCTTAGGGACGTTCGTCCGGACGATCGACCCGGCTGCCTCGGATCGCTCCACGCATAAGGGGATAAATCTAAAAGAGTTGGAGTCCGGGTAGTAATAGATAGCTGGAAGCGTGAACTCGACTTAAAGCAGCCTACAGCTCTCTCGGATTCGGGCATCTGGGGCCATAGACCAGAATGCTTGAAAATCAGTAGTGCACTGATTGGGGGCAGGTTACGGGTGACTTGCCCCCTGATTTGGTCTATTTTCAGGGATGAGGTGCCAAAAAAATCGGCTTGACATTCCTTAAGGCGGAACATATCTTATATTTAAAAAGGGGGAGTGTACCTAAACTAAAAATTTTCCGCCAGCCGGCCTATCGGCAGGCCAACTCCATGCACTCAAGCATAGAATCATCTCAATTCGCTCGGCTAGCCATACAAGTTGGCAGAGGCCTAAAACTTGCTCAACAGAAACAGAGTTCGCGAGCAACAAACTTATAAAAATAAAAGGGCTTCCAAGATAATTAAGGAACCCTAATTGAGCGAAAGAAAAACGCGAGGAGACCAAAAATGAGGAGACCAAAAACCAGGAATGAAAATGAATTTTATGTAATCATTTTGGATGGTGATGAAATGAATCCTGATGATTGGGAATATGTTGTTCGAAGAGATACTCTACCAGAAATTAGAGCAGTCAGAGTATATTCACCCTACGATAAAGAGACGAAAAGCAAAAAAGAATATGCCGGAAAATACATAGAGCCAACAACTGTGACTAGCATAACAAGTGGTAAACCTGCGAGCGGAAAAATTTATAGGCTGACAAAAAAAGTTAGTAAGAGCATAAAAAAAGCAGGGAAGAGCAAAAAAGTGAGGAAACCATGAAAAAGACAATTGTTAGCCTAATAATTGTTATGACCTTGAGCGCATGTGTTGGGCCTACACTGCTAAGGAGATATTCAAAGGCACAGTTCGGCACATTAAACAAAGAACATGCTGAAGACTATGTAACAGTAAAATTACAATCCTATCCGAAGACGACGAAGACAGCCCAGTTCAAAGGGATACTTGATCTTTCGGATCATGGTCAACAAGCATACATAAGCGCTTTGTCAAAAGAGGCAAAGGATGCAGATGATTTCGTCTCAAAATTGATTCTGCCATTAGAATTCAAACAACCAAAACCCATAAAAGGGCGCCCCAAATTCACGCGCCAATTGGTATTTTCGATTGAAAATGAAAAGGGGCTTACAAACAGGGCAAACAGGATCGACAGCATTAAGCTCACGCTAACATTAAAAAAAGCTCAGGACAAGGCCAAGGCAAGGTTTTCGACATGGGATAGGATTGTTACCAATTACCAGAGCATCGATGTCGGCAAATTAACGCTCGGGAATAAAACCTCATTTTCTTTATCGCCGGAATTTGTTACACCGGCAGGTGCAACTGAAAAGATCGGTGCTGTATCTTACGAAAAATCTAGACAAGAAGAAGTCGGCATAAAAGACCGATTGGTGATTTCAGGAACTTTGACTGATGGACAAGCAATTCTATCTGAAAAAGGTGTCGCCGGCATGGATTTGGCCGGGAATCTTATCGCTGAAGTTGATTTTGAAGTGACCGATGCAGAAGATATAATACTTTTCTCATTTGATAATCTCTTTAATAAAGATGGGGATCCTGAAAAAGATGAAAAGAAAATCAAAATCAATGAAACCCAAGCGTGTTATGCAAATTTCCCCGGGAATATTGAGGGCAATTTAGAATATGAGTTTGTTTTCAGGGAGGTCAAGAAGGGAGAAAAGACTTTCTTAGAAGGAGATGATGAAGTTGTCTTCCAAAGTTACAAAGGTACAATTGATAATGTTCCACCTCTCATAAAAGCAGATGAGTTTGTAACGGAAATATGGAGGATTAACGACGGTAAAGACAAACTATATATTCTTTTCAGGGAAACAGAAGAGCCTGTCCTTATCAATTTCCCATCCTTCGATGAAGCAAGGACTTTCCTAAAATGGCTCAAGGCTTCTAAGTCTACTAAGATAAATGGAAACGAGATTAGAATTGGAAAGATTAGAACTATCACCCAAGACGATCTTCAAAAATTACAGGTAGAGCTTCTTAAGAAACCGGAACAGCCGAATAAATAATATGTTTATGAATTAACTTGATTTGACACTATGAGAAGACAGGTGGTCAAATTACCTCCGAAAGAATCAGGTCAATCAAAAAGAGGAGGATCAAATGACCACCCAAGAGAAGCTTATCAGAAAGAAGCTCTCCCTGCTAGAGCTGGCTGAGTTCCTGACCAACGTTTCCCAAGCCTGCCGAATCAACGGCTGTTCCCGCCAGCACTTCTACGACGTTAAGCAAGCCTATGAAGAGCATGGCATGGAAGGGCTAAAGGAGAAGAGCCGGCGGAACCCCTGCCTGAAGAACCGAGTGGCACCCGAGGTCGAAGAGGCCGTGGTCCAGATGGCCATCGAATATCCAGCCTATGGCCAGGTGCGAGCCGCCAACGAGCTGAAGAGGAAGGGGATCGTCGTCTCGGGGGGCGGGGTGAGATCGATCTGGATGCGGCACAATCTCGAGACAGTGAAGAAGAGGCTTAGGGTCCTGGAAGAAAAGGCGGCTAAGGAGGGCATCGTCTACACCGAAGAGCAGCTGCAGGCCCTGGAAACGCTGAGACGGGAGCGGGAAGAGAGCCCGGATGAGATCGTGACGGAACATCCTGGCTACCTTCTGTCCCAGGACACGTATTATGTCGGCTATCTCAAGGGCGTAGGGCGGATCTATCAGCAGACAGGCATGGATACCTACTCAAGCGTGGCTTTTGCGAAGCTCTACACAGCCAAGGTCCCGGTCACCGCGGCCGATCTGCTAAATGATCGTGTGCTGCCCTTCTTCGAGGACCAAGAGCTGCCTATCCTGAGGGTCCTGACCGATCGGGGGACGGAGTACTGCGGGCTGCCGGAGCGACATCCCTATGAGGTGTTCCTGCAGTATCACGAGATCGAGCACACGAAGACCCGAGCGCGCCGGCCGCAGTCAAACGGCATCTGCGAGTCCTTCCACAAGACCATCCTGAACGAGTTCTACAGAGTCATGTTCCGGAAGAAGATCTATCAAACCGTGGAGGAGCTCCAGAAGGACCTTGACGACTGGCTGGAGCATTACAATAATAATCGTACGCACCAGGGCAAGAGATGCCAAGGTCGGACGCCGATGGAGACGTTCAAGGCTGGTCTCGACCTGGCAAGGCAGAAGAATTTGGACAAGGAATTTAATGGGGTATCTGACGCCTGTCAAGTCTCGTAGTGTTCAAACCAAATAATAGCAAGAGTTATTTTGTAATGAGGCGCAATCTCGTTGTGCTATTTGCGGTGAATATCATCCGTCCCAGCTGACTTTCCCTTTTCAACCGGCTTTTCTTTTTCTTCGCCCTGAGAAGCGACGGTCCGTTTCAAACTGTGAGTCAGTCCCTCCTTGCTCCATTCAATACTCACATCGTACTTATCACCGGTCGTCTTCAGTTTTATACTTTGCTGCAATTCGCCCGATTTTGTTGTTATATAGGGAAATTCTTCAGATTCGATTGGAGTTGTGGATTTCTTAACAGATGCAATCCGCACAATGACATTGGTATCGGTCGGGAAGTAGACTGCTGATATTGCCATTATATTATTATCTGTTGTAAGAAGGTATGCTTGAAAGTCAGGCGGGTTTGTTTGTTTGCTTACGGATGCTCCAATAAGAGCACCGGCCACAAGTAGAGCTGCAATTAAGGAAAGAACCAATGCTTTATTTATCCTGTTGTTTTTAACTCTGAGATCCCGTTCGTATGACTCTTTTATCGTATTGGGAACGGCTTCGTGAAACTCGATTATGACTGGAATCTGTGCCCAAGTAGCCAACCAATATGCGGCTATCAATATGGGGCTTGGCAAGGCAATGAGCAAAATGACAGGAAGAGGATAAGACGTTTTGGACAAGGCAATCCCCACACTCGCACTGGCTGTGTAGATACCCCAAAGCCAGACTATCAGCGTTTGGAGTTTTGCTGCTGCGTCAATTCTCGCTTGGATTGCGGTTGTAACCCTTATCTTAGAGTAAGCGAACCAGAATTCATCATTTATCAATGGTTTTACTATTTCATTTTCTTCAGCCATGTCTGCCCCCCTCATGATAGCTGGCGTAAATTTAGTATGGTCATAAACTACATCGTGACCACAGTCTCGACATTTAAATGTTTGATCCTCATCTCGCGATTTTAATTGATATTGATGCCAATGATGATTGTCGCATTCTAAATATGCTATATCAGCAGATTTGCCCTTGTGGATTGTGCTCTTAGCTGATTGACTGTTCCTGCTTTCTTGCTTCTTTTTTGGCATTTTCCCCTCCTTTCTAATTTGGATCACCCTTCACAAGTAAATATCCCCGCGGCAAGCCGCGGGGCATTAAGAGCGCAGCTTCAAAGGAAGCTGCGCAGGCCCTTGCTCTAGTTCGCGATGATGTCGAATATACTTGGTGATAACGTCCCGAGTCATCCGGTCTCCGACTGTCCGGGCAAAGTACCCGTCTGCCCATATCTCCCCGCCCCACAACCTTCTCTTCAAACTCGGGAACTCGCGGAACAACCCTCGCCCACTCAGGCTCTTTATGATTCTCACCACTTCCCCTATCGAGCGACTCGGCGGAAACGAGACCAGAAGATGGATATGTTCCTCCCTGAGTTCCATTTCCAAAACCTCGATATCGTACGCCTCGCATATTTCCCGGACCATCTGTTCCCCTCGTTCCCGGACCTCCTCCCGATCGAAGATCTTTTTCCGATACTTAGGGCACCAAACCAGATGGTAGGAGGTGTCGTAGACCAAATGACTCGTCCGCCTCAGTGTCACCCTTGTACTTTAGCATACCCGCGAGCAAGGGCCTATGCGGATAAGGGGGACTGTCCGGTCCCCCTTATAACCCCCTCGGAAAGGCATGAATTCATCCCACGCGGCAAGCCGCGGGGAACTCTTCAAAGGGTTCGTTAGAAATTCCCTTTCCCCCTTTTTGCCCTATTTTGAGCAACCTGCGGCCAACTCCATTAAACTCATCTGTATTAGCGGCAGCTTGGATCTATAGGAAATTACTCTGCCGTTGCGCTGAATGGAGTTTTTAGGAAACCTCCTCCCCCACAGCTTTAGTCGTGCCTTGGCCCAAGTTATTGAATTAGTTTGATCGCATCTTATCAGTTGCGCGGAAATTTTTAGGATCACGGGACTACGGACTGGCTATCCGTTGTTCATACACTGGTCAAGAAGCAACTCGACCTCACGCAGCTTGCCGATGATTTGTTCTGGGGCAAACCGTACTCCCGGTCGAAACGGCCCTCATGCTCTGTTTGGAACCTGTCGAAATGATGATGGAAGAGAACCCGGCACAGGAAGGTCCTCTCCGGATGTCAAAAACGATATACGCCCGCTCCAACGGGAAAAATACCCCCAGAAACGGACCAACGCTACGGATAACGTCAGGGCTCCCTGAAAAGCCGGGCGGGGAGCCGGATCAGACGGCCGAATTAGGCCGAGCAAACGTCAACGGCCGTTGACTCTCGATCAAGAAACACAACGGAAAATCAACAAAGGTTCATATCCAGGTCGTGGGAATTGATCAAGAGAGCAGAATCAGAATACATTTTGACAGCCGGTTTTATGCTTGGCTGTTCCGATCAAGCCTCCGGTTTGATTACTGGGATTCCCCTTCAGGCGGAATTCCACGGTGTAGAAGCATATGTGCGCAACCGTTTCCCGCCAATTCTTCTTCCTGATCGGGTTCACCGTGGGAAATATCCAATAGCGTTTCAATGTGAACTCAACCTTATGTTTTCCCGCCTTCCGCATCCTTTGAAAGAACTGCCCGATCGCCCTGCTCCCTTTGATTCTCAGGCCCTGGGGCGTTCCCAGGATGACGTGTCCTCCTATCGTCCGAGCCATTTCCCCGATTGGCTTCGGGTCCTTCAACCTGGCGCCTTTGTTGTAGAGGTATTCCAGGCGCTTAAGATGCCCTGAAATACTGTCCCGGAAATGCGTATCGATATTGAGCATCGACACCCTCCTTTTAATTTATTCGTCAACCCCCTCAAGCGGGATTGCCGTCGCCGCCCATGAAGCATTCCTATTGCCGTAGAGCCTCACGTTTTTCTGATATTCCTTCTTCGTGCTGTTGATAATGGATTGGAAGCGCGGGTCATCTTGGAGGCTTTTAAAAAACGGACACTCCTTCAGGAATACGTACGTATAGGCGTAGGTCCCCAGCTTCTCGAATCCGTGATTGATGACTTCTTCGATATTGGCGATGGCCTCGTCTTTCATGCCCAGAACAGCATAAGCGCTTGAGAAACTGGACGTATAAACGATCGGGTCCCGCCCTCGGAGAAGGCCGAGGGCCTCCTTCTTTTTCCCCTGGACGGCTAAAATCATGACTCGGATGCCGAAAATCCCGATGTTTTCGGGATTCGCTTTCTCAACAATGTCGGCTTCCGCGGCGGCCTCATCAGCCTTTCCGATCATGACCAGCAGACGGGCGCGAAGGAGCTGGAGTTCCTCGTTCGTCGGCTCCTTCGAAAGGCCGTTGTCGACGTCTTTCATCGCCCTCTCCAAGTCGCCTTTGTACATCCGGCACCGCGCCAACTGATCGATGTATCCCATCCAAACGGGGTCGACCGCGCAGGCCTTTTCAAAAAGGGGGAGCGCCTGGTCGAACAGTCCGATATCCCGGAGGAAGGAGGCAAAATCGAAAAGGGCTTCGGCGTTGTTCGGGGCCAATTTCAGAGCCTGCTGGTAGAATTTGGAGGCGTTGGCCAGGTCCTCCTTGAAGAAAAAGGTCCAGGCCAGCCCGTCGTTCGCTTCCGGCAACCTCGGGTCGGCGTCAAAGGCTTTTTGGTAAGCCTGACTCATGCTTTCGAAGTCGTTCCGGTCCCTTTTCTCTTGAGCAAAAAAACGACCTTGATAGATATTCCCTATCCCGACGTACGCTTTGGCGTAATCGGGATAAGCCTTCAAGGCCGCCTGGTAATAATCGAGGGCTTTGGCGAAGTCTTTGCTATTCCAGAAATTCCGGCATTGTTTCTCGGCATTCCATCCGTTCAGATAGGCCAAATAGGCATCTTGAGGAATCGCCCTCTTGCCAACGGCTGACAAGGAGAGCTTTAGTCTGTGGGCGATAGAGATCGGCAGCTCTTCCTGAATTTGGGAGATCGCCGCATACTCCTCTTTCCAAGAGTCGCGGACAGCATCCTCATTGGCCTTGCTCAGCTCAGCCATGACCACAAAAGATTCTCCAGCCCGGTGCAGGTTGAATTCGAGGATATATTCCGCTTTCAGTTCATCGCCGATCTGTTTCAATGCTTTTCCTGTGTCCTTGTAGAGCCACATCGTGTGCGAAGGCGTAACCTTGACATCGGGGAGCATGCCGCTGAGCTCAGAAATAATATCCCCGGTCAGGCTTTCGCGGAAATCTTCCATGTCCGGAGGTGTCCGGATGGGGAGGGCGGCGATCGACGTCTTCCATATGGGCTCGGGGCCAGGAACGGGTTTTGGCCGGAGGACGAACAAGAGCACAAGAAACACGCAGATGGCGAGGATCACGGCCGAGACGACCGTGAAAGCCGGGATTGAGATTTTTTTCCTCAATATCCGGAAAAGCTGGGTGATAGTTCTGGACCTGCGGGCCGTGGTCGGTTCTCCCTCGAGGCCCCTGGTGATTCCGTGTTCCTGGCTGATCTGGTCGAGCTCAGGAATGATGTCCCTAACGTCCTGAAACCGCAGAGCCGGATCCTTTTCCAGGCATTTGAGGATCAGCCGGCTCAGGCTTTCGGGAACCTGCCGGTTGAGGGTCCGAGGGTCAGGGGCAGGCTCGGTCTTGTGCTTTATGGCGACCGCGAGCGGCGTATTTCCCTTGAAGGGGAGTTCACCTGTGACCATCTGGAAGAAGACGGTCCCCAGGGAATAGATGTCGGACCGGCGGTCGACCGTGCCGCCGGCAGCCTGCTCGGGCGACATGGATTCAGGCGTCCCGACGACCCGTCCCATCTCCGTGCCGCGCCGGGTCTCCGCCGTCAGGGCAATCCCGAAGTCCATGATCCGAGCGTTGCCCTCCTTGTCGATCATGATATTACCGGGCTTCAGATCCCGGTGTACGACTCCCAGCCTGTGGGCCTCGGCCAGCCCCTCACAGACCTGGCTCATAATCGAAATTGTCGTCCCAAGGGCAAGCTGCTTGGACCTCCGGAGGAAGCTTTTTAGATCCTCCCCAGCGACATACTCCATCGTAATGAAATATGTCCCTCCCTCCTCCCCAAGGTCGAACATCCGGCAGACATTCCGGTGAGATATCATCCGGGCCGTCTTCAGCTCATTCCGGAACCGCTCGATCGTCTTTTTGTTCGCAGCAATCTCAGGCCTGATGAGCTTAAGCGCGACTTCCTGCCTGATCTTCTTGTCTTCGACACGATAGACCTCTCCCATGCCTCCAATGCCCAGGGTTTCGATTACCTCATAGCGGCCGGCAAACAGAGTCCCCCGTTCCATTGTTTCTCGCGATGTTTCCAGGGTTTCGGTCACAGAATCCTGAAGTGGCGTCTCGGGTAGCCCTAACCGAGCCCCGCAATCCACGCAAAACTGCGAGGTGTTAGGATTTTCAGAGTGACATGCGGGGCATTTCATCGCCCTCATCCCCTATTTAGTTCTTGGAAAAAAGATAGCACAAGTCTAGAAAGGAGTCAAAAGGGCGCAGTCGCACTTACTCTTTCAGATATTATTGTGACCGAATTGTGACCGTCGCAGGCATACTTCCACTCGAGGAAAAATTCGGGAGCGGGTACACATCATATAAAAAGAATACGGGTAAATGGCTAAAAATAGATTTTACATTCGGGAGGCTACAATCTTAGCGAGTTGAATCAATTGTTCAATTGTAAAAAAATTCTGGGCCGGCTTAACGCCTGATTTAGCAGATGCCACTAGATAAACACAATCGTTTCCCTTGGTAAAGATCACCATGTTGGGGGGATTGCCGGGTATCGATATGCCTTGAAACGCTTGATCGCCCAGCCCTGTGAGATCGGTTTTGAAATAGGCTTTTTTATAACCGAGGTAGTCTAGTTTGTCGCTCATTTTAAACATTAAAATTATCGGCTCGCCACTCGTGCCAAAGAGCAAGATTCTCCCCCCGCCGGTTTTTTGGCTATGCGGAATCAATGTAACTCCATGAATACCGCTTGCTTTTTCAACATCGGCCACGGTCAAGAACTTGTCGAGCGGACTATCAGCCAATAAGGTCATGGCAACTGCCAATAACGCAGTAATAACGATAAAACAAAGAGACATTTTTCTCATCGTAATCACCTCCAGGCCTGACCTTGTTTTCAATAAAAAATAAGGGTTATGTATCTACTTCTGCGTGTCTCGCTTCTCCCACTCCTCTCGCGTGAGGAGCGTGATCTTTTGCAGCTTCTTCTCCGCCAGACCCGTATTGACGTCGGCCAGTTCCTTGTTGGCCCATGCATCAAAGTCCCTCGCGACGTCGTCCAGCTCCCGCGCGAGCGTACCGGTGCGTTCTACCTGCGCCTGGGTAGGTTTGCCCTCGTATCCCATCACGGCTCCGTAGAGGTCGGAGAGGTACTCGCGAAGCCGCTCCTCACCTGTGATCATACCGCCTTCTTTTGTGGCGACGATCTCCTTCCGGAACTCGTCGGCACGCATGGACGCGGCCCGCAGACGCTGACCGAGCGGCTCGCCCGCCGCCGGTTTAGACGCACGATCATCGAGCGCTGCCCGGACACTATTGATCCGATCAACGACGAACGTCATGTCGCCAAGCATATTGTACAACTTCATGGAAAGGTCAAATTGCGCCTTGCGGTCTTCGAGCGTGTATTTCGACCGCGGGTCGAGTCCGACCGTCAGCTTGGTCGTGTAGACCTTTTTGTCCTTCGTCATCTTCACGGTATACGTCCCGGGCAGGACTCGCGGGCCGACACCGCCGGCTGCGGTAGCGGCAGTCGGGACCTTCGGCATCTTCAATCGCATCCCCCAGGTCATGCGACTGAGTCCACGCCGTTTGCTGCTGGGAAGCGTGCCCATCGACTTGCCGTTCTCATCAAAGACTTCAATCTTGAGGTCGCCGAAAATGTGGCGCTTTTTCTGATAATACGTGATCGTTGCGTCGTCGGTGGGATTGGGAGCGGAAAACGAGGCATCGCCGTTTGCCCACCCGCCCCCCGCCGGTATTCGCTGTATGGGAGGTTTCGCTTCAATGAACATCGCGTCCTGTGCAAGTGCCTCCGGCGTCAGCGCGCGGAGCGGCGTGATGTCGTCGATGATCCAGATCCCCCGGCCGTGCGTGGCGATGACGAGGTCGTGGTCACGCGGATGAATGGCTAAGTCGCGAACGGCAACATTCGGGAAATCGCCTCCCTTGTATTGCGCCCATTGCTGGCCGCCGTCGAGAGAAACCCACAATCCAAACTCGGTGCCGACGAACAAGAGGTCCTTATTGACGAGATCCTCTTTGACGACATGCGCGTAGCCGCGCAGAGGATTCCCCTCACTGAGGATCGACGTCCAGGTCCGGCCAAAGTCCGTGGTTTTGTAGGCATACGGCCGCATGTCGCCGAACATGTGCAGGTCGAAAGTCGCATAGGCGGTGCCGTCGCTGAAGTGGCCTGGGTCAACGGATGATACCCAGGCATTTTTGGGCAATCCCTGGATGTTGCCGACGACGTTCGTCCAATTTTTCCCGCCGTCGCGAGTGATCTGAAGGTTGCCGTCGTCCGTTCCGACCCAGATGATGTTTGGATCCCTCGGGGATTCAGCGATGGCGAAGATGGTCGTGTGCATTTCAGCCGAGGAGTTATCCACCGTGACGCCGCCGGATTGTTCCTGTCTCTGCTTTTCACGGTCGTTCGTCGTCAAGTCCGGTGAAATGCGTTCCCACGTCTGTCCCTGGTCGCGCGAGCGAAACAGGAACTGCGCGCCGATATAGATGGTCCCTTTTTGCGTCGGGCTTACATGAATCGGTGTGTTCCAGTTGAATCGCAGTTTGCCTTCTTTGTACTGCGGCAGCGGTTTGATGCTTCGGATTTCATGCGTTTTCCGGTTGACCCGTCCGATCTCTCCCCCCTGAGCTTCAGCGTAGATGTAATCGGGATCAGACGGATCGACAAACATCCAGAAGCCGTCGCCGCCGAACATGTTCTCCCACTGGCTATTGGCAATACCGCCCGGATATTGCGAAACGCCGACCCAGGAGCTGTTGTCCTGGAGTCCGCCATAGACGTGATAGGGCATGTCCATATCCACGCTGACGTGGTAGAACTGCGAGATGGGGAGGTTGTCGGCTTTCCACCAATGGTTGCAGCCATCGTAGGAGTACCAGAGGCCGCCGTCATCTCCCGTGATGACGTGGTCGGTATTATCAGGGTCGACCCAGACATCGTGAAAGTCGCCGTGCGCGCCGCCCGAAATGTAGCTGAAACTCTTGCCTCCGTCCGTGCTCATGATGAGCGGTCCATCAGTTTTATAGACCTTGTTCTCGTCCTTCGGGTCGACGATCAGATTGGCGAAGTAGAACGGCCGCCAGAGCATATTCTGGCTCCGGTCGAGCGCCTGCCATGTCTGCCCGCCATCGTCGGAGCGGTACAGGCCGTTCTTGGGCTCCTCGGCTTCGACAAACGCATACACGACATTTGGCTTCGACGGAGCGACCGCCACGGCGAGGCGTCCCCACGGTTTTGAAGGAAGCCCCTTCGCGGTTTTTTCGTCGAGGTCGGTCCACGTGGCGCCGCCGTCGGTGGTCTTGAAGAAGCCGCTCCCGCTGAAAGCGCCCGCGTCATCGCCGCCGGAACGGAACGTCCAGCCTTTCCTGCGGAAATCCCACAGGCAGGCGAAGAGCGTCTTCGGATGCTGACGGTCCATCGAAATCATCGCGCAACCCGTGGACGCGTTAGCTCCTTTGAGGATCTTCGTCCAGGTTTTCCCTCCGTCGGTCGTTTTGTACAATCCGCGTTCATCACTATCACTCCACAACTTTCCCGTGACCGCGGCATACACGGTGTTCGGGTCGGTCGGGTCGACGAGGATTTTGGCGATCCGTTCGGATTCCTTCAAGCCCAGGTTCGTCCAGTTGTCGCCGCCGTCCGTCGATTTGTAGATTCCGTCGCCGATCGAGACGCTATTGCGCGCCCACGTTTCTCCCGTTCCTACCCAGATCACTTTGGGATTTGTCGGATCGACCGTCACGGCGCCGATGGACTGCACCGGCTGTTTGTCGAAAACCGGTTTAAACGTCGTGCCCCCATTGACCGATTTCCAGACGCCGCCGCTGGCGGCCCCGACATACAACGTGAGGCGCTGACCTTCGTGCACGGCGTCGAGCGCCGCGACACGACCGCTCATAGCGGCCGAACCGATGTTTCGCGCGCCCAGGCCGGAAATCGTCTCCGGGTCGATCTTCACGGGGAATTTTTTTTCCTGCGCCGACACGCCGGCGGCCGCCGCAACGCAAAGTACTAACGCTGATAACCAACGAGTAAATTTAATCTTCTTCATGTTGAGATCCTTTTCCTAGTGTGGACTTAGTGTTTAGTATTCGCTGGCATCGCCGGCTTCGCGAAGTCGCTGTCATTGATCGGCACGTTGGCTTCGATCTTCTCATAGGTGACCGTCCCCCCGTTCTCACTGCCCTTCACATGAGTTACAGCCGAGTGTGGCAGGTACCAGCCATCGACCTCTTTGTAGTCGCCCAGCGATATTTCATACTCATGTTCCTCGCCGCGGATCATGCGTTTGATGTCGACCTTGATCGGGACGTAGTAGTCCGTGTCCATGTAATACGTCCAGTTGTCGCCGTTCGCGAGCGTCACTTCAAGCTTGAAGGCATCCGTGCCTTCGACCGGTTCCGTGCCGAGGTATTTGACCTTGTTTCCCTTCTGCTCGTAATTCACGATCGGGCCGTCGAAGTCAGCATCTTCGAGGATCTGCTTCATCTCTTCTTCGCCGAGAGACTCAGGATCCTTTTTGCCCCCCCAGGGTTCGATCTTCCATCCAGTCTTGCCGTCGTAGGCGGTGATGCCGGTCATCGACAGCATCGTGAATTCCTCCCGCACCAGATTGGGCCGCTTGTTCTCCTGACGGATCTTCGCTTCGAAGCCTCCCCCGCCGGAGATCTTGCCTGTCCGGACCAGCGTTTTTATGCTCTGGATCTTCTGAGAACCCCCAACGGTTTTAATATACTTATTGATAATCTCCTCAGCCGTTTGTCCCCTCAGGCATACGGCGAGGAGCAGCAAAGCAACAACTTCCAGCAAAGCTCTACGCATGACGATTCTCCTTCATCTTGGGAATTTGCTTTTTTGCGCTATCCAACTTTCGCGCCCGTTAAGTTCGGAATCGATATCGCCCATCACGAAGAAATAATAATCCCGACTGTGGATCGGTGTCAACGACATGAAGATGGCCGCGAAGCAAGCCCTCCGGCCGAATCATCGTCGCGAACGACTACGAAATAACCAAATAAACGATAGACGTCCCGTCCTTCTCGATATCGCCCGTCCTTAAAAATATTCTGCCCCTTGCTCGGCCGCCATCAGGGCGACCGGCTCGATAACGTGGGACGGCGGCGGCTTCTCCGCCACGAACGTCAATCCGAGGTGATCAATGATTCGGTCCACGCGGGTCCATTTCATATAACTACCGGATCATGGCCGCCCAGCTTATAGAGGGCAGGGGCATCATTATCCATCTCGAAATAGAGTCGGAAACTGTGACCAAATTGTGACCATCACAGGCATACTTCGGCATACTCTCACAAACCTGCGGATACCACGGTTAAATTGTAAGTCTCTGATAAATCAGGCTATTGCCTCAGAATGTGGAGGTTACGGGAATCAGTTTCTTGCATTCGGGGTCCGTCGCTCTATCCACTGAGCTACAGGCGTATCGGGAGCCTTCGTATTATATAGTCACGGGGTTGTTGTAAATATAAATAGTGACCTGTCGACAGGGTTCCACGGGGAGCCGCCCCCTTGGTCGAGGGGCACGGGTTTATGCCCCTCCCGAGAAGGGGAGGCAGGGGGTCCGGGTTTTCGCGGCATCCATCGGAAGGAATCTTCCCCTCCAAGTTGACTTCAGTGCTCGGTCGGCGATATATTTATCCGCTAACGAAGCGGAAGGAATCGTAGCCAAGAAGGCCGAGCGCGCCGCGCGAAAGAGAAATTCCTTTCCTGGGAAAGCGGATGAAATTTATTCTGAGTTCAACAAAGTTCTCTCGCAGAATCAAAGCAAGGATCGCCTTGGCCGCTATTCTGATATCTGGCCTGATGGCTTCGACGGCCTGTTCAATCGAAAAAATGGCCTTGAACAAAGCGGCCGGCATGCTTTCCTCCCCCTCGGGCAATGATGTTTTCACCCAGGACAACGACCCCGAGCTGGTGGGTGACGCTCTGCCCTTTGCCATCAAGCTCTACGAATCGCTGCTGGCGGCCGTCCCCGATCACCAGGGATTGCGCCTGCGCACCGGCAGTTTGTATATCATGTATGCTAACGCCTTTCTCCAGACTCCGGCCGACATGATGCCCAAGGAAGGGATGAAGCAAAAGGATTTTCTTTTGCAGCGGGCCAAAAACCTCTATTTGCGCGGCCGGGACATTCTGCTTGTCGGCTTGGAGAAAAAGAACCCTCTCCTGCGGCCGCAGTTGAAGGAGCGCCATTTCCAGCAAGCACTCGCAGCGTTTACGCCGCAAGATGCACCCACCTTATACTGGGCTGCTGCCGGCTGGGTGGCAGCCTTTGCCATCGATCCCGGGGACATGAAACTTGGAATCACCCTTCCTCAGGCCGCAGCGCTGATGGAGCGGGTCATCCAGCTCAACCCCCGATTCGCCCAGGGCTCAGTCTACAATTTCTACATCCTTTACTACGGTTCGATTCCCGATTATATGGGCGGAGACCCGAAAAAGGCCCGGGAATATTTTCAAAAGGCCGTGGCCGCTTCGGGAAGCCGCGACACGTCAGCGCTCCTCTCCTTGGCCGTGACGGTGTCCATAAAGGATCAGAACGTCACGGAATTCAAATCCCTTTTGCAAAAAGTCCTGGACTTCGATCCCGATACTGCCCCGGAAAACCGGCTGATCAATATCCTTAACCAGCGGAAGGCGCGCTGGCTGCTGGAGCATGTCGAGGATTTCTTTCTGGTGGATGAAGCGAAGGACGGGGTTAAGAAGGATTGTAAATAATGAATAACCGACATCGAACGGCAATCCTTTTGCTTTCATTCCTGCTCTTGGCCTCTGGCCTACAGGCAGCGGTCATCAAGATCGGCAGCATTGCCCCCAGCCGATCCATCTGGGATGTGGCCTTGAATGACCTTGCCCTCGAATGGGGCAAGATTTCCGGAGGTGCTGTTCAGATCAAGATATATCCCGGCGGCATCGTCGGCGGCGAGAGCGACATGCTGACCAAGATGCGGCTGGGGACCCTCGGCGGCGGCATTTTTACCAACATAGGAATGACGAATATCTACAGCGATTCGATCGTGCTCAACACGCCGTTCCTGATGAACTCCGATCAGGAATTCAATTATGTCTTCGACCGGATGAAGCCCGACATCGAGAAGCACATCGAAGCCAAGGGCTTCAAGGTGATCTTTTGGACCCTGATCGGTTGGGAATATTTCTTCTCGAAGAATGTGGTGATCTATCCCGAAGACATAAAAAAGGAGAAACTGTCCTATACCACAGGCGAGAAGGAGATGGGGCACGCCTGGAAAAAAATGGGGTACCAGCTCGTGCCCACCGATCTCAGGGACATGCTGATGGCCCTGCAGAGCGGGATAAACACGGCCTTTTACCTGCCGCCGCTTGTAGCCGCGTCGGGCCAGTTCTTCGCCCTGGCCCCGCATATGCTGAACCTGCGGCTGGCGCCCATCATCGGCAGCCTGGTCCTGACTGACAGGGCGTGGAACGGCGTTCCGGAGCAATATCACGAGCCGATGATCAAGACCCTGGCTGGGATCACCGACCGCCTTTACCAACAGAGGCAAGATCTGGATAAAGAGGCCCTGAAGACGATGTCCGAGAACGGCCTGATCATCCACGAGCCGCCGGCCGACGCCCTGGGCAGATGGAGAGCAGTGGCTGCCTTGGGTATGGACGAACTGGTGGGCAAGGCTTATTCCAAGGATATCTATGATCAGGTGTTGGCCATTCTCCAAGAATTCAGACAGAAACTTGGAAAATAGGATCCTTCGCTTTATCCATGCCGGCGAGAGCTCGCTGGCCTATATCTCCCTCCTGTCCCTGGCCGTTTTCCCATTCCTGGACGTCCTGGCCCGCCACTTTTTTCATACCGATGTGAACAATTCCAACGACTATCTCGTTCACCTCGTGCTGGTGACCACCTTCCTTGGCGGGATGGTCACGTCGCGGCTGAAGAAGCACCTGACCTTGTCCCTGGAGCTGCCTGTCAAGGAACCGTTTCAATCGATCCTTTATACTCTGGTTCATGTCCTCTGCGCTTCAATCACATTCGCTTTCGCCTGGAGTTCATTGGCTTTTTCTCTCAACGGATTCGAGCCGGGGAAAAAGATCGGGATCCTCCCCCTGCGGTGGCTGCTCCTGGTGATGGTTCTCGGCTACCTGACCATGGGAATCCGCTTCATTGTCGGACAGGAACGGATCAGGCGGCCCGGTCTCTGGCTGATGCCGGCAGTTCTCCTGGGTAGCGCCATTGGCTTCTCTTCGATCGTTCAGGTTTTTGCCGGCTCCGCCGGACCGCCACCGGCCTTCCTGGCCGCCCTTCAGGCGCCACTCCAGGCGGCGATGACCCAGGCGGCTACGCCTTTGATCATCGTCCTCGTCCTCTCGGTGTTTTTCGGCTCTCCCATCTTCGTGGTCCTGGGAGGCGTCGCCTACCTTCTTTTTTCCCGCCAGGCGTCGCCCCTGGAGATAATACCCAACCAAGCCTACACCATGCTAACCGGCTATTCCATCGCCGCCCTCCCGCTGTTTGCCCTCACAGGGTTTTTGCTGTCGGAAGACAAGGCCGGAGAAAGGCTGATCAAATTCTTCCGGGCGCTCTTCTCCTGGTTCCCCGGCGGGCTGGCGGTCGTGGCCATCCTGGTCTGCGCTTTCTTCACCACCTTCACCGGCGCCTCGGGCGTGACCATCTTGGCCATGGGCGGCTTGCTGTCGTACATCCTGCACCGCGGCGGCTACAGCAAGACATTCACTATCGGACTGCTCACCGCTTCGGGCAGCATCGGCCTGCTTTTTCCGCCCAGTTTGCCGGTGATCATCTACGGCGTCAAGGCCCAGATCAGCGTTAAGGAGATGTTCAAGGGAGGCATTCTGCCGGGCCTCGCTCTTGTCTTGGGCATGGTGACGGTGGGTATCGTGTACGCGGTGCGCAACGACGTGGAGCGTCATCGTTTTCAATTCCGGGAAGCCCTGACGGCATTCCGCGAATCGATCTGGGAAATCCTCATGCCGCTAATCATTTTCGTCGGCTATTTCGGCGTCGGCCCGGTTCTTGTCAAACGGTTCGCCGTCGTGGTCGTCCTTCTTCTCGTCATCGAGGTCCTCCTCAACCGGGAGGGAGGGGCCCCGAAGCCGTTTAATCTCCTCCTCACGCTCACGCCCATTGCCGCCCTGTTTTTTCTCTTATTCCGCTCGCCCGCACCGTCCTGGATCGGCATCGGAATCGCGGCCGCTGGGTCCGCGATCTATGGATTCATCGTAGCCCATTTCAGGGACGGCCTTGGAGCCGACACGAGGAGCGTCATCCCCGTTTTCGCCAGATTCATCGCTCTGGTGGCCGGCCTGCTGGTCCTGTTTTCGGTGACGGTCAGTATCAACCTGACCCTGGTGGAAAGCGCGGCCATCGCCACGATCTACACCCTTATCGTCCAGGTGATCATTCGCAGGGACTTGAAGATCAGGGACCTGTCCAAGGTTATGTCCAAGTGTCTGCCCATCGTCGGAGGTGTTTTGACCATTCTGTCCCTGGCGAATGGCCTTTCCTATTACCTCATCGATACTGACCTCCCGGTGAAGTTGACGGCTTGGGTCCAGGCCGTCGTTCCTTCGAAATATGTCTTTTTGCTTTTACTGAACCTGGTTCTCATCGTCGTCGGCTGTTTCCTGGAGATCTATTCCGCCATCCTGGTGGTGGCTCCCCTGATCTTCCCCCTGGGGCACGTTTTCGGCATCAATCCCGTTCATCTCGGTATCATTTTTCTAGCCAGCTTGGAGCTTGGCTACCTCACGCCGCCGGTGGGTTTGAACCTCCTTTTGTCTTCCTACCGCTTCAACGAGCCCGTGGTCAAAGTGGCTAAAAACACTTTCAAGTTCCTGCTGATCCAGCTGGTTGCTGTGCTGTTGATCACCTACCTGCCGATTCTGACGACGGTACTGCTGAAAAAATAGAGTTCTTCAACAATCCTATCCTGCTTCTTATTATGTTTATTGGGTCTGCTTCATAAACTTTGCGGATCATGACCGCCCAGCCCTTGAATGGGATCGGTTCTTTGACCATCGAGAAAAATTGAGTCGGATGCCGTGACCAAATTGTGATCGTCACAGGCATACCTCGGCATACTTTCGCATGCCTGCGCTATCGCGGCTGAATTGTAAGTCTCTGATAAATCAGTTTATGACTTCAGAATGTGGAGCTTACAGCAAAAGATTTTTTATTTCCGGAGTCCGTCGCTCTACCCACTGAGCTGCAGGCGCATCGAGAGCCTTAATATTACATAACCGCGGGGTTGTTGCATATTGAAATGATGCCGCTTCTGCACAACGAGCCGATATTTAGGAAGAAATAGGACCGGCGCGTCCCAGTGACAATTTTTGGCAATCATCCATGCGGAAAAGCACTTTTTGGCTTATCTTATATTGACATCGAGAAGCCCTGGTGATAATTTAGTTTTAATCCAGGTTGCCAAGTTGCTGAAGCTAATTAAGAAGGGCTTCGGGTTGTTTTGTTTTTCCTTTTTCCTAGCTCAAACAATGTCTTCCTCCTTCTTCTTTATCCGAATTCATCTTCTCTTATCGAGATCGGGTCGCAGAATACTCGAGGGATTCTATGCCTAACAAAGGAAAGACCTCGCGTCCGCTTTCGCCCAAGAAAGCCGCGCCCCCCGAACCTAAATGGAAACACGCTTCGAAAAACTCTCCACTCGGGACAGCCGCCTCAAAGGACAAGCTCCGGACGATTCCCGCGGCCTCGGCCAAGCCGGACCAAACCGTGCGGCAGGGAGTCGTCCCCGATACGATGGGACGCCGCGAGGCCAAAGAGACACTGCGCCGGAGCGAAGAGAAGTACCGGTCCCTTTTCAAAAACATACAAGAAGGATTCGCCCACGGCCGGATGCTGTTCAAGAACGGCCGCCCGGTCGATTTCATCTATCTCGAGATGAACGAAGCTTTCAAGCAGCTGACCGGGATGAATAACGGCGAGGGCAAAAGAATCACCGCGCTTATCCCCGGAATTCGAACGGAAAACCCGGAGGTCTTTGAGATCTACGGCCGTGTCGCGGCCACGGGCAAACCCGAGAAATTCGAGACCCAGGTGAAGGCTCTCCAGCGATGGTTTTCCGTCTATGTTTTCAGCCCGGAGAAGGATCACTTCGCGGCCGTGTTCGAGGACCTGACCGAGCGGAAGCAAGCGGAACAAGCCCTGCGCGAGAGCGAAGAGCGCTTCCGCGATCTTTACGAGAACGCCACCGTCGGGATTTACCGCACCACCCCGGACGGCCGCATCCTGATGGCCAACCGTATCCTCATTAAGATGCTCGGGTATGACTCATTCAACGAACTGGCCGCCCGGAACCTCGAAAAAGAAGGCTATGCACCCGGGTACTCCCGCAAGGAGTTCAAGGAGGGCCTCGATCACGCCGGGATCTTGTACGGGATCGAATCGGCCTGGAAACGCAAGGACGGCTCGACGGTCTTCGTGCGTGAAAGCGCCCACTTCGTGCGCGACGATGCGGGCAACATCCGATGCTTTGAGGGAGTCGTCGAAGACATCACCGATCAAAAGCGCGCCGAAGAAGCTTTGCAAATCAATGAAAAGAAGTTCCGAAGCATTTTTGACAGCGCCGGGGACGGCATATTCATCCTGGACCTCGACGGCCGATTCGTGGAAGTCAATAAGATCGCCTGCGAACGTTTGGGCTATACGCGGGAGGAGATGCTCGCGATGTCGCCCAAGGATATCGATTCCGCCACTCATGCTTCCCTGGTCGAAGAGCGCATGGCTCAGATCCAACTGGCCGGGGGGGCGATATTCGAAACGGAGCAGGTCAGGCGCGACGGTACGAAAGTCCCCATCGAGATCAGCGCCCGCATAATCGAGTTTGAAGGAAGGCCGGCCATCCTGAGCGTTACCCGCGATATCACGGATCGCAAGAGAGCCGAGGAGGAGCTCCGCCAGATGGGGACGCGCCAAGCGGCGATTCTGGCCGCGGTACCGGACATCATCATGGAGGTGAACGTCAACAAGGTTTACACCTGGGCCAACCCCGCCGGGCTGGATTTCTTCGGCCTGGACGTCATCGGCAAGGAAGCCGAGGAGTATTTCGAAGGAGATCAGGATACCTACACTCGGGTCGATGGCCTCTTTCAAGGGGACCCGAATCTCACCTATGTCGAAAGCTGGCAGAGGCGCAGGGACGGTCGGAAAAGGCTTCTGGCTTGGCGATGCATGGGCCTCAGGGACAGCAAGGGAAGGGTCATCGGCGCCCTGTCCTCCGCCCGGGACATCACCGAGCAGAGGGAGGACGAGGTCGCGCTCCGGAAGAGCGAGCAAAAGCACCGCGACCTCATCCAGAATATCAACGATGTCATCTACAACATGGACCGGGAGGGCCGGGTCGCGTACGTGAGTCCAGCCGTGGAGCGGCTCCTCGGATACGTCCCCTCCGACCTCGTAGGACAGGATCTTCTCCAGTATGTTCTCCCGGAAGATCGGCCGACGATAAAAGCCACATGGGCCGATGTCCTCCGGGGCCGCTTGTATCCCGCCGAATACCGAATGCGGAAAAAGGATGGGAGCTTCTGCTGGGTCCGGGTCTCGAACCGACCCGTGCTTTCCGAGGACGGCCATACGGTGGGAATAACGGGCTCTCTGATCGATATCACCGCACGGAAAGAGGACGAGAGAAGCCTGGAACGCCATCGGCTCGACCTCGAGGAACTGGTCCGCGAGAGGACGGTTCAGTCGGAGGAGGCCCATCGACAACTCGAGCGGGTCCTGAAGGCGGCCGGCGACGGCATCTTCGGTACGGACCAGGAGGGCAAGATCACCTTCATCAATGACGCCGGGGCAAGAATGTTGGGGTGGACGGCAGGAGAGATCCTGGGTAGAAAAGCTCTTGACGTTCTCCGTCCAGTGGGATCGAACGGGTCACCTCAATCCGAGATCGATTGTCCTATCTTCGATACGATCAAAACGGGAACGCCGCATGCCGAAA
The DNA here is from genome assembly GCA_963705895.1 of Candidatus Aminicenantota bacterium. GTDB lineage: Bacteria > Acidobacteriota > Aminicenantia > Aminicenantales > JAFGAV01 > MFD04408-113. The sequence continues at coordinate 481,368 of OY970122.1, read as the reverse complement.
GTGACGCCGGCTTTCAAAAGAAGGACGGCAGTCGTTTTTTCGCAGACTTCACGAGCTCCTCCGTAGGGGAGAAGGGTTCCCCCTCGGGGACGGTGGTCGTCTTCCACGACATCACCGAGCGCAAGCGGTCAGAAGAAGAAATGAAAAGGCACACTGAGGAACTCGAGAAGTTCAACCGGGCTATGATCAACCGTGAGAAGAGGATCATCGAAATGAAGGAGGAGGTCAACCGGCTCTGCGGGGAGCTGGGCCGCAAGCCCAAATACCCGCTTGTCTGGAAATGAAACCTTCCAGCTTTGACCGTAACGTTGGGTAACGGCTTCGGTCGCTTGCATCGCTTTTTAATCCAGCATAGGGAACGAAGACCCGAGCCCAGGTGATTGCAGGGCAAGGACCCGAAGGAGGACACGATGGGGGTCCGGGACCGATCGAAAACGAAAAGAATCAAGTCCAGTCAAGTCCCGGCTCGGGCGGGTCGGAAATCGTCGCCGTCGGCCGAGGGATTAAAAGCCGCGCCGTCCAAGCCTCTCCGGACGGAATCCCAGCGCGCCGGAGAGGATATTGCCGAACAGGAAAGAATCCCCTCCCAAAATCCCTCTCCCGTTTTGAGGCTGCGTGGTGACGGCCTGATCCTGTATGCCAATGAAGCGAGCCAGGGTCTGCTTGCCGGTTGGGGTCGTGCCGTGGGAGAAGGTGCACCTAAATTCTGGCAGAATATCGCCTCCGCAGCGCTTGAGGAACAGGCGACGATGATTGTCGAGACGCAAAGCGCCGAACGAATCTTCTCCTTTTCTGTCGTACCGACGACGGATGCGAACGAAGTCTTCCTGTATGGATACGATGTCACCGAGCGCAAGCGGGCGGAGAAGGCCCTGACCGATTCTGAAATGCGATTCCGCATCGCCGCACAAAGCGCCGCCGACTTGATTTATGATTGGGATATTCTGAACGGAACGCTGCAATGGTTTGGCAGTGTGGATGCGCTCCTCGGCTACGCCCCGGGCGAATTTCCCAGAACACTCAAGACCTGGGAAGGAATCCTTCATGCCGATGATCACGACCGCGTGATGGCGGCGGTAGATCGGCATCTCAAGAATCACGTGCCCTACATCGAAGAGTACCGTGTGCGCCGCAAAGATGGAACTTTCGGGTACTGGACCGGCAAGGGCGAAGCTCTGCGGGATAAAAACGGCTCTGCCTATAAAATGATCGGCGTTTGCACCGACATCACCGAGCGCAAAAAGGTGGAAGAAGAACTGAAGGAGAGAGAAGGCAAATTAAATACACTTTTTGAGGTGTCGCCGGTGGGGATTTCCATTCTCGATTCTGAAAGAAATATTAGCTTTATGAATTCTGCCCTGGAAAGGATATTGGGCATTACAAGGGAGGGCTTGTTCAGGGGAGATCATAAGAACCGGACGTATATAAGGCCCGATGGCACAAAAATGCCGGCTGAAGAGTTGGCCAGCGTCAGAGCAGTCAAGGAGCAAAGGGCGGTTAATAATGTCGAAACCGGAGTAGTGAAAGAAGACGGCAGTGTTGTCTGGACCAATGTTAGCGCAGTCCCCGTTGCGTATCCGGATTGGAAGGTAGTCATCATCACTTCTGACATCACCGAGCGCAAACGGGCGGAGGAGGCGCTGCAGCAGAGCGAGAAGCGCTTCAGAGAGCTGTCTTCAATTGCCTCTGAAGGAATCATGATCCACGAGGGTGGCGTCATACTAGATGCGAACTTTGCATTCGCAGAACTGTCCGGCTACTCAAACCCTGACGATTTGTTAGGAAAGAAGGGTCTGGAGATAATCCCATTCACATCGGAATCACAACAACGCCTTCTCGCTCATATGCGCTCTGGCTCCACCGAGACCTATGAGATCGAACTTGTCAAGCCAGACGGTTCTATACTTCCAGCCGAGACTCATAGCAAGGAAATCACCTATCGGGGACGCCAAGCACGCCTCGTCTTGATGCGCGACATCACCGAGCGCAAGCGGGCGGAGGAGGGACTGAAAAAGAGCGAGCAGATGATCAAAGGTATCCTGGACACCTCACCCGTTGGAATAACTCTCACAGTAGGCAGGAAGATCAAGTGGGTGAACGATGCCTGGGTAAGGATATTTGGATTTACGAATGAACGTGAATACATAGATCAGCCCACCGGGATACTTTATCCTTCTGAACAGGACTATGAGGAGACCAGAAGCAGGATTTACAAGCACCTGCAAGAGGCTCACATAGGTGAATTGATTGCCGTGATGATGAGACACGACGGCACCGTCTTTCATGCCAGTCTACAGATATGTGAGGTCGATCCGTCCGATCCGAGTAAAGGAACCATCAGCATCATTGCTGATATATCTCAGCGCGTGGAGGCGGAAGAAGCCTTGAGAAAAAGCGAGGAACAATACAGGAGTTTGACAGAAAACATCAACTTAGGAATTTACAGGAATACCCCTGGACATGAAGGCAGATTCATTGAAGCCAACCCCGCCCTCATTGGGATGTTTGGGTATAAAAACAAAGAAGAATTCCTGGCTATCAGCGTTTCAAGCCTGTATCAAAATCCAGAAGACAGGAATAGGTTTAATGATAAAATTCTCGAAGAAGGATTTGTTAGAGGCGAGGAATTGTGGCTGAAAAAGAAAGACGGAACTCTCTTTATCGGGTCCGTGTCAGCGGTGGCCGTTAAAGATAAACAAGGTCATGTGGAATATTATGATGGAATCATCCAGGACGTTACCGAGCGCAAGCGAGCGGAGGGGACCCTGGCCGATTCTGAAACGCGATTCCGCATCGCCGCGCGAAGCGCTTCCGATTTGATTTATGATTGGGATATTCTGAACGGAACGCTGCAATGGTTTGGCAGTGTGGATGCGCTCCTCGGCTACGCCCCGGGCGAATTTCCCAGAACACTCAAGGCCTGGGAAGGAATCCTTCATACCGATGATCACGACCGCGTGATGGCGGCGGTGGATCAGCATCTCAAGAAACACGTGCCCTACTTCGAAGAGTACCGTGTGCGTCGTCAAGATGGAACCTTCGGATACTGGACCGACAAAGGCGAAGCCCTGTGGGATGAAAAAGGCTTTGCCTATAAAATGATCGGCGTTTGTACCGACATCACCGAGCGCAAGCGGATGGAAGAGGCGTTGCGCGAGAAAGAGGAACGGTACCGGCAGCTCGTTGACAATACCGACACGGGGTTTGTGGTCATCGATGACAAGGGCATCGTCATCCTGGCGAACGAGCCCTACCAACGAATCGCCGGCGCGAAAGGGGCTGAGGACCTCATTGGCCATTCGGTCATCGAGTGGACCGCGCCCGAAGAGCATGAGAACAACGCCGAGGCAGTTGCCCTCTGCGCTAGACAGGGCTTCATCAAAGACTTTGAGACAGTCTACCAGCATGGCGACGGCAGGAGAGTACACCTCCTCATCAACGCAACCGTGCATGAGTCGTCCGCGGGTGGAAAGAACATCGTTTCTTTCTGCCGCGATATCACCGAGCTCAAGCGGACGGAAGAAGCCTTGCGCGAAAACGAAAGACGGCTGTCCTCCATCTACGATACCGTCGGGGATGTCATCTTCTATCTGGCGGTCGAAGCCGAAGGCCAATACCGCTTTGCCTCAGTCAACTCCGCCTTTTGCCGCGTCACCGGCTTACCCCAGGAGGCAGTATTTGGTAAGAGAGTGAACGAAGTTATCCCTGAACCATCACTTAGCATGGTGCTTAGGAAGTACCGTCAGGCCATCGAAGAAAAGGCCATTGTGCGTTGGGAGGAGACCTCCGATTACCCCGCCGGGCGGCTGACCGGCGAAGTCAGCATTGCGCCTGTCTTTGATGAAGGTGGCCGCTGTGCGCATCTGGTCGGCTCCGTCCACGACATCACCGAGCGCAAACGGGCCGAGGAGGCGCTTAAACTTGCAGAGGTGAATTATAGGACTTTAACGGAGAACTCGCCAGACCTGATCGCTCGGTTCGACAAGCAGTTGAGGCATTTATACGTTAATCCGGCAGCCGCCAAAGCAGGGCGGTATTCTCCCGATGAATATGTCGGCAAAACCATCCGAGAGGTTGGCGTACCGCGCCAAGAAGCCCGGAAATGGGAAGAGCGCATCAAGAAGGCTTTTGAGTCCGGGCAGACCCATGACCTGGAAGATGTGTTTGAAACCCAGCAAGGAAAACAATACTTTAATACTAAATTTGTGCCTGAGCGAGGTTCTGATGGCACCATCATTTCTGTCCAATCTGTCGCCCGCGACATCACCGAGCGCAAGCGGGCGGAGGAAGAGATCAAGAGCTCTGAATCAAGGTATAGAATGCTCTTCGATTCTTCAAACGATATCCTGGTCCAGATCGATCCGTCCGGGACGATTGTTGATCTTAACAAGAACGCGGAAGCTATCGGCGGTTATAAGAATGAGGAAATTGTCGGGAGGAAAATAAGCGCCCTGGCGGGCAAATTTTCGGTTCGCAGCCTGGCTTTGATGGTCGCCAACTTCGCCAAAAGGAAGCTTGGGTTCCAGGTCGGGCCCTATGAGGTCGAATCCATCGGCAGTGCCGGCCAGAGATTATTTTTTGAGATCAACACGGTCCCATTGAAAGACAGCGCGGGCAAGGAAACCGGAGAGCTGGCGATCCTGCATGACATCACCGAGCGCAAACGGGCCGCGGATGAGCTTGAGGCGCACCGCAAGAATCTGGAAAAACTCGTCCAGGAACGGACCGCCGACCTGACCGCCGCCCGGGCGGCGGCTCTGAACGTCATGCAGGACGCGGAACTCCAGCGTCTTGAGACCGAGAGCGCCCTGGTCGAATCCAAGCGGATGGGGGCCGCCCTTAAGGACAGCGAGGAAGAGTTGAGGAAGCATGCCGAGGAGTTAGAGGCCTTCAACAGGGCCATGGTCGACCGGGAGGAAAAGATCATCGAGATGAAGGAGGAGATCAACCGTCTCTGCCGCGAGCTCGGCCGGCCGCCGGCTTATCCACCCATCTGGGAAGAAAAGCCCGGGGGAAAAACGAGAGGTTAGGCGGAAATGTCCTCAAAGAGCCCCGACCGCCTTCAGGAAAGCGAAGCTCCGTGGCGGTCTCCCTTCGGATCCGGCATCATCCTGATCGTCGATCGGATGGGTCGGGTCCTGTTCATCCAAAAACTGGAATCCGACAAGAGCTCCGAGGATCTCGTCGGGACCATGGTTTGGGACTGCTTCTCCCCGGAGCATCAGGAGGACGTACGCCTGGCGATCCGTCACCTATTCCAAACGGAGCAGCCGGTCCGCCGGGAGTTCACCAGCCGGGCAGCCGACGATACGCCGACGCGGCAACTGATGCAGATCGCCCCCATCCGGACCGCTCGCGGCCTTGACTCCGCTTTGGTCATCGCCCGCGACATCACCCGATTCAGGCAAGAGGGATCAAAGCCCAGGTCTAACCGGGGCCCGATCAAGGAATTGGCCGATCGCAGGACGGAATCTCCGGACATGACCCGCCGGGCGGCGTCCAGCCCTAAAGAGGACGCCGACGAACAGCGTCGTCGGACCGAAGCAGACCTCGTCGAGCAGAAGCGGCTCCAAACCCATCTCGAAGACCTCGTGCGCGAGCGGACGGCCAAGATGGAGCTCGAGATCGAGGAACGGCTGAGGGTCGAGGAGGAGCTCCGGTTGAGCGAAGCCAAGTTCGCCCTGGCCTTTCACTCCAGTCCGGTCGCTTTCTTGATCTCCAGCGTGGATGAGGGCCGGATCATGGAAGCCAACCAGGGCTTCTGCCGGATGTTCGGCTACAGCCCCGACGATCTCTGGAGCCGCACGACATGGGACTTGACCCTCTTTTCCAGTCCCGCCGTCGAACAGGAAATCGCGGAGGCTCTTCGAGTCCAAGGCCGCGTTGACGGATCAGAAGTCCGGATGCGGCGCAGGTCCGGTCAGGTGTTCTGGGCCATGCTCTCCATAGAGATCATCACCCTGAAGGGAGAGGAATGCCGCCTGTCGATGATCCTTGACATCGATGAACAAAAAAGCGCAGCCGAAGCGATCGAGGCCAGCGAGGAAAGGTTCAAGATCCTGTTTGAATACGCCCCCGACGGTTACTTCCTGACTGACATGAACGGCTCTTTCCTCGACTGCAACAGGAAGGCCGAGGAATTGATAGGGCTACCCAAGGCCGAGTTCATCGGCCGGAACTTCATCGACCTGAAGCTTTTCTCCCAGGACCAGGAGCTTAAGGCCGCCGAGATCCTAGCGAAAAACAAGCAGGCTCGGCCGAGCGGACCGGATGAGGTCGTCCTGACTCGAAAAGACGGCGCGACGGTCGCGCTGGAAGTCCTGACCTATCCCGTGAACATCCAAAGCCGGCCCTTGGTCCTGAGCGTAGCCCGGGACATCTCCGACCGCAGGAAAGCGGCCCGCGAGCGCGAACAGCTGCTCGAGGAACTCAGTCTGATCGGCCAGCGCCTGAGCTGGGCCCTCCAAGCCGGTTCGGGGGGCGCCTGGGACTGGGACCTCATCAGCGGCCAGGCATGGTGGTCCACCGAGATGTACGACCTGTTTGGACTCCCGCCCGGAACTCCGATGAACAACGATAAGACCATAACCATCGTCCATCCGGACGACCGGCCGATGGTCCAGGACATCAATACCAAGGCCATTGCCGGACACACATCGCCCAAGTACGAATTCCGCATCGTTCGACCCGACGGTGTCGAACGATGGATGGCGAACATGGCCCGAGTGATCTGCGATGGAGCCGGTCGGCCCGCCCGGATGATCGGCATCACTCTCGACATCACCGAGCGAAAACGGGAGGAGGCCGAGCTCAAGCGACAACGGGAAAACCTTGAGAACGAGGTCCGGACGCGTACGGAGGACGTGGAAAAATCACGCCGGGCCGCCTTGAGCCTGATGCAGGACGCCAATATCCAGCGCCAGAGAGCGGAACTGGCGCTCGAGCAATTGGCCCGGTCCGAGTACGAGCTCATCATCGCCAAAGAGCAGGCGGAGAGCGCCAACAAAGCCAAGAGCGCCTTCCTGGCCACGATGTCCCACGAGATCAGAACGCCCATCAACGCCGTGATGGGCTTGGCCCACTTGGCACTCAAGACAAAACTGACCGCCCAGCAGAGCGCTTATCTGCAAAAGATCCTTAACTCCACGACCTCCCTTCAGAGGATCATCGACGAAACGCTCGACTTTTCCAAGATCGAGGCCGGGCGCCTGGAGGTCGAATCCGTGGATTTCGGGCTGGAAGAGGTCCTGGAAGACCTGGCCTCGGTCATCCACGGCAAGGCTCAGAGCAAAGGCCTCAGATTCCAGATCGTCACCGACGCCGACGTCCCGCGAGACTTGCGCGGCGACCCCTACCGCCTCAAGCAGATCTTGCTGAATCTGACGGACAATGCCATTAAGTTCACGGCCAAGGGCAAGGTCACAGTCTGGATCAAGCTTGAGCGAGTCGTTGACGGGAGCGCCGTGCTGAGGTTCTCCGTCAAGGATACGGGAATCGGGATGACCGAACATCAAATGTCCCGCTTGTTCCGGCCGTTCACCCAGGCCGATACGACGACAACCCGAAAATATGGAGGGACGGGGCTGGGGTTGGCCATCTGCAAGCGGCTGGTCGAAATGATGAACGGCGATATCACCGTCAAGAGCCAGCCGGACCTGGGAAGCGAGTTCGAGTTCACGGCCCAGTTCGGCCTGGCCCAAAGCCCGGTCCCTCCCAGGCGACGCGACATCCCCCACACGGCGGAGACATATGGAACGTTGGCCGGGATCAGAGTCCTCCTGGTCGAGGATGACGAGATCAACCGGGATGTCGGCCGGGAGCTCCTCGAATCGGAAGGCTTGGCCGTGGACGTCGCGGAAAACGGCCAGGAAGCGGTCAACAAGGTCGAGCCCGGCAAGTACGACATCGTGCTCATGGACATTCAGATGCCGGTCATGGACGGCATCGAAGCCACCCGGCTCATTCGACGCCGGAAGGATTTGCAGGACCTGCCCATTCTCTCCATGACGGCCGAGGTGATGTCCGAGGGCCTGGAAGCCTATCGCCGGGCCGGGATGAACGCTAATATCGCCAAACCGATTGACCCGGGCAAGCTTTTCGGGACGCTGGCCAAGTGGGTCAAGCCTAAAGCCTGGGTCTTGACTCGAGGTCGCGCGACGCCCGAAGCCGAAGGGACCGCTCCGGGAGTCTTCGGCCTGGACGGACTGCCCGGACTGGACGCGGCCTCGGGCCTGGGCCGGGTATCGGGCAATGTCAAACTCTATCGAAAACTCCTGCTTAAGTTTCGAAGCCGGTACAAACACGTGATGAGCAACATCCAGAAGGCTGTCGAGACCCGCGATCTTGAACAGGCCCGGAAGCTGGTCCACACCCTGAAGGGGGTTTCCGGGAACATCGGAGCCCAAGAGCTATACGCGGCCTCGAGCGACCTCGGCCAAGCCCTTCGTCAAGGCTCGGCCTTGGAGCGCCATGAGGCCTTGGCCGCACTCTCCAGTACGATCTCAACGGTCATGGATTCAATCGGAACACTCGAAGAGGAGACCGTCAGCCGCCCCGGGGCAAAGCTGGACATCAATGCCGCCGCGCTCGCCCCCCTTCTCCGGAGGATGGTCCGGCTGACTGTCGCCTCCGACCTCGACGTCCTCGACCTTCTGCCCGAATTCGAGAAGCTCTTGGGCGGCGCGGAGGCCGCCCTTGTTCAGAACGCCAGGGAATCCCTGGAGCAATTTCGGTTCGAAGAGGCCGAGGGCCTCTTGACGGAACTCGGACAGCGGATGAAAATACCCCTGGAAGGAAAGGAGTAGGACCACGGCCCACAACGCCAAACCGCCCAACGTTCTCATCGTCGACGACTCGCCCGAGAATGTCGAGATCCTGGCCGAAGTCTTGAAACCTTACTACCGTCGGACCGCCGCCTTGGACGGGGGCCGGGCCGTAGAGATCGGCCGCTCGGACGACCCGCCGGACTTGATCCTGCTCGACATTATGATGCCGGAAGTGGACGGCTTCGAAGTCTGCCGGAGGTTGAAGACCGATTCCCGGACCAAAGACATTCCGATCATCTTCGTCACCACGAAGGGCGAAGTCGAGGATGAGTTGCAGGGTTTCGAGCTGGGCGCCGTCGACTACATCACCAAGCCCATCAGCCCACCCATCGTCCTGGCCAGGGTCAAGACACATATCGACCTGCGCCGATCGCGGGACGCCCTGACCCGGCAGAACGTGGCCCTGGAGGAAAGGGTCCGGGAACGCACGGAGGAACTGGTCCTCACCCAGGATGCGACCGTCCTGAGTTTGGCCTCTCTGGCCGAAACCCGGGATAACGAAACCGGACGCCACCTCTTGAGAACCCAGAGCTATGTTCGGCTCCTGTCCGAGCACATCGCCAGCAAGCCCAGGTTTTGCGGTTTTCTCCCCCCCGAAACGATCGAGCTCCTGCATAAATCGACTCCGCTCCATGATATCGGGAAGGTCGGCATCCCCGACGCGATCCTTCTCAAGCCGGGGAAACTGACCGTGGAAGAATTCGAGATTATGAAAAAGCACACGATCCTCGGCCGGGACGCCCTGCTCAAGGCCGAGACACTGTTCGGGGGCAAGCCCCGCTCGTCCTTCCTCCGCGTGGCTCGGGAGATCGCCTACACCCATCACGAAAAGTGGAACGGAGCGGGCTACCCCGAGGGACTCGCCGGAGAAAGCATCCCCGTCTCCGGAAGGCTGATGGCCGTGGCCGATGTTTACGACGCCCTAGTGACGACGCGTGTCTACAAGCCGCCCCGACCCCATGCCGAAGCGGTGCGGATCATGGCCGCCGAGCGAGGCGCGCATTTCGACCCGGATGTCCTCGACGCCTTCCTGGAGCTGCAGGAGAAGTTCCGGAGCATCGCTCTGGCCTTTGCCGATCTTGCGGCCGACCGGGAGATGCTTTCTCAAAGATACCAGCCGGACTGAGTCGTGCCCGGCGGGCATTGCTTCCAATCTCGCGATTCTCTTTTTTCTCCGCATCCGAGTCCTGCTCAAAGGATCAAGCCGGATAGGAACCGGCGAAAAAGCTTGGCGCTCGACCGCCTTCCGAGTAGAATGGGGCCTATGAATCGGAAACCGACCGCGGAAAATAAGCCCGCCACGAGCCTCGCCTCGGCCGGCCGGGTCCCTCTCCGGTATCAACCATGAGCAGGACTGATGGCCTGGAGCGCAGGCTCGGCCTCTTCCCCCTGACGAACATCGTCGTGGCCAACATGGTCGGGGCCGGGATCTTCACCACATCCGGGCTTCTCCTGAGGGACCTCGGCAGCCCTCTCCTCCTTCTCGCCCTGTGGGTCGTGGGCGGGATCATCGCCATGTGCGGCGCCATCTGCTACGGCGAGCTCGGCGCGGCCATGCCCCAGGCCGGGGGAGAATACTATTTTCTCTCACGGCTCTACCATCCCCTGCCGGGTTTTCTCAGCGGCTGGGTTTCGTTCTTCGTCGGGTTCTCGGCGCCCATCGCCGCCTCAGCCATCGGCTTTTCCGAGTACATCACCCGCGCCTGTCCCTGGTTGCTCCACTTGGGGCTTTGGTCCGGCGCCTCGGAAGCCTCCCTCCTGAAAAAGATCTATGCCTGCCTCGTTATTCTGGCTTTCAGCCTTATCCACCGCAGCGGGATCAAGGTCGGAGCGCGGGTCCAGAATTCCCTGACCCTGCTCAAGATCGCCCTGATCGTCGGACTCATAACCCTCGGCTTCGCTTCGGGACGGGGAAGCATGGCCCATTTGGCCCAGGGCCGGAACATCCTGGGGAGCTTCAGCGGCTGGCAGGCGGCCGGCCTGGGGTTGATGTGGATCATGTTCGCCTACAGCGGTTGGAACGCCTCGGCCTATATCGGCTCGGAAGTCAAGAACCCCAAGAGGAACCTGCCCCGATCCTTGCTCCTCGGGACGGGCGCGGTCATCCTTCTTTACCTGCTCCTGAACCTTCTCTACGTCTATGCCATTCCTCCGCGCGACATGAGCGGGGTCATCGCCGTCGGCGGCCTGGCCGCGGGCCGGCTCTTGGGGGCCGCCGTGGATAACGTATTCTCCGTCCTGATCGCCTTGGCCCTCTTCTCGAGCCTGAGCGCCTTCATCATCCTCGGCCCGCGCGTCTATTATTCCATGGCCCGGGACGGGATGTTCTTCCGCTTCGTGGCCGACGTGCACCCGCGCCATCGAGTGCCGTCGAAGTCCATCGCCCTCCAGGGAGCCATCGCCGTGGTCATCGCCTTTTCGGGTTCCTTCGACCAGATCCTGACCTACATGGGGTTTTCCCTGGGCATCTTTCCCCTGCTGGCCGTGGCCGGGCTCTTCAAGCTCAGGCGATCCAGCCCGGATGCGCTTCGTTTGCCGGCCGCGCCCCTGGCCGCGATCGTCTATCTTCTGGCCGGCTGCGCCATCCTCGGCCTCGGTTTCCTGCGCAGCCCAGTGCCGTCCTCCATCGCCATCCTGACCGCGACCGCGGGAATCCCCGCCTATTTTCTGTTCCGACACCGGATGTCCGAGGCCGACAAGAAAAAGATCGACGGATCGGTCCTCCGCTAGCGGCGAGGATCATTATTTAAAAGAGGAGTCGGCCCGAGGGGAGGCTGTTTGTCCGTCCGGATCACAGCCGCCAAAGATAGGATACCTTGAAGAAGAACCCCCTTTGCATTTCGCGGAAGCGGTCGCTCTCGACATAATCCAGGCCGTCCCAGCGGAGCTTCTCTTGGGCCTCGCCGTAGCCGACAAAGACCACGGTGCCGGGGATGTAGGTGAAGGAGATCAGGGTATCCAGGGTCAGCCGCTTGCGGAAATTGTTGTATTCCACGATCGCCCGCAGGAAGAGGTATGAGTTGATCTGAATCGTGTTGCGGCTGCGAAGGATGCCATAATCATAGACTTTGCTTTGATCGGATTTCTTGAAAAAATCGGTGTAGGCCAGGTCGAGCATCAGGTCGAGCTTTTCCGTGGGTTGGTATTCGAGAGTCAGCTGAACATCGTCTCCATAGCCCGGATAGGGATCATCCGAGTCATAGAAGACCCTCCCGCCCCGGCGGTAGTAGCCCTGGAAATAGATTTGCTTGGTGATCTGAGTGTAAGCCTGGACGCGCCAGGCGTTGCGGTTGAAGCTCCGGCCCTCAAAAACCTCGTTGCCCAGCAGGGCGTCCAGCCGGAACTGGCTGCTCTGCGGCAGGCCGAAACGCAGAGCAAAGACGTTCATCGTCTCGAACATGCTGTAGGTCGTATCATAGAGCTGGGTGCCCCAATAGAAGGGCTCGATCGTCTGAAAGAATCCGGACTTGGGATGAAAGATATAATCCGAAAAAAGCGTCAGGCTCCTGAAGCCCGTCCGCATCAAGTAGCCCGTGTCCACCTGAAAGTCCTTGGAGATGTCTTCGTAGATGAGGTCGACGTTTACGCTGCGCGTTCCGTAGGAGTAGTGAAGGGCGCCGGCGTAGCCCTGGGTCCGAGCCGAGCCGTCATCGGGCCGGGACAGGGAGCCGAAAACATGGAACTCTCCGATGGCCACCTGAGATAGCCTGACCCGGCCATCCAGGCCAGCCACGCGGTTGTACTCCTGGCCCTGGTCTCGAGCCGTATAGAATGCCCCCAGGAAGCCATCGTCGGCCAGGGCGTGCTTGAAGCGAAGAATCGAGAAACTCGGCCGGGGGTCGCCGGCGTTTTCCCTGAAGTCGTCCTGGGCATAGATGACCGCCACGGAATTCGTCGAACCCACCTTGCCGTTGAGTTTGAGGCCAAAGGCGGGGTCGACGATGGTCCGGGTATGGACCGCCGCCTGGAAGTACGAATCTTCGCCCAGGGCCGCGAACTTGAAGATCTCGTTGCCCTCCAGGAAGAAAGGCCGCTTCTCTGAGTAATAGAGTGCGTAGCGACGGTTAAAATCAATCTGCCCCGCGTCCGATTCCACCTGGCTGAAATCCGGGTTGACGGCGCCGTCCAAAGTCAGGTCCGAGGTCAAGCCCACTTTGGCCGTCAGGCTGAGGTCGGTCTCGTTCATGTCCCGCTTGAGCTCGCCGGCCTCGGACATGTATCTCAGGGTGTGCGTGACGGCGGGCAGGAACTCGATGACCCGCTTGTATTTCAAGTCGTTGAAGATCACGGGCTGGCCCTGAGTGATGAGCGACCCTTTGTCCGGAAAGAGGGCCGGAACGCTGACCATCTCCGAGGTCCGGACGATCTGACGAAAGAAAGCGGTCATCATCGTCACCGATTTATTACTGGGAAAACGGATGCTCTGGAGGGGAATGCGTCCTTCGACGGTATAGCCCTGGTCGTCGATCTGGCCCTTGCTGTACCAGACCATATCGTACTTATCGTCCGAGTTGCCGTTCTGGTCCAAGATCCCGTCCCCCTGGATGCCGAGGGGGTTGATCAAGAACATATAGGCTCCCTGTTTGGTGTTGAAGGTATCGAGGAAGATGCCGACGAAATCATCGCTGCCCATCGAGTCGCGCTTGCTGATGGAGGCCTTGATCTTATGGGGGTCGGTATCGTAGGCCCTGAAAGCGAAGTAGATATTGTCCGCATCATAGAGCAAATAGCCCTCGGTCCGCTGGCTGGGCTCCTTGCCGTAATCGGGTTTGAACGTCTTGAAATCCGTCAGCTTCAAGGCCGTATCCCAAATCGAGTCATCGAGCTTCCCGTCGATGACGGGCGGGTTCATGACTTTGGGGACTTCAAGGGCCGCTCCGAACAGGAAAGGGCCGGCGGAGACAAAAGCCAGGACGAGGCCGGCCAACGCTTTTGTCCAATACTTGTTGGAGATAGCATCTCTTTCAGCTCTCATGATCCAGTCCTCAGCGGCACCATTTGCTATTTTCTTCACTCTTAACTACGCAGTCCGGAACAAAAAGGTTCTCGCTGGGTAAAAAACAGCCGCCGCGTTTTTAAGACAGGGAGATCCGGCCTCCGCTCTCCTCTTGGATCCGGCCCTCCACACGATATCTTTTCTTTCCCAAGCCGCCGACTCTGCTGATCTCGCCGGCCTTCTTCATCCCGAACGACTCGTACCGCCGGTGCAGATAGGTATCCCAGGAGGTCAGCAAGCAGAAGTGCGTTTGAAATCCCTGTTCCTTGAACCAGGAGAGCATGAACCGCAAGTTCTGATCATCGATCCCTTGGCGGCGGAAGCGAGGGACGGTGTAGACCTCGTCGAAAAAGATCTCCTTCGGAGCGAGGTCGAGCGTCCGGGATAGATAAGGCAAATAGACCGAACCCCTGAAGGCCCAGCGGATGCCGACCGGCTCCCTGCCGAGCCAGGCAATAAAGCAGATATGCCCACGCCTCAGGCGTTCATAAAGCCGGCGGAGGTCGTAGTGCGCCGGCCGAGCCGAAAGAAGGAGCGGCATGTCATCCGGCCCGGCGACCGTCAGTCGTGCCGGAATCGAGGGGCTAAACGGCGGAAGGGCGGTGGAGACGGAACCTTCGAAGAGAAAATAGCGACGATGGAGCATCCAGGGCAGGATCCGCCCAAAAAACTTCGCGGGACCATGAACGCGGCATAAGTCGCGGCCGACGGTCACCTTGCGAACCAGAGAGCGAACCGGAGTGAGCCGGGTTTCATAGGAGAGGCCGGCCGTGAGTGCCTCATCGGTCTGACCGCATCTCGCGTCGTCTGTCATCTTTCTCCCGAGGTCGATTCGTTGCCTTCCATATCCGGCCCCGCAGCGGGAAAACTCGTACGTCCCGCCGGGTGATTCGGTCCCCGGGCCGGTTTGGGTTTGCGCACCACGGCGGCAATAAGATAGCCGGACCGCTTCAAAGCATCCGAGCGCCGGTAGAGCCAGGCAAAGGGCGCGATCAAGGGCTTAAGTCCGGCCGACCAGCCGGGGCGGTTGACAAAAAGAAAAAGATCCAGAATTCGGAGCCAGCCGGGCATGAACAGGATTCCGGTCCGGGCCATGACCTCGAAACCGATGCCCCTGAGGAGGCTCTCGAGCTGTCCACGGGTGAAGGATCTTTCATAACCATAGGCATACAGCCCCAGCCGGTTGAGCGCGGCCACCTGGAGCGGCCGGAGGAAGGGGTCGAGCTTGTTCGGCACACCGATGATGGCTCTTCCCCCGGGTCTCAGAACGCGAAAGCATTCCTGGAGTCCAAGCCGGTATTCGAGAAAATGCTCGACCGTGCCCATGCTGTAGATAAGATCGAAGGAATCGTCGCGGAAGGCCGTGAACCTCATGTCCGAAACGGCAAAGAGGGGCCGGACTCGCTTGCGGATGAAATAGTCCCTCGCCTGCCGGACGATCGAGGACGAAATGTCGAGACCAAAGGGCAGGGCGCCTTTCTCGGCGGCCGCCCAATAGAGGATGCGGGTATTCTTGGCCTCGTCCCAAAGGTCGGTTTTGTAGAGAGCCTTGCCGCGCAGATCGCCGAAATATCGCTCGAAGAGAAAGCGCTCGCAGTCGAAGTAGTAGCGCGTAGAGGGAGCATCCGAGAAGGGCGGGATGTTCTCGCCCGTGTTCTCCCAAAAAACGCGGAAGGTGCCCGGTTTCTTCGCCGGGCGTGCGCCGCCGTCGGTGATCCGGTCCGCCTTCCGGGTTGAATTCATCCTCCTCACGGCAAAGGATTCTATAGGAATCCGTCAGCAGTCTCAAGCCTTGACAGGATTTCCCGGGGCGAGTCGGGGGAAGAACGGAGATTGGGAAAAATCCGGAGAGACGGATCGAGCCTTACGCCGTTGAGGAGTGCGTTCGCCCTGGGCAAGATCAAGGTTTGACCCGGCGATAAAAGAAATGCTTAACCGTCTCGGCGCCGGCGATATAAAGGAGGACGATCACCCCAGTCGCCGCCAAAAAGATCCCGGGGAGGGGCGTGAAATTGAAGACGCGGGCCAGCGGGGAATAGGGGAAACTGACCGCGCCGGCCACGACGAGCAGGGTCGCGGCCAGCATGAGCTTGCCGGGCCGGCTCTTGATAAACGGCCTCCGGCTGCGGACGACGAGGACGATGAGCGCCGCGGACACGACCGACTCGACAAACCAGCCCGTTCGGAAGACTTCGGGCTTAGCTTTCAGCAGGAGCAGGAGAACGCCGAAGGTCAGATAATCGAAGACCGAGCTCAGCGAGCCGAAGACGAGCATGAAGCGTCGGATAAAGCCCAGGTTCATGCGCCTCGGCTCGAGCACTGTCTCCGGGTCGACGCTGTCCGCGGCGATGGCCATCTCCGGGAAGTCGGTCAGAAGGTTGGTCAAGAGGATCTGCGCCGGAAGGAGCGGCAGGAAGGGAAGGAAGAGCGAGGCGCCGGCCATGCTGAACATGTTGCCGAAGTTGGCGCTAGTGGCCATAAAGATGTACTTCAGCGTATTGGCGAACGTCTTTCGCCCCTCTTCGACGCCGTAGGCCAGGACTCCCAGGTCCTTTTCGAGGAGGACGATGTCGGCCGCTTCCTTGGCCACGTCCGCCGCGGAATTGACCGAAAGACCCACGTCCGACTCCTTGAGAGCCAGAGCGTCGTTGATCCCGTCGCCCATGAAGCCGACCACGGAGCCGGATGCCTTCAGGGCCCGGATGATGCGCTCCTTCTGGTTAGGCTCTATCTCGGTGAAGATGTCCACCCGGCTGACGGAGTGCCCAAGGGCCGCGTCGCTCATGCGGCTGAGTCCTGTTCCGGTCAGGGCCTTGGGCTGGAAGAGCCCGAGCTTGCGAGCGAGACTCTGGGTCACGGGCAGATTGTCCCCGGTGATGATCTTGAACGTCACGCCGAGAGCCTTGAGCTTCTTCAGGGTTTCGACGATCCCTTCCTTGGGAGGGTCCCAGAGGGTCAGGAATCCGGCGAAGGTCATCCCCGTCTCGCTCTCGCGGGTCAAGGCGGTTCCCTCACCCAGGTCCTTCGTCGCCACCCCGAGCGTGCGAAACCCTTGGGCGCTGAACTCCTCGAAGCACTGTTGGACCACGCCCCGCACGTCGTCTATGGCGATCACGCTCCCGGACGGCGTTTCGGCCTGGGTGCAGACCTCGAGCACGTTCTTCAAGGCGCCCTTGGTGACCATCAGCAGGCGGCCGTCCTTCCGCACGAGGACGCTCATCCGCTTGCGGACGAAATCAAACGGTACCTCGTCAAGCTTGCTCACGCCGGCGAGGTCGAGAGCCTTTGTTTTCCGGAGCGTTTCGTCGATGGGGCTGGTGAAGCTCGACTCGTAGAAGGCATTGATATAGGCCAGGTGGAGCACCTTCTCCTGGGCTTTGCCCTCGACGTCCCAGGCCCCCTGAATCTCGACCACGCCCTCGGTGATCGTCCCCGTCTTGTCCGCGCAGAGGACGTTCATACTGCCGAAGTTCTCGATCGAGCTCAGGCGCTTGACGATGACCTTGGACTCGGCCATCCGCCGGGCCCCGTGAGCCAGGTTGATGCTGATGATGGCCGGCAGGAGCTGAGGGGTCAGGCCCACGGCCAGGGCCAGGGAGAACATGAACGAATCCAGGACGGGGCGGTGGAAGAAGACGTTGAAGCCGAAGATGAGGATGACCAGGATCAGAGTCATCTCCATCAGGAAAAAGCCGAAGCGGCGGATGCCGCGCTCGAATTCGGTTTCGGGCGGCTTGAGGGCCAGGCCTTCCGAGATGCGGCCGAACTCGGTTTCGCGTCCGGTCCGCACGGCGAGGACCTTGGCCGTGCCGCTGACCACGTGCGTCCCGAGGAAGACCGT
The DNA here is from genome assembly GCA_963705895.1 of Candidatus Aminicenantota bacterium. Taxonomy (GTDB): domain Bacteria; phylum Acidobacteriota; class Aminicenantia; order Aminicenantales; family JAFGAV01; genus MFD04408-113. The sequence goes on along the minus strand of OY970122.1, from coordinate 463,706 downwards.
GTTCGTTCGCTGTCCGAGGGCCGTTTCGACGGGCAGGCCACCCCCGGATTTTTCAACGGGAAAAGTCTCTCCGGTAAGCGTGGCTTCGTCGACGAACAGGTCCTGGGACTCAAGGATCAGGCCATCGCCCGGAATTCCATCGCCCGAGGACAGGAGGACGATGTCCCCCGGGACCACATCCGACAGAGGAATATCCCGCGGCTGTCCTCCGCGCAAAACCCGGGCCGTGATCTGGACGACGGCCAGGATCTTTTCCACGGCATGGGCGGCGCCCCGCTCCTGCCAGAATCCCAGCAAGCCGCTGATCCCGACGATAATCAGGATGATGACCGCGTCCGTCCGGTCGCCCAGATAAAAGGAAAGGCCGACCGCCAGGAGGAGGATCAGGATGATGGGGCTCTTGAACTGACCCAGAAAGAGCCTGAGGTCCCCGGTCCGGCGGCGCGGCTGGAGAAGGTTGGGCCCATGGGTTCGGAGCCGTTCCCGGGCTTCTTCGTCGGACAGTCCGTTCGCGGACGCACGGAGAGCGTCCAGCGCCTCGGAGGCGGGAAGGCTCCAGAACTTGGAAAGGTCGGCGGTCACGGCGAACGCCTTCGGTCCGAAGCACCGATGGACCCGCAAATCAGGACCGCCGAGCGCGCCGGAACCGTTTCTTTTAAGATCACTTCCGCCCTGTCGGACAGGTTGGCCAGGAGACGGAACTCGCCCGCGGGCCCGTCCGAGGAATGGATGATGAACGTGTCCCTGACCGGCCCGCCGCGGACCCGGGACCGGCCCCCTCGCAGCTTGAGTGTTTCCAAGAGCAGGTCGAAGCCGGCCTCGTCCACGAGGGCGAGGTTGTCGCTGTCGATGATCATGTTGTCCAATGCGCCGCAAACCACGGCGTAAAGCCTCCGCTCGTTCTCGACAAGCTCGATCTCCCGGCTCCGGAGGAGAATGCAATCCGGGTCGTTGCGCCACAGGCGATCGTGCATGAACTGCCGAAGGAGGGGGTTTCTCAGGGCGTGATAGGCGTTCACTCCCTCGAGCGGAGCCAGGTCGGATCTCCAGAACGGAGCGGTGTCCTCTCCGACGCGCATCCCGTCCACGAGACCGGCCGAGGGCAGAAGCGGCGCGCCGCACCCCAGAACGAAATCCCGGCCGACGGCGTCGCGGATGACTCGCAGTCCCTGACGATAGGCGTTGATGGGAGAGACGTCGACGGCACGCACGCCCGGCATCGCCGCCGCGAACAGGAAATCGACCTTGAAATAGTGGAAACCGGCAGTCTGGAGCGTCCGAAAAAGCCGCCCCAGCCAATCCTTGACCTCGGGCCGCGTCGTATCAAGGGCATAGATCATTCTTCCCCAGCCGCGATAACACGGCTTGGGCCGGCCGGCCTCGGTCACCGCCCAGTCCGGATGATCCCGGAACAGGCGCGACGTTTCCGAGAAACTGAAGGGCGCCGTCCAGATGCCGGGGACAAAACCCCGGGCGGATATCTCGCCGGCCATGTCCTGAAGCTCGGGCCAGGGAGCGCGCCTGTCGGTCCAGTCGCCGATATCCCGCTCGTAACCGTCATCGACCTGAAAGACCTCGAAGGGAAAGCGGCCGCAGGCCAGGTCCAGGTTCTGGACGATATCCGCCCAGGTGACGGCCGTGAAATAGTGGTACCAGCTGGACCAGCCCACGGGATTCCAATCCGAAATGGAAACGGAATTCTCCCGTCCCGCCAGGTCGGCGTAGCGCTCGAGCAAGCCTCCCTCGGGGTCGCCCGGGAGAAGGATGAGGGGCTCGAGCGGCGTCCCCTCGGCCTGCGGCGCTCCGAAGAGATCCAGGAATCCCCTGATGCGATCCGTTCCGATGACAAAATATGGATGGGCGACGCGCGAGCTGAGCCAACCCGCAAGAAAAGAGCCTGAGGCGCAAAAGTAGTCGCTGACGAGCGACTCGGCAAAAACGTCAGGGATCGGGGTGAACAGGAACTGCCGGAATTTCTCGAAGACCGCCTCGACTTTGGCGAACCTTGACCCAGGCGTCATCCAATCGATCGGCCCCCAGGACTGCCAATTATTGACCAGGCAGGGACCAGCAACCGGGAACTCGACGACCGGAATGCGGCCCCCTTTGCCCTTCACGGAACCCGTGACGAGCCAGCCCGAATCCAGGGCTTCGACGCGATAATCGATATGGAGGCCGCCCTCGGAATGCCAGAACGCGCCCGTCGCGATTTCCCGGCCGAAGAGCTTGATCTGCGCGGAGTGCATGCTTTCCCTTTCATAGTCTCAAGGGATACAAACAATTAAAATAAAAACTTGAAAATTGTGCAAGCAAAGTTTTATACGTTCCCATAGGATCGCTCTGGGGGCCCGACGAGGAATTGACAATTTGTTGCCGCTCGGCCAAACTGGATTCAAAAGAGAGGAGGCCCAATGAAAAGAGCCTTTATCGCCGCGTTGAGCGTGTCCGTCTTCCTGGGAGCCATGTCCTGCGCTTCTAACAACGTGAGCTCCAGCATGAACTACAGCCATGGCCAGACCATCCCGGACCAATTCTTCAAGGTCGTTCGCTGGTCCCAGGACGAGATCCAGCTCGAGATCAGGGTCGATTTTAAAGCCGTACACAAGTATCACATCATCCTGGACGAGACTGGAGAGCCGGTATCCGAAGGCTGGTTTCCAACGACCATGGTCGGGACGGCCTACACGGTTGTCATGAAAACCAAGCCCGGTCTAGCCTATGAAGCCGGAAAAAGGTATCGGCTGTGCATCGGGAGCGACAACCCCGAGGAAGTCTTCGTGACGTCGAGCAACTACCGGTGCGTGGCCGACTACGAATTCGTCCTGACGATGAAATAGTTGGAAGGGCGGCGAGCCGCGCCTTGCTTGAGGGCCAGAGCGCCTGACGCCGGCGCGCAGGGGCCGGCCGGAATTGCGCGGATTCAAAGGGATGGGGCGCTCGTCCCACGCCGGTCGGAAATCCCGGATCATTTCACTCCAGGCGAAAGAACCTCACGGCATTATTGTAGAAGATATCTCGCTTCTGCTCGGGAGTCAGAAAATCGGCCGATTCGATGCTCTCAACAGCCAGGCGGATGGATTCCGGCCAATACATATTATCGGAGCCGAACATGATCCGTTTCCCGTAGCCGGCCTCGACGAGTCGATGCAAGTACATCTGGAACTCCTTTTGCGGGAGATACCAATCAATGAAGGCCGTATCGACATAGACTTGCGGATAATAATACAGAAGGGCGATCATCCTATCCAAGAATGGCCAGGCGGCGTGGCAGACGCACAAGCGGAGTTTGGGGTGCCGGGCCAGGGCCTCCTCGAAGAGGAGCGGGTCGCCGAGGCTCATTCGAAATTCGGCATTACCCGGCGCTCCCAGGCCCATATGAACGGTCATCGGTTTGTCCAGCTCCTCGGCTAAGGCAAAGAACGGCTCGAAACGGGGATCGCTCGGGGTCATTCTGGCATACTGCGACCCCACCTCCCCAATGACGGCCCAGCGGCCCGCAGCGAGGCCTTTACGGAGCGCGGCGAAATCCTCGGGCGTCGTTCCGGCGATCAAGGTCTGGTAGGCGGGAACGACGAGGTCCGGGGCCGCCGCCCGCCATTGATCTAAAGCGCCTCCGGAAGCGACGGCCTTGACGATGTGATAGCGTTTGAACATCTCGAACGTCTCCCGCCTGAGGTCCTCATCAGTCGCGGGTGCGGGCAGAAAATTCGGGGGCTGCCATTCGGGCCAGGGCCATTGTCCCCATTCGGGCTTCCACGCTTTGAGGGCATGAACGTGGGCATCGATGATCGGTTGCTTTTCGACCACAGGAGTCGGAGCGGGCTTATTCTCAGCGGCAATGTTTTTCTGCTGCTTCTGAGACCCCCAGCAACTCAAGAAGAAGAGAACCATTAATGAAGCGGCTAAAATTTGCGAAGTGCGTTTCATGAACGTCATTATTCCCTCCTGGCTCGTCAAACCAAGCGAATGCTTCCATAGTTCTCTTCCAAGATGGGGCCCTTCATGCTTCGCCTGCGTGCTGGATAACTCGGGGTGAAACGCAATGAAACCGGCCCATTGCGAAGCGGCCGCCCCCTAGGACAGCGTTATCCGGCCGGAACCCCCGAAGGCCTTCTCCAAAGCCTCGGCCAAGTCGAGGATCTTGTCCCGATTCTGGAGGCGATTCGCCCAATCCTTGGGCACGCCTTCCAGTCCGAGCGCGGTGCCCAGGATGGCGCCCGTGATCGACCCCGTCGAATCCGAATCCCCCTCCTGATTGACCGCGGCCAGGACACCCGCGCGAAAATCCCGAGGATACCTCAGGGCACAAAAGAGGCTGATGGCCAGAGCCTCATCTCCCGTCCATCCTTCCCCGATCCTCTTGATGGCCTCCGGAGCCGGCCGCGTCGAGGAATAGAGCCGCAGGGCGAGGCTTATTTTTTGGAGAGTCTCCTCATGCCCGTCGTAGGACTTTAATACGGGAACCGAACGAGCGACCGCCCGACCCAAACCTTCCTCGCTCACAATCCTGGCCACGACCTCCGAGAGAAACCCCGCCGACAAGTACCCGGACGGATGCCCGTGGGTCATGGCCGCGAACTCCGCCCCGGCCCGGAAGGCGTGCCCCGGCTTGAAGACCAGGCCCGCGGGCGCCGTGCGCATGACGCCGCCGCAGCCCTTGCTGTCGTTGATCGGGCTCTCGATCGTGCCCATGCGCTCGCTCTTCAGGGCCAGGAGGCAGGTGAGCCCGGGCGATTTTCGGTTCATGGGATTGCTCTGGGATGCGCGCCACTTCTGGTATTCCCGATAGACCGCGGCCCGCACGTCCCAGCGGCCGCTGGCCCGGTGCTCACGGTATGCGTCGAGCAGACCCTGGGCCGCGGCCAGCGACATTTGGGTGTCGTCCGTGTAGGACCCGGCGGCAAAATCGTCCCAGGGCTCAAAATCCTCTATGCCTTTCGGGCCGAAATTGGCTTTGATCTGGGCGAGGGTCTGAAACTCGATGGGCGCGCCGAGCGCATCGCCCGCGGCCAGTCCGACGAGGCAGCCTTTGTATCTGGAGACCATCAGATCCTCTCAAGAAATGTTTAATACACCGCGCTTGAAAAATCAATCCTTGGGGAGCTTCGTTCTGCTTCGTCCGAGGAGGTCCCCGAGCCTGGGCATGCTCAACTCTTGACAGCGGTTCCCTCCGAGTTGTATGTTCGTTCCAGGGAGGCCGGCCCGCCGGCGGAGGTAGTCGGGGAAAACCATGAAAGCAAAAAAGGCCAAGTCCAGTTTGCCTGCCCCAGGCCAAAGGCAAGAATACTCGGTGAAATCATACGGGAAACTCATTGCCGCCGTGTTAATCCTGTCCGGAGGATACTTGTCTCTCTTCCTGACTCGAGTCCAGGCCGCCGCCAAAATCTACTGGCACTTCACCCTGGAGGCCAGGATAGACGGCGGCAAAGCGGAGGAAATGGTCTGGGTGACGATGGTTGAAATGACAAAGGAAGAAGTCCTCCCGGAGCTTGCCGACAAGGTCAAAAAGGCGGGCGGCGCAGTCCCGGGCACGGTTCTGGCCCACGTCCGGGGAGCGGCCTGGCGAAGCGATTTTACGTATGGCAAAGACAGGAAGTGCAAGGGGCGGCCCTCCAAAATTGAAATCTCTTGGAAAGAGAGCTGGAGCAACCTGGTATTCGCCCACGGCCGGGTTCTGGACCCCTCGAGGGACAGGGCGAACCAGCTATCCCTTTTCGACTTCAAGTTCGGCCTGTGCGATGAGCAGGTACTTCTGGAGGACGGCCACATGCATGATGTGGCCGGCCTGGTGAGCCCCCTCATAGGCCCCATTAACCTCGGGGGTGAGCACGACGAAATGCCGGAAAAGGTCCGCGTCCAGGGAATCACCTACGATGATATGCTGGTCCACTACAAGCATTGCGGCCGGATATGGACGGAACAGGCCACGACTCCCCTGATGCATTATGCCATGGAAAACTTGGACGGCGGATTCATGGAGACGCCCGACAGCGCAACCGGGATTCACATATTTAACTTTCACGGACATACGATAGACGTCATCTACCATGTCGACCGGAGCACGTCCCGGGATCATCCTGAGTGGAAAAAGAACTGGATGCCCAGACCCTAGCGCGAATAAATCCCGGCCTGCAGGTCCGCCGATTCTCAGCCCGGTTCCCTCGCTTTGGCCCGGACGCGCGCTCGGCAGCCGTGGACCAGACCCGCAAGCCTGTCCCCTCCGAAAAAAAAGTGATAGGATATGGAAGTTGACGGAGTTCCGGCGCGCGTTCCGCCGGACTCAAGAGAGGCCAAAGTGAAAATATTCAAACGATACGAAAAAATTGTCCCGGTTCTGTTTCTGGTCTTGGGTTTGCGCGGCGGGGATACTGCCCCCCCAAAAAAGGATTACCCCATCCGGCCCGTGGAATTCACCCGAGTCAAGCTCATGGATCAGTTCTGGGCCCCGCGTCTCGAAACCAACCGGATCGTCACTATCCCCTTCGCCTTGAAGATGCTCGAAGAGACCGGCCGGGTGGATAACTTCCGCAAGGCGGCCGGCCTCGTGACCGGCCCCCACACCGGAAAGCGCTACAACGACTCGGACGTGTTCAAGGTCATGGAAGGGGCCGCTTACACGCTCCGGCTGACGCCTGACCCCAAGCTCAAACAGAAGCTCGACGACCTGATCCAGATCATCGGCAAGGCCCAGGAGCCCGACGGCTACCTCTACACGGCCCGGACGGTCGACCCCAAGAATCCCGCCCCTGGTTCGGGCGCCGAGCGATGGTCGAACCTCAGGGTCAGCCATGAGCTTTATAACATGGGCCACATGTACGAGGCGGCCGCGGCCTATGACCTGGCGACGGGCGAGCGCTCGTTCCTCGACATCGCCCTCAAGAACGCCGACCTGCTGGTCAGCACTTTCGGTCCGGGCAAGCGCCGCGGCTTCCCGGGCCACCAGGAGATCGAGATTGGCCTGGCCAAGCTCTATCGCCTCACGGGCAAAGCCAAGTATCTTGACCTGGCCAAGTTCTTCCTGGACGAGCGCGGCCACTATCACCAGGGGGAGACCTATCCCGAAAGCTCTCCCTTCCGCATCTACAATTCCGAGGAATACCTCCAGAACCACAAACCGGTCCTCGAACAGGATGAGGCCGTGGGTCACGCCGTCCGAGCGGCCTACATGTACGCCGGGATGGCCGACGTGGCGGCCCTGGGGGGATATCCCGAATACATCAAGGCCATCGATCGTCTCTGGGAGAACGTCGTCGGCAAGAAACTCTACCTCACCGGCGGCATCGGCTCGCGTGACGAATACGAGGCCTTCGGCGACAACTACGAGCTGCCCAACGCCACGGCCTACGCCGAGACGTGCGCCGCCGTCGGCAACGTTCTCTGGAACCAGCGGCTGTTTCTCCTCCACGGCGACGGCCGATACATCGACGTCCTGGAGCGCACGCTCTACAACGGCCTCCTCTCGGGCGTATCCCTCAGCGGCGACCGCTTCTTCTATCAAAACCCGCTCGAGTCCAAGGGCGGCTACGGCCGGAGCCCGTGGTTCGAAGTGGCTTGCTGCCCGGGCAACATAGTCCGGTTCCTTCCTTCAGTCCCCGGCTACGTTTATGCCGTGGGAGAGAAGACCCTCTACGTTAACCTCTTCGTCAAGAACGAGGCCTCGGTCGAGGTCGACGGGATCACGGTGGAACTCGTAGAAAATACGAAGTACCCCTGGCTTGGCTCGGTCGAGATCGCACTCAGACCCAGCCAGCCCAAAGAATTCACCGTGGCCGTTCGCATCCCCGGCTGGGCCCAAAACCAGGCGATTCCGAGCGACCTCTACCGTTTCCTGGACAAGAGCGGCGCGGCGCCCAAGATCTGGGTCAACCGCAAGCCCATCGAAATGAAGATCGACAAGGGCTATGCCCGGATCACCCGGAAGTGGCTCCGGGGCGACGTGATCAACATGTCCCTGCCCCTGCCCATCCGCCGGGTTGTGGCCAACGACCAGGTCAAGGATGACCGGGGACGGGTCGCGCTCCAACGCGGGCCTATCGTCTTCTGCGTCGAGGCCGTCGACAACGGCGGTCAGGCTCTCAACCTCGCCCTGCCCGACGGCGCCGTCCTCCAGGCCTTTTTCCGGCCGGACCTTCTCCGCGGTGTTTGGATCATCCAGGGCAAGGCCCTGGCTCTGGACAAAGGGCCCTCGGGTAAAACCGAAACCAAGAAGGTAACCCTTATGGCCATTCCCTACTGCGACTGGGCCAACCGTGGTCCGGACGCCATGACGGTCTGGCTTTCCCGCCCAACGCCGGACTTTAAATGAACGGATGTTCACCCGAGCCATCGTCCGTAAACCCGGTCCGGATTGCGGCCGCGGACTGACTCAGTCGGGCCTCGGGCCGCCGGACTACGAGCGAATCCTCGCCCAGCATAAGGCCTATATCGAAGCCTTGCGCTCCCTGGGGCTAACCGTGACGGTCCTGCCGGCCGCGCCCGGGTTTCCGGATTCCTATTTTGTGGAGGACACGGCGGTCGTCACTCCCCGCCTGGCCGTCATCACCAACCCCGGAGCCAAATCCCGGCGGGGAGAGGAGAATTCGATCGAACCCGTGTTGGCCCGGTTCCGGCCGACCTTTCGCCTCAAACCCCCGGCCACGGTCGAGGGCGGCGATGTGCTCATGGTCGAAAACCATTTCTTCATCGGGGTCTCCAAGCGGACCAACCTTGAGGGCGCCCGGGCCCTCGGCAAACACCTCCAGGAGCATGGCCACAGCTGGACTCCGGTCCCGGTAGCCGCAGGCCTTCATCTTAAATCGAGCGTGAACTACGTCGGCCAGGGAAGGCTTGTCGTCACTCGCGACTTCGCCGCGCGGACGGAGTTCGAGGATTTCCCCAAGATCGTCGTCGACCCCGGCGAGGAGTACACGGCCAACACTCTCTGGATCAACGGAAGCCTGATCGTGCCGGCCGGCTTCCCGAAAACGCGGAGGAAGCTTGATAAGCTCGGACTGCCCGTAATCGAGCTCGACGTCAGCGAGGTCCGGAAGATGGACGGCGGCTTGACCTGCCTATCTCTTCGCTTTTAGCCGGAGTCCCTCAGCTGACATCTCGAACGAAAATGGGGAAAGGCGTATCGTCGCCGGTGCCCAAGCTGCAGCCGGCTGGCGTCTTCCGCGTCTTATGGCTATGTCGATTTCTTTGCAAAATCTTGACACCGCCTTGACAACTTGCCAGGGGCAAACTGCGATATTGCTCTTGAAAGGAGAGTGACCATGAAACCCAAAACTCAAAGGAGTGTCTTAGGCTTGGTTTTGTTCGGATGCCTGGTATTTGCCCTGGCTTGTTTTGCCCCGCCCTTTTCCGAGCTACAGAGCGCCAAGTTGGCAGGCAAGGGTCGGATCGAAGTGACCCCGAGCTTCTCCAGTGTGTCCTTTTCAGGCGAGCAGGAAACAAATCATGTTCAGAACCATTACGGCTTCCAGGCCGGGTTCGGACTGAGTCGTTTCTTTGATATCAGGGCCCGCTACGAACGAATACAATTCGACACCAACGGGGGCGAATCCTCCGGAGTCAACGTCGTGGGGTTCGGCCCGAAGTTCGGCATCTTAAAGGACTGGTTGGCACTCTATCTTCCTGTCGGGTTCGCCTTCGGTCAAGATTTGGAGGTCTCGAAGACCTGGCAATTCCACCCTACTTTGCTGTTCACTATCCCGATCAACAAAAACTTCGAATTCAACACCTCGGCCAAGGCCCTGATTCCCCTTTCAAAGGACGGCGGGGACACATTGGTCGCCTTCAATCTGGGGGCCGGAGTGAGCGCGGACCTGGATCGCTGGGCGATTCGGCCGGAAATCGGGTTCCTTTATGACCCGAGCGGCCAAGGACACTATATGCACTTGAGCATCGGGTTCAACTACCGATTCAAATAGGGGATTGATGGTCGATTATTCAGCATAAGCCGGGCAGCTTCAAAAAACCATTCATGGTCATAAGCTTGCTCAACTTCTAATTTATTAATTATCATTAAATTATGGAGAATAGGCCGTTTTTTGCTTTTCGCCTGCGGCCATTTATCAAGAAACCTCACTTTTGTAACCTTTTTTCCAGAAATGAGTCTATATTCTTGAGCAAGGAAGCCAGAAAAGACAATTCATGAACTGGAAACGGCCATCCAAGGTGCGAGGTAGGACGTTGACCGATGACGCCATGATGCTGGAAGTGAAGGACGGACGGGTCGAGAGACTGGCCGTCCTCTTCGAGCGACACCACCTTCAGCTCTTCAATTTCTTCCTGCGTCTCACCGGCAGCCGCCCGACGAGCGAAGACCTGGTCCAGGAAGTCTTCATCAGGCTCCTCAAGTACCGCCGGACCTATCGGGGCGAGGATCGGTTCGTTTCCTGGATGTACCGCATCGCCCATAATGCCCACATCGACCACATGCGCCGGTACAAGGAGGCCTTCCCTCTCGACGAGCAGTTCGAGGAGGTCCGGAACCCCGAGACCGGGCCCGAGGAGAGGATCGGCCGCGATGAGGAAGCGGCCCTCGTGTCCCGGGCCCTGTCGCATCTGCCGCAGGACAAGCGGAAAGTCCTGGTTCTCAGCCGGTTCGAAAATCTAAAGTACAGGGAGATCGCCGAACTGCTCGATTGCCCGGTGGGGACGGTCAAGGCCACGGTCCACAGGGCCGTCAAGGAACTGGGCGAAATCTACGCTCGCTTGACCAAGGAGGCGTGCCGCCATGAAGTGTGAAAAAGCTGTAGAAAAATTCGCCGATTACCTGGCCGACGAACTGAGCCCTACCGAACGCCAGGAGTTAGACCTCCACCTGACCGAATGCTCCCCCTGCGGCGCGGAGTTGCGGAGCCTGAGCGAGACTTGGGCCAGGCTCGGGGTCCTGCCCGTGGAGCGCCCCTCGGCCAACCTGCGCGCTCGGTTCTATGAAATGCTCGAGGCTTCCCGGGCAGAGATCGCCGATGAAGCCGGAGCGTCCCAGCGGCCACTCCGCCCGCGGCGAGAGAGCCGGGGCTTATGGTTCCGGAGGCCCGCATTTCAATTCGGGGCGGCCCTAGGACTGGTCGTCCTTGGCGTGCTCGGCGGGATGTGGGTCGGACGGCCGGGCCGGGGAAACACGGCCTCGATCGATGAACTTTATCGGGAGGTCCAGGATATCCGTCAGACGCTGGCCGTTTCGCTCATGAAGCAAGCCTCGCCTTTCGACCGGCTGCAGGGCGTCGGCCTCAGCCGCCAGCTGGCGGCGCCGGGCCAGGATTTTCTAGAAGCCCTTTTCCAAACCCTCGGCAATGACCCGAACGTCAACGTGCGGCTGGCGGTCGTCGACGCCCTCTATCTTTATGCTGGTCAGCCGGGGGTCAAGGAAAGAGTTCTCAGCTTCCTCGACGGTCAGCAGTCGCCCATCGTCCAGGCGGCCCTCATCGACCTTTTGGTCGGCATCCGCGAGCGCCGGGCGGTCGCGTCCCTGCGGCTTCTGCTCCAGGACAAGAACCTGAACCCGCAGGTCAAACGGAAAGCCGTCCAGGGGATCCAACAGCTTTCCTCATAGGAGCTTATGATGAAGAAAATGACCTTGATCGTGATCATCGCGGCCATCCTGGTCGCCCTGGTCCTGGCCGATTCGAAATACACCGTCCAAGACAAGGAGCTCATCCAGAAGACCCTCAAGTTCCAGGACCCGTCCAAACCCGGGGAGCTCAGCCTGGACAACGTCTTCGGCTCGATCAAGGTCGAGGCCGTGGACGTCGGTCCGGTCGAACTCACGGCCCATAAGACCATCAAAGCCAAGTCCGGCGACAAGGTTCAGCAGGCAAAGACCGAGGTCAAACTCGACATCATCGAAAAGGCCAATGTGATCGATATCTATGTCGACGGGCCGTTCCGCTGCCAGTGCGAGGGCGGCCGCGGCATCAGGTGGCGCGACGTCGGCTATGAGGTCCAGTACGATTTCGTCCTTAAGGTCCCTCGCCGCACCCAGCTCACTCTCAAGACCGTCAACGACGGCGATATTTTCGTCAAAGGCGTCGAGGGGGACTTTGACCTCAATAACGTGAACGGCAAGGTGGAACTGGCGGACATGGCCGGTTCCGGCGAAGCCCATACGGTCAACGGCGAGGTCAAAGCGACATTCGTCAAGAACCCGGCCAGCAACTGCGAATTCATTACCGTCAACGGCGATGTGGAACTGGCCTTCCAAGAGGGTCTGTCCGCGGACCTCAACCTCAAGACCTTCAACGGCGAGGCCTTTTCGGATTTCGACACCAAACCGCTCCCCAGCCAGGCCTCCGACTCTCCGGAGAAGAAGGAAGGCAAGTTCATCTATCATCAAGACCGGTTCACCAGGGTCCGCGCCGGAAAGGGCGGCCCGGTCGTGTCATGCGACACACTTAACGGCGATATTCTCGTTAAAAAATACAAGGCCAGTTCACGGCCAAAACCAGAAAGGAGAAAAACATGAAAACCAAAAGAACGAAGCTCGCCCTTATCGGAATGGCGGTCCTGCTCCTGGCCGGGCTCCTGGCGGCAGCCGACGCCTCCCAGCCCAACCGAATCGTCGTGCCCTTGAGCAACCCGGCCAAGCCGGCCAAGGTCGAGGTCAGCTCCATGCGGGGCGCAATCAAGGTCATCGGCTACGAAGGCAAAGAGGTGATCATCGAGACGAGCGTCCCGGAAAAGGCCCTGGGCAAGGATGAGAACGAAGAAGCGGAGGAAATGGACGCCGAGGAAGCCCAAGAAGCGGCCAAAGCCCAGGCCAAAGCCGCGGGCATGAAGCGGATCCCCCTGGACAACGCGGGCCTGACCGCCGAGGAATCGAACAACGTCGTCTCCATCGAAGTGGAGTCCTGGAAACGGGCCATGGACCTCACCGTGAAAGTGCCCTTTAACTCCTCGCTCAAACTTGAGGCCCAGCAGAACGGCAGCATCGCCGTGGAGAACGTGACCGGCGAGATCGAAGTCGAGAACCTCAACGGCGGCATCACTCTGACCAATGTTTCCGGTTCGGTGACGGCCAACACCCTCAACGGCGACATCAAAGTGGGTCTGGCTAAGGTCGCCGCCGACAAGCCCATGTCCTTCAGCACCATGAACGGCGACCTGGATGTGACCTTCCCCGCCGATACCAAAGCCAACCTCAAGATCAAGACCGAGCGCGGAGAGGTTTACAGCGACTTCGACATCGCTTTAAGACAGGTCCCGCAGAAGTCCACCGAAAACCCAAAGAAGGAAGGCGGCAAGTTCCGGATCAGCCTGGACAGCGCTTTCTACGGTACGATCAACGGCGGCGGCCCCGACTATCAGTTCGAAAATTTCAACGGGGATATCTACCTGCGCAAGAAGAAATAGCTCGTTCCCTCGCCCGGAGTATCCCCCTCACTCTTGCCCGGACAGGGTGAGAGGAGGGGGATTTTTTTTAGCGCCTCCTTTCTGCCCTTTGCCCGTATCAGAAGATCGGGCCGGAGGATGAAAAGCATCCGCCGTTGGGCTTGAAAGAATTAGGATTTCGGCATACGTTATCTCCCGATGACCTTCCTCACCGGAAAGAAGATCCTGATCCTGGGCGGTTCGGGTTTCCTGGGCAGCGCCCTGGCCCATCTTCTCACGAGAGAATTGCGCATCGAGCCGGCCGCGATCCGTGTCTTTTTCCTTTCCGGAACACCAACCGATTCCCTTCGCGACATCCCCGGCATCGAGCTCGTCCCGGGCAACATCCTTGAGGGGGATGACGTCAGCAGGGCTTTTGAGGGAGTTGAACTCGTTTTTCACATGGCCGCCTCGACATCATTCGACCCGCGGCAAAAGCGACGGCAATGGCTGGTGAACGTCGAGGGCACGCGCAACGTGCTCGACGCCGCCCGGCGATCGGCCTCATTCCAAAAGATGTGCTACACGAGCTCCGTCAATGCCCTGGGCGTTCCGAATCCGCGGGGCACGGTCGGCGACATCGAAACGGCAAACCCTTACACGGCCCGGCCGCACCTCCATGCCTTCCGGTCTGCCGAAGAAATCCTGTCCTTCGCCGAAGACGTCAGGTTCGGCCGACTGCCGCGGTGGGAAAAACGGATCGGGCTCGGCTACTTCGATTCCAAGCTCGCCGCCCAGGAGCTCGTCCAATCCTCTGTGGGTCGTTTCGGCCTCAACGTCGTTTCGGTTTTGCCTGGGACTTCGTTCGGCCCGTATGATTTTCTGATCGGCAACGGGACGTACCTGCTCGCGCTTTATAATAAGAGGATGCCCGGCGTGCTCAAGGGCGGATTCTCCACTGCTCACGTTATGGACGTGGTCGAAGGTCATATCTTGGCCATGGAGCGAGGAGGGCGAGGTTCCCGGCACATCATCACCGGAAGAGTGGAAGACAACCTTCGCTTCAAAGATGCGATGAGGATCATGGCCGAGGCGCTCCGTGAGCAGTTCCCGCAGAGGAGGATTCGGACGCCGCGGCTTGTCTTTCCCTCATGGCCGGCCGGCACAGCCGCTTTCTTTTCGGAAACGATCGCCGGTCTCACGCACCGCCCCTGTCTCTTGAGCCGGGCCGCGGTCAAAGCCGGGTCTCAGCCGCTCTTCTATTCTTATCATGATTCCGAGCGCGACCTCGGCTATCGACCCAAACGCACCTTTCGCCGGGGCGTCGAGGAGATGGCCGCCTATTTTCGCGCCGAAGGCCTTTTCGGGACTCATGGCCGTTCGATCGATCGACAGAAGAACTGAGCGCGCCCGATGATGATTCCCTGCGGCTGATCACTACGGAAACAGGCCTTCCTTTGCGCGGCTGTGTTAAGGCAGATCAAAGCGCAAAACTTGGAAAGTGTGAACGCGACCCCCATCTTTTTTTCGTTCTCAGTCAAAGGGAAGGCCTAGGTCTGCAGTCATCATTCGCGGGGCCTAACGGATATCGCCTGAATTGCCCTTCATCGGCCCGATCTTGATTTGATTCTTAGCTTCTCTTGCTCTGCTTATGTTCGTACATCAGGGCATCTGCTTGAGCCAGCAGTTCATCAATGGAGCAAGGGTTTTCAGGATTGGAGCAGGCGAGACCTCTGCTAATTGTCAGGGCGTAGCCCAGGTCGCCTCTAGCATTGCGCGCATCCAGGTTAGCCTGCAAACGGGCCGTAATTTTTTCGGCATTCTCCTCGGGGACGACAATGCCCAGAACTACGAACTCGTCGCCGCCCACGCGAGCGATAAGATCCGACTGACGAAATGTTCCTCTGAGAAGATCGGCAATTTCGATCAGTGCCCGATCGCCTTGCCGGTGGCCCCGCGTATCGTTAATCCGTTTCAGGCCGTCGATATCGACGAAGAGAAGCAAAAGCTTCTTGTTCAAGCGCTTGGCCAGGTTCCGCGGTTGTTCGGCCAGGATTAAAAATCCCCGCCGGTTGTATAAGCCTGTCAGATAATCCGTGATGGATAGACTGCGCAGATCCTCTTCTACCCGCTTGCGCTCGGTCAGGTCAACGACGATGGCGATCGCCCCGCAGACCGCGCCTTTGTGCATTCGGGGAACGCCAGTAATCTGGACGGGGATGATTTTGCCCTCTTTATCGATCAGGCGGTTCTCATACGAGGATGTTTCTCCGCGATGGCGTCGCGCGTGTTCGGACGAGAGAATGGGATGATCTTCCGCTGCCGTAACATCCTGGGGCTTCTTGCCGATCAGGTCTTCGGCCGCATATCCGACCATCCGCGCATAGGCCGGGTTGACGAAGACGAATCTGCCGTCCGCATCGGTGACGGTCAGGCCCTGGCCCATCGCGTTCATTACCTGCAGAGCGAAGTTGTGCTCCTCCTCCAGGGCTTCCTCGCCGCGCTTGCGTTTGTCGATATCGTGGTAGTTCACGACGATAGCCCCCACGCTCGGTTCCTCCAGCAGGTTCGTGCCCGTAACCTCCGTCCAATGCCATGTTCCGTCCTTATGCCAAAGCCTCATTTCTATCGAGATCGTGGTACCCGAATGTTCAACGAGTTGAATAAACCGATTCTTGATCAGCGGGAGGTCATCGGGATGAATGAATTCAAAAGCATTTTTGCCGAGGCGTTCTTTAGGATCAAAGCCATAGACCCTGTCGGCAGAGGGGCTGACAAACAGAATGGTACCTTCAACGTTGACCAGGATAACGACGTCCGAACTATACTCGATCAAAGCCCGGAAACGTTTTTCATTTGCCTCGAGCGACTTCTTCGCCAGATTTCGGTTTTGTCCTTCATGATCCAGTACAGGGCTGGCTGTTTTTTTGAGTTCGGTCAATGATTTGGCACGTCGTTCATTACGTGGGTACGGACTCCGCGGCTTAGATAAAAGCTGGCCTTGTGTCCTGGCACGGTGCTTCATGGTCGCCCCAGGGAAAAGAATATCCCAAAAATCTGCCGAAAATACGCCCTTTCACCTATTATTTTCAGTCCATCAATCATGTCAAGAGGTTTTTCCGGGTCCGAGAATATCAAGGAAGTGATGGAATCCATTACTCGAAACTCTCGATATCCTTGATCTTGGCCGCCAGACGCTTGGCCGAAATGGGAAAGGCGGTTTTTATCTCAGGGGCGAAGAGTGAAATCTTGAACTCCTCGATCATCCAGCGAAAATCCTCGATCGCAGCGCGCTTTTCGGGAGTCGTCCCCTGGACTGCCCGTTTTTCCAGCTTGGCCAGGGCCTCGGCAAAAGGCTTGATCTGTTCGGCCTTGCTCCGGTCCTTTTCAGGGGCGTTTCGGGCTCGCTCCACGCGCAATTCCATGGCGCGCAGATACCGGGGAGCCTGGATCAGCCGGCCGAGTGGATAGGCGTCCAAAAAGTTTTTCGGCACGAGACGATCCAATTCCTCGCGGAGGCCTTCCCAAAGGCTTGGCCCGGAAGCCGTCAGGCGTCTGGACGATTCCGAAGCCGGAAGCTCGCGGCACAACTTGCCCACCGACTCGAGAATCGCCGCGACGGCCTGGCGCAACGCTTCGCCTTTTTCGAAAAGCGCCCGGACGACGCCGGCCGAAAAGCTTTCGAACTCATCCTTCGTCCGGAGGTTCTTGCGTAGGACTTCGCGGCTGAGGTTCCCGAGCATGGACTCTTCCACGGCCGCCTTGCCCCCAAAAAGGAGCGCGGCCCGATCGAGGCCGTCGGGCAGGAGGAGATACCTGCGCATGAACCTCAGGTCCTTGTCGAACTTGAGGAGGAAGAGCGCCTCGACGCCCTTTTCCTGGGCGGAATCCGCCTCGTCCCGCATTTTGAACAGACGGATGTTGACCCTGCCGGAAGCGGCCTCGAGCGCCGGATAGGCCGTTTGGAACGGACCGAGAGGAATCTCGTCGGGAAGCCGATCGAAGTCCCATGTGGTGAGCCCCTCCCGCTCGAGTTTCTGGCGGGCTTTTCCGAGCGCTTCAGAATCCTCAGCGGGACGGGGCGACTTGAGAGCCCGGCGCAGAGCCTCGAGGTCTCGGCTTGAGGCCAGTTCCTCGCCATGGTGACCCGCGACGGAAACGCGCAGCTTGAGATGGGCGGGAACCTCGGCCTGGGCCCATTCGGCCTCGGGAATGTCCTGATGGAATCGCTGTTTCACGAACTTGGCCAGGTTCCTGCAGAGCGATGTCTCGCGCCGTTCCATTTCCCGAACGATGACCTCGACGGTTTCCGGGACGGGAACGAGGAGTTTCCGATATTTCTTAGGCAGGCCCTTGATCATAGCAGCAATCTTCTCCTTGAACTGGCCGGGCAGGCCCCATTCAAGAGGCTCGGGCGGGAGGATCGAGACATGGTCCACGGGGACTTTGAGTGTGGCGCCGTCATCCTCGGAGCCGGGGGAGAACTTGTAGGTCAAGTCGAACCGCCGCTCTCCCATGGTCAGGCGATCCGGGAACTCGGCCAGGTCCTTCGCGTCCGGCGCCCAGAGCATGAGGTCCTCCTCGCGCATCCTCAGGAATTCATCGCTCTTTGACTTCCGGATGCGCTCCTCAAGGCCGCGCAGGTCATAAACTCCCGGAAGCCGTTGGGAATAAAAATGGGACATCGCCTCTTCCCCGGCCAGGATATCGTGCCGCCTCAGCTTTTCCTCCATCCCCTGAACCTTTTGGCGCAAAGCCAGGTTGTGGCGGAGAAAAGCCGGCGGCTGCTTCACGTGCCCGCCCACAAGCGCAGACCGAATGAAGATCCTATGCGCTTCGGAGGGATCGATCGGGCCATAGGCGACATCCCTCCCCGAAACGATCTCCAACCCGTGGAGCGTGACCCGTTCGAGAGCGCGCACCTCGCCCTTGTCCTTGTCCCAGCGCGGCTCATGATGGGTGCGGCGGCAGAGCTCCCCGCCCAAGGCTTCGAGCCAGCCGGGGTCGATGCGGGCGGCGGTGCGGGCATAGAGCCTCGCCGTTTTGACCACTTCCGCCGATACGATCCAAGGCACGTTTTTACCGAACAGCGTGGAACCGGGAAAGATGACGACCTCCCGATTTTTGGCCGCGAGATAGCCGCCTTTGTCCTGTTGGATGGCAATGTTGGACAGGAAACCGCTCAGGATCGAGCGATGGATCTCGGCATAGAGCTCGGGCGACATTGCCGCCTCGGACCGCCTTCCTGCAGAAATGCGCATTTCCTCGAGGATGGAGATGACCTGGTCGTGGACGAAACCCCACTCCCGCATCCGGATATAGGATAGAAAATGGTCGTGGCAGAACTTCCTTTGGCGGCCTTTGGCCCCCGCGCCTTGGCCTTCCCGATGAAATTGGTCCCAGATGTTGAGGAGGGTCATGAAATCCGATTCCGGGTTGCGGAACACGGCCTGGCTCGAATCGGCCAGCCCGGCCTTATCGGGAGGACGCTCCCGCGGGTCGCGGATGCTCAGGGCCGCGGCGATAATCGAAACCTCCCGCAGGCATCCTTCTTTATAGGCCTCGAGGAGCATCCGGGAGATCCTGGGGTCGAGCGGCATGGGGGCCATGCGCCGGCCCAGGGGAGTCAAAGAGTATTCGCGGCCTCGGCCGCTGATCGCCCCAAGCTCGAGAAGCGTCTCGTAGCCGTCTTTGATGCTCCGAGGGTGCGGCGGGTCTATAAAAGGGAAGTCGCCGGGATGGCCCAGGTCGAGATCGACCATGCGCAGGATGACCTCGGCCAGGTTGGACCGGACGATCTCAGGCGGAGTGTACTCGGCCCGCGCCTCGTAATCCTTCTCCGAATAGAGCCTGAGGCAGAGCCCGGCCTGGATGCGGCCGCATCGGCCTTTCCTCTGGTCCGCACTGCTTCGCGAGATGGGGCTGATCGGAAGACTGCTGATCCGGGTCCCCGGCTGGTACTGGGCGATGCGGGCCAGTCCCGTATCGACCACGTATTTTATTCCGGGGATTGTCAGCGATGTTTCCGCGACGTTCGTGGCCACGACGATCTTAGGGCCGGTGACGGAATAAGCCCGGCCCTGCTCCGACGCGGGGAGCCGCGCGTAGAGGGGGAGAATCGCCGCGCCCCGGCCGGCTTTGCTCTCAAGCCGGCTGCAGGTCTCGAGAATATCCTGCTCGGTGGGCATGAAAACCAGGATGTCCCCGGGCGGCTTCGCGGACCTGAGCTTCGCGACGGCGTAGACGGCCGCATCCACGTAATCGAAATCCTCCTTGCCGTCCGGCATGGACTCCGGGGGCCAGTACTCGACCTCGACCGGATAGAGCCGGCCTCCGATGTGAATGACGGGCGCCCGGCCGAAGGCCTCGGAGAATTTTTCCGTATCCAGCGTCGCGGAGGTGATGATGAGCTTGAGCTCCGGCCGCTGATCAAGAAGCGTCCGCGAGATGCCCAGGAGAAAATCGATGTTGAGGCTCCGCTCGTGCGCTTCGTCGATGAGCAGGGTGTCATATTCCATGAGCCGGGGGTCGGCCTGGGTCTCCGCTAGGAGCATCCCATCGGTCATGACCTTGATGTACGCCTCTCGTGAAGTCCTGTCCTGAAACCGGATCTTGTAGCCCACCGAACGGCCGAGCGACTCTCCAAGCTCCTGGGCGATCCGATGGGCGATGGTCACGGCTGCGATCCGGCGGGGCTGGGTGCAGGCGATCTTGCCCGCCACCCCCTGGCCAGCCTCGAGGCACATCTTGGGGATCTGAGTGCTCTTACCGCAGCCCGTCTCGCCCGAGATGATGACCACGGGGTGAGCCTTGATCGCGCGGACGATCTCCGGACGCACGGCGGTGATGGGGAGTTCGGTCGGGAAGTGGACGACAGGCCTATGGTCCTTGCGGGCCCGGCGCTCCCGGACGGAGTTCTCGAGCAGGATGGCCAGGGTGGAGAGCTGCTCGAGGACTGGCCCGACACTTTCCGAGTGCTCCGCCCTCCGGCGAAACTCGGCGAGCTTTCGATCGGCCGCAGCCCGGTCGCGGAGCATGGCCTCCTCACCGAGGTCCCTGATCCGGCGCAGAAGGACGGCGGCCGCGGCGGTCGAGGGCTTCGTCTTGTCCATGGCTGAATTCTAGCGGAAAAAGCCCCGCTTGTCCTGGGAAAACAGGCCCGCACGACGCCGTAGCTTTTCTTAAACCGGCAACCTTGGGATGCCTTAAAGCATTATCAAGAAGCGCTGAAGCACGATTCGGACGGCTCCCTCCAGCATGACCAGTACGGGCTCAAGATCGACCACGCTTAGGTCGAAGAACGGCTTAAGACACCGTTCACTTGGGGGAAGAAAAAGGAAGAAGGGAAGCACGCTAAGCAGAACGCTTTGGCCCCATCCCCCAAACCGCCTGAGCCTCTGCAGCCAAGACTTCGCGGCGCGGAGGGGTCCTATTTCAGGTCGGCCCGGCAAACATTATAGACCGTGACCGGCATAAATCCCGGATTAGTCGGCGAGAGATTGCCGACGCTCGTCGGGGAATGATAGGTCGAAAACAGCGTATTGTAGGGGAATACCCAGGTCATTCTGCTGAATATATCTGCGGCGCCGACCAAGCAGCACCGCAGGCCTATCATCCCCAAGGGGTCGACCCTCGCGGCAAATATGTAATCACTATGAATATCTCCGACCGGAAAACAGCCGCGACTTTCCAGGATCTGCTCTCCGATCAAGACAAAATCCCCTTGGGGGGTCTGGAGCGCGTCCTCAAGTATGGCCGCGTATTTCTTGGCCCAGACGATATTTCCCAAGCTATTGAGCTTCAAAGCAAATCCGTAGGGGGCAGCATACACGTTCTCATCGGGCGACGTGGCTCCGCACAGGAGATAACCTCCTTCGCGCAAGCTAACGATCCCGGTCATCGAGTTCCAGAAGCCGGATCCATTGCGGCCATAAGCGCGTTGCCAGAGAATGTTGCCCAGAAGGTTGAACTTTACGACCCAAACATCCCTCCGGGAAGCCAGGAGCCCATCCGTTTCTCCGGCCGCGACGTATCCGTCTCCCACGAAGAGCACTCGATGGAAAGAGTCACCCTTGGCCGGGGCCGGGTCGCCGCACGCCCTTTGCCAGGTAATATTGCCCAGGGCATCGAACTTTGCGATCCAAGCGTCTCCCCCGCTCCCTCCCGCGGCAATGAATCCCCCGTCCGGCGTTTGCTGGATAGAGTGGATGGAAGCGTCCAGCCGGGCCTGCCAGACGATCCTTCCCGCAGAATCCAGCCGTCCCACCCAATCCCCTTGAGGCAATCGGCCGGCCAGGAGCAGGCCTCCATCCTCCGTCGGCTCAAGGTCATAGACTTGGACGACAAAGAAGGTGGAGAGGAACGTCTTGATCCATTGAAACGAACCATCCGGACCCAGCATCATGAGCACAAAATAAGATTCCGAGCTGTCATAGCTATCAATGAAATCGGCTGTCACGGCGATTCGTCCGTCGGAGAGGACCGCCATGGACTTGACCGTGCATTCGCCCCCATCATTACAGCTCAGCGGTGAGACGCCCCATTCGGCTTGTCCCGATGGATCGAGCTTGATGACGCCCATATCTTCCACCCAGTACGAGGCGGAGGCATGCCATTTGGTCAGCCCGATGGCGAAGCCGCCGTCGCCGGTCTGGCGAACCCGGGCCAGCATATAGCCACGGTAAGAGCCCAAACCATGACTGATTTCCAGGGAGTAGAGGTTCGCCCAATGGTGGTCATGGGAGAACGCCGAGGCAGATTGTTGCGACATGCTTGTGTCGGCGGGCGATGCGAGGGCGATAATCAGGAAAGAGCCGACCAAGACCAAGGTCCAATACTTTTTCACGTTTTCCCTCCCGGAGGGTTCGCTTTGCAGGAACACAATCACCCCCCTGCCGCTTGGGCCCGGAGGAAAGATTGGGTTCTCTCCGAGGGGTCGATATCCTCTATTATTTATTTTAAGGTAACAAGAGCTGAGGCTGAAAGTCAAGCGAGGGCAACCACCCCGACGCGGGAATGACGAACCGGCCGGCACGAAGCGCCGCACGGCGTCGGCCCATCTGTCGGGAACCTTGTCGGCCTGGGGGCAATAGATTATATTGATTGACGCGGCAAAACGGATGAGCTTGAGTTTCCATTTTCGAGAAAAAAGAAGTTCCAACCTCACTGACCGGAGGAATCCTTGAACACGAAAGGAAAAGCCCTTGTGTTCTTCTTGATATTTGGCTCACTTACACTCCTCCCGCTTTGGGGGCAGCCAAAACCCGCTTCCCTGCCCGACGGCCTTTACGCCGAGCTTCATACGAACAAGGGAGATATCGTCCTGCGGCTCGAATTTGAAAGGACGCCCATGACCGCGGCCAACTTCGTGGGCCTGGCCGAGGGGACGATCGCCAACATGGTCCTGCCGCCGGGAGTCCATTATTTCGACGGCACCGTTTTTCATCGCGTTGTGCCGGGCCACGTCATCCAGGCCGGGATGCCCGGCGGGACGAACCTTGAAGGCCCGGGCTACGAGATCCCGAACGAAATCGTCCCGGGACTCGGCCGCGGCCGCGCCGGCATGCTCGGCATGGCCAACTCCGGGCCCCACACGGCCGGCTCACAGTTCTACATCACCCTCGGCGATCGGTCCTACCTCGACGGGGACTATGCGGTTTTCGGCGAAGTCGAGTCCGGTCTTGATATCGTCAACCGCATCGTCCAGGGCGACGTTATAGAAAAGGTGACCATTCTCCGGGTGGGCGCCAAGGCGAGCCAATTCAAAGCGGACGACGCCTCATTTCGCCGGCTCGTGGAAAAGACCAAGGCTCGCGTCGAAAAACTGGAAAGAGAGAGAAAGGACAGGGAAGCCGAACTCATCAGGAAGCGATGGCCCCGAGCCGTCCCCCTCGGGCCCGGCCTCAGGTTTCTCGTGCTGCGCGATGGAGCGAGTGAGCCCGTCCAGCCTGGCGAAACTATCTCCGTGCGCTATCGCGGCGAAACGCTGTATGGGAGGTCCTTTGTCAGCCTGTCCGACGGGCAGCCGGCAGGGGGCGACACGCCCGAGCCGTTCGTTGTCACACTGCGCACGACAACCATCATCCCGGGAATCGATATCGCGCTGGGACTTATGAAAAAAGGGGAAAAGAGGCTGGTCATCGTCCCTCCCGAATTCGGCTACGGCCGCTCCGGCTTCTACTCAAAACCAGAACCGGGGAAAAAGCGATTCGTCATACCTCCCAACACGACGCTCGTCTACGAGGTCGAAATCGACAAATAGCGTCCGCGGCCGCGGACAGAGGTGCCAGGGAATGCAGGTCCCGACAAGAAAATGTCATCACGAGCGAAGCGTGGTGATCTCTTTCGCTCAACTCGAGATTGCCGCGTCTCCTTCGGAGACCTGCAATGACCTCTGAATCAGCGATTTCAGAGGCTATCGGAAAATATTGACGCAGGTGAGGTATCTCGGCAAAGAGGCCGAATCGTGATAAAATTGTTTTTTCGTTTCGTGATCTCAGGCTAGCTCGAGGAGGGACCATGGCCGAAACCGTTCAGCCTCTCTTGATCGCCAAAGGGACAAAGGAATGTTATCTCCTGCCCAGGATGGCCAACCGGCACGGCCTGGTGGCCGGCGCCACGGGCACGGGGAAAACCGTCAGCCTCCAGGTCATGGCCGAGCATTTCAGCCGGATCGGCGTGCCCGTCTTTGCCGCTGACATCAAGGGCGATTTATCCGGCATCAGCCAGCCGGGGCTGCCGACGCCCAAAGTGAACGACCGGATCAAACAGCTCGGCCTCAAGGGATTCTCCTTCACCGGAAGCCCGGTGACGTTCTGGGATATCTACGGCGGGCAGGGTCATCCGGTGCGGACCACGATCTCGGACATGGGCCCCCTCCTCATCAGCCGTATGTTCAACTTGAACGAGATCCAGAGCGGGGTCCTGTCGATCGTCTTCAAGGTCGCCGACGACAACGGTCTTCTTCTCCTCGACACCAAGGACCTGCGGGCCATGCTTCAATTCGCGGGCGACAACGCCGACGGATTCACGACGAACTATGGCAGGATCTCCGAGGCCAGCATCGGGGCCATCCAGCGCGCCCTCCTCGACCTCGAGGGCCAGGGCGGAGACAAGTTCTTCGGCGAGCCGGCCTTCAACCTGGACGATTTCCTCCAGACCGACAGCAAGGGCCGGGGGATGATCAACATCCTGGCCGCCGACAAGCTCATGCTCTCACCCAAGATCTACGCGACGTTCCTCCTGTGGCTGATGGCCGAGATCTACGAAAAGATGCCCGAGGTCGGGGACCAGGACAAGCCCAAGCTCGTCTTCTTTTTCGACGAGGCCCACCTGCTTTTTGCGGACGCCCCCCAGGTCCTGATGGACAAGATCCAGCAGATCATGCGCCTCGTCCGGTCCAAGGGCGTGGGCATCTACTTCGTAACCCAAAACCCGGACGATGTTCCGGATATCGTCCTGGGTCAGCTCGGGAACCGCGTTCAGCACGCCCTGCGAGCCTTCACTCCGCGCGACCAGAGGGCGGTCAAGGCCGCGGCCGAGACGATGCGCTCCAACCCGAAGCTCGACGTGGAAAAGGTCATCGGCGAGCTGGCCGTAGGCGAAGCCCTGGTCTCCTTCCTGGACGAGAAGGGCCAGCCGGGCGTGGTCGAGCGGTCGTTCGTCCTGCCGCCCGAGGGACAGATCGGCCCCATCACTCCGGACCAGCGCCAGAGGCTCATCAGCCAGTCGGTCCTCTACGGACGCTACGAAAGGGTCGTGGACCGCGAATCCGCCTTTGAGATGCTGAGGGATCGGGCTCAAAAAACTATCCCCGCGCCGCCCCCGATGAGGGAACCCCTGCCGGAGCGCAAGCCCGCCGGGCGTCAGAAGGACACGATCCTCGAGTCCGTGGCCAAGAGCACCATGCGCTCGATCGGCAGTTCGCTCGGCCGACAGGTCGTCCGAGGCATCCTGGGCTCGATCCTGGGTCGCCGCTAAAGATCCCCGCGCTGCCTTTTTGATCCGGGGCGCGGGAAAGCCCGACAAGAGTCCGAAGAGGAATAGGGCCGGAAGGGCGTTCCAACTCCATCCCAGAGTCCTCGATCTTCAAGGCCCGGTCGAACCTGAATTAACAGCGATCGCGGGCGGTCCCTGTCCTCCAGCCGGGTTGCAAGGCGGCTCATAGACACGTGGAAATCGGTTAGGATAAAATAAAATCGGCATGGAATCCAGGAAACTCTCGAAATACCGGCATTCAATCATATTCGTCGCGGCGCTCATGACATTGGGCAGCGGCCTCATCAACCTGGTCTCGGTCCTGGGTCATCACTCGTGGCTCCGGCATACTCTGCTCCAGGACATCTTTCCTCTCGAATTCCTTCAATTATCGCGCTTTCTGAGCTTGCTCATCGGCTTCGCCCTGGTCGTATTGTCCGTCAATATCTACAAGCGGAAAAAAAGAGCGTTTTTGCTTGCCGTTCTGCTGTCCGCGTTCTCCGTCGTGTTCCATATGACCAAGGGGCTGGATTACCAGGAAGCGGGATTCTCCCTGCTTCTGATCGTCGTGCTTCTCCTTATGCGTAAGAGCTTTTCGGTGAAGAGCGGCATTCCCGAGGTGGGAGCGTCCCTCGCCCGTTTGGGCCTGGCCCTCACCATCGCTGTCGCCTACGGCGTCCTGGGCTTCTGGTTCCTGGACAGGATACATTTCGGCATCAATTTCAACACCTGGGCTAGCATCCGCAACACCCTTTCGATCCTGACCCTGAACACGCCGGCCCGCCTCGTGCCGCGGACCCGGTACGCGCATTGGTTCCTGGACTCGCTCGACCTCATCACGATCACGACCATCCTCTACGCCCTCTACACACTTTTTCGACCCGCGATCTATCACTTCAGGACGCTTCCCCACGAGAGAGCCCGGGCCGCGGACATCCTCGAGAAGCACGGCCGTTCGGCGCTCGACGCGTTCAAGATCGCGCCCGACAAAGCCTACTTCTTCTCGCCCTCGGAGAAGAGCTTCCTCGCCTACCGGATGCGAGGGAATATCGCTCTGGTCCTGGCCGACCCCGTCGGTCCCGAAGAGGAGATCCCGGCCATCGTCGGGGGGTTCCGGGACATGTGCGACGAGAACGACTGGAAGCTCGTCTTCCATCAAACCCTCCCGGATTTTCTCCCCATCTACAAGGAGGCGGGATTCAAGAAACTCAAGATCGGCGACGAGGCCGTGGTCGACCTGGACGCGTTCTCTCTCGATGGCAAGCGGCAAAAGCATCTCCGCCACTACGCCAACCAGCTTGAGAACTCGGGCTTTCGCGCGTTCTATCACGACGCTCCCATACCGGACGATATCCTCGCCCAGCTCAAGGAGGTTTCGGACGATTGGCTCAAGATCCCCGGCCGACGGGAGAGGACCTTCACCGTAGGCGCCTTCTCCCTGAGCGGAGCGCGATCAACGCCCATCTTCGCCGCCGTCAGCCCCGAGGGGAAGGTCCAGGCCTTCATGAACATCGTTCGCGATTACTCCCCCGAAGAGACGACCATCGACCTCATGCGCCACCGCCGCGAGGCCCCGACCGGCATCATGGACTACTTGTTCATCAAGCTGTTCGAACATCAGCGGCAGGCCGGCTTCCGCCGCTTCAACCTGGGCCTGGCTCCCATGTCCGGCTTCCAGAAGCACGAAGAGCCGTCCCCCGAGGAGCGGGCCGTTCACCTCTTCCTGTATCGGATGAATTTCCTGTTCAGCTATTCCGGGCTCCTGAGGTACAAGAAGAAATTTGCTACGGGTTGGGAGCCGCGCTACACGATCTATCGCAATGTCCTGGACCTACCCCGGATAGCCATCGCCGTGGGCCGGGTGTCCGAGCTCAGGGGCCGGGGCCTGGCCGAGCTCGAGGAGGATGCCGATGTCGAGGCCTGAAGCCCGGGAGGCGGGTCCCGCCGATCAAGCCGAAAAGACGAGGAAGCCCAAGTCTCATTCGATCCGTCTTGTCATCGGCTACGTGCTGGCCGCGGTCTGCCTGGTTTGGGTCTTCCACGACGTCGATTGGAAGAAGTTCTTCCAGGGCATGGTTTCCATCAACTGGCTGTGGGTCCCGCTGGCCGTCATCTGCGACACGTTGAGCTATGTCTGTCAGGGTCTGCGCTGGCGTTTCCTTCTGCGTTCTCAGGGCTCGATCTCCGTGCTCCGCACCACGGAAGCCCTCTACTACGGGATGTTCCTCAACGAGATCCTTCCCCTGCGTGTCGGGGAAGTGGCCCGCGGCTATCTCATCGCGCGCTGGATGGCCAAGCCTTTTGTGGCCATCATCCCCTCGATGGCCCTGGAGCGGCTCATGGAGGGCTTGTGGGTCGCCATCGCCATCGGCATCGCCGCCCTGTTCATCCCCCTGCCCAGAAACCTTATGAGGGCGGGAAACATCCTGGGCGCGGCCGTCCTGGCGGCCACGGCTCTGATCCTCTACCTGACTCTGCGCAAGAAAAGGCCGCGGCCGGCAGCCGACACTCCCGCCAGCCGATGGGGGAAAGTGAATCAGGCGATCGGGGTCTTCCTCCGCCGACTCGATTCCGAGCTTCGGGCCATCGGCATATCCTGGAACATGGCCGGCGCTTTCGGCGTGACCTTCCTCATGTACGCTTGCCAGGTCGTGGCCTACTGGCTTGTCATGGAAGCCTACGGGATCCACCGTTCGATCCTGAGCGGGGCGATCGTCTTTCTCATCGTTCACCTCGGGACGGCCCTGCCCAACGCCCCGGCCAACGTCGGCACCTACCAGTTCTTCTGCGTTGTGGGCTTGTCCTTTTTTGGCGTGGACAAGACGGTGGCCACCGGGTTCTCGGTGGTTGTCTTCATTCTTCTGACCATACCTCTCTGGGTCCTGGGCGCCATAGCCTTCGCCCGGAGCGGCATGACCCTGGCCAACATCCGTCGAACGATCCCCCGCCTCGAAGCCGTTGAAAAAGCCGCCGCGGCGAAGGTATCGGAAAGGAAATGACGCTGATGAAGAATAGACTGGCCCTCGGGCTTTTGCTCCTGACCCTCGCCGCTTCGGCCGGTATCGCGGACGAGCGATCGCTGTCCTCCCCGCGATTCGGCGCAGTAACCGTCTATGGGAACGCCGCGAGCCCCCGGACGTTCATCCTCTTTGTCTCGGGTGCGGAGGGCTGGACGGCGGTCGACACGGAGGCCGCGCGCGCGTTGGTCCGACTCGGTTACATGGTGGCCGGGATCGACCTCAGGACCTATTTCAAATCCCTGGCTCAATCCCGCGAGTCTTGCGCCTTGGCCGCCCTGGATCTCGAAGGCCTGAGCGAGCTCATCCAAAATAAGCTCGGGTTCACGGGTCTCACCCCCGTGCTGGCCGGGACGGCCGCGGGCGCCAGTTTAGTTTATGCCGCCGCGGCCCAGGCGCGGCCCGGCGTCTTCCTGGGGGCCGTCAGCCTGGGCTTCTGCCCCAGGCTCGATATCCCCGTGCCGCTCTGCCGAGGGAACGGGCTCATGGAGAAGGAAGACCCGGGCGGCAAGGCCGTCACCCTTCTTCCCTGCCCGACGCTCGACACGGCCTGGATCGCCATCAGCGGACGCCCGGACAGGGTTTACAGCATCGAATCCGTCAGGACCTTCGTTTCCCTGACCCGCTTCTCACAACTCATCGAGCTGCCGGGGGTGGGACACGAATTGAAGCCGTTCGAGTTCTGGTTGCCGAGGTTCAACCTGGCCCTTCGCACGCTAGCCTACCTGAGCCTTGCCCAAAAACCGGCCGTCCCGGAGAAACTGGAAGACCTGCCCCTGATCAAGGTCCCGTCCCCCCGGTCGAGCTCCGACATCCTGGTTATCGACATCACGGGAGACGGAGGCTACAGTGCGACCGACCGGGGAATCAGCGAAGGATTGGCCCAGGCGGGCTACGCCGCGATCGCCCTGAATTCCTTGAAGTATTTCTGGACGAAAAAGACCCCCGAGGTCGCGGCCCAGGACCTGGACCGCATCCTGCGCCATTACTTGTCCGAATGGAAAAAGAGCGAAGTCGTCATCGTGGGCTATTCGCTCGGCGCCGACGTGGCGCCATTCATGATCAACCGCCTGCCCGAAGACCTGAAAAGGAGGGTCAAGCTTCTAGCCCTGCTCGGACCCAGCCTGACGGTGGACTTCGAGTTCCATCTCATGGACTGGATGGTATCCAAAACGAGGCCGGGCGACCTCCCAGTCCTGCCGGAGATCCTCAAGCTGGACGGTATGCGCCTTCTCTGCTTCTACGGTGATCAAGACAAGGGGAATATCTGCAACAGACTGCCCACGCGCAATCTGAGGTCCATGTCCATTCCGAGCCGCCACCGTTTCGGGCGAAACTACGAGCGCGTTCTGACGGTCATCCTCGAGGAGGTCAAGAAGCTCGAGAATCACTCGTAGCTCAAAGGCGCGCCCGCCCCTGAGCCGGAGAGCGCTTTCCCCGCGAGCTCGACGGAACGATGCCGGTCAGTCTTCCTTCCCGGTCTTGACCAGCCTCAGCCATTCATCGCGCAGGGTCACGGTACGATTGAAGACCGGCCGGCCAGGCTTGGAATCGACGGAATCGACGCAGAAATAGCCCATGCGCTCGAACTGCCATCGGCTTCCCGGCTCGGCCTGCTTGAGACACGGCTCCAGGCGGCAGCCGCGAAGGGTCTCCAGGGATTTGGGGTTAAGGTTGGACTTCCAGTCCTCGCCCTCGGCGGTCTCACCCGGATCGCGCTTGCTGAATAGCGTATCGTAGAGACGAACCTCGGCTTCGACGG
Source organism: Candidatus Aminicenantota bacterium (assembly GCA_963705895.1). GTDB lineage: Bacteria > Acidobacteriota > Aminicenantia > Aminicenantales > JAFGAV01 > MFD04408-113. Next base: position 433,655 of record OY970122.1, on the reverse strand, counting down.
CGTGCGCGGCCGAAACCCAGTGGAGCGTGGCCTTGACCTTGCGGCCGTCGGGCGCGTCCCCGCCGCGCGTGGCAGGGTCGTAAGTGCAGCGAAGCTCGATGACTTCGCCCGTCTTCGGGTCCTTGATAACTTCCTCGCACTTGATGAAATACGCGTAGCGCAAGCGGACCTCGCGGCCGGGGGCGAGCCTGAAGAATTTCTTGGGCGGCGCCTCCATGAAGTCCTCACGCTCGATGTCGAGCACCCGCGAAAACAGGACTTTCCGCGTGCCCAGGGCCGGGTCCTCGGGGCTGTTGACGGCCTCGAGCTCCTCGGTCTGCCCCTCCGGATAATTCGTGAGGACGACCTTGAGCGGACGGAGAACGGCCATGACCCGCGGGACGCGCTTGTTAAGGTCCTCACGCAGGCAGTTCTCGAGCAGGGGCAGGTCCACGATGCTGTCCACCTTGGCCACGCCGATCGTTTCGCAAAAGTTCCGGATGGCCTCGGGCGTGTAGCCCCGCCGGCGCAAGCCCGACAGGGTGGGCATGCGCGGGTCGTCCCAGCCGCCGACCCGGCCTTCCTTGACGAGCTCCAGGAGCTTGCGCTTGCTCAGGACCGTATGGCTCAAGTTGAGCCGGGCGAACTCGATCTGCCGGGAATGATGGATGTCAAGGTTCTCCAGGCACCAGTCGTAGAGCGGCCGATGGACCTCGAACTCCAGGGTGCAAATGGAATGGGTGATGCCCTCGAGCGAATCGGACTGGCCGTGGGCCCAGTCGTACATGGGATAGATACACCACTTATCGCCGGTGCGATAGTGCGTCGCCCGGCGGATGCGGTAGAGCGCCGGGTCGCGCATGAGCATGTTCGGATGGGCCATGTCGATCTTGGCCCGCAGGGTCTTGGAACCGTCCGGGAACTCGCCGGCCCGCATGCGGCGAAAGAGGTCGAGGTTCTCCTCGACCGTCCGGCCCCGGTAGGGGCTGTCCTTGCCGGGGGAGGTGATCGTGCCGCGATAGTCCTTGAACTCTTCGACGCTCAGGTCGCAGACGTAGGCCTTGCCCTTCTTGATCAGCTTTTCAGCGAATTCGTAAAGCTCGTCGAAATACCCCGAGGCATAGAACTCGCGGTCGTCCCAATCGAAACCCAGCCAGCGGACGTCCTGCTTGATGGACTCGACATATTCGACCTCTTCGGTCTCAGGGTTGGTGTCGTCGAAGCGGATGTTGCACAGGCCGCCGTACTGCCTGGCCAGGCCGAAATTCAAGCAGATGGATTTGGCGTGGCCGATGTGCAGATAGCCGTTGGGTTCGGGCGGAAAACGGGTCTGGACTCTTTTGAAACGGCCCGCTCTCAGGTCCTCGTCGATGATTTCGGTGATGAAATGGGACTTGGTTTCAGGAGTGCTCATATCAGACGGCCTTCATGCGCGCGAGGACTTTGCTCTTGCCCAGGACTTCCATGATCTCGAACAGGCCGGCGCCCTTGACCTTGCCGCTGACGGCCAGGCGCGTGGGATGGATGATCGCCGCGGCCTTGACGCCCTTTTCCTGAACGAGCCCTTCCAGTGTTTTTTCGATCGCGGCCCGGCCGAAGTCGGCCAGGGGCTCGAGCCTGTCGGCAAAGGCGGCCACGTGTGCTCTCCCCTCCTCCGAGCCGAGGTGCTTTTTCCGGCCGTCTTCGTCCACGGCGTAGTCATCGGTGAAAAAGAAGTCCGTCAGAGGCCAGAACTCGTCGAGCGTTTTAATACGGACCTTGTAGAGGTCCAGGACTTTGGCCAGAAAGGCGTCGCCCGCGGCCGAGACATCGTGTCCCCCCTCGCGGAGATGGTCCTTGAGCAGAGGCAGAAGGTCGTCGGTCGTCTTGCGCATGATATGTTCGCCGTTGAGCCATTTGAGCTTGTTAAGGTCGAACTTGGCCTGGACGCTGTTCATGCCGGCGATCTCGAACATCTTAACCGCCTCGTCCAGGGACAGGACCTCATGCTCGTCCCCGGGATACCAGCCGAGGAGGATAAGGTAGTTGGCCAGGGCCTCGGGCAGGTAGCCTCCCTTCTTGTATTCTTCGACGGAGACGCCGCCGTGCCGCTTGGACAGCTTGGCCCCGTCGGCGCCCATGATAAGGGGCATATGACCGAAGAGCGGCGGGTTCAGGCCGAGGACTTCGTAAAAAAGCACCTGTTTGGGAGTGTTGGAAATGTGGTCGTCGCCCCTGAGGATGTGGGTGATCTCAAGAAAGGCGTCGTCCACGACGCAGGCGAAATTGTAGCTGGGCGAGCCGTCGGACTTGATCAGAACCTGATCCTTGAAGGTCTCGGTCTGGAAGGTGATCTTGCCATGAATGAGGTCGTTGATCTCGATCGTCCGGCCGGGTTCCACTTTGAAGATGATCGCCTCGCCGTCCAGGTAGGCTTTGCCCCGGGCCAGTAGCTCGCGCGCCTTTTCGCGATAGACCTCAAAGCGATGGCTCTGGAAGACGAGCTTCCCGTCCCAGTCCATGCCCAGCCAGGCCAGGTCTTCCAGGATCTCGTCCAGGAACTTCGAGTCCGAGCGTTTCAGGTCGGTATCTTCGATCCTGAGCAGGAATTTCCCTCCGGTATGACGGGCGTAGAGCCAGTTGAAGAGTGCCGTCCGGGCGCTGCCCACGTGCAGGTATCCGGTCGGACTCGGCGCAAATCGTACGGTGACCATGGTTTGACTCGTCGCGAGCGCTTGTGTTTTCTCGTATTTATAGCATAGCCCGCCAGCGTGGTCAATTCCAGATAGATCCCTCACTCGCTAGGGTGACACACCTTTTGACTTAGCCGATAGGGAAAGGTAAAATGACTCGCTTCATGAGAATATGGAAAGGAAGGCTCCCCAGGTTCGCCGTTTTCGCGGGAATTGCCTGCCTCCTGGCGGTGATCGCCCTGGGGGTTTTCCATTGCTCCCGGCCCGGCCGCGAGACCCTCATCCGGTTCATCGACCGCTTGGATCGGGAAAACATCGATCAAAGCCCGTTCCTCGAGCAAGCCGCAAACCCCGATGCTTTCAAGAAAAGCCATCCCATCGTGTCCAACTTCGCGGACAAGTTCCCGCTCCTCGATTCCGGGACCGGGCCGAATCCTTTCCTCCTTAAGAAAAAGATCAAGGCCGGGCCGCTCGAGATCAACGCCCTGTTCGCCCCGCCCAGGAGCCGGTACCGGTTCGACGTCCGCGTCCCGGCCGGGGCCGTCCTCGAATTCAACTACGGCCTGCGTCGCGACGAGGAAGCCGCGAACCCGGCGAACGTCGGTGAAAGCCAAACCGTGCGCTTCACGGTCCTCCTCAGCGCCGGGGGGAAAACGGAAAAGATCTTTGAAAAGACCGCGACCCTAAACGCGGACCAAGGCTTGGTTTTTCTATCGCGCAAGATCGACCTGGCCGGTCGCGGCGGCCAGAAGGTCGCGCTCTATTTTATGACCGAAGGCCATCCTGATTCGCTGGCCTGCTGGTTCAACCCGCGTCTGTCCGTCCCCCGCTCGGACACGCGGCCCGTGATCCTCATCTCGCTCGACACGCTCCGGGCCGACCACCTCGGCTGTTACGGGTATTCTCGCCGGACCAGTCCCCACATCGACGCCCTGGCCGAGGATTCCGCGGTTTTTCTGAACACCTTCGCCCCTTCGCCCTGGACCTTGCCGTCCCATGTTTCGCTCATGACCGGCTTGAATTGCATCAACCATCAGGTCGTCCAAAACGATCGCCAGCTCGACCCTTCGATCCCGACCCTGGCCGAAAGCCTTCATGAGGAGAACTTCGTCACGGCTGCGTTCACCGGAGGCGGCTATGTCAGCGGGTTCTTCGGCTTCAGCCGGGGCTTCGACAGCTACAGCGTCCGGGGAACAATCCTGGACAAACGGTCGGCCGAGGAGACCGGGCGCGATGCGACGGATTGGATCAGGGCCAACCGCGGCAAGGACTTCTTCCTCTTCCTTCACACCTACCAAATCCACCACCCTTATTGCACTCCCGAGCCTTACAACGAAGCCTTTCTCGGGCCCGGCGACACGATCAAAGAATCTAACATGGGCCACCATGAACACGAGTGGCGCTACAAGCCCGAGCCCGAGGCCTGGCGGAGGAACATCATCGCCCTCTACGACGCCGAAGTGCTCTACACGGACGATGCCCTGATCAAGCCCGTCATTGAGACGCTCAAGGAGCTCGGCCTTTACGAGCGGGCCATGGTCATCATAACCGCCGATCACGGCGAGGAGTTCTTCGAGCACAGGGCCTGGCTTCACACCCACAGCGTTTATAACGAGACGCTGAAGGTGCCCCTGATCATAAAGTTGCCGGGCAACGCCAGTCGCGGCCTGAAAATCGACCGCTGGGCTAGGCTCATCGACGTCATGCCCACAATCCAGGACGCGCTGGGGATCAAAGCCTCGGGGCAGAGCCTGGACGGCCAAAGCCTGCTCGGCTTCCTGTCGGCCGGCGGGGGCAAGGCCAAGCCCGACGAGGAGCGGCCGTTCTTGAGCGAGCTCGAGACCAACGCCTCGAATAACAGCCTTCCGGGTAAGGTCGCGCTCAGCCTGGGCCGGACGAAGGTCATCTGGAATTCCGATTTCACGGCCGACGAGCTGGCCTCTCTGGCCTATCCCCCTCCGAGGCTCGAGCGATACGAGGTCTATGACCTCAACCAGGACCCGGGGGAAGAGCAGAACCTGTCCCGGAGCCGCCCGGACCTGACCCGCAAGCTCATCACCTTCCTGAACAAGACCTACAGGCAAAGGACCAAAGCAACCGCGAAACAGACCACGATGAGCGAGGACATCAAGGAGCAACTCAAAGCCCTGGGCTATATTCGTTAAAAGGAAAGCATGATGAAAAAAAAGACGATCGCCATCCTCCTTGGAGCCGTCCTGGTCTTGGCCCTGGCTCTGGGCGGGGGCTATATTCTGGTCACGCTTCACCTTCGTCACGTGCAGGCCTCCTACCCCCGGGTCCTCATCATCGGGGTGGACGGCGCGGGCTGGAATTTCATGGATCCGCTTCTGGCCGAGGGGCATCTTCCCCACTTCCGCTATATGATGGACCACGGGGCCTACGGGACCCTCGAGACGATCCGCCCCACCAAGTCCTCGGTCATCTGGACCTCGATCGCCACGGGCAAGACCATGGCCAAGCACGGCATCGTGGATTGGACCTTCGCCAAGCAGAACAAGCTCGAGCTGCCCTACACCGGGAATGAACGCCGGGCCAAGGCCTTCTGGAACATCCTCAGCGACCGCGGCCGGACCGTGGGCGTCATCAACTGGTTCGTGAGCTATCCGCCCGACAAAGTCAAAGGGTTCATGGTCAGCGAGCCCATTCGCAACCTGGGCCGCGCCCTGGCCCGCAAGATAACGGTCACCTACCCCCCCGAGCTTCTGGAGGAGCTCAAGTTCGCCGAACAAAAGAATCCCCGTAAGATCATGGCCGAGGAACACCTTCCCGATTTCGACCTGATGAACCCCAACGGCAAGTTCAACGTCCACTTTCCCGAGTTCGTTGCGCAGGACAAGACCGTGGAGCTGGTCGGCCTCCGCTTGATCGAAACAAAGCCCGTTGAAGTCTTCGGCATCTATTTCCACCTCGTCGATTTCACGAGCCACTTCGGGAGCTATTTCATGGACCATGCCCTGCTCCAAAAAGGACGGCAGGAGCAGCTCAAGCTGGGCCGCGTCACCGACGCCACGCGCAAGGAGATCGACACGGCTTACAGCCTCCAAGTGTTGAAGCCAGTCTACGACTACGCCGACAAGATCCTGGGCGAGTTCCTCGCCAAGGCCAAGCCGGAGACGACCGTCATCGTCTGCTCCGACCACGGCTTCTATTTCCAGGGCGGGGGCTACAACCACTACAACACGTGGGAGATCCCGCACGGGATCATCCTCATGCTCGGGCCTCAAGTCCGGAAAAACTATCACCTCGAGAAGGCCCACATCTACGACATCCTGCCGACGACGCTCCACTTGGTCGGCCTGCCCGTGGGACGAGACATGGACGGAAAGGTCATGCTCGAGGCGTTCGACCCGGCCTTCGTTCATTCGCGGCCGGTCAAGTTCATCGGCACGTATGAAGACGGGAAGCCACGGGGCAAGGCTCAGCTCAGGAACAAAGAAGTCGATAAAAAGACCCTGGAAGAATTCAAGGCCCTCGGCTATATCAAATAGGTTCGGGCGATCGCCGGCGTAATTTCCCGTGACAGGCCGGCTGACCTGCCCTGATATCGGCCGGCCGAGGGGAATCGGTTCTTTCGCCCTGGAGAATCAGTCCTTCCGCGCTCCCGGAAGGACGAAGGGGATCTTTCTCAATGCACGATGGAGTCGACCCCGATCATCCCTTGGGTCAGCGTCGGGGCAGCATCGGAATCTTCAACCCCTTTTTCCGGGCGAACGTGACGGCCTCCTCGTAGCCCGCATCCGCGTGGCGCGCCACGCCGAGGCCCGGGTCGGCGGTCAGCACTCTTTCCAGCCTCTTGGCCGTGGCGGGCCGGCCGTCGGCCACGATGACCATGCCGGCATGAATGGATAGCCCGATCCCCACTCCGCCGCCGTGGTGCACCGAGACCCAGGATGCGCCGTTCACCGCGTTCAGCAGGGCGTTGAGGATCGGCCAGTCGGCGATGGCGTCCGAGCCGTCCTTCATGCCCTCGGTCTCACGATTGGGAGAGGCCACGGAGCCGGTATCGAGGTGGTCGCGGCCTATGACGATCGGCGCAGAAATCTTGCCCTTCTTGACCAGATGGTTGATCACATCGCCGAACAAAGCCCTCTCGCCGTAGCCCAGCCAGCAGATCCGGGACGGAAGCCCCTGGAACTTGACCTGAGCCTGGGCTTTGCGGATCCAGCGCAACAAGGCTTCGTCCTTTGGGAACAGACTGAGGACCGCTTCATCCGTCACGTGGATGTCCCTGGGGTTTCCGGATAGGGCCACCCAGCGGAATGGGCCTTTGCCCACGCAAAAGAGAGGCCGGATGTATTCCGGCACAAACCCGGGGATGTCGAAGGCGTTCGCCACGCCGGCCTTCTGGGCCTGGCCGCGGATGTTGTTGCCGTAATCAAAGGCCCGGGCGCCCCGCTTCCGCATCTCGAGCATGGCCTGGACATGGACGACCATGGATTCGTAGGAGCGGCGGATGTAGTCGGCGGGGTTTTCGCGTCGGAGACGGAGAGCCTCCTCGTAGGGGATGCCGTGCGGTACATAGCCGTTGAGCTCGTCGTGGGCCGAGGTCTGGTCGGTCAGGACGTCGGGGGTGATGTTGCGCCGCACAAGCTCAGGCAGGACGTCGGCGGCGTTGCCCAGCAGGGCGATGGACAGCGGCCGTCCTTTGTCCCGAGCCTCGAAGGCGAGCTTCAAAGCCTCATCCAGGCTGTCGGTCGATGTGTCCACGTAGCGCGTTTCGAGCCGCCGCCGGATCCGGTCCTTGTCCACTTCCACGACCAGGGCCACGCCGTCGTTCATGGTCACGGCCAGCGGCTGGGCGCCGCCCATGCCTCCCAGTCCGGCGGTCACGGTCAGCGTGCCCTTGAGCGACCCGCCGAAATGCTTTCGGCCGACCGCGGCCAAGGTTTCGTACGTTCCCTGAAGGATGCCCTGGGACCCGATGTAGATCCAACTGCCCGCGGTCATCTGGCCGTACATGGTCAATCCCTTGGCTTCGAGCCTGCGGAATTCGTCCCAGGTCGCCCACTTGGGAACGATCAGGGCGTTGGCGATCAGGACGCGCGGGGCCTCGGAATGGGTCTTGAACACGGCCACGGGCTTGCCCGACTGGACGACCAGGGTTTCATCGCCCTCAAGTTTTTTGAGAGAGGCCACGATGGCATGGTAGCAATCCCAGTTGCGGGCGGCCTTGCCCGTCCCGCCGTAAACGATAAGTTCCTGGGGTTTCTCGGCCACGTCGGGGTCGAGGTTGTTCATGAGCATGCGCAAAGCCGCTTCCTGGGGCCAGCCTTTGGTGTGCAGGCGTGTCCCTCGCGGCGCGCGAATTCTGGGCGGATTGACTGGAATGGTCATGGCCTCCTCCTGACGGGCTGTTTCAGCCCGGGGTCGTTCTCAGCAGGAAGCTCAATATATCATACCGGTATCATCTTGTGAACCGAGGCGGAACGGTGTCCCTGAACCGACTGAGAAGGCCGATGAACCCCGGATATTCAGAGCCTGGACGCTTTTTAATAGGCTGAGATCTCCACAGCCCCAAGATGGGCTTCGCGATGACAGAGGTGTGCAAGCGCGAGACTCCTCGTGATGACAGGGGAAGTGAGATCCCCGCGCCGCAAGGCCGCCACGCCGCGTTTTAGATCGCGGCTCGCGGCTTCGTCCTTCGGCCTCGGCTTGAGACGATCCTTCAGGTCGGATTGCCGCATCAGTCTGCAAAGCAGACTTCCTCGCAATGACGTGGGAGGCGGTGGGGTTGCCGCGACATATTCGATGTCTCGCAACGACCCTTCGGGTCGGATTGCCGCGCTCCCTCAGGTCGCTCGCAATGACATGAAAAAGAACACGGCTAAGGTTTGCGGTTTCGACGTCGGCGGCCGCGATACTGGGCGATGATGACCCGCGGAATTCCCGCCAAGTCCAGGACCCGCTCGACGCCCTTCCAGCGCGTATCGAAAAGGGTCAGGACCCGGCTGTCTTGCCCGGCGCCGATCTCAAATATGAGAAATCCGTCCGGTTTGAGGTACTTCGGCGCCCGCTTGATCAGCCGCTCGATGAATTCGAGCCCGGTCGGCCCAGGGACCAGGGCCCGCTTGGGTTCGTAGCGCTTGATGCCCTCGTCGAGGGCGTCCCACTCCGCGGCCGAGACATAGGGAGGGTTGGAGACGATGAAATCGAAGCGGCCCTCGAGCTCCCGGCCTTTCAGCGCCGCAAACAGGCTGCCCTGCAGGATCTCGACCCGGGGAAACCCCAGCCGCTCGGCATTCTTCCGCGCCCGCGACACGGCCCGCCGCGAGACATCCACGGCCATGACCTTGAAGCGGCCGAGCTCCTTGGCCAGGGACAGGGCGATATTGCCCGAGCCCGTCCCGACGTCCAGGATGAGCCCGTCCGGTTTTAAAGCCAGCTTGATGACCTGCTCGACCAGGAGCTCCGTCTCAGGCCGGGGGATGAAGACCCCGGGGCCGACCCGGATAGGGATGGACCAGAATTCGCGGGTCTTGGTGAGATAGGCGAGGGGAATCCCGGATTTCCGCCGCTCGATGAGATTCCACAACCGCCGCTCGGCCTCGGCCGACGCGGGCCTGTCCGGGCCGGCCAGGAACTTCTCCTCCTTGAGCCGCGTGCAGTGGAGCAGGAGGAGCTTGGCCTCCAAGGCGGGTTGGGGCGTCTCTTCCAGCAGTGCGGCCGCCCGGCGATGGAGCTCTTGGAGGGTCGCCACTTAGGGCCGCGCTTCTCCGCCGGTCCGGCTGAATCGCCTATCGAGCGCCTGGGTCTGGTAGTACACGGTCAGCGACTCGATGAGGGCGTCCAGCTTGCCGTCCAGGAATTCCTCGAGGTTGTGGAGGGTCGAGTTGATCCGATGGTCCGTGATCCGCGATTGTGGGAAGTTGTAGGTCCGGATCTTCTCGCTCCTCTCCCCTGTCCCCACCTGGGATCTTCGGCTGGTGGCGATCTTTGCGGCTTGCTCCCGTTCGGCGATGTCGAGCAGGCGCGAGCGCAGGATGCGCAGGGCCTTGTCCTTGTTGCGGTGCTGGGATTTCTCGTCCTGGCAGGAGACGACCAGGCCCGAGGGTTTATGAGTGATGCGGATGGCGGTGTAGTTGCGGTTGACGTTCTGGCCACCCGGCCCCGAGGCGCCGAAGGCTTCGATCTTGAGGTCCTTGGGGTCGATCTTGAGGTCGATCTCGTCGGCCTCGGGCAGGACGGCGACGGTCACGGTCGAAGTGTGGATGCGTCCGCCGGCCTCGGTCTTGGGCACGCGCTGAACGCGGTGGACGCCGCTCTCGTACTTCAGCTGGGAATAAACGCCCCGTCCGCTGATGCTCATGATGATCTCTTTGAGCCCGCCGATGGGCGACAGGCTGGAACTCATGACCTCGACCTTCCAGCCTTTGGCCTCGGCGAACCGGCTGTACATCCGGAACAGGTCCTGGGCGAAGAGCGAGGATTCATCCCCGCCGGCGCCGGCTCGGATCTCGAGAAAAACGCTCTTCTCGTCGCGGGGGTCTTTGGGCAGAAGAAGGATCTTCAGTTCCTGCTCGAGGACTTCCTCCCGGCGGCGCAGGTCGGCCGCCTCCGCTTCGGCCAAGGCCTTGAGCTCGGGGTCGGCGGCCGGGTCGGCCAGGATATCCTCGGACTGGGTCCGCTGGAGGCGGGTCTTCTGGTAGTCGTCGAACTTGCGGATGAGGGGCTCGAGCTCGGCACGTTCCTTGGACAGGTCCCGGAATCGCTGGGGATTGGCCAGGGTCCCGGGCTCAGAAAGCGACAGGGTGAGCTGGCGGTATTTCTCCCGCAGGACTTCCAGCTCTGGAAACATGGGGATTATTTCTTGCGGTCGCCATACTTCTTCTTGAACTTCTCCACGCGGCCGGCGCTGTCGATAAGCTTTTGCTTGCCCGTGAAAAAGGGATGGCAGCTGGAGCAGATCTCCACTCGAATCTCTTTCTTGGTCGAGCGGGTCGTGAACGTGTTGCCGCAGGCGCAGATGACCTGGCACTCCTGGTATTCCGGATGAACACTCTTTTTCATTGTTTGAAACTCCTCAAAAAGATAATCATTATAGCAAATTTCCGCCGCAGCCTCAACCCCTAGACCAGATGAAGCCCGGACTCGGCCGCCTTGCGCTCGAAGGTTTCCCAATCGACGGAAAAGCCCAGCTTTTTCCGGGCGTGCTTGACCCGCATCTGGTAGATCCGGGAGCCGAAATACCGGCGGAGGCTCTTGTTCAACGGCAGGAGCTGTTCCTCGGCTTTCCATTCATAGACTTCGCCCGCGGCGTTCCGGAGGCAGTTCCAGTGGACGATCCAGGCCAGCTGTTTCAAGGGGACCTGGGGCAGGGAACGATGGATGGCCAGCACCTCCCCGAGTTTATCGGGGTTGACGAAATGAAAATAGCGGGAAAAGAGCAAGGCGTTGTGGTAGTAAGCGGGATAGGCCATCAGGCCGTCGAGACCCAGAAGCCGGGCCAGGTAGATGAAGAGGTCGACGACCTTGTCGCTCAGGCTGAGGCCGGGGGCCGCCTGCCCGGGGAGGGCGGGTTTTTGGGACGAAAAATGCAGGCGGGGATTCTGCAGGGTCAGCCATTCAAAGGCCAGGACGCGATAGTCCGGGGTCAGGATGCCGTAGAGGAGGCTGTTCTTCAGGTGGAACGGGGCTTCCTTGAGCTTCAGATCCATGATCAGGTTCTCGGGCTTCTTATCCTGAAAAAAGATCTGGAACCTCTGGGCGGGGAACTCCGAGCTGTCCATATCATAGGTCAGGGGCCACAGGCCGCGCTTGCGCGCCTCTTTGAAAAAGCCGCGTTTGCCCAGGACCGCGCCCACTTCCGACAGGGAGTATTTGCCCAGGAACAGAGAGGTGCCGCGGACCCGGGCAAAACCGCCAAAAAGATCGTCCTCGGCCAAGAAGTTCGACGTTTGTCTTGAGGCCTGACCCTCGATTTTCTTGCTCATTCTCTCTCGTTCCGTTTCATGGGGACGAACCGTGACTCATTTTATGCCAGGAGGTCTCGGGGCGCAAGGTCGCTCCTGTCTTCGCCCGGGCCGGGCCCAGACATGGCTGCCGCGGGGCTTGGCCTCGACCGTTTCAAGGGAATTCGCCCCGGGGCCATGGGCGGGAGAGGCGCTCGACGCCTTGGGACTCCGACTCAACCGAAGAAATCGATCGAGTCGTCCCCCAGGGTCAGCGTTCTATTTCGCTCGAAATCGTCAACGTCAAAGCGCGTCTTGCGATGTCGCCTGAGGAGGACCATCCCTCCCGGCTTGAGGATGGCCCGCTTGCGCACCACGCGGAGCGGATTCCGTTCGTCCAGGAGCCGGTAGGGCGGGTCGAGAAAAACGATGTCGAAGAAGGCCTTGTCCTTGGCCAGCCGGATCACGGCCCGGTTGAACTCCTGATGCAGGACCAGGGCCTTGTCCTCGGCTTCGAGCTTGGCCAAGTTCTGCTTGAGGATCTTGATTGAAGGATAGAATTCATCGATAAAAACGGCCAGGGCCGCGCCGCGGCTCAGGGCCTCGATGCCCACGGAACCCGTGCCGGCGAATCCGTCGAGAAAGGCGCTCCCGGGAATCCGCGGTTCAATGATTTGAAAGAGGGCTTCCTTGAGCTTCTGGGGCATGGGCCGGACGGACGGGTCGGCCACGCGCTTCAAAGCCAGGCCCTTGTATTGCCCTCGGATGATGCGGATCACGGCGGATTCCTCCGGTCCCGGTCAGTAGTAGAAAATGATGCGGCCCTCTTGGGTGACGATGTCCCGGATACCCAGGGGAAGCTTGTACCAGTCGGCCAGCCCCGCCGGGCCGTGCTTCTGCGTCTTGGAGGCGATGTAAAAGGCGATGTCCAGAAGAAAGACGGGAACAGGCTTGTATTCGAGGAACAGCTCGCGGACCTCGAACTTGATCCGCGAATCCTGGCTCATCAGCCGGCCCGAAAAATAGAAATGCAGGTTCGGCCGCAGAAAGGAGGGCGCCCCGATCTTGGTCAGGTCGAGGAACATCATCCCCTCGACGCGATTAGCGGGGAAGACTTTCAAGTGGAGGTCGCGGAGGACCTCTTCCTTCTCGGACAGGATTCGATAGCTGATGTAAGCGTTCAGGTCGGCGTCGCTGATGGCCACTGACCGAGGCGCGGAGGGTACCGGCTGGCTCGCCGCCAGGCGGAGCCGGTCGAGGGCGTCATAGACGCGTTGGGCTCCCGGACTTCGGGGCACGGCGCCCTGGGAAAGGGCAAGGGCCGAGAGACAGAGCGAAACCAGCAGACCGAGCCCCCGGCGCATGCGGCTCGGAATCATCATGCGGGATATTTTACCACTCTCCCCCCCCGGAAAAAACTCTCATCCCGAGGGGAGAGCTTAAAATGCGGGCTGATCGAGAATGAGACCTAGCGGCGATCCGCGGAAGCCTTCGTGGCAGGCGTGACCACGGCGATAACGGCGGCCGTGGTTCCTGCCAGGATCGTGGCCAGGCCCAGGGGGCTCAGGAAGAAGGCGATCAGGCCCTTGCTCTTCTTCACATAAAGAAAATCGTTATCCAAGGGAGTCTTGTCCAGGATGAGGTTGTAGTATTGGCCGGCAACGGCTTTGTTGACAGCCAGACCGTTCTGCTGCATGCCCTTGGCTTTCTGCCAGAAATCGGTGTCGGAGTTGTGCTTCTTCTTATCGCCCTTGACGTGGAACTCCTCGTCCTGCTTCAATTGGCCCTTGTTAATGAAGACGCGCGCCATCTTGGTCGCGGCATCGAAGCTGATGACCGTGCCGACCCACTTTTCTCCGGCGATCGCGGGGGCGGATTCGTTCTTGGGATCCACTTCCGCGGCATCGGGGTTCAAGGCCACGGCCAGCTTGGCGGTCTCATTCCCGGCGATGCCCAGGACTTCCTCGGCGTTGAAATCGCCCTTGACAGACGATACGCCGAAGATGTACATGCCCTGGTCGACGCCGACCATGCTGAAAGCTCCCGAGTTGTCGGACTTGGAGCTTTCAAAAACCGAGCCGCTGGCAAGGTTCTTCAGTTTGACCACGGCGCCCTCCACCGGGGTCGTTCCGTCCTTGTCATAGATGAAGCCGGTCAGGTTTCCTTTCGCAACGCTATTGGCAAAGACCAACGGCTCCGCGAAGAAAACGACCGTACAGACAAGCACGGCGCAAACAACACTCCGCTTCCTTAGAAAATTTTTCATTTAGCCCATCTCCTAAAAAATAGCTTTATTATGATAACTTCCGACGCTTAAACTGTCAAGGTCTATTGACGGATTTTTTTTCTATGGTCAGGGAGCCGGCTTCCGCCTCGACCGGCGTCTCGGCCAAAGCCGATACGCTCAGCCCCGTGATGACCAGGGGGCCGTTGACCGCGCTCACCTGCAATTTGTTAATTCCTTCTTGACAATCCAGGTCAAGGACGAGGCGCGGCTCTTTGAGATAATCCTCCCAATAGACTCGATCATTAAGATAGACGCCGACCAGCGGCCGGGAATTCTCGGGGAGCGCCGCAAATTTGAATTCGAGCCGCACTCTTTTCTGGTTCAGGTTCAGGAGGAGGGGCTGGTCGAAAGTCCCTCCCTTGGGAATCGTTCGCGCTTGGGGGGAAACCTGCCCGGCGCTGAGGAGGGATGCCAGCCGGCGGTCGACATCTTGAATTTTATCCAGGTCATTGCGGCGTTCGTAATAGCGCTTGAGGCGGAAGAGGACTTCAACGTTCTGGGGAGTCAGCTCCAGGGCCTTTTCATAGAACGCTTCGGACTCGTAAACAAAATCGAGCTTGAGGTAGGAATCTCCCACAAGCTGGAAAATTTCCGAAAGGTCCTTCCGGACCGCCGGTTCGGGAGCGAGAAGAGTGCGCTGGAGCTGGGAGCCCAGAGCGATGATCTGGCGGTACTTGTGGAGCTTGAACATCAGATAGATCTCGAAGGATAGCTGAGGAATGTCTCGGAACGAGAGTTCGCCCTCCTTCTCCGGGATGATCCTCAGATCCTTAAGGTAGGATTCCAAATCCGTGACCTGGTTGAAGTTGTTCTCCATGGCCAGGTAGGTCCGCAGAGGCTCCTGGGCCTCGTCCAGCTTTCGCGTCGCTTCCAGCCGGGCCTTGGCCAGTTCCAAGGAAGCCGTCATCACCAGCGTGGACTTCTTTTCGATATCGACGCCGACGCTCTCATTTTTCGCAAGAAAAGCAAAGAACCTGATCTGTTTCAGCGTACCGAGGCAGGACAAGAGGCGCTCGACGACGTCCGATGTCTGACCGTACTTGGCCAGGTTCTGCGCCGCCTCGTAATCCTTCCAGGCCCGGTCATAGTCCAGACTCTCGGCCCGGGCCAGAGCTTTGTGCCTGGCCTCCAGGGACAAGGACTTCTCCCCGAGGAATTGGGCATAGAGCCGAAGAAGAGCCGGCGATTCCGGCGTGAGGTTCTCCATGACCGCGTAGTCGTGGATGTTGAGGTCCCAGAGATAGAGGACCTCCCGGAAACCCGCCTCGTCTTGATTATCCAGGGCCCGTTTCATCAGGTCCTCGGCGAACTGCTTCTCCTCGGCCGAGAGGGCGCCCCATTGGCTGAGGAGGGCCATCCCGATCGCCTTGCTCAACTGACGGTTGGGACCGGCCAGCAGGGCCGCATTTTGGAATTCCTGGAAGGAACTGCCCTCTCCCTCCTGGCCCAGGTACTTCATCAGGTTGAGTGTCTTAGCATAGTAGAAGTGCGCCATGGCCGAGCCGGGGTCGAGCCGGAGAGCCTGTCGAAGACTCTGGTAGGCCCGCAGGATGTCCGCCCGGGCGCTCGGAAAATCGGCCATGTTGTCCATGCCCCTGCTGAGCAAAGCGATGCCCTCCTGCTCGAAGCTGTCTTCGTTCCAAGGGTAGAGTTGCTCCGCCCGGCGGAGGCTGAGCAGTCTGGCTTGAGGGTCCAGGTTCGGATCGCCGGCTTTGAACGTGTCGTGAACGCTGAAATAAAGGAGGACGCAAATCCCGGCTCCGACCACCAGAGCCGCCGTGACGAGCGTTTTCTTCATCGGATTCCGTTTCTTCCGTTAGAATTCCGGGTCGAGGCTCATCCTGTTTTTTTATGGTAGACCGTCACCGCGGTCAAAGACAAAATCATGGCGAACAGCAGGCCATTGGCCGGGATGTGAAGGTTGAAATCCGTCAGGCTGTGGAAAAGCATGACGACCAGCGAGACGAATCCGCCCAAGGCCAGGCCCTTGATCTCCAGGCTCCGCCGCTCGCGCCAGGTGAGAAAGATCTTGACGACAAGGAAGATGACGCCGGCGAACAGGCAGACCGCGCCCAGGAGCCCGACCTCCGAGGCGGCCTCCAAGTAATCGTTGTGGGCGTGAGTCAGCCGCATCTCGAATCCGCTCTTGTCGTAGTACGGATAAACCGATTCGAAGCTCCCCAGCCCGGTTCCCAACAGGGGAAAATCGCTGACGATGGATACCACGTTGCCCCAGAAGATCGTCCGGCCGCCCTTGAACAGGGTGTCGTCTTCCATGAACCGGTTGATCACGGCTCCGAGGCCGATGTACGCCGAGAAGACGAGGACGATAATGAACGAGATGTTGATGAAGTTCCGGGAGATCTTCTGCCGCTCCCTGGCCCCGCTGAAATGAAAGAGGATGATCTCTCCAAAAAGGAGGAAGCTGAAAAAGAGCAGGAACACGCCCGAGCGGGACCGGGATCTGATCAGTCCCACGGCCATCACCAGAACTCCCAGGACGAGGAGGATGTTGATGGCCAGGGCCTTCCCTCCCAGCCGGGGCAGAATCTCTCTCAATCTGACTCGGCTCTTGGGATCACTTGCGGCGAACAGGCCGGCCCGGGACAGGATCAATCCCATGGCCAGGGGCAAGACCATCTCCAGGTAGCCGGCCAGGTGGTTCCGGTTGACGAAGGTCCCGGTCACGGAATCAAGGTGGATCGTCTTGGAGAAGAAGAGAAGGCTCGGCTTTCCGGCGGAGAGCTCGAACAACCCGAAGAGGGCCTCGAAGACGCCCACCAGGATCATGGCCGTGATGAGCTTCTGAATCTGCGCGAATCGGGAGACGTTGCGGATGATGACCATGCCCACGAGAAAAAAGGCCAGGACCAGCAATCCCTGGCGCAGGGTCTGCCCCGGCGCGAGCGACAATCTGGCGAAGCCCGAGCGGCCGAACCCGGGAGAAAAGGTCTTCAGATAGGAGTATGATCCCGGGGAGAGGAGCCTCACCAAGAACTTGGGCAGTGGCAGGATCTGCAGGACCACGATCGCCCCAAAGGCCAGGAAGAGCCGACGCGGCCATCGCAGGGCTTTCTCCAAATAGGGGTTGACGACCGGCTTGGGGCTGCGCCAGAGTCCGGCCGCGACGAGAAACAGTGCGGCCAACTCCATGATCATCACCGCCCATTCCAGGACGGACCCCTGCGGCAGGGGCGCGAAAACGATGAGCCCGATGAGTCCGTAGAGGATGATGTCCCCCCCCTTGATGCCGCCCCGCGCGGTTCCGGGCTGGTCCGGAACTCGGGAGCGATTGAGGAAGGGCAGTTTAAAGGCCATGATCCGCTCTTTGATGCGTCATTCGGTTTTCTTCGATTTGAAGAAGGAAGGAATTTTCAGGTGGAGGTGTCTTTTCTCGGCGGGTTCCGGAGGGATTGGTTCCGGCTGGAACGGCATGGGCTTGTCCTCGAGCACGGCCCGGGGATTGTCCTCGACCAGGGATCGAGCCGCCTCCGCCCCCACCGCCGCCTCGACCATCTTGAGCGCCCCGGACAGGACGGGCGGACGGTTCTTGGTGTCGTGCGCATCGCTGGCCATGAAATGAACGCAGTTCAGGCCCAGGAAGAGAAAGGCCGCCTCCTTGATCTGACTGCCGTATCGGCCGATCACGCTTCCGGCATTGATCTGGGCCAGGACTCCCATTTCCACGAGCTCGAACAGGATTTCCGGATGGGTAATGAAACCGGAGCATCGTTCCGGATGGGTAATGATCGGGACGATGCCCTCGCTCATGGTTTGAAAAAAGACGTCCTTGACCCCCGAATAGACGTACTCGAAGGGAAACTCGATGAACATGTAGGAACTGCCGGCCAGGACGAGGCTCGACCGGTGTTTCTTGATCTCATCCAGAAGGTTGTGCGAGAAGCGGATCTCCACGCCGCAATGGATGCGGAGCGGGATCTTCTCCCGGTCGAGCGCGGATTGGAGCTCCTTCTGCTTTTTCTCGATGAGGCTCAGATCCGTCAGCTGGGAGACGCCCCGGAACAGGTGGGGGGTGGCCACGATGTCCGTGATTCCGTCCTGCTGGGCCAGGCGGGCCATGGCCAGCGACACGTCCAGGTCCGGAGAACCGTCGTCCAGCCCCGGCAGGATATGGCAGTGCAGGTCAATCATGCTCACCTCTCGTTCCGGACTCTCGACGAGGACTCATGTGTTTCCCGGCCGTTTCTTATCCATCCAGGAATCGGGCGTCCTCATCGGAGCCGGGCTGATAATCCTTGCCGCGGTAATGGTATCGGTACTGGTCGTAAGAGTACATGGCTCTCTTGTAGTTGACGTCGTTGAATATGACCCCGATGAGGTTGGGCTTGGCCCGCTGGATCTCGGAGATCGCGCTCAGGAACGCCTTGCGGTGGGCTTTCTCCGGCCGGAGGACGATGACCGTGCTGTCGGACAGGGAGCTGAGGATGGCCGCGTCGCTGACGAACAGCATGGGGGGCGAATCGATGAAGATGTAGCTGAAGTTCTCCTTGAGTTGGCCGATCACCTGGCGCATCCGGGCCGAGTTCAGAAGCTCGGCCGGGTTGGGGGGGATGGGACCGCTCGGGAGGAGCCACAGGTTCTCGACGAAGGTCTTCTGGATCGTTTCCTTGAGCGGGACCCGGCCGGTGAGGACGTTGCTCAGCCCCTGGACGTTGCGCGTCTTGAAGATGCGGTGGAGGCGCGGCCGCCGGAGGTCGGCGTCGATGATCAGGACCTTATCGCCCAGCTGAGCGAAGCTGACGGCCATGTTGCAGGTGGTCGTCGACTTGCCCTCCTGGGGAAAAGCGCTGCTGAAGGTGATGACCTGGGAGGCCTCCCGGTCCGCATGCGAAAAAAGGATCGAGGTCCGGATGGTCCGATAGGCCTCCGAGACGGCCAGGTTGGGATAATAATGGTTGATCAGCTCGACGGGTGTCTCCCGCCCGGCCTTCTTGATGTCCTCGACGAGCTTGTCCTTATGTCCGTAGGAATAATAGTCGAGGTAGAGGTTCTTGGCCGGCCCCTCCAGGTTGAAGCTGGGAACGATCCCGAGCGAGGGCAGGCCGACCAGCTTTTCCACGTCCTCGGGGGACTTGATCGAGGTGTCCATGAACTCGACGGCGAAGGCCAGCCCCAGCCCGAGGAAAAAGCCGAGGAGGAGGGCCATCATCAGGTTCTTCTTGATGTTGGGCGAGATGGGGCTCTCCGGGATGAGGGCCTTGTCGATGATGCGGATGTTGCTCGTCCGCTGTCCGGTGATGCGGGCCGAGACCTGAGTCTCGTTCTGCTTGTTCACCAGGAAGGCCAGGAGGGTCCTCATGTTATCGACTTCGATCTGCAGGGCGTTGTACAGGATCTTGTTGCTGTTGGTGCTGAGCACGGTCTGCTTCTGGTTCTCCATGAGGTTCTTGAGGGAGGATTCCTCCTCGACGGCCGTGCGGTACTCGGATTCGGCCGCTGACACGGCGTTCTTGATCTCGTTCTGCAGCTCCGACCTCTGGCTGTCCATGCGGGCCTTGATCCTCTGCATCTCCGGGTAGGTCTCCCGGAAGAGCCTCAGTTTTTCCTGGTATTCGTTCTTGGTCTGGAGGAAGGACTGCAGGAGGGAGTTGACCGTGGGACTGTTCACTCTCTGGGAGTTGGACAGGGTCTCGACGTTGAGGTCCCGTAGCTCCTTGAGGGCGGCCTCCTTCTTGACCCGGTTGATCTGGGCCGTAGTGTAGGAATTGTTCATCTCCGAGAACCTACCGACGATCGTGTCCTCCTTGTCGTTGAGGACCATCAGGTTCTTTTCCTGGCCGTATTTCTGGAGCTCGCGCTCCTTGACGGCCAGGTCCTCCCTAAGCTGGGCGATCTGCTCGCTCAGAAATTCGGAGGCCTGCTGGGTCGCCTCGTAGCGAGTCTCGATCGAGAAATCATAGAACTCATCGACGAGGGCGTTGACGATCTCCGCCGCCTGGCCCCGGTTCGGGGACTGGTAGCTGACGTTGACCAGCCCCGTCCGCTCCACGACGTCCACCTTGAGCTTGCCGATGATCTCTGCGGCCAGGATGGAGTTTCGCTCCGCGGTAAAATCGGCGGGCGCGGCGCCCGTCCCCGACGAACCGGAGTCGCTCTTGGACGAACGAAGCCATTTCAGGGTCACGAAATCTTTGATCGAGCGCAGGATGCCCATGGGCGTCACGATCTTCTGCTGGAAGTCGGGCCGGTTGGCGAGGTTGAGCTTCTTGGCCACCCGCTCGCCCAGGCCGCGGCTGCGAATGAGCTCCAGCTGGGTGTTGAAATAGAGGCCCTGATAATCCGAAGCGAAGTAGTTCTGGTCGCTGAACAGCTCCTGGATGCTTAAGCCCGACGGCCGCTGGTTCTCGATGAGGATCGTCGCCGTTGCCTCGTAGATCGGCGTGGCCGTGAACGACAGGATGGCCGACATAGTTACGGCAAAGAGGACCAGGGTCAAAACGACCCATCGCCGTTTGATGAAAATACGCCACAGCGCCAGGAGGTCGATTTCGTTAGTCTTTTCCGGCTTGTTGACCATAGCAGCTACCCCATGCAAACAAGAGAATGATGTTCGATGTCGATCCTAGAAGATCGTCTCACCCACGTAAACAATATCCTCGGGCCAAAGGACCATATCGGGCTTCTTGCCGTTGAGAATGTCCTTGGCGTTGACCTTGATCTCGGTATCCTTGCCGTTGGCGTCCTTGCGCTTGATGCGGATATCGCCCTTGGCCGCCCGATCGCCGAACCCGCCGGCCCTGGTGATCGCCTTGAGCAGGGTCGGAAGAGAGCTCTTCTTGAATTCCTGGGCGCCGGGATTCCTGACCTGGCCCAGGACGTAGATGATGATCACCCGGTCCGCGGGAACATTGATGACGTCGCCCGGCTCGAGGGGGATGTTGACCTTGGGGTCGCCCTTGATCATGAGGTCATCAACGGAAATATTGATGGACGTGCCGCCGCTCGGAAGCTGACGGATGACGATGATCTCGTCCCCGGCATTGGGCGTGAAGCCCCCCGCCTGAGAGATGATCTGACGCAGGGTCTGCCGCCCCAGAAGAGGATAGGACGCCGGCTTGGAGACCGCGCCCTGGACGTAGACCACGTTGCTCGCATATTCCTTGATAAAAACCGCCACCTGAGGGTCGACGAGGTCCCTGCTCAGAAGCTGAGCCAGTCTTTTCTCGAGGTCGGGCTTGGTCAGGCCGCCCACTTCGACTTCACCAAGAAGAGGGAGCGTGACCTTGCCCGACTCCGAGACTCGGACCGTGGTGTTGAGCTGTTCGACGCCGAAAACCTTGATGTCGATGAGGTCGCCCGGCCCTATCCGGTATTCGGGAATAGGAATTTCCTGGGATACGGCGAAAATCGGCAAAAAGCTCAGGAAAAAAGCCGATAAGCCTAATAGGATGGCTGTCCCCTTATAAGCTTTCATGTATGGCCTCGCAAATCTCAAGCATGATCATTATCCCTTTAATAGGGAGTTTTTTCAACACAGGCCGGCCGCTCCTTAGAAGTCCCGCACGATGTCGATCGAGATAAGGTAACCTTTAAAATCATAGCCCAGCAGGGGCGAATTCCGGAGCCATCTCTGGTACGTCAAGCCGATCCCGAACGTCCGTGTCAATCGGAGGATACCCCCCCCGAATGCGGTCACATAGGTGTCGCGAATGGTTCCCGGGGAAGTCGAGGGACTCGGAGCCGAGAGGATGCTCTGCTCCGGATAATCGAGCAGGCCGTACTGGCCGCCCAAACGGAGAAAAAGCCAGTCCAAGGTCCGAACGGTCAGCCGGGTAGAGATATAATTATCAATAAAATAGGGAAAATTGCTCCAAACCGAAAAAGAGTTATCCCGGCTGAGGGTAAGCTCGATGATCCCCAGGTTTTCCATGCGAAATTCCAGTCCGGCGTCTCCGACCAACCCGCTGAAACCCCGCTCGCCCTGTGTCTCGAACAAAAACTTCTTGTACCCGAGACTCAGGGAGCCGCGAATCCAGCCGTTGCCGGGGAAACGCAGTCCGGTCAGGACGTCGTAGGATCTCGACGTTCGATATTTTGAGACTTCCTCCAGAAAAGTGTACTCCGTGTAGGTCGACCGAACGAAAAGATCGGTCGCCGAAAACAGGCGATAACTGATCTCGGCGCCGGCCGAGAGCTCATCGCGGTTGAGGTCCGGCGAGACCTGCTCCCCCTTAACAAGGATATCCTGGAACGTGAGGCGGCGGCGTGAGCCTCTCAAGATCAGGGAAGTCCCGCGAGCCGTCTGGCTCAAGACTTGCACGTTGAATGCGTCCGAAACGCCTTGAACAATCCGGCCCAACTCGAGATAGCCCAGCGATCTCTGGGTCAAGAATTCGTACCGGCCGGAAAGGATGAACCGGTTGAACAGCAGGAGCTTGGCCTCGGCCCGGTATCCGTTGGTGAACCCGCGATACGTCGCTTGGGTCAGGAAGAAGTGGTACTCGGGGTTCTCGTTGAAGGACAGGATGAGGGACCTTTTATAAAGGATATAAGCCGTCAATTCCGGAGAGGGGGTGATCACGACATCGGACAGGGCGGCCGCGGGGTCGGTCAACCCGAAAATGTTGGACACCCAGGAAAAATATGAAAACTTGAAGAGCGGGTAGAAGCGAATCGGCCCGACCATGAACCGGGTCTTTTGAACGATCTCTTTGATCTCGCCGTCGAACACCGCGGCAGTCTGCCCATGGAGACCCGCGGCAGCGAGGAGCAGGAGTCCCCAACCGATGACGACGCGTGGGAATTTCATCGCTGAAAATTAAAGGAGACCGGGAATTCGGAGCACGAGTCCGTCCAGGATGCCGAACAGGTTGAACCGCCGGACCAGGGCAAGGATAAGGTCGCTGTGCCGGTCGAAGTCACCCTTTTCCCGAATGATGGGAATGACGCCGTCCTGACGGGCAAATTGGAAGACCCTCTCGATATGAGAGTCTGTCATTTTCGACCATATTCTCCGGGCATAATATCCGAGGAGAATCTCGACCCTCAATTCCCTTTTCCAGAGTTTCTCGTATTCGGCCAGGCTCGCCTCGCCCATCGGGCCCTTCCTGATCCGGCGGGCGATGACTTCCGCGGCGATTTCCGCGCACCGGAGCCCGAAGGCCACTCCCCCGCCGGTCGTGGTCTTGACCTGTCCGGCGGCTTCGCCCACGGCCAGAATCCTGGGGCCGAAAGTCTGCGAGGCCAACCCTTGGGCGATGGGCTTATAGCTCACCATGTTCTCTTCGATTCGGACCGTCTTCCCGGCGAGGTAACCGTCCTGGAACGCTCGAAAACTCCGCTTGGCATCGCGGTCGGTGATCAGGCCGAACTTGGCCATCCCCGGCCGGGACGGGACGGCCCAGGCGAACCCGCCCGCCGCGATGGAGTTCCCGGCGAATATGGTGAGCATCTCCTCGCTCGGAACATCGACTTCGACCTGGGCTCCGTACAAATGGCGCTTCGGCCTGCCCAGGCCCAATTTCCGGCTTAAGTCCTGATGAATGCCCGTGGCGACGACGGCCACCCGGGCTGTGGCCTTGAGGGGTTCGTTGTCCGCCCCGCGGGCCTTGACCTCGACCCCGGCCCTGATCTGGGAAATATCCTCGACCGCGGCCCCGGTCCTGATCCGGGCGCCGGCCGCCCGGGCTTCATCCCCGATGCCCCGGTCAAAACGCTCGCGGTCCACGACGCAGGCGAAACACTTCGGATGCCGGTAATCCAGGGAGGTTCCCCCGGGCGAAACAAGCCTGACCTCCTGGACCTCGCGGAGGATGGAATCCGGGTTGAGGCCGAACTCGCCAAAAAGCTCGGTGCCGATAAGGCCGGTGCAGTTGACGGCTTCTCCGATCCGGCTCTTCTTCTCCAGGACGAGGACGTCCAGACCTTGCTCCGCGAGGCGCCGGGCTGTTTGCAGACCGCTCGGGCCGGCCCCGACGACGAGGACATCATAGTCTGTCATTGTGCCTTTTGCCTTGACGGACAAAGGAAGATTTCCTAAAAAGCGAAACTTGGGAAGAACATCGTTCGGCCAAATATGCGTGCATTATCGCCCAAGGCCTCCGGGCATGTCAAATCTTCTTCTGGCGGGACTCCCACGTGCCGCGGAACGTGACGCCGAAAGACAGGATGACGAGTTCGATGTCCCACCAGAAACTCCGGTTCTGGATGTAGAAGCGGTCGTGCTGGAACTTCTTCCATCGGGGGGCGTCCCCGGGCAGGAATATCTGGGCCAGGCCGGTCAAGCCCGGCCTGACCGTGATGCGCTCGGCGTAACCCGGGATGTCCTCGATCCGTTTGACGTTGTCCCTGCCGTGGACCTCGCGCTCCTCGGGGCGAAGCGCTCGCGGTCCGACGAAGCTCATGTCCCCCTGGAAGATGTTGAGGAGTTGCGGGAGCTCGTCCATGGCCGTCGCCCGAAGGATCCGGCCGAAGCGGGTCACGCGCGGGTCACGCTCGACGGCCTGGACCGCGCCCCGGCCTTTCTCCGCGTCCTTGATCATGGATCGGAACTTGACGGCTTTGAAGATCCGGCCGTCCCGGCCCACGCGCTCCTGAGAGTAGAAGACCGGACCCCGATCCTGGAGCCAGATGATGAGGCTGAACAGAACCCAGAGCGGCGAGGACAGGAGGATGCCGGCGCCGGAGAGAACGATATCAAAGGGACGCTTCAGGAAGAGGGCCCGGGGAAACGGGGTCTCTCTGTCCCGACGTTCATAGACCAGGCCGAGCAGGCAGAGAATTCCGACCGAGTCCACGGCCCAGTCGATCAATGACCCGTGACGGTCGGGGACCAGCGTCTGCAAGCCCTCGTCCAGGAGGCCGTAGGCCGAGGCGACGAGCCCGGCGGGCAAGGCCCATGACCGGCGCCAGCGCTCCAGGTGCTCGGCTCGAAAAGCGCGGAACAGAAGGTAGGCCAGGATGGCGTACTCCAGAAAATGAAGGCTTTTTCTCACAACGATATAGACAACGCCCCCGATCCCGTGCCATCTCTCGGGGAAAAACCACTTCATGACGGCCATCACCCAGCGGTAGAGGAAGGGCTGACTCAGGTAATGGTTGAACAACGGGAAAAAGAGCGCCGCCCAGACGATCGGCGGCAGCCAGTACTTAATGAAGCGCTTCATTTCCTTTGGTCATCGCGAAGCGCTCTTGCGCTGTGGCGATCTCTTTCCATTGTCATTGCGAGGAATCATTCAATGCCGAGGTCGAAGGCCGAAGCTGACCCGAAGGGTCATCGCTAGCGGCTCTTGCCGCGTGGCGACCTCATCCTTCATCACATGTCATCGCGAAGCGCTCTTGCGCTGCGGCGATCTCTTTCCATAGTCATTTGGAGACATCGAAGATGACGCGGCAATCCCAAAGGTAGTAAGATCGCCACGGTCCTTTCTTTTTATTGGACGATGAGATCCCCACGTCGTAAAGCTCCTCGGGATGACGCTTCGCGTCACCTCTCCGTCAACTTTTTGGAGGCAAAAATCTTCTTCACATCCTCCACTTTTCTATCGGCGAAGTACCAATCGATCGTCTTGTGCAGGCCGTCCACGAACTTGTACTTCGGCTCCCAGCCCAGGAGCTTCTTGGCCAGGCTGTTGTCCGCCACGCGATTGAGAGGGCCGACGGGCATGTTGGGCAGGAACTTGATTTGGGCCTTATGCCCTGTGTACCTCAACGTTTCTTGCACCGCGTCGATAACTTTGATCCTTTCCATCGTGCCCAGGTTGACGGGCGTGCCGTCCTCGATCCTTTCAGCGGCGAGGATCGTCCCCCTGACAATGTCATCGACATAGGTCCAATTGCGGACCTGCGTCCCGTCGCCCCAAACCTCGAAGGGGTCCTGCTTGATGAAGGCCCGGGCAATCATGGCGATGACGGCGTGATTCTCCACGCCGCGCGGCCCGTAAACGGTGAAGTACCGGCAGGAAGCGGTCTTCATCCCATATTCCTTGTGATAAGCCTTGAGGGTCAGCTCGGCCATGAGCTTGGCCCAGCCGTACAAGTTGTCGGCGTCGTAGGGGGGCGTGACCTTGTCCTCGGTGAGATAGATCTCTTTGTTGACGTCGCCCTGAAGGAAGTTCGGGTAGACGCAGCCCGACGAAGCGAAGACCGCGCGTTCCACTCCGGCCCGGTGCGCTTCCCAAAAGACCAGCCCGTCCAGGAACAGGTTCGAGGCCGGACCGGCTTGATGGAGGTCGACGTACCCTCGCCCGCCGTGGTCGGCGGCCAGATGGAAGACGACGTTCATCCTCCTCACCGCCTCGCGGGTGACGCCCGGGTTGCGCAGGTCGGCTTTGATGAACTCGACGCGTCCGGACTTGATGTGACCCTTGATGTTGTCCCTGCGGCCGCTGGTCAGGTCATCCACGACTCGGACCTTGGCCCCCTTGTCCAGGAGCTGATCGACCAGAGTCGAACCGATGAACGAAGCTCCGCCGGTTACCAGGACTTTCGTCTTTTTCCAATCCATTTTTTATCTCCTTTGTCATTGCCATTCTATTCATTGTCATCGCCAATCGTCTCCTTGTCATCATGAGGAGTCTCGCGCTTGCGAGACGACGTGATGATCTCTTTGCCATTTCTGTTATCCGGCAGTTGTATCCATTCCAGAGAAAGAGATCGCCACGCTCACTTCATTCGCTCGCGATGACAATTTAACGTCATCACGAGGAGTCTCGCGCTTGCGAGACGACGTGGTGATCTCTCTTCCCCTGTCATGGCGAGCCTCTTCTCGGGCGTGGCCATCTCTTTTCTCATACCGATTCTATCAATTCCTCGTACTGTTTCAGAACCACGTTCTTCGAAAACATCGTCTCCGCGTATCTTCTGCCGTTGGCCGCGCACTTTTCGACGACCGCCGGAGACTTTTTCAGGTACAGCACGGCCGCCGCGATGGCCTGAGGGTCATCGGGCTCGACACACACACCGCACCCCGTGGACTCGATGAGGCCCGCGACCTCGGACGACCGGTCGGCCAGCCCCAGGATCGGCCGGCCCGCCGCCATGAAATTATAAACCTTCGAGGGAACCGAGAGATGGGATTTCTCCCGGTCCAGGGGGACGAGCAGAACGTCACTCGAGGACAACAATCCCGGAAGGGTCTCATAGGGCTGAAAAGGGAGGAATACGGCATTCTTGAGACCCAAGGCTCGGGCCTTGTCCTCGAGACTCTGCTTCTTCAGTCCTTCCCCCACAATGATGATCCTCACATCTTTCTCGGGCTCGAGAAGCTTGGCCGCTTCAAGGACGCGTTCCAAGGCCAGGTTGGAGCTGATGCTGATTGTGCCCGAGTACATGACCGTGAACTTGTTATCCAGCCCGTATTTGCGGCTGATCGGATTGTCCTTTCCCATCGGCTTCAGAAAATCCGTGTCCACCCAGTTCGGGATGACATGGATCTTCCATGCCGGCACGCCCTTGTCCATCAGGTTCTTTTTGAAACCCTCGCTGATGACGACGATGGTCGGAGAATGCTTGTAGGTCCATTTCTCGAACCCCTGGGCCAGCCGGATGGCCAGCGGGTTCCGCAGGATCCCGGATTCGATGGACAGGTCGGGATGGATATCCTGGACGTTGAGGATGAACGGGGCCCGCCGCCACACCCGCCCCAGGATCCCGGTGATCCCGAGCTGAAGAGGCGGTAGTCTCAAGAAGAGCACATCCCCCCGTCGGATCGAGAGCAGGTTGATGAAAGAGGCCAGCGTATAAAGCGACCAGGCCACAAGACGCCCCAGGGGGTTCTTGGTGAAATTGGTCATGACCCGCTTGGCCGGGAAGCCGTCCCGTTCCTCTTTATAATATAGGCGGCGCGGGTAATCCTTGTCATGCGGCGGCCGGGGTAGTGTCGTCATGACCTCGACCTCATACCCCTTGTGGGCCAGATGGGACGCCAATTCGTTCATAAGGATGGGCGCACTGCCGAACTCCGGCAGGAAGTACATGGTGTGAATCGAAACTTTCTTCATGGAAGCGGCGAAATCCCGGCTATTTGGCGGATGACGTTCCAAGGTCCGGGTTCATTCTCAGCCAAACGAGGATATAGGCCACGGCCGGAAGGTAAACGAGCAAATCTACGCCGTAGAACGCGGCCGTGGATTCGAATAAGCTCCGAGCCGTAAGATACCCGGTCAATAGGACAGATTCCAAAAGAAACGGTTTATCGTCGCCCTGGAGATATTTCAAGTTCTTGAGAAGACCCCGCTTCACAGCGATCAACCAAACTGAGATGACGCCGGCCAAGAAAAACAAAGCCCCCAGGATGCCGCTGTGAATGGCCGCATGAAGATAAGAATTGTGCATGTGCTCGCTGTGGAGAAGCAGACGGTCGGCATGGAACCCCCAGCCGTAAATCGGCGATCGCCCGACCTGCTCCAGCCCTCTCTGCCAGGTGTATTCTCGGCCGGTAAGACTGAGCAGTTTTTCGACGTGCTGTTGGGCTCTCCACTTATAGCCCGAGGTCCACAGCACAAAAGCGCTGACCGGGCCGGCCAGAAAAAAACGCCAATCGGCCTTCTGGATGTAAGCGAAGAGCAGGCTGACCACCGCCAGACCGAGCAGCGTCGTCCGGGAGCGGGTGTAGGCCATCATGACCAGGGACATGGCCACAAAAAAAATCCAGAAGACCTTGAGCTTTTTCTTGGCAAAGTTCATCCGGACAAACGAAACAATGCCCACGATCAGTGCGTAGCGGCCGACGCCGTTGACCCTGACGTCGCCGATTCCGAACGGCATGGTGAAGAACTGGGTAAAAGGCATCCTCCCCCGAACCATGTTGATCGTCTGGGGAACGCAGAAGAGAAAGAGGATAAAGATCACGGCATAGGTGATGACGCACAAACGCCGGATGAGGGCGATCGGATCCTCCTGCGCCGAGGCGACCAGAACGACCAGTAGGGGCGCGAGGTAAAGGGCGCCCCAATAGAACGCGACCCCGATATCCGGCGACATGAAAATCGAGGACAGCAAGCCGATGCAGCAATAGATGGTCAGGAAGCCCAGAGTGTCTGTGTGAAGGGAAAACCCGCGACTCGATCCGACGAGAAGAATTACGCCCAGAAAACAGGCCAACAAAGGAGCGAGCGAGCGCATCCCCTGGATGAAGATGACGGGGTTCGAAAAAAACTGGGAGGACCCGACATTAGAGAGCTCGGAGAACATCCCGCTCCAGATGCATAGCCAAAGAAAACTTATAAAGCCCATGGTGATCAGAGAATTATTTTATTCCGTCCGCGAGTTTTCGTCCATGACCCTCTGATAAAGACCCCTGAGCCGCTCCCCCTGCTCATCCCAAACATAGAATTTCTCAGCCCTGGTCAAACCCCTCCGGCCCATCTTTCTCCGGAGCGCCGGGCTGCGGTCCAGCCTCAGTATGGCCTTTCCCATTTCTTTGACGACCGTCTCGGGCTCTCCCGGATCGATCGTGATTCCCCACGCGTCCCGGACGTGAAACCCGGGGCCTCCCACGTTAAGGCAGACGACCGGAATCCCGGAGGCCATGGCCTCGACCACGACCGCGCCCCCTCCGTCGCGCAGGCTGGCGAAAACAAACACATCGGACGCGCGCATGTGTCGGAGCAAATCCTTCCGGCTCAGCCAGGGAATGAACTCAACGCGGTCCTCCAGGCCAAGCTCCTGAGCCAGCCGCCGCAAGGTCGGCTCCTCGGGGCCCTGACCGATGATTTCCAGCCGAGCACGAGGATCTCCCTCAACGACTCGAGCCAAGGACCTCAGGACGATATCGAAAGCCTTGAGGCGGATGAGACGGCCCGCGGTCAGGAGCCGAACCGCTGATCCTTTATTGGTCCGGGGAACACCGCGGGCGAGCTCACGGGGCGAGATGCCGTTCACGGGGAAGTACTGGATCTTGGGCCAATATTTTTCAGGAAACATGGCCTTGGTTTCACGGTTGCAAACCAGGATGAGCTTCGCCCGGCGCATGCAAATTCTTCGGGACAGGAGCAGGTTCCGGCCCACCCATTGGGCGACGTCCCTGCTCCATTCCGAAATCTTTTCTTTGAAGGAATATTCCTTGAAAAAGACCCGAGGGACCTTTTGGCCTCCGCCGATGGGCCCCCAGATGAAGGGCACCGGAAGGAAGGCCCCGATGAAGCTCGGCATCCAGTAGTTGCCGAAGGTCAAATGGTGGGCAAGGTCGAAACGTTCGCGGCGATACAGGCGGACGGCTGTCCGCCAAGCAAGAATCTGCCAGAGATAGTAATAGATCCGCTCGCCGAAGCTCACCCGATAGAGGAGCCGGAGGAAGGGCGGAAGCTTCACATAGATAAAATGCGTATTCCTGTGGCTCGGGTCCCGAGGTGCCTTTCCGATCTCCGCCCGGTTGTAATCATGAGTGATGACCCAAAGGTCGGCATGCTTGCCAAGCTGTTCCACGAGATTCCAGCCGACGAGATCCTCGCCCGGATGCAATTGCGGGTCCCCAGCGGGATTGCAGGCGTAGGCGGAAACGAGGACTTTTCTTTTCAAGGTACAGCCCTTTCTCAAAATTCAGCCACTCGGCGTTGAAAACTCGCTAGGATTCTTCTCCAGGAATAGTCCTTGGCCACGGTGCGTCGTCCTTGTGCGGCAATCTTCTGGAAGGAACGCGAATGGCTGAGGACATGGCAGATCCGGTCGGCAAATTGTTCAGCATCCTGGGCCAGCAGAATGTCGTAGCCGTCGCGACAGTGTATGCCCTCGGCCCCTTTCGGCGTCGCCACAACGGGCTTGCCGGCGGCCATGTATTCCAGTATTTTCAACCGCGTCCCGGACCCGGAAAAAATCGGCGCTACGCATAAGTCGCAGGCTTTGATAAACGCCGGCACTTCGTCGAAGGGAATGCTGCCTGGATTGATCAGCCAATTCCTCCTAATATCCACATCCCCACCGATAATGACCAGTTTGGCCTTGGGACGATTCTGGATCACCCGGGGGAAAATGTCCTGTACGAGAAACCGAATGGCTTCCTGGTTGGGAGGGAAGGCCGTTAGTCCCATGAAAAGAACGGTCTGCTTCACAAGGCCGTATTTGGACTTAACCGCCTGAACTTCTGAAGGCGTGACGCGGTCAAATTTGTCCGGATCGACTCCGTTGGGCAGGATCAACGGGCTGACCCTGTATAACCTCTCAAAGTGCAAGGCATCCTCATCAGAAACGGATGTGCAAAGATGACAGCGGCGCAGGAGTGCACCTTCGGCACGGCGCGTCAGCCAGGCCACAAAGCTGTTGTTTCTTTGACTCCTGAGAAGGTACTCCACATTATGGGCATGATACACGACTCGAGTTTTCACATTCAGAAATTCTAGAAGGCGGAAGAACAGCCAGTAGTAAACGGCCCAGGAAGCCCCTTCGAGGACGACAACATCCGGATCGAGACGGCGAATCGCCCGGGCCATCCGAGGCATGGCCCGGAACAGGTCGAGCACCTTGGTCAGATGAGTCTCGGTACGGCAAGGGAAAGCCGTCACATGGAATCCCTTTTCCAGATCGTATTCCGAGGGGATACGGTCGATATGAAGAAGCATTTTCTTCCCGGTCATGAACTTGGCGGTGTTGTAGCTGACGGAGGCGGCGCCCGATATCGGAGGAAAAACGTTGTAAAAAGCTATGACGATGCTTGACATATCGCGAGCTCTCCGGCGCTGATTGGCGCTTTCTTTCTTCATCAGCCGTCCCCGAGGGCCCGAAAATGGCACGCTATCCAAACGACGGTCATCATAAAAAGCGTTGTTGTAGGGGGTATCACTGCTACGGACTTTTTCTCAAAATTCTTCTGAACAAAAGCTGGCGGCCGAGGCGCCGAGGGCCATCTACCAGGAGAAAAATAATGCTCCAGGGATCCGCTACAGCATGGGCGATTGCCCTGGCCCAGAGCTTTTCCCTTAAGGCTGAGGTGATCAGTCGATAGCCGAAACGACGGCGGTTGCGGGCTATCTCCTTTTTCGTAGCCGGGTCGATCCAATCAAACCGTTCAAGCACCCGTGAGCCCTCGGCCTCCGCAACGATTGTTCCGTACCTGGTGCTCAGGGACTCTTGGCGAATGCTGAAGTAGTACAGTGGCTCATTCAGGAAAACGAAGTATGAACCGGCAGCGTGTAGCCGCGCCAAAAAATACAGCCAGTCGTGAGCCCTCAGTTGTTGATTAAAGAAGATGCCGTTATCTCGCTGCTGAGAGCGCCGAAATATCGGCTTGACGTCCAGACCATACTTGACAAAATCGGCCAGTGAGGGGAAATAGAGTCGCCCCGGGTGAAGCCCGGCTTTTTCCAGAACGGTCTTCCACGGGACGATTTCATCATGGCCCGGCTTGAAGAAACAGATGAGGGCATCGCTTCCGATCATGGCCTCCGGATAATCCCGTGCCAGTCCGACGAGCTTGCCCAGTCTTTCCCTCGGCCAGGCATCGTCATCGTCCAGGGCGGCTATCCATTCGCCCCGCGCTGCCCTCAAGCCCGTGTTGCGGGCCTCGCATTGCCCCCTGTTGCTCGAATGCCTGAGCAGGTGCAAGCGGGAATCATGAAAACCCGTCACGGCGTCCGCAGTTCCGTCCGTGGAGCCGTCATCCACGACCAGAAGCTCGAGGTCTTCCATCGTCTGCTCCAGAACGGACCGGATACCCCGGCCGACGAACGACGCGGAATTGTAGGCCGGGATAATGACGGTCACCTTCGGCGCCGTTGACATCTACAGGGCCCTCCCCTTCGATTCCGGATTGACCTGTTCCTGGATAAACCCGAGGACGAAGTCGCGAACTTCAGACTTGAACCTGTCCACGGAAAACAGACCGGCTTGCCGAGCAAGATGCGCACGCAGGGTGTCCCGCCGCACAGGATCGTTCATCACCCGCGCGATCTTAGCCTTGGCGTCCTCGATGTCCGCGTAAATGAGTTCAGGCTGGGCCACGATCTCGACCTGTCCCCCGCCGTTCGGGACCCAAACTAGGCATCCGGACAGCACCATCTCGGCCACGCCGATGCCGAAGGGCTCAACATCTTTGCCGTGAATGCCGAACCGATGACGGGCTAAAAGCTCACGTTTCTCCGAGGCGGAAACATCCTTGTCAAAATGGATCCAATCGCCATCCTCCCGGCTTGAGGCTTCCAGCCGTTTGGCATAACGCGAATCATATATGCGGCCGATGATATGGAGGTGGAGGTCAGGAGCCGCCCCCCTCAGGCCCCGGACGATAGCGATGATTTTTTCCAAATTCTTGTCCGGAGAGATGCGGCCGACGGTGACGAATCCGTTCTCCCGTGCCTCCCAGGGCATACTGAGATCGTTGTCCAGAACTGGTGGGTACAGCGTCCGGCAGTCGAGCCCATAGTGCTCCTTGGCCATCCGGCCCGTCCAATCCGAATCGGCGACGGAGACATTTTGCCGCAATCCGTCCAGAGAGCTTCGTGCGAGAAGCTGCCCAGTTTTCAGGTACACTTTCCTGAAGAGCGTGTCTTTGTAGAACCATTTGCCGCGCGTTGAGGGGTTCAACTGCTGGACGAGTTCAGAATTGAAATTGGGGTCGATGATGTATTGCAGACCGGGCCGGCCAAAATCCATGCCATTGTAAAGCGAAAACATGGCCTCGAAGTGATGGGCCACGCTCTGGCAATAACGCGCGAGGCGATAACCGAGCAAGGCCGCACCGCGTTTGAACACCGGGGGGGGAACCTTGACCAGGTTGATATCATCCGTTGCGACATCCGTACCATAAAAAGCGTTGAAAGCCGGGAAATCGATGTCCCCATAGGTGATCAGGGTCAGTTCGAACGCCTTGCCTAAGGCGGCGATGGCCTGCATGGTAATAGCTTCTGGGCCCCCGCCTATGACCGGAGAGGCATGCACAAGGGCTACCCGGGGGCGAGTCATCCCATCATCCTTCCAAGAACCGAACGAACAGCGATCGAGCTTCAGTCAGGAAGCGTTCCTGAGAAAACTTGCCTGCCTGGCCAGCCAGATGTGCTCGCAGCGTGTCTTGCAGGCTGTTGCTTTTTAGAACAGTCATGATCTTGTCCACGGCCTCGTCGTCATCCCTGAAAGTCAGTTGGGGATGCTCGACGATTTCCGTCTGGCCTCCGCCCTCGGGGACCCAAACTAGGCATCCGGCCTTAACCATCTCGCCCACGGCAATCCCAAAGGGTTCATGCTGCCGGCCGGAGAGGCCGAACTTGTGTCTGGATAGGAATTCATCCTTTTCCGCCCCACCCTTCAAGCCCTCCATAAAAGCCCATTCCTGATTCTCCCGGCAAAGGCGCACGATCCTTCTCACATACGGATTATCTTCAATTCGTCCTAAAATGTGCAGGTGAACGTCGAAACCTTGGTGACGAACCCTGGATAGAATCGCTATGATCCGCTCGAGGTTTTTTTCAGGATTAAGCCGACCGAGGACCACAAATCCGTCGTGGCGATCCTTCCAAGGCGTGTCGGGGAATCGGCCGACGACCGGAGGATAGATGACACTGCTGTCAAGGCCACAGCGCTCCCGGAGGACTTTTTGCGACCACACAGAGTTGGCCACGGTCAAGTTCCTCTTCCAGCTTTTATTAATCCTGCCGGAGAGAAGATGACTCAGTCCCAAATAGGCTGACCGTAACGGCGATCGTCTATACCAAAACGCCTTAACGCCGGGCGCGACGTTGTCGAACTCCCGTCTCAGCTCATCGTCAAAGCTGAAATCGGCTATGAATTGAATGCCGGGCACGCCGAAGTTCATGACGTTGTAGGTCGAAATCCAGACATCATGATCTTTGATGTGCCTCCGGCAATAGCGATGCAGGGGAAAGCCTTGAAGCGCATCGAAGCGACTCTTCATCCAGCGTGGTCGGGGAATCGACACTAATTCTACGCTCCTTTGATCAAGCGCGGTGCCAAAGAACTTGTTCAGAGCTGCTAGGTCGACGGCCCCCATGGTGACGAGGGTCACTCGAGCCTCATCCTTCAGGGCCGTGGCCAGCCATAACGGCGCGGCCTCGGACCCAGCCCCCACGGACAAAGTGGGATGGACGATGGCCACTCGGGGTATCGCAGGTGGATTCATCAAAACTTATCGACCTTCGGACATTCGGGAATGATAAAGTTCCGCCATAGAAGCGGCTTGGCTCTAATGTGCCAACTCCGCAGGTTTATGATTTTTGGCCAAGGAAACGTCTCCCGAAAGCCCCGTGCAGGGTGCCTCTTAAAAATATCTTCTCTTCTCTGTTCAAGATATAGAAGTAGCACATAAGAGCCATGGTCACGCTGACCACCAGCAACCCCCAGACACCCCATCGCCATCTGGTCACGATCAGCAGGATGACTGTCCACAGAGCCGCAGAATAGATTGCCCTCAGGACATTCACCTTGGCAAAAACAGCCATCTCGATACGGCAGACCTTTTGAGAGAACCAAAAATAGAGAATCGTTATCAGGATCGATTTGATAGTCAAGGCCAGTGCCGCCCCGGCCAAACCCCAGAGCTTTATTAAGCCCCAGGCCAAGGGCACGTAAAGTGCGAGTTCCAAGGCCTGGATCTTAGTGGCCATCGCCACTCGGCCGATCCCCTGCAGGTAGTTAAAGGGAATGCCCGCCAGGGAAGTTATCAAGAATCCGACGGCCAGTATCTGAAAAACCAGTGTGCTCCTCTGGGCAAACTCGGGACCAAGCCACAGCCTCAGAAATGGCCGGGCATAGAAAACGAAAAGCAGCACCAGTGGACCGACGCCCAAAAAAACGTATTTGACCGACCGGGCAAACAGTTCTTTGGACCTATCTTCAGCCTTGCTTCCAGCCAGAGAGCTGAAGGTCGGAAACAAGATCAAGGACAGGCTTCCAGGGATGATCCCAAAACGCATCACGACTTCAAGCGGCGCCGAATAGTAAGTGACATCCGTGACAGAGAGGAGACTTCCAATCAAAAACCGGTCCGCTGAGTTGGTCACAGTGAAAAGGATGCTGGACAAACTGACCCATCCGCCGAAACTGATCAGAGTCTTGACCGTCGCCCGGTGAAAAACGATCCTTGACCTTAGGACGGGTAAGACCTTAAGACAAAAGAATATCCAGGCTGCGAGGGACGCCGCGCGCGCCGCTACCATTAGGATGACAATCCCCGGAAGCCGCATCTTTAAAAGCCAGCCGATGAGGGGCAGAACATAGAACGAGATGCTGACCGGGATCTTAATGACGTTAACCAGGTCGAATCTTTGGGCCGCTTCGAGAACCCCTCGAAAAAGGGAGGACAGCAGGATGATGGGCAGGGCCAAGCCCATTATGATAAAGGCTGTTTTGGCTTCGCCGATGAATTGCGGCTGGATCTTCAGGATATGTTCGACGAGGACGGGTGTCAGACATACGAAGAAAACGGCCCCGGCCAAGCCCAGCAAACACTGCATGAAGACCGTCGTCCAAACGTAGTGGGGGATATGATCGAGTTCCCCTCGCCCCAATGATTGGGCGACATATTTCGTCGTGGCCCGGCCCAGACCTAAGTCGATGAACGCAAAATACCCGATGACGACCCAGATCAAAGACAAAATGCCGAACCGTTCGCTCCCCAAACGGTGAATGATGAGGGGGATGGTGATGAATCCGACGAGATAGGGAACCGCCATGCCGACAAAATTGATGACTGCGCTTCGAGCCAGGGAAGCCCCACGCAAATCCACAGCAGGCGACGATGAAGCTGTGGAACTTGAATCTGCTTGGGAGACGCTCATTTTCGGGCCCAAATGCACATTGATGATCTGGTTTGCTGTTCTGGGCAGGCTACCGCCGTTGCCGGTTCGACCGTGCTTGCAGGCTGCATAAATAGCCGGCCATTTTATAATAAAAGAAAGAAAATCCGGCCAGCAAACACTCGGATTTCAGCATGCAGAAATCGTCCGTTCCCTTCGATTGTTTGCAAAAATATGTTAATGAAAAACAATTTTTGGAACAATCATCCCTCAAGATGAATAAAAAGATGAGATTTCGCGGCATTTTCCTCACCGCTAAAGGTGATGGGCGAGATTTGGTTCCTTGACAAGGCAGAAGAGGGGCATTTATGGTAGACTATCAAAGTTGAACAACGCTCATGACACAAATACGCGATATCAAGAAAGGGACGCTCACACCATCCCTACAAAAAGTCGCGGCAGACGAGAGGATTTCGGAATCCAGCCTGCTTGAGCTTGTCGCCTCGGGCAAGGTAATCATCCCCCATAATCCTCGGCACACCGGCGTCCGGCCGGTTGGGATCGGGCAGAAACTGAGGACCAAGGTCAACGTCAACCTCGGAACTTCGGCCGATTTCCCGGAGCTTGAGCCGGAGCTCGAAAAACTGCGCATTTCCCTGGATTATGAGACCGACACCGTCATGGACCTGAGCACGGGCGGGGATATTCGTGCCATCCGGCGCGAGATCTTGAAGCACTGCTCCGTGCCCCTCGGAACCGTTCCAATCTACCAGGCCGCCCTCGAGGCTATCTCCCGCCGCGGCACGATCGTGGACATGACCGAGGACGACCTCTTCGCCGCCATCGAAGCCCAGGCTGAAGAGGGCGTCGATTTCATGACCGTTCACTGCGGCCTGACCTTAAGAGCCATCGAACGGCTCAAGAGCCAGGGCCGAGTGGCCGATATCGTCTCGCGAGGCGGGGCGTTTCATCTGGCCTGGATGATTCATAACCAAAGGGAGAATCCTCTCTTCAAAGATTACAATCGGCTCCTTGAACTTGCCCGAAAATATGATTTCACCCTGAGTTTGGGAGACGGGCTCCGGCCGGGCTCGGTCGTCGATGCCACAGACCGGCCCCAGATTGAAGAGCTCCTGACGCTGGGTGAGCTTGTGAAGCGAGCCTGGGAAGCCGATGTCCAGGTCATGGTCGAGGGGCCGGGCCATGTGCCGCTCGACCAGATCGAGATGAATATCAAGCTTCAAAAGAGGGTCTGTCACGAAGCACCGTTCTATGTCCTCGGCCCTCTCGTCACAGATATCGCTCCCGGCTACGATCACATCGTGGGGGCCATCGGCGGGGCCCTGGCCGCCGCGGCCGGGGCCGACTTCCTGTGCTACGTTACGCCGGCCGAGCATCTTGGTCTTCCCTCTCCCGATGACGTTCGGGACGGGCTCATCGCTTCGCGCATCGCGGCCCACGCCGCGGACATCGTCAAGGGTATCCCGGGCGCGCTCGAGCGCGACCTTAAACTTTCGCGGGCCAGGAAGAAACTGGATTGGGCCGAGCAAAGAAAATACGTCCTCGACCCCGCCAAGTTCGACCGGGTTCGCGGCCAGAGAAAAACCAAATCCGAGGCCTGTTCCATGTGCGGCGAATACTGCGCCATGCGCATCGTGTCCGAGTTTCTCGACCCTCAAGGAAAGGCCCGTGATTTCCACTGCTAGGAAGCTCCTCTTCGGCACGGCCGGAGTCCCTCAATCCTCGGAACTGGATTCGACCCTGTCCGGGATCAAACGCGTGGCGGCGGTGGGCTTGGATTGTCTTGAGGTGGAATTCGTCCGCGGGGTCAAGATGAGCGACGACACGGCCAGGTCCCTCGGAAAGAAAGCCGCCGAGCTGGGCGTCGCCCTCAGCGCCCACGCCCCGTATTTCGTCAATCTCAATTCGCCCGAGGAAGGGAAAAGGCTCTCCAGCCAAAAATACATCCTGAGCGCCGCCCGTTCGGCGATGATCCTCGGCGCGCGGAGCTTGGTTTTTCACGCCGGCTATTACGGGTCTTCCAAGCCCGAGGAGGCTTACAGCGTCGTCCACAAGGCTCTCAAAGAGATCCTATCCATACTTAAATCGGAGAGGACTACGGTCACACTGCGGATCGAGACGATGGGCAAGATGGCCCAGTTCGGGACACTGGACGAGGTGTTGTTCCTCTCCCGGGAGCTTGAAGGACTCGGGCCTTGCCTGGATTTTTGCCACATGCACGCCCGGGAAAAGATCAGTGGCTATCGGGACTTCGAACGGGTCCTGAAAAAACTGTGCAAGAAGCTGGGCCAGGCCGCGCTGGACGATGTCCATTTCCACGTCGCGGGCGTCGAATACGGGAACAAGGGCGAGCTCAAGCACCTGAATCTTCGGGACAGCGATTTTCATTACGACGATTGGATCCAGGCCCTGAAGGACTTCGGCGTCGCAGGCATGGTGGTCTGCGAAAGCCCGAACCTCGAAGAGGACGCCTCCATGCTGAAAAAGCTCTACCGCCAAAGCGAGTGGAAGAAATAGCCGCACAGAACGCGCGCGAGTCTTCAGGCGGAGGGCTTTTTTTCGGCCAGGACGATATACTGGACGACAGAAAATTTCCTGAGTCGTCCGAGCGTTAAAATATTAAAGACGGTCATCTTTGGCCCGCGATTTCGATTTTCGTTGATTTT
Source organism: Candidatus Aminicenantota bacterium (assembly GCA_963705895.1). Lineage (GTDB taxonomy): Bacteria > Acidobacteriota > Aminicenantia > Aminicenantales > JAFGAV01 > MFD04408-113. The sequence continues at coordinate 394,481 of OY970122.1, read as the reverse complement.
TCGTATTTGAAAGCCAAGCTCGTCGAACATCTTCCGGATGGTGTGCAGGGTGAAAAAACGGAGGTGCGTGCTGTCCAGGATCCCGAATTCGTCGTATTCGAACTTGTCCCGCAGGATCTTCAGGACCGCGGTAATGTATTGAATGTTGGGCAAGCTGGCGATGATCACCCCGCCGTCGGCCAGCTTGACTTTGATCTTCTTTAGCACGGCCCAGGGATCCTTCAGGTGCTCAAGAACGTCCCCGCACAGGATGCAGTCAAAATATCCGTCTGGAAAATCCAGGTTGAGCGTATCGATATCCGCACACAAGACTTGGTCGAGCCTTGTCCGGGCACTGTCAGCGACCTCGGGCACGATTTCGACGCCGATAACTTCCGCGCCCGTCAGGCGCTTGGCCTCTAATCCTGTCAGGCCTTCCCCGCAGCCGAGGTCCAAAATGCGCTTTGGTCCCTTGGGCAAAAGCGCCAGGATATCCGTCCTCGTCGACCTATAATAGTCCTTACATTTTATCTGAGGCATCTTCGCCGACCTAATTCTCTTTATTAGTATCTATTCCGAAATCATAATGTCAAGGAATTTGCCGATGCCAACTGAGGACTTCTCGAAATGCTTTTTTCTGAGTTGTGACATATGCATTCGGCACGGAACCCTCGTGCGATTGCCAACCAACCTCATTATTTTCGCCAGAACCCGTCTCCGGTTACGGGTCACCCGCCCAGGAAGTGATTGACATCGAAATGCGGCGGAATATAATGCTAATTAATGACCAAGGGGAGATCGCGGGCATATTCTTTATCTCGAAAATTGGAATGAGAAGATCTCTGAGTATCTCTCAGGCAATGGTCATGAAGAAAAGCCCTTCTCTCGAGTACCCCGAGCTCGGCGAGCCGATGCGGTCCGAGCGAGCGCAAAGGAGGACGGCGTGGAAAATAAGGATCATTACCAGATAAGCACGTCGTGGGACGAGCAGGTGCTCGATATAAGGATTTCCGGACAAGCGATGCCGCACGATGCCGATGTGATCGCCAGGGAAGTTTTCGAGATCGCCGAAGTCAAACGCCCGTCGAGAGTGCTGATAGACGTCACGAATCTGCAAGGTCGCCTGGGTATCGTTGACTACTACCATGAACTGAAAAACTTCCCTCTCGTGCATATCATAATCAAGACTGCAGTTGTGGATCTTCCCGAAAACGAGAGCAATTATACTTTTCAGGAGACGGCGATGGTCAACGTCGGCTACCAGATCCGCTTTTTCAGCGATATTCGGAAAGCAAGAGCCTGGCTCGAGGAATAGCCCCTTAGGCAACACAGCCGCGGGAGTGCCGAGCCCGAATCTTGTCTTCCGCAAAACGGGGCCGATTTGATTGAAGGCCGGCGATCGCAAGAGCCAGGCAAAGGTTCAAGCGTTTAGCGCGGCGCCTGCCTCTCTTCATCCGGGACCATATAATGGGGGGGACATAATACTCTGTCACTGATTGAGATCGTCCGCTACTGCAAGGGATAGAATGAAATTGACCCCGAGTCTACAACTCGAAAGCTATCTTCTTCTTCAGCTCAGGCGGCAGTTTGAGCATTAGCGCCGGATAGGCTTCCACCAGGCGCATGATGTCGGCCAGGTCTTTTTGGCGTTTGCTCATGCGCCGCGTTGTGTCGGCGTAAGCCCAGATTTTTCCTTTAAGAACATCATCAACTGAGGCAACCATCATTTTGTAGCCAAGGATTTTTTTCGAGATCGCCTTGGGGATAAAAGACTGATATCTCTCGTCCGTTTGGATCTGGATTCGCAGGTCGGAACCCGAGCTGGTCAAGTTCAGGCTATGTTCGAATTCTTTGGCTTTTAGCCCTTTCCCTGCCGCCACTTTGATGATTTTTTTCATCCGGTCTGCCGCGACGACAACATCAAGGTCCAAGCTGACAACAGGTTCCGAATAGGCATTTACGGCTAACCCGCCGATGAGACAATATTTGGTTTTCGTTTCGGCCAAAATATCTAGGAAAACCTGCAGAATATCAGTTTCCCCATTAGCCAAGCTGTTAAGGAATCTTTTGCCTGTCATCCCCTTGTCCTTCCGGTAATACTATGCCATATCGTGGGGGTTTTTAATAGTGGCGCCTCGCTCGGGGGAATCGCTTGACACCCCCTGATGGTCCTGAACGCCTACTTCCGGAAGCCGTAGGCTCCATATCCGCTTATCTTGACAGCCCGGCGCCGCCAACCTAGACTAAAATCAGATGCTGTCGCAAGGCGAAACATATGGAGCGTCATAAACTCTATATCAACGGGGGATGGCAAGAATCTCCGAGCCTGAAACCCATCCGCTCGCCCTATGACGGCAGCGTTGTCGGCGAGGTCTATTTCGCCGAGAAAAAGCAGATGGAAGAGGCTATCGAGGCGGCGCATAAAGCGTTTAGCGCAACCAGACGGTTGGCCGGTTTTGAGCGCAGCCGCGCGCTGGAACAGATCGCGGATGAAATCGGCCGGCGCCGGGAAGACTTCGCCCGGTCCATCGCCCTCCAGGCCGGCAAACCGATCCGCGATTCCCGGGTCGAAGCGGACCGGGCGGTTAATACCTTTCGGATCGCGGCCGAGGAAGCCAAGCGGTTCGGCGGCGAGATGATCCCGCTGGACCTTATCGCGGCCGCACGGAACCGGTGGGGATTGACCCGGCATTTCCCGCTCGGACCCGTTGCGGCCATCTCGCCCTTCAATTTTCCGATTAACCTCGTAGCGCACAAGGTCGCGCCGGCCATGGCGGTCGGCAACACGATTGTTCTCAAGCCGTCCTCGCAGGTCCCCATCACGGCTCTTCTCCTGGCTGAAGTTATAAGCCGGGCGGATTACCCACAAGGAGGCTTCAACGCTCTGCCGGCCGGGTACCGGGAGGCCGAGCCGCTCCTGGACGACGACCGCGTGAAGATGCTGACCTTCACCGGAAGCCCGGCCATCGGCTGGGAGCTCAAAAAAAAGGCAAATAAGAAAAAGGTGACGCTGGAGCTCGGCGGAAACGCCGCGGTGGTGGTCGAGCCGGACGCCGACCTCGATTTTGCCGTCCCCCGCATCGTCACCGGCTCATTCTCGTACGCCGGTCAGATATGCATTTCGATCCAGCGGCTTTTCATTCAGGAGAAAATCTACGACCGGTTCATGGCTGATTTCCTGGAGAAGACGAAAAAGCTGCGCTTGGGAGATCCCTTGGATGAGGCCACGGATGTCGGTCCTATGATCGACGAGGGCTCGGCCAAGCAGACCGAGGAATGGATCGGTCAGGCGGTCGCCGATGGCGGCCGGGTCTTGTGCGGAGGGACAAGGAAAGGGACGATGGTCGAGCCCGCGATCCTGGAGAACGTCAAGCCCGAACTTCCCATCTCCTGGCTTGAGGCTTTCGCTCCGGTTGTCGTGGTTTATCCTTACAAGGAATTCGGGGCCGCCCTCGAAGCCGTGAATTATTCGATCTACGGGCTCCAGGCCGGGATTTTCACCAACGATATCAACAAGGCCTTCCAAGCCTATGAAGCCCTCGAGGTCGGCGGCGTCATCCTCAACGACATCCCGACCTTCCGCATCGACCATATGCCCTACGGCGGAGTGAAGGAATCGGGCTTCGGCCGCGAGGGCGTCCGCTACGCCATGGAGGAGATGACCGAGCTGCGGCTCCTCGTCCTGAAGCTAAAACGGTAACACATAGTTCTTTCATCAATGCAGGCTGCTAGAAAAAAAGACTGAATATGGCCTGAAGGGAATGAGATCGCCACAGCCCCAAGAGGGGCTTCGCGATGATAGGGGGATGGGGGTGAGATCGCCACGCTCCCTGCGGTCGCTCGCGATGACACGGTCGAATGCTTCGCGATGACATAAAAACCGAGAATGCCGCGGCGGGAAGCGCTTGACACCCCTCCCCCGTCCCCTTAAACTAATCGTCTTATTATTATGGCGACAGCGATTCTGGTCTCCAACTTGTCCTTTTTCTCTTCCTCTATAATGCCCGGGGATAACTGCCGCCGAAACAAAAGGAGTCATTCATGATAGAGATCCGGTTTCACGGGAGGGGCGGCCAGGGAACGGTCGTGGCCTCCAAGATCCTGGCCGACGCCATGGCCAAGGAAGGAAAATACGTCCAGGCCTATCCGGAATTCGGAGTGGAACGCCGCGGGGCGCCGGTCTTCGCCTTCATCCGCATCGATAACAAGCCAATCTACGACAAGAGCAAGATCTACAACCCGGACCACGTGGTCGTGGTCGACCCCACCCTGGTCGAAGCCATCGACGTCACCGACGGCCTGAAAGAGGGCGGCTGGATCATCATCAACAGCGACAAAAAGCCCGACCACTTCAAATACCCCAAGAAGTTCAAGGTGGCCACGATTGACGCCACGGGCATCGCCGTCAAGCACAAGCTCGGCACCCTGGCCGCGCCCATCGTCAACACGGCCATCGCCGGAGCGGTGGTCAAGATCCTCGGCCTGAGCCGGGAGGACTCCATGCTCAAGGCCATCCGGGAGGGCGTTCCGATCAACCCCGAGGACAACTCGGCGGCGGCCAAGGAAGCCTACGACCTGGCCGTGGCCGGATGACGCAGACCGCGTTCGGACCCAGGTCTGAAGAGGAAAGATCATGAAAAAGCAAAAACCCACCGAAAAGATCGTTTTCAAATCGGAAAAGGAGATGCCGATGATGGTCATGTCCCTGGGCAGCATGCTCCACAACAAGACCGGGGCCTGGCGGAATATCAAGCCCATCATAGATAACGGCAACTGCATCCAGTGCGGAATTTGCTGGAAATTCTGCCCCGACATGTCAATCTACATCGAGAATGAATTCCCGGTCGTCGATTACGTTTACTGCAAAGGCTGCGGCATCTGCGCCGAAGAGTGCCCGACCAAGTGCATCGCCATGGTGGAGGAAGAGAAATGAAAAAAGTCATCATGGGCAATCACGCCTTGTCCTACGGGGCGATGCTCGGCCGGGCCCAGGTCATCGCCGCCTACCCCATCACCCCGCAGACCCAGGTCGTGGAACTGCTGAGCGAGATGTGCGCCAACAAGTCGCTGGACGCCAAGTTCATCAAGGTCGAATCCGAGCACTCGGCCATGGCCGCCAGCCTGGGGGCCTCGCTGGCCGGCGCCCGGACCTTCACCGCCACGTCGGCCCAGGGCCTGGCCCTGATGCACGAGCTGCTGCACTGGGCTTCGGGCGGACGCATGCCCGTAGTCATGGGCAACATCAACCGGTCCATGGCCCCGGGCTGGAGCATCTGGACCGACCAGAACGACAGCCTCTCTGAGAGAGACACGGGCTGGATGCAGTTCTACTGCGCCAGCAACCAGGAAGTGCTGGACACGACGATCCAGGCCTTCAAAGTCAGCGAAGCCCTGGCCATCCCGAGCATGATCATCCTGGACGCCTTTGCTCTGTCCCACACCTACGAGGTCGTGGACGTGCCCGACCAGGACAAGGTGGATGCCTATCTGCCTCCCTTTAAGCCGACGCTGAAGCTGAGCTCGAGCGAGCCCCACGCGTTCGGCGGCCTGACGAGTCCCGATCATTATTTCGAGCTGCGCTACAAGCTCCAGAAGGACATGGAAAAGGCGCCCGCCTTGATCGACAAGACCGCCTTGGAATTTGAGAAGATGTTCGGCCGTCGCCTCGAGCAGGTCGAGGAGTACTTGTGCGATGACGCCGACATCGTGTTCGTCAGCTCCGGCACGGCCGGCTACACGGCCCGGGTCGCGGTGGACCAGCTCCGCCAGAAAGGCATCAAGGCCGGCAACTGCCGCGTCCGCGTTTTCCGACCCTTCCCCTTCGAACGGATCCGCCAGGTCGCGGCCAAGGCCAAGAGGCTGGCGGTCGTGGACCGGAACATCTCCTACGGATATCACGGCATCTTCTACCAGGAGGTCAAATCCGCGCTGTACGGCGGCGCCAACACCCCGCCCGTGTTCGGGTTCATCACCGGTCTGGGCGGCCGGGACATAACCCCCGGCGATTTCAAAGATATTGCGAACTACGCGCTCTCCAAGAGCAAGGCCGAAGAGGAAATCGTCTGGATCGGAGTCAAGAAATGAAAAAAGAAAAGACGATGAAACTTACCTTGCCCGAAGAGGAGCTGGTGGGCTCCGGGCATTTGGCTTGCCAGGGCTGCGGGGCGGTCCTGGCGATGCGGGACGTGCTCAAGGCCCTCGGCCCCAAGACGGCCCTCTGCATCCCGGCCTGCTGCTGGTCGGTCATCGACGGCCCCTTCCCCTACTCCTCCCTGGGCGTTTCGATCTTCCACTGCGCCTTCGAAACGGCCGCCGCCTCGGCCTCGGGCCTCAAAGCCGGCCTGGAGATGGTGGGCGACACGGAGACGACGGTCGTTGCCTGGGCCGGCGACGGCGGGACCTTCGACATCGGCATCCAGGCCCTTTCCGGCGCGGCCGAGAGGAACGAGGATATCATCTATGTCTGTTATGACAACGAAGCCTACATGAACACGGGTATCCAGCGCAGTTCGGCTACGCCCTGGGGCGCCTGGACGACCACGACCCCCGTCAAGCATTTCAAGGATAGGCCCAAAAAGGACATCGACGCTATCATGGCCGCCCATCGCATTCCCTATCAGGCCACGGCCAGCGTCGCCTTCCTCGAGGACCTGTATAAAAAAGTGAAAAAGGCCAAAGACATCAAGGGCACGCGCTTCTTCCACATCTACGCGCCCTGCCCGGCGGGATGGAAGAGCCGTCCCGAGGACACCGTCAAGCTGGCGCGCCTCGCTGTTCAGACTACGATCTTCCCGCTGTATGAAATCGAGAACGGCGAAAAATATACGCTGAGCATCCCGGTCAAGGAACCGAAACCGATCAAGGACTACATCCGCCTGCAAGGCAGGTTTCGGCACCTCAAAGACCCTGACATCGAGGTCATCCAGGAAGAGACGAACCGGCGCTGGGAGCGCCTGCGCAAGCTCTGCGGCCAGGCTTGATTGAGAGCGTAGGATCGGGGACAAGAGCGTAGGATCGGGGACACAATACCCTGTCCCCCTTTGAATATTGATCGCAGATCGCGGAGATTTTTATGAAAAGAAATGTCCTGGCGGTCGTCGGGTTCGTTATCCTGGCCGCCGGCTTATTCTGCGCCGGCCGGGAAGGCTCGGAGACGGCTCCCGACTTTACCCTTGAAGACCTCTCGGGCAAGACGCTGACCCTCTCCCAGTTCAAGGACAAGGTCCTGGTTCTGAACTTCTGGGCGACTTGGTGCCCGCCTTGCCAGGCCGAGATCCCGGATTTTGTTGCAACCTACAATAGATACAGGAGCAAGGGCCTGGTGATCATCGGCGTATCCCTGGATCGTTTGAGCGCCGAGGACTTGAGCTCCTTCGTCGAGGAAAACCGTATCTCCTACCCCATAGCTTTTGCTACCGAACAGGTCATGGCCGACTATAAGCCGGGACGGTACATCCCGGCCACGATCGTCATCGACAAGAAGGGCCGAATCCGGAGCCGGAACGTGGGGCTGATGGATCAAGAGGTTCTGGAAAGCCTGTTCTTGAAACTGCTGGCGGAATGATAAGAGAGGGGTGCCAAAGACATCCTTAGTAAATACGGTGAGATTTCCGCGACATCTTCGATGTCTCGCAACAACCCTTCGGGTCGGATTGCTTCGTCGCCCTGCAGAGCAGGGCTTCTCGCAATGACATGAGAGGAGGAATCGCGCCGGCAGTGAGATCACCACGTCGTCTCCCAAGAGCGAGACTCCTCGTGATGACAGGAAGAGGGCAGTGGGATTGCCGCGTCGGCCTGCAAAGCCGGGCCTCCTCGCAATGACATGAGAGGAGGAATCGCGCCGGCAGTGAGATCACCACGTCGTCTCCCAAGAGCGAGACTCCTCGTGATGACAGGAAGAGGGCGGTGAGATTGCCGCGTCGCTCCCTTTGTCATCGCGAGGTGACGCGAAGCGTCATCCCGAGGAGCCTTGCGACGTGGGGATCTCATTGTCCAATAAAAGAAAGGACCGTGGCGATCTCACCGCCATAGTGCATTAGCCAATAGAATGCGGCTTACCAGCGGTAAACGACGGCGGCCCAGGTGAACCCCCCGCCGAAGGCGTCCATCAAGACGACATCGCCTTTCTTCAGCTTGCCCTCGGCCCTTAACTCATCAAGGCCTATGGGAATGGTGGCCGCGGAAACATTCGCGTATTTTTGGATGTTGACGAAGACCTTTTCCACGGGGACCCCGAGACGTTCTCCGGTGGCCTTGATGATCCGCATGTTGGCCTGATGGGGGACGAACCAGGTGATGTTGTCCCTAGTCATTCCCGCCCGTTTCAGGGCCTCTTCAGCCGCTTCGCTCATGCGCTTGACGGCGTGCTTGAAGACCTCGTTGCCCTTCATTTGAAGGAAGTGGAGCTTTTTCTCGACGGTCTCCTTGGTGGCGGGCATCCGCGAACCGCCGGCGGGCTGTATGAGCAGGGGCCCAAGGTTGCCGTCAGCAGCCCAGTACGAGGACAGGATTCCCGACTCGTCGTGGCTTTCCTCGAGGATGACCGCGCCCGCCGCATCGCCCAGCAGGACGCAAGAAGCGCGGTCTTCCCAGTCCGTGATGCGGCTCAGGGTCTCCGCGCCGGCCAAGAGCACGCGCTTAACGACGCCGGTCGTGATCAGGCTCTCGGCAACTATCATCCCGTAGAGAAAACCGGTGCAGGCGGCGGAGAGGTCGAAGGCCGGCACTTGGTCGGCCTTGAGTCCGGCCTGAACCAAGCAGGCCGCCGAGGGGAAAAGAGTATCCGCCGTGACCGTGGCCACCAGGATCAGGTCGAGATTCTTGGCTTCCAGGTGGGCGCTCTTCAAGGCCCGCTTGGCGGCCTGGATGACCAGGTCGGACGTCGCTTGGTCCTCGGCGGCGATGTGGCGTTCCTTCATCCCGGTCCGGGTGACGATCCACTCGTCCGTGGTGTCGACCATCCTGGCCAATTCGTCGTTCGTCAAGATTTTTTCCGGGACATAAAAGCCCGTTCCAACAATTTTAACCCTGGGGGTTTTTGGCTTGTCCATGCATGCTCCAAATTTTCATATTCTATAACACACGACAGCGGAATTTGCAAACACGCGGCGGGTGGGCATAGAATCCCTTCATGAGCAAGCATCGATATTGGGCCGCGGCGGCCCTTGTGTTCCTCCTCGGTCAGGGAATCGGCCGGGCCCAGCTGGTCATGGGTCAATATGAGGATGAAGCCCCTGTCCGGACCTGGAATACGTTCAGCATCCCCAGCGCGGCCTCGATCGGTCTCGGCGGAACAGAGTTCGCTCTCGCCCTGGACGCGGCGGCGATCTTCAGCAACCCGGCACTCGCGACGCGTCTACCCCACCTCTGCCTGACGGTCAGGGGCTCTTTCGCCACGGCAGAATTCTTCAGATACGCCGTGGTCAACACGGGTGTCGTCTCGAGCAACGAAAATCTGAGCCTGGGTCTATGGGCCTTGGACTCGGCCGCCGTGACCCTGCGTCTCGGCGGCTGGGGCTTGGGCTTGGGTTACGGCCTCATCGAGTCCTACAGCCGCCCGGCCATCGACCTCACCGCCGCCTATTCCTACAGCTTTCACTTCGATCAATCCGGAGCGCTCCGGGTCCTCAACTTCTCGCTGGCGAGGTCGATCGGTTCCCGCCTTGCCTTGGGAGTCGGTTTGAATTTGCTTGGCGGCAGTTTCGACAAAACAGCGGAGGACGATTTCGACGGCGGGGCCGAGACGATCATAACGTCGCTGTCTCAGAAGTTCAGCGGCTTTTTTGTTAACGGCGGCCTGGTTTTCGACGTCACGCCCTGGCTCCATCTGGCGGCCGTCGCCCGGGCTCCCTACATCAAAAAGGCTGCGAGCCATAGTCTCATCAGCCATACCGTCCTGGCCGGCCAGGATAGCCAAATCCAGGCCGATTCCGATGATGACTATCGTGAGCCGTTCGCGGCGGGTCTCGGTCTGAGCTGCAACATCAACCCTGATTGGACGGCGGCCTGCGACTTGACCTACTTCAACTGGTCGGCCTACAACGTCACCTTCTTCGGTGAAACACTGAGGCGCGACTTTCGCAACGTCGTGAGAATCAGCCTGGGCACTGAGTACGCGGCCTCCGCCACGCTCTTCGGCTGGGACCTGCGCTTTCCCGTTCGGGCCGGCATCCAGTTCGACCCCCAGCCGATGAAAACCCCCCAGTCCACCTATTTTTATTATTCCTTCGGCGCGGGCGTCCACGGCAGGCGCTTTTTTCTGGACCTGGGCCTGACGAGCGGCAGGGACAGCGGCTCGGGCCGGTCGCTCAAAGATAAAGTGACCGCCCTCTCGCTCGGAATCACGCTCTAGGAACGCGAGCCGCGATGAGGATGCACATGAAAAAGACCGTCATGATCGTGGTCTTGGCCCTGAGCCTGGCCCTGACGGCCGGTTTCGCCGATCGGGGCTTCGCGGACAAGGCCATAGTCAGCCTGGCCAAATCCGCAGCCTCGGCGGCCAAGCTCAGAACCCTGAACCTGGATCTTCTGATGGAGGTCGACGGACGGGTCTACATCGTCGCCTCCCCGGCCGACTTGGATCGCCTCAGAACCGCGGGCCTTGCCTTCCGGGTCGAGACCGACCGCTTCGCTCCCGCGTCAAGTGCCGGAGCCCAGACCGCAGGCGACATGAACGGGGCTTTTCACTCCTACTCCGAAGTCGAGGCCGAGCTGACGTCCCTCGAGCGGGATCATCCCGATCTGGCCAAGCTCTATGACCTCGGGTTCAGCCTGGAGATGCGGCACATCTACGCCTTGAAGGTCAGTGCCAACGCCCATGCCGACGAAAACGAGGCGCGCGTCCTTTTCCTCGGATGTCATCATGCCCGGGAATGGATCTCGGTCGAGGTGCCGCTCCTGTTCGCCAGGTACGCCGTGGAGCACTATGCCTCGGACCCGGAGATCAAGCGCCTCCTCGACCGGAGCGAAATCTGGATCATACCCCTGGTCAACCCGGACGGGCTGGAATACAGCATCCATGAGTACCGCTACTGGCGCAAGAACCGGCGGGATAACGGCGACGGCAGTTTCGGCGTGGACATCAACCGCAACTACGGCTATGCCTGGGGGGTTGACAACGAGGGCTCGAGTCCCGACCCCGAATCGGATATCTACCGGGGCTCGGCGGCCTTCTCCGAGCCGGAGGATCAAGCCGTCCGCGGCCTCATCGCCTCCAAGAGCTTCCAGGCGCTCATCAGCTACCATAGCTACTCCCAGGACATCCTTTATCCGTGGGGCTATACGATAACGCCCACTCCGGATGACGCCAAGCTTAAGGCGCTTGCCGAAGGCATGTCCGAGCGCATTCAGGCCGTCAACGGCCGGACCTATACGTACGGAGAGGGCAGCAGTACGCTCTACCTGACCAACGGCGACATCACGGACTGGGCCTACGGCCTGTTCCGCGTCATGGCCTTTACCATCGAGCTCCCGCCGCAGGATTATTGGGGCGGCGCTTTTTTCAACGCCGAGGCCGAGATCGATCCGATCTTCCAGGAAAACCTGCCGGCCATGGAGTACTTGATCGACCAGTCAGTGAGCGATTTCAACCCCGCGGCCGCCGCGCCCGGCGGCAAGGCTGACAAGCCCCGACACCCCCCCGAGAACAAGCTCCCGATCAAGGATTGACAAAGCCCGGCTAAAACATGTAAGAACCAGGGTGCCGCCACCAAGGCAATGGACGAAAAACAATGTTGGTGCCCCGAATCGACGGATGGCCTTCTGAAGCCGAGGCCGCTCTTCAGCGCGAAGGGCTTCCCTACTGGATGTTCTGGCTTCTCCTGTGCGTCATACTCCTCCTTCTCGCCTTCATCTTCCTTCGGAACAAGGATTTGAGACAGAGGCTGAGCCTGTCGCTCAACAGCCCGCGCCGGCGGTGGGACCGGATCACGCTCCAGGCCCGATTGATGAGGGAAAAGAAAAAGCAGGCCGGCCTGCGGGAAGCCCTCGGACGGGCGGCCCTCCGCCACAAAGCCGCGATCAAGGCCCGGCCCGAGCTTATCCAGAAGCTCTCCCAACTCGAAACCAAGCTCGATGACGAGCGGGAGCGGATGAGGCGGGTCGCGGCGCAGATGGGATCCCTCCATGCCTCCCCGGGCGGCAGTGCGCCGGGTGCGGGCGCGGCCCCGGCCTCCAGAGGCGTCAAGAAGGACCTCAAGAAGATAATCTCCGACATCTCCGCGCTCGAAAAGCGCCAGGACCCGCTCCTCGAGGAGCTGGGAGTGTTGATCCTCGAACGGAGGCCCAAAGAGGACGCCTTCCTGCCTCTTTACGCCCAGCTCGACAGGATCGACGAATCGATCGCGGAGATCACGACCGCCCTCGACGCCCTGAAACAAGAATAGGATGGAAGCATCTCGAATTCTGTGAATTGGCTCGAGTCGAATGGCCTCGAAACACGTTCGCCGTCCCAGCGAGCCGGCTCACTGCGACTGCGTCTTTGCTCTCCTCGGCGTTCCGCCGATTTCCGCGCGGCGCGAACAGGAAAAATTACATGGGGCTGTCGGGAGATTGCCACGTCGCTCTGCTCCTCGCAACGCCCGCTCAGACTCCGTACGCGTTTCTCGACCATCCGACCCTCGCCATATAAAGCCGGAAGGAGCTGCTTCCGGGAGGAGAGAGGGACGACTGCCGGTACGATGCTGTTGAAGTTGGCTCAAACGGCATGGGGCGTTCTAAGGGTCATCGTCTCTTTCTTATCAGAGCGCAGTCCGGTGCGTATGAGCTGGCTGGAAATCGCTATAAGAAGCAGGAATTCATCACACGAAGCCGGATGCTTCCGAATAGAGGCTGAAGGATGCCATGAGCAAGCCTAAGATCCTGGTTCATATCTGCTGTGCGCCGGACGGTCTGTACGTCATGGACGTCCTCCGGGAAGACTATGAGCCCGTCGGCTTTTTCTACAACCCCAACATTCACCCGGCCGAGGAATACCGCCGACGGCTGGAGGACGCGGAAAGGGTCTGCCGCTTGAATGGCTTTCCCCTGATCGTCGGCGCCAGGGACGAGGACCGCTGGCTCGAGCTCACCCGGAAATTCAAGGACGAGCCGGAAATGGGGCGCCGCTGCGACGTCTGCTACGCCATGCGTCTTGAACGGACGGGACGGGTCGCGGCCTGCCAGGGATTCGACCTCTTCACCACGGCCATGAGCCTCAGCCCGCACAAAAAGGCGGAGTCCATCAACCGCATCGGACGGATGTTCGGCCGGCAGCACGGCCTTTCCTTTCTCGAAGCGAATTTCAAGAAGCAGGACGGATTCCGCAAGAGTGTGGCCCTGAGCCGCGGCCTGGACCTCTACCGTCAGGATTATTGCGGATGCCTCTACAGCATCCGACCCCAAAAGCCATGACCGGCGCGCGCCCTTCGAAAAGAACCCGTGCGGCCCGGATCCTCGTCTTTGGGGTCGTCCAGGGCGTGGGGTTCCGGCCCTTTGTCTGGAGGCTGGCTGCCGAATTCGGCTACAAGGGCTGGGTCAAGAATATCGGGCCCGGCGTCGAGATCCACCTCGAATCCCGGGCGCCGGAGGACTTCACCCGGTTCTTGCGCCGTCTGGGAAAGGACCGCCCGCCCCTGGCCCGGATCGAAAACCTCTCTCTCGCGCCGGCCGCCTTTCGGGACTGCCGGGATTTTCGCGTCCGGCGGTCAGGGAAGGGCGACACCTTCGTTTTCATCTCTCCCGACATCGCGACCTGCGGGCCGTGTCTCGAGGAGATCGATACGGACGGCGAGCGTCGTTTCCACTACCCGTTCACGAACTGCACGGACTGCGGCCCTCGTTACACGATCGTCAAGTCGTTACCCTATGATCGCGGTCGGACGACCATGGCCGGGTTCACCATGTGCCCGGACTGCGGCCGGGAATATTCGGACCCCGCGGACCGCCGCTACCACGCTCAGCCCATCGCCTGCCCCACCTGCGGGCCGAAGGTCGCGCTCATCGACAGCCGGACCGGGCGGCGGCTTGACGGCGGGCTCGAGCGGGCGGCAGCGCTCATTAAAAAAGGCCGGATCCTGGCGGTCAAGGGGCTGGGAGGGTTTCACCTGGTCTGTGATCCCTGGAACGCCAAGGCCGTGGCCCGCCTGAGGCGGCTCAAGGAGCGCCGCTCGAAGCCCCTGGCCCTCATGGCCGCCGACCTCAAAGCCGCCGGGACGATCGGGCATATATCGGCCGCGGAGAAGGAGCTTCTTCTCTCCACGGCCCGTCCTATCGTCCTCCTGAAAAAGAAGCGCGACATCGCGGGGATCGCCCCGGGCCTGAACGAGGTCGGGGTCATGCTGGCCTACACGCCCCTCCATCATCTTCTCCTCCGCGACCTGCGGCTCATCGTCGCCACGTCCTCGAACACAAAGGACTCGCCGATCATGAAGGACCGGGAGCCGTCCCTCCGCGGGCTGTGCGATGCCATCCTCGACCACAACCGTCCCATCGCCATGCGGGCCGACGATTCCGTGGCGAAGGTCGCGGCCGACGGTCCGCTTTTCCTCCGGCGCGCCCGGGGGTATGTCCCCTATCCTCAGCGCGTCCCGGAGGACCTCCGGGCCCCGGGTCAAATCCTGGCGCTCGGCGGGGAGCTCAAGGACACAGTGTCGGTCTACAGGAACGGCTACGTCGTAACCAGTCAATTCCTGGGCGACCTTGACAAATACGAGAACCGGAAATACCTCAAGGAGACGATCGACCACCTCTGCCGCTTGTTCGCCATTCGCCCCAGCCTCGTGGTCAGCGACCTCCACCCCGACTTTGCCGTGACGCGGCTGGCGGCGTCCATGGGCTTGCCCCATCTTCGCGTTCCGCATCATTTCGCCCACGTGCTCGCGCCGCTCCTCGAACATGGCCTCAGGGCCGGGGAGCGAGTCCTGGGTGTCAGCTTCGACGGATACGGTTACGGAGCTGACGGCGGAGCCTGGGGCGGAGAATTCCTCCTTGCGGATTACGAATCGTTCGAAAGATACGCTCACCTCCGGGACGTTCCCCTGCCCGGCGGGGACTTGGCGGCCAGGCAGCCCTGGCGAATGGCGCTGGCTTATCTCCATCAGGCCTTCGGTGAGAAGACGCCCCCCGTCGGCGCTCTGCGGCGAGTGCCGGCGCGAAAACTCCGGGGAGTGCGGGAGATCATCGACCGCAAGCTAAGCGCTCCGCCGACCTCAAGCTGCGGCCGGCTGTTCGACGCGGTCTCATTCATCCTCGGATTGTCGCCGCTCGAGATGGAATACGAGGCCCAGGCGGCCATGAGGCTCGAGGCTGAGGCCGCCCGGGCGGGCGCGTCGTCGTCCTACGGCTACGACGTCATCGAGGGGCGTTCCTCGCTCGAGGTCTCCTTCGCCCCGACCATCCGCGGGATCGTTCGCGACCTGAACCGGGGCCGGATCGGCCCGGCGGCCGGAAAATTCCATAACACCCTGGCCGCAGCGATCTGCGACGTCGCCCGGAGAGCGCGGCGAGAGCATGGGATCCGCACGGTGGCACTGGCAGGAGGTGTCTTCCTCAACAGGGTCCTGCTCGAGGAAGTATCCCGAAGGCTTTCCGATAAGGAGTTCCGCGTGCTCAGGCCGAATCTGTATTCGCCCAGCGACGAATCCCTGTCCCTGGGACAGATCGCCCACGGCCTGGCTTGGCTGAAAAAGAACGCCTGAGGATGCGGGCGGGTTAGATATTCAGAAGCGACTCCGTCGTCTTCCCTTTTTCCTTGGGGGGCTCCGCCAGGGATTCTTCCTTGGATAAGACGACTTTCAGGCCTCCGGTGAGCGAAAGGATGAGGTTGATGACGTGGGCCGCCAGGAAAAAGAGGATGCCCATGACCACGAACCCGAGCACTCCGGTCACAAGGGCAAAGACGATGGCCCCCAGGAGCTTGCCCTGGCTCTCCACAAAAAAGGCGGGCAGGCCGGCGACGACGTTCGACCAGGCGCCCGTAGCGCCCACGACGGCTCCGAGGATGATCCCGACCAGCAGGCCGAGAGTCCCCCCGAAAAAGAAGGAAGAAACGGCCTTGAGGCCGCGGGCGACAAGGACCATCCGGCCGGGCTTCGGCGCGGGAGGGGCGGTCACCTCGTGTGTTATGGGAGCGGCTTCCTGTTTGCCGCATTTCGGGCATTCATACAAGGGAGGGACGAGTTTCGCGCCGCACTTGGGGCAGACGTCGGCGTACTCCCCGATGCCGCCGCCGCAGCGGGCGCAGATCGCGGCCGCCGGCTTGTTTTCAAAGCCGCAGTAGGGGCATACGGTTTTCATTTCCTTGGCGGAGGGCGGCTCGGATTGGATCCAATCCTTGCCCTTGAGATAGTACCACTTGCCGCTCTGGGAGCCGATCATCCACAGGCGACCCTGGTCGTCCTTGAGCTGGAGTTTCTTGAGCTCGTCGAGGAATTCGCGGCGCGATATCTCGCCGCTCCGAAGTTGGGCCTTGAGCTTCTGGAACGTTTCCTCGACCTGTTTGAATGTGCTATCGATGGCCATCTCCCTGTAACCTCTTATCTATATTAACTCGACATTCATAAAAAGGGCAAGGGAAGAAAGAGAAGCAGTTGAGAATTAATGGCGGAGGTTGAGAGTGCAAATGATGCCGCCGCCGGGCCTGCCGAAAGGCTGTGCAAGTCGCCCTAACTCGATGAATTGATGATGATTGTCGGACCGGCCGAGGCACTTATGCACAAGTTTTCCACAGAAATTGTGAATATCTTTCGCGGGGGCACCGCATCCGCGGAGCGGACGGATCAGTGAAGCCAATGTTTGATCATTTCGAGCCCGCTGTAACCCTTGATCGGGTCGGGAATGAAGGACAGGATGAAGATCACAAGAATGACCACGGCCAGGATCTTCTTGGCGCGGGGCAGAGGCTCGGCTTCGTCCCAGGTCGCAGGATGCTTGGTGCCCAGGATAAGGATGATGAAAGCCCAGATGAGCCACCCCAGCCAGAAAATGATGCCGAAAACGAAGAAAACGGCTACGATGAGTCGCGACACGGTCCGCGCCCGGGGGCCGAAGACGGCGTAGGAGACGTGGCCTCCGTCGAGTTGTCCGGCAGGGAAAAGGTTGAGGGCCGTGATCAGGATGCCCACCCAGCCGGCAAAGGCGACCGGATGAAGGACGATATCATAGCCCTGGGGTATCGCGGGCAGGACGAGGGCGCCGATCAGCTTGAGAATGAGCGGTTGGCCGAAGGAGATGGTTCCCTCACCCGTGAGGGGCGGGACCGCCTTGGACATGGCCAGCCCGTAGGCGAGCGCCGGGACGGCCAGGATGAACCCGATCAGGGGCCCGGCGGCTCCGACATCGAACAGCTGGCGCTTGTTCCGGATGGGCGTGCGAATCTTGATGAAGGCGCCCAGGGTCCCGATGAGAGTCGGCGCCGGGATGAAGAACGGCAGAGTGGCGTCGAGGTGATAGCGCCGGCAGGTCAGAAAGTGCCCCAGCTCGTGACCGAGAAGGATGATGAGGAGCACGGCCGCGTAAAGGGCGGCGAGGCCGATGACCCTCGGGTCGCGGTAGGCCGCGGCGTCGGGGCTGTAGGACGGGTTGCGGCTGATCGTTTCAGCGAAGGTATAGCTGACGCTCCATCCGAGACCGACGATAAAAGCCGATATGACCGTGGCGATGAAAAGGAGGATGTTCAGCCAGGTCCTGTTCTTGGCGAAGAAAGACGGCCGGGCCGGACGAAGGACCGGGGCCGCGCCGTCAGGATGGGGATTTTCCATCGGCTAAGAAAAAGGGGAGCGAAAGACTCGCTCCCCGGGGCGAATTCGACGCGGGCCGGATTATTTCCCGGTCAGCTTGTGATACTTGGCCATGAGCTGGTCTTTCGACTCCTTGTGGTCGGGGTCGGCGACACAGCAATCAACCGGGCAAACCCCCGCGCACTGCGAAGCGTCAAAATGGCCGACGCACTCCGTGCACTTGGCCGGGTCGATGATGTAGATCGTATCGCCCGCCGCGATGGCCTGGTTCGGACATTCCGGTTCGCAAGCGCCGCAGTTGATGCATTCCTCGGTGATCTTAAAAGCCATGGTTTGCCTCCTCTAAAAATCAAAACGGAAACGTTATTATAGTATTTTTTTTTATTTTTACAAGCAAGCGGGGTCGCCCTTCCCGTCTCTCCCGGCCGGCGGGGCGTCTTGTCCATCAGGATCGAGGGGGCAAGATCGACGGGATCGGCCACGGGGATAGGAAAAGAATGCAAGAAATTGAACAGCCGGATCATTCAAGATATAGTTTTGCATCTAACGGAAACTGACCTCAAGTCCAGCAATCCCGTGACAAATAAAGCCGTTGCGACAGGAAGCCCCGGGCGGAACGCGATCGTCCGGGTGCCGGGAATCGTCGGGCGCGGCGGTTTGAAAAGGCGGCCCAAAAAGCATAGGCCGGAAGCGATCCTTCTCCTCGGCCCCACGGGCTCGGGGAAATCGCCGCTTGGAGAGGCTCTCGAAAAGCATGGTTTTGACGGACTCCGGTGCGTTCATCTCGACTTCGGCGCGAACCTCAGGGAAGTCGCCGCTCTGAAGCGCCGACCACTGGGATTCACTGCGCAGGATAGGAATGTCATCCGCGATTCCCTGCGGACCGGGGCCCTGCTTGAGAATGAGAATTTTCCGATCGCCGAAAAGGTTATGGAGCGCTTCCGGCGGAAATGCCGGATGAAAAAGGACGACCTTCTTGTCCTCAACGGCCTGCCCCGCCATGAAGGCCAGGCCGCCGACCTCGAGCGGACGGTTCACGTGACCCTTGTCGTTTACCTCAACGCGTCCCCGGCCGTCACCCGGGAACGGATCAGGCGCAACGTCGACAGCGACAGGTCGGGTCGCGTCGATGATTCAGCCGAAGAGGTCAGGCGCAAATACGCCATCTTTCGAAAAAGGACCAAACCCCTTTTGGATTTCTATGCGAGCCGCGATGCCAGGATACGCTCGATCCCTATTGGCGTAAACTCGACTGCCGCAGACATGCTCCGCACCCTGGCCGGCTGATCCCTATAATCATCGCAAGAAGTCTCTCTGTCATCACGAGGCAAGGCCGAAGGCCAAAGCTGACCCGAAGGGTCATCGCGAGCGGCTCTTGCCGCGTGGCGACCTCACAGCCTTTTACGTTCCGTCATCAACCGTAGACGAGGCGTGGCGGTCTCGGCGTGGTGATCTCACAGCCTTTGAGATTGCGGCAGGGCCCAAGCCGCTCGCGATGAAAGCTGGAAGATAGGGCAGATTGCTGCGACATCTTCGATGTCTCGCAACGACCCTTCGGGTCGGATGACCCCCGCCCC
Organism: Candidatus Aminicenantota bacterium; assembly: GCA_963705895.1. Taxonomy (GTDB): domain Bacteria; phylum Acidobacteriota; class Aminicenantia; order Aminicenantales; family JAFGAV01; genus MFD04408-113. Next base: position 375,211 of record OY970122.1, on the reverse strand, counting down.
TTCCGGGGTTCGGCAGGACAGGCTGATTCTTATCAGCGATAAACCAGGAACCCGAACGCGGCCGAGCCGATGATGAGAAAAATGGGATTGACCTTGGTCAGGGTCAGGACTCCGAAGGCAATCAGGGCAATGATGACCTTGTCCCAACCCTGAAAAAGCGCTGTTCCCCAACCCAGCTTCGACGCGGACAGGACGCTTTGGGCCATGACGTAAGTTGTCCACAGAAGGAAGCCTACGACAACGGGCCGAACCGCCTGGAGCATGGAGGCGATGGCCGGGCTGTTCTTGATCCGGAAGAAGAAGATAACCATGACGAGCATAAGCAGGGTCGTGGGAAGGACCGTCCCTGCCGCAGCCGCTATGGCCCCCGGGATGCCCGCCATCTTGTAGCCAATGTAGGCCGAAACCTGGGGCGCGATGGGCCCGGGCAAGGCGTTGCCGATGGCCACGGCGTCGGCGAATTCAGGAGCCGTCACCCATCCGGCGGACATCGTCTCGCGCTGCATGAGGGCCAGGGACGCCGGACCGCCGCCCCAGGAAAACAGCGCCACCCGAGTGAAAATGATGAAGATTTTCCAAAGCATCGCAGGCCTCATCCTGAAAAAAGATATGCCGAAATCGATTTTTCAATCATTAACGCGGGCATGTTTATTTTAGCCATAATGGGGAGCCGCTCCATCTGAATCATTCCCTAGCAGGCGAGTGGGGAAGGAACGACCCGTCGGCAAGGATCGAACCCTCCCTTTGTCTTAGGGAATCGGGCGGAGGTTGAAGCGAGCATGACTTGTCCCGCCATAACACCAGGTGGCTCCTCTTGAAGCCATTGCGAGGCTGGTTGTGCCGTGGCAAACTTGAGGGCAGCCGGCTCGGAAGAAGCCGGCCGGCGAAGATGTCCGAGCGATCGGCGGTCTCCATAAGATCAAGGCCGGGAGCGAGTTCTGAGCCGCCGAATGAGACGAAATGGACGGCCGGGATTGAATCTCCGGAGCGAGCAAAGCCTCTGCCCGATTCCCCACTTCACCGCCATTCACCCTGAGCCTCTAAAACAGCGTTAGAGATGCTTCCCTTACCAGCCGCCCGAAGCGCCTCCGCCGCCGAAGCCCCCGCCGCCTCCGCTGAATCCGCCGCCGCCGCCCCCGCCGCCGCTGAAGAACCCGCCGCCGCTGTGGCTCGTCCACCCCCCGCTGCCGCTCGTGAAGGAGCGGAAGGCCCGGCACGGGGAGAGAGCCTTGAGGACGATGATCATGATCAGAATGAAGAAGAGGAAAGCACAGCTGAACCCGCCCCCGGAATGGGCGCTCGATTTGTCCTGTTTCTCGAGTTCCTGGATCTGGCTCGAATCTCCGCCGATGACCTGAGCCATGGTCTGGAAAGCGCCATTGATCCCGGCGTAATAGTTGCCGCCCCGGAACTCGGGGACGATGACCTGGCGGATGATCGTCCCGCACTTGCCGTCGGGCAGGAGGGCTTCAAGCCCGTAGCCCACTTCGATCCGGATCGCGTGTTCCTGAACGGCGACGAGCATGATGACGCCGTTGTCCTTGCCCTTCTGGCCGATCTTCCAGGCTTCGGCCACGCGCATGGAGAAATCCTCGAGCGACTCGCCCTCCAGGGACTTGATCGTCAGGAGGACGAGCTGGGCGGTCGTCTTGTCCTCGACCGAAGCCAGGTAGGATTCCAGCTGGCTTTTCTCCCCGTCGGTCAGGATTCCGGCATTATCGTTCACCCGGCCCTGGAGTTTGGGGACGTCCAGGGCTCGAAGGGATCCGGCCGTCACCGCGAGCAGCACCAGGCCGATGAGAAGAGCGACATGTCGTTTTCTCATGGGCTACTCCACCACCGGCCGGTCGGGGAGCTCGTTGATGTCATTCTCCCGGCGGGGAAATTTCTCGCGCAGGATCTCTCCGATCCGGACGATCTGGGCGCATAGATCCTCCACAAAATCCTTGCCCTTGACCGCGGCGACGATACCGTCCACGACCGAATTCCAGGTCTTTTGCTCGATCTTGGCCGCGATGCCGGCGTCGACGAGCAGCTCGACCCGGCGCTCGAACCGGGAAATGTAAACCAGGAGGCCGGTCTTGCTTTTCGTGGCCGCGACGTGATACCGGAAAAAATCCGACTCGGCCTTGCGCCGGACCCTATCGACCTGGTCCCTCTTGGAAATGATGAGCCGTTTGAGGCCCGGCCAGACCGTCAGCACGACATAAATCAGGATGAACTCCGCGGCCTGGCCGAAGACGAGCACCCCCAGGGCATACCGCGCATCGAACATCCAGAACACGCGCTGGATGAGGGCGGCGATCGGCCCGAGCAAGGCCAGGTAGCCTACGGAAAAAACGGCGAGCGCAACCGCCGCGGCCAGGAGGACGTGACCCGTATAGGACCCCGACCGCGACGTGATGACCGTGACGATCTCGCCCGAAGTCCGCGACTCCGCCTGCCGGGTGGCCTCGGTGATGCGGTCGAGGTCGGCCTCTGCCAGGAACTTGCGGCGAGCCATGGCCGGTCTAGTTGAACTTAACGGCGGGCGCGGTCTTAGCCGATTCGGGCGCCTTGAAATATTCGTACTTGTTGTAGTCGATACCGCGGATCTTCATGAAAATGCCGCCGGTCAGCGACCGGGCGTAGCTGCGGAAGGGCTCGAGCACATCGTTATAGCGCTTCCGTTCCACGGCAATCCGGTTCTCCGTTCCGGCCAGCTCGTCCTGGAGCTTCATGAAAACCTCGTTGGCCTTGAGGTTGGGATAGTTCTCGACGATGACCAGCAAGCGGCCGAGGGCGCTGTCCAACTGGGCGTTGGCCTCGAGCTTCTCTTTGGGCGTCGCGGCGGAAGTGTAATGAGTGCGTGCCTCAGCCAGGTCGTCAAGGACCTTCTGCTCGTGGGTGGCGTAGCCCTTTACGGTTTCCACCAGGTTGGGGATGAGGTCCATCCGCCGCTGGAGGACGTTCTCCACGTTGCCCCAGGCATTTTTCACGCCTTCTTCCATCTTAGGGGCCTTGTTGTAGCCTTGGATGAAGCATCCGCCGATGATCACGATCAGAACAAAAACCACAAAACCGATGATGGGACCCTTTTTCATCGAAACCTCCATTCTCAAGGAATCATACGTTGTTCGGATTCTATCAGTTTTCGAGAGAGCAAACAATCATTCAAACCCTCGTTTTTTCGCCTTACAGCCCGCGATTAAAAGGGGTCGGAGTTGTGTGCTTCCGGGAATCATTCGAAGGCGGCCTCGGACATGGCCGCCACGTTCTCGGGAGGGACATTCGGCAGGAGCGCCTCATGGCTCGGGCTGACGATGAGCCGCGGGCCGAGGAGACTTTTCACTCGCCGGACTTCATCCTTGACCCGGGACGGGGTGGCGCGCACGAGAAGGTCCTGGGTGTCGATGCCTCCCAGGAACGCGATCCGGCCTCGAAAATCGCGGCCGAGGACCTCGGCATCCATGTTGGCCGCCCGGGCCTGCAGAGGGTGGAGGCAATCGACGCCCGCCTCGATCAGCCGGGGTATGACCCGGTGAATCGAGCCGCAGGAATGGAGGATGACCTGATGGCCGTGCCGATGTCCTTGTTCCGTGAACTTACGAAACCAAGGCAGGATGAAGCGGTCGAAGAGCTCGGGGCTGAGGATGAGGTCGCGCTGGGTGCCGAAGTCGTTGCCGAAGAAAAAGCCGTCCGCGAGCTTTCCCGCCTTGGCGAAAAACAGTTCGTTGGCGTCGTAGTAGAACCGGCAGACATGATCCGTGGCCGCCTGGACGACCTCGGGCGCGGCATACATCTTCATCAGGTAGTGCTCCATGCCGAAGAGGTCCATGACGTCGTGGAAGAAAGGCGTCCAGAATCCCGAGGCCCGGTAATAGTCACCCGCGTGGTCAAGGGCCGAGAGGCATTCCGAGAAGTCGAGATACTTGACCTCGGGCCAATCGTAAGCGTCGACCTCGGCTGGAGTTTCGCAGTGGGCCAAGGGTCCGGCGATGCCGTGGTATTCCTTCTTGGCCAGGGAATCGAAGAGCTTCTGACCCTCGGGGTGCCGATAGGTCGTGTCGAAAAACTGCGGGGAGATCCAGCGGAAGTCGTCCCCGAGCTTGCGCCGTAGGTCTTCCTCGGTCTTCGTCCCGAAGTATTTATGATAGATGGGCCAGGTGTCGGAGTGAGGGTTACCGAGCCAGAACCCGCAGCGCGTGACGGGTTCGCCGGCGATGATTCTTCGGATCGTTTCTCGACTGGTCATGTTGTCCGCCGGATTATTTGACCCTGGATCTTGCGCCAAAGAGCGGGGCCGGCGTCGAGCGCTCAAGGTCGAAGACAATGACCTCGTTCTTCCCTTTGTTGAGCCAGCAGCCGGGAACAAACACATCGCGCTGGGGCCCGGCGTCCCAGTAGCGGCCGAGGTTGCGGCCGTTGACCCAGACGACACCCTTCTTCCAGAGGCTGAGGTCGAAGAACGTATCCCCCACATCCGCCAGCTCGAACTCGCCCTTGAAAAAAGCGGGCGCCTTGACCGATTTCTTTTTTCCGAACGCAAGGCCGGCCATGTAAGCCGGGTCCAGGGGAAGGTTGAACACCTCCCAATTCATAAGCACGGAGCTTGAGATCGCCGCATAATCCTCGATCCCCTTCCGGTCGAGGATGTCGGGCCCGAAGTTCACCCGGCCCAGGGCCTCGAGGAACAGGTCGAGGGTTGGCGCCGGCCCCATGGTCTTCGGAATATTCACGTTGTTTTCTTTGAGGCGGCGGTCCAATCGGCCCAGGAGCTGTCCGTTGAGATAGACCTGGACATAGTCTTTGATGGACTTGAGGCTGAGCGGCCCGCTCTTATTGCCGATGATCCTGGTCCGGTAAAGGATGTAGCCCAGGTTCTGGCCGTAGTACTCCATGGAGCGGGGCATGACGGACTTCTTGGGCTCGGGCAGGTTGTCCCAAACCGAGGCGAGCCCGTCGAGCTTGATGGCCGGAATATCGATTGCGGGCAGGGGCTTGGGAAGAGGCGGGAGCGGCTTTTTATCGGATTGGAACTTGGCGTAGATGTCCCGCATCCAGAAATATTCCTTCGTCGGCCGGCCGGCCTCGTCGAGCGGAGCACCGTAATCGTAGCTCGTGACGTCCGCCCAGTAATTCGGCCCGGAGGAGTTGGCCCCGGCCCAGAATCCCCAGTTCGTGCCCCCGTGGAACATGTAGATGTTTACCGACTTGCCCGTGCCGAGCATCCATTGGAGCTCCTTTTTCTGCATGGCCTCGTCAGCGTCGCCCCACTGCTCGTTGCCCCATTGGGTGAACCAGCCGACCCAGTACTCGCCGCACATCTCCGGGACGCCCGTCCTGAATTCCTTGAGGGCCTCGAAGTTCTTTTGGGCGCCTTCGCCGAAATTGATCACGGGGGTAAGGTCATCGAGCGTCCCGGGCTCAAGATAGGACCGGCCGGGCCCGTCCGAGGTATACATGGGGACGGTGAAGCCGGCCCGCCGCAAGGTGTCGCGGAGCCAGCGGAGATAGTCCTTGTCGCTGCCGTAGCTTCCGTACTCGTTCTCGACCTGGACCATGATGATCGGCCCGCCGCGATCGATCTGGAGGGGAGCCAATTCCTGACCCAACCTCAGGATGTAGCGCTCCGCCGCCTCCAGGAATTTGGGGTCCCTACAGCGCACGCGGATATCGGGGTCCTTGAGCAGCCAGGCGGGCAACCCGCCGAAGTCCCATTCCGCGCAGGCGTAGGGGCCGGGCCTGAGGATGACGCGGAGGCCGGCTTCCTGGGCTAAGCGAACATAGCGGGCGATGTCGCGGTTCCCGCTGAAGTCGAATTGGCCCGGGACCTCCTCGAGCGTGTTCCAGAAGACATAGGTGCAGACAGTGTTGAGACCCATAGCCCGCGCCTTGAGCAGGCGGTCCTTCCAGTAGGGTTGCGGCACGCGGAAAGGATGCATCTCTCCCGAAAGAATCTGGAAGGGCTTGCCGTCGAGGAGGAATTGGCCGTCCTTGATCTCAAAAGTCCCGCGTGCCGGTTCAGCCCCGGGCATGGTCCAGGCCGACAACGCCAGGCCGGCCAAGAGAACAGTCATGATCGATACGATCGCTCTTTTCATAAAACTGCCTCCGCCTGAAATACCGGGCTTTTATTCTATGGGATTGCGGATGATTTCTCAATTCCGAAGGGACTGCGCTTCCCCAAACCGCCTGAATCGTTGAATCTCGAGGGTCATGATCTCAGCGGCGGCGCGGGCTCCCCCGCCGCATCCGAACCAGGAGATTCCATCGATCTTTATCGCGCCCTCCTGTACCCGGAATTGTCCATCTCCCGTGCTCGAATGGCCCGCGGACGCGATTTTCGCGTCGCGCCGCGCCGGAGACCTTCAGTTCACAATTCTATTAAATCGTGTTAAAATAAGGCTCCAAAAAGGAACGGTTATGCCAAAAAAGAATAGATCCGTGAGCAGCATCGTCTTCTGGCTCATCGCCGGCGCGGCGGTCATTCTGCTCTTCAGCTTGTTCCAGGGCCCGGAAACGGCCAAAACCGAGGTCGATTTCAGCAAGTTCCTGGATGAGGTCGACAAGAATAACGTCGTCGAAGTGACCGTCAGCGGCACTCAGGTCAAGGGCAAGTACCTGGACGGCACGGAGTTCAAGACGATCCTCCCCGCTCAATACAACGACCTGATCAAGGACCTCCGCGACCACAAGGTCGCGATCACCGTCAAGGATACGAACCGAAGCCCCTGGCTGTCTTACCTCTTCACCTGGTTCCCCATCATCCTCCTCATCCTCTTCTGGGTGTTTTTCATGCGGCAGATGCAGGCCGGGGGGAACAAGGCCCTGTCCTTCGGCAAGAGCCGGGCTAAGCTCTTTTCCGGGATGCAAAAGAAGATCACCTTCAAGGACGTGGCTGGGGTCGAAGAGGCCAAGGAAGAGCTCCAGGAGATCATCGGCTTCCTCAAGGACCCCCAGAGATTCCAGAAGCTGGGCGGCCGCATCCCCAAGGGCGTCCTCCTCGTGGGCGCGCCCGGCACGGGCAAAACTCTCCTCGCCCGGGCCGTGGCCGGAGAAGCCGATGTCCCCTTCTTCTCGATCTCCGGCTCGGATTTCGTGGAGATGTTCGTGGGAGTGGGCGCCTCGCGCGTCCGCGACCTCTTTGAGAACGGCAAGAAACACGCTCCCTGTCTGATCTTCATCGACGAGATCGACGCCGTCGGCCGCCAGCGCGGCGCCGGACTGGGCGGCGGCCACGACGAGCGGGAGCAGACCCTGAACCAGCTCCTGGTCGAAATGGACGGTTTCGACTCGAACGAGGGCATCATCCTTATCGCCGCCACCAACCGGCCCGATATCCTGGACAGCGCCCTGCTCCGGCCGGGACGTTTCGACCGCCGGATCTTGGTCAACATGCCCGACGTCAAAGGCCGAGAGGACATCCTCAAGGTCCATATCAAGAAGATCCCCCTGGCCCCGGACGTTGACCTCAAGATCCTGGCCCGCTCGACGCCCGGCTTTTCCGGGGCCGACCTGGCCAACCTCGTCAACGAGGCCGCTCTCTACGCCGCCCGCATGAACCAGGATTCCGTCACCATGGCCGACATGGACAACGCCAAGGACAAGGTCCTGATGGGGGTCGAGCGCAAGAGCATGATCGTCAGCGACGAGGAGAAAAAGAGCACGGCCTTCCACGAGGCCGGCCATGCCCTGATCGCCGCCCTCATCCCCGAGGCCGACCCCATCCACAAGGTGACCATCATCCCCCGGGGGATGGCCCTGGGCCTGACCCAACAGCTCCCCCTGGACGACCGCTACACCTACAGCAAGGAATACCTGGAGGCCCAGTTGTCCGTGCTCATGGCCGGACGCGTGGCCGAGAACATCTTCCTCAACAAGACGACCACCGGCGCGGCCAACGACTTCGAGAAGGCGACCGAGATCGCCCGGAAGATGGTCTGCCAGTGGGGCATGTCCGACCTGGGCCCCCTGAGCTTCGGCGAGCGGGACGATCTCATCTTCCTCGGCCGCGATTTGGCCATGAACAAGAATTTCAGCGAGAAGACCTCGGAGCTGATCGACGAGGAGGTCAAGAAGATCGTCATCCGGAACTATGAGCGGGCGCACGACCTCCTGGATTCGCACAAGGAACAGCTGGTCATGATCGCCGAAGCGCTCCTCGAAGAAGAAGTCCTATCGTCGGAGCAGATCGCCGATATTCTCGCCGGGAAAAAGCCGGCCAACCACAAGGACAAAGGCAAGAAAGCGGACAACGACGCAAAGGAGCCGGCCCCCAAGAAAGAGCCGGCGAAGAAACCCCAAGCGGTCAAAGCCTGAATGTCGCGAACGATCATCGGCCTCAAGCTGAGGGGTGAATCGCATCCCCTGGGAATCAGGACCTGGTTCATGGGCGTTCTCAACGTCACCCCTGATTCCTTCTTTGACGGCGGCCGGTTCTTTGACCCCGACCGGGCCGTGGCCCGAGGCCTGGAGCTGGCCGGCCAGGGCGCGGACATCATCGACATCGGCGGCGAGAGCAGTCGTCCCGGGTCCGATCCCGTCCCGGCCGAGGAGGAGATCCGCCGGGTCGTGCCCGTCATCACCGCCCTGAGGCGCCAGACGTCGGCCTTCCTCTCCATCGATACGACCAAGTCGCTCGTGGCCCGAGCGGCCGTGGACGCCGGCGCCGATCTCATCAACGACATCAGCGCCCTGCGCTTCGACGAGGACATCCTCCGCCTGGCCGCCGGACGGGAAGCGGCCGTCGTCCTCATGCACATGCAGGGCATCCCCAAAAGCATGCAGGCCGCCCCGAGCTACGAGGACACCCTGGCCGAAGTCAAAGGTTTTCTGGTCAAGCGGTTGGCGGCCGCCGTCCAGGCCGGCCTCAGCCGGGACCGGATCCTCATCGACCCGGGCATCGGTTTCGGCAAGAGACTCAAGGACAACCTCGTCCTGCTCGATCATCTCCCCGTCCTTGAGGACCTGGGCTGCCCCATCCTGGTCGGCCCGTCCCGCAAGTCGTTCATCGGCCAGATCCTGGACCTGCCGCCCGAGGAGCGCTTGGAGGGCACCATCGCCGCTTCCGTAGTGAGCGTCGTCCGCGGGGCCCACATCCTCCGCGTCCATGACGTCCAGGCCGTTCGGAGGGCCGTGCGCGTGGCGGAGGCCATCCTGGGCGAAGACGCGGCGTCCGGAGGTTTGGAGGAGCCGAATCGCTATGTTTGCTAGCATCCTCCAAACCCTGCGGCACGCCACCCTGGCCGACGTGGCCGATATCCTGCTCGTATCCGTCATCATCTACAACCTCCTCCTCCTCATCCGGGACACGCGCGCCTACCAGATGGCCGTCGGCCTGTTCATCATCGGCGTGCTGTTCTTCGTCACCCAGTGGGCCAAGCTGGCCGTCACCTACTGGCTCATCAGGAATTTCATCCCGTACCTGATCATTGCCATCATCGTCCTTTTCCAGGACGAGATCCGAAGGTTCCTGGCCGGGCTGGGTTCGCGCCTCGCCCGCCGGCCGATCGCCCTGCGGGCTTTCCGGGAAAAGCTCGGCGAGATCTTCCAAGCCGTGGATTACCTGTCCCAGAAGCGCATCGGGGCCCTGATCGCCGTCGAGAAGGAGGTCCCGCTCAACACGTTCCTCGAGCTGGGCACCCGCCTGGACGCCTCGCTGACGAAGGAGCTGCTGGTGAGCATCTTCTTCCCCCACTCGCCGCTCCATGACGGCGCGGTCATCGTCCAGTCCAACAAGATCGCGGGGGCCGCCTGCCTCCTTCCCCTGCCGTCCATCCAGTCGCTGGGCGAGGCGTTCAAAACAAGAACGCGGCACCTCGCCGCGCTGGGGCTGTCCCAGGAGACGGACGCGGCCGTCATCGTCGTCTCCGAGGAGAACGGGGAGGTATCCCTGGCCATCCAGGGCAAGCTTGAGGCGATCAAGGATAAGGAAGAGCTCGAATACCGTCTCGTCGAATACTTACAGCGATGATTAAAAGACTTCTGCGCCGCGTCTTCAGGAAGAATTGGGGCTTGAAACTCTTCTCCCTGATCATGTCCGTCATCCTCTGGCTGGCCCTCATCCCCGCGGAGAAGGTCAGCGTCGAGAAGGCCATGACCCTGCCCCTCGAAACCTATAACATCCCGGCCAGCATGGAGCTCGTGGAGAAGCCCCTGCCGACCGTGGACGTGACGATCAGGGCCCCCAACCGCCTGATGAACCAGATCACGTCCTCGAACCTGTCCGTCCTGGTCAACCTGGAGAACGCCACGGTCTATCAGCAGGATTATCCCCTGTCCGCGGCCATGATCAGTTTGCCCGCGGGGGCCGAGGTCGTCAGGATCATGCCCAACCGCATTCATCTGAAGCTCGAGGAGACGAAGTCCGCGATGCTCAAGGTCGTGCCGGACGTCATCAAGGATAGCCTGCGGCCGGGCTACCGGCTGGACAGCGTCGAAGTGTCGCCGGAGCAGGTTTTGGTCAAGGGCCCCATGAGCAAGCTCAACGAACGTGATCGAGTGCGGACCGTGCCCATCGACCTGGCCGCCTACGCTCAAACCACAGAGCTCCAGGCCGACCTGATCCTGCCCCGGCCGGAGCTGCGCCTGGCGGAGAGTCAAGCAAAGGTGCGAGTCAAATTGACCATCGTCCGCCTTAAGGCTCCGGATTCCAAGCCGGCGGCCCGGCGCTGAAGGAGAACCCGCTTTCATGACCAGGTATTTCGGAACCGATGGAATCCGGACCAAGGCCGGGTCCTTCCCGCTCGATTATGATTCGATCCACGCCCTGGGCAAGGCGCTCGTCTCACTGGCCGAAGAAGAGGGGCTGAGCCGGAAATTCCTTCTGGGCCGCGACACTCGGGAATCGGGGACGTGGCTCGAAACGGCTTTTGTCCACGGCGTGGAGGACGCGGGCGGGACCGTGCTCTGCGCCGGGGTCATTCCCACGTCGGCCGTATCGCTCCTGGTCAAGAAGCACGGCCTGTCGGCGGGAATCGTCATCTCCGCCTCGCACAACCCCTACGAGGACAACGGCATCAAGCTCTTTTCCTCCAAGGGGACGAAGATTGATGATGACTGGGAGAGGCGGCTCGAGCGGTCGCTCGTTTCACCGCCCAAGAAGGTGGCGAGGCGAAAAGAGCCGCCCTCGTCGATTCCCTCGCTCGCCGCGGAATACTGCGATTTTCTCAAATCCAAGTTCAACGGGATGTCCGGCCGGGCTCCTCTCAAAGTCGTTCTGGATTGCGCCAACGGGGCGAGCTCCGCTCTCGCCCCGGGCCTCTTCGGCCAGCTCGGATTCGATGTGGAGCCCCTCGCTTGCGCTCCCGACGGCCGGAACATCAACGCCGGGTGCGGCTCGCTCCACCCTGAATCCCTGGCCCGGAGGGTCGTCGAGACTCGGGCCGACATCGGCATTGCGTTCGACGGGGACGCGGACCGGGCGCTTTGGGTCGATGAGCGCGGCCGGCTCCTCAACGGCGACCATACGCTCTTCGTCCAGGCGGGACACATGCACTCGCGGGGCCGACTGCGGACCAACGCGGTCGTGGCCACGCCCATGAGCAACCTGGGCCTGGAAAAGGCCCTGGGCAAGATGAATATCCGCCTGGTCCGGGCTCCGGTGGGCGATCGTTTCGTCCTGGAAAAAATGGCCGCCCTGGGAGCCAACCTGGGCGGAGAGCAGTCCGGCCACACGATCTTCCTCGACGATTGCCCCACGGGCGACGGGCTCTTGACCGCCTTGAAGATGCTCGAGGTTATGACCGAGCGGGGCGAGCTGTTGTCCGAGCTCGTCCAGGGATTCGTCGAATTTCCACAGGTTCTCCTCAACGTACCCGTGGCCCGCAAATCGGATTTCGGGGCGTTCCCCGAGATCAAGGATACACTGACCCTCATCCGCGAACTGCTCAAGAACTCGGGCCGGATCGAGGTCCGCTACTCGGGCACCGAGCCGCTGGCCCGGGTCATGGTCGAGGGTGAAGACAAGAAGCAGGTCGAGGAGCTGGCCCGGAAGATGGCCGAGGTCCTGGCCAGGCACCTGGGACATTCCTAGCTCACATCGGCCCGAGGGAGTCACTCCCGATACGGAGGGAACCATGAGACTCGCGATCAACGTCGATCATTTCGCCACGCTAAGGGAAGCACGCCGGGCGACGGAGCCCGAGCCCGTCCTGGCGGCGCTCCTGGCCGAACAGGCCGGCGCCGAGGGGGTCGTGTGTCATCTCCGAAGCGACCGGCGTCATATCAAGGAACGGGATTTGAGACTTCTCCGGGGCGCGATCAAGACCAAGCTCAACATGGAGATGGCCGCGACGGACGACATGCTCAAGGTCGCCCTGGAGGTTAAGCCCGACGTCGTTTCGCTCGTGCCCGAGCGGCATGAGGAGCTGACGACCGAGGGCGGGTTGAACGTCGTCGCCAACCGTGCTCGCCTCGTTCCGGCCATCAAGAAGCTCAGAGCGGCGGGGATCAGGGTCAGCATCTTTGTCGACCCGTCCCTCGAGCAGATCAGGGCGTGCGCCGCCGCGGGAGTCAACCTCATCGAGATCAACACCGGCAGGTATGCGGAGGCCAAGCCGGGCCCGGGCCGCGGCAAGGCGCTCGAAGAAGTGCGCCGCGCGGCCAAGCTCGCCGCGGGCCTGAAGCTCGAGGTGCACGCCGGCCACGGCCTCGACTATCACAACGTTCCGCCGATCGTGGACATCCCGGAGATCTCCGAGCTTAGCATCGGATTCTCGATCGTGGCCCGGGCGGCGATTACCGGCATCGACCTGGCGGTCGCTGACATGGTCGCGCTCCTCGAACGGGACTGAAATGGATATCCGGGTCGACGCGGACCGTTTGCGGAAGGATCTCGAAACCCTGGCTTCATATGGCCGGGATCCGAGAGGCGGGATCAGCCGGCCGTCCTTCAGCCGAGCCGACCTCGAAGCGCGGAAATGGCTGAAAGAACAGATCCAGAGCGCGGGGCTCGAGCTTCGGCAGGATGGCGCGGGCAATATCTTCGGGAGGCTAGGAGGACCCGGCCCGGCGGTCATGGCCGGTTCGCACATCGACACTGTGGTCAACGGCGGGATGTTCGACGGATCGTGCGGCGTCCTGGCCGCGCTCGAATGTCTGAGGCGGGTCAAGGAAGAAAAGCTCGCCCTGTCCAGACCGCTGGAGCTCGTCGCGTTCACGGATGAGGAGGGAAACCTCGTCGGGGATTTTCTGGGCAGCCGGGCCTTCATCGGCGCGCTCGACCGCGCTGCCCTCGAGCACGGGACGACCCAGATCGGCGCCCCGCTCAAGGACATTCTGGCCGGCACGGAGTTCACCGTGGACGGCATCCTCTCCGCGGCCGCGGGCGAGCCGCCCAAGGTCGAAGCCTACCTCGAGCTTCACATCGAGCAGGGGCCCGTGCTCGACACCGAGGAGATCCCGATCGGCCTGGTGGATCGGATCGCAGGCAAGCGCTATCGCCGGGGCTCGTTCGTCGGGACCGCCAGTCACGCCGGGGCCACACCCCTCGAGCTGAGAAAGGACGCTCTCCTAGGAATGGCGGAATTCGCGATCAAAGGCACACAGCTCGTGGCGACACGCCATGAGGACGCCGTCGTGACCATCGGCAAGGTCGTCGTATTCCCCGGCTCGTTCAGCATCGTCCCAGGCCGCGCGGATTTTTCGCTCGATTACAGGAGCGCCTCGGCTAAGGCCCTGGCGCAAATGGACAAGGAACTCCAGGCTTTGGGCGAGGATGTGGCTTCGGCCCGCGGACTGACCTTCGGCTCGAAGCTCGTCGATGCGACCGAACCCGTTGCCATTCCTGCCAGGATGCTCGATCTTCTGAAAGACGAGTGCGGGAAGCTCGGCTATCCGTCGCTCGTCCTGCCGAGCGGCGCCGGGCACGACGCCCAGATCCTGGCCGCGATCACGGACATCGCCATGATCTTCATCCCCTCACCCGACGGAATCAGCCATTCGCCGCAGGAAGCGATCAACTGGGACGATTTAGAAAAAGGCGCGAACTTGCTCTTGCACAGCTTCGTCCGCCTCGCGGCTTAGCGGACAATATTCCCGGCCGGCACATCAAAGCATGAAGTCGGCTTATTGCTCGAAGCGCCCCGAGATTGTCGGCGAATCCCCAAGCGCTATGAATGCATAGGGGAAGTTGCCCTCCCGGAACTGTTCACCTGGAGAGAGGTCTGGATGATCATCCCTTAAAACTCGCTTTCGAGAGAGCCTCGAAAATATCCGTGTCATTGTTGACCCAACGATATTCAACGTGAACCCGGGATGAGGCGGATGAGGCCGTAGCTTTGACAAAGATGTTCAGCTAGCCTAGCTCATAAATACATAAGCAAAAAGATTCCTCCCCGGTCCCGCCGAGAAGCGGGGAGATTCCTGGCATGCGGCAGTGATTTGTTTCCATGACAAACATGAGGGCTTCCTCGTCGGCAATGGAGGCAGAATGATCGTAATCTATTCTATTCAAATAATATACAGGGGCTGGACGTCATTAAGCTTTTATGACTACGATAGAAATTTCTTGACATGCGGAATATATAAAGATGATAATATTTTCAGACAAGAAATAGTTTTGAGGAGCGTGGGCATGAAATACATACGGCCAATGTTTAGGATGTTGACATGGAATGCTTCGGCGTGGTGTCAAGTCGGGAGCAATGGGGCAGCGGTTGGTAGCACCTGCAATACTGGAACCATGCCTACTACTAACTGCCTAGCCGGAAGTAATACATACGCCACCGGCCACTGCATTAGTGGCTCGAGCGTGAGTAACCCCTATGGGCGCACCTATTGTGCCACTGGAACTATGTATACCGCCGCACCACAAAATGGCTGCAGTCCGGGCGCCAATGCGGATGGCGTAAACGGATGCACGCGCGGCAGCCTAGCCTGTCACTGTAACAATGGGTCTACGGCTTAAGCCGCTGGCGCCAGTCGCTTAATCTCTAGGTAATCAAGAATGAGGGGGCCCATTTGCGGGCTCCCTTTTTTCCCTATATTTTATCGTTTACGTCATTCATATTTGCGCTTCAGATAATATTTCCCCCGGCTTTGAGGGGATTTTGAAAATTTTTTCATGTGTCAAGTGAGACCTTTTTTCAGTAGCCTAATCAGGTCCGATTCAGTTGTCGGCTGCGGTTTCCTAGGAACGTCATCTCTTGCTCATTTTTGACAATTGATTTATTCTGGCTTCATTCCCGAGTTAATTAGGGGAAAGGGCCCCGATAGATTTTCTATGCTCGGCATTTATAACTGTCAGGGATGAAGAAGCATGACGATCAAGAATTGGTTCATCCATAAGGAAATCCAAGAATTCAGGGCGTTCTTCAAGTATTCCCGACAAACCTGGTCCCGGAAACGAAAAGAACTGGTCAAAGAATATCGGCTGGATAAGCGCTTGGGAATCGAAACAACCGGTGACTATCATCCCCTTGAGGATACCAGCCAATACAAGGATATGAAGTGGTACGGTCCCACTTCCTATTTCCATCTGGAAGAGATGCGCGACTATCTGAAGCTGACCCCGGAGGATGTCTTTGTTGATTTTGGGGCGGGCAAGGGCCGGGTTGTCTGCTTCGTGGCCCAAGAAAAAGTCAAAAAAGTTGTCGGCGTGGAATTGGACCCGATCATGCAGGCTGCGGCCAGGAAAAACATCGACGGCCTGCGGGCCAAGACCTCACCGGTGGAACTTGTGCTCCTCGATGCCACACGCTATGACGCCGCGGAAGGGACCGTCTTCTTTTTCTGTTATCCCTTCGAATACAAGACTTTCAATCAGATCCTGAGCAACATCAAGGATTCCCTGGCCGCTCATCCCCGAACGGCACGCCTCGTTTATGTCTCCTGTCCCCAGCGCGAGCGCTGGATCCTGGACATGCAGAAAGACTGGCTGTCCCAGGTTCATGAAGGTAACTTCCTTGTCTATCGGAGCGTCCAGCCGGCGAAGCCCTGATCCGGGTCTTTCTGATTCGATAACGCTCCTGCCTGAGAGCTTAGACTCTCGTCATCTCTAGGAATTTCCGAGGCGAGTCTGCTTGGCTTGACTCTTTTCCCGCTGCAGTCTCTCCCTGACCTCCTTGAACATGGGCTCGGCGTAGAAGCTGGGCCAGGTGCGCTCCCCGAAGCTCCGCTTTTCCTCGAGCTTGAGGAAGCCCTGGGACTCGTTGAAATAGGAGCCGTAGATGTGGAAGCTGTCGGTGAGATCGTCGTAGCGCCCGACGCCCAGATCCTGGCCGCGGTCACGGACATCGCTATGATCTTCATCCCCTCGCCCGACGGTATCAGCCATTCACCGCGGGAAACGATCAACTGGGACGATCTGGAAAAGGGCGCGAATCTGCTCCTTCGCTGCCTGGTTGAATTAGCTCAGTAGTTCCAACTTACAAACGCCGAACCGGGAGATAAAAAGCATGTCTCCAGAGCCGTTTTAGCCGGGACCGTGTCCTCCCTAATCCTCGCCCTTCGGCCGGAACGAGCGGCCTTGTTTGACCTCCGAGCGGCGGTGCTTCGCTTCGAGCATCTTCTCCTTGGCCCGTTTTGAGCGCTTGCGCTTCTGGCGCCGGATCTTGGCGATGCGCTGTTCCTCCTCGCTCTTCTTGCCGAGGATGATCCGCTCCAGCTTATCGGCCAGGATGCGGCGGGCGATGAAACGGTTGAGGGCCTGGGAGCGCTCCTGCTGGCACTTGACCTCGAGGCCTGTCGGCAAGTGCTTGAGATAAACGCACGTCGAAAGCTTGTTGACGTTCTGGCCGCCCTTGCCCTGGGAGCGGACGAATTTCTCGACGATGTCGGACTCGCGCAGGCCGAGCTTCTCCATCCTCTGCTTTAAGGCTTCTTCTTTGTCGGGGCTGACCCCAAACGTCACGCTCATGGTTTTATTTTAACCGATTTGGCAACCGGCACCAAGCCGCTGGAGTTTCCATGGGTTCTCTCAACAGAAGCTAAGGTCGCCAGGCGCATTTGATTGTTTGACTCGATTGGACTAAACTTCGATTTTATGATTTTGACTTGATCTGAAAGGAAATCGCAATGAATAGCCGCAAGCTCGCAACTCTCATCGTCCTGGCTCTTTTCGTCGCGCTGGGCCTGTCGAACGCCGTCCCGGCCTTCGCCCAGGAGCCGCAGACCGTGGCCGAATCGAGCCGGTATAAATCCACGTCGCTCTATAAAGACGTCATGGACTTCATTAATGCCCTCCAGCAGCAGTCGCCCCTGATCCACGTCGAGTTCCTGTGCCGCAGTGCCGAGGGCCGAGATGTCCCGCTGATGATCCTGGCCGACCCGCCGGTCGCCTCGCCCCAGGAGCTCAAGCGCGACGGCCGGGCCGTCGTTTACATCCAGGCCAACATCCATGCCGGCGAGGTCGAGGGCAAGGAAGCCTCGCTCGTGCTGGCCCGCGACATCCTTCTGCACAAGAAGCCGGACGTTCTCGATAAGCTGGTCGTCCTCATCGCCCCCATCTTCAACGCCGACGGAAACGAAAAGATCAGCAAGATGAGCCGGCCCCAGCAGGACGGGCCGGAGAACGGGGTCGGCGTTCGTCCCAACGGCCTGAACCTCGACCTCAATCGCGACGCGATGAAGCTCGAAAGCCCGGAGTTGCAGGGCGTCGTCCAGAATGTCCTTCAGCGCTGGGACCCGGCCCTGGCCATGGACCTCCACACCACCAACGGGTTTTACCACGAAGAGCCCGTTACCTTTGCCTGGGCGCCCGTCCCGAACAGCGACCCGGCCATCCGGACGTTCATGCGCGATAAGCTTCAGGTCGCGGTCGAAGCCCGGATGAAGGAGGTCCATAAGGTCCAGGCCATTATGTACGGAGAGCCTATGGATTTCCGCAACTTCGACAAGGGCTTCGAAGCGTTCGGGTGGGTGCCCCATTTCTTCACCAACTATGTCGCCCTGCGCAACAGGCTGTCCATCCTGAACGAGAATTACAATCATGCTGACTTCAAGACCAGGGTCCTGGGCTGCAACGCCCTGCTCGAATCGGTCCTTACGTACACCCATGACAACAAGGATACGATCCTCAAGCTCGTGGCTGATGCCGACCGCGCGACCATCGCCCGGGGCTTGAACCCTACGGCCCAGGACCAGTTCGGCCTGACCTTCGAACCGAAGCCTATCGAGCGCAAGCTCACGATCAACATCTGGGAGATGGAGATCATTCCCCACGAGGGCAGCTATCCGGAGTTCAAGAAGACCGACCGGAAAAAGACCCTAGTGCTTCCTTTTTATGGCGAGTACGAGGCTAAGCGCTCGGTCCGGTTTCCCGCGGGCTATCTTATCACGGTTCCCGACGCCGACATCATCGGCAAGCTCCGCCAGCACGGCCTGGTCGTGAGGCGGCTGCTCAAGCCCGCCAGCATCGAGGTGGAGGCCTTCCAGCCCAAGGAGCTCAAGGCCGCGGACAGGCCGTTCCAGGGGCACTGGATGGACAAGGTCAAAGGCGACTATAAGAAGGCGCAGAAGGATTTCGCCGCGGGGACCTATTTCATCACAACGGCCCAACCCCTCGGCACTTTGGCCGCGGCCCTCCTCGAGCCCGAAAGCGACGGCGGACTCCTGTCCTGGAATTACTTTGACCGGTATTTAGTCCCCGAGTGGAGCCGCGGCCTGGGCGAGTATCCCGTCTATCGCCTCCTGGGCCCGATCGACCTCGTCACCGAAAACGTGCGTTAACGCTCCCCGCGAGGGTTTTCCAGGCTCAGGAATCTCAAAAAAATCGGCGAATTCCGGGCTGAGCGGCCTTACCAGCATCCTTCTCGGCTGATTTCGCGAACCATCCCCCCTCCCTTTTCGTATAGAATAATGTCAAGAGGAGCGAAACCATGAAAAAAACATCCTGGGTCATTGCTGTGCTGGGCATCCTGGCGCTCGTTGCGGCGACGTCCTGCGCCCGAGTCGGCGAGATGCAGGAGAGCGCAAAATCCATCCCGCTCGACGACGCCCAATCTCTCCAGGTTGACCTGCGTATGAACGCGGGCGAGCTCGCCCTCGGAGGCGGGGCCTCGGGGCTCCTCGACGCTCGCTTCCGGACGAACGTCGAACGCTGGAAGGCCGAGGTCAGTTATAAGCTTGAGGGCTCGCGGGGCGTGCTCCTCATCGAACAGCCGCGGCATGAGGGCATCAGCTGGGGCCGGGCGGAGAACAAATGGGATGTTCGCCTGAACGACAAGCTCCCGGTCGATTTGCGGGCCAAGTTCGGAGCGGGCGAGGCCAAGCTCACCCTGGGCAGCCTGAGCCTTGAAGAGCTCAACCTCAAGATGGGCGTCGGCGACCTGACTATCGACCTCACGGGCTACAGCCAAAAGAGCTTCGAAGGCCGGATCAAGGGCGGAGTCGGCCATGCCACGCTTTACCTCCCGGAGAAGGTGGGAGTCCGCGTCTCGGTCCACGGAGGGCTGGGCTCGGTCGATGCCGTCGGCTTCAGCGTCGACCACCGCGTCTACACCAATGATGCCTACGGAAAAAGCGAGACCCGCATCGACCTCGACCTCGAGGCCGGAATCGGCAGTCTGGATTTGCGTTTACGATAGGAACGTCGACCTGCAGGTCATTGCGAGGCGCTCTTGCGCTGTGGCAAACTCCAAGGCAAAAGCCTCGGAGCTGGCTTCACGGATAATCAACACTAAGGGTGTGGTCCCGCTGCGTCATGCCGAGGCTCTCATGAGCCGTGGGGATCTCCTAAAAAGATGTTTGGGGGCTATCAAATAGACCAAGCCCGTTAAGGGGAACGGCCTGCAGGTCATTGCGAGGCGACCCGAAGGGTCGTCCCCAGCCGAGGCCAAAGGCCGAAGCCGCGAGCCGCTCTTGCGGCGTAGCGGGGAGCGAGGTGGGGACCTCTATTTGCGCCGCGGCAAACCGACCCGAAGGGTCGTTGCGAGACGTCTGAGATGTCGTGGCAATCTCCCTCACAACTGCGTCAAGCCTATTTCACGAATAGTCGCGATTCTGGCGCAATCCCGCCAAGTCTTCCCGAGGTGACCTTTCGGGTAACCTCGCGATGATAAAGAAGATCAAATGGGGACACAATACTCTGTCTCTGAATTCCTCATATAAAACGGGGACAAGGTATCGGATCCCCTTGTTGCTCGAATCTATTTGGGGAATTCGTATTGTATCCCCAATTTTACTATGCTATTGAATACTCTTGCCGAACGAAACTTAACACCATAAAGCGCAAGGAGGTCCCATGAGCAAAGGCAATCCGCTTAACCGCAGAGATTTTCTTAAGATCGGCGCGGCAGCCGGAGTCAGCGCGGCGCTCGCCGGCCTTCACTCACCCGCGGCGGCAGAGGCCTCGGGCTCCGGGAGCATGATGGAATTCGCCGCGGCCCCCGCGAACCCCGTCCGGATAGCGTTCGTGGGCGTGGGCGGCCAGGGCTCGTCCCATGTGGAAAACTTTCTCAAGATCGAGGGCGTCGAGGTCAAGGCAGTATGCGATATCGTCGAGGAAAAAGTCGCCCGCGTCCAGCAGATGGTGGTCGAGGCCGGACAGCCCAAGCCCAACGGCTACTCGCGCGGCCCTTATGACTTCAAGCGCCTGTGCGAGACCGAGGACGTGGACCTCGTCGTCAACTCCACGCCCTGGGAATGGCACGTGCCCGTCTGTGTCTCAACCATGATCAACGGCAAGCATGCGGCTACGGAAGTCCCGGCCAACGTCACCCTGGACGAGT
The DNA here is from genome assembly GCA_963705895.1 of Candidatus Aminicenantota bacterium. GTDB lineage: Bacteria > Acidobacteriota > Aminicenantia > Aminicenantales > JAFGAV01 > MFD04408-113. Next base: position 354,560 of record OY970122.1, on the reverse strand, counting down.
GCTTCGAGCTCGTCGAAACCTCGGAGAAGACGCGGCGGCACTGCTGCATGCTCGAGAATTGCTGTTACGACCGGCCGGAGATGCTCTGCCTCAACCTGGTGAAAAAAGGCTTGCTGGGCGAGATCATCCACGCCGAGGCCGGCTACCTCCACGACCTGCGCGAGGTCAAGTTCAGCGTGCCGCCCGAGGGCGAGGCGCTGTGGCGGCCGCAGCATTCCGTCCGGCGCAACGGGAACCTCTACCCTACTCATGGCCTCGGCCCGGTCAGCCAGTGCATGGACATCAACCGCGGGGACAGGTTCACCCATCTTGTTTCGATGAGCACCAAGTCCCTCGGGCTCAACCTCTACTGCGCCAAGGTTTTTGGGCCCGACAGCCCCCAGGCCCGACAAAAATACGCCCTGGGCGACGTCAACGTCTCGCTCATCCATACGGCCAACGGCCGGGTCATAACTCTCTATCACGATACGTCCTCGCCCAGACCTTACAGCCGCAAACACGTCGTTCAGGGGACGCGGGGCATTTTCGAGCGCTGGCCCGAGCGCGTTTACGTCGAGGGCCGCAGCCCCAAGCCGCACACTTGGGAAAATCTGGACCAGTACAAGGAGTTCGACCATCCCCTGTGGAAGACCGTTGGCGACAAGGCCGAGGGCGCCGGGCACGGCGGCATGGATTTTCTTGAGGATTACCGCCTCGTCGAAGACTTGAAGAACGGCCGGCCGCTCGACATGGATGTCTATGACGCCGTAGCCTTGAGCGTCGTCGCTCCTTTGAGCGAGAAGTCCGTGGCCAGCAATGGGAAGCCCGTAGACTTCCCCGACTTCACTCGTGGGCTGTGGAAGAACCCGAGGGTGCTGCACGTACAGGAACTCGAGACTTCGTCGTGAAGAGATGTCTCGTTATGATAATAAATAGACTTGCGATGACAATTGAAGGAGAGAGATCCCCACGCCGCTGCGCGGCTCGGGACGACCGTTCAGGTCGGATCGCCACGGGGCAAGAGCCGTTCGCGATGACAGATCGGTCCGGCCCGATATGTTCAGCTTCCCGCGACGAAAGCATGAACGACAGGAAGAAGACCATGTCCCTTCTTTGGAAAAAAAGATTCGCGTTCAGCGCAACGGCCTGCCTGGTTTTCTTTGCCCTTTCGCTGTTGACCGTTGGGGCGGCGCCCCGCAATGCGGCCGGCGCCAGCAATGTCTGGCTGGCCGGATACGGCCGGACCTTGGCCGGCGACACGATCCGCTATCATTCCTCCCACCCGAAGGCCAATGCCGCGCTCATCGTTCGCGCCGAGGACTCCAAAAGATACATCGAATGGGAGACCGAACCCGTGCCCAACTCCATCGGATCGCCCCTCGTGCACTTCGTCTGGCTGGCCGGCATGGCCGCAGGCAAGGGCGTCCATTCGTTCGGCGTGTTCGTTGACGGGCGACGGATGTTCACCATCACTAGCGCAGGGGACACGCCTCAAAAGCGATGCGAGTATTTCGGCCCGGACGGCGCCTCTCTCGTTTTCCAAGCGGGAATGACCGACCAGTTCCAGGAATTGTTCGGGGCCATGACCCTCACCCTTCCCGCTTCGATCTGCCGGCCGGGCAAGCCGTTGACGATTCGAATCCAGGGCCCGGACGCCGGAAGCCGCGACTGGGTCATGGCCTTTCAATACCGGCTCCAGGAACGAGCATCGGTCGAGGCCGAACAGGCCCTCATTCGAAAATCCGGCTCGCTTTTCCAGCTCGTGCGAGTTGACGTCGAGCGCTTGGGCCCATCAGTCGAAGCTGAGATCGACGCCCCCGGCGTCTCCAAGTTGAGGGCCCTGGTCGATCCGGGGTTCAATACATTCACCCTGCCCCTCCCGGCCGTCTCCGCGCCCAAGGACATCAGCCTCAAGCTCGACCTGAGGGACAGACACACGCAAGTCCTTCCTCTTCGCTTGAAGCCGATGGCCAAGCGCGCCCTCTACCTTCTCCCCCACTCGCACAACGACATCGGCTACTCCGACCTTCAGGTCAGGGTGCTGAAGGACCAGTGGCGGTATTTAGAGGAGGCCATCGCCCTGGCCAAAAAAACGGCCAGCTATCCGCCCGAGGCCCGCTTCAAATGGAACGTCGAGATCCTCTGGCCGCTGGAACCCTATCTGGCCCAGGCTTCAGCGGCCGCGCGTCGGGAATTCGCCGAAGCGGTCAAGAACGGCTGGGTCGGCCTCGAGGCTTTCCTGTCGAACGAGCTCACCGGCCTCTGTTCGGCCGAGGAACTCCTCCATTTGACCGATAGCGGCAGGCGCATCGCGGGTCAGTACGGCCTGCCCCCGATCACATCGGCCATGATTTCCGACATCCCGGGCTCGATCTGGTCGATCGTGCCGGCTCTGGCCTCGGCCGGGGTCAAGTATTTCTCGAGTGGCCCCAATTACGTGCCCTTTCTCCCGGACGGCGGCGACCGCATCGGTTCCACTCTGAAAGCCTGGGGAGACAAGCCCTTTTATTGGGTCTCGCCTTCGGGGCGGGAGAAGGTCCTGTTCTGGATGGCGGGCCGGGGCTATTCCTGGTTTCACGGCCTAAACCAGGGCAACCTGGGCCGCTCGGGGGAAAAGCCGATCCTCGACTATGTCCGCGAGCTTGCGGACAAAGGCTATCCCTACGACATGGTCCAGGTCCGCTATACGGTGGGCGGGGACAACGGCCCGCCCGACCCGGCCCTTCCGGACATGGTCAAGGCCTGGAATGAAAAATATGAATCGCCCCGGCTGGTCATCGCCACCTCGCGCCAGATGTTCGAAGAATTCGAGCGGCGCTACGGAACGGCCCTTCCCTCGTTCGCGGGCGACATGACCCCTTACTGGGAAGACGGGGCCATGAGCTCGGCCGCCGAAACGGTAATGAACCGGCAGGCCGTCTATCGCCTGCTCCAGGCCGAGACGCTGTGGGCCATGCTCGACCCGGCCTCCTACCCCGCCGATGATTTCTACGAGGCCTGGCGGCAAGCCCTGCTATTCGATGAACACACCTGGGGCGCGTCGAACAGCATCAGCGAGCCGGACAGTCCCGAAGCGAAAACGCAGTGGGATTATAAAAGGGCCATGGCCGTTGAAGCCGATAGGTCATCGCGCGACCTATTGAACGACGCGCTCCGGGACAGAACAAAGCAGCCGCCGTCTGGTGAAACGTCCCCGGGGCCGTCGCTCGTGGTGTATAACACCAGCTCCTGGCCGCGGACCGACCTGGTGATTGTGGAGCCTTCCTTGAGCCGGCCGGGAGATCGCGTCACCGACGAGCAGGGGCATCCAGTTCCCTCCCAGCGCCTGTCCACCGGCGAGTTAGCCCTCCTGGCCAGGGACGTTCCGGCCTTCGGCCAAAAGCGATACACCATCTCCAAGGGCAGCGCTCATGCCGAGGGAAGAGTGGAAATATCCGATCATTCCCTGGACAATGGTCTTCTTCGCGTCATCGTGGACGGGTCTTCGGGCGCGATCTCGAGCCTGCGCTGGAAAGAGCGTGACGCGGAGCTCGTGGACAGCGGGGACAACATGGGACTCAACGACTTCTTCTATGTCCCCGGCCGGGATCCCAAGGATGCCCGCCGAAACCCGCAGCCGAAAATCGCCGTCAAGGAGAACGGCCCGCTTGTCGCGTCTCTGCTTATCGAATCCGAAGCGCCGGGGTGCAGGTCCCTTAAGCGTGAGCTTCGACTCGTCCAGGGGCTCGACCGCCTGGAGATCACGAACGTGATCGACAAGGCCCCGGTCAGGGATAAAGAGAGCGCCCATTTCGCCTTCCCTTTTCTCGTTCCGGGCGCCGAGGTCCGATACGACGTGGGCTGGGGCATTGTCCGGCCCGGGGTCGACCAGCTGGCCGGATCCTGCAAGGATTATCTCTCCGTCGAGAACTGGGTCGATATCTCAGGCCAAAGCTATGGGCTGACCTGGACGACGCCCGACGCCCCGCTCGTCGAGTTCGGGACGATAACCGACGAGACATTGAATGAGGGCGGAACGCGGTCCTGGAAAACCGACTTGACAGATGTCGCGACGCTTTTCTCCTATGTCGCGAACAACTACTGGCACACCAACTACAAGGCCGATCAGGAAGGCCCACTCGTCTTCCGTTACTCGATCCTGCCCCACGGACCATTCGACGCGGCCGCGGCCAAGCGGTTCGGGCTGGAAAGCTCGGAGCCGCTGGTGCCAACGGCCGCATCGGATCCGGCGGCGAGCTTGAAGCCCTTGCTGCAGATTGCGCCGGACTCTGTCGTCGCCATGTCGGTCAAACCCAGCCTGGACGGCAAGGCGATCATGGTCCGGCTCTACAACGCCGGAGGCGCTCCGGTGCAAACCGAAGTGAGCGTGCCGGACGGCGAGGGGACTGCAATCTATCGGAGCAGCTTATCCGAAGAAAAAGGGGAACGCCTGAACCTCCCGGTCGATCTTCCGGCCTACGGGATATTGACCCTCAGGATAGAAAGATAGAGGCTCAGCCGGCATTCTTGAAATCTTGTCGTTGGGGACGGACGGCCCAGAAACGGGATAAGAAAGGCCCTTCCTATTTTTTGTGGTTCTTTTTCTTGGCCGCGACCAGGAACTTGCCGCAGTTCTCGCAGATATAGATGTCGTTGCTGCCGGCGATGGCCGCGCCCATGCCCGTGGCCACGTTGATATTGCAGCTCTGGCAGACGCCGCTATCGACCTCCGCCACCGCGAAACCGTAGCGCTCCATGAGGCGGTCGAAGCGGGTCAGGAGCGATTCGTCGAGCTCGCCGCGGATGACCTTGGCCTGGCGCAGAAGGGCGGTCTGCTTGGCCTTGGGCGTTTTCTTGAGCTTGATCCCGATTTCTTGGAGCCTCAGGAGAAGTCCGGCACGGCTGACGATCTTGTCCTCTGGGGGGATTCTCAGCTCGATCTCGGACAGGACCCTGTAGAGCTCGTCCTTATCCTTGGCTTCGAAGGCCCGGTGACGGAAATCGTCCTTGCCGAGGTAGGCGGCCATTCCGGCAAAAAGATGGTTGAACAACCCGGGCAGGGACGGATTCCAGATGACGAGGATGACCAGCCGGACCTTCTTTTTGTCCAGGGCGTCGAACTCGATGCCGTTTTCCGAGCGCCCCGCGGCCACGGCGATGTTTTCCCCGGCGTCCGCCCGGGCATGAGGCAGGGCTACCTGGTGACCGATGGCCGTGGTCTCCAGGCGCTCGCGGTCGATGACGCGGGTCAGGAGCAGCTTTTTATTGGCGATGTGCTCATGCTTGGCCAGGAGGTCAAGCAGCTCCTCGAGGGCTTCGACCTTCGTCGTCGCCTTGAGGTCGTAGATCACATGACCGGGTTTGAGGTAATCCGTGAGATGGGAGATGCCGGGGCGGATTGCTGTTTCCATAGAAAAGTTATCTTAGCATACTTTATTTATTGGCAAAAGCCTCTTGTGCCTCTTGTGCGTCCATTCTGGAGTCGTCCTCATCTCAGCGCGGCCAGTCGTTTTTGGGCGTCCTCAACCTCAGGCTGGGCGGGGTCGGCCTCCTTCCACAGGTCAAGAAAGCGCCGGTATTGCTCCGCGGCCTTGAGCTTCAGCCCCTTCAGCTCATACAGCTTGGCCAGTCTGTAATGGTATTGGGGTGGGATGAGGAAGCGCGAGGGATTTTTGGGGTCAAAGGTGATCAGCCGCTCGTATTCGGCGATGGCCTTATCCAAATCGCCCATCTTGACGTAAGCCCGGGCCGCGACATCTTTGAAAAATGGCAAATTATAATAAATTTCGTCCACGTGAACGGGTATAAACATGGGCACCGCCAAAGGCCCTGTTTTTCGAATAATCTCTACCGCTTTTTTGGGATTTCCTTCCGCAAGCATCAGCTCTGCACGAAGAAGGTCGATGTAGAAGTTCGCCCATTCTTTTTCGGCCTTGAGCTTGGGCAAAATGGATTCCGCCTCCTTGAGTCTGTTCTTGGCTGAATCCAGGCTTCCTCCTTCTATGTCTATGAACCCGAGGTCGTATTTATAGGTGGCCTCATGTTCGAGTTTGTATTGCGGATATTCTTCACTGACCCGTGAAAACCAGGCCTCTCGATATTTTCGGCTCAGTTCAAGCTCGTGCCGCTCATAATAGACCCATGATCTGAAGCTATCAATTTCGATCTTCCATCCTTTATCACCCCTGGCATCCGCCATGTCTTCCGCTCTCTGAAAATAGCCGAGCGACTTTTCCGGACTGCCGAGCCAAAGGCTGTAAAATCCTTTCCTTATATAGCCAAGAAGCTTGACACCCGTGGACGGGGCGATTTCGATATACTTATCAAGCCATTTTAGGGCTTCAGGATAGTTCTCTTTATAAGCGTGGATGTAACTCAGCACGGCCATGGACGCATAAAAATCGGGCTTTATGGCCAGGGCCTTGAGATAGGTTTCTATGGCTTCATCGAGTCGTCCCATCTTAAAATAGACTTCGGCCAAAGAATCAAGAGGGTTGGGTTTCCCGGGCAAAACGGATATGTATCTCTTGAGAAGTTCAATGGCTTTATCAAAATCCTTCATCAACAAATAGACGTATGCGCCCGAATTCAGGGCATCCGGGTAATCGGGGTCGAGGGCCAAAGCCTTATTGTACTCCTCGACGGACTGCTCGACCATTCCTCTGATGCTATAGAGCTCTGCCAGGAAATAGTGGATCTGCTTATCTTTAGGATACTTGGCTTCGGCGTCCTTGAGGGTTCGGAGGTATTTCTCGGGATTATTTTCGATGTCGTTGGCGTAGGCGGCTTCGATCAGGAGCCTCTCTTTTTCTGTAGCCTTCTTGGAGAAATTCCAGGCTTTTTTAATGGCTTCGTTACTCTCTCGTTCATTATTTAATAGAAAGTGCGCCTGGCTCAAGTAAAGATAGGCCGAAGCGAAAGCCGGGTCGAGTTCGACGGCTTTCTCCAAGGCCTGTCGGGCCGCGTCCCAATCAAAATTGATCAACTCCTCTTTTCCTTTTAGAAAGTAATCATAGGCCTCCGTGGAACCGGTCGTCGCCTCGCGAATCTGCATTTTGGCGGACTCGATTTTGCGTTCGGATAGGCCGATGCCCTTGGCGATCTGCCGGCTCAGCTCGTCGATCTGCTTGTCGAGAACGCTGTCGGGACCCGCCCCTCGAGAGCTCGCGGTGCCCAGCAAATTTTTCGTCCCGACATCCAGGACCTGGGCGTTGGTGACAAAGACATTGCCCGCCTTGGCGTAGCTCCCCAGGACGATGGCCTTGACCCCGTCCATCTTGCACAGTTCGAAGCCGAGGTCGGGGTCGATAAAGCTCACATCGCCTTTCCCCATCTGCTTGAGAAGGTCCCGCATTCTCTCCCAGGTCGAGACATAGAAAAAGCCCGATTGCTCAAGGTTTGTGATCAGCAAGTTCTGAATGACTTTGCCCAGGTTGTCATAGGCTTTGTCCCCTGTCTGGTTTTCAAAACCGATCACGGCGATCGACCGCTTTTGCTCGGGGACGACGGGCGCCGTTTTTTTAATAAAGACGAGCCAGACGATTGCCGCCACGGCGATCAGGACAACCGCCAGCGCGGGAATGATCAGTTTCTTCCGGCTTAGAGTCACGGTGATCGGCTTGGAGGTGACGGTCTTCCTCTTGGGAACGGGACGCTCGGCGGTCGGGATGCCTTTTTCGATCTTCTCCAGGTCGGCCCGCAGCTCATCGGCGCTTTGATAGCGCTTTGCTTTGTCTTTTTCCAGGCATTTCAGGATGAGCCGGTCGAGGTCGTGCGGAATCTGAGGATTGATCCCGCGCGGGTCTTTGGGGATCTCGCTTTTTTGCTTGACGCCGACGGTGAAGGGCGTGTCCCCTTCGAACGGCACCTGCCCCGTCAGCATTTCATAGAGAATGATCCCCAGCGAATAGAGGTCCGACCTCGTGTCGATCTCCTTGCCCTCGACCTGCTCCGGGCTCATGTATTCCGGCGTCCCGATCATCACTCCCGCGCCCGTGATCCCCTTCTTGGCCGCGACGGACCGGGCAATGCCGAAATCCATAATCTTGGCGTTGCCCTCCCTGTCGATCATGATGTTGCCCGGCTTCAAGTCCCGATGGACGACACCCAGCCGGTGAGCCTCGGCCAACCCCTCGCAGACCTGCCGGGCGATGAAGATGGCCGTGCCCACGACCAACTGCCGCGACCGCCGGATGAAGCTCTTCAGGTCCTCTCCGGAGACGTATTCCATGGTGATAAAATAGCTGCCCTTGTCCCTGCCCAGGTCGTACATCCGGCAAATATTCTTATGGGAGATGTCCCGGGCGACCTTGAGCTCGTTCCGGAAGCGTTCGATGGTGTTCTTGTCGGCCGCAACCTCGGGCTTGATGAGCTTGAGGGCCATCTTGGCCCGGATCTCCTGGTCGAAAACCTTGTAGACCCGGCCCATGCCGCCCCGGCCGAGCTCCTCGATGATCTGATAGCGTCCGGCGAAAATCGAGCCGGTGGCCAGTTCCAGGACGGGAATTTGAAGGCTTTCTGTTTGTGAGATCAAGATTTCCTCGGCCGAAGGAAGAGGACTCGCGCACTTTTTGCAGAACTGGGAATCCGACGCGTTCTCAGTCTGACATTTCGGGCATTTCATCGCCCATCCCTCCCGCCGAAACGGTTACCCCTTTTGAGGAGAGGATAGCAGATAAAATAGCAAGAGTCAAAAAAGCGGCGAGATCCTCGTCCCCGCGCGGGACTCACTGGCTCCTGTGGAAGGAACTCGTCGCTTTGAATTGAGGGAGCGTCTTGGCGTCGGCCAGGAGCTTGATAAGCTCCTGGGCCCACTGCCCAATCTGGACCGCGCCCCGCAGGTCCCAATCCGGCTGCATCTCGTCGGTCACCTTGTGGTATTTGTTCTTTAGGTAGTCTTCGGTCTTGACCTTGATCCAATCGGGATTCTTGCCCTTGGAGATGACGCCCTCATGGAGGTAGACCGCCGGGATGCCAGCCTTGGCGAAGCTCAACTGGTCCGACCGGAAAAAGAAGCCCAGGTTGCCCGAACGTTCGGGGGTGTAGGCCAGCCCGAGCCGGTCCGCGGCTCGGCGGCAGTAATCATCCAGGTCCGAGTGCTTGGCCCCGATCCCGTAAACGTCCCTGACCTCGCCCCAGACATTGACGCTCTCCAGGTTGATGTTAGCCAGGATCGAGCTGTTGGGAATCGTCAGATGCCTGACAAAATAGGCCGAGCCGAGCAGCACTTGCTCCTCGGCGGTGACTGCAACGAAAACAAGGTTGACCTTGAGAGCCTGGGCATGCTGGCCGTAGTAGCGGGCCAGGGCAAGGAGCGTGGCCGAGGCGGAACAGTTGTCCACGGCCCCGTTATAGATCTGATCGCCGCTCAGGTTGGGGTCCTTCCCAAAATGGTCGTAGTGCGCGGAAAGGATGATGGACTTGGTCGCGGATGTTTGCTTTTTGGGGCCGACAACGCCCGCAACGTTCATGGCCTTGACCGTCCGGAAGGAGACTTTCTGCCGGATGCGGGCCTTGAGCCCCAGGCTGACCGGCCGGAAGCCCGCGGTCTCGGCCTGGCCCAGGAGCGCCTCGCGGCTCTGGCCGGCGGCCTTGAGGATCGCGTCTCCGGCTTCGCCCTTGACCCAGCCTTCGGCAAAAAGCGTTTGGGGCTGGTCGGGCAAGAAGAAGTTTTCGTGCGACCCCGAGTTCTGGACGACGTCCCAACCGTAGGCCGCGCCCTTGGTATTGTGGATGATCAGCACCCCGGTCGCGCCCAGCTCGGCCGCCTTCTCAAACTTGTAAATCCACCGGCCATAGTAGTTCATGACCTCGCCGTCGAAGATCCCGCCGGGATAATTTCCGGGCTCATTGATTTCGCACAAAAGGACCTTGCCCCTGAGGTCGGCCCCTTTGATGTCATCCCATTGACGCTCGGGCGCCTGGATGAGGTAACCGCAATAGACAAGCTCGCCCTCGACGCCCTCGGGGCAATCCTCCCGGAAGGAGCGGACCACGAGGGTCTCGGGAAATTTGTAGGTCTGGCTCGCCGCCGGGCCGCCGAAAACCTCCAGGGTGGCGCTGCGGTCCACCTGGCTGCCCTCGAGGTCGAACACCTGGCTGTAGCTGTCCCCGAAAAAGGGTTTGAGCCCGAAGGCGCGAAATTGTGTCTCTTGGTAGAGGGCGGCCAAATCGATCCCCCGGCTCCCCAGTCCCCGGCCTTCGAGGAGGTCATTTGAGAGAAAGCGAAGGTGGGCCTCGATCTCACCCGGCGTGATACCGGAAGTATCCTTGCGGCAGGCCAGAGTCCCGAGCACTCCCACGGCCAGGATTAAAACAACGGCGCTCTTGAATGTTCTCATGTCGACTCTCCTCGGGCGTGTCGCCGGCGCGTAACGATCGGTGAGCCGACGGTCCGCATGTCGGTCATGCTAATGCCCTCAAAAACGCTTGTCAAGTTTCACTCGGGATAGGGAAAAGCCCCGCCAATCGTTCATTCTTCCCGGCAAGCCCGCGACTGCGTCCGGGCCGCGATATTAATATAAAATGTCCGGCGGCCATCATATATAATATAAGGACGAATTTCGAAAGGAGGGGAACGGCCCGAATGAGCGACGAAGTAACCTTCAAAAAGAGCCCTTTCACGACGCCCGAGCAATACGCCACGGACCAGAGAAAGCGGATGGAGCCGCCGCGGGGCCGACTGCTCATCGCCGCCTGCCGCTCGGGGGCTTACCTGGCCCAGAAGGTCGTGTCCCGCTACAATAAGATCCTCCGCGCCGCCGGCAGCCGGGAAGAGGTCCTCTACCTCGGCGACATCGATAAGAACTTCTCGGATTCGGAGACGAACGTCCGGCTGAGCATGCACATCAGCGGCTATGATGTGTTCCTATTCCAGGCTTTGCTCGACCCGACCGCCGGACGGAGCATCGACCAGAATTACATGGCCGCCCTCATCGCCGCCCGCGCCTTCCGGGAGCACGGAGCCAACCATGTCACGGCGGTCTTCCCCTACCTGGCCTACTCTCGCCAGGACAAGCCCACCAAGTTCGAGCGCGAGCCGACCACGGCCAAGCTCATGGCCGACCTATCGATCGAGGCGGGCCTCGACCGGCTCATCGTCTGGGACCCGCATAGCGGCCAGATCCGCGGGTTCTACGGGAGCATGCCCGTGCAGATGCTCGAGTCGCTGACGACCTTCCTCAACGAGTTTGGGGACTTCCGGGGGCGGAAGAACGTCATTGTCGTGGCCCCGGACGAGGGCGCGGCCAAGTTCGTGACCCACTTCGGCCGGGCCATGGGTTTGACCTACGCCATCGCCTCGAAATTCCGGCCGCGGCCGGAAGCGGCCGAGATCAAGGACATCATGGGCGAGTTCGAGGGCAAGACGACAGCCATCATCCTCGATGACATGATTAGCGGCGGTGGGACGATGCACGCCCTGACAAAAAAGCTGGTCATGGATAAGGGGATCAAAGAGATCTACATCGGGATCTCCCACAACCTCTGCATCCCGGCGGCGCTCGGCCGGATCAGAGAGATGGAGAGGGAGTATCACCTGAAAAAGGTGTTGGTGACGAACTCCATCCCTCAGACCGAGGATTTTCGGAAGCTCAAGGTCATGAAGGAGATCTGCCTGTCCGAGATCCTGGCCCGGACGATCAACCGCATCCACTACAACCGCTCGGTCAGCGAGATCTTTTATCGGCCCGGGGAATAGCCTGCCCAGCGGACAATAAAGTTGAATTTTCGGCCCTTTTCGATTATAAATTTGAGCCAAGTCTCATGATCGCGATCAAAAAGCACAGCTTGAAAAGGCTCCTGGGCCGAACACCCGAGGAACGTCCGTTTCTTGTCCTGGCCGAGCTTGTGCCGTCACCCGGTCATGACCTGGGCCCGATCGAAAAGTTCCTTGGGGACTACGACCGGGGCAAGGCCTCCCTGCCGAAGGACGTCGTTTTGGCCGGCATCACCATTCCCCAGAGCCCGAACGGCGTCGCCTCGCTCGGCCCCGCCGACGTCTTCTCCATCCTTGAGATGAAAGGTCTTTGGTCCGACCTCGACGTCGTTCCGCACGTGACCGCCAAGGATCACAACCTCGAGGCCATTACCACGTACCTCGTCGGCCTGCAGAAACTCGGCCTCGAATCCGTGCTCGTCCTTACCGGAGACAAGCCCAGCTCAGGAAAGGGCGTTTTTGACTTGGACTCCCTGGGGCTCATCGAGCTCATCCAGGACCTGAATGCCGACTCCTTCAGCCGGGGAGGCCGGGCGTCTTTTGACGATATCCATCAATTCCACGTCCTAGCGGCCGTATCGCCGTTCAAGTACACGGAAGCCTCGCAGCGGCAGCAATACCTCAAGATGGAGAAGAAGCTCCGGAGCGGCGCAGCCGGCCTTATCACCCAAATGGGCTGGGACTCGCGCAAGAGCGAGGAGCTGTTTCGGTATCTCAAGGACAAGGACCTCTGCGTCCCGGTTTTCGGGAACGTGTATCTCCTGACGACGGCGACGCCGGCGCCGCGACTGATGTTCGAAGGGAAGCTCCCCGGCTGTCTGGTGACCAAGGACCTCTTTGAAAAGATCGGTCGGGAGACCCTCAAGGACCATGCGGAGCGCGCCGCGGAGCAAGTCGCGATGTACCGCGACCTGGGCGCGTCCGGCGTCGACATCGGGGGCCTTCCGGATTTCAACACGCTCGTCGATATCCTGAAGCGCGCGGACGAGATCGGCCCCGACTGGCGCCGCTTCCGGTCCAATCTTGATTTCGGCGTTCAAACTTTGCCGAATGCACAGCCGGGGTTCTATCTCTATGATGAAAGCGGCCACGCTCTTGAACCTTCCCGGCCCAAAAAAACCTTCGGGCGAAAGACGTTTAAGGTCGTCCATCAAACCCTCATGACGCCCGGCCAAGGGCTGTATCGTCCGGTCCGGAAGATCCTCGGGAGCAGCCGTTCGCTGAGACAGGGACGGGGAACGCCCTACAAGATGTTCTGGGCCGCAGAGAAAGCCCTGAAGGATCTCGTCTTCGACTGCCGGGACTGCGGCGACTGTTATCTCGTCGAAAACTTCGGCCTGTGCACGCTCGGCCGATGCGAAAAGGGCCTGCCGAACCCGCCCTGCGGCGATGCCCTTCCGGATGGACGGTGCGGACACAACGAGCTGAAGCCCTGCGTCGGAGAGCTCATTTATGACGCCGCCGCCGCTGAAGGCCGGATAGGGCTCGGCAAGCTGGACTCCCTGATAAACGCGGGCCGCAACCCCGCCCTCAAGGAAACCTCCTCGGTCCTCAACTATTTCTTCCAGAAGGACCACACCCAAAAAACAGGGTTGATCCTCATCGGCGAGAACCTCCACGCCAGCATCCCCCGGACCGCGGCGGCGATGAAAGAGCTTCTTGGGGCGGGGCAGGGGGCCTATGACAGGTCAAGCGGCGCGCTGGACTACATCATCTCCCTGATCAGGACCCAGGTCAGGCACGGCGCGGACTTCCTCGATGTCAACGTGGACGCCTTCGGGGGAAGCAACCTGGAGATGCGGAAGGCGATGATGCGGGACTATGTCCAGCTCATCCGCAAGCACGGCCGGGGAGTCCCGGTCTGTGTCGACAGCGGCTCGCCGGAGGTCTTAAGAGCAGGCCTCGAAGAGTGGTATCGCCAGGCGCCCGCCGCACTGCCGCCGCCCCTCCTGAATTCGATCAAGACCTACACGATGGAGGAGCTTTTTCCCTTGCGAAGCGGCGCGCCCTATAAGTTCATCGGCCTCCTGGTCGATAACACATCATCCGGGTCGGAGGGCTCGTACTACGGGATCGACCAGCTCGTCGGCATGGCCCGGACGATGTTTCGGGCCGCCGTGAAAGACTGCGGCTTCAAGCCCGAGGACATCTTCTTCGATTCGACGGTTTTCCCCCTGGCGATCGACATGCCCATGACGCCCGATGTCCCGGGATACACCTACCGAACCTTCGAAACCATCCGCAGGATCAAGAACGACCCGACCCTGAAGGGCGTCCATTTGTCGTTGGGCATCACCAACGCGGTCCGGGACCTGCCGGGCAGGAAGACGGGCGTCTGCCGGGCCTACCTGGCCAAGGCCCGGGAATACGGCCTGGACGCGGCGATCGTCAACGTCACCCATGATTATGGGAAACGGCCTCCGGCGCCCGAGCTCATGGAGTTCGTGGAGGTCTTTGCCGAACAGGACGGCTCGGCCGCGGCCGCCGAGCGGGTCGTCGAAGTGATGCTCCGCTTCTGCCAATCCAACCGCAAAATTTCATTAAAATCGTAAGTCCGGGGACGCACTCCTCATTCGCCGAACTCATGTAAGCGCACTAAACAATGTCATCGCGAGGAGCGAAGCGACGCGGCGATCTCAGGATTTTCAAGGAGATTTTCCTGTTTCCTCCGGACGTCCACATGGCGCGGTAACAGCCATTTATGCGTTTACATTAAATTGGGGAATCGGTGCTATGTCCCCGATTTTGGAGAGCGCCCAAGGGTCAGGGCCAATTCGTAAGCTTTGATAACGCCCGGGAGAGAAGCGGCCCGCGAGGCGAGTTCGATGCCGAAGGATGCGGCGGCGAAGGCGTCCTCGCCGCGGACGAGCCGGCTGGCCGCCGCCGCGCAAAAGACATCCCCGCAGCCCGTCGTGTCCACGACGCGTCCGGCATCCGCGAGCCCGATCCTTTTGTGGCCCTCGGGCATCACGACAAGGCCGCCGTCCTTGCCGAGAGTGATGAACACAGCCTCAAGACCGAGGTCCAAAGCCTCTCGGGAAAATCGTTCGACCTCAGCCGGGCTCGGTTCAGCGTCGGGCCTGCCGAGCAGGCAAGCAACTTCCTTGCGGTTGGCCTGCAAAAAGGTCGCCCCTCGAACCCAATCCCTCCACTCCGGGACCGGCCGGTATCCGCGCGGGACGCACAGCCCCTTGGTCAAGGTCAGCGAATGGACGTCAAACCAGATCGGGCAGGCAGCCGCGTCGGCGATGTCACGCCATGACGCGAGGGACAGGTCAAACCCGGAGTTCACGACCATGACGAGGAGGTCGAGCTTCGGAAGAGCCCGGACGATCGGCCCGGGGTTGAGCTCCGGCACGGCCGATTCCAGGACTTCCCGCCTCTCTCCCGTTGCGGGATAAAAAAGGCGGACCCGGTTTCCCTGGCCGGAAACCCTGGTGATTCCCTCTCGTTGAAGGGTCGGCCAGCGGGCGATGATCGATTCGACTTCGGCGGTCAGGCCCTCGGCCAGATTGACGAAGAGCACCGTCTCCTCGCCCAGGCCGCAGAGCGTCGCGCTCTGATAAAGAATTCCGCCCAACTGATGAAACCGGCGGCCGTCTTCATAAGCGATCTCGTCGCTGCTGATCGTCCCGATGAGTCCGATGCTCATGATGTGCTCTTAGAGGATCGCGCGCACTATGCTCGCTCACCTAATTGAATTGGGGAATTGGCATTGCGTCCCAGATATGAATTCGAACCAAACGGCGCCTCAGTGAACCTCAAACGCGCCGCTTTGGAGGAGGTTGCCGTCAACATACAGCTCGACCGTGTAGCGTCCCGGGTTGAGGCCGGCGAGTGTGCCCGCGACGGGCGCGCGCACAGACCAGGCGACCCTTCCCGCTTCGGCCCCGTTCCACTCAAAGACCCGGGTGAGCCAGGCGGCCTCCCTCCCCTGCCAATATACTTTCTGACAGACCTGGCATCCCCGAGGCATGCGGGCGTAATCGAAAATAAAATCGACGCGTTCGGTTCCCCTGGGGAAATCCGCCGTCAGCGTGCGATCCATCACGCGACCCTGGTCGTCCAGATTGGGCTGGGCGAACGCTAGAGTCCCGATCCCGGCAGGAGTCGGCTTTACCTCCGCCGTTCGCCGGCAGGTGATCGAGACAAAAGCCTCCTTTAGCCTCTTGCGCATGTGGTCGAGCCCGGCGCTCGGTCGGACGTCCGTGATCCGGTCGAGCGCGTAGATCATCGAGCGAAAGGAGAACACGTCCGAGGCGAGAGGATGTGCTTCAGCCCAGAGGATGGCTGATTCGAGACGGGCCAACCCTTCCTCGAACTTGCCCTGGGCGACGAGTCCCAAGGCAATGGCGAGACCCAGGTCGAGCTTGAGGTCCGGAGCAAGCGCGAGCGCCTTTTCCATGTCGGCGACCGCTTGCCCATAATCGCCGGCCAACATCCGCGCCCATCCGAGGTCGCGATAAACGAGCTGGTCGGCGCGTCCCTGTTTGATGACCTTGGTCAGGCAGTCGACGGCCTGGGCGACTTCTCCCCTGGCTTGGTCGGGGTCAGCGCTTCCGTCCCGGCTGAAGAGCAGTGTTTGTCCGACAAGAAGGTGTGTCTCTCCCAGGGCTCGGCGCGCCGTCGCGTAATCGCGCTTGAGCTCGAGCGTCTGGCCGAAGCTCGCGATGGCCTGGTCCGCCCGACGCACGACTTCGGCTTCGGTCTGCGGCGTGTCCCCTCCGGTCATGGCCAGCATAGCCGCGTAATAAAGCTGTCCTGCTCCATCGACATAGGTATTGATCGCCTCTTCGGACATTTTCGGAACGGCCCTAGCCGCCGTAACCAGGATGCCGACCACAGCCGCCGCGGCGGTGAGGCAACCCAACCCGGCGAACAAGAATCTCAGCCGGCCGCCCAGGGTCAGGGACAGGCCGAGAAGAAACAGGCCGACCGCCAGGATGGTGATGACGACGATGTAGCGGTCGCTCTTCCTCGCCCAGGCCGAGGCCTCCTCGCTCTTGGCCTTCTCCATCTCCGTCCATTTCACGGGCGGAGCGACCATATAATCCACGCCGAACCGAAGGACGTCGATCGCTCCGGTCTTCTCGTCGAAATAGGGCGGACTCAGGAGCGAGCTGAAACCTCGCAGGCTTTCGCGAACCCGGTTGAGCCGGGCCGCGTCCTGAAGATGAGCAACGGCTTCGCTTTTCGTGAACGACTCCTGGGCCAGGCGCAGGTCGACACTACCCTGGGTCACGAGCGTCTGGAATTCCGCCATCATGTCCCGCTCCAGGGTGTAGCGCTGCGTTCCGGCGTTTCCCTTGCCGACGGCCTTGATGATGAACGCCCGTCCGTCGCGGTCGGCGGAGGCGCTTCGGGCCGAGGCATTGACGCGCAGGGCCGCGGTCACCGTCCCGAGAAAGGCCGCGCCCGCGATCAGCAGGGTGACGATGCGCCTGAAGCCGGCATCGCTCATCGCCCAAAAGCCGGGGCGGAAAGCCGCTTTTTTCGTCTTCGTTGTCTTGCGCGTTGAGGCCACGATCCACTCCCTAATGAGAGACCTCGACGAGGATTGCCGCGACGCACGACAGGGCGAAAACGAGCGCGGCGAGCCCGGCGAAATAATAGCGGAGCCGGCGGCGGGTGATCGCGGAGGCCGCCAACAGGAACACAGCGGCGCTCAGGGCGATGGTGACGGCCGCGAGCCGGCGCGCCTTGCTCCTGAAGCCGTCGGCCGCGGCAAAGAAGGGTTTCTCGTCGAGCGCCTTGAGGGCGCGCTCCGAGGCCAGCTGAGCCTCCCAATAACGGTTGCCGTCGAAGGACTCACTCCCGTCCGAGGGGTCGAACTCCAGGTAGTCCGGGTCGACATAACTCCTGAACGTGGCCGCGATGTTTCGTTCGCTCCGGGCGGCATCGCGGAGGAACAGCCTGCGGCCCGGATCGGGCGACGCCTTGGCTTGCTTCTCCAGGAGATCAGCCGCCGTCAAGTGCTGGCGGTAGCTCTTGAAAAAGCTGAGGTTGTTGCTGAGATAGGTCGCGATCGAGATCGACGTGTTGGCCGAATTCAAGGCGGCGGCCAAGCCTTGGGCATCGGCGGCGTCGGCTTTGCCCGAGGCCGCCGCGATCCGCCAGGCGACGAAAGCCCCGGTTACGGCGACCGCGGCGATGAGGATCGTGACGGAAGTTTTGAACGGGGCGCGCGGTTTGTGAGGATTCCTCTCAGCCATCACTCCCCCTCCTTATGTATTTATTGAACCCACTTTTGAACCGTCATGTCAAGTTTTCCTTCCCTTAGAAAAGGAGGGCCAGGGAGAATTTCCTGCGTTTTTGCGTGTCCTCATGAATTGTTGCCGGATGGGTGCGCGCCAGTCCAGCCGTTGAGGGCCCTGTTGGCGTGCTCCAGAAACTCGTCCCGCCGGCTCGGGCAAACTCTGATCTTGAAACCGCTCTTTTTGACTATTTCGATCTGATTGCCATAAGAGGTCAGGCTGCCATAGCCCCACCAGACTATTAATCCCCTTGAAGCCCGTATGGCCTTTATGCCCGCGAAAGGGATATTCCATGTGAAGCCGCCGTGTTTGATCCGGATCCCGGCCTGAGACACGAAAATCTCTCGCGGCAGAGCGAACCAAAACACGGCCAAGATAAAGACCGCGGAAGCGAAAAGAATGATCGAGGCGGTTTGGGATTCGCGCGCGGGCTCCCTGGGAAAGATATTCGAACCATGGGCATTCATGGAGAATAAGATTCCCAAAACAACGACCAAAATTACGGATCCCGCCATGAGAGCCTTGACCCAGGCTTCATACTTGATGTCGTCCTCGAAAAGGATCGGGTCCGTATCTAGTCTCATTTCGACACACTGGGAAGGCCGCCCGGGCCCAATTCTTTAACCAGCTCGTCGGTCGTGACAATCTTGGCATAAGTCCCTTTCAGAGTGGCCAGGGTGGAGAGGTGGACCTCTTCGGCCGGGATCCTTTTACCGTTGAACTCCAGGTCGCGTGTGGCGCAGGCATCCTCGGCCACGATGACGTCAAACCCGTAATCAGCCGCGGCCCTGACCGTTCCCTCGAGGCACATGTGCGTTTGCATGCCGATGATCACCAGGTTCTTGACCTTGAAGCCCTTGAGCAAGTCCAGCAGGTTCGTGCCGCGGAAGGCGTTGACCTCATGCTTGGTCACCACGGGTTCGCCGGGGAGCGTCGCGACATTGGCCTGGAAGCTCCACTGCGGGTCGCCGGCTAGCGCCGCATCGGCCACGCCCTTCGACAGGTGGCGGACATGAATAACCGGCCATTTCTTTGCCCGGAACAATTCCAGCACTTTTTTAGCGTTGAGGCTGGCCGCCTCACAGCCCTGCAGCGGAAGCAGACCGCCGGGGAAATAGAAATTCTGGATATCGACGATGACCAGCGCCGGGCGGTTCTCCGGGGTCTCGTCAGACAGGGTTGCTGAAAGGCCGATGCCCGAAGCAGCTATGATAAGTAGGGATCCCAAGGCCAGAAAAAACAATCGTTGTGCTTTCTTTGTCATGCATGAATTTTACGAGAAATGACAGGCCCCGGCAACGGGAATTTCGATCGGCGATCGTCCCTTCAATTGTCATCACCAGGCGAGGCCGAAGGCCGAAGCTGACCCGAAGGATCATCGCGAGCCGAGGCCGAACGCCGAAGCCGCGAGCCGCGATTTAAAACGCGGCGTGGCGGACTCCGCGTGGCGACCTCACTACCTTTTAATATTCGCCATAAACCCTAAGGGGAGGCGTGGCGGTCTAGACGTGGCCATCTCACCGCCCTCCCCTTGTCATCACCCGGGGTCTCGGCCCGTCGCTGACCCCGGCGCCGGTTTCATCTCCTCGGCCATTTCCAGCCGTTCGCCGATGGGAGGATGGGAATAGAACAAGATCTTCATCCACCACGCCGGATAGGCGTTCGAAAGATTCCGGTCGGCAAGTCCGGCCAGGGCGGTCCTGAAGTCTCTCTTATCCTCTATGTTCGCCAGCGCGTATCGATCGGCCTGTCGCTCAAAACTCCGCGACATGGCCAAGCTCAAAGGCCCAAAAAGCACGATCGAGAGGGTCCCGCCTAAAACGGCGAAAATCGGGAGGTGGCCCAGGTTCCACCGCGTCGAGGATAAGAATCGCGGAAATACCGTTTTCATCACAAAGTTCAAGGCAAAAAAGACGACAAGTTGCTGTCCTGTTCCCAGGATTATGCTTTTCCAGATATGCTTGTGCTTGTAGTGCCCGACCTCATGGGCCATCACGGAGACGACCTCGGGGACGGCCATATGATCCATCAGGTTATCGCTCAGGACGACGCGCCGCGTTTTTCCGAGGCCGGCCAGGAAGGCGTTTTCCTTTTTCGTCTGCCGGCTCATGTCTTCCTTGAAAAACCCGCCGCTCTTCAGGCCTCCTTTGGCCAGGATGTTTTTCAGCGCCTGGGTTAGGTTCTGGTCCTGGATCGGCTCATATTTATTGAAGATCGGCAGGATCACGACCGGCATGAGCGTGGCGAAGATCGTGCTGACCAAGGCCATGCCCAGGCCGGCGACGAGCCACCAGGCTTGCCGGAAAAACGCCATGACCCCAAGCAGCAGACCCACCAGCAAATAGCCCAACACTAAACTAACCACGAAGGATTTCGCTTTGTCCCAGAGCCAGCTTTTCCGCGTCTGGTTGGAGAACTGCCAGTGATGTTCATGAATATAGCCGCTGTAAAAATCCAATGGCAGCGTCAGAAGAGCCAAGGCCGAAAGAAATACCGTGACATAAATCAGAACGGTCAAGATCACCGACCGGCCGACAACCAAGCCGGCCAAAGCAACGCTCGCCCTCGAATAATAAAATAAGAGGAGAACGACGAGGGATAGGAACATTCCGGCAAGGCCCAGCAGACGCTTTTCTTTTTCATAGAGCCGCGCCCGCGTCTGTTTTTCCGGGTCCAGGAAAGGATGGATCGTATTCACGTTCGATACGGGCCGAAGGAATGAGCTAACCTTTTTTTTATAATATCACTTTTCAGGATATTTCAGCGAGGCCCCGCCCCAACCTGGGACCAGACGGACAGGGTTCGTCCCCTCGACCTAATACACGAAGGAGCCGCGATAGAGATTGCCGCGGCACAGCCAATGGCCGTCGCAGTTCAAATCGATATGGAAACGATACGGGGTTTGGCTCCGTCCTTCCGGCAGGACATCGTAAGGAAGGAACAGTTCAACGTCCTTGAGGCTGCAGCGATCCTCGGCGGGCTGGAGAGCCGTCCGCACCCGCAAGTGGCCGTCCCGCGTGGCATAGTCGGCATGAGTTGTCGCGAGGAAAGTGCCGTCCTGATCATCGATGAAGACGATGAGCTGGACCTGTTTGCCCTTGGCCCTGGCCAGGTCCGCGGAGACCTTGAACAGGATGCCGCGCTTGCCGCCCTGGTCGGTTTCGGGCTGAAGATGAACGGCCGTCACCGCCGCCTGGGCCAGGACGGGCGAATTCCAGGCCATGGGCGGATCGGCATCGGGAAGAAGCCTGGCGAAGTCGGTGGCAGGGAGCTTATAGTAGGTGCTCTGAGCTTTGACCCACCAGGCCTCCCAGCCGACATTATTGCAGCCGAATTCGATCCAGCAATAGCCGAGCTCGCCCCATTTCGGCCCCCAGGAGTTCTTGATCCACCAGGCGCCGCGGCCTTTCCGGTTATCCCAGCCCAGCAGAAGGACCTCGTGGTTGTGGAGCGGCTCGTCCTTCCCCGGCTTGTAGTGCTCGGAAAAAACGCCCTTCTTATATTTCTCGAAAGCCGGCGTGACGAAGAGGTTCACGACGAGCGGGCCGTGCTCGAGAAGTGCCGACTTCAGCTCTTCGACCCGGAGGGGGCCTTTGGGCCCGCCGACCCGGCCCCAGGCCACAGCCCGAAAGCGACGAGAGATCCCGGTCCGCACATCTCCCGGCCGGCCCGTGAAGGTGTACTCCTTCATGGCCGCGGTCCCATGTCTGAGGAGCATGTCGAAGGCCATCTCGGCAGTGCCGCCCGAAGGCCGCTGAGTGAAGTCCAGAACCGGCTGGGGGGAGAGCGCATGACGGATGCCGTTGCGGATGAGCCAGTTGCATTCGAGCGCCTCAACAGCGGAATTGGCCCAACAGCTCGAGCTCCGGCCCTGGTCGTGGACGAAGAAGTCCTCGTTGAGAGTGCACCAGTTGAACTCACGGGCCGAGGGCAGTGGCAGGCGCGCCTGGAGCGGGCCCTCGGGCAGAACGCCCGGATGGCCCTTTTCGAAGTTATGGCGGGCCTCATCGTCCAGCCGCACGAGCTGTTCCAACACGGCCGCCGGGGTGGTCTTGACGGCCTTGGGCACCGTCTTGGATGGGCGATGGACCTTCTGACCCGGTCGCGCGCTTCCGCCGAGTCCCAGGATGAGGACAAGGGCGGCGACGCTCGACACCAGCCATGTAACATGGCGACGGGACGGCACGGGCGAAATCATCCTTTCGTGCTTGATCATGGTTTGTTTCTCCCGGAAAAAGAGACAGTTGGACACGGGCACTCATTTAGATTGCCCCAGACGCAAAGCACCGTCAAGCACCCGCTCAGGTCTGCCCCGCTCCATGCGGCCCGAACCGTCAAATCGAGCCGCCTTCTATCTCCCCACCCTTGAGTTGTCATATCGTCCTTGATTTCCTTGCTTGGAATCGGTATAAAAAGCGTGTGGTTAATCAGGAAAAAGCGGCAAAGCCCTTAAAGGAGAGGATCCACGCACTTCAATTCCGATCTCGAAAGCCTTAAGGCCGAAGTCGCCAAAATCCGGTGGTACCACACCATCAACCTCGGCGGCGGAATCATCACCGGTGGAATCAATAATACTCCGGACTGCATCCGGATGACCCGGATGCCAGCTAACCTTTCAGGGATGAGCGTCCTCGATATCGGGGCCTGGGACGGAGCCTATTCTTTCGAGGCCGAGCGAAGAGGCGCCAAAAGGGTGGTTGCCCTCGATTCCTTCTGCTGGAGCGGCGGGGGCTGGGGATCGAAAGAGGGCTTCGAACTTGCCCGAAAAATGCTCGGATCAAAAGTCGAGGACGTCGAGATGGAAGTCCTGGACGTCAGCCCGGAGAGGCTCGGGACGTTCGATTTCACCCTATTCCTCGGCGTTCTCTATCACATGAAACACCCGCTTCTCGCCCTCGAAAAAGTCGCCTCGGTGACGGACGGCTTTCTCATCCTTCAGACCGAGACATCCATGCTCCCCTGGCGAAAGCCGTATGTTCGATTCTTCCCCGGCCGGGAAATGAACAACGACCCCACGAATTGGTGCGCACCGAACCTCCCCTGGATCCGCGCAGCCCTTGGTCTCCAAGGATTCAAGAAAATTAAAAGAGTTTATCCGGCAACGCTCAGGGAAATCATCTGGGAAATCGGAGCGGGGCTGAAGCGGACGATTTTCAAGGGACAGCCGCTCACGCTCCGGACCGTATTTCACGCCCGAAAACGCGAGGCTCTTTCGAAAAGCGGGGGCGGCTCACAATAGGCTATTCTTTATTAAAAGGTTAGTTCAAAATAATCCGCGTTTGTTTCTCTTAGATTTCTCTTTTTGCCATTAAACCACCGTCCCTGGAACACCATAACTCTGCTCGCTGTAAAACTGCTTAAAAGCGCAGTTAGCGCAGCGAAAACATTATTCTTAACGCTAATAAAGTAATGAAATCCCGCCCAATTATACCGTAATCAAAAAATATTCTGAGCCGCCCCCCCGCCTCTCGCTTTCGAAATAAAAAAAGCGTGCGAATCCCCACGGCCGCGCCGCACGCCGGTGTGTTCAAGACCTAAAGCGAAATAGGAATCAGCTAGAAGTAAATCCGGACCCCAGTCTGGAACTGGATCCCGCTCAAGCTGATCGAGGCCGCCCGGGCGTTCGCGATGCCGCCGCCGCTCGGGATCGTAGGAGAAACCGTCAAGTCCCCATAATAATTCCCGGCCAAGACGTTCTCATAATAATAAAGGGTTCCGGTCGCGGAGATATGGAAAGGGATGAGGCCGTCGTGGCCGTCCACAGTCCCCGGCCCGCTGATGTTCGATATGCTCAAGTATCTACCGGCCACGTCGAGGAGCAGGGCGATGCTCCGGCTCACGCCGAACTCGATGCCCGCGCCGCCCTGAAACCCGAGCACGGCTTTAGCGTCGGGCGTGAATTTCAGGTCTCCCCTTACCACTTCAATGGGGCCGAGGGTCATAATCATGGTGGAATCAAACTTGATGGATGTGAAGTAGAGCCCGGGTCCCGCAAAGAAATGGAGTTTGAGGCGGGAGCTGAGGGGCAGGAAATAATGGAAACTCAAGGTCAACGGAACGGCCGAGACGCTCGGTTTAAAGTTCATAGATGCACCGATCAATCCATAGTGGGCGGCCAAAGTGCTGTCATTCGAGGCGGTAATATACCCCAGGCCCAGCCCGACCCCCATGCTGTCCGTGAAATGAAGGGTGAACTCAGCGCCGAAATCGAGTCCCAAGCTGAGTTTTGAGAATTCGCTGTTCATGACGATCAAAGGGATGGCCTTATAGTAGTCATTCTGACCCTGGACGGCGGCGTTGTAGTCGCCCCCGAACAGCAGGCTCATTCCGCCGGTGGCTTTGACCGAGAACTCCAAGGCGAACGCCCCAACAGTCAAGGATAGACACAGAAGCCCAATCAAAATGAGTTTCTTCATCTTACCTCCTCCAAGTGATACCTTAAGATTATCCATCTTTGGGGCTTTTGTCAAAAAACGACGAAATTACAGGCCATTTGAATTCCTCGGTCAGTTCTTGTATATAAAACCTTAATCAATGCCCAAGAAGAAGCCGGCCGCGCAGAAGGTAAAATACCCCGCGGCGCCCCTTCCCTCACTCCCAACCCACATCGAGATCAACGACAAGTTCCGCCAAGCGCTCGACCTGATGGAGGACACGAACCGCCACGTGTTCATCACCGGCCGAGCCGGGACGGGCAAATCGACGCTCCTCGAGTATTTCCGCGACACGACCAAGAAGCAGATCGCCGTCCTGGCCCCCACGGGAGTCGCCGCCCTCAACGTCCGCGGCCAGACGATCCACTCCTTCTGCCGTTTCAAGCCGGACATTACGCTTGAAAAGGTTAAAAAGCTTCCTAAGAGCTCCTATCGGCCTCACCACGGCGGCCTGGACACCGATAGCGCCGCCTACACCTCCGGCTCCCCCGACCTCTACAAGCGCTTCGACACCATCGTCATTGACGAGATCTCCATGGTCCGGGCCGAC
Organism: Candidatus Aminicenantota bacterium; assembly: GCA_963705895.1. Classification (GTDB taxonomy): domain Bacteria; phylum Acidobacteriota; class Aminicenantia; order Aminicenantales; family JAFGAV01; genus MFD04408-113. Next base: position 329,648 of record OY970122.1, on the reverse strand, counting down.
CTCCTCGACTGCGTCGAGAAATTTCTGCGCCTGAACGGTCCCAAGCCCAAACAGCCGTTCGGCGGCCTGCAGATGGTCTTCATTGGCGACCTCTACCAGCTCCCGCCCGTCGTGACCTCATCCGAGCGCGAGCTCTTCGCCGGCAGTCATTACGAAACTCCCTACTTCTTCTCTTCCCGCATCTTCCAGGACCTGACCTTCGCCATGGAGTTCGTCGAGCTCGAGAAGATCTACCGCCAGACCGAGGAGGACTTCATCGGCCTGCTGAACGCCATCCGTAACCGCTCGGCCACGGAGGTGGACCTCGACCGCCTCAACTTCCGGTATGACCCGGACTTCATCCCGCCCGACGACGAATTCTACATTACGCTGACAAGCACCAACGACCTGGCCTTCGAGCGCAACCGGGAGAAGCTCTCGCGCCTCCGCGGCCGCGCCTACAGCTACGACGGCTCCATCCAGGGCGATTTCGAGCGCTCCTCGCTTCCGACGGACGAGCGGCTCGAGCTTAAGGTCGGCGCCCAAGTCATGCTCCTCACGAACGATCCCAACGGCCGCTGGGTGAACGGCTCGATCGGCCGCGTCGCCAACATCATTCAAGAAAAAGGCGAGAACGACATCATCCGGGTCGAGCTTCAGAACGGCCTCACCGTGGACGTCGGGCCCAACATCTGGGAACTCTTCCGCTTCGGGCTCGATAAGGACACGAAGCAGATCGTCTCCGAGCCCGTCGGCGCCTTCACCCAGTATCCGCTCAAGCTCGCCTGGGCCATAACCATCCACAAGAGCCAGGGCAAGACCTTCGACCGGGTGATCATCGACTTCGGCCGCGGCACGTTCGCCCACGGCCAGGCCTATGTGGCCCTCAGCCGCTGCACGAACTTCGAGGGGCTGGTCCTGAAGAAACCCATCCGCCTCGGCCACATCCGCATGGACTGGAACATCGTCCGATTCCTGACGCGGTATCAATACAAGAAGGCCGACGAGCGGCTGTCCTACGCCCAGAAGAAGGCCCTGATCAGCGAAGCCATCAGCGAGGGCCGCGACCTCGAGATTCTCTACCTTAAGCCCGATGACACCAAGACCCGCCGCCGTGTCCACCCCGAATCCATCGAGATGCTGGACTACAACGGCAGGCGCTTCGAGGGTGTGGTAGCCTATTGCTACAAGCGTGAGGACCAGCGGCATTTCAGGATTGATAGGATGTTAGAATTGACGATCCTCTAGCGTTTTGATGAATGCATTTTCGTCATCCCGGGCATAATACTCAATTAGTGTTGCTATTTTTGTTGTTTTTAAAGTGGCAATACCATATCAAATAGGGGATTTTGTGCTTTTCTGTCATCCCTCGATGCCTCCGATAATCCGATTTTAATCTGGAGTAAAAACTTTCCAGGGTGTTGGTCATTTTCGGAATATTCCTTTCTTTTAAGAAGTGAAACATATCATCCAACCCGTTATATATCAGGGTCATCGCCTTCCTCAGGTCTTTAGAGGCCACATCTTTACGAGGCAGAGATAAGACAAAATCTCCATGCTTCTCCAACCATCGTCCATAAGAAAAGCTGTCTTCCCTGGCTGGTTTTTCCAGAGAACTTGACCTTCTTGGATGAACAATAGGGGCATCGCTTTTTTTGCCATTATTGAACCCTTTTATTAATGGGCTGCTTTTTTTAACCTATTTTATTCATAAACAATAAAATACAGAAATATGCAGCAACACTTTTTGAGTATTATGCCCATCCCGAGCCGCGCAGCGGCGTGGGGATCTCATCGGCAGGTCATTGCGAGGAGGCTCGCTCCGGCGAGCCGACGCGGCAATCCGACCCAAAGGGTCGTTGCGAGGGTCCGAAGGACCCGTGGCAATCTCACCCCCTATTATCTTCCCTAAATTGACATCCCCGTTCAGCCGGCGCTATATTCTTCCCATGCGGAAATGCCGCCTTCTTCTCTTAGCTCTCCTCCTCATCCTCATCGCTTCCCCCGCATTCACCGCGAACGAGTCCTCGCCTCTTTTAAAAGAAGGAAAGCTCAGGGTCATTGAGCTCAAAGGAACACCCTACCAGCGGGGGCGAACCCACGGCCAGTGCCTCAAGCTGGAAATCCAGGAGCTCGTCAAACGCTGGAAAGCAAACCTCGAAAAGACCTATTCGGTTCCGTCCGCGACCTACATCCGAAAACTGCTCGAGGCCACGGACTTCCAGCCGGCCATCGAACGCTGGACGCCGGGACTCCTGGATGAAGTCCGCGGCATCGCCGACGGCGCCGGGATCGATTTCCAAACCATGTACGCTTTCCAGCTCATCGACGAGACATTGGTCATGAGCGGCGACCTCGGCCTCTCGAAGTGCACCAGCATCGCCGCTCAAAGAAGGGGCAATTCGCCCGCTTTTGTCGCACAAAACCTGGATATCCCCGCCTTTTATCACGGGTTCCAGACGGTCCTGCGCATAGAAGGCACCGCCGAGGAGCCGGGAGCTCTTATCTTCACGATCCCGGGGATCATCGCCTCGAACGGCCTGAACGACCGCTCCGTCGCTGTCTGCGCCAATGCCGTCACACAGCTCGCCTATTCCCCCAAAGGCCTCCCGGTCGATTATATCGTTAGGGGGATTCTCCGGCAAAAGACCTATGAGGATGCAGTCCGGTTCCTCAAGGAGATCCAGCCCGCGGCTCCTCAGAACTACGTCATAGGCGGTCCAAAGCAGGCCGCCAGCTTTGAGCGCTCAGCAAACCGGATTGTAGAGTTCATACCCTTTGAAGGCGCCGAATTCACCTACCACACGAACCATCCGATGGTCAACGACGACCTCAACCCGAAGTTCATCGCGGCACTCAAAAAAGGTGGGATGACCATGGACGTTTACAGGGTCCTCTGCCCCCGGTTCAAGTACCTCGAGCAAACGTTCAAGGACAACGCGGTCACACTCAACCTGGCCGTCCTCAAACGGGTGTTTGCCGACCGCGACTCCAAGATCAATAACCCGGATACATACGGATGCACCATCATGGTCCTGGGTGATCACCCGGAGCTTCATATCGCACCTGGCCGCCCCGACGAAGAGCCTTTTGTGGTGCTGACCTTCGATCGCCGATAACGAGCGCAGCGGCGTGGGGATCTCTCCCCCTGTCATTGCGAGGGCCCAAAGGGCCCGCGGCAATCCGACCCGAAGGTCGTTGCGAGACACCGAAGATGTCGCGGCAATCTCACCGGCTAATCATCTTAAAGGACTCCCTTTTATCGTCATCACGAGGAGCCCCATTCCTATGGGGCGGCGTGGGGATCTCTCCCCCTGTCATTGCGAGGGCCCAAAGGGCCCGCGGCAATCCGACCCGAAGGTCGTTGCGAGACACCGAAGATGTCGCGGCAATCTCACCGGCTAATCATCTTAAAGGACTCCCTTTTATCGTCATCACGAGGAGCCCCATTCCTATGGGGCGGCGTGGGGATCTCACCGCCTAACGTCTTTACGGCTTGAACGCACTCTCCAGCTTGAGCAGCGCTTTCTCCTTTTTGCGTGATATCTTGGCTTCTGATGACGGGCGTCCGGCTTCCGCAACAGTCCTCGCGCGTTGGAGGATGTCCGATTCGAGCGCCCGGCGTTCCTCTTCGTTGAGCAATTGGCAAAGGCCTTGCATGTAAAATACCCATGCTTCGAGAAATCCCTTAGGCGGCTCATACTGAAGCCAGTGCTCGAACAGGCTTCTGTCGATCGGCCCTCCGAAAATCCTGTTGTTCTCAGCCGCTTTAAGGATCGCCGCCCGCTCCTCCTCATCTATTTTTCGATCCGCCCAGGCCACTTCGATCAGGGGAACGATCAAGAGAGTCGCGAGCACTTCGGCCTGGACGTTCAGTTCGACCAGCTTCCGAAGGACGGCCGCATCCGAGATCCCTGAGATTCCCGACATCGTTTTCAGGCCGCGCTCCATTTTCTGAAGCTGCATTTTTTTCTCGATGAGGATGCTGTTCTGCTTGAAGAAGAACAATTCCTCGAGCGCCCTGCCCCGGGAATGAAGCCCCTGGAATTCGTCCGTCATGTCCTTACTCCCTAAACCCGGCCGCCGCAATGAAGCGGCAACCTGCACTGCCCCGCATTCGGGCGCATTTCTATGAATCCTCTGTTGATATTGTCCCCCATGTCGAGAATATATTCCCGCCAAGCGGCCGGAGTCAAGCCGCGCCCGTTTTGTCTTCCCGATTCGCTCTCTTTTTCTTGTCATCGCGAGCGAAGCGTGGCGATCTCACCGCCATAAGCACCCTGAGCCTATTGTTAATTGCCCAAAAAAGCATGAGAATAAACGTGTCACCGGTATCAAAGGAAGGAAATATGGACGTTAAATCATTTATTGCCGCTCAATCCTGGCGATTCGCCAAAACATACCGCGAATGGCCGCACTGGTACATTGTTCGCAAAGAAGTCGATGAGCAAAGCTTCCTAGAGTTTGTGAGCATTATTCGCAAGGACGGCTATAAAGGCAGGTTCTACGACAGAGAAATTATCTATTATGACGTTGATGAATACACCTATTGGACCATGGGCGCACCCATAGAAGAAACGGATGTTATCAACCGGGCCCGAAAAAAAGATACGTATGAAGAGAGACTAAAAAGAGGCGAATTGCCAAAATAATGATCCCGAGGCCTCGCGATGACCCTTCGCGTTAGCTATCGGCATCGGCCCGCGTCTCAGCGACGCGATGACAATGGGAATGCATAAATCACTACGGCGCAAGAGCGCCTTGTGATGACAAGCTGGGCAGCCCGCCCCCGTGCCGCCATTAGGGCTTTAAAACAATTCGGCGACACAGAACCAAATCGCCGAAATTCGCTATCCGGTATATTAGCTGTGTGTCACCGTTTTGCCGTCACTGGTATTTAATATGATAAGATTTTTCTTAATGGGAGTTGGGGTTAATGAGAGTCATAGCGAGAAATAGTAGAGGCAAACGGCGACAGACGCTCCGGGTACGTATCCCGCCATATCGCCACCCTAGAAATGTGTGGCGCCGGGCTATTCATGCTAAATTGATAAAGGCTGCGGTGGATCAGCGTGTACTATATCGTTGCACAGACCATTTGGATCTGGCCGCTATACTCTACGTTCCAGAGGACGAAATCGGATGGCATGATGTTGATAATCGACTAAAGGATATCATGGACGCTCTGCAGGGCAGAGCGGGAGGGCCGAAAACAGCGAGAGCCTTGAGACCTATCGTTCCCAATGATAGCCAGATTTATAAGGTCACTATCGAAAAGCGGACTCCCCCACCACAGAGCCTGGAATTCGGACATCTTACTATCAAGAGATACAAAGGGTAGACGGACAGGCAGAATGGAAGCGCAGCTCAAGGGAATGAGACAGCTTAGGCCCTAGCTAGAGAGAAGGGCCTTGCCATGATAAAAAGGAGGGCGGTGAGATTGCCGCGTCGGCCTGCGAGAGCAGGCCTCCTCGCAATGGGCATAATTGCCACAGAAAGTTGGTATTAGCCATGGTTTTTGAAGTGGCAATACCATGAGATGCTCAAGTTAATCCTTGAGCAACTAATGACAAATCCAAAGTTGATTTTCCCCGGATTGCGCCCGGCTATTCTTTTGAGTTAGGCTGATAAAATGCGGTCCGCTTGGCCAATGCAGTTCCCGGGAGGAGCATGATGAATAAGATCGTTTCGCGGGCGACGGTGTGGAGCGATACGGCCATCCTCATCTATCTGGGACTGGCGAAATTCCTCATCCATCTCGCCGTCAACGGCCGCTACGGATATTTTCGGGACGAGCTCTATTCCATCGTCTGCGGCCAGCGTCTCGCCTTCGGGTACGTCGACCATCCGCCCCTGACCCCGCTCGTCGCCAAGGCGTCGCGGCTCCTTTTCGGCGATTCACTTCTCGGCCTCCGCGTCTTCCCTGCCCTGGCCGGAGCGGCGACGGTCATTCTGGCCGGCCTCATCGTGCGTAAGCTCGGCGGCGGGCGCTTTGCCCAGGCCCTGGCAGCCGTGTCCGTAATCGTTTCAGGCGTCATCCTGAATTTCGGCTATTTGCTCACCAACAACGCCTTCGACATCCTGTTCTGGACGCTCGCCGCCTATATCCTAGTGGTCATCCTCAAGGACGGCCGCTCCAAGCTATGGCTCATCTTCGGGCTGGTCGCGGGCATCGCCCTTCAAAACAAATACTCCATCGCTTTCTTTGTCGGCGGTCTCGGGATCGGGGTCCTGCTCACATCGGCACGCTCCCAGCTCCGAAGCGTTTGGCTCTGGGCGGGAGCGGCGGTTGCACTCCTCGTTTTTCTGCCCAACCTCCTTTGGCAGATCCGGCATGGCCTGCCGTTCATCGAGCTCAACCGGAACGCCGTCCAGTACAAGAATACCATCCTCTCGCCTCTCCAATTCCTTGGCGGCCAGTTCTTCGAAGCCCTGCCTTTTGTGTTCCTCATCATTATGACCGGGCTTTTCTATTTTTTGCTCGCCCCGGATATGAAGCCGTTCCGCCCGTTCGGCTGGGCGTATCTGGCCCTTTTTGTCTTTTTCGTTTTTTCGGGCGGCAAGACCTATTACATTGCGGCCATCTATCCTGTGATGTTGGCCGGCGGAGCGATCGGAGTAGAGCGGCTGGCATCGCGGGCAAAATGGCGGTGGCTCATGCCCGTATCGCTTGTCCTGATCGTGGTCTCCGGGGCCGCGGTCGCCCCCTTTGCCGTTCCAGTCCTTCCTGTCGAAAAGCTCGCGGCATTAAGCCAGCGCTTGGGGATTACTCCACCCGCAGGCGAGCGCAAAAGGATGGGGGTACTTCCCCAGCACTTCGCCGACCAGTTCGGCTGGGAGGAGATGACGGAGACGGTGGAGCAAGTTTATCGGGGATTGAGCGATGCGGAGCGCGAAGTGTGCGGGATCTATGCCCAGAACTACGGCGAGGCTTCGACCATCAATATCCTGGGCCGCAAGTTCAGCCTGCCCGAGGCGATAAGCGGCCATAATAATTATTGGCTCTGGGGGCCCGTTCCAGGCAGAGGCGAGGTCATGATCGTGATCGGAGGGAAGGCTGAGGACCATCTTCAGGCCTACAGCAACGTAAAGGAAGTCGCGCGCCACGTGAATCAGTATGCGATGCCCTATGAAAGCAACCTTCCGATTTATGTCTGCAGGGGCCTAAAGGTATCAATCCACGACTTGTGGCCGCGCGTGCGGCATTATATCTAGGCCAATAGGTCCGAGTCCCTGATTTCCTCCTCACTGGTTTCCGCTTGATTACATATGGGGAAGAACTAAGGAGATTGCCACGACATCTTCGATGTCTCGCAACGATCCTTCGAATCGGATTGCCGCGTCGGCCTGAAAAGTCAGGCCTCAAATGTTAATTGTGCGGGTCCGACTCCTTGGGTTTCAGAAGGAGGTCCTGGAAGTCGTAGCTGAAGTCCGTGTCCGGGGATACGGGTTTCATCCGGGCCTCGTCGATCGTTCCGTCCGGGTTGAGGACGAACGTCACGAAGGCGTCGGCCCGCAGCTCGCGGTCACGCCACTTCACGACGAACGTATCATACTGCCAGTGCTCGAGGTCCCCGACGAGAGCCGGCGTCCGGCTGAAGCGCATGACGAGCTTCCCGTCCTCGAAGGCGATCGGGATGTCCCCGTACCACGCGTCGGTGTAGGTCCCCACGTATTTCTCCAGGGAAAGCGACGGCTTCGAAGCCGAGTTCCGGGCGGCGGCCCCCTTTTTTAGAAAAACTGAGGTCAGGACCGCCTGGCGATCCCGGACTGCGCCAAAGGCCGCGATCCAATCCGTCGCCGGCGCGCCGAGGTAATGGTCCACGATATGCCAGGACAAGGAATTATAAGCCTCCGTCGATTCCTGGTTCGTCAGCACCGCGATCCCCAGGCCGAGCTCCGGAACGAGAGTGACCTTCGAGACGTAGCCGGCCAGGGCGCCCTCATGGCCGACGATCTTCTTCCCGCGATAATCCCGCAGGTTCAGCCCGAGCCCGTATCCGCGGAAGGTAGGCTTGAGGGCCGCTAGCTCCGGCCACGGGTCGGCGATGATCATCGGCGTCACAAGGGTCATGAGCTCCCGGACGGTGCTCTCCTTGAACAGGTTCGACCCGTCGGCCAGGCGCCCGCCGTTGAGAAGGACCAGCATCCATTTGGCCATGTCCTCGGCGCACGAATTGATGCCGGCCTCGGGGTTCGTGTTCTCGGTGTCCGTCGCCTTGACGGGGCGGAGCGCGCCTTCGACCACGGCATGCGTCCCGGCGACATTGCCCGTGTTCGCCGAGGCCGAGTAACGCGGCAGGCTGGCCGTCATCCCGACCTTGCTCAGGATGCGCTCGGCGACGAAGTCCTCCCAGGTCCGGCCGCTCACGGCGGCGATGACTTCGCCCGCGACGAGATAGAGCACGTTGTCGTAAGCATAGGCACTGCGAAAAGACGTCGCGGGTTTAATGAATCGCAAGCGCTTCACGATCTCCGCACGGTTATAGGTCGAGGGGGGCCACAAGAGAAGGTCGCCGGCGCCAAGACCGAGTCCGCTTCGATGAACAAGAAGATCACGGACCGTCATCTCCCGGGTGACATAGGGATCCCACATCGCGAACCAGGGAAGATAATTCGTGACCGGCGCGTCCCAGTCGATCTTGCCCTCCTCGACGAGGAGCCCAAGGGCCGCGGCGGTGAAGACCTTGGTGTTCGAGGCGATGCCGAAAAGCGTCTGAGCATCCACGGAAGCCGGTTCGCCCATCCGGCGCACGCCGTAGCCCTTGGCGACCACGACCCTGCCGTCCTTGACGACGGCCAACGCGAGACCGGGAACGTCGAAGGTTTTTATCACCCGCCCGACATAGGTGTCGAGTTCGGGCGGAGCGATTTCGGTGAGAGTCGGCTTGGCCGAGTTGGATTGAGCCCCGGCCCAGGGCACGCCAACGAGAAAGGCTAGGGCGATGATCAGAACGGAAATTGCGCGCCGATCGGCGAACATGCTCGATCTTCTTTGCTTTGTCGAGCTGAAGTTTCGAGGCTTGCGGGTGTGGGCCCTGATCTTTCTCCGTGGCAGCGCCCGCTTCGCCGAAGTCTCAGCTTCTTTCATCGATGGGGAAAAATGTATCATCGCCCGCCAAGCCCTGTCAAAAGGACGGGCTCTTCGGTTCGCAGGGCCATGACACGGAGAAGCAACGAGCTCGCCCCGGCCGCTTACCGGCGTCTCCGCAAGCCCCTGGCCCTTCGCGGCTCTTTCTCCTTGTTTTCCTCGCTCAACTTGTTCTCGAGGAGGTTGATGGCCTGAAGGATGATGTGGGCCTCATCATTTGTTCTGATATCGAGGGCGAGACCTGCTTTGTTCAGCAGACCCTTTATCCGTTCCGACAGATAGGAAATCGAGCTGGAGACATAAAACGGAAAATACCAGAAATAGAAAAAGGCCAGGATGATGCAGAGTATCCCCACGACAGCCATGGAGCTTATGATCTTGGCCGAATCATTCTTGGTCATCTGGCTTTTACGCTCGACGGCCTGCATGTTGATATCGGTGATGTTGTTGATAGCCTGCTCGAGCTTTTGGAAGGCCGGCTGAAGCTCGTTGAAGTAAAGCGAAGGACGGCCGGCCCCGCTTGTCATTTGGAGGCAAAGGTTCATGTAAAGGGAATAGTGCGAGTTGAGCGAGTCCACGTAGGCTTTTTCGTTGATCTCCGTGATGTTATTGTTTTCGGCCTTGATGTTCATTTCGAATTCCGCCTTGGCCCCGTCAAAAACCTTGAGATAATAATCGGACATCTTCTTTTCGCCGGCCGGGTTGAAGACAAGGTTCGTCACGGCCGTCCGCGTGACCTCGAGAGCGGAGATCATGTTTTTTGTATAGAACAGGGACTTGTAGTTGTCCCTCAGGATATTGTCCGCATCATGAGAGAGCTTCCCGATCTCATATGAGCCAAAGAAAACCAGAACAAAAATGATCAGGAACAGGAATCCCAAACCCAGTGACAGTTTCTTTTTAATGTTCATGGCGCCTCCCGCGGGAAATCGAAATAGGCCGATTCCCTGAGAATAATTCTAATCCTTAACCAGCCAAATGGGAATGGTCTCGCTCCGCGGAGGATTCGGACAATGGGAAAGAAACGAGGCCAAAGGGACGGCCGCAGGCCCGCGAAAGGCTTGCGAGGACCAAGGGCGGGTGTCACCCCTTGACCCGAAATGATCGCCGAGTGAGAAAAAAGCCGGCTCCATGTTCGTTTATTAGAATGACATAAGGCCTCAAAGACATCAGACATCGGAGGTGACATCATGGCCCAGAGCACCGATTTCTCGGACGAGAAGCTTCCCTTCCCCCTGCGGACGGTCGAGACTGAGGTGGGTCCCGTCGAGGTTTACGACATCCCCCCCAGCGAGAAACAGGCCGTCCTGAAGAAGCTCTATCCCTTCCGCCCCATTCCGGCCATGGATAGGATCATGGAGGACATCCATGCGGAAAAGACGTTCCGGGTCGGAGACTTCATGGTGACGAGGGAAGGCCGCCTGAACGTGCTGGCCAGCCCCTACTACCTCGAAAGCGGCGGCACGGTCATCGATTGGATTCCGGCAGAGGAGAGCGAAGACGAGGAAAGCGAAGAGGACTCGCGTTGATCCCTGACCGTCGGCAAAGGGGAGCGGCTTTTTTCTAGCGTTTTTCCACGGGGGCTGTGACCGTCCACTCGGCCGCGGCCTTCTTGGTCGGGTCACTTTCCGAGACGGCCGAGAGCGTCACCCGAGCCATGGGCGCGTTTCCCGGCGTCCGCGTCACGTAAACCGGCACAGTCGTCGTCTCGCCAAAAGCCGGGGCTGAGAGAGCGTTCGGGAGCCGGGCCTCCCACCCTCGACCCTCCACGGAGACCGACAAGCGAAAGATATCGCAGTCGAGATAAGCCGCCGCGTCCCGAGGGTGAAGGGCGGGGTCTGTCGGCGCCGCCGCGCCCGTGTTCGTCAGCTGAAAAGCGCATTCCGCGGACATCCCCGGAATTTTCTGACCCGCGGGCGGAGCGATCGCCACTCCACGCGATTGCGGCCCTGACCCGTCCAGCGACCGAACGCCGACTCTATACGATAGGATCCCTTTCGCATCTCTCCTGAGGTCGATCACGTAGAAGTGCAGGCGGTTCGGAGAATCCTCCCATTCGAACGAACCGCCGGAATCTAGGCCGGCATGGAACAGGGCGTCGTTCAATTGCCGATAGTCGGCGGGGGTGCGCATCACGGACTTGCCGTCCGGCCGGACGTAATCCACCGTGTTGATGTTCTCGGGATGGGCGTCGATTACCCAGGTGAAACAATTGTAGCCGCAGGATGGCCCTTCTTCATCCTTGTTCTTGGCTAACAGGACGCCGTTATCGGGAGTGAAGGAGTCATAGCCGATGCGCTGGACGACCTCGAGCGAGTAGAAGTTGAACACCGGCGCACCGGGGCATAAGGGGTCCTGTGTCATATCGCAAGCGGGCGTCCGGTCCTGGGGTGCCGCGCCGTCCAGCTTGATTACGATGCCGGCCAGCCCGTTCGGCCCCGGGTCGACGGCCCGCGCGGTCACGGTCGCCACCGCCAGCCCCGAACCCGCCAACCCGTCGCGGCTCAGGGTCAAGACCTGCGCCAGGGTTACGAACCCATACTTGATCCTGTTGCGAAGCATGAACCCGGCGGGCATGAAGGCGCCTTCGGTCGCCGGCACGACCCAGCGACGGTGCGGACCGCCCGGGCCGTTGAACGAGCCGCGGTCCATGATATCCCACGGCCCCGAGCCCACTCTCCGATAGGGTGAAACGTAAGGGTTGTTGTTATTATCGCCGGTGTCAAAGGCGAAATGGGCGATTTCGTGGGTGATCGTCCCGGAATTCTCCCCTTGCCGCACGGAGGATAATCCCCACTGCATCTGGCCGGCTTTCCAGGAAGTCCAGGGCACGTACCGCGTGATGACCCAGCGCGGCTTGGTCGTGTCGGGGTTGCCCCATTCGGCGGGGATCTCGTCCTTGGAAGGGAACTTCATCTCCCCGAATTCCTGCCAGACCCCCGTCTCGTCATAGCCGGCATAGATCCTCAAGACGATGTCGTATTTCTTGTCGATGTCCGGCCCGGCGTCGGCGCGCCAGAGCGCATCGGCATCAGGTTCTAGATATCCGTCGCACGTGAATCCGGCCGGGCACGCTTCGCCCTGGTGGTATTCGTTGAGGCCGTACTGGAACAGGTTCTTGGGCATGCGGTAGGGGCCGAAGGCGTCGATCCGGGGAATGCCGATCTTTCCCCTCGACTGCTCCATCCAATAGCCGTTGATGGTGTGCCCGTGGTTTAGGGCCTGGGGCTTCCCGAAAAAATCAGCGTAGAACCGCGCCACATCGGCCCGCGGGATGGGGTTGATCTGGGGATTGCCGAACAGGTCCGAGTTCTTGGGAAGAGTAATGACAAAAGGCTGGTCCGGAAAATCGACGGCCACGAGCGCCACCCGGAACGAGCGGGCCGGCGCGAGCGCCGGGTCGGCCCAATCGACGCCCGGGATGGGATGGTAGTCGGCCCAGGTCGTGTCCTGCTGGTCCTGCCAGCACTGAGGGTCGAGCGGCGGGGGGGCTGAAGATTGGACGCCCGCCTGATGGGGCTTATCCGCCAACCCCGAAGGGGCGAGGGCGGCCGCGGTCAGAAGCGCGGCAGTAAGGAGGACGATGGGCACGTGCGCCGGGGAAAGAAAGCGAAAACCCTTCTGTTTTTGTGAAGGTGAAAGCTTGTTCATGTTTTGCCTCTTTTCGTTGATACTTTAAAGATAAGCTGTCATGCACCCCGTTTCCGCGTTTCTGATCGGGAGACCCGGGAGATCGCCGCGGGTCCTTCGGACCCTCGCAACGACCCTCCGGGTCGGATTGCCACGTCGTCTGGAAAAGGCGAGACTCCTCGCGATGACGAGCGACAACGGCCGCCTCAATTTTCCTTAATCCAATCCTTGAGTATCGCGGCCTGGAGCGGTGTCGGGTTGGGCAGAGGCGTAATCGTAAAGCTCCTCTGCGTCTTTGTGCCGAGAACAACACTGAAGTCCCGGATGGCCGAATGGCGCGCGGCCAGGACCTTGGCCGTATCGCCCGGTTTCTTATCATTGATGAGGTCGGCTAGGGTGGCGGCGTTGACCCGCGTCCCGTCCAGGGCGATGATCTCATCCTCGACGCTGAGCCCGGCGCGCGAGGCCGGGGAATCCCATTCGATACCGGTCACGACGAGGCGTCCCTCCTCCACGCGGGTCGACGCCCCGAACCAGGCCCCGGACGCGGTCTTGGGCTCGACGTCGATCCCCAGCCCCGCATAGGCGAGATACTTGGGGTAGTCGATATCCTTGACCGTCGCGGCGTAGTCGAAGACCTCGGTCAGCGGGACGCCGGCCGCATCCTCGCAGGCCCGGCGAAATTCGGCATCCGTGAAGCCGCGTTTCCTTTCCTGATAATAGACCCGGTAGAGCGTCCGCATCACATCGTCCAGGGACTTTGCGTTCTTCGACTCATTCCGGATCTTGAGGTCGAGGAGCATGCCGAGCGCTGCGCCCTTGTCGTAGTAGGAGATCGTGGTGTTGGCCGCGTTCCCGGTGCGGAGGAAGGACTGAAGCCAGGTGTCGAAGCTCGAGGCGGCTGCGGATTGGAAGAGATGGCCGGGGACGTTCTCGTAATCCGCGATCGACGACTCGAGCTGCCTGAGGACATCATCCTTGGAGAAGAGCCCGGCGCGGTTGAGGATCAGGCCTTCGTAGTAAACGGTGAACCCCTCGGAGACCCAGAGCATGTCGGTGTAGTTTTCCTTGTCATAATCGAACGGGCCCAGGGCTATGGGCCGGATTCTCTTGACGTTATACAAGTGGAAGTACTCGTGGCAGACAAAGGACAGCCACCTTTTTCGGCCCTCGGGGCTCGAGAGGCTCGAGCCGTCGAAGGCGAGGGCCACGGAGTTCGCGTGCTCGAGTCCTCCCCGCCCCGGACCGATGGAGATGAATGTGTAGTGCTTGTAGGGGATGTCGCCCATGAGTGCCGCGGCGGATTCGACCATTCGCTTCAGGTCGGCGACGAACTGCGGCCGGTCGAACGTCCCCAGGTCGACACCCACAAACCGGTGCGGAATCCCCTTAACCTCGAAGGGGAGAACTTCCAAGTTGCCGATGAGAAGCGGACAATCGTAGAGCACGTCGAAGTCCGGGGCGTAGAACGCGTTCGGCCGCCCGTCCACAGGATCGAGTCCGGTCGAGACCATGTTCCAGGTTGGAAAGGGCTTGATGGCAACGGTGACGGGGTGACGAAGCTCGCCGGCGACGTGCATAAACACGCCGGCCGGGCAGATGAACCCCTCCCTGTCGTCGAGGCAGCTGTCGGCGCAGAATCGATTAAAGGCATAGACATCATAGCTGATGGTCATCGCCTTGGATCTTCCGCCCCTGACGCGCCAGACGTTCTTGGCCGTCTTCTCCCAGGGAAGCGGACGGCCGGCCCCATCCTCGGCCTTGAAACCGAGGACATTCCGGGCGTAGTCCATGATCTGATAATACCCCGGGGTCCAGGACGGGAGCTTGAAGTCCTGGGTCTCGCCCTTCAGCCCTTCGCAGCGAAACACAACATGAAAATAATGCGAGTTGGGGGCGTCCATCGATACGATGAAGGCCATGGTTCCCCGGGGCGCCTGGGCGACAGCCAGGGACGAGGCCAAGAGAATCGCCAGACACAGAACGATCGACCTCGATATTGTATTTCTCTCCACGTTTCTGTTCATCAAAGGACCTCCGCGGCGGATTCAAACCTCAGGAAATAGTAACACGGGAAAAATCGGGGATACAACATCAATTCATCTTATTCAACAAAGCGGAACCGGCAGAGCGTCCCCGATTCAAGCATTGACATGGACTCCGGTTGAGCGCTAGATTGTCCTCGTGCGTTCGGACACGATTCTCAACAACAAAGGAACACATCCATGAACAAAAACCGTTGGCTCCCCGTCTTTGCCGCTCTGGCTTTCGGGTCGCTTCCTCTTTTCGCATCGGCCGAGGCGGCCCGACGGGCCATCACCCTTGAGGACATGGCCCGAATCAAGGTCGTCGGAGACCCCCAGCGCTCGCCCGAGGGGAACTGGGTGGCCTATTCCCTGGCGACGACCGACGTTGAGAAGGACAAGCGCGATACCGATATCTGGATGGTGAGCTGGGACGGCACGCGGGAGATACGCTTGACATCCAGCCCAGAAGCCGAGAGCACGCCCCGCTGGAGCCCTGACGGACGCTACCTCGCCTTCCTCGCTTCGCGCGGGACCGAGGAGGAGAAGAAGCTGGGAGAACAGGTCTGGCTGCTCAATCGGGCCGGCGGCGAGGCCCAGCGTCTCACCGAGATCAAGGGCGGCGTCAGCTCCTACGTCTGGTCGCCCGACGGCAAGCGGCTGGTCATCGTCTCCCAGGACGCAAACCCCGCCGATGAGCCGGAGAAGCTCGAGGGATGGAAGCGCAAGACCACCCCGCCCGTGGTCATCGACCGCTATCACTTCAAGCAGGACCGCGAGGGCTATCTCCAGAAGTTCTACGAGCACCTCGTGCTCTTCGACGTCGAGAGCCGCAAGGCCGAGCCGCTGACGGCGGGCCCCTACGACGACGAGAACCCAGCCTGGTCGCCGGACGGAACGCGCATTGCCTTCGTCAGCAAGCGCGCTCCGGACCCGGACCGGACCGAGGATTCGAACGTGTTCGTCATCGATGCCAAGCCCGGGGCTGAGCCCCGTCAGATCACGACCTTCGCCGGGCCGGATTCCGAGCCGGCCTGGAGCCCGGACGGCCGCTCGATCGCCTACCTTCAAGGCGATGAAGGCCGCTACAGCGCTTACAACCTTAACCATCTGGCCTTGATTCCGGTCGAGGGCGGGACTCCGAAGATCCTGACCCCTTCCCTCGACCGTTCGATCGAGGGACGCCTCCTGTGGACCGCCGACGGGAAGAATATCCTCTTCGTTTTCGAAGATGACCGGGCGAGCGTCCTCGGCCGGGTCGCCGCCGCGGGCGGCCCGGTGGACAAGCTCACCTCGGGCCGGCGCACGATCTCGAGCCCCTCGCTCGGTTCCGACGGAGCGCTGGCCCTGCTGGCCGGGACATCCGGAGAGATGACGGAGGTCCACGCCTTCGAGAATGGGTCGCTCCGGCGCCTGACGCACCAGAACGACGCCCTGCGGGCCGAGCTCGAGCTAGGGATCACCGAGGATTTCAGCTCGAAGAGCAAGGACGGCACGGTCGTCAACGGGCTGATGGTCAAGCCGGCGGGCTACGTCGCCGGCAAGCTCTACCCCACCCTGCTCTGGATCCACGGCGGGCCCAACGGTCAGGACGACTACTCCTTCGCCTATGATTGCGAGTTCTTCGCCGCGAACGGATACGTGGTCCTGACGATGAACTATCGGGGCAGTTCGGGCCGCGGGAGCGCTTACCAGAAGGCGATCTTCGCCGATTGGGGCGACAAGGAGGTGATGGACCTCCTGGGCGCCGTCAATCAGGCGGTGGCCGCGGGCGTGGCCGACCCGGGCCGGCTCGGCATCGGCGGGTGGAGCTACGGCGGCATTCTCACCGACTACACGATTGCCACGAACCCCCGCTTCAAGGCCGCGATCAGCGGGGCCGGCAGCGCCCTGCAGTTGACGATGTACGGGGTCGACCAGTACATCCTCCAATACGAGGAGGAGATCGGCGCTCCCTGGAAAGCCAAGGACCGCTGGATCCGAATCTCCTATCCTTTTTTTGAGGCGAACCGGATCAAGACGCCCACGCTGTTCATGGGCGGGGAAAAGGATTTTAACGTTCCCCTTGTCGGTAGTGAACAGATGTATCAGGCTTTGAAGAGCCAGGGCGTCGAGACTCAGCTCGTGATCTACCCCGGCCAGTTTCACATCCTCACGACCCCGAGCTATCAGCGCGACCGTTTCGCGCGTGATCTGGCTTGGTACGACAAATACCTGAAGCCGAAGAAATAGGCTTCGGCTTTTTTTTGATGAGGCCGCGGCCCGGCGAATGCCGGACAGCCTTCTATCCGGAGCTTATTCGATCTTGGGCAAAGGCTGAGGATCCCAGGGCAATCCGTATTCCCTGCAGAGTCCCCTGACGAACAAGAGATGGATAACGGGGATGCCGCGGCGGGCCATGGCGAAGATCATGCCCGATCTCTCGGGCGGCGGAAAATCGCGAATCTCAAAGCGGCCGCCTTTCATGTTGAGGCCCGGCTTGACGTTCAAGACCTTGGAGTCCAGGCCGAGATTGACCCAGCTCCCGCCGATGTTGATGAAAGCCTTGATTCGGCGGCCGGCGGCCTGGTCCTCATAGAGCCGCATCCGGGCGGCGACCGTCTGCACGAGGTCGGGCTCCTCGAGCAGGGAGAGCCCGCGCCTTGCGGCCTGCCCCAGAATCAGAGCCCGCCCCTCGGAACTCATATCGCGGCCTCTGTCTTCATCGCCCCCGATCGAATAGGCGATGGGGTGCACGCTCAGAACGCCCGAGGTGTTGAGACAATCCTCGATATCCCACCCATTGAATTCCGGGATATTGGCCCCCCACTCGGACGAGCCGAGCGAGGAAATCATGAGAGGCGTGACGTTGAGGGCCCGGCAGGCGGAAAGAGCGGCGATGACGAAGCCCGGAAACGACGACGACGCCCCGATGGCCACCGCGTCGCCGGAACGCGCGCCGGCCTGGACGAGAAGCCGCACTATCAAGCCGGCCATGGCGGGATTGGTCGTCGTGCGCTTGGCCTCGAGGCTTCCCAGCGACGTCGTGATCGATGATGTCGCCCGGCCGATGAGGCCCCTGCCGTTCGGGTCGGCCTTGAGGTCGATGGGGATGCCCCGCTCGAGCCGGCAGTCGCGAACTGCGGCCTCCGCGCGGGCCATGATCCGGGATGCGTCCTGCTCCACGCGCGCGAGCGCAGGCTCCGCGCGGCCGGGAAGAAATCGATAAACAAGAAAGCCGCAAAGTGCCAGCCCGGCCAGGAGATAAAGGACCTTGATCTTATTGATTTTCACGGTGAGATCGCTTCACTCCGTTCGCGATGATGATAACGATGCTTTCGGGATAACAGTGAGATCCCCACGGCACCAGACTGCCTCGGGACGACCCTTTGGGTCGGATCGCCTCGCTGTCCGCCACGTCGCTTCGTTCCTCGCGGCTTTGGCCCGGACGATGACATCGATGCGCTCCACTCGCCATGCAAACCGCCCTTCCGTCCTGCCTCTCGCCGCCCCCTGGGATATGCGCGATCCGCAACTCTGCTGTTCAAAACAATCACCTCAAATAAGGGCCGCGAGCTTGGCCAAAAAATAGGTTGCGATCGTGGCCAGGACGAGGCAGGCCGCCGTGGGCAGAGGCTTCTGCCGCTCAAGATTATTGGCCAGCAATCCCGGCACGACCCAGCCGATGACGCGAAGCTCGAGGGGGAAAGCGAAGACCCGGGGAAAGATGAGCATGGCTGCCTGGATAAGAATTCCTCCGACGAGAAGCATGACCACGAACCGCCGCTTGCCGAAAAGAATAAAATAACGCGCCAGGACCTTGTAAACGGCCAGGGTTAGGAGGGCGGCGGCGAGCGTCAATCCCACCCGCCCCAGCTTGTCGAGGTGCAAAGCCAGGTAAGCCGGGACGATGATCCCCCCCGGCCAGACACCGAAGACCTCGGCGATGATCAAGCTGACGACCAGGCCGATAAAAAAGGCTTCAATCAATGCCCTTCTCCGTTCGTTCGCCGATGCGTTCCCAATATTCCTTGAGCTGAAGACCCAGGCCTCCCATGTTGCCCAGGCCGATGATGATACCGCGGCCGGGCTTCGCACCCTGCGCCGGGTCGGAGGAAACGATATCGGTAATCTTCTCCGGGGATCTTCCGGGAAGGACAGGAAGGCGCGACGGCACGCCGGGCCGCTCCCTGAAAGTCCTAACCTTCCGTCTGAGCGCCGGGACGGCTACCGAACCCACAAGCGACACGCTGTCGAACTCCTTAAAGAATCCATCCTTCAGGGCATCGAGCCACTGCAGGGTCCGGTCTCCCCTGTCGTCACGCAGGTTCAAGACCGCCCGGAGCGCGGCGCCGGAAAACGGGAACATGCCCCGCAGCTTGTCGAGGGTGCGGCGCGTGGACTCCGGCTCGTTGGCGGCAAAGGCGCTGACGAGCGTCCACGTCGCGGGCGGCGCGCCGAGAGCCACCCGCAGCACCTCAAGATGGCCGCAGTCGGGTCTTGCCTGGGACATGCCCCGAAGCGCGACCGGACGAGGGATACCCAGGGAATCCGTCGCGGCCAGAGCCAGGCCGATATTTTCTTCAAATTCGTCGCGGACGAGCGCGGTGTCCGTTTCGAGAAGGGACCTGTTCGCATCGGGCACGCGGATGACCCGGGCTTTGACCGCCTGGGCCCGCTCATCGAAAACAGAAAAGTGATCCGTTTCAGAAACAAAGACCGTGCACCCCGGCCTGATGGCTCCCGCAAGGCTTCGGGCGATCTCCTCCCGCGTTCGGCCCTGCTCGTCCCGGTGATCGAGGCGCACGTTGGTGATGAGAAGTGTATGGGGCTTGAGCAGTCGGTGGGATTCGACGCGAAGGCACTCGGGGGAGATGCTCATCATTTCCGAGACAAGCGCCTCGGCGCGATGCCGCCGGGCCAGGCCGAGGAGCATTCTGTTCTCCAGGATCGAGGCCGGACCGGGACGCGCGATCTCGCGCTCGGTTCCGTCGGGGAGGATCGTCATGGCCGCTGAGCCCGTGGTCTTGGCCAGAACGCAAAGGCCCGATTCCCGCAGGGCGCCGGCCACGAGCCGCGTCACGGAGGATTTTCCTCGGGTGCCGGACACGGCGATGCGAAGCTTGAGGCAGCGCAAACTGCGGTCAACGATCAAGCGTTCGATGATGAAATAGGAGAAAAGGAGGGCGAGAAGGGCGGCGATGATGATCAGGGGACGGATGGCTACCCTATCCTCTTAAAGGCATCGAGGAAATTTTGATTTGAGGCGGCTCCGAGTTCCGTGAGCCACTTGATGATGTATTGAAAATCATAGCCGGGATTTTTTAAGATCAGAGATCTGATATCCTCCAGGTCCCGCGGCCGCCCGGCGATCATTTTATGAACAATAAGGTCTTCGAGAGAGGCGAAAGATATCATCGTCGTGCCGATCTTGAATTTTCGAACCCTGGTCAGCGCCTGCTTTTCATAAGGGGAAAAGGAAAAAATGAGGTCGACTCCGATTCCGGATTTTTTGTCCAGGACAGGCAGAACCATCGTATCTCGAACGAATCGCTCGACATCTTTAATTTTGGGCTCGAGGTTGATTTTTTTTATCGCTCTCAGAAGTGCGGGCAATTCCTCGACGCCGACGCCGAGAGTAATGTCGATATCCTTGGTTGTTCTCGCCTCGCCGTAGACGAGCACGGCTTGTCCGCCGACGACCATGTAGGGAATTTTAAGCTTTTTGAGCGTAGCGGCAATTCGAGCCAAAAGTCTCTCAAACATTGTTCACGACCTTGGCGATCTTGATCTTGAGCTCGATGCCTTCCAGGGGGTCCTTGGGGGGCAAAACCCCCAGGGCCACGGCCTCCCGATAAAGGGCGTTGGCGATGCGGAAATTTTGTTTGATATCGACCTTCGTTTTGCGGATGCATTCCCTTTCAAATTCCTCGAGAAGACCTGGGTTTTTGACCAATGTGGCAATCCTGATTGAAAGATAACACTAGCAGGGCGAGCGGTCAAGACGAGAAGAGCTTTATATGAGGCGAATTCGCGACACGATGATTTTTTTATGCAATCCTTATTGTGTGGGCCTTTATTTCAAGCTGAAGGAGAATATTACGCCGTATTTTGAAGCCCCTCCCCCATTCGTCATTCCGTAGGACATGGAGCCTTTGGCTATTAGTGACCCCAATGGATAGGCTCCATCCGAGGCAATGCCGGCGAAGGAGTAAAGCACAGCGAATCCCCCGCCGTTGGTACTGATTTTAAACAGCGTGCCAAGGTAGTGGAGGCCGCCTGTGTAAGTCATTCCGTACAGCTTCGAGCCTTTGACCATCAGTGACCCATATGGAAGCATCCCATTCGATGGGCCGCTGGCAAACGAGTGAAGCAGGGCGAATCCCGCGCCGTTGGTGCTGATCTTGAATATCGTGCCGTCACCATTGGCGCCGCCGCCTGAAGTCAATCCGAACAGCTTGGAGCCTTTTAATATCAGCGACCCATATGGCCATTCCCCATCCGATGAGCCGCCGGCGAAGGAGTGAAGCAGATCAAATCCCGTGCCGTTCGTATTGATCTTGAATATCGTGCCGCCGTCGCTGGTGCCGCCGCTTTCAGTCATTCCGTACAGCGTGGAGCCTTTGGCTATCAGCGCCCCAAATGGCCAATAGCCATCCGATGTGCCGCCGGCAAAGGAGTGAAGCAGCTCAAATCCCGTGCCGTTCGTATTGATCTTGAATATCGTTCCTATGTCGCTGGAACCGCCTTGATATGTCATTCCATACAGCGCGGAGCCTTTGGCTATCAGCGACGCATATGGCCATTTCCCATCCGATGTGGCGCCGGCAAAGGAGTGAAGCAGCGCGAACCCCGTGCCGTTCGTATTGATCTTGAATATCGTACCTAAGTCGCTGGGACCGCCGCCGAGGTAGGTCATCCCATACAACGTGGAGCCTATTAGCATCAGCGAGCCTTCTGGATTTGCTCCATCCGATGGCTGGCCGGCAAATGAGTGAAGCGAGTTGAATTGCGCCTGGACTGACGCCGCCAAGGCCAAGAACAAGACAAACGCCCAACCAAAATGCTTCTTTGACATTGATTCGCCCTCCCTTTGGCTCATAGTAAATATCCCCGCGGCAAGCCGCGGGGCATTAAGAGCGCAGCTTCAAAGGAAGCTGCGCAGGCCCTTGCTTTAGTTCGTGATGATGTCGAATATACTTGGTGATAACGTCCCGAGTCATCCGGTCTCCGACTGTCCGGGCAAAGTACCCGTCTTCCCATATCTCCCCGCCCCACAACCTTCTCTTCAAACTCGGGAACTCGCGGAACAACCCTCGCCCGCTCAGGCTTTTTATGATTCTCACCACTTCCCCTATCGAGCGACTCGGCGGAAACGATACCAGAAGATGGATATGTTCCTCCCTGAGTTCCATTTCCAAAACCTCGATATCGTACGCTTCGCATATTTCCCCAACCATTTGTTCCGCTCGTTCCCGGACCTCCTCCCGATCGAAGATCTTTTTCCGATACTTAGGGCACCAAACCAGATGGTAGGAGGTGTCGTAGACCGAATGACTCGTCCGCCTCAGTGTCACCCTCGTACTTTATCATATCCGCGAGCAAGGGCCTCTACGGATAAGGGGGACTTTCCGGTCCCCCTTATAACCCCCTCGGAAAGGCATGAATTCATCCCACGCGGCAAGCCGCGGGGAACTCTTCAAAGGGTTCGTTAGAGGTTTTCTTCTTATTAATATTAATAATAATGCTACGGCGGCCACCAAACAATGTTAAGGAAGTGAGGCAGCCCGAATCCGGAGTAGCAGGCCAAATTGACCTTTTCGGCTGTTTTCTATTTCAATTTATAGGAGAAGATGACGCCGTCGTTCGTGCCATTATTATAATTGGTCATGCCATACAGCATGGTTCCGTACTTTGTGGATACCTTTCGTATCAAGTCCCCGTAGGGATAGGCTCCTGCGTCAAAATCGAACGAGTGCAGGAGTTCGAAATCCGTGCCGTTGGTGTTGATCTGGAATATCGTTCCGTAGTAGCCTGCGCCGCCAACCTGGGTCATTCCATAC
Organism: Candidatus Aminicenantota bacterium; assembly: GCA_963705895.1. Taxonomy (GTDB): domain Bacteria; phylum Acidobacteriota; class Aminicenantia; order Aminicenantales; family JAFGAV01; genus MFD04408-113. The sequence goes on along the minus strand of OY970122.1, from coordinate 306,882 downwards.
AGCTTGGTGCCGCCAAATATCAGCGAGCTGACGGGAGAAGTTCCGTCCGTCGTCTCGATGCTAAATGAGTGAAGGAGCGCGAATCCCGCGCCGCTCGTGTTGATCTTGAAAATCGTGCCCCGGTCGAGGGTGCCTCCGGACGAGGTCATTCCGTAAAGAGTGGAGCCGCTTGCGACGAGCGAGCTGGTCCAGGGATAGGATCCGTCCGAAGTCGCACCTGCGAAAGAATGGAGCAGCCCAAACCCCGCGCCGCTCGGGCTGATTCGAAATATCGTGCCCAAGTTGCTGACGCCGCCCACGGCGGTCATTCCATAGAGCTTGGTCCCCACCAATTTCAGCGAGCCGCGTGGATCTGCGCCGTCCGCTGCGCCGGCGGTAAAGGAATGGAGGAGCTTGAATCCGGAGCCGTTCGTGTCGATCTTGAATATCGTCCCGGCGCCGCCGGAGCCCCCCCGGTAGGTCAGTCCATAGAACTTGCCGCCATAGACGACGAGTGATCCAAAGGGCAGCGCGCCGTCCGTTGCGCCGGCGGTAAAGGAGTGGAGCACTTGGAATCCAGTACCGTCTGCGTTGATCCGGAAAATCACCCCTAGGTCGCTGGCGCCGCCCGCGTAGGTCATCCCATACAACTTGCCATTATAGAGCTTCAGAGAACCATAGGGATTTTTCCCATCCGAGGCGCCCCCGACAAAAGAGTGGATCAGCGCGAATCCCGTGCCTTCCACGCTGATCTTGAATATCGCGCCGGCGTTGCTGGCTCCGCCATACAGAGACATTCCATATAATGTGGTGCCCTTGAGTATCAGCGACCCCCAGGGCTGCTCCCCGTCGGTTGTCGGTCCGGTAAATGTGTGCAACACGGTGAATTGTGCCTGGAGTGACGCCGCCAAGGCCAAGAAGAGAATAGATGCCCAGAAGAAATGCTTTTTAAACATTTTTGCGCCCTCCTCGTTGTTTGGTTAGAGGCTTTCTTCCCGTCTTGAAAAAATACTACCGTTGGTCCCTTACGATGTCAAGGCCAGGAGTTTGCCGGGCGGAATCCTATTTCCTAGGCCTTTATTTCAGGTTGTAGGAGAAAATGACGCCTAAGTCTGAAGCCCCTCCCCCATACGTCATTCCGTAGAACGTGGAGCCTTTTAGTGTAAGTGATCCATAGGGAAGTGCTCCATCTGCTGCACCGGCGGCAAACGAGTGAAGCAATATAAATCCCGTGCTGTCCTTATTGATTTCAAATATCGTGCCCAAATGATTGCTGCCGCCCGAATACGTCATTCCGCATAACGTGGAGCCTTTTAATATTGGTGACCCATATGGATATGCTCCATCCAAATAGTAGTCAAAGGAGTGAAGTAGTGCGAAACCCGTGCCGTTCGTGTTGATCTTGAATATCGTGCCTTCATCGCCAGCGCCGCCGTTATGAGTCATTCCGTACAATGTGGAGCCTTTTAATATCAGTGAGGCCCACAATGGATTTGCTCCATCCGATGGATAGCCGGCAAACGAATGAAGCAGCGCCAAACCCGTGCCGTTTGTGTTGATCTTGAATATCGTGCCTTCATCATTAGCGCCGCCGTTATGAGTCATTCCGTACAATGTGGAGCCTTTTAATATCAGTGAGCCATATGGAGATTTTCCATCCGCTGCGCCGCCCGCAAACGAGTGAAGCAGCGCAAATCCTGTGCCGTTCGTGTTGATCTTGAATATCGTGCCTGCATCACTAGCGCCGCCATCCCTGGTCATTCCGTACAACGTGGAGCCTTTTAATATTAGTGACCCTGCTATAAATGTTCCATCCATAGCGCCGCCGGCAAACGAATGAAGCAGCGCGAAACCCGTGCCATTCGTGTTAATCTTGAATATCGTGCCTATGCCGTAGGTACCTCCCCTATAAGTCATTCCGTACAACGTAGAGCCTTTTAATGCAAGTGATCCATATGGAAGTGCTCCATCCACTGCGCCGCCGGCAAACGAGTGAAGCAACATGAATCCCGTGCCGTCCTTATTGATCTTAAATATCGTCCCAAAATCATGGGCGCCGCCCCCATACGTCATCCCGTACAACATGGAGCCTTTGAGAATCAGTGACCCATAGGGAAGTGCTCCATCTGCTACGCCTCCGGCAAACGAGTGAAGCAGGCTCGTTTGTGCTTGAAGAGATGTCGCCAGGATAAACAAGAAAAGAAATGCCCAACCCAAAAGCTTTTTTGCCATTTGATCATCCCCTCCGATTAGATTGTGAGGTTGGCCCACCAACTAGCTAAAACGGTATCCCTTGCAGAAAACGATGTCAAGAGGCTGAACTCGTCCCGCTACATCCAGTCGCGAGGATACTTGGGGTAGGCCCGCAGAATTCTCAGACGCCCATCGAGCGCTGATAAGTTCCGGGTCTTGGGACTCCAAGCAGCTATTTCAGGCGGCCGCCCCGGAGCTCGAAGACGCGGCCGGCGATGTCCACGAGCGGCGTGCGGTGGGTGATGATGAAGGTCGTCCGGTCGCGAGAGATGTCGCGCAGGGTCTCGCCCAGCTCGCGCTCCGTGTCGCGATCGAGGGCGGAGGTCGGCTCATCGAGGATGAGGACCGGCGGGTTCTTGAGAAACACGCGCGCCAGGGAGATACGCTGTTTCTGGCCGACGGACAGCATCGTCCCCCGCTCCCCGACCATGGTCTTGTAGCCTTCGGGGAAACCCGCGATGTCCCGGTCGATGCGGGCCTTGCGGGCGGCCTCGCGGACCTCGTCCAAGGTCGCGGCCGGGTTCCCATACTTGATGTTGTGCTCGATCGTGTCATTGAACAGGAACGTTTCCTGGGAGACGATGCCCACCTGATTGCGAAGCCAGAGCGTATCGATCTCCTCGAGGTCACGGCCGTCGAGCAGAATCCGGCCCTGCTGAGGCTTGTAGAACTTCAGGATGAGACTGATGAGGGTCGTCTTGCCCACGCCGCTCACGCCCATGACGGCCACGGTCTCGCCCGGCTCGACGGCCAGGGAAATATCTGTGAGCACGGGAGTCTTTTCTTCATAGGCGAAGGAGACGCCCGAGAATTCCACGGCACCCTTGACGCTCTCGGGCCGGACCGGGGCGCGCCCGCCGGAGGGAGCGCCTCCCTTGGGGGCCGCCGGTTCCGCCGTCTGTCGAATGATCGAGTCCGGGGCCTCGTACTCGGGCGAGATCTTGAACATCTCGTGGAGACGGGCCATGGAGACGAAGAGCGACTGGAAGGAGATGAACTGGTTGAAGAGCCCGCTCAGCATGCTTGACAGGCTCAAGGCATACAGGGTGAAGGAGGTCAGGTCGCCGATCGACATCGTGCCCTTGAGCACGGCCCGGCCGCAGAGCCAGGTGATGAACAGCTTGGCCCCGAGGTTGTAGGCGCTCATGATGTAGCCGGCCACGGATTGGAGCACGGTGCTTTTGAACTGAAGGTGGATGAGCCGGCGCATCTTGCCGGCCACTTTTGACGACTCCCGCTTCTCCGCGCCGTAGGACTTGATGACCTCCACGCCCGACAGGGCTTCCTGCATGTCGCCCGAATAGTGGGCCGATTCCTCCATCTGCCGGTAGCTGAGGGCGATCGAGCGACGGATGACGAAATAGTTAAACAGGACATTGAACGGGACGATGGCCAGGAGGATGAAGCTGATCCGGGCGTTGAGCTGGAAAAGAATGAAGAAGCTGAAGATGGGCGCCAGGATGTTGTTCAGGAGCTGGGCGGCCGATTGGGAGAAGAGGGACTGGACGGCGTAGACGTCGCCCGTGATGCGGGACATCAGATACCCGACCTGTTTTTTCTTGAGCAGGGCCAGGGGGAAGCGCAGGACGCGGTCGAACAGGGCGGTCTGAACGTTGAAGGTGATCTCGCTCGTGACCCTGAAGTTGACCAGGTTGCGGAAGATGCTGACCAGGCCGATGATGAGGCCGAAGGCCAGGCCGAGGAGGAGGACGCTGTTCAGGCTCTTGAAAATGGCCGTCAGGGGCGCGACGAGGAGGTGGAGGTGCAGCTTGTCCAGGATGTGGGTGATCTCGACCGGCGCCTTTTTCATGAAGACGTAGTCGATGAGGATCTTGCCGCTCAGGGGCGTGAGGGAGCTGACCCCGGTGGCGAAGAGTGTGAAGCCCAGGCTGAGGGCGACGTATTTCCAGAGGGGCTTGACGAACTGGGCATAGAAGCGAATGTCCTTGAAGGACAGCTCGAGTTCGATGGGCGGGGATTCTTCCCGCTTGGCTCGGGGCCGCCAAAAATCCGTGTCTTTGAGCTTGATCTTCACGACGGAGGGTTCCGGAGCAATTCTATAATATTCGGTGCGGTTTATCCATCCGCTGCTGCCGATACCAGGATAGTTCTTCCCAATGCGGCCCAAGACTTAATCGTGTTTGTTAACTCCCCTTCCCCCCCTCTGTATTTGGGGACCGGGGTTACGCGGCGGGGCTGCTGGGGCGGACTTGCGACCGGCGGCTTTGGAAAGGAGAGGGGGAGTCGGGGATTCAAAGGGCCGTCGGACGGTGCTATCCGAAGGAGGGGGATGGGTCGTCCCGAAGAAGGAGGTCCTCCGCCCTCTCCTCTTATCTCAACGCGACGCGATCGGAAATCGTTTCAATCGCGTATCTATCGGAACTCAATCCGCTCGCCGCTCGGTCCGTCTCGCTTCTTGCCCGAAGGACGGCTTCCCGGTTCGGCGATCGGTCGGCGCTCAAACTGTCGGGAGTCCCTGTCGCGGCCAGGCAGGCTGAGGCACGGTGCCTGACCTCCGGTTTGGAAGCGTTCAAGGCCTGATCCAGGAACTCCCGGCGCAAAACGGGATATGGGAAAGGACGCACGGCCTGAGGGATAGCCAGAGCCAGGGGCATTTCAGGGCCGGGCGCCGCAAGGGCGGAAAGAAATTGGAGGCGAGACCGGGCGAAGGAGGAGGGCGGATCGCATGTCCAGGGGTGAGCCGATCGTCCAAGCCTCGCCTCCAAGCTGAAGGGAAGGAAGGAATGAGGGTTATAGGGATTAGCCCCAAATAAGGAATGGCGCGCAGAAAACACCGTCGCAACAATCGCGCCCTCGGGCGCGCCGACCCCTCGAAAGACGGGGCTGATCATTCGACCAGCCCCGGTCTTCGGGGAATCTATGTTCTCGAGGATCAGCCCCTCGACGGATCGGGCAAAGCTTGTGCCGGCCTTTTCCGCATGAATCGCGATCCTATCGCGGCCCACGTTGAGCGCCCCTAAGCCCAGAAGAACGGCGGCCAGCAAAGTCAGACACAGGCCGACCTTAAGCCGAAAATAGAGAGGTCCAGGATTCCGGCGAAGCGAAATCATGATCCTCATCTGGGGTCGTCCTCTCGTGGAGATTTCTGCATTTTTTATGCCAACTCCGGCCGGGCGAAATTTCCTCAAATAGCGGACGGATTGCGTCGATTTTTGTTTACATTCGGTAAACTAATTTGACAGAGACGGTATACGTTTGGTGTTGGAGGAAGCCCGCGGTCGGAAATAATTGGCTTGATTGAAATTTACATTAATTGGCTGTTGACCTCATCCAATTTAGGGGCTATATTGCCCGTCGGAAGATCCCCGGAAAGGAGTCTGAGATGCTTCTTAAGATCGATAGGAATAGCGCGGTGCCCCTTTACTCTCAGCTCATCGACAGCATCAAATCCCTGGCCGACCGGGGCGCTCTAACTTCCGGAGCCGCCCTGCCCTCGACGCGGAACCTGGCCAAAAAGCTCGGTGTCGATCGGTCGACCGTTTGCCGGGCCTACGAAGAGCTTCAGGCACAGGGGTTCGTTGACAGCCGCCCGGGGTCCTACACCCGGGTCCGGAAGCGCGGCAAGGAAGCCGTCTATGACGCAGAGCGGAAAAGCGCCATCAACTGGGACTCTGCTATCTCCAAACAAGCGCGGCTGATCACCGCGACCTTCGCCCATTTCTCCCCGGAAAAGATCGCGCCATCGGCGGGCGCCCCCCGTCCTATCGACCTGGCTTCGCTCGACCCCGACACGCGCCTTTTCCCGGTCAAGGAGCTCATGCGGAGCATCCGGCATGTCATGGCCGGCAGCGGAGCCAAGAGCCCGGGGCACGCCTCCCTGAACTATGCCTCCTACCAAGGCTACGCCCCCCTGCGTGAGTACATCTCCCAGCGGATGCGGCTGCACGGCGTTTCGGTCTCAGCCGAGGAGATTCTTATCACCAACGGCGCCCAGCAAGCCATCGACCTTGTCGCCCGGCTCTTCGCCGCCGAGGGCGCGGCCGTCGCCCTGGAATCTCCTACCTATTCCATCGCCATCCCTCTGCTCCGGTTCTGCGGCTTGAAGCTGTGTCCGATACCCATGACCCCACGGGGGATGGACCTCGATGTGCTGGAAAGGACTCTGGCTCGGGACAGGGTCGGTTTCGTCTACACCGTTCCCAACTTCCATAACCCGACGGGCATCACCACCAGCCACGACCATCGGGAAAAACTCCTGCACCTTTGTCTTCGGCATCGCGTGCCGCTCGTCGAGGACGGGTTCGAGGAAGACATGAAATATTTCGGTAAGGTGGCCCTGCCCATCAAATCCCTGGACGATCACAACATCATCATCTACATCGGGACGTTTTCCAAAGCGCTGTTCCCGGGGCTGAGGATCGGCTGGATGGCCGCCGACCGGGAATGCATCCGGCGCCTGACGGCCGTCAAGCGCTTCGCCGACCTGAGCACCGGACACTTCGTCCAATGTGTCATGGACCATTTCTGCCGCGCAGGGTCCTACGACCTGCACCTGAGGAGGCTGCACAAGGTTTATCGGAAAAGGCTGACCGTATGCCTGCGGGCCATGGATGAGCACTTCCCCAAGTGTGTCACTTGGACCAGGCCGGTGGGCGGCTACACGCTCTGGGTCAGGATGCCCAAAAGAATGACCGAGGGGGAGATGAGCGCTCATATGGCCAAGCACGCCGTCAGCGTGTCTTACGGCGGATACTATTTTCCCGATTCCAAGGGATCGGAATATTTCCGGCTGTCAATCGCTAAGCTGGATGAGGACGAGATTCAGGAGGGCATCATGCGATTGGGGCAGGCCCTGCATGCCATGTAGCTCGAACGCGCACGATGGTGCCATCGCGGCGCCGAAGCGGAGGTTTCCCATGTCATCGTCAGCGAGCGAAGGAAGCGCGGTGATCTCTCTTCGAGGACACCCGAGGAGTGCCGGCAAATGCTACTCACCCTAAAAAAAGACATCATCTACGGACCGGTGGATTCGAGGCGGCTGGGTGCCTCGCTCGGCATCAACCTTTTCCCGGGCACGGCAAAGGTTTGTCCGTTCAACTGCGTCTATTGCCAGTACGGCTGGACGAAGGAGCGCAGAGTCGGGAAGAGACGGCGAGCGCTCATCCCGGCGGCGAAGGACGTAGCGCGCGCGGTCGAAGAAGCGCTCCGGGCTCTCCCCTCACCCCCCGCCTACCTGACATTTTCCGGCAACGGCGAACCCACCCTGCACCCGGACTTTCCTGAGATCGTTGAGGCGGTGAAGGCGGCTCGCGACCGCGTGGCGCCGGGCGCCAAAACCGCCATCCTTTCAAACTCGGCTCTTGCCGGCGAGGAGCGAATCCGGCGAACCCTGGCCGGGCTCGACGTCCGGATCATGAAGCTTGACTGCGGAAGAGAGGAGGTCTTCGAGCGCTATAACGGCCCGGCACACGGCATAACGCTTGAATCGGTGACGGAGGGATTGGCTGAGCTCTCTCGCCTTGTTCCTGTCACGATCCAGTCACTCTGGACCGGCGGAGACGGCGGCAACCTGCGGGAGTGTTCTACGGCAAACGATTCCATCCCGTCTCCCCCGCATCCCAGCCTGGGCCCTGATTCGGAAGTTGGCGGCTGGATCGAACGGTTAAAAGGAATCCGGCCGGCATTCGTCCAGGTCTATTCCCTCGACCGCGATACGCCGGCCCGGAATTTGCGGAAACTGGATAGGAGCGAGTTGGACGATATTGCCTCCCTAGCCCGCTCCGCCGGCATTCCCGCGTCGTCTTTCGTGCGTTAGAGCTGCAACAGATGAAAAACCAGCCGGCGATTCCCTGCCGGCTCGGATTGATGGCGACAATCACTGGGGAATACCGTACTCCGTCCCCAATTCACAAAAAGAGGGAGAAGGTTTTGTATTCCCCTTGTGGTTTCCGCCGGCGCTTAGAGCATGAGTTGCCAGTAGCCGACGTCGATCCGTTTTTCGAATTTCCAGCCCACTTCCTTGAGATGGGCAACTTTTTGAAAGCCGAGCTTCTCATGAAGGACCAAGCTGGCGTCGTTGGGCAGAGCAATAATCCCGATCACGGAATGGATCGACTTGGCCCGAAGTTCAGATAAGAGGGCCTCATAGAGCGGTGAGCCATGCCCCTGTCCCCTCGCCCCGGGCTCGAGGTAGATCGTGCTTTCCACAGAAAAACGATAGGCGCTCCGGTCTTTCCACCAGCTCGCGTAGGCGTAGCCGATGACCCGGCCATCCTCTTCGGCTACGAGCCAGGGCAGAGCTCCTTGACGGACCTCCTGGATCCGGCGATCCATTTCCGGGGTCGTGATCGCCTGCTCTTCAAACGTCGCCGTGGATTTCAAGACATAGTGATTGTAGATACGTGCCAGGGCGTCGGCGTCCTGGACGGAAACAGCACGAATCATCGTTTTCTCCTCCTGCGGCCGACCGTTCCCCATTCTCCGCATAAGCTCCTCCATGAGTTTACATCAAAGATGTGCCAGAGTGAGGCGCGAGGCCGGATTATCAAGGATACGTCCGCATCCTGTCGTGACGGCTTGCGTTTCCGGCTTGGCAAAGCTACAATGGCTTCGAACTGAAGACAGGTCTTGCCGCAGCCACGACGAGCCTCTCCACCAGAATTTATGTTTTTTCCGGCAGGACCGCAAGATCAAGAAGGGAGGGTACGGATTGAATCAAAAAAGTCAATCGACAGCTTTTGTTCTGTCCATGTTCCTGGGTAACTTCGGCGTCGACCGGTTCTATCTCGGGTATACGGGACTCGGGGTCCTCAAGCTCCTGACCTGCGGGGGCCTCGGCATCTGGGCGCTCATCGACTTCGTCCTGATCGGCCTCGGGAACATGAAGGACGCCCAGGGACAACCTCTCGTGAGAGAAGCCGTCGTGGGCACTCCCGAGAAACCCCAGAATACGACCTTCATCCTGTCCTGGCTGGTGGGTTTCCTCGGAATCGACCGCTTCTATCTCGGACATACGGGCTTGGGAGTTCTCAAGCTCTTGACCTGCGGCGGTCTCGGCATTTGGGCTCTGGTCGACCTCGTCCTTGTCGGGATCGGCTCCATGAAAGATGCGAAAGGGAATTCGCTCAAGTACACCACTTAGGCGCGTCTTCGGGGGCGAGGACAGGCGCCTCACGTCTCTCCTCGTGGCCTTGTCGGCCGCGGGAGTGCTGGGGTTCTCGTGTCTTTTCACCTCTCCCCCTATCCCGTTCAAGACATGCCTCTTCAGGCTCGTCACCGGCCAGCCGTGCCCCTCGTGCGGCCTGACTCACGCGTTCATCGCCTTGGGCCATGGCCGTTTTGGAGAGGCTTTTCGCGACAATATCATGAGCCCGTTTCTATTCGCGGCGCTGGGAGCGATCCTGGTTATGGCCCTCTATGAAACGCTGACCCAGCGCTATTTTTTGCTGGCGCTATGGACGCGGATGAAAAGCAAGGTCCTCATCGCCGTTCTTGTCATGGCCGCGATCTCGTGGGCCTGGAACATTTATAAGAGCTTCAGCCACCTTTCCGTTTGATAATAGATTATTTCAACAGAAATAATTAATCGACCTGATTTCAAATTCGAAACATAAGTTCTTTTTTGATAGGATTATTTTCTTTATGGCGGGAGAAAAGGCCAGCGCCTCGCGGATGGACTCGAGGCAATGACAATTCGGGGGCCTGGATGGCTCGCGATAAAACAGGAAGCGAGAACCGGGGTACGGGGTTAAGCCCTCTTCTCGACTCCCTCTTTGGGCTCGAGAAGCTGGTCGATCGAGCGCGAAAACAAATCCAGGTCCAGGGGCTTGGTGAAATAGTAGCTGATCCCGTTCCGGGTCAGCTGGTCGATGTTCAGGAGGTCGGGATAGGCCGAGATCAGGATGGCATGGCCCCGAAACCCCGCTTCGCGGAACCGGCCCATCAGGTCGAGCCCGGTCGTATCCGGCAGCTTAAGGTCGGTGATGATCAGATCGATCCGGCCCGCGCCGTATTTTTGCAGGGCTTCCTTGCCGTCCTTGGCCACGGCAACCCGGTATTTCTTGCCGAGAAGAAGCGAGAACGTCTTGCGAATGGTTTCGTCGTCTTCGATGACCACTATCTTTTTACCTTGCATGATAAAATCCTTTCAATTCCTATCAAATAACTGCATGATTCGTGCCAAGACGGCCGGCCTGTTTTCGGCGGGAAACGCCCCGAGGGCCTCCTCCTTAGAACCTAACTTTTACATCATTATTAAAAGAATTTACAGGATATTTATTGGGCCGGAACCCGGGCGCCGGGCTTCTCCCGCGTTGACAAGAATATAGAATTATTCGGGATAACGGGGAGATCCCCACGCCGCTGCGCGGCTCGGGACGACCCTTCAGGTCGGATTGCCGCGACATCTTCGATGTCTCGCAACGACCCTGCGGGTCGGATCACCCCGTCGCCTCACTCTCAAGGATGAAAAGACACCGCTTCTCCGGAACGCCCTCAGCTATTCTCCTGCTCTGAAGGGTTGACGAAGACCTCGAGCTTGTAGTCCTTGATCTTCTTGTCGAGAGTCGGCCGGCTGATCTTCAGGATCTGGCACGTCCGGCTCTTGTTCCCCTTGCACTGCCCCAGCACGTGCTGGATGTAGGCCTTCTCCACGTCGTCCAGGGCGACGAGCTCGCGAGTGATGAGCTTCTGCCCGGCCGATTCAAGAGGAAGGTTTTCCTTAAGGATGACGTCGCCCTTGGCCAGGAGCACGGCCCGGGTCAGGGCGTTCTCGAGCTCCCGGACGTTTCCTTTCCAGGGGAGGTCGGTCAGGAATTTCCTGACGTCCTCGGGGATCTTGCGAACGTTCTTCTTGAGCTCCCGGTTGATCTTCTCCACGAGATAGTTCACCAGGTCGGGAATATCCTCCCGCCTTTCCCGGAGCGGCGGCAGGATGATCTCCACGACCTTGAGCCGATAATAGAGGTCCTCGCGGAAACGGCCCTTGTCGATCAGGGCCTTGAGGTTCTGGTTGGTGGCGGCGATGATTCGGGCCTCGGTCTTGAGCGTCCGCTCCCCGCCGACCTTCATGAAGTCCCGCGACTCGATGACCCGCAGAAGCTTGGATTGGAGGTTGGCCGAGACGTCCCCGACCTCGTCCAGGAACAGGCTACCCTTGCCCGCGATCTCGAACTTGCCCTTGGTTTCACTGACCGCATCGGTGAAGGCCCCCTTGACGTGGCCGAAGAGCTCCGACTCGAGGAGGGTGTCCTGGATGGCCGAGCAGTTGATGACGATGAATGGCTCGTCCCGGGTCGGGCTGTTGTAGTGGATGGCCTTAGCCACGAGCTCCTTGCCCGTGCCGCTCTCGCCCTCGATGAGGACGTTCGTCCGGGAATTGGCCACCGAGCCGATGAGCTTGAACACCTCCCGCATCTGGGGCGAGCGGCCAATGATGTTGTCGATGGTGTATTCCCTCTGCCGCTCATGGACGAGGTAGTCCACCTTCTCCTCGAGCTTTTTGACCTGGAAGGCCTTGCTGATGGTCAGGTCGAGCTCGATAAAGTCCAGGGGCTTGACCAGGTACTCGAAGGCGCCCAGCTTGATGGCCTCGACCGTGGTCTTCATGTCGTCGTAGGCGGTCATGATGACCACCGTCGCTTTCGGCTTGCCGCCCTGGCGAATCCGCCGCAGGACCTCCAGCCCGTCGCAGTCGGGGAGGCGGATGTCGAGAAGGACGAGCTCCGGGTCGGACTCGCCGAGCTTCTCCAGCCCCTCCTCTCCATTCTCGGCCGTCACCACCTCGAACCCCTGCTTGGCCAGGTGGCTGGACAGCGTCTTGCGGATGAGCGGATCGTCATCGATGATGAGTATCGACCTCATGGGACCCCCTTGACCGGAAGGAGGATCTCGAAGGCGGCTCCGTTCCCGCCGTTCCTGACCACCCGGATCGTCCCCCCGTGCTGCTCCAGGATCTTTCGGGCATTGGACAGGCCCAGCCCGACCCCGGACGACTTGGTGGTGAAGAACGGCTCGAAGATGTTCTCCCAGTCCGTGTCCGGGATGCCGGGGCCGTCGTCCGAGATCATCACCCGGACAAAGCTCCGGCCGTCGAATTCCCTCGCCGTCAGGGACACCCGCACCAGGCCCTTGTCCGCGACGGCCTCGTAGGAGTTGCGCAGGACGTTGGAGATGACCTGGCGCATCTTGTCTCCGTCGGCCAGGACCTCGGGCAAGCCCGGCTCAAAGTCGCGCTCGAGGACGATGGCTTTCTCCGGGCAGGAGTCGCGCAGGAGCTTGATCGATTCCTCCACGATCTGCTCCATGGAGAATCGGTTGAGGTTGAGCTCCGAGGCGCGGGTGAAATTCAGCAGGTCCTTAATGAAGCGCTCGATCTGGCCGATTCCTTCCTGGGAGATCTTGAGGTGCTCGCGTTCGGTTTCGTCCAGGGCTTCGGTCAGGAAGACCCTCTGGATGTTGAGCTTGACCGAGGTCAGCGGGTTGCGGATCTCGTGGGCGATAGTGGCGGCCATGCGGCCGATCGAGGCCAGCTTCTCGACCTGGACCAGGCGCTTGTTGGCCTCCTCCATCTGGTGCTGGGCCCGCAGGAGATGGGCGCTCATCTCGTTGAAACTCCGGGCTAGGTCGCCGATCTCGTCGCTCGATTCGCTCGGAATCTGGTGCGAAAAATCGCCCCGCGAGACGCGGATCGTCCCGGCCACCAGACGCTCGATGGGCCGGGCGATGCGCCGCCCCAGGACGGCGGCCGAGAAGAGGCCCAGGAGCAGACCGGCCAGGCCGATGACGATGAGGATGAGCCGGGTCTTCGTGACCTCGGCCCGCATGTCCTCCAGGGACAGGCCGATCTTGATCGAACCCCACTTGATGGTCGAACCCTTGGCGAAGACGGGGATCTCGACTTCGAGGACGTGGAGTTTCCGCTTGCCGTGGGGCAGGGTCCGGGGCTCGAAATGAACCGTGTTTTCATCCACGGCGGCCGGCAGATGACTGTAGGAGACGACCTCTTCATCCCCCCGGGCCGATTCGGTCGCGACGAGCGGCGCATTGAAGCGGTCGAAGAACATGATGTAGAGCAGGCCCTCGTCGACCTGGGCGTCGATGTTCTTCTTGATCGTTTCCTCGTCCCGGAACATCAGAGGTTCTAGGTTCAGGTTGGCGATGTGGCGGGCGATGAGGACGCCCCTGTTTCTTGACTGCTCGGAGATGATGCTGACTTCGCGCTTCTGGATGACGAACAGGATGGCGCCCACGAGCACGGTCAGGAGAAGGGCCACGGACAGGAGATAGCGCGAGGACAGGGACAGACGCCGCGGCCAAAGTTTCATCCTCACCGTCTCACCGTTCCTTGTCCAGCCAGACGTCTCTGAGGTCCAGGTAGAAGAACCCCAGGGGCGGGACCTCGACTCCCCTGACGTAGGCCTGGAGCGCCATCCGGCGCTCGTCGGTGAAGAGGGGCACGGCCGGCAAGTCCTGCTGGAGCTGACGTTCGACCGTGTTGAAAAGGCTGATCCTTTTACTGAAGCTCGGCTCCACGTCGGCCGCCTCCAAGGCATCATCCACCCGCTTGTTGGAGTAGCCCATGACGTTCGTGTCCGACCGGGAGTAGAAGAGAGGCCAGAGGATGTCCATGGGGTCGGGGAAGTTCAGCCGCCATTCGACCATCACCAGGTAGGGCCTCCGGGCGGACCGGACATCCCGCAAGGATCTATATTCGCGGTGAGACAGCGATATGCCCAGCGGGTCCAGCTCGGATTGGAGCTCGAGATAAGCTTTGTTGCCGAGCTCGCGGTTGGCCTTGCTGGTGTAGAACGTGAGCGTCGGGAATTCCTTGTCGCCCGTGAACCCGTTGGCCGCCAGGATGCTTCGGGCCCGCTCCGGGTTGTAGTCCAGGTCTCCGGCCATGGGGAAGAATCCCTTGAGCTTGGCCGGGATGAAGGACCCGATATAATCGGGCACGGACTCGCTCGTGAACGAGGCCTTAGTCAACAGGCGTCGATCAAGCCCCATGGACAGCGCCTGACGGACCTCGGGCCGGTTGAGAGGCTCGAGATGACAGCTCATGCCCAGGAAGACGAGGCTCAGGGCGCCGTCATTCATGGTCTGGCAGTCCACGCGGGCAAACCTCTCGGAAACAAAGGGATAGATATCCACGTCCCCCTGCATGAAATCATCAAAGGTGAAGAACGGGCTGAACTCTACTGCATCCAGCAGAGCCTTCCGGTCGAAATAGCCGCTGTTTCGTTCCAGGCGGATGCCGATGATGTCGAGCAGGGGGCCTCGCATCCAGTAGCCGAACTTGAAAGGCCCGGTGCCCACGGGCTTGCGGAAAAAATCCCTGCCCTGGGCCAGGACGGAAATCTTTGGCAGGATCTTGGAATAGGACATGCCCAGGAGATAGAGCGAGGAGACGTAGGGGTTGATCCATTCGATCTCAAAAACGTACTTGCCCAGAGCGCGAAACCCGGAAACAGCGGAGGCCTTTCCGTCCCAATACTCCTGGGCGCCGACGACTTTGCCCAGGAGATTCCTGGCGTAGGGGGAGTTGACCTCGGGGTCCACGAGCCGGGTCAGGGAGAACGCGACGTCGTCGGCCGTCATCTCCCGTCCGTCGTGGAATCGCACCCCCCGGCGCAGATAGAACGTATACTTCCGGCCGGAGCCGCTGATCACCCAGTACTCGGCCAGGGCCGGAGTCGGACTCAAGGTCTTGTCCAACTTCACCAGCCCGTCATAGAGCTGCTGCATGAGAAAAACGTGCGACTCCCTGGCCGGGTCAAGTTCAAGGTTGAGTTGATTGCCGAAAGGACTGACCCGCAGTGTGCCGCCCGGTATCGGCTGTGGCTGGGGGGGCTTGGCGAAAAGGCGAGGTCCAGCCAGAACGACGATGCCGGCTAGGCCCAGACAGGCCAGACTGAAGACAAGGACTTTTTTCATCTTGCTCTTTCCGCGTTCATTATTCATTTAATGCCGGGATGAAAAGAGCAAGGAGCAATCTTTATGCCAAGGAACATGCTGGTTTTTCACCGAAATGAAGCCTATTTTCCTAAAAAAAGGCCGCCCGCATGCATGATTGTAAACTAACTTTACGCTCATCGATAATAAAAAACAAGCTGCGCGTAGGATAGGGCTGAATCGAACGTGAGCCGGAAGTTGAGACGAAGCCGAATCGCCTAACGCTTTTCGAGATGGACCGCCGGGTTGGCGAGAAGGTAGTAGCTGCCGTTATCAACGCGAAGGAAGTCGATGATCCTGTACCCTTCGGCAAGGAGTCTCTGGAATATCTTCCGCGTGGCGAGCCGCCAGTCCAGGGGAATGCGGCGCACGGCCGCGGCCTCGACGTCCGTTTCATGGAGCATCAGATAAAAATCGTCGGGGATGGGGACGAGAAGCAGTTCGCCGCGAGCCGAGAAGGTGGCCTTCCGGATGACGTCGAGCTTCAATCGGCCCGACCTTCCCTGAACGTCCCGGATCTCCACCTTGAATAGCCGCGCCGTCAAGGGTTTCAGAGTCTCAAGGCTGAGCTCGGTCGGCTCCGGCTTCTTCCGCAAATCCCAGGACATGAAAAACCGGTCCGAGGGGACGTCCAGGCGATTGAGCAATCCGCCGAAGTCGCCGTAGACGGCCGGACGATACTCGAGGACATCCATCCCGAACTGATGGATGTTCCGCCGCGCGTTCACCTCGGTCAAAGGGTCGTAGGTGCAGACGACCGTGGAGATCCCGAGAACCTCGAGCAGCACGTCGCGCTGAAACTCCTTGATGAGGACGCCCAGGCCGTAGGAGCGGTAGGCCCTGATCACGGCCGTGTATTGGGAATAGAACCAGAGATTGTCGGGTGAATTGAAGCCCAGGGCCTTGTCCTTAAGGCCCACGAAACCGTAGGAGAACCCGACGCAGGCCTTCGGGTCGGGCGCGAGCTCGTCGTTGTCGTCGGCGGCATAGACGGCCAGGAAGAGACTGCTCCCCTCGTGGAGGAAATTCTCACAGAGCATGTTGCGCGTCCCTGGCAGAGAATCCTCGGGAAATCCCCAGATCTCGTTGCGCAGGCTCTCGTACTTCTGGTACTCGGCCGCGTCTTTGGAATCCTCCACCTTGAGCAGAAATCTTCGGCCCCGGACGACGTGGATCCGGCTCAAGTCCCCCCGCGTTCGCTTATCCATTTTGGGGTACGGCCTCGATGTCCTTCATGCCCATCGTGCTATTCACCCGCCTCATCTGCTCCCTCTCCGCCGGCATTGCTCCTCAGGCGAGATGGTACTCGGGCGCTGGAGATATTGTCAAGAATCATGACTGAGGATTGTCAAAGGCTGATAGGGGAAGCCCGAAGCGGGGCCCCGTTCATTAAGTTAAATCCCTTATTCGAGCTGCCATCACATCATCATCGAAGATGCTTTCAATCGCCCCACCGGCCTTGTGTCCCCATTCTTTTTGTTATATGGTAAATGGATTCTTTCGGCCGCCCGCGATTGCCGAATCGAGGCCCAGAAAGAGACATTCAGGAAGAGAAGGGAAACGTGACCGACGTCGAGCCAAAAACGCCGCCGTCCGAGATCGAAACGGGACGCGAGCTCGAGGCCATCCTCGATCCTGAGGCCGACTTCAACGCCCTGGAAACGGCGGCGCCCAGTTCCCTCCGGCACAGGCTCCGGACCGCGATCGTCATCCTGGAAACGGCCTTCGTCATCGCCCTGCTCGTGGTCTGGCTGTCGAGCCAAACCATCCACCACAGCAACAGCCTGTGGGTCCTCTTCTTCTATTGCTTCCCCTCCCAGTTTCTCCTGGCAGCCCTTCCCCATGAGCCGGTCGTCCTGTACTTCGGCAAGTTCTATTCTCCGCTGGTCGTCGCCCTGGTGGCCACGGCGGGAACGGTCCTGGTCGAGACGATCAACTATTCCGTCTTCAAGTACGTGGCCGATTTCAAGGCCATGGCCAAGGTGGTTCGGAGCCGGCTCGTCGTCAAGTTCGTCAACCTCTTCAAGAAGGCGCCCTTCCTGTGCCTGTGGATCGCCGGGCTAACGCCCGTCCCCTTCTACCCGTTCCGGTTCATGGTCGTAGTGGCCCGCTATCCCCTGCCTCTCTACGTTCTGGCGGTTCTTGTCTCCCGGCTGCCGCGGTTCTTCATCCTGGCCTTTCTGGGCAACAGGTTCGAGATCCCCAACTGGATCATCATCGGCTTGTTCGGCCTGCTGGTCGGGGTGGCCGTTGTGCCCCTCCTCCGGGAATTCCTTCGAAAAGATAAAAAAGACGCGGTTCGAGCTCGCCCTGACCGGTTTTGACACTCCTTGACCAAGATGCTATATAACACTCGAAAGCTGAGCATGAAAAAGCTGAACGTGAAGAAGCTCATCCGGAAAAAACTGCCGGTCGTCTGGAAGGAAGCCTCCTGTATCATCAACCCCCGGGCGGCCAACCGCAAATGGGAACGCCGGACGCGCCTGAAGAAATATCTCAAGACGCGCCTGCCCGGACCGGCCTATGATTCCCACGGCAGCAAGGAAGAGAGCATCCGTCTGGCCAGGGAATTGAGCCAGAACCATCGCCTGATCGTCGTCATCGGGGGGGACGGGACGATCTCGGACGTCATCCAGGGGATCATGGAAGGCGGCAACAACGACCGGGTCCGGGTGGGCATCATCCCCTTCGGCAGCGGCAACGCCTTCCGCAAATCGCTGGGGATCCCCAAGACGGCCGGGCAGGCCGTGGACCTGCTGAGCAAGGGCCGGGAGATCGCCGCGGACGTCGTCTCGGTCAACGGCCGGTTCGGCGCCTTCATCAACGTCGGGATGAGCGCCGCCATCGGCTACCTCAAGCACGCCCATCGGGTCCCGGGGCTGCTGGGCCATTTCCTGGCCTCGCGCATCCAACCCTTCTACCGCCGTCATTGGGTCGATGTCGAGCTCGAGGACGGAGTGGATGATGACGGGCGGCGCTTCGAGCGAAAAAGGCTTCGGCTCAAGGTGCTGGACTGCGTCGTGACCAAGACCAACCACTTCGGCTACGGCTGGCTGGTGGCGCCCAGGGCGGCCATCGACGACGGATACCTGGACATCACTTTTTTTGAGATGCGCACCCCGACCTATTTCTTCCTCTTCCCGTTCATCTTTCTGGGACTGCTCCAGAGGCATCTACGGCACTATAAGGTCAAGCGTGCCGTTTTTCGGGGCAAGCGACTGCCCATTCAATATAACGGCGAGGACCTTCCCTACCAGGACGTCATCAAGCTCGATGTCGTCCCCCACGCCATCAGGCTGATCGTTCCGGCCAAATAACCGGTTCGAGGCGCGGGCTCGCAAACGCGCCATCAAAGAAAATAAACGGAGAGAACCCTGCCGCCGATACCGTCAGTCGCCGGGAGCCCAGCCTCTGAGGGCGGAGACCGACCGTCCGTCCGACGCCCTTGACCCGCCTCAGGATTGAGGCGTGGTTATGACCTTGAAGGCCGGCGCTTTGAGAATGTGGCGCTTGACCGTGCAGGCGTCAACGGCTTTGACCACCGCGGCCGCGTATTTTTCCGGGAAACCCGGCGGGAGACGAAGCTCGATGGTGATCGCGCCGATGAGCTTGTTCACCGTGTCCCGCTCCATGGTCATGACGACGCCCGCTCCCTCCAGGGAGATCTCCCGCTCCTTGCAGAAGGCCAGAAGGTAATATCCGGCGCAGGCGGCGATCGAACCCAGGAAAAGGTCAAGGGGAGACGGTGCCGAACCCTGGCCGCCCTCGTCGGGAGGCTGATCGGTCCTGATCACATGACCCTTGTAGGCGGCGTCGACCCGCATCCCGCCCGGAAAACTCACGACGATACTTTTATCCGCCATGCCGGCCTCCTTGTAGGGGAGATTATACCTGAAAGACCCGGCCTCCGGCGAACGGGGAGAAGGAACGGAAATCCGGGGGAGGCCCCCCGGACAGTGCGGACACGCCCCGCGCGGCGTTGTGCTATAATGCGGCCAAGTAACCATGAGGAGGAGAGGATGATCGATTGGAAAGTCGTCGAGGACATCTTCCATCACCACGGCTTTGAGGATTTCCAGCGGCTCGACCCGCGCAAGATCATCGTCTCGTCCTGGGTCCGGATGAAATGCCGATTCGGCTGTCCCGACTTCGGCCGGGTAGCGTCCTGCCCGCCCCAGGTTCCCGCGGTGGATGACTGCCGCCTGTTCTTCCAGGAGTATGACGCGGCGGTCGTTTTCCATTTCCAGAAGAGCGTGGCCAAACCCGAGGACCGCTTCGCCTGGACGCGCGGCCTCAACCGGGAACTCCTCAAGGTCGAGCGCGACGTCTTCGTCTCGGGCTACCGAAAAGCCTTTCTCCTTTTTCTGGACAGCTGCAACCTCTGTCAGGAATGCGGCGAGAAACGCGAGGCCTGCAAGAACCCTTACCTGTCCCGCCCGACGCCCGAAGCTTTGGGCGTGGATGTTTTCGCCACGGTCGAAAGGCTCGGCTATCCCATCCAGGTGCTCAGCTCCTACGATGAGCCCATGAATCGCTACGCCTTCCTCCTCATCGAATAGGTGCGCCGATGAGCCGGACAACGACTGTGACGGCCGCTCCGATCCTAATCTTTCTTGTTCTCTGGGGGGCCGTGTCCGCCGCTCCCGGCCGGGCCGAGGCCGCCTTTTCCGTTCAGCCGGTGGAGTACGTCTTGACCACGGACATTCTAATGCTGTCCCGGGGAGACCTTCAGGTCGAGTTTTCGAGCATCCTGACGCGGCGGTCCGCCTGGGCCATCCGCATCGGGTACTTCAAGCACATCCGGGCGACATCCCAGCCCTATGCGGACGGAAGGGGCCGCTGGGAAGTAGGATTTCGCTGGAGGTTCTTCCTTCTTCAGCACTCGCCCCACTGGCTTTTCATCGGGCTGGGATGGGACAACCGGCCCGAGGACGGCGAAGCCGCGCCCCTGGGCGAAGCCGGCTTCGCTCTTCACTATAAGCCACTCACGGTCATGACCTTGGGTTACTACGGCTATAAGTTCTATTTTAAAACCACTCCGGGATTCGAGAACAAAGCATTCGGCGGGTTCGAGGCCCGGGTGGGTCTCTGTTTCTAGGACGAGCGAGTTCCGCGAGTCGTTCCAATCACATTCCCGGCCCCTTAGGCTCTGCGCGCGGCACGCCGGGCGGGGGAGGAAGCATCTCGAATCCCACTATAAAGACTCGGGGGATTGGCGTCGAAACACGTTCGCCGGCCCAGCGAGCCGGCTCACTGCGACTGCGGCTTCGCTCTCCTCGGCGTAACGCCGAGGAACCGTGCCCGCTCAGCCTCCGTACGCGTTTCGCATCCATCCCCCCCGAATCTTCTTAAGCGACCGAAAGGTTCGAGCTGCATCCTGAGGGAGGAAAGGGATAAACTGCAGGAACGTTGACCCTCGAGTTATCCAAGGATTAGCCTTCTTTCGATAGGCTTACACAGCACATCATTGATATCAAAAAGGATTCTGTATTTTGACTAATTCCGGCCGGCTATGCTATAAGCAAGAGGCGTTTTGCTGAGCGGCGGTCCGCATCATTATTAGGGCGCAAACCTTGCGAATCACGTTCGTTTACCCGGATTTCGAAAGCCTGGGGCTGGGCTACCTGATGTCTGCCTGCCGCAAGGCGGGTCACGAGGTCGAGTTCATCTCCTACAAGGCCGAAGATCCCTACTTCGACACGAGGAACAGGCACCTCTCCCATGCGGCCGTGGCCCGGGCCATCGCCGCCACGAGCCCGCACATCGCCGCCTTTTCCGCGGTCACGGATAACTATCAGCATCAGCTCCGCGTGGCGGCCGAGGTCAAACAGACGCTCCCCGGGATCGTGACCGTTTTCGGCGGCGTTCATCCGACCGCGGTGCCCGAGCGGGTCATCCGCCGGCCCGAGGTGGACGCCGTGGCCGTGGGCGAGGCGGAGATCTCCTTCCTCGAATTCCTGAAGAGATGCTCGGTCCGGGCCGGCGTCGTCAAGCTTCCGACCCGGCCGGTCAGGGGGCTCATCTTCAAAAAGGGCCGCAAGCTCGCGGGCAAGGCCGAGGAGGGGCTCATGGTCTCGGACCTGGACTCCCTGCCCTTCCCTTACAAGGACCCCGTCGTCGCCGCGCTCAAGGACACGGGCGTATTCTATTCCATCATCACTTCGCGGGGCTGTCCGTTCAAATGCTCCTATTGCTTCAATTCCTACTGCATGCACGCACGGGGCGGGCAGATCTTGCGTCAGCGAAGCGTGGACAACGTCATCAAGGAGCTCGTCTGGGCCAAGTCCCGTTTCCCGGTCAAGTACGTCCTGTTCATCGATGACTGCTTCACGACCAACACCCGCTGGCTGACGGAATTCTGCCGCCGCTACCGGCAGGAAGTGGGGCTTCCCTTCTGGTGTCTGACCCATCCCCTGTACCTCAACCGGGAGAAGATCAAGGTCCTCAAGAGGGCGGGCTGCAACTCCATCACCATCGGCGTCCAGTCCCTGTCCGAGGAAATCAACACCCGCATCCTCAACCGGCAGTCGGACCGGGAGAAGATCGCCGAAGCCATCCGGACCTTCAAGGAATACGGCATCCTGGTCCAGGTGGACCACATCCTGGGCATCCCCGATGATTCGCTCGACCTCGAGGAGGAAGCAGCCCTCTTCTACAGCCGGAACAAGCCGGACATCCTGAGCGTCTTCTGGCTGACCTACTACCCCAGGGTAGCCATCCTCGAAATCGCCTTGAAAAAGGGTCTTCTCAAGGCGGGGGACATCGACAGGCTAGAAGAAGGCTTCAAGGTCACTCCCGGCAACTTTCACCTGGGCGGGAGCATTCGGAATTCCACGGAGTACTACGGCGTTTCGTTCCTCCTGAACTACGTGCCCCTCCTGCCCAAGCTCCTGATCCGGTTCCTGGTCAAGACCCGCATCTATCGAAGCCTTCGCCTCAGGAATTTCTACCTGGCCGTGGCCCTGCCCCGCTTCTTGATCAGCATCAAAAACAAGCGGGACATCGTCGGCCGCAGCAACATCGTGCGGTTCATCAACAAATGGCTTCCCCTCTAAAAAAACCCGGACGCGGCTTACGACCCCTCAAGGTCTTCCTCCTCCGACCACCCTACTCCGTCTACGAGCAGGGGTTCGAGAAACGCATCGGCATCCCCCTGGGCATCCTCTCCATCGCCGCCGTCCTGGAGAAGAACGGAGTTCCGGTGACGCTGTTCGACGCGCTGGTTCATGACGACAGGCGGAACCCGAGCCTGTGGGGCGCCTCCTGGGAGCGGATCGAACGGGCGGTGCGCGAGGCCGGTCCGGACATCGTGGGCATCACCAACCAGTTCTCCCAGCAGAGACACCACGCCGTGGAAGCCGCCCGGAGGGTCAAAGCCATCGCCCCCGGCATCACGACCCTTATCGGCGGGCCGCACGCCTCGGTCCGGCCGGCGGATTTTCTTGACACCGGGTTCTTCGACCTGGCCGTCGTGGGCGAGGGCGAGGAGAATATCCTGGACATCCTGCGCCTGGTTCAAGGGCAAGCGCACCGGGCCGACGTGGCGGGCATCGCCTGGAAGGAGGGCGGCCAGCTCAGGGTCAATCCCCCCCGCCGGGTCGAGAACCTGGACAATCTCCCCTTTCCTGCTTATCACCTGGTGGACCTTGAACGGTACTTTGACCTCAGCGTCCGGGGCGTCGGCACGCGACCGACGGACCCCTTCGAGCGGCCGATGCGGGACATCTCCATCATTACCAGCCGCGGTTGTCCCTTCGACTGCATCTTCTGCTCGATCCACAGCTCCATGGGCAAGCGCTGGCGGGCCAATTCGCCGGAGTATGTCCTTCGGCACGTCAATTACCTGATCGAGACCTACAGGGTCGAGCTCTTTCACTTCGAGGATGACAACCTCACCTTCAACCGCGGGCGTTTGCACGACATCCTCCAGGGGTTCATCGCCCTGCCCATGGCCTGGGACACGCCCAACGGTATCCGGGCCGACACCCTGGATCACGAGACGCTGGCCCTGATGAAGCGGGCCCACGTCAAGGATATCCGGGTCGCCCTCGAATCGGGCAGCCAGCGAGTGCTGGACCAGGTCATCCGCAAGCATCTCGACCTATCCCGGGCTATCGCGGTTTGTCGGGAGTGCGCGGAGCTCCGCGTCCCGATCGGTTCTTTCTACGTCATCGGACTTCCGGGTGAAACTCGGATGGAAATCGAAAGCACGCTCTCGCTGGCCTATCGCCTGATGAGCGCCTACGGCGTCTTCCCCCACGTCACTATTGCCAACCCCTTGGAAGGCACGCCCCTGTTCGATGTCTGCAAGGAGAAGGGCTACCTGGTCGATGACGGGAATCAAGACGCGACCCTTCCTTACCGGGGAAGGATCGGCACCGAGGAATTCTCGGCCGAGGAAATCAAGGCACTCTACGCCCGGTTCCATCGGAGAATCGCCCTCCTCTACGCTCTGCGCTTCTTTAAGAGACCCGGAGAGACCTTCCGCAAGGTCCTCAACCTTATCATCCACCCCCGGATGACGGTCAACCTGATCAAAACCGCGTCGCAATTCATGAAATAAGGCCGGGCGGCCAACTTTACACACGCCCGATTCTTTAGTAATATTTCTCCTCGTTAATAACGCCCGAAATGAAGAACTTCAGCCTTCTCATCAATCGACTGCTCCGCCCGAGCTTCCTGGCCGTTTATCTTTTCGCGGTCATGCTTGTCTTCCAGGTCATGGTCATCACCAAGCTCGTCATCCTCTATCATGTCCTCAAGATCCTGTTCGTGGGACTCGTCATCCTTCTCCTGGCATCCTTCGTCAAGGCTGCGACCAAACAAAAGATCCTGATCCTCATCGTCCTGGCCATCATCCTCGTCCGCCTGCCGTTCTTCTTCCATCCGACCGGGCTCATCACCATGTCCGACAACGCCCTGGAAGCGCTCCAATCCCAGGAGATCCAGGACAGCCGGACCGTGCCGTTCTACCAATTCGGGATTCTCAGCCATCAGGGAACCGTGCGCTACCTCTTCATCGCCTATCTTTGGGACTTCGTGGGCACGCACTACCTTGTCCTAATCCTTTGGAATCTCGTCGTCTTTATCGCCATCATTCTCCTCCTGACCAAGATCCTCGAGCCTGTGGTCCCCGGGCCTGTCCTGATCATCTTCTCGCTCCTGGGCTTCGCTTTCATCGAGACGATGTTCGATTTTTCCCTGCTCATCCGCGGCGGGATCTACCTCGACGCCCTCCTGCTGATTCTCCTGGGCATGTTCCTATTCGATTTTGAATTCAAGCGGAAGATGCCGATCCTCCTCTCCTTCTATTTCCTCTCTTTGGCCGTCTACATTCAGCCCATCGCCCTTCTCTTCGCCGCCAGCTTTGCCGCGGTCGTGGTCGCTCTGGCCTTGAAGTTCCGGAGGTTCTGGAGAAACGCCTGGCTTTTCCTGGCGGGTGGCGTCCTGGGCAGTCTTCATCTCCTCTATTATGAGCTGCTGTTCAGGGCCAAGCCGGTCTCCACGGGCGCCCTGGAACGGGTGCGTCTTATTCCCCTGTCATCGTTGTCCCTTCGCCTCTTTGGACGACTCATCCGGAATTCCCGGGAAGCCTTCAGCAATCTCTTTCGGTACGAATTCTCCTACTCCATGGGCACGGTCAAGGTCGGGTCCACGGAGAGGATACTGACCGTCCTCAACGGGGCTTGCTTCTACATCTCGGTCGCGGTTTTTTTCGTCGGGTTGGGGATCGCCCTCTGGAAATCTGTCGGCTTCTTTCGAAAGAAGAGCGCGTTCAGCCCTCGCGACTGGCCCTTCCTATTTTTCGTCGTGCTGCTGCTCGCCTTTGCCGCCAAGTTCGTCCTCCTCCAGCCGGCGCGGCTGGAGCCCCGGCACAACATTGACCTGCTCCTGCTCGTCGTCCTGGCCTATTTCTTCACCTTCGGGGCCCTGTTCAGAGGGAAAAAATCCTTTGGGTTTCAGACGATCGCCGCGGCGGCCGTCCTGCTCGTTTTCACCGTCCCCCATTATCGTTTCTTCTTGAAGAACACGATCTCCAAGGAAGCGGCCTACCAAGGCCTCATGACCGGCCTCCAAGATAATAAGGTCAAGAACTTGACCACGGACTTCAACCTGGCCTATCCCGTGTATTTTCTGTCCGGCCGGACCATCCAGGTTTCGGACTCGCTCGGCCCTCTCCATGTGAACATCTTTTTCACGCCCATGCGAATCCTCGTGGACGGCAAATCGGACGCGGACAAAGCCTATCTTTTTTGTACCGAGACCGCCGGCACCCGGCCCTGGCACAAGAGAGCGACGCGCCGTATCCAGACCCGGCTCCTGGACCTTCTCCGCCGGGAAAACATCGATTTCCGGACGGTGCCCCTTAAGGATTATCTCCTCATCGTTCCGGAAAGAAGCCGAACCGAGAATCCCGCAGGGGGGACCCGACAATGACGCCGCAATCTCCACGAACCTCGGAAAGAAGGCCGGGGCAGACGGCGAGGACGAGGCGGCCTGCCCGGCCGAGACGCATCGCCGTGTCGGTCATTCTGCCGGCTTTTAACAGTCAGGATTTCATTCTGCAGAACGTCAAAACGCTTCAGGCCTTTTGCCGCTCTCATTTTCGCTCCTTTGAGATCATCGTCGTGGATGACGGCAGTCGAGACAAGACCCCCGAGCTCCTGGCCGGCCTCAGCGGCCGGAACCTGAGAGTCATCACCCAGAAAGAGAACCGCGGCAAGTACGGAGCCCTGATCGCCGGGATGACCCAAGCCCGCGGCCGCTGCCGTATTTTCACCGACGCCGACCTGCCCTACGACCTGGCCGCCTTGCCCTATATCGTCCGGCTGATCGACGAGCGCGGATGGCACATCGTCATCGGCGATCGGAACCTTCCCCAGTCGGTCTATGACGTGCACACCGTCTGGCTGAGGAACGTCTCCACGCGCCTCTTCTCCTTCTTCGTCTACGTGGTCGTGACCGGCGGGCTGTTCGACACCCAGTGCGGACTCAAGGGTTTCCGGGCGGACGTGGCCGAAGCGCTCTTTCCCCTGGTCACCGACAACGGGTTTTCCGGCGACGTGGAGCTTCTGTACATCGCCCTGAAGTACAACCTTGAGATCAAGAGGATCCCTGTCCGGCTCATAGGCCACGGCCCGTCCACCGTCAAGCTGTTCTCTCAGGCCTGGAAAATGCTGTGGCGCATCAGTCAGTTGAGGCTCAACTGGAATCGAGGCCGATACGCTTCGGAAAGACTCAAGCGGATTTCGAGTCAAGACTACTGAAAGCCGGCCCGAGAGCAAACGCTTCCGCTCTTAGGATTCCGGGAGGTAGTATCGATCGGCCTGACGGGCCCCGGTTCTTGACATCGATCCGGGCCGGGAATATCATTTTTCAAGATGATCAGACGCGATCGTGAGTCCGGGGTGAAAAGACGCCCGGCCGTGAAGCCAGCAACCCCCTCTTGCGGATAGTCCCTCGTCCCCATGCCGAAAGAAACGACAAAAAGAATCGTCCAGGGCGCGCTCCTCGATCCTTTTGGCGCTCTGAAGATGATCTGGCGCAGAAAGCTCCCCATTGGGATCAGGCCCAAGGACAAGGAAGCCCAGAGGATCGCCAGCTGGAACTATGGGAAACTGAAACGGGAGCCTATTCAAGAGATCTTCCCCCAGCTCAAGCATGTCGACGTGGAGCTGAAGTATCCGTTGGGAGGGAAGGTCGGGACATCCCTGGATCCCTATGAACTCCTGATCATCGCCGCCCTGGCGAAACTGAAAAAGTCCAAGAGCATCCTCGAGATCGGGACCTTCGACGGCAACGCCTCGCTGAACATCGCGGCCAATTCCGTCAAAGGGGCGGTCATCACCACTGTGGACCTCCCCCCCCAATGGGGGGGCCGATTCAAACTCAAGGTCAAAGGGCTTGACGTCAATGTCACGGACCGAGGGGTCATCGGCGAGAAGTTCAAGAACACGGCCTACGGAAAGAAGATCAAGCAGGTTTTCGCCGATTCGGCCCAGCTCGATTATCGACGACTCCCCATTCCCTTCGATCTTGTCCTGATCGACGGCTGCCATGGAATTGACTATATCAAATCTGATTCGCAGAATGCGCTGGAATTCACCCGAAAGGGCGGCCTCATCATCTGGCACGACTACGGGATGATCCGTGACGTCAGCCTGGTCGTGGACCGGCACTCGAAGACGCTCGACATCCACGCCGTGCGAGGGACGAGATTGGCCATCGCCATCCGTTAGGGATGGAACAGGGAGGATCGGAAAAAGACAGGTTCAGCCCGCCGCGCTGAAACCCCTTGGGAGCGGAGACAGGTTGCTTTATGAACGAGTGCCCGGAATGAAATATCTTCTGCTCACGTTCGATATCGAAGAATTCGACATGCCCCAGGGCTTCGGGCTGGACCTGGCCGAGGAGACGATGTATGCCGTCTCGAGCGCGGGCCTTCGAACGATCCTCGACACCCTGGAAGAGGTCGGAGGGATCAAGGCCACTTTCTTCACCACGGCGAATTTTGCCCGAACATTCCCCAAGCAGATGAAAGGGATCGCCGCTCGCGGGCACGAGGTCGCTCTCCACGGGTATTCTCATGGGGACAACTACGAGAAGCTCAGCCCTGAGCAAAGCCTGAGCAGGCTCGGCAAAGCCAAGCGGGAAGTGGAGAAGATCGTCAACCGGGAGGTCTTCGGTTTTCGGGCGCCGCGGCTCTTCGGACCAGGCCCGGAAGTGCTGAGGCGGCTCGGCATCGTCTACGACAGTTCGCTCCACCCGACCTACATCCCCGGAAGATACAATCATTTTTTCGAGAGCCGGGCGGCGAGGAAGACCGGCCCTGTCCTGGAGATCCCCGTCTCGGTCACGCCGCTTGTCCGCCTTCCCTTCACCTGGATGTTCTTCAGGAACCTGCCCCTGGCCTATGCCCGGCTGTGCACGCGGGCCTCAGTCCCGGGGACCGGCTTCATCAACATCTATTTTCATCCGTGGGAGTTCGTCGACATCCGAGGCTATAGGGGAATCCCCGGATACATGACCCGAAACACGGGCCGTCCCCTGGCCGTCAAGCTCAAGGCCTACCTCCGCTGGGCCAAGGCCAGGAACTTCCGAAGCCTGACGATGAGCGAGTACATCAAGACGGCCTTCCCCGAGCACGGCCGGAGCTCCGGAAAAAGCGCCGCCCCGAGTCCCAGGACGGCGGGCCAATCGTCCACACGCCCATGACGTTCTTTTCGAGGCCGCCCCGAAACGCCAGCACCAAGACGGTCTTGGTCACGGAGGGCTATGAGCGGCACACTCTGGCCATCGTTCGAAGCCTCGGCCGGAGAGGCATTCATGTCACCGTGGGCGGGGGCTCGCGAATCAGCACCGCCTCCTTGTCCAAGTACTGCCGGAGAACGGTCAAGTACATCCCTCCGGAGGAGGATGCTCGAGGGTTCATCGAATCCCTCCTCGAGGTCGTGAAGCGCGACCGGTTCGATGTCCTCATGCCGGTCACGGACTTCGTCCCGGCCTTGCTGGCGGACCATTTGGATGAGTTCGCCAAGCACACCCGGGTGGCCATGCCGCCCCGCGACATCTTCCTCCGGAGTCACGATAAGAAGCGGACCATACGGATCGCGCAGAAGAACGGCATCCCCGTGCCCAAGACTCATTTCATCACCGACCTTAAGCAGCTCCGGTCCATCCGGGAGTTTCCGGTCGTCATCAAGCCGTCCTCCAAGACGCACTGGAAGGACGGCCGGGCCGTCATGACCAAAGTGGACTACGCCCGGGACGGAGAGGAACTCAAGAAAAAATATGAGGCCTTGCACGTTATCGCTCCATTCCCCATGTTGCAGGAGTATGTCCCCGGCGAAACGGGCTACGGGGTCAACGCCTTGTTCAGGAAGGGAGAACCGAGAGCCGTGTTCGCCTACAAGCGCCTGAGGGAGTATCCGATCACGGGCGGGGCCAGCACTCTCCGCCAGGGCATCATCCACAAGCGCATGACGGACATCGCCCTTAAGCTCCTGAGAGCGATGAAGTGGGACGGGGTGGCCATGGTCGAGTTCAAGATCGACTCCCGGAATGACACACCCACGCTCATGGAGGTCAACGGCCGGTTTTGGGGTTCGCTGGCCTTGCCCATCGCCGCCGGCGTGGATTTCCCCTACCTGTTGTTCAAGCAGATGACCGAGGGCGATGTCAAACCCGTTTATGAGTACTCGACCCGGGTGAAAGCTCGATGGCTTCTGCCCGGAGACCTGCTCTGGCTCGCGGCCGCCCTGCGAACGAGGCCCGACAGGCTCCAAACCCTGAGACAGTTCTTCGATTTCCGCGATGAGGTCATGGATGTCTTTTCCTGGAGCGATCCCCTGCCGTCCCTGGGCGCGGTCGTCGACACCTTCAAGCTTGGAATGCGGGTGGCCTCAGGCAAAAGGACCCTTACGGGAGAGTCGAAAAGATAGGTTCCCTAACGGGGATTTCGAGATCGGGAATCAGTACAAACCGGTCGAGCCGAAGCCGCCCGGGCCGCGCGAGGTATCGTCGAGCTCGTCCGCTTCCATGATCTCGACCGTTTCCACGGGCTGGATGAGCATTTGGGCGATCTTCATCCCTTTTTTGACGGCATAGGGCTCCCGGCCGAGGTTGGCCAGGACGACCTGGACCTCGCCCCGGTATCCGGCGTCGACAACACCCGCCAGCCGATGGACGGATCTCAGCGATATGCCGCTCTTATCCCAGACGAGCCCGACGAAGCCCTTGGGGATGGCCATCTGGATCCCGGTGGGAATGGCCTTGACCTCGCCCGCGGCCAGGTCATGATCGATCGAGGAAAAAAGGTCGAAGCCCGCGTCGCCCGGGTGAGCATAGGACGGCAGCTTGGCCCCGGGATGGATTCGCTTGACCTTGAGCTTAAGGGTCACGGTCAAACCCCCTCGACCCTGACGTCATCAAAATAGAAACGCACCGAATCGGCCATGGCCAGGACCTCTTCGCGGCCGAAGGGGAGCACGTGACGGAAATGGGGGTCGATGGCGTCCTGGGGAAAGAACTGCTGGATCTGGTACAGGCGCGCCCCGCCTACTTCGCGCCCGATCCGAAGGACGTCCTCCGCTCCGACCAGCCCGGGGACGACCGTGGTCCGGAAGAGATAGTCCAGCCCCGAGCTCTTGATGAGGCCGATGCTGCGCACGATGTCCGACTCCGAGACGGCGGACCGGGTGACCGCCCGATACCGTTCCAGGGGAGCCTTGATGTCCATGGCCACGAAATCGACCAGCCCCTCCCCGAGGAGCGCCTTGAGCCGGTCGGGCCGCGAGCCGTTGGTGTCGAGCTTGACCAGGAGCTTCCGCTCCTTGATCACCGACAAGAGGTCCTCGAGGTGGTCCTGGAGCAGGGGCTCGCCGCCCGTGATGCACACCCCCTCGAGCCACCCCTGGCGGGCGTCGAGGAAGCAGAGGAACAGGTCCAGGCTCAAACCCGGCAGGCTCTCCGGCCTGAGAACCAGGTCGGCGTTGTGGCAGAAGGGACAGCGGAAATTGCAGCCGCCCAGGAAGACCGTCGAGGAGATTGTCCCCGGAAAGTCCTTGGCGGCGAATTTCTCTAAAGCCTTGATTTCAACCACAGGTCGAGCTCCTCCGCCCGATTGACGACGGCCGCCGGCCGTTCGCCCTCGAGCAGGACCAGGGTGGGCAGGATGATCGAGCCCTTGTCGTCGCGCTTGACGAGCGGCAGGAAGTCCCGGATGCGCATCTTGCCTTCCTTCTGGACCAGGCTCATCTCCTGGCCGGTCAGCGAGGTCTGCTTCAGGTAGGTCTTCAGCTCCGCGCACTTCTGGCAATCGGGATAGGTGAACAGCACATAGTCCATGGTCAGATCAGCTTGGAGTAGGGAGTGCGGTCCTTGAACTCCTGCTGCTTGCCGTCGTTCCAGGTCTTGACCGGCCGCAGGTAACCGACGATGCGGGAATAGACTTCGGTCGAGCCGCCGCAGGACGGACATTCGTGCTGCTCCCCCCGGATGTAGCCGTGGTTCTCGCAGACCGAGAAGGTCGGGGTGATGCTGAAGTACGGGATCCGGGTCTGGGCGATCTTTTGGACCAGCTTGCGGCAGGTCTTGGCGTCGATGGCTTCGGGCAGGAAGCCGTGGAAGATCGTCCCCCCGGTGTAGAGGGGCTGGATGTCCTCCTGGTGCTTGAGGGCTTCGAAGATGTCCCGGGTCGCGTCCACGTTGAGCTGGGTGGAATTCGTCAGGTAGGGGAACTTCTCCGTTCCCGAGGTGATGATCTGGTTGAACTTCTGCCTGTCGAGACGGGCCAGGCGGTAGGAAGTCGATTCGGCCGGCGTGGCCTCGAGGTTATACAGGTTGCCCGTCTCCTCCTGGAAGCGCCGCAGGACGTTGCTCATGAAGGTCAGGGTCTTGATCGCGAACTCCTTGCCCTCGGGAGTGCCGATGCCCTTGCCCAGGAAGTTGAGGCTGGCCTCGTGCATGCCGCAGATGCCGATGGTCGAGAAATGGTTGTCGAAGTGGCCGAGGTAAACCTTGGTGTAGGGCATGATGTTCCGGGCCAGCATGTTGTTCACGATCTCCCGCTTGGCTTCGAGCGAGGTCTTGGCCAGGGTCATCAGGTCGCGGAGGCGGTCGTAGAACTCGGTCTCGGTCTTGGCCATGTAGCCGATCCGGTTGAGGTTGATGGTCACGACGCCGATGGAGCCCGTGGAATCGCCCGGGCCCCAGATGCTTCCCGGCCGGTGCATGAGCTCCCTCTGGTCGAGGTTGAGGCGGCAGCACATGGCCCGGATGTCGCCGGGGTTGAGGTTCGTCCCGATGTAGTTCTGGAAATAGGGAATGCCGTACTTGGCCGTGGCCTCGAACAGGAGCTGGGCGTTGGGCGATTCCCAATCGAAATCCCGGGTCAGGTTGTAGGTGGGGATGGGGAAGGTGAAGACCCGGCCCTGCTCATCGCCCTCGACCATGAGCTCCAGGAAGGCTTTGTTGATGACGTCCATCTCGGGCTGATAATCGCCGTAGGTCGAGTCGAGCTCCCGGCCGCCGACCACGACCTTTTTGTCCTTCATGTCGTCCGGCACCGTCCAGTCGAAGGTCAGGTTGGAGAAGGGCGTCTGCCATCCCCAGCGCGAGGGGACGTTCAAGCCGAAGACGAGCTTCTGGATGTCCTGCTTGACCCGTTCGTAATCGAGCTTGTCGTGGCGAACGAAGGGAGCCAGGAGCGTGTCCACGCTGGAGAAAGCCTGGGCCCCGGCGAACTCGCCCTGCATCGTGCCGATGAAGTTGACCATGTGGAGAGTCGCCGTTTCCAGGTGCTTGGCCGGCGAGGAATGGACCTGGTTGGGCACGTGGCCGAAACCCTTGCGCAGAAGCTTGTCCAGCGACCAGCCGGCGCAGTAGCCGACGATCGGATAGGACAGGTCGTGGACATGGAAGTCCCCGTCATGGTGGGCCCTCTTGACGCCCTCGGTGTAGATCCCGTTCAGGGCGAAATTCGACAGGACCTCGCCGGCGATGCGGGCGTTGAGCCCGGAGAAGCTCATCGTCCCCTCGTTGCTGTTCTCCCGGATCTTCCAGTCCTTGTCATCGATGTAGTCCCGGATGAGCCGCTCGAGGTTGATGCCCGTCTGCCGTGCCTCGCGGATGCTCTTGTGCTTTTCCCGGTAGAGGATGTAGGACTTGGCCACCTCATGGTAGCCCTTTTTCATCAGGACTATCTCGACGATATCCTGGACCTGCTCCACGGAGGGAATGGTCACGCCGCCGAACTTCTCCTCGAGCATGTAGGTGACGATGTCCGAAACCATCTTTGACGCGGAGGTGTCGACGATCCCCTGGGACTCCATGGCCTTGGCCACGGCGACCGTTATCTTGTCCTGGAAAAAATCAGCAACCGATCCATCCCTTTTTTTGATCCTGGAAACAACGCCCGGCATCAAACCCTCCTTTTCCCTTGCAGCGATCCTAAAATGGGTTCGGCTTTTGATGAAAAGCCTGAGACCCTTACGAAACGAGAGCTAAATAGCGAAAAAGCCTTGGTCCGCATATATTGTGGAGATACTCCGACATGAACACAATATATGGTATTATCGAACCAATTTTTATATTTCTTTCTATGGTTGTCAAGCCCTTTTTTAAAGATTTTTTAGCCCCTTTTATAATCTGGAAGTTAGGGGCATCGTCCCTGGCCGCCGGCCTCAAATGCGGCGGCCGCTTAAGGTCCGACGGGATGATTTCCCGATGAGAATGGGTGCAACCCATGCCGGTTGCGACTCGATTCTCCTTCTCAAGCCTCATGTGCTGGGTCAGATACATGGTGGACACTTCTAGGTAGGTATGATGGGGGGCATGTACCCCCACAAAGCGATCTCTTATGGCGACATCGTCCTCGGCTCGGAGTTCATCCGGTCCCTGGCCCGGCAAGGCGCGATCTCGAAAACCGCGGCCGCGAGGCTCAAGTGGATCGACTTCCACCGAAGCTGCCAGAACATCCGCCTGACCTGTCGCCACTTTGCTATCTCTCCGGACACCTTCTACAAATGGCTTAGCCGCTTTGACCCCTATGACCTGACCACCCTCGAGGACGTCTCCAAGCGGCCTCATCGTGTCCGCCAGGCCCAGACGCCCCAAGACGTCGTCGGGAAGGTTCGAGCCCTGCGGGAACGATACCCCCGTTGGGGGAAGGAGAAGCTGGCCGTCCTCCTCCGGCGGGAGGGGATCCGAATTAGCGGATCGACGGTCGGGCGGGTCATGGCCAAGCTTCGCGCTCGAGGTCTCCTCGTCGAGCCCGAGAACATCCGCCAAGCCAAGCTGGCCCGGAAACGCCGCCAGAAGCCCCGCTATGCGGCCCGCAAGCCCCGGGACTTCCAAGCTTTCCGGCCCGGCGATCTGGTCGAGATCGACACGCTCCAAGTCCGCATCTGTGCCAACGAGATCCGCTTCCAGTTTGGGGCCGTGGATATCATCAGCCGGTTCCAGGCGGTCCGGGTCTACCGCCGGCAGACCAGTACGGCCGGGGCGGACTTCCTGCATTACCTGAGGAAGAAGTTTCCGTTCCCGGTCCGAGCCATCCAGATCGATGGAGGTTCGGAGTTTAAGGACCAGTTCGAGGCAGCCTGCCAGAAGCTGAAGCTTCCGCTCTACGTGAACCCGCCCCGGTGCCCGGAGCTCAACGGACATATCGAACGGGCCAATCGAACGTCGAGGGAGGAGTTTTATGAGGTTCAGGACCTCGACCTGAGGGTGGAGGGATTAAACCGTCAGTTGGATCGATACACCTATGAGTTTAACTACGTCCGGCCCCATCAAGGACTCGGCTACCTGACGCCCTATGAGTACTTCAAGCAATGGAAGCGGTCCCACAAGGCCAAAGAGGTGTCCGCCATGCCCTGACCCAGTACACCTCATTGACAGCCTTTGCGCTGCCGGCTAACATACCTACACAGCGGTGGCCATGAGCTTCGCAAGTTCCCGACTCGGAAGAAGCCTCGTCCGGCCCAAGCGCCGGGGGAGCTGGCCGCAGGAGTTCGCGGAGATTCCGGATCATGTCCCGTCGTTCGGATCCTACGCGCCGTATTCCAGGCCTCGACTCCTGCGTCGCGCGGGACCGTTTTTGGCCCTGCTCCTCCTCGTCGCCGCGGCCCTCGCCGATCAGCTTCCGGTGCGGATCGACCTCCAGTATCAGCTCCTGACGAAGATCATGAGCTTCGACCGCAACTTCAAGCGCCGGACCACGAACGAAGTCGTCATCGGCGTTCTCTACCAAAAATCCAGCCCCGAGTCGCGGGCGGTCATGGCCGAATGGATCAGCGTCATCCATCGGTCCTCCGCTCCCAGCTTCGAGGGGCTTCCACCGCGCACAGTGCCCATCGAGTGGACCGATGAAAAGAGCCTCGACGCAGCCCTGGACCGCGAGAGCATCAACATCCTCTACGTCACGCCCCTGAGCGATACGCCGATCCCGGCGGTCACTTCGATCTGCCGCGCCCGGCGCATTACAACGGTCAGCGGAGTCCGGGACTACGTGACAAAGGGCATCGCCCTGGGCTTTGACCTGAAGGCGGACAAGGTCGAGATTCTCATCAACCTGAAGAGCGCCCGGGCTGAAGGGGCCAATTTCAGCTCCAGTCTGCTGAGGCTCGTCCAGGTCCTGGAAGATTAGAGAGATGAAAGCCCCGTCGGGAATCCTCAAGCATCTGCCGCGTCCGAGGAGGATCATCCAGCGTTATCTTCTTTCCTTTTTGCCGCTCCTCGTCCTGTTTTGCCTGGCGATCATCATCATCATGCCTCGCCAGCAGATGAAGAGCGGGCTGGCGCTAGCCGGGCGAACGGCGCATATCATCTCCGAGCTTTCGTCCTTCAGCCTGGGTTCGGCCCTTTACTTCAACGACAGCGACGGGGTCCGCGAGGTTTCACTCAGCGCCCGCCAGAACAAGGACCTCATCTATTTCGTGGTCGTCAATGCGCAGGGCGCCGTGGTCCTGAGCTATGACCGCGACAGAGAAGCGAGCCCGGCCGTTCAGAAATTGTCGAGAGAAGGTCCCTCGGATAATAACATGATCTTCCGGTCGGTCCGGCCGATCGTCTTCCGAGACAAAGAGGTGGGCAAGCTTTACCTGGGCGTCTCCCTGGAAGACATGCAGCGCGCTTCGCGGGCCAATCGCCGGAGCGTCCTCCTCATCAGCCTGGCCGTGTTCCTCCTCGGCTCGGCCTTGATCACGCTCCTCAGCGCCATGCTCACCCGGTCCCTGCGCCGGGTCACCGACACGGCAGGCCGGATCGCCCAGGGCGACCTCAGCCTGCGGGCTCCCGAAACATCGCCAGACGAGATCGGACAGCTCGGCCGCTCCTTCAACCTCATGGTCGAGCATCTCGAGCTCGCCCATCAGACTCTGGAGCAGAGGGTCGCGGAACGAACGCGCGAACTCAAGGACGAGGTCGTCGAGCGGGCGCGCGTCGAGGAAGCCCTCCGCAAGAGCGAGGAGCTTTTCCGGAGCATGATGGAGCGACTGAGCGAGGGCGTCGGCATCACCGATATGGATGAGCGCATCCTCTACGCCAACCCCGCTTTGGAGGCGCTCTTCGGCGTCGTTGAGGGCCAGCTCACCGGGCGCAACCTCAAGGAGTTCACTCCGCCCGACGAGCTTCCCATGCTGGAAGCGCAAACCCGCGAGCGTCGCCAGGGTCATCGGGGAATCTATGAACTGGGAATCGTCCGGGCCGATGGACAGCGCCGCAGCATCCTGGTCAGCGTCATGCCCATATGGGATGCGTCGGGGAAGGTCGTTTCCTCCCTGTCCGTCGTCTCGGACATCACCGCCCGCAAGGAGTCCGAGGATAAGGCCCAAAAAACGCTGCGCCAGCTAGCCATCCGAAATGAGGAGATGAATCTTCTGAGCGAGCTCTACGATTCGTTCCAGGCCTGCCGGGAGGAGAAGGATATCTACTTGTTCACTAGCCAGTACGCGGAGAAGCTTTTCCCCGAGATTGGGGGCCGGCTCTACATTTTCAAGTCCTCTCAGAACTTCCTGGACCTGGCTGTGTCCTGGGGCGTCTGGCGCGACAAGCAGACGCCCGCCGAGATCATGTCCCCCGAGGACTGTTGGGCCCTGCGCAGCGGCAAGCCCTATCTCCGGTCCTCGGCTTCCTCGGGACCGCCCTGTCCCCACATCGCCAAAGCCGGGTCGAACTTCGCCCCGACGATGTGCCTGCCCATGACCTCCAAGGGGGGGATCCTCGGACTCCTCCACTTCAGCTTCCCGCCCCCCGATGAAACCGAAGAGTCGGCCCCGAACTCGACCCCCAAAATACGCGAACGTTTGGCGACGGTCTTCCTCGAGCGTTTGACCATGGCCCTGACGAATTTCCGGCTGGCTGAAACACTTAAACAGCAATCCATCCGAGACCCCTTGACCGGCCTTTTCAACCGCCGCTACCTCGAGGAAACCCTCGAACGGGAAATCTACCGCGGCCAGCGGTATGGGACGTCCGTGGGCATGATGATGATCGACATCGACGGGTTCAAGCGTTTCAATGACGACTTCGGCCACGAGGCCGGCGACCTCATGCTTAAGGCCGTGGCCGACCTTTTTCAGAGGCACGTCCGGCGCGAAGACGTCGTCTGCCGCTACGGCGGGGAGGAATTCGCCATCATCCTGCCCACGGCCGACGTCGCAATCACCAAGGACCGGGCCGATCGGATCCTCAGGGAAGTCCGGGAATTGAAGGTTTATTACGCCGGCAAGCCCCTCGACCCAGTGACGGTGTCCATCGGCGTATCCTGTTTCCCCGAAGAGGGCCAGTCGGGCGTTGTGGTCCTGGCCGCGGCCGACGCCGCCCTGTTCCGGGCCAAGAAAACCGGCCGCAACAAGGTCGTTTGCGCCTCGAGCTATAAATTGGATGATGAAAAGAGTGATTGACCTCGAGACTTCGGTCGCCGAGGAGCTCGTCGACATCACCGGCCGCGTCGAGGAGGCCATCAGCGCCTCCAAGATCAGGAACGGCCTGTGCCTTGTCTTCGTCCCGCACACGACAGCCGGCGTGACAATCAACGAGAACGCCGACCCTTCGGTCAGGGCCGACATCCTCCTGGCCCTGAGGAAAATGGTCCCGGATTCTCTCCCCTTCGCTCACTCCGAGGGCAATTCGCCCGCACACGTCAAGGCCGGCCTGGTCGGAACGAGCGCGATGATCCTGGTCGAGGAGGGACGCCTCTGCTTGGGGACATGGCAGGGGATCTTTCTTTGCGAGTTCGACGGCCCGCGGCACCGCCGGGTCTGGGTGCAGGCTCTCCCGGAAGGCGAGCGCTAGAGCGGCACGCCGAGCCGGCGAAGCTCGGGGGCAAGGTCGGTCCGGCCTTCCTCGAAGACGATTCCCTTTATTCCCAGCTTGATCGCCGCCTCGATGTTTGCGGGGAGGTCGTCGATGAAAACGCAATCGGCCGCCTCGGCACCGGCCCGGGACAGGGCGATCTCGAAGATTCTCGGGTTGGGCTTCATCAGCCGCTCAACGTAGGAGAGGACGGAGGCGTCAAACATCCGAACCTCGGGGAATTTTTTCAGGATGAATCCATAGCGCATCGGGTCCGTGTTCGAGAGAAGGACCAGCCGGCAGGTCCTTTTGGCCGCCCGAAGGACATCGAGCGTTCCGGGGATAAGGCGGAAGATGTCGTTATAAATGGTGTAGAACTCCCCGGGATCAAGGGAAACGCCCAGCCGGCCGCAGACCTCGGCCTGGAATTGGGCCGGGTCGAGCGCCCCGATGTCAAAGGCGTTGAGGAGGCCGCTTCCCTGGAACGCCAGGCGGACGATGTCCTCGGGCGAGCGGCGGCAGGCCGCGGCCAGCCTCGAAAAGAAGATGCGGTTGTCAAAGTGGACGATGACCTTGCCCAGGTCGGAGATGACGGTGCGGATCATTATCAGCTTTCCCTATTCGATTCAAGAGGGCCCTATATACCAAATCCGGACCCGCCTGGCAATCTCCGTGCCCCGGCCCCTGGGGAATCCATTGCAAATCGCGCCGTGCCGTGGACTGAACCGTGAACCCCTCCGGGTTGGATAACGGGGGGGCGGCAGCCAGGATTCCAAAGTCCGTCGCGCCCCCTCAGTGATTCCGGGATTGAGCGGAAAGCAGCATACTGGCCCGAGCCACGCGCCAGGCCGCCCAAGTGATGGCCATTTCCATTGGCAACGCATCGGCCCGGACGATGAACGCCCGCAGGGCGACGGCGAAACGTTCGGAGCCAAAGCGGGCGAGCGAGGCAGGGTCGGACATGAACATCGCGAACTGTATTGCGGCCAGGGCCAGCGCCACGGCGAGCCCGAACAGGACGGGAGCGTTCTCGGAATCCTGGTCCCGGGCGAGCAAAACGCCGCATCCAAAGAACGCAAGATAGAAGAGCAGGTTGAAAAGCATGGAGTCTCCGCGCGAGGGAGCAAGCCGCTGAACGAGGACCATCTCCACGCACACGGCGACGGCGGCCAGGAGGATGAACCTGATCGTTTTCGCGGTCGAAGATAGTCCGCCCTTATCCGGGACCACCGCGGAACCCCGTTCCCTGAGCACGGCCCCGGAAATGACTCTGCCGACGCCAAAGATGATGAGGGCCAGGACGCAGATCACAAGAAGATGAAGGAGAAGGCCCCGTGTCAGCGCGGACGGCAGATAAAAAAGCAGGCAGGCGAGGTCGGCCAGGAGGATGAAGCCCGCCGCGGCCAGGGTCGCAAGAAGAGGCTTTCTCCTTTTCTTATCAACCGCGGCTGCGGCGCCTTTGTCAGGTTCCTTTTTTTTCAATGGGATCATCCTGACCCAAAAATATCATCCGTCCTCGCCTTCCGTCAAGGACCTGAACTCATCGCAATCATCAGCGACACGTGCCCCCGTCGAGCCCGTTGGGTCATTTCTCATCTTTGAGAGCGATCGCCTTTGAGGAAGCTGGCCTCGCTCCCGGCATGAATTGACATCTCAGGGCGGGCAAGATATATAGGGACAAAAACGTGTCTCCCATGAACGCCCAGCTCAAGAACCGGCCAAGAACCCGTGATAAAAATCATCGAAACTCCCATCGCTCGACCCGTGCTGGAGCTGGCCGAGGGCGCGGCCGGAGGATTGAAATGAGCGGAACTCAAGTGAGGTTGATATCGAAGTTCATGGCCGCCGCTATCCGGGAGGCATCCCGGGGAATGAATGCCAACGAGGGCGGCCCCTTCGGCGCGGTCGTCGTCCGAAACGGCCGGACCGTGGCCCGGGCCCATAACCGAGTCATCAAAACCCACGACCCGACGGCTCACGCCGAGGTCTTGGCCCTACGGGCGGCCTCACGGGCGCTCCGGCGGTTCGACCTTTCGGATTGCATCCTCGTCTCGACCTGCGAGCCCTGTCCCATGTGCCTGGCCGCCGCGTACTGGGCCAAGATCCGGAAGCTCTACTTCGGCTGCACCAAGGAGGACGCGGCCCGGATCCGCTTCGATGACCGGTATATCTCTCAAGTCCTCAAAGGACAAGTGAAAACGCCGCGGCTGAGATCCATCAATATTGAAAGGGACTCCTGCCTCAAGTTGTTTCAAGCCTGGTCCGGGAAAAAGGACAAAGTCCGCTATTGAGCTGCGGGCTTGATCGCCCTCTCTCCTTCAGAACAAAAGATGGGACGATCAGGGCGGGTTTTCGTTCGTCGGCCGCGGTTCTTTGACATCATCCCAGGATTTGATTATTCTAAAATGCCATGCCTGAGGCAGAGAATATTTCATCCGCGTCTCCGAGCCACATCCGGCTCGGAGGGTTGATCCTGTCATCCCGATGATTCATGGACGAACCTAAGTCTCCCCCTGACTCGGCCCCGGCCGAAACTCCCGGCCCTGCCGAGCCCTTTGTCCTCAGGCGGGGCGAGCACCCCATTTCGCGAAAGGACATCGACCACGACGTCTTCAAGGTCATCTATCGCCTCCACCAGCAGGGTTTTACCGCTTATCTCGTGGGCGGCGCAGTCCGCGACCTCCTCCTCGGCAAGACTCCCAAGGACTTTGACGTGGCCACGGACGCCCGTCCCGGCCAGATCAAGAAGCGCTTTCGGAACGCGTTCCTGATCGGCCGCCGCTTTCGGCTGGCCCATATTCATTTTCCCGGCGATAAGATCATCGAGGTCGCCACCTTTCGCCGCGACCCGGACCAGGCCCGCGTCGAGTGTCCGGCTCCCCTGCCGGCCGAACCCCAGGCGGAGCCGTCCGCCCCGCCGGATTCGCCCGTCCAGCCCTCTTCGCCCGCTTCATCCGGCCCGCCGCCAGCCGAGCACTTGAACATCTACGGCACACCGAGCGAGGACGCCTTCCGCAGGGACACCACGATCAACGGCCTGTTCTTCGATGTCATCACCTCGTCCATCATCGATTTCGTGGGCGGCCTCGAGGACTTGGCCCGTCGAAAGGTCAGGATCATCGGCGACCCGGCCGAGCGTTTCACCGAGGACCCGGTCCGCGTCTGGCGCGTCATCCGCCAGGCCGCGCGGCTCCGCTTCGAGATCGAAGACAGCACGGCGCGGGCCATTCCGTCGCACAGGCAAGGCGTGGCATCCTGTCCCGGCTCTCGTCTATTCGAGGAGTTGAACAAGGAGCTGACCAACGAGACCATGCCGGTTATCGAGGCGCTCCACCGGCACGGCCTCCTGCCCTTCATCCTGGGGAAGGTCGGAGAGGATTACAGCTCCCAGCCCGAGACGCTTGACCGTTTGCTCTCGCTTTTCCAGGCCAAGGACAGGGCGGCGTCGGCCGGAGCGGAGTTTTCGCTGGAAGAGCTTTACGTGCTCCTCTTCTGGCCATGGGCTGAGACTCGGCTCGGAGCCGCAGAGGGGGATTTGCAGATCGTCCTCAAGAATGCCTATGCCTCGCTGCACACCCAGGCGACGATTCCCAAAGCCCTCATGGCCGGGGTCATTCAGATCCAGGTCATCCTGGCCGCCCTGCAGCGAGCCCTTCACACGGGGAATATGCGCTGGTCGCTCAGGGGCCGTCCGCATTACCAGCAAGCCTCGCGGCTGTTCTTCCTCATTACCAAAATGCGGATGCCGGAAGCCCACGAATCATTCGCGAGCCTCTACGCCGAGACTTTCCCCGAAAAACCCCCGCGGAGGAAGCGGCGACGACGAAAGCCCCGAAGGCGGCCGCCCTCCTCCCATCCCCAGGGAAGCTCGCCTTCCGCCTAGGACCCCGGGGTTCTTCGGAACCTTTATTAAATAATTGCAGAAAAGAACGTCCCACCGGCTGCAATTAAGCCGTTTTCTCTTCGAGTCGGGAATGCCCTGGAGATCCGGGCAAGGCGCCGCAACCTTTTAATGATACTGCTGTTATTCTATAATTAAGATGAGTCTTTTCCGGATGACCTGGAGAATAGCTCGGCGAACCGGGAAGTCCCGGTCCGGGCAAGGAACTTCCGGCTTCCCCTCGCGGGGGAAGCCGGGTCGAGGTGAAACATGACGATTTCCAAGAACATCGCCGCTGTTTTCGGCATCCTTTGCATCATGGTCGGCGTCGGGGCGTCCGTCAGCGCCGCTCCGACGGGAGACCGGCCGGAGGAGTTCCGGGCCTTTTTCATGACCTCGGACATTGATACCCTGCGGACGGTATCCAGCCTGGCCATCATCCATATCAATCACTGGACGAGCGACACGGAACATGCTGCTCTTGTAGCGGCTTTCAACTCCGGCGGACAGGAGGCCTTCCTGAAAACACTCGGTGATCTCCCCAAGGTGGGATATTTTCGGATGCCGGATTCGATCGGCTACGACCTTCACTACGCTATGCAGCAGCCCACGGCCGAGGGTGGCCGGCGGCTATTCCTGGCCACGGACCGGCCCATCGTCTTCGCGGAGCAGTTCGACCGTGCGCGTTCGGCCGATTATCCCTTTACGGTCATTGAACTGCGCCTCGGCAAGGACGATAAGGGCGATGGAACGATTGCGCAGGCCGCTAAGATCATCGTCAGCCTGGACGGAAAGTATTTCGATGTCGAGAATTTTGGGCCGTTTCCCGCGATCCTGAGGTCGGTGAAAAAGACCAAATAGGCCGGGCAAACCCTCGCCCCGGCCTTCGCTCTGAGGCCGGACAAGCCCTGGAATTACAGCCAATTTTCGCATCCGCCGCGGGGAAATGCGCCGCAAGCCCGCCTGCGTTGGGCCGCACCCGGCCCGACTTGCCTTGACAAGCTTCCCTTATCCAAGAGTATAATTGACTCTCTATGACGACCGAAGATTCGCTCTTGCCCGCCTGAGAGATGGAAAAAATCAACTATCCTTATGTCAATAAGTCCGTATTCTACGGGGTTTTGGACAAGAACCTTAAAAAGCTGGAGAACCGCCTGGGGGTTAGCCTAGCCATCCGCGGCGACTGCCTGCTCATCGACGGCCCCACTCAAAAGGTCGAATTCGCCAAGCAATATTTCGACAAGATCCGCGAGCTCGAACAGCGGGGCCTGGAGATGAAGGAAGAGGATTTTCACATCTTCTTGGACATGCTCGAGGGGGGCAGCGATACGCAGACCATCGAAAACTACGCGCCCTCCGAGCCTCTGGCCTTATCGCGCAAGTCGGTCACGCCTAAGAGCCTCAACCAGCACGATTACATCCAGTCCATCAAGAGCCATGACCTGGTTTTCGGCATCGGCCCGGCCGGGACGGGCAAAACGTACCTGGCCATGGCCATGGCCCTGGCCTTTCTCCAAGACAAGCTCGTCAGCCGTATCGTCCTCACCCGGCCGGCGGTCGAGGCGGGAGAGAAGCTCGGCTTCCTGCCGGGAGACATCTACCAGAAGATCAACCCCTATCTCCGGCCTCTCTATGACGCCCTGTTCGACCTGACTCCGGCCGAGCAGGCCAACCGTCTCATCGAGCGGAACATCATCGAGATCGCGCCCCTAGCCTTCATGCGGGGCCGCACGCTCAACAACGCCTTCATCATCCTCGACGAGGCCCAGAACACGACCCGGGAGCAGATGAAGATGCTCCTGACGCGCTCCGGCTTCGGCTCCAAGGTCGTCGTCACGGCCGACGTGACCCAAATCGACCTGCCCGAACCGCGCAAGTCCGGGGTCCTGCACGCCATCAAGATCCTGACCGCCATCAAGGAAATCATCATCATCAAATTCACCGACAGGGATGTCGT
Source organism: Candidatus Aminicenantota bacterium (assembly GCA_963705895.1). GTDB lineage: Bacteria > Acidobacteriota > Aminicenantia > Aminicenantales > JAFGAV01 > MFD04408-113. The sequence continues at coordinate 263,107 of OY970122.1, read as the reverse complement.
CCGGCATCCGCTCGTCCAGAAGATCATTAAGGCCTACGAGAAAGCCGAGACGAAGGATTCCTGAGAGCATGGACTTCCTGTCCTTTAAGAAGCTGAAGCTGTTCAAGAACCCGGCGGCTCCGCCGGCGACTAAGAACGGCGCGCCGCTGTCCGGCTCCCAGCCTCGCCCGGCCTTGACCCTCGGCCGAATCTTCAGCAACCCCTTCGTTCTCATCTTCCTCTTCGTCCTGCTCCTGGCTTACATCATCTCCTACGTGCCCTCGCGGTCCCTGCCCCTGCCTGAAGTGGGTTCGATCGCCGCGGCCGACATCATCGCCCCGGCCGACCTGACCATCGAGGACGCGGAGGCGACCCAGCTCCGTCGCCAGGAGGCCCGGGCTGCGGTCCTGCCGGTGTTCGTCTTCAACGCGAACGTTTTGACGGACACCGAGGTCAAGATCCGCCAGTCGTTCGCCGCCGGCCGGGAATGGATCGCCCGAACAAACTCCCCGGCGCTGAGGCTCGACGCCCTTCAGAAACTCTTCGTCGATAAGTTCGACGTCGAGCCGTCGTTGAACGACCTCAGCCTTCTGGTCAAGCTCGGGTTTCCGCCCGACCTCGAGGACGGGCTCATCCGCCTTGTGGGCGTGCCCCTGGGGCGAGGGGTCGTCGTCTCCAAAAGTCTGTTCATCCACGGGGAGCAGCAGCGCGGCCTGACGCTCGTCCGGGACCGGGAGGAGCGATCGGTCAAGGCCGCCGACGTCCTGGACGAACGCGAAGCCGGGGACATTCTCTATTCCGCCTCCGAGTCCCTGGACTTCCCGGGCCGGACCAAAGCGGTGCTCATCGACCTGGCCTCGCTCTTCATCTCTCCCAACGTGACCTTCGACCCGGCGGGAACCAGCGCCCGCCTGGATCGGGCCGAGGTCGAGCCGGTCTTCTACATGATCAAGCAGGGCAAGGTCCTGGTGCGCAAGGGCGATGAGGTCACGGCCGACGTGCTCCGCCAGGTCCGGATCATCAACAGGAACCTGAGAGCGACGCCCTCCTGGCTGGTGAATTTCATAGGGACGTTTCTCTTCTTAGCCCTGATCCTGCTCATCGCCTGGTACGACCTCAAATCCCTGCTCGGGGCGAAACCAGCCCTGACTCCGCTGGTCCTGATCGGCCTGATGCTGACCCTGAGCCTCTTCATCAACAAGTTGAGCCTGTTCGTGTCCCAGGTCCTGAGCCAGAATACGACCATCCCCTGGCTGACCCACGCCGAAAGCAATCCCTACGGCTTCCCCTTGCAGTTTGGAGCCCTGATCTTCGCATTCCTGACGGTCCTGCCCATCAGCCTCATGTTCGTCATCATCAACAGCCTGATCGTGGGCTACCTCTTCCGGGCCGATTTTTTCCTGATGATCTACGCCTTGATTGGAGGGCTGGCGGCGATCTACGGGGTCAAGTACTTCGGACGGCAGCGGCGAACCGCGGTCCTGCGCACCGGTCTGTTCTTGATCGCCCCCATCAACGTCTTCATGGTCATTGCCCTTCAGCTCGTCCGGGAGCCCGTCGGAAGCTTGTCTCCGTTCTTCACCTCGATGCTGATGGGGGTCGCGGGCGGTCTGCTCAGCGCGGCTCTGGGCTTTGTCCTCCTGCCTCTCGTTGAGAATATGTTTGGATTCGTCACCCAGCCGAAACTCCTCGACTTGACGAACTCCGATACGCCCATCCTCAGGCAATTGGCCCTCGAAGCGCCGGGCTCCTACCATCACGCCCTGCTCGTGGCCACCCTGGCCGAGAAAGCGGCCGAGGCCATCAAGCTCGACCCGCTCCTGGTCAAGGCCGGGGGCATGTACCACGACATCGGCAAGCTGCGGCGGCCCGACTATTTCATCGAGAACCGGACCCGGAACGTCGACACCCACCGGGACCTGACCCCGGCCATGAGCGCCCTGGTCATCATCAACCACGTCAAAGAGGGCGCAGAGATGGCCAAGAAGCTGCACTTGCCCCGCAAGATCCGGGACATCATCGAGCAGCATCACGGCAACTCGCTCGTCCGATTCTTCTACCAGAAGGCCAAGGAAAAATACGACCCCGAAATGCACGACATCGGGGAGGAACAGTTCCGCTACCCCGGCCCTCCGCCCCGGAGCAAGGAGGCGGCCCTCATCATGCTGGCCGACTCCGTCGAGGCGGCGTCCAAGACCCTGCGCACGCCGAGCGAGGCCCATTTCAAGCGGGTCATCTCGGCCATCATCGACGGGTTCATTCAGGACGGTCAGCTCGACGACTGCGACTTTTCTCTGAAAGAGATCAAAACGATAGCCGCTTCGTTCCTGGAGACGCTCGACTCGGTCTTCCATCCGAGGGTCGATTATCCGGGCTACGATTTCGAGGACAAGCCCGCGGCCAAGCACGAGGAAAAGAACGGGAAAAGCGGGAGGAACGGGAACCCTGCCAGCCATGATCGAGATCCTGAACACCCAGACGAAATGCCGGGTCGATAGGCGGTCCCTGGCCGGCCTGGCAAACAAGCTGGTCCGGCATTATCGCCTCCCGACCCCGGAGCTCAGTCTGGCCTTCGTCGGCGAGGCGGCTATTCGCCGGCTCAACCGGGACTATCTCAAGGAGGACAAGGTCACGGACGTCCTGAGCTTCCCGCTGGGACGGAGGGCCGCCGACGGGAAGTATTACCTGGGCGACATCATCATCGCCCCGGCCCAGGCGCAGAGGCAGGCGCGCCTGAAGGGGCATGGGCTCGATCGCGAGCTGGGAGTGCTGGTCATCCACGGCTTCCTGCATCTCATCGGCTACGATCATGGCCGGGGGGGCATCGAGAAAGAGGAGGCCCGCCTGCAGAAACGCCTTCTCGAACGGCGGAGGGGCGCATGAGTCCGGCGACCGTCATGGGCGTGTGCCTGGGGATCGTCTTTATCGCGACCTTCGGCCTGTCCGTCTTCCACCTCTCGATCGAAAACCATTCCAAGATCTCGCTCAGCCGCCTCCTGGAGAAAAAAGACAAGAAGTGGAGGACCCGGGTCATCAAGCTCTTCGACGACATCAAGATGGCCGTGGATTTCGTCCGGAGCATCCTCCTCATCGCCCTGGTCATTTTCATGCTCCTCGTCTTTCCTCAATCCGAGCGCAAACCCCTCGCCTTCTTCTTCATTTTCCTGGCGATCTATCTTGTCTTTTTTGAGGGGTTGCCGCGTCTCATCAACGGCCTGACCCGAAATCGAGCGGTCGCCTTCTTCCTGCCGTCCTACAGGCTCCTTCTCGTGCTGGCCGCGCCCCTGCTTCTCCTTTCCCGGATCATTACCGAGAGAAAGGAAGAGGAGCCGGCCGTGGTCCGCGAAACTTCGGAGGAAGAGATCGAGACCTTCATCGATGGGGCCAAGGAAGAGGGCATCATCGAGAAGGACGAGGACCGGCTCCTGCGGAGCGTCGTCGAATTCGGGGATACGCTCGTCCGGGAAATCATGACCCCCCGGGTGGACATGGTCCTCATTCGCGAGGACGCCACGATCGACAAGCTCCGGGAGCTCATTAACGTCGAGCAATATTCGCGCATCCCCGTGTACAAAGAGCGCCTGGACAACATCGAGGGGATCGTCCTGGCCATGGACCTCCTCAAGTTCTCGGCCGATGAGAAACGGAACGCGCCCATCCGGCCGCTCATCCGGCCGGTCCATTTCGTGCCCGAGTCGATGAAGGTCAGCCAGCTCCTCAAGGAGCTGCAGAGACGCAAGGAAAAGCTGGCCATCGTCGTCGACGAGCACGGCGGCGTTTCGGGGCTGGCCACGGTCGAGGACCTGCTCGAGGAGATCGTGGGCGAGATCCAGGACGAATACGATACAGAGGAGCATCTCGTCACCCAGAACGGGCCCGACGATTACACGGTTTCGGGCGAGGTCAAGGTCGAGGAAGTCGAGGAACTCCTCCGCTCGGACCTGTCCCAGGAGGACGTCATCACCATCAGCGGATTCGTCACTCATGCCCTGGGCCGCCTGCCTAAGAAGGGAGAGAAGCTCGAGGTCAAGGGCATCGCCCTTGAGGTTCTCGAGGTCGACCAGAAGCGGGTGCTCAAACTGCGCGTCCGCAAAGTCGCGGGACCGGCCGAGGAAGAGAAATAGGCACTGGGACGATGGCCGGCGCGTCTGCCATCCGTCATCCCCGGGAACGCAACGACGTGAGGATCTTTTTGCTCCGGCCGGCCGGAAGTTTCAGGTGACCTCAGGATCGCTTTCTTGAAGAGCGCTAAGAACACATAGAGAAAGGAAATCCAACCTTGCCGAAAAAGAAGAAGCAGGCCGAGCCGGCGCCGAAAACTCCCAAGGTTCGGACCGGATACGCAGTTCTCGCGGGCCGGCCGAACGTCGGGAAGTCCACGCTCCTCAACAAGCTCCTGGGCGAGAAGGTAGCCATCGTCTCCGACAAACCGCAAACGACGCGGGTCAGCATTCTGGGCATCAAGACCACGGACAAGGGACAGATCCTGTTCCTCGACAACCCGGGAATCCATAAGCCCCTGCACAAGCTCAACAAGCGGATGATGAGCTTCGTCTACGCCTCGCTCGAGACGGCCGACGTCGTCTGCCTGCTCATCGACGCCTCCCTGCCCTTCGGCCACGGGGACGAGTTCGTGATCGAAGCGCTGAAAAAAGTGAGCCGGCCCATCATCCTCCTCATCAATAAGGTGGACATCGTCCGCAAGGACAGGGTCCTGCCCCTCATCGAGAGATACAAGGACCTCTTGCCCTTCAAGGAGATCATCCCCATCTCGGCGGTTGACGGGACGAACCTGGATGTCCTGGAGAACACGATCTACGGGCTCCTGCCCGAGCGGGAAAAGGCATACGGCGACGACGACCTGACCAACCTTCCGGAACGCTTTCACATGGCCGAGCTCATCCGCGAAAAACTGCTCAAGCACGTCAGGATGGAACTGCCGTTCGTCACGGCGGTCTATATCGACGCCGTGGAGCGCCGGGAAGAGAAGCCCGAGGCGGCAGTTGGGCGTGAGGTCACGCCGGAATCCGAAGCCGAAAAGAGGGCGCGAGCCGCGGAGAGAAGCTCCGGCCGGGGATTGCCCAAGAAGCGCCGGCCGGTGGTCTACATCAAAGCCAGCATCTTCGTCGAACGCGATAGCCACCGCAAGATCGTCATCGGCCACCAGGGCCGGGTTATCAAGATCATCGGCATCGAAGCCCGCCGAGAGCTCGAGAACTATCTGGATTCCAAGGTGTACCTCGACCTCCAGGTCCGCGTCCGCCCGGAATGGCGCGACTCCGCCGACGTCCTGGACCTGATCGAGGGCCAGCGCTAGTCGTGGACGGCCTCAAGCCTTCATGTCATCGCGAGCGAAGCGTGGCGATCTCTTTTCCCCATCGCCGCGGGGCCCATGGCGTACGGGGACACAATACTCCGTCCCCCATTGAGCTGCACAGCAATCGAAAATGGGACAGGGCATCGTGTCCCCCTGCCTCATTTCCGCATCGTCGGGAGCGACCCAGGGGTTCCCTGCCATCGCATAGAGCCGAAGCCGCGCGGAGCGGAGCGACGTGACGGGCAGCGCGGCGATCTCACTTGCCACGCCTGTCATCACGAGGAGCCCCGCGGCCCTTGCGGGGCGACGTGGTGATCTCACGTTCTGGCTTCTTGACTTAAGGTCCCCAAGGTGAGAAAATTTCTTGCCCATCCGACGGTGAGTGTAGCTCAATTGGTTAGAGCATCGGACTGTGGATCCGAAGGTTGGGGGTTCGAGACCCCTCACTCACCCCACTCAATTTGCTCAGAAACAGCGCGATATTATTATCTTTCGGCCGATCACCCGGCGTTTGGGCTTTCCCGTTCTGTCCCCTCTTTTGCCCTCGTTTCTTGGTCCAACACGTCGCAAAAGTTGACAGTCGATTTTCCGTGATTAATTCATCGACCGACTTGAGATCGTCGAACCTAAGCGAAATTGTGAAGCCGTTTTTTCTCCGGTGCTTAAAATATTTTTATGAGCTCCTTGACTTTGGCATTAAAAGTAATTACAATTCTGAGTGCGATAGTCCAAGATCGGACTATTCCGTTGCCCCGTCCCCCGGGGCGACTCACTACGGGCGACGCAAGACCGCATCGACCGGCCGCAAGGCGAGGCTGCCAAGCAAGACCGCGAGACAGTCACGCAGGGGAGCGAGTCGATGCAATGCGTGACGTCGCCATTCAAAACGAATCACCCACAGCATCACTTGCTTCTTCCATTATGGAGGACCGCATGCGACCGCGAGTTTCCCTTTATCGGAAAGCTCAGGGCCTAAAGCAAAGTGATCTTTGCCGGCTAGCCCACCTTTCACCTGGAACGATCGTCACGGCTGAAAAGACCGGGCATGTTACGGCGAGCACAAAAAACAAAATCAGCAAGGCGCTCAAGGTCCCCGTTTGCGACCTTTTCCCTTGCGATGAAGCCCCGATCCCGGAAACCCCCGCTCCCGAAGTCCGGCTTGAGGCACGAACATGAACGCCGAAGCGAGGCGCTGGATTTCCGTCCGGGAGTGCTCAGAGTTCCTTGGGATCTCTGTTAAGGGTTGCTATGCCCTGGCCGCTCGAAACGCGCTTCCCGTTGTCCGAGTCGGCGGCAGGACCTTGCGGATCGACCGGAAGGCGCTCGAGCAAGGGTTCGAGAAACAGCTCGCAGCCGCGGCCGGCAAATAGGGCTATCATGTCCAAGCCCGGCAAGGCTGCCGTAGGGCAGACGCCGACTGCTCCGCCGCCGCATTTCCTCATGATTCCCGCGGCCGTAGTTGATTCTGGACTCTTGGCCCTTTTCAGGCCATCGGATCTAAAGGTCTATTTGACTATAGCCTTTTATGCTCACTACAAAAGCCGCTATGCTTTCCCTGGCGTCAAACTGATAGCTGAGAGATCCGGGGTCAATAAAAACCTCATAGGGCGAGCGACGGACCGGCTCGTGGCGATGGGGCTCATCACAAAGAAGCGGGCGCCCAAAGCCTTCAAGTTTCATGTCTTTTACAAGCTCATTCAGGATCCCAAAATCACCCTTCCCTTTATTCCGCTAAAGACGGACAAGAGAACCCGAAAAGAGCGTGGAGATAGGGGCCGATGGGGGGTTATTCCGCGAATCACGGAATTAGTCACTTGTCCGCAAAACACGGAAGTCAATACTTGTCCACGAAACACGGATAAGAAATATAGGGAAATAAAAGTAAATAGAGATAGTTTTAAGAGATCCCCAATTTTTATATCTCTCCAGAAGAAAGAAGAATACGAAAAGATTTGGGGAAAAGAAGAAGCTGCGGCATTGATGGAGAAACTAGGGTATGCCGTCGATCCTTCCGAAAATGCCTCAGCGATGGGGGAAGGGGTAGAAAGTGCGAAATAGGGCGCTTTCCTCTCTCCGGGAGCAAAAAAAACCGGATTTCTACGGATACCATGTCCGTAGGCCATCCCTGATAACTGAATTAAGCTGTCAAGAATTGAGGCAGGGAAGGTGCACTTCCTGCGCTTTTATGGAGGTAAAATTATGAACAATTCGAAACCTGGAAAGCCCTTCCAAAGGGGCGACGATTCGCGGCGGCACCTGGCCGGCCGCAAGTGCAAGGACGCTATCGCCTTCAGCCAGGACTTCAACCGCGCTTTGGCCGAAGGCGGGGATCCCTCGGCCTTAGCTGCCCTGCTTTGGCGCCGGGCACTAGCCGGCCATGCTTGGGCTATTGAAATTTTGCTTGACCGGTTACTTGGCAAATTGAGCACTACCACATTCATTCCGCAGGGTCCGCCGACAGTCTTTAGGATCGTTTATGCCGATCAAGACATGGAGCAGGCCCGCCAAGTGGAAGAGGACCGGACCCACCGCGCTATCGAATTCGCGAGGAAACCAGGAGAGAATCATGAGTCCGGCAAAAACTGAGCGGCCGTTCGCCTATGCCGAAATCGCCGTCCAGGAACCTGGCCTAGTGAGGCTCCGGCTTTTTAACGGGAAGGAATTCGAGCTCGATATTTCACCCTATCAATTCAAGAGCGCAAAGGAAGCCGGCGATTTTCTAATCAAGATGCTTTCGAGTTCGATGCAGGACGTGATGATTCTCGCGAACCTTCAACCCGTCCGGCCGGCGAACCCGAAGCCCTGGGGATGCATAAGCGATGAATGAGCACACAACGCCTATTTTCATCATTCGGCACAAGGACCCGCACTTCTCAGGCGTTGTTTATGGCGTTGACTTCTTCAAGGGCAAGGGATCAACGTGCTCAGGCATGACGGCCGTTTTGCTTCTCGAAGCCGGACACTCTATCGAAGGGGAAGCCGCGTCAAAGCACGTCCTAGCCCTGGGAGCTCTCAAGGCAGCGGAGCGCGAAGCGCGAGAGGCAGGGCAAGCCGGGCTTGCGGCTATTGAAGCAAAGCCCGTTTCAGGGTGGACCGAGAGCCGGCAGGAATTCCTGAAAGAACGGGAGGAGGCGGAGAAGAAGGCCAGGACCGCAAGCACAGGGGGCGGCCAGCGGCGGCTAGTGAGAGCTCGGGCCTTGGCCATGATGAACACGGGGGGAAAACGATGAGCGAAGAAAAGGCCAAGATTCCGACAGCGCGGGAGGACGTGGCCGAAGGCTATCGGCAGCGGCCAGCGGAGAGGCGAAAACTATTCGAGCAAATAGTTGTTACTCCCGAGCCGGCCCAGGTTATCGAGGAAAAACAAGAGGATGAAAATGCTAAAAGTTGAAGATCAAGTGTATCAATGCTTCCACGGCTACCGGCCGCCGAAACCCGGCGACTTCCCGGAGCCGCCGAAGCCCAGGGGAAACGGGGTCAAGCCTATTCAGGACAATACCCCGCAACCGACCGAGAAGAAAATCCCGGCACAAAAGACCGGGCCAAAGCAGGGGAGGATCAAGTGAGTAATTCATTTTTAGACCAGGTTCATTCGGAGCAAGCCGAGCAAGCGAAGGCGGCCGCAGGGGAGCCGATTTATGAAACAACGCCGAGAGAGGACTTCGAGCTCCACTATTCGCAGCAAGCGCAAGAGGCACAGGCGGCGATTACGTCCAGGGTCGAGAGCATGACGGCCTGGGCGAAGCAAAGCCGGGAAATCTTAAACCGGACTTCTCAATGGGACTTCGCAGCTCGGCAAAAGACAGCGGCACAGGTCCGCGAGTTGAAGGCCAAATACGACGCGGCCTTGGCCGAGATCGGGGAGATCCGCCAAGAGTGCCGGAAGTTTGCTATTGAAAGGCGGCTTCAAACCTTCAACGCTGACGTGGACGATCACTTGTCAAGGATGGAAGTGCACTTTAAGGACGGGGATTTTGTCCCGAATCGGTTCTGAAGATTGCGTTTTTTGTTATATATGGGGACCGCCGAAAGATCCGCGCCCTTTGGCACCCCCCCACCTGAGATCGTGGCAAAAATGGCACCCGGAGGCCCCCCTGGTGGGGGTTTAGGGGTCAAAAATGCCCCCTTGGACGGGTGACCGCGGATGAATAGTCCAAAGGCCATGCCTGTAGAAAGGCCGGCGCAGGCCGAGAGTGGCGGGAATTGAGACTAGCCGGAACCTATTTGGGGCCGCTCCGTCCTGCTCAATTTGAGCCCTGGGATAGACCGCCAAGTGAGGCGGGGCGGCCCTATCTATCAAGCGGGCACAGAATCTTAATAGCCCTAAAAAAAGGGAACGAGCTCTAGTTACGAACTACAACTCCGGGGGCGAATCCGTCACGATATGATTCTCTTATGGAATCCTATCACGGAGGCCGTTATTTCAATTTGAAGGAAAAAATGACGCCATCATCCAGCGTCCCTCCAGCAGTCGTCATTCCGTACAACGTGGAGCCCTTGAGAATCAGTGACCCATATGGCTGATTCCCATCCGATGGATAGCCGGCAAACGAATGAAGCAGCGCATACCCCGTGCCGTTCGTATTCATTTTGAATATCGTGCCGAGATCGCTGGGGCCGCCATAACACGTCATTCCGTACAACGTGGAGCCTTTTAGTATTAGTGACCCCCACGGGGATGCCCCATCCGAGGCGCCGCCGGCAAACGAGTAAAGCATCGCGTATCCCGTGCCGTTTGTATTAATCTTAAATATCGTGCCGTAATCACTGATGCCGCCATAAGGGGTCATGCCGTACAACCATGTGCCTTTTGCAATCAGCGAGCCCGTGGGATTGGCCCCATCCGATGTGCCGCCGGCAAAGAAGTGAAGCACGGCGTATCCCGTCCCGTTCGTATTGATCTTGAATATCGTGCCCGGATAGGCGACGCCCCCAGTCATTCCGTACAACGTAGAGCCTTTGAGAATCAGTGAAGTATGCCAGGGACGAGCCCCATCCGCTGGCCCTCCGGCAAACGAATGAAGCAACATGAATTCCGTGCCGTTCGTATTGATCTTGAATATCGTGCCGAGATCGCTGGGGCCGCCATAAACCGTCATTCCGTACAACGTGGAGCCTTTTAATATCAGTGACCCATATGGCCATCCCCCATCGTATGCGCCGCCGGCAAACGAGTGAAGCAACATGAATCCCGTGCCACCGTTATTAATCTTGAATATCGTGCCGCGGGGGCTGCCGCCCCCATGCGTCATTCCGTATAACGTGGAGCCTTTTAATATCAGTGACCCAAATGGATTGGCTCCATCCGATAAGCCGCCGGGAAACGAATGCAGCAACATTAATCCCGAGCCGTCCTTATTGATTTTAAATATCGTGCCTTCATAGCTGGTGCCGCCCAAATGGGTCATTCCGTATAGCGTGGAACCTTTCAGAATCAGTGACCCATAGGGATAGGCCCCATCCGCAGCGCCGCCAGAAAACGAGTGAAGCAAGTTGATTTGTGCTTGAAGAGATACGGCCAGGAAAAAAAGACAAAGAGGTACCCAGACAAATTGCTTTTTCGTCATTTTTTGTTCCTCCCTCATGCCCGAACTATGGGCTTTGCTGACTTTAATATGCCTGATTGCAAACAATGTCAAGCCTGAGAACGGGTCCACGACATCCGTGACCTGCCCCCCTCAGATCGGATCGGGTATAATGAGAAAAAACCTGGGAGTCGGAGTCCAGGGCTATTTTCCTCCGGCCCCGGATAGCTAGTCCAGCGGCCAAGCCTGTAGAAATGCCGGCTAGGGCCATGAGTGACCGGAATTGAGGAAGGAAGTAGCGCGGAAACGAAGCCGCTCAGCCCTTTATATGAAAGATCCTTTTGCACTTGTTGCAGTGCCAAATTGCCGTATCAGCTTTTGGAAACTCATTTGTGTTTACGCCGGCACCAAATCCAAATGATAGAATTCCCTTTTCGGTTTCGGTGCTATTACAATAGGGACATCTTCCATCAAACTCATTCTTTAAAAGCAATTTCGTTTTCAATTCTTTTTTCATAATATCCTGCCCTATCGGCTTTTGCACTTTATCGTTCGCAGGCGGACAAACAAGTTGCCTATTTTGCCTTCTCCGAGATGAGCTTGAACATTTCCGCTTCGAGTTTCCCGGTCGAAACGCAGGAATTCGTGCTCGGCGGAGCATCGATGAGGGCCGATTTTATCGTCCGGTCGAAAATCGCATTGACTTTGACCTCGCAGGAAGCATCGTCAACCTTTTTGCCTACCTGACTCCATCCTCTTCTGGTTTTCGGCCGAAACCTTAACCGGATCAATATCAAGAATTGTCTTCTCTTCCTTACGGCGATGGGAAACGCACCAACCGGAAATTGACCGTTTGGACCTCCGGAACGCACTTGATCTGAATGAATTCGTAATTGTAGTAAGAGGCGGACGCCTCGATAAAAACTTTAGTTTTGGAACAATCCGTTTTACAACCTGCGATAAGGAATTCGCCGCTGGCATTCGTATAAACGGCGCCGCTACACATCTGGGATTCCAATTGTGCCTCTTCCCTGCTCCAGAGAGTTAATCCCGCACCTGAAATCGGGGTTCCGGTCTGATCGTCCACAACTGTTCCTTGCACGACGATTATCGCCCACTGCGTTGGCGTCATTGTCGGACAGGCCGACCCGAGAAAAAAGATCAACGCCGTTACCATCCATTTCACTCGTATCTCCCTGCCCCCTGCGGTTGGTAATCAGAATTTACTTTTTTGCACTGCGAGATTATGCCTCCAATCGCCAATCCAATTCTTTTTTTAATTATTCCTCTTAAGTGGTCTAGTTGTCAAACCAACGAGCCGGGTAGCACTCAAAAACCGGCTACGGATTGCCAGTCCAGCGGTCAAACCAGTAAAAGTGGCGCCTTGAGCTGGGGACGACGGGATTTGAGGCGGGTCCGGGTCATCGCCCGGGCTTATTCTTCACGATCTTCGATTCAAGGTAGCGGTCCACGTCTCGCTTCCGAAAGAGGACGCGGCCTTTCCCTTTTGCGAGTTTAATGAAGGGAAGGCCCGCGGCCATGAGCCGGTCCACAGTTGCCCGGCTAATACGCAGATAACCGCAAAGATCACTCTTAGACAAATAATCGCCGGCCATGTTGGGGGAATCATAGCATGGCCCGGAAGTTAAAAAAAAGAGCTTGACAAGGACTGAAATATATGAGACATTATGAGACATGATGATGCATTATAATGAATCAAAAGAGGCTAAAATGGATGATAGGTTTTTGACTATCCGCGATATCTGCGATTTGCTCAAGGTCTCGAGGGCTACAGTCTCGCGCTGGATTCTGAGCCGGAGGCTACCTAGCAATAAGATCGGACGCTTGGTCAGGGTTTCAAGCCGGGACCTCGGAGTGTTCGTCGAAGGGCGTCCACAGAGAAAGCCTAAACTGAGAACACAATGAAAGCTAAGAAGGACCGGAACCTCAGCTTCAAAGACGGGAAGTGGTATTTGGACTTCACCTTCCGGGGGAAGCGAATTAGGCAATTCGCCGGCTTCACAAAGGACCAGGCCCGGAATGTGCTTGCCCGACTAAGGATAGAAAAGCTGGACGAGCGCCTGGGGTTCACCCGGCCGGTAGCGCCCGACCCTATCCCCTTCGATAAATTCGCGGCTGACTTCCTCGAGCTCTACGCGAAACAGAACAAGCGCTCATGGCGTCGGGACGAACTCTCTCTCCGAAGCCTCGGGGCTTTCTTTAAGGGTGAAACCCTGCAAAGCTTCGGGGCGGAAAAAGTCGAGGCGTTCAAAGCCAAACGCCGGACGGAAGTTTCCGATGCAACAGTCAACCGCGAACTCGCCTGTCTTAAAACGATGATGAACAAGGCCGTCGAGTGGGGCAAGATCGAGGCGAACCCCACGGCCAGGGTTAAGAAATTCAAAGAGAGCCCCGGCCGGGAACGGATATTAACCGCGGCGGAGGCGCAGCGGCTCATTGAAGCCTCGAGTCCTGGCCTTCGCCCGGTCCTCATCGTCGCGCTCAATACGGGGATGAGGCGAAACGAAATCCTAAGCCTCAAGTGGCAGTCGATCGACTTCGCCCGGGGATTCATCCTCATCGAAACGTCGAAATCAGGGAAACCCCGCCGGGTCCCGATGAACGCGGCCGTGGAAGAAGCGCTGCGAGGTCTCCCGCGGCTGGCCGAGTTTGTGTTCTACAACCCCGAGACGAAATCCTATATCCGGGACGTTAAGCGGGCTTTCGCCGGCGCCTGTGAGCGAGCCGAGATCAAGGGGCTGCGCCTTCACGATTTGAGGCACACGGCGGCGAGCAAGATGATTGAGGCCGGGGTTGACCTTGTGACAGTCTCGAAGATCCTGGGCCATGCTTCGATCCAAATGACGATGCGCTATTCTCACCCGACCCCCGAGAATATGAAGCTCGCCGTCCTCAAATTGGGCGAGATTCTGGACCCAACCCGTCAAAAAGTTGACACGATCACAATCCCCAAGCCCGTAAATGACTCTATTCATTATCATTAAGGGGCTGGAGTTGCGGACTGTGGATCCGTAGGTCGGAGGTTCAAATCCTCTCGGGCGCGTTCTTATAGTTTCCTCTTTTTAATGGGCATCCTACTCATAGCGCGCTTGACATCGTGCACGTTCACGCGTATAGAAAACAAATAAGGATATTGACGGAGGGGGAGAAAATGAAAAAGCGCCTCATTGTTCTTGGTGTAGCTTTGACTGCCGTTTTTTCTGGCGGCCTTCGTTGCCTCAGCTATAGGGCGTTCTGGTTCAGACGCTAGTTCGTGGTTCAAAATCCATTCAGCCACGATTATAAGAACGCCTATTAACGGGCAAATTGGGGTAGGCCTACAGCTATGGAATAAATCCGGTACCGCTGTACGCCATGCCGATGTTCGCTTTAACACTTTTAAACTTACTGAAATCCAGCCCGGCAGCTACAATGTGGGTCTTAATGTTAACCAAATTATTAATCCGTTCTCTTTCACAATCAGGATTAGCCCCAATTTTATAGGCAATCTACCCAAGGAAGCTGTCGTTATCAGTGCCTATTACCCCAACTTTTACAATAAGGTTACGATCGACTCACCTCTTGATGGTCAAGTTTTTAACCGCCACACCAATAAAATCCATGTTCATTGGCAATTACACTCAGGACCAGCGCCAATCCTCCTATGGATAGATGACTTGGACGCTAGCGGCTATATAGTAAACTCATTGTTGCCCGCGTCAACGACAAGCTATGATATTGATATGTCCGGCATTCCAATCAATTGCACTCGCCTCAGAATAGAAGTCAACGGTCCGGATAGCATTTTTACCCTGACGGGACCTGTCAGCCCTGATTCAATTGTAGCTATACGTAGCGCACATCATATCTTGGTCACTATCATTCACCCTTGAGGTAATATGAGGGTTTTCTCTGCGCCTGTAGCTCAGTGGATAGAGCGACGGACTCCGGATGCAAGAAACCGATTTTCCTAACCTCCACATTCTGAAGTAATAGCCTGATTTATCAGAGACTTACAATTTAGTCCGAGGTATCTGTAGGTATGCGAAAGTATGCCGAAGTATGCCTGTGACGGTCACAATTTGGTCACAGTTTCCATCTCTATCCTTCTAGGTGGTTGATGATGCCCCTGGTCTCCATCAGCTGGGCTGCTTGATCCTCAAAGTGTACGAGGTCGACCAAATGCTATACCCCAAGTGCGACCACCTCAAGCTGTCCTTATCGCAGAAAAGCCTCCCCGCCGCGTATCGCTCATCAAGAAGTTTTGATAGCCGCCG
Source organism: Candidatus Aminicenantota bacterium (assembly GCA_963705895.1). Taxonomy (GTDB): domain Bacteria; phylum Acidobacteriota; class Aminicenantia; order Aminicenantales; family JAFGAV01; genus MFD04408-113. Next base: position 248,009 of record OY970122.1, on the reverse strand, counting down.
ATGCTGGCAGTGAATAATTCTCATGACCTTACTTTAGCCCTGGGGGAGGGGTCGGCGATTTAAGGTTGCCAGCCGCTTCTTGACCCGCCCGCTTCTCCTTAGCTATGATAACCGGCGAGGGAGAAAAGCGACCACCTAAAATAATGTCCTAAGCTTTTCATCTATCCGAATTGAGCCCGATATCTCCCTGGGGGGAGGGAAATCATGAAATGCCCATCTTGTGGGATCGAGAATCTGGAAGATTCGAAGTTTTGCCGGAAGTGCGCGACGCCGCTTCCGGGGGGAGGGGCCTCCTTCACCCGGACAATCGCCCAAGGGCCGGCGGAGCTTGCCTCCGGGACCGTGATTGCCGGTCGTTACCAGATCAAAAAGATCCTCGGTCGGGGCGGGATGGGGGTCGTCTATCTGGCCTACGACACGCGGCTCAAACGTCCGGTAGCCTTGAAATTCCTCCCGCCCGCGTTGGCCCTGGACGAGGATATCAGGAAGCGCTTCATGATCGAGGCCCAGGCCGCGGCTTCCCTGTCCCATCCCAACATCTGCACGATCTATGAGGTCGACGACCAGGAGGAGAAGGCTTTCATCTCGATGGAATACGTCGAAGGGGAAAGCCTGAGAGAGAAGGTTGTCAAGGGCTCCCTGCCATTCGAGCACGTGCTCGACATTGCCCTCCAGGTCTGCGCCGGACTGGACGAGGCCCATAAGAAGGGGATCGTCCACAGAGACATCAAGAGCGCGAACATCATGCTGACGGCCAAGGGGCAGGCCAAGATCATGGACTTCGGCCTGGCCAAGGTCGCCGGCACCGCCATGGTCACGAAAGAGGGCTCCACCCTGGGAACGGTGGCCTACATGTCGCCCGAGCAGGCGAAAGGCGAGGCTGTTGATGCGCGGACGGACATCTGGTCGCTGGGAGTCGTCCTCTTTGAGCTCGCGAGCGGGAAGCTCCCGTTCAGAGGGGACCTGGAGTCGGCGGTCATCCATAATATCATCCACGAGGAACCAAAGCCGCTCAAGGCGATCGTGCCCAAGGTACCCGAAGAATTCGAGAGGATCGTCAAGCGGGCGCTGAAGAAGAAGGTGAACGACCGATACGGCTCGGCGGCTGAGATGCTGGCCGACCTCAGGAAGCTCCATGCAGCTCTCGAAAAGGAGAAGGCCGGCGTCCTTAACCTCCGTTCCATCTTCCGCATCATCCGCAAGCCTCTGGTCGCCGTTCCTACTGCCCTTGTCCTCATCTCCCTCGGCTTCCTGACCTATGCCACCCTCAACCATCAAGCCAAAGTCCGCTGGGCAAATAATTTGGCGCTTCCAGAAATTAAACGTCTAGCAGATAACGGAGAGCCGCTCGCTGCCTTCAATCTGGCCGCGGAAGCAGAAAATTTCCTGCACGAAAACACGAAGGAACTGGCCGAACTCCGCCAGCTTTTTTCCAGGCCGGCGACCATCACTTCCGATCCTCCGGGCGCGACAGTTTCATGGAAGGCCTACTCGGCGACGGAATCCGCCTGGAAGCCGCTGGGGCAGACTCCCATCACGGGCCAGCCGGTCCCGGCGGTCTTCTGCAGGCTGAGGATTGAAAAGGAGGGATATCAACCTCTGCTCATTGCGACTTACCCCGCCCAAGAACTCTCTCTCACACTGGACACAGCCGGAAGCCTGCCGGGGGACATGGTGCGCGTGCCTGCGAGTGTGTTCGACCTCCCTCTGCCGGGCTTGGATCATCTGAAGGGAGAACCGATAGGCGCGTTCCTGATAGACAAATATGAGGTCACCAACAGGGCCTTTAAGAGGTTCCTCGATAGCGGCGGCTACCGGGACAAGAGGTACTGGAAATACCCGTTTGTCGCGGATGGCCGGAGCCTGTCCTGGGAGGAAGCCATGGATAGGTTCAGGGACCGTACAGGCAGGACCGGGCCGGCCACTTGGGAAGCGGGTGACTATCCGGAAGGACAGGATGATTATCCCGTTTCCGGTTTGAGCTGGCACGAGGCCGCGGCCTTTGCCGATTACATCGGCAAGAGCCTGCCCACGATTTATCACTGGTATACGGCCGCCGGCTTGGCGTGGAGCGCGGACATCGTCCCGCTCAGCAACCTCGGCACCCCGGGCCCGGCGGCCGTGGGCAGCTATCAGGGGCTGGGTCCCTTCGGCACCTACGACATGGCCGGAAATGTGCGGGAGTGGTGCCGGAACAGCAGCAACCGCGAGGGCCAGCGCTTCATCCTAGGGGGAGGGTGGAACGACCCGCTTTATGCCTTCGACAGCGATGCCTACACGCAGCCGCCCTTCGATCGTTCGGCCAGCAATGGCTTCCGGTGTGTCAAGGACCTCGGAGAGAACCGGAACGAGGCGACTTTAGCAGGTACGATCGGACTCTCCTTTCGTGATTTTTTCAAGGAGATGCCGAGCTCCGACAAGGAGTTCGAGATCTTCCTGCGCCAGTATGCCTACGATCAGGCGTCTCTGAATGCCGAGATCATCAGCAAGGACGCCAGCGCGACGGAATGGACGAAAGAGAAAATAGCTTTTGATGCGGCCTATGGCAACGAGCGGGTGATAGCGTACCTCTTCCTCCCGAAGAATGTCGCCCCTCCTTATCAGGTCGTTTTCCATTGGCCCGGTGACAGCGGTCTAGGGTTGCAATTCAGTGACACGCCCCGATTAACGAGGACGTTCGACTTTATCATCAAGAGCAGACGGGCTGTCATGTTCCCGATTTTGAAGAGCATGTTTGAACGGAGAGACGGTCTGGCGTCGAGCATCCCGAATGAAACAAACACCTATAAAGAGCACGTCATCATGTGGGTCAAGGACGTCCGCCGGTGCATCGACTATCTCCAGGCGCGTCCCGATATTGACATCGGCAAGCTCGCTTATTTTGGCCACAGCTGGGGAGGGCGAATGGCGGGGATTGCGCTTGCGGTCGAGAGTCGCTTCAAGACTGCGGTGTTGTACGTCGCCGGATTCAGATTCCCGCGCTCCATGCCGGAGGTTGATCCCTTCAATTTCGTTTCCCGGGTAAAGATTCCCGTCCTCATGCTCAATGGCAGATATGACCATTATTTTCCCGTTGAGACCGCTCAAAAACCCATGTTCGAGTTTCTCGGGACACCACAAGAACATAAGAAATGGATCGTGTATGACGGTGGCCACTTCGTGCCGAGAGATCAGCTCATCAAGGAAACGCTGAGTTGGTTGGATAAATATTCCGGGCCGGTGAAATAGCGGCTGGCTATTATTGACTCGGCCCGAGCATGGTGAGGTTGGCGGACTCTGCCTGTGGATGGGGGGGTGAATCATGAAATGCCCATCTTGTGGGATCGAGAATCTGGAAGATTCGAAGTTTTGCCGGAAGTGCGCGACGCCGCTTCCTTCATCCAAGGATATTCCCGACTCTAGAACTGAAACCGCCAGCACGCCCATCAAAGAACTCACGACCGGCTCGACGTTCGCCGGCCGCTACCAGATCATCGAAGAGCTGGGCCACGGGGCAGCGGGCAAGGTCTATAAGGTCTATGATACCAAGATCAAGGAAAAGATCGCCCTCAAGCTGATCAAGCCCGAGATCGCCTCCGACCGGGAGACCCTAGAGCGGTTCGGCAACGAGCTCCGCCTGGCCCGGAAGGTCGCCCAGAGGAACATCTGCAAGATGTACGACCTGGGCGAGGCCGAAGGCGCCCATCATTTTGAGCAAGAGAAAGGGATAGTACCCAAGATATCATCGACGAAATGGGCGTCACCATGCAGCGCCCCGTACAGTGGGGGCGCTGAGATTACCTGTTGACGTCAGAAACGGAAATAGCGGTTTTGTCGGTTTCTTAAATCTATTTTCTTTCCACCAATGTGTAAGTCCAGGTATCGTTGGCCGCAGGAACCTCGGCATAAAGAGGAAGGGGGAGATCGGAATTCACGCCGTAGGTTCTCTTCTGAACCCTTCCAAAGACCTTGCTGCCGTAAACAACAAGCAGCCCTTTGATCCCGGCACATTCCTTCTCGCCCTTGACGTCAATGGACGTGTCGCCCTGAGCCCAGTGAAAACCGTCTTTCCACATCGTATTGTCAACGACAACGGCGTCGATGTTGAGAAGGCTGCCTGCGGCATTTGGGATCTCGGCGTTCTTGAAGGCATAGACGAGATCAAAAGGCGACATGCCCGGTTTCAGCTTAGCGGTTTCCGAAAACTCTCCCGTCCAGTTCCCGGCAAGAGTCACATTCAAGACTCCGTTGCTCCCGTCTTCGATTTTGATGCTTAGCCAGCCTTTGAGCCCCCTCTCCGACTTCATCTCATATCGAAAAAACTGTCCGGACTTGAACTTGAAATATAACCATTTTTCTGAGCTGATTTGCGCCGCGGCGTTACTGAAGCCATTTCCGGCCGCAAAAGCCAGCAAGACCCCAAGCATCAGAGACCCGACATTGACTTTTTGAAAATGCATCAGAGCGACCTCCCGTGAGCTAGTCATAGCTCTCTTTGCTAAACCTTAAGCCTTCAGCCGACAACCAGCATTAAGGTGGGCTTAATTTTAGCCAATTCGGTAAAGAATTTCAAATGACAAGCTGCCGGTTCGGCGTTTGGCTCTCGCGCTAGCCTTCCTCCATGCTCCAATATGGAGCCAGGCTACGGCACCTGAAAGGTGATTATATCAGACCACCGAGCTCGGCGCTAGGCGGCTGAATATCGATTTCTAGATTTTATTTCAGAACAGCCCGGGCAAGTCGGAGGGGGGAGAAAGGAAAAAGGAAAAGGGCAAAAGAAGGGCTTAGCAGGTTGCACAAAAAGGGAGCAAGCGACTTCAGCACCTATGAAAGGGCAAATGAGATGTGGGTGCGCGCGAGCTTCCTGGCGATGAATCTGAAGATGGCGCTGATAAAGCCATGAGACTGTCGCTCGATCGCGGGAAAATAAGATAAAATGAAGATGCGAATGAGAAGGAGCGATCAAGCAAAAATAGCTTGGAAGGCTTTTTCAGTAGATCATAATTAAATTGTCACGGTTTTTCGGAAGTGGAATCCATAGATGGCAAATGATTGGCTTTATTCAAGAATTAGATTATCAACATTATCGGCAATACTTTGTACGTATGATAAAGGAAGGTACCCCTGTCACGAATCCTGATTTGATGAATTGGTTTGAACACTACGAGACTTGACTGGCGTCAGATACCCCATTAAGTCCTTTGTCCAAATTATTCTGCTTTACTTGGTCAAGATTAGTATTCCATTTCCTTGACCCAAGGTCATCGGATATCGGGTCCGTAGCCCCCTGATCGCAAAAATTGCCTCCCAATTGACGAAATTGCTAAGCCCGCATCTTCATTTGACCAAAATGTGACTCGAATGAATACAATGATAGAGCATCGGATTGTGGATCCGAAGGTTGGGGGTTCGATTCCCCTTACTCGCGTCACTGGCCCGCCAGCCGCTCCGCACCTACGCCGCCGCCCTCAGCGCTGCGCTCATAGCAGCTATTTGGGGTGACAGATCGCAGCTCATAATGAACCGTTTAAATTCAGCCCCTAAGGGACCCCTACGCCTAATATTGTTCACCTAGTAAATATCCCCGCGGCAAGCCGCGGGGCATTAAGAGCGCAGCTTCAAAGGAAGCTGCGCAGGCCCTTGCTTTAGTTCGTGATGATGTCGAATATACTTCGTGATAACGTCCCGAGTCATCCGGTCTCCGACTGTCCGGGCAAAGTACCCGTCTTCCCATATCTCCCCGCCCCACAACCTTCTCTTCAAACTCGGGAACTCGCGGAACAACCCTCGCCCGCTCAGGCTTTTTATGATTCTCACCACTTCCCCTATCGAGCGACTCGGCGGAAACGATACCAGAAGATGGATATGTTCCTCCCTGAGTTCCATTTCCAAAACCTCGATATCGTACGCTTCGCATATTTCCCCAACCATTTGTTCCGCTCGTTCCCGGACCTCCTCCCGATCGAAGATCTTTTTCCGATACTTAGGGCACCAAACCAGATGGTAGGAGGTGTCGTAGACCGAATGACTCGTCCGCCTCAGTGTCACCCTCGTACTTTATCATATCAGCGAGCAAGGGCCTCTACGGATAAGGGGGACTTTCCGGTCCCCCTTATAACCCCCTCGGAAAGGCATGAATTCATCCCACGCGGCAAGCCGCGGGGAACTCTTCAAAGGGTTCGTTAGAATTATATAAATAGATCTCTTTTTTATAAAAGTAAACAGTTTTTTGGGTGAGGCTCACAAAGCCAGAAAACTACACTTTTGCTTGGACCAGATTTTGGGTGAGGCTCCCGAGCCTAGAACTTCCACTTCACAGGTGGTACACTAAATGGGGGCAGGTCAAATTCTGAAGATGATTCTAACTAAACAATCAATAAAAACATCTAATAGGAGATAAATATTTATGAAAGCAATTGTATACACAAAATACGGGCCACCGGAAGTTCTTCAGCTCAAAGAGGTGGAAAAACCCATCCCCAAGGACAATGAAATATTGATAAAAGTTCATGCTGCATCCGCAAATGCTTATGACTGGCGTCACCTGAGAGCTGACCCGTTCTTGATCAGACTAATGGGCGCTGGGCTTCTAAAACCAAAACACAAGATACTTGGAGCTGACATAGCGGGACAGGTTGAAGCGGTTGGCAGCAATGTAAAGCAGTTTCAGCCTGGTGATGAAGTTTTCGGAGAAGGCAGCTATGGAGGATTTGCCGAGTATGTATGTGTTGATGAAAATAGATTTGTGTTGAAACCAGCCAATCTAACTTTTGAAGAAGCAGCGGCTGTACCGATGGCTGCACTCACAGCTTTGCAAGGTCTTCGCGATAAAGGACAGATTCAGGCGAGGCAAAAGGTTTTGATCAACGGAGCCTCTGGTGGTGTGGGTACTTTTGCAGTACAGATTGCCAAATCATTCGAAGCTGAGGTAACTGGCGTTTGCAGCACACCAAAAATGGACTTTGTGCGCTCAATTGGTGCAGACCATGCCATTGATTACACTCAAGAAGATGTCACTAAAAATAGGCAGCAATATGATCTGATTTTTGATATTGCAGCATACCGTTCGATTTCAAAGTATAAACGTATATTAAGCTCCAGTGGAATTTATGTTTTGGCAGGAGGCTCTATGGCTCGAATATTCCAACTCATGTTCATCTCAATGACTGGAGTTAAGAATATGGGATATATGGTTGCAAATATAAACCAAAAGGATCTGCTATTCATTATAGAGCTACTTAAAGTAGGCAAAGTTAAGTCAATTATAGATAAACGTTACCCATTAAACGAGACTGCTGAGGCCCTTCGATATCTTGAAGAAGGCCACGCCTGTGGAAAAGTCGTAATAACTATGTAACATAATAATAAAAACCAATAACCGGAGTTCGGCCTTTTTTAGGCCCTCAGCGCCGCGCTCATTGCGGCTATTTGGGGTGACAGGTCGCGGCTCATTATGTATCGTTTAAATTGAGCCCTTAAGGGACCCCATCAGATTCTTTGTCCCATCAACCAATTCTCCTGATCTTGTTTTTAGCCTGAGTTATCTAAACTGAGCCATTCTGAGCAATTTTGTCCCCGCCGTGTCCACACTTCTCATTTCAAAATTCTCCCGAAGGAGAGTGATTGCAGTTCTTTTAATTCCTGCCTCAGAACAAAACCGATTTCCTTTGAACCGAGGAAGAACTCTCCCCAGAACCTTTTAAAGATTCGATTGACTTCGCTCCGGGAATCTAAATATCAATTCCCCCGGAACCCCGAGATGGGGAACATCAAGGCTCCGTGTCCTCGGCCAGCCTCCTTTCCATCACCCTCAGAACAGCCGGAAAATGTATCCCTCTTTCTCACAGAATCGACCTAGGATAAACGACCGCCTTCGCCTTAGGGAATGGACCGGGCAAGAAAGAAGGTTTCAATATTTTCCCCTCCCAGGTTCGGGAACGATCCGGAGCAACGATCCCCAGAAGAGGAGCGGACGGGGGTTGGCCCCATCCCGGATACGTGCCGTGTGGAATCCTGAAGGATGTTCCAGAGAGCGACAGGATATCGACATAGGTGCCAGAGTATCGGGCCTATTCGGAAGAGGAAATGGAAGCCGGCCGTGAGGCCGAACTGAAGCCGTGCCAGGAACAAGGAGCTCATTACCTGCCTCCGTTTTTGATAATATTAAATCCTATTCACATCCCCGTTTGAGTCAGGGGACCAGGGCGAGGAGCTTCCGCTTCTTCAATTTCGTGGCCGAGAAGGAAAGTGCCTTGGCGGACCGTGGCCGAATGGTCTTTGTCTTCCGGGGCCGGGCATTATTGACATCCTGCGGCAATTGGCATAGATTCGGGCCAAAGGCCAATGCCTTGGACAAGGAGGGGTGGACATGAAAAAGCCACTTTGGTGTCTCCTTCTGTTGGGTATCCTGGCCGGGATGGCCGGGGCGGCATCCGTCACTGTGACGAATCCAGTGGGCGGGGCCATTTGGATCAAAGGCCAGACCTACGTCATCACCTGGACCAAGGACGGGGACATGCCGTCCAACGTCAAGATCACACTGAGGAACCAGAATTCGACGGCTGAGGTGCTGGAAATCAAGAACCCGGCGCCGAATACCGGATCCTATCCCTGGCTGGTGCCGGCCAGCGTGCCCGACGGGTCTTACCATATCCGGGTGAAGGTCAAGGATGTGGCGGTGCAGGACGACAGCGATCTGTTCCAGATCGGCGTCTTGCCGCCGCCCCCTCCGCCGGCCCCGAATATCATCGTGACCAAGCCCGGCGCGGGCGAGACATGGAATAGGAATACGGGCTACGCCATCACCTGGACCAAGAACGGCACCATGCCCGATTGGGTCAAGATCGACCTCATGGACAAGAATGGCACGGCCGTGGTCAAGCCCATCGCCGATAATAAGCCGAATACGGGAAGCTGGCCATGGACGGTTCCGGCCGATATGACGTTTGGGGATTACCGGGTCAGGGTCCAGGTCAAAACGACCACGATCAAGGATGATAGTGAGATATTCCATATCGGGACCGTCAAGATCCCCGGGATGCAGATTCTGGCCACGGCTCTAGTGGTCAAGACCCACAAGGTGCCGGCCATCAATATCTTGAACTGGGAATGCTGGGGAGGGAGCCCCATCTACGGGATCGATAAGTGCAGTGTCTCGACAAACGTCATGCCGATCTTCCAGGCTCGGCCGGGGTGTTACAGTCAGGCGCCAGGCTCGGCCATAGTCGGGGCCGATCACTTCACCTACCCTTGGGGGGATGCGGGGGTGCCCATCACGGCCTATATCGCCTGGCGCGCGCGGCTCGGGTTCGATGTCTCGGCCTTCATGGGAAAGGGCGCGGACATCACCGAAGCCAAACTGCACCTGACCCAGGTGAGCTCCGTCCGCAGCAACACTTCCGACGCGTCCTGCGGCGTCTCCTGGTGGTTCCTGACGGCCAACCCTGTTCAAACCCCACAGGGTTGGGTCAACGTGCCGATCGATTCTTCCTGCCATGGAGGCCTCGATTGGTGGCAATCCGAATACAGCGTCGATGTCTCGTGCGCCGTCCAACGATGGGTGAATGGCAGCCATCCGAACTTCGGCATCATTCTCATATCCAGGTGGGAAGACGAGACGAGCGAGATCTGGACCTGCTTTTCTTGTTTCAACGCCGAGCTCGTTCTCAAGGTCAAGGGGGAATAATCCGCGGATTCGGGTCCTCCGGTCCCTTCCGTTCGTCAATGTCGGAGGCCGGCCCGGCCGTAGCCCGAACAGTTGTTGCCAAAAGCGAACTCGAGGGCGATCCCGGTCGCGGCGCCCATGACGAAGACGACGCCCACGACCTTGACTAGGAAGGTCGAGATCCCCCGGTCGAAACCCGGGCCGAAGCGTCCGTCAGGTCCTCCCCCTGTCCATGCGATTCAAAGGATGCTCTCAAATGAATTTGACACGGGGCACTTTCGATGGGCGAAGACGATCTGGCAGGGGGAACATCCCCCTATCAACCATCAGGGTGCCGAAGGGCCGATTTCCTGGGGCCGTGCTGAAGGGGATGGGTTATGCCAACGAGGAGGTTGATCCGGCCAAAGCCCGCTTCGCAGGGGAGGGGGAGAGGGAAAAGAGAAGCCTTAATGAAGGGAGTTCATCCATCCTGGGGCAATTCTGGCCCAAATTTGACCATACGGGGGCAAGGAACTGGTTCCAGGGGAGTTCTTTCAACATAGGGTTTGTCAGTTAATTCAGTCCCGCGTGGTTATTAGCTCGAATTTAAAATCTGTCTATATTCTGGGCCTGATTCACCGTATTGACATCCCCGCAGGGCCGAGGATATATTTCCGGCGTGGTCAGGAAGGGATAGAGGAGGGTTGGCTATGTCAAGAAAAATAACGGCAATCGTGCTCGGGTCCCTGATCGTTCTCGCCGGACTGGGAGTCGTCCGTGAAGCCGCGCAGGCCGCGCCGACAGTCGGGGTCCAGCTGGCGGTCAATCCCACGACGTTCAACGGGATTTGTCCGGTCCAGGTCACGTACACCGTCGGCTTCAAGGTGACCGGGCCGTGCCTCATCAAGTTCTACTTCATCGACAGCAAGAACCAGAAGTCCGCAACCTACAATTTGAGCGCCCCGTCCGCCGGGACATACCAGGCGGTCAAGACCCTGTCCGTGACGGGTGATTTTTCAGGCTGGGTGGCCGCCCAGGTCACCTCCCCAGTCTCCGTCCAGTCCAACAAGGTGGCGCTCGACATCAAATGCCATCCCAAGCCATCCATCCTTTCGGCCAAGCTCCAATACGGCGGCTCGCCCGTCCCGGAGATGGACGTCAGCGGCACGAACTTCGGCGCATCGCAGGGGACGAAGAACATCAAGATTGACGGGACCTTAATCTCGGCCATGCCCGGCTGGAGCGTGCTCCATTGGGGGGATAGCGCGATCTCTCTCATGACTGCGGGCGTGACCCCGTGGGAGCACACCTATCAGATCGCCGTCACGGAGGGGAATGCGGTCGTGTCCAACATCTACGCGGCCAGGTTCCCTTATACGATCGATAGCGTGAACCCCCCGAGCGGCGGGTATGGATCAACCGTCCAAGTCGCTGTCTGGAGCCTTCCTCAGGCCCAGGATTCCTATAAGCTCGACGTGGGAGGGCATTATATGGATATCCTCTCCTGGAGCGGGGGCGTCATTACGGCCAAGGTTCACGATGGTTCTCCGGTCGGGAATCAACAGATCAGGATGAGCAAAGGAACAGACGTCGTATCCAACTATATCCCGTTCTTGGTCCTCTCCCCACCCTTCATCAACAAGGTGACCTGGCTGTTTTGCAGCGTCCATAACAGCCAACTGAGCATCAGCGTCTACGGCGCGAATCTCGGGGATAGCAAGGGCACTAAGGAGATCAAGATCGGGAACCTTCCGGGCTGGTCCGCGAGCTACTGGTCATCAACGGCCCTCGAAGCTTCTGGTCCGTTCAACATCGTTCCCTGGACCGTGACCTATTCCGTCACCATCGTCGACGGGAACCAGACCGTCTCCAATACATACCAGCAGCGTTTTCCGTATCATATCGAATACGAGGGAGGAGTGCCGCACGAAGTTCCGGCGGGATCGACCCTGAACGTCAGCGTCTACGGATTGCCTGCGACCCAAGGGAACCTCGTGTTCAAGCTCAGGAACGCGGCGACGGCTTACCCGTTCCAGGTCATTTCCTGGAATCCTCCTTACGTCCAGCTCAGGGTCCCCAATACACCCGGCATCAGCGGCTGGCTGGACATCTTCGATGGGAACGTCATAGCTTCGGATACGTTCGTGGGCTTCAAGGTCATATAGACAACGCACCATATCCTGTTCCAGACAACCGGCCTGAGGGCCGAGGGCGCGAGACGCCGGGATCCGAAGACCGGCGAACTGCGTGTAGCTTCTTCCAACCGGCACAACAGCGCGGCAGTCGCATATTGACGCCTAAGGTCAATCCACGAACGCTTCTTCTCTGCCGCTATTGATGTTCGAAGGACAGCCTGTGATCTGCTCCCCGGATTTTATCCAAAGCCAATGCGAGATTTTTGTGTTACTGGACTTACCCCCCATAAATTGGCCCAGGAATAATGTCAGGAAGACATTTGGTTGAGGTGCTCCTATAAGAAACCCAACGTGGCCCTTCAATTTCCCCTCAGGCCCTTCCTGAAGTGTGGACTCTGTCACTCATCGATGACGGCCCAAGCCTAGAAGGATCACACCTACTATAGCTGTGCCAGGGGAAGAGATAATAATTGTCGGCAGAAATTCTTCCGTGAAGAAACGATTGATGAATTGATGACCTCTCTCATCGGCGAACTCTATATCAACGAAACAATCGCCCAGAGAATCCGGAGCTTCCTCCGAGAGTCCCACTCCTCCCAGGACCGGGCCTTGCGGAACGAATTGAAGCGTCTCCAGGATGCCTAGACCTGGAAGAATAATCAGTTGAGTAACCTCGTGGATATGCTCTCCGATGGAAGCCTCCCTTTGATATCCTTTTCAGAGTCGCGGAAATTGCCAGGAATAATCCTGAAAAAGTTCGAAAGGAACTAGATTGTGGTCTCACAGTTCCGCTATTTCGCTACCGCTTCGCCTCTTGCAAGAGCATAATTTTTTGCTGCAAGCTGTTATGCATGATGTAAGTTATAAAATCGTATATTAGGGGACCCCACCTATTTTGCAGGCAATCCTAAGACTTTCAAGACTTTGCCCTGTTTCTTTCTTTCAGCTCCAATCCGGTAGTTTACGCGCTTTTCAACCGAATCTGTGACACGGGAAAAGGTTTGTGTTTGATTGCAGAAGGCACACTGGGCTCAAAATCCAATCTGGGGCAACTCGGGTGTGGGTTCGATTCCCTCCTCCGGCGCGGGCTTTTCCTTCATTTCCCCTATGAAGAAGAGGCGTTGTTCTCCCCATATAATATAGCCTTGAACTGCAAGATCTGTAATTCTATGGAGACGTGCCTAAGGCAAGTTATAAAATCGTATATTAAGGGACGTCACTTGCCCGCCAGCCGCCCCACCCCTACGCCGCCACACCCAGCGCCGCGCTCATCGCCACTATCTGGGGTGACAGGTCACGACTCATAATGAAGCGTTTAAATTGAGCCCTTAAGGGACCCCACCTCATTTGCATGTCAATTCAAGTCTTTGCCCTGTTCCTTCCTTTGCGCTTCAATACCGTAATTGACGCGCTTTTCAATCGAATCTGTGACACAGTTGTGACACGGGAGATGTTTATCTAGGCTAATGACTCTGGATTATGCAATTAAGGGTTGGATCTTTGCTCCAAGATAATTTCTCTCATTATGCCAGGACTAATTTGAGGGAAGGTCAGGGGGCAGGTCATCATCGCACAAGAGGATGCATCAAATAAAAGAGTCGCGCCTCTCGAGCATCGCAGTGTTCAGACCAATTCGGGGTTGGTCTCGACCAAGCGGAGAATGGATTTAGTGGGGTATCTGACGCCTGTCAAGTCTCGTAGTGTTCAGACCAAGAAGCTGTTTATAGTAGACGAGTTGACAGAGCTATGGCTGTATAATATTTGGTAAGAGTAGAGGCATCGCGAGTTAGGCACGGTGAAAGTCGCCATCACTCTGGACGAAAATCTGCTTAAAAAACTTGACCGACTGGTGAAGAATCGATCATTTAAGAATAAGAAATTCCTTTTCTGCTGGGCCCGCTTGATAAGCATTCATGGCACCAATTTGCCTCCTCCCATAGAAAGTCCAAAAACCGCTTGAAGATATCGTATTTTGTAAAACTAAAGGCCCATCCCGTCCCTCTGGCCTCGGGGGAAAAGCTATATTTAGCGGCTTTTTATTGATACAATTATTTATATATCTCTTTAAACCGCGGGTCCTTTTTGAGCCGCTCGTCGGGGCAATAAACTCTCATAATGAATATGGTGTTTAGGTAATTGCTCGCCCGGCCAATCTCATACCAGCGATAGGCCGCGTCCAGGTCTCCCATATCAGCGTAGATAAGGGCGATGAGGCCCGGGGGCGCGGTAATGGTCTTCGGGTTGGCAGTCATCCGCTCCAGAGTCGCTTTGGCTTCGACCGCCTCCGGTGTTTTAACCCCCTTCTGGACTTTGAACAAAACTCCGCACTTTAAATAGAAACGCATATCGGGAATCTGACACTCCACGGCCAGCCGCTCCGCCGATGCATAATCTCCCTTTCCCAGGTATGAGTTTCCGAGAAAAATGCGAGCCATGACGAATTCAGGATTCGCCTCCAGCAGCGGTTTGAGCCTCCGGATCGTCTCATCATAACGGCCCTCGGCCATATAGATCTGCCCTTCGATGGCCTTCATAACCAGGGCGTTGGGGTCGAGCTCGATGGCCTTGGCGATCTCCGCGTGGGCGAGCTCGTATTTTTCTTGGAACATATATTGCTCGGCCAGCCATTGGCAGGCTGTGGCATAGTTTGGGTTGAGCTGCTTGGCTATGAGTAGTTCTTTCTCGTATCCCGCGGAGTCGCCCCGAGCTTTTTTGACGCCGGCCATGGCCGTATGCGCCTCGGCCAGGTTCTCATCAAGCTCCAGCGCCCGGAGCGCATGTTGCTCGGCCAGGCTTAGAATTCCCTCGGGCTGCTCAAACCCCAGGTCCATGATGACCCCATACGTTTCCGCTATTCCGGCGTGCCCGAGAGCATAGCCGGGGTCCAGCGCCACGGCGCGCTCATAGCAGGCGATGGCCTTGCGCAGGTCCTCATGGGTGCGCCGGTTCCAGTAGAAGCGGCCTTCGAGATAGAGCCTGTAGGCTTCGAGGTTCTCCGTAGGGCTTTTGGCCAGCGCTTTCATATCCTCGCCGGTCAGACGCAGCTTAAGCTTCTGCGAGATCTCCTTGGCGATCTCCTCCTGGATGGAGAAGATATCCCCCACCGGCCGAAGGTATTGATCGCCCCACAGGCGGCTGTTGTCTTTGACGTTCACCAGCTCGGCCCGGACGGTCAGCTTGTCGCCCTCCTGAGCGATACGGCCGGTGAGAGCGGCCTGGATGTCGAGGTCGCGGCCCACGTCCTGGAGGCTCACCCGCTTGCCCTTGTATTGCCGGACGGAATATGTGGATATGACTTTCAAGCCCGGGAGCTGAGCCAGCTTGCCGATAAGGCTTTCCATCATCCCGTCGCAGAGGTACCCGACCTGCTCTCCGGTCTGCTCCGATTCAAACGGCAGGACGGCGACCGACCGGATGGCGCCGCCACGTTCCTTGCTCAGGAGCAGCCAGCCGGCAACGATGATCGCCGCCAGAAGCACAACAGCGGCCGCGCCGATGACCCACTTCCTCGCCGCCCGACTCTTCGCGGCCGGAGGGGCGGTCGTGGTCCGCTTCGCGGAGCGGAGCTTTTCCGAGCCGGGCAGCCGCGCCTCGGAGTCCTCGAGCTCGGAGAGCAGGTCTCCGGCGCTCGAATAGCGCTTGGCCCTGTCCTTTTCCAGGCATTTGAAGATAATCCGGCTCAAGGCCTCCGGGACCTGTGGGCTGACCTTCCCGGGGTCGGGCGGCTGGTCCGCCGGGGAGGGAATCCGGCCCGTCAGAAGCTCGAAGAGGATGATGCCCAGAGAATAGATATCCGAGCGTCCATCGACCTCACGGCCCTCCGCCTGCTCGGGCGACATGTACTCGGGCGTTCCGACCAGGATCGCCGCGCCGGTCTCGCCCCGGGACCTGGCTGAGCGGGCTATCCCGAAATCCATGACACGCACCGTGCCTTCCCGATCGACCATGATGTTCTGCGGCTTGAGGTCGCGATGGACGATGCCCAGGCGGTGAGCTTCGGCCAGGCCGGCCGCAATCTGCCGGGCGACCGAAATGACCTTCCCGGCGCTGAGCGGCCCCATCCGTTTTAACGAGCTCTTCAGGTCCTCTCCCGAGACATACTCCATGGTGATGTAATACGTGCTCTGGTAGCGCCCCAGGTCATACATCCGGCAGACGTTCTGGTGCGTGATCTGGCGGGCAAGCCGAAGCTCGTCCCTGAAGCGGCGGATCGCCTTTTCCTCGATGGCGATCTCGGGCTTGATGAGCTTCAGGGCGACTTTTTCCTCGACCTCCCTGTCCAGCACCTTGTAGACCCGGCCCATGCCGCCCCGGCCCAGCTCCTCGATGACCTGGTAGCGGCCGGCGAACAGAGTGCCGGTTTTCAGCTCGAGCAGGGGCATCAGGAAGGTTTCGGGCGGGGGAGTTCCCGAGGGTTCAGCTGGCTGAAGCGGTGAGGCGCATTGACCGCAGAACCGCGTGTCAGACGGGTTCTCGGATCCACATTTGGGGCATTTCATGTCGTCCCCATGTTTGCCTCAAGCTTAGCTCCGGCCTATATTGAAGTCAAGAATAGCGATCGGCCCGATCCCATTTCTTCGAAGGACCGGCTAAAGTCCGGGTGAAGAGATAAAATTCTTTAGTCGTGTCTCATTATGAAAGGCTTTGATTTTCTAAAAAGGGAGGTTCCTCAACAATGAATATTAAACGACAAAATATTGTATTTGCCTTCCCCCTTCTTCTAATACCCCTCTCTCTTGGCCTCCCCCCGCCTGCCGCTCTACCCCTACGCCGCCACGCCCAGCGCCGCACTCATCGCTGCTATTTGGGCTGATAGATCGCGGCTCATTATGTATCGTTTAAATTCAGCCCTTAAGGGACGCCATTTTATTTGCATATAAATTCAAGTCTTTGCCCTGTTTCTGCCTTTCCGCTCCAAAACCGTAGCTTACGCGTTCTTTAATCGAATCCGTGAGATATTTGTGACATGGAGATCTGACTTTTTATTGGGACTTGCTTGCGAACCCGAAAGCTGGGAAATCGAAACGCTAAGTTACTTCTGACCTGCCCCATTTAAATAGGTCCAGGTATAATGAGAGAAAACCTGGGGAAAAATAGTCTTTATGGGCATGGCTGCCGAGGAGAAGGTGGACTATTTTGATCATCTCATGATTGCCGGGAGTGGGAGTCTGTGACCTTTCGGCGAGTGCGGGAGGGCGTTTCGCGAACACCAAGGACGTCAGCGCAGGCGCTCCACATGTATGGCCCATTTCATCAAGCGGTCGGGCAACACCCTGACCCCGATCCCAGGGCCGGCCGGAATGGCAATGAAGCCCTCGGCGTCGAGCACGACCGCGGGCTCGACGATATCCTCTTTGAAATAGACGCTCGTTTCCGAGGTATCGCCGGGCAGGTTGAAGCCCTCCGCCGTCTGAAGGTGGATGTTCACCGCCCGGCCGATACCCGTCTCGTCCATCCCCCCCGACCAGACGCCCAGGCCGTGATCCGCGGCGTAGCGGGCGATGCGCATGGATTCCATGAGCCCGCCCACTCTCCCCTGCTTGATGTTGATGACCCGGCAGGCGCCCAGGGCAACCGCCGTGGCGGCATCGTCCAGGCTGTGGATCGATTCGTCGAGGCAAACGGCTGTCTTCAGCTCCTTCTGGAGGAGCGAGTGCTGGTAGATGTCGCTATAGGAAAGCGGCTGCTCAATCATCATCAGGTCAAAGGCATCCAATTGCTTGAGATGGGCGATATCCGCCAGGGAGTAATCGCCATTGGCGTCCACCATGAGCTTGATGCTCGGGAAGCGCTCCCGCACCGCCCTCACCCAATCCACGTCCTGGCCCTTCTTGATTTTCATTTTGATGCGATGGTACTTCTTGGCCACGGCCTTGTCCACGGCGGCCAGGAGCTCGGCCGGACTGTCTTTGAGGCCGATGCTGAGGCCGGAGGGAATCTTTTTGGCCGGACAGCCTAGAAGCTGATGAAGGGGAATCCCCCTTTCTGTGGCCAGGAGGTTGATCAAGCCGTTTTCAAGGGTGGCCTTGGCCATCCCGTGGCCGCGGATATGACGGAAGCGATTCTCCAGCTCGCCGAGAGTCAGGCTCGGCTCCACCAAAGGCAGGAGAAACTCCTTGATGATGTGTCGAGTCGTTCCGGTTGTCTCGTAAAAGTAAAACGGGTCCGGGTCGGCCACACATTCGCTCCAAACCGAAAGGCCGCCGGACTCCAGTCGCATGAGCAGGGCCTCCTTGTGAGTCCAGACGTGGACGCTCGTGCCGAAGGCCTCAACGAACGGCAGCCTCACGGTGACAAGGTCGATATGATCAAGAGTGCCGATGGTTTCATGTTCCAGTTTTGTCGTGGGCGACGGGCTGGGTTTCATCTCCACCTCCTCTCTTTTCGGCAAGCGTTTCTCATAATGAGGACGGCTTAATGCGGTCGTAAGAAACCGGCCTGCTTCGAAACCGTAGCTTCTGACCGATTTTAATGAGATCGGGATTTTTAGTATATCACGGTTTGAACTCGGCCACGAGCAGGGCGCGGTAGAGCTTGCCGCCAACCGCCCGCGGTATCCGTCCGGGGCTTGACTCCGTTCTCAGGGCGGGGTCATAATGACGCCGGCATCGTCATGAAGGTTGCGCCGAAAAGCAAATCGCCCGACCTCCGTCACCGGATCATCGACAACTACCCCCGGCTCTCGCGGCAGGAAAAGAGGATCGCCGATTACATCCTTCAGAACGGGCACACCCTCTTCACTCTGTCCACGTCCGAGCTGGCGGCAAGCATCGGGGTGGGCTCGGCCACGGTCGTCCGCTTCGCCAGGCATATCGGTTTTTCCGGGTTTCAACAGCTCAAGTCTCAGATCAAGGACGAAGTCCTGGAAGAGATGATGCCCGAGGATCGGTTCAAGCTCCTCCAGCCGGAGAAGGACCACGTCCGGACGCTTCTCAAGATCGCCGAGCTCGAGGTCAACAACATCAACATGACTCTGGGCCGCATCCCCAAGGAGGACTTCGAAGCCTTCATCCGGACCCTGCGCCGGGCCCAGGTGATTTTCACCCTGGGCATCGGCATCAGCTCCCACCTGGCCCGACTGGCCGCCTATCTCCTCAACCAGGCGGGCGTGCGGACCCAGTACTGCGGACGGGAGGAGCATACGTTCATCGAAAGGCTGGTCAACCTCAAACCCAAGGACGTTCTTCTCGCGTTTTCCTTCCCCCCGTATTCCAGGGAAACAGTCGAGGCGGTCAAATTCTGCTCGAAGCGCGGCCTGTCCTGTCTGTCGATCACCGACCGCCCGACGGCGCCCATCGTCGCCTCGTCCTCGACCGCCCTCTTCGTCGAAACCAAGAACCTCATGTTCACCAATTCCATCTCGGCCGTGACCATGCTCCTCAATGCCGTGGCTACCGAGCTCGCCCTGCTCAACAAGCAGAGAGTGGTCATCAACATCGACATCCTCAACGACCTACCGAACCAGGATTATCTCGACTTTCGCCGACGGCGGTTGAACCCCTAGGACGACCGATCATCCTCCTTACATTTATCAGGAGCGGCTTCCCTTTCCCGAGTCGAATGGCCGGCCCTCTTCAACCCTCACCCGGTCCGCATTCTCGCCGCCGCACCTCAAGCCGACGGACCGTTTCCCGGACAGGAGAGACACCCCGGATCGAGGCCCGGCGGCTCTTGGAAATTATGCGGTTTTCAATCTTGACATCTCCTTGGGATTGTGTTCTATTTGGAACAAACGTTCCACTGTCAGGAACCGATGAAACATTTTTTTCATCAGGCTGGGGATTGGGGTGACGGCGACGCGATTCCCTGCGTCTTTTTTGGAGAAGGCCGAGGGGCCACCAAGAAAGACACCACCGCGGAGGAGGGCTCGTTTATTCCTGCTCGACGTTCCGGAGCATCCCGGGAGATTGGAGGAGAATCCATCTCCGCTTCCAGCCTCGGTCCAACAAAGGGGGTGGGACTCCGCTGCATCGCACCAGATCGGTCACTCGGCGGAAAGGACGCCTGTCGTCCTCTCCGATGGCTCTTGCACTCGACATAAGGAGGTACTATGAAAGTCAAATCCATCCTATCTCTGGTCGTCCTCCTGCTTCTCCTGACTCCCCTGGCCTTTCCCCAGTCGCGCGAAACCGGCGCCATCGTGGGGAAAGTGACCGATGATCAAAACAACCCGCTGCCGGGGGTCACGGTGACCCTGACCAGCGTAAAGATCATGGGCGTCCGGACGCAGGTCACGGACGTCAACGGCTTCTACCGCTTCCCGGCCCTGCCCCCGGGGACCTACGACGTCAAGGCCGAACTGCATGGGTTCCGGGCCGTGCTCCGCGAAGACATCCGGCTGACAACCACGATGACCCTGACCATGGACTTCGCCCTCGCGCCGACCGCGGTCGAGGAGCAGGTCACGGTCATGGCCCAATCGCCCACCGTTGATATCAAGTCAACGGAAACAGCCTCCGTCACCCTGAGCAACGAAACCCTGAGGAACATCCCCTATTCGCAGTTCACGAGGGATATCGTCAACATGGCCCCCGCCGTGACCTCGCAGGTGGCCTACGGCGCGCCTACGGGCCGGGGCATTTCCTGGCAGATGGACGGCGTGGGCGTGGGTGACCCGGACTATGGCACAGCCTGGGTCTTCTTGAGCGACAACATCATCGAGGAAGCTAAGGTCATGGGCGTCGGCCTGCCGGCCGAATACGGCAACTTTACCGGGGTCATCTTCAACTTAGTCACTAAGCAGGGCAGCAACAAATTCTCCGGCCAGGTCGAACTCGACTACCAGGGCCACAATACCGCAGGCCACGGCGTTTGGGGCACGGACAATAATGCCAACTATGTCGCCGACTGGCCGGACATCACCTCGCCCCAGCAGCGGATGATGGACGCCAATGTCCAGCTGGGGGGCCCGATCATTAAGGACAAGCTATGGTTCTTCGGAGGCTTGCAGTGGTTTGAAACCTGGAACTGGGTCACCGGCTTCCCTCTGGCCCAGGATTATAAGCAGCCCCGTGCGTTTCTGAAGTTGAACTCCCAGGTTTCGGCCAAGACGAACCTCAACTTCTCCTTTGAAGCCGACAACTACAACGGCACATATCGCGCGGCCAGCGCCACGATCCTGCCCGAAGCAACGCTCAATCAGCAAGACCCGAACTACATTTTGAACTTCAGCCTGACCACCATCCTTAGCCCCAAGACCTTCATCGACATCAAGGCCGCGGGCTTCACCGGCTACTATAACCTTAACCCCCGCACCGGACGGGATGTCTACAGCCATTTCTTCGATGACGACGCTCCGGCCAGCGTTCCGGGCGGCGGCCCGGGCAGCGGCAACAAGCTGCATTACAACTACGGTCTTTACGAGGAGCATGACCGGACGCGTGGCCAGATCAACGCCAGCCTGACCCACTACGCCGACGACTTCATCATGGGCAGCCACGACTTCAAATTCGGCGTGGAATTCGAGCACGCCATCATCAAGAACAAGCAGGGCTATACCGGCGCAAACGCCACGTACTACGAGGATTATTGGGGACCGTCCTACTATTCGTACCTTGGCTCCCAGTATGACTACACCGGCCCCTACATCGCCACCCAGTACGTCGGCTACGCACTCAACACCCGCTACACACGCCTTGAAGCTTTCGCCCAAGATTCATGGCAGATCACGGATCGCCTGAACATCAACCTCGGCCTGCGCTTCAGCCAGAACTGGGGTACGATCAATGGTGGCGACGGGGTCCAGTATAATGCCGCCAGGCTGGCTCCCCGGATCGGCTTCACCTTCGACATCCTGGGCGACAGGACGACCATCCTCAAGGCCCACTGGGGCCAGTTCACGGATGGGATGTATGCCAGTATTCTCGACCGGTTGAGCCCGAACTTTTTTTCGGACAAGATCTATTACGCATGGGACGTTCTGAGCCAAAGCTGGTACGAAACAAGCCGCAACGTCCACGGCACTTGGACCATGGACCCGAACATCAAGCACCCCTACATGGAGCAATGGACGGCCGGCATCGAGCGCGAGCTGTTCAAGGACGCTTCGTTCTCCATCACCTACATCAACCGCAGCTGGCACAACTTCATCGGCTTCTATAACAAGAACGCGGTCTACGAGCCAAAGACGGTCTACACCGCGATTCCCGTCAACGGCAATGACACCTTTACCGTGTACGACCTGGTGGGAGGGGCCGACAATCCGGATTGGCAGATCACCAACCTGGAGAACATGACCGGCGTCTTCAGCGACCTGCCGCTGGGCTCGATCAACCCCTACCGCCATTACTGGGGCCTGGAGTTCCTGTTCCAGAAACGATTCTCCAACCGGTGGCAGTTGATGCTGTCCTACGTCTATTCCCAGACCAAGGGCACGGTCGATAACAACAACGCGGCTCTCGACCTCGGCTGGGGCGGGTCGTGGAAACTGAACGACCCGAACCATTGGATAAATGTCGATGGCTACGAAACCAACGACAACACCCACCAGATCAAGGCCCAGGCGACCTACGTCCTGCCTTTCGGGATCAACTTCAGCGCCTTCTTCCACGGCAGCACCAACGGCACCTGGGCGACGGAACTGCGGACCAAGAGGTTCAGCCAGGGCCGGATCACCTTCTACGTCGAACCCCGCGGCTCGCACCATTACCCCATGGACAAAAACCTCGACCTGAGGCTGGAGAAGACGTTCACCATCAACGGGAAGTACCAGATCGGAGTCATGTTTGACGTCTTCAACGTTTTCAACGACAACACCATCACCAACTGGGGCACCCGGCTCAACTACGACTATTACCCCGCAGCTCTCGACCCGACTTACGGCTTATCCACCGATGGGCACGACCTGCTCGGACTCGTCGTGCCGCGCCGCGCCCGGCTGGGCATTCGCTTGATCTTCTGACGGCCTGACACGGCGTCAGCCGGCTGACAGCGAATTCAGACCAGGGGCGGCGGGCAAGGGCCCGCCGCCCCCTTTTTGTCTCAGAAGTGGTCTGGCCGCTTTCGCTCTCCGCATGGTCGAGGAGGAGTTTCTGCGCATCCCCTCCAGTGGCTGGGCGGCCGTGATCCGGAAGCTCTATGAATTGGACCCTCTGATCCATCCCTTATGCGTCGGCGTGATGTCGATCATCGCCTTCCTCAGGAAGCACGCCGTTGTGGCACAAATACGGCGTTCAAGGCCGCCTGCGGACGGGCGGGGATCCGGGGCGTACGCTTACAAGATCTGCAACACACGGCCGCGAGCCGGATGATCGAGGCTGGCGTTGATCTAGTCACGGTCAGCAAGATCCTGGGCCATGCTTCGATCCAGATGACAATGAGATACTGCCAACCGACAGAGCAGAACTTGAAGGCAGCGGTCAGGAAACTCGCCGAGTTATTTCAAAAGATCGGAAAGCAAGCGGAGATCGTCGAAATTAGGCCCACCGTATCTCCATTAAAATCATTCAATTAAGTCTATAAACAAGTGGACTGTGGCTCCGAAGGTTGGGGATTCGAGACCCCTCACTCACCCCACCTTATTTGCTTTTAAATCCAACCCTTTGCCCCGTTCCTTCCTTTGCGCTCCAATTCCGTAGTTTGCGCGCTCTTCAATCGAATCTGTGACATATTTGTGACACGAAAGATGTCTATACTACGGTTGACTCTGATTATGCTGTCTAGGCTCAATTCATTGCTTACCAGGAAATTTCTCTCATTATACCTTGACCGATTTGGTGGGGGCATAACCTGGACGATTGAGCGCCAATTCTTTTTGATAGATATACGACGCCAGGATGAATTCCAAGATGAAGAACACACTGGAATTCGACCTAAGAAATATGATGGCGGAGACAAAAGAAATGCAAACGACACTTCAGGAAACTAAGATATTTATTAAAGCCCTGTATTCCAACTACTTTGAAAAGAATGAAGGGCCTATCAAAATCAAGCTCAACGGAAAAGTTAGCGGAAAGAGCCTTTCAGAATTCTATAATCCAAATTATTTTAATGATGAAGTCATTCAAGGGCTTCGACATCGGTCATCTCTCTGAATGTCAATCTAAGAGGAAAATCCAGGAAGAAGCTTAGCGAGAGATAAGGGAATGGATGGGCGGGAGTGTTTGGGCGAAATGATGCATAATTTCCATTCATGCCTTTAATATTCGACTAAAGATTGGGTGCCTATTTCGCAAGAGGGGGCTGAGCACGAATCCATTTCAAAAACCAGGGGGGAGGTAATTTTTTTGCCCACAGGGTTTCATTCGAGATAAATAATATAAGATTTTAGGGAGGACAAAATGAACAGGTATCCTTTTGTTGTTCTCGTTGTTATATTGTTAGTGTCTCCGTCAGTTGTATTTGCAGTGGACCCATTGCATCGTGATAGTGCTTTCACTTTAAAGGATTCTATTATGGCTTTTTCGCTTTTTAGCTTAGAAGAAAAGGCTAAAGTGGTGCCTGCTACTGTAGAATTCATTTTGACCTACGATAAGCTTAGCAATGGATCTCAATTATCCCCAGAGGTTGACCTAACCGCAACAGTATTAAAAGATTTAGATGTGACTTTGGCAGTTCCTTATCTTTTCACAAGAGAAAATGCCTCGAACGGCGTTGATAAAAATAACGGACTTGCTGATACTGAAATTGATGCTAAGTTTAAGTTTTTCAATCGGAACAACTACGCAATAGCCCTAATTTCTGCCCTGGTATTGCCGACTGGAAGCAAAAGCAAGGGGCTTGGCGATGGGAGCGCAAGTGCGATAGTTGGCGGAATCGTTTCCAAAAGGATTAGTGGTCTTATAATTAATGCGCAACTCGGCTTTCAAATGACAGGCAAAGATTTCAGGGATTTTATGATTTATAGCATCGGCGGTGCGTATCAGTTTACGCCAAGGTGGGATGTTTTTGCGCAGGCTAAGGGTCATACAAGTTCAACAAAAGGCAGTGACAGCAACATAATAGTCGCCAAATTCGGCTTTGATTATAGTTTTACAAAGTTTTGGCAGCTGACGGTTCTAGTGGCAAGGAGATTGACTACATTGGGACCCGACTATAGGACTTCACTAGATATTGCCCATAATTTCTAAGCCTATCCATCATTGAGAGAATGGGGCCATCGGATGGCCTTAAATCAGCGGAAGATTGGCCGAGGAGGGACCCATAGTAAATATCCCCGCGGCAAGCCGCGGGGCATTAAGAGCGCAGCTTCAAAGGAAGCTGCGCAGGCCCTTGCTCTAGTTCGCGATGATGTCGAATATACTTCGTGATAACGTCCCGAGTCATCCGGTCTCCGACTGTCCGGGCAAAGTAGCCGTCTGCCCATATCTCCCCGCCCCACAACCTTCTCTTCAAACTCGGGAACTCGCGGAACAACCCTCGCCCGCTCAGGCTTTTTATGATTCTCACCACGTCCCCTATCGACCGACTCGGCGAAAACGATACCAGAAGATGGATATGTTCCTCCATGAGTTCCATTTCCAAAACCTCGATATCGTACGCCTCGCATATTTCCCTAACCATCTGTTCCGCTCGTTCCCGGACCTCCTCCCGATCGAAGATCTTTTTCCGATACTTAGGGCACCAAACCAGATGGTAGGATGTGTCGTAGACCGAATGACTCGTCCGCCTCAGTGTCACCCTCGTACTTTATCATATCAGCGAGCAAGGGCCTATGCGGATAAGGGGGACTTTCCGGTCCCCCTTATAACCCCCTCGGAAAGGCATGAATTCATCCCACGCGGCAAGCCGCGGGGAACTCTTCAAAGGGTTCGTTAGAAATTTCCGATTTAGATTCCATTTTTGAGGATTTGGCTTAGTTCGTTTATCTGTTAGGCGATGGAAACAGGCCTAATATAGGCGATAAAAGCAGTTCGAGAATCGTCTCTTTGCTCACCCCACGTTATTTGCTAGTAAATTCACGTCTTTGCCCCTCCCTGAATTCCACGTCGCTCCCCTATCGGCAGTCTCAGGCCCGAATTGACTCCAGCGCCGGAAATACCTAATAATATAAGCACATACGAGGGCTCGGCATGACCAGTAGGTGTCCCAAGTGCAGTTTTGAGAATCCGTCCGACACGAAGTTCTGCGGGAATTGCGCCGCCCTCCTCGCGCCGGCTGGAACCGGAGACTCTTCCCCGACCGAAACATTTTCACCCTCCCAGAAAGGCGGACCCTTCAGGGGACAGCCCCCGGGTTCATCTCGGGATACGGCCGCACTCCGGCCGGTCACGGGAACGATCATTGCCGGCCGCTATCAGGTCATCGAGGAGCTTGGCCGGGGAGGAATGGGAGCCGTTTACAAGGTTCACGACCGAGAGGTCGATGAAAAGGTGGCCCTCAAGCTGCTCAATCCGGAGATTGCCGCCAGCGAGGCGACCATCGTCCGCTTCCGGAACGAGCTCAAGCTCGCCCGCACGATCTCCCACAAGAACGTCTGCCGGATGTACGATCTCGGCCAGCAGGAAGGCGTTTATTACATCACGATGGAATACGTCCCGGGCGAAAACCTCCGGAGCTTCATCCGGCGGTCCGGCCGGCTGACTGTGGGCAAGGCCGTCGGCATTGCCGCCCAAATCTGCGAAGGGCTGGCCGAGGCCCACCGTTATGGCGTCATCCACCGCGACCTGAAGCCTCAGAATATCATGATCGACGAGGCGGGCAACGCCCGGATCATGGATTTCGGCATCGCCCGGTCAACCGGGGCCGGCGGCCTGACGATGCCCGGGATGGTCGTCGGCACGCCTGAATACATGGCTCCCGAACAGGTGGACGGTGAGGAGGCCGACGAGCGGTCGGACCTCTACGCCCTGGGAGCCGTCCTTTTCGAAATGCTGACCGGCAAAAGCCTCTTCCAGAGCGGCAGCCCGATCGGCTCAGCCGTCAAACACAAAACGGAATTGCCGCCCAACCCAAGGGCCATGAACCCCGAGGTCCCGGAAGCGCTCAGCCGGCTGATCCTCCGCTGCCTTGAGAAAAAAAGAGAACTCAGATACCAAAGTGCGGATGACCTCTTGATGGACCTTGCCGGCATCAAGAAGAATCTGCCGAGGGCCGAGCCGCTCTCGCCCTCAAAGGCGCCGGGAAAAAGAGTTTTTCAAAGATACCCGGCCGTGCTGGTTGCCTCGGGTGCGATCCTCGTGGCGCTCATCATGATCGCCGCGGCGTACTTCATTTTTCATCTCCGATGGTCCCGAAGGTCCGCAACGGGAGCGCCGCCGGCCTTCGTCTGGAAGAACTCCGTCGCCATCCTGCCGTTCAAAGACCGCAGCCCGCAGAAGGACCAGGAGGGCCTCTGTGACTCCCTGGCCGAATCCATCATGGTCCGGCTGTCCCAGTTCCAGGAGTTGAAGGTGACGGGCACGAATTCCGTCCAGCACTATAAGAACACCGATAAAGACGCCCATCAGATAGGGACCGAGCTGGGTGTTGCGAACATACTCTACGGGACGCTCCTTAGAGAAGGGAACATCATCCGGGTCTTCGCCGAGCTCACCAGCAGGGATACGAATTCCGTCATCTGGTCGAGCCGGTTCAACCAGGAGGTGAAAGGCCTGTTCGATCTTTCCGAATCGATCTCCAGGCAGATCGCCGAGGCGCTGGAGGTCAAGCTCCTCCCCGGGGCGGCCGCGGGCGCTGACAAAGAACGGCCGAAGAATCTTCAAGCCTATGAGTACTACATGAAGGGGATGTCCTTCATCAAGAGCAAATACGTCCTCTATTTCAAGGAGGAGGATTTCAAGACCGGCGTCGAGATGTTCAACAAAGCCCTGGAGCTCGACCCGGATTATGCCATGGCTTATTACGGATTGTGCTGGGCTTATGAGTATCATTACCAGATCACGAATAATGAGCGGGACGCCGAGATGTATCAAAAAAACGCCGAAGCGGCCCACCGGCTCGACCCGTCCTCGGCCCTCACGAACGCCGTGCTGGCGTATTCCCTTTACGAACACAAGGGCGAGCGGGAGAAGGCTTTCGAACTATGCAAAAAAGCGCTCGACATCAATCCCAATCTGGGGGATGTCGCTTTCCTCACCGGGATGTGCTATCTGTATCAGGGCCTATACGACCAGGGGATCCGATACCTGTCAAGAGCCATCGAGCTCGATCCCTATAATTTCTGGACGCCGTATAAGCTGGCCATGTGCTACATGTACTCGGGAGAATACGAAAAGGCCGATTCCAATTTCAAAAAATATTTCGAGCTCGCACCGCCCGTTGAACCGCTCGTCTATCCGGGAAGAAATATCGCCCTCCAGATCATGATGAAGCGCTATGAGAAAGCCGAAGAGCTTGTCCGGAGGGGGGAAAAGACGACCCCTGACGCGGAATGGGTCCGGCAGTATAGAGCGCTTCTCCTGGCGATCCGGGGAGAAAGGGACAAGGCCCTCGCCCTGTACAAGAATTCCGAGGTCTATGCCCTCCTGGGGATGAATGACGAAGCGCTGCGGGCCCTCGCTGAGGAGATTCGGGGTACAGTATTCAATCCTTACCTTTATTACCAGAACCTCGTCCACAACCCCTTCTACGACAGACTGCGGGGCGATCCCAGGTTCGGGAAGCTCGTCGATCGGGAAAAGAAGCTCTACGATCGAGACCTGAAAAAATACGGCGCGCTATGAAGTGCCCGGGAGGGGCAAAACTAGGGAAACCATTATCGTTGTCGATCCCCGTAAGTCCTCTGCTGGCATTTCCCTCCAAACACAAAACGAGTGAGCCGAGGCTTGTTCCGGGCGGAGGCAGCTCTCCAAGCCCGGGCCGCTGCGGACTCGGGATCGATAACCGACGAGGTCAGCGAATCCTTTTCAGCACATACCTGTAGCTGATGTTGATGGGCTTGCGCTTGTCCAGCCTGTACCTTTGCTGGGCGCTCCTTTTCGTGACGCTGAACGAAACCTCTCCGTTCTTCAGCGGCAATTTGTGATCGCGCGCCCGGTCGAAAAATTCGACCGACGCGAAATAGTTGTCGCTCCAGCCCTGCTGAGATTTCTCCTTGGACTCAAACTGAAGCTTCAGCTTATTGGTCACAATGACCCAGGTGGTGACGCTGGGCCACGCGAGCTCGACGGATTTATTGTAAACATCACCCGGAAGGCTCTCGCCCTTCATCTTGGGCACGTCCTGGCAGTTCTTACAGATTGTTTTTTTTACAAAGAACACGTCGGTGTCGAAATTGCTGGAAAAGCCCACGGGGACGGCAGCGGTGATCACACCGGACTGATATTTCCAGACGCCCTTTTCCTTCTTGATCTTGAACCGGGCGACCAACGTGTAGTCGAATCGAACGCCGTAATCCACGGTGATCATTTTCCAGGCTTTTTCCAGCTTG
Organism: Candidatus Aminicenantota bacterium; assembly: GCA_963705895.1. GTDB lineage: Bacteria > Acidobacteriota > Aminicenantia > Aminicenantales > JAFGAV01 > MFD04408-113. Next base: position 218,944 of record OY970122.1, on the reverse strand, counting down.
ATGGTCATGAGCGCGCCGCCCAGGTCGTCGGTTTCCTGCCCGGTGAGTTTCACCTCCCATTCCTGCTGCTCGCCGACGACGAGCTTGATCGGACGCGAGGTGTTGCCCTTGCCGTTGGTCGCGTTGGTGAAGGCGACCGTATCCTTGTAGGTTCCTTCTTTCAGGGTTTTGGCTTGGCTGTCGTTGATCGATACGGTCAGGCTCGCGCTTCCCTTGGGGCTCAGGCTTCCCTGGGTTTGGGAAAGGTCGAGCCAGGCTTCACCCCTGGAGATGGTGTAGTTGATCGGAGAATTTCCGGTGTTTCGTAAGGTGTATGTTTTCGAGGAGGGTTGAAAAGCATCCTTTTCGTCCGGTCCGCTGGAAACGAGCCCGTCTCCGGGCGATACAGAAAGGACACCCGGCTTTTCGGGCTGGCCTTCGCCGATCTCCAGGCGAATGACGAGGCGATGGTCCTCGTAGCTCTTTCCGTCGGGTTGGGATAATCGCCACTCAAAGGTCTTGCTGAACCCCCCGCCGGCGATGATCTGCTTCATCTCTTGGGGAGTCAACATCCAGGGTTTGGGACCCTCGGACTCCGACCCCATCCTCGACCCGCTAGTCGTGGGCAACTCTTCGTCGCTTGAACCGATGTCCACCGGGGAGAAGCTGATGTTCGTCTTCGTCCCTTCCCCGGGCGGATAGTTGACGACGAGACTCATCGGAATGCGGATCGTGGCGGGACCTTGAGGGAACAGCCTTTTGTGCCACATTCGCGTCGCGGAGCCCCCCTTTTGGGTGAACCACTGGTTGTAGCCCTCGATCCTGTTGATCCGAGTCAGGCCGGGCGTTCCTCGGACATTAATATGAAATTCCGAAAAGTCCTTTTTAAAGAGGAGCATGCCCGAGGCTTCGGCCTCATAATCGAAGAGGAGGTGGCGCTTGGTATATTCCTTTTCATTGCAGGGAAGAAGACCGGGAGGATCGCAATATGTATCGACCGTTTTTTCCTCTACGGCGTCCGCCACGAAGATCTTGACCGGAACGCAGGACATGGGAAAACCCGGTTGCCGATACATCGCGCAGGGATCATCCTGATTGAACGGCTGGAATTGCGGGCCGGCGGGAAGCGCGATTCCCGCTATCCCTGCGGCCAAAATCAAGATGAAACGAAATGCGGCCCGGTGCGGTATTTTTTTCATTTTAAACCCCGAGAAAGAATATGTTCGCTTTCGTCGATCCCTCCCCTTGGAGCGGAAGCGAATTCCCTTCGTGCCAGCCCATCTTATCTTGGCCTTCGCGCGGGAGTCAAGAAGCCCGACGGGATCACCCCGTCCATTACGCAGTCGCAACTCCTGCCGATTCCGGGTTCGGGTTGGGCAGCCCGGGGAGGGGTCCGGGTCGCCTCTTTGGCCCTTCGCCTGTGCTAGAATCAAGTTGATCGCAAAAGGAGACTCCCATGAAAAAGATCATCCTCATCTCGTGCCTGGCCCTGGCTTTTCTTTTATCCGCAGGCACGCTCTTTTCTCAACAATCTCGGGAAGATCAGCAGAAAGCCATGGAGGCCTACATGAAGGCCATGGCCGTCACGGAGAACCACGGCCTGCTTAAGTACTTTGTCGGGAAATGGGACGTCTTGTCGACCATGTGGCAATTCCCGGGGAACCCGCCCGAGATAAGCCAGAACACGTCCGAATTCCTTTTGATCATGGGCGGGCGCTTCCTCATGGAGAAATTTTCGGGCACGATGATGAATATGCCCTTTGAGGGAATGCGGATCGCCGGCTACGACAACATCCAGAAAAAATTCCTTACCTTATGGATCGACAACAGCTCGACGGCCTTCTTCCTTCTCACGGGAACCTATGACCCGGCCACAAAGACCTGGACCGACATCGGAAAATGGGCCGACCCGACGGGAGGAACGACGCCCGTCCGGATGGTGACCCGGATCCTGGGCCCGGATGAATACGTCCAGGAAATGTACATGGGCCTCGCCGACGGCAAGGAATTCAAGAGCATGGAAGACCGCTACACCCGGGTGAAATAGAGGCCCGGCGGCCCTGTAAAATCGGAAGCAGGAGGGGAAAATAAAAAAAACGGCCCGTTTGGCCCTTATTTTTTGGTTGCTCTTCGTCCCCGCCCTTGGCGTGTCGAGTTCGGGAACTCTGGTGCTCGAGCGCCAGGTGACGGGTCCCATTGAAACAAACTGCTACCTGCTCTATGACGAAAAGAGCAAGGAAGCGGCCTTGTTCGACGTGGGCGGACCTATCGAAAGCCTCACCGCGATCATCGACTCCAAGGGTTTGAAGTTGAAATACATCTTCGCCACCCATGTCCATATGGATCACGTCGAAGGCGTCGTGGCGGTAAGGGCCAAATATCCGCAAACCAAGCTCTGCTACAACCGCCTCGATTGGGAAGATTTCCAACTCGAGCGGGATTGGATCATAAAAAATTCTCCTCCGGAAAAGTTGGCCCAGTTGAAACAAAATCCGGGCACGGCCAAGTGGCTGGAATATGATTTTCGTATTTTCGGGCCCCCCGATATTTTTCTTGAGGACGGCCAGGTTTACAAGCTGGGTGAGGTCGAAATCAGGACGATCTTCTCGCCGGGCCATTCCCGGGGGTCGATGTGTTTCACGACCGACAGTATTCTTCTTTCGGGAGACGTGCTGTTCTTCCGATCGGTGGGCCGCACGAATCTTTTGGGAGGTTCCCGGCAGGACCAGATCCGTTCTGTCCAAAAACTGTACCGGATCCTCCCCGACGCCACGAAAGTTTATCCGGGCCACGGACAAGACACGGATATCGGCTCCGAGAAGAAAGAGAACAAGCGTATCCGTCTTGATTCCGTCTCGGATTGGTAGGCTTCTCCGCGGCGCATCACCGTCCTCTTGCTTGACTTCCACAACGGGCAGGAGCCCATACGACGGAAACTCGGGCGTGTTTGAGGCTCTTGGCACGGTTTTAGCGTAAGAACGCCTATTGGCTGAGCCCGGTTTTTTTCATGAGAAAGCGCAGGTTCCGAGCAAAGACTCGGGTGTCCTCCGATATTCCCAAGGCTCCAAACTTGGCCCTGATGTTCGTCCAGACGTCCGCCTGCTTTTCAAGGGGATCATGGAGCATGGCCGCGGTTTCGGCTTCAGAAAAAGTCACGCCGGTTTTCTCGTATTGCAGCCGACCTTTGTTCTCCGGGCAAACCTCCTGACATTTCAGGCATCCGACGAGGCAGCGAGGCGAAGGGATCGTCATCTCTTCCGGGATCGGGTCGAGCGATTCGGAAAAGATCGTGTAGCACCGCTCGGCCCTGAGCATGAACCTGTCCTCGCCCATGGCCCCCGTCGGACAGGCTTTTTGGCAGGCGCGGCAAGTATGGCAAAGCTCAAGACTCTGGTCCTCGATGCGGCGAAGCTCACCGTCGGGCACAAGGTCGAAGCTCGCGGCGAGGCCGACAAGCTGGACGAAGCTTCCCAGGCCGGGGACGTAGCCGAGGTTGTTCCGGCCATAAAGGATGAGCCCCGCCGCGGCGGCGAGCGACTTCAGGGGGGCGCTTACCAGGTCGGCCTGGCTCGGGTCGAGGCCGAGATCGTCCCGGAACCAGCCCCGGACGAGGTCGAAGCTCGGCGTGTACTGAACATAGGTCGGCGGCAGGACGAGCTCGATGTCCCTCTCTCCGAGCCGGAAGGTGACGAGGTGAGCCGGCCGAGGTAAGGCCAGCAGAACCAGGGTGCGGGGTGTTTCCACCCTCCGGCCTTTCAGGTAGCGGAAGCCGCCAAGCGACTTGCTGACGAATCCGGCCTCGAGCGCTCCCTCCGCGGCGAGACGTTCGAGCCTGGAGCGGACGAGCTCCAGCGCGCCGAGGCCGACGACCCGGGAGGCCATCCCTCGCGAGGCGGCCCAGTCGTGAAGGCGTGATGTTTTCATGCGATCCTCCTCCCGGCGGAACCCCCGGCCCCGCTGGTTCCTGTAACCATCATATATCTTTTTGGTAGTTACCTGGCAAATTCTATCTTAACTTGGTATAATTGTCAACTGGAAAATGGAAAGACCACGATGAGCGCCAACCTCTGGATGGAATTCCTCAATAGCGACCGGCACGACTACCTCGGCACCGGGAAGCGCGTGGACTCGCTCGACGACCCGAAGTGGTTGGACGATTTCCTCAAGCGCTGGGGACTCGAGACGCGGCCCATGCCCCGGGAGCGGCTTCTGCCGGCTCTCCGCAAGCTTCGCCGGATCCTCCAAAAAAAGGCTGACGCCATCACCCTGGGCCGGCGGGGCAGGGGTTTGGGTCTGCGGGACTTAAATCCTTACCTTGAAAAGTCCCCGCTCATCCGGAGGCTGGACGTCAGGCACGGCCGAGCCAGGGTCAAGCTCGAGCCGGTCCGCCGGACGGAAGCCTCGATCCTGGCCGAGATCATCTCATCCTTCGCCGATACCCTGGCCAACGGTGAGGTCTCGCGCTTAAAAGTCTGCGACAACAAAGACTGTCGTTGGATATTTTCCGACAGCAGCAAGAATCAGACCCGCAAATGGTGCGGGCCGACCTGCGGCAACCTGATAAAGGTCCGCCGCTTCCGGAGCCGGCGCAAGGCCTAACCCGAGACGGTCTGCCGCCTCGGTCCTGCGCCTGGGACCTCAGGCCGAGCTTGGGTTGGGACGTAACTTCAACATCAACCTGTCACATAGCCTGGAGCGACTCGAGAGCGACGGCCTGCGGACGTACACGGCCAACCTGACGCAGGTCAGACTCATCTACAATTTCAGCGTGCGGTCATTCGTCCGAGCCATCCTCCAGTATCAGGACGTCGATCGAGCGCCAGATCGATACATTTTCCCGGTGGACCCGAGGGCCAGGGGACTCTTTACCCAGTTTCTGTTCTCTTACAAGATCAACCCCCAGACCGTTCTCTTTCTCGGCTACTCGGATAACGCTCTCGGCCTGCAAGGGATCGATATCACCCGGATGGACCGGACGTTCTTCCTGAAAATCGGCTACGCCGTGGTGATATAGCCAGAGGGAGGGAAACGGCCTTCGGATGAGAACGGCGTTCGTGATACGCTCGCCGCACGCTTTCCTAAAAAAGGTGAATTGGTATTGTATCCCTGATTTGCCCGACCCGGCTTGAACGGCAGGGAGCCTTTCGGTATGATACGTTGCGATCCGGTCAGACGGCCATCTCCACTCCGCATCCTCGACCAGATCTTCGAGCGACCATGAGCACCGATCGGAACAGAACACGAATCGCCGTCCAAGCGGTGCTGATGGCTTTATTTCTGGCCGCGGTCGGCTTCCTGACGATCAAGTACGGGCCTGCCATCACCCAACTCTTCAGCCGGCCCGAGCAGACCCGGCAGTACCTTCTTTCCTACGGGTTGGCGGCGCCGCTCGTTTATATTCTTATCCATGCGATCCAGGTTATTCTGGCGTTCATTCCGGGCGAGGTGATTCAGCTCGCCGGCGGGTATGTCTTCGGCACGGTCTTGGGGTCCCTTTATTCCGTCGTCGGCGTCGCCCTGGGCACGCTCGTCACTTTTCTCATCGTCAAGGCCGTGGGGTTTTCCCTGGTCAAAGCCCTGGTGCCGGGCAAAAGTCTCGATCGTTTTGAGTTTCTCATCAACAGGCCCCAATCCGAAGTGATGGTCTTTGTCCTGTTTCTTATTCCTGGCATCCCCAAGGACGTCCTGACCTACGTCGCCGGGCTCACTCCCATCAAGACGATGAAGTTCCTTCTGATATCGATGCTGGCCAGGTTTCCCGGGCTTCTGGGTTCCGCCTACATCGGCGCCAACCTCCAGAAAAAACACTACTGGTCGGTCCTTATTGTATCCGCGGCGGCGCTCATCCTTTTCGTGCTGGGGGTCGTTTTCAGGGACAGGATCATCAGCCTGGTCAGTTCTCGATTGCGGGGCGGCCTTAAGGACGATCGCCGTTCCTAGCCTCGCCGGGCTCCGTTTTCTTTAGCTCACGGCCAAGATTTTTCTTGAATTCTCACGATGAAGATGATGTAATGCGATGAGGCTAGGAATACAGGCGCTGCGGTCTTAGCGCCTTGGCTTCTTGGAGGAGGTGGGGTATGAAAAGAACACTCTCGGTCATACTGACGCTCAGCCTGTGCCTGGCCTGCCTGAGCTGCGCCTCCATGAACAGAAGCCAAAAGGGAGCGGTCATCGGCGGGGCCTCGGGCGCCGTGGTCGGGGGCATCATCGGCAGGCTGGCCGGCAACACCATTGTCGGAGCCATCATCGGCGCAGCGATCGGCGGCGCGGCCGGGGCTTACATCGGGCACTATATGGACAAGCAGGCCGAGGAGATGCAGCGTGACCTCGAGGGCGCCCGCGTGGAGCGCGTCGGCGAAGGCATCAAGATCACGTTCAATTCCGGCCTGCTTTTCGACGTGGACAAATCCGACCTCCGGGAACAGAGCAAGCAGAACCTGACGAACCTCGGCCGCATTCTCAATAAGTATGAAGACACGAACGTCCTCATCGAGGGACATACCGACTCCACAGGCCCCGAAGATTACAACATGAAGCTGAGCAAGGACCGGTCAGGGTCCGTCGCGGCCTATTTGAGCCAGATTCCGGTCAAAACCACGCGTTTTACGATCACTGGCTACGGAGAGGTCCAGCCCGTCGCGACGAATGACACGGAGGAGGGCCGCCAGCTCAACCGCCGAGTAGACATCGCGATCATGGCCAATGAAAAGCTGAAAAAGATCGCCCGGGAAAAAACGCAAGGATAAGGAATGGGGCGGGCGGCCCCGGTCGCCGGGAGCATGATTACCCCGGAAAACAGCCGGTCAATCCACTTTTTTGGACATCGGCGTCATCTCGGAAATGTCGAAAAATCATCGCCCAAATCACCTTTAGGGGTGATTGACCTTTAGAAGGCCCGGAACGATAAATATTAAAGCCGATATTAGAATTCCAGGGCTCGGCTCGGAGGACTAACGACAAAATGGGTGTCAGTTTCGCTGTTCGACCTCGATGCCTTAAAAAGGGAGGAATTCAGGGATATTGGACGTTCGAGGATCAAGAAGGATGAGCCATGAGTGACGATGAAAAGACCGGAAAAGGCTTCCTGGATGAGCTCGAATCGATGTCGAGCGGTCCCGACAAAAAAACGAAGAAAGTGAGTTCGGCCGACGAAGTCGAAAACCTCCTGAAAACCACTCTGTCCGAGGTGGGCATTGACGCCGAAAAACTTAGGGCGTCGGTCAAGGCTTTGGAGCGGGAGAAGAAAAAGGAAAAGGAGCAGATGGACAAGCTCGATTCCCTCCTTGAGCCGATCCGCCATCCTCCCCATGAAACGGTCCACAAGGTTCTGAGCGAGACCGGGCATAAAGCCATTCATGAAACCGCCCGTGAGCCTCTTCCTAGGACGGCGCACGACCTGGATCGAGAAACCGGCCGTGAGCCTCTTCCTAGGACGGCGCGCGGCCTAGATCGCGAAACCGGCCGTGAGTCTCTTCCTAAGACGGCGCGCGGCCTGGATCGCGAAACCGTCCATGAGCCGGCCCACATACCTCTTCATGAGACCCACACGGACAAGGACGTCTTTTTCGGCCGAGCCCTCGAAAAGCCCGAGATCTTCGAGAAGACCAAACCCAGCGAAAAGGATATATTCCCTTCCCTGCCGGAAAAGAAGCCGGCGACGGCCCGGCCCGCGCCCCAAGTTCAGAGGGAACGCCTGGAACCTCCGGTCAAGAAGCCCGAGGGCGCCCTGTTCGACTCCTACGCGGCTGAGCACCCCAAGAAGAAATTCCCGGTGGCCGCAGCCGTGCTGGCCGCCGTCCTGGTAATCGGCGGAGGGTCGGCCGCGTTCCTCTTGATGAAGTCCGGCAAGTCCAACCCCAAACCCGCGGCCAACTCGCTCGCGACCGATACGACCGCAGCCAATCCTAACAACGCGACTGATTCCAATTTGACTCAGAACCCGGCCGAAGAAAACGTCTCTGCACCCGCCTCGATCCCGACCTCGAACCCGGCCAAACCGGGGACGAACCCTGCTGGAGCAAAGAACGCCGCGGGCACGACGACCACGGAAGCCAAGCAGGCGCCCACGGTTACCGCCCAGACCGGGCCGGCCCAGGAAAACCAAGGGGTGCCGATCGAGCTCTTCCAGCCGCTCGTCCCGGTGCAGACGCCGCGTGTTCAGGACCAGAAACTGGCCGCCCAGGCCGCTCCGGAGGACAGCTCCGCCGCCACTAGGACGACGACAGCCGCTCAAACCCAGACCGAGGCGCCGAAAAAGGCAAAATTGGGCGACCTCATCCCTCTGGAGCAGGTTGACACCCAGCCGTCCGTTCTGCAAAGGTCGGAAGCGATCTACCCGCCTCTCGGCCAACGATTCGGGGTCGAGGGCACGGTCATCGTCAGCGCCCTCGTTTCCGAGACCGGGAATGTCATCCGCACGACCATCCTCCGTAAGATCTCGGGCGCCGCGAACTACGGGTTCGAGCAGGCGAGCGAGGATTCGGTCAAGAAGTGGAAGTTCAAGCCCGCCGTGAAGGACGGAGTCAACGTCAAGACGTGGATGCCCGTGGGTGTCGTTTTCAAGGCGAGATAAGGTTTGTTTGGTGATAGACTAGGGAGGACCCCTGAAGAAACCTTAAAAAGGAGACTGACGTGGCGCTAAATCCAGATCAAGAAAATCTGTACAAGAAGACGATGCAGGAAGTCCGGAAGCAGTTGACCTCGATCGACGCCCAGATCGAGCGGGAACTGCAAATCGTCCGGGAGAAGCTGGCCGCGCTCCAGGAATCCAAGAAATCCTACCGGCTTATCCTGGAGGGCACAGCCAAGCTCTTGGGACTGGAGACCGACCTCGAAGAGGACGAGGAAAAGATCACCGATATGCCCAAGCTCTGAGTGCCGACGCGTCGGGCACTCACTCGGAACACGTCTCTCCCCCGGCGTCATTTGACATCATTTCCGCGTTCTGATATAAACTTTATTTCTTTGGCGCGCGCCTCGTCCGAGTCGCGGGCGTATGACGTTCCGCCGTCCGAAACGCTTTCTCCACGGGCCTCACGCACATGTTTATCGTATTGGGCTTGGTAATCGGCTTTTTAGCCGCCGTCCCTCTGGGCCCGATCAACGTCTACATCGTCTCCCAGACCATGAAGCGCGACTTCTTTCATGGGATGATGGGAGGTTTGACCGCATCGCTCCTGGACGCGGTCTATTGCCTCATCGCCCTCTTCGGCGTATCGACTATCAGCGCCGCCTTGATGAAGTTCGGCGTCTTGCTCAAGATAGGCGCAGCCGTCCTTCTGACCCTGATCGGGGTTCGTCTAATCCTTCACGCCCGGGAGAATCCCGCCGTCCGGGATACAACAAAGACCCCGGGTAAATCCCCCCGGCCGGTCATCACGGTCATCCTTCTTTATGCCTCCAACCCCACACTCTACGTGTTTTGGCTGGGCGTGGCCGGAGTCGTCTCGGCCCACCGCTTGCTCATTCCCGGACGGTCCTATCAGTTCGCGTTTTCCCTGGCGGCCGGACTGGGCAGTCTGCTCTGGTATTTCTTGCTCGTCCGCTACGTGCACAAATACCATCACCTCCTTAAACCCCGGACCTTCCGCAATATCTTTATCGCGCTGGCCGTGTTCCTGTTCCTCCTGGCGGCCTACAGTCTCCTGTCCGTGGCCTTCCCTGCGATCTCCGGAAAGATCTGAGCCGGACGGCGCACCCCCGACCTCTTCCGCGAAGCGGGGGATCCCTCACCGAAAGACGCCTCTTTGTTGATGGCGTTCGTTTTCACGGATATAATAACTTGACCGGAGCAAGGCCATGACAGTCCGCGCCCCGAATGGTTCCTCCCGGCCGACGGGCTTCGGGAATATCGCAAGAGAGAAACGCTCAGTGAGCCGAAACGTCCATCCCATCCGCAACGCGCGTCACGAGCCGGTCCGGATCCGGGCCCGGCTTGAGGTCGGGGACGTCCCCAAAGGGCAAAAGGAGCGGGTCTTAATCCATGGCCGCTAAGAAACCCGTCTCCCTGGCCCTGGTCGGAATCGGAGGCATGGGCTCCCGCTATCTGGAGGAGTTATTTTCGCGCCCCAAGAAAAAACTGGTCGAGCTCGCGGGCGTCGTTGACCCCATGGTCCAGCGCAGCCGCCATGAGGATAAGCTCGCGGAGCTCAGGGTGCCCATCTACCCGACTCTGGAGGAATTCTACGATGCGCGAACAGCCGACCTGGCGGTCGTTTCGTCGCCCATCTATCTTCATTCCCCGCAAACCTGCCTGGCTCTATCGAAGGGCAGTCACGTCCTCTGCGAGAAGCCGGCCGCGGCGGTGATCCAGGATGTCCTGCAGATGAGCCGCGCCGTTAAGGACACCGGGCGGTTCGCCGCTGTGGGCTATCAGTGGCCCTTCAGTCCGGCCGTCCAGAACCTCAAGGCCGATATCCTAGCCGGGACCTTCGGAAAGCCGCGGCGTCTCCGCTGCCTCTACCTCTGGCCAAGGGACGAGGCCTACTACGGCCGCAACCCTTGGGCGGGTCGCATCCGGGATGAGGAGGGGCACTGGATCCTCGACAGCCCAGCCAACAACGCCATGGCCCAAGACCTTCACAACATGCTCTATCTCTTGGGAGACGCACCGGACCGGAGCGCACGGCCGGCCCGGGTGACCGCCGAACTCTACCGGGCGTATCGCGTCCAAAACTACGATACGGTTGCGGGCCGGATCATCACGGAGGAGGACACCGAGATCCTCGTCTTCTTTTCTCATGCCTCCGCGGTCGACATTGGGCCGGTGGCGAGCTATGAATTCGAAGCGGGCACGATCCTGGTCGCGGGCAGGGATTCATCGCTCAAGGCCGTGCATCAGGACGGACACATCACCGAATACGGGTCTCCGTACGATCAACCCTTTAAAAAGCTCTGGGATTGCGTGAAGGCCGTCCGGTCCGGAACACCCCCGCCCTGCGGGGTCGAGGCCGCGGCCGGCCAGACCCTGAGCATCAACGGTTTTCAGGAATCGGGATCGATCATCGATTTTCCTTCTCGGCTGCAGGACTGGGACGGTGAGGCCGGAAGCCGGGCGGTTTTTATCCGCGGATTGGAAGAGGTCTTTGTCCGTTGCTACGAGAGGGGGCTCTTGCCTTCCGAAATGAAGGTCGAATGGGCCCGGCCCTCGAAAGAGATCTCGCTCTCCGATTACCAGGCCTTTCCGGTTTCGAAGATCTGAGCGCATGGCTGACGAATCGTCCCCCCTCCGCGATCGGGTCCGCATCGAGCGCGTCGTCTACCCCGGGAGGAGTCTCGCCCGCCGCCGGGGAAAGGTCATTTTCACCGACGAAGGACTTCCGGGCGAGCTGGTCGAGGTCGAAATCACCAGGGACCGGGCGGATTTCTCCGAGGCTCGGACCGTTGGCGTCCTGGAGCCCTCGGTGGATCGCCGCGAGCCCCGCTGTGAGCACTACCGGGCTTGCTCGCCCTATCAGGTTATGGACTACGGCCTCCAGGTCGAGATCAAGAGGAGGCAGGTGGGGGACATGCTCGGCCCCCGTTTGGGGCTCGACCCGGGGGTGTGGACCGTCAAACCCTCACCCCAACCCTGGGGCTACAGGAACAGGGCGCGCTTCCATCTCATGGGGAAGCCGGGGGCCCTGACCCTCGCCTATAACAGCCCCGGCTCGGTTCGGGACTATGTCCCGGTCGGCACCTGCTCCCTTGTCTCGGACCGGATGAACGAACTCCTGACCTCGGCCCTCCGCATCCTGAACGCGTCCCGGACAACTACGGTCAGGGACATTGAGGCCCGGGAAACGGGTTCGGGAAGCGAGCTCCTTCTCGTTCTTGCCGGCGGGAAGTTCCGAACGGATGCCCTGCCCCGTTCGCTCGTTCCGGAATTGAAGAAACACTTTCCCCTGCGCGGTCTGGTCTGGCTGGCCGAGACCCGGAGCCGGGTCATGGAGACGATCGTTCACGGCCTCGGATATATCGAGGAGCAAGCCGGCGGAGTGCGCTATCGCCTCGGGGCCCGGTCGTTCTTTCAGGTCAACCGTTTCCTGCTCGAGGACGTCCTGACCGAGGTGCGACGCGTCGCCGCAGAATCCGGGGCGCGCCGCGTGGCCGACCTCTATTGCGGCGTGGGAACGTTCGGCCTGGCCTTGGCGGCCGGGGCGGAGGACGTCCAGGGGGTTGAGTCCGACCCGGTCAACACCGCGCTTCTTTCACAGAACATCCAGCGCAACGGCATAGCCAACTTCACGGTCAGGCAGGGAACGGCCGAGGAATGGATCTCGCGAGTATTGGCCGGGAAGCCCGACCTGGTCATGGTCGACCCGCCCCGCAAGGGTTTGGGGTCCCTGATCACCGGGCCCCTTGTCCAATCGCCGCCCCCGCGACTTCTTTACCTGTCCTGTGACCCGGCCACGCTGGGCCGGGACCTTAAGAGCCTGCGGAACGCCTACTCGCTTCGCCGCGCGGAGGTGTTCGATTTCTTCCCCCAGACGCCCCACATCGAGACCCTTGTTGTCCTCGAAAGACGCTGAGGGGAGGCTCGACCCCGGAACTCAGGCCGGAAGAGGCTTCGTCCGAGGCCCGGAAATACTCGACGAGGGGACGACGGAGTTCGTCCCGACCGTTCTCCTTGATCGTGACGGGCCTTAGGCGCTCTCGCCTTTCCCGCCGTTCAGGATCTCCCGGAGGAGGGACTCCAGGTCCTTTTCTTTGATGAACCCGATGTTCCGTCGGACCTCCAGGCCTTTGGCGAAGACGAGGAGCGAGGGGATGGCCAGGATCCGGTACTGCTGGGACAGCGTCATATTCTCGTCGGTGTTCAGCTTGGTGAACTTCACCCGTCCGGCCAGATTCTCAGCGACCTTGTCGAAAACGGGGGCCATCATGCGGCAGGGACCGCACCAGGGGGCCCAAAAATCCACGACGACCGGGACTTCCGATTTGAGGACTTCCTGGGCGAACGTTTTCTCCGTGAGTTCAATGATGTCGGCCATGTTCCTTGACTCCTTTGAGCAAAAGCCTCAGCGCCTTAAGCACGGTTCGATCGGAGAGCGTGTAGCAGACCCGCCGTTTCTCGCGATGGCTGGAGACGAGACCCGCTTCCTTGAGGAGCTTCAGGCTCTGGGAGACCTGAGGTTGGGACAGCGCCACGCACTTCTGCATTTCGCCGACACAGCAGTCCCGCCGCATCAGCTCGGCCAGGAGGCGCAAGCGCCCCGGATGGGCCAGGCACTTCATCTGCCGGGCCAGCCGGGCGTAGGGGTCCGGAGGGATCGTCCTCGGGCGCGGGTGAGATGTCATCGAATACCGAAATTATTATATAATAAATTTATTATATGTCAAGTCCCGGCCGCCGGGATCGCCGAAGCGTCCTACCTCCGGCCGAGGCCGGCTAGCTGTCCGCAGGCGGCGCGGATGTCGCCGCCCTTGGACCGCCGGACCGTCACCGGCACGCCCTTGGACTCGAGGCGCAGGCGAAAGGCCTCGACCGCCGCGGAATCCGAGGCCCGGAACCCCTTGAGGCCGACGTCGCTGAGGGGGATGAGGTTGACCTTGGCCCTGATCTGGCGGGCCAGGCCGGCCAGCCGATCGGCCGCTTGGGGAGTATCGTTGACGCCCGAGATCAGGGCATACTCCAGGGTGACTTTGCGTCCCGTGGCCCGGATGAAATCCTTGAGGCTGGCCATGAGCCGGCTCAAGGGATAGGTCCGGTTGATGGGGACCAGGCGGTCCCGCAGTTCATCATCGGCCGCGTGGAGGGACACGGACAGCTCGACCTGGAGCCCCAAGCTCTTGAGCCGTTCGATCCCCGGCACGAAGCCGCAGGTCGAGATCGTCATCCGGCGGGCGGCGATGGCCGCGCCCGGGGCGGCGTTGAGGAGCCGGACCGCCCGGCTGACCTCATCAAAATTGTCCAGCGGCTCGCCCATGCCCATGAACACCACATGAGTGACGTGCCTCCCCAGGTCATGCCGGAGGTACAGGACTTGGCTGACCATCTCCGCGGCGGTCAGGTTCCGGCTGAAGCCGCCGAAGCCCGAGGCACAGAAAACGCAGGCGAACTTGCAGCCGACCTGGGTCGAAACACACACCGTCCCCCGCCGCGCTGAGGGGATGTAGACCGTCTCGATGAACCGGCCGTCGACGAGCTTGAAGAGAAACTTCTCGGTTCTGTCCGGAGAGGAGAGGCACGGACCGAGCTCGAGCCGGGTGATGAAGAACCGTTTTTCGAACTTGTCCTGGAGCGGCTTGGGGATATCGCTGAAGCGGTGAAAATCCGCCTGCCCCTTCCGATGGAGCCAGGCAAAAACCTGTCCGGCCCGATAGCCCGGCTCAGCCATGTCCTGGAGCTCGACCTTGAGTTCCTCCAGGGTCAGGCCCTTGATGTCCTTTTTGTCCGGGCTGTCTTCGTTTATGTTGAACCTCGTCTATCGAACCTTGGCGGCGGCCCAAGGAAGGACGATCCCGAACACACGTCCGTGGAGGTCGATGATCCTCATCGGGGCTCGGGCAAGCGTTCCCAAGACTGTCGCCAGTAAATCATAAGCGCGAACGCTTTGTCAAAACCGGAGGAACACAGCCGGCCGGTCCCGGGCTCACGGCCTCCCGTCATTGACCGCATCTCTCATCTCTGCTATAAGGTCGGCTCAGAGCATCAATAAAGAAAAACGTGCCCATGATCGTCCCTCATCTCGGTGAAATCCTGGCCGTGGCCTCGGCCGTATTCTGGGCCGGGGCGATCATCCTCTTCCGGGTGAGCGGCCAGAAGGTCGCGCCCCTGGGACTCAACCTCTTTAAGACGGTGCTCGGTCTAGCCCTCTTCCTGATCACCCTGGCCATCCTCGGCCAACCGATCGTCCGCTCCGCCCCTCTCGGCGATTATCTTCTTCTCCTGGGAAGCGGCCTGCTGGGGATCGCGCTCTCGGATACGCTGTTCTTTTACAGCCTCAACCTTTTGGGCGCGGCGCCGTCGTCCATCGTGGCCACGCTCTACAGCCCGTTCATCATCGGCTTGTCACTCGCCTTCCTGGGCGAGCGGCTGACCGGGCGTCAGGTCGTCGGCGTCTGCTTCATCCTTGCGGCAGTCCTGATCATCGCCTATCACCGCGAGGAGAGGCGGGTGACCGTCGGCTCGGCCGTCTCGGGTGTGGTCCTCGGCGTCCTGGCCCAGGCCACCACGGCCGTGGGCATCGTCATGATCAAGCCCATGCTGGGTCACACGCCGGTCGTCTGGGCCACGGCTCTCCGCCTGGCGGGGGCCGTCCCGGTCCTGGCCCTCTTCCTTCTCTTCCACAGACAGAGAAGATCCATCACGTCATCGATCATGAACAGGGGGCATTGGAAGGTCCTGGTCCCGGCTTCGTTCCTGGGAACGTACGTATCGATCCTCGCCTGGACGGCGGCCATGAAATATACCAAGGCCTCGGTGGCGGCCGCGCTCAACCAGACGAGCACAGCCTTCACCTTCGTCCTGGCCGCGATCTTTCTGAAGGAGAAGCCCACGCCGGCCAAGATCACGGCCGTCTTCCTGGCCCTCGCCGGCGCCCTGCTGATCTCTTCTCTCTAGAGACCTAGTTCGAGCCGGGCGAGGCCAGGGTCAGGCCCACCCAGAAGGAATGCCGCTTCGGCGCCCGGAGCATCGAGGCCAGGGAAGAGCTGGGCGCGGAATTCTCATCCCGCCCGTCGTTGATGGAGTCGGAGTCGAAGGCG
This sequence comes from Candidatus Aminicenantota bacterium, assembly GCA_963705895.1. Classification (GTDB taxonomy): domain Bacteria; phylum Acidobacteriota; class Aminicenantia; order Aminicenantales; family JAFGAV01; genus MFD04408-113. The sequence continues at coordinate 203,278 of OY970122.1, read as the reverse complement.
CCCGCCTCCTCCGTCGCCCGGGACCCGCTTTCGCCAACCCGGGAGGCCATGGCTTGACGCATCTCCTTGGTCAAGCCTCCCCATTCGAACTCCACCATGAGCTTCTGGCCGGGAGCCGTGCCGATGGCGGCAGGATGGTCCTCGCGCTTGCCCAGGGGGATCCGCAACTCATAGGCCATTTCCTGGCCGTTCCGCCCCACCCGAAAGACCGGGGGCAAGGACTGGCCGCTGCCCACGGCCGGGCCGAGGACGTTTCCCTTGCCGTCGACGACGCTTGAATCGTAAAGCATGTAGGTTTGCCGCGAACGGAGCTCCTGCTTGCGCTCGTCGGTCAAGGTCTGACCCTGCTTTTCCAGGGTGGCGATCAGAGCCTCGGCGCCGACCGTTCTTTGAACGAAAGTGATCCCGCGTTCCTTGTCCGTGTTCCCGCGCGTGTTGAAATAGATGGTCAGACCGGTGGTCTTGATCGTGCTCAGGGACTTCGGATCCTTGAACATGCACAGCACGTAAAGATTTTCCGCATCGTTGCGGAAGGCGTATTCGACCTGAGTGGTCTTGTCCAGCCCGCGGGGGACGCCCGCCCAGTCATCGGGCGTGCCGTCGATCGCGGGAGCCGCCGTCGCCCAGACGGAGACCGTCGTGTCGATGCTGGCCAGGGCCGGCCAGGCCGCAAGTCCGAACAGGATCAGGCCCAGGGTGAGGATCGTGTTCTTTCGAGTGTTCATCGTGCCTCCTGTCATCGGCAAAGGAGAATCATCTATTTCGTCGTCAGGCCGTTGACGAGGTCAACGGCGCTGGCTGCGTCGGGAGCGTAGCCGTCCGCCCGGATCTCATCGGCATACCCCGGAGTGAGAGGGGCTCCGCCGACCACGACCGGCAGGGACAGCCCCGCCGCCCTGAGGGCGTCGATGATGGATTTCATGTGAATCATGGTCGTGGTCAGAAGGGCCGACAATCCCACGACCGTCGCCTGTTCGGCCCGAGCCGCATCGACGAACTTTTGGGGAGAGACGTCGGTGCCGAGGTCCACGACCTTGTAGCCCGCGCCCTTGAGCATCATGGCCACGAGGTTCTTGCCGATGTCATGCAAATCGCCCTTGACGGTGCCGATCACGACCACCCCGCGCGGCGCGACCTTCTCCTTGATCAGGTGCGGCTCGATCTTGGTCAGGCCGGCCTGCATGGCCCGCGAGGCGACGAGCACCTCGGGAATGAAGACCTCGTTGTTCTTGAACATCACCCCCAGGCGGTCCATGCCGGCGATCAAACCCTCGTTCAGAATCCGGGCCGCGGGCAGTCCGGAGGCCAGGGCTCGGTCCACCAAGCCTTCGACCTCGGCTTTGTCGCCTTTCAGCAGGGCCTCCTGCAGCTTGTCGATCATCACTTCTCCCTGACGAGGAAAATCCGGAAAACAGATTCCAAGGGCTGTCCAAAGACAGTCAAATATCACACCATCACCGCGTGTTGTCAAGCAGGGAAGGCTGCCGGGCCTCCTTCGACATTCTTGTTTTTTTCGGTCGTCCGGAATAGACTTGCTCTCAACATGAGCAGCTCCGACAGCCTGGCCAAGTCCACGAGCGTGGTCAGCGCGGCCACATTCACCTCGCGCGTCTTCGGCCTCGTCCGCGAGCAGACGTTCGCCTTCCTCTTCGGCGCCGGGTTCGCCACGGACGCCTTCGTGGCCGCCTTCCGCATCCCGAACCTTCTCCGAGACCTGTTCGCCGAGGGGGCCCTTTCCGCGGCCTTTGTCCCGGTTTTCACCGACACCATGACCCACCAGGGCAAGCCCGAGGCCTTTCGTCTGGCCAACCGGCTGGCCAGCGTCCTGGTCGTCGTCCTGTCGGTCATCGTCGTCGCGGGCGTCTTCTTCACGCCCTCGCTCGTCCATCTGATCGCCCCGGGCTTCGGGGCCATCCCCGGCAAGGCCGAGGTCACGGCGACCATGGCCCGGATCATGTTCCCCTTCCTGCTCCTGATCTCCATGGCCGCGGTGTGCATGGGCATGCTGAACTCCCTGCGGCGGTTCGCTGTCCCGGCCTACGCGCCGGTGCTCTTCAACCTGGGCCTGATCGTGTCCGGATACTTCCTCTGTCCGTTCTTTCACCCGCCGATCGTGGGCATGGCTCTGGGCGTCCTCCTGGGCGGACTCGGACAGTGGGCCGTCCAGGTCCCCCAGCTCTACAAGCACGGCTTTTCCTACCGCTTCGAGCCGGCCTTCGCCGACCCGGGCGTGCGGCGCATCCTGTGGCTCATGACTCCGGCGGTCATCGGCCTGGCCTCGACCCAGGTCAACATCTTCGTCAATACGCAGATCGCCTCGCTCCTGCCCCAGGGCAGCGTCTCCTACCTCAACTACAGCTTCCGGCTGATGAACTTTCCCCTGGGCATCTTCGGCGTGGCCGTGGCCACGGTCACCCTACCCGTCGTCGCGTCCTACGCCGCCCGGAAGGAGATTCACAATGTTCTGTCGACCGCGACCTCGTCCCTCAAGCTCATTTTCTTCCTGACCATCCCCTCCATCTTTTTCCTGTGCTTCGCCGCCAAGCCCATCATCTCCCTCCTCTACCAGCACGGCAAGTTCACGCCGGCCGACACCGTCAACACAGCCCGGGCCCTCATCTTCTACGCCTTCGGGCTTTTCGCCTATTCATCGGTGCGGGTCGTAGCTCCCATCTTCTACGCTTTGGGAGATACGAAAACGCCCGCCGCCATCAGCATCTTCGCCGTGGGGGTCAACGTCGCCCTGAACCTGACCCTGCGCTATCCTCTGGGCTACCGGGGCTTGGCTCTGGCCACGTCGATCTCGGCCATCGTCAACCTGACGCTCTTGATCATCCTTCTCACGCGGCGGGTCGGGCCGCTCGACTTCTCCGAGCTGGCCAAGGCCTTCGGCAAGGTCCTGCTCGCGTCGCTCGTCCTGACCGGAGCCTTGTTGGGCGGACAGGCGCTCTGGCCCTGGAGGGTCCACGCCTCGCTGGCTTCGAAAGCGGGCAATCTTTGCTTTTTGCTCGCCGCCGCGGCGGGCGCTTATTTTCTGTCGGCCTACGTCCTGAAAATCAAAGAAATGAAACAGCTCTTCGGGTTGATCTCCCGAACAAAGCGGGCCTGAGCGCCCTCCGGAGCAGGAAGGAGGCGAGACCCTCATCGCCTTCAAGCTGGACTGTTGTCATTCGGCGGAAGTTTTTTTATACTATGAAAAACTGGGGACGATGCCCATGAACAGATCACGAATCTTCCCTGCGGTTCCCAAGGCCCGCGGGCTGAGCGCGCGGCTCGCCCCAGGACCGGCCGCATAAAGAGAGAAAAGCGTCAGGAGGTCAAACATGTTGCCTGCAAGAGAACGTTCCGGAAGGTTCTTTTGGGGGTTCGTGCTCATCGTCGTCGGCACGCTGTTCCTACTCGACCAGTTGAACGTGGCTGATGCCGGGCACATCATCGCCCGGTACTGGCCGGTCATCCTGATCGTCATCGGGCTGTGGATCCTCGTCACCCACGATTTTCGCAACTCCCTGGGCGGGCTCGTCCTCGTCGGGGTCGGGGCGATATTTCTCCTCATCAACCTCGACATCTTTCACGAAGACGTCTGGAGCTACGCCTGGCCCCTGGCGATCATCGTCGTCGGCCTGTGGCTGATCCTGCGGCCGCGGTTTCATCCCGGGTCGGGCAAGCTCCCCGAGGTCAAGAGCGATGACCTGGACGCGACCAACATCTTCTCCGGGATGAAGCGGACCATCACCAGCCCCAAGTTCCGAGGGGGACACGCCACGGTCATCTTCGGCGGCATGGAGCTCGACTTCACGCCGGCCGGGCTCGACGACGGGCAGGCGACGATCGAACTGACGGCGCTGTTCGGGAGCATCGAAGTTTTTGTTCCTAAGGAATGGAGAGTGATCGTGGACGCCACACCCATTCTGGGAGGCGTGGATGACAAGCATCGCTCGGTCCCCGATTCGGAAATCAAAGCGACCCTCCACATCAAGGCCACGGCCATCTTCGGCGGAATCGAAATCAAGAACTAAGATGAAAAAGGCACTGGTGTGGGTCCTGGCCGTCTTCATCACCCTGGCCGCCGCCGCCGTCCAGAGGATCACGGGACCGAGCTGGCCCGTGCGAGGCAAGGTGTCCTTCGCCGGCCGGACTGTCGCTTACAATCTCGATCGTTCCGCGGTGAACACCAGGGATCATGAGGTCAAGGTCGACGTCCCGGACAAGGACATCTCGGGCTCGCTCGTATGGAGGAGGTTTCCGAGCGACGACCTCTGGACCTCGCGGCCGATGGAGCGCCGGGGCGATGCGCTGACGGGAAACCTGCCCAAATTACCCATAGCCGGGAAGATGGAATACCGCGTCGTGCTCAACAAGGGGAACGAGGTCATCTCACTGACGGGCGAAAAAACCGTGATCCTCCGCTTTCGCGGCCGCGTGCCGGGTTGGCTCCTCATCCTCCACATCCTGGTCATGCTCCTGGCCATGCTGTTTTCGACCCGAGCCGGTCTGGCCGCTCTCCACGGCCGGGAGGCGACGCGAACTCTCGTCTTTCTGACCCTGGCCCTGCTTTTCCTGGGAGGTTTCGTGCTCGGCCCCCTCGTTCAGAAATACTCCTTCGGCGTTCTGTGGACGGGGTTCCCGGGAGGGATCGACCTGACCGACAATAAGACGCTCGTCGCCTTTCTCATTTGGGTCGGGGCCGCGGTAGCGGGGCGTAAAGGCCGGACGGCGCGGGGATGGGTGCTGGCCGCCTCGATCGTGACCCTGGTCGTCTACCTCATCCCCCACAGCCTGCTGGGTTCCGAGTTCAAGCATCCCAACCCGCCCAAATAGGACGCGGACGGATTCGTCCTGGACTCCGGGGCGAGGAGTCCCGGACAGGCCGCCGGCTATTTCAGCTGAAATCGAACGGTGACGGTGAAAACCGCCTCAACCGGTTTGCCCCTGACAACGAGTGGTTCATACTCCCATTGCTTGACCGCGTCGATGGCCGCCTGGTCGAGTTGGGGAATCGACCTTATTATTTTTATTTTCTTAACGCGGCCGTTGGCGTCGATCCGGGCGGCAAGAATGACCACTCCCTCGATACCTGTTTTTCTGGCCTCTTCCGGGTAAACTGGCGCAGCCATCTTGATCTGCTTGGGGGGCTTGATCTCGCCCTCGACTTTTGTCGCGCCCCTGGCGAACTCCTCGTCCTCGGCGCTGACCGAGAGCACTTGGCCTGTCTTCTCGCTTTCACTGAGCTCGAAGCGGACCGTAACGGTAAAGATGATGCCCGTCGGCTTTCCGTTGATCAACACGGGCTCATAGACCCATTGCCTGACGGCGCTGATCGCCGCCTGGTCGAGAAGAGGGATCGATCGAAGGATCTTGACGTCGACCACCCGGCCCCTGACATCGGTCGTGGCCTCGCAGATCACCAGGCCCTCGACGTGCGCCTGTTTCGCGATCTCCGGATAGGCGGGGGCGACCTCCTTAAGAAGCTTGGGCGGATTGACGGGCGGCACGGCCCTGACCGGACCCGCAACAGCTGCCGGCTTGACTGGTTCGACCGACACGATCGGGCCTTTTTTGCTCTTGTCGTCAAGCTTGAAGGCGACCGAGACCGTGGAAATTACCGGCCCCGTCTGGCCCTTGACCCGCGTCGGCTCAAAGACCCACTGTTTGACCGCATCGACCGCGGCCTGGTCGAGGAGGGGGATCGAACGGAGGACCTTGACCTCTTTCACCTTCCCGGCCGCGTCTATTGCGGCTTGGAGCACGACCACACCCTCAACATGGGACTGCCTTGCGATCTCGGGATAGAGCGGCCTGACCTCTTTGACAACCTTGGGAGCTGCGACTTCTTCGCCGCCCACGATCGAGCCTTCGACGCCGCCGGTCACCCCTCCGGCCACTCCGCCGCTCACGCCTCCCTCTACCCCGCCCGCGACTCCCCCGAGGACGCCGCCCTCCACCCCGCCCTGGAACAATTTGGTCGGCCAGGTCAGATACAGGAAATAAGCCGTCTTATGACTGTCTTCAAAGCCCAGGACGACGGTCTCGTTGGCCGGAAGCTGGAATTCGGTATCCAAAAGGTTCGACTGCCCTTTGTCTTTCTCCGCCTGCTCGTAGACCTCGACCCGGAACTTGGATGCACTGCCCTCCCCCCGAGGTGTCACCAGGATCAGGTATTCCTTGCCCTCGAATTGGATGATATGAAAGATCTTGTCGCCCTGCGTCGGCCATTTGAGGTCGGCCTCGGTGATGAGCTTGACATCCTTGATGTTGAAAACTTTCTTGATCTGGGCCACTTCCTTGTCCAAAGAGTAGTTCGCGGGAACGGTAGCCCAGAGTTCAAGTTTCTCGTAGGACGAGGTGACGGCCGTCGGGCCGGTCGTGGCTCCATCCCGGCTCCCCTCGAGGAAACGGAGTTTGATGTCCGGGCCGGCCAGGAGAGCCGCCCCTCCCGCCAGGACGATTATCAGCATCCGTGCCGAGATTCGTTTCAGGATCATCATGATAGACCTCCCTTGGATTTCTTTTCCGCCCAGATCAGAGTCATCCGCAGATCGCGAGACTGAAAAAGGTACGAATCCGCCGGCTGGCCGGCGATGCGGATATGGTTGACCTCGAATCTTTCCTCCGCGGCACGGGGCGGCGCCTGCGGCGCGATCGTGAAGCCTCGAAAGAACAGGAGAGAAAGGCCGGCGGCCATGACGAGCAGGGCCGCGGCCGCGGCGAACCTGGCCAGGCCAAACCTCGGCGGGATCGTCGGGCGCCCGGTCCGGGTCGAAGCGGCCATCCTGTCCCTGATGCCGGGCCAAAGATCCATCCGTCCCCGGAAATCCTCGGCCTCAAATAAAACCCGCCGGGCCTCGTCCCGTCCCGCCAGCCGCGCCCGGCAGACCGGGCATCGCTCCATGTGGCGCCGGATGAGAAGATCCCGCCAGGGCTTCAACGGAATCGCCTCGAACAGGACATTAGGAATTTTGCAGTGCCTCATCGTTCCTCTCCAGGATCGCCTTGAGTTTCTTCCGGGCTTGAAAAAGGTAGACGCGGGCCGTGCCGGCCGAGGTGTGGATCACCCGGGAGATCTCCTCGGCCGAGCAGCCCTCATTGGCCCAGAGCGACAGGGCCGTTCGCTCCTTGGCGCTGAGCATGGCCAGGAGGACCGCGTCGATCGGCCTTGAGGCCTCCCTTCCGAGCCGGGAATTCTCAGCCCTGCGGATGTGCTCGACCTTCGCCTTCTCGTAAAGACGAAAGGTTCGCTTTCTTTTCCTGATCACGTCGAGACACCTCCGGTAAAGAATGGTGAAGAGCCAGGTTTGAAATCCCGCCCGGTTGTCGAACCGCTCCAGGTTCCGAAAGACCTGAAGGAAAGCCTCCTGGCAGGCGTCCTCGGCGTCCTCACGGTTGCCCAGGATGTTCACGGCCAGGGCCATGGAGGGGGCGGAGAACTCGTCCACGATCCGGGGAAAATCGCGCGGTTCCAGTCGCTCCGGAAAAGCTCCTGGCTCGCGGCTATCCATCTTGACCCTTCATGTTATGTTACGCCCGATCGGTCCTCCGTGTTTAGAGGCTGGGGGCGGAAAGAAGCGCCGTCCGCCAACGGCCCGCCTCAGGAGTGAGACTTGATCCGGGCCCGGAGCTCTTCCGCTTTGTCCTTGAGGGCAGGATGGGATGCGGCCTTGAGAAGGCAGGCCCCGGCCCTGTCCGGGTCGCCGGCGTTGCAATAGGCGGCCCCGGCGTTGTAGAAGGCGGTGGCTCCGGACAGCTGGGCTTGATCATACTGAGCCGACTTGCGCTGGACGAGCCGGGCCTTGCGCGCCTCGGGCAGAGCCGAAGTCCGGATCTCGGCCAGCTTGTCGCGGAGGGCCAGCGCCTGGGCCGCGAACGCTTCTCCCGCTTTTTGGCAGTAGGCCGCGGATCTGTCCCAGACGTGCTGGCGGGCGAAGATGGCCCCCAGGTTGAGGAGAGATTCGGCGTCCGAGGCGCTGAAGGTCAAAGCCTCGAGGAAGTCCGCCTTGGCCCGCTCGTCCTGGCCGAGCCCCAGGGCGATGATGCCCGAGAGGGCAAAAACCTGGCCCTGGCCCAGCAGTTTTTTGGCCTGCTCGATGTGTTCCTGGGCTTCCGTGAAGCGCCCCAGGTCGTTGAGGTTCCAAGCCAGCCAGAAATGGGCTTCGCCCGTGAAGTAGTTGCCCAGGCTGAGGAGCTTACCCAGGAGAGTCATGGCCTCCGCGTTCCGGCCGAGGTAGGTCAGGCTGACCGCTTGGCCGAGGATCGCTTCCCGGTAATCGGGCATGAGAGCCAGGGTCTTCTCATAGAAATCGATGCTCCGCTCGAATTCCTCCTCGGCGAAGGCGACGCCGGCCAGGCTGATCGCGACCTGAGGGGATTCCGGGAGAGCCTCCCAGGCTGCAGCATAGTGGCTCTCGGCTTCGAGCAGGTTCCCTCTCGCGAGCGAGACATTCCCCAGAAAATATCGGACCTCCAAGCATGAGGGGTCGGCCTCCAGGATGTCCTGGAGAGGCTTCGGATCGTCCCGAGTATGTTTGGTCGCTTTGACAAAGCGCAAGAGAAGAGACGAAGGATGGAAGCGGATGGGGTCCTCGATCTTGAGGCCGCCTTTTTGGCCCTGGATAAACCATTCGAACTGCGCTTCGAAGTCCGCCAGGATGTAAGCCGCGACCCGGTCGGTCCGGGAACGGTCGTCCAGGGCCAGGACGAGCTTGGAGAGATCGTCGGGCCGGTCGAAGTACCATTGGGCTTCAGGATTGACATCGCCCATGATTCCCTTGCTTTCGGGAGAAAGCACGCGGGCCACTTCAAGAAGGGGTTTGTACCTGGAGAGTTTCGGGTCCGCGGTGATGAGACGCGAAGCCGTGTCGAGGGGGATCCGGTCGACGATGCCCAGGTCCTTTTCCCGCACCCCAAGGAGAAGACAGGCCTTAAGATAGTCCTGGGCGATAGTCCGGTCGGGCCCGGGCTGGGCGCTGAGGTCGGCGTACAGACGGAAGGCCTTCTTGAAGGCCAGGTAATTCTCCTGGGACAGGAGAAGCGCGGCTTCCTTGAGCCGGGCTTGCCGCGCGGCCTGGAGCTCAAGCGACAGAGGGCTCGGCTTGACCGCGCAGGCGCCCAGAAGGACGAGGCTGAGGTAGAGAGCGGCTTTTTTCATCCGTGCACGTCCTCGATCATATATCTAATAGGTAATACGCCTGGGAGCGACAAGACATTTAGGCGGCCGGAATTCGTCCGGATTCTCAAAAGACGTTGCGGCTCAACTCGTATTCCGGACTCCTGCGCAAAAAGGCAATGGGGATAGAAGACTGGCTGGGGGGTGCCAAGGTATGGAGAATTGAAAAGGAAGCGGGGCTAAGAAGGATCCCTCTCCAGCCAGTTCTAAATTATCATAATGATATTGAAAATCCGTTCGAGTGTCAATAGGGAATTGGGGTGATTTCCCTGGGGCTATCGAGGCCCCGCCTCGCCGCAAAGGGCTTTCGGTGCTGCGGCCCGGAATGGGTGTTTCCGCCTAGTGAATATAGCCGAAAGCCTTGAGCTTTTCCGCGAGCCGCTGGTCAAAAAGGGCCCTTTTCCCGGCCCCCGGCTCCTTGCCCTTGGCCGCCGAGGCAAAGTAGGCTTCGATTTTCGCCCTCAGGCTCCGAACGAGTTCAGGCCTCATGGGCGCCAGGTTGACCTTTTCGCCGGGGTCTTTCTCCAGGTCATAAAGCTCGATCTCGATCGTCCGAGGGAGGCTCGGACGGGGCGAAAAAAAATAGTGGTATTTATTGTGATTGATGATCAGGATGAGCTTGAAACCGCCGTTCACGATGGCCACGCGCCTCAAGCAGGGGCTCGCGCCCTTCAAGGGTGAAGGGAATTCGACTCTTCCGTAGATTTCGCTCAGGAGTTCCCGCGGGGCCTGTCGATCCTGCCGGGTCAGGGCCAGGACGCTCCTGCCGTCGAGCGAATCGGAAGACGAGGGGATGTCGAGCTCCTCAAGGACCGTGGGCAGGATATCCACCACTTGGACCGGGGTCGTGATCTTGAGTCCATGGGACCTCGACTCCGGGAATTTGATGATGAGGGGAATCCGAATCTGCTCATTGTAGAGCGAGTGCCCATGCTGCCAGGATCCGTGGTCATAAAACTCCTCGCCGTGGTCGCTCGTGACGATGATCATCGTCCGGTCATAGACCCCGAGGTCCTTAAGACAGCGGACGAGGGGTCCGACGAAGGCTTCATCCGTGTACTTGATGTCCCCATCGTACAGGGCCACGACGTTGGCCTTCTCCCGCTCGGTCAAGAGTTTATAGCGCCCGTGCGGCCCGAGGTAGCCCAGCAGGTCAAGATTCTTCCAAGGATCATGTGCCTTGAGAAAGGCCTGCCCCGCGGGAGGCGGCGAGGAGTAGGGATCGTGGGGCTGGTAGGAATGAAGAAACAGGAAGAACTTCTTCTCGGCGTTCCGCCGGATCCAGTCCGAAGATTCTTGGAGAAGGATACCCGCCGAGCGCGGGTTCTCGAGCGGTGTGTTCTCGTCCACGTAGAAATCGAACCCTTGGGCAAAGCCGAATTGGGACCCGACGTACCCGCCGCCGGTGAAGGCTCCGGTGACATAGTTCCGTCTCCTCAGATAATCGGCCAGAGTCCTGAGGGAGGGGCCGAGAACATAATCCTCATCGAGGACCCCATGATGGGCGACGGTCAAGGCGGTCAACATCGACACGTGAGCGGGGAGGGTCCAGCTCGACGTGCTCAAAGCCTCGTCGAATCGCACTCCGTCGGAAGCAAGAGCATCCAATCCGGGGCTGGTCGGCCTCGAGTAGCCGTAACAACCGAGATGGTCGGCCCGGAGAGTGTCGAGAGAGATAAGGATCACGTTGAGCGGCCCGTCATTCTTGGGCCCGGGGCTGAAGATGACGGGGTTGGACCAAAAGGCGGGCAGCATGCCCCAGGTCGGCCCGGGGTTCCCAAGGGGCAAGGATTCAGTGGAGAAGGTGAGCTTGACTCGCTGGTTTCGGAATCTTTTAAGGTCGATCGTGACCGGGGAGAAGACCGTGCCCCAATCCCTCGACCGGGGGCGGAGCGTCTTCTCAAAAAGAGAGGCCTTTTGGCTCCGGGCTTCGCACGTGACCTTGAAACTCATGCCGCCAGTCCGCTTCGAGGCCGATTCCTTGATGATCCCGTAGCCGAATTCGAGGAAGGGGTCGTCGGGGAGATCGGTCATGAAGACGAACTCCGTCGAAGGCGGGGCGAGGATGATGTTCGCCGTTCCCTCTTTCCAGTGAATCTTCCTCTTGAGGGAGGCAGGACTGCCGACGACTCCGGCGTCCCGGAGGGTCAGGGATGTGTCGTTCATAACGGAATAGAGGAAAGCGTAATCCGACAAAACGGAATTTTCTGGGGAGAGAGCTCCCATCCGCGGCGGGTCGAGGGCATAGGAGACTTTGAAGCTCTGGCCGGCGGGAAGGGCCTCGGCCAGAGGCAAGGCCAGCAGAAGGATATCCGCAGGAGCGCCGATGATGATCTGTTCGATTTTCAGGTAGGCCCCGCGTTCGTCCACTCCGGCAAGGTTGACCCCGCCGTCAAAAAAAAGGTCAAGCCTGTGTCGTCCGATCTTGACCTCTTTCGAAACGCTGATGCGCTTCTGTTCTTTGACGAGAACATCCCCCGCGCTCCTCCCGTCGAGCAAGAGCCGCAGACGGACGGCGAAATCACGCGGCTGGGGGTTGGATAGTCTGACCGTGAGATCGACCTTCCCGGAGGGAAGGATGATCTCCTCGCTCCACCGGTCGCCCTTGAAAATGTCCATGTTCACGGCAACCGGCCGAGTCCTTTTGAGATAGCCCCATCCCCTGCCCGTTGATCCCGGCAGGAACGCATAAGGAATGGGCCCCGAGCCGGCGCTGACGGTTATCTCGGGCGGAACTTCGGAGGTCTCTCCTCCGAGAGCCGGTGCTTTAAGGGCACAAGCAAAAATGTTGTGGAGGTGGTCCTTGTCCGTGCCGAGATGAGTCAGGTCCTTGATAGCGATAAGCTCCTCCCGGCGGGGAAACCTGTCCGGGAGGTTGAAGAGAGGGGATTTCAGGAAGTCCTTTGGCCCGAGTTCATCGATGATCCGGGTCAGGCGGAATTCCGCCTTGGACTTCGCGGAGAATGACGGGGCGATGGCCAGGCAGGCGGCCAGGCCGAAGAGAAAAGCCCGAATCCCTTTAGGCATCTGCGGGGGCCATTTTACCCGGCCCGGAATCGGAGTTCAAGCCGGACCGGAAAGGTTCTCGGCCCGCCGGGCCCCGCCGACGGCCGCACGATCCTGTTCAGGGTTATCTTTTCCTCCTCCGGCCGAAGATCCCCCCGCCGAGAAAGAGTCCGGCGCCGAGGACGAACCCGAAATTGTACCAGGAACCCGTGTTGTGGACTTCGTAGAAGTTCACTTTGGCGCTGAAGAGCGAAATGATGAAGGTTATGGGCGAGATAAGCCCATGCCAGAGACCCAGCCAGAATCCAGCCGGGCGGCCGGCGGCAGCCGGAGTTCCTTTGGATTCGTTGGGGCCGGGAGCGCAGCCGGTCAGGATGAAGGCTAAGGCGAGGATCAGGGCCAGAGTCGCGATTTTTCTCATGTTCATCTCCTTGCTCGACGCTCCTATTCTAGACCAAACGCCCGACCTTGTCAGGGATCCTTCACCTGAAAAAACGGGAGGGGAAGAGGGCCCGGCAATTCCGACGCGCCTCTTGCATTTTTCCGCCGGATGGGTATCATGTTTTGTCCATGAACTAAAGTTGAGCGGAGCATGATGAAAAGACAGTCTTCTCTGGTCCTTCTTGCTCTTGTTCTCCTGCTCCCCTCCGCGAACGCCCGGGCCCAGAACAGAGAGCTGGTCTTCAGCCTCGGAGTGGGCACCGGGGACTACAACAATTCGTTCGTGGCCGGGCTCTCCTGGGCAATCCGTCTTCTGCCCTTTGTCCATGGCGAAATGGAGCTTTTTTATTACCGGATGCCGGCCGACCGAGCTACGGCACCGGGCCTGGCCATCACCAGCACGGCGCTCGACTTCAACTTCTCCGTTCTCCTTCAGGCGGATGTCCCGGGCCTCCGCTTTGTCCCCTATGCCGTTGTCACGGGTGGGAGGCTCTACGAGTCCGAAACCTGGAAGTGGTCGGCCACTCATACCGAGTCCCATAAGTCTTACACTCGATGGGATGCCGGGATCGGGGCAGGAGCCAAAATCGATCTCGGCGGGCGATCGGGGCTCCGCGTGGACTTCCGCTGGATCCGCATCCTGGACAAGAACCACAACGTCCCGCGCTACTCGGTGGGCTACATCTTTCGCTTTTAGCGCTGTTACGGACGACCTGAAATCGCCTAGATCCCTTTTTGGCGATTGTCCAAAATGTTGACTTCCCCTCGTGGTGGACACTATATTGAGTTCGTGAGCGGGGGTGTAGTTCCTTCGCTCCGGGGAAGCGTCGGACATGCCTCGAACAAGAAGAGATCTCTCTGACATTCGGCGACAGGGAGGGGTTGCCGGGCTCTCCCCCGCCCTTCTTTTGTCCGGGCTGGCGTTGTTCCTCATCGCGGTCTGCCCTCTAGCGGCCGCGCCGAAGGATCCCCGCCTGCAGAATGTGAAGACCTGGGCCTTTGCCATCGGCGACGGGATGCTCGAGGGCGACGTGGCCGCGCGCTTCGAGGGGTACGATCTCGTCATCGTGGACGGCGAAGAGGTCCAGCCGTCTCAAGTTGCGGCGCTCCACGCGAACGGCACGATCGTCCTGTCCTATCTCTCCGTCGGAACAATCGAAAACTGGCGGTGGTGGTACGGGGACATCAAACGGTTCCGTCTCGACTACTGGGGTGATTGGGGCGAATGGTATGCCAACGTTTCCAAGGACGGCTATCGCCGGATCATCATCCGCAAGGTCGCGCCCTGGATGCTCAAGAAGGGCGTCGACGGGCTTTTTCTCGACAACACCGATATGATCGAAACCCATCCCCGGCAGAAGGCTGGGATGCGGACCCTCGTCAAGCGGCTGGCCGGCCTCGTCCACGCGCAGAACAAGTTCCTCTTCACTCAGAACGGCGAGGACGTCATCGGTCCGTCTCTGCAGTATTACGACGGCTGGAACCGCGAGGACGTCACCTGGACCTACGATTTCGACACGGGAACATATTATCAACAACCCGCGGATGAAAATGCGGCCGCCCTGGCCGCGCTCCAGCAATTCGGCTCCGCCGGCCTGCTCGTGACCGCAACGGACTACGTCGCGGCGGGCGACGACGCGGCCGAGGCGCTGTGCCTCGAGAACGCCTGTTCCGTCGGCGCCCTGTCCTTCGTCAGTGATATCGACCTGACCCGCTTGCCCTCCGCGCCCTTGATGTGCGGTGACTCGAGCGCCGTTCGACAAAAATGTCCCGGCCCATGAGCGGTCCGGGGACCGCTTGGGAACACAAAAAAGCTATTTTTCGGAAACATATTTGAAGCGCGGCGGCAAAGAAAAGTCAGGGACTGCAGCGGTATGAGTAACGTTCTAGGATTGAATCAGAAGGATTTTATGAAACTAAAATCTTCACCCTTGAGCGGTGAATCGCAGGATTTTCCTCTGTTTCATCTGTCACTCATCCCAGCTCGGCGCCTAGGGCCGTCTCAACCAAGCATATTCAGGCTGGCCCGGCCTGCGCGGATGACACGCTTCGCTTATTTTTTCTTTTCTTGTGATCTATATCGCGTGCCGCGCTTGATAGAACTTACTGCAATCGGAAATGTTTTTCTTGCTATGGGGCAGTACACGCGTATGAATTCCCCCTCTAGATTTTCGATGTCAATCTCGTGCTGGTGATTGCCAAATTGACACTTAACAAGCATGGTCTTCATATTAGTACCTCTTAATACCTCCCCACTTGGGTCCATTTTTTCTCAACCCGGTGACGATGTCAATGGAAAAGCAAGCACAATACCAAGTTCGAGCCATTTCGGACTGTGCTCAAACTGTGCTCATTTTGGGTTGAGGGTCGTAGAAGATTGCGCAAATCTGCAACAGGTCGGGGTTGTGCATAATTTCAGGAAACAGAACGGATTGCGTTGATATGTCCGTAAAATATAGAAAGCCAGCGGGGGGATTTGAACCCTCGACCTACTGATTACGAAGGATTCCTCTAGCTGGTGATGTCTCTGAAAGCAAAGAGATTGCGAGAGCGACCGGGGGCAACTGTGCACTAATTGTGCACTCGGCCGGTGTTAGGACGGAATCGAGCAACATGACCGCTTGCCGGCTTTCTTCGAACTTGACCCCGAGATACCGCTCCGTGGTCGTAACGCTCTTGTGACCGAGAAGCCGCTGGATCTTGACTAGACTGACACTGCGGTTATAAAGCATGGTCGCAAACGTGCGTCTGATATCGTGGAAGTGATAGCCCTTATCGGCGAGGCTGGACCTTCGCAGCGCCGCGTTGAACGCCGTTTTGACGCTGCCTATCTTCTTCCCCCATTCGGGTTTCGTAAAAACAAGGGTCTGCTCGCCGGCCGTTTCCTTCATGCGCGATTCCGGCTTGCTGACGCGGGCCGAAAAGCCGAAGAATCGCAAGAGGCGGGATGATGACGGCGTCAGATATAATCAGATGTTTTTTGGCGGAGCGGATAGAGGAAGAGGCAAAGTTGTCTTCATATGTGTTGCCCGGTGTTCTGATCCCATTCAGAGGCTTGACATTGTCTTGCCGTAATGAATATAAATAAACAAGCCTATATTCGGGCATGAGGGAGGGATAAAAAATGTTGAAAAAGCGATTTG
Organism: Candidatus Aminicenantota bacterium; assembly: GCA_963705895.1. Lineage (GTDB taxonomy): Bacteria > Acidobacteriota > Aminicenantia > Aminicenantales > JAFGAV01 > MFD04408-113. The sequence goes on along the minus strand of OY970122.1, from coordinate 187,525 downwards.
GCTGGGTTTTTCTTTTCTTGTTTTCCCTGGCTGTATCTCTTCAAGCCCAAATCAACCTGCTTCACTCCTTTGCTGGCGGCGCATCGGATGGGGAATATGCAAATGGCTCACTGATATTAAAAGGCTCCACCTTGTACGGAATGACTTATAACGGCGGCACCAGCAACTATGGCACGATATTCAAAATCAATACGAACGGCACTGGATTCGTGCTGCTTCACTCGTTTACTGGCAGCGCAGAAGATGGAAGCACGCCATATGGGTCGCTGATATTAAAAGGCTCCACCTTGTACGGAATGACTTATAACGGCGGCACCAGCAACTATGGCACGATATTCAAAATCAATACGAACGGCACTGGATTCGTGCTGCTTCACTCGTTTACTGGCAGCGCAGAAGATGGAAGTTCGCCATATGGGTCGCTGATATTAAAAGGCTCCGCGTTGTATGGGATGACATTTTATGGCGGCACCACTGGATGGGGAACGATATTCAAAATCAATACGAACGGCACGGGATTCGCGCTGCTTCATACGTTTATCGGCCCAACATCGGATGGGGGATGTCCATTTGGGTCACTGATACGAAAAGGCTCCACGTTGTACGGAATGACGCAATGGGGCGGCAGCAGCAACTGGGGCACGATATTCAAAATCAATACGAACGGCACTGGATTCGTTGTGCTTCACTCGTTTGCTGGCGGCGCATCGGATGGGATACACCCGTCTGGCGAGCTGATATTAAAAGGCTCTGCGTTGTACGGAATGTCTGCGGGCGGCATAGGCGGCGGCACAGACTATGAGGGCACGATATTCAAAATCAATACGAACGGCACGGGATACGCGCTGCTTCATACGTTTATCGGCGGGGCATCGGATGGGAGATATCCATTTGGGTCACTGATCCTTAAAGGCTCCACGTTGTACGGAATGACCCAAAATGGCGGCACCAGCAACTCGGGCACGATATTCACGATCAAAACGATCGGCACGGGATTCGAGCTAATTCATTCGTTCGCCGGCGGGGCATCGGATGGAGCGCATCCAGATGGCTCACTGATATTAAAAGGCTCTGCGTTGTACGGAATGACGGTTGAGGGAGGGGCCTCAAACTACGGCATTATCTTCTCCTACAGCCTGAAATAAAGGCGCACGAAATAGCATGCCATTAGAAAAACATATTGGGGCGAACTTGCCCCCGGGGCTATAGTCCGCAGAGGCAGTTCGTAGACAGAACGAATTTGCAGACCGAATTCGAGTCCGGCATGCGTCTGCAAATTCAGAATTCTTTCAATTTCGCCACGGCCTTGACATTATTTTGCGGGCCGGCATAGTATTTTAATCAATAGGGCGATAAAGCTTATTATTTAAGCATTAAGGAGGGGGATAAATGTCAAAAAAGCGATTTGGCTGGGTTTTTCTTTTCCTGTTTTTTCTGGCTGCATCCCTTCAAGCACAAATCAACTTGCTTCACTCATTTGCGGGCGGTGCATCGGATGGGCGATCATCGGATGGGTCACTGATTCTTAAAGGCTCCACATTGTACGGAATGACTATGGGAGGCGGCGTCAATGATGTTGGGACGATATTTAAGATTAAGAAGGACGGCACGGGGATCATGCTGCTTCACTCTTTTGCCGGCGGCGCATCAGATGGGGATACTCCAATTAATGGGTCACTGGTCCTCAAGGGCTCCACGTTGTACGGAATGACCTATGGGGGTGGCACCGGCGGTGGTGGCACGATATTCAAGATTAATACGAACGGCACGGGATTCGCTGTGCTTCACTCCTTTGCCGGGGCTCCATCAGATGGGGCGTATCCATATGGGTCACTGATTCTCAAAGGCTCCACATTGTACGGGATGACGTATGAGGGCGGTCCCAGCGGCGTAGGCACGATATTCAAGATTAATACGAACGGCACGGGATTCACGCTGCTTCACTCCTTTGCCGGCGGCGCGTCGGATGGAGCGTATCCATTAGGGTCACTGATTCTCAAAGGCTCCACATTGTACGGGATGACGTATGGGGGCGGTCCCAGCGTCGTAGGCACGATATTCAAGATTAATACGAACGGCACGGGATTCCTGCTGCTTCACTCGTTTGCCGGCTATCCATCGGATGGAGCGTATCCATGGGCCTCGCTGATATCAAAAGGCTCCATATTGTACGGGATGACGAATGGGGGCGGTTCCAGCGACGCCGGCACGGTATTCAAAATGAATACGAACGGCACGGGGTATGCGCTGCTTCATTCGTTTGCCGGCTATCCATCGGATGGGAATCAGCCATATGGGTCACTGATTCTCAAGGGCTCCACATTGTACGGAATGACGAATCAAGGCGGTACAGGCAATGAGGGAATGATATTCAAGGTCAATACGAACGGCACGGAATTCGAGCCAGTTCATTCGTTTGCCGGCTATCCATCGGATGGGGGGTATCCCTATGGGTCACTGGTCCTCAAGGGCTCCAAGTTCTACGGAATGACCTATGGGGGAGGTGCTTCAGGTTATGGCGTCATCTTTTCTTACGGCCTGAAATAAAGGCGCACGAAATAGCATCCCAGTAAACTATCCCCGCGGCGAGCCGCGGGGCATTAAGAGCGCAGCACAAGGCTGCGCAGGCCCATGCCCAATGGGCAAGGGCCTATGCGGATAAGGGGGACGTTCCGGTCCCCCTTATAACCCCCTCGGAAAGGCATGAATTCATCCCACGCGGCAAGCCGCGGGGGACTCTTCAAAGGAAGCGCTAGAGTTCTTCCCCTTTTTTAGGGCGGTCAAAATTCCCCTTCGAAAGAATAAGGTCCCCGCCTCCCCTATCGGTCTATTCCCAGGGTTCGGATGAGCAGCGCAGAGCGGCCGTCATCATTCTGATTTATCCTTGAGCGCGTCGGCTGGCGTGAGCAAGTCGCTGAGCTTTGCTTCCGCCGTTGCCGTGCCCATAGCAAGCCGCCGTGCAAGTCCGGGGTCCGCGATGATGTCCCGCAAGGCTAGGGGCGTTAGGCCCAGGGGATCCTGGGCCTTCCCCCGGTCTTTTCGACTGTGCAGTAATTATGCAGTGAAAAGGTAAAAGGCTGCAAAAATTATAGAAAATTGCGATAAGTCGGAACGGTGCATAATTTCAAGGAATAGAACGGATTATGCTGACATGCTCGGAAAATATTGAAAGCCAGCGGGGGGATTTGAACCCTCGACCTACTGATTACGAATCAGTTGCTCTACCAGCTGAGCTACGCTGGCCTGGGGTATCCCTTCTGATAGAAGGGAAAATCATTATACCATTAAAGGCGCGGAGAGACTATGCCTTCTCCGATCCTGCCGGACGCGTCTTCCGCGAAACGCGCCATCCTATGATTCCTCATTGACCGTCGCCGTGTCCGCCCCGAAGCTTCAACAAATTCTCCATTGTTGGGGACGTTCCTTATGATATGATGGCATCATCCCTTCCTCATCCCAGGAGGTATCCATGGCAAGCTCAACAAGGATCGTCACGGCAATCCTCATCCTCGTTTTCATCATGGGGTTTTCGGCCTTGGCCCAAGCCCAGGCTCCCACCGAAACCAAAGAGCAGCGCGACGCACGCATGGCCTGGTGGCGCGAGGCCAAGTTCGGCCTGTTCATCCACTGGGGCCTGTATTCCGTCCCAGCCGGAACCTGGAAGGGCAAGACCGAAAGCGACGGCGCGGGCGAATGGATCATGTTCGATATGAAGATCCCGGTCGCGGACTACGAGCCGCTCATTCATGAGTTCAACCCGGTGAAGTTCAACGCCGCCGAGTGGGTCCGCATGGCCAAGGCCGCGGGCCAGAAGTACATCGTCATCACCTCCAAGCATCACGAGGGGTTTGCTCTCTTCGATTCCAAGGTCTCTGACTACGATGTCATGGCCACGCCCTTCCGGCGCGACATCATGAAGGAGCTGTCGGACGAGGCCCATCGCCAAGGGATCAAGATCTGCTGGTACCATTCGATCCTCGACTGGCACCATCCGGATTATCTGCCCCGGGGCGCCGGCAGCCCGCGGCCCTGGGACGCCCGCCCCACGGCCGGCGCGAGCCTCGACCGCTACCTCGAATACATGAAAGGCCAGATCCGGGAGCTCCTGACGAACTACGGTAGGATCGGCATCCTCTGGTTCGACGGCGGCTGGGAGCACACGCCGGAGGAGCTCCATTCCCAGGAGGTCGTGGACATGATCCGCTCTCTCCAGCCGGACATCATCATCAACGACCGGATCAACATCCCCCAGGACTACGACACACCCGAGCAGTACATCCCCGCGACGGGCCTCCCCGGCCGCGACTGGGAAACGTGCATGACCATGAACGACACCTGGGGCTATAAGAGCTACGACAACAACTGGAAGTCGAGCAAGGACCTGATTCGAAAGCTCGTGGATATCGTGAGCAAGGGCGGCAACTTCCTGCTGAACGTCGGTCCCACGGCCGAGGGCCTCATCCCCCAGGCCTCGGTCGATCGCCTGGCCGACATGGGCCGCTGGATGAACCTCAACAGCGAGAGCATCTACGGCACGACGGCCAGCGTGTTCAAGCGGCTCGGCTGGGGCCGCTGCACCGTCAAGCCCGGCAAGCTCTACCTCCATGTCTTCGATTGGCCGCAGGACGGCAAGCTCGTTGTGCCCGGGCTTGCGAACAAGGTCAAGTCCGCCCACTTCCTCACTGACTTGAAAAAGACTCGCCTGGCCGTGGAACGTTCGGGCGATTCGGTCATCGTCAATCTCCCGGCCAAGGCCTACGACCCGGTGGACACGGTCATCGTCCTCGCCATCGAGGGCGCACCCCGGATCGCACCCCAACCGATCAAGCCGCTGGCCGACGGAAGCATCATGCTCAAGGCCGTCGACGCGGATGTGCATGGCACTCACATTGGCTATGAGGAAGGGAAAGACAAGAACTATCTCACAAACTGGAGGGAGAACCGGGATACCTTGAGTTGGTTTTTCGAGGCCGTGAAAGCGGGAAACTACACGATCGCGCTGACATACGGCTGCGAAAAGGGCAAGGGCGGCAACACGTTCGATATCACCCTCAACGGACAAACGCTGAAGTGGCAGGCCAAAGAAACCGGTTCTCTCAGCAGCGATAAGACCGTTCAGGTGGGCAGTTTCAAGGTTGAGGCCGCCGAAAACCTGACGCTGACGATCACGCCGACCAACCTGGTCAAGGATTCCGGGTTGAGCCTCCGCTCCGTGACCCTGAGGCCGGTCTTGAAATAAAGGCAGGCCAAACACTCCGAGCGACGCTGTCCTTGTAGTTCTTGCACAACTTACCCTGAGTTCTTTCGGTCCGAAAGTCGCTTTGCGCCGTCCCCTCAGATTTCCTCGAGGTGGCCGTAGGCCGCCCGATATCGAACGGAGTCGAGTGGCCCCGAGCCGGGGCTCAACGGGTTGATGAGGTCGGCGATGCACACCGGCGTCAGCCTTCCGTTGCGGATGGTCGCATCCGGGCAGTGATAGCAGAGCCGGTACTCGTTCTTCTCGGGATCGATTTCGGGCGGGGTCTGAATTGCCAAGTAATGAAACCGGACGGCCCGGCCTAGGTCCGAGCGCCTCAGCAATCCTGCCAAGGGAACTATTTTTCGGGGTCGGACGAGACACTCGGCGATTCCGACGAATAGGCAGGCCAATCCGGCCATGCGAGCGTCGACAGCGATGTTGTACGGCTGGCGTCCTTTGATCCTTCGATAGAGTTTCGTGAAGATACGATAGAGTGTCGGCGATAGGGCAAACGCTTTTTTCGAAATCGAATTCAAAAAATAGAAATAGACGAGCCAGCGGACATCGGCATCGCCCAAATTGGAGGGGATGTACGTCAGGGGTTCGATCTGAAGCTCCCGGGATATCCTTTGATACTCGTCGACGAGTTCGGGACCCCGCGCCCGGGGAGACAAGGGATCTCGGGCCAGCACGGCCAGGATCCCGTCAAAATGCCTGAACCGCGAATATTTTTTCAGGAGCGAGGGGATCCGGCCCCGGTCTCCGTCGTAGATCGTCAGGGACAGCGAAAAGCGGATCTTCCGCGCTTCAAACTTGGAGAACAACCTCTCCCGGCTCTCTTCGATGTCGGGATGGACGTGACTCTGGCCCTCGTCGAGATGCACCAGGATCCTGTCGATCCCGGAGGCTTTCAGGCCGGCCAGGAATTCATTCGTGTCATCCTGAAGAAAAGCAAGGCCGTTGGTCAGGAGCTGGCAGGTCAGGTTCCTGCTTTTGACATAGCGGATGATCTCCCGGAGATCGGGATGGAGCGTGGGCTCTCCGCCCATCAAGGTGATAATACCCAGGTTTCTCTTCCGGAGGCCGATCTCGATTTCCCGCCGGACCTCGCCGAGCGGCTTGACTCCGTCGCGGGAGAGGTTATAGCAGCTCCGGCAGCGCATGTTGCAAGTCCGGTTCGTCTCGATCGTGCAATGGGGAGTGTCCCAGAGGCCGAATTTCAAAGGCGGGGGGCGAAAGGCCTTGGGGATCTCGTCCAGGGTCATCATGGCCTTTGCTTTCCCTCCTCCTTCAGCCGGTCTCCGCGAATCGGGTCATGGACCAGGGCGGAGCGTCAATGATTTCCCTTCCCCGTCCCGGCGTCCTGCGCCTCCCTCATTTTCCGGTACTCCTCGAGGGCGAAGCGCGCGGTGAATCCCGGTTCCGTGTGCACCCGGCGGATCACTTCCAGGTTCGGCTCGCCCGAGGCCTCAAGATGCACATCATAGTATCCCGTGACCTTCAGGATGAGCGACCGTCGGCCGTTTCCCGTCTCCGAAGGCTTGGGGAAAACAGCCTCGGTGAGATCGCCCTTGCGGGGCATGACCAGGTACTGATCATCGATAGCGGACAGCAAAGGCGCGACATCCCTGCCGGTCCCATCCTTGGCCAAAGAAGCGGACACTTCCCTGATTTGGACCGGCGCGTCTTCAGAATAATCGACGGCCATTCCGTCGAACCGCCAGAAACCCGCTGGGGGCGCGAGCTTGATCTTCAAGGTCTCTCCCGCAACATCACTGACGTCCAGAACATAGCATTTATCCTTGGCCACGAACGGGCCGCCGCCGTAAATCATCCCCCTGGCCTTCCAGCCGGTCTTGGTCTCGACTTGGACCGGGAGAAGATAGAGTCCCTCCCTCGCATACCATCCCAGAAGCCAGCGGTATTCCGCGCCGAGGCTGTTGACTTCAGAGATCCAATCGCCGGCCTTTGAGCCGTAAAGCTTCAGAAAGTCCTGGGCGACGCGCGAGCCCCAAAGGCTCGTCCAAGCGTTGACCAGGAATTTGACTTTCTGGGCTTGGGCGGGCTTGGGGAATTCCAGGATGAGCTCTTCCTTGAGATCTTCCGGCCGGTCTGGACGCAGGCCATCCATCCGGGATTCCCAAAAGACCCCATCATTCTTGGAAATCAGGGAAAGGATATCCTGGGCGCTCTTGTCCCGGGCCTTCCGCGGGGGCAGAGGCTTGGAAACGGTATGGATCCCACCCGAGGCATCGGGAACGACTCTTAGCCCGGCCGAATGATCAACGACGATAAGCTTCAGCTCGTCCGTGTATTCCGTCTCAGCCAGTTCGTTGGCGATCGCGATCTTGTACTGGGCGTTCGTTTCTTTCAGGTGGTCGAGGCTGCACCACTCGCTTCGTTTCAGGGCTCGGCAGATGGCTCCCCCATAGGGCTCGGCCTCAAACACGTACTTTTCCCCGTCATAGCCGTAGACGAAGGGGCAACACTCCTCGACCGGAGGCGGGGCGGGAGCGGTGGCGGCGCCGTTGGCCAGCCAAGCAACGACGATGGCCACCCCGCCATAAAGACAGCCATAGAAATAGGCATAGAAAGCATTCGTTTTCTTGATCGCGACGCTTTGGATGAAAGACACATCGATTTCCGTCTTGACCTTCCTCGAATCGTAGCCGGTCAATTTCTCGTTCTGGAGCGATACGTCGTGGAGCTCATGTGTGCTACCGTCTTTCATGTGAATGAATAGTTTTTGGTCCGAAGACGTTTTATTGATCTCATCGGGCGCGACCTGGACCGTCGATACCGAGCAGGAATAAAGAAAGAGCAGAATGACCAGAAAAGCCAAAATCTTAAATCCTTGGCCAAACATGTTTCCCTCCTTTATAAGTCATAGAACTTATAAAAGTTCAAAAGCCCATGATGTCTCGGAGGACATCCATCTTTTGGAGCTGGGTCAAATTATAGAATTCATATTTGGATTTCGTGCTGAGCTTGATGATACCGGCCGCAGCTAGTCCGATAAGTCCGCCAAAAACTCCGGCACCGAAGCTCCCCGACAGCGCGTGTGAATAATCCTCGTTATACTTGCTATTCGAGCCGGCGAGCACGCCTACGACGATGAACGTCAGGCCAAATCCGGTAAGGAACCCGTTGCCCACTGAACTCACTTTTTTGTCGAGCTTGATGGAAAAGATCTCTTCGACCGGGATCCTTACCGGCTCGATATTCCAATACGGTAGGGGCCGCAATAGGACCTGGTCCCCCTCGAGCTCGACCAGCTTCCCGGTATAGGTTTCGCCCTTCGTGGTGATGAGCTGAATCTCGGGAAATTCCCTGGCCTCGACCTTGCCCTGGACAGGCGTCAGGGCTAAACCTCCTTGGCCCGCAGGAGTCGTCGTCTCGCAAGATCCAAGAAGAAAGGCGAAGGCCAACAGGGTGAAAACAGTGCATGCTCTTTTTCTCATCTCCCCGCTCCTTTCATGGTCATGTTTTTTATCATAATCAAATGAAATAGAAATTCTTCAGTCCCTAAAAATGGAACCCTAGATTCAAGCCAAACGTGACTCTCCCGAGCGGGAGCCGATGGGCCGGGATCCCGGCCTCGGGAATGGCGGCTGCCTCCACGGAGGGAATGAAGACATAGTCCGCGGATAACCCCAAGGACGTAGTCCTATAAAAAAAGACGTCCAACTCGGTGAAGACCAGGCCGCTCGCATAGGTTTTGGAAATCGACACCCCCCTCTCGACGCTCTCATAATCAGGGAACCCGGAGTTGCCGAAGGCCGAGACTTGAAAATTGATGTGGGCGGCCCCCAGACCCAGGCCGAGACTCCAATAGACGTTCTTCGGCAACACCCCCAGGAGCGGCTTAAAGCTTCCGACAAGATAATATCCTTGGCCGGAGAGCTTCTGATTGATATCGGAAATGCTCCTATCGTAGTTCCAGGCATACGCCGGACGCTCTCCGAGAAAAACAACGGCTGCGCCCGTTTCCACGCGGGAGGTCAGGCTGAAGGTCAACTGGGCTTTTCGCAGAAGGTTAATGTCGCTCGCCCTCGGCCAGGAATACTGATCTACATAATAGCCTGCGCCGGCGAAGAGGTCTTGATAGTCTTTCGATACTCTGCGCGAAACACCGGCGGCTTGGACCGAGACGTGGAATCGGGCGGGCCTGGAGACTGCCTCATCGACAACGTAGCGACGAAGATCATCCCACACGGCCGAACGGCTGCCTTGGTCACCGCTGAAGTCAAAGACGAGCTCACGTTCGGCAGTCAGTTCCTCCACCAGATACCCGAGCCCAAAACCGGCTGAGAGATAGAGCCCATTCTTCAGGATCGTTCCCAGGTTCAATGCCGAGCTCTGCATGAATCGGATCGGCTGCTGGGAATCCGCATCAAAGATGAAATTGCCGAGATACAGTCCCAAGAAAAGGCCTCCGACGGCCAGCGGACCGTTCTTTTTCTCGATGGCGAAGGTCACTCGGACCAATTCCTTCAACGGGAATTGACTTCGGCCCTGGCCGGTTCGAAGAACAATGGCGTCGCCCTCCAATCCAACAAGCAGTCCGGAGACCAGCCGGGCGTCTTTCATCTTGAGCAAAACTTGGCTGAAGAGTTTGTTCGGAGAGGGCGAGATCAGCTCCGGGGGTTGGGAAACCTGGTCTTGACCTTGGCCAAAAACCGGGGCAAGGCCCAAGAAAGCTAAAAAACAGAGAAAAATCAAGAAAATTTTTCGCATCTCACCCCTCCGCTCTCTCCCCGGGTTTGGCCTCATTTTATCATAAACTACCTAATTCCAATACTAAGATAGGCTTGCGGTTCCCTAAAGTTGTCAAGAAGTTGTTAATAATCGGCCAAGATTCGATGAAAAAAAGGCTTCGCAGAGTAAAGGCTTCCCCTTGAGCATGAGCCTGGGCTGAGGCCGCGGACATCCCCGGCCTCGACTGGGAAAGGGGCATAACCATGAACGACACTTGGGGCTACAAGAGCTTCGACAACAACTGGAAGTCGAGCAAGGACCTGATCCGCAAGCTCGTCGATATCACGAGCAAGAGAGGCAACTTCCTGCGGTTCGCCGTATAGGCCGCTATCATCAGATTGACTTTGTCCGGCCGTTGACTCGCCATTCCTTTGTTGATATTCTTAATTTAATACAGCAAAAAGGACCCCAGGGACCATGAAGTGTCCTCATTGTCTGACCGAGAATTCCCAGGATTCCAAGTTCTGTAAAACCTGCGCCACTCCTCTTCCCGGCGCGCCCGATCACGGACCTTTCACCGAAACGGTGCAGACGCCTGTCCGCGAACTCAACACGGGCTCGACCTTAGCAGGCCGATACCAGATCATTGAGGAGCTGGGGAAAGGCGGGATGGGCCGGGTCTACAAGGTCTTTGACACCAAGATCAAGGAAAAGGTCGCCCTCAAGCTGATCAAGCCCGAGATCGCCTCCGACCGGGATACGCTGGAGCGGTTCGGCAACGAGCTCCGCCTGGCCCGGAAAGTCGCCCAAAGGAACATCTGTAAGATGTACGACCTGGGCGAGGCTGAAGGCGCGCATTTCATCACCATGGAGTATGTCTCGGGCGAAGACCTGAAGAGCATGATCCGGATGTCGGGCAGCCTGAGCATCGGGATGGTGCTGAGCGTCGGCAAGCAGGTCTGCGACGGGCTGGCCGAGGCCCACAGCCTGGGCGTCATTCATCGGGACTTGAAGCCGCAGAACATCATGATCGATAAGGGCGGGAACGCCAAGATCATGGACTTCGGGATCGCGCGGTCGGTGCGGGAAAAGGGGATCACCGGGGCCGGGGTGATGATCGGGACGCCGGAGTACATGAGCCCGGAACAAGCAGAAGCGAAAGAAGTGGACCCGAGGTCTGACATCTATTCCCTGGGGGTCATCCTTTACGAGATGGCAACGAGCCACGTTCCGTTCGAAGGGGACACGGCACTGAGCATCGCCATGAAGCATAAGGGCGAGACGCCCAAAGACCCCAAACAACTGAATCCGAACATTCCCGACGATTTGAGCGGCGTCATTCTTAGGTGCTTGGCCAAAGAGAGAGAAAAAAGATACCAGAGCGCGGCAAATCTGCATTCCGAGCTGGAAAAGATCGAGAAGGGTATTCCGACGACAGAGCGGGTCGTTCCTGAGAGCAAGCCGATCACCTCACGCGAGATTACCCTGAAGTTCAGCCCAAAGAGACTTATAGTTCCCGGCCTCGTTTTCCTGGTTCTTATTGCTGCCGGCGTCCTCCTTTGGCGCATTCTCCCCTCAAAAAAGGCCGCTCCGTCTCCCACCGCCTCCGGCCAGCCGACCCTTGCCGTTCTCTCTTTCGAAAATAATTCCGGAGATTCAAAACTGGATAACTGGCGCGATGGCCTGGCCGAACTGCTCATCGCCGACCTTTCTCAGTCGAGATACATCCGGGTCATCTCCGGCGACGAAATGTACACGATCCTCAAGAGACTCGGCTTGGCCGATGCCCGGAAATATTCCTCCGAGGATATTGAAAAGATCGCCGCCCAAACCCGGGCCACCCATGTCCTGAGGGGCAACTTCATCAAGGCCGGGGAAACTTTCGTCATCACGGCCAGCCTCCAGAAACCCGGCGCTGGGGAAAGTGCGAGCGCCCTTCGCCTCGAGGCCGGCAACGAGAAAGATATTATCGTCAAGGTGGATGAGCTGACCCGTCAAATCAAGGAAGGGCTCAACTTCACTGCGGCTCAGCTTGCCAATGACATTGAAATAGAAGCGGGAAAAATCACAACCACCTCTCCCGAAGCCTTCAAATATTACGTCGAAGGCCGGAGACTCCAAGAAAATATGGAGAACGAAAAATCCATCGCCTACATGGAGAAAGCGGTGGACATAGACCCTGAATTCGCTATGGCCTATAGGTCTATGGGCGTTGCACATTTGACGCTTGGGCAACTGCAGGGTGGGCATCAAGCTGAGGGCCTAAGATACTCCAAGAAGGCCCTTGATCTGAGCGACCGTCTTCCTGAAAATGAGCGCTTGCTCATCGAAGCCATCTGGCATGATGTCGGGGAGGAAAACTTTGCGAGGGCCATCGAGGTCTTGGAAAGACTGGTGAATATCTACCCTGGCCATATGCTGGGAAACAGCTGGCTGGGCGCGAGTTATTTCATGGCGGGCAATCTTGACCAAGCTATCGAACACCAGGAATTTGTCGTCGACAACGAGAGGACGGCAGACCAGATCACCAGCCTCGCTGGCTACTATATGGCCAAAGGATTCTATCAGAAAACGGAGGATGTCTGCAGGTCCTTCCTCAAGGATGTCGAGGATAGCGCTTACGTTCACACGTTTTTAAGCTTAAGCTATCTTTGCCGGAGGCAGTTCGACCTAGCGATCGCCGAGCAGGAAAAAGCGTATCTCCTTGATCCAACATTGAAGTATTTCATGGGCTATGTCCTTCTATGCAAAGACGATCTCGCGGGGGCGGAAAAGATCCTGGGCAGTGATGCGCTTCCTCTGATGATGATTCGCGGACAATTCAATAAGAACATCAACCTGAGCCGGCGCAACCTGGAGGAATCAAAAGGGAACAAGGAAAAGGAGGCCGGAGCCTATAGGGGATTGGCGAGTGCGTTATCTATGGCGGGTCGTTATGAAGAAGCCTATCAGGCTTTTGGTCAGTATCTGAGGCTCTCCGCTGAGTATCGAAAATCGGCAGTCGAATCCGGATTGCCCTACTTGCCGAGCCAGCAGAAGGCGGATATTTCATTCAAAGGGATGTTGCAAGCAGAAATGAAATCCTTTGATGAAGCCAAAAAGACGGCCGAAGAGCTAAGATTTTTGATCGAGAAGGGCATCAACACCAAGGAGCTGCGGGATTATGAATCCATCCTCGGGCAGATCGAGCTCGGGAAGAAGAACTATCGTCAGGCCGCGGATCTCTTTAGTAGAGCATGCGGACGGCTGGATTTCGAAAATTATGGTAGTGCGGATGCTTTCGAGCACGCCGGGTATGTTGATGGCTTGGCCCGGGCCCTCTACGAATCAGGAGATCTGGACAAAGCCCGCCAAGAATACGAAAAGATCACGCTGCTTACAACCGGCAGGCTTTACTACGGCGATCTCTACGCAAAAGCGTTCTACATGCTGGGGAAGATCGCGGAGCAGCAAGGGGATAAGCTACGGGCGCGCACAAACTATCGCAAATTCCTCGACCTCTGGAAGGACGCCGACCCCGGATTGCCCGAGGTCGGGGACGCGAAGCAGCGCTTAGCGGCTTTGGGAAACTGAGGAACGATGAAATGAAGTGCCCCGCCTGTCGAACGGATAATCCCCCGGATTCCAAGTACTGCAAGGAATGCGCCGCGCCTCTCACTTCGTCCGCGGAACCCTCCTTTTCCAAAACGGAAACCGTCGACGCGCCCGTTAAGGAACTGGCCCCGGGCTCGGTCCTTGCCGGACGTTACCAGGTCATCGAGGAGCTGGGCCACGGCGGCATGGGCCGGGTCTACAAGGTTTACGACCAAGAGGTCAAAGCCAAGCTCGCCCTGAAGCTCATCAAGCCGGAGATTGCCGCCGATAAAGGCACCATCGAGCGCTTCCGCAACGAGCTCAAGACGGCCCGGGACATCTCGCATCGGAATATCTGCCGGATGTACGACCTGGGGCGGGAGGCCGGGAACTATTTCATCACCATGGAATATGTGTCCGGGGAAGACCTGAAGAGCTTCATCAAGAGAGCACGGCAGCTGGTCGCGGGTACGGCCATTATCATCGCTCGACAGATCTGCGACGGGCTGGCCGAGGCCCACCGCGTGGGGGTCGTCCATCGGGACCTGAAGCCGGGCAACATCATGATCGACAAAGAGGGCAATGCCAAGATCATGGACTTCGGCATCGCCCGGTCCCTGTCGGCCAAGGGGATAACGGGCGCGGGGGTCATGATAGGCACGCCCGAGTACATGTCGCCCGAACAAGTGGAGGGAAAAGAAGTCGATAAGCGCTCGGATATCTATTCGCTGGGCATCATCCTCTATGAAATGCTGACCGGGCAGGTGCCTTTTGAAGGGGATACGCCCTTCACCGTCGGGGTGAAACAGAAGGGGGAGGCGCCCAAGGACCCCAAGTCGCTGAATGCCCAGATCCCGCAAGACTTGAGCCGCCTGGTCCTCAAGTGCCTGGAGAAGGACAAAGAGAGACGCTACCAGAGCGCCGATGCGCTGAGGGCTGAGCTGGAGAAGGTCGAAAAAGGCATTCCGACGGCGGAGCGTCCGGTTCCGAAGAGGAAGACGTCCACGGCCAGGCCGCTCACCCTGACCATCAGCCGAAAGAAGCTCTTTGTTCCCCTCGGCGTGCTCGTCGCGATTGCCATCATCGGCATCGGGCTCTGGCGTTTCCTGCCCCACCGTCATGCTGCTTCTCCTTCGCTTTCAGGCAAACCTTCTCTCGCTATCCTCCCATTTGAAAACTACTCAGGCGATGCGAGCCTCGAGAACTGGCGCTATGGTTTTCCGGAGCTCCTCATCACAGGCCTCTCCGCATCAAAATACCTCAAGGTGCTACGGCAGGACGAAGTAAACGGCGTGCTAAAGAAACTAAACCTCAGCGAAGGGAAAGCCCTGACTTCTGACAACATCAAAAGGATCGCACAGGAAGCCGAGGTGACGAGCCTCCTCAAGGCGAGTTACGTCAAGGCCGGACCGAACCTCATCATCACAGCGGCTCTCGTCAGCGGCCAAACGGGGGAGACCCAAGCCACGCTCTCGATGAAGGCCCAGACCATAGAGAACATCCTGGGCGGGGGGCTGGATGGTCTCGTCAAGGAGATCAAGCAAGGGCTGAACATCACTCAGGAGCAGATGGCCTCAGACATCGATGTCGAGATCGGCAAAGTGATGACCAGAAACCCCGAAGCCCTGAAATACTATATCGAGGGCGAAAAGCTTCATTTGGATCTTAGAGGAGATGAGGCGATCGAGCCTTTAGAGAAGGCTGTCGAGCTCGACCCCGAGTTTGCCATGGCTTATAGACTGCTCGGAATCCTCTATCGGAACCCGGCCAAAAAGAAGGAGAGCTTTGAGAAGGCCTTCCGGCTTAAAGATCGGATGCCGCCACGGGAATATTACATTCTCCAGGGCCAATATTACGAGATGTCCGAGGGGAACTGTCCCAAGGCGATCGAGATGTATAAAAAAGTCCTGGATATCTACCCGGACGACTATCTCGGGAATCATCTGCTCGCTATTACATATGCTAATTGTTTGGGCGAATTGAAACTGGCCAATGAGCAATGGTCTCGGCTAATGAAGAGCAGGCCGAGAGATCTGCTGATCTACGTCGACGTTGCTGAGACATACTCAATGCTAGGGGAATACGAGAAGGCCACACAAACTCTTAAGGCATTTGTCGCCAACAACCCCGGAGATGATGGAGGGCATTGCCAGCTCGGAGCATGCTACTTGATGCAGAGGCGATTTGACCTTGCTTTCCAGGAACTGGACCAAGCAATAACTATTTGTTCAGATAAAACGAAATATGCAGAAAGGATAGGAGATATTTCATATTTCAAAGATGATCTTGAGGAGGCCGCCAGATCTTATCAGACGTGGCTGGATAACACAAAAAGCGACGGGGACAAGATGGCCGCCGTGTGGAATCTTGATTGCGTTGACATCCTGAAGGGAAGACCCGAAGAAGCCCTGATGCGGCTGAAATCCCATCTGAAGCTATTTGAAAAGACAGATCCATCTTATCTTCATGGCCTTAGAGGGCATGCTTACATGGCGAGTCAGATGCCCGAGCTAGCGCTTGAAGAATTCAAGAAGGCTGACAACCGTTTTTGGGAAGCCATTGCCCAATTCGAACTAGGGAACCTTACAGAAGCTGAAAAGCTTACTGGAGAAATCGACCGCCTTATTCCCGGGTTTAAGAGGAAGACAGACTCGAGCATTCCCTACCTTCGGGGAAGGCTGGCGTTGGCCAGAAAGAACTTGCCTGATGCTCTAAAGCTCCTCGACGAAGCCGTGGCTCTTGTTCCAGGGGAGATCCTTTTTGGGCAGGGCCAAATAAATGCATTTTATCTTGAGGGCCTGGCTTCAGCCTGCCTCAAGATGGGCGATGTCGACAACGCACTCAAAAACTATGAAAAGGTCGCCCTTTTGACCTACGGCCGGCAGGATTGGGGAGATCTCTACGCCAGGAGTTTCTATAACCTGGGCAAGATCTACGAGCAGAAAGGACTAAAAAGCAAGGCAAGCGAGAACTACGAAAAATTCGTCAGCCTCTGGAAAGACTGCGAGCCCCGGTTCCGGCCGCTCGTCGATGATGCGAAGAAACGTCTCTCGGCGTTGGGAAACTGAGGTAACGGAATGAAGTGCCCGCAATGTCAGGCCGATAACGCCGACACCGCCCGGTTCTGCAGCAATTGCGCAACGCCGCTTCCGGGCATGAGCGCGCCACCATTTCCTACAGAAACTTTTCAAACGCCTATCCGTGAACTGACCACCGGCACGACCTTCGCCGGGCGCTACCAGATCATCGAGGAGCTGGGCCACGGCGGCATGGGCCGGGTTTATAAGGTTTTCGACCAAGAGGTCAAGGCCAAGCTCGCCCTGAAGCTCATCAAGCCGGAGATCGCCGCTGATAAGGGCACCATCGAGCGCTTCCGCAACGAGCTCAAGACGGCCCGGGATATCTCGCATCGGAATATCTGCCGGATGTACGACCTCGGCCGGGAGGCCGGGAACTATTTCATCACCATGGAATATGTGTCCGGGGAAGACCTGAAGAGCTTTATCAGGAGAGCGCGGCAGTTGGTCACGGGCACGGCCGTTTTTATCGCCCGGCAGGTTTGCGACGGCCTGGCCGAGGCCCATCGGGTGGGCGTCATCCATCGTGACCTGAAACCGGGCAACATCATGATCGACCGGGAGGGGAACGCCAAGATCATGGACTTCGGGATCGCCCGGTTCATCGCGGCCAAGGGGATCACCGGCGCCGGGGTGATGATCGGGACTCCGGAATACATGAGCCCGGAGCAGGTGGAGGGCAAGGAGGTCGACGCCCGTTCCGATATCTATTCGTTAGGGATCATTATCTATGAGATGCTGACGGGGCAGGTGCCGTTCGAAGGAGACACGCCCTTCACCGTCGGGGTCAAACAGAAGAGCGAGACGCCAAAGGACCCCCGGGAGCTCAATGCCCAGATCCCCCCTGACCTGAGCCGTCTCATTTTGAAATGCCTGGAGAAGAGCAAAGAAAAGCGCTATCAAAACGCCGTTGAGCTCGGAGCCGACCTGGAGAGGATCGAGCAGGGATTGCCGACAACCGAGCGCGTCGTGCCCAAAAGCAGGCCGGTCACCTCCCGGGAGATCACGGTCAAGCTCAACCCGAAGAAGATCCTGATACCGGCCCTGGGAGTGCTGGGAATAGCTCTGGCCATCTTCGCTGTCTTGAAATTTATCCCGAGAAAACGGATCCCCCTGGCTCCCAAGATCGAGAACTCCGTGGCGGTCATCAACTTTGAAAATCAGACAGGTGATAAAAGCTATGACTATCTCCAGAAGGCGATCCCCAACCTCCTGATCACCAACCTCGAACAGACAGGAAATCTCTATGTCCCAACCTGGGAACGCCTGCGCGATCTTCTCAAGCAATTGAAAAAAGAAAACGAGGAGGTCATCACCGGGGATCTGGGTTTCGAGCTTTGCCGCCTGGAAGGAATCAAGGCCATCGTCCTGGGAAGTTTTACCAAGGCCGGGAATGTGTTCGCCACGGATGTCAAACTCCTGGACGCCGAAACCAAGAGGCTTCTCAAGAGCGCCAGCACCAGGGGTGAAGGTGTCGACAGCATCCTCAGAACCCAAATCGATGTGTTGAGCGGGGAAATCTCAAAAGGCATCGGCCTCACGACCGAAAATAATGTCGCCAGCCCGCAGCCCGTTGCCGAAGTCACAACTCGTTCGATGGAAGCCTATCATTATTTTTTAAGAGGAACCGAAGAAACGGAAAAAATGAATTATCCAGAAGCCTTGGATTATTTTAAAAAGGCTGTTGAAATTGACCCGACTTTTGCCGCTGCCTATCAACATCTCTCCTGGGCCTGCTTCAATATGTTTGAGACCAGGGCCGGTCATGAGACGATCGAGAAAGCCATGACCTATGCCCGGAAAGCGACGGAAAAAGAAAGACTCTACATCGAAGCGGATTACGCGGCCCTTATCGAGAAGGATCAACAGAAGTCCATCCGGCTCCTGAAACAACTCAGCAGCAAGTATCCCAAGGAAAAGAGAGCCTATTTGGAACTAAGCCGCACCTTTGGCTATGATGATATCGACGAAGCGATCGAAGCCTTAAGAACGGCCCTGGCCATTGACCCCAATTGGGGAGAAGCGATCAATGATCTTGGAGTGTATTATCGCTATCAAGGAGACTTTGAAAAGGCCCTTGAGCTGAATAAAAAATATGCCTCTGTTTCCCCCGATGAAGGCGACCCCATTGACAGTCTGGCCAATCTTTATTTCCGGGAGGGCAGAGTTGATGAGGCCATAGCGAAATTCAAAGAGGCTTTGAGTGTGAGGCCGGGTTTTGTTTGGTCGACGATGGCCCTCCACTACATCTCGGCCTTAAAACAGGACTATTCCGAGGCCGGCCGATTGCTGGATCAATTGATCGCGGGAATGAAGGACTACCCTGCCGGTGCGTTCTTTGCGCGTTTGCCGAAGGGATTCTTGTGGGCCTGGCTGGGCAGCATGGAAAAGGCATCAAGTGAACTTGATAAGGTTACCGACGCAGCCGAACGGTTGGGGAATGCGGAAATGAAGGCCCTGGTCAACGAGATCAAAGCCTGGTCCTATTACGATCGAGGGGAGCTTGAACTCAGCCGGAATTCTTTCAAGAATCCTGAAGAGTTTTATGCCAATAATTATCCGATGTATGGATATTGGCTCTCCGGTGGTAAGACATATAAAGCCCACCCTAGCTTTTTTAACGGGCTATTGGACTTGAAACATGGCCGAATCGATTCAGCCAAATCCAGGTTAGAGGAGATGAGATCTCTTTTGCCCAAGCCCAAAATTGACCGAGACTTTGACTACAATTATCTGAGAGGAGAAATACTACTCGCCGAGGGGAAACCTCAAGAGGCCATTTCCGTTCTTAAAAAGGCGCCGCCGAAGATCTTGTTTTCGCTTTCCAACAGTACGTCTATGGTTATTTATAACTTTCCTTTCCTCAAGGACGCGCTGGCCCGAGCTTACGAGCAGAACGGGGAGATCGACAAAGCCGTTGCCGAATACGAGCGGCTGACCGCTTTTTACCCAAAAAGCCGAGGGCCGTTTCTTATTCACCCGAAATATTACTACCGACTGGCGAAGCTTTATGAGAAAAAGGGCATGGCCGCAAGAGCCCGAGAGAATTTCAAGCGTTTCCTCGACCTGTGGAAGGACGCCGATGCGGGATTGCCCGAGGTCGCGGATGCAAAGAAGCGCCTGGCCGCTCTGGGAACATGATTGAGCGAGTTTCCCCGACCCTGGGATATGAGCTCAACAGCCGCTCGACAGATAGGCAGAAAGCACCGCCCAATCTTGACATTTACTCAATATTGAGTAAACATTTATTCAAAGCGGCATAGACCATGCTGGGTATCCTCACCAATTCCGCGATCCGGAGAAAAATCATCATCCTGTTCGTCTATAATCAACGAAAGGAATTCTATCTCAGCGAGATCGCCCGCTTGGTAAAAACGACGCCCGGCACCGCCCAGCGGGAACTGAACAGGCTTTTGACCCAGGATTTCATCGCCTTCAGGAAAAAAGGCAACCTGAACCTTTACCAGCTCAACCCCGGCTACGCCTTTCTCAAAGAAATCGAGGCCATCGTCCGGAAGACATTTGGGGCCGAGGTAGAGCTCAAGAAAGAGCTGGGCAAGGTCAAAGGCATTTCTTTCGCCTTTCTCTTTGGTTCGTATACGAAAGGCTCCCTGAAATCGGATTCGGACATCGATCTTTTTATCGTCGGCGACCCCGTCGATGACGACGTCTACCGCGCCGTGCGGCGGGTCGAGGAAATCGTCGGCAGGGAAATCAACTACCACACCTCGGGAGAGGCCGAGTTCGCCCAAAAATCCAAGACCCGTTCCTTTTTAAAAGACATCGTCGCTAGGCCTCTGATGATCCTGGGAAAGGAAGATGAGCTCCGAAAGCGTCTTATCTAGGCTTGCGCGCGAGGGGAAGCTTAAGCGTCAGAAGGCCGGCCTCGACTATCTCAACGACCTGCTCGAGTCCGCCCGCCGAAATTTTGAAGCGGCTCGGGTCGTGCAGGGCAAGGTCAGCGAAGCTGCTTTCAAGCTCTTCTACGACGGCTTGCTCCAGGTCAGCCACGCGGTTGTTCTTTTGAGGGGCTTTCGACCCGACGACGGCGAACAACACAAAACCGCGTTTCTTGCGGCCCGCGAGATCTTGGGCCCTGAGTATGAAGACCTCGTCAATAAAATCCAGAGATTCCGGGTCAAAAGGAACGAATGCCTTTATGATCCCAGGGGGTTGATCGGGAAAAACGAAGCCGAGGCGATCCATCAGACGGCGAAAGAATTTTGGGGCAAAGTCCGGTCCTATCTCGAAAAAGAAAATCCCCAATTGAGGCTTTTCAGGGAGGTCTAGGGATTGCATGAAATGCCCCAAGTGCGAGACCATTAATCCGGCCGACTCCAAGTTCTGCAGCAATTGCGCCGCTCCCCTTCCGGGTACGAGCGCGCGACCATCTTCAACAGAAACCTTCCAAGCTCCTGTCCTCGAGCTGACCACAGGCTCAACCTTTGCCGGGCGCTACCAGATCATCGAGGAGCTGGGCCACGGCGGCATGGGCAAGGTCTATAAGGTCTTCGATACGGACATCAAGGAGAAGATCGCCCTCAAGCTGCTACGGCCGGAGATCGCCCTGGACAAGGAAACGGTCGAGCGCTTCTCCAATGAGTTGAAGCTTGCCCGGAAGATCAGCCATCGCAATGTCTGCCGGATGTTCGACCTAGGCAAGGCCGAGGGCACGACCTTCATCACTATGGAGTTCGTCCCGGGCGAGGACCTGAAGAAATTCATCCGGAAATCAGGCCAGGTCGGGGCGGGCCGGGCCGTGTCGATCGCCAAGCAAGTGTGCGAGGGACTAGCGGAGGCCCATCACTTGGGCGTCGTCCATCGCGACCTCAAGCCCCAGAACATCATGGTGGACGAGGACGGGAACGCCCGGATCATGGACTTCGGGATCGCCCGGTCGCTCCGCGGGAAGGGGATCACCGGCGCCGGGGTGATGATCGGGACGCCGGAATACATGAGCCCGGAGCAGGTCGAGGGCAAGGAAGCAGACCAGCGCTCGGACATCTATTCGCTCGGGATCATCCTCTACGAGATGCTGACCGGCCGCGTCCCGTTCGAAGGCGATACGCCATTCACGATTGGCGTCAAACAAAAGAGTGAAGCGCCTAGAGACCCACGTCAGCTCAATGCCCAGATCCCTGAAGATCTAAGTCATTTGATCTTGCGCTGCCTGGAGAAAGACAAAGACAAAAGATATCAGAGTACAGATGAACTTCATGCTGAACTGACGCGCTTTGAGGAAGAAATTCCAACCGCAGAACGCGCTATTCCCAAAAAGAAGCCCACCAAATCACGCGAGATCGCTGTCAAAGCGGGGAAGTCCAAGTGGGCCAAAATCGGGCTGTACGCGGGCTCGGTCGTCATCGTGGCTGTGATGGTCTTCTTGGGGCTTCGCCTCTTCACCGCCCGCGGCGAGGCCATCGATTCGATCGCCGTCCTCCCCTTTGAAAACGTAAATGCCGACCCGAACACGGATTATCTTTGCGACGGGATTGCCGAGACGATCATCAACAAGCTTTCGGAGCTGTCCAGCTTCAAGACGGTCATCTGCCGCAATTCCGCGTTCCGCTACAAGGGAAAGGCCGTCGACCCCAGGACGGTGGGCGAGGAGCTCGGGGTCAAGGCGGTCTTGCTGACCCGGCTCATTCGAGCGGGGGATCAATTGACTATCAGCCCGACGCTGGTTAGGACTAAGGATAATAGCCAGATCTGGGGAGAAAGGTACCAGCGGAAGTTGGAGGACGTCCTGTCCATCGAAGAGAGCATCGCGAGTTCCATCGTCCAGGCCCTCCAGCTGAAGTTGACCCGGCAGGATGAGAAGAGGATCGCCGGCCGGCCCATCGACAACGCCTCGGCCTACGAGTGCTTTCTCAGGGCCAACCACCAGATCTGGAGCTTCAGCAAAGAGGCTTTGGATGGTGCCGTCCAGGATCTCCAGAAAGGCCTGGAGATCATCGGCCCCAATGCCCTTCTTTATTCGGCGCTGGCCAACGCTTATCGGCAATACGTCAATATCGGCGCCGAGCAAGAGGACTATCTCGTCAAGGCTGAGGATTCCGCCCGCAGAGCACTAGCCTTAGACCCCAACTCGTCCAAAGCCTATGCAATCCTCGGGTACATTTCCGAATACAAAAGCCAGCGGGAAGGGATCAGCTATCATAAGAAGGCACTCGACGTGAATCCGAATGAAATCGAGGCCCTGAGGAGGCTGGCCCTGATCTATGCCTATGATATCGGAAAAGTCTCGCTGGCCCTGCCGCTCGTCGAGCGGCTCAAGAGGGTCGATCCCCTGAACGCGGATGTTCATATGCTCCAAGGATACGTGGATTATACAGAAGGCCGGTTTAAGCCGGCGCTCGACGAGTTTCGCCAGTATTATCAATCCGACCCCCAGAGCGCCAACATGCAGTCCTTTTATGCCCAAAGTCTGGCCTATAACAACAGGCTCGAGGAAGCATTCGCCATCGTCGATCGGATGTCCTCGTCGGAGCCGGACAATGTCTTGACCAAGTTCGGCCTCCTGACCGAGTATGGGCTGCGGAAGGACAAGGAAAAGGCCCTCCGGATCATGACGCCCGATTTCCGGAAGACGTGCCGGCGCGACCTTGAATGGTCGCTCATCATCGCCGAGGCGTTCGCCCTGATGGATGAAAAGCAGGAAGCCCTTGATTGGCTGGAGAACGCGGTCAACCTCGGCCTTGTCAATTCCCCCTTTCTCAACACCTTCGACCCCTTCCTGGCCAACATCCGCGGCGAGGAGCGATTCCAGAAGCTCATGGAGCGGGTGAAATACGAGTGGGAGCATTTCGAGGAGTGAGGATGATCGGCCAAACGATCGCTCATTACAAAATCCTGGAGAAGATCGGCGAGGGAGGAATGGGCGTTGTTTACAAAGCCGAGGACACAAAACTCAAGCGGATCGTAGCCCTGAAGTTCTTGCCGGCCGAGCTGACCAAAGACTCCCAAGCCAAGGCTCGTTTTATCCAGGAAGCCCAGGCTGCCGCGGCCCTGGACCACCCGAATATCTGTGCCGTTTTTGAAATCGGCGAGGCCGAGGGCACGACCTACATCGCCATGCCCTGGGTCCGGGGCCTGAGCCTCAAAGACAAGATCGCCGCCGGGCCCTTGCTATTAGATGAGGCTTTGGATGTTGCCGGCCAGGTTGCCGAGGGCCTCAAAGAAGCCCACCAGAAAGGCATCATCCACCGGGACATCAAGCCGGCCAACATCATGCTAACGGAAAAGGGCCAGACAAAGATCATGGACTTCGGCTTAGCCAAGCTCACTTCGGCCGCCGATGTCACCAAAACCCTGACGGTTACGGGGACAGTTGCCTACATGTCTCCAGAGCAAGCCAAGGGCGAGGCCGTGGATCAGCGCACGGACATCTGGTCGTTCGGGGCGACCCTGTACGAGATGCTGACGGGAAGGATGCTGTTCGGCCGAAAGAGCGACCAGGCCCTGATCTATTCGATCCTGAACGATAACCCCGAGTCCGTAAGCCGCATCCGTCCTGAGATCTCCTCCCCTCTGGAGCGGATCGTTCATAAGGCCCTGGAGAAGGACAAACTCCGCCGCTATCAGAACATGTCCGAAATTCTCGAGGATCTCAAAGCCGCCCGGACTTCAGGAGTTCATCCTCCCTCGCCCGAGAAATCGATCATCGTTTTGCCGTTCGAAAACATCAGCCCCGACTCCGAGCAGGATTTCTTCTGTGACGGCATGACCGAGGAGCTTATCTCCGATCTGTCCAAGCTCCAGTCGTTACGTGTGATCTCCCGCACGTCTTCCATGATGCTCAAGGCGACGAAGAAAGATATTCCCACCATCGCCCGGGAGGTCCATGTTCGATACGTTTTGGAGGGAAGCGTCCGGAGGGCGGGCAACAACCTGCGCATCACCGCCCAGCTCATCGATGCCGTCCACGACGCCCACCTTTGGGCCGAGAAATACCGCGGGACTCTGGACGATGTGTTCGATATCCAGGAGAAGGTTTCGCAGTCCATCGTCGATGCCTTGAAGCTCAAACTGACTCCGGAGGAATCCGAGCGCCTGGCCGAACGCCCCATCCCGAGCGCTCTGGCCTACGAATTTTATCTCAAAGCCAGGCAGGAAATACTCAAGTGGACGGAGGCGGGACTGGGAAACGCGTTGAAGTACCTCAGGAACGGCCTCGAGATCGTCGGAGAGAACGCGCTTCTCTACGGGGGCATGGCCTATGCTTATTTCCAATTTTTCAATCTCGGCCTCAAGGGAGAGGGAGACAGCCGGAGGCAGGCCGAGGACTGCGTCCGCAAGGCCTTCGCTTTGGATCCGAACTGTTCCATCGCCAATTTCGTCCAGGGAAATCTCATTGCTTGGCATCATCATAAGGAGGGCATCGCGTATTTCAAGCGCGTCCTTGAAAAGAATCCCAATGATTTTGATACTTTGTTTTTCCTCAGTTGTTTGCTCGGAACGCTGGGCCGAACGCGCGCCGTCATACCTCTCGAGGAAAGGACCATCAAGATCGACCCCCTCAATCCTCTGGCCCATGTCCATTCCGGATTCAACAGGATGTGGGATGGAGAATATGCCCTCGCTCTCGAAAGGCTGGACAAGCTCCATCGATCGTTCCCCGAGGACGTGATGACGAAATGGAGCTACGGCCTGAGCCTCGCCTACATGGGCCGAAAAAAGGAGGCCGGGTCGATCTTCGAGGAAGTGGCCCGGGAACAGCCGGGGAGCCTCTTCGCATGCCTGGGCCTGTCATTCAAATGCGCTCTGGAGGGAAAAAGCTCCGAGACGCTGGCAATGCTCGACTCGAATCCCAACCTTAAGAACCCGTGGGATTTTCAGACGGCCTATTGGAAGACCGAGTGTTTCGCGCTGATCGGCGATAAAGAGCGCGCGCTCGACTGTTTGGAGTTGGATGTGAACCTCGGCATGAGCAATTACCCCCTCATGAGCGAGCTCGACCTTTTCCTGGCCAACATCCGCGGCGAAGAACGCTTCAAGAAGCTCATGGAGCGGGTGAAATACGAATGGGAGCATTTTGAAGAATGAGGGTGCCCAGAAGCAGGTCATCGCCCTGATAAAAGCCCCGTGTTTGCGATATTTGCCCGGGAGACCGAGAGGTAGTTATGGATAGAAAGCCAATCAGCCGAAGGCGTTTTATAGAATCTTCAGCGGCCGGCATGGCCGGATGGATGTGTTTTGCAGCCACAAGGAACAAGCCGGAAAAAGGCCCGGCCGAGAGAAAATTCATTTATCGCACCCTGGGAAAAACCGGGATCAGAGTTCCGGTCATCGGGATGGGGATGCTTCTGACCGGCAACCCGGCTCTTATGCAGGCGGCCCTCGATGCCGGGATCATGCACTTCGACACCACAGCCGGTCATCCTCAACAGGAGCGCAATGAGGCCATGATCGGGCAAGTCCTCAAAGGACGTCCCCGAGGGTCGTTTGTCTTTGGGCCAAAGATTCATCTTCCCAGGAATCAAACCACGGGTCTCTATGACAAAGGAGCCACAGAACAAGAATTCATTAAAATACTGGACGCGAGCCTGAAACGCTTGAACCTGGATTATGTGGACATTCTTTACCACCATGATGTCCGGCGAAAAGAATCGGCCGTCCATGAACCCGTCATGAACGCCATGGACAAGGCTAAAAGGGCCGGGAAAACCCGATTTCTCGGCTTGACCACTCACATGAATGTTGCGGAAGCGGTCCAGGCGGCGGCGGATTCGAATTTCTATGAGGTCGTCATGGCCGCATACAATTTCAGACAAAAAGACCAGCTACAGATCAGAGAGGCCATCGCCAAAGCCGCGCAGGCCGGAATGGGAGTTGTGGCCATCAAGGTTATCCGAGGAGAGCTGGAGGAAGGCGAAAAACCGACAAATCCAAAGGCCTCATTAAAATGGGTCCTTCAGGACCTCAATGTCCATGCCACCGTCCCGGGATTCAGCACTTTTGAGGAGATGAACGCCGACCTTTCTGTCATGGAAGACCTAACACTGACCGACGCCGAAAGGGAAGACTTGAAAAAGGCCACGTCTGTTTCCGGCTTGTATTGCCAGGCGTGCGGTCAGTGCTTGAAGCAATGCTCCGCCCAGCTTCCTGTTCCGGACTTGATGCGGGCCTGTATGTACGCTTACGGCTATCGGCAACCGGCCCTGGCCAAAAGCCTCCTGGCTTCGCTGGCCCTCCCCCCTCGGGTTTGCGAAGACTGCCCCTCGTGTTCTGTTCGATGCCTGAACGGGTGGAACGTCGGCGAAAAAATCCGGACTTTGGGTTCGCATTTACACGTTGCACTTTCTTAAGGCGACCCAAAGGAACAGCGAGCTCTGCCATCCACGCCTAGGTCCTTGAGCCAAACAAAAACCCGCCGGTCAAACCGGCCTATTTGAATTTCCTCTCAAAATAGCTACAATACTCCCTTGATGACCTATTGGTTCACTCTTGAATCATCGGCGTCAGACCTCGGGAAAAGCGAATTGATAGGATACGATGGGCACAGCCTATATTAAAAAGCTGGAGTTGCAGGGGTTCAAGTCCTTCGCCGAAAGGACGAAGATCCTCTTCCACCCCGGCATCACCGCCATCATCGGCCCGAACGGCACGGGCAAGAGCAATATCGTCGACGGCCTGCTCTGGGCCCTGGGCGGCCAGCGCATCAAGGCCGTGCGCGGCGAAAAGATCGACGACATCATCTTCAACGGCAACACCAAGAAAGCTCCCATGGGCATGGTCGACGTGACCCTTACCCTGTCCAACGAACCCGAAGAGCTCGTCATCAACCACCGGGCCTATCGGTCGGGCGAGGGCGATTACCGGCTGGACGGCAAGGTCGTCCGGCTCAAGGACATCCAGGACGAGCTGTGGAAACGAGCCATCGGCGACAAGGAGTACTTCGTCATCGAGCAGGGCAGTATCGGCCAGTTCGTCACGTCCAAACCCCAGGAGAAACGATTCCTCCTCGAGGCGGCGGCCGGGACCGCGTTTTACAAGGACAAGCGACGCCTGGCCGAGAACAAGCTCGAGGACACCGAGCAGAACCTGACCCGGCTCGAGGACATCATTGAGGAGGTCGGCCACGCCAAGAACTCCCTTCAGCGCCAGGCCCAGGCCGCGACCCGCTACCGCAAGCTGCGGGAACGGATCCGCGAGTTGACCGGATTCCATTTCCGGCGGAAGCTCGGCCAGATCGAGAAGCGCCAGGCCGAGGTGGCCGAGGAGTTCAACCGGTTCCTCGCCCGGGAGAAGGACGGCGCGGCCCAGGCCGGGGCGGCGGACAAGGACGTCCAGGTCAGGCGCAAAGAGCTGTGGGACCTGGAGAAGAGGCTGAAGCAAGAGCAGGAAAACCTCTACGGCCTGAAATCGGCCGCGGCCCGGATGGAATCCGACCGGGACAAGGAATCCAAGCGCATTGAGTTCTTCGAAGAAAAGAAGAAACGTTCGCTCGCGGACCTCGAAGAGCTGAGGCGCGAGATGGAAACCCTCGACCGGGAGGCCGAGGAGACCGCCGTCAGCCTTAAGGAGCTGACCCGAGAGATCGCCGAAAAACAGAAGGAGATTGAGGGGACCAACCAGGAAAATCAAGCGACCAAGGAAGGGATTGCCAGCCTGGCTCAATCCCTCGAGGACCTGCGCCAGGACTACGTCCTCAAGATTTCGGCGGCCACCGAGCTCAAGAACGATCAGTCCAAGCTCGACAAGGAAGCCGAGCTCATCACCCGCCAGGAAGAAAAGCTTGCCGAACGCCTGGCCCGGGAGCGGTCCCGGCTCGAGGAGAGCCTCAAGCAGATCCAGCTCTTCGCCGAATCCCGGGAACGGCTCGCGGCCGAGCGCACTGCGACCGAGGCCGATCGCGACCAAGCCCGCACGCAGCAGGAGGCCCAGGAGCGGGTCGTTGCCTCGCTCCAGGCTGCGGTCGGGACGCTCAAGGAAAAGCGGGACAGCCTTTCGATCCACCTTCAGACGCTCGAAAAGATGATCGAGGCCGAACGGACCGGGGTCTCGGGTGACGACGTCCCGGGCGCGCTGGGCCTCCTGGCGGATTTCGTCGAGGCCGACCCCGAGACGACACCTCTCCTCGACATCCTATGGAAGGACGAGGCCCGGGCCCGGCTCGTCCAAGCCCAGGAATTTCTCGACATCCTGGAAAACCGTGAAATCAGGGGACAGTTCATTCTGCTTCCCCCTTCCCAGTTCGCCGAGAGCGTCCCCTTGGCCGCGACCGACCCCGCCTCGCTGGGCATGATCAAGGAGCGATTGCGGACCAACCCGAAGCTGGGCTCGTCCCTGTCCCGGCTCCAGGACGCCGTCATCGCCCCCGACCTCGGAACCGCCGTCAGGCTTTGGCTCCGCTACCCCGGATGCAACTTCGTCACTCTCGGAGGAGATCTCCTCCTCGCCTCGGGGCTCTTGCGGCCGCGGGCCAAAACCGAGGGATTTTTCAGCCTCAGCCAGGATCTCAAGAAGCTGGATGAGGAGCTCCGTCGGGTCGAGGCCGAACTCGCCCCGGCCGAGGCGGGCCTTGAGTTCCGTCTCAAGGAAAAGCAATCGCTCGAAGAGGACGTCCTCCTCCGGGCGAATCGAGCGGCCGAGCTCGACCGCCTGATCCAAGACGAAGAGGGAAAGCGGACGCTCGCCCGATCCGAGCAGGAGAAGCTAGCCGGGGACGTCGGGCTTCTGGAAAAGGAAGCGAGCATCCTTGCCGCCGACAAGGAGGCGCTCACCCCGCGGCGCGAAGAGCTCGTCCGGCGGGCCGCGGCCGCCCAGGCCGAGGTCGAAATCCGGCAAAAGGCCATGGGGGAAGTCGAAGACGAACACGGTCGGACGCGCCGGACCCTGGCCGAGGCCGAGCAGCGCTATTTCGAAACCAAGGCCATCGTCGATGTCCTTCGGGAAAAGACGAGCGGCCTCGAGCGCCAGTCCCAAGGCCTCGTCCAGCGCCGCGCAACGGCCAAGGCCAAGGCCGCCTCGATCGAGCAGGAGGTCCGAGCGGGGGTTGAAGAGGAAGAGCGACTCAGGCTCCACCTCCAGGAACTCGCCGCCAAGTCCTCCGGCCTCGAATCCGAGGGCCAGGACAAGGAAACGCATGTCGCCCAGGCCGAGGCCCAGCACCTCCAGTTCCAGAAGGAGCTCGAAGAGCTTGAGGCCAGGCTCAAGTCGGTGCGCGAGGAGCAGGAGCGGGTCAAGGAAGAGCGGATCAAATGGGAGGTTTCGCGGGCCGAGATCGACCGCGACCTGGTCAACCTCGAGGAGAACTGCTGGCAGGAATTGCGCAAGAGCGTCACGGAGCTCCGCGCAGAGATAACGGAGGAGACCGTCGGCGGCGAGGAAATCGAGACCGAGCTCGAGGAAGCCAAGGAAGACCTCCTGCGCTACAAAGCCGTCAACCTTATGGCCGAGGAGGAGTACCTGGCCCAGAAGGAGCGCCACGACTTCCTGGTCAAACAGCGCGACGACCTGCGACAGTCCATCGTCTCCACCAAGGAGGCCATCCACAAGATCGACGAGGAAAGCAAGTCGATGTTCCTGACCGCCCTGGCCGAGGTCAACACCAACTTTCAGCAGGTCTTCGCCATCCTCTTCAATGGCGGCACGGCCGAGGTCAAGCTGACCGAGCCGGAAGACCCGCTGGAGAGCGGGGTGGAGATCGTGGCCCAGCCCCCCGGCAAGAAGGTCCAGAGCATGAGCCTCCTGTCCGGCGGCGAAAAAAGCCTGACCAGTCTAGCCTTCCTTTTCGCCCTGTTCCGCTACAAGCCCGCGCCCTTCTGCATCCTGGACGAAGTGGACGCCGCCCTGGACGATGTCAACCTGGCTCGATTCCTGGAGCTTATGAAGAAGATCAAGGCCGAAACCCAGTTCATCATCGTCACCCACAACTACAAGACCATGGAGGTCGCGGATTTCATCTACGGCACGACCATGTCCGAGCCCAACATAACCACTATCTATTCCATGAAGCTCAACAAGAAGGAGTCCGGCCCCGAAAGCCGAGGCTGATGAAGGTCCAGCTCTTCGTCCCGCCGGGCGGCTACGTCGCCGAGCGCTGGTCCAAGGGCTCGACCATGCCCCCCTTGGGCGTCCTGTCGATCGCCGCCGTCCTCCGGAAGGAAGGGGTCGAGGTCGAGGTCCTGCCGGCCGATATCCTGGGCCTGGACTGGTCCGGCATCGAGCGGGAGATCCGGCGCGGGTCGGCCGACATCATCGGTGTGACGTCCTCCACAGAGAACCGTTTCGAGAGCTTCGAACTCATCAAGCGCGCCCGGAAGGCCCGGCCCGAGGCCCTGACCGTCATGGGCGGCCCGCACGCCTCCATGGCCGCCGAGGACAGCCTGGCCCATCTCCCCGAGCTTGACGTCGTGGTCCGGGGCGAGGGCGAAGTGACGACCCTCGAGCTCTGCCGGAAGATCAAAGCCGGCCCGGCCGAAGGCCGAAGCGCGTTCCGCGGCATCGCGGGCCTCTCGTTCCGACGCGGCGGCGAGGTCGTAACCAACCCGCCTCGCCCTCCCATCGCCGACCTCGACAGCCTGCCCTTCCCCGCCTTCCCTCTCATTCCGTTCGAAAAGTACAATTTCAAGGTGGATGTCCCGGGCCGCGGCCCCCTGCCCGCGGTCAACGTCATGACCTCCCGCGGCTGTCCCTTCGGCTGCAATTTCTGCGCCACGCCCATTAACTGGGGACGCCGGGTGCGGATGCGCTCTCCGAAGAACGTCGTGGACGAGATCGAGACGCTCGTCGGCCGCTACGGGTCCAAGGTCGTCTTCTTCTGCGACGACACGTTCAACGTCAGCGCCCGGCGCGTCGAGGAGATGTGCGACGCCATCCGTCGCCGGAAGCTCGACATCGCCTGGTGGGCCGACGTGCGGCTCGACCTCATGACCAAGCCCCTCCTGGCCCGGATGAAAGACGCGGGCCTGTTTCGCCTGTCCTTCGGCCTCGAGGCGGGCTCGGAGCGCGTCCGCAATCAGATCATCGACAAGAAGATCGACATCGCCGATTTTCATAACCTCATCCGCTGGTGCCGCGAGCTCGAGATCGTGGCGGGCGCGTTCTTCATCTTCAGCCACCCCACCGAGACCTGGGCCGAGGCCCAGGAGACGATCCGGCTCATCGAGCGGTACAAGGATGAGGTCGAGGGCGCGGTCTCGATTCTCCACATCTACCCCGGGACGCCCCTCGAGCAAACAGCCAGGGAGCGGGGCCTTCTGCCCGGGGATTTTTCCTGGACCAAGCGGCGCTTTTCTGGGATCGTGACCCTGCCCATGGCCCAGGGCGACGTTCCTCTCTTCGTGGACAAGCTGACCTGGAGCCAGATCTCAGAGCTCGTCTTCCGCTGGTCGTTCACCGCCCGGCGGACGTCCGTCTGGCGCAAGATCCCGAAGGCGCTGAAGCATATCCATTCCTGGGGAGACGTTCGGCGCTACTTCATCATGGCCTGGGTCTTCGTCCGTTTGAAACTGAGCCGATTCTTCTCATCGCCCAAGGCGAACTAAGGAGGGTCCCATGTCGCTCTATCTGTACATCATCCTGGCCTACCTCCTCGTCCTGACCGCGTTCAATTTCCTGAGGGCCCGGCGCATCAAGACCCAGGAAGACTTCATGGTCGCCGGACGCAAGCTCAACATCACCGTCATGATCTTCACCCTTATCTGCACCTGGATCGGGTCCGGGACGTTCATCGCCGGCGCCGAGTACGCCGCCCGGGCGGGCTGGTCCGCCCTGTGGCTCTCGGCCGGGGCCTGGGTCGGGATCGCCATCATCTACTTCCTGGCGGCCAAGATCCGGACCTTCGGCCAGTACACGATCGGGGACATCCTCGAGGTCCGCTACGGCAAGTTCGCCCGCCTGTTCGGGGCCATCGCCCTGATCATCGCCTTCACCACGATCGTCTCCTACCAGTTCCGGGCCGGGGGCTACATCCTCAATGTCGTGACGAACGGCGGAATCTCGGTCGAGCTGGGCCAGACCCTGGCTGCCTTGTTCGTCATCCTCTTCACGGCATTAGGCGGGATGGTGGCCGTGGCCCACACCGACCTGCCGAACGGCATCATCATCCTCCTGGCCTCGTGCGTGGCCCTGCCCTTCACCGTGATATTCAGCGGAGGATGGCGGGCCGCCTCGGCCGCGCTTCCGGCTCAGCACTTCGCCGTGTTCTCCGCCAACTTCGGCCAATACCCGGCTCTCAAGGCCGGCGGATACTTCCTGGCAACCTTGCTCCTTCTGCTGGGCGTCCAGTCCATGTACCAGAAATTCTACTCGGCCCGGACCCCCCGCGAGGCCAAGAGGGCCGTGGGCCTGTGGATCGTCGGCACGGTCCTGGTCGAGACGCTGGTCGTGGTCATCGCCGTCTATTCGGCCGCATCCCACTGGGCGGACCTGAAAACGTTCGAGATCGCCGGGACGGTCAAGAGCGAGGTCGTCCTGAAGAAGATCCCGGCGACCGAAGCCCTGCCCCGGGCCATGGTTCTGGCTAAGGACCTGGAGAAAAGCGGCAACGTCAAGCCCAGTCAGGCGCAGGCCCTGGAGCAGCAACTCGAGCAGAAATTCGCCGCAGCCGACACGCCCCAGAAAGTGGAGGCTGTCCGGGCCGGGATCGATCCCGCGTCGGTCGTCCTGCAGGCGGCGCGCGACATCGGCACCATGGGTATCCTGGGCCTGCTGGCCGGCCTTCTCCTGCTCGGAGCCGCTTGCGCTGTCGTCCTGTCCACGGGCATGAACTACCTGCTCTCGCCGTCGAGCAACATCATCCGCGACATCTACCAGAGATTCATGAAACCCGATGTCGGGGAGAAGCGGGCGGTAGCCCTCCAGAAGGTTTTCATCGTCATCCTCGGCACGTGCGCTTTCTTGATGATCTTCATCCCCACCGTGCTCCATTCGCGCATCTCGGTCCTGCGCTACGCCTATTTCGCCTACACGATGTACGGCGTGGCCGTGACTCCGGCCTTGATCGCCGCCCTGGCCTGGAAGCGGGCGACCAAGGTCGGCGGGATCGCCTCGATCATCTCGGGCGCGGTGATGGTCCTCATCTTCGAGCTCGTGGTTCCGAATGCTTTTCCAGCGGTGATGAAGGGCGGCGACCCCTGGGGCATCCCGAGCATCTATCCCTCGATCGTCGTTTCTCTGCTCTTCCTTATTGGAGGCAGCCTCTTGACCAAAAAACCCGGGACAGCCGAGCTCGAGAAGTTCTTCAAAGTTAAAAATTGATCGGCGGGAGTGAACCATGCGAACCGGGATCGTCAAGGACGGCCGATACGCCGACCACAACATGGAGTCCGGTCATGTGGAGAGCCCGGAGAGGATCCTGGCCCTCAATCGGATGGTCGAGGAAGAGATCGCTTTCTCCTATCTCCCGATCGAGCCGCGGCCGGCGACGGAGGACGAGCTCGAGCTCATTCATACCCCGGCCTATGTGCGGCTCGTGAGATCCACCGCGGGCCGCGAGTGTGTCGTCCTCGACCCGGACACCTCCACCTCGGCTCTCTCCTGGCAAACCGCGTGCCTGGCGGCAGGGGGCGTCCTCCGGGCGGCGGACCTCATCATGGAAGGCCGGGTCCGGAACGCCATGGCTCTCGTGCGGCCGCCCGGGCATCACGCCGAGGCCGATGGCGCCCGGGGCTTCTGCGTGTTCAACAACATCGCCGTCGCCGCGGAATATCTCCTGCGCCGGCGCGGCCTCCAACGGATCCTCATCGCCGATTGGGACCTTCATCACGGGAACGGGACCCAGCACGCATTCTACGACCGGAGCGACGTGCTGTTCTTTTCGACGCACCAGTACCCCTATTATCCGGGGAGCGGGCACTGGTCGGAAACCGGTGAAGGCCGGGGCGAGGGTTTCACTCTCAACGTCCCCCTTTCTCCCGGGAAAGGAGACAACGACTACGCGTTCATCTATCAGGAGCTCCTGGGCCCGGTGGCCCGGCAATTCAAGCCGGAGTTCATCCTGGTTTCCGCTGGGTTCGACATCTACGGCGGCGACCCGCTGGGCGGCATGGACGTCAGCCCGAAGGGTTTTGGCGCGCTGGCCGCCCTGCTCACGCGCCTGGCCGATGATCTCTGCGGCGGAAGGCTGGTCGTGGTCCTCGAGGGCGGCTATAACCTCCGCGGTTTGAGAGAAGGGGTCAAGGCCGTCCTTGAGCAGATGGCCCGGGCCGCCGACCCTCCCAAGGTCAAGGCCGGGATTTCCCCATCCACCGAGCTGGAGCTCGCTCCGGCCGTCAAATCGTTAGAAAGATACTGGCATCCCAAAGCCTGATTTGTTTGCCTTATTTGTGGGCAGACGTCCCTTTTTGGTGACAGAATCCCCCCATTTTTGCCCGATTATCAGGGGAGACACATGGCATGGTTTTTGCTAATATGTGAGCGAGGAGAAAAACCATGAAGAAGATCGCTCTGTTCATAGCTCTCGCGGTGCTCCTGGCCGTCATGGCCTTCGGCCAGACCCAAACCCAGGAGCAGGCTCAGGTCCAGCCTCAACCGCAGGCCCAGAGTCCGCAGACGATAAACTATACCAATGACTCCGTCGCCCGGCTGAGCTTCCTCGAGGGCAAGGCTTTCCTGCAGAGGGCCTCGGACCTGGGTTACGAGGACGTCGCGCTCAACATGCCCATCACCGAGGGCGACCGGCTGAGCGTGGCGGACGGTCGGGTCGAGGTCTACCTCGGTCATACCAACTACCTTCGCCTCGACCAGAATACCAAGGTGGATTTCCTGAACCTTCCCAAGAAAGGCTACGACCGGATTCGTCTCAGAGTTTGGGCCGGCAACGTCTATCTCAACGTCAACGGTCTGGACAAGGAGAAGGATATCGAAGTCCACACCGGCGATGTCTCGGTCTATGTCCTGGAGAAGGGGCTCTACCGGCTCGACATCAACGAGAACGAGGGCACCGAGATCATGGTCTTCGACGGCTTGGTCGAAGCCGCCGGTGAGGACGGTTCGAACATGATCAACGCCGGTCAGCGAGCCGAGCTCGTGGGCGGGCAGTTCACCACCCGGCCGACCCGGTTCGTGGCCGCGGCCGATGACGCCTTCGGTCACTGGAACGAGTCGCGCGACTCCCTCCTGCGTCGGACGATCGCCGATCGTCACCTCCCCGGGGACTTGGGTGACTATGAGAATGAGCTGAACCAGTACGGCAATTGGAACTATCTCCCGCCCTACGGCAACGTTTGGATGCCGCGCGGTTTGGGTATCGGCTGGCATCCCTACTTCTACGGCCGGTGGGTGTGGCTGCCTCTATGCGGCTGGACCTGGATGTCCTACGACCCTTGGGGATGGGCGCCTTATCATTACGGCCGCTGGGGTTGGGACATCCGCCTGGGTTGGTACTGGATCCCGACTTCGATCTGGGGCCCCGCCTGGGTTGACTGGTGGTGGGCCGACGATTACTTCGGCTGGGCTCCGCTCGGCTGGTACGGCTATCCCCTCGTTTTCGTTAACGACCGCTGTTACGACCATTGGGACCAGGATTATCCCCATGACTCCAAGGTCCTGACCGTTATCCATAAGAACCAGCTCTCATCCCACGACGTTTCGAAGGTCGCCCTCGGCTCGGACGCTCTCAAGCACGTGGGCACGATCAAGCTGACCGGGGACAGGATGCTCGCCCCTCGTCCCATCAGCGCGGCGGGGTTGACCCAGGAAAAGCTGGGCGGCAATCAGGTTCTGCTCAAGAGCCCGGGCCGCGAAGTCGGGACGAGGGAGATTCGCCGCCCGACCTACGGCGCGACGGCGACTTCGGGGTCCGCCGCGACAATAGGCTCCACGACGTCCCGCAAGGTCATCGAGCGCACGACGCGAAGCTCGTCCGGCACGGCCACCCAGAGCTCCGGCTCGTCTTCGTCAACGCCTCGCAAGATCCGAAAGAAGGACGACAGCTCCTACTCGCCCTCGACGGAGTCCGCCCCGGCCGGCAGCTCGATCAGGCGGGGGAGCCGGGACGTCTTCGGCTATCCTTCGCGGACCAACAACAGCCAGGGTTCCTACGGGATCAGGTCCCTGAGATACAGCTCCCCCATGGACAGATTCTATAACGGCACGTCCCAGGGGAGCATCTCTCAATATTATTCGCGCTCGAGCTCCACCTCGCGCGGCTCCTACGGCTCTTACGGCTCTTCTGGCTCCAGTTCTTCGCGGTCCTCTTCATCCTCGCGCGGGAGTTCATCAAGCTCATCCTCCCACGGCAGCTCGTCCTCGGGTTCGCACTCATCGTCCTCGTCCCACTCTTCGGGGTCGAGCGGCGGCGGTCATCATCATTGATAAGTTTTTAAGCTCAAGCGGGATGCGACTCACACGGGCCGCATCCCTTTTTTATGCCCGCGAATGCGGCGCATTCATCGCTCGACCGGCATCCCCGATTCATCGCGAATCGGCCTGAGGCCTTGATGATCAGGAAATAGCGCCGGAATTGACGCTCTAAATTCCACCCCGAAGCGGGCCATGCGGGGAGGATGTCACTCGAGAAGCCCCTCCGCCCCGGCTCGAAGCCTCTCGTGATCCCTAGTCGTGCTCTTCCTTGGCCTTTTCCACCGAATAGTAATCGAGGATCATCATGTGGTCGTCGATCGTGCAGAAGCGGCTGGGCTCGGTCCCGGCCAGGAAGGACTCGCGAAGCGGCCAGAGGCAGGCGGGCGTCGCCAGGAAGCCCGTCTTGCGGTCGATGTCGATCCAAGTGATGTTCGGCGGCACATCGAAGTCCTCGGCCACGGGCACGGGCAGGCCTCCGGCGTCCTTGGCCTTCTTCTTCTCGTCCTCGATCAGGTTCTTGAAGAAATCGATCCAGATGGGCAGGGCGGCCACGGCTCCGGACTGACGGTCGGCGATCTTGATTTTCTGATCGTTGCCCACCCAGACGCCGGCGCAGAGCGAGGGCGAGAAGCCGATGAACCAGGCGTCGGTGAAATCGTTGGTCGTGCCCGTCTTGCCGGCCAGGGACTTCTCCAAGGACGCGGCCGCGGCCCCCGTCCCCCGTTGGATGACTCCGCGCATGAGGTTGGTCATGAGGAAGGCCGTCTGTGGCGAGAGGACCTGCTCGGCCTCGATCCGGGCTTCCTCGAGGACGTTGCCGTCCTTGTCCTCGATGCGGGTGATGGTGTAGGGCCTGATCCGGGTGCCCTTGTTGGGGAAGACCGAATAAGCCGAGACAAGCTCGCTCATGTAAACATCGAACGACCCCAAGGCCAGGGACATGTAGGGATAGATGGGCGAGGTGAGGCCGAACTTGCGGCAGTAGTCCACGCCGACCTGGGGCGAAATCGACTCCACGATCTTGGCCGTGACGATATTGCGCGATTCCTCGAGCCCGATCCGAAGAGTGACGGCGCCCTTGTATTTCTCATCATAGTTCGGCGGGGCCCAGACCTTGCCCGACCAGCGGTCGACGAACTGGGTGGGCTCGTCGGCGATCCGGGTGGCGGGAGTGAAACCGTTGTCCAGGGCGGCCGCATAGAGCAGGGGCTTGATGGCCGAGCCGGCCTGGCGCAGGGATTGAATGGCCCGGTTGAACTCGCTCCGGCGATACGAGGACCCGCCCACCATGGCCTTGATCTGTCCCGTCTGGGGGACGATGGCCAGGAAGGCGCCTTGCAGGTTCGGCTCCTGGTCGAGCGAACCCTGGAAGGAGGCCTTATCGGCGCTCACGGCGTTGACCTTGACCTGGACGACGTCACCCGGGTTCAGGATTTGGTTCAGGGCCTTGACCTTGGTCCAGGCGATGTCCTTGTTGGTGATCCGGCCGGAGAGCTTCTTGACCTTGACCGTGGCCTCGGCCTTGTCCGCGGCGAGGACGACGGCGTCATCGATCTCCCCCGGCTCAACGGCGTCCGAAACCCAGGTGTCCAGCCAAACGGCCTCCAGCTTGGATTTTCCCTCGGACAGGAGGTTCCGCTTGTCCTTGCGCCAGCCGAGGTGCTTATCGATGACTCGGAGCTGGGCGTCTACGGCCTGCTCGGCGTACTTTTGGTAGACGGGGTTGAGGGTCGTATAGATCTTCAGGCCCTGGCGGTACAGGGCATCCCAACCATAGGCCTTGAGGATGTAGCGCCGGATCTCCTCGAAAAAGTAGCCCCCGAAGTCCGAGGAGGTCCTTTTCTGGGGCAGGACGCCCAGGGGCTTGCGGGCGGCTTGGGACGCTTGGAGGGGGGTGATGTACTTTTCCTCGAGCATCCGGTTGAGGACGTGATTGCGGCGCTTGAGCGTGGCCTCGGGCGCCGTGTAGGGCGAATAGACCGCGGGCCCTCGGAAGATGCCGGCGATGAGCGCCGCCTCCTCCAGGTTGAGGTCGGAGACGCTCTTGCCGAAGAATTCCTGGGAGGCGGCCTCGACGCCGCACACGTCGCCCAGGTAGAACTGGTTGCAGTACATCTCCAGGATCTTCTCCTTGGAATACTTCTTCTCGATCTGAATGGAGAGAAAGGCCTCCTTGAGCTTGCGGCGGACGGTCTGCTCGCGGGTGAGAAAGAGCGAGGTAGCCAGCTGCTGGGTGATTGTGCTCCCGCCCTGCAAGCGGCCGGTCCGCTTGCCGATCCTCAGATTTTCCTTGATGGCCCGCAGGATGCCTCTCAGGTCGATCCCGCCATGGCTGAAGAAGCGGGGGTCCTCGGTGGCCAGGATGGCCTTCTTGAGGACGTCCGGGATCTTAGAGTAAGGGACCTCGATGCGCCGCTGGACGGCGAACTCCTTGATGACCTCGCCGCTGTCTGAATAAACCGTTGAGATGATGTAAGGCCGAAAATGCTCGAGCTCGTCGATCGAGGGCAGGTTCCGGCGAACAGTGTAATAGGTTCCGAAGAGAACGCCCAGAACGATGGCGAAGACGAAAAGGGCAACCAGGCCGATGCGGCGCCGGCACCGCTTTTTCTCCTCGGGCGTACGCTTTCGTCTCTTGAACGTGAAGCGGATCCTCGATATCGGGCTCATGATCTAAAATGATAGCAAATCGGGCTCGAAATTCCAAACTCGAGGGGCTGGAGAAAGTCAGGTCTTCCTCTGATATGCGCCGGCGAAATCGTCGGCCCTTATAAAGCTCAAGAAAGTGGAATCGTGCCGGGCAGCCGCTAACAAGCCCGGCCCTTCAGGTAATCCAGGGCCTTCTTCGAGATCGCTCGGAACACTTCCTTGGCGGACTGGGAGGCGTCGACCGGAACGAACATCCGGCCTTTCAGGCTGCGGAAGATCTTCCGGACCCGGCCGAGGTAGCGTTCCCGCTCGAAGAGCTTGTCCTTCCTCTTGCGGCCGGCGATGCGGGCCAGCCCCTTGCGCGCTCCCAAGTCCAGGATGAAAACCAGGTCTGCCGGCGGGGCGAAGCGCTCATGCCG
Source organism: Candidatus Aminicenantota bacterium (assembly GCA_963705895.1). Classification (GTDB taxonomy): domain Bacteria; phylum Acidobacteriota; class Aminicenantia; order Aminicenantales; family JAFGAV01; genus MFD04408-113. The sequence continues at coordinate 147,620 of OY970122.1, read as the reverse complement.
GCGCCGGATCCGGTCCGGGTCGAGGCCCTTCCCGCCCTGGTAAGCCATGGTCGAGAAATAGTAGCGGTCGAGGACAACGACCTTCTTTTGGGCCAGCGCGGGCTTGAGGTTGAGGCGAACATTCTCCCGGCGGTCCTTTTCGAAGAGCTCGAGCTCCTCCTCGGGAGTCAGGGAATCGGGCAGCAAGGCCAGCTTTTTGATCTCCCGTCCCCACCGTCCGCGCGTGGGTTCGCGAAAATAGGCCGCTTCGAACCCCTCACGACGAAGGCAGCGAAGGAGGAGCCTGGCCTGGGTCGTCTTCCCCGCGCCGTCGATGCCCTCGAGGACGATGAGAACGCCCTTTTTCAGCTTTTTTTTCACGTTTTCCGGCCTTCCGGAAGGGGATTCTAACCCTCCCGGACCGGCGATGCAACCGTTTTCCGCCCCCCTGCGTTTAAAAAAGTCGGCTACAGGAGCCGATTTGTATTTTAAGCAAAGATATGCTATTTTTTCTTTTCGCCCAAGGAGGATTTCATGAAAAAATTGGTCATTATCGCCCTGGCCAGCTTCGTGCTCGGACTTCTCGTGGCTGGCTATGTTTTCGTATACGGACCGGATAAGGCTCCGACCCGTGCGTCGGTTTCAAAGCCCGCCGAATCGGACGGCTTGTCGTCGAACCTTTTCGCCGCGGCGCCCGAAGTCAGGCCCGACCTGGATTTTACCAAGATCGTGGCCGAAGTGGGGCCGACCGTGGTCCTGATCGAAAGCGAGCGGGTGGAAAAGAGGCCGTCCTTCGGCTTCCCCGACGAATCACCCTTCGACGATTTTTGGAACCGGTTCTTCGGCCAGCCCCGCGGCAACCGGGAGCAGGAACAAAGGTCCACGGTCATGGGCGCAGGGTTCTTCATCTCGGCCGACGGCTACATCTTGACCAATAACCACCTCGTCGAGAACGCCACCAAGGTCAAGGTCGTCACCGTTCAAAGCGATGACTACGTGGCCAAAATCGTGGGCACGGACCCCCGGAGCGACCTGGCCCTGATCAAGGTCAGCGGAAAGGATTTCCCCTTCACCGTGCTCGGCGATTCGGCGGCGGTCAAGGTCGGCGAGTGGGTCCTGGCTATTGGCAATCCCCTGGGGATGGAGCACACGGTCACGGCGGGGATCGTCAGCGCCAAGGGACGCCAGTTCGTGGGCGAGGACGCCCGCAACTTCGAGGACTTCATCCAGACCGATGCGGCCATCAACCGCGGCAATTCCGGCGGTCCCCTAGTCAACATGAAGGGCGAGGTCGTCGGGATCAACAGCAACATCCTGACCCCGAGCGGCGGAAGCGTCGGCATCGGCTTCGCTATTCCGTCCAACTTAGCTAAGAAAGTCGTCGATCAGCTCAAGACTAAGGGCAAGGTCATCCGCGGCATGCTGGGCGTCACCGTCCAAAACATCGACGAGGCCATGCGGGAGAGCCTCAACCTCAAATCCAAAAAGGGAGCCGTCATCACCACCCTCACGGACGGCGGTCCGGCGGACAAGGCCGGCTTGAAGCAATACGATGTCATCACCGCGCTCAACGGCAGCCCTGTGGAAAACATGAACGACCTCAGGTTCAAGATCGCGGATTTCCAGCCCGGCACCAAAGTCGAGGTGACCTTTGTCCGTAAGGGTGAGGTCAAGACTGTGACGGCCACGGTGACCACCTTGGAAGACGAAACCCAGCCCGCCCCGGCCAGCGCCGCGCAGAAGGATATCGGTTTGTCGCTGACGGCCATGACGCCCAACCTCGCCCGGCGTTACGGTTACCGAACGAGCCAGGGGCTTCTGATCACCGACGTCCGCAGCGGCAGCGAAGCCGAGCGGAAGGGCCTGTCCCAGGGTTACATTATTCTCGAGGTCAACCAGAAGCCGGTCAACACGGTCAAGGACTTCGAGAGCATCCTAGACAAGACGCCGGCCGGACGGGCGATCATGCTTCTTGTTCGCCAGGAGAGCGAAGGGACCTTCCAGGATAGTATCATCTCCCTGCGGCTCCAGTAATAATGACCTTTACCAAGATCCATTCCCTGGGGAATGATTATCTGCTCATCGATCAGCAGGAGTGGGGGGAGATCCCGGACCTCGGCGGGTTCGTCCGGCGTCTCTGCGAGCGACATACAGGCGTGGGTGCCGACGGCGTCCTGTTCGTGTCCATAACCGACCCGGCCGAGGGATCGGCCCGCTTCCGGATCTATAACGCCGACGGGTCGGAGGCCGAGATCTCGGGTAACGGCCTGCGCTGCGCGGCCGCCGGCCTGTTCTTCCAGAAAAAGGTCAAGCCGCCGCGCCTGGTCTTCGCCACGACCACGGGCGCGCGCGAATGCCGGCTCATCGATCAGGAGAACACCCGGTTCCATATCCGGGTCGAGATGGGTGTCCCCCGCTTCTCTTCGAGCGATATCCCCTTCGACGACGGCTCACCGCATGACCGGATCGTGGACTATCCTCTGACCATCAGCCGCCAGATCCATCCCGTCACGCTCGTCTCCATGGGCAATCCCCATTGCGTCCTCTTCGTGGACCCGTTCCCGGCCCGGATCGAATGGCATCAGATCGGCGCGGAGATCGAATCCCACCCCTTTTTCCCCAACCGGACCAACGTCGAGTTCGTCCGGGTGCGCAGCCGGAGCGAGATCGAAGTGATGTTCTGGGAACGGGGCGTGGGCGAGACTCTGTCCTCGGGCAGCGGCTCGTGCGCGGCGGCCGTAGCCGCGGCCCTCAAGGGACTGACGGACCGGACGGTCAAGGTCGCGACGAGCATGGGCGCCCTGACCGTGGAATGGACCGAGGATAAGGTCTTTCAGTCAGGCCCGGCCGAAGTCGTCTTCGAGGGCACTCCCCGATTTTCCTAGAAGCCGAAACTCAGGCCCAGGCCCGCGACCTGCAGGTTCAGGTTGAATTTTTCCATCAAGGGAACGCCCAGGACGTCCGTTTCTTTCGAACGTTCGGCGCCGATGCCGTAGACGTAGGCGAAATCGATCTTCATCCGGCCGGCCCGATAGCCGACCCCGCCCAGCAGGACGACCTTGTTGACGTCGATGTTGGCCGGAGAAAGGGTCTCGACGGGAGAAGCCCATTTGTCCAGCCCGACGCCCCCCCGAAGGGAAAGGACCTGGGTCAAGGCCAGCTCCAGGCCCGCCCGCAAGACGAGGATGTTCCGAAAATCCATGGGTTCGGAATAATTGATGTCTCCGACGAAGGGGATGCTTTTAATGACCTTGCTAACCTTGTCCAGGGTCGACCAGAGGGTGTAGTCCGCGCTCGAGCTGAACAACAGCTTCTCGCTCAAGCGATAGGAGAAACCCGCCTCGATGTCCCAGGGGATCTTGATCGACGTCTCGGAATCGAAGAAAATATTGTATCCTGCCAAGCTCATCTCTGTCTTGCCCGCCATGGTCAGCTTGGCCGGACCGCGCACACTGAGGCCGAACGCCGCCCGCTCGCCTGGCCGGAACATTAAACCGAGCCCCGCCGAAAGGGCCGAGCCGGTTTCGTCGGAGTGGATCGGCCCGAGCGGCGCCATGTCCGTGTCCAGGGTGAACTTGGACGTGTAGAAATTCAGGGTGAACCCAACGGACAGCTCGTCGTTCACTTGGTAGGCCACGGCCGGTGTTATCGAAGTGATGCTCATGGTCGAGCGGAGAGGATAGCCCAGGTCCGCCTTCTTCCAATCCACCCCTCCGCCGGCGTAGGGCACGAACACCCCGAAGCCAAAGGTGACCCTGTCATTCAAGCGGGCGGTCATGAAAAATTGGGGGAGGGAGGCGTTGTACCGGCTGTGGATGGTCGAGCCCGAGGGCAATGTCATCTCATGGCTCGGCCAGATATAGAAGCCGTCAAAGGAGACGTTGAACTTGCCCTCCTGCCGGAGGATCCCGGCCGGGTTGTAAAAGACGGCGCTCGGGTCATCGGCCACGGCGATGAACGCTCCGCCCAGAGAAATGGCCCGGGTGCCGATAAGGGTGTTGTTCCAGCCGCCGGCCCAAAGAGTCAGCGCCAGGCCCAGACTAATAGCAAAGAAGACCAAACTCCTTTTCATGGGAGCCCTCCTTCCCGGTCCGAGATTCTTGATTAATAATTATTCAGGCAAAAGGGGTTTTGTCAATGAAGTGAATGCCCACTCAAATCCGGCGATGGGCCGGAAATAGGGAAAAAGCTTCCACCTTCATCAAGCACTCCCAGGAGCGATCCGGGCTCGCTTTGTAGAAATCTTTATAAATTCTTAACAACTTCTTGACAACTCGTAAGCGCCGCGGAACGATATTATTCTCGGATGGTCAAGCCGCGAGCGGGCCAGCGGCCGCGGCCGAGCCCATCCCAGCCGACATTAAAGTAGGAGGAGGAAATGCTTAAGGACGTTCGAGTTTGGATTCTCATGATCTTTTTCCCTTTCTTCTTTTATTCATGCGTGACTAATGGGATAAAGACAGAACCGGTCGAAGGTGTCCCGTCCAAGAAATTTTCTAAAGCCGAGGTGGTGGCTGTCCAAATGCGTTCGGGGGACACCTATCGGTTCAGCGAAACGCATCCGGCTAAGGTGGTCGAGGACCAGGTCAAGGGGGAAGCCCTGGAACGCAAAGAAGTCCCGCTCGATCAGATAAAAAAGCTTATCAAAGACCCAATGGGCAATATCCTTGAGATCGTCGAAAAGAATGGCGCGGTCCATGAACTAGCTCTGGGCAAGATCGAAAAAGACACTCTCATCGCCTATTTTGATGAACTCCCTTATCGGAATGTCTCTCTTCTTTATTCGCAAGTGAGTCTCATCACTTTTAAAAGTCTCAAAGTTAATATCGTAGGAACGTTCTTCGTGGTGCTCACCGTGGCGTTCTTAGCCGTCTTGGGTATTGGCATTTTCATGGCCTCAATTTTGAGGAGTTGGAGTGGGCATTCACGCTTTTAGATAGCTGGATACTTGCGGAGACCCATAGCGCTCCTGAACGAAGGCTATCTGAAGTGGCGGAAGCCGCGGGGGGAAAAAAGCGTCCTGCGGCCCGAGGGGTAAACCAGCAGGACCTTTGAGCCCCGCGTTAGGCGCCCGATTCGGGTGAGGGCGAATCTTTTTCGAAGCCTCTCAACCGCCGGAAGCTTGGCCGCGGGGACCGCGAAGAGAAGACCATAATCCTCGCCGCCATAGAGCGCATCCTGCAGAGGAGCCTTGCGCCGCCGCCCAAGCTCCTCCGCGACGGGAATGGCCTCAACCTCGACTTCGGCGCCGACCCCGCTTTCGCGGCAAAGGTTGCGAACGTCCACGGACAGCCCGTCGCTCGTGTCGATCATGGCCGACGCGGCCCTCCGCCGCGCCAGGGCCAGCCCCAGCTCGACCTGCGGGACGGGGTCGAGGAAAGCCCGGATCAGAGTGTCCGCTTCCCTGTCGCGCCCGAACCGCACTCCGCTCCGGAGAAGCTCGAACCCGGCCCGAGCGCGTCCCGGAAATCCCGAGATGAAAAGCGCCTGCCCCGGCCGGCCGCCGTTTCTCCGGATGTATCGTTTCCCCTGTCCGATAATGGTCAGGCTGATGAGAATCTTCTCGGATCGAGAGAGATCCCCGCCGATGAGTTTGACGCCGGAGTCTCTGGCCGCCCGTCTCATCCCGGCGAAGAATTCCTCGACCCAGGCCCTGGGCATCCGCGGGGGAAGCCCCAGCCCGAGCAGGGCGAAGCGCGGCCGGCTGCCCATAGCGGCGACGTCGCTGATGTTAATGTTGAGGCTCTTGCGGCCAAGATAGAACGGCGGCTGAATCGCCCGCAAAAAATGCGTCCCCTCGACGAGCAGGTCCGTGGTCAGCACAAAAGGCTCGCGGCCGGCCGGAATGACCGCGGCGTCGTCGCCGATCCCGACCGTTACGTCCTTGCCCCCGCCGGCAAAATCCCGACGGATGGCCGCGATGAGGTCGAGCTCGGTCAGCCTCTGCAGCTTCATCGCTTTCGGCCGCGGGCCGGCATCTTTTTGATAAGAGCGTGTTCGAAGACTTCCTGGATGACCTCGACGAAGGTGAATTTCATTTCCTTGAGGACCTTTTTGGGGATGTCGATCAGCTCCTTCTTGTTGGCCAGGGGGATGATGAGCTCGGATACGCCGGCGCGCTGGGCCGCCAGGACCTTCTCCTTGACCCCGCCGATGGGCAGGACGTTGCCCCTCAGGGTGATCTCGCCGGTCATGGCCACGTCCCTCCGGACCTTGCGGTCGGTGCAGACCGAGATCAGGGCCGTGGCGATGGTGATGCCCGCCGATGGACCGTCCTTGGGGATGGCGCCCTCGGGGATGTGGATGTGAAAGTCGTTACCCGAGAACATCCGGGTGTCGATGCCGAGATCCTTGGCATTGGCCCGGGCGTAGCTCAGGGCCGCCTGGGCTGATTCCTTCATGACCTCTCCCAGAGACCCGGTCAGGAACAGTCCGCCCTTGCCCTTCATCTTGGTCGCCTCGACGAACAGGATCTCGCCGCCCGTCGCGGTCCAGGCCAGGCCCGTGGTCACGCCCACGCGATCGGCCTTGAGAAGCTGGTCCTTGAAGATCTTGGTCGGACCGAGAAAGCCTTCGATGCTCTGGGACGTGACGGCCGTCAGCTTTTTCTTGCCCTCGGCCACCTTGCGCGCCACCTTGCGGCAGACCGAGGCGATCTCCCGCTCGAGGTTTCGCACGCCCGCCTCGCGCGTGTAAAGGGAGATGATCTTCTTGATCGACCCCGGAGTGAAGGTGATCAGCTTGTCGCTGAGCGCGTTCTCGGCCACCTGTTTGGGGATGAGGTGCTGAAGGGCGATCTGGAGCTTTTCCTCCTCCGTGTAACCCGGCAGCTCGAGGATCTCCATCCGGTCGCGGAAGGCCGGCTGGATCGGGTCGAGAAGGTTGGCCGTGGTGATGAACATGACGCGCGACAGGTCGAAGGGGACGCCCAGGTAGTGGTCCCGGAAGGAGTAGTTCTGCTCCGGGTCGAGGACCTCCAGAAGGGCTGAGGACGGATCGCCCCGAAAATCTGCCCCAATCTTGTCCACCTCGTCCATCATGAACACCGGGTTGTTCGACCCGGACCGTTTCAGACCCTGGATGATCCGGCCCGGCATGGCCCCCACGTACGTCCGGCGATGGCCTCGGATCTCGGCTTCGTCGCGCACCCCGCCCAGGGAGATGCGGATGAACTTCCGGCCGAGAGCCCGGGCGATGGATTTGCCCAGCGAGGTCTTGCCCACACCCGGCGGCCCGACGAAGCACAGGATGGGCCCCTTGATCTTGTGGGATAGGGTTCGCACGGCCAGGTATTCGAGGATGCGTTCTTTGACCTTGTCCAGCCCGTAATGATCCTCGTCCAGGATCTTCTTGGCCTTGACCAGGTCACGGTTGTCCTCTGTGCTCTTGTTCCAGGGCAGGTCGAACATCCACTCCAGGTAGTTGCGGGCCACGGCGGTTTCCGCCGACTCGGGGTGCATCTGGGACAGACGGGTGATCTGTTTCTCGATCTCCTCCTTGACCTCGGGCGGGACCTTGAGCTTCTTGAGCTTGTCCTGGTAGGCCTGGATCTCCTCCTGGAGCTCCGAACCCTCGCCCAGCTCCTTCTGGATGGCCTTCATCTGCTGACGGAGGTAGTACTGCTTCTGCATCTTGTCCATCTCGCCCCGGGCTTCCGTGCTGATCTTGGACTGAACGTCCAGAAGCTCGAGCTCCTTGGTCAGGAGCTCATAAACCTTCTTCAGTCTCTGGATGGGCTCCACGATTTCCAGGATGGCCTGGGCCTCCTCGACCTTGAGCTCCAGGTTGGCCGCTGTCAGGTCGGCCAGCCGGCCGGGCTCCTCGACGTTGGCCGAGATGATCAAGACTTCGGGCGGGATGGTCTTGCCCAGGGAGGTGGCCTTCTCCAGGCCGCCCCGAACGTTGCGGATGAGGGCTTCCTTTTCCAGGGATTTCTCCTGCTCCTCCGGCTCATGCATGACCGTGACCTGAGCCATAATCATGCCCTGCTCTTCCTCGAAGGTCTCCACTTTGGCTCGAACCAGCCCCTGGGCCAGGATGCGGATGCGGCCGTCGGGCAGTTTGAGCATGCGCATGATCAGGGCCACGGTCCCCATGTCATAGACGTCCTCGCGTTTGGGGTCTTCGATGTTGACGTCCTTCTGGGTCAGGAGGAGGATCATCCGGTGCGAGGACAGAGCCTGGTCCACGGCGGCCTTGGATTTCTCCCGGCCGACGAAGAGGGGCACGATCATGTAAGGGAAGACGGTGATGTCCCGCAGGAGGAGCACCGGCAGGCGGGGCGGGATCTGCAGTTTCTGGTCCTTTTCCTCCAGGTAGTCCTCGATGGTTTCTTCGGGCTTATTGTCTTTTTCGGCCATGGGTGTCTCCTATGCGCGTTCAGCCTTCGGGTGCGGTCCGCAGCGGGGGGTCATTCCTTGTTCCTCACGTCTTCGGGTTTCCGGAGGACGATGACCAGGATGCCGTCCTGGAGCGAGGCCTTGGCCGTGTCTGGTTCGATCGACGACGGAAGGTCGATGAACCGGCGGAAAAGGCCGTATTCGCGCTCCACGCGAAGATACGTCCCGCCCTCCGGCAGGGGCTCCTCCTTCTTCAGCCCCTTGACCTCGAGCCGGTTGTGCTGGACGAGAATGACGACATCATCGGGCAGGACCCCGGGCATCTCCATCTCGACCACGATCTCCCCCTCCTTCTCGCAAACATCGATGGAGGCGAAGAAGCCCTCGCCCAGGGCCAGCCGCTCGGCGGGGCGGAAGATGGACCGGTTCTCGATCCTGCGAATCTCATGCTCAAGGCGGACAAGCCTCGACACCGGGATGATTTTCTTGGCCATGACCAAAAACTATTTTTCTTTGAGCAGGTCTTCCAGTTCCTGCTTGAACTCCATCACGTCGCGGAACTCGCGGTAGACCGAGGCGAAGCGGACGTAGGCCACTTTGTCGAGCTCCTTGAGCCGGTCCATGACGAACTTCCCCACCTCCGAGGACTTGATCTCCTTCTCGGCCCGCTCGTGGAGCCGGGATTCGATCTCCTCGACGATCTCCTCCACCTTGCCCACGGGGATGGGCCGCTTCTCGCAGGCCTTGAGCAGTCCCCTGAGGAGCTTCTGGCTGTCGAAGGGCTGGCGCGTGCCGTCCTTCTTGATCACCATGTAGGGGATCTCCTCGATCTTCTCGTAGGTGGTGAAGCGCCGCTGGCAGGACAGGCATTCCCGGCGCCGCCGGATGGACAGCCCCTTTTTGCTCTCGCGCGAGTCGATGACCTTGCTCTCCTCGTGGTCACAAAAGGGGCACTTCATTCCTTGTTATTCTCCCCGAGCTTTCGCAATTGAAACAGCGACAGCCGTTCCTTGATGAGTATAACATAACCGATGAGGCATGTCATTATCACCTGGAGGGCATGAACGACCATGGTCATGCCTGCGGCCCTGGTGGCGTCGATCCCGTACAGAGAAGTGATGGCCAGCTTGCTGAAATAATCGAAGCCGCCGACCATGCCGGGGGTGGGAATGGAGGCCCCGACCATGGTCAGGAAAATGTAGGGAAAGACGAGAGTGAAGGGCACGACCGTTTTATAAGCCAGGAGGAAGATCCAGTAGTAAAAGACCATGAGCAGCCAGACGACCAGGGACAGTCCCAGAAAAATCGCGAGGTTGTTGAAGGAATGGAAGAATTTCAGGCCCTGGATGAATTCGTCCATGAGCCCGTCGACCCAGGCCCGAAACTTAGCCGGGAAGGGCTTGAGAAGGAAATTGATCACCCTGATCGTCCGATCCCGAAAAAAATGCATGCAGAGGACGATGGCCAGAAGGGACAGGGCGAAGGCGACACCGAAGACGCCCCAGAAACGGAGGGTTTTCAGGGTCTCCTCGCCGACCCGCATGGACCGGCTCAGAGGCCGAACGAGAAGGAAGACACCCAACAAAAAGCATACGGTCAGCATGTCAAAGATGCGCTCGACCACGACCGTGCCCAGAGCAAAGCCCTTGCGGATATTTTCCTTTTTGGCCAGATAGAGGGGCTTGGCGATCTCCCCCAAGCGGCCGGGCAAAACAAGCGTCACGGTGAAGCCGATGGCGTTGCCCGCGAACAGGTTGTAAAAACGCGGGTTCTTCTTTTCGGGCTTGATCAGGTAACGCCAGCGAAACGCCCGAGTGAAAAGGTGAAGCGGCGTCAGGAGGATGAGCAAAGCGAAGAACCATGGGTTGACCTGAGTGATGTTGGTCAGGACTTCCTGCCAGTGCACGTTCTTCACGAAGAAATAGACGAAAACCAGAGTCAGCAGAATGATAAATCCAGAGCGAATGAGGGTTTTTTTCTTCATGACGAACGCTCATCCTATCACCCCGAAATTTGCCTGTCAATGAGGGTCAGGAGGTGGGAAGCATTTTGAATTCTGCAACGTTGGCTCGGGTCGAATGGCCTCGAAACACGTTCGCCGTCCCAGCGAGCCGGCTCACTGCGACTACGGCCTCGCTCTCCTCGGCCTGTGGCCGATTTCCGCGCGGCGGGAACGCGAAGAATTATGCGGGGCCTGCGGGAGATTGCCACGTCGCTCTGCTCCTCGCAACGCCCGCTCAGCCTCCGTACGCGTTTCTCAACCATCCGACCCTCGCCCTGTTGAGGCCGGATGCAGCTGCTTCCAAGGGAAAAGGGCGGCGACTGATGGTACGATGGCGTTATAGCTGGCTCAAACGGGATAGGGCGTTCTGAGGACCATCGTATCTATCTTACTTATTAGCAGAGCGCAGCTTGGCGTGTGCGAGCTAGCTAAAAATAGTTTCCTGGGCCATTTTACTTCCCAGTTTTTATGGCGGGTATGGCACTGAATCATCTCAGGCTCAGACATCCTCAGCGCTCTCAACAGGCGGGATCCCCTCGAAGGCCAGTGCTCCAAGGCCAAAACCCGTCCATGGTCGCTTCATCCCTTCCCCTCGCCTTCCCGTGAACTGCAGGTTTGGAAATGCTTCCGGGGGAAGGAAGCGAGTGCATGAAGTCCCTTGGCCCCTCAGCCCGGTTGAAAAAGGGGAAAAAATAAACTAAGATACTAGCCTTGCCTGCTGGGAAGTCGTCCAACGGCAGGACTCATGACTCTGGATCATGCAATCAAGGTTCGAATCCTTGCTTCCCAGCCAATCATTTCACCGAGATTTCCCCGTTCCAAATCGCGATCCCGTTTTTTCTTTGAATCTCTGTGCTTTTTTAAGCGCGCTTCGATGAGCTTTGTCACCGATTCTGCATGCGGGAGTATGTCAGTATTCTGGGCCATCGGAGCGTGGATTAAAGGCTAGGGAATCCTCGAGCCTTCCCCTCTTCCTTGGAGGCCATGGCCGCATCCGCGGCTTGACATTTAATTCCGTTCTTATATAAGTTTATACACAAAGGGGTGTTGTCCCTAAATTATTGAACCTCAGGAGGGATAAAAAATGTCGAAAAAGCTATTTGCTTGGGTCTTTCTTTTTGTGTTATCGCTGACCGCATCTCTTCAAGCTCAGTACAATTTGTTTTACTCTTTTGCCGGCGGTACGTCCGATGGGTCCCGCCCGTATGGGTCACTGATAATAAGTGGCTCCACGTTGTACGGAATGACCTACGAAGGCGGTGCTGGAAACTTCGGCACGATATTCAAAGTCAATAAGGACGGCACGGGATTTGCGTTGCTTCACTCGTTTGCCAGGGGTGCAGCAGACGGGGCATATCCGTATGCGTCACTCATAAGAAACGGCTCCACGTTGTATGGGATGACATATGCTGGCGGCACCGCTGATTGTGGCACGATATTCAGGATCAGCAAGGACGGCACGGGATTTGCGCTGCTTCACTCTTTTGCCGGCGGCACATCGGACGGGGCTTATCCCCTAGGGTCATTGATAGCCAGCGGCTCCGTATTGTATGGAATGACCTACAGCGGTGGCACGAGTGGCATGGGCACGATATTCAAGGTCAATAAGAACGGCACGGGATACACGTTGCTTTATTCGTTTGCCGGCGCCACATCGGATGGGGCAAATCCATATGGGTCACTTATAATAAGTGGCTCCACGTTGTATGGGATGACATATGCTGGCGGCACCGCTGATTGTGGCACGATATTCAGGATCAGCAAGGACGGTACGGGATTTGTCCTGCTTCACTCGTTTACCGGCGGCGCAGCGGATGGTTTAGGCCCCTGCGGATCGCTGATCATAAAAGGCTCCATTTTGTATGGGATGACTCTCTGGGGCGGCGCCAATGAGCTTGGCACGATATTCGCGATCAATAAGAACGGCACAGGGTACACGATGCTTCATTCGTTTGCCGGCGGCGCAGCGGATGGGCAATATCCCGATGGGTCACTGATAGCCAAGGGCTCCACGTTGTACGGGATGACGAGGGAGGGCGGCGTCACCTATGGCACCCTATTCAAGATTAACAAGAACGGCACGGGATTCGCGTTGCTTCATTCCTTTGCCGGCCCTACTTCGGACGGGTCATATCCAGAAGGATTGCTATTAATGAAGGGTTCCATGATGTATGGGTTAACACCTTGGGGAGGAACTTCAGATAATGGCACTATCTTCTCCTTCAAATTAAAATAGCGGGATACAAGACAATATCCTTTGCGCGCCCATCAGGAATACGATTAGGACCCGGGGCAGAGGCTACTCATAGGATGCATGTGCCGCCAAAGGGATTCTCATATTCAATTCCTGGTTCGTCCTGTGCGCCCCGCTTTTTATTGGGATTCTCTTGCCGCGTGTGGGAGGTGGGAATATTCTCCCTAACGTTCTTTCAGAACCTTTAAGGTCTTGACATATATCATTATCCTAAAATATTATTTCAAAAATAAGTGCAATAAAGGCCATCACTTAAGCCTAGGGAGGGAAAATGTCGAGAAAGCAGGTTGGGTGGGTTCTTTTTTTAATCTTTTCTTTAACCGCGTCTCTTCAAGCGCAGTACAATTTGCTCTACTCTTTTGCCGGCGGCACGACCGATGGGCTCCAACCATATTTTGGATCACTGATAATGAGCGGCTCCACGTTGTATGGAATGACCGCTTTCGGCGGCCCCAGCAACTGCGGCACGATATTCAAGATCAACAAGGACGGCACGGGATATGCGCTGCTTCACTCGTTTGCCGGAAGCGCATCGTCTGATGGGGCCCATCCATTCGGGTCATTGATATTGAGCGGCTCCACGTTGTATGGAATGACTGCTAGCGGCGGCACCAATGATCTCGGTACGATGTTCAGGATCAATACGAACGGCATGGGATTCGTCCTGCTTCACTCGTTTGCCGGGGGCGGAGCGGACGGGCAAGAGCCCTATGGATCACTCACAAAAAGCGGCTCCACGTTATATGGGATGACGTATTCGGGCGGCATCGGTACCGCTAATCTCGGCACGATATTCAAGATCAATACAAACGGCTCGGGATTCGTCCTGCTTCACTCCTTTGCCGGAGGCACAGCGGACGGGGGGCAGCCCATGGGGTCACTACTCTTAAGAGGCTCCATTTTGTACGGGATGACCTATTTAGGCGGCACAACCAATTTTGGCACGATATTCAGGATCAATACGAAAGGCTCGGGATTCGTCCTCCTTCACTCGTTTGCCGTCGGCACGGCGGATGGATATTATCCACAAGGATCACTGATTATAAAAGGCTCCATTTTGTACGGGATGACTGTAGATGGCGGCACTACCGGTTATGGCACGATATTCAAGATCAACAAGAACGGTACAGGATTCGAACTGCTTCATTCGTTTGCCATCGGCGCAGGGGATGGGAAAAATCCATATGGGTCACTGATATCAAAGGGCTCCATGTTGTACGGGATGACCGAAAGAGGCGGCACCGACGATTATGGCACGATATTCAAGATCAACAAGAACGGCTCGGGATTCGAGTTGCTCCATTCATTTGCCGGCGCTACGTCGGATGGGTCATATCCATTCGGGTCGCTGGTCTTAAAGGGTTTCACGATGTACGGGATGACATATTCAGGGGGAACTCTGGACGACGGCACCATCTTTTCCTTCAAATTGAAATAGCGGAACAAGAAAGAAATTTCTTGAGACCCCTCGCATATGATACGAAGCTTGCCGGAAGTGGAGAGCTATCCTAATTTAAAGGGGGAGGATAAATGTCAAAAAAGCTATTGGCTTGGGTCTTTCTTTTTGTGTTATCGCTGACCGCATCTCTTCAAGCAAAAATCAACTTGCTTCACTCCTTTGCCGGAGCCACGGATGGCGAATACCCACAGGGGTCACTGATGGCCATAGGCTCCACATTGTATGGGATGACCGCTTGGGGCGGCAGCGGCGGGGGTGGCACGATATTCAAGATCAAAACGGACGGTACAGGATTCGCGTTACTTCACTCGTTTGCCGGCGCGGCTGCGGATGGAGCAGATCCAGCGGGGTCACTGATAGCCATAGGCTCCACATTGTACGGAATGACTTCAGATGGCGGCACCAATGATCTCGGAACGATATTCAGGATCAAGACGAACGGCACGGGATTCGCGCTGCTTCACTCGTTTGCCGGCGCTGCGGGTGGGGAATGGCCAAATGGGTCATTGATAGCCATAGGCTCCACATTGTACGGAATGACGGAGGAGGGCGGCACCTATGATTATGGTACGATATTCGAGATCAAGACGGACGGGACGGGATTCGCCCTGCTTCACTCGTTTCAAGGCGGTGCTACGGATGGGATATATCCATTTGGTTCACTAAAAGCCATAGGCTCCACATTGTACGGAATGACTTCAGAGGGCGGCACCGACGATCTCGGCACGATATTCGAGATCAAGACGGACGGGACGGGATTCGCGCTGCTTCACTCGTTTACCGGCGCCACGGATGGGTATTACCCACTGGAGTCACTGATAGCCAAAGGCTCCACATTGTATGGGATGGCTATGTGGGGCGGCACCAACAATCTTGGCACGATTTTCAAGATCAAGACGAGCGGCACGGGATTCGCGCTGCTTCACTCGTTTGCCGGCGCTGCGGATGGGGAATGTCCAATGGGGTCACTGATAGCCATGGGCTCTATATTGTACGGAATGACGGAGCGGGGCAGCACCGATAGTTACGGTACGATTTTCAAGATCAAGACGAACGGTACGGGATTCAAGCTGCTTCACTCGTTTGCCGCCGGTTCTGCGGATGGGGCATATCCATTTGGGTCACTAAAAGCCATAGGCTCCACATTGTACGGGATGACGCAGTACGGAGGTGCTTCGGACTATGGCGTTATCTTTTCCTACCGCCTGAAATAACCACCTATGCAATAGGATTCCATAAGAAGATCATATTATGACGAGTTCGCCGCCGGGGCCGTAGTTTGCAGATGGAGTTTGCGGCTTAGCATACACGTAGAATCATACCGAATTCGAGTTCGGCAAATGTCTGCGATTTCTGTAGCATGGTCCCGCTCATTGTACTGCCTGTAAAGTGAAAGTCCGAGGCTCCAAAACCTATCAACGGAAGGCTGATATCCCAAGGAACTGTGCGGCCGGCTTTGCTTATATTTTCTCCGCGAGTTTTCTATCACCACCCTGGCCAAGAAGAACCTCGGCCTCACGCAACTTGCCAATGATCTGTTCCGGAGTGAATCGAATCCTGCCTATTCAGAAGCTTGACATTGTTTGCAATCGAGTATATTAAACCTAACAAAGCCCACAATTCGGGCATGAGGGAGGGATAAAAAATGTCAAAAAAACTATTTGGTTGGGTCTTTCTTCTTGTGTTATCGCTGACTGCGTCTCTTCAAGCACAATACACCTTGCTCCATTCGTTTACCGACGGCACGGCCGATGGGCTCAGCCCATATTATGGGTCACTGATAATAAGCGGCTCTATGTTGTACGGAATGACTAGCCTGGGCGGCACCAATAATCTAGGCACGATATTCAAGATCAATACGAACGGCACGGGATTCGTCCTGCTTCACTCGTTTGCCGGCGGCACGTCGGATGGGCAAGAGCCATATGGGTCACTGATAATAAGCGGCTCCATGTTGTATGGAATGACTTTCAGGGGCAGCACCAGCAAATACGGCACCATATTCAAAATCAACAAGAAGGGCACGGGATTCGCGTTGCTTCATTCCTTTAGCCGCGCTACATTGGACGGGGCCTATCCACAAGGGTCGCTATTATTGAAGGGTTTCACAATGTACGGGATGACATCCTATGGAGGAACTTTGGACGACGGCGTCATCTTCTCCTACAAATTGAAATAAGAGGATACGAATAACATTTTTTTAAAGCCTTGCACGGGGCTTCAGGTCATCTAGGATTGAGCCGCGACATCGTTGACATCGCTTTATGTCCTTGCTTATTATGATTGAAGGAGGGATGAAAATGTCAAAAAAGCATTTGGGATGGGTTTTGCTTTTCCTGTTTTCTTTTGCTGTATCTCTTCAGGCTCAATTCAACATCCTGCATTCGTTTGAGGACGGCACAACCGATGGGCAAGCCCCATATGGGTCACTAGTTTTAGGCGGCTCGGTGTTGTATGGAATGACGACCTGGGGCGGCACCAGTAATTGCGGCACGATATTCAAAATCAAGAAAGACGGGTCCGGATATGCGGTTCTTCACTCTTTCGCCGGCGGCGACTCGGATGGGGCCGATCCCTATGGCTCCTTGATCGTCATCGGCTCCACACTTTACGGGATGACTTCTGGGGGTGGCACTAGCGATTACGGCACCATATTCAAGATCAAGACGGACGGCACGGGTTTCACTGTTCTTCACTCCTTTACCGGCGGCACATCGGATGGGACGGTGCCTTTATTTGGATCTCTGGCTAAAAGTGGCTCCACTCTCTACGGAATGACTCGTTCGGGGGGCACTAACGATTCCGGCACAGTCTTCAAGATCAACACGGGCGGCACGGGATACGCCCTGCTTCATTCTTTTGTCGGCGGCGCATCGGATGGGCTATGGCCCAGTGGATCCCTGATCATCCGCGGCTCCATGTTGTACGGAATGACGGAGGAGGGCGGCGTTTCAAACTTGGGCACGATCTTCAAGATCAAAAAAGACGGGACGCAATTCGCCCTGCTTCACTCGTTTGCCGGCGGCCTATCAGACGGCTTTTGGCCGTTGGAGTCGCTGATAGTCAAAGGCTCCCTCCTCTGCGGAATGACCGAATACGGCGGAGCAGACAATAAGGGAACAATTTTCAAGGTCAAAAACGACGGCACAGGATTCATCCTGCTTCACTCCTTTACGGGCGGGGCATCCGACGGGCAAGGGCCCGTGGGGTCATTGATAGTTAAAGGCTCCCTGTTGTACGGAATGACGTCGGAGGGCGGCGTCGGGACCGGCACGCTATTCAAAATCAAGACGGACGGGACGGGATTCACTCTTCTTCACTCCTTCACCGGCGGCGACTCGGATGGGTCGCATCCCTATGGGTCATTGATCTTAAAAGGCCCTGTGTTATACGGAATGACGTTCCAGGGAGGGACGTTAGACCACGGCGTTGTCTTCGCCTGTAAATCGAAATAACGGCATACGAAATATCATTCGCAAAGCAAGTACTAAGGTCGAGTATTGACTCATTCCGCCTGGATTCTTTCCTTGCGGGCTAAATCGGGCCTTAAACAAGCTCTCGGCCGGCTTTCATCTCAATCGCTTCGGTTCGGGGGAGCTGCTTTCTGGCGCCGGGCCGCCGAAACCTGACCGATCCAGTCGGCGATGTCCTTGATGACATACTCGGCCACACTGCCGTGCACGTATTGATATTCGTTAGGCGTGAGAAGGCGCTGTCCCTCGAAGAAAAGATGGTTGAGAGCTTGAAGCTTACATCGGGCCGGCCGGCCAGCGCCTTTTTCCAGTTATCGAAATCCTGGGTCGTGACCTGGTAATCGCGTCCTTCCTGGAGGATGAGCATCGGCTGCTTCACTTTTTCGGCCACGGCCGGCGGATAGTACCCGCGCAGGTCGAGCCAGTATCGAGGGCGGGCGTTGAAGAGCTTATCCCCGGCACCCGCATCAGATTCCTTTAAGGCTTTGACCTTATCGACCTGAACCTGATAGTTCTGGAGCTGCATCTTCGATTCTTCGGACAGCGGGCCGCCCAGGCTGAATATATATTTCATCTGCTGAAGGATCGTGTCCTCGAGCGGCCGCGTCAGCCCGGCCGCAATGATGAAGCCTGCCAGGTCGCTTTGTCCGCCAGCCAGGGCGATCCGAGGCATGAGCATTCCGCCCAGACTGTGGCCGCGGGTGAAGATATGCATAGGGTCAACCCGGGGATTCCGACGCAGAACCTTGACGGCCTCGAGGGCGTCATCAATGGTTTCTTCCTTCACGGTCAGGGTCGCTTCCAGCGCCCGGTCTGACACGATTTTCTGGCCGTAGACCTTGTAGCGCACCACCACGATGCCTCGAGACGCGAGGCCCCAGGCCAGGTCTTTAAAAGGCTTGTTAGGCCCGAGACTTTCATCGCGGTCGTTGGGGCCCGAGCCGTGAACGAGGACGAGAGCCGGAAATCGGCCCGCGCCTTTGGGGGCTGTCAGCGTCCCGGGCAATTGCCACTGGCCGCTCCCGATCGTCGCACTCGTTTCCTCGAAAAGTCCGGGGTCGGCGTAAGCCGGCGGCTCGTATTTTGCCGGAGGATAAGAGGGGATGAATCCAAATCCGGCGACCTTTCCGGTTTTATCGAAAACGAGGCGGGCACTGAGCCGGACTTTTTCGAATTCACAGGAGACAAAAACAACGTCATAGGGGTCCTGCCTTTCGCTGCGGACATCGGCCTGCCCCTTGAAAGTCCCGACCTGGCCGAGCAGGGCTTTCCAGAAAGGGACCAGCTTCTCCGGTCCGGAAAGCTTAAGCATGGTTTCATCGAAGTCCTTGACCGCCGCCGGGAAATCCTCGCGGCTCATGGCTTCCACGAACGCGCGGGCTTTCAGGACGAGAGCGTCCTCGCCAGCCCGGGCCTCATTCTGAAACAGCGCATTCCGTCCCGCGATCACGGCGGGTGCCAGAACAATCAGGATACTCATTATGGCCAGGCAGATGTTTATTCGTTTTTTCATCTTTTTCCTCATGCCCCGGTCGAGGCCATAGATTTTTATTATATATGAAGAGGACGCGGCGTGGATTGAAATCGCAGGATGGTTTTCGCGGCCCAGCTCGTTCGAGGCCTTGACATCGCTTTCCACACTTGCATAATATTTCATCCATAAGGGCACCAAAATTCATCATTTAAGCTTCAAGGGAGGATAAATGTCAAAAAAGCTATTGGCTTGGGTCTTTCTTTTTGTGTTATCGCTGACTGCATCTCTTCAAGCGCAATTCAACTTGCTTCACTCGTTTGCCGGCGGCCCGTCGGAAGGGGCATCTCCAAGCGGCTCACTGATCCTAAGCGGCTCCACGTTGTACGGAATGACGGATGGGGGCGGCGCCAACGATGATGGCACGATATTCAAGATCAATAAGGACGGCACGGGATACGCTGTGCTTCATTCGTTTGCCGGCGGCCCATCGGATGGGCGATATCCATATCGTGCGTCACTGATTCTAAAAGGCTCCACATTA
This sequence comes from Candidatus Aminicenantota bacterium, assembly GCA_963705895.1. Classification (GTDB taxonomy): domain Bacteria; phylum Acidobacteriota; class Aminicenantia; order Aminicenantales; family JAFGAV01; genus MFD04408-113. Next base: position 128,099 of record OY970122.1, on the reverse strand, counting down.
TACGGAATGACATTTTATGGCGGCACCAGCGATGCTGGGACGATATTCAAAATCAATAAGAACGGCACAGGATTCGCGCTGCTTCACTCGTTTGCCGGCGGAGTATCGGATGGGGAATCTCCTGTTGGGTCGCTGATAATAAAAGGCTCCACGTTTTATGGAACAACTTCGGCCGGCGGCACCGCTGGACTTGGCACGATATTCAAGATCCTTACGAACGGCATGGGATTCGCGCTACTTCACTCGTTTACCGGCGGCGCATCGGATGGGCGAGCGCCATATGGGTCACTGATAATAAAAGGCTCCACGTTTTATGGAACAACTTCGGCCGGCGGCACTGATAATGACGGCACGATATTCAAAATCAATAAGAACGGGACGGGATTCGCCCTGCTTCACTCGTTTGCCGACGGCGCATCGGATGGGCAATCGCCATATGGGTCGCTGACCATAAGCGGCGCGACGTTGTACGGAATGACTCTTTACGCCGGCACTGATAATATTGGCACGATATTCAAGATCGATAAAAACGGCACGGGATTCGCCCTGCTTCACTCGTTTGCCGGCTACACATCGGATGGGGAATGGCCAAATGGATCACTGGTATTAAAAGGCTCCTTGCTGTACGGATTGACTCAAGCCGGCGGCGGCTTTGGAATAGGCACGATATTCAAGATCAACACGACCGGCACCGGATTCGCCGTGATTCACTCGTTTGTCGGCGCCACATCGGATGGGGCACTGCCAATAGGGGCACTGATTTTGAAAGGCTTCACGGCATATGGGCTGACGTATCAGGGAGGGTCGACGGATAGTGGCGTTATCTTTTCCTTCAACTTGAAAGATTAGGATGAAAAAGATCCCCTGGGCACCTCGTCTGAGATAAGAATCGCGCCCTCGACCGGGACTACCCGCGCGAGCCGTGGGGTTTTAAAGATAGGACCATGACCCAGGAAGCTTCAGAAGTTCACCCTGATAACTTGCATAATTTTGAATTTACATTGAGAATGTATCCAAATAGAGAGGCGAGATTGAGGTCTTGATCGGGTTCTACATGAATCGTGAGCGATGACGTATTCTCCCCTTCTGGCCATCATCACCGGCATTCTGGAGTTTGCCGCGGCGGGCTGGGTTTTCTTGAGCCCGGGTCGCGGCCGCAAACGGATCCTTTACCCCATAGGCCTGATCTTTCTTCTGCTGGCAGCCTATCAATTCGCCGAAGTCGCTGTCTGTTCAAGGCCGGACCTGAAGTTCTTCACCCGGCTGGCCTTTTTTAACATCACCTGGCTTCCTCCCCTGGGCTTGTGGGTCGGTTCTCAATTCAATTTGCCCAAGAGCCGCTGGCTGAGGTCCGCGGCCCTCATCGACTTCGCCCTGGCCGTGGGGTTATCGATCTGGATTTTTTCCGACCCCCAGGCCATCACCAAATCGGTCTGCCAAACGGTCATCGCTCGGTACCTGCATGCCCCTCTCTTCGACATCGTCTACGGGATTTTCTACCAGGGCAGTTTGGGGGTGTTGGTCTTTGCGGCCGCTGCCGGCATGGCCTCCGCCGAGGACCCAATACTCCGGAAGCACTGGGCCAACCTTCAAGCGGGAATCCTTGGGTTCGTCCTTCCCGCCCTGGCCATCCGCGTGCTGGTCAATGAACAGCCGGGCCTTCTTCCCTCGGTCATGTGCCATTTCGCCCTCTTCTTTGCGGTCTCTCTGTTCTTCCTCGTGCTCCGCGAGCGAAAGACCGGTATCGCTTGATCGGACGGCGGCTATTAGGGCGCGGGCCTCGACGGCCTTAAGCGTGTTTCGGCCTCGGTCGGGGCTTTATCCGGTCGCTGCGGGCTGGGTTGACCTGCCTCCCAAAAAACGCTATTGTTGAGAGATAATCGATAGAAAAGAGCGCCATGGCCGAGGATAAAGAACCGCACAGCGGACAGATCTGGACCGTAGCCGGAGGAAAAGGCGGCACTGGCAAGACGTTTCTCGTCAGCTGTATGGGGACCTTTCTGGCCAAGAAGCAGAACCGGGTCACTCTCGTGGACCTGGACCTCGGCGGAGCCAACCTTCATTCCTTTTTCGGATTGCTGGGGCCGCGGCGGTCCCTGACCTCATTCTTCGAGGCCGACGCCCGCCTGGATGAGCTCGACTCCCCGACGGGAATCGATAACCTGAGCTTGATCTCGGGCAACGTCGAATCCGTGACCTCGGGCAGTATCAAGTTCAGTCAGAAGCTGAAGCTCCTCCGTCAAATGGCCAAGCTCAACGCCAAGTTCCTGATCTTGGACCTGGGCGCGGGCTGCCATCCCAACACCCTGGACATGTTCATCGCCGCGGACCGGATGATCGTGGTTTTAATCCCGGAGATCACCTCGGTCGAGAACGTCTACGTCTTCATCAAGAACGCCCTGTTCCGCAAAATCAAGGCGGCGCTCAAAACCCCGGCCGCTAAGATCCTGCTTCGCGATACCTGGAACAACCGGGACGACCTGGGGCTGGGCAATATCAAGGAGCTGGTCGATCACCTCCGCGGCCAGGATCCCGCGGTGAACGAGACTCTGGACCGGGCGCTAGCCGGGTTCCGGGTGAACCTCGTGGTCAACATGACGCGGGATCAGAACGACGTCGGGCTGGGCCTGTCGGTGAAGAGCATCCTCCAAAAATACCTGGGGTTGGAGACTTGCTTCTCGGGTCCGGTTTCGTATGACGACTCCGTCTGGAAATCGCTGCGGGACGGCCGGCCCTTCATGCTCAAGCACTTGTCCTCGCCCTGCACCCGGCAGATCGAGGACCTTACGGAAAATATCATCCACGACCGGGAGATCCACATCACGGGAGCACTGCCGTGACAGAACCCAACCTCGATCAGTGCTACCGGACCCTGGAGCTCGCGCCCGGGGCCAGCCTGACCGAGATCAAGAACGCCTACCTCCGCCTGAAAAGGCTTTTTTCCGAGGAGAGTCCCCTGCTGAAGGTGGTGACGTCCGATTTCCCTCCGGAGAAGAGGTCGGCCATCCTGGCCGAGGTCGAGGACGCCTACCGCCAAATCCTGGCCTCATTCAAGGTCCCGGCCGAGGGCCGCGCCCCGCTGGCGGACAGGGAGTCGGGCCGAGACGACGTTCCCTCCGGGGCCGGCCTCAAGCGGCGGCGCGAGATGCGCGGCCTTTCTCTCCAGGGCATCTTTCAGGTGACGAAGATCCGCATCGAGATCCTGGAGAACATCGAGGCCGAGAACTTCGAATCCCTGCCCGACGAATCCTTCCTGAAGAACCACCTAACCCAATACGCCCGTGCCCTGGGCCTCGACCCCAAGGACGTTCTCGGCTTCTATCTCGAGCGCTACCACGAATGGCGGAAGCGCAGGGTCCGACCGGGCGACCCGGACGCCAAGCGATAAGGAGAAGAAGATTCCCGCCCGGGCGGGACAACGACGGCATGGAACGCGCCATCCTCGCGGGGTTGATCATCGGCTCGGCCGGGTTTGCGATCTGGGCCGACGGCAGGGGCAGGTTCGTCCTCGTTTATATTTTCAAGCCCCTGGCCACGGCCTTGATCATCGTCCTGGCCCTGGCCGGAAGCCATGTCGCCGGAGCGAGATACGAGCGGTTCATCCTCGCCGGGCTCGCCTGTTCGCTCGTCGGGGATGTCCTGATGATGCTCAAGAAAAAACGCTTCCTCGGAGGGTTGGCGGCTTTTCTCGCCGCCCATGTCTTTTACATCCTGGCCTTCAGCTCGCGTCTGTCCGGGCCCCTCTCGCTCGGACTGCTCATTCCCTTCGTCCTCTACCTCGGGTTCATGGCGGGAATGCTCGGGACGCGGCTCGGCCGGATGAGGATTCCCGTCATTCTGTACATGGTCGTCATCATGGCCATGGCGGTTCTCGCCGCGGAGCGCTACCATCAGACGGCCGAAGCCGGTGCCTTATGCGCCCTCCTGGGAAGTATCCTTTTCGTGGTCTCGGATTCCTTCCTGGCCGCGAATCGCTTCGTCCGGCCCTTCCGATGGGCCCAGGTCGGAATCCTTGGAACGTATTTTGCCGCGCAGGTCCTCATCGCTCTTTCGGCCTGAGGCTGCGCACCCTTCCCCCCGGCCTCGTGTTCCGGTTGTCGACACCCGCATCAGGAGTGACCTTTCCTCATGCATAAAACCAAAGATGAAGGATGAGCCAGCGGAGGAACTCCAAGGCTGGAGCGGAGTCTGGAAGCGATCGACGTGAGCCAGCGCCTCGGGCGGCCGGTCCGACGCTTACAAGGGGCTTCGAATCGTCGGTCCGCTTTTGGGATACCCCGCTGAGATATTAGGAATCGTTCTGAATTCTTGCCCGGTTGGTCTATCGGTTAGCGTTGGATGCTAGCGCCGCGAGCTTGATTTCCGAATAAGCCTCGTTAAGGAGCGCTTTCGCTTTGGCCGCATGGCCGTTCATGTCATACTCGTTCGCTGCCTGCGCATCGGATATCCGGGCTATGGCTCTTTCAACGAACGTCTGAGCTGCCGCGAGGTTCGGGTGGCGGGCCGGGCTGACTCGGCCGGCATTGACTGAGACACAGCCGGACAGGAGTCCAATCACGGCTCCGCCGATGATGAGATTCCTTATGAACCTGGGTTTCACTTTGTGGCCTTTTCTTATCAACCCTGTCGTGCGTTCAGGCCGTCGACTTACCGATGGACGTTGGCCGCGCCGGCCGCGATTTTGATTTCCGTGTAGGCTTCATCAAGGAGCGCCTTGGCCTTGACCGCATGACCCTCCATGTCGAATTCATTGGCCACCTGCGCCGCGGAGATCTTGTTGACGGCTTTTTCGATGAACGTCTGAGCCGCGGCGAGGTTCGGATGGCGCACACGGCTGACATTGTTGGCATAAACCGCGATGCTGAGGGCGAAAAGTCCGATCACGACACAGCCGATGAGGAAGTTCCTGAAGAATGATGATTTCATTGTGTTATCCTTTCTCCTTTAATGAATTGTCGATATATACTCCAGAAAAAGAACATAAGTCAAGTCAATCAAGGAATCCCTCCGGGCAGTGTGTTGATGCCCCGCGACCGGTGGCCCCTGTTGGGCGCAAAACAGAGAGGCGGGAGAACGCGGCGGAGCGAACGGACGGGAGACTTTCTCAGCAGGCCGCTCTCATCCGGGAAAGAGAGAGAAGCGCCTGGCCGCGCGGCGATTGGCATGAACCGGGCGGAATGCGAACCGTCTCGACCCGGTCAGGATTTCTTGATGGGCACGATCCCGGCCATCTCTCCAACGACATTTACCAGCTCGGAATTCAAGGGGACGATGATCTTGGCGTTATCCCTCAGGGCGGTTTCGACCGTCTGCAGCCTTCTCAGAACCTGGGCGTTGCCGATGAAATATTTTTCAGCGGCTTCGTTGACCAGGCGGATGGCCTCGGCCTCGCCCTGGGCCTCCAGGATCTTGGCCTGCCTGATGCCTTCCGCTTTTTTGATCTCGGCCCGCCGCAGTCCGTCGGCGTTGGTCTCGGCGGCCGTGGCGAAGTCGACCGCGGCGATCTTCTCGTTCTCGGCCTTGACCACTTTGTTCATCGTCTCCTGGACGTCCTTGGGCGGGTCGATCTCCTTGAGCTCGGTGCGGACGATATCGATCCCCCAGCGGCCCGTCTCGCCCGTCAGGGTCTTAAGCAGCTCCTCGTTGATCTTGCCCCGCTCGCTGTTGGCTGATTTCAAGGTCAGGGTACCGATGATGTTCCTCAGGGTGGTCCGAGCCAGGTTGACGATCTGCCACTGGTAGTTGTTGACGTTGTACTGGGAGCTCTTGACGCTCTCCTCGTCAACCTTCACCCGGAAATAGACTTGGGCGTCCACCTTGGCGTTGAGGTTGTCGTAGGTGATGATCTCCTGCGGCTGGGCGTCGACCATCTGCTCGGTGGTGTTGACTTGATACAAGTGCTCGATGCCGGGAATGATCCAATGGAAGCCGGGCCCGGCGAACCGATTGTATTTTCCCAGGCGCTCGATCAAACCCCTGTGGGTCGGCCGGACGATCCGGATGCCCATCAGGAACAGCAGGATGACGGCGCCGCCGATGATATAGTATGTTGTCATGGAGTACCTCCCTCTTGCAGATTATACGATTTTTCGGCCCCGAGGGTTATCTCCTTCCGGAACGGCCGGCCGTCATCCGCGAAAAGTCCTTCTTCCGGCCTAAAAAATCCCTTGCATTTTCAGCCCTCCTGATCCATAATATTAATGGCATCAGGAGCGGCTCGAGCGTTATCGAGTCCGGCAACCTGGGGTAGGACACCCAAGGTGCCTCTCGTCCGATGAGGACGAGGATGTGGTCGCAGAGAGCGGCAACTATATGTCCTGAGCAAAAGCCCGCGCTCCTGATGATGGAAGCGCGGGTTTTTTTGTTGCCCGCCCCTCGCCCCCGACAGGGCACTCCCGGAGTCCTCCAAAACTATCATGGTTGGAGGTTTATCATGTTCCAAAGCGCAGGATCAGAATCCCAGAGGTCGAACGTCCGTCAGGGAGAATCCGCATGAGCTTGAAACAATACTTCACTTCGGAATCCGTGACCGAGGGCCACCCGGACAAGGTCTGCGACTACATCTCCGACTCGATCCTGGACGCCTACATCAGCCAGGACATCTGCAGTCACGTGGCCTGCGAGACCATGGCCAAGAACGACCGGGTCATCCTGGCCGGGGAGATCACCTCGAGCGGCCGGATCGACGAGGAGAAGGTCGTCCGCCAGGCCGTCCGCGAGATCGGCTACACCGACAACAGCGAGCCCTTCAGCGCCGATAACCTCAAAATCACGAAGTACCTCACCGAGCAGGCGTCCGAGATCAACTCGGCGGTCAAAGAGACGAGGGGCGCCTGTCCCGAGCTGGGTGCCGGCGATCAGGGCATCATGTTCGGCTACGCCACCGACGAAACACCCGAGCTCATGCCCCTGCCCATCCTCCTGGCCCACCGGCTGGCCCAGAACTTGGCCCAAGACAGGAAAGGCGGCGGGTTTCCCTGGCTTCGGCCCGACGGCAAGACGCAAGTCACGGTCCTTTACGAGGACGGCCGTCCGGTCGAGGTCACGCATATCATCGTCGCCACGCAGCACGCCAAGGCCTTCCCCCAAGAGAAGATCGAAGACTACGCGGCCAAGACCCTCCTGCCCAAGGCGCTCGGCACCTGGTCCCATCCCGGCATCAAGCTCATCGTCAATTCCTCGGGCAGCTTCGTCCAGGGCGGACCATCAGCCGATTGCGGGCTGACGGGCAGGAAGAATATCGTGGACTCATACGGCGGCGCGATCCCCCACGGCGGCGGGGCATTGAGCGGCAAGGACCCCTCCAAGGTCGACCGGAGCGCCGCTTATTTCTGCCGCTACGTCGCCCGCCAGATCGTCCTGGCCGGCCTGGCTAAAAGGATCGAGATCCAAGTGGCCTACACGATCGGCCAGGCCCAGCCGCTGGCCGTGGGCATCAAGTGCTTCGCCAACGGCGATCAGAAGGCCGCCGAGGACTTCGTCCGAAAATGCGATTTCCGCCCGGCGGCGATCATCGAGCGCCTCGACCTCCATCGACCCATTTATAAAACGACGACCAACTACGGCCACTTCGGCCGGCCCGGCCTGCCCTGGGAAAAATAGACGAGCCCAGAACGGTCTTGCCGGCCGGGTTCGCGGCAAGATGAGAAAGCTCGGGGCAAGCCCGACGCTTTCTCCCGCGGAACGAAGTCACCCGAAAAGGAGGGGGAACCTCCAGCCTCCTAAGGTTCGCTAATAAGCGCAGGCGGCCTTTTTATTCTTTTCGTAGTATTTCTGATGGTACTCCTCGGCCGGATAGAACACCCCGGCCGGGACCAGCCCGGTCGCCAGGGGAACCGTGTAGCGGCCCGAGGCCTTGAGATCGGCCATGACCTTTTCGGCGACGGCCCTCTGCGCTTGATCGCGATAAAATATGGTGGACCGGTACTGGGCGCCGATGTCCGGTCCTTGCCGATCGACCTCGGTCGGGTCGTGGACCGTGAAGAAGAATCGGACCAGCTCCTCGTAGCTGACCTTCGATGGGTCGAAGCGGATCTCGACGGCCTCGGCATGTCCGGTTCGGTCAGTGCAGACCTGGGCGTAGCTCGGGTCGAGGGTCGTGCCGCCCGTGTAACCGACCCTGGTTGAGAGGACGCCCCGGAACTGGCTGAACTTGTATTCGACTCCCCAGAAGCAGCCCGCGGCGAAGGTCGCCGTCTCGGCGCCGGAAGCGGTTTGACCCGCGGGGCTCGCCGGCTTGGCGGACGCCTCCGGGGCTTGTGTGGAAGCGGACGAAGGGGTGAAACCCAAAGAGGCGGAGTTGAGGCAGTAGTGCTCGAAGCTCGGGGCGGGGCCGTCGTCAAAAAGATGGCCAAGGTGCGCCCCGCATACCGCGCACCGGACTTCGACCCGCTCCATGAGGAAGCTCGTGTCCTTCAGGAACTCGAGGTTCTTTTCGTTCAGGGCCGCGGTAAAGCTCGGCCAGCCGGTTCCCGAATCGTACTTGGCCGCGGAGCTGAAGAGCGGCGTTCCGCACCCGGCGCAGACATAGGTGCCCCTCTCGTAATGGTTGTTCAAGCTCCCGCTGAACGGGGGCTCGGTGCTCCCCTCTCTCATCACGCGATACTGGAGCGGATCGAGGACGACCCTCCATTCCGCATTGGATTTCTGGATCTTACGGGACATGGCACGATCTCCTAAAACGTGTTCGACGGAAGGACCCGGCTCGGACTTGACCAGGGCGTTCAGGCTCCGCCACCCGGCCAGACTAATCAGGGTTGCCGCGGCCAGGATGGCCGCTTTTATCCTCAATGACATAGCCTTCTCCTAATGTCTATTTATCCTATAATATTAATATAGTATAAACAGCTAAAAAAGCAAGGGCCGAGGGAAGTCATTTTGAGGGCTGGGGCCGGCGGGCATGCAGCCGCGCCGGCCCCCTCACATCGGGCGGCCCGGCCTGACCCGGGCCGTCTCCCCTTATTTTATCTTCTCATGCCATTTGGAGCGGTCGGGAGCCTTGGGCTTGGCCGGTTTCTTCGGCGGGTTCTTCTCCAGCTCTTCGAGCAGGACCTGGACGCCTTTCTCCAGCGTGGGGTCGTGGCCCTTGGCCACCAGGTCCGGGCTATCGATGACTTCGATATCCGGAGCGACGCCCAGCCCCTCCACCGCGAATTCCCCGTCCGTGCCGACAAACCCGAACGTGGGCACTTCAACCGTGCTCCCGTCGGTAAAACCGGGGTTCCCCGAAAGGCCGACCAGTCCGCCCCAGGTCCGGGTCCCGATGGTCAAGCCGAGCTTCAGTTTTTTAAAATAGTAAGGGAAGGCGTCGCCGCCCGATCCGGCCGAATGGTTAATGAGCATGACCATCGGGCCCTCGTGGACGAAGGTCGGCGACGTGGTCATCTCCGGGACACGTCCGGCGATGTAGTTCAGGAGCCGGCGACCCAGGAGGTCGACCATGAGATTGGGAATGAAACCGCCCCCGTTGTATCGCTCATCGATGATCAGCGCGTCCTTGTCGGCATAGGCATAGAACCCCTTGAAGAGCTCCCTATTGCCGGCGACGGCCGTGTCGGGAACATGGATGTAGCCCACCCGTCCGCCCGAGAGCTTGTCGGCCATGGCCCGCCGCGAAGCGACCCAATCGAGATAGAACAGCCTCTGTTCGCTTTTAATCGGACGGACCCAGTACTCCCGCGTGCCCTCGGTCGAGGGCTTGGCGTTGACCACTACTCTCGTCTTCTTCCCGGCCGTGTTCTCCAGGAAGCGATAGGGATTATCGCGGGTCGTGACCTCCTGGCCGTTGAGCTGGATGAGGTAATCGCCTTCCTTGACCTCGACGCCCTGTTCGGTCAGCGGAGAGCGACCGCTCTCGTCCCAGTTCTCGCCCTTGTAGATCTTGCTGATGATATAGCGCCCGGCCTTGTCGTCGGCTTTGAACTCGACTCCCAGAAGACCGCCCTCGACACGCTTGGGCTTGGCGAACGTGCCCCAGTCGACGTAGGCGTGGCCGACGTTGAGCTCGCCCACGAGCTCGCCGAAGATATAGTCCAGGTCCGCCCGGTGGCTGACGTAGGGCACCAGGGCGCCGTACTTGTCCTTCATCCGCTGCCAGTCCACGCCGTGCATGTTGGGCATATAGAACCAATCGCGATAGATGCGCCAGCCGTCCTGGAAGATCTGGCCCCATTCCTTGAGCGGCTCGATCTTGACCATAAGGTCGTTCAGGTTGAGGGCGCCGTCACCCGGCTTCTGGTTGGGCGAAAGGTCGATGAGCCCGTAGGTCTCCTGGGCCTGGTACAGGAGTTTCTTGCCGTCCGCCGACAGCACTCCGTTGCTGATGCCCTTGATGACGAGGTTGTCCTTTTTGTCTTCGAGGGTAAACTTATGGAGCTCGCCGTTCTTAAAATAGACCAGCCCCCCCTCGATCGCGGCCAGGGCCTGGATGTTGTCGGCCTCGGGAGGAAAGACCATGATCCGGTCGTTGAGGCCGTCAAAATCGATATCGACCGCCGCCGGGCCCTTGGCTTCGGGCGCGGCGGCCGCGGGCTTGGCCACGGCGGCCTTGCCCTTCCCGGCGTCAGGGCCGGCGGCCTCTTCTTTCTTCACGACCTCGACATCGTTCTTTTCCGGGAAGAGAATGGGAGCGGTCTTGGTCAAGGCCAGGGCATAGATTCGGGTTGGCTTGTTATAAACATAGGCGAACTCGAATCCGGAAAAATCGAGGTTGAAGCTCCGGTTGGACAGAAAATACAGGTATTTCGCGTCGCGGGAGAACACGGGCGAGAAATCGTTGAAACTGCCGTCGGTCAGCTGCCGGGTCTTGCCCCGGTCCAGCGAATAGACCCAGAGTGCGCCCTGGCCGTTATCGGCCTCCTTGGTGTAAGTGATCCATTTGGAATCCGGCGACCAGCCGTAATCGGTGATGTCCGAGCGGCGGGCCGTGTCCACTTGAGTGACCTTCCGCGTGTTGATATCCAAGTACTGGATGCGCTGGTTCTTGTCGGAGAAGACGAGCTTGGTGCTGTCGGGCGACCAGACCGGGGCGAACCGCCAGGTGGCGCTGCCGGTGGTGAGCTCCGTGACCTTGGGGTTGCCGCTCGAGCCGGCGTCCATGAGATAGATCTCGTACTCACCGCTCTTGTCCGAATAATAGGCGATGTATTTCCCGTCCGGGGAGTACCTGGGGTAGAGCTCGCGAACGCCCTGGGAATTCGTCAGGTTGTAGGTCAGGCCCTCTTTTTCGGGGACGGTGAAGACTTCCCCCCGGGCTTCGAAAGCCGCCCGCTTGCCCGTGGGCGACAGGTCGAAATTGCTGATGTTCTCCTTGACGTTCTCAAAGCGCGGCAGAACGTTGGGATTATCGAAATGGATCCGGACCGGGATCCTTTGAGACTGTTCGGTGGCCAGGTCGAGCTTGTAGATGTGGCCGCCGTTCTCGTAGGCGATGACCCCCTCCTTGCCCGAGGGCCAGAGGACGTCGTAATCGGTGTAAGTCGTAATCTTCTTCACCGCGGCGGTCTTGAGGTCGTAGGAGTAGATGTTGAGAGTGAGGTCTCGATCGGAGACGAAGTAGATGTGGTCCTTGAACCAGATCGGGTGCTGGTCGGTGCCCGGATAGTCGGTGATCCGCCGGGCCTGGTCCTTGGCCAGATCATAGACCCAGACGTCCTGGGTTCGGCCGCCCCGGTATCGCTTCCAGGTCCGGAATTCACGCATGATGGGCGTATAGGCGAGGGACTTGCCGTCCGGGGAAAAGGTCGCGGCCGAGCCCTCGGGAATCTGCAGGGGCGTCTCCAGACCTCCGTCGATGCTGACCAAATAGTATTTGCCGGACCGGTCGCCGTAGGGTGTCCGGTTGGCTTTGATCAGGACCTTGCGGCTGTCGGGGGTCCAGTCGAGAACTTGGTGGTCGAACCCGCCGCGCGGGGGGAGCACGCCGATGTCGTTGTAATAGGTGAGTTGCTTGGGTACCCCGCCGGTCGAGGGCATGACATAGACCTGGCGCGTGCCCGAGTATTCCGCGGAAAAGGCGATCCATCGGCCGTCGGGCGAGATCTTGGGGAAAAGCTCGAGCCCGAGGTCCGAGGTCAGGCGCCGGGCTTCCCCGCCCGAAGCCGGAACGGACCAGATATCCCCGGCATAGACAAAGACGACGAGGTCGCCGTTGATATCGGGAAAGCGCAGTAGCCGGGCCTCATCGGCTGCTTGGGCGGAAAGGCCCAGGCACAGAATACAGACGGAAGCACAGATCAAACCAAAGACAGCGAGCTTTTTCACGGAACCTCCTTAGATGGTTGAGATGAAGACTTCGTTCCCTGAGGGGACACCTTTATTATCATAACGGCGCCGGGGCCGGAAGGAAATAGTCCGGGCCTCCCGCGGTCGGAGGAGGGCGCTTGGACGCGGGGGGGCTTGGGGCGAATACGAATAGACCTCAATTTGAAACTCGCTCTTTTTTACGTGGATCGAGGCCAAAAAGTTTCATTTCGCAAGAAAAAGCACGCGATCAAGGGCGAACGACTCGGCCAAGCCCGGCTCGTTCGAGGTCCCAAAACCCAGTCCGACGCCCCGTCATCCCTTGCCCGCTCGGCTTCCTGGAGCCACCCCGGAGAGCATTCAGTCATTAGATACAGGGAAAGATGCGCCCGGCTCAAAAGAAGTGATATCCTTGGAGCCCGGACGGGCCCGGAACAAGTGTTGACAGGATTCATGGGGCGATTCTATAATAGCCCTTTATTTTTTGAACGCCGAACTTTTTTCGGAATTTTCGATTTTCACAAGGAGCTAAAAATGGCCGGAGACAAGAAAGCTGACCTGGCAGGGCCGGGAATCAGCACCTACGAAGAAGTCGATAAGATCCTTCCCAACGATTACAAAGCGGTCCTCCCTCCCCTGGAGCGGATGAAAGCCCTCTTCGCGATCAAGGATTACATCGAAAAGAACCTGGGCATGGAACTCAACCTGAACATGGTCCAGGTCCCTCTCATCGTGGAACGCGAGAGCGGAATCAATGATATGCTGGACCGCGACGGATCCCGCACGCCCGTCGAGTTCCCCTGCGGGCTGGGACTGCCCAAGAGGCTCAACGCCCAGATCGTGCAGGCGGCCACGAAATGGAAGCGGCCCGCCCTAGCGGAGTTCGGCTGCAAGGTGGGTGAGGGCATCTGCACCGACATGCGGGCCGTGCGCAAGGATTATTTCCTGGACCACGACCACAGCAGCTACGTGGACCAGTGGGACTGGGAGCGGGTCATGACCATGGACCAGCGCAACCTGGCCTTCCTGAAGGAGATCGTCCAGAAGATCTGGAAAGTCATCCGGGGCGCGGGCAAATACGCCCAGGAGCTGTTCCCCGAGCTCAAGACGAAGAAATACCCCGACTTCCCCGAGGAGCTCACCTTCCTCCACGCCGAGGAGATCCTGGACATATTCCCCAACCTGCCGCGCAAACAGCGTGAGACTCAGATCCTCCAGAAGTACCCGGCGGTCTTCATCATCGGCATCGGTTCTGTGCTCAAGGACGGATACCCTCACGAGATGAGGGCGGCCGACTATGACGATTGGATCACGGACACGTCCAAAGAGTCCGGCAAGCCGACCCACGGCCTCAACGGCGACATCCTGGTCTGGAATCCGGTCACCCGGCGAAGGCACGAGCTGACGTCCATGGGCATCCGCGTAACGAAAGAGACGCTGGTCAAACAGCTGGAAGCCTCGAACCTCATGGAAAACCTGAAACTCCCCTACTACCAGGCCATCATGAACGACAAGATCCCCCTGAGCATCGGCGGCGGGATCGGCCAATCAAGGACGTTCATGTACCTCCTCCGCACGGCGCACCTGGGAGAGGTCACCGTATCCATCTGGCCGCAGCAGCTCAAGGACGTCTGCGAAAAGCACAACATCCACGTCCTTTACTAAGTAATCGCCATCATCAGGGAAAGGGCGGCTCCTCTAGGCCGCCCTTTTTTTGCCGGAGATTGCCGAAATTACGAACACGCGCCGGATGAGTCCGGCCTAAAGATGGGACCGTCCGGGGAAAGCGCTTGAAAGGCGCGACGAATCAGACGTAGGATGATAAATAATGCCGCGCCTGGACCTCGACGAGATCTGGAAAGGGATACGCTTCGTCACGGGCCTGCCGCGATTCCTCCACGGACGCCTTTCGACTTTCACAGCGGAACGGACCCTGCATCGGCGGTTTGAGGCCCGCGAATCGGATTTCCTGAACCTGGCCAAACGCACGATCTACAAAAATCCCCGAAGTCCTTATGGCCCGCTACTCCGGAGCGCCGGATGTGAATACGGGGACCTCGAGCATCTCGTGATCGGCCATGGCCTCGAGGGAGCGCTCCGAATCCTGCTCCGAAACGGCGTCTATCTCACTCTGGACGAATTCAAGGGACGCCGGCCGGTCGTCCGGGGGACGACGGTCGTCGAGGCCGGGCCCGCCGCCCTCGGCAATCCACTGTCCCGGCCGGCCTGGAGCGCGCAGAGCTCCGGGACCAGCGGACGGGCCGCGGCGGTGAACTTCGACCTCGATTTCGTCCGGGATCGCGCGGTCAACCTTCGGCTGTTCCTCGAATCGCGGGGCGGGATCGGCTGGCGGCACGCCATCTGGGGAGTGCCCGGGAGCACGGACCTCATCATGCTCTTGGAGCTCGCCGGCGTCGGCCTTCGCTCTCTGCGCTGGTTCTCTCAGGTAAGGACCGGCGCTTCCGGCCTTCACCCCAGGTACGTCTGGAGCGCGAGAATCGTGCGATGGTCTTCGCGCCTGGCCGCCAGGCCGCTCCCGCCGCCGATCGATGCTCCCCTGGACGATCCCATGCCTCTCGTGCGTTGGGTGCGGAGGGTCCTCGACGATGGGCATACCCCGCATGTGACGACCTTCGTCACCCCAGCGATCCGGATGTGCCAGGCCGCCCAGGCCTGGGGAGTCGACATCACAGGGACACAGCTGACACTCGGCGGAGAGCCCCTGACCCAGGCCCGGTTGGAGATGCTACGCCGCGCCGGAGCGAGCGCTGTCCCGAGGTTTCTGGCCATTGAATCGGGGTACATCGGCTACGGCTGTCTAAGGCCGGCGTCCCCGGATGACAATCACCTGATCGACGACTTCAACGCCGTCATCACCGCTGGCCCCGAGGGTGAAGCGGCAGGCCTTCCGCCCCGGGCCATCCTCATCACCAGCTTGCGCTCGACGGTGCCCGTGATCCTGTTCAACGTCTCCCTCGGCGACGAGGCGGAGCTCGACCGGCACTCCTGCGATTGTCCCGTGGGACGGCTCGGCTATGCGACCCATATCAGCCACATCCGCAGTTTCGAGAGGCTCAAGAGTGGCGGCATGACTTTTCTCGACAAGGACATCGTCCCAATCCTGGAACAGGTTCTCCCCGGCCGCTTCGGCGGGACGGTCCTTGACTACCAGCTCTCGGAGCGGGAGCGCGAGGACGGGACGCCCGAGATGGTGATTATTATCAGCCCGTCCGTGGGAGCGCTGGACGAGCGGGCCGTGGTCGAGGTGTTTCTCGAGGCCATCGGTCGCGGCTCGGGCGCGGAGCGGGTCATGGGTCTACAGTGGCGGAGCGGGAACTATTTGCGGGTCGAACGCCGGGTCCCTGAAAGGACCGCGACGGGGAAGATTAAGCATCTTCTGAAATCGCGGCCTTGACGGCCTTGTCGGACGACGGCTCGGCTAAGGACCGGGCGCTTCGCGCCCTCCGGACGATCACATAACCCACCCAGGAATAGGCAAAGGATAGAGGAAATTTAAGCAGTAACTGACCGATCATAATCGGGACGAGGGATTTAGACGACCCCCAAAAGGAGATAAGCACAAAACTGATCGTCCCGAAGGACCAGGCGACAATGTTGGACAGGTTGGCCCTGAACAAAAAGCCGAACTTGATCTTCTTCAGGGCATGGAAGAGAGGGATCTCGATAAGGAGATTCTGGACGAGAGTCGCCGCCTCGGAGCCCAGGAAGGTTCTGATGCTCATGCTGAGCAGCCCTGCGTATCCCGAGGGCTCAAAGTAAGCCGGCAATTTGAGGATGACGGGGACCAATCCCAAGAAGAGCACGAGCCTGACCAGCACGATCGAAACGGCCAGGAATTGGGCGTCGCGCTTCCCCCAGAGCTCGTTGACCACGTTGAGGAGGCTGAAGGCCAAGAGCATGGTGAATATGCCCGCGACGAACTTGACCCCGAAGAGGTTGACGACCTTCGTGGCCAGGATGGGAGTAATGACCGCCAGCGCCGTAAAGATCATGACGATGACGATATAGAGTCTCTTCATCCCGGGCCCTGCGGGTTCAATTCATTATCATACTGCTCCGGCCCAGTCAAACTGATGCGGACGAGACAAGTGCGATTGCTGGCGAGATTGCCCGTTGTCGTTGTTGCCGCCTTTTTAAAAAGCCAAGGCTATCCACTCCTGTTTGCGATCGGGGAGACGAATCGCCGGGACGCTCCACCCCTCTCCTCTTTGGGCTCGAAAAATCGGAATCGTTCCCGCGTCGTTGGGTCCGTCAATCACTCGTCGAGGAATTTCTGGTCCCCGTGCCAGAGCTCGAAGACGTGCTTCTTGTTCTCCCGCCGGGCGGCATCAAAGAAGATGATATAAGTCATCCGCGTCCAATGCTGAAAATCAAGCCGGGGGGGCTTGTCGAAGAGGTTCTTCATCAGGGTCTTTTTCCAGGTGCCGGTGTTGAAATAGAACGTCCTCTTGTTTCCGACCTTGAGCAAGGGCACGGTCTCAAAACTGTGAGAATGCCCGTAGAGGACGTACTTGGCCGGGGAGCGCCGGACTTCGTCGCGGGCGTTGGCATGAAAATGATTCTCCCTTGTCCCGGACAGCAAGCCGCCCCAGCGCGAGAGCCTGTTGAGAAGATCGGAAATGTCGTCCATGATGAGTCGCAGGGGGTCGGCCGACTCGTCGCGGGCCAGGCGGACCGCGAGTCTCCGGAGAGCCCGTCGAACGAGTCCTCGGGCCAATCTCGATCGCTTTAAATATTTAAGGGTCCTCGAGAAGACAAAATCCAGGATCGGGTCGAGGTCCTCCAGGAGCTCTTTGACGGTCAGGAAGAGGGTCTGGCGGAGCATCTTTCTCGTTTCCGGGTCCTCGGGAATCCGGGACATGAACCACCGATAGGCGTCGGACGAGGGACGGACATTATCGAAGTCCAGGCCGATCCTGACCAGGTCCCGAACCCGATGCCGGGGGAGGGAGCCGGGCGCCGCGGCGCTCAACTTCTGGAGGTGGTACATGAGCCGGCCGAGGGCGTCGATCGTGATGCACCCCAGGGGGGCATCATAGAAGTTGTGGAAATAATCGTTCGCGTCGCCCCTGTGGCCGTGCTCGGCCGAGATCAGGAGACGCGCATTGACGTACTTCGTTCCCTCGGGGAATTCGTCGCTCCTCCGCGGGACGATCCTCCACCCCAACTCCCGCGCCAGGCGGTTTCTCAGGACAGGGTCCCGGTGAAAGATCAGGAGGCTGTCATGGTTCCCGGCCAGGTATTCGAACCGGATCCTGATGCGCCGGCTGACAAGCTTGCGCAGGCCGTTCGATCGAGGAACACGGTCGAGCTTTTTCGTGGTCAGGTATTTCAGCCGGCCATGGTTATGTCTCAGGATGTTATCGAAGATCTCAAGACAGGTCGGGCTCGGCTTGTCCCGGGTCTCGTTCCAGGGCCGGTCCCCGAGACGGACATGGTGTCCCTCTCGATCGTAGTCCGAGGCCACCCAGCGTGTCGACGACCGCATCTCGAAGGCATCGCCCAGGATGACGACGGTGATTTCCCGGATCCGGGATTCCCGGCGCGAGGTCACGATGCGATGGATGCTGTCCCAGAAAAGGGCGAAGGCCTCCTCGGAGATATCATGAACGATGTCGTTCCGATGATCGCGGCTATCATGGTAATCGAACGTCCCATCGGACAGATGCAGGTCGCTGATGAAGATGATCACAGTCCCTCCCTTAGGCCGTCTTCAAATCGTAACCGGGAATCTTATGGGCACAAAAGGGTCGACTCGATTGCTGAACGCGACTCCTTTCGTATCCTTGGTTTTCATTGTAACAGAGCGAACCGGCGCGGACAATGCGGCGATTCATAGATGAAGCGATTGTGCTATAATTTTGGCTCATGCCTCACCCGATAAGTCACTTGGACCATCTGGAATGTCCGGAATGCCATGAGTCTTATCCGACCGACGAACTGCAGACGATCTGCCAGGACTGCGATTCGCCGCTCCTGGCGCGGTACGACCTGGCCGCCGCGAAGAAGCGCCTCGACCGCTCCGACTTCGCCAGCCGGCCAAATACGATGTGGCGATGGATCGAGCTCCTGCCCGTCCGCGACTCAAAATACATCGTGACTTTGGGCGAAGGCGGCACGCCCCTCGTTCCGGCTCCGCGTCTCGGAAGGAAGATGGGGCTGGAGCACCTCGAGATCAAGGATGAGGGCCTTAACCCGACAGGGACGTTCAAGGCGCGAGGCCTGGGTGTGGCCGTCTCCCGCGCGGTTGAGCTCGGGGTCACGGGCTTCGTCATCCCGACGGCGGGGAACGCGGGCGGAGCCCTGGCCGCCTACGCCGCCCGCGCCGGGGTCGAGGCCCACGTGTTCATGCCCCTGGACGCCCCCGCCGCGAACCAAGCCGAAGTCAGGATGCTTAGAGCCGAGCTTCACCTCGTTGAGGGCCTCATCAGCGACGCCGCCAAAGAATCGATGTGCCTGTCCCGCACAATGGGATTGTTCGATATGTCCACGCTCAAGGAACCCTACCGGCTCGAGGGCAAAAAGACCATGGGCTACGAGATCGCCCTTGACCGGCGCTGGACCCTCCCCGACGTGATCCTCTACCCGACAGGGGGCGGCACGGGCCTGATCGGAATCTGGAAGGCCTTCGAGGAGATGGAGCAGCTGGGCTGGATCGGAGCCTCGAGGCCGCGGATGGTCGCTGTCCAGGCGGCCGGATGCGCGCCCGTCGTCAAGGCGTTCGAGGAGGGCCTCGAACGGTGCGAGTTCTTCGCCGGGGCTCGGACCGCGGCGGCCGGCTTGCGCGTCCCGAAGCCGTTCGCCGACCGCATGATCCTGCGGACTGTCCGCGATTCCGGCGGAACCGCGGTCCGCGTAAGTGATGAGGAAATGTTGTCCGCCCGGGCGCTCATCGCCTCGAGCGAGGGCATCCAGGCTTGCCTTGAAGGCTCGGCGACCGTGGCGGCCCTGCGGAAATTGACCGATTCAGGATGGGTCGCACCCAGCGACCACGTGCTCTGCTTGAACACGGGGACGGCGCTCAAAGACCCGGTCTAGGTCCGAAGCAAGCCTTCAGTCGCCCTTTCGATGAAGAGCGGACCACCCGTCGTCAATGATCGATTTCCAACACGCGGTGACTGGGAACGGGTCACCATGACGAAAGACGGATATCGAGAGTCGGACAATACCTAACGAATGACCAGTAGCGATCCGCGCGTAACGTGTGATCAGAAACTAGATTATTTCCAGCTTATCCTTATCGGGAAGCTTGGGGAAGGGGGCGTGGGGCTCCTGCTGGTACCAGTAGGCCACTGAGGCGATGTCGTCCTGGAGGGGAAGGTAGCGTCCGCCCGACCGCCATCCCAGGGCCTGGATCGTGACCTTCAGGTCCTTCTCGAAACGCACGGGATCCATGATGTGCCAGCGGTACATCCCGAACCTCTGCTGGACGTCATAATGCCCGTCGCCCCGGATGACCTGGGCCAGCCCGCTGTAAGGTGTCGTGAACTCCGTGTAGCGGTCGACGCCGTCGGCCCCCGTCGTGTCGAAGTCATAGGACCCGCAGAAATAGTCCTCGGTCCCGGTGCCGCAGATCGTCGGGAACGTCTCGTCGCCGTCGAGATAGAACTTAATCTCGCCCTCGCCCCACCAGCCGTTGCTGTGCACGCCCCAGGCGAGATACGTGCCGACATAATGCCCCCAGCCCTTGATTCCGTCAAGGATCGTATAGACGCTCTTGTACGGAAGGGGGTTGACCCGACGAAACTGGGCATGGAAGTATGCGGCGTCGGCCGGGACGTCGGTCAGGGTGTAATTGATCTGATAATAGATCGTGAACTTATCGTCGGCAAGGTTCTCGAGGGTGACCTTGAAGGATTTGCGGAAAGGCATCTGCCAGTAGGAATTGAGCCCGCTCCCGGGGTTGACACAGACCGCAAGTGAGGAGATCCGGGCGAAGCGTCCCCAGCCGCAGGCGAAGAAATCGCCCACCGGGCACTCGACCGAGGGATCTTTCTCGCCGTCCCAATAGAAGCGAATGATGGCCAAGCGCCAGTTGCCGGAGGGGGTCATCCAGATCTGCTGGATGGCGCCCGCGCCCTGGACGTCGGCCATGACCAGGGTCTCGTGGGGTTTGATCACGACATACGGAGAGACTTTCCAACCCTGTCCGAGGTCCCGGGCGGCGTTCTTGGCCGGGCCGTCGGTCGACATCCCTGCCTGGCCCTTGGCCCCGGAGAAGTTTTCCGGGCTGATCGAGCGCGTCTGGGCATGCGACAGCCGGCTCAGGCTGCCAATGTCGAGGTCGAACTCGCTCGATTTTTTCCCTTCCTCGGCGAAAACGAGCAGGACGCCGGCGAGCAGGATAAGACAAATTCCAGGCCAAGTCCTTTTCATGTGACCTCCTCAGGGGGATTTCCCCAAACCCAGGAATTAAGACATCAGCGGATTTATATTTGGCCGGCCGCATCATGTCAAGCCGTACGTCCCGTCGTCATGGCCACGGGCCAAGCGGCGCGGCCGCGCCGTTTTGAATTCACGGGTCGGGGCGGAACCGAACGGCTCCTCTCTGCCGCAGGGCATCACCGTTGGGGAATCTCGAGGATGATCCAAGCTTGCTTTTTTAATTGAGTGAATCGATATTGCGTCCCCGATCTTCCTTAGAAGGCGCCGAGCTGGCAGGGCTTGATCCGGACGCCGGCCAGGTCGGCCGCCCGCCCCGCCACGGCCCGCAAGATGCCGAACCGGTCGCCGATGGCCATGAGCGCCTCGCAGGAGATGCAGCCCGACTTATCCTGGGTCGCCGCGATGGCGTCGACGAGCGGCGGCGGCACGACGGGCTCTTGGTAACCCGCCAACTCCCAGATCTTGGACGAGCCCGGGTACCCGAACAGGCCGAGCTGGCATCGGCTGAGCGGAATCCTGAGCACGTCCGCCCCGCGGCCGACGATGAGCCTCGGAATTCCCAATTCTTCCGCCACTTCAAAGGCCGCGGCGCAGGTCAGCGTTCCTTCGCTCACACAGCGCTGGATCGCCCGGGACAGACTGTCCTCGATCGTTGAATCGGGCTTGACCTTCTTTTTGCTGAAAGCCATCATGCTCTCCCTCCGGGTGTTTCTTCTTGATCTGAAATATAGCCCCGGATCGGGGATTCGTCAAGCGGCTCAGGATTCCTATCCTAAGAATCAGCCGATCCAGAGTTCAAAACACAATCTCGAACTTGCCGGCCCGCTCATTGACTTCTGATTTTCGCAGGCCTAGAATAAATAAAAAGGGAGGATAAAATGAAAAACATATCTCTCCGGGCAAAAGTCTTTTTTCTGACGGTGTTTTTCGGCATCATTTTGATCACCGCTTTGAACGCCGGCGTGGTTTCAATTCCGGCCTGCGCCGCCAGGCCGAGCGATGATGAGACCACCGCCTCATCGACTTGGTATTCGGACGCATCGGAATTCTATTTTGATACTGACGACATTACTGACGTCTACATTCCCGTCAATTTGCCGAATGGCGTCTCGGTGAAAAAATTTTCGGCAATTCTTTCCGATGGCTCCGGGGGTCAATATGACATCTCGGTAGCTCTGCTCCGCGTAAACCTGCTTACCGGCATATCAGAAGACATGGCGGGTGTCAGCACTACGGTGCCGGGAACCTATAATCGAAAGCTGATGTCAGATACGAGTATCAACCATAAAATCGTGAACAACAATCTCTATGCCTACGCCCTCCGCCTGAGTGTGTGGTATGCCTATTCAGACAAGAAATTTCACGGAGCACAAATCTTTTATTGATTAAGATATCGTTGCCCACGCTGGGCTCGGCACCCCAGGACCGCCAATCTATCTGCCGGCCATTGAGAGTTGTCGCCTAAAGGAGAAGCCATGATAAGAAAAATTCTATGGTTGTCGGCGGTCATGATGACGATTCTTCCCTTGGCCGCCCAGCAGGGAACCCCGCTCCCTGATTGGAAAGCGTTCCAGTTTCTGATGGGCGATTGGGTCGGCGAAGGCAGCGGTTCACCGGGAAATGGCGGCGGCGGCTTCACCTTCGCCCTCGAGCTCCAAGGACGCGTCCTCGTCCGCCATAACCACACGGAATTTCCGCCCAGCCAGGGCCGGCCAGCCAACATTCACGATGACCTGATCGTCGTCTATCAGGAAAAAGACGGGGTCAAGGCCGCTTACTGGGACAATGAGGGCCATGTCATCAACTACACGGCGAGCTTTGCGCCCGACAAGTCGCTCGTGTTCGTCAGCGGCAAGATACCAGGCGCGCCCCGCCAGAGGTTGAGCTACCGACAACTCAGCAACGGCGGGCTGGGCATCCGATTCGAGATCGCCCCTCCCGGCAAGCCTAACGAATTCAAGGTCTACCTCGACGGAAAGGCCCATAAGAAATAGCGATCTAAAACGGCTCCTGCCACCGGCCTGAATCGCGGGTGCTTCGGTCCGGAGATCGTTTCTCGCCGTGGGCAGCTGTCCCTTGTTCAGGACGCGAGTTGATCATTTCGGGGACCCGGCGGCCGAGGGGATTAGGGCTTTTGCCCATAGCCGAAGATCACGTCGTCCGTGACTTGGACTGCTTTCCGGATCATGAAGCTCCTCCGCATTTTTTCCACGGTCGGGCCGATCTTGGACGAAGGGAACTTTCCGTGCCAGAAGGCTGATGATATCGCGGCGAAGAAATCAAAAGCATCCCCTCCAGTCGGAAACTGATTCCGCCATATGACCCTCTTGAACCAAAGCCTCTCAAGACCCAGAGAGGTCATCAGTTTTCGGACGGCCTTTTCGGACTGCGGCCAGAATTCCAGCCGGTAGCCCAGCACGTAGCGCTTGGGCACGGCCCTGAAGCAGCCGTCGACGGCTTCCCAGTAGTGCTCCGGGCCGTGCGCCCCCACGGCCACCAAGCCGCCGGGGCGGCAGACCCGGACCATCTCCGACACGGCCTTTCTCTGGTCGGGAACGAGGCCAAGTGTCATGCCGGTCAGGACGACTTCGAATGTGTTATCCGGATAGGGCAAGGCCTGGGCGTCCAATTCGTCAAAAGAGATCCTCTCGCGGCCATACCCGAGCGCCGAGGCTCTGGTCTCCGCCTGCTGCAGCATGAAGGCGGAGATGTCGCCGCAGGTGACGTGCGCCGCCCCGCGCTCCAGGGCCAGGAAAGAGATGGCTCCGGTCCCGCCGCCGATGTCCAGGACGGTTTTCCCTTCCAGGTCTATTTCCTCCAGCTGGGCCCGAGCCGCTTTGGACTGGTACCGCCATCCCAGCTCATCATAGCGGCGGACGTGGTCCGAAAAAACGCCGTCGTATCCCTGCTTGACGCGTTCGGTCATGGCCGCCGTGTTCCGCGAGTTCCCGGTGAGGAGCGCCAACAGGTTGTTGGCGTTGACGAGAACCGCCATGGGCCACGACAGTTTTCCCGTCCAGAACAGCTTCGCCATGGAGGCCTCCAAAGTCCTATCTTGTTCTTAAATGTAGCCACAGACAATCCACAGGTCAAGAGGCAAGTATCCCGGGCTTTTGGGAGCGAGACCGAGCTCGATATCGCCGCCGAGCGCCCTCGTCGGATTCTCCGAGCTTCTCGCGCGCAACCCGCCGGGGTATACTGAGTGTGTGAACAATTCCCCTTCGGTTCTTGTCCGCGACCTGCATAAAACCTACATCGTGCCCGAGCGCGAGGCCGGCGTGCGGGCCGCCCTCAAGAGTCTCGTCCATCGCCGCAAGGTTGAAGTTCCGGCCGTGGACGGCATTTCCTTCGACCTCGCCCCCGGGGAAATCGTCGGCTTCCTGGGCCCCAATGGCGCCGGGAAAACCACGACCCTCAAGATGCTCTCAGGCCTACTCCATCCCACTTCTGGCGAAATGTCGGTCCTGGGTTACGTGCCCTACAAGCGCGAGCGAGCCTTCCTGCGCCAGATTACACTGGTCATGGGACAGCGCAACCAGCTCGTCTGGGATATCCCGGCCGCGGATTCCTTCGAGCTCAATCGGGCCGTATATCGTCTTCAGGCCGCCGACTATCGGCGGACGCTCGGCGAACTGACCGAGCTTCTCGACCTCGCCCCCCTCCTGCGGAAACCGGTACGCAACCTTTCGCTCGGAGAGCGGATGAAGTGCGAGATCGCCGCCGCCCTGCTCCACCGCCCCCTGGTCGTTTTCCTCGATGAGCCGACGATCGGCCTGGACGTTACCATGCAGCGCCGCATCCGGGCCTTCATCGCCGAGTACAATCGCCGCAATGGAGCGACGGTTCTTCTGACCAGCCACTACATGGCCGACGTCGTAGCCCTCTGCCGCAGGGTCATCGTCATCCATCACGGCAAGCTCCTCTTCGACGGAGACCTGTCCGAGCTCGTCGAGCGCTTCACGGCCCATAAAACGATCGTCGTCAGCCTGGGAGACTGTCCGGCCGACCTCAGTGCCTACGGCGAGGTCGTTTCGTGCACGGACGGAGACGTCACCCTGCGCGTGCCCAAAGCGGAAACAGCCCGGGTCACGGGCAGGCTCCTGGCCGACCTGCCGGTCATTGACCTGACCGTCGAGGACCCGCCCATCGAGGAAGTGATCGACCGCGTCTTTCAGCAGGAGGTCACGTGAAGGGACTGGGAGAGGTCTACGCCCAGCAGTTCCGGACGACCTTGGCCTCGATGCTCCAGTACCGGGCCTCCCTGGTTATCTGGCTGATCGGCCACGTCCTCGAACCCCTGATCTATCTGGTGGTCTGGTCCACCGTCTCGCGCTCAAGCGGCGGCAGCGTCGGCGGATACGGCCCCGGAGATTTCGCCGCCTACTTCATCGTGCTGATGGTGGTCAACCATATCACCTACACTTGGGTCATGTACGAGTACGAGTACCGCATTCGGCAGGGAAGCCTGTCCTTCGACCTGCTGAGGCCCCTCCATCCGATCCATTCGGACATCGCCGATAACATGACTTCCAAGCTGGTGACGATGCCGGCCATGCTGATCATCGCCGTCGTTCTCGCCCTCATCTTTCATCCCACGATCCACACCCGCCCCTGGGCCCTGGCGGCCTTCGTTCCGGCCATCCTTCTGGCCTTCCTCGTGCGCTTTCTCACGGAATGGACTTTGGCTCTGGCGGCGTTCTGGACGACTCGGGTCAGCGCCGTCAACCAAGCCTACTTTATCGCGGCTCTGTTCCTGTCCGGCCAGATCGCCCCGCTGTCGCTCCTTCCCTTTCCGGTCCGCGTGGCCGCGTGGGTCCTGCCCTTTCGCTGGACGATCGGCTTCCCGGTCGAGCTGCTGCTCGGCCGCCTGACCCTCGTCCAGGCCTTGACCGGGATGGCCGTCCAGGCCGCCTGGCTCGCCCTGGGTCTGATTCTGCTAAGGGTGGTCTGGCGGGCGGGCCTCCGGGTTTACTCGGCGGTGGGCGCATGAGGTACCTGCGTCTTTTGTTCGTCTTCTTCCGGGTGGGCGTCCTGGGCGAACTCGCCTATCGGGCCAACTTCTTCGTCCACTTGTTCGAATCGGCTCTGGAACTGGGCACGGCCCTGGCCGGGCTGGCCGTGGTTTTTTCCCACACGGCCACTCTGGGCGGCTGGCGGCCGGCGGAGGTCGCGGCCCTGGTCGGAGTTTATTTCCTCGTCAGCGGGGCGATCCGAATGCTCATCCAGCCCAGCATGGAGCGGCTCGTCGAGGCCGTGCATGAAGGAACGCTCGATTTCACCCTGACCAAGCCCGAAGACGCTCAGCTTTTGGTCAGCATCCAGCGCGTCGAGATCTGGAGCCTGACCGATGTCATCCTGGGCTTCGGGGTGCTGGTCGCGGCCCTCGTGCGGCTGGGAGCCGCCGTGGGAATCCGGGAGGCGGCGGCTTTTGCCGTGGTCCTGGCCGCGGGCGGGATCATCATCTACAGCTTCTGGCTTATGCTGGCCACTCTTTCCTTCTGGTTCGTCCGCGTGGAAAACATGCTCGAGATATTCCAGAGCATGTACGAGGCCGGACGCTGGCCGGTGAGCCTCTACCCCCGCTGGCTGCGGTTCATCCTCACCTTTCTCATCCCCGTGGCCTTCGCCACCACGGTTCCTGCTCAAGCCCTCTCGGGCCGGCTGACCTGGGAGACTTTGGCCGTCGCCCTGGCGATGGCGGCGATATTGCTCATCGTATCGCGGGCGTTCTGGCGCGTGGGTGTTCGCCGCTATTCCAGCGCCTCTTCCTAACCATTTTCCGCTTCTCACGGACCGCATCCCTTCATCCCAAGGCTTGAGCCTTCGACAAGGGGAACCCTGATCACGGCGGATTGACACGCATCTACCTTTGAGTAAGATGGTTATGAGCCGGGAGGAGCCTCTCCGAGCCCAAGAGAGCGTTCATCCTCGACCAGGAAAGGGGTCGCGTTTTTGATCTGCCGTCGCTGTCAAACCGATAACCCGGATTCCGCGGTATACTGCAGCCGGTGCGGTTCGTTCTTGTTCGACAGGCCGGCGGCGCCGAAAAAGAAGACGAGCTGGTATCTGTACCCGGTCCTAGCCGTTGGGCTCCTGGCCTGCGGCTATCTCGCTCATTCCCTGTTCATGAAACCTCGCCCCGCGGCGGCGGAGAGGAGCGTCGGCAAGGCCGGCGAAGCGGCGCCCGTCGCCTCGCAGGTCCCGGTCACCGGCCCGTCGCTCGCCCTGATGGGGGAAATCATCACCCGCGGAGCCCAGGGCGAGGTCGTATCGAAGTTCGGTACATCCCTTTCCCGCGGGGGATGGGTAGTCATGCCTACTTGGGTGGCTTTCGGCGGAGATCGTCTCGTTTTTAAAACCCCGAATCAGGATGAGATCGCGATCGAGAGCGGTTTTTGGCTCGAGGGCAACCCGGCAGTCCTTTGGAAGCTCACGACTCATGCCGAGGGGATCGGGCGCGAGGTCGTCCCCTGGAAGCCCCATGTCCCCCTCGAATGGCACTCGTCCGTATCCGAAGGCGCCGGCCAGGGCGTGGACATCGTCTCTCCCCTGGAAAAGGGATCCTTCACGAGCTTCAATCTGCCCGAGACGGTCCGGGACCCGGGCGTCCTTGTTCAGGAGGGGAGCATCGCGGGCTGGACCTTCGGCCAGGGCATGGATAAAGGGTATCTTTGGAAGGGGCCGGCCGCGGCGGCTCTCGAGCCCAACATCACGGCGGGCGGTTTCTTGGCCCGAGTCTCCTCGAACAATCGCGAGGCGTGCTTCAACCAGGCCCTGGCCCCGGCCGACGGGATTTCCCTGCCGATGCGGTTCGAGGCTCTCGCCCGGGGATTCCGACGTCCTTCACTCTTATCCGGCGACGATCTGCCCGTCCGGCTCAAGCCCCGCGCGGTGGCCCTGCAGATGCACGCCCTGGCCTCACAGCTCCTGCAAAGCGGGTCGGCCAAGGACGTGGCGCGGATCCTCGACGACCAGGTCCTGGCCGAGGCCTCGGATCCCGGCTTGATCATGGACGCGGCGCGGGCCGTCGTGACCCTTCAAGATCATGCCGAAGGGTTGGAGCGCCTGGAACGCGCCAAGAAGGCGGTGCTCGAAAAAAGCGGACAACGATTCCCCATCCTGGATCAGTTCCAGGCCAAGCTCTACAAGGATTGGCTGAAAGATATCATCACCAAAGGAAGCTATCACAGTGCCATGGCGGTCTACGAGGAAGCCAGCCGGCTCTTCCCCGAGGATCCCGAGCTTCACCTTTTAGGTGTTGAGGCGGCTCTGGCGGAGGATAACAGAGAGAAAGCCAAAGCCCTGCTCGGGCAAAGGGAATATCCCGACCCCTGGAAGGACCGCGCTCATCATCTCGAAAGCCGGATCCAGGCGGAGGAGGACCAGGACGTCATCGCCATTCCCTTGACGCTCGATGAGGACCAGATGTGCGTGGACGCGCTCCTCAACGGAAGCTATCTTCAGACCTTCATCGTAGATACGGGGGCGACCCGGAGTTCCATTCCGTGGAGCGCCATCGAGGCCTTGAACATCCCCGTGGATGAGACCAGCCCGATAGCGGGAATCGTCACGGTCAGCGGAATCCTCGTGACCAACGAAGTGACTCTCCAATCGCTCGAGCTCAAGAAGTTCCGCCGCGATAACCTCACCGTCGTCGTCGTCGACCTGCCTCTGCACCCGGACGTCGGCATTCTGGGGATGGATTTTTTTGGAAAATTCCGGATCGAAGTGGACAAGACGAACAAGGTTCTCAAGCTCAAAAAAAGATAGACATCAAGCCGCAGGGCCGCGCCCGATGAACCCGGAATTGCTGCCGGGTCGAGGAGGTGGATTCTTACTCGCTGCCGTGGGCGTGGGCCAGGGCTTGCTTCCGGCGGTCCTCTTTGCCCCGCACGAGTGAAAAGCCGGCGGCAATGAGACACAGCACGATCGATACGACAAACGCGCTGTGCATGCCGATGACGAAAGCCTGCATGGGCTTGGAACCGAGGGTGACATTATTGCCGACGAACAATTGCATCATGGCTTCGCGGGGCAGACTGCCCGCGGCCACCGCCAAAGATAAGGCGAAGCCCGTGACCATCCCTGCCTGACGAAGCGTGGCCAGGGTGGCCGAGGCCACGCCCAGGCGATGACGCGGGGCGGCGTTCATGGCCGCGCTGCTGTTGGACGGGAAGAAAAGTCCTCCGCCGATGCCCATCAGGGCCAGGCCGCCGGCAATATGGCCATAGGGGGTCGTCGGCGTGATGCCTAAAAACCAGCCCAGGGCGACCGCTTGGAGCAATAGTCCGAAGGTGGCCGGAACACGGGCGCCGATGCGGTCGGCGACGAGGCCGCCCAGGGGAGCCATGACCGAGTTCACCAAGGGCATCGGGATAAGGAGCAGAGCGGCCTTGAGCGGATCATAACCCCTCACGCCTTGAAGATAAAAGACGATCAAAAAATTCACGGCAAAGAGGGCCAGGGCCTGCATCAAGCCCGAGGCCACGGAAAAATTATAGACGCGGCTTTTAAAAAGAGTCAGGTCGAGGACGGGATACCGGGCCCGTTTCTCCCAAAGAATGAACCCGGTCAGGGTGAGAGCGGCCAGGGCGAAGAGCGCCAGGATGGGCCACGACGTCCAACTGAATTGAATGCCCAGCGTCGCGGCCAGGAGGAGGGCCGTCAGCCCGACGCTGAAGACAGCGGCATCGATCGGGTTGAACTTATCCTTGGCTCCCCGTTTGTGCTGTTCCCGAAGGACCCGATAGCCCCAGGCCGCCCCGGCGATCCCGATGGGCACGTTGATAAAGAAGATCCAGCGCCAATCGGCGGCGTTGAGGATGAAACCGCCCAGGATCGGGCCGAAGACGCCCCCGAAGGACCAGGTGACGGCGTTGATGCCCAAAGCCCGGCCCCGCTCGTTGGGCGGAAAGGCCTCGGTCAGGATGGCCATGCTGTTGACCAGCATCATGGCCGCACCCGCGCCCTGGACCAGGCGGAAGACGATCAACTGATGGGCGTCATGCGATAGGCCGCACAGGAGCGAGCCGACGGTGAAGACGACGAACCCGAGGTTGTACATCCGCACCCGGCCGAACATGTCGGCCACCCGGCCGAAAGTGAGAAGGAAAACGGTGCTGACCAGGATATAGCCCATGATGACCCAGATCATCTCGATCAGGTTGGCGTGGAGCTTAACCATCATCTCCGGCAGGGCCAGGACGACGATCGTGGCGTCGATGGCAGCCATGAGCGAGCCAATGGTCGTGACGCTCAGGGCGATCCACTTATAAGGGACATGCCGGCGAGCGCCGTGCGTCCGGCCCGGCTCGCGCGTCATTCGAAGTTCATCCATGTTTCTTCCTCATCGAGCCAATTCTATAAGGAGGCTCACGGTACCCTTGGCTGGTGGATCGGCAAGATGGCAGCGCCACGGGGAGTCGAACCCCGGTCTGATGGCTGAGAACCACCTGTCCTGGGCCTCTAGACGATGGCGCCGTGAGTGCGCACCAAAATAGCAAATTGGGCTTTGTCTGTCAACCGAAAAATCGTCAGCGCCGAGCGGCCAGCAACATCTTGGCCTGGGTCTCACCGCCGTTGATGCGCCAGAGCATCGGCGCGGGACGGTCAAGCCCCTCGGTGTAGCCAGCCGTATTTTCCCACTGATAATTGAGGATCAGGTTGTAATCCGAGAAATGCTGCCAGCGCCGCCGGGACATGGACTTGACCATGTGAAAATGATTGGCCGGCATCCCGACCTTGGCCAGCCCGGCCGGGACATGGCGAAAGGTCAGCAGGGTGTGCGGCCAGGAATAATCCGAAGCGTGGCAGACGCGCTCCATCATCGGCTCGGGAAGCTCCACGCTCTCGGCCTCGTCCTGGACCATGGTGAACATCCCGCTGAGGTCCGAGTAAGCGAGCCGGCCGGCCAACCCCTTGATCCCCTTGGGCGAGACGAACCCGACCGAGAAGCCGAGCCCCGGGAAGTAATAGTCGACCGCCTTGAACAGGTAGCATTTCTCAGCATAGTCCAGCGACGCGCTCCCGGAATTGTTGCCGTCGATGAACCCGCGCTCCATCCAGGGCGCGTTTTTGGAGGCGGCCAGGTTGATCTTGAGGCGGCGGGCATTGTCCTTGATCTCCCCGGGCTCGTAGGCCTTGCGGAAGTCCATGAACAGGGTCGGCTCGCCCCCGCTCAGATAGCAGTAGGCGATCATGGTCAGCAAGCCCTGGATGTCGTTCTCGGTGGCGAAGGGAACGACCGTCTTCTTGCCGGTGTGGTCCTCGGTGGAGTTGAACAGGGACTCGGCGATATCCGCCGTGCTCAGGGGTAGGCCGCGGCGATCCGAGCCCCAGGCGAGCTGGTTGGTCCAGCCGCCCCCGATGGCGTTGATGTCGCGCATATGGTTGCGGAGGATGAGGTACAGGGCCAGGCCCTCGTCGAGCTTCCGGAGGTCGGCTTCGGTCAGGGCCGGCGTGTTCACTCTCCTCCCGGAATAGACGGCCTTCTTGAAGCGGGCCACGTCCTCGGTGTTGGTGAAGATGCGGTCCTTGAACTTGACGTTCAGGATCCAGTCGTGCAGGGCCTTGAGCTCCCGACCCTCAAAGCCGCCCTTCTTGTGGACCATGTCGGCGAAGACCTTCATGGATTCGCGCGTGGACTCCAGGCCAAAAAAACGGCGCGCGGCGTGGACATGATTGAGGGCCGTCTCCATCTGCATCGAGTCCGTGTCCATGGACAAAACGCGCTTGCCGCGCAGGGCGGCTGCGGTCATCAGGGCATAGGCCAGGTCAACGATCTCCTCTTTCGTCTTGTCATCGAACTGCGGGTTCATCCCCGTCTCGGGCATGGACCCGATGACCATGGGGCACAGACGGCCGGTTTGGGCATAGGCGCCCACCAGGGCATCGATGCCGACGACGCCCGGCTTGGGGGCGTTGTTGCCGCCGACACAGGCCAGGGGGGTCGAGGCCGGGAAGTGGCCGGTCAGGGCCATGGCCGTCCTGCCCGGAAAGAACCAGGTATCGGGCACGATGAGAATGGCTTCGACGCCCGCCTCCTTCATCTCCCGGGCGGCCTCGTCGGCCGTTCTCTCGCCGTCGACCAGGAAGGAGCAAAAGAAGACGTTGGGCGGGGTCCCGTCGGGTAAGCTCAGACGGCCGGCAAGAAGGTTGGCCGTGATCGTCCCGATGTTGTACGCCCGGGTCCGGGAATCCTTGTCAAGGCGAGGGTCGCAGGGTACGAAGACGCCCAGGG
Organism: Candidatus Aminicenantota bacterium; assembly: GCA_963705895.1. Classification (GTDB taxonomy): domain Bacteria; phylum Acidobacteriota; class Aminicenantia; order Aminicenantales; family JAFGAV01; genus MFD04408-113. The sequence continues at coordinate 96,214 of OY970122.1, read as the reverse complement.
TGGGCTGGCCCGATCTCTTCTTCTTGACGAACGGCATGTCTTCTTCTCCCTTTGGCTGGGGCCTTGGCGTCAAACGTATTCGATCGTGGCGGGCGGCTTGGGCGTGACCTCATAGGCCACCCGGGTCACCGTCGGGATCTCTTTCAGGATCCGCTGGGTAACGTTCCGCAGAACATCCCAGGAGGCGGGCGACGGCTCGGCGGTCATGGCATCCTGGCTCTGCACGGAGCGGACGATGATGATGTTCCCGAACTTGCGCTTGCCTTTTTCGACGCCGGTGCCCTGATCGTTCATCAGCACGGCGAAGGCCTGGAAAGGTTTCAAGACCGCCAGCTCCTCCTCGACGATGCGGGTCGCCTTGCGGACCAGGGCCACCCGCTCGGGCGTCACTTCGCCCACGACGCGGCAGGCCAGTCCGGGCCCCGGGAAGGGCATGCGCTGATGGATCATCTCCGGCAGACCGAGGGCCCGGCATACCTCGCGCACCTCGGGCTTGAAAAGATCCCGCAGGGGTTCGATGAGCTTGAAGCCGTAGCCTTTTTGGGGGTCGATGCCGATCTGCTCCAGGATGTTGTGCTGGGTCTTGACCCCGCCCTGGGTTTCGATAATGTCGGCCTTGATCGTGCCTTGGATCAGGAATCGGGCGCCGCTCTTCTTCACCGCGCGGCCGAACACGGAATAGAACGTGTTGCGGAAGGCCTTGCGCTTCCTCTCCGGGTCGATCTTGCCCTTGAGGGCGGCGAAGAACTCGGACCTGGCGTCGATGATCTCCACCTTGACGCCCAGCGCGGCAAAGGCTTTCTGCACATCTTTGGGCTCATCCTCCCGCATCAGCCCATCGTCGATGAAGATCGACTTGAGTTTATTGCCCAGCGCCCGGACGGCGAGCATCGTGCAAGTTGAGCTGTCCACGCCGCCCGAAAGGGCGGAAATCGCCCGGCTGTTTCCGACCGTTGCTTTGATTTCCTCGACTTGACGGGCAATGAACTGGGAAGCGTCCATCTTTTCAATCCCTCCAACCCTATGACTCAAGATGGCATAATCATACACAATCCCTAAAAAATTTCAATCATGAGAAAGATGAGTTTGAACGAGCGTCCAAAGGATAAAAAGCTCCTGAGGGCGGTCTTCCCGTTCCTAATTAATCCAAGGCGCAAGTTTTTTGGGAAGCCCCCTCTTTTTTTTGTTTTTCCAGGGTCAAGCCAAGATATCTATATTTATTTCAATAACTTATGAGGTTATCGCGACCTTTGAGTGAATGTCCTCATGTCCCAGCTTAGCCGTGACGAAGAGCCAGCACCGTGCAGGCATTTGGCTATATTTCACGCAGCAATTTGTGTTTGCATTCAGGAGTACCACCGTCTTCCGCTCCCATTAACATATTGATATCAGGATAGTTATCCTGGCCCAATAGCATTTCATTGAAATCGGTTGGGGGGGATGGCCCCATCAACCTTTCACATTAAATAGAAGGCGGGCGCTGAATCTGCCGGCGTCGTTTTTTGGGGAATAGAAGGAGGCGTTGATGGCACCCAGGGGCCGGAGGGCGATCCCCAGTGCTCTCCCGTCAATCAGCCTCTGCAGGGCGGGTCTGGAGATGACAAAATACGTCTCCCCGCCTTCCCCCTCCGTGATGGGCCAATCGATGATCATCTGAGGGATAATGACGCGATCGAGAGGCCGGCCCTGACACAGGTTTTTGAACGTGACTGTTTTCCCCTCCCAGCGTGCCTCGCCGCCCACGATTTCCACCACCCTCACCAGCCCAAAATCCGGCAAGTCGTCCGAAGTCCGCTCGACTGAGTGCGTCGTCATCTGAAGCAGGCCCTGGCCCGACACCTTCTTGCCGGCGTAAGCGCTTAGGTTCCAGCGCAGGATCACGAACTGCGTCCCGCTGACGGTCAGGATGTCGGTCCGCTTTCCCACGTCTTGAGTGTACCAATTATTTAGATTCACGTCCGGATTCTGGAGGTCGATCATGCCCTCCTCGACTGCGGGTATGGCCTGGCCAAACGATTTCGGGTCTGGGATGGGAGGATGGTAGGGAACCGGGTCGCCCAAATCCGGCCCAGCCAGAACCACGTTGACGACATCCACCTTGAAGTAATCGATGTCCACGCGATATTTCCCCAGGCCCCAATCCATGAGGGCCATCTGACCGTTGATCGTGTCTCCCGGCCGGGCCTCAAAACCTCTCGTGGTCATACTGATCGTATGCCAGGTGTTCGCACTCGGGATGTCATATTCCATGAGGTGAGTGAGGAAATCCACGGTTTTCTGGGTGTTAAGGTGCAGGTTCACCCGGCGGGGCGCCTCGCTGACCCGGATGCGGGCTTCGATGCGGAGAGCGAAACGCGGGTCCTTGAGCCGGCCGAGGTCGAGTGAGTCCGAGACTCTGCGTTTGATGAGGGCCCACCAGACGTTCCGCGTGTCCTTGGTCGCATCAACAAGAATAGACGCATAGCCGTCACCCTGCCGGAAATCCATGACGGCCTTCCCCTCGCCGGTAAAAAAGGACCAGCCGTCAACGCCCGCGGGGTCCTTCTTCAGGGGCCCGTTGAAATCGTCGCGGAACTGGGCGGAAGCATTGCCGGCCAGCCCGAGGCAGGCCATGATAACTAAGCCGCACGTGATCCAACTCTCTTTGCTCATTCCATCTCCTGCCCGCTTTAGGAATTAGCTCGGAACGACTCTCATTGATAAACTCATCAACGAATCAAAACATGTACCGCTCGGGGAAGAGATCGAGCCAAGTCCTTGCCCAATTAACGAAAAGACCGCTCAGAACCCCGAGGATCGGTCCCCAGATGAACTCAAGCACGGCCAGGGTAAGATTCCAGTCTTCGAACAGAGAGTAGTTCGTCACCCCGTAAACACTGATGGCCAGGATACCGGCCAGAGCGCCCACGAGTGCCGAAAGGAGCATGGATCCCTTGGCCGCCAGAACTACGAGGAGGACCAGGCATGTCACCACCAGGACCTGGGCCAGAAGTGCCGATCCGACCCTGGGCGCCATCTTCTCCCCCTTCATCCTGGCCAACGGCTTGAGCCCGTCCCTGTAGCTTTTTCTGAAGATCACCAGGTGCCAAAAAGCATCGATCAGGCTGGTGAAAATTAAGGCCATGATCCATAGAAGCAAAAACCGTAGTTGCATTTGCATCGTCTTAACCTCATCCTTTTGGACTATTTAGGGAAATCCTCCCGCGCTCCCGCCGCGGAAACCAGGGGATGAAAACACTCGTGCGCCTGGCGTAGGCGGAAAACTCGGGATCGCCCGCGTACTTTTTTTCGAGCATCGGCACCCCTGAAACCCGGGTCAGAAGAAAGGTTATGAAAATCGGGCTGACGAGGCCCAGCCCGCCTTTGGGGACCGCGAGCCCGATAAGGAATATTCCCCACCACATTGTCGCCTCGCCGAAATAGTTCGGGTGCCGGGTGAAACGCCACAGACCGGAGGTCATGATGCGGCCCCTGTTCTCTTTGTTCCTGATGAACCGCGCGAGTTCGGCATCGCCGACGGTCTCAAAGACAAATCCGAGAAGCCAAACGAGCGTCCCGAGGACATCCCAGCCGCCCAGCGGCGAGCCGGCGGAAAGATCGATCAGGATGACGCGCGAGACAATGATGAGCATGAAAATGCTCTGGAGGAGGAATATCTGGAGAAAACTCCGCAGGACGAACCAGCGCCCCCAGCTCCGCCGCCATTGGGCGTAACGGAAATCCTCCCCCTTCCCTTTCCGGCGGATAAGGATATGGATCGCCAGCCTCAAACCCCAGATCGTCACCAAAGCGGAAACGAGCAAATTTCGGGCCGGCCACTCGGGCCCGCGCAACATCGTGATGAGCGCAACCAGGACAAACCCCGGACCCCAGGCAACGTCGACGATGGAATTGTCCTTGAGGATAAGGGCCAGGATGAAGACCCCGGTCATATAAGCAAGCACGGCCAATCCGCACAGCAAAAAGGTCGGTCCCATGGAGAATCGCTCCTTCGAGGAGGGTGGCCCCAGGCCGGGCGCTATTCGAAAAGGACGGTGATGCCGATCGTTCCGGGCCCCGCGTGAACGCCGATCACCGGCGTGATCTCCTGAACATAGGCCGGAGGGAATCCGATGATCTGGGTCAGCCGGGACGCATACTCGTCGGCCCGGCCGCGGTTTTGGGCATGCACCACGGCGTACTTCCAGACCTTCTGTTCCCGGGACCAGTCGCCCATCGTCTTCAGGATCTTGGCCATGGTCGCCTTGCGGCTGAAGGTCTTGCCGGCGTCGGTCGCCTTCCCGGCCTCGTCCAGGGTGATGATGGGCTTGATGTGCAGGATTCGGGCCAGGAGACCCTTCATGGGACTCACCCGTCCCCCGCGCACGAAATATTTCATCGTGGCCACGTCCACCAGGAGGCGTGACTTTTTCACCCAATCCTCGGAGGCGCGGACGATCTCATCGTGACCCAGGCCGCGGCCGATGGCCTCGGCAGCCCTCATGACGAGCAGGCCCTGGGACAGGGACAGGGTCTTGGTATCGATGACCGAGATCTTCTTGTCCGTGACGCCTTCGGCCATGGCCTTAGTGGCCTGGTAGGTGCCGCTCAACCCCGAGGAAATGTGATAGATCAGGATGGAATCGTAAAAGCTCGTCAGGAAGGACAGGAGGTTCTGCACGGTGAGCGGGGCCGGTAGGGAGGTCGTCGGATGCTCGGACCGCGAGGACAGCCGCTCGTAGAATTGCGCCGGCTGGATCGTCAGCCGGTCGAGGAACAAATCATGTCCGAAATTGAGGTTAAAGGGGACGACATGGACCTGGTTTTTGTCAAGGTAATCCTGGGGCAGGTCGCAGGCCGAGTCCGTCACCAGGGCGATCGGATGTTTCCGGCGGTGGCTGGCGTCGTACTGCCGGTGCATGTCGTCGACCTTGATCTGCCGCGTCGAACCCAGGCCTTCGATCCGGTTGAAAAGCCCGGCCGGGTCGTTGGTGTGGATATGGAAACGCAGCTTTTCCGGCGAACCCGCCACGATGATCGAGCCGCCGAAATCCTGAAGGCTGGTCCTCAGGCCGTCGAGGTCCATGCGGCGGCCGACGAGCATGGCCTCGGCGCAGTAGCGGTGGGTCAGTCCGTTCTTGAGGGAGTGCTTGGGCGGCTGCAGAACGGGCACGGCCGTCCGGGAGACCCGGGAGATATGCCTGAGCTTCCCGGCCCGGACGAACTCGATGACGCCCTCGATGAAATCCACGAACCCTTTCGCTCCGGCATCCACGACTCCGGCCCGGGCCAGGACCTGGAGCTTCTTGGGCGTATCGCGAAGGGACTGTTTGGCCGCGTGCAAAGAATGGGACAGGAGCTCGGCGAAGTCCGCCGTCCTGGTCCTGTAGCGGTAGACCGCCTCGGCCCAATCCTTCATGACCGTGATCATCGTCCCCTCCACGGGCGAGAGGATGGATTTGTACACGTGCTGGATGGCCCGCCGGGAATAATCGCCGAAGGCCACGGTGGACATCTTGGAGTCCGCCCGGATCTCCTGGGTGAAGCCCTGGACGAATTGGGCGAAGATCAGGCCGGAATTCCCGCGGGCGCCCATGAGGGCCGCGTCGGCGATGGACCGCATCGTCTCCCGGAGCGAACGGCCGTGCCTGGCGCCCTGAGCGATCGAATGGAGGGTCGAGGCCAGGTTGGTCCCGGTGTCCGAATCCGGGACGGGAAAAACGTTGATCCGGTTCAGATAGTCCTTGTCCTGGATGACCGCTTGCCCGCCGGCCAGGAAAGCATAGTAAAGCCGTCTTCCGTTGAGGTATCGTATTTTCATGGGCAATCGAAGCGATATTATACCTATAGTCCCACCAAAAAGGAAGAGGGCTCAGGACGTGTCGCCACAATCGCTGGGAACCCGGCTTTCCTCGAGTGTTTCACAGGGTCCTGATCAGGACTGACTGTCTCGCGGCTTATTCGCGCACCTGGTGCAAGTGCAGAATCTTGCCCGAAGCGGTCGCCAGAGGAGGCCGGCGTTCGACCTGCAGCAGGCCCGCCAGGCGCCACTGGAGCTCCATGACCCGCTTGGCTCCGCTGCCGCCGCCGAGCACTTTCAGGAACGTATCCGCCACTTTGTCCGGGTCCAGAGGGCCGACCGAGGGGTGGACCAGCAGGCTGATGCGCGTCCGGCCGTAGGCGTCCTGGGTTTCCAGGAGCTGATAGTCTGCCGGCCCGCCGCCGAAACGGGCGGGCATCTCCTTCTCCAGGACCGGAATCACGTCCGTATCAAAAAAAGTCATCCCGAACGCGGTCAACTTCTCAAAGCTGCGGATATTCCGAAGATGAGTCCTTAACCCGAGCTTTTCGAGCGGGCATCCGCACGGCCTCGGGATCATTTCAGCAGCGTCGCCCATCGAGGTGTTAAGAAGGATGAAAGGGGCGGAGGGGCGGAGGGAGGTGACGAGCAGAGCCGTCGCCGGCAGGGCGCTCGCCCCACTTTCCAGCCCGGGCTGGACCAGGCCATAGAAATCACTCAGGAAGTGGGAATCGTCCGATACTTGAGGATGGTGGCAGCTATGCGCAACGACGCCGGTTTCCATGCTGCCGTAAATCATCGTCGGCTCGGCGCCGCTGGCTCGGACAACGGCCCGCACGGCATCGGTCACTGGCTCGCCGGTCAGCTCGAACCGAGCACCCTTAAGCTCGATTCCAGCCTCTTGAGCGGCCCGGCACAAGCGAGCGGCCGAGCTGGGAAATGTGTCCAGATGAGGCGTTTGTCCCTCGTCCAGACATTGTCTCATCCACTGAGCGATCGGGAGCGGGGCATCGACCGGGGCGTACTCCGCGGCCGGCAACCGGACCCCCGCCAGCCGGCTTCCCCACCGTAGGGCCCGGCCGCTCCACCGGTAGCGCGGGTCGAGTCCTGTCGCGGCCGGGTCGACTTGGGAGAACCAGCGCTTGGGGCGGAGGCCGATCACGCCGTAGACAATGGTGTACCATAAGGGCGTCCCGCCCGGAGTGAACCAGAGGGCCCGGGTCCAATCCAAGCCGCCCTTTGCGGCCTGGACCAGAATTCGATCAATGCCCATTTCCCTGATGAAGGCCAGGTCGAAGGGAGCCGTCCGTCGCGGCCCGCGGCTGCCGCTGCTCTGCATCATGATATGGACGACGGAGTTCGGGTTGGTCAGCGCAGCGGGGAGAACATTGACGGACGCGCTTCCCCGTACGGCCGGGGCGCGTCCTTTGAATTCGTCGATAGTCAGATAAACCCCCTGCCGATAAAGCTTGAGCAGCGCTCCTTCAAGTCCTTCCTGACGGACGAGCGCTTCGAGGTCGCCGTATTCGCACCCGGCCAAGCGCAGCAGCTCTCGGTATGGACTCATGGGGTTGGAGTAGATGGCGCGTTCGGCCAGGGCCAGGAAGTCCGCCCCCCGCCGATCGAGGCGACGCCGGAAGATTGCGAGGGCCTGGTCATGGGTGATCGGCCGCCGGAAAACCCGTTGCAGGCTCATAGTGAACTTGAGCCCGGTGAGGGCATCCGCGAGCGAAGGAACGGGCTTGGTCATCGCCGGACACTTCGGAGCGGGAAGAATAAACCAGCCGCCGCTTTTCGTCAAGGCTTGGCCCCGGCCCCTATCGTTTCACGGGGAAAAGTCGCCGCCGGCCGAGGATTTTGCCCTCGAAGACTTCTTTTGACACGGTTTTTATCCTGTGCTATAAGCACGATTGAAATTTATACGGTAGGATTTCTCAAGAGTACCGAACCGAGCGAAAGCCATGAGCGTATTCGCCGCCATCAAACGCAGTCCGCGGGTCAAGAGCTTCCTCCTCTTCCTGGCCATCCTCGGGCCCGGGATCATCACCGGGAGCGTGGATAACGACGCCGGCGGAATCACTACCTACTCCGTCGCGGGCGCGTCCTACGGCTACAAGCTCCTCTGGACGCTCATCCCTTCATTCCTGCTCCTTGTCGTTGTGCAGGAGATGAACGCCCGGATGGGGATCGTCACGGGCAAGGGCCTGGCCGACCTCATCCGCGAGAATTTCGGTGTCAAGATCACCCTGTTCATGTTCGTCGGCCTGGTGGTGGCCAACATCGGGAACACGGCCACGGAATTCGCCGGGGTCGCGGGCAGTCTGATGGTCTTCGGGGTCAGCAAATACATCTCGGTCCCGATCGCGGCCGTGGCCGTCTGGCTCCTCGTGACCAAAGGCAACTATCGGACCGCCGAGCGTATCTTCCTCTTCTTCAGTTTCTGCCTGTTGTCCTACATCATCTCGGCCATCCTGGGCCGGCCGGACTGGCACCAGATCGGGAAGGACTTCCTCCGGCCGCAAATGCGGTTCGACAGCGCTTACCTGGCCATTGTCCTGGGCATCGTCGGGACGACGGTCGCGCCCTGGATGCAGTTCTACATGCAGTCGGCCGTCATCGAAAAGAAGCTCAAGCTCGAAAACTACAAGTACGAAGTCTGGGACGTCGTCATTGGCTGCACGGCCACGGTCGTCGTGGCCTTCTTCATCATGGTCGCCTGCGCCGCGACCCTGAACAAGAACGGCTTGGTCATCAACGAAGCCAAGGACGCGGCCGTGGCCCTCAAGCCGTTCGCCGGCGCCTTCGCTTCTCAATTGTTTGCCTTCGGTCTGTTCATCGCCTCGGTCTTTTCGGCCACTATCCTGCCCCTGGCTACGGCTTTCTTTGTGTGCGAGGCCTTCGGCTTCGAGGCCGGCATCAACAAGAAGATCCAGGAGGCTCCTCAATTCTACGCCCTGTTCGCCTTCATCATGACCGTCTCGGTCCTCATCATCCTCGCCCCCCGCGCCCCGCTCATCGCCATAACCATCTGGACCCAGGTCATCAACGCCGTCCTCCTGCCGGTGGTCATCTATTCCATGATCCGGATGGTCAACAACCGGAAGATCATGGGTGAACACGTGAACAACGGGTTTCAGAACCTGGTCGGATGGGCGGGGGCAATCATCCTCATCGGGCTGACGGCTGTGCTGATCATAAACCAGCTCGTGAGGATTCTCAGAAAGTGATCACGATGAAGACAACCTGCCGGACGCGGAAACGGCCCCTAGACCGCGGCCGAGGAGTCGATTGACCATGGCCAACTCACAGACGGAGAAGGCCCTGCTCGAACCGGGGCTGAAGATGTTCATCTATTTTTCACAGCTTCTGGACCGCTCCGTCTTCGACAGCGAGGGCCGGTCGGCGGGCAGGCTCCACGACCTTAAGGTCCACCTGGGCGAGCCCTTTCCCAAGATGTGCTCGCTCGTCATCAAGCCCAAGCTCAAGCGAAGGCTCCGCGAAGCATCCTGGGACGAGGTCGATTCCCTCACCGGCAACCGGATCAGGCTCCGGCCCGGAGCCGCGGACCGCTTCCATCCCCTGCAGGTCGGGGCCCAGGAGCTACTCCTCCGCGAAGAGCTCCTGGATAAGCAGGTCGTGGATACCTTCGGGGCCAAGATCGAGCGGGTCAACGACATCCACCTTCTCGTTGTCAATAAGGACCTCCACATCGTCCACGTCGATTACGGCTTGCGAGGGTTAGTCCGGCGCCTGGGATGGCTGAAGGCCGTCGATGTCCTGACCGGGTTCTTCTTCTCCTACCAGATCAAGGAAAAGCTCATCTCCTGGAAATATATCCAGCCCCTGCTCAGCGATACGCACAACACCGACCTCAAGCTGAACGTGACCGGGAGCAACATCCGCGACCTCCACCCGTCCGACCTGGCTGATATTCTCGAGGAGCTCGACCGGGTCAACCGGGACCGCCTGTTCAAGTCGCTCGATGTCGAAACGGCCGCGGAGGCCATGGAAGAGCTCGACCCGGATGTGCAGGTCAGCCTGATCGAGGCCGCTCCCGCCGAGAAGGCCTCGGATATCCTGGAGGAGATGGCGCCGGATTCAGCCACGGACCTTCTGTCCGACCTGCCCGAGGACCAGAAGCAGAACCTGATCCAGAAGATGGAGAAGCCCTCCCGGGATGCCCTGGTCGAGCTCCTGAAGCACAAGGAGGGCACGGCCGGAAGCCTGATGACCAAGGATTTCATCTCGCTCGAACGCGACCAGACGATCGGCCAGGCCATCGAGGAATTCCGCAAGACGACCTATCCTCTGGACTCCGTGGCTTATATCTACGTGACCGATAAGGACAAACGCCTCCAGGGCGTGGCCACCTTGAGACATCTCATCATCGGCGACAAGAGCGCGCCCGTAGCCGAGTTCATAAACCCACGGCTGGTCACGGTCGAGGCGGATGAAGACGTCGACGAGGTGGTCAAGCTCTTCAAAAAATACAAGTTTATGGCCCTGCCCGTCCTGGATGCGGACGGCCGCCTCCAGGGGATCATCACCCTCAAGGACATCATCGAGGAGACCCTGGAGGATTAGAGTCACGCCCAAGACCCGGTCTCGGATTTGACTTGTGGTCGGCGAGTGCGCTAATGGCCTCCGAAGCCGCGACAGGAAGGCGTAAGTTTTTTTCACGCCGCGACAGACGATTGCGGGAGGAGCTCATGAACAAACCGACGATCTTGGCCCTGGCCGTTCTCCTGACGATGGGCTCGATCTTCGCGACAGCCGCTCCCTTTCGGCCGCCGGCCGTGCCGCTCATCACCCACGACCCCTACTTCAGCATCTGGTCGTTCACCGACCGCTTGACCGACGATTGGCCGCGCCACTGGACGGGCGCGCACCGCGGACTGTCCAGCATGGTGCGGATCGACGGGCGCACGTTCCGGCTCATGGGCCTCGAGCCCGAGGGCGTTCCGGCCATGGACCAGAAGAGTCTCCGGGTCGGGGCCACTCGAACTGAATACGTTTTTGAATCTGCGGGCGTTCGCGTGGTCCTGACCTTCACCACGCCGCTCCTTCCCCGGGACCTCGAGGTCCTCTCCCGGCCGGCGACCTACCTCACCTGGGAAACGCGGGCCCTGGACGGGAAGGATCACGCGGTTTCGATCTCGATCGATAGCTCTCTCCAGTTTTGCGTGAACCAGGACGATGAGCGCGTCGTTTGGTCCCGTTTCCGGTTGGAGGGCTTGGATGTCCTCTCCGGCGGATCGCTCGAACAGCCCGTGCTCCAAAAATCGGGAGACGACCTGAGGATCGACTGGGGCTATCTCTACCTCGCCGCCGACCCGTCCCAGCCGCACGCGAGCGTCATCCAGGGAGCCGACACCGTTCGGCGGACGTTCGCCGACCGGGGTCTCCTCCCTCAATCCGACGACCTACGCATGCCGAGGCCGGCGAATGACGATTATCCCGTCCTGGCCATGGCCTTCGACCTGGGTTCGGTCGGAGCCCAGACCGTCGAACGCCACGTGATCCTGGCCTACGACGACCAATTTTCCATCGAGTATTTTCACCGCTCTCTCCGGCCCTACTGGCGCAAGGACGGAGCCGGAGCGGCCGACCTTCTGCTCCGCGCCTCGCGGGATTACGCGGACCTCGTCGAACGGTGCCGGCGTTTCGACCAATCGCTCGCGTCCGATCTGGCCGCAACCGGCGGGGAAAAGTACGCCGCCCTGGCCGTTCTGGCCTATCGTCAATGCCTGGCCGCCCAGAAGCTTGCCGTCGATATCGACGGCACGCCCCTTCTCTTCCCCAAGGAAAACTTCAGCAACGGCTGCATTGCCACGGTGGACGTGATCTACCCCGCCGCGCCTCTGCTCCTCCTCGTCAATGCGGAATTGGTCAAGGCAACTCTTCGCCCTATCCTCGATTATTCTCTCCTTCCCCGCTGGAAGTTTCCCTTCGCTCCCCATGACTTGGGCACCTATCCCAAAGCCGACGGACAAGTCTACGGCGGCGCGGAGGCCTCCGACATCGACCAGATGCCGGTCGAGGAATGCGGAAACATGCTTCTCCTCGTGGCCGCCCTGGCCAAGATCGAGGGACGGCCCGATTTCGCCGCCCGGTACTGGACTTCGCTCGAGAAATGGGCGGAGTACCTCAAGGAGAAGGGCCTCGACCCTGAGAATCAGCTCTGCACCGACGATTTCGCCGGCCACCTGGCGCACAACGCCAACCTTTCCCTCAAGGCCATCCTGGCCCTGGGCGGCTACGCCGAGCTGTGCCGCATGCGCGGGTTGAAAGAGGAATCGGCGGCCTATCGCCGCACGGCCGAACAGTTCGTCCAAAAGTGGATGGCCATGGCCGACGACGGCGACCATTATCGCCTGGCCTTTGACAAGCCCGGGACATGGAGCCAGAAGTACAACCTCGTCTGGGACAGGATCTTGGGTCTCAACCTCTTTCCGCAGGACGTCGCCCAAAAAGAGGTCCAGTTCTATGTCCGTCACCAAAACAGGTTCGGGCTGCCCCTCGACAGCCGGCAGGACTACACCAAGCTCGACTGGACGATTTGGACGGCTTCCCTGGCCGCGACGTCCCAGGCCTTCGAGGCCATCGTGGCCCCGGTCTATGCCTTCGCCGACGAATCGCCCAGCCGCGTTCCCCTGAGCGATTGGTACGGGACCGTGGACGGGAAAAAGGTCGGATTCCAGGCGCGCTCGGTCGTGGGCGGCGTGTTCGTCAAGATGCTGCTCCAGCCGGACACCTGGAAGAATTGGTCCAAAGCCCCGTCTCGGTGAAGCCGTATCGCCGAACGGGTCCGGCCTCGACGGCCGCGGACCGCCCTCCGGGGATTCCCCGAAAACGTCGCCCGACGAAACATGTTGACCGCAAGATGTGAGAAAAGCATAATACTAGGTACGTGAAGGAGGAAGCATGAAAAAGACACTTTGTTTAACGATCGTTCTACTTTTATCCCTTAGCGCGTTCGGATTCGCCCAGCATGGGATATCCCAGGGACGCGCCCTGCGGGTTCCCCCGGTTGTATCCCTGTCCGTGTCCCAGTCCGAGTTCGCCGTCGGCGAACCGGTCCAATTCACACTTCGTGTAGCGCAGGGGCCCCTCCTGCTCCAGGGCTGCTACTATTTGATCGAGAGGCAGGTGGGTTACAACAGCTGGGCGGAATTCTATCGCAGCAACCAGAATCCCTTCGGACAAGCATTCCTGGCGCCCAATACGGAACAGAGCTTCTCCTGGGGCCAAGCCAATGCTGAGGGCTCCCAGAAGGCCAACCCCGGCTCGTGGCGCATCCAGTTCTTCGTGCCGGGAGCGTCGACGAGCAGCCCGATTATCGCCAACTTCACCATCCTCCAGGGAGGCGGTGGGGGCGGCCAGGGCCAGCCGGCGTTGACCATCAAGTGCATGAGGAACAAGCTCAGCCTGGGTGAGAAAGTCACCTTCAGGCTGGAGAACGTGAGCGGAAGCCGGGCCGACCTAACCGACTGCTACTACGTCATCGAGCGTCACAAGAATAACCGCTGGCTGGAATGGATGAATAGCGGGGTGAATCCCTTCGATTTCCGGTTCATGAACCCGGGCGAAATCTATAAGTGGGATTGGAACCAGACGGACGGCCATGGTCACAGGACCGAGCCGGGCGATTGGCGAATCGTGTTCTATGCCCCCCGGCTCCCGGATACGCCGGTTTCCCACGCCTTTGATATTCGCTAGGCCGAGAAAGGTCCACTGCGTCCCGAAGGAGCCCCGGCGACGGGGAATGTCTCCCAAGCCGGCTGCCTATCGCAGGCAAAAAATCTAGTAGATGTTCCGGACCCGGACTTCGACGCCGGGCGTATCTTTGAGCAGCGTCTCGAGTTTCCGAGGGTCCGTTCCTTTATAATGATAGGGATAGACGATCTTCGGCCGGAAGGCCCGCACGGCATCGGCCGCCATCTCCGGAGTCATGGTGTAGGGGACGTTCATGGGCAGAAAGGCCACGTCGATATTCCTGAGGGCCTTCATCTCGGGCGTATTCTCCGTATCCCCGGCGATATACACGCGGAGACCGCCCATCGTCAGGACATAGCCGTTGCCCTCGCCCCGGGGATGGTAGGGCACGTTCGGACTGCGCATGTGGACCAGGTTATACGCCGGCACGGCTTCAACCGAAAGCCCGAGAATGGACCGCGTATCGCCGTTGGCCATGACCGTCCCCGGTACCTTTTCCGCGGCCTTGGCGGTGAGGATGACCTGGGTGCCAGTGGTCTTGATGAGGGCGACGGCCCCCGGGTCCAGATGATCGGAGTGGGCGTGGGTGATGAGGACCAGGTCGGCCTTGGGCAGGGAGGCATAGTCCGCGGAGGTCGAGACCGGGTCCACGTCAATGATCTTCCCGTCCCAAACCAGCCTCAGCGAGGCATGCTTGAACAGGCTGATCTTCAGGTCGCCCCGGGAGGTCTTGAAGACCTCGGGTCCGGACCCTGCCGCCGCTGAAGCGAGGCCCGCGAACAGCACGGACGCTAAGATCAGGAACATGAATCCTTTCAACATTCTTCCCTCCTCTTTGTCTCAGCCGGCCCCGGGTCAACGAGGACCCAAAGGCTTGAGCTTCGACTCCTCCCCGCACTTGAGCCGTTCGGAATCCTGCCGGGCGTAGACGATCCCGTTCTTGACCGTGGAAACGGCAAAGACGGCGATAAGGATTATTGAGACCACGTAACCCGCGATATCCAGGAAGGTCAGCCGGCCGATGCCATGTCCCAGCATCACGTGCGGGTTTCCGAAGAAAAAGAGAAAAGTGTTGATGATCATGGCCACGAGGCGCATTTCCGTGGGTCCGACTTTTCCGAACGAGATCTCGAACACCCCCTCGAGGCAGGTCCGCAGATAGACCATGATCGACATGCACAGATACCCCACCAGGGCCATGAGGGCCGTGGAGAGCTTGGCGTAGGGCGAGAGCCCGATGCCCATGAAGACCAGAATCATGGTGAATGTGTCCGTTGTGTGGTCGATAAAAAAACCATAGATCGGCCTTTGGCGGTTCCGGTAGCGGGCCAGACTGCCGTCCAGACTGTCGCCGACCCAGTGGATGATGAAACCAAGGGTGGCCAGCCAGAGGAAGCCCCGATGATAGCGGCACAGCCAGTAGCTGAAAAAGATGATTATCGCCCCGAAAACCCCGAGGCCGGTCAGCATATCGGAATTGATCCGGGCCGGCATGTGACGGACCATCCAGGCGATCGTCGGCCGCTCCAAGAACATGAGGAGGCCTGTGTTGACGCGGGTATGCTTGGAGATATCTGCCATCGGTTCGTCCCTCCCGGCTCGAGAAGAATGCCTCAACCAAACTTAATTTTTTAACGATACCATAGTTGAATGACCGGGTCAAACCGACTTCCCCGAGCAGGGTGCGAAGTGTCCGACGCAAAGGCACGGGAGAGATGGACCGCGAGGAATCCCGGCTCGGCCGCGCTCCCTCAGCCGCGTCCGAGCGCGAGGCGGGACGCCTCGGGACGCCGCCGCAGGCGCAGCATCGATACGAGACCGAAGACGGGGCCGAGACTCAGCACGGCCAGGGCCGGCCCCCAGCCCCAACGGCTCGTGAGGCTCGGCACCAGCCGGATGGTGACCAAGGTCAAGAGAAACCCCAGGCAGGTTTGCATGGTCAGAGCCGTGCCGACATAGGCGGGCTCGCTGAGCTCGCTCACCGCGGCGCTGTATTGAGCGCTGTCCGCCACCACAGCCAGACCCCAGATCAGGCAGACGGCAATGAGGAGGACCGGCGAGCTGAAGAGGAAACCCGCCCCGAGACAACACACGCCCGACACGGCCAGGCTCAGAGCCGTCGTCCGCGTTCGCCCCCATCGGTCGGCCAGAAGACCGGCGGCCACGCATCCGAGAGCGCCGATGGCCACGACGGCGAAGCCCGCCCCATGGGCCGAGCGGACGCTCCAGCCGGCCTGCTTATAAGAAGCCAGGACGAGGAGCGGCGCCCAGGCCCACATGGCGTAGAGCTCCCACATGTGCCCAAGGTATCCGAAGTTGGCCAGCCGGAGTGCCGGTTGGGACCACATCCGGAGGGCGTAGCGCCAATCAAAGCGGGCTGTCTGGGAGAGAAGCGGCCCGGGCTTGAGAAAAACCGCGGCGACAAACGATGCGGCGAGAGTCAGCCCCGACGCCGCGAACAATACCGGCCTCCAGGGCGCCCCGCCGATGCCTCCCAAGCCCGCGGGCCAGACCGACAGCAAATGGGGAGCCGCCGAGCCGACCGTCAAGGCGCCGACGAGCAAGCCCATGCCCAGGCCCCTGTCTCGCCCGCACCAGGTCGCGACAAGCTTCATCCCCGGCGGATACACCCCGGCCATGACCACCCCCGTAAAGAAGCGGAGAACGAAGGCGGGCCCCGGCGCGGCCGCGAACAGGCCGATCGCGGCGGTCAGGCCCGCGGCGACCAGGGAGCTTCCGGCGATGAGGGACGGCAAAGAAACGCGGTCGGCAAGGTTCGACAGGGCGGCGAGGAACGTGCCGGCCACGAACCCGAGCTGGACGCTCATGGTCAGCCAGGATTGGCCCGACCCGCCGAGCCGCCACTCGGCGGCAAGCTGGGGCACGACGGCCGAAGCCGAGAACCAGACGGCGTTGGCCAGGAGTTCAACCAGGGCCAGGAAGCCGAGGATGCGCCACTTGTGAGGGGGAGAAACTCCGTCGCACGGTTCGGCCGCCGTCCCTTCGGGAGGCTTTGCATGGCGGCCGTCGTTGCGGGACATCATTCAACAAAAAAGCGAAACGCGTTAAAAAGGGTTTTCGGATGGATAGAGCATCCCGGCCGGACGGTTGAAGAAGACCTCGCCGTCCTGGACCCCGAGCATTCGCGTCGCGGCAAACAGGGATTTCCCGGCGTGCCGGAAGGCCAAGGCCGTGTGGTGCGGAAAGCGCTTCTCGATCAGCACGTGACGGTAGAAACGGCCCATCTCCGGAATGCCGATGATCCCAATGCCGCCGAACGACCTCGGCTCGATGTCCAGGACTTCTCCCTCGGCGATGTACGCCCGCAGGGTCGTGTCGGCCGTCGACTGGAGGCGGAAGATGGTCACGCCCCCGGGACGGAACCGGCCCTCGAGCGTGCCTCGGGTGATGTCGGGTTTTTTCCCGCCTTCGAGCAGGCGATTCATGATGAGCTGATACTTCAGCCCCGCGCCCACCAGGCACGAACCCGGGGTATTGCCGCAGTGGAAACCCATGAACAGGTCCGTCGGCTTGTAGCCTTTGACCTTGGGTTTGGCCGCCTTGAACATGTCCTCCGGCACGGTGTTGTTGATATCAAGCAGGGTCACCGGAAGCTCAGTGGCGCAGACGGCCATGTACTCGCTCAGGGTGCCGTAGATATCGACTTCGCAGGAGACGGGAATGCCGCGCGCGGCAAGCCGCGAGTTGACGTAGCAGGGCACGAACCCGAAATAGCTTTCAAAGGCCGGCCAGCACTTGTTGGCGAAGATCCCGAACTCCGAAGCACCCAGGTTTTTTTCATAAAAGCCGAGCAAGGCCGCTTCGTACTGGGCCAGCTTCTGGAGCAGTTCGGGATAGGCGTTGCCCTTGCCCAGCTCCCGGGCCATGTCGGCCGCGATGCCCCGGCTCCGGGCGTCACCCTTGGCCTTGAGGAAGATATCGTAGAGGTCGAGCTCGCTGTTCTCCATGATCTCCACGCCCAGATCGTAGAGGGGCTTGATCGGAGCGTTGCAGGCCAGAAAGTCCTGGGGTCGCGGCCCGAAGGCGAAGATCTTGAGCTTCTTGAGCCCGAGGAGGATGCGGGCCACGGGGACGAAATCGGCGATCATGTCCGCGACTTGCGGGGCCGTGCCCACCGGATACTCGGGGACGTACGGCCTCAGTCGCCTTAGGCCCATGTTGTAGGAGGCGCTGAGCAGGCCGCAGTAGGCGTCGCCCCGGCCGTTGATGAGGTCCCGGCCCGTTTCCTCCGCAGCGGCGACGAACATGGTCGGGCCGCCGAACATCTGGGCAAAAAGAGTCTCCGGGCCTTCCGGGCCGAAGTTGCCCAGGAAGACGACGAGGGCGTTCACTCCGGCTTTCCGGCACTCTTCGAGGGCCTGGAGGGCGTCCCTTTCATTCTCGATGATCGTCGGGATCTCAGTGACCGGCAGTTTCCGCGCCTTGCACTCCTGGACAAGTTTCGTCCTCCGCCGGCGGGAAAGCTCGATCGGAAAACAATCGCGGCTGACGGCCGCGATTCCGAGGCTGATCTTGGGGATGTTGTTCATGGTTTTCCTCCTGGTGTGTTTTCGCTACTTTCCCTTCTGATTCCTGCCCTGCCCGTAGTAAGCCGTCGGACCATGCTTGCGCTCGAAATGCTTGCGCCGAAGGTAGCCGGGGATCGGTTTGAGCCTGGGGTTGAGGCCCAAGGCCAGCCAGGCCATTTTGGCGATCCTTTCCAGGGCCAAGCTGTTGTCCACGGCCTCGGCCGGTGTCGCGCCCCAGGTGAACGGCCCGTGATCGGCCACGAGCACGCCGGGGAAAGCTCGCGGGTCGAGGCGGGCGAAGCGCTCGACGATCACGTCCCCTGTCCGTCTTTCATAATCCGTCTTTACTTCGGCCGGGCGCAGGAGTCGGGTCACCGGCACGGGCCCGTCGAAGTAGTCGGCATGCGTCGTCCCGAGGCAAGGGATCTCACGCCTGGCCTGGGCGAAGACCGTAGCCCACTCGCTATGACAATGGGCGATGCCGCCCGTCTCGGGAAAAGCCTTGTAAAGCCTGAGGTGAGTGGGTGTGTCCGAAGACGGCCGCAGCCGGCCTTCCACGACCTTGCCCTCGAGGTCGACCAGGACCATGTCCTCGGCCTCCATCCCGTCGTAGGATATGCCGCTGGGTTTTATGGCCGCCAGGCCCTTGCCGCGGTCGAAGCCGCTGACGTTGCCGAAGGTCAGAGCCACGAGGCCGAGGCGGACGAGGTCCAGGTTCGCCCGCCAGACTTTCTCCTTGAGTTCTTCGAGCATCAGAGCTCCTGTCTCTGCCGGTCGCGGAGGGCCAGCAGGTCCTTCATGACGTTGAACATCGTGCCGGTCCAGGCTCGGGTGCCGAACCCATCGTGGAGCTGGGCGTAGAGACGAAAGATCTCCTGGTAAACTCGGTGGCGGGCCGGGTCGGGCTTGAAGGTCGTCGGTTTGACGGCGCACACCGCGGCCTGGGCCTGGCTGAAATCCGCGAACCCGCCGGCGGCGACCCCCGCCGCGACCGCTCCGGCCAAGGCCGACCCCAGGGCGCAGGTCTGGGCCGAGCGGGCGACCTTCATTTCCCGGCCGGTGACGTCGGCGTAGATCTGCATGAGCAGACCGTTCTTCTCGGCGATCCCGCCGCAGTTGATGATCTCCGACACCTTGACCCCGTATTCCTCGAAGCGGTTGATGATGGTCAGGGCGCCGAAGGCCGTGGCCTCGATGAGCGCCCGGTAGATCTCCTCGGGCTGGGTGTGGAGAGTCTGCCCCAGGAGAAGGCCGGTCAGCCTCTGGTCGACAAGGATCGTGCGGTTGCCGTTGTTCCAATCGAGGGCCAGGAGGCCCGACTGGCCCGGACGCAATCGGGCCGCCTTCCGGGACAAGGCCTCATGGGAGCCGAGCGCCGCGCCGCCCGGCTTCAGGGACGTGACGAACCAATTGAAGATGTCGCCCACGGCGGACTGGCCGGCCTCGAGCCCGAAAAACCCGGGCAGGACCGAGCCGTCGACGATGCCGCACAGCCCGGGAATATCGGCCAGCGGCTCCTTGCTCGGCCAGACGGTGATGTCGCACGTCGAGGTGCCGATGATCTTGACCAGCTTGCCCGCGGCCACGCCCGCGCCGACCGCGCCCAGGTGGGCGTCGAACGCTCCCGCAGCGACCGGAATTCCGGCGGGAAGACCCAGGCGGCGGGCCCAGTCCGGAGTCAGCCAGCCGGCCGGAACATCGGCCGTGAAGGTCTTGGAGTAGAGCCGACCCCGCAACTCGCCGATCTTAGGGTCGAGCTTCGCCAGGAAATCCGCGGCGGGCAAGCCTCCCCAGGCATCATTGAACATGGCCTTGTGCCCGGCTGCGCAGCGGCTGCGCTTCAGGACCGACGGGTCTTCCGTGCCCGTCAGGAGAGCCGGAACATAATCGCAGCACTCGACCCAGCTGGCAGCCGCGTCAAAGGCCTTGGGGTCAACCCGCAGACAATGGAGGATCTTGCTGAAGAACCATTCCGACGAGTAGGTCCCCCCGCACTTGGCCAGGTATTCCGGATGCTCCTTGGCCGCCAGGGCCGTGATCTCCGCCGCCTCGGCATAGCCGGTGTGATCCTTCCACAGCCAGGCCTGGGCGTTGGGGTTCTTTTTGAACTCCTTGTGAAGGGCGAGGGCTGTGCCGTTGCGGTCGACCGGGATCGGCGTCGAACCCGTGGTGTCGATGCCGATGCCGATGACGTCCGCCGGCTGGAAGCCCTTCAGGGACTTGGCCCGTCGAAGCGCGGCCCTGGTCACGGCCTCGGTCCCGCGGATGTAATCGCCGGGATTCTGCCTGGCGAGGTTCGGGTCGCGGCCATCAAGGATGATCCCCTCCTCTCCGCTCTCGTAATTGTGGACCGCGGTCGCGATTTCCCGTCCGGTCGAGAGTTCGACCAGCAGGGCTCGGACCGAATTCGTCCCAAAATCAAGCCCCAGACTGAACTTCCTTTTCCTCATCGTGCTCTCGCTCCTCATTGGTTTCATGTCGGGTGCTTGGAATCCTTTAACCTGTTTCTTCTATTCCTATTAACGCCCAGCCCCCAGGAGAAGGATTCTATCATCAGTTGAACCCTATCGGCTCACTTCGAGTCGTCCTCCTGCTGTCCCCCTCTCTTCCCTCGGAAGCAACCCCGACCGCAACAACCATGAGGAGAAGGGATGGGCGGCGGAGAAATCCGCACGGAGGCTGCGCGGGCGCTCATCATTCCCTCCCGGGAATCGGGTGAAGGCCGGAGCGAGCATGAGGAGATTCCGTCCGACCATGAGACTTTTGAGGGAAGCGTCCGATCGAGGACGCCGGCGAGTATGTTTGAGCCTGAACGTAATCGAGATTCAGCCCTCAAAGGACAAGGATTCGAACCACGGCAAACGAACCGATGGCGAGTTACGCAGCCGCCGAAAAAGACGAAATGGGCGGGCGAGATTGAATCTCCGTGCGAGAGAGGCCTTTGCCCGATTCCCATTTCCGGCGCGCTGGGCCGGCGAATGTGTTTCGAGTCGTCCATCTCTTCTCCTTTTAATTATATAAAGGGATGCTTCCCTATCTTACCTTCCATTCCAGGACCCCGACCGAGAAATCCTTCTGGGCCTGAATCTCGAGCCTGAGGGCCGATGTCCGCACCGGCCGGAAGCTCACCTCATTGTACTTATCCTTCGCGGTGCCATAGACGCCGCCCGCCACGGGTTTCCAGGCATCGCCTTCTTTATAAAGGAGACGCCAGGATTGCGGCACGCGGACTTCCCCTTCGCCCGTGTCGTCGAACCAATAGACGTCGGCCGAGGAGATGACCTCGGACCGTTCGAAGTCGTACTGGACCCATTCTGTCGTGCCCTTGGCCGGCCACCAGTGGAGGACGGGCCGGCCGTGATCGTTGGAATTGCTCGGCTCCCACTGATCGTTGACGCCAACGGCCGGCCGGGACCCGGAGGCCGTGACCTTGCTCTTCGAGGCGATGGTCGGCAGAGGCAGCGGACGCGCCTCCGATTCCTCACGGGCGATCCAGACTTCCATCCGGGCCGGGCCGCGGTTGGCCCACGAATAATACGGGATGGCCAGGAAATCCTGCTCGCCTTTAGCGACCGAGCCTTTGGACTTGCCTTCGCTCAGGGTCTCGACCCGGCCGCTGAGGACAGTCACTCCGTTGAGAAAGTCCGCGCGATGCGCCGGCTCGAGGACGGCCTTGTCGGACAGGACCAGGTTGCTGACAGAGCCCTTGTTATCGGTGCCCTCTGCGCAATAGACGATGGGACCGCGCTCGAGGGCGACCCGGCCGACATCAGCCTTGACCCGAGGGTCGGCCACGGCCCGCCGGACGGGCATGGGCAGGTTGAGCTCGACCGTATCGCCCTTCTTCCAGACCCGGTCGAGCACAGCATAGCCCTTGTCCATGGTCAGGCTGACCGGCTCCCCGTTGACCTTCAGAGTGACGGGCTCGCTGCCGCCGCCCTCGTAAGAATAAAGCCCGGTCGGGACGGGCTTGTTGACCGCCCAGCCCGGAATGCGGACGTTGACCGCGAATTCCTCGGACTCATCGGGTTCGAGGATGATCTTCACCGTGCCGTCCCAGGGGTAGCCGGTTTCCTGCCGGACCGTGATCGCGTCGTCGCCAACCTTGAAGCGCGCTTCGCTCTGGACGAACAGATTCACGTACAGCGCGTCCTTCTTTTCGCCGTAGACGTAGCCGGGGATCGAGGGGATGATGCGGGCGACGTTCGGCGGGCAACAGGCGCAGGAGAACCAGGGCACGCGCTGGTGCTGGCCGTAGGATTCAAGCGGGTTGGGGTAGAAGAATTGGTTCCCGCTGAGCGAAACTCCGGACAGGAGCCCGTTGTACAAGATCCTCTCCAGGACGTCGATGTACTTGGCCTCGCCGTGAAGAAGGAACATCCTGTAGTTCCAGAGAGCGTGGCCGACGGCCGCGCACGTCTCACAATAGGCGGTGTCGTTCGGCAGGTCGTAGGCGGGACCGAAGCCCTCGATGTTGCCCGCAGCGCCGATACCGCCCGTGAGGTACATCTTCTTGCTGGCCACGTCCTCCCATAGGCGGTCCACGGCCTTGACATAGGCCTCATCGCCCGTGAGTGCCGCGACATCGGCCATGCCCGAGTACATGTAGGTCGCCCGCACGGCGTGGCCCACAGCCTCGGTCTGCTCGATGACGGGCTTTTGGTCCTGGCTGTATTCACCATAAAGCTTATGGCCCTCGGGATGGCCGCGCTGGTCGAGGAAGAACTTGGCCAGGTTGAGGTATTTTGTGTCGCCGGTCAGCCGGAAAAGCTTGACCAGCCCGATCTCCACCTCCTGGTGGCCGGGTACATCACGGCGCTTGCCCGGACCGAAGACGCTATTGATGAGCTTGAAGCTCTTCTTGGCGATGTCGAGGAGGTTACTCTTGCCCGTGGCCTGCTTCCAGGCCGCGGCCGCTTCATACAGGTGACCGAGAACATAAAGCTCATGGCTCATGTAAAGGTTCGACCAGCGCTCCGGACCCGCCCAGTCCACTTTCGGTTTTTTGGGGTTGATCGTGCGCATGGTGTACAGGTAGCCGTCGGGCTCCTGCGCCCTGGCGATCTTGGCGATGATGCCGTCGACCTCGGCTTCCAGACTGGGGTCGGGGTAAAGACGCATGGAATAGGAGGCCGCTTCGATGGCTTTGTAAACGTCCGAGTCGTCAAAGGGATAGGCCGAGCAGAACTCGCCCTGAGCCGTGCCGCCGGCGATTTCGAAATTCTTGATCCGGCCGGTCCGCACGGATTCCATGAAGATGTGGGGGACAGTGGCCTTGTGGTTGACCTCGAGGCGCGGCAGCCAAAACCCGTCGGTGAAGCGCACGTCGGTGAAAGCCACGGGGCGGATGGGATAATCGTGGGCGGGCTTGCTGCTGGCGCAGGCTGCAGCGAGAGCGACCAGCGCTATCAGGGAGAGCAGAACACGGCACAGGGCGGTTTTTTTCATTCTCCCTTCTTCGGGCCGAGAATCGCTGGCGGGTTCATGGCAAGTTGTCCATTCTATCATAAAATCAGGGACAAAGGACGAATTTCAGAATAGCCAAAAACAACGTGCGTTAAGGAACCCGCAAAGCCGAAAACGTGAAAAAAAGGCGGCTGAGAATCGCCTTGAAAAACCTCGACTTCATATATAATAAGCACCTCGAGAACCCGGGAAGGAGGGCAATAATGAGACGATTCAGGTTCATGGCACCGGGGGGAGTTGCGATCGTCGCGGCTTTGGGCATGATATTCGCCTTTGGCCAGGAAAGCCGGCCCCGGACGGCCGTTCCCCCTGCCGTCACCCTGATCATCAACACCGACCTGGGCAAAGACACGATCAGCAAGAACATCTACGGTCACTTCTCGGAACATCTCGGCCGCTGCATCTATGGCGGGTACTGGGTCGGCGAGGGAAGCCCCATCCCCAACACCCGTGGCATTCGGAATGATGTCGTCGCCGCCCTGCGGCAAATCAAGGCGCCGGTCCTGCGCTGGCCCGGCGGCTGTTTCGCCGACACCTATCATTGGAAGGACGGGGTCGGGCCCAAGGACAAGCGGCCAAGCATCGTCAACACCAACTGGGGCGGAGTCACGGAAAACAATCATTTCGGGACGCATGAGTTCCTCGACCTGTGCGGCCAGGTCGGATGCGAGCCTTATTTCACGGGCAACGTCGGAAGCGGCACGGTCCAGGAGATGCAGGACTGGGTGGAGTATGTGACCTTCGACGGCCGGAGCCCGATGGCGGACTGGCGCCGGGCTAATGGACAGGACAAGCCCTGGAAGCTCGGCTTCTTCGGCGTGGGCAACGAGGCCTGGGGCTGCGGCGGCTCAATGCGGTCTGCCTATTACGCCGATGTCTTCCGCCGCTATAATACCTATCTTCACAATTATTCCGGGAACAAGCTCTACAGGATCGCCTGCGGGGCCAACAGCGACGATTACGATTGGACCGAAACGTTGATGAAAGAGGCCGGCTGGGCCATGAACGGGCTGAGCCTCCACTACTACACCGTCCCGGGCGGATGGGAGCATATGGGCTCGGCCACAGAGTTCGGCGAGGCGGAATGGTTCGACTGCCTGAAAAGGGCCCTGCTCATCGAGGATTATGTCCAAAAGCACGCGACCATCATGGATCGCTATGACCCCGAGAAGCTCGTCGGCTTGATCGTTGACGAATGGGGCACCTGGTACAAGGTCGAGCCGGGCACGAATCCGGGCTTTCTTTGTCAACAGAATTCCCTGCGCGACGCTCTGGTCGCGGCTGCCACGCTCAACATCTTCAACAACCACTGTGATCGGGTCAAGATGTCCTGCATCGCCCAGACGGTCAACGTCCTCCAGGCCCTGATCCTGACCCGGGACGAGAAGATGATCGTCACGCCGACTTACTGGGTTTTCGATATGTTCAAGGTCCACCAGGACGCGACGCTTCTCCCCATCGATCTTCGGTGCGGCAACTATGAATTCAAGGGCGATTCCGTGCCGGCCGTGAGCGCTTCGGCTTCGCGCGACAAGGATGGCCGGATCCATGTCTCCTTGTGCAACCTCGACCCGAATAGGGCGCAAGAGGTCACGATCGAGCTGCGGGGCGGGAAAGCCAAGAGCGGCAGCGGCCGCGTCCTCACCTCGACCGACATGACCAGCCACAACACCTTTGAAAAGCCGGAGACGCTCAAGCCCACCGAATTCAAGGGCGCCAAGCTCGAGGGGAATCTCTTCAGGGCGACACTTCCGCCGAAATCAGTGATCGTCTTGGAGATTCTTCAGAATATCAGCGCTTATTGAGCCCCGCCAACCGCCGTAGCGCGTCGAAACTGCTGCAAATTTCGGCCACTCTGTTCCTGGCCACTAATTTTCTATCCTCCTGAGGCATAAGGGGACTTCCGGCTCCGGAGCAACGCCCAACGTCCGATTCGAACCGCGGGTTGGGCCGGCCGATTTTATATATTAAGGGATGATGAGTCTTAGTCCATGCTTTTGAAGCTGTTGCTCAAGGCGCTTAATATCCCTATAGAGCCTATCCATGTCTGCTCGGTCTTTATTGTTTGGCCAGTTCATGTGGCCAATTATGTTTCTAGGTAGGCGAATAGATTCGAGGCGGGTGATCCAAGTATCGATATCCGAGATGTAGCGATCAAAGAGCCCGGCATGCTCATTAATTATCTTTGTAAGATCACCTAAGTAGAGGTAGTAAATATCGTGGTTTCCCGGATTAGCTCGGTCTGGCTGGCTTTGATAGTCAGCCTTCCTATCCTTGATACCCTTTGCTTTCTTTGAGGATAAAGCGAAAGACAACCATTCAGGGCTAATTTGGGCCGTTAGAATAGAGTGGATTATCAAACGAATAACATTCTCTATTACGTAGAGCCTCCAGTACGAAAATCTCCCAGAATAGCGACCGCATTCTATGATAGCGTTTAGAGAAAGAGGCTTGATCCGGAAGTCTATAGGGGTCGTCATTGCTACGCGACAAATTGAATCTAGCGGGAGTAACTCTTTCTGTGAGGTTGCTTCGCTTGATAAAGCGATTTCGCCACTTTGTCGGATGTAGTTTCGATGATATCGGCGATTTCAACGTTGGTAAAACCAGCTAAGTTGAGAGTGCGAACCTTCTCTTTTTGGGAAGAGCCCTTCATTTGGCTGAGTAATATCAAAGCAAGTAGACGTTCAATACGATCATCGTTTTCCATAACGGCTCCTATCGTTTACGCAGACCTCTGGCCCCGGTAGTGAGTGTACGCACTGTTGGTTCAGTCGTATTAAGTACTTTTGCAATTGTTTTTGTATCAAGGCCAGAGAGCTTGAGAGCTTGAGCGCCTTCCGTGACGCTTCTATCGGATGCTATTTGGAGAGCGAATAAACGAATTAGGATGTCAAGCTTTTCAAGAAGAAGGTCGTCTTTGGATTTTGCCATGATTGCCTCTCACTTCCAAAAATGCAATCAACGTCTGTGCTAGCCAGGGTGAGTTCGCTGAATATCTACTTTGCACGGCTGATCGCCATACGAACTGCAGCTTCCTTTTTCCGAAGGAGTCGGGAAATGTCCTTAATGTTAAGGCCTGCTAGGTGTAAAAGCGTTTCAGGCTTAGCGGGTTCATTGGGGTTCCCTCTTGCGTCGATAAGAACGAGTAGAATAGCCTTTAATAAAGCGATCGAAAGCTCCAAGCTTTTTGTGTCTTCACTTTTTTCCATGTCGTCCCCTCCTGCGCAACTTAGATGACTGCTTTCAATATATTCTTACATATTCTCTTAGGGCACGCAACTAATGCAGTCATTACGGGTCGCTCAACAGCCAAGCTTAGCAGCGCTTGGGCCAGCGCCTCATTACCTAATAATAACGCCTGGTCTAAGCGTTGGCTGCAGAGACTGGGTGGGCATGCCACGGTCGCTATGCTGTGAGGCTCTTCCCCGCCAGTAGGATCACCGCGTTGTCAATCAATTTTGGGACTGTTTGATTCCATTTGTCATCAAGCAAGTGACACCAATCCACTTTTTGAGCGATGATTTCGAACTGGACTCGAACCAATTCCAGGTACTTATGAATCGACTCATTGGTGTTGCCGTAGAAATAGGAAAGAGTATTCTGCCTATCCATTGGCATAAGAATGCGTGGGAACAGGAAATGCAGCAATTTCGAATTGGATACTAATCTTCCGCCTGACTTCATTATATTGAGTTTCTCATACGTCAGCTCCAATACTTGAAAGGGGAATGATTGGAAGCTAGGCTCTTGGTTGATTGAATCGAGGGTCTTGAACTCATCTTTACAGGATCTGAGATTCAGGACGAATTCGTCGAAGTACTTCATCTTTGCACCGCGGCTGTTCATGTCCCAAGACACTAAGGTCGCATAGAGTATCTCCATACAGTATGTGTTGTCCAGAAACGAAGTGATATCGTGGCATTCTCGCCTCAACTGCATGAGCCTCTTATAGAAATACAACTCCGGCCCGGTCCTATACAGATCATTAATCTCTGATATCCGAGAGTTGATTGTTGAAATTATGCTCTGTATCTTTGGCTGTCTGTCCTTGATCATATGATTTCATGCTCCTTGTAGCAATCCAACATTGTTTATATCGACCCGCATAACACCCCAAATATGGTTTTGGTTGCCGTATAAGATACTTTCTCAAAAAACTTTGCGTTGTGCCAAAGCGGCTTGACATCAAATTGTTTCACCGTCTCCTTGAGCGGACCTCAGCGGTTTTTGAGCGCCGCCAGACGTTTGCGGGCGTCGGCCAGCTCCGGATGTCGGGCATCCGCGTTTTTCCAACACACAAGGAATTTTTCATACTGGAGGCGGGCCTTATCCTTCTCCCCCTTTTCCTCCAGCACCCGGCCTAATCGATAATGGTACAGCGGATGAATAAGATAGCGAATCTGGTTATTGGGATCGATGGTCATCAATTTTTGGTATTCGGCGGCGGCCTTGCCGAGTTCGCCCTTTTTCCAGTAGGCCCTCGCCAGGACGTCCTTGAGGAAGGGGATGTTATAGTTGATCAGGTCTGGGGTGTTCATCGTCGGGAAGCTGAGAAGCACTATTTTCTCGGCAAGGCCGACGGCCTCGTCGACTTTGCTTTCGGCAAGGGCGATCTCGGCGCTCAGAAGCTCAAAATAAAAAGTCATCAACGTCCGGTTGGCCGAATCCACATCAGGGAGCTGAGAGCCCAATTCGTTCAGGCGTGCCCCGGCCGATTCCGCTCGTTCCTGGCCGAGATCGACCAGGCAGCGGAAAACGGCTTGCTCGGCTTTCACCGTGCCGGCGAGCGTCGGGTTCATTTTTAGATCCCAATCCAAAAAGCTTTGAAACGATGTTCGGGCGGCATCGAACTCGCCGCGATCGCAGTGCAGAAACCCCAGGATCCAATCCGTCACGGCCAAGAAGTACGGCTGCTGCGCCAGTTCGGCCTGCTTCCTCAAGGCAAGATATTCAGCGAGAGAATCATCCCAGCGACCTAAAAGATACTGAAGATAGGCCTTGTACCAATTCGCTCCTATTTTCATCGCGGCCGAGGGGGCCACCCTGATGAATTCTGCCTGCCAATGCTCGGCCTCCGCATAGTTCTCCTGGAGGGCATAAACGTAGGCCAATCCTTGGCAGGACGCATAGAAATCCGGCTTTGCGGCCAGGGCGTCCTTATACTTGGCCGCAGCCTCGTCCAGCTTGCCCTGTCGCATATAAAATTCGGCCATCGAATCGATAGGATTGGCGTCGCCGGGGTTGAGGATGGAGTAGCGCTGAAGGTACCGGATCGCGGTGTCGAGATCCCCTGTCTGAGCATAGGAATAGGAGACCTGGTTTATGGCTAATCCGAAATTGGGATCAAGGGCTATGGCCTTTTCGTACTCGGCGATGGCCTCAGGATAAATCCTTCGGTTGTCATTGTAAAACCCCAGCAGATAGTGGGCATCCTTCTCGCCGGGATATTTATCGACCAGCTCCTTGAGAAGGCGGTATTGTTTGTCCGGGTTATGCTCGATGATCGCAGCGTATTGGCTTTCGATAATGAGCCGTTCCTTCTGCGAGGCCTTGTCGGCATACTGATGGGCCTTCTTCAAGCTTTCCTCGCGGCTCTTGTAATCGCCCATGGATCCGAACACAAAGGCAAGCCGCAGGTGGGCCACGGCAAAAGTCGGGTCGAGCTCGATCGCTTTTCCCAAGGACTCGCGGGCGGCGGCATAATAGAACTTATCGCCCTCATTGATGCCCCGGAGAAGCCAAGCATAGGCGTCCAGGGAGTTCGTCGTCAGGTCTATGATCTTGGGCTGGGCTTTTTCGATCTTCAGGACCGGCAGCCCGATGCCCCGGGAGATGGTCCTGCTGAGCTGGTCGATCTGGGTCTTGAGGATGCTCGCCACGCCTTCGCCCTTGGACGAAGCGCTTTTCAGGAGCTGTTTCGTACCGACGTCCAGGACCTTGACGTCGGTGGCGAACTCTTCGCCGGCTTTGATATAGCTCCCGATAACGACCGTTTCGATGTTGTCCCTTCGGCAAAGGTCGAAGCCGGTCTCCTCGTCCAGGGCGGCCGTCTCCTCACGGCCCGATTGCCGGAGGAGGTCCTTCAACCTCTGCCAGGATGTCACCCGGAAATGACCGGATTGTTCGAGGCTGGTGATGAGCAGATTGGGAATCGCCTCCTGCAGGTAATCGAAGGCCTTATCCCCGGTCTGGTTCCTGAAGGCGATGACGGCAATCGAGCGCTTCGAGGTCTGCCGCTCCGGGATGAACTGCCAGATGACAAAGGCCAGCACGGCCGCGAGTATGACGACGGCGGGGATCCAGAATTTCTTCGAGGGGAGCCGGACCGTGATTTGCTTAGAGGTTGACGGCCTATGGATGGGCAGGGGCTGGGTCGTGGTCGGCAGCGTCTTCTCGATCCTGGCCAGCTCGGCCAGGAGGGCTTCCGCGTTTTGATACCTTTTCTCTCGCGGCTTCTCCAGGCACTTGAGGACGACGTGTTCCAAATCTTCGGGGATCTGGGGGTTGAGCTTGCGAGGGTCGGGCGCCGGCTCGCTCTTCTGTTTGACGGCGACGCTCAAGGGCGTATCGCCCTCGAAGGGCAGGCGGCCGGTCAGCATCTCGAAGAGGACGATGCCGAGCGCATAGATGTCCGAGCGCCGGTCGGCATCCTTGCCGTCCACTTGCTCGGGGGACATGTATTCCGGCGTCCCGATCATCATCCCGGCGCCCGTGATCCCCTTGGCGGTCACTGAGCGGGCGATCCCGAAATCCATGATCCGGGCGTTGCCCTCCCGGTCGATCATGATGTTGTGGGGTTTCAGGTCGCGGTGGACGATCCCCAGCCGGTGGGCCTCGGCCAGGCCCTCGCCGACCTGGCGGGCGATCGTGACCGCCTTGCCGACCGGAAGCGCGCCGATCCGATGGATGAGGCTCTTGAGGTCTTCACCCGAGACATACTCCATGGTGATGAAGTACGTGCCCTCCTCGCGGCCGAGGTCGTACATCCGGCAGATATTGCGATGGGAGACGGTCCGGGCTAGCTTCAGCTCGTTGCGGAAGCGCTCGATGGTTGCCGCGTCCGAGGCGATCTCTGGGTTCAGAAGCTTGAGGGCCAGCTTCTCCTTGACCTCCGTGTCCAGGACCTTATAGACGCGGCCCATCCCGCCCCGGCCCAGGTCCTCGATGACCTGATACCGCCGGGCGAATATCGTCCCCGGGACGAGTTCTCGAACCTGAGGATTCGGCGCGGATTCGGTCGGAGCGTATTGAGGCCCTTCGGAATGGGGCAGAGGAGCCTGGCAGTGGCCGCAAAGCTTCGCGCCTTCGGGGTTATCGGAATGACATTGCGGACAGCGCATCAAATGAGTCCCCCTCCTCTTGGACCCAAGGATATCCCCCGGGGAAAAATTAGTCAATATATCTTCAGGCCCCTGCGCGCAAGGAGAAGGGCGGGTGCGTGACATGTCTCGAGGCAAGCACGACGGCCGCGACCGGGTGACATTGGGCTGACCTTGACGCGCTCGGCGTCGTCATCCTGAGGAGCGAAGCGACGTGAGGATCTCCCTCTCTGCTATTCGTTTTCAAAAGGAGAGGTGTCGGCGGCGCCCCGCGCCCCCAGCCCAGGCTTCCCGTCAGCGCTTAACGTCCACCACAGGGAACAAATCGAACTTCTTCTCGAAGCGAATCGGCTGGTAGGACAGCTTGGCCTTGCGCAAGCCGGGAAGGCCCATGTCCTGTTCCCGGTTGATGAAAGGGAAGGACAGCCACTCGCGCCGGACGAACTCCCTGTTGATCCATTGGGCTAGTCCCGGAAAGGCAGGGTTCGCAATCTCGATCTGGATGAGAGCCGTGTCCGGGGCAAGCCGCGACCCCAGGGTGAAGGCCTCGACCCGGCCCTTGACGAGCACGACTCCGCCTTTAAGCTCCAAAGCTTCGAACAGGGCCAACGCTTCGAGGATCGCGCTCTTTTTTGCCTGAAGGGAAGTGTCGGAGTTCCCCTTGCTTTCGCACCATTCATCCAGGAGCCGGCGGCAGCCGTCAACGTGTTGTCGGCTGAGCCTCTCGTAGGCGTGATCGAAACGGGACTCAAACTTCTTGATCTGGTTCCGCTTTCCGTCGAACTTCTTGCCCTTGAGCTCGGCCAGGTCCGCGGTCCGGTAGACATAGTCGAAATCGTCCCGGCGCTCTTCGACCCTGAAGGAAGCCCCATGCTGGCGGACGAGGGCCTCCGGGACGCGGGACAGGCGAGGCGTGTGGTTCAGACAGGAGGCGATCGTCCTTTCGATCTCAGTGTCGCCGGAAGGGGGCAAAAAGTAGGGGGGCTCGAAGGTCGGCTCTAGGAGGAGACACAGGTTCCTGTTGAGGATCGCAGCGCGGGGCCGCTCGGAATCTTTCCAGATGAGGATGTTCGGAAAGCTCATCTCGCAGGTGCCGGCCGGATACCGATGGAGATAGCTTTCGATCGCGTCCCGGTCCTCAAGGCCCACGGGCTTGAAGGCGGGGAAAAGCGGAAGGCTCATGGGGTTCGGCTGACCATGATCGTGCAGGATTTCCGGTCACAGCCTTCGCACCAGGCCGTATCCCACTTTTCCTGGAAGCTCCGCGGCCCGTCCGCGACCTTGACGAAACCGCACCGTTCGAAGAAGGCGGGGATGACCGTGGCCAGATGGACGTTGGCCCGTGCCGCATCAAGCAGTGCGCGCACGAGCGCGGCGGCGATGCCGCGTCCCCGATGTCCGGGATCGACGCCCAGAGCGCAGAGTTCCAGGCAATCCGGATGTTCTTTCAGTCCCACCATGCCGATGACGCGGCCGCTTTCGTCCGCCACCCAGAAACGATCCCCCTCCATACCGGGATAATCCAAGCCGAGCTTTCCGGCCAGGCCGCGGATTTCAGGCAAGTCCGCCTTTTCAGCTTTTCGTATAGACATCGGGGGTGGATGATACCACGTCGGCCTCGGAGCATAAAGCCTCCGGCCGGTGCCCGTGCCGGAGAAAGGCTGAACCCTCTCTCGGGAGGCATCTCCTAAGGGTGGTTATCTGATCTTCACCGGCTGCGGACCGATGGACCAGCCTCGGCGCTCCCTCAGGACCGCCTTTTTGATGAATTTCTGCCCGCCGGCCTCGACGGTCACGACGTACTCGCCCGGTTCAACGAGGTTCGCCCGCCAGTCGCCAAAGCCCGCGGGCTTCTCCCCTTTTTTGGGCTGTCGATTGAGGGCCCATTCGACCGTTTGAAAACCCGCATCCGGCTTCCCCTCTAAAGTGTTCAGCACTTCGCCGTAGGGGTCGCTCACACTGACCTTGACCTTTTCCTTGAGAGTGTTCTTCAGGTAATAATGGATCGCGATCGTGCCGGGTTCATTGGGCGTGGCCGGTTCCCGATCGCCGAGAAGCTTGTAGTTGCCGAAGACGGGGGTCTCGTACCGGGCCTTGGGCTTGATATCGAAGACGTGGATGTCTTCGCCGAGCATCTTGGCGTTCATTTCCTGGAGCGGGCTGATGTCGGTGATGTAGAGGCCCCGGCCGTAGGTGGCGACGACGAGGTCATTCTCGCGGGGATGGACCTGCAGGTCATTGACCGGGACGGAGGGCATGTTGCTCTTGAACGGCAGCCACGATCTTCCGGCGTCGATCGAAACCCAGACTCCCCCATCCGTGCCGCAGAAGAGCAGGTCTGGGTTCTTCCGGTCTTCGACCACGACGTTCACCGGAAACTCCGGGAGCCCGGCGGTCACGGCCGTCCAGGTGGCGCCGAAGTCCGCCGTCTTATAAAGGAAGGGCCGCGAATCATCGTTTCGAAAACCCGTCTTGGCCACATAGGCCGTCCCCTCGAATTTCGCCGAGGGAAGCACGCGGCTGACCCAAGAATCGGCAGGCCCGCCGGCCTGGGCCACGTTGGCGGTCACGTCCCTCCAGTTCGCCCCGCCGTCGCGGGTGACCCAGACCTTGCCGTCGTCCGTCCCGACCCAGATGAGCCCGGGCGCGACAGGGGACTCGGCGATGGTGGTGATCGTGCAGAAGGTGACGTTGTTGCGGCCTTTGGTTTTAACGGAATCGTTCGTCGTCAGGTCGGGGCTGATCTCCCGCCAATCGTCCCCGCGATGCATCGAGCGCAGGAGGACCTGGGCGCCGGTGTAGATGACATCGCTGTTGTGCGGCGACATGGCGATGGGCACCACCCAGTTAAAGCGCAGGGGCGGCTGTCCCTCGGGCCGGCGGGGCATGATGTCTGCCCGCAGGCCGAGCTTCTGGTCGAGGCGGCCGTGGCTTCCGAACTCGCGGCAGTTATAGACCCAGCGGCCGGTTTCCCAGTCAACGACGTTGTACATGCCGTCGCCTTCCCCGACCGTCACCCAGTCGGAGATGGACACTTCGCCCGACCAGCCGTTCGACGGGCCCTTCCAGCAGTCATGGTCCTGGAGGCCGCCGTAGATGTTGTAGGGGTCCTCCCTGTCCAGGCCGATGGCGTAAAACTCGCCCAGGGGAAGGTTGTTGAAGTGGTCGATGGTCTTCCCGGCGTCGTAGGTGACGTGCACGCCGCCGTCGCTCCCGATGAGCAGGCGGTCCGAATTCTGGGGGTCGATCCACACCGTTCGCACGTCGCCGAACATGCTGGCGAAGGTCGTGGGCGGCCAATCGAGGTTGACCCAAGTCTTGCCCGAGTCGTTCGACTGGCCAAGGGCCACCCCAGTGATGAAGACCTTGCTCGCGTCGTTGGGATCGATCCGGACCATGTTGAAGGAATAGGCCGCCTTGCCGCTGAGGTCCTTGTTCTCGGGGCTCATCCGCCGCCAGGTCGCTCCGCCATCATCACTGCGGAACATCTCACTGCCGATGATGCGCTGCTGGGGCGGCAAGCCGAGCTTCTGGTCGCGGGCGAGCTCCTCTTTCGTGGAGGGGCGGCCGTTGGCGTTTTCGATGAGGGCATACAGGATGTTGGGATTCTTGTCGAAGATGTCGAGGCCGATGCGGCCGATTTTGCCCGAGGGCAGGCCGCCTTCGAGCTTGGTCCAGGTCGCGCCCGCGTCGGTCGTTTTATAAATGCCGCTTCGCGGGCCGCTTTCCTCGAAGGTCCAGGCGTGGCGGTATTTCTCATAGGCCGCGGCGTAGAGGATGTCGGGATTTTGCCGATTGAGGGTCAGGTCGATGACGCCCACGCTGTCGTTCAGGAACAGGACCGTGGCCCAGGTCTTGCCGCCGTCCGTCGTTTTGAATACGCCCCGCTCCGCGTTCGGGGTGAAGAGATGGCCCATGGCCGCGACATAGACAATGTCCGGGTTCTTGGGGTGGATGACGATGCGGGCAATGTGATGGGAATCACGAAGGCCCATGAAAACCCAGGTCTTGCCGGCGTCGGCGGATCTATAGACGCCATCCCCCCGATGAGAGCTTCGGGCATTGTGCGCCTCGCCCGTCCCGACCCAGATGATGTCGGGGTTGGAGGGAGCCAGGGCTACCGCTCCGATCGAGAGGTAGTCATGGCCGTCGAACACGGATTCAAACGTCGTTCCGCTGTTCACGGTCTTCCACAGGCCGCCGTTGCGCGCGCCTACATAGAAAGTGTAAAGGTGCTCCTTGAGAGGCGACTCGGGCACGGCGAAACACGTGACCCATGACCCGGCCCGGTAGGGACCGAGCGCGCGGAAGGTGAGGCTCCCCAGGACCTTGTCCAGGGCGCCGGGTGACGGCGCACCGGCCAGGGCGGTCAGGGTCAAAAGCCCGAGCAGGAAAAAACAGGCGATGATGATCGAGTATCTCCGATGGGACATGCGGCCTCCAATCTTGAACAAGATGAAATCATTTTAACACGTTGACCCGAAATCGGGGAGACCAGGCTCTCGCCCTCGAAGAAACGGGACATGGTCTTGTGTCCCCCGCCGCAAATTGATAGGATGAACCGAAAGGACGAACAGCAAGGAGAGAGGAATCATGACCACAGCGAGGAAAGGATCGACCCGGATTCTCATCGCGATCATGGCCGTGAGCCTGATCTGGAGTCTCCAGGTATCGGGTCTAACAATGGAACTCAAGGCTGCGCGGGAAGGAGGACAGGCCATGGCATCCGTGACAAAGCACGCTTTCGGCAGGACCCCGGACGGGGCGGCGGTGGATATCTATACACTCACGAACTCCGCGGGAATGCGGGCGCGGATCATGACCTACGGGGCGACGCTCGTTTCGCTGGAGGTTCCGGATCGAGACGGCAAGCTGGGCGACATCACCCTGGGTTATGATTCCCTCGACGGTTACCTCAAGGTCAGCCCCTATTTCGGCGCGACCATCGGCCGGTACGGCAACCGGATCGGCAAGGGACGCTTTACCCTGAACGGCGTCGAGTTCAAGCTGGCCGCAAACAACGGGCAGAACCATCTCCACGGCGGCCTCAAGGGGTTCGACAAGGTGATCTGGAAGGCGACGCCCTTCGAGGACAAGGGCAGCCGGGGGGTCAAGTTCGAGTATCTCAGCCGCGACGGCGAGGAAGGTTACCCGGGGAATCTCTCCTGCTCGGTCACCTACACGCTCAGCGATGCCAATGAGCTTAGACTCGACTACCAGGCCGTGACCGACAAAGCGACGCCCGTCAACCTGACTCATCACAGCTACTTCAACTTGGCCGGTCAAGGCAGAGGCGACATCCTCGGACATGAGCTCATGATCAAGGCCGACGCCTTCACGCCGGTCGACGAGGGCCTCATCCCGACAGGGAAGATCAAGCCCGTCAAGGGAACGGCCATGGATTTCCTGACGCCCCACAAGATCGGCGAGCGCATCGATCTGGTTCCCGGAGGGTACGACCATAACTTTGTTCTCACCCGGACGGGCCAGGGCCTGGAGCTGGCCGCTCAGGTTTTTGAGCCGCGAAGCGGGCGGGTCATGGACGTCCTGACCACGGAGCCCGGCCTCCAGTTCTATTCAGGGAATTTTTTGGACGGCACGATCACCGGCAAGGCGTCCAAGATCTACCCGCAGCATTCCGGCTTCTGCCTCGAGACACAGCACTTTCCCGATTCGCCCAACAAGCCGAACTTCCCCTCGACGATCCTCCGGCCGGGACAGATGTACAAGACCGAGACGATCTACAAGTTTTCGACAAGATAAAAGGCGGGGCCAGAGCCGGACGGCGGGAGTGCGGAAAAGCTAACGGCCGGATCGGCTTGTTGGTGCGCGCGCCGTCCGGCTGCCTCAACTTGATCCGGAACGCAGGCGCATCGCCCTCGGGAACCCCCCGCGCCCTTTAGAGTTGGCGTGAAACATTGATGCGTCCCGTCGCTAAGACGCGCTCAGTTATAGAGTGGGGTCGTGCTGGCCGATATCGGTTGCCTGATCGAAATCGCTGACGAACTCCGTGGGCCTCACCCTCTCCCGGATGCGGGCGTTCCGGAAGTTGAAGCGGATCGTATCTTTAACCTTGATCGGGTCGCTCAGACCTACGATCTCGAATTTGGGCGTCGTAGCGTCCGTGGAATAGACGGTCATCCGGCCGTAGTGAAAGATCCTCTCCCAGAAATTCTGCAGGACGTCGATATCCCGGACGCGGAACAGCTCCAGCTCCTCGATCCGGCGGGCGATGAGGCCGCGGTAAACGAACAGCCGCTGGGTGCTCAGCCTGTACATGAGCGAGTACCGCTTGACCAGGACGACGATGAACAGGATCAAGCCGATCCCCAGGCCGAGGAGGCCGATGACCCATTTGAGCGCAGGGCTGGCTGAGGCGGAGAGCGCCAGGATCAGAGCCGCCACCGGGAATAGCAAGGCCAAAACGATGCGGCCGAAAAAGGCGCGCCACGTGGGGCGCTTCCGAAAAACATCCTTTTCGTCGCCGGGCAGAAGGTCGCTGACCAAACCCGAGACTTGCGCCGATCCCGCGATTCTAGGCTGGGGCGCCTCGGCGGCCGCGGGTTTGTCGGGAATCATGATGCCTTTCCCGCAGGCCGGGCAGTTCGTCTTTTTGCTCCGGTGCTCCTCATCGATGACCAGGACATTCCCGCAGTTTGGGCACTTGAATTCAAAGTCGGCCATGAGAACCTCCTTCGCTCGACTCACGGAGCCTATTGCGGCCGGCCCTATTGTAGCATGCTCGAGGTTGAAGTAAAGAAGAGATGGCCCTTTATTCCGAATGGATCGGGGACAAACGATCAATTTAACTGAGCCCGTAGTATCCCTGCGGGCATCAGCTTTCTCAGAGAGAAATTGGCATCATGATGTCATGAGTATTGTTTCCCCGATTTATTTGTCCCCGATCTATTTCATCTCCCAATAGATCGCGTAGCGCTGCCCAAAGAGCTTGTAGAACGGGACCAGGGTCACGTCTTGCGGCCGGCCGACGCCGGCCGTGCGGAACACCAGGGCCTCGCCCGGGTCCTTCTTAATCCATGAGGCGGGGTCCTTCCCGGCGGCGGCCAGAGTGGGGACGGCCGCGGGGTCGCCTTCCGGGCCGTAGGGCCCATAGACCTTCTCATCCGTCAGGCCCTGCCCGCCCAGCTCCCCGGCGAGGACGATCGGCCCGTACATCACGGCCGCAACGCTCGGCTTGTCCGGAAGCGGCTCAAGGCGCAGATCCATGGGCAAAGCGAGCTCCAGGCGGTCACCCGCTTTCCAGGCTCGGTGAATCTTCAAATAGCTCGACGGGCTGGCAAAAACGTCAAGGGGCCGGCCATTGATGAGAACCCGGCTCCCGCGCTCGACCCAGGACGGAATGCGGACCGAGAGTGTCCAGGCCTTCGGCCCGCTCGAGGTGATGATGATCGCCGTTCGCTCCTCCTCGGGAAAGCGCGTCTCCTGGCGCAGGCGGATCCCCTTCTCTCGCGCGTCGAGCTCGGAGGCGATGAAGAGATTGACCATCACCCCCTCCTCATCCTGAAAATAGATGCTGTCCCCGTACTTGGCGTGGTTCTCCATGCCCGTGCCCGTGCAGCACCAGAAAGAGTCCTCCGCATTCATGAACGTCTTCCAAAACCCGGAAGCCATGGGCACATAGTACATGACCATCCCGGTCTTCGGGTCCTGGGTGGGCAGGATGCCGTTCCACAGGGCGCGCTCATAATAATCGAAGTAGCGGGGGTCGGGGTCGAGGCCGAACAGCTCACGGGTGAGCTTGAGCATGTTGTAGGTGCAGCAGGTTTCATGGCTGTTCCGGCCGAGCTGGGTCGAGAGGCGGTAAGGCCCGTCGCCCCAGACCTCATCGTTGCTCGTGCCGCCCGTAGCGAAGCTCCGCGCTCCAGTGACCTGTTTCCAGAAGAACTCGGCCAAACTCTTGTACGAGGCCTCGCCCGTGAGCTCATACTCCCGGACTGAGCCGATGACCGTGGGGATGAAGGAATTGACGTGCAGGCCGGTCAGCTTGTCTTCGTGCTGTTCCAGGGGTTCGTTGTAGGCCTTCTCATCGAAACGCCGGGCCAGGGTCAAGTGCTCGGGGTTTCCGGTAACGGCGTAGAGCTCGGCCAGGACGTCGTTCATCCCGCCCTGCTCGGTGTGGCTGAGCACGCGCTGCATGTGAACCTCGTCCGAGCGGTCGGTGCGGAGCTTGACCCAATCGGCCATCCTCTTCACGACGTCCAGGGCCTGGGCGCTGTCGCCGAGCTCGTACCAATCGAGCAGCCCGGCCATGATCTTGTGGATCGTGTAGTAGGGCGCCCAGACCCGGCGGACGGATTCCACTCGATCGAAGTACTCCTCGGGAAAGGCGCTGAGGTATCCCCGGGAGCCGAGCGCCCGCTGACACTTGGCCAGCTCGGAAACGATGAGGTCGGCCCGGGCCTTGAACTGCGGGTCTCCAGTCGCGGCGTACATCAGACCCAGGGCCGAAAGGTAATGGCCCACGGTGTGGCCGCGAAGCTCGCAATCCGGTTTTTCCCAGCCGCCATAGGGTTTGGCTGTCGAGGGCAGTCCGGCGTTGACCCGGAAATTATGAAGGAGACGATCAACATCGAAAGAAAGCATAAGGGTCCGGTCGCGTTCCAGGGCGTCCTTGAACGGGCCGGCGAGAAGCCGGACCTCGGCGAGCGGGAACGGAACGGCCTTGGGACCGACCTTGAGAAGGGCCTTGTCCCGAGCGAGGCCAGGGACGGCCGAGGCAAAGACAGGGAAGACCACGACCAGCAAAAAAAACATGCCGACGATTCTCTTCATGACTGGTTAATCTCCTTTCGAGGCCGCTGGATAGAGGGCAATCGTCCTCCGCACAGGATGTCGGCCCGGGCGGCCCCCCCGGCAGGCGCAGCCGGGGCTTGCGTGCGTTATCGTTCACCCATTGGAGTATACAGACCTCAACTGCCGATTTCAAGGTGGAGGAAGATGCGACCCTAGGAATGGGCGGCCAGCCGGCGACGAATCGATTCCCAGGTCTTGGTGGTGAGAAAGCTCTCCTCCATGTCCTCGTCCATCTCCAAGAACAAGGTCCAGGGGACGGCGAAGGTGAGGAGGTCGGGTTCTACGTGGGGACGGGCCGAAGGGTCGAACATCCCCAGAACGGCCCGCGGCCGGGCCGTGCGCGCTTCAGCCAAAGGGTGGCCGATGATACTGCCGCAGCCCGCGCCGAAAGGGCAGACGACGCCCGGGTCGCTCGTCCGGCGGTAATTGGCCAGGGTGAACAGCCCGGATAAGGCGTCGGGCGGGGCAAAGAACACGACCGCCCCGGGCGTTTCACCCGCCTCCATCTTGCCCCAGGGTTTAAAGACGAGATACTTCCCCGCGGCTTCGGGCACTGGCACTTCCTTGAGCATTTGCTCGACGAGCTCCGGCGTTTTCTTGTATCGCTCGCCTTCCATCCGTCCCGGTATCCCGCAGGATAGGAAATACTTGAAGTCCGGCCTCAGGGTCGTAGAAAAGCCGGCATAGCGCAACCCGCCGGGACATCCGATGCTGTTCCGGCCAAAGGCCAGGATATCGCCCCGCCGCGCGCGGCCGAGAGCATTGATGAGGCAGCGGAACTCCTGCGGCTCCGGCCTATGATCGAGAAACTCGGCGTAGCGTTCGTCGTCCGCGTAGAAGAAACACAGGGGCTCCTCGGCCCGGCCAAAGTACTTTCTCCAGCGTCGGATGAAATCCGTCTTGAGGATCATGTCCATGGCCGCCTCCTCCGGGAAAGAGTTTGTGCTCTTATTCTAGCATATCCGCCCCCGCCGGGAGCAATCCGCCCCAGGGCGGGACGGGCCCCGCTCCCCGGCCCCGCGCGGGCGGCATCCCTCCCCTAAAAAAACCCTTGACAGAGGGGGCTGACCTCAATATATTCCTGTACGTATAGGTTGTATTTAATCCATGTATAAATAGACGTAAAGGTATATTATGAGCCGAGACATCTTCACTCTTCAGGAGCTCACGGGCAAGACATCCGTCTCCCCGCGGACGGTCGAGGAATGGGTCAAGCTTAAGATGGTCCATCCCTCGGGTTTTACCGACGACCGCCAGCCCCTTTTTTCCGAGGCCGCCCTGGAGAGGATCGGACACATCCGGAAGCTCGAGGAGCTGGGTTACGGACAGGACGACATCCAGCGGATCGTTCGGAAGGTCGGCCTGCCCCGGGAGCGGACCGGCCGGAAAGAGAAACGGGAGCAAGCCAAGTACCTGACCGTCGGCAGCCTGGCCGAGCAGTCGGGGGTCAGCCCCCGGACGATCAAGCACTGGGAGGACAAGGGGATCATCGAACCCGACCGCCGCAGTGAGGGCGGGTTCCGTCTCTACGCCCAGGGCTATATCTTTCTCTGCAAGCTCATTCAGGACCTTCAGCTCTTCGGGTGCAGCCTGGAAGAGATCAAAACCATCTCGAACTATTTCCGTGACTTCCTGGCCATCCAAAAGGATCCCAGATCCTTCTCCAAGGCCGAAACGGCGGCCAAGCTCAGCAAGATGCTCACCGAGATCCAGGCTTTCTTCGCCAAGATGGACCTCTTCCAGAAAGGAATCGACCGCTGGGAGGACCTTCTCAAGAAAAAGAAGAAGGAGATCCTCAGCCTCAAGGATAAGAACCAGAAGCGCTAGGTTTCCAGAACCGCGAAAGGAATTCTCATGCCCAAGATCGTTTTTATCGAACCCCAGGCCCCCAACCTTCACATTTTTTCCTCGTTCCCCCTGCCCCGGCTGGGCGTTCTCATCCTGGGAACGATGATGAAGGAGCGCGGCTGGGACGTCGAAGTTTACGTCGAGGACCTTCGCCGGATCGATTTCAAGGCCGTGGCCGCGGCCGACCTGGTCGGCATTTCCACGATCACCTCCACGGCGCCCCGGGCCTATGCCATCGGCGACAAGGTCAAGGCCATGGGCCTCCCCGTCCTCATGGGAGGGCCCCATGTCACGTTCCTGCCCGAGGAAGCCCTGGAGCACGCCGACTTTGTCATCCGGGGCGAGGGAGAAAAGGCCCTCACCGCGTTCATTAACGCTTGGGAGAACAAGGGAAGTTTCGACGATATCCCCAACCTCTCCCGGAAAAAGGACGGCCGGGTCGTTCACAACCCGATGCTGCCCTTCGAAAAGGACCTTGACGCCCTGCCCTATCCGGACTTCTCGCTTCTCAAGCCCGACCGGCCGCCCGGGAGATTCAGCCCCCCGATCCCCATTCAGACGTCGCGCGGCTGTCCGTTCGATTGCTCCTTCTGCTCCGTGACCGGCATGTTCGGCAAGAAATACCGCTTCCGCTCGACCGCGAACATCATCGAGGAGCTCCGCCGGTACAACCATCCCAAGGCCAACGTGTTCTTCTACGATGACAATTTTGCGGCCAACAAGGAGCGGGCCAAGGAGCTCCTGCGGGCCATGATCAGCGAACGGTTCAAGTTCACCTGGACGACCCAGGTCCGGGCCGACGTCGCCCAGGACACGGAACTCGTCAAGCTCATGAAAAAGGCCCGGTGTCACACTCTGTACATCGGGTTCGAGTCGGTCAATCCCCGCAGTCTGGACGCCATGAAAAAGAAACAGACGGTCGCTGACCTGGCCCGGGCGGCCAAGGTCCTGCGGCGGCACCGGATCGGGATCCATGGCATGTTCGTCCTGGGGTTCGACGAGGACGACTGGCAATCGGTCAAGGAGACGGTCAAGTTTGCCGTGAAAGCCCGGCTGTCCACGACCCAGTTCCTCATCCTGACCCCCCTGCCGGGGTCGGAGCTGTATCGGAAAATGATCGCTGAAAACCGTATCCAGTTCCGTGACTGGACCCTGTACGACGCCCACCATGTCGTCTTTCGGCCGGCGCGGTTTTCCCTGTTCGACCTGCAAAAAGCGCAGATCTTTTGCCACAAAAAATTCTACTCCCTGAAACGGACGGTGGGGAAGATCCTGACCCGCCAGTGGCTTAGCGTGGCCGTGGCCCATTACGCCCGCAAGCTCAACCGCCTGTGGAAGAAGAAGAACAAGACCTACCTTAAGGTCGTGGACCTGCTCCGGCCGCGCAAAGGGACCAAGATCACAGTCGATTATCGAGAGCTTCCGAACCTTTGAAGACCGCGGCGGGAGGGCCTTCCCCGGGGGTTGCGATCTAAGGTTTTCCTCGCCGGAGGTCGATCGTCGGGCGGGGCTTCCGGGCTCAGCGGATGTAACCCAGGGCTTTGAGCTCTTCCTTGATATCTTCCCTGATCTCGGGATTCTGATCGCGGACTTTCCCGGCCTTCCTTGTCGGCTTGAAGTTGTCCTCGAGGTATTTCAGAAGGCGGCGAGCCAACTCGGGACGGCTCGGGGCAAGGTTCGTCCTCTCGCCCGGGTCCGCCGCCAGGTCATAGATCTCGAGCTTGCCCGACTCGGGCGGGGGTGCGGCAAAGAAGGACAGGTCCTGGGGTGTGTAGGGATCGTTGATGATAATCTTGTACGTTCCCTGGCTGACTGCCCTTTTGTGAGGAACATGATTCCTCACGACATAGGCGGCCAGCTCGCTCCGAAACATCCGCTCCTCTCCCCTCTCGCTTCCCCGGACGAGCGCCCCCAGCCCTTTTCCGTCCAGCCTGGCCTTAGGAAGATCGACGCCCATCTCTTCCAGGATCGTCGGAGTAATGTCCGTGCTCCGGGCATAGCGCTCGACCCTTCTTCCGGCATCGCGTGAACCGGGATACTTGATCAGGAGAGGCACCTTGAGAACAGGCTCATAGATATCACCCTGGTGAAGCCAGGATCCCTTTTCATAGAATTCCTCGCCGTGGTCGGACGTCAGAACGATCATGGTCCGGTCGTAGAGGCGGAGCTTCCTCAGCTCGTCGACCAGGGGACCGATCAGGGCCTCGTCGGTGTAGCGGATCTCGGCGTCATAAAGAGCGATGATGTTGCGCCGAAAGGCTTCGGACGCGGGCGGCTTGAACCGGTTTTCATAGTTATAGCCATGTCGAGCCATGTCCATGCCGTGGAATTGAGCGCCCGAGTCGAGAAAAATGGCTTTGTAGGGCTCGGGCGGAACGTAAGGGTCATGCATCTGGTACGTGTGGAGAAAAAGCAAGAAATTCTTCCCGCTGTTGGCTTCGAGCCAGCGGATGGCCTTTCGGGCCAGGTTGCCCGCATCCAAACCGGGGTCGGCCCCCGGGCCATGGGAGCGGAACGTCTCGAAGCCTTTGCTGAAACCGTAGAATCCGCTGACGAACCCGCCCCCGGTGAAGGCCGCGGTGAGGTAGCCGCGCTTCCGAAAAAGATCGGCCAGCGTCGGAAGGCCCGGGTCCATCCGGTCCGAGGCCTGGTAGACCCGGTGATTGACGCAGTCGAGCCCGGTCAGGATCGAGACGTGGGACGGCAGGGTCCAGGGAGAGGCGGCGAACGTGTTCCGGAAGAGCACGGATTCGGAAGCCAGCTTGTCGATGTTCGGGCTCGTGGCTCGGTCGTAGCCATAACAACCCAGGTGATCGGCCCGCAGGGTGTCGAGGGAGATGAGGATGACGTTCCGGGGTTCGGGCTGAGGCGTGAAAATGACGGGGCTGAGCCA
Organism: Candidatus Aminicenantota bacterium; assembly: GCA_963705895.1. Lineage (GTDB taxonomy): Bacteria > Acidobacteriota > Aminicenantia > Aminicenantales > JAFGAV01 > MFD04408-113. The sequence continues at coordinate 51,847 of OY970122.1, read as the reverse complement.
GAGGGCCGGCAGGTCCCGTTCCCCACGAGTCAAGAATTCCAGGATCGCATCCTGGCCGCCGTAGGCGGCCAGGTCGATCTTCATGGAGTCAGAAATGAACTCGCGTTCGGGGACGAGGGTCAGCGTTCGCCGAAAAATAAGATCTCCCGGGCCCTGGCCTCGGAGACGGATCGAAAATTCTACGCTGCGGCCGCGGTCGTCCTTGCCGGACTGGTTCCGGCCGCGGTAGACTTCATAAACAAACTCAAGAAAAGATCCGGGCGGGATCCTGAGCTTGAAGCGGAAGGTGCTCCGCGGGGGTGCCAGGAGGGCATTGTCCTCCGCGGGCCCGATCGGGAACTTTTTCTTGATGAGAAAAGGATTCTTGCCGGAGCCGGCATCGAGAAGAGGGAATTTCGCGGCCAAGTCGGCGACGTTGGGGTTCTTCCGAGCGAAGCCCTTTGGATCGGCCGCCATTTCGAGCAAGGGACTGTCCAGAATGTTCTCCCGGCCGAGGACATCGATGAGCCGGATGAGCGACGGTGTCTTGGCCTTTCGGCAGGCCGAAGAGAGAAGCAGAGCGGCTACGATCAGGACCAAGGCGGATACGATTCGGCTCGCCCGTTCCTGCCGAGTCGCGGCGGATTTCATTCGGGTTTTCATCTCACTCGGGGACTCTTTTTAGTACCTGCCTCTTCCCTTGTCAAGTATAACGGCTTTGGAAGAGAAAGGGTATCCTGAGCGGTCCGGGGAAAATCCCGCTCGCCCCTCGAATCGGGACGGAACAAAGCGCCCGAAACAAATCCCGCCTGGGATGAAGGACGTCGAATGCAAAAGGCAACGGAAACGACCCCCATGAGGACCGGTCCAAAACGGATTCGGCCGGAGCATCACACCCGCCCCGCTCAGCGGATGTAGCCTAGGGCCTTGAGCTCTTCCTTGATTTCCGGCGTAAGCAAGGCCGTCCCCCCGACCGTTTTCCGCCTGGGCTTGAAGCTGTCCTCGAGGTACTTCAAGAGCTCTCGGGCCAGGTCGGGCCGGTTCAAGACCAGGTTCTTTGCCTCCCCGGGGTCGGCCGACAAATCGTAGATTTCGAGAGGGACCAGTGGGGGGGGCGGGAAAGCGAAATAGGCCAGGTCCTGCGGAGTGTAGGCATCGTTGCTGATAACTCTGTACGTATCCCGAGTCACCGATCTTTTCCGCGGAACATGATTAGTGATGATTCCGGCCAGCTCGCACCGGACCGGCCGTTGCGGTCCGGTCTCGGCCCCCTCGATGAGCGGCCCGAGGTTCTTCCCGTCCAGGTCCTTGGGCGAGAAATCAACGCTCATCTCCTTGAGGATAGTGGGCATGATATCCGTGAGGCGGGCGTAGCGTTCGACGCGTTTTCCGGCATCGCGTGACCCTGGGAACTTGACCAGGAGCGGAACCCTGATCAGCTCCTGGTGGATGCTGTGCGTGTGCAGCCAGCCGCCGTGCTCATAGAATTCTTCGCCATGGTCGGCGGTTATGACGATCATCGTCCGGTCGTAAAGCCCCAGCTTCTTAAGCTGGGCGACGAGCGGGGCGATCAGGGCTTCGTCCGTGTAGCGGACCTCCGCGTCATAGAGGCCGACGATGTTGCGCCGCCACGCCTCTGACACGGGCGGTTTGAACCGGTCCCTGTTGTGATGGAGATAAGCCAGTAGGTTGATGGAATGGAGCTCGGCACCCGGGTCCAGGAACTGGGTGTCAAAGGGCTCGGGAGTGGCGTAGGGGTCGTGGATCTGGTAGGTATGAAGGAAGAGGAAAAAGTTCTTTTCGAAATTCTCCTCGATCCAGGGAATCGCCGACTGGGCCAGGTTCGTCGCCTGATGCTCCGGAGAAATGACGCCGTGAATCCGGAATGAATCGAATCCGTTGCTGAACCCAAAGAGTCCCCTCACTAATACGCCCCCGGTGAAGGCTCCGGTTATAAAGCTCCGCCGCCGGAAAAAATCGGCCAGAGTGGGAATGGTCGGGTCCAAGCGGTCCGTAACCCGATAAACCTGGTGGTTGATGCAGTCGAGCCCAGTCAGCATGGACATGTGGGAAGGCAGGGTCCAGGGGGCTGGGGCGAACGTGTTCCGGAACAGGACGGAATCAGCGGCCAGCTTGTCCATGTTCGGGCTCGTGGCCCGGGAGTAGCCGTAGCATCCCAGATGGTCGGCCCGGAGCGTGTCGAGGGAGATGAGGATAACGTTCCGCGGCTCCGGTTGAGGCTTGAAAATGATGGGGTTGAACCAGAGGGCCAAGGAATCCTGGTCACCGCGGGTGATGAACTCCAGAGTGACCTTCTGTCCGGCCAGCGGCGAGAGGTCGATCTTTTTGTGATTATAAACGAGGTTGTGGTCCGCCATGAGGGTCATTTTCCGCCGGAAGAGGAGATCCTCCCGGCCTCGGGTCTGGGCTCGGACGAGGAACTCGACGTCGCGCCTCCCTTTGGACTTGCGGGCCGGGTCCTTAGCCCAATAGATGCCGTAGGCAAACTCGAGGGCGGAACCCTTGGGGACCATGACCTTGAAACGGAAAAGGCTCCGCGGGGGCGCCAGGAGCACATTTTCTTCGAGGGGCCCCATAACGATTTTTTTCTTGATGAGCAGCGGGTTCTTGCCGGCGCCCAAGTCCAGGAGCGGATATTTCTCAGCGATCGCGGCCAGGCTGGGGTTTGATCGGCTGAATCCTTCGGGGTCGGCCGCGAGGTCGAACAAAGGGGTGTCCACGATGTTCTCCCGGCCGAGGATGTCGATGAACCGGATGAGCGACGGCTCCTCGGTCTTCCGGCAGGACGACGACAGGAGCAGGGCAGAGATAACGAGGATCAGGATCCAGGAATCCCGGCTGAGCCGTTGATAAAAGAACTCTCCGTTCATGCGGGTTCTCGATTCATTCCGGGCCTATTTTTTATGTTTTTCTCTTTTCTTGTCAAGCCCATCGCCTTCGCTCCTGTTTCAAGGCTGAGAACCGACCCGCGCAAGGCTGCCGTGTCGCTTATCGAGGGCCGACGGCGCGGTCCTGCCCCTGACCAGGGACGGCTCGGCGACCCTCATCAACGGCACCGGCGACTGGGTCTACGAGGAGGAGTTCAACCTGCGCGACGGGTTCCGCTGAAGCCCGGACAGCCGGCGCATCGCCTTCTTGCAGATCGACAGCTCAGGCCTCAAGGATTTCACTCTCATCAACCCGGCGGGGCCGAAGAAATAGCGGAAGGGCCGTTGGGCCGCCGGACAGCCCGGGCGGCGGCCGAGCGGAAGCTTGTGGGGGACGGAGTCGAGGTTTGCACCGAACGGGGTCAGGATTCGAAGCTCGTCGTGCGCTAGGCCAAATACTCGGCGACTTTTTCTTTCAGAAGCTTGGTGTCGATAGGCTTGGTGATGAAATCGTCCGCGCCGCTTTCCCAAATATCCGATTTGTGCTGAAACCCTTTGTAAACGGCGCTCATCAGGATCACTCGGGTAAAATGGAGCGCTTCGTCGGCCTTGATGGTCCGACATAGGTCCAGCCCGTCGACGTGGGGAATCAGGAGGTCGCAGATCACGAGGTCGGGTTTTTCCTTGAAGATCTGGTCCAGGCCATCCCGCCCGTCGCGCGAGGTGAGGATCTGGCGGTCGTTCGCGGCCAGGAGCTTGGCCAGCATGGTCAGCGTGACCGGGTCATCTTCGATGATCAGGATCTTGCGAAGCATTCCTTTCCCGCAATTCCAAAATACAACCTTAGATAGCAGAGGCCGCGAAAAAAGTCAATCCGAACCCCGCCACTCGCCAAACGGGTCTGGTGCCTCGTTCAGACTTCGATCTTTCCCTTGAGACAAGTCACGGCCCGACCGCTTGGCGGCCGAAAGGGCTGGTCGAGGGCCGACTCTAAAGTTCGACCGCTTTGTCGGATTCGAGCAGGAGCCTATCCAGCTTTTCCCTCAGGATCTTGGCCTGGATGGGCTTTTCGATGAAATCATCGGCCTTGCACTCCCGAATCTCCGCCCGATGGTGAATGCCTTTATAGACGGCGCTGATCAGGATGACCTTGACCAATTTAAGGACCGGGTCTGTTTTGATCTTCCGGCACAGTTCTAAGCCGTCTATTCGAGGGATGAGCATATCGCTGATGACCAGGTCGGGCACCTCCCGCTGGATCATTTCCCATCCTTCCCGGCCGTCGCAGGCTTGAATGATCTTGAGATCAATCCGGTCCAGAATCTTGGCCAGCATGGCCCGGGTCACAGGGTCATCGTCGATGATGGCGATCTTATGCGTGATCATCCTGCGTATTTTTTTATTTTTAATCGAGATGGGGGTGGAATGTCAATAACGCCTGAAATGTTGCTCGCCGGGTCCGGGGACCCGTCCCTGACCCCGCGGCCGCCCAACCCGCAGCCCTTGACCGCTTGACTGAGCATCTAAAGCGTCAGGGCCCCCCGCAAATAGGTCACGGCCCGGCCGCCGATGCGCACCCGCTCGCCCAGGTCCTCGCCGAACAGCTCTCCCCGCCGCCGCGAGACCTGGAAGGCGTGGAGATCCTTCTTCCCCAGGCGCTCCGCCCAAAAAGGAATGAGGAGGGTGTGGGCCGAGCCCGTGACCGGGTCCTCGTTGATCCCGACGCGAGGAGCGAAGAACCGGGACACAAAATCCGATTTCCGGCCGGGCGCGGTGACGATGATTCCCAGGCAATCCACCTTGTTCAACAGGCCGAAATCCGGGTCGAGGGCCAGGATGTCCTCCTCCGTATCGTAAACGACAAGATAGTCCCGGCCCAGGAACACCTCCCGCGGCGGCCGCTTCAGGCCGGCGATGAGGTCGGGTGGGGCGGCTGCGGGCTTGGGCTTGAATGCCGGAAAATCGAGCCAGATGAGGTCGCCCTTGCGCTCGGCGGTCAGGGGTCCGCTTTTCGACAGGAAGTCGATCCGGGAGGCAAAATGTCCCAGGTGCTGGTAGATGACGTGGGCCGCGGCCAGGGTGGGATGTCCGGCTAGGCTGATCTCGACCTTGGGCGTGAACCAGCGGATATCGAACAAGCCGCCGCGTCTCACAAAAAAAGCCGTTTCCGAAAGGTTGTTTTCCTCGGCGATGCACTGCATGGTCTGGTCGGAAATCCAAGCCTTCAGGGGGCATACAGCCGCCGGGTTGCCGCCGAACAACGTGCCGCTAAAAGCGTCAACCTGAAACAGGTCGATCGTCATGTCTCCTCCTTCATGCCGCACAGGGGCAGGAACTTGCGATTCAGGAAGATTTCGATGCTCTTCCGCTCCTCCTCAATGCCGGTCCGAATATCCTTCGAACACGGTGAGCGCTTGACGAGCCCTTTGATCACGACCCTGGCCTGGCCGCCCTTGGCCGGCCGCTCGATCTCCCAGCGGCCGATGACCTCGCCGTCGAGCCAGATCGAAGGCCGGATCTGTCCGAGCTCGGTTGTCCCCTTCCCCATGAGGAGGTCCGCCGCCTCGGGCGAAAGGAACCCGTCCCGCTTGATGTAGGCCTTGGGAAAATGGTCCTCGTAGGGCAACAGTCGGACGAGGGGCGGACCGTCTCCCGGCTCGAACTTTATAAAGCGGCGGAATTCATCCCCGGCCATCATGTATTCCCGGCCGTCGAGATCGAAGAACGCCAGACGGTCCCGGAGGTCATGGACGATCTTGCGGCCCGCGGTCTTGGGCAGGGGCAGCCACCAGCAAAGGTCGTCGAGGCACACCGGCCCGAACTTGCGGATGTAGGCCAGGGCTAGTTCCCGTGTCGAAGCCTCGGGGTCCATGTCCTCCAGGACGACTTTGGGAAACCAATCCTTGAGCAGGCCGTAGGGACCGGTCCGGTCCTCGGCGTGATCCTGCCCGACGCGGACGAGCACACCTCCGAATTCAAGATAGCGGAGGAAGAAAGGAGCGACGTCCCGATTCGAGACGGTCCTCAGGTCCTTGTTCAGGACCGCGGCGGGCAGGAGTTTTCGGCCCGAAAGCAAACGCCTCACGCGCCGCTCAAGGGCCGGAAAATCCTGACCTGACCTCCGGCCCAGCTTCTCGATGGCCGCCCGGATGGCTGAATGGGACTGCCGCAAGCCGGCCAGGATGAGGGTCAGGTTGTCGCGGTGGACGACAAAGACCGTTCCGCGAAAGGCCCGAAGCCTGACCGCAGTCCGTGTCCGGTTCAGGTCATCGAACAGCAACCGGGGCTCGAAGTCTTGGACACGGGCCCGGAGGGAGAGGTAGGGAGTCAAGTAGTCCGTCGAATGGAGCCCGAGATTGTCTTTGAGAACGCGACGGTAGCCCCGGGCGGGAGCCCTGGTCAGCAGGTTCTGTTTGGCCCATCGGTAGAGACGCAAGCGGCGCGCGTCCATGCGAATAAAATAACCGATTCCCCCGCCGTTGGCAATTTGACTTTTTCTCGCGCCGAATCTATATTTCTTCCTCTTCCCATGATCAAGCCCAAATCCGACAGGAGTCACCATGCCCCCTGCGAATGACCGCTTCTTCGGATACAAGGGCCGCTGGGCCTGGGTCGACCTGGACTCCCGCCGGGTCGGGATCGAGGCGCCCGACCCTCGAATCTATGAGCACTATGTCGGCGGCCGCGGGGTGCAGGCTTTTCTCCTCTCCGAGCATCTGAAGCGTCTCGGCCCGCTCCAGGATCCTCTCAGCCCTTCCAACCGAATCGTCATCGGTGTCGCGGCGGTGAACGACACTCCGGTCCCCACCGCCGGCCGCGGCTCGTGTTCGTTCATCGGGACGATGACCCGCTCCCCGGAAAGTTCTCCCTGGGTTACCGGGCACATGCCTCTCTACGGCCACATCACCCATTCGAGCGGCGGGGGCCTGTTCCACAACATGCTCAAACGTGCGGGTTTCGACCAGATCATCATCGACGGCCGGGCCAATCGGCCCGTGCGCCTTCTCGTCACGGAGGGCCGCGTGGAAGTTCTCGACGCCGAGGACGACCTGTTCGAAGACAGGGCCGGACGTAAGGTCGTCCGTCCCGCGACGGCCGTCACGGATTTCCTGACCAGGAAACACAAGGGGTCTTCCACGGTCTGCCTCGGGCCAGCCGGCTGGAACCTGGTGGACTTCGCCTGCCTGACCGCGGATTATCATCGGAATTTCGGACGGGGCGGGGCGGGGGCCGTTTTCGGCTCGAAAAACCTCGTGGCCGTCACGGCCTTCGGGAAGGAGGCGGTGGTTCCCTTCGACGCCGAGGCCTTCAAGAAATACGGGGCCGAGCTCGATGCTTTCATCAAGGCCACGGTCGAGGATCCCCAGAAGACGGCCTCCTTCCGTCCCCGCACTGGCACGACCTGGTGGCTCGACCGGGCCTTCAGCGGTAAGTATCTCGGCAGGGAGGGCGGCTACCTCCCCTGGCATAATTTCGATGAGGGATTCTTCGACCCGGCCGACTACGCCAAGGTATCCACGGACGCCTTCCTCGAGATCTCGGAGAAACACAGCGTCTGCAACCGCTGCCGGCATATCTTCTGCACGCGTGCGGCGCGGGTCGCCGAGCCGCCCTACGCCGGGACCGGAGTCCGGCCGGAATTCGAGACCATCGCCCTGTGGATCAACTGCTGTATCGTGGACCGGAACGCCATCTTCCATATGAACCGCCTCTGCAACGAGCTGGGTGTCGACACCATGACCTTCGGGAGCGTCATCGCCGGAGCCATGGAGCTGTCCGAGAAGGGTTTCCTCAGGAAATTCGGAAGCCGGCTGGGGTTCGGCCGCGCTCCGGAGATGATCGAGGCCTTGAACGCGATCGCCTACGCGTCGGACGACCTGGGCCGTCTTCTCGGACATCACACCGACCGCCTGATCGCCGAGGCCGGGGCCGGACGGTCCGCGGCGGACCTGGCCGAAATGGCCTATTGCTGCACCACGACGTTCGGCGGGCTGGGCTACGCCGGAGTGCATCCCAAAGCCTTCCCGGGGATGTTCACGGCCTACGGCACATCGAACCGGGGCCGCGGCGATCACACCTACGCCTGGACCATCCAAGCCGAGGAATCAGGGCTCAAAGAGGCCAAGGAGCTGGCCGCCTACGTTGCCGAGGGCCAGTTCGGAAAGGCGCTCGTGGATTCCCTCGGTCTGTGCGATTTCTTCACGGCCGATGTCGGCGCGGACCTCTTCCTCTCGCTCTATCGGGCGCTCACCGGGATCGCCTACACCGCGGATTCGCTCAAGGAGTGCGGACAGCGAATCTACGCCCTGGAAAGACATGTCAACAACATCCAGGGCCGCACGAGAACCTACGACGCCCACATACCGGACAAACTGAAGATCCCCCTTAGCACGGGCGCTCACAAGGGCGATCGCGTCGATCCGGAGTTCTATAACGCCGTCCTCAACGCTTACTACGACTATCAGGGATGGACGAATCAGGGGATCGTGGATCGCGACCGGCTTCGTGAGCTGGGGATTCCGGACTGAGCGCGGAGCGAAGGCGGAATCCTATTTATCCTTGCGCTTTTAAGGAATGCCGGGGGATGCCCGCCGGCCGGGCCCTGCCTGTCGCTCTTCCATGAAGAAATGAATGGGGGGCGAGGGTGGGGGACCCCTCCTGCAGAACGGATGCGTAACCCGCAGTCCCTCCTTTATCGGAAGGGGGGAAGGGAGGATAGGAAATCCATGAAATTCTTGGGACGCATCCGGGAAAAGCTCCCTGGGGTCGAGGGAATTGGATAAATAGACCTGAGTCGCCAACCGGCAGTCTCAAATGGATCAGGCATGAGGGGCTAATGGGGGAAACCCGAAGCGGGGCCCCGTTCATTTTTTCTTTTTCTTCGATCCGGCTCGAATCCCCACCCGCCGTTTTTGCCCTCGGATAGAGGGAGGAGTGAACTGGAGGAGTTCGACGGGCGCTCCGTCCTCCTCGATGAACGCCACGTGAACGCCTTCCGAAGGGCTGTTGGGGGGGATGATCACCCGCCGGCCGACAAGCTCCTGTTCGAGGTCGTCGACTTCGAAAGCCACATGGGCGACGGTCTTGACGAGCTCGGGGAGAGGGCAATCCGGCTCATACCGCATCCATTCGATGCCGAACGGGTTTGTCTCGAAACCCGAAAAATGGACCTTGTGCTCCGGGAGATGCTTCTCGTTCGGCCGGGGCATCGTCGTGGGGATCCCGATATGATGATATTTTCTCATGAGGGACTGGACCTCCTTCGGTCTTGGCCGCTCGCCGCTTGTCGATCGAAGGCCGAAAGTCTTGATGTTGCTCGGCCGGCGGGGGCCGCGCCCGGCGGGCACGATTCTCGGACGGCCATGCCGTCGGCCGCCCCGCAACCCTCAGTATAGGGCTTTAGAGGCTCCAGCGGTAGGAAACCTTGACCAGGAAGATATTGTCGCCGGGAGCCCGGAAGAGGTCGCCCAGGTCGCGCCCGAACTGGAAATCTCCGGGATTGGCGAAGTCCGCGCGGTTCTGGGTCCAGACGAGGTAGATCAGGGAGCCGGGCAGATATTCCCACCTGAGAACGATTGTTCCCCGCAAAGATTTTACGTTGAAGTCCGGGTTGCCGAAGGAGAACGGCGCCGCCGGCCCTTCCCCGTCCGGGTCGACGGTATAGACTCCGTCGACGTAATCAACGGTCGAGGCGCCCTCACCGTAGATGTTGTATTCGTAGACCCTGGGTCGGGCCAGTTCTTTGAAACGGTCGTATTTCCCGACGGCAAGGTAGGGCTGGAGGTAGAGTTGAAGGCTCAGCTTGGGGGTGAAGATCCAGTTCAGGCGGATCTCGCTGCCCAGAACCTTCTGGTCGATCCGGCCAAAGACATAACGGGCGCCATAGGTGGACGTCATCAGCGGGTCGGTCACCTTGGTGACCCATTGGACCTCGCCTCGCGAGAACTCGACCATGGGGCCCAGTGACAGGCTGATGTTGGTCCGGGGCTTCCACCGGACCAACAGACTGCCGGTGTAGTCGTAACTTTCACTCGGCCGGCGATAGTAAGAGTTCACGGTTTCGAGCACGATCGGCCGGCGGCTGTCGGTTTCGCCCTGGAAATCCACCTGGTAGCCATAGGGAATCAAGGCCAGCGGGCCGCCACGAGTCAGGTTGTTGTTGAGCGTGTTGGGGTTGTAGGCCAGCATCATCTGGAAGCTCCAGTAGTTCAAGAACTGGCCCTGGATCGACGCCAGACCGCCTTCCCAGATCTTGTTCCCGCCGAAATCGTAGTTCTGGAACGGGCCGGCGAAGATCATGACGTAGCGGAAGACCTTGCCGGGCTTGGTCCATTGGTAGGCCGGGATAATGCTCCAATTGATCTTGTCCGAGCTCGAATATTGATAGCCTATGTCGTTCACCTCGAACCCGGGCGAGAGCAGGCCGAAGGAGCTCAGGAACAGGAAACTCCCCTGCTGCTTGGCCAGGTTGAACCGGGCGCCCCAGCCGCTGAGAGAAGTCGCGTTGGGGTCCAAATGCAGGTAATCGGCATCCGGCCGCTGGTAGTAATGCATGGACGATTCCTGGATTCCGAGGATATCTTCGGCCGTGCCCGCCACGCGGGTCCCGCCGACCCATCCGCCGATGACCCAGTTCTTTTTCTTGTCGAGGAATGTCCAGCCGTCAAAGGCCAGGGTCAAGGCGTTGCGGTTGAGGATGGAGGCCAGGCCCGGGTCCTTCAGATCGCGGATGACGCCGGTGGCCATGATTCCGTATCCGCTCTGTCCCTGATTGATGTCCTTCTGCGCGCGAAAGACGCCGTAATAGGTGAAGGGCTCGACCTCGTCCTCGAACCGCGTGCCGCCGGCGTCCACCTCGGCGAACTCCCGGGCCGTCAAGGCGCTGATGAAGCCCAGGTTCCAGCCCCCGGCCAGCTGTCCGGTGAGCTTGACCGCGCCCAGGATCGTGGTCCGGTCCGGAAAATCTACGAACCCGTCGTGCCCGGGAAAGCCCTCCGGCGAGCGGCCGATGCGCCGGCTGTAGAAGAAGGTCGGGCTAGGCCAATTGATGTTGGCGTTGATGTAGACGCCGCCCCGGCCGAACCCGTCGAAGATACTCGCGCCCTCGATGAAGAACGGGCGCTTCTCTTCGTAGTAGGTCTCATAAGCGGAGAGGTTGATGACCGCCGGATCCACTTCGACCTGTCCGAAGTCAGGGTTGACCGTGGCGTCGAGGGTCAGGTTGCTCTGCAGGCCCACCTTGACGTCGAACCCGAGGTTCCCCAGGTAGTGATGTCCGGTCTCGAACGGGTTGCCGGGCTCGGTCGGCTTGAACTGGGCCTGTCCCACCGTGTAAGGGAGGAACTCGAGGTGCGGCCCGGGATGGATGTCGCGGATGCCCTCGAGCCGGGCGAACCGGGAGACATAGGCGATCTGGTCCTTGGGGATCCAAACGAAGGAGTCCTTCTCGTTCTTGCGCTTGATCGTCCGGCGGAAGTTCACTCCCCAAACATACTCGTCCTTCTTGGGAAACCGGATCTGGTTGAACGGGATCCGAATCTCCACGACCCAGCCCCCGGTCTGGATGACGGCCTTGCCTTCCCAGACCGCGTCCCAGGTCGAGTCATCCGAAACATCATTGGACAAGGCCGTATCCTGGATCGAGCCGGCGGGGTTGATGGCGAAGGCGTATCCACTCCGGCGGTCGAAGTAGGGGTCGAGGGCCACGGAGAACCAGTCGGAGTCAAGCTCGTCGTCGCGACGTCCGAGGAGGGCGCGAATCGAGGAGGGGTCGGAATCGTGACAGAAAGCCGCCACATAGAGAGCGGCATTATCGTAGGCGACCCAGACCTGCGTGCGCTCGGTGGGCGGACCGCCGTCCACGGGGTCCGATTGGATGAAATTCGAATTGCCGGGCGATTGCCAGACTTTTTCGTTGAGCTGGCCGTCGATGACGATGGACTCCTCGGTGCGGATAGCCTGGATCGCTTTGGGCTGCAGCCGGGGATCGACCGACTCCTCGACGGCCTTCGTCTTTTCAGCCAGCAGGCAGAGGGGAAGGGCGAGGAGGAAAATGGCGATAGTTCTCTTGATCATAGCCATACTCCGGGCGCCGGGAAGGAACGGCTGATTCATCATTATTCTCATTTATAAATACGACGCCGACGGGAAAAAAGGTGCCGTCGAGCGAAAAAAAGTCCTTGCGGGCAGGGAACCTGAGGGGCCTGGACAAGCCCGGAGCAGGATTCGCCTTGCCGGCCTGCCCCGAAACAGGGATCAACTCCGGGACCGCAGAAAAAGGTCAGGGCGACGCGGGAATGCCGGCCCGTTCCGAATAGAGGAGGGTTTATCGCTGTTTAGACATCTTTTGCTCGTACATCAGCTTGTCGGCCCTGACCAGGAGGTCCTCAATCGTGGAGGGATAATCAGGGTCATAGCCAGCCAGGCCGAAGCTGATGGAGAGCTTGAAGGGACTGCGGGAGCGGACGTTGAAGGTGTCGATGGCCTTGCTCAAGCGGGCGAGAGAGGCATCGACGCTCGTCCGGGTTGTGCCGATGGGAAACACGGCGAACTCGTCTCCTCCCATCCGGCCCTTCACATCCGAAGCGCGGAAGGTCTTGTTGAGAATGCCGGCCATGCGAACGAGAGCGGTGTCGCCAGTGTGATGTCCGTAGGAATCGTTGATGCGCTTCAGGTTGTCCAGGTCAAGGAACAGAAGAAAGAGGGGTGTCTTCTTGCGGCCCGCCACCTGAAGGTACTGCTGGGCAAAGGTGAAGAAGCCGCGGCGGTTGAACAGGCCGGTCAAGTCGTCGGTCAAGGAGATGCTCTCCAGCCGCTTGATCATCTTCTGCCGTTCGAGGTTCGATTTCTCGCGCTCCTTGAGCGCCTGCTTGAGGTCTTCCGCTCCCGTTTTTTCGCGAGTGATGTCGACCAGGATGCCGTCATAGTATTTGATCCCGCCGGTCGACCCCCTGACCGCCCGGGGATAATCTCGCCCCCAGATGACGGTCCCGTTCTTCCGGGACAGCTGAAATTCGCTGAAGACCGTGATCGATCTATTAAGCCTCCTGAGGTGGGCGGCCCGGACCCGGCGGCTGACATAGAAGTCCTTGACGTTCATGTCTTTCAGCTCTTCGGGGGATTCAAAGCCGAGCATGTGAGCCAGGGCGGCGTTGGCCTCGATGATTCGGCCTTTGGGAGTCGTCCGGTAAACTCCGACGGGGAGATGTTCGACCAGGTCCAGGTAGCGTTCCTCAGTTTCCCGGCATCGCGTCCGGAAGGAGCGAGGAGCCGCGCCTTGGGAAGGGCGTCTTCGCTTGCTGCTCGCCCGTGGACTCATGAGGGTTGACCTTGGCTTTAAAAAAAATATCATTATCATAAAAATCCCTGTCAATCAAATGAATTCGAACGAGGGAGCGAGGGGCGGCCGGGAAGCGGCCCGCGGTCCTTTCGAGCCCGAGACCGCGGACGGAACAGGCGGGCATTGAAAAAACCTCTTCATTTGAAGATAATAGGTTGCTTCGTAAGCAGATCATGTCATATCGGAATACTGTAGTCCGGTCCGCCTGGGCCGGCATCTGTCTCTTGGCCGTATCCTTGGGCCCGCTTCGGGCCGCGGTCTTTTCCAGGCCGCTCACCTTCCAAAACCTGACGGTCAGGGACGGCTTGTCGAGCGATATGATCCTGTCCCTTGCCGTCCAGGACGAGAAGGTCTGGTTCGGGACATACGGCGGCGGCGCGACGCTCTACGACACGGTCCACAAAACCTTCAAGGCCTACACCACCAAGGGCGAACCCCAGGACAGGATGGACGACGGGCAGAGCATCACATGGAAGAACCGTCTTCCCTACAACCACGTCTCGGTCATCCAAACGGACGGCGACCAGGTCTGGTTCGGCACGTCCTTCTACGGATTCGGCGGCGGCGGAATCTCCGCCTATCGGCCGAAGAGCCCCAGCCCTTGGCGCAAGTTCAGCACGTTCAACCGCCGGGCCAAGAAGGTCGTCTGCCTGGCCGTCGAAGCGGCGGGCGTATGGGTCGGTTCGGAGAGCGGGCTGTCATTCCTCGACCGAAAGACCGGCCAATGGGCGCAGTTCTACTCGACCCCGGACGGGCTTGCCGGGAATTTCGTGAACGCCATCGTCAACGGGCCGGACACTCTCTGGGCCGGGACGAACGCCGGGATTTCCCGCTTCGACAAGACCCGCAAGACCTGGAAAACCTACGCCCGCAAGGAAGGGCTCGATGACCTCGACATCAAGGCCCTTGTCCGGGTGGGCGACGCGCTCTGGGCGGGAACGAGCGGCGGGATGCTGTTCTCGTTTGACCGCGCCCGGGACCGCTGGTCACCCGTCGTCCTCCCAGGGGGTTTGGCCAAAGGGACGGTCAATAGTTTGGCCGTAGGGGGCGGACGGGTCTATGTCTGCCGGGACGACGGCGTCGATGTCCGGGATCTGGCTTCAGGCCTTTGGGACGGCTTGACCATGGCCGACGGCCTGCCGAGCGACACGGTTCTGTGCGCCGCCCCGACCGGGGACGGCGTCTGGTTCGGAACGGACGCGGGCGCTTCGTTCCTGCAATTATCCGAAAAAAAGTGAGAGAGGAATAAGGAAGGCTTCATGAAGATTTTCGACTCCAAGATATCCCGGCGGCAGTTCCTTAAGGGCGCGGCCGCGGCCCTGGCTTTGCCCAAGGCCTTCTCCTCGAACCCGCTCATCAAGCCCTTTGCGCCCTCATCCTCGGCCGACGAGGAGCTCGATTTCGTGGTGGCCGGCAAAGGCACCCCCGGCGCGCTTCTCCAGGCAGCCATGGCCCCCCTCGGCGGAATGGGCCGTTTCGTCAAGAAGGGACAGCGCGTGGTCATTAAGGCCAACTTCGCCTGGGCTCGGACGCCCGACCAGGCCTGCACGAATAACCCGGAGCTCCTCGACGCCCTGATCAGGATGATCTACGAGGCCGGGGCCAAGAAGGTGGCCGTCTGGGATCACACCTGCGACAACTACCAGTTCTGCCTGATCCGCTCCGGGCTGAAAAAGGCCGCGCAGAACGCCGGGGCAGACATCTTTTCCGGCCACGGACAGAACGTTTATCAGGAAGTGACCTTAGCCCGGGCCAAGAAGCTCAAGAAGGCGCTCTTCATCAGGGACGCGCTCGAGTCCGACGTCCTCATCAACTTCCCCCTGCCCAAACAGCATTTCGCCACCGAGGTCACCCTCGGGCTCAAGAACATGATGGGCCTCACCTGGGACATGGAATCGCTCCATAAGATCGACCTCCACCAGTGCATCGCCGATATCAGCACCGTCCGCAAGCCCGACCTGGTCGTGGTGGATGCCATCCGCATCCTGACGACGAACGGACCCAAGGGCCCGGGCAAGACCGAGGACCCGGTCCAGGTCATCGCCGGGACCGACATCGTGGCCGTGGACGCCTACACCGTCTCGCTCTTCAAAAACCCGCGGACGGGCAAGCCCTACCTGCCGGGCGAGATTCAGTTCATCAGGAACGCCCATGACCTGGGACTGGGCGAGATCGACCCGGGCAAGGTCCGGATGAAAAAAGTCCTGGCGGCATGACCAAAAGAGTTCGGGGACTGCGGCCCCTGGTTCAGACCTTCTTTGTCCTCGCTTTTCTCTACCTCCTCTTCCGCGCAGCGTTCCCCTTCGAGACACGTTTCCCGGTCGACCTCTACATGCGCCTCGACCCGTTCGTCGGGCTTGTCACGCTCATCACCCAAAAGGACGTTTTCCTGAGGATGCTTCCCGGGTTCGGCCTGCTGGCCCTGGTCGCGATCTTCGGCAATTTCTTCTGCGCCTGGTTCTGCCCGTTGGGTTCGGTCATCGATTTCTTCGGCCGCGTCCTCTTCCGGGAAAAGAAAAGGTCAAAGCCCTTCGACGATCAGCCCCTGCGGAGACTCCGGTTCGGCGTCTTCCTCTTCAGCCTGGCCGGGGCGATCGCCGCCTGGCAGGTCCTGGCGCTTCTCGACCCCATCAGCCTCATCACCCGGGTCGCAGTCACATTCTTCTTCCCCGCGGCGACGCTCGTTTATAACCAGGTTGTGATCGGGGCGGCCGGGCTCCTGTCCAAAAGCTCGACGACGCTGTCCGCGATTCCCGTGCCGGTTTTCAAGGCCGGGATCGCCATCTTTATCTTCTTTGTCCTTGTCCTCTCGCTCAGCGTCATCAAGAAGCGATTCTGGTGCCGCTATCTCTGCCCCCTGGGGACGCTCTTCAGTCTCGTTTCGCGCCTGAGGCTCGTGCGCCGCTCGGTGAACGAAGACTGCACGCGCTGCCAGAGATGCGTCCGTGACTGCCCGATGGGCGCCATCCCCCGGGACGACCCGCTTGCCAATCGCCGCTCGACCTGCGTCAACTGCTTCCAGTGTCTCGATTGCCCGCCGCGCGCGGTTTCTTTTCGCTTCAGCACCGGCGGGACAAAACCGGTCCCGGCCGTCTCGATGTCGCGCCGGTATGCCCTCGGCTCGCTCGGTCTCGGATTATTCGCGGCCCTGGCCGTCAAGCTCAGCCCTCTGCGGGGAGCGGTCCGGCTCAAGAACTACCGGCTCATCCGACCGCCGGGCGCGCTTCTCGAGGACCGGTTCGTCGCCGTGTGCACGGGCTGCGGCGAGTGCCTGAAGGTTTGCCCCAACAACGCTCTGCATCCGGCCTTCCTCGAAGCGGGGCTGGACGGCATCTACACGCCGCGTCTCGTGCCGCGCATCGGCTACTGCGAAGAGCTCTGCAATTTCTGCGGCAGGGTCTGCCCCACCCAGGCCATCCGCTCGCTCGAGGTCGAAGAGAAGCGCCTCATCCAGATAGGGGTCGCCCATATCGACAAGACGCGCTGTATCGCCCATGACACGGACAAAATCTGCATCGTCTGCAACGAGCAGTGCTCGTACCACGCTATCCTCCTGGATGAAAAGAAACGGCCGCGGGTGGATGAGGACAAGTGCACGGGCTGCGGCATCTGCGAGAACAAGTGCCCGGTCGAGGGCGAATCGGCCATCGTCGTCCATGCGACGGGCACGCAGAAGAAGCTGACTCCGCTTCCCGATAACCAGGCCTTGAGCTGAAGAGAATGCAGGTTCGGAACGATTCCTCGGTTCAGAAAGCGTCTGGCCAAAGGATGGGTGATTCATGATCGCGCTGTTGAAGTCGGTCCTGGGCGTCCTAACCGCCGGCTACGGCCTTGTCTTTTCCGTCGATTTCGCCAGGAACAAGGACAAGCTGTCCGAAGCATCCTGGCTCGGCCTGGGCGGGACCGGGTTTGTCTCCAATTTTTTTGACACCCTGGGCATCGGCAGTTTCGCCCAGCAGACGGCCATCTTCAAATTCTTCAAGCTCGTGGACGACCGGTTCATTCCCGGCACGCTCCACGTGGGCAACACGATCCCCACCATCTGTCAGGCGTTCATCTTCATGACCGTGGTCGAGGTCGCGCCCCTGACCCTGGCCGTGATGGCCGTCGCCGCGCCGATCGGCGCCGTGCTCGGGGCGGGTGTCGTGTCCAAATTGCCCAAGCGCAGGATCCAGCTTGGGCTGGGCCTCGCCCTGTTGGCCGTCGCCCTGGCCATGCTGGCCAGCTTGCTCAAATTCTTTCCCCTGGGCGGCATGGCCACGGGCCTCGACGGTGGAAAGCTCGTCCTGGCCGGCGCGGTGAGCTTCGTCCTGGGCGCCATTCACACCATCGGCGTCGGGTTCTTCGCCCCGTGCATGGCCCTGATCTACGCCCTGGGCATGAACCCCAAAGTCGCCTTTCCGATCATGATGACGTCCACGGCCATGATCATCTCCACGGCCAGCATCCGGTTCATCAAAGAAAAAGTTTACGACCGGAAAGCCTCCTTGGCCGTGATGATCGGCGGGATCGGGGGCGTTCTGTTGGCGGCCTACGTCATCGTCTCCCTGCCCCTGACCGTCCTCAAGTGGGTCGTCCTGGCGGTCATCCTCTACGCGGCCGTGGTCATGCTCCGATCCTCCCGGCGGGGGACGGGATCAGGCGAGCTTTCCTGATCATTCAGCAAAATAGTCGTGGGACCAACCGTCCGGTGAGAGGATCCGCCCCTCCGGATCCAGCGGCGGGACGAGCCGTTTGAGATTCTGCGAGAGGAAAGCTGAAGCCGGGCGGCTGCGGCCTATTTATCTCCGGCCAGCACGCCGCGCCGAAAAAGCTCCAGGACGAATTTCTTATGCACGGAGATCTCCTCTCCATCCTTCAGCCTGGGGTCGGAGATGAGGCCTTCGAAGATATTGAACAGCGTCGAGGCGACGACCTCCAGCCCGAATTTTTTTTTAACGTCAGGGCGAACGAGGTCGGCCAGGGCCTGGGAGAGCAGGCCGACCATTTCCTTCTTGCTCCTGATGTGCCAGTCCATGTGCTCTTCGATATCCTCGTGGATGACCAGGTGCTGCTCCCGGAAATACATCCGGAGAAAATCCTTCTTGGTGTACAGCCAAAAAAAGTATTGGTCGATGATATCCGCCATTGTCTGCCGCTTGTCGCCGCCCTGGGCGAGAAGAGCCTTGATCTTGTCGTTCAGGCCCTTGAAGAGCCTCTGGTAAAGCCGGGTGAAGATCTCGTGCTTGCCGTGAAAATAGTTGTAGAGCGTGGGTTTGGACAGCCCGCAGGCCCGGGCGATCATGTCCATGGAGGTCTTCCGATAGCCTTTGGCGATGAACAGCTCCTCGCTGTGGTCCAGGATGAAATGGCGGACGAGCTCCTCGAGATTCTTGGGCTTGAGACGGTTCCCTGACTCCGGCTGCTTCTTCATGATGTCGACCTCCGCCCTCCTCGTTTCCGGCGTCTAAAAATACACCCGAAACGACAGGAACACGAAATCCGGATAGCTGCCGAATTCCGACCTCAGTGCCGGGACCGCGCCGGTCGTCGCGAACAGAGATGTGCCCGGCCGACGGCCGATCCCCAGGTAGGCCCCTGCCCCAAGATAGATATTCTCGGCGATGTTGTATTCCGCCTGGGGCGAAAGCGCCAGGGAACCGTCGGAGACGTTCCAGATGACCATTCCGCTGAACGGGACGAGCGGCGAGACCTGATAGGTCAGCCCGGCGGCAAGGTAATGCCGGCCCATGAGATAGGCCGTCCCCCGCGTGTAGGCCGGCTGGGAGAAGAGCGTCACATAATCTGCGGGCTGTGAGGCTCCGGCCGAGTTGAAGTGGTATTCGAGGAAGCCGTACATTCGGCCGCCGAGGCTGCGGTCGATGCCGGCCGTGAGCCGCGCATAGTTCCCGGCTTTCGGCTGGGTCCTATTCAAAGCCCCGGGAAAGACATAAGCCGCTTCGAGCCAGACGCCCGACCCGCCCAGGGAACGCGCCAAGTCCAGACCCAGGAGCAGGTCTTCCTGGAAGCCGACGAGGAGAAGCGACACATCGGTCTTGAGGACATTGACCTTGCCCCTCAGGAAAAAGGCGCTCCGCTTGAAGCGTAAGTCCTGGCCGAAGACATAACCCGTATCGAGCTCGCCGAGCGGGCCCAAAGGCATCCGGAAACGGACGGCGTCCACGCCGAAGCGTTCTTCCTTGTCCAGCTCATGAAAGGAGAAGGGCGCGATAACGTCCGTGGGGTTCGTCACCCGGCCGCTCCCCCAGGCCACGGGCTGCCGTCCGAGGATGAGGTCGCCGAACTTCATCCTGACCGTGACCGACAAGCGGTCGAGGTTATGATACAGCCCGAAGCTTCCGGCCGTGTCGTTCGCCCCCGGGATGAGGGGCGTTCGGAAATCGGATACCCTGTAGCTCCCGGCGTCGGGTGACAGGATAAAGGGCGAGGCCTTAAAAAAGAACGGGTCCTGGATGCGGGGTGAAATATCGTAGGCGACGAGAAAGGTGATGCGTTCCGACGGGGCATAACTCAGGGACAACCTGAGCCGGGTGTTGGACAGCCCCAACAAGGGCTGGCCGGGAGCGCCGTCCGCGTTCAAAGGCTCGGGCAGACGGAATACCATTGAAAAATTCTTGAGGTAGCCGCTGAACTTGAGCTCCCCTGCTGCCGGCAAGAATGCGGCCAGGAAAAGGATTGCGGCTATGACCCGCGCGCCGGAGCACAACCGCCTCATCATCGTTAGGCCTCTCAATTTCGCGTTTCGTCCCTGTCCACGAGCCCGTCCTTGATGATGATGATCCGCCGCGCTTTGTCCATGATCATCCGGTCATGGGTCGAGAAGACAAAGGTCATGCCCCGCTCCTCATTCAGCTTACGCATCATGTCCAGCAGGTCGGCCCCGGTCTTGGAGTCAAGGTTGGCCGTGGGCTCGTCGGCCAGGATCATCAGCGGCCGGGAGACCATGGCCCGGGCGATGGCCACCCGCTGCTGTTGGCCACCCGAAAGTTTGGAGGGGAAGCGGCGGGCGAAGCCGTCCATGTCCACGTCGCGGAGGATCTCCTGGACGCGGTTGTGCCGTTCGGCCTTGGGCACTTTCTGCAAAAGCATAATGTACTCGATGTTTTCCTCGACCTTGAGCACCGGAATCAGGTTGTAGGCCTGGAAAATGAAGCCGATGTGGTCACGGCGGAAATCTGACAACTCCGCGCCGCCCATGGCCGAAACGAGCTTGCCGTCCAGCCAGACTTTGCCCTCGCTGGGTTTGTCCAGGCCGGAAACGATGTTGAGCAGGGTCGTCTTGCCCGAGCCGGAAGGCCCGACGATGGCCGTGAACTCTCCGGGGCGGATGGTGAGGTCGATGCCCCGCAGGGCCGGCACCCGGACGCCGTTGTCCTCATAGGTCTTCGTCAGCCCCTCGGTTTGGATGAGGTATCTGTCTTGCGTATTCATGGTCGTCCTCCGTTACAGGGTCCTTTTCATCGCGGCGGTCACTGACATTCTGGCGGCGTAGGCCGCCGGGTACAAGCCGACGAGCAAGGTGAAGAGAAGCACGCAGGCGGGATAGATGATGAACTGTCGGACCTGCAGCACCGGATAGATCAGTTCCGTGATCGTCACCCCGCCGAATTCCACGCCCTTATAGTTCAGCCCGGTCTTGGAAATGACGATGGTCAAGACGAGCCCCAGAGCGACACCCATCATGATGCTCAACAGGGCCAGGGCCCCGGCTTCCAGGACCACGAGCTTGCGCACTCCCCCGGACCGCGTCCCCACGGCGCGCATGACGCCGAACTCGAACATCCGCTCGTAGATCGACATGAACAGGGTATTGATGATGCCCAGGGCCACAACGGCGAAAAGAATGGCGCCCAAGATGAAGGTCGCGACCTGGGTCAGGTCGTAGATGGATCTCAGCGCGGGAAAGAGTTTGGTCCAGCCCAGGGCTTCGTTGCCCCCGGCCGAGTATTTCGCCCAGAAGGGATTGGCCTCGTCGCGCGAGACCCGAGGGTCCTTGAAGGAAAGGGCGATCTCGTTCGCCCGGTTCCCGAGCCCTAGCATGGCCTGGGCCGTGCCGAGGCGGACGAAGGCCAAACCGCGATCCAGGTCCTGGATGTTGAAACGATAGATGCCCGAGACACGGAACAAATCCTGGGAGAGTTCGCCGCTCCCGACCCGAGGGACCGTGATCACCAGCCGGTCGCCGAGGCTTACTTCCAGAAGCTCGGCCAGCTTGCTGCCGATGACGACGTTCTGAGGGTCGGCGCCGCCAAAATAGTCGCCCTTGATGATGACGTCATCGACCTGGCTGAGCTCCTTCTCGGTCTCCGGCCGGACGCCGACCAGCAGGACCGGCTCAACGGAGGAGGTCGAGGTCACCGTCCCCTGGCTGAGGCTCCGCACCGTGAATTTTTTGACCAGGGGGTCCTGTTTCAAATCGGCGACAACCTTGTCCAGGCCGGCAATCGTCTGGCCGGCGTCCTGGGTCTGCAGAAAATCCCGGCCGTGGATCTGACCTTCCCCGGTGAATGAGGCCGTGGCCGAGGCGATCATATTGTTGGCCAGGCCGATGTACAGGGCGTCAAGGAAGATCAGCGCGGCCAGGCCGATGGCGATGGCCGTCCCGGTGATGTAGGTCCGTCGCTTGTTCCGAAAGATATTGCGCCAGGCGAGTTTGGCGTAGAGGCTCATGAATCACTCTCCTAGAAGATGCGGATCGATTTGGCCGGGTCGGTCCGGGCGGCTTTTATCGCGGGCAGAAGGCTGACCAAGAAGGCGGAGATGACGACGGTGACGGCCGGGATGAGGAAGCTCCGGACACTGACCTCCGAGGTGAAGCCCGTGTACTGCATGCCGCCGAAGGTGACGGGCTTGGAGATCAAGCCTGTGATGGGGAACTGGTGCTGGGACAGATAATAATTGAGGGGCAGGCTGACGCCGAAGCCCAGGACGATGCTCATTGAAGCCAGGAGAAGGATCTCGAGAAGGATTAGGCTGAAGATTTGCCGGGGCCGCGTACCCACCGCCTTCAGGACGCCGTATTCGCGGCGCCGTTCCAGGACGGCCATGAGGGCCGTGTTCAGGACGCCGATGGCCACCACGAGGAACAGCACCAGGAGGACGACCTGGTTCCCTTTCATCTTAGCCTGCATGGCCATGTAGAATGGCTTGGCGAACTCCTGCCAGGGCTGGACGTCCAGAGGAAAAGCCGCCAGCTTCCGGCGGAGGGCGGCGTTGAGTCCGGCCACTTTTTTCAGCGAGCGGGCGATGACGACGATCTCGTGGACTTTGTCGTCCAGGACGAGGAGGTCCCGGGCGTCGTCGATGTGGAGATACATGGTGGTCCGGTCGCTGGCCAGGTCGCCGGTCTCGGCCAGGCCGATCAGGCGATATCTATCGTTGGCCAGGGAGCCGTCCGCGCCCTGCGACACCAGCACCACGTCGTCGCCGAGCGAGGCTTTGAGGCTTTGGGCCAGGCCGGTGCCAAGGATGATCTCCTTGGAGGCCGCCGAGGAAAAATTCCGGCCGCGGGTGATCTTCCGATCAAAATGAGTGGCCCTGGCTTCGAGCGCCGGGTCGATGCCGACCATGCGGGCCGCATCGCTGCGCTCCCCGACCGAGGCCAGCCCGGCCGAGTAAACCCGGGGCGCCCAGGCCTCGGCGTCCGGGGCGGCGTCGATGATCCGGCCGATCTCGCGGTAGTTGCCGATCGCCTTGTTCAGGGAGGGCCGGTCGAGGTAGCCCCGGGCATGGACCTGGATGTGGCCCAGCCGGCTCCGGGTGAAGGCATTGACGATGCCGTAGAACGTCCCGTCCGTCAAACCGATGGCCAGGGCGGAGAGGATGAATCCGCCCAGCATGGTCAGCGCGGTCAGGAGGGAGCGCCTCTTCTGGCGGAAGATGTTGCGAAAGGCCATCTTGAGCATGGCGTCACTCCTACTTGCCGGATTGCAGAGTCCTCAAGGAAAACAGGTCATCGGCCAAGGTCAGGTCGAACTGGACATCCCGGTAGCGCAGGACCGTCTTATAGCCCTGCTTTGTCTGAGGGATCATCTCCATGACCGATGGGACGGTCCGCCGTCCGTAGGTCTTGACCTGGCTATAGTTCATGACCCTGGCCACCTGGCCTTTTTCGCCGTAAAACTTCTGCCAGACGGGCAGAGTGCCCGCTTCCTCGACGGCGATGACGATCCGGTCCCAGATGATTGGCACGCCCGGCTTGGGCCGGCATTCGAGATACAGGAATCCTTTCTCAGCCTCGGGAGGCGTCACCAGCCGGAAAATGAAGTCGCTGACGAAGGTGTATTCCTTGACCAGGTCGTCGTTGGTGAAGTCTGAGCCCATCCAGGAGCTCATCATCATGGACGGCGGGATCTTGATGACCTTGTCGGTCTTGGGCAGATAGTTCCACATCTCGTTGCCCAATCTCAGAGTGCCCACGCCGGCTTCTTTCTTGGGCTCGAGGATGCGGATCAGGGTCTTGTCCTGGCCGCGGGACCAGGCCTTCAGGACCAGGGTTCTCTGCCAGTCGGGAGTGACGATCTCCATCTCGACTTGGGAGAAGCTCGACTTGCTCCGGTAGAGATCGTCGATCCGACGGGCCAGCTCCAGGGCCTTGGGGTCGGGCGACTGGGCAAACGCAATCAGGGCCAGCAACAGCACGGTTATCACGATCAGCACTATGACCCAATGTTTGTTCA
Source organism: Candidatus Aminicenantota bacterium (assembly GCA_963705895.1). GTDB lineage: Bacteria > Acidobacteriota > Aminicenantia > Aminicenantales > JAFGAV01 > MFD04408-113. Next base: position 27,962 of record OY970122.1, on the reverse strand, counting down.
TGGCGTCCCTCCCGATGTCGGCGTATCGACTGATGTTCGCTTTGTTTACTCCAAGGAAACATTATTTACTCGGCGTATTTTAAACCTCAGCAGGCCCCCAGTCAAGCATTTTTTTATTTTGTCTTTGTGCGTTTGCGCCGGGATCGGCTCGCCGCATCCTCCGGACTCGTGATGACATTGGATAGCTCCTCAGAATGAAGGGGAAAAGAAATCACCGCACCGCCTCGCCGGAACGAGGCTCTTCGTGATGAACGGTTACCCTGGCATTGACTGCCGGAGCGCTCGTCCCTCAACCCCCATATCTGACCGCTGCCAAACACGTCAGGACGCCGCGTTCCTCGGGGAATCCGTTAATTCGCGTTGACAATCTCAGCCTCAGTCCTTATAAAAGAGGCGTGGTCTTTTCGGCCGTGATATCGATTCTACCTTCGGGCAAAGGCCTCGTCTTCGGAAAGACCCGGTCACGAGCATTCCCCCACCAAAATCCCAGGAGGAACTCCCATGCTTAAGGATCATCCCAAAGGGCTGTTCATCGCCTTCTTCGCCAACATGGGCGAACGGTTCGGCTTCTACACCATGGTCTCGATCTTCGTCCTGTTCATGCAGGCTAAATATGGGCTGAGCACGGCCACGACCGGCTTTGTTTACAGCACGTTCATGGTCGGCGTTTATGCCTTCCCTCTCCTCGGGGGCCTGCTGGCCGACAAGGTCCTGGGCTACGGCAAGACCATCAGCCTGGGCATGATCGTCATGTTCCTGGGCTACGCCCTCCTGGCCATTCCCACCCAAATGGAGACGGGCTTCGTCCTGGTGGTGGCCGCCCTGGTCGTCATCGCCATCGGCACCGGCCTTTTCAAAGGGAACCTCCAGGCCCTGGTCGGCAACCTCTACGACGACCCGAAATACAGCGCCCTTAGGGACCGGGCCTTCAACATCTTCTACATGGGCATCAACATCGGAGCCATGTTCGCCCCGACGGCCTCGGAAAAAGTGTGCAGCTGGGTCCTGCGCGGCGCCCACCTGACCTACGACGCGCGCATCCCGGCCATGGCCAATGATTTCCTCAAGGGCCGGCTGGCCGATGTTGGGCAATACCTCTCCATCGCCCAAGGACAGGACTCGACCGTCACGATGGGCACGCTCAGCGCCTTTTCGACGCGCTACATCAACGCCTTGAGCAAATCCTACCATTTCGGCTTTGGTGTGGCCCTCGTCAGCCTGCTGCTGTCCATGCTGATCTTCTGGGGATTTCGGAAATATTACAAGCACGCGGATTTCACCGAGAAGCAGAAGGCCAGGTCCGCGGCCCACAAGGACCAGGTCGTACAACTCACCCCCCAGCAGACCAAGGAGCGCCTGGTGGCCCTGGGGCTCGTGTTCTTCGTGGTCATTTTCTTCTGGATGGCCTTCCAGCAGAGCTCTCTGACCATGATCTTTTTCGCCCGCGACTACACCGTGCCCAGCGTGGGCAAGCTCTCCAACCTCTGGTTCGACCTGGCCGGTCTTCTGCCCATCCTCCTGGCCCTGGTCGGGCTGTATTTCCTCCTTCGCAAAGCGGCCAGCCTCCTGTCGCGCTCTTTGGGCGGGGCTGCCGTCGTCCTCTTTTCCGTCCTTGCCTACCTGAGGTTCCACGGCTACCCGGAAGTCAACCCTTTCCAGCCCCAGCGCTTCCAGCATTTCAACCCCTTTTTCATCGTGGCCCTGACGCCGATCGTCATCGGGCTGTTCGGCTATTTAAATAAGAAAGGAAAGGAGCCTTCGGCCCCGCGCAAGATCGGCATCGGCATGCTGATCACGGCCGCGACCTTCACCATCCTGGTCATCGGCTCGATCGGCCTGCCCTCGCCCAGACAGCTCGGCGGTCTGGTCGCGCCCGCGGCCAATCAAGTGTCGGTTTACTGGCTCATCTCTACCTTTTTCCTGATGACCGTCGCTGAGCTCTTCCTGAGCCCGATCGGCATCTCGTTCGTGTCGCGCGTGGCGCCGCCCAAGTACAAGGGTTTGATGCAGGGTTGCTGGTTCGTGGCCACCGCGATCGGGATGCAGCTCATGGGCCTCGTCGGAGGGCTGTGGATGCGGGTGCCGCTCTGGTCGCTGTGGCTCATCCTGGTCGTGGCCTGTCTCGTCTCGGCGACGTTCATGTTCTCGGTCATAAAAAAACTGGAGAAGGCTTCCCAGGTCTAGTTCGGCGCATTTCGTAAACTGACTTCTATGAGCTGAGGACATCAAAACAAAGAACACTGTTCGCCAGGGTCGAACACAAAGTCAAGAACCTGCTCGAATCGGAGGATTGAATGAAGAGATGTATTGGAACGGCTTGCCTGGCGCTCATGGCCGTCGTCGTTCTTTGTTTGGGACAGACCGTGGACAAGCGCGAAACCAAAGCCGACCCGCAGAATCCTCCCCAAGACCAGCCCGTTCTGAGCGCCGAGGACAAGACGGAGATCGCCGAAACCCTCAAGTTGAAGACCGAGGCCGGCGACGGGGTCTGGCCAGGCCTGGCCGGGGCCGACATCCCCATCATTTTGTGCGGCGCCCGCTATGAATTCCTTGTCGGGGAAGCAACGCCTTCCGCTCCCTGGGAAACCGTATCGGGGGATGATTTCGAGGGAGGGCTCTATCTCCGTCGGGAGGCCCACGACTCGCAATACTTCGCCGTAAAAATCGGGACGCATTATGCCGGCAGCGTAGGAACACTCGGCCTGATGAACAGCAAAATTCCCTTCAAGCTGAGCCCGGATTTTCACCTGGTCATGATTCTCCACGAAGTGTTTCACGCCTTCCAGGCCGAGTGGGCTCCGGAGAGGTTCGCCACGGCTTTGGGCGTTTACAGCTCTGAGAGCCGTTATCCTTATAAAGATCAGGACTTCGTCGCAGCTTGGAACAAGGAAGGCGCGGCCCTCGCCGGGGCGCTCAAAGCCTCGGACGATGCCGAGGCCGGCCGCCTTGCCCAGAAGTTTCTCGGGATCCGGGACGCGCGGCGCGGCCGGGCCGGACTCGATTCCGCGCTTCGGGCCTATGAGCGAGATCTCGAGTGGCTCGAAGGGCTGGCCGAATATGCCGAGATCCGTTTCTATGAATCGGCCGCCTCGCGGACGGGATCGAACGCCGCCATAAAGTTCTCCTCGAATCTTCCCTTCTTATTACAGTGGGATTTCGTCCGTCTGGAAAAGCAGATGGGTTCTCAAGAAGGCGACCTTCGCTTTTACCTCAGCGGCATGGCCCAGGCGCGTCTCCTCGACCGCCTGAGCCAGGGATGGAAATCCAAAGTCGGGCTGGCTAAGCTTTATCTCGAGGACCTCTTGCGCGAAGCCCTCCGGTCCTCGTCCCGCTAGGAAGTGCGCTTTCGCATATCCCGGGCCCGACCGAGCCCGGGGTCAGACGCAAAACTCGCACAACTCCTTGGGTTGAATCGGGCTATCCTGGCCCGGCCCCAGTCTCCGGTAGAGCTGAAATGCTCGAAACTCAGAATCCGATTCTGGCACCCAGGCGCAGGCTGAACCCGCTCAAGTCGAGATGGGCAGAATGAAACCAGATTGGGGATCGGTCATTGCCGCCCCAATCGTTCGCGGTCACTGCCGTAGCGGCGGGTGTCACCCCTTCTTCAGATCGGAATCTGTGTCCCCCGTGAAAACCGACCAGGCGGTAGGTGCCTTCGACCATGAGACGGAAGCGCCTGCCCAGACGGTACTCCGCTCCGATGCCGGCCTGCCCGCCCCACGCATCTCGATGAGCCCTTCCATCGGGACCGTGGAATTCTCCAAAATAGTAGGAGCCGCCGGCCAAGGCATAGACGCCCCAGCGATACCCCAGGGGGAAAACATAATACAAGTTCAGGCTGACCGGTAGAACGCGGGACTCACGGCCGCGCTCGAAGAGCCGCTCGAATTCGGGCGAACCCGTCAACGTCGTTGACGCGGCGAGGGGCTCGACCCGTCGGTGATCATACCCACGCCCGCCCTCGCTGCCCAGATAGCCGACGCCCAGGCCGACGCGGACCCGCCTTGTCAGAGCGAGCTGCAGCTCGGCCTTTGTATCGAGCATCGCCTGGCCATGGATTCCGAGGCCGAATCCCCCACTCAGAGAAAAAGAAAAGCGCTGAAAATCAGGTGTGCGGCCCCAGTGATCGCGATGGCCGTGGGCTGCAGCCGTCCCAACCAAAAGGCCGAGAAGCACAATCAGAACAAGCGGAAGACGAATCGTTCTGAAGGTCATGTGGTCTTCTCCTCCAAGGAAATCACTGCCAGTCGTCCCTTGCCCCCGAATCCGGCTTGAGCGCTTCGGGGCGGTCCAGGAACGAAGCCGGCACGATAGCGAGGTCGAGCGGTTCGGCCGACGCCCCAATCTTTTATTGCCTCAACGTTCTCGACCTCCAAGGCATGACTCAAAGTACCATGCGGTCGCGGGTATGTCAATATCCTATAGGTTCGGTAGACATAATAGGAATCAGCCCGGCCCTGGGTTGAGATCAGGGCTCGACGCCGGCTTGACCGCACCGTGCGTTTGAGCCCGGCTCGCAGGAGGCTAAATCAAGTTCCGGCTCGGAAAGACTCCTGCCCAAGACGAGGCGGGTCATCACAAGTTGATCTTGATCCCCAGACGCAGGCTGAAGCCGTGCAAATTGATTCCCGAATGAGGTGGGGCCCCCCTTAGCAGGCCGCTGAAATCCGCCAGCGGTTCCCCGGGCGGAGTATCATTGAGTCGCAGCCTGCTCAGGCCCCGGACATCGACGAGACGGTAGTTCCCCTCGGCGACAAGGCTTACCCCTCGAGCAATATGGTACTCTACGCCGAGCCCGCCCTGGCCGCCAAAGAGGCCCTGATGATTCTTGGTCGACAGGCCGCGAAGGTCAGCCAGATAGTAGCTCCCGCCGCCGCCGGCGGAAACGCTCCAACGAGGACCCAACGGCAGGAAATAGTAGACGTTCAAGCTCAGAGGAATAAGGCGGATGTCTTGGCCGTCGCCGGCTCCCTGATCCGGGAATGGGCCCGAACGCCGGAGCGTGTTTTGGTTCAGTCCGGAGTTCCCGCTCTTCCCGATATACCCCACGCCCGCGCCGATGCGAATCCGGGGCGTAAGCCCGAATTGCAGCTCGGTCTTGATGTCGATCAGTCCCTGGAGTCCGGCCGAGAGCCCGTAGCCGCCGCCCAAGGAAAGGGAAAAACGGTTCATTTCTAGGGCGCTGTTTTCCAACCCGCTGGAAGCGTTGGCCACGGCCGCCCCAAGCAGCAAACTTAGCACAAGGCCGAAGGTTCGCCGGGCCAATGATTTATCAAAAAACACGCCCTATTCTCCTTTTGCTATAGACTTCTTTTAACAATAACAATATAGGCGCCGGGGTAAGAAAGTCAATACCCTATCGATTTTATAGATATAGTATCATTTTAGCCCGAATCCCCCCTGATCTTACGCGGGGAGGCCGGCATCCCTGTGGCTTGGCTGCGGACTCGTGCTCTGGCCTTCACCCGCAAGATAAAATTTCATAAAAAGGGGCGCACCCGCAAGGCCTTATTTTTTAGGCAAGTTCCAATGCAATCATCGGGATATCGAAGCGGCATGGCCCAGGCGCGTCTCATCGGCCGCCTGAGCCCGGGATGGAAGACAAAAGCCGCAATGGGCAAAGCCTACTAGGGGAACCTCTTGCGCGAAGCCCTCCGCTTGCCGGGAAAAGATGCGGAGAAATAAAACCCGGTCCTCACTTTCCCATTCGAAAGCCATTTTAAAGTGTAAATGCTCGGCATCAGGAAGCGTATGCGCTTTCTGAACCAGCGATTTTTTCAAGACGAACCGCTAAAAAAGCTGCGAAGGCTCACAATAGCTTCCCTTTTAGGACCTATTTCAATAAAATTGGCAAGGTGCGGCAGCAAAGACCGGCTGCCGCAGCAGGCACGAGCAGCAGGCGCCGGCCGGGCCGGCCTCAAGCGGCCGTGGAGACGAAAAAGATGAACGAAGTATTGAAAACCATCGCCGGGCGAAGAAGCATCCGTCGATTCAAACCGGGGCAAATCAGCGACGCCGACCTCGAGGCCATCATCAGCGCGGGGCTTCAGGCGCCCACCGGCCATAACGATCAATCGTGCTATTTCGTCGTCATCCAGGACAAGGCCGTGATCGACGCCATCAGCGTGGGAAGCAAGGCGGAGATGCGGAAGGTTCCCATCGGCTGGATCGCCGACCTGGGCCGAGCTGAAAACTTCAACATTTTCTACCAGGCGCCCACGGTGATCATCGTCTCGGCCCGAAAGGATGCCGTCTCCCCTGTTCCCGACGCCTGTGCGGCCATCGAGAACATGCTCATCGCCGCGGAAAGCCTTGATGTCGGGGCGTGCTGGATCGGCTTCAGCAAGTTCTATTTTGTGGATGCGGCTCGATACCGAAAGCTCGGAATACCGGAGGGGTACGAAGTCCAGTACGCCGTGGTATTGGGGTACAAGCCCGACGGGCTCGCCTTGAAGCCGCCCCAGCGAAAACGAGAGCGTTACTATCATGTCATCAAGACCTGAGCCGGCAGATCATCCGGGGCGAAGCCCCGGCGGCCGGCGGATCATAATGAGCAAGCCGAGAGTCGGCACACCGGCGATAGACGCCGATCGGGTCCCGCAGGGAGGGACGGGCGGCGAAGCGCGGCCGGTCTTAAGCGAAAGGAAGCCATGAAGGAAAAAGTTCGCGCGGAATTGAGGAACCTGAAGAACTACATCTTCGGCAGCACGGCGGCCATCATCACCAACACCAGTCTCATCGTCGGGCTGGGGTCGGCCCGGGCGAGCAAGGGACCGATCCTCGGCAGTCTCCTGACCATCGCCCTGGCGGACAACATCTCCGACTCATTGGGGATCCATCTTTACAAGGAAACCGAAGGGCTCGGGCAGAGACTTTCGCTCCTATCCACGGTGCTGAATTTTGGCTCTCGTCTTCTGGTATCCCTGAGCTTCATCGGAATCGTCCTCGGCTTCTCCACGTCCCGATCGATCATCGTGGCGATCGTTTGGGGGCTTCTGCTCCTCGTCCTCCTCAGCTATCTCATCACGCGCAACAACAAAGAAAACTCTGTCCTGGAGATCGTCAAACATATCCTGGTGGCGATCGTCGTCATCATTCTGAGCCTCTATGTCGGAAGCCTCATCGCCGCGAATTTTTAGGTTTGAGCGTGGGGAAAGGTCGACAGCGGCCGCGGGAGACTCAAACGGAATGCCGAGGGCCGGACTCGAACCGGCATGGAGCTTGCGCCCCGAGGGATTTTAATTCATTTTCAGCCATTCCTGGTTGCCTTGACGCCTCTTCTCGCTACAATTTAGCAACCCTTATGATGGGTCTGAGGCAAAAGTGGCATATGAATGCTGCTTCAGTCGACTAACTTCATCTTTTTCAGCAGCTCCTTGTACCTCGGATCAGAGCGCAGATTCTCAATCCAGGGATCAACTTTGATACAAATCAATTGACCGGCATGCTCCTCATAGGCCCGCCTGAGCCATTCGAATGCTTTTTCTTTTTCTCCTAAGCCAGCGTAGACGTCCCCTATATTATAGGCATCGACATAGCGTCTCGCTCTTAAATCCAGCATGCGGTTTAAAACGTTTCGGGCCTTCTCCTGTCTTCCTGAGACAGCATAGACCCATCCCAAAAAACATAAAATCTGGGCATCTTCCAGTGTCGGCCAAACAGATATCACTCTATCGGCCTGGGCAATGGCTTCTCCGTACATTCCCTTACTTGCATAAATCGCTGTTAAAAATAGCTGTCCCAAATAAGAGCTCGGATCCATTTCCAGCGCTTTTTTGAGCTGGGCAATGGCTTCATCAAAACGGCCTGCCATATAATAGCCAAATCCTCCCAGGTATGTATAGGGCCCTGGCGCAGCTGGATCAAGCTCTACAGCACGCTTGAATCCAGCGATGGCTTCGTCAAATCTTCCCGCAAAGGCTAAATATATTGAGTATAGAACGTAGATATCCACGCTGCCGGGGTTGAGCTTGATGGCACGCCGGAACTCGTGCTCAGCGCCGGCAAAATCCCAATCAAAAACCGCCTTGAGATAGCCGAGCGAGGCGTGGGCTTCTCCGAGCTCCTCATCGAGCGCAAGGGCTTTTATCACAGCTTCTTTGGCCTTTGGGTAGCTCTCCTTGGGAGCGAGAAAACCAATAGCGCAAAGAACGGTATAGCATGTTGCCTGACCCGCATAGGCCAGAGCATAGCCTGGATTCTTAGCTATGGCCTGTTCGAAGTATTTAATGGCTTTTTTTAAGTCTTCTTCAGTGCTTTTGTAGTAAAAAAAGCGTCCGAGTAGATAGAGATCATAAGCTTCAAGATTCTCGGTGGGACGCTTTATTAATTTAGCTCTTTCATCGCTCAGTAGCGTGAACTTGAGTTTATCCGCGACGGTTAAGGCAATTTCATCCTGGATGGCAAAGACCTTGGTCAGCTCTTTATCGAACGTTTCTGACCAAATATGATAGCTATCGGAGACATTGACGAGCTGGACTGTAATGCGGAGCTGGCTGCCTTCTTTCCTGACACTCCCTTCCAGCACTTTCTCGACATCGAGCTTCCGGCCGATTTCACGGATATCTTCAGCTTTTCCCTTAAACGTGAAAGCCGAGGTCCTCGCGGGAACCTTTAATTCTTTGATATTGCTCAGCCGGTTGATGAGCTCTTCGGTCATGCCGTCGCAGAAATACTCTTGGTCTTTCTGGGGACTCATATCGACAAAGGGTAGCACAGCGATTGAATTTTTCCATTGAGCGGCTGGGAAAGTCTTTGATCCAGGTCCTTTCAGGTGGAGAATGAGGTTAATGTCCAGAAGAATTGTCATTAAGAAAACCAGAGGGATTAAGACAAGCTCCAGCTTGAATTTCCGAGTTTTCTCATGGCCAGAAAACCATCTCCAATTGAGAGTGCACAGGAGGGCGCCAAGGAGAGAGACGATGGTAATATCGATAAGTTTTTCCGGAAAGTGATAATGTTCAACAAGAACCCAATGAACGATTTCATAAAGAAGCCAACCGCCTCCAATAAATGCGCCGAGAGTCTCAAGAATCTTTCTCTTTCGCAGTATATTGAGAAATGCTTTAAAAAAAGACTTATCCTTTTTTTTTGTCGGAGTCTTTTCTCCTTTTGACGAAACCATTGTCTCCCCGACGTATGGATTTTTTTAAGTATAACAGTAATAGAACGGTGAATCAAATGCAGGAATGGCGGTGGCGTCATGTCAATTCGGGAGGGCCGGGGGAGATAGACCATCATCAACCCCCCTTTTGCTAACAGCCGGCATCTTCGACTGCGCAGAGAGCGACCTGACTTACCAGAATCCCGGGGACGTCCCAGGGACGTAGACAGACCAAAACCCTCTGATTACGGCGGCCTTGGCCCCCCTTGGCCATATTTGGCCTGGTTGTGGTAACTAATACGCTACAAAGACGTTAGGCGATAGAGAATGTGCCGAGGGCCGGACTCGAACCGGCACGGAGCTTGCGCCCCTAGGGATTTTAAGTCCCTTGTGTCTGCCAATTCCGCCACCCCGGCAGAGCGTCGGATGGCCTGATTATATCACAGCCATCCACGGGCGATTCCCATCTGCTTAATTGTTTATATTTCAGCCATTTGGCTTGGCCCGACCCCATTGTTGACCTGGAATGGCTCATCGGCAAGCTACGTGAGGCCGAGGTTTTTCTCGGCCAGGGCACGAACATCGGAGAGGAGATCCTAAAGAGTTTTTCTGAGCGAAAAAAGCTCTAGCTAGAAAATCGAGCTAGAATTTTTTTTCTTTTCTGCAATCTTCACAAGAAAAGCTTATCCTCGCGTGATGTGCGACGCCACTCGGACGATTGACCCTAGATAGTCCATCAGCTCCACCTTTTCGGCTTCCTTTAAAAACGATTCAATTTGATCCGAAACATAAAGAAGCTTGTTTCAGTCTGGGGAACCTCTATTTTCAGGCTGGAAGACTGCAGGAAGCATGGGAACTATGTGGAAAAGCCGCCACACTGAACTCTAAGGATAGAGCCCTCTAGAGCAGCACGGCTTCATTCATCGTCGCAGCCGCCGCAAAGATCGACCTTGATTTTGAACGCTCCCCTGGCCCCAGCATTCGTCAAGTCGCGGGTCCATTCCTTCTTCACCGCGCGCTTGTCTCCGTCCATGGTGATTTCGAGCGTCGTCATTCCTCCTTCCCCCAGCGCCCGCGTCACCTGCCACCAGCCCGGCTGGAAGGGCGTATCGTATTTCTGGACGAGGGGAACGGGAGAACCCGAGGGGATGACGACCACCGCCAGTTTAGCGATGACGCGGCCGTCGAAATCAATCCCGCCTTTGCGGGCCTTGAGGGCCATCCGTCCACCGGACAGCGTGCCTTCGAGCGGTATGGCGAAGACGGCGCCGAGCCGCTGGGTGGTCGTCGGCTTTCCGGTCAGAAACTGGAAATTCCCTGGCTTGCCGGCGTAGAGTGAGCGCAGGAAGTTGGCCACCACGAAATTCTTGGCCCGTCCGGTGAGGATTCCCCGGAAAGCTACCGGATTCGTTCCCTCGGGCTTGGCCCCAGTGATCCGGGCCGTCCCTTCCCAGTCGTTGTCGAGACCGTACATGGGCCGGCCGTTGTCTAAAGCCTCGACATGCGTATGGCCGGATATCTTGCCGACGAAGGAGAGACAATAAGTGTCGGTGTAGGCGTCGAGGGCGATATCGACCGCGTCCTCGACCGCGACTTTGGCTGCTTCCCAGGGGCCGCCTTCGAGGAACCCCTTGCCCACCTCGAGCAATGACCGGCAAATCGTCCAGCGCGAGACGACGGAACCGGACTCGGGCCGGGCGGCGCTCCGGTTGAGGACCTGTTCCTCGGGCGAGCCCTCGAAGATCGAGCTCATCCCTTTCAGAAAACGGTCGCGGATCCGCGGAATCCAGGACGGCAGGGATTCCGCGGAGTCGACGCCGGCGGTCTGTGTCCAATCGGTCAGATAATCGCGTAGCCCGGATTGCATGATTTCGAGGACCGACTTCTCGGCCTGGAGGGCCTGGCCGGCCAACGCGACGCCGACGCAGGCGTCGGTCTGGCCGCCTGAGGCCTCCCGACCGAGGGCCAGCAGATGTTCGGACTGTTCGCGGAGCGACTGTCCGGTCGAGGACATGAACTGCCGGAATTCCCCCATCGCGTCCTTGTCCAGGTTGGGCTCGCGGAGCAGCGTCTGCTCAAAAATCGCATCGGCCCGGATGAATTGGCGGAAACCGCGGCGGAGCTCGGGGATTTTTTCACGGACGCGGCCGACGTCATCCCTGGCTTTCCTGAGGTTGGGATCATTTCCGGGGATCGCGTCGAGGCCGGATTGGATCGCGATCAGAGCCTCGTCCGAGGCTTCTACGGCGGCTTCCAGGGCTTGCCCATAGGCCGATTCGAAAGACTCCTCCGCATCCGGCGGGGGATTGATGACTTCCACGAAGACAACCGTCCGCTCCTTGTCGGCGCTCCCGGTCCGCTGGGCGGTGACGATTAGAGTGTAAGTCCCGGACTGTTCAAAAGGGCCGATTTCCACAGAGAAAGCGCGGTTGACCGCAGCCGTGGTCTCTACGGCGCGGGGCGGCTTGGGCCCCGTGGGTGTGACCACGATTTTTTTCCCCGCGTCGGCAGAGCCTGTCACTTGAGCGTTCTCGCCGGTGAGGATGGTGCCGGATTCCACGTAGGCGAGAAGCGATCCTCTTTGAAAACCGGGCCTCGCCGAGATGGACGCAAGACACATCCATCCGACGACGAATAAAAGGGATTTTCGCCGTATCATCGATCGGCCTCCTTTTCTCCAAGAAACGCATAAGGCCGTGGAGCGGGCGTCCGCGTTAGGCCATGGCCCGCCTCACATCTGACCTGCCCCCGCTCATTGTACCACCTGTGAAGTGAAGATTCGAGGCTCTAAAGCCTCTGGAGCTGGAGGTCGATATCCCAAAGAACTTTGCGGCCGTCCCCGCTTCGCTTCCGGCCCCGCGGTGAAATCAATACGACAGATTATCCTATTTGCGTGTCGCAAGCGTGTCCTGAGCCCCCACTTTTCGGGACCATGGGCTGGTGCTTCACAAGGAACAGGCTTCTCCCCGTGTGCCACCGGTATGCCAAAAAATGATGAAACTCGCCTAACTATGGATAAGGCTGACTAAATCAGAAGGACAATCCAAAAGCCCCTTCTCCCGGGGAAAACCAAGGAAAACATAATGCCGAGGGCCGGACTCGAACCGGCACGGAGCTTGCGCCCCTAGGGATTTTAAGTCCCTTGCGTCTGCCAATTCCGCCACCCCGGCAGGAATTCTGACGGCCAGATTATAGCATAGTCAAAGAGAACGGCATTTTGTCTGGCGGATCTTTTCAACCTCAAAAAACCTTGCTTAAGAAATAAAAAGAACAAAAAAATCGTATAATTTGCTTATTTTCAGCTATTAAACCTAACACGTCCCCTAAACCGTTCCGCTGCATTGACATTGGTCAGATGCCCGGTTTCCAATCCGCCGGGCAGCCGGCGCACAAATCGATCTTAAGAGTAAAGACGCCGCGCGCTCCCGCGGCCGTCAGCTCCCGGCTCAATTGATCGATGATCCGTCGCCGGCTCTCCTCCCTGCCTACGAACTCCCAGGTAATCGGATGCTCGGTGCCGGCGCGGCTGAAGGTCCGGCTCAGCTGCCAGGCCGCATTCTGGAATTCGATCTCAAAGGTTTTCACCTCGGGGACGGGAGAGGCAAAGGGGATGATGATCGTAGCGAGAGTTCCGGCCAGGCCGTTGAACCTGTCGACCTTCGTCGCCCCGAGCCTGAGACTGATCTTGCTGTCGAAGACCGTCCCCTCCAGCCAGCAACAGAAAAAGGCCAGAGCCTGTCTGATCTTGCTGGGCTGAGTCGTCAGGAATTGACCGAAAGCCAATGTCTTGGGATAGAGCGTGGACATCATATTGTTCATCTGGAAGTTCTTGCCCTTGCCGGCGATGAACCCCCAGACTGGAACAGGCCCGGTTGTCTCGGGTTTGGCGCAGGTCAGAGTCACGTCGCCCTCCCAGTCGTTCTCCTGAGTCCAATAGGCAACGCCGGTCTCTCCCAAGGCTTCGAGATGGACATGGCCTGACATTTTTCCGGAAAAGGTCAGACAATGGGAATCCATATAGTAATCGAGTCCCCAGTTCACGCCCAGGTCGATCGCCTCAAAGATGAGATCCCACGGACTCAGCCGGCCGGCGGGCAGAATTGCAGCGAATGTCACTTTGGAGAATGACTGAGCCAGGTCGACGGCATGCTGATCGTCACGCGTCGTCCCGCGCCCGGCGGGATTGGCCTGGTTGAGCCCCTGCAGCATCCCGTCCGTCAATCCGCCGGCCATAATCGACGTGCACTTTGAGCCGAAGAATTCCCTCAGACCGTCCTGCATGACCTCGATAAGGGTTTTAGCCACCTGGAAGGCGGCCTTGGTCTTCAGGGCGCAAGCGCACATGTCCGATGTATCCAGAATGGCGTTGGGATCCGAGACCGCGGTGAGTTCCTGGGCGCCCCGGCGCAGCTCCGCACCACCGTGACTATAGAATTGGGCGATGTCCTGCCACACGTACCTGAAGTGCGGCAGTCCGGCGATCGAGGCGAATTCCGTATTGCCCCGGATGATGGTGGTGATGATCTCGACCTGTTGCTGGTAGTGTTGATGCAGGCGGTCGACGGCTGCCCGGGACCGGGAGATTCCCGGGTCGTTGTGCGGAAAACTGTCGATGCACCGCTCCATCGAATTGAGCGAATTCTGAAGTGCGCTGCAGGCATCATTCAGGGCTCGATTGTACTGTTCGGCTTCCCGGGCAACGGTGCCCTCGGTAACCTGGTCTTTCACCTCGAGAACGAGGGATCTCCGGTCGGTTCCGGCTTGAACGATCAGACCATAGCTGCCCTTGGCCTGGAATGGACCAACTTGGATCGTTAAGCGCCCGGATGCCTCGGCCGTGCCGTTGGCCGGGGGTACCGCCGCGGGCTCCGTGACAGTGACCGTGATCCGCGAGCCCGGGCCGGCTGTCCCCGTGACGACGGCGTTGAAGCCCTTGGCGATCACGTCCGACTGCAGGGAAGCCTGGAATGTGGCCGCTCCGAGGATGCGGGGCGAGACCAACAAGGTCAGGCTGACCAGAACGACGCAGAAGATCGCTCTTTTTCTGTGGACCATGGATCACTCCCTTTTCAGGAAGAAAGAACTAGCTGGGGCCAACGCCCGAACATCGGGATCGTCGTTGATGTTTTCCCCCACCGCCTTCCAGGGGGAAATGCAAGTCAACGGCGGGAGGCTGTCAAGGACTTGGGGATGTCGAAGATATCCAACGGGGATGGTCCAAGACTATGGCATCTCCGCCTGTTTCGCGGGCCCGCCGTTCCGGCTGGCCTCCTTGACATGTATCGGGCCCGTATCTATCATTCCTTATGATGAACGGAGGGGGTCCTCGGGGCCATGCCACGCTTTCCTGCGGGCTCAAGTCCAAAAAGCCCTATCGACCAGAATGCGGCATTTTGTTCCATCAAGGGACCGGCTCCGCTTCGATCCTCCGGACGACGTGATAAAGAGGATCCCATGATGTCCCGAGAGGAGGGGAAGATGAGAACGCTTGTTCGCCGCCTATTCTTTATCGGACTGGCCGCGGCCCTGACTTTTGGTACGTCCGCCGGGCAGGAGACCAGGTTGAAAAAGGTCAAGCTTGGGCCCGAGGTCAACAGCTCCGCCCGCGAGATCACGCCCCTTATCAGCGCCGACGGCCAAACGCTCTACTTCACCCGGGAATGGTATGTGGACGACGACATCCGCCGGGATATGAAAGCCAAGATGGGCGGAGACTTGAATGATAAGAAGATCCAGGACATGCTCAATAACCCGTCCCTGGACGAGGCTACGAAAGCCACTTTGCGCAAAGCGCTCGCTCCCCCGTCGGACGACCAGCTCGTCCACCTGACCCATCAAACCTGCTGGGTTTCGTTCCGGCAGCCGAACGGCAAATGGGGGACGGCCCAGAAGCTGCCTCCGCCGATCAACAACATCTACGCCTCCTACATGTGCTCGGTCCTTCCAGACGGCAACACCCTGGTCATCGGCGGGACTTTCGATCAAAGGCTCAAGGACCCCCTATGGAAATTCAAGCAGGCCATCGAGACCGCCAAGACGTGGGACAAGTCCGCCCCGGCGAAGCCTCCCGCGTCCGCCGAGTCCACCCAGGGCTTCGGGATCGTGGCCAAGACCGTCCGCCAGGGCGAAGGCTGGAGCGAACCCGTCTACTTCCGCATTCATGACCTCGTCAACTGGGGCGACCGCAACGACTACTTCCTGGCCCCGGGGAACCGGGTGATGATCGTCCGCGTCATGAACTCCGAATCGCACAGAGACTACGACCTGTTCGTCAGTTTCCTCCAGAAGGACGGCACCTGGACCAAACCCAAGAACCTGGGCGCTCCGGTCAACAGTCTCGCGGCCGAGATGAGCCCGTTCGTGGCGCCCGATGGCGTGACCATGTACTTCGCCTCCCGGAGGGAAGGGGGATACGGCGGGTACGATCTCTATATGACCCGGAGGCTGGACGACACCTGGCTCAAATGGTCGGAGCCCAAGAACCTCGGCCCGGACATCAATAACCAGAAGGAACAGTCGAACCTGAGCACCGACGCCTCGGGCCAATGGGCCTTCATGTCGGAAGGAGAGAACACCAAGGAAGATATCTATGAATTCGGCCTGCCCGAGGACATGAGACCCGTGCCCACCGCCTTCATCCGCGGCTGGGTGCATGACCCGGGCGACAAGCCGCTCGCGGCCAGCATCACCTACGAGCGGCTCCGGGACGGGACGGGCGCCGGCGAAGCCAACTCCGACCAGACCACGGGCAAATACCAGGTCGTCCTGCCCATCGGCGAGACCTACAGCTTCCGCGCCGAGGCCCCGGGCTACATCGCCGTGAGCGACAGGATCGACCTGACCAAGGCCAAGCCCGGGGAGGTGTTCGTCCGCGACCTGCTGCTCATCCCCATCAAGCCGGGCGCCAAGATCCGCCTGAACAACATCTTCTTCGAGTTCGCCAAGGCCACCCTTTTGCCCGAGTCCAAAGTCGAGCTCGACCGCCTGGTGGGCATCCTCAACCAGTACCCCAAGATGGAGATCGAGATCGCGGGGCACACGGACAACGTCGGCGACGACGCCTCCAACCTCAAGCTATCCCAGGATCGGGCCGGGGCGGTGATGAAATATCTCCTGGACCACGGCGTGGCCGCGTCGCGGCTGCGCGCCAGGGGATACGGTGAATCCGTGCCCGTGGCGCCCAATGACACCGACGAGCATCGCCAGCTCAACCGCCGCGTCGAGTTCGTCATCCTGAAAATGGAGTAATCCCTAAAGCGTCGAGTCCTTTTTCTTCTTTCTCCGTTTCTCGCCGCCTGTCTCCTCATCACCGGCGCCCCCACCCTCCCCGCCGCGCCGCTCCGGGCTGAGCAACGGTCAGCGGCCATCACCGTCGGCCGAAAAGCCCAGCTCAGCTGCCAGGCCGCCGTACTTAGGATAAATCAGAAGGTTTACCTCGTAAGCCTTGCGGATAATCGTACAAACCTTTAACTGGAGATCCTACGCTGTGTCCCTTATGTGCCCTCAACTTGCACCAAGCCGCGCAAATAATACAAAAGGTTGGAGCAATACGCTACGCCCTAATTTCGGTAACCAATTAAATTTTCAGTAAGTTGCTGACACTATGGATTTTAGGAAATAGCCACAAAATTCTTCCTGGAGGATTTTAAGTCCCTTGCGTCTGCCAATTCCGCCACCCCGGCAGATTCGTTTATTTCACGGTCGTGAAAGCGAGGTCGCTTTCGCGCCGCTTCTATCTGTTTTCTTTCCTGGTGCCGGAAAAATTTAGGGGAGGCGCGACATTCTCGGCGCGAAGACATCGGCGAATTGGCAGAGGATCGTGACCTTGCGACAGTCGACGGATGCTTCATTTTCATGTCATTCTCCGGGTCGAGCGACAACGCCGGTTGACGTTTTTTTGATTGATTTCCCTGTCCGCGCCGGGGCGCATAGCGTCTTTCCAGGGAGACGCGGTCGTATTCGTCACTTTGGCGCGTTTCTTGAGGTCATTCTCCCGCCATGGCGGGAGTTTATCGTTCCCGGCATCCGGAGCGGACCGTCCTCTACCGTGTGTTGTTCCACCATTTCGAGCGATTTCAGGCGGAGTATGAGACTCGTTTCGAGAAGGAGTACGGTTTCCTCCGGCCAATCGTCAAGGGAGTCGTGGAGCGCTACCTCGACTGCGGCAATCCGAAGTGCGGCTTTGCCCGCATCCGCTGTCCGGACTGTGGGGAGGAGCTGTTCGTTATGTTCTCCTGTCGCACCCGCGGCTTCTGTCCCTCCTGCCACGCCAAGCGGCTGGAGGAGTGGGGCGACTGGATGCGGGAGACTCTCCTTCTGGATTTACCTCACCGCCAGGTCGTTTTCACGGTGCCCAAGATGCTGCGGGTGTTCTTTAAGTTCCGAAGGAAGCTCCTTGGCGATCTCTGCCGCTGCGCCCTCCGGGCCCTGACCCGATATTTCGAGGTTGTGACAGGGAGCGTGCTTGCGCCCGGCGTCGTCGCCGCCATCCAGACCTTCGGGGACCGGATCAATTTTCACCCCCACCTCCATTTTCTGGTGACCGAGGGCGGAGTGGATGAGGCGGGGATCTTCCATAAGATTCCGGGGCTGGACGACGCGCGGCTGGCCGAGATCTTCGCCCGGGAAGTGCTGTCCTTTCTGGTTCACAAGGAGCTTCTTAGCCCGGAATGGGCCGAGCGGTTACTCTCCTGGCGGCATACAGGCTTCTCAGTCCATAGCCAGGTGAGGGCCAAGACCAAACCGGAGGCCGAGCGGGTCGGAAAGTACATGATCCGGACGGTGCTGTCGTTGGAGAGGCTCTCGTTTCTGGAGCCCGAGGGCAAGGTTGGTTACCGATATGGTAAAAACGCGGCCGAGCAAGAGACGATGGACTATCTGGAGTTCATCGCCCGGGTCACATCCCACATCCCCGACAAAGGGCAAGTCATGGTCCGATACTACGGCCTCTATG
Organism: Candidatus Aminicenantota bacterium; assembly: GCA_963705895.1. Classification (GTDB taxonomy): domain Bacteria; phylum Acidobacteriota; class Aminicenantia; order Aminicenantales; family JAFGAV01; genus MFD04408-113. The sequence goes on along the minus strand of OY970122.1, from coordinate 9,906 downwards.
CCAATGCCCACCGAGGGAAGGTCCGGAGGGCGGCCCAGAATCCCCTGGTACTCCGCCTGGTCGAAGAAGACCTCCTGCGCATCCCTTCGAAGGGCTGGGCGGCGATGATTCGCAAAGTCTATGAGGTCGACCCCATGACCTGCCCCAAGTGCGGCGGCACGATGAAGGTCATCGCCTTCCTTACCGACTTCTCTGTGGTTGATCGGATCATCGCCCACCTCGAGCTGACCTTTGTCGCGGAGAGGCCTCCTCCGCCTCGAGTCGCTTATCAAGAGCTTTTGATGGCCGCTGAAACCTCGGCCGAATATTTTTCCTGATTTTCCCCTGGCTCGGGCGGAGAGGTCTGTCGGATTTCCGCCGCTTTTGAGCTTATCCGCGGCTTCCTGGCCCGCCTTCCGCCATTTTAAGCTCACCTTGACATCCGACGACGCTGCGATTTATCATCCCTAACGATGGGATGAGGGAAAATGGCTACATGCACGCTCATCCAGTCAGCGCAGCAGAAAAGGAAATTATTATCCCTCCAATTCACATTCAGGCATTCATCCCGGAACGTTCCGTTGAACGACTCGATCATGGCGTTATCCATAGGTTTACCGGGTCTCGAAAAATCCATCGTGACTCCGTTTTCATAGGCCCACTTATCCAAAACCCTGGAAATAAATTCACTCCCATTGTCGCATTGAATCCGACCCGGAACACCTCGGCCCTTCACTAGGCGCTCGACAACGGTGACAACTTCCGTTCCCGTGATGCTCTGGCCGGCCTCGATCGCCAAGCACTCGCGACTAAAATTATCGACTATCGTCAAGGCCCGGAACCGACTGCCATTGAAGAGGCTGTCGACCACAAAATCCATGCTCCAGCAGGCATTGGGACGCTCGACATCAGGCCGCAGCATCCTTCGGCTACCTGTCACATGACGGCGAGGCCGCTTCCGGCTTAAGTTGAGTCCTTCCTGGCAGTAGATCCGGTAGGTCTGCTTATGATTGACGCGCCAGCCCTCGCGTCGAAGCAGAACATGAACCCGGCGATATCCGTACCGAACACGTGTCTCCGCGATCTCCCGGATCCGCATCCGAAGAGCCCAGTCGTCTCTTCTGTGCGAATGGTAGCGGTGGGATGAGCGCCAGATCCGGACGACCTCGCAGGCCCGCCGCTCGCTCACCCAATAGGCCTCCTCCAGATGCTCCACACGCTCTCGCTTCTGGGCTGGCTTCAGAATTTTTTTGAGAGGACATCCTGGAGCATCTGTTTATCGAGAGTCAAGTCCGCTACCAGGCGCTTGAGCTGCCGGTTCTCCTCTTCAAGCTGCCTCAAGCGACGAAGATCCGAGACTCCGAGCCCTCCGTACTTGCGCTTCCAACGGTAAAACGTCATCTCCGAGATCCCCATCTTCCGGCAGACCTCGGCCACCCGTGTTCCCGTTTCGGCTTGGCGCAGGGCAAAGGCGATCTGCTCCTCAGTGAACTTCGACTTCTTCATCGACAAAACCTCCTTCAAGAGATTTTGCCAGAAAACTCACATTATGTCTGGACCATTTTTAAGGGATGAGGTCCGAAGGACCAACAAACATTTTAGGAGAAAAAAACAAGCTGCCCCGCAACGCTAACATTATGACACCTATGGATCTAAGATGAGAAAAGAGCACCGTATTGCAAAAAAGCATCAATAATCCGTACGCAAGCCATACACATTCCACTCTTCTTCTTGAGGCGTTTAGGAGGTTTTTTGAGCCCTTTACAGAGACGCTTGATACTTTTGATTCATTTTATTTAGAAATCGCTGTATTAATCGCGTCAGACGGTTAAGTCGCGTTGGTCTCGTCTGGCATTCCCAAATGACCAGGACGTCCCACCCCAGGCGCCTAAGGGCGGATATTTGACACCGATCTCTTCTGATATTGCCATCCAATTTTCGAGTCCAAAAGCTCTTCTTAGATTTAGGGCGGCGTTTTCGACAAGGCTCAGAGCTTCAGCGGCGCTAAGGATCCGCTCACGCGGATTGCTTTCCTTGAACTTCCGAACCCTCCGGATAGGATTATTTTCTAGTCTTCCCCATTCGACCGCCTTATTGAACACGGTTTTTAAACAGGCCAATTCCCTATTAACCGTCGCGGGAGAAATCAACGTTTTTTTCTTAGCCCTGAATCGAACGACAGTCTCGCCTTTCCGCTGTGCCTTAAACCGCTCAACTTCTTCGGCGCCGATGTCCAGGCCCCCAACCTTGAATTCGACGTCACCATTCGTCATCGTGCAGGTCGACCAATTGAGGAAGAGCTCCACCCCAACCTTCGCGATTACCTGGTACATCCCCCCGCCGTGGCGATGAAACCGATCCCGCTTTTCGACGTCGTCCCCAGCGATGCGTCTTCCTTGAAGAACACCATCTGCGCTCCCGCCCCGATGTGGAACCGGAGCTTCGCACCGTACGGGATCTCATATCGCAGTCCCGCGCTTATCGGAATGATCGAGACCCTCGTCTCTTCGTTCGTGATCGCGATCGTCCCGGTCTTGTGTAAATAGTCCAGCCCCGCCCAGATCGAAACGTTCTTGGCGATACCTACCCCCCCTTCCAACCCGAACTTCACTGCGCTCCCGTAGACGTCCTGAAAATTCGCGTCCTCCGATGAATAGTACGCTCCCTTCACTTCGATTCGATACCCCGCCGCTAAGGCTACGCTTCCCAGCAGCCATACGCCAAGGACGATTAAAGCTGCTTTTTTCATCGTTCCCCTCCTCACTGGATCGTGACCACGGCCATGTCGCTCTCCCAGCCCAAACTATTGACCGCTGTCACCCCAAACTCGTAGGACGTCGTCTTCTGAAGCTTCCGGACAAGATACTCATACGTCCCCGCCGCAGGCCACGGGCACCTCATCGGGGGAAAGGGCCTCGAGATGGCGACGCATGTCGTCCCGAGTGCGGACGATGGCGATCTCGCCCTGGAGAGCCGGTCCGGCAGGCCGCGCCAACGCCTCTTTGAGGCGCTCCACGGCTTTCCCGGACCGGGCCCGGGGATTGACCAGGAAACGATATCGGAAGTCGTTCAAGCCGCCCTTCAAATCCCCGCGAAGCGACCGTGTTCTCCGTCTCCGGCTCGATCCGCCTTCCCAACGTAGCACTTTATCGCCGGCCTTTTCAAGCCGCTCATTGACTTCCCTAAGCCAATTTGCTATTTTGAGGCCATAAAAAAGGGGGAACTTGTTAACCGCCGAGCACTCAGCCAGCCGTGGGGAGATCATCGCGCCCCGCGAGTTCCGATTGGCCGTTCGAATGCGGCGGCTTGGACTGCTGATGGCCGCGGGTTGGCTGATCGCGTTCGCCTCCTGCTCGATCCAGAGCATGGCCATGAAGAAGACCGCCGACGCGCTCAGCGCACCTTCCGGGGTAAATACGTTCACCAGCGACAACGATCCCGAGCTCGTCGGCGAGGCCCTGCCTTTCGCCCTCAAGTTCTATGAATCCCTCCTCGCGTCTCAGCCCGAGCATGAAGGATTGCGCCTCCGGACGGGAAGCCTCTACGTCATGTACGCCAGGGCGTTCGTGCAAACCCCTGGCGACCTGACCCCGCGTTCCCAGGCCGAGGCCAAAAAAGCCTTCCTCAACCGGGCCAAGAACCTCTATTTACGCGGACGCGATATCCTTCTCCAGGGGCTGGAAAAAAGGAACCCGCGCCTGCAGCAGTATTGGCGGCAGCGGCGATACAAGGAGGCCGCGGCGCCCTTCAGGCGGCAGGACGTCCCGGCCCTGTTCTGGACGGCCGCCGGTTGGATCGCCGCCTATGCCGTCGATCCCTTCGATATCAAGCTCGGGTTGACGCTCCCGCAGGCGGCCTCCCTGATGGAGCGTGTCCTCGAGCTGGACCCGGGATTCGGAGACGGCGCCGTCCACAATTTCTATGTCCTCTATTACGGCTCTCTCCCCGATTATATGGGCGGCGATCTGGGCAAAGCGCGGGAGCACTTCCGGCTGGCCCTCGAGGCGGCCGGGAACCGCGACACCTCTCCCTATCTCGCCCTGGCCACGACCGTCGTCGTCAAGGAACAGAAGGTCGAGGAGTTCCGCGACCTCCTCGGCCGGGTGCTGGCCTTCGACCCGGACTCGGCCCCGGAGAATCGGCTCGTCAACGTCATCAACCGGAGGAAGGCGCGGTGGCTTCTGGACCATCTCGACGACTTCTTCATCCTGGTCGAGAAGGAGGGGGCGACCGCAGCGGAAAGGAGGTCGGGATGAACATCCTTCGGCGGCTGGGTCCGCTCGTTCTGGCGCTCCTCGTTCTGGGGGGGAGCCTTCGGGCGACGGTCATCAAGATCGGCACCATTCTGCCCGAGCGTTCGCCCTGGGACAACGCGCTCAACGATATCGCCTCGGAGTGGTTCAAGATCTCGAACGGCACGGTCGTCCTCAAGATCTACCCCGGGGGCATCGCCGGCGGCGAGCAGGAAATGCTGCGCATGATACGGCTCGGGAGCCTTGACGGCGTCGTCGTCACCAATTTAGGCGTCACCCGTCTCAATCCCAACCTGTATGTCCTGAACATTCCCTTTCTCTTCCATTCACGGGAGGAATTCGAATATCTCATGGCGCGGATGGAGCCCGCGTTCGTCAAGCCGCTCGAGGATAAGGGGATCAAGGTGGTCCTGAGGGTGGTCGCCGGCTGGCTCTATTTCTTCGCCAAGGAACCATTCGTATACCCCGAGGACTTCAAAAAGTTCCGCATCTCGCTCGTCAGCGGCGAGCCGGGGCTGGAGGAGGCCTTCAAGGCCATGGGCTACCGGGTCATCCCCATCGAGGTCAAGGATATGATGATGGCCCTTCAGAGCGGCATGGTCTCGGCGATTTATTTCCCGCCTCTCATCGCCGCCTCGGCCCAGTTCTTTGCTCTGGCCCCGCACATGTTGAACCTGCCGGCGTCCGTCATGGTCGGCTGGTTCCTGCTCAACGGGTCGGCCTGGGAGCGGATCCCGGTCGCCTATCGCGAGCCGATGGAAAAGGCCGTCCTCAAGGCTACGGAGGGTCTCCTCAAGAAAACGGACGAGCTCGAGGCCGAGGTCCTCAAGGTGATGAAGGATAACGGGCTCGTCGTCCATGAAGCGCCCGCCGACGCCTGGGACAGGTGGCGGGTGCTTTCCTTGAAAGCCATCGAAAAGATGGTCGGCGCGGCGTATCCGAAGGAAATCTACAACCAGGCCGTCGCCCTTCTCGAGGAGTACCGCAAGTCGCATGGCCGGTAGGATCGTCCGCCGACTTTACGCGGCCGAAATTGCCGCCGCCGACCTTTCCCTCTATCTCCTCGTCCTCGTTCCGGCGCTGGAGGTCATTGTCCGCATATTCTTCGCGTCCTCGCTGCCGAATTCAAACGATTATACCAAGCACCTAGTTCTGGTGGCCGCGTTCCTCGCCGGAGCCGTGACCTCCCGGCGGAATCAGCATCTCGCCTTGGCCCTCAAGCTGCCGTTCAGGGGCCCCTTGGGAGAGACCGTCAGGACGGTCGTCGTGGTCTTCGGCTGCGGCCTCGGCTTTGCCCTGGCCTGGAGTTCGCTGGCCTTTGTCCTCCAGGGATTCGAGAGCGGCCAGAAGATCGGTTTCTTGCCTCTTCAACTCGTCGTATCCGTGATGGTCCTGGGCTACCTCCTGATCGCCGTCCGCTTCGTCACCGGGCTCAAGGGCGGAAAGCGCAAGGCCCTGGGGCTTGCGATTGGGGTGATCCTCGGGACCGTCCTCTCTTTCAGTTCCGTCGTTAAGGTTGTCACCGTCGTGTTCGGGTCCTTACCCCCGTTCCTGGCCGCCGTCGAGAAGCCGCTGGCGGCGTTCGTCTCCCAGGCCGGGACTCCTCTGATCGTCGCCCTGATCGTCTCCGCGCTGTTCAACATGCCCATCTTCGCTGTCTTGGGCGGCTGTGCCTACCTGTTGTTCGCGCGTCAGTCCCTATCGCTCGAAATCGTCCCCAGCAAGGCCTACGCCATGCTGACCGGATTCTCGATCGCCGCCATCCCGCTCTTCACACTGACCGGGTTTCTCCTTTCGGAGAGCCGGGCGGGAGAACGGCTCGTGCGATTGTTCAAGTCCTTGTTCGCCTGGTTCCCGGGAGGCATGGCCGTGATGGCCGTCCTCGTCTGTGCTTTTTTCACGACGTTCACCGGCGCTTCGGGCGTGACGATCGTCGCTCTGGGAGGCCTTCTCTTCTATATTCTGACGGGCGCCGGCTACGGCCGGGGGTTCACGGTGGGCCTCCTGACCGCCTCGGGGAGCATCGGCCTCCTGTTCCCGCCCAGCCTGCCCGTGATCATCTACGGCGTCTCTTCCCGGATCAGCATCAAAGAGATGTTCAAGGGCGGGCTGCTTCCCGGGGTCGCGTTCGTCCTGGCCATGGTCGCGATCTCCGTGATTTACGCCGCAAGGAAGCAGGTCGAACGCCAGCCCTTCGAGCTCAGGGAGGCGCTCACGGGCCTGCGGGAATCGATCTGGGAACTCCTGCTGCCGGTTCTCGTCTTTCTCGGGTACTTCGGGGCCCGGCCGGGCTTTGTCCACAGGCTGGCGATCTTCATCATCTTCATCCTGACGCTCGAGCACTTGATCGGCAAAGACCCCGAGGCGCGGACAAGTCCGGCCGCCGTGCGTGCCCTGGGATTCACGGTAACCGCCGCCTTTGTCCCCTTGATGATGTGGCCGGGGCATTCCTGGCTTCTCGTCGCGTGTGCGGTGGGAGCCGCCGCCGTTGTCCGGTACGTATTGAACGGTTCGAGTCCTGATGGGCGGCCCGTGCCCGGCCGGCTGAAGGAGGCCTTATCGTACATCATGACGGCCCTGGGTGTCCTGGCCCTCCTTACGGCAGCCGCGGCGGCGGCCCTGACCCTCGTCGAGAGCGCGGCCGTGGCCGCCCTCTACACGCTGGTCATCCAGGTCCTCGTCCATAGGGACCTGAAGATTCGGGATATCCCCAAGGTTTCGGAAAAGTGCCTTCCCATCATCGGCGGGACCCTGACGATCCTGGCGCTGGCCTATGCCCTGTCGTACTACATCGTCGACGCCGAGATCCCGATGAAGCTGACCGCCTGGGTGCTCGGCGCGGTTTCTTCGAAATATCTTTTTCTCTTTCTCCTGAACCTTGTCCTGCTCGTCGTCGGCTGCTTCATGGACATCTATTCGGCCACTCTCGTCGTCGTGCCGCTGATCATCCCGCTGGGCCAGATTTTTCACATCCACCCCGTGCATCTCGGCATCATCTTCCTAGCCAACATGGAGCTCGGCTATCTGACGCCGCCCGTCGGGCTCAACCTGTACCTGTCGTCCTACCGCTTCGGCGAGTCGATCATCGGGGTTTATAAGGACATCCGGGTCTTCCTGGCCGTGCATATCGCCACGGTCCTGCTCATCACCTACCTGCCGTTTTTGACCCTGGCCTTTCTGGCCAAGTGACGAGGGCCGGGTCTATTCCGGAGGAGAATAGCCCAGCCTTTCGATGGCGAATCGCCAGCGCCGGGAGATCCGGTCGACGGTCTCCGAGCTCACCGTGTACCGGTTCTTCTCGTAGCCTGCCTGCGAGGCGAGATATTTCTCGAACCTGTCCTTGGCCCTCTCGAAACCGGGGAGACGGAGCCGCCGGTAGATCCCTTCCACGGCCGCCAGGGGATCCTTTTCGAATTCCTCAAACCGGATTTCCACCAGATTCTCGGGCGGGATGGACCCCCTGTCCTTCCAGTAGGCACGCATCATCTTCTCGTAGATCGCGAGGACGTTGTCCTCGATCTCCTCCGTCGCCACCCGCTCCAATTGGAACGCCCCGATCATCCGGGAGAACGTGTACAAGAGGGAGGAATAAATGACGTACGGATTCCGGTAAAGGAAAACGAACCTGGCGTCGGGGAACATTTCAAGCAGGGCGGGGATCCTCGCCGTGTTCAAAGGATTCTTGACGACCAGTCGCCTTCCCCCCTTGATGAGGGTCGCTTTTTTCAGGACCCTGAGATAGACCCGCTTCCAGGCGTCCAGGACGTCGCCGCAGCCGTCCTCGAAGGACAGCATGTCGAAGAGCGAGGCCATCCTCCGGGGCAGCGAATAGCCGATGTAGAAAGAATAGGGGGAGAGATTGGCCATGGCGTACTCCTCTTCCTGCGGATACTCGAGGGCCATGGCCATGTTGTCCATGGGTCTTTTCTTGGGGAGCAACCTTTGGAATATCGGATAAAGGACTTTGACGCCTTCGATGCAAAGGTCCGGACAAAAGGCCTGAAGTGTCGAGACAAAGCCCAGGCCGGGGTCCTGGGCCATTAAGTTATGGAGATAGGTCGTCCCGCTTCTCCAGGTCCCGATGATAAAGATGGGGGCGTCCCGAACCTCGATCTTTTCGACCTCGCCCGCCCACTTGAGACCTCGAGGAGGCGAAAGGGAGTCAAAACGAGGTTCGAGAGAATGATGTTGAGGGCCCTCAAAATGAACCGGCCGTCGACGCCCCCGTTGCCCCACAACAGCTTGAGCGTATTCGATAGCGCACCGGTGGCCAGGGGGTGCCCCAGGAATCTGTTCTCGTTCCTATTTTTCGTGGCGGATCCTCCGAGGTTCGGGATTAGAGGACTCGGGCCGCGAGACAACATGGCCGGTGGATTGTCGGGGGCGGGAAACAGGACGGCCCCCTGCTCCGGACGGCTTTCGCCCAAGGACGACGGCGACGTCCTTATAGGCTCCGGACGTATTCCCGCACATGGTCGACCAGTTCCGGGCTGTGTATTCGCTTGTGCCTTTCGAGGTCGCAGGACGTGCTCTTCTCGATCATGGAAATGATTTTCAAGATATCCCCGTGTCGGTGAAACGTGTCTTTCGAGGCGCTCACGACCAGGGTCGGCGTTTGGACCGACCCCAGGCGATCCCATATTCGATAGGAGCATATCGCGAGCACGGTATCCCTGAGCTTATAGGGGTCGGCCGCATCCAGGGCCCGGCAATTGATCTGGTACATCTCATAGTCCTCCGCCGTGTTCACGCGGAACTTTTTCAGATACCATTTGGCGATCGGCCGGATATAGCGGTAGAAGGGGGCGGCGTAGCGGATCATAGGGAGGCTCCAAGGAGGGTAATCGAAAATCGCGTTCGGTTCGAGCAAGATCAGACAGAGAGGATCGTGCGGGAAATCGCCGGCCGATCGACCATGGCCGTGGCGCTGAGCGACGCCCCGAACAGGATATACTTCCGGTCTTCCAGACCCAGATGGGAACCGCTTCGATGATATCCGAGCCGATCGCTCCGACATCGTAATCGACCGTTCCCCTGACCACCGACGAGGATTTCTCCCGTGTTTCGACGTAATGGACGACGAAGTCCCGTGTCAGTTCGACCAGCATGTTCTTGAACGTCAACATGACCGAGACCAATCCCGGCACCAGGACCACGGGGAACGGCTGCCGCCTTGCTGGGGTGAAGGTGACGATCCTCAACGAGACGCCGTTGGGGAGACGGACATGCGGTCGAAAGACTCGTCCCGAGAGCGCAGAATTCCGCCAGATCATCCGTCCGGACTCCTCGCCGCTCTTCGGCATCTGCCCAAGAGGAATGGTCTCGTCACGGTTCATGCAAAACCTCTCGCCTCAGATCATGGCCAGGTCCATATACGGCCGGGCGGCATCGATGCGCCCCTCGGCGAGGACGCCGGGTATTTGGCGAAGAGCACGATATTCGAGACGACTCGGCGTAGCCGATGAAGCCCCACGTAGCCCGAAGGAGAGGGTCCTGCAGCAAGCTATCCACGGTGATCATGTTGTAAGCCCTCGCGTGAAGGTCGTTGGAGATCTTGCGCAGCAGGGCCTCGAGGATTTCGGGCCTGCCTGCCGAACGGCGCAATCGGTAATCGTGACGTCCTTGATCCTCTGCGCCTTCCCGCGGCAAGAGTGGGAAACCGGCCAGCGGGGCG